>NZ_JACXLC010000004.1 GCF_014705715.1 Erythrobacter rubeus | reverse complement strand
GGTCACCAATCCGCCGCCGGTTGCTGCGAACGACACGGCTTCGACCGACGAAGATGTTCCGGTTAATATCGATGTGCTTGCCAACGACAACGATCCCGATGGCGATGCGTTGACGGTCATCTCTGCTTCGGCTCCTAATGGTACAGTGGTGATCGAGGCCGACGGCACGCTCACCTACACGCCGGATGCAGACTTCAACGGCAGCGATACGATCACCTACGAGATCAGCGACGGCGAAGGCGGCACATCGACCGCAACAGTCGCGGTAACCGTCAATCCGGTGAACGATGATCCGATCGCGGTTGATGACACGGCGACTACCAACGAAGATACGTCGGTCACTATCGGGGTGCTCGGCAATGACAGCGATGTCGATGGCGATCCGCTGATGGTCACGTCGGCCACCTCGTCCGATGGCACGGTGGTGATCAATCCCGATGGTACGATCACCTTCACGCCTGCGTCCAACTTTAACGGCTCAACCACGATCACCTACACGATCAGCGACGGTAACGGCGGCACCGCAACCGCGACGGTCACTGTCACTGTCGATCCAGTCAACGATCCACCGACCGCTGCGAACGACACGGCTTCGACCGACGAAGATGTTCCGGTTAATATCGATGTGCTTGCCAACGACAACGATCCCGATGGCGATGCGTTGACGGTCATCTCGGCTTCGGCTCCCAATGGCACGGTGGTGATCGAGGCCGACGGCACGCTCACCTACACGCCGAATGCAGACTTCAACGGCAGCGATACGATCACCTACGAGATCAGCGACGGCGAGGGCGGCACATCGACCGCAACAGTCGCGGTCACCGTCAATCCGGTGAACGATGATCCAGTCGTCAGCGCGCAAATCCTCAACCAGGATAACAGCGATGCGGATGTGGTCGCGCTCGACGCTTCGGGCAATTTCGACGACTTGGATGGCGATGCGCTGACCTTCTCGGCGACTGGGTTGCCTACGGGTCTGAGCATCGATGCGGCGGGCAACATCACCGGTACGATCGACCCGTCGGCATCGCAGGGCGGCCCGCTGGGCGATGGGATCTAC
>NZ_JACXLC010000003.1 GCF_014705715.1 Erythrobacter rubeus | reverse complement strand
AAGATGTTCCGGTTAATATCGATGTGCTTGCCAACGACAACGATCCCGATGGCGATGCGTTGACGGTCATCTCGGCTTCGGCTCCCAATGGCACGGTGGTGATCGAGGCCGACGGCACGCTCATTTACACGCCGGATGCAGACTTCAACGGCAGCGATACGATCACCTACGAGATCAGCGACGGCGAGGGCGGCACATCGACCGCAACAGTCGCGGTAACCGTCAATCCGGTGAACGATGATCCGATCGCGGTTGGCCTACCGGACCAGAGTGGTGAGGATGGGCAGATCGTTACGATTCCGACAGCAAGTGCATTCAGCGATCCCGATGGCGATGCGCTGACCTTCTCGGCGACCGGCTTGCCTACGGGCCTGAGCATCGATGCGGCGGGCAACATCACCGGTACGATCGATCCGTCTGCATCGCAGGGCGGCCCGCTAGGCGACGGGATCTACCAGGTTGCCGTTACTGCCGATGATGGCAATGGTGGCTCCGTTAGCGCCGTATTTATCTACTCGGTCCAAGATGTTGCTCCGATCGCTCAGGACGACACCGCGACCACGGCGGAAGACACACCGATTACGGTGGCGGTGCTCGCGAACGACAGCGATCCCGATGGTGATCCGCTGACGATCACCAGTGCGAGCGCGGACAATGGCACCGTTGTCATCAATGCGGATGGTACCCTGACCTTCACGCCGAACGCGAACTTCAATGGTGAAGCGAACGTCACTTACGAGATCAGCGATGGCGAGGGCGGGGCCGCTACCGCAACGCTGACCGTAACTGTGACGCCAGTGAACGATGATCCTGAGGTTGTCTCGGCGCTACCCGGCCGTGTTGATGTCGACGGTTCGCCGGTCAACCTGTCTGTTGCAGGCAATTTCGACGACTTGGATGGTGATGCGCTGACCTTCTCGGCGACTGGGTTGCCTACGGGTCTGAGCATCGATGCGGCGGGCAACATCACCGGTACGATCGACCCGTCGGCATCGCAGGGCGGCCCGCTGGGCGATGGGATCTACCAGGTTACCGTTACTGCCGATGATGGCAATGGCGGCACGGTCTCGACGACCTTCACATGGACGGTGACCAACCCAGTTCCCGTGGCGGCCGACGACACCGCGACGAGCGACGAAGACGTGGCCGTCAACATCGATGTGCTTGCCAACGACAGCGATCCCGATGGCGATCCGCTGACGGTCACCAGCGCGAGCGCGGACAATGGTACAGTGGTGATCGAGGCCGACGGCACGCTCACCTACACGCCGGATGCAGACTTCAACGGCAGCGATACGATCACCTACGAGATCAGCGACGGCGAAGGCGGCACATCGACCGCAACA
>NZ_JACXLC010000002.1 GCF_014705715.1 Erythrobacter rubeus | reverse complement strand
TGCATCCGGCGTGTAAGTGAGCGTGTTGTCAGGATTGATGACAACTGTGCCGTTGGGCGCATTGGCCGAGATGACCGTCAACGCATCACCATCGGGATCGCTGTCGTTGGCAAGCACATCGATATTGACGGCCACGTCTTCGTCGGTCGAAGCCGTGTCGTTCGCAGCGGTCGGCGGCGGATTGGTGACCGTCCAAACGAACATCAGATTGGTCACTCCGCCATTGCCATCGTCAGCCGTGATGACCGATGAATAGACGCCGCCATCGAATTGGCTGGCGCTTGAGTTGATTGTGCCGGTGATGAGGCCAGTGACGGAATCGATCGAGAGACCGGCGGGCAGGTTGCTGACTGAATAGGTCAGTGTGTCGCCCTCGACATCGGTGAACAGGGTGGATGCGTCGATAGTAATCGGGTCGCCATCTTGATCAGCCCTGTCAGACAGCGGGGTTGCTTCGGGCGGATCGTTGACTGCCGCGATGTTGATCGTCGCCACGGCGGTGGCAGGCTCGCCATTCGCGTCCTCGATGGTGTAAGTGACTGTCGCGACCCCGTTGAAGTCGGGAGCTGGTGTGAACAGTATTGTGCCGTCCGGATTTACGAGCACATTGCCGTTTGTTGCGGTTGCGCTAGTGATCACGATCGGTGTCGTTGGGTCGCCGTCCGGGTCGACATCGTTCGCCAGCACGTCGAGGATTTGCGGTGTGTCTTCAGTGCCGGTGAAGCTGTCATTCACGGCGGTGGGGGGCTGGTTGTTGATCGTCCAGGTAAAAGTGGCCGACGTAACGCCGCCATTGCCATCATCGGCGGTGACCGTGACGGTATAGATGCCATCACTGCCGGGGCCGCCGGTTGAGGCTGTTGCGGTGGTCGTGCCTGAAACCGTACCAGTCGCCGGATCGAAGGTTAGTCCATCAGGCAGGCCGGTGATGTTATACGTGATCGTGTCGCCTTCGGGATCTGAGAATGCTGCGCCGAGCGGCACGTTGGTCGACTCGTTATTGCCGTCTGTCAGATCAGGCAGGCCAACCGTCACCGGTGCATCGTTAACTGCAGAAACAGCGACGGTGACGGACGCCGTCGATGTGCCGCCTTCGCCATCGCTGATCTGGTAGATGATCGTATCGCTGCCGTTGAAGTCCGCATCCGGCGTGTAGGTGAGCGTGCCGTCGGCCTCGATCACCACCGTGCCATTGGGAGCCGAAGCAGAGATGACCGTCAACGCATCGCCATCGGGATCGTTGTCGTTGGCAAGCACATCGATATTGACCGGAACATCTTCGTCGGTCGAAGCCGTGTCGTTCGCAGCGGTCGGCGCAGGGTTGTCGATCGTCCAGAAGAAGGTCGAGCTTACTGTGCCGCCATTGCCGTCATCGGCCGTGACCGTGACCTGATAAACGCCGTTGCCGGCCAGACCGCCCTGCGATGCGGACGGATCGATCGTACCGGTGATGTTGCCCGCCGCATCGATGCTCAGACCCGTAGGCAACCCAGTCGCCGAGAAGGTCAGCGCATCGCCATCCAAGTCGTCGAAATTGCCCGAAGCGTCGAGCGCGACC
>NZ_JACXLC010000001.1:2784428-3038748 GCF_014705715.1 Erythrobacter rubeus | reverse complement strand
CGTCAACGCATCGCCATCGGGATCGTTGTCGTTGGCAAGCACATCGATATTAACCGGAACATCTTCGTCGGTCGAAGCCGTGTCGTTCGCAGCAACCGGCGGCGGATTGGTGACCGTCCAGCTGAAATTCTGAGTAGCAGAACCGCCTGCACCATCACTGAGAGTTACGGCAACCGAGTACACCCCACCGAAACCACCTTGGCTCGCAGAATTGTCGATCGTGCCGGTGATCTCGCCGGTCGTACTGTCGATTGAGAGGCCCGGTGGCAACCCAGTCGCGCTGTAGGTTGCCGATGGGCCATCGATGTCGTTGAACGCGCCCGCCGTCGCCACGCTGATTCCGCCATCGGCGTCAAGGTTGGATTGTGGCGGGAGCGAGCCGACGGTCGTCGGCGGATCGTTCTGCGCATTCACAAAAATATTGAACACGGCCGTGTCGGTGCCGCCTTCGCCATCGCTGATCGTATAGCTGATGACATCCGGGCCGCTAAAATTCGTGTTTGGCGTGTAAGTCAGCGTATTATCGGGATTGATGACAACAGTGCCGTTATTGGCACTTGCGGAAATCACATTGATAGTGTCGCCATCAGGGTCGAAATCATTGCCGATGACATCGACGGTGATCGGCGTATCCTCGACCCCTGCGCCGCCATCATTGTTGGCCTGCGGCGGCGGATTGGTGACTGTCCACGAAAAGCTCTGCGTGGTTGAAAGTCCGCCGGAATCGCTTGCCGTAATAGTTACGGTGTAGACCCCACCCGCACCGCCCTGGCTCGCAGAATTGTCGATCGTGCCGGTAATGAAGCCAGTGCTCGGATCAATCGATAGGCCAGCGGGAAGATTGCTAGCTGTGAAAGTCAGGGCCCCATCTTCGACATCGGTGAAGCCGCTCGACACATCGACGAAAATTCCCGCCTGCGCATCCTGATTAGCCTGCGATGGCAGGCTACCGACCGTGGTCGGTTGATCGTTCACCGGATTGACGACAATCGGAACGACCGCAGCCGAAGTGCCGCCGCGCCCATCGCTGATCGTGTAAGTTATAGAGTCATTGCCATTGAAATTCAGGTTCGGCGTGTAGTTTAAACTGCCATTTGGGTTGATCGTGACCGTGCCGTTATTGGCGCTCGCGCTGATCACTGTAAGGCTGTCGCCGTCACCATCGAAATCATTGCCGAGCACGTTGATATTGGTGATCGGGGTGTCTTCATCGGTGGTTTGCTGGGAGCCATTCACCGCAGTCGGCGGATCGTTGACTTCCGTGACCTGGATCGTCGATACAGCGATATTCGACGAGAGCGAAGCGTTCTCAAAACCAATTTCGATGACGCGATCGACTTCGCTCGGGCGTTCGCCGAGCGACTGGAAGGTGATGGCCCGGAGCGCGGCTTCGTAAGCTGCAGCATTGCCATTGCCGGTTATGATGATTTCGGTGGCGGTGCGCGTGTACGAGATTGCGCCGCCGAGCGAACCGGATGCGGCGGTAGAGCCGTTCACCAGAAGCTCGTCTCCCGATTGCGGGTTTGTCAGAGTTATGGTCGCCCCACGTACATTTCCATTCGGGTTGGTAACTGTGACGTCGCTGTCGACAACGGCGACGGCAGGACCATTTTCAACGAATGTTCCAAGATAGCTAGATCCCGCGGTCGTGCTATCGTTGTCGTCCAGATCAAGCCGAGGGATGGAGACCGTCGTCCCCCCATTTCCAAGATTGATATCGGCGTCGCCGTCATGTGAAAATATCGCGTTGGAAGCAGCCGTTGGAACAAGGTTGTATGTAATCGTCCAATTGCTCGTCTCCACCCAATTGAATCGAGCTGCTGAAGGCACGCCGCCACCCTCATTCTGCGTGCCGGATGCAGTGACTTCGCCGGGGATCGAAGTGTCGAAGAGCACATTCGAACCGTTGGCTGCTTGAAAAGAGGAAAGCGCATCGGTATCGACGGTTACGAACTCTCGGCTGCGCGGTACATTTCCTGCACCATCGATATCAGCTACAGTAAAGTTGACGTCGATTTCTGCAGGGGCGCCGGTGGCCGTAAAGAACGCTTCCCAGAGTATTTCGATCTGCACATTCTCTGAAGTTGGGCCGCCCGCAAAAATTGCGAATGTTGGATCATCGCTCAGTACACCCGGTCGTTCGAAACGAATGCCGTCGCCGCTGGAAATACTGACCACTGTCGCGCGTAGGCTGATTGCCTGGCCACTCAGCGTACCAACGTTATCCCACGTAGCTGTACCGCCAGCTGGGACCAGCGGGGAGAAGCGCCCAAAGGCAGTAAAACCCGTGGCCCCCTGAGACAAGATGTTGCCATTCTCATCGCGCACCGTGAGGGAATCATCCGGCGCCGAGATCGCTGTGGGCGCCAGCAAACCATACCAGTTTTCAGCTGTCAGGGCTTCTACGTCGACGAACCCAAGATGCCTCTCGAGTATCCAATTTCCGCCACGAAGGATCGTGCCCGTGTCGTCGATCGAAGCAGCGATGTCTGCCCCTGTGATTGCGGCAAGACTATCGAGCAGCTCCTGACCAGCTTGGTCCTCGCCGACCTCACACCCATAGATCAGTATGTCGCCATCAATGGTGAGCTTTGAGCCGATTGCAGCAAAAAACTGGGCGAGTTCGCCGGTCAACGTATCATTATTAACCAGGGTGTCACCAAGCCAGAACAGCCCCTCTTCGCCGTGGCTGACAATATGGATTGCAGCAATGTTTCTTTCGCCAGCTAAAGCGGTCAGGATTTGCTCAACACCGTCTGCGTCGCTGTCGACTAGCACGATCGTACCGCGGCCCTCCCAGGTTTTGACCAATTCCTGGTAATTATCCACGCTGGTATCAATGAAGATGAACTCATTTCCAGCGGCGGAGCTAGACGCTAGGAGCAATGCCTCGCTTGGATCGAAAGCTGCAACCCCATGGTCGAAACCACCGATTTCTAGTGGTTGCGACTCCCTGTATGCAAAACCGCCCTCCGGAACAGAGAGCGCTAATGAACTTGCGCTTGCGGCGTTGCGATATAGGTCAGCAGAGTATTGCCCGTGCTGCCAGGCCAAGCTCGAAGACGGAAAAACATCGATTGGGTCAATGGCCTCAAAAACGATATCGCCGCGAAGATAGCCCGGACCGGACAACCGGGTATCATCCCGACCGGAGCCAACCAGAGTAGTGTCAGCGTCATCTCCTATGAGCGCCGAGCCGACCCTATTGGACGCTTCATCGAAGGTCGACTGAGCCGAGAGTTCTCTTCTTGACGAGACTTCCAGCCCAATCGCTGGACCATGATTCGCCTGCGAACTCAAGCCGGGAGGGAACACGTCCGGCGCGTCGACGCGACTATCGAGTGCGATTGGTACGATAGCCGCGCTATCGTAAGTATAAGCGACACCGGAAAAATCGGACGTGCCCAAATCGATTGCCACAGCCGTCGTAGCGCCCGCGCCATCGAACATCATGCGCGGTTCAAGCGACATTATGTGCCCTGGTGAACCGGGTCTTTTTTTCATCGCGATCCCGACCAATTTTTTGCCCTCAAGGCAGGAGCGGTAGCTGGCAGCGAAATCGCCAGCTATTCCGCGTTTATCATTTTTCTCCGGCTCAGCACAGCACAGCTGTATTTAGCATTAACTGCCGTGAGGAATATCAAAACGCGCTCCAGGACATCCAGCAGGCCTCACCGCAAAGCTCGGTTGGGCGAAAACCTCGTCTACTGATTTGAGCCCGTGTCGCTATTATGCGGCGAAGCAAGAGCCTAAATACGTATGTTTTTCGCCTAGTTCTTTCTTTATCTTGTGCCAGTAGCTCCGCCGATAAGCAATGGGGCTGTTACATCGTCAGGACCTGCCTGGTTTCCCAGAGAATCGTAGCGCTCGACGATCGCCGCGATCCTGGATTTGCGGTAGCCGAGGTGGGAGCAGCGTTCGAGTGAAGGATGACTCATGAAGATTTGGTACCGGCACCTGACCGTTACTTGAGCTTGCGGCGGGATTGCTGAACCACCGCAAAGGCCTACGTCTCGCCGCGAAGACAGCCCACGATTTGGTCGTCCGCGGGCTGGCTGAAAGCGGGCCTCAACAAAGTCGTATTGGTTGCCCGGTAAAGGCAAAGAGAATTGGGATGCGAATAAACCAGGATCTCAACTGTTGGGAAAACCCCATCAGCGAGCAAGAGGCAGCAAGCAATTGGAATGAACCCATAGGTTGTATTTTGAGCTCGCCTGTGTCTAACCGTTCGACCATGCACCAACCACGCTGGCTCTTGGCGATCCGATCTTGGATATTAGCACGTCTTGACATTACAAGTGATGAAGCACGCGAAGGAATATGGTGGGAAACCGACTTCGTCCTGGTTTTTTCAATCGGCATGTTTGTCCTCGCGATTGTCAGTATGCTCGATCTGTAGACCCGATCCGCGCTGTTAGACTTGCGTGGCAGTTGGCCTATCCTGCTGCTCGCGGTTGCGGATGAACCGCAAGTCGAGAGCAAAGCCGCCAAACCTGTTTAGCTCATCAACTCGCTACTTCAGTTTGTCTCGATGTTGTGTCTGCGCTTTTCGCTGAGCTGGCGGAATGTGGAGAAATGCTGCCGGAACGCGGTGCCGACATCTGTCGTGCAGCCTTTCGTAAGCGCTAGCATAGGTTTCGACCAATCTTCGCGCTCGGTATCAAGCGCCAGCGGATAAGCCGGGGGGGGCTGACTGTGGCCCACGGGGTCGGAACATTGATTAAGCTTTCGTGAAGACTTTTAGAGAGATGCATCATTTGAGCGCGCGGTCGACAGAAAGGCGAAGTCACTGAGAGCTACGGCTCCTAAAACGTCACAAATCGGCGGCTCGGCGCTTTTTCGAGGAAACTTCGGAGCGCTCTGGTTTTGCCGAAACTATCGTAACATATGGCCTCAAGTCTTTTCAGACTGTGATGCGTGATCTGGGAAATCTCTAAAAACGAGTGGCAGAGCATTGGTCGAGCAATTGAGTTAAAAAGGGCCATCTGCGCTTCAGACGAGGAAAACAGTCAACGCCGCGTTTTCAACAGATGCAATCACTGCGGAAGTTCGCCTCGATGTATGTCAAAGTCTACGCCCCCCCGAACTCAGACCGCCACCCCGTCAATCGCCAGACCTACAGAGTGAGTTACCCAGCCGAGCAAGTTCGGTGGCAAATTCTCATGGCCTGACTTGCAGACGGGTAAGGACATGATGGTGCAATCGTTGCGATCATAGTGAGAGCACCCGCCAGTCAAAGCGCTGTTGCAGCGCGCCGCGATCGAAGCTTTCGAGATCGGGCCAATGCGAAATGAGAATATCGAACGGCGAAACTTTGCTGAAACGGTGATTATAGCGAAATTCAATCTCTGCGAGGAAGCGCCATAGATTGTGATCCGCAGTCTGGTGATAGAGCCTTAAGGAGCGGCGCATACTTGCCCAAAAAGTCTCGATCTCATTGGTAGACCGGCCAAACTCATCAAAGAAATACCCCAAGCTATGGTTCACCGAAATATGGTGGTAGCCAACTTGCTCCAATTTTTTGTAACCTAACCAGTCATCTGTAATCACCGAGGAACCCGGCCGGACGTGTCTGCGAATATGGCGGTGCAAGGTAGCCCGTTTGCGGTCCGGTACAATTCCGCAAAGCACTTTTCCCTCGCAAGCGAAGCCTAAAACGATTGCACCATCATGTCGTTTCTGCCGTCTATTGACGGAGTGCCTAAGATAGAGTTCGTCGACGCTAACGGTTTTACCTGGTCCGCCCAATTGCTGGGCCCGATCATATGCCGCGATGTGCAACCGCACTTGATTGCACAACCGGTGCGCTGCTCTCAGACCGATACCTAGCTGTTTTCTGATGAAAGTCGAACGTATCCCGGACGACGAGTTGGCAAAGAGTTGCAATGCATAGAAAACAGCCATGAGTGAAAGATTGGTTCGGTAAAACGCAGTGCCTTTCATTGGCGAGAATTGCTTGCGGCACCTGTGATTGTATTTCTTCGTCCCTCGAATGATCGCCCAAGCGCCAATGACACCACAATTTGGGCAAGGCGAGTGATCGCCCCATTTGGTCCTGAAGACTTGGGCAAGGCAGGCCCGCTCGTCAGGAAAGCGGTCGAAGAATTCGACGATGCTTGTTCCCGTGAAGGTCAATTAAGGTCGTCCCGCAGATTGACGCGAGAGCAAGAATCCTTGAGCTGTCTTCTATCGCGATCGGCTAAGTCAGGAAATTCGGAAATCATGTCCCAAAATGTCGCACTGGACGTTCTCCTACGATTGAATCGAAACTCGTATTCCTTGAGATACAGCCAGAACTTTTCGAGTGTTACGCCTCTATACTGATCAAAGAAAGACTGTCTGAAGTAAGAGGCAAATCCGCTAATGGGATCGCCATGGAAATGGAGATGCTCAAGACCGTTTGGAACGTGGTGCGCTAGTGGTTTTGCCGTTCCGTAAGCTGAGAGCGTGCGAGAGGTCCAATAGCAATCTGTAAAGAGCAAGGCACCATCGACAATATTGCTCTTTATTAATGCGAGAATATCTGATCGCTTCGGCCGAAAAATAACTGAGGTGCGAATGCTCGTACCATCTGCGAAGATGAGGATCCGGGCGATATTCCGAGTATTTCTCTGATTGTTCTGTATTCTCCGAGAAGTAATGACCCGACACAAGACAGGCCTGCTCGCATGGCCCAGCCGAACTTTCGCATCAAGCGCAGCAAGATGGTACTTTATTCGGGTTAACATTCGAAGCGACGTTGGCCTGGAAACACTAAGTTGACGCGCGAGGTTCTCGCTCGCGATACCCTCTGCAGAGTTTGCAATTGTCAACATCGCATACAACCACAAACGCAGCGGAACTCGAGTTCTGTCAAAGACAGAATTTGTCATCGGCGACACAGTGCCTCCACACGGATGAAAATAGTGTTTTTGGGTTTCGTGACGCCTCCATCGCCCTTTACCCCCGCATCTCGGACAGACGGGATTTAGAGTGTGCCTGACCCGCAGGATGTGCTCAAGGCAGACCTCTTCTGTAGGGAACGTATCGAATAGGGCATGCAGATAGGTGCCTTGATAACCCGGTCGAGGCGAATTGAAGGCGTGAGGTTTATAGCCAAGATCAAAAAGGGCGATAGGCTCTCTCCAGAAGAGTCCGTCTTACGGTTTAATCTACTGCAAACATTGAGACGACTCTGTCAGACTAAATTTCCATGATTGACGGACCGGCCTGTGCCCCTTGGGCGTGGGGGTACTGAGGCTTCGCAAACCAAGTGCTCCCTTAAGCGTCTTGACCTTTTTGACCCGGAGTCGTTCGGCTAGTGGTCACGATGTGTTTTCGCTTTCCACGGAATCTGAAAACTGTCGAAGATTTACATTCAGTCGCGGTTTTCACCTTTGTAATGGAACAACTCGCCTTTAGGAGAACCTTTTTGGGTCGACGGTTGCTGCCGATATCAAACCGCAGCCGACAAGCGCGAGGCGTTGCTTCAGGCAATGGCCTTGGCATTAGAAGCACTTGGGCGAGTGTGAGCAGCTTAGCCTCGCTGCATGGTTGCAGCGTCCGCTTCACTCAAGGATATGGGAAAACACTGCTCAGCTGATGGCTGACCTGATTGAGAACCGAGAGACATCGCCCAAATGGCCCGAACCGAAACCAAAATCGCGAGCTACAACATCCAGAAAGCGATCGGGACGGACTTCACGCGCAGGCCGCTCCGCATCCTCAATGTGCTGAAGGAGATTGATGCCGATATCGTCGTTCTGCAGGAAGCTGACCGCAGATTTGGCAGACGGCAAAGCGCGCTTCCAACTTTTCAGATCGAAGCGCATACCGATTACGTGCCGGTGCCTTTGGATGTACAGCAGGACGCCATGGGATGGCATGGCAACGCCATTCTTGTGCGAAACACAATCAAAGTTGAGCACCACGACATCATCCATATCCCGTATCTCGAACCCAGAGGGGTCGTGGCGGCTACGCTGGGCATTGGCGGTCGATGCGTTTCTATTTTTGGAATGCATCTCGATCTTTCAGGCCTTTGGCGCACACGGCAGGCCAAAGTGATTGCCGATCTTGCGAAAGAGCAGCAGAAAGAGCATCCGACAATCCTGACAGGAGATCTGAACGAGTGGCGCCGCAATGCAGGCTGTCTCAAAGTGTTCAGCAAGGACTTTAAAGTGCTCGATTGCGGCCGCAGCTTCCACAGCAATCGCCCGGTCGCCCGGCTTGATCGGATTATTCATTGCGATCGTGTCGAAGCCCTTGAGTGGGGCGTCCACCGCACTTCGTTGGCGACCCGGGCCTCGGACCATCTTCCGGTATGGGCGAGAATGCGTTTCTAAAGCGCGTATTGAAAGTGGTGAAGAGACAATGAGGATCGCAAGCGCAAGCCAGACTTAGTCAATTGATACCACTAGACTTTTCTAAAAGTATCGGTGACCGATACCCTGACGCCCACACAACAGACAAAGACTGCCTAGTGGGAATTAAAGACTGGCCGCTGTCTACCACTTTTCTGCAACGCCGCTCACGACCCACTTGCTAGTATTAGGGGGAGAAGGCAGCTTTGCGCCCCAATATAGGACGTAGACATAGGACTTCTGATCTCCAGAAACCAGACATAGGGCTTCTAGCTTGGATCACCGCCTTCTGCGAACTCAACCACAGGAACATCCGCGCTTTCCAGAAGCTCGATCAATCTTTTGATGCGAGCTGTTGCGCCGCTTTCCCGCGACTGCGTGAAGTAGACTCGCTCACGGGCGCGCGAGAGCGCAACGAAGAAGGCGTTTGTCTCTTCCTCCTGATTCCGTTGATAGGACCAGAAAGCCTCCTGATGCAGGCCAACAAAGATTACAGTGTGATATTCGAGCCCCTTGCTCTTGTGGACTGTCATTAGCCGCACTTGCCCTTTGCCCTCCACGGCGTTGATCAAGGTCTCCCAATCATCCGCCTCGGCAGCGCATTCGGTCATAAATTCGGACAGAGAAGTGAGTAGCTGCCGGAAATAGCGGTCATCCTCGTATTGCCGGAATACCCGGCGTAAGGGACGTTCCTCAATGGCCTCAATCACGCCATTTACTAGTGCTTCCATGTCGGTATCGGCCGGCGGTGTGTCAGTGTGCTGCTTTACGAACATCACGATCTGGCGGTTCCGTTCATCCAGCCGTTTCACATCGCGGGGACTTTCAAAGTCAGTGCCGAGTATGGCGCCGATGATTTCCTGCACAGGTCGATAGATTTCCTGCCCGCGAACACCGAGCGCAAGGCGGATGAAGCCCAGAACGAGGTTGACCACCTCGTCGGCTAGTAGCTCCTGGATGGCTGTTCCCGCGATTGATCGCGCTTCGTTACGCAGTCGTATGTCCCGTTCGACGAAGAATGGCTGGAGCCTGTCTTCGGCGTCATTCGCCCGCACGCGCACAAGGAGGGCAAAATCGTCGGGGCGGCGACCATTGGCAATTTCATCCTCGATGAAATCGGCGATCTTGGCAGATTCCTCATCATCGGTATCGAATACCCAGAATTCCGAAGCGTCGTCCGGCACATCATCATCGGCTCTGGCACAGATCGTTTGGACCGCGTCCGGCTCGATCTCTGTCACGAGGTCATTTATGATCTGAACGATGCGTGCGTTCGAGCGATGGTTCATTTGAAGTAATTCGCGCTCTGCATCGAAATGTTCTTCAAACCAGTCAAAAATCTCGGACTCGGCCCCTGCCCAAGTCATGATGCGCTGCTTCGTATCACCTACAGCAGTCATGACGGCGTTGGAGCCATGAAAGGCGCGTCCTGTAAGGCGATACTGCGGCTTCGTTGTATCCTGGAACTCGTCGAGAAAAACGTGCGAGTATGTGAACCTCAAGGCCATTGAAACGCCCGGATTATGGGTCAGAATTGCATCGGCAAGCCGATTGATCATTGAAAATGTTATCCGCGCCTGCGGCATACTTAGGCAGTGTTCCCACCATTCTGCTGCGACCCACGCTTTCATGTCTGCGGGCGCACCGAACTCTAGCGGTAGTGGCCCCCAGTTTTCGATCCGGTTGAGCCTCAGGGCTTGTGCGGCCGCTTTGCCGCCGAGTTCGGCGGGTGGTTCAAGTCCATTCAGGAAATCAAGCCACTCATCGCGGTTAGGAAAATAGATTCCGTAATCGCGCGGCGGTCTACACCAGTCGGGCGCGAGCGCCAGAAAGCGGTCAAGAAGGCTCTTTGCAAAGGCATCGAATGTAAATGAGTCGAAGCGGCTGGCCTGCTCTGCCGGACAGCGGCTGGAGACTCGATCTTTCAGGGTCTTCGCCGCATCCTTTTTGAAGCTGATGGCGAGTATCCTTTGAGGCGGCTTGCACAACCCTGTCTGCAACAGGAATACGGCCCTTTGGGCCAGAAGCTCCGTTTTCCCTGCGCCTGGCCCCGCAATTACGCTCTTGTTGGTTTGGGATTTCACGACCCGCTCGGCAGCGTCTTCGAGATTGATGCCGTCAGTCGGCTGCCACTCACCTGGGTCAACGAAAGCCATCTCAAAGCAACCCGTCCAGATCGTCCGGTTGCGGTCCATTTAGAATTTCATTGGCCTGCTCAATCAGGAGGCGCAAAGGCTCGGGGCAGTTCGCCACAATTTCCTCGTCCGTCAATTTCGCCAGCACCTCTATATGCGAGGCAGGCTTACTGCGCTTTTTGAACCAGTAGTCGTACCCGGCCAGTTCGAGATCAGTCGGGTGATCTTCTTCAGGGGCCTTTTCTTCGTAGGCCTCCATTCCGTCACCTTTACCGAAAACCGATGCCAAGAGCTTTTCGAGATCGTCGGGGTCGCCCATTCCTTCGACTTCGTAGGCGTCAGGGAACGCCCTCACCATCATCATATCAAGATCAAGCGGATAGGAATAATGGACGCCCCGATCGGTCATCCACTTGCGCCATAGTCTGATGCCGGCTTCCTTGCGTGTCCTCCAGTAGTTCGCCGTATCAGGATCACCCTTTACCCAATCCGGGACTTCAATATCCTCCAGCTTGGAAAACTGATCGTAGGCATATTTCAATCGCAGGGGACCCGCGCCGTGACGCCCCAGATCAAAATCCAGAAGTGTTAGGAATGGAATCTTGAGGCAGTTGAGCAAGCGCCAGAAGTGATTGACGTGCCTTCCGCCCAACGGGGCAAACGACACAAACGAGGGATCAAGGTCAACACCCAACGCCTTGGCTATGCGCGGGATAACGATATCCTCGCTGTCCCCCTCGCCTAGAATCACAAGCTTCGCGAAGTAGATTTCCGGCTGTGAATGCACTGCCTGACGAATGAACTTCTCGGTATCCTTTTCGGCATCGAACGCGATCGTATTCACCCTTGAGACGCAAGCGTCCGAATCCAAGCGGAAATGTCTAATGGATTCGGGGGGCACCCTCCGAAGGATCGCGGGAGAGTGGCTTGTGACGAGGCCCATAGCCTGCACACCCTGACAAAGATCCGCGAGTACGGCCATGAGGCGGGATATGTAGAAGGGTGCCAGATGATTTTCGGGCTCCTCAACGGCATAAATTGTCAGTGCTGGGGGAGATATGTCGAGGTCGGAGAAGCCGTCTGGTGGCGTGCCGTTGGCAATTTCGGCTTCAAGCTGGGCTAACGTCGCCGAGAGTGCGAGAAAGAAGAGTGAAGTTTGCCCTTCACTCAGTTCCTCAATGCCTCTCTCGCGACCTTCCGGCGCGGGGCCGACCTTGGCGGTAAGGCTACGAATTATCTGGGTGAATTCTTGCGATAGAACGGTCAATCGCGGCTTTTGCATATGCACGCCCTCGTGGAGGCGTGCCCAGTTAGTCTCGAGATTGTCGGTAATCCATTTTACGGCATCAAGCTCATCAACTCTCTCCTGCAAGTCGTGGCTGATGGTCTGAATATCGGCTTCCGTGTCGTCTCCGAAATCACCACTCCGCTCTAGCCTATTGAGGATTTGCCGTAGCCTGACGGGTGACCGCGCCGCTATCGCGGGTTGCCGGCACGTAGAAGAGCTGGATCTTGCTACGGTCAGATGCCTGCACCCTCTGCTTGTCGAGATGTGCACCCCCTTCCTCTCCGAATTCGACCTCGTCGAGATGGGAAACCCAATAGACTCTAGTCTCGATATCGTCGGTGTAGCTTTCGCCATGGGTCCATTCGGCTTCGAGGCGCATACGAACTCGCAGTGGCTCGCCAGGGCCTGACGAAGTCATGACCTGGAAAACTTCCGGAACAGTCCGGATTGCATCAGCTTCGTCGGCTTCATCAAGCTCGGGGAGTGCAAAGACAACGTCGATGATGACTTGTCTTGTACCGACTTCGTCGGGCGACTCCTCGGGACTGAAATAGATATCGGACCGCGTCAGAGTCCGTTCCACGCGGGTTGCACCAAACAGACGGCGTAGTGCTTCAATAAAGGCGCTTTTGCCAGCCCCATTTGATCCAATCAGGGCAGTGATTTCAGGGCCCAGCCTAACCTCGGTGGGGTCCGGTCCGAAACAGCGAAAGTTCGCAAGAGTGACAGATTCAATATGCATATGCTGCTCTAACGGCTCGGAATTATTTCCGCTTGTCTTGAAATTCCAGGCAATAGATCAGTATTCAAGGTTGCAATCCTCCTGAAGTTACGGGCGCTATAATGCATTTTATAAAGCAATACGATCCGTCCTCTTGTTATCCAGCCGACACACCACGTTAACGAAGAAGCCTGGAAGACGCGGCTTCTGCGCCAATTGTAGGCTCACCTTGTCGCCAAACCTACCATCAAGTGTCAGTGCATAATCGCCTGAACGGAAACGCAGATATCCTGTCATGTTGGCCAACTTCTCAAAGATCGGCCGAAAACCAAAACCATGAGAGCTGGCTTCGCCAAACCGCGAAACACCTTTCTCAATCATTTTGGTGAGGGCTTCCCCTTCATTTGAAAGGGACACAAACAATTCACACGTGCGCAAGCTCGAAAGCGCTCCAATCCCACGGTCGCTCACAACTAGCTCGATTTGCCCATTCTTCGCCAGAAGAAGTGCCTTACCCGTCTCCACTGCGTTGGAATGGTCAACGACGTTACCGATCAATTCGCCAAGAGCGCTAGCGATGAAGGGCGAGTTGGATGCAAAGCCAGCCTTCTTTGCTGAAAGATGTGCGCGTTGCTGAAAAGTGGTGATCATCTCCTCGTCCGAAAGCTCGCTTCCACACAGCCATGCTCGGCTCGATCCAGCGCTCTGTGACGTCGCTCCCGATACGGAAAGGGCTCCGAAGAAACGGTCAAGACTATCCGCATCAAGCCAGGTTGGTATGCTTGGGTTGTCGGATTCAGCATTGTGCAAGAATTCGGCTAGCGGACCAATCTCCTCAACCTTGTAACCGCTTGGTTTGAGGCGCGGTTCAATGCCACGTTCGCGCGCACGCGCTACGCCATCAACCTCGGCAAAACCGAATTTTGGAGTGAAGAGGTCAGTCAACGAGCACGCGTTCCGGTATCAACTCGCGAGCCCAGCTTAGGGAAATGCCGAGATTTTCAGCAAAAATTTCGTCGATCGGTGCCCCAGCTGGCGTCTGACGAAACCGCCACTTGCGGTGTCCAGCTTCGTCTAAGTGGCACACCCGGCGATGTTGTGATTTTTCGTAGAGCGAAGTGTCTGCAATGGTAACGTCGAAGTGTTCAGCTAAACTGGGGGCGAGACTTGAGCCTCCACGGATTACTAGCCCCATGCGTCTATTGGCTCGACGTGCGATCCGGCAAAGACCGTTTGCATGATAGATCATCCGTTCGGGATGCCGAGGACCGGTCGCAAACTCATATGCGAGATGTGTAACCTCATCATGTGCAGCCACATAATCCGCCCAGCGCTCGAAATCCCGGTCGCAACGAGAGTTTACGTGTAGCGCAGCTGGTTGTCCGGCCGCGATGAACTCATGATGTGCAATGAGAATTCGCTTCATGGCGTGCAAATCATCCCAGCGCGGACGATCGAGCATGAGACTGAAATTTGGAGTGGTGATCATTTCGATGCCGAGATCGCGAAAATTCTCGAGCATGACTCGACGACCGCCCGCTTCCAGACCCCACCATTTCTCAACTTCGGTATCGCGGGCTACACCTGTTAGGATGATCGGTGTTTCGAGCTTAATCTGAAAAGCTTCGCACAGCTCATGGCGACTTAGAAATCGAGGTCCTCCAGAGCGCGATATCAGCGCATAGAGCTTGATCACGACTGCTGGCGCGTCGAATGGGACAGTCCGCCCGGTGCTGTTGTAGAGGACCGGAGCATATCGAGGCAGATCTAAAGGAAGTGGGGAAGCATGCGGGCCATAAAGTCCCAGGCCGCCGACTTCGCGTAGTCGGGACACGAAATCAGATCCATTGGGGCACACGGTGTCGCAAGATTCCGGACTATGGCAACAGTTATCGAGACAATCAAAGCCGCCCACCAATACCTTCTGGCCACCGCACTCGCTGCGCTCGGGACACCCTGCGCATCCGATAGAGATAGGTGCATCGCTCTGGTACCAGTAGCTGCGGTGGGCGGACTTCTTGGTCATCGTCAGTCTAGCTGATCGAGACTTCGACAACGCCGCTGATGGCATCGAGGTTGATGACCTTGGCGGTCGCCACCCCGCCGGCGCTTTCGATCGCTGCCCGGGTCGCGGGAGTAGGATTGCTGAGACGAATGGTTGGCGTCAGTCCATCGCGCCCAATCAGTTTCCCGTCCTCAATGCGAACGCAGAATTCGTCACCGATATCTGGATTAACGCCTTCGAGTGTCTCTGCCTCGAAGCAGGTTGAGGTCGTCTCGACCTCCTTGCGGAAGAGGTCGGGAGTGTTCGCAAGCTCTGCCGATTTGTCCCAGCTTTTCTTGAACGCACGCTTAGTCTTAGCCAGAAACTCAGTACCCATGGTTTCCTCCGCTCAAAAGGGGGCGATAAAGCTTGGTGCGGCCCATGCTATTCTCGGCGATGAGTCCGAGGTTGCATAGGGCCGCAAGGCGATTGTTCCATGCAGTCGTTTTGATATCGTCCGAGCCCACATCGCGAAGTTGTGAAGCGCTTGCCTCACCTAAGTTGTTTAGCAATTCCAACGTAACCCTCTGCATCGGCTCAAGCACGCCTATGAGCTGAGTCCTAAGTATCTTGCCCTCTTCATCGAGCTTACAAGACAAGAGCACATCGGCGCGCGGCTGGACGAGCTCGATCAACTCATCAATCACGTTGGGCGAGGCATTGGCTATAACCGGATAGAACGGAGTCTTACGACCACGCGTATAGTCGCGAAATTCCAAAACAGACTCGCGCAAATAGCTGGCGGTTGCGACCTCAATTCCGTCGAAGTCCAAGAAAATTGCTCGCGGAGAATCAGTGCCCTTGGGAAGCGCATCAATTAGATGTGCGAAAAGACTGCGGCCGCTGGGCGCACCAGCAAGAATACTGCTGCCGGTGATATCGCGGATTGAAAGCTTCATCTCATATTCCTCACGTGTCTTACGTGAGGTAGGTGAGTCGCAGTCATCCTGTCAAGATTGTGAAGAGATCGCTTGGGGAAATCTATCAACGCCAGTGAGTGTGTCTGCAGATTGTATCATGCCAAAACACTCTCGTGGAAGTTCAGCTTCCCTGGCGCGCTTGACCGAAAGCGGACCTTCCGCAATCGGCCCAAACGCAGCCCACGCGATTTAGCCGGATTGGTTGGTGATGTAACGGTCCGCTTTTGTGGCGGAAAGCGGACCGTGAGCAAGATGGCCAATCGGATGTTGTCTCAGTCTGACATTCGGCCTGATTGTCGCGGGCTATCACGCTGCCGATCGAGCGTGCGCATTGCATCGAGAATATCGTCGATCGAAACCGGCTTATCCAAATCGGGCGGATGCCGCATTGCGGGCTGATTTTCGACCGCGTTTTTATCGAATGCCCAAGATGCGAGGATCGCGCGTTTCACCTCGGGTTCCAGCGAAGGGTGTCCGGCTACATTGAAGGGATCGAGATAGCTTGCAATTGACCGCGACATGGTTTTTCCTCCTTTCAGTCGTGTCGCGCGCCGCGACTGGGATGCGGCGACCAGTGTTAAGTTAAATGACCGGGCAGATCTTGCCTTCACGTGCTGTCCTTAATGAAATACCTGCCCGGCTCTCACCAATTCAGCCAAACTGCGGCGTTCTCGGCCCCGACAACCGCCTGCGCGACTGCGGTAGCTGCTTCATCTGTTTCAGCGCCGCAATCCTTCGGTTGGTGGCTGGATGGGTCGAGAACAGCTCGCCCACGTTCGTCGGTACGATGTAGAGCTGCGCCGCAGCAGGGTTGCGCTCGGCGACCTGGTTCGGAATGCGCTGTGCAGCCTGCGATATCTTCCGCAAAGCCGAAGCGAGCGCATCGGGATCGCCGCAGATTTCGGCTCCCGCCTTGTCCGCACCGAACTCACGAGTCCGGCTGATCGCCATCTGTACGATCATCGCCGCGAAGGGTGCGAGCAGAACCGCGCCGATCAGAGCCAGTGGATTATTCCGGCTATCGCTCGAGAAAAACATGCCGAAATTGGCGAGCATCGAAATCGCACCCGCAATTGTCGCCACCATCGTCATTATAAGCGTGTCGCGGTTGCGGATATGACCCAATTCGTGCGCCATGACCGCTGCAACCTCGTCGCGTGAGAGCATATCGAGCAAACCAGTCGTGGCCGCGACGGCTGCGTTTTCCGGATTACGCCCCGTCGCGAACGCGTTCGGATGCGGACTATCGATCACATAGACTTTCGGCATGGGAAGGCCGGCGCGCTGCGCTAGCACGGCAACGATGCTGTAGAAGTCCGGTGAGGACCTCGCCGTGACTTCCCGTGCGCCGTGCATCGACAGCACGATCCTGTCGGCCTTCCAGTATGTCACGACATTCATTGCGGCTGCGATAGCGAGCGCGATCAAAGCGCCGCCCGTGCCGCCGATCATGTAGCCGGTGCCCATGAACAACGCGGTCAGGGCAGCGAGCAGAAGAAATGTCTTCATGTAGTTCACTGTTCATCCTCCAACCAAAGTGGAACATACCAAGAATTCCTGTTTGAGATTTAGGAAGCCCGGTGACCGGTTCAATATCTCTCATTCTGAAAATTCGTGTGCCGTATCGCTCGACGCGAATGATCGGAGATTCCTCGTACAAGTCTGAAATCATGAAGGTAATTTTTTGCGAAATACCCTCTTGAAACCGCTTTCGGCCAAACTAGATCGAATATGCCGGGCGCCAATTCCGGGTCCGGTTGGACAGAGGGCGTCGGCTCTTTCGTTCCCCGACGCTTCTCGTGCCCAGATTGCTCAACAAGGAGGATTTGGAAATGAGAACTGCATTTGATTTTACTCCCTACCGGCGTTCCACCGTCGGTTTCGACCGTCTGTTCGACGCGCTCGAGCGAAGCTCTCGCGTCGATACGCAGGACGGCTATCCACCTTTCGATATCGCCCGCACAGGCGAAGAAAGCTACCGCATCACGCTCGCGGTGGCTGGCTTCAGCCCGGACGAGATCGACATCACCGCTCAGCAGAACCAGCTTATCATCTCCGGCGAAAAGGCCGAGAAAGATGAAGACGGCGTCGAGGTGATCCATCGCGGTATCGCGACGCGCGCTTTCGAGCGCCGGTTCCAGCTGGCCGACTATGTCGAAGTCCAGGATGCAAGCTACGAGAACGGCATGCTGACGCTTTCGCTCGAGCGCGTCGTTCCCGAAGCGATGAAGCCGCGCAAGATCGAAATCGGTGCAAGCGGCAACGACAACGCGCCGCAGATCACCGACGGCAAGTCGAAGGACAAGGCCGAGAAGAAAGCGGCCTGAACCCAGACCATCGAGCTAACCCTCGCCGGGTCGGGTGCACCAGCACCCGGTCCGGACGGGGGCATGGCGGGCCGGGCTGACCGGACCGGGCGATGTGCGGTGCGCGAACGATCAGCGACCTCCGCCCTATTTGGATGATCCCGCCCGCCATGCAGCTCGATAGAGCGTCGGCGAACGACGCTCCTTTGCAGCGAACGAAAGGAGGATACCCATGCTGCGCAAATCGAAACTCTTGGCGGCGACAGCCGCTCTGTCACTGGCCTTCCCGACCGCCGCGTGCGCTCAGGAAGCCGAAACCGAAATCGAACCGGTCGAAACCACCGAGGAAGTGGAGGCCGATGTTCAGGCGCAAACCGATAAGACTATCTCCGAGCGCCGCGCCCAGCTGCTTGCAGAAGCAACCGAAGCGTTGAGCGAGACGCAGAAGGCGATCACGGCTCTCGAAGAAGAGAACACACAGGAAGCGCTCGATGCCCTCGCAGTCGCGACCGGTAAGCTCGAACTCATCCTGGCACGTGATCCCGGCCTGTCGCTAGCGCCGGTCGATGTCTCGATCGTCGAGCGCGATGTTCTCACCACGCCCGAAGCGGTGAGGGAACTGCGCGACGAGATCGAGGAATTGACCGATGAGGGGCGCCTGCAGGAAGCGCGCCGCCTGATTGCCGGTCTTGCTAGCGAAATCGTGATCCGCACGGCCAACCTGCCGCTGCTCACCTATCCCGATGCAATCAAGCTCGCCGCAGCGCAGCTCGATCGCGGAGAGGAGGAGCTTGCGGTGCGCACGCTGAATACGGCGCTCTCGACAATCGTTGTGACCGAAGCAACCGTGCCTCTGCCGATGCTCCGCGCTGAAGCCAGCGTCGATGCGGCGCGTGCGCTTCTGGACGAAGCGGGCGGAGTAACGACCCTTTCCGACGAACAGAAGGACCAAATTGCCACGCATCTCGGTGCCGCGCGCACCCAGCTCGAAATGGCCGAAGCGCTCGGCTACGAGGCGGGTGATGCACGCGACGAACTCGACGACGATATTGAGCAGCTCGAAGAGCAGATCGAAGCGGGCGAGGAATCAGACAGCCTCTTCGATTCCATCGAGCGGCAGTTCAATTCGTTGAAGGACCGTCTGACGACGTAACCAAGGACGGTGCGGTCGGCACGGTCCGACCGCATCAGACCTTCGAAAGGAGGATATGATGCTTTTTTCGACGACGACACCCTGCGATCTCGCCCGTGGCGATCTCCATGTGGCAGATACCCCTGCATATGTTCCAGCCACAAACTGGGGCTGGTTCATGCTACGCGCCGCGCTGTGCCTCGCTCTGGCGGTCGCGGCCTTCGTTTTCCCGACCAGCGCGGTCTTCGCCTTCACCCTCGTGTTCGCGGCCTTTGCGGCGGTCGATGGGATTTTCTCGCTCATCACCGGGATCAAGGGCGCGCGATCAAAGGAGGACCGCTGGGGAATGTACATCCTGCGCGGCCTGCTCGGGCTTGGTGCGGGTATCATTATTGCAGCGATGCCGTTCGCAGCGACCTTCGCCTACGCGTTGGCGACGATTGCGCTGGTTGCAGCCTGGGCGATCCTGACTGGCGGTCTTGAAATGTATGCCGCCATTCGCTTGCGCCGCGAGATCGAGAATGAATGGCTGCTGGCAACCAGCGGCCTTCTCTCCATCCTGCTCGGTATCGGCGTGATGGTTTTGATCGCGCTGAATATCGAGACGACGATTGTCGCGGCAGGCTTCCTGATCGGAGGCTATGCGCTGTGCGCGGCCGCCATCTTAGGAGCGCTTGGTTTCCGGCTGCGCGAATATCAGCGCGCCCGGGATCGAGCCGACAAGGATGGAAGAAACGGCAAAGAGCATGCGGCTTCGCCAGCCTGAATAGAAAGGCGATGACACGACCTCAGTTTGCCGGCACCGATTGTGTCGGCATCCAACGAGGGGTGTTCGCACAACCTCCAGGCGGCATCCCTCACCCTCGTTTGTAACGCGAAGTGAAAGGAGAAGAAGATGAATGTACGTGACTTGATTCCATGGTCTCGCAATGAAGAGCGTCTTCCGGTCGCTCGGCGAGACGAACGCAGCGACCCGGTCTCGACGCTGCGAAGTGATATCGACCGGCTGTTCGACCAGGCCTTTGGCTCGTTCGGGCTGCCCAGTTTCGCATCGACGCCAAGCTGGCCCAATATCGAAGTGCGCCGCAAGGACGGCGAATTACTCGTGACCGCAGAGGTCCCGGGCATGTCGGAAGACGATGTCGAGCTCTCGCTCGATGACGGCATGCTGGTCATTCGCGGAGAGCGACGCTCCGAGGACGGCGATGAAGCAAGCGGATATTCCGAACGCTTCTACGGCCGCTTCGAGCGTCGGATGAGCCTGCCGCAGGGCATCCAGGAGGACAAGGTGAGCGCGGAGTTCCGCGACGGCGTCCTCAGGATCCATCTGCCGCATGATGAGCAGAAGTCGCTGTCGGGGCGGCGTATTCCTATCAATCAGGAAACGCGCCACTGACAGGCCTGAAGAGGAGCGGCCGGGAACTCCGGTCGCTCCTTTCTCAACTTAAGGGTTTCGAATTGCCGCTTTGGTCTAGCGCACTGTGTAATCCCAATCCTGTCTCTCCGCGAACCCTACAGCGCTGTCTCGATCAGGGAAGGTTAGCCGGATATGCCGGAAAGGGTCATCAGTGCGCGTCCATCCGGTAAGCGGATCCGCGGTCAAGGGGCGGGAAGCTGGAAATTCGAGCACCCATGGCCGTTTGCGGGAGCCGCCTTGCATCACGGATTTGGGCTCTCGGTAGATGCGCGCCGCCGGGATCTCGCTGGCTGCAAGATTGGTGCCGGGTTGTTTCGGGTGACGGGGCGGAAGATTGTGCCCCAATCCTGCCTTATCGGTGCGTGTCATCCTCTTGTCTCTGGAGCTTTTCAGGTCCGATGATTCGACGCACTAGGCACTGAAATTGTTCCTATGAGCGACGCGGAATGGGCAGTAGAGAAGAGCAGAAACGAATGACAGCACTGAGCGTCTTTGTGGAGAGCAATTCGGCCTGGATCGGGTTCGTAATATTGGCGCTCGTCTTTGCTGCCTTCATATCCGAACGACTGGCACCGGTGACGATATCTCTTGTCGGAGCGAGCGTGATGCTCGCACTCGGTTATCTGCCACGCAGCGAACTCCAGGCCGTGTTCGGCAACCCTGCACCGCTCACTATTGGAGCGATGTTTGTCCTTTCGGCTGCGCTTGTCCGCACGGGTGTAATCGAAGCTCTGGCCAGTATCGCAACGCGGCGCGCTGAACGCACACCTAAACGGTCGATTTCCGAGCTTCTCGGCGGCACCTTCTTTGCATCGGCGCTCGTGAACAACACACCGGTGGTCATCGTTCTTGCGCCAATCGTGCGGCGGATCGCCGCCGTCGCCGGATCGAGCGCGCAGCGACTGCTTATTCCGCTCTCATACCTCTCGATCATGGGCGGCTCGCTGACCCTGCTCGGGAGTTCGACCAATCTGATCGTCGATGGCGTGGCGCAGCGCGCGGGAGAGGCACCGTTCGGGATATTCGAACTGACGGGCATCGGGCTTATCGCTGCGGGAGCCGGTATCGGTACGCTGCTTCTTCTCGGCCGTTACCTCCTCCCTGATAGCGATGGACCCATGGATCGTGCTGGCGGTCGGCCGATCGAGGAACGGTATTTGACCCGCATTCGTGTGCGCTCGATTAGTTCCTGGGTTGGGCGGAAACTTGAAAATATCGGCGCATTGCAGCGCTCCGGTGTTCGGCTGCTCGCCATCAGAAGAAGTGGTCACCTCACTCGCAATCCTGATACGACGTTCGAACTCGCTGCAGGCGACGAACTGGTTGTCGCTGCGGACCAGGCAGAATTACTGGGGTTGAGCGAGGAGCTCGATGCCGATCTCGGTCTTGCCAAGCGCGAGATTGCCAATTCGCCCGACGATCGGATCGTCGAAGCGTCTATCGGGCCATCTCATCCCGCCATAGGCCAGCGCCTAACGGATATTCCGTTTCTCAACCGCAGCGGCGCGCGAGTTCTTGGAGTTTCGCGTTCGCGGCACCTGCCCGGCCCCACACTCGAAACCGTCCGCGTCCGCCCCGCCGACCAATTCCTGATCCGCTGCCCGCCAGAAGCAGCGGCAGACATTCGCGACAACGTCAATCTCATCGATATCGATGAACCCGATATCAGGCCCTATCGCCGGTACAAGGCGCCGATTGCGATCGCGACGATGTTCGCGATTATTGCTCTCGCGGCATTTCAGGTCGCGCCCATCGACCTGCTGGCCATTCTTGGCGTTACGCTCGTTCTCGTCACGCGCTGCATCGATCCCGAAGAAGCCTGGCACGCTATCGAGGGCAATGTGATCGTCCTCATCTTCGGAATGCTCGCGATCGGGCTCGGGCTACAAGGCGCTGGCACCGTCGACCTGATCGTCGACGCCGTCCAACCTGCGCTCACCGTTCTCCCGATATTCCTGGTGCTAATCCTCGTCTACGCGCTCACCTCGTTTCTGACCGAGGTGGTCACCAACAACGCGGTTGCCGTTATCATGACGCCTATCGTCATCGACCTCGCAAACAGCGTCGGGGTGGATACCCGCGCGCTATTGCTGGTGGTCATGTTCGCCGCCTCAGCTAGCTTCGCCACGCCGATCGGGTACCAGACCAACACGATCGTTTATGCGACGGGCGGATACCGGTTCGTCGACTTCCTCAAGATCGGCCTGCCCATGAATGTCGTCGTAGGCCTCGCCACATGCGTCACCATCTGGTGGATTTACGTGTGAGAGCCTGCCGATGACCGACTTGCTCACCATCGTCACTGTGCTTCTTGCGGCAAGTCTCGCCGTCACACTGGTGTTGCAGCGCATCGGCGCACCCACGCTCATCGGATACATCTTCGTTGGGCTCATGATCGGTCCCACCGGAATTGGCCTGCTCGAAGCGAGCCCAGAGCTCGAGCTACTCGCCGAGATCGGCATCGTCTTCCTCATGTTCTATGTGGGCCTGGAATTTTCGCTACCCGTTCTTCTGGCCTCGCGCCGTGCAGTGCTTGGGCTCGGCGGCCTGCAGGTACTTTGCACCAGCGCAATCGTTGCCGGGTTGGCGCTAACAGCGGGGGTTTCGTTTCTGGCAGCGGTGCTTCTTGGAGGGGCGGTTGCGATGTCGTCGACCGCGATCACGATCCGCCAGCTCACCGACCAGGGCGAACTCGATACACGCCACGGGCGAGCATCAGTCGGGACCCTCCTGTTTCAGGACCTGGCGACCTTACCATTCCTTGTCCTCGTTGCGGCGCTGGGCGTGGTCGGAAGCAGCCACGACGACGGGGCCGATATCGCCACCTATGGACTGTCTACACCCGCGCAATCGATAGCCGCTATCGATGCGGGGGTCTGGAACGAGTTGAGTGCAAGGCTCGGCATCGCGGTCCTCGCGTTCGGCGCCGCGCTCCTGATCGGCCGGCGCCTTTTGTTGGGAATTGTCTCGCTGGTCCATCGCACCGGCTCTCGCGAGCTCTTCATGCTTGCCATGCTCACCATCGTCATCGGAGCGGCCTGGGCCGCGCATGAGATCGGCTTATCGCCGCCGCTTGGCGCCTTTCTCGCAGGAATGATCCTTGGTGAGACCCGCTTCAAGGACGATGCCGAAGCCGATATCGCGCCGTTTCGTGCGGTGCTGCTCGGTCTGTTCTTCGTCTCGGTGGGATTGCGCGTCGACCTTTCCATAATCGTTCCCAAAGCCGATCTGGTCGTTGGATTCGTGGCCGCGCTTGTCGTCGGCAAGGGTCTGCTGGTCTTTGCCCTCGCGCGCCTGATCGGAGAACCTGTCGAAGTGGCCGCGCGGATCGGCGCGATCTTGGCGCATGGCGGCGAGTTTGCGCTGCTCATATTGACGTTGGCGCTTTCGCAGAACGTCATCCCGGAAGCGATCGGCCAGCCCCTGCTCGGTGCAATCGTTATTTCGATGATTTTCGCGGCATTTCTTATCAAGGCGAATGGACGCCTTTCAGGCTCGGCTAATCATGGACAACCGTCGTCGAAGGACTGTTCCTAAGAGTGACATTAGACGTTCTAAATTTGCGCGATCAATTTCAAAATTTGGACGTCTGCTTTTCCCGATTTGGCTACCAAAACCGGACCGACCGCTTGCGGCCCATTTCCTGCCATTCAAAATATTAGGCGGGTAAAACTGGCCCTGGAGTTCGATGAGCTTCTGCTCCACGTTGGGCAGCGCAAAATTGGCGGCTTTCAAGCAGCCTCTGCAAACTTCCTGACCTTGATATCGTCCTCATGCGCTCTGGCTTGTGCGAGCTCATAGGCTGTCTGCATCCGCAGCAAGGTATCAGCTTTAACCCCGAAGGCCTTCTCGAAGCGGATCGCCATATCGGCAGAGAGACTGGCATTGCCATTAAGCAGCGTGCTCAGCGCCTGCCGCGAGACACCGAAGTGTGCAGCGAGATCGGTTACGCTGACACCGGCAGGCTCGACAATTTCGCTCTTCAGCCATTCGCCGACATGGACTGCAAGCGATGGGTGCATCTTAAGCGCCATGATAATCCTCCATATCCATATCAATCAACGCGCCTTGCTCATTCAGTCTGAATGTCAGGCGCCAGTTGCGCGTTACCGTCATCGACCAAGTACCTTTTCGGTCTCCTACAAGTTCATGGAGACCGAAATTGGGCGGCACAAACAACTCATCCATGCTTTCGGCTGCATCGATGAAGGCGAGCATCTTGCGCAACCTTCCGACATCACCCACCAAGCCCTTAGGATTGCCGGTTTCGAAGAAGCGGCGCAGGCCTTTGTGCCTAATGGATTCGATTTCCATGAGGTCTCGCTAGCTATTACGCCTTGATTTGTCAAGCGTCGCGCGACACACGACGCTCAGGCGAGATGCGATCCAATCAACCTTCTTTAACAGGGAGCCGAACTAGGCGATTGCGGGCCTCGGAATGTGGCTTTCTGAAAAGGCCGCGAAAAGGCCCGCAAGAATTTCAAGCTAGTTCGATCCGGGACAACCAGATACTTGGCGGCAAGAGACCGTTAGACACTGAAAGAGAACGGAAAAGACAAGCCGAGACAGTGATTTGGAGAACCGATAAGAGTCCTCAAATTACCCCATTTTCACTATATATTTCAGTAGCTTAAATCTCTGGTGCCAAAAGCGGACCAGATTATCTTGCCTATCAATCTGTTTTTTCGGTGTTATTCGAAAACAGGAACAGCTCGATACCCGCCAAAATACCTCCTCAATCACTCGCTTGCAGGTCGATGCGCGCGTTTGGCGAAATCATTTGTGGCATCGGCCAAAAGCTATCGGCGCGCTTCAATGGCCCGGCCGGTTTCGGCGTGAGAACTGCGTTCCAGATTTCCAGCCCACGAAAAACCATTTCTCGGCACGAAATGTCATTTCTTTAAGAGCGGTTTGGCGAAATATCATTTTTCGAAACTCTGACATGCAAATGGAACGGCGAAACACGACGCAGATGATGGTCGGTTGGCAACTGGTGAGTGCACGCACCTAATCCGGATCAGTTCCTTCTTCGCGTGTTCGATAGGAATCTATGAAAGCACGCAGGCTGGCATAAGGAATGAAGGTGGAGGCACCGATCTTGAACGTCTCAAGTTCACCGGATTCTATGAACTCGTAAATCCTTGATCTGCTCAGACCCGTCAGCTTGACCGCAACCGGAATGCGAACCGACAAAGGCTCGGCGGGCAGAGTCTCGAAGCCCGCTAGGCGATCGGATTGCGCGGTCAACCTCTTACGCCCCATCGCGCAACGCCGCTCGCGCCTTCGCGAATCCCCTATCGGCGGCAAGATAGGCCGACAGCATATAGGGAATAAGCTCGGCAACCATCTCCTCGCTGCCGTAGGTCGCGGCATAGATCGCCGCATAATCGGCGAGCAACGCATCGAGTTCGGGGTCGATCGTGATCGTCAGCTTGACTGGTTTGCGCGGCGGCAGTTTGGGCAATTTGATATCGGCCATCTCAGCCTCCCCAGGCCTGCCAGGGCTGCAGTACGAGATCGCGATGGACGATCATCCGCAGCGGCCATCCGGGACGTACAGTGATGGTGGGCTCCACATCGAGCTCGCGTTCGACGATCCGCTCGCCTGCGCGCGAGGTGTTCTGCTGGGTGGATTCACGCAGCGCGCGAACCAGTTCGCTTTCATCGTCGAGTGTCACTTGCGTGCCGACCCCGAGCAAGGTCGAGAGCGCTACGCCGCGGACAAGCCGCCCGCCATAATTGTCGACCCGGTCAGCAAGACCTGCCTGGCCCGACGCATCGGTCGCAGGCAGATTGTCGAGCCGGATCGAAGAACCGTCTGGCAGCATCAGCCGCTGCCAGGCGATCAGCGCGCGGTCCTGCCCAAACGCAACCTGGCTGTCATAACGGCCGATCAGCCGCGAGCCTTGCGGAATGAGCAGGATGCGCCCGGTCACGCTGTCATAGACATGGCTCGTTACCTGGGCGGTGACGAACCCCGGAAGATCAGAGTTGAGCTCGGTCAGCAAGCTCGCCGCGATCACACTGCCTGCGGCGAGCGTGTAAGGCGAAGCCGGCGGTAACAGCCTATGCGTGCTGATATCGGGCTCATCATCGGCATTCGCTAGAAACGCCTCTTGGCGCGTTGGCGGGTTGAGATCGGGTTGTGTCGATGGGATACCTGTCGAAGTAGGCGGGGCAATTGCGGCAGCGTTGGTGGGAGGCGTGGCAGCTGCGCCCAATGCGCTCGCCAATGGCATCATCACGCTGGATTCGCGCGCCGCGAGCGCTTCGGCGGCGACGCGCTGGCGCTCTGCCTCGGCTTCCTGCGCCGCGCGCGCGGCTTCCGCATCGACGTCCTCGGGCGCCAATCCCAGCTCGCGCTGCCGGTCTAGAATCGGCTTCCCAAGGTCGCCAGGAAGCGGCGGCCCCAGTTGCGGCACGTCGGCATAGTCAGCCGGAAGATCGGCCAGCGTATCGGGCGGTGGCGAGAGCACTACGTCTTCTTTTGCATCGAACACGCTCAGCGAAGCCGGTTGCAACGCCATCCAGGCGACGCCGATAATTGCGATCGATCCAAAGGCGGCGATGGCGATTATCGCGCCGCGACGGAACCGCACGATCCGACCGGGACTTGCGCGCAGCACAAGCGTTTCGGGATCGGCCTTGGGCGGCGCGGTCGGTTCGGCGCGATCAGCCAGCGTTTCATCTGCAAGCGGTTTGGCAGGATCGCTCATCGCCGCCTCCGCCGCGCGTCGCGCTTGACGATCCGCACCACCTTCTGATCGCGCCCTCCAAGCCTGAGTTCGGCGGCGGCAAACAGTCGGTCGACGATATAGAAGCGCCCGCGCACGCGGTAATTGACGAGCTCAGCATCGCCTTCGGTCCCGAGCACGAAGAGCGGCGGCGCTTCGCCTGTCGCAATGCTGGCCGGGAATTCGACAAACACTCGCCGCCCATCATCGAAGGCGCGCAGGGGTCGCCAAGAGGGATCATCGCCTTCGATCGTGTAGTCGAAATCGAGCTGATCGATCGCCAGCCCGCTTGCTATCGGAGCGACGCGCTCGGCCTCGGCGGCGGCACGCCGCAAGGTTATCAGCTCATCCTGCGGATAGGTCCAGCGGATGGCCGCCATTGCGGTCGTCTCGGTGCTTTGCAATTGCAGATGATAGGCTCGGCGATCGGTGGTGATGACGAGATTGGTAGCAAGGCCCGGCGCAAACGGCTTGACCAGGATATGGACGCGGCGCGTCTCGCCCGATCCGCTCGCGGTATCGCCGACCGTCCAGCGCACCGTGTCGCCGGCGGCAACCGAGGTGACACGTTCGCCGGGCTGAAGCATGATATCGGTAACGCGCTCGGGGGCGGCGTAGAGCCGATAGAGCGCGCCCTCGGCATAGGGATAGATCTGGACGGAACGGCGATAGCCGTCGCCGGTCGGCTCGCGCAGCGCGTCGCGATTGGCGGCCTCGACCTGAGCACGCGGCGGACCATCAACGGGGCGGGACAGGTCTTCGCGCGGCGGTTCGATCATCGCAACCGGCGTGGGAACCGGAGTTTCGACGAGCTGGATCGGCGATGGTGGTTCAGTTTCACGTATAGCTAGGCGAAACTCTTCCGGCGGTGCGGACACTATGGCGGGTGGCTCAACCTGTCCGGCGCAAGCGCCGAGCGCGAGCGGGCAAAGCGAAGGGAGCATGCGGATCATGGCTGAATCTCCTCGGGCGGATTGTCGGTGGCGAGATTGGGATCGATCGGCGAGCCGCGCGGGATATTGGCGAGCGGCATGGCCTCGCTTGCTGAAGGCAATGAGACTGGCGTCTGCGACGCCGTGGCCGCAGTCTCGAGTTCGCGGCTCCAGTCGATCGCTTCGACATAGAGGCCGAGCGGATTTTTGCGGAGCATCTCTGCATCGCGCGGCGGCTGACGGCGCACGGTCAGTATCGCGGTCCAACGCGATGTGTCGGCGAGGCTACCGCGCTCATAGACTTGCTCGGTCCACTTAACCTGAAAACTCTCGTCGGAAGCCCGCACAACGCTCGTGACCTGGACCGCGACGGTCCGCTCACCGACCTCAGCAAAAGGATCGGCGCGGCGGGCATATTCATCCAGAAAGGTCGATGCGCGCCGCGTCGCAAAATCATAGGCTTCGAGCCAGGCCGCGCGCATCAGCACTGGATCGAGCGAGACCGAGCGGACATTCTTGATGAAATTCGCCAGATGCCAGGCGATCTGCGGATCGGTCGGTTCATATTCGGTTTCGGCGGAAACAACCGCCCTCGCTTCGCCCAGACGATCGACCTCGACCACATAGGGCGTGACGCGGCTTTGCAGCGATAGCCAGACCAGCGTGCTTGCCAGCCCGGCGGTTAGGAACAGCCCGCCAAACGCCATCAGCCGCCAGTTGCGCGCCTGAACACGCGCCGATCCGATACGTTCGTCCCACAGCTGACCGGCCTTCTGATAGGGCGTCTCGGGTTTGGGGGTCTGGCCATAGCGCTGGAGCGCGCGCTTGAATCGCATATTTCAATCCTTCTCGCTGATATCGGGAGCGGCGGAAGCACCACCACGATCGCCGTCGCGCATGGCTTGCACGGCAACCTGCCGGCGATGGCGCGAGGTCTGTTCGGAGCGTAGCTGACGCGCCCAGGCAGGGGGAGCGTTACCCCCGCTCGCACTTGAGGCCGCCGCCGATCCGGCACCTGGTGTGCCGGCGGCCCAAGCCGCATGCCGCCCGCGCGAGGCGGCAGCCTTCAGACCAAGTCTGTTCTCGATCCCCTGCGCCATAGCGCCCTTGGCAACCGTCGCCATGCCGCCGAGGCTCGATCCGCCGGTCTCGCGCCCGAGCTTGGCGGCAGTCGACGCCGCCGAGCCCATCGCGGTCCCAGCGCGCATTGCGCCAAGACCGGCACCCGCCGCCATTCGGGTCGCTGCGACGGCTGCACCACCGCCGACCGCCAAGGCCGCGCCTGCGCCGATCGCGGTGCCAATAGCCGCGCCCGCACCCAGCTGGGGCGCTCCTGCGACAAGGCCGGACGCGATGCCGGGACCGAAGATGCCGAGACCGAAAAGCGCAAGCGAAGCGAGCACCAGCGACATGGCCTGACCGATATCGGGCTCCTGACCCTGGAGCGCTGAGATGAACTCGGCGAAAAAGCCCGAACCGATCCCGACGATCACCGCAAGCACCATGACCTTGATGCCTGAGGCAACGACATTGCCGAGCACGCGCTCGGCGAGAAAGCTGGTGCGGTTCCACAGCGCGAAGGGCACCAGCACGAAGCCGGCGAGCGTCGTGAGCTTGAACTCGATGATCGTGATGAAGAGCTGAACCGCAAGGATGAAGAAAGCGAGGATCACGACCACCCAGGCGATCAGCAGCACCATGATGGTGAGGAAATTGTCGAAGAAGGTGGCAAAGCCGAGCATTTCGCTCGTCTGATCGAGCAAGGGCCAGGCGGCCTCGAAGCCGGTGCCGGCAAGCCGACCGGGCTTGAGCAGATCGCCTGCCGAGAGCGTGCCGCCGCCGGCGACCAGGCCAAGCCCGGCGAAAGAACGGAATATGATATCGGCGAGCGTGCTGAAATTGTTGAGGATCAGCGCGAAGGCGCCGACATAGAGGATTTTCTTGAGGAACCGGCCGAGCACATCCTGCTCGCCGCCCATCGCCCAGAACAGCCCGGCAAGCGTGATATCGATCCCGATCAGGATGGTGGTGAGAAAAGCGACATCGCCGCCCAGCAGCCCGAACCCGCTGTCGATATAGCGAATAAAGGCTTCCATGAAGCGGTCGATGATATTGAGATCGTTCAATGGAATGATCCTTTGCTCTAACCAGAGAAAATGGTGCCGCGAGGCCCGACCGGTTGGGGGCGCGGGGGGACTGCCGAGCCCCGCGGCGAGACTGCGCGCACCTATGGAGAGTGAGGCGCGCGCCACCTCAAAGACGCGGCAGCATCAGTTGCGCGGCGTGTAGGCTCTGCCCTCGCCAAGGAACCTCTTGGTTGCGGCGCGCGCTTCCTGGCTTTCCTGAACGCGCCGCGCGGATTCGACCGCTTCGCTGCGGAACTGCGCGGCCATCAATTGCTGGAGCTGGAATTGCTGTTTGGCGGTCAGCGCCAAGAGCTGGTTGGTGGCCTGTTGCGCCTGCAGACTGCCCTCGGCACCCTGGCTCCTTCGGATGATTGCATCCAAAGCCTGCGCGTCTTCCTGGACATTGGCGACAATCTGCGACTGCACGCCCATTGCCTGGCGGAACCCGTCCATAGACGCATCGAGCCGCTCGCGTGCTTCGACGACTTGTTGATCCTGCGTCATCGCGTTGAATTGCGCGGGAAAGAGCTGGCGGAAGCGCTGGTCGAGCGTATCGAGCCGGAAATCGATGCCCTGGGCCTGGCCCATGAGCCGGTCGATCTCCTGCAGTTTTGCGCGCAGTCTGTCGAGCTCGGGAAAATCGATTTGCGTCAGATTGCGCGCCTGGTTGGCGAGCATCTGAGCTTCGTTCTGCAATTGCTCGATCTGCTGGTTGATCTGCTGAAGTGTGCGCGCTGCGGTGAGAAGGTTCTGCGCGTAATTCTTGGCGTCGAACACCGGGATTGCCCGCGCCGGTGCAGCGGGCAGCAAGAGCGCTGCGCTTCCCGAGCCGAGGACGGCAATGCCGACAAGCGAGGCGATAAGTAGTTTCTTCATGGGGAGGTTCCTTTGTCAGGCGGTGGGGGAACAGAAAAATCGGAGAGCAGATCGGCGGCCCAGTCGAGGCCGGTGGACGCGAGGAAATGGGCTGCGAAATCATCCGCGCCATGCTCGGCGAGGATTGCATCGATCCGCTTCTGGCTTTCGGGATCGGACGCACCGCATAGCGCCAGCGCGACTGGGCCAAGCCCGAGCTCGAACAGCCGATTGCCGCGCGCGGATTGAAGATAGTAATGTTGTTTGGGTGTCGCCTGAGCGACCAAGGCCACCTGCGCCTCATTGAGACCGAAGCGCTCATAGGCGGCGCGCGCCTGTGGCTCGATCGCCCGGTCATTGGGAAGCAGGATCCGCTGCGGGCAGCTTTCGATGATCGCAGGTGCAATCGCGCTCTCGGAGATATCAGCGAGACTCTGCGTCGCGAACACCACCGCGACATTCTTTTTGCGCAGCACTTTGAGCCATTCGCGGATGCGCGCGGCGAACAGCGGATGGTCAAGGAAGATCCAGGCCTCGTCGAGGATCAGCAAGGTCGGCCGTCCAGTGAAGCGCTCTTCCAGCCGGTGGAAGAGATAGGTCAGCACCGGCGCGACGACGCCCGCCTGGCCCATCAAAGCCTCGGTCTCGAAACATTGGACATCAGCAAAGCCAAGATCGTCCTCGGCCGCATCGAGCAGACGGCCATACGGCCCTTCGAGTGTATAGGGCTGGAGCGCTTGCCTTAGCGCGAAGAATTGCAGCAGCAGTGAAAGGCCTGTCAGCGTGCGCTCTTCGATCGGCGCGGTGGCAAGGCTGGAAAGCGCCGACCACAGCGTGTCCTTCACCTCGGGGGTTACAGGCACGTTTTCGTGGGCGAGCAGCGCGCCGACCCATTCGGCGGCCCAGGCGCGGATCTCGGCGCTTTCGATGTCGCGCAAAGGCTGGAAAGCGATTTGAGAGTTTTCGCCCTCGCCGCCCAGGCCGAGCGCATGATGCGCGCCGCCCGTCGCCAAGACCGCCGCGCGTGCCGAAAATCCCTTGTCGAACAGGATGACCTGCGAATTCGTGTAACGCCTGAACTGCAATGCGAGCAGCGCCAGCAGCACCGATTTGCCCGCACCGGTCGGGCCGACCACCAGCATATGGCCGACATCGCCGACATGGGTTGAGAGGCGAAACGGCGTCGAGCCCGAGGTGAGCGCATGAAGCAGCGGCGGAGCTTCGAGGTGTTTGTTCTTGGTAGGCCCAGCCCAGACCGAGGAAAGCGGCATCAGATGCGCAAGGTTCAGCGTATGGACGAGCGGCTGACGGATATTGGCGTAGAGATGGCCGGGGAGCGAGGAGAGCCAGGCTTCGACCGCATTCACGCCTTCACGCAGGCAAGTGAAGCCCAAGCCATTGACGATCCGCTCGACCGCGCGGAGCTTTTCCTCGACCTGCGACCGGTCCTTGTCGGCGACGGTGATCGTGGTGGTGAGGTAGCCGAACCCGACCATGTCGGCACCGAGTTCTTGCAGCGCGAGATCGACATCTTCGGTCTTGTTGTCGGCATCGCTGTCATGCAGCATCACCGGCTGATTGGTGACGACCTCGCGCAGCAGCGCAGTCACCGACTTGCGCTTGTTGAACCATTGACGGCGCAGCTTGGTGAGCGCCTTGTTCGCGTCGGCGCGGTCGAGCGCAATAAAGCGCGTCATCCAGCGATAGGCGAAGCCTTGCGCATTGAGCGCATCCAAGATCGCCGGTCGGCTGACATTGGGAAATCCCAGTATGGTGAGCGTGCGCAAGTGCTCATCGCCGAGCTTGGGTTCGAGCCCGCCGGTCACGGGCGTATCGGCCAGCAGCCCATCGAGATACATCGGGATTTCGGGCACCGCGACGCGGTGGCGCGCGGTCGAAACACAGCCGTGCAGATAGGTCAGCACCTCTTCATCATCGAGTACGGCGAGTTCGGGCATAAAGCCGGCGAAGAGATCGAAGGCGCGGGTCGTCTCGGCCTCGAAGCTTGCAAGCGCCTGCCGCCAATCGCGGCCTTTGGTATCGTCGCTGCGCTCGATCAGCGCGCGGCCCGCGCGGTCCGCCTGGTCGGCGGGCGGCATATAGACGAGCGTCAGATAATAGCGGCTCTCGAAATGCGCATCGGCGGCTTCGAACTCGGCGCGCCGTTCCTCGTCGACCAGCCAGGACGCAGCTTCGGGAAAGCTGGTTTGCGGATAGCCCAGCGCCTCGCGCCGTTCGGCTTCGATAAAGAGCGCCCAACCTGATCCGAAACGCTTCAGGACATTGTTGGCGCGCGCGCAGGTGGCGACAAGTTCGGCCTCGGTCGCGCTTTCCAGATCGGGTCCGCGAAAGCGCGCGCTGCGCTGGAAGCTCCCATCCTTGTTGAGCACCACACCGGGCGCGACCAGCGCCGCCCAGGGCAGGTGATCGGCGAGCCGGTCGGCGCGGCGGCGATATTCGTGGAGTGCTAGCACGACCAGTACCCCTTTTGACGCAGATGGCGCGCGAGGACGGAAGCGAAATCGGGATCGCGCTTGGCCGCGAACACGGCGAGCGTATGACCCACGGCCCAGACCACCAGCCCTGCGATCCATTGCTGCAAGCCAAGCCCCAGCGCGGCAGCGAGCGTGCCATTGAGGATCGCGATCGCGCGCGGCGCGCCGCCCAAGAGGATCGGCTCGACCAGCGCGCGATGGAGCGGCGCTTCGAAGCCTTCGATGTGGGAGCTCGACATCAGACCAGCGCCCCGCCGCCAAAGCTGAAGAAGGACAAGAAAAAGCTCGACGCGGCAAAAGCGATCGACAGGCCGAAGATGATCTGGATCAGTCGGCGAAAGCCGCCTGCGGTCTCGCCGAATGCCAGGGTCAGCCCAGTGACGATGATGATGATCACCGCGACGATCTTGGCGACCGGACCTTGGACGGATTCGAGCACTGCCTGGAGCGGCGCTTCCCACGGCATGCCCGAGCCGGCGGCCTGGGCACTCGCGGCCGCGGTAGTGAGCGCCAGCCCGATCGCGATGGCAGCGAGGGTGGGCTTGTGGTGGGAAAGCGCGCGTGCATGCATGGTCAGTCTCCTTGGGGCTGGGTTTTGTTTTCAGTGATGTCGGTGAGCGCGTAGCTGCCGTCGGGCTGGACGCTCGCGACGCGCGCGATGGTCTCGATCCGGCGCGCGAGGCCGCGTCCCGCGATAAAGACGACCACATCGATCGCTTCGGCGATGAGCCGTTTGGGCACGCTCGCCACCGCTTCTTCGACCAATTGTTCGAGCCGGTAGAGCGCCGAGAGCGCACTGTTGGCGTGGACCGTGGCGATGCCGCCCGGATGGCCGGTGTTCCAAGCCTTGAGCATATCGAGCGCTTCGCGCCCCCGGACTTCGCCGACGATAATCCGGTCCGGCCGCAAGCGCAGCGTCGAGCGGACGAGATCGGCGATGGATACCGCGCCCGGACGGGTGCGCAGCGCTACGGTATCGGGCGCCGCGCATTGGAGCTCGCGCGTATCCTCGATCAGGATCACACGTTCGTCGCGTGTTCCCATTTCGGCGAGCAGCGCGTTAGCAAGCGTCGTCTTGCCCGAGGAAGTGCCGCCCGCGACCAGAATATTCCACCGGTTATGGACGCCCGCGCGCAAGGCTGCAGCGGCAAGCTCGTCCATGATACCCGCCTCGACGTAATCATCGAGCGTATAGATCCTCGCCGCAGGCTTGCGGATCGCGAAACACGGGCCTTCACTCACCGGCGGTAGCACGCCTTCGAACCGCTCGCCCGCTCCCTCGCCATGCGGCGGCAGTTCAGCCGAAACGATTGGCGCTCCAGCATGGACTTCGCCATGCGCGTGAGATGCGACAATCCGGATGATGCGTTCGGTTTGGCCGGAATCGTAGATCGTATCGGTTTCGATCCGACCTTCGCCCAATATGTCGAGCCTGAGCGCGCCGTCGGGATTGACCATGATCTCGATCACCGCCGGATCGGCCAGCGCGCCAGCGATGGTCGGGCCCATTGCGGTGCGGAGCATCGCGCGCCTGCGTGCGTCGGAGAGCTTTTCTTCGGCGCTCACGAGGCGTCTCCGGCATTGCACAGGGTTGGCGGCGCCAGATGACGTTCGCCGCTCGCCAGCGCCTCGCCGACACGCGCGACAAAAGCTTCGAACCGCGCCCGCGCCTGGGCGCGCCCGGCTTTGTCGTTCTCCGCAAGCGGTGGCGTGACCGCGAGTTCGTAGCGAATGAACAGCGCGAGGGATTCCAAGAGCACATGACCATCGCGCTCGATCCGCCCGAGCGCCAGCGTCATGCGGTCGAGCCGGTGTGCGAATTTGGCCTCCAATTCGCTTGCCGCCTGCCGATTGAGCCAAGCGGTCAACGCATCGGCGAGGATCGAGGATTTGGACGCGCCGGGCTTGGCGGCGAGCTTCTCGAGCCGTTCGGAAAGATCGGCGGGCAAAAAGAGTTGATGGCGGACTTTGTTGGTCATGTCCGGCCTCAAAAATTCGGCAGCGGATCGCGCGCCGCCGCCTCGTTGATCGTATGGGCGCGGATGACCGTGCGAGCATGGTTCATGGCGCCCGCATCACTCGCCGGATCGGATTCCTCGTCGAGCCCGAGCGGATCGACCTCTACCGGTTCAACCTCGGGCGCTTTGGTCTCTTCGCCAATGCCAGGATGGCGCTGTTGCTGGAGCCCGCCTTCGTCGGCTTCGCCATCGACATCGCCATCGCGTTTGCCAGCCAGCCGCATATCGGGTGCGGCGCTTATGCCGTCCCACTCGTTCGGTCGCGGGGCGGGCCGATCGAGGTACTCTGCTGGAGTTGTCCTGGAGCAGTCCTGGAGCAGGTCTGGAGGGGAGACGGTTCGGCTCTGGAAGTTATGATCTTCATAATAGCGCAGCTTTTGCGCACGGATCGGCGGCGTCCCGGCGACCATCACCAGCTCCTCATCTGCCGGAAGCTGCATCACTTCGCCCGTGGTCAGCAACTGCCGTGCGGTTTCCTGGCGGCTGACCATGACATGGGCGAGCCAGGGCGCGAGCCGGTGCCCGGCATAATTGCGCATCGCGCGCTGCTCGGTCGCCGTGCCGAGCGCATCCGATATGCGCTTGGCAGTGCGCTCGTCATTGGTCGCGAAAGCCACGCGCACATGACAATTGTCGAGGATGGCGTTGTGCTCGCCGTAAGCCTTCTCGATCTGGTTGAGGCTCTGGGCGATCAGGAATGCGCGGATGCCGTAGCCCGCCATGAAGGCCAGCGCAGTCTCGAAGAAGTCTAGGCGGCCAAGCGCTGGGAATTCATCGAGCATCAACAGCAATTGCTGTTTGCGCCGTTCGTCCTCGAGCTTTTCGGTGAGCCGGCGACCAATTTGATTGAGCACCAGACGTACGAGCGGCTTGGTGCGGCTGATGTCCGAGGGCGGGATCACCAGATAGAGAGAGACCGGAGTTTCGCTTTCGACCAGATCGGCAATCCGCCAATCGCACGCACTTGTGACTGCGGCGACGGTGGGATCGCGATAGAGTGCGAGGAACGACATCGCGGTCGAGAGCACACCCGAGCGCTCGTTCTCCGACTTGTTCAAGAGCTCGCGCGCGGCCGAGGCGACCACCGTATGGGGTGTTGGCGCTTCTTCGCTACCCAGATGGTTGGTGGCTATCATTCGCCTGAGCGTCGCAGCGAAACTGCGCTGCGGATCGGAGAGGATGGTGGCGACGCGCGCAAGCGTCTTTTCTTCCTCGGCATAGAGGACATGCAGGATTGCGCCGACCAGCAGCGCGTGTGCAGTCTTCTCCCAATGGTTTCGCCGTTCAAGAGCGCCTTCGGGATCGACCAGGATATCGGCAATGTTCTGGACGTCGCGCACTTCTTGCGGCCCCCGGCGCACTTCGAGGAGGGGATTGTATTTTGCCGAGCGCGGATCGGTGGGGTTGAACAGCAGGCAATGCGAAAAACGCGCGCGCCAACCGGCGGTCAGCTCCCAGTTTTCGCCTTTGATATCGTGAATGACAGCCGAGCCGGTCCAGCCGAGCAGCGTCGGGACTACCAGCCCGACCCCCTTGCCGCTACGGGTCGGCGCGAACGCCATGACATGTTCGGGGCCATCATGGCACAGATAGCGGCCGTCATGGCGGCCCAGGAACACGCCGGTATCATTGAGCAGGCCCGCTCGGGCAATTTCTCGGTTCGTAGCCCAGCGCGCCGAACCATAGGTGGTGACATTGCTCGATTGACGCGCGCGCCAGATCGACCCGGCAACAGCCGCCGCGCATCCGAGAAAGCCGCTGGCGCCGGCCAGCAGGCCGGCTGTGTTGAATACGGGCCGCGCGTAGGCTTCGTAGTGATACCACCACGGAAAGATGGCCCAAGGCTCATAGAACGGCACATCGAAGGCGATGAACCACGGGCTTCCCAGCTGCGGCTGATAGCCGAGCTGAGCTGCGGCCCATTGGGTCGCTGCCCACACGCCCGCGATCACGATCGCGAAAACGATCAGAATCTGACCGATCAGCAGCTTTGTGGGGGTCATGTCTCGCTCCCGGGAATCCCAGTACCGAGAGGATCGCCGTTGAAGGTGCTCGCGCGTAGCGCGCGTTCACCGAACGCAGCCGCCTAACTGCCGCGGGTCGCGCAGGGAATGCTGACGGTGCCCTTCGAATGCACCATCTATCGGCCATGCCCTACGGTAAACTTGTCTCGAATATGCCAGATATTGCCATTTGGCATGAGATATCCTATATGATGCCATATAGGAGCAAAGAAATGACCGCCATTCAGCCCGTCGACACCGCCGTCCGCGACTTTCGCCCGGTACCAATTACCGATGAGGAGGCGGCTGCTATGTTCCGCGCCGTAGTGAACCTGTTCGGCAAATGGGGCGTGAGCGATGAACAGGCCTCGATCCTGCTCGATGTACCGGTGCGATCCTACCGTCGCTGGAAGGCCGATGGCGAACCGGGACGGATCGATCGCGATACGAAAGCGCGGCTCTCCAATCTCATGGGTATTCATAAGGCGCTGCGCTACATGTTCCGCGAGACCCAGCGCAGCTATGCCTGGGTCCAGGCTCCCAACGACGCGTTTCAGGGACGCCCCGCCCTCGACATCATGCTCGGCGGCGAGCTCACCGATCTTATGCGCGTGCGGCGCTATCTCGATGCCGAGCGTGGTGGGTGGTGACCGATATCGCAGACATCCCTAAATCGTATATCGAATGGCCTGGGGCAGTCCGGATCATTCGCTCGATTCATCCCCCAATCGATCTGTTCGAAGATATCGCCGATCCGGCCGATTGGCCGCTGCTGATCTCGGCTGAGCAGAAAACCAACCCGCGCCTTGTTGAGAACATCGGCAATCTCGATCTTGTGCCGCCGGAGCGGAGGGTCGGTGGCCAGGGCGCGACCTATCTCATGGCGCCCTTCACCCATGTCAGCCTCGATCGCCCGACCCGGTTCAGCGATGGTAGCTTCGGGGTGCTCTATGCTGGGCGTGAATTCGAGACCGCGCTTCTCGAAACCATCCATCACCATGCACGCTTTATGGCGCGCACCGCCGAGGCTCCCGGTTGGACTTCGCAGTTTCGCGAGATCCTGCTCGATATCGATGCGAATGTGCGTGATTTAATGGCAGGCGGTGAAGCCTATGCCGCATTGCTTGCGCCCGACGATTATTCGGCGAGCCAGACCCTGGGACTAGAGCTGCGTGCATCGGGCTCGGAGGGGATCGTCTACCCAAGCGTTCGCCATGATGGTGGAGAGTGCGTGGGCCTGTTCTATCCTGACCTTGCCATGAATGCCCGACAAGGCCGACATCTCGACTACCACTGGAATGGCGAACGCGTCGATCTCTACCGCGATAGCGGGAGTGGAGACGTGTTTCGGATTGTATGAATGTGTGAGGGTCAAAAAACAAACAATGCGCTGCCTTTTGTGGGCCGAAAGTGGACTGTCTGCTTTCCATATAACAGGAGACGAAGCGGACCTTGATCCTGATCGCATTCGCGCTGATCGGCGCATAATGCCCGGTCCGAGCTCAGTATTGGGCGAAGCGAACGTCTCGAACTATCGCACACACATAACCCTCTCGCGCCTCGACAACCATAAACATGGCTGTCGACTATTCCGCAAAACCATATTTCTGCCGCCAAATGTGACTGATCGAAGTGGCCTCAGTCGCAAATCCTGGAGGGTCAGAATGTATTCAAAACACGAACTAGTAATCGTGATTCCATTTCTGGTTTCTGCCTGCGGCGGTGCGGAAAGTGATGCAAACCCGACCGTGCAAGCGCATGCCAGTGTTGCTTGGCCCGGGTGACTACGGCAAGTGGACTGATGGCGACCCTGAGGAAGCCTTGGCGCTGTGCAAGCCTTGGGCAGCAGAGCTGTCGATCGAGCGAACCTCGACGCCTTGGTTCAAGCGCAGGTGATCATAATCGGATGGGGCGCGGTCATCGCCCGCCATCGAGCGAAAACAGTCATGGTTAACTGACTTGCCGCAACAATTTCCATCTTTATACGACTCCTCGCGACCCGAAGGGCTGATGCATCGGCCCTTAACCTAGAGGCTCTGTCTTCGGACAGGGCTTTTTTTTGGCTGCTCACGAGCACTTCCGATCAACAATCTCTTCGATTTAGGGCTGCATTATTTCGTTAGGTCCGGATCGCTCCTGCAATCACGACCAGACCAATGCGCGACCAAATGCAGCAAGCAAAGATGTCTGCTCTAATCTAACGAGGTTAGATGGAGTTAGTCGAAAAGTTAGGAAAAGTACGTAAAATCAGAGTGTTGACTCTGATAGAATTTGAAATATCCATACCGTCTCTTGAGCATGAGCTTATTGAGGGGGTGAGGCTTTGCGGCGACTATTGATCAACTCGGCGTCACGAGAAGAGATCGCGAACTTTCTCAGAATAAGCGACGAGCAGGCAGAGCGGGTCGTCTTTCATCGCGAAACAGTTGGTCCGATCGTTGAGCTCGATATGGTCAATCGTATCGTTCCTGAGGTGCAGGTAGACGACGTGGTCGACCTGATAGACTTGGCAGACGGGGACCCAATGGTGCCACCCTCTGCCCCTATAGGCCATGCCCGACCGGCTCGGGCTGAACTCGATGTCTCCGATGTTGCCGTCACTGAGATGACGATTTCCGCCGAGGGGTTTGGCGAGCTTTACCCTGCATTCGCGACGGTCGTTGCTGCGCGAGACGAGTTGCCGATCTCGATCCCTGCAGCCTTTCGGGACGGCGAATACGTTGTTCCGTTTCCTGAGATTTATTTCGACCGCGACGTCAAGCTCGTCGTCCGCGAACCAGATGGAAAGGTGGCTGTCGAGAAGTCTGCGAAAGGCCGCAATCTCGGTCGGCTAACGGTCAAGCTCCCCAAGCTTCCGAAGCCGCCGGCAACAATCAACGCGGTGATCCGCAACCCAGCCGTGCGGTTTCCGGCTACTTGCATCGGGCAGTTAATCAACGCCACAGGAAGTAAGCTCGATTTATCCGCGCATGAGCTTGTCTTTTTCGGCCTACCTAACGAAGCTGGCGCGGACCACATCGGGATGCGGCCAATTGCGGTCGTTCGTCCAAAGCGCGATGGCCGGTTCGATTTTCCTTTCCCAAAGCAGCTATTCGTGCGCGCCAAGGCGCGCCTCGCCCATCCTGAAGCGGACGAGATGATCGTGGCTCTCGAGAAGGACGGCCGCTTTCCAGAACGTCTAAATCTCGTGCTGACGGTAGCTCCGCCACCTAAGGTCGAAAGCGGCACAGATGTAACTGGCTCGACCCCTTCGACCGACATCCCCTCAGGTGCCACCAAGGAAAAGGACTGCGGGTGCGACGAAGAGACGGACAGTAGCGGGTTTGCCGCAGCAGCCCGCGAGAGCGAAGGCGGCGCGGGCGATAGTCTGGCTGGAACCGACTGCCCGAAATTCCGCGCCAATAACGTCGTTGTAAATGAGCAGGAATACACGCTTGCTGTACGCCTGGATCAGCCTGTCGTGGAGCCACTGATCCTGCGCCAACCTGAGGATCTTGCAGACGAGTTCATTGCTAACATCCGCGAAACGATCGCGCCGCAACAGCAAATGATGATGATGCGGATGATCTCGGAGGAGGGTGGCAGCGAACCCGCTGGCCGCGCATCTATACTTTCAGTCGATCACGAGAAGCTGATAGCCAGCGTCGCAATGGTCGAGAAAAAGGCGATCGCCGCCGTCTACAAGAAGGGTCATTTCTGGTCATACTACGGCAAGAAGGCAGAGAAACAGGGCGACCTTTCCACAAAGGATAAACTCCGGCGCGATCTGTCGATTGCCAGCCGTCCGCCGCTTAGCAAAGACTTCCAGCTCGACTGGGACGATGAGCCGACAACTGCCCAAGCCGTGACAGCAGCACGCGGGCACCTTCTACGCATCAAACAGGAATGGGTAACCGACGGCTACTCGCTTGGCGCTCTCCTGCACACGACTCCGCTTGCACCGGGCCAAGCGAAACGGATTGCAATCGTAGACTGGACCAGATCAGAGGCCGGAGAACGCGACGAGGACGTCGCACAATCCGAACGTCTGTCAGCAGAGTTGGAGCGAAATCGCTCGGTTAGCGAAGCCATCAATGGTGTGGTGACCCAGTTCAATGCAGGAGCATCTGCTGCAGGCACAGCCGGGAAAGGGGTGGCAGGAGGCCTCGCGGGCCCGGTCGGACCGGCTCTCGGCTTCATAGGGGCGGTTTCCGGAATCGGGGTGTCCGGTGCCGGATCAGTTCAATACGGCAATCGAAAGATCGGAGCGAACACACTTCAAAACGTCTCAGACGCTACTCGTCAGTCAGCAGGCTCGGTGCGTCAGCGCAATGCCTCGACCGTCGTCGTTACTGATCAAGACGAAGTCGCCGGCGCGACCACGGAGGTCATTGCCAATTACAATCATTGTCACAGCCTAAATATCCATCATTTCGAGGTGCTGCGCCACTTCCTCGTGCGGACCAGGCTGGCAGATGTGCAGGAATGCGTTTTCGTCCCTTTGAAAATGTCCGACTTCACTCCCGACAAAATCCTGCGCTGGCGCGAGGAAATTCGGCAGATACTGCCGTTCCGCGAACGTCGCGGGCTGGACGCACTGGAGCGGCTCGATGAGTATTGGCCTGACGTCGAGCCGGAAGAGCTGGGTAGGTCGCGAGCCGATGCAGAAGTCGACCGGATCGAGCTGACCCTTTCTATCGAGGCTCGACTTGTTCGACCGCGGACAACGCAAGAGCTGATCCGAACAGCGCTTGAGACAGAACCTCGGCGTGAGAATGAGGACAACGACAACTTCGTCGAGCGCGTTTCTAACGGAGTGAAATCCCTCGGTAAGGCGGCTTGGGACTTTCTGACAGCCGCCCCCGTTCCAAACAAGATCAAGAACACGCTGCTGAACGACGATCTCAATAGTAGGGACGCAGACCGCGCATTCGCGGAAGCTTTTCCATATCTCATCCGTGATGTTCTCAACAATAAATTGGCCGTCACAGCGATGAATGAGGCTGGTCGCCGTGTGGCTTTGGGTACGCCCGACGTCACAATCTTGGGCACACCGCGGAACAATCGCAGCTTCCGCATCAAGGTACGCATCCGCCCGTCCGGCATAACCCGAAGGTCTCTCGCATCTCTCAAGATCGAATGCCCAGATTCCGCGCGATTCTTCCCCGAATATAGTAATCTTCTCTTGCGTTCCGCGACCGTCATGGTCCGCGCCGACGATCGGCGCCGACGCTTGTTCAGCGGCCGGGTCGACGATGACATTTCGGATGCGGGAGGTAATGCCGATTTTGCTCTTATTGATCTGCCGCTCTCACGCTGGGAACTCGAGAATCTGTTCGAACGTGATCTCAAACGGGCGCGTCGGCTGTTCGTTTACCTCAACAGAGAACTTGAACAGTTCCATCGCCAGATCTGGCTACGCATGGATAAGGCCCGGCGCTATATGCTGCTTGATGGCGTTCGAGCGCCCAAGAGCGAAAAGTCTATCGCCCAGGTTACCGACAATGAGTTGATCGGTGTGGTCGGCAATATGCTGGTCCTTCCGGTCGGTCGCGGGAGCAGCCTGTTCCCTGAACTGGAAGGTGAAGACACGAGCGGCGTCGCAGAACCGATCGACCTCCTTGCAGCATACGCTCCGACGACCCCGGTCGATCCCATACGCGTCTCCCTACCGACGGGCGGCGTGCATGCGGAAGCGGTCATGGGTGACTGCAATTCCTGTGAAAAGATCGACAATTCCCGCTACTGGAAGTGGGAACAGCATCCAATTCCACTGATGCCCGACGCGATTTCGGGAGACATGCTTGCGTCTCGTAGCCAGTCTCTCGACTTAAATGCGAGCGGTTTCGATCCGGCTCTAATCGGAATGCAGACGCCAGAGGGCTTGCCCGATCCTACGGGGCTCGGCCCGATGCTCGAGGCCATCGTGAAGAGCGACAGCTTCCGCGATGCGGCAGGCCTTTCACAGACTCAGCAAGCCGCACTGGCCGCTTACACGCAAGGCGTTCAGGGCGCCCAGGCCATGGCCAATAAGGCGCAGGAGCTTCTGCTTCCGGGTGCAGACGGAATCTCACCGGTTCAGCAGCGCTACGTTTCGACGAACATGCAGGCAATTGCCGATCAGATCGATCGCCTCGATCTTCCTGATGACATCAAAAACTCGCTCAAAAAGCGCATGGTCGAGACTGTCGTTGGGAAGGCAGATACGCCTGAGAAAAAGGAAAAGGAGGAAAAGAAGCCCGATCCGACACCCGAGCCGGATCCAAAGAAGAAGGAAGAGCCTTCGCCAAAGAAACCGAAAAAGCGGTCCCCTGATCCCGATGCTGGCATCTACTTTATTGAGCTCGATCCCAGGACATTCCTCTTTCTGAATTTCGCAGTCGGCTCTGATGATCTGCATCCGGACCATATGAGCGGGCTACGGTTCATCGCACAGCGCATGAGCGACCACACGACCCTTGAGAGTATGACTGGGCACGCTAGCCGCAGTGGCACGGATAACGACAATCTCGCCCTGTCCAAGCGCCGTGCAAATGAATTGTTTGATGCGATGACCAAGGTTGGTCCAAAACGACTGGTACGACCGCAGATTGTCGATGCGGTCGGCGAAGGCAAGCCGACGGTGCGCAGCCAATTCGGCGATGATGGCCGAGTGAGCCGCATCACGGGCGAAACCCACCGAAACGACCCGGTCGAACGATCAGTGGTAGTCCGCCTGAAGGACGATTTGCCTCCAAAGCCGCTGCCCGAGAAGATCGATAATGATGGCGATACACTCTGGTATTTCGGACCGTTCCTGTGGCTCGGCGACATGTTCAGTAATAACCGCTTCTTCATTGACGGCGGCGATGTGTTCTACGGCGACGAGAAGATTGAAGGCGACCGGCACATTACCCGGAACGACGGAACGAAGGTTGAAATCAACATAGATGGGCCGCTTTTCGAAATCGGCGACATCACCTTCAACATCTCTGGCGATACCTTCACAGACCCGAAGAAAAAGGACGAAGACGAGGGCCCTTCTGGAGGTTCGGCGGCTAAGACCGGCAATCAATGGGTCATGAAGTTCAGTACACCAGACATCTCGAAAGCCACTTCGGTTTTCGATGTGATCGACAAGATCATTGAGGTTGTCGGTAAGGCGGCGGGCAGCAACGCCGTCTCGAATGTCCTGTTCGAAGAGTTTAAGGAGCTCTTGCAGGATACGGTGCTTCCCGCCATCCGGCAGGTCGGAGACGCGGCGATGGGCGTTATCGAGGTGCCGGCAAAAGTCTGGCTACGCGATCACCCCTCAGACGAAATTTCGGGCCGTTTCTCGGGCCGCGGCTTTGCTATCGTCAGTGGCCAGAACCAGCCCGGCGCCCCAATCCCTGTACTTTCCGCAAGTGGCGGCTTCTCCGTCGATAGTATGGGTCGCCTCGTGTACACGACAGCCGGCGACCCATTCGGAATCGCGGAATGGGAGCGCTTCAGCCAGGTTGAAACGCTAGACCTAGTCGGCTTTTCGGCCATCGATGATTTACAGAACCTGCTGTCGGCCCTCGAGCGCTTGGCATCTCTACTTCCAACGTCATTCGCAACTACGCCAGCAGTGCAGGCGCTGAGCAAAATGATCGATGAGATTCGCAAAGTGATAGGGCTGAGAGATGGCGAGCTGCGCTTCGATGCTCGGGTTTCGCCTGATGATGCGCTTGGCAAGGCGCAGGTTAAATCCGCTGATATTCTCAGTGTGTTTGTTCTCACGAATAAAGGGATCAGCTTCAAGAAATCCTAAGCTTCCGAAAAGCGTGCCGTCATAAACGGTTGGATGCGGTGCTTCATATGCTAGTTGAATTGATGCCTGCAAAGTCCGTGGCTAGCGATCCCTTCAGGAGACCTGACTATCCGCAACCAAGTGGTTTTATGGCGGGCGCAATTTGTCTGTTATAAGTTGAGCAAGCGGGCACTCGCGCAGAGCGACGAGTTTTGGGCCGAAAGCGGTCCGTCCGGTTTTGGGCTCCAGTGTCCGAAAACTGACTATCCTGAACCGAAGGCGACAGCCAACTTGCGAACCAGATACGGACAAGGTCTAGCCGGTTAGTAAGGCAGCCCATGTCAAAATCTTGCGATCGTTGATCGTGACAACAAACGGGGTGGAGCGGCAATGCAACTCCACCCTTTAGTCGTCCAGTTCCTTTGCACGATCTCTTCAAACATCGCTTATTCGGCGGGATCGGAAATCGTCGCTCCCGGTGGCGGAATACTGCGTTTGCGACGCTTGCGCAGTTTTCGGCTTTTCCAGTCCATCTGAAGTCCAAAAATCGCCATGAACACAATGAGCGCGAAGACAAAACCGCCGACAATCAGATTGAGATTTAGCCGACCGACCGGGAACAAGAAGTTCCACTTGTGTATCATGCTGAAGACAAGTCTTTCCGGCTTCTCCCAGTCTGCGACGCGATCCACCAATACACCGGAGGCTGTATCCACAAACACCGTGGCGGCAACCGGGTCCGCGTAATCGACGCGCCAAACGGGCAAGCGTTTGTTGCGAAAATCGTATTCGTGACTAAACCGGGTCACGAGCTCCACGCTAGTAACCGTCCCTTCGCCTGCGCCGATGAAGCGGCCGGCAATGGCCAGCGCGATGTCGCGGTCCCCTTCAGGCATCACATCGCCCGTTTTGGCATCGAGATAGATCGCGGGACCATCGGGTTGGAGTCCCACGAAGCGCGCTTCGCGGATCTCTGCGCCAGTTTGGGGCACAGTAACAGGTTGTGGATCGGCGCTGACTGCGTCCGCTGTATGATCGTCGGTTTTAGCGTCCTCGCCGTCGGAATGGTCGTGCATGCCGCCACCCGTGGCGCCATTGGGTGGGGCCAGACCGACGCGATAAAGCGCTCGGCCATCTGCGCCCTCGACAAGGGAAACCGAGGTAATGTCACGCCCAGCGCTAAGATCGGTCCAGTCTTCTTCGATAGGCCATGCGCCGGTCGCCAAATTGATGGGGGCACCCATTCGCAATTGGCTTTCTGGCGGGACGAGCGCGGACTGCACGAGGTGATAGATGCCGCTCAGAGAGAACATCATGAGCGGAAGCGCAAGAACGTAGCTCATGATCCGGTGCCATCCCTTCGTGCCGGGAACGCGCTTTTTCCGCCGCACCGTAATAAGCATCATGACGCCGGTGGCGGCCAGCGCAAAGAGGCTTCCGACCATAAGCACAATCACTATTACACGAAGCCACTCCATGCCCTCGGGCACCCATTCCCAGGTGTGCAGGACCTGGAATACGGCCTGGAAGGTTGCCTTGGTCGAATTGTTGACGGCTGCGAGAGCTGAGGTTTCGGTATGAACGTAAGCGGTGAGTTCATCATCGCCCTCAAAGTCAAGCTTCCACACGGGAAGGAGACGATTGACCCACGGGTACTCCTCGTCAAACTCGGTCTGCAACGTAGCCGCCGTAATCGCGCGATCAGTTGCGAGAAAGTGCCGCGCCAAAAACTCTGCCTGTGCGCGGTCCCCGCCGGGAACTTCGGTTCCATCGGCAGGTGAGAAGTATCGGCGCGGGGTCATCGCCTCCTCGGTTACTTGCCACAGCGCCTTGCCATCCGGCGCTGCGACCGACTTGACAGCGATTGTCTCGCCAATTCCGGCTTGCGCCAGAGTTTCGGCAATAGGTTTGGCTCCGGATAGCTCTATTTGCGCGGCGGGTGGTCGGAATTGCGCCTGCTGCGGACCGAACAAGACCAGCCCGATATGTGTGAGGCCCGAAAGGCCCCACACAAGAAGGCTGATCCCGCCAATCAACGCCAGCCAGCGGTGTTTTGAATTGGACCAGCGCGCGGTTGCGTTCTTGATGGACATCTTTTGCTCCTGTCTCAGAACCGCGTCCGAAGACCGCCAAAGAAGGCGTGTCCTTGCCCGGGCGTGAAGATCGCCGAGTTGCTGATCGATTGATCAGCGACGGTCGTCAGATTTGAAATGAATACTGTGTCGAACAGGTTCTCGACCGAACCGAAGAGCTGGAAGCGATCGAATATCGTTACGCCGGCAGTGATTTGCACCGTCTCATAGCCAGGCGCTCGCTGTGTGTTGGCAAAATCCGCGAACGGGCCATCGGGAATGAACCGCAGGGTTGTTGAAACGTACCAGTCTTCGATTTGATCGAAGCGCGCCTCCGCAATCAGGACATGGCGCGGCACTCCGGCCAGATCGTTATTCCCGTAGAGTGGATCGTCGACAAAACGGAAATCGTTGAACGTGTAAGCCGCCGAGAGACGAAGCGATTGCCCACGAGATTCAAGCAGCTCTCTTGCAGGGCGTAAGTCAATGCCGGCTTCGATGCCTTGATGAATTGTTCGGTCCCCGTTACCCGTCACCGTTATGAGGCCGAATGCGCCTGGGACGGCGAAATCGAGGAATTCGTTTTCAATCTCGGCCCGGTAGGCGGCAATGTCCCACGAAAACACGCCGGATTGGCCGCGCGTGCCGATCTCGAACACAGTTCCGCGCTGCTCTTCCAAAGGCGCGAAGGGAAACGCGCCGCCCGCTGTCAAATCGGTAAGGCTGGGCGGTTCGAAGGTGCGGTTGATATTGCCGAACAGCTGGACCTCGTCGGTCGCGTCATAAAGAATTCCCACGCGGGGATTGATCTGATCGTATTCGCCCCGGCCTGTCACAGTGTTAAGGATCGCTTCGGCATCGCGGGTGGCGCGGGCGTATTGCCCGCCGGTGACAAGGGTCAGCCGATCGGTGAGGCCCAGATCGAGCTGAGCGTAGGTCATCAAAAGCGATGAGTCCTGATCCGACCTCGACGTCAGCAGCCCGCGCTCACCGGAAATATTCTCGAACACTTCAGCGTCGTTGCTGCCAAAGGCATACATAGCCCCGACCTGCCAGCGGCTTTGCGGCGCCAGGAATGGGATTTCTCCTGTCAGCCGGACCGAGGCGCCGACTTCATCTTCGCCTTGCACAATGATGCCCGCGAAGCGCGTGATCGCGTGGTCCAGCTCGCGCCGGGAATACCACACCCCAACCTCAAGATCGGTGCCAGCACCCAATTCGACCACGATCAGATTGGAGAACCGCAGGACATCGAGGTTGCGATCCCAATCGTCAGCGACGGGCCCCGGATCGAGGACCGTCACAGGTCCGCCGGGAAAGAAGGGGCCAACGGTCACCGGACGTCCCGCTGCGCGCGGATTTTCAAGGGCATCATCGAGCTGGAGCGCTCCGGCAAGCTCAAAGTTATCCGTTAGCGCGGTGACGTAAAAACGCGTTTCGATGTTGTCGGCGACCTGCCACCCCAGATTGGCATGCCCGTAAAGGCTTCGTACGTCGCTATGTTCGCGGAACCCGTCCGTCGTCAGCTCCGTAACGCCAACCCAGAAATCGGTGTCTTCGTTTTTGCCGCTCACAGTTGCGTTGCCTCGAAACGTGCTGAAACTCCCTCCTTCAGCTCGCAACGTGACTGGAGATCGTGCCGTGCGACCGGTGGGGCTAACGACGTTGATGGCACCGCCAAGCGAAGCGGCGCCATATTCGAGACCATTGGCCCCTTTGAAGACCTCCAGATAGCGGAAGGAAAGAGGATCGATTTCCTGAAACTCGGTGGAACCAGCGGCGCGACTGATCGGCACACCGTCGCGCAGAACTGTTAGACCGCGACGCTCGAAGCTCGAGTTGAGACCAGATCCCCGAATTGAAATCCGGCTTTCACGCAAAGCGCTCATATCCGCGAAAACGCCGGGCGTTAGTTCGAGTGTATCCCCGATGCTGAGCGCGAAGATATCGGCAAAGCCTTCGTCCTCGACAACACCAATTGCGCCGGGAATACGTTCAAGTTCGGCGCGCGCCTCCTCGACCGATTTGGATGTGGGCGAGCCGTCAAGGCTCGCGGTGACGATGATCTCATCCTGGCGTTGGCCGATACCTTGCGCATAAAGCGCGTTGAATGGGAATATGAGGCAGGAGGTCGCGACCAGCGACCGGGTAAAAGAGAGTATGTGCATGGATTTGCATTCCTGAGGTGTCGCGCGAGGTCAGCAGCGCTTAAGCGCACTCACGAGCGACGAGCCGACGACGCGTGGCTCGACTGACGAATGTTGCCTGCGCCTTTCATTGGTTTAAGGCGCAAGGCAGCGGTCTTCAGGCAATCAGGAATGGAGGGCCAGTTGAGGGCGGCGGCGGAGCGGCAAGGCCTTGCCCCGGTATGATTTGACTGACCTTCGAGTGTCCTTGATTAATACTCGGAGGTTGGTCCGCAATCTCTAAAACCCTCGGTGGGATCATCGCGGTGCCAAGCGCGGCCTGATCGCACAGCGCTTCAGCCATGCCCGGCGCGCCTTCGTCGTGCGTGTGTCCTAGGGCTTTTTGGTTTGCCTCTTGATCGGCGTTCGCCAAATCATGCTGCTGTGAATGGTGCGCGTGCTGAGCGGCGGTCCCGGCGATTTCGGCCAGCTCGGCGAGCGCTCTAGATGTGCTTGGGCAAGGCGTCAGGAGCAGTGCGCCGCTGGCGTCACGCGACAGCATCCATCCTTGCGGTACAGACCACTGCACCATCGCCGCAAATGCGGCGAGCGTTATAAACAGGCGCGCAATAATCGAGTATCGGTTAGCCATCGCATTCTCTCCCTAGGAGAATAGTGAATGGGCACAAGGGAAATCACGCAATGCAAGGCCGCGCCCCCGCGTGAGTATCTCTGACTCGCTAGAAGCATGTACGCCTCACACCCCAATAATGGTCGAAAGTGCGCATCTCGAATTTCGGCCAAAAACGGTCCGCCCGCTCGTGAGTTGATGAAGCCGCTAAAAGCGGACATTCGAATGGTGAGCGAGCAGTGCGCCCTTTGCTTCTAGAGGTCTTGCCCGAAAAGTGGATAGAAAGGTCAGATGAGCCAAGAACGATAGTTTTTAGCTCACCCGGAAAGGACACATACATGATGCAACTTCTTCGCGTCCTCACTCAGGCGGTTTTCCTTTGGCTGATTTTTGCACCTTCAGCGCAAGCCGGAGAACATTTGTCATGGCCGCAATACGGTCCGAATGAAGGCCTTCTGCGCATCGATAAAGGGATTGATCGAGGCGATGGACTGACAAACAGCGTGCCCGACATCGTCGGGCCGATGGACGGGAGCGCCAAGCTCACCATTTTCACCGAAGGAAACCACTATCCCGTTCTTCTGCCGCTGCTGCTTGAAGCTTTCCCAACGTATTGCGCTGAGACCAACCGCTGCTCGATCACCGCAGCAGACATTTTGGTCGTGACATTGCCGCAAGTGATGATCGTGGATGCACTCGAAGCCGGTGGCTTTCGGATGGGCAATGCTAAGCTTCCGGTGAATTCAGGTGGCCCGGTCTATCCGGATCTCGTGATGCTTGGCGAAGGACCAATGAAGCGCCTGGAGGAGAGGGGAGTGCTTGCGGAACAACCGCGCGTTTTCGCAAAGCATCGCGGAATGGGCCTGCTGATCGAGCGAAGTCGGGCCGAAGAAATTACCGATCTGAAGTCTTTTTCGCGCTCAGGTCTGCCATTCGTCGTAGCGACTACGCGTGAAATGGGGGCGCGGCAGCAATATGTTCGCACACTGGGCGAGCTGCTCGGGCATGATGAGGCAAAAGCTCTTCTCAAGCGCGAGGTGATCGACTTTCCGGGCCGCCTCGCTATCCAGCACCGCGATATTCCCTATGCGGTAATGAGCGATATTGCTCCGGCGGGCCTTGTCTTCGGTCATCTTGCGAAATTCTATGCGGACCATTGGCCGGAACACCTCGCCTATGTTGCCATTCCCGAGACACAAGCGTTCGGCTCAGAGATCGCGGTCGCGAGAATGAAAAAGGCTGACACGGAGCCTACAACTTCGGCTGCTTTTCTCGAATTCTTTTTCACAGCGGCGCCTGAAGCATATCTGGTAGGTGGTTTCATGCCCGCCGATGCTTTCGAGTTTGGAAGAGTGCTTGATGATTAGAGTCTAAACGTTTTCACGCCAGACCGAGCGTCACCGAGCCGTAGCTACGACGGCTGCACACCAAGCGCTGCTCTCATTAGATTTCGATCAACGCACCGCCGAGAGCCAGGCTCGCTCCAAGCCCGATACCCATCCGCTTGAGCGTTTCCGCATTGCTTTGTGTTTTGGACTGCCGAACTTGGGCTTCGGCTTCTCGTTTCTCCATTACTCGAAGCAGCTCCAGCATTTGATGATGCTCAATGTCATCGACAAGCTGCGTGATGTCATTGGCCAACAGCTCGGCGTCTTCGATTAGCATGGAAGCAAGTTCATCGTCGCCATTCTCAACGGCTATGGAAGCGCGCTGCCCGAGTGATACTGCATGCTCCATCAGCTCATCGAAATGACTTTTTGCCGGAAGTCCCTCTGTTCCTCTCATGCGCGTGACATAACAGATGGTGAGCATCTGGCCTATAATGATTTTCGTTCGCAATTATGACGCGTGGCTTAGTTAAGGCTGACGATGTCCGTGGGAAGCGTGGTTGAAGCATAGTCCATTCGCGGCTGTGCCTCGGTCTATGCTATCATGCGGCGATGAACCAGCCCACACCAAGCCCCGCATCGACCGATGCACCGGACGCCAACAGCTCCGATGAGGGCGACCACGCGTCAAAGCTCTTCAAGCTGGTTGAGAGGTTTCTGCTCGTCATAACAATGATCATGACGCTAGCGGCAGTTGGCGTCGAAGTCTGGACGGTTATTGATCGCGGGACAATCGAACTTGCAGACCTGCTGCTCATGTTTCTCTACACAGAAGTGGTCGGGATGATTGCGGTGTTCTACACGGGCAAGGGGCTCTTCTTCGTCTTCCCGATCTTTATCGCAATCACCGCAATCGCTCGCCTGATCGTGTTGCAAGGCAAGGACATGGCCCCCGAGAATGTCCTCTATGAAGCTGCAGCAATCCTGCTCCTTACGATCGCTGCCTTGGTAATGGGGCGTTTTGGTTCTAAATGAACAATGCGCAGAGATTACTCTGGAAGGCTTGCAACGCGACGCCTTCAAGAAGCGAGTATTCTATTGCTTTGTACGCAGACTGGCGGACTTATGAACGACCTCACAGGTCTTCCGCGACCGTGGCACGCTACGGATTGGGCCGATTGCTGACTGTCGGCTTTTGACGAATGCAACAAAGGAGGCTGCCTTTGCTTTTCGATCCGTAAGCGGATGGACGACCATATGAAGCGAGTGACGATTAATGACCATTTATCAGGCGGCCTTTGGCTCTCGTATCCAACTTAGTGTCCGCTGATCGATTGGCTCGAGCCTGAGCCAAAGCATCGCTCAGATTCGAATACCGGTCGGTGCCGACAGCATAACTTGCGACGAGGGTGAGAATGACTCCCAGCTCTTTGAGGTCGGCCATATCTGCGGCCAATTCCTCGCATCTGGCGAGATCGACGTGCCCGTCTTCGCCAAGCATATGTGGATGGCAGCGCGGAAGAAATATATCTTGCGGCATGATCTTTTGTCCTCGTCTCGTAAGCGGGAGCACAAGGTCTCTCAGTCGCAAAAGCCTACCGGTGTTTAGATGCGATATTCTTTATGTGGGACTGAATGGTCAGAATTACGAGAGGCCCTGAATTAGCAAGCGCTCGGATCACGCCCGGTTCACCCGGGCCGGAAATCCCGCCGTCCTCTCGCGATGAAATCCACCAGGTACGGCTTGCCGACGATACGAATAGAGGCGGCCGCATGGCGAATGATCATGGCAATGCTCATCGGCGCTTCCCATATCCTTGGGCAGCGAGGTGTCACATTGCCATACTATAGATTCCTTGAAGCAGACGGCTCGGCCGCGGTCATCACGGATGACATCACCGGCGGCAAGCTTCCGCCATCTACGTCTGGATGAAAAGCCGACCGACTGACTGAGGTCGTCGCAGGTGGGCGACCCAGATTTGGCGTTGAGCCAGTTGAAATAATCGCCGGCATAAAGCGAGATGGATACTTTCATGCGCCACTCTCTCCGCCCGTTCGACGTTGAACAGGATGACTAACTGGTCGAGCATAAATGGCACCCGATGCTTGCTTCGCCTGGCTGATCGAATCGCGCTTATCATGCTTGACAAGAGCGTCCGGCGCATTCAGCTTTCGAATGGGATAAATCGAAAGACGGCATCAAGAGCTTGGCTTGCAGCACTCACGGCCATTCGGATAAATCTTGGCTCGCAAGATCGAGAATGTCTGACCGCAAGGGGTGAGTTCCTGCGAGTGTGGCATCTTGGCATTGCCTGATTTCTGCGGCTAGCGACGCAGCTTATGCATCCCGAACATATAAGGGGAAGCATTTCATGACGCTCCAGCTTGACGACGCCACCATAAAGCCGAGCGACTGGACAACCAGCATAACCTATCAGAGCAAGGTCACGTTCCGGCCGACTGAGGCCGACTTGCGCGAACTCGCTTGGAAGGCAAGAGAACGCAATCATACGCTCGGCCTTACCGGCATGTTGCTTTACGACCGGGGGCGATTTTTCCAGACGCTTGAAGGTTCGCCCGTAGGCCTGAAGACCTTGTGGGATTCGATCAGCAAGGACCCGCGCCATTGCGATATCGAGATCCTGAGTGAGCATATTATCCCTGCCCGGCTCTTCGGCGCCTGGGATATGTTGAGCGTTCACGGAGATGTGGCACGAGATTCAGACATTCGGCGGGCCGAGGCCGGACACGAACTCACCCGGCTCGTACCGGCTCTGATCGATCTGGTCCTCCACGGCGATGACATCGGTATGAACCAGACCATCGCTTCGCTTGCCGAAAAGGGATGGGACGGAGACGCAATCCTCACACATCTGATCGAGCCGACGGCTCGCGCGCTGGGCGATGCGTGGTTGTCAGACGACTGCTCTGAATTTGACCTCACTATCGGGCTCAGCATGTTGCAGCTGGCAGGCCACGCGGTCCGCAGCACTCCTGTGCCTGGGAAGTTGCGACAGAGCCGGTACAGCATTCTCCTGGCCACCGCACCGGGCGAACCCCACACGCTTGGGACCTCGCTGTTGGCCGATCTGTTCACCGATGCGGGCTGGCAGGTCGACATGGTCTTTCCCGACAGCAATCAGGCGCTGGCCAACCAGTTAGCAGCACAACAACCCGACGCAGTGGACATCGGCTTGTCCGAAGCGCTCCCTCGCGAACACACCCTCGCCAAATTGCGCCAGACGGTTGAGCGGAGCCGGTTCGCGGCTCCTGATCATCTGACGGTTGTTTCGGTCGGCGGGAGGCTTTTTGCCGACGCCGCCGCGACAGCGGAGAACGTCGGGGCAGACCACGCCCGCAAGACAGTGGCGGGCACGAGTATTCAACTGGCTGAACTGATAAAGCTGAAGCGGCAGCAGCACGGACCGGGCTAGGCCGCGCGGATCGCGGTAAGAACCGCCCGGTCATTGCAACGCTATTGCGCAGACCCTATTTCATGGATGCTACCAGTCGCAACAGACGGTCCGAGGCATCACAAATCCAGATGCCGTTCCCCTCCTTTTCGCCTCTTAGCCAAAGCAGCGATCATCCAGCTGCGCTGCGCAGAACGCTAATGCATTTTCAATCTGCCAAGATCGACCGTTGATCGCGGCCCCTTGTTTCAGGCGCTGTCATCCCCATGTTAGGGCTAGCTACCAGTCGCAATCGACGGTCTTAGGCTTCCAGTTTCGAGAAGCCCCTTCCTTCAGTTCCGCCTTTTAGTCGCAGCCGGTCCAATTCTGGCGCGCTGCATTCATACTGAAGGACGTGACATGACACATTTTGGCAAGATCAAGAGCTACGACAGTGGCAGGGGTGCGGGCACGATCAGTCCGGAAAAGGGTGGCAACGTGCTCCCATTCGGCAAGGCGGATCTGCAACATGAATCCCAAGTACCCAAGGTTGGAGATCGCTATGGCTACGAGACCAACCAGGTCGACGGCCAGGACATACGCGCTGTGAACCTCCAGCAACAGCAGGGTGACCCGCAGCGTGAGCAGGCACGCGCCCAGCAGGGTTAGAGCCTTAACGATGGTCGGCGTTCGATTGACGCCGACCCTCTCGCTCTCCAGACCCAGAGGAGCCGCCCTGTCATGACCCTCGAGCAGTTAATCCGCAACCACGAGCTGGCGAAGGCTAATGCCGCACGCTCGACCTCGGCGGAAGAGCGCGAAACCTATTTCGATCTTGTCGCCTATTACGCGAAGCGGATCAGGGAGGCGCAGGACGGGGATGGCAGATATGTGGCCGATTGGTCGCCCGACGAATCCTCTTAAGGAAATAACCAATACCATGGACCAGAGCAATGCAAAGCCCCACCCTGAAACACCCGCAACACGACAATGGGAAAATGAAGGCGGCTCCATGAATTCACGTGGAGTATCACTGCCGGAGGGAATCTCGGCTGTAAGCGTGACCCATTACCGGGTCGGCTCGTACACATACACGAGCCTGGACGATGCGCTTGCGGAGCACAAACGTCAGAACAAGAACCACTGATCGAACAAAGGTTGCGGCACGACCTCTCTGCATAAAGCAAGTTCTATAGTTTCCGACCGCACCCATTGTAATTTTTTTGCACGCTGCTATATAGATATTGCCTAACGTCGTTTGCGACGGATTATGATTGCCGCAAAGAGCGCCCAAGCGCGAGATCGGCACCACTTCCATTTCATCCTACATGGCTCCGCAGCGGAATTCGTCCGCGCGGATGATTTTTGTACGCGAGGATGATGTATTGGCGAAGGAAGAGCTCATTACGATGGAGGGCGAGATCAACGAGATCCTGCCCGATGGGCGCTTCGGTGTCACACTCGATAATGAGCATCGTCTGATCTGCTACACCGCAGGAAAGATGCGTCGCTATCGTATCAAATCGGTCGTTGGAGACCGCGTACATGTCGAATTAACGCCCTACGATCTGACCAAAGGCCGGATCGTCTTTCGCGAACGAACGCCCGGGCTCGGACCCGCTGGTGCTCGCAAACGCGGATACAGGCGCTGAGACTTTCAAGAAGGCGGCGGGAAGAACCTGCCGAACATCAGAATAATGAATGCAATGAACCTGCGCGATCCGTCGCGCCCCAGACTTTCGCCGCGCTATGGTGCCATCCATGCACGGCGGACCGACCGGGACCGGACAAATCCCAGTCACATGCCGACCGCGGAGCTGCGACGTCTTGTCGCAACGATGATCGACTAGGCGACAATCATTACCCGTGGCCATGCATCAGCATTCCCGCCAAAGCCGGAGAACTGACATGGATCTGAACCTTCAATATGCCGAGCACCAGCGAGCGCTTATGGGCGCCGACGGTGCCTCAAACGATGACGACCGCTTGGCCCAACTTGCGAAGGCTTCACACATCGCTGGTCGTATCAGCGACTTTCAGCACGGACTCGGCGCCGCCGCAGCCTGTGCCTGGAGCAAGGCCCAGTTTGCCAACTCAGTTCTGACGCAAGCGGGCTCCGGAGCGACCGTCTAGTTCGCAAGAAGACCGCCCGACCAAATCTGCTCACGTTGAATTTCGACGGATATCGACGCGTGGTTATGGAACCGGAAAATTCTGGTTCTCGCGCCTTGAATATGACGAACTCCTTTCAATTGACGACATGACGCACGACCCCGGCCCGCAGTCTCGCGCGCCGGACACGACCGTTTCTTGAAAGGAAGCGAATATGACTACCGGTACAGTAAAATTCTTCAATGGCGACAAGGGCTATGGCTTCATCCAGCCCGATGACGGTTCTGCCGACAGCTTCGTCCACATTTCGGCTGTTCAGGCCGCCGGAATGCAAGCGCTCGATAAGGACCAGCGCCTCAATTACGAGGTCGAAACTGGCCGCAACGGCAAGGCAAGCGCGGTCAACCTGTCTGCTGCCGATTGATTTTCCAACTGGGCGCGACAGCTCGTTCGTCGCGTCCAATTACCTACATACAGAATTGGAGCCCTGAATGGCCGAATCATCCGAAATCTGCTGCGAGCGCGCGGACGCGGCCGCTGCGGCAGCGAAGAGTGCAACGCTTGACTACGTAAGAAAACGCGAAACTACGTAAGAAAACGCGAATTTCGGGCGGAAAAGACTTGGCGCGGTCTTGCCGAACAGGCGCGCAAGGTGAAGCTCGATCAAGAGAAGGCCCAACGGGAGAAGGAAGAGCGAAGGGATCAACAATTCAGTTCAGAATGAAGAGCACTCAGTTGATGACCAAGTCCGTACGGCTCAGGATTTTGTCCTGAACCACAAGAGACGAGGCGCTGATGGTCTGTATTGGGACCGCAACCTTCTAGGACAGTCTCTTTGTGATGGGGGAGGACATGTTTCGAACGCCTTCGCGCATGTTCCCGGTCCACAACTCCCAAATCTTCCCAACGTGTGCCATTTCGGATGTCGCTAGAAAAACGGGATACAAGGCCCAAGGAGTGTGATAGTGGCTGCCCCATCGCAGGGATTTCATTTGAGCAACTGCGACTGAGAGACAGGTGCGTGCTCCCGCTTTAGACGAGGAGTGAATCTTGTTTCTTCCATCTACGTTCACGACCATATTGTTTGCAGGGCACGCATCGTGAGGCGTCCTAAGCCCTGCGCGCGCCTCACCCCGGCAGCTTCGCGACGCCAAGGCGAGACCACACGATTGGCTATCCTGATTCTTGGCCGTGAGACCGCGATTGAGTTCATGAATACCCATGACGTCGGGCTGGGCGGAAGACCCATCGATTTGGCCATTGCGTGCGATGAGGGACGTTCGCGGGTCGAGCTCGCGCTATCTGATCGGTGCGATCCGTCAGGCGAACGTGAATTGCCTCACGATTTATCCAGTTAGCAGCAGCGCTGCACCTAGGCGACCCGAAGGGCGGCATTGCGGGCATTCGCAATGCCAACCTCAACTCAAGGCCTCCGCTCCACTTTAGGGGCGGAGGCCTTCTTTATGGTGGACCAAGGTCCACAGCACGGTCATTAGTCAAATCTCAGTCTTCTCAGCCAGTGTCAGGGCGTCTTCTATATCGACGCCAAGATAACGCACCGTATTTTCGATCTTGGAGTGACCAAGCAAAATCTGGATTGCACGGATGTTGCCTGTGGCTTTGTAGATGATCGAAGCCTTGGTTCGGCGCAGTGAGTGGGTCCCGTACTCCTCGGGCCGCAAGCCGATAGCCGCAACCCACTCATCAACAAGCCGAGCGTATTGTCTTGTGCTCAAGTGACGATCGGGATCAACTCGGCTTGGAAAGACGAAGTCGTCGACGTTACCACCTCTGAGCTCTAGCCAAGCGAACAGACTTGCACGCGCGTCTGCCGCAATTTCGAATTGTACGGGGCGCCCTGTCTTGCGTTGCGTAATCGTTGCCCGCGTCCTGATTTCCGGGCCACTAACCAGATCACCGATCTTCAACTCTACAAGATCACAGCCCCGCAGCTTACTATCGATCGCCAGATCAAACAGCGCACGATCTCGAACGCGCTCTTCTCGATCTAGAAAGAAACGGATCGCCCAGATCTGCTTCTGATTAAATGGACGCTTCGGACCGATCTTAGCGCCGAAGTTCCAAGGCACTCGGTTTTGCGCAGCTGGATCAAAATGTGAGTAGGTCATTGTCATTCTCCGTGGCCGGAATGGCCTCGAAGAATGTCCGCTTTCCGGGGCTAAGATTTTGGATCGCTACGTCTTGGATTGGGGCGCTTAGCGGACCTATGAAATCGTTGGCTCACTGCGCCCGCGTCCAAGTTTCCAACTAGTCCTATCACCTCGCGCAATACCCGAAACCGTCTTGCCGACATGACGGCCAAGCACTGACTTCCAAGGCGCGAGCGTAAACTCCTTTGACTTCGCGACCAGCGCATACCGGCCGCTGGTCATATCGACGCGCTTGTGAAACGTTCCTTCGATCCGTTCGCCTGCTTTCGCCTCAACGAAGCGAAGCTCGAGCTCGTCGGATAGCTTGCTGGCCACACGCATCAGCTCGCGGCGCCGCAGTGTCTCGACCATTCCCTTCCGGTAAATGACTTGATCGTCGCGCTCCTCTGCCAATCCCTGTTCGACGAGCCACTGTGTCCTTGCTGTTGCCGCGGCTTTGACCTCGCGCCCGAACCCCGCGTCGCGAACCGGCACAGGTTTGTCGGCAATCAACTCACGATCGAGCCAGGTTGCGGCGTCAGCTTGTGGCAGATCGCGCAGCGGGACCGGCGACAGCATGTCGACTGCCACCGGCCTGTCGCGCATGCGCCGCGCTTCGTAGGCTGCCGCCTTGTCGAGATGGTTCTCGTCGATTTGCCAGCTCCCGTCAGCCTCCCTCTCAACGCTCCCCATCATCCTTCGCATCGCTTCGAGCCGACGGACATGCGTCTGCGCAAATTCCTCACTGGCAGACGGATCGTGCTTGAGATGCGCATCCACGCTGTATCGTCCGCCATTGGCCGCAGCGACTTCGGCAATGGTGCGGTCAGACTTTCGAACCTTCGCAGCGCGAGCCTCGATCTGCACAATCGATCCTTCGGCTAGCGGCTCAACCGCATCACCCTTCCCGATCCCGACATAGTGCGTGCGGCCATCCACCCCATCGATGATCAGAAAATGCCGGTCATGCAGTTCATCAGCCAGGCCGCGCGTAACGACCCGACCGATGATAGGCCGAGGGTCTTTCGCGGTCGGATCGAAGATCGCCTGATCGCTCGCCGAGCGATCCAATTTCGCGGCTGTCAATTCACGTTGCATGGTGCGAGTGATATCGCCGCGCTCGCCCATCCGGCGCAGCGTCTCGTCAAAACCGTCGGCGAGTTGCCAGTGCCCGCCGCCCACATCCGCGGCCAGCCCAAGCTTGCCGAGCTTTTGCAACCGGCCTGCGCGCAGACTTTGCTGAAACGGATCGCGATCGCTCGCCGAGACGATCCGCTGCTCATTCATCTGCCGGTTCAAGCGGCGGTCGATCGCGGTCAACCGCTCTTCGCCGATATCGTGGCGCAACCGTTCCTCGATTTCGAGGTCGGTGCGCGGTCCTAGATCGAGCGTCGCAATCTCCATCGCGCGTTCACGCATCCCGTGCGCAATGTATTCGCGCGCGATAACGAGGTTTTCGCCACGATCGTCGACACCGCGCAGCATGATGTGGCTGTGCGGATGGCCAGTGTTGAAATGGTCGACCGCCACCCAGTCGAGCTTGGTGCCGAGATCTTCCTCCATTTGCGCCATCCTAAGTTCGCCCGGCCTAACAAATAGGTGCGGCGACAGGCGGAGCGCAAACTGAGTGGTCGCATGGCCCGAATAGCCTTCAATTGCTCGCAGCAGGGTGCCAGCTTCTTCTGCGGTCGTGATCGCAGCAAGATGCTTGACCTGCGGTGTAATGAGTGCGCCGCGAAGGTCAGCTGCAATGTCGCGCTCGGCGCGAGCGGTGGCGATGCCATAACGAAAGACGCGGCTTATCACGCTGCGCATTCGGCGAGCGCTTTCGTAATGGCCCTTCGCTTCAACTTTGCGCAAGACGAGCAAAACCTCTTGCGCCCCGATCTTCGCGATCGGTCTGTGACCAAGCGTTGGGTAAGCCTTGTCGAGAAGCCAGCGGATCTTGCGCAGCGTAACCGATGCCTTGCCTTCCCTTTCGTTCTTGGTGAACCACTCCTCTGCCACAGCCTTGAACGTGTTTTCGGATTGCTCGATAGCGCGCAACCTAGCGAGCCTTGCTTCCTCTGCTGGGTCTAAACCTGCGGCAATGAGATTGCGCGCCTCATCGCGTTTTACGCGCGCCTGTGCCAGGCTGACCTCGGGCCAGACACCAAACGCCAAAGTTTTGTGCTTCGTCAGATAGACGTAATTCATGCGCCACAGCTTCGCCCCGTTGGGTTTCACGAGGAGATAGAGTGCGGCGGCGTCCGCGATTTTGTATGGCTTGGCTCTAGGCTTCGCGTTTTTGATACTGATTGCAGTGAGCGGCATGGCGCTATCGTCCTTTCCCGCAGGCGGATCGATACCCCGTTCGATACCCTGAAATGCGGGGTATCATAGGCAAATCCGCTTGGACAGTTGCGGACACCATATCAAAAATAGTGCTTAAAAACCAGTCACTTGATGGGCGTATATGGACGTCCTCGGACGGGTAAATGGTGCCCAGAAGAGGACTCGAACCTCCACGCCCTTGCGAGCGCCAGCACCTGAAGCTGGTGCGTCTACCAATTCCGCCATCTGGGCACCGGAGAGCAAACCGGTCCGGTATGACCGCTTGCTGGTAGGGGCGCGTCAATAGCGAGCGGGACGGCTTACTGTCAACGATTTGTGTGCGCCGCCCCTCGGAACGCTTGCCCCGGGGCACGCATTGACGCATTGGCAGCCCAGTTTTCGATTCACGACCACGCGGGATCTTTCGATCATGTCCAGACCATCTCCGCTTTCCGAGAAGCTCGTCACCGTCTTCGGGGGCAGCGGCTATATCGGCAATTACGTCGCGCAGAGCCTGCTTGAGCGGGGCGCGCGCCTTCGCATCGCCAGCCGCAATCCCGAACGGGGCTTTTCGCTGCAGCCGCTTGCCGATTTGGGCCAGCTTCAGTTCGCCCGCTGCGACATCACCAAGGAGGAGAGCGTCAAAGCCGCCCTCCACGGCGCGGATTACGTCGTGAACCTCGTCGGCGCGTTCAGCGGCAATCTCGACAAGCTCATGGGCGAAGCGCCCGGCACCATTGCGCGGCTCGCAAGCGAAGCGGGCGCGGCGGCCATGGTCCATGTCAGCGCGATCGGAGCGGACGCGGACTCCAGCACCGCTTATGCGCGCGGTAAGGCGAAGGGCGAGGCGAACGTGCTCGAAGCCTTCCCAAGCGCCTCGATCATGCGGCCCTCGATCGTGTTCGGGAAGGACGACGATTTCCTCAACATGTTCGGCGGCATGATCGAGATGATGCCCGTCCTGCCTGTCTTCGGCCCCGATGCGCGGATGCAGCTGGTGTTCGCCGATGATGTGGCCGAGGCCATTGCGGTCGCGCTTGAAGACCCGGCGACACACGGCGGACACATTTACGAGCTTGGCGGGCCAGAGCGGCTTACAATGATGGAGATCAACGAACGGATCGCCGCGGCGCAGGGGCGCAAGCGGCGCTTCATCGCGATGCCCGATGGCATTTCCGGCCTCTTCGCAAGCCTGCCCGGCACGCCGATGAGCAAGGATCAGTGGACACTGCTGAAGGCGGAAAGCGTCGTATCCGGCGAGCATCGCACCTTCGCCGATCTCGGCATCGAACCGCGCCCGCTCGGCCTGTTCCTCGACAAATGGATGACCCGCTATCGCAAATTCGGCCGCTTTGGCCGGAGCAACGAGCGCAACAAGGAGCGTGAGGCGCGCGGCGTTGACGCCCCCGGTACAGGAGCGGGCGCAGAGGTCTGATTGCGCGAAGCGGCCCGAGACATGGACCGCGCAAACGGGCGCTTCCGAAAAATGCCATTTGCGCGCAACCTTCTGAATTAAAGGGAAAAACCTCCATTCGGCCTGCCTGCCAGTGTCAGCTTTCGGTCTGTGCCTTCGTAGCACCTTATAGACGCCTTGTCCGTTTCTGCGGGCCGCGCACAAAATGCGGCGACCAACTCGGCACTTTACCGAGGCGCTACAAGGTAGGAAAACGTAAGATGCGGGCGAGACGGGGAGCGTTCCCGCGAGGGAGTGCCTACAAGCTCTCTGAATACAGCGTCAGCAGGTTGGCATACGCTTTCTCTGCCGCCGCTTCGTCGTAAGCGGGGCTGTCCGGCACGGTCCAGCCGTGATCCCCTGCATAGACATCGATATTGGCAGGGCGCGCCGCACGTCCAGCGGCCTTTGCGAAAAGGATCTTGTCGTCCGGCGCTTCGGCGTGATCGTCCTGCGCGATCGCTATCAGGAAATTCGCCTCGGTCTGATCGAGCACATTGTGCGGGCTCATGGGGTCGTCTTCGCGCACCAGTCCGCCGCCATGGAAACTGGCCGCCGCCTTGATCCGCTCCGGCACAGCCGCCGCGCTCCAGATCGTGAACGGCCCGCCCATGCAATATCCCTGCGTGCCGATCCCGCGCGACGTATCGACCTGTTGCTGGTCATCCATCCACGCAGTGATCGACGCGGCATCACGCATGATCGCCTCTGCGTTAAGCTTCTCACGCCATGGCCGCACCTTCTGGAAGCCATCGGCCTCGATGAAACTCGCAAAATCGGCGAACTGCTCACCCGCGACATCACGGTAGTAGGGATTGACGACCAGGACGGAATAGCCCTCGCTCGCGAGGCGTGTAGCAATCTCCATTTTGGACTGGCGGATGCCGGCAATGTCGGGCCACAGAATGACCCCGGGATACTGCTCGCCCTGCTCTGGGTAGACAAGAAAGCCATCCATCGTCCCGTCTTCGGTCGCGAAGGAAACAGCATTGCTGAAGACACTCAGCCCGGCGCCGCCCGCAGATTCCTCACCTTCGCTTGTCACCGCTTCCGGAGCGCAAGCCACAACGGCGGCGGCCCCTGTCAGCGCGCCAAACTGCCTCCGGCTGATTGCGCTTTTCGCCCAGTTTTTCAGCTTCGCCTCATCGCACATTTCGCACCGCTCCTTGTGGCAGATCACCCATCTCCGTTTCACCTAGGAGGACGCTCGGATATGGACAAGCGTTCCCGCCCGCGGCAACATGCCGCGCAAGAGGGAGAGGGACTCGCATGACAATCAAGAACTGGGCGCTCGCCGTAACCGCGTGGGGCGCACTGTCGCTCGCATCGTGCGATGCGTTGACCGATGTGATGGGCGATGATGGCATCACGGGAGCGATGCTGGTCGGCGCGGAAGCCGACGACGCGAACTGGATGACGCATGGCCGGACCTATTCGGAGCAGCGCTATTCCCCTCTCGATCAGATCAACGCCGAAAATGTCGGCTCTCTCGGGCTCGCATGGTTCGCCGACATGGACACAGCACGCGGGCAGGAAGCGACGCCGCTGGTCATCGACGGCAAGCTTTACCTCACAACCGCGTGGAGCAAGGTGAAGGCATTCGATGCGGCAACAGGCGAGGCCTTGTGGGATTTCGATCCGCAAGTGCCCGGCGAAACCGCGGTCAAGGCGTGCTGCGATACGGTCAATCGCGGGCTCGCCGCGTGGGGCGACAGCCTGTTTCTCGGCACGCTCGACGGGCGGCTGGTGGCGCTCGACCGCGATACCGGCGAAGTGCAGTGGGAAACGGTCACCGTCGACCAGTCGCAGAGCTATACAGTCACCGGAGCTCCGCGTGTGATCGATGGCAAGGTCATCATCGGCAATGGCGGCGCGGAGTTCGGCGTTCGCGGCTATGTCGCCGCCTACGATGCGGAGAGTGGCGAAGAACTTTGGCGGTTCTACACCGTGCCCGAAGGAACGGAAGACGACCAATCGCCCGAATACCTGCAGGTCGCAGCCGAAACCTGGAACACAGAAGTGTTGGCAGGATCAGACGCGATTGGCGGGGGCGGCACCGTGTGGGATTCGATGGCCTACGATCCCGATCTCGATATGCTCTATATCGGCGTGGGCAACGGCTCCCCGTGGAACCGGGCCTATCGCTCGCCGGGTGAAGACGGGACGGGCGATGGGGATAATCTCTACTTGTCCAGCATCGTCGCGATCCGGCCCGATACCGGCGAGTATGTCTGGCACTACCAGACAACCCCCGGCGAGACGTGGGATTACACCGCCACTCAGCACATCGTTCTCGCCGACATGGAAATCGATGGCGAAGAGCGGCAGGTGCTGATGCAGGCGCCAAAGAACGGCTTCTTCTACGTCATCGACCGGGCAACGGGAGAGTTCATCAGCGGAGAACCCTATACTGGGCTAAACTGGGCGACCGGTATCGATGAGAGCGGAAGGCCGATCGAGAATCCCGAAACGCGCATCGACAAGACCGGGGAGCCCGCGCTGGTGCTGCCCGGCCCGCTCGGCGGGCACAACTGGCATCCGATGGCTTACCATCCTGGCGAAAACCTCGTCTATATCCCGGCTTTCGAAGCGGGGTGGATCTACTCGCCGCAGGCCAATTGGAAGCCGGACACCGCGCGCGGATTCAATATCGGCATGGATATGGCCGCGAACGATCTTCCGCCCGATCTCGGCATTCGCCGTCAGGTCGAAGGAACGATCAAGGGAATGCTGGTCGCGTGGGATCCCATCGCGCAGGAGGCCCGCTGGAGTGTGGACCACTCGGGTCCTTGGAACGGCGGCTTGCTCGCCACCGGTGGCGATCTGGTGTTCCAAGGCAACCAGTCGAGCACGTTCAAGGCGTATAATGCTGCAAGCGGCGAGGAATTGTGGAGCTTCGGCGCGCAAACAGGAATCGTCGCGCCTCCGATCACATATAAAGTGGACGGAGAGCAATATGTTGCGGTTCTGGCAGGATGGGGCGGCGCCTTCTCGACCTCTACCGATGGCGGCCTGATCAACAAGGATGGCGCCGTGCGCAATATCAGCCGCTTGCTGGTCTTCAAGCTGGGCGGAGAAGCAGCGCTCCCCGCAATGCCGGAGCTCGCAGCCATGCCGCTCGATCCGCCAGTGAGCCGTGCCAGCGCCGAGACGATTGCCGCAGGCGGCACCGACTATGCGCGCTATTGCGCGGTGTGCCACGGCCCCGCCGCCGTGGGCGCGACCTACCTGCCCGATCTCAGGCGCTCGGGCGCGCTCGGCAATCGCGGGACATGGGCCTCGATCGTGCATGAGGGCGCACTGAGCGCGAACGGCATGGCGTCGTTCTCGGATTCGCTCAGCACGGAAGAGATCGAAGCGCTCCGCGCCTACGTGATCCACCGCGCAAACGAAGACAAGGCGCTCGAAGGCGCGAGCGATACGGAGCAAGTGGCGCGGCGGTGACGCCGTTCACCGCTTTAGCGGTAGCCGGCAATCTGCCAACCGACCGTGAGCGTCCCGGCGGCGAGCACGAGGATCGCCGCCACTGCGGCCCATTGCCGCCATGGCGAAGCGATTTCGGCTCGCATGGGTTTGGCAGGGTCATAACGAACTGTCACAGCTTCGCCGAGTCGTCCGGGAGCGCTACGAAACTCGTTCTGCGACTGGACCTCGATTTCGTTTCCGCCACCGCGCGGGGTGAAACGGAAAATCGCTCCGTAACTATCGTTCGCTTCATCGTCTCGGATGACGCGGTAACCGATGATGCGCCCGCTAGCTGTTTCTCCGTAGGCCAGCCGGACATTGCGATGCGCCAGCACGGTCGCCAACCCAAGCATCGCAATCGCCGCGATGCCGAAAATGGCCTCGGGCAAACCGCCGAATATGTGTGGGAGAGCGTCTGAGACATCCATTCCGAATTTCTACCAGATGTTCGGTCAATTATTGGTTACCGCATTCATGGTGCTTTCCTCGCCATCCGCGGCGCAAATTCGCTATCGCAGCTCAAAATCTGATTTCTTGAAGTCAAGGCCTGTAACCAATCCAATTAACGCCGCGAACTGGCCAGTGTCGAGCGGGCATACCCTTACCCCTCCCCTGTAATGCCCGCTTGGCCCAGTTTAAACAAACCCCGTATGAATTCGAAAAAGGAAATTATCATGTTCAATCGTAAAGTATTCGCTGCTGTCGCAATTGGTATCGCCGCTCTTAATGCAGTACCTGCTGCAGCAGAAACCAGTATTGAGGTAAACGTCGTTCAATTCGACCTCGCAACTGCAGAAGGTCAGCGCGCACTCGACGCCGAGCTGAACTCGGCAGTCGACAAGATTTGCGGCATCCGCCCCTCGAGCCTCACGCTTCGCGCAGTCAACGCACACCAGAATTGCGTCACCGTCACCAAAGCGAGCTTCATGGAACAGCGAACCGTCGCCATCGCCCGTGCACAGGATGAACGCCGCGTCGCTGTCGGCGCAGAGCGTCCGTCGAACACAGCTGGCTAATCCGGCGCATTTCGAGCCGGAGCTTAATCGTAGTATCGGATCCGTATAGCTCCGGCCGCTTCACCGGCGAGGTCGCGCGCCTCGTCGGTGTTGTCTGCGCTGGCCAAGGCGACGCCCATCCGGCGAAACGGTCGGGTCGACGGTTTGCCGAACAGGCGAATATCGACATCGCCTTCCACCGATAGCGCTTCGGTAAGACCTTGGAACGCGAAACTATCGCTATCCCGGTCCGCCAGTATCACGGCTGAGGCCGCAGGGCAGGTCGCGATCTGATCCGGGACGGGCAGGCCCAATATCGCCCGCGCATGCAGATCAAACTCGCTGAGATCCTGCGAGATCAGGGTAACCATGCCTGTGTCGTGTGGGCGGGGCGACAGCTCGGAGAAGATCACCTCCTCGCGGCCTTCGCCCGAACGCACGAAGAACTCCACTCCATAAAGACCCCAGCCGCGGCCATTCCCGCGCAGCGCCTCGACCACGCTCGCGGCCATGTCCTGCGCTTTTGCGAGCGTTTCGGCAGACATCACGGCGGGCTGCCAGCTTTCCTGATAATCGCCGCGCTCCTGCCGGTGACCGATCGGCGGACAGAAGGTGATGCCGCCACGATGCCGCACGGTCAGCAGCGTGATCTCGTAATCGAAGTCGATGAATTCCTCGACAATCACCCGCGCCCGGTCCCCGCGCATATTGGCGACCGCGTAATCCCATGCGGATGCCAGCTCCGCTTCGGTTTCAACCTTGCTCTGGCCCTTGCCCGAAGACGACATGACCGGCTTTATCACGCAAGGGAGGCCGGTAAATTCCGCTCCTGCACGGACCTCATCGAGCGTCTCGGCGTAGCGATAGCGTGAGGTTACGATGCCCAGTTCATCGGCCGCCAGATCGCGTATCGCGTCGCGGTTCATGGTCAGCTGCGCTGCCTGCGCCGAAGGTACGACGTTGGAGCCTTCCTGTTCCAGTTCGGCCAGAACCTCTGTCCTGATGGCTTCGATCTCGGGAACGATGAAATCGGGGCGGTGTCTGGCGACCGCTGAGCGGAGCGCATCGCCATCGAGCATGGAGAACACCTCGCGCTCATCGGCGAGCTGCATCGCCGGCGCATCATCATAGGCGTCGCAGGCAATCACGCGCGCGCCCAGCCGCTTGGCCGAAATGACAAATTCGCGGCCCAGTTCACCGGAGCCGAGGAGGAGAATCGTTGCGATATGCGCCATAGGCCAAGGCCTAACGCGCGGAGGCAGCAACTCCAACAGTGCTTGCGCCATACAAGGCGTTTACGCCCGCCATGTCATAACCGCAGTTTCCGACCTGCATGCCGCCGCCTGCCCGCGCCATCACCAGCGACAATTCCGCCTGTCGCAGCGTCCAGTCTACAGTGCATTCGACAGTCGCCACTCCCGCGCTCGCCGAAAGCTGCGGTCCGCGCGGCGAAGATGGAAGCGCGAGCGCCGAGAATGTCTTGAGCACATCGCCCGCCCATTCGCGCACCGCGCTGATCGACATGTTCGGCAGGATCACCGCAAACCGCTCGTTGTCGAGCTGTGCGATTTCGTGTCCGGGCAGCGCCATGGTTTCGAGGAATTTGGCAAAGCCCCACATGATCTCGTCGGCAGTGCGCTGGCCATATTGCATGAACATGGCGCGCATTGAATCGACCGCGAGCACCGCGATATGCTGGCCGCCGCCCGCTGCAAGATGCCGCCGAAGGCTCGCGCAGAATGCCTGGCGATTGGCGAGACCGGTCAGCGGATCGGTAACCGCGCGGCTGTGCAATTCCCCTTCGAGCACGCGTTTGTGCTGGACGGACCGCAGGAGACCGAGTGCGCCCTGGGCAACGCCGCTTTCGTCTCTAACAGGGCGCAGGCTGAGCGCGTACCAGCGCCGATAATCCGCAGGATTGAAAACTGCATCCGGGGCGTTCGCAATCACCGGGAATTCGCACCACTCGCTTTCGCTGTCGCCGTTCATCGTTTTCTCCACGAAGGCACTAACGGCATCGCCGTGTTCGCCCTCGGCCAGATCCGAGACGTGCGGCATGACGAGCATGCCGGAAATGTCGTAGCCAAGATCGGAGATGTTATCCGATGCGTGGACCATGAAGCCTTGGGCATCGAGCCTGACGACGATGTCGCCCGATGCCTCTTCGATCAGACCGTGCAGCGCACGGCCTTCCAAATCACTCAAACCCATTTTCATGCCGAATGCCCCCGGCGTTAGCGACGAACCCCTGTCTCCTCGCTTGTCAGTCAAGATGATCCGTAAACTAACAACTCATCGTTATAGAATAAAAATTCCCCAGTTATTCCATAAACGATGAAGTGATTTGTTAGTTTCGTGAACTTACAAGACTAAAAAACGAATCAACGCTGGAATTTGTTTACCATAAGTCAGAGAATTAGGGCGTGCCGAATAAGTCACAGTGACATAAACTCGTCCTAGATCTCGATCATGATACGTATGCTATGGGGGTCAGTTCCAAAAGCAGTGGCAATACGTAGTCGGCATTCCTGAGCTATTGCGTTTCCTTCACTTGTCGGCATCGTGTCGCCCAGTTCTTCGACGGAAACGCCCAGCGCCGCTGCAATTGCATCGATCCTTTCGGGAAGCGGGCGGGCCTTGCCTTTCTCCCAAGCCCATACGGTCGGCTTGCTGACTTCAAGTGCGTCGGCGACCTGCGCGAGCGTGAGGCCGCGTTCGCGGCGCAAGCGGTTCAGCCTGACGCCGAAAGGCTCGGTAAAGCCCGAAGCGGTGCGGGTCGCACTCCCTGCCTCGTCGCTCCCGGCGCCTGAGCGTCCGAGCATGTCCTGTGTTTGCGCAGCGGCAAGCGCGCTGTCGCTGATCGACGTCTTGAATTCGCACCCGAAGAGCTGCCCGCTCTGCCACACGACGCTCGCATCGGTCGGCCCGGCCTCGGGCAATTCAACCGCGATCACCTCGCCCTGCGCTAACGGTAGCTCGGTTTCCAGGAGCAAACCCGATGCGGACAGGTTGTGAACAGTGACGTTAGCGGTGATGCCGCCGGGCAGCGCGCCAAGGGTTGCGAGCTGCATAGTGCGGCGCGCTTCGCGGCGGTCGTCGACGACGCCGGGTGATGGATCAAGGTGAGCTCTGAGGACCATGTATTGCGACTCCCGTGTGGAGAGCAATAAGTCCGGTTAGCACCGTTAAACGCGAGTTACCGAGTATGGTTAACAGCGGCCAAATGCCCGCCCGACACTGCAAGCCGAGTGGCGTTAATCCTCTGCGTCGAGACCGTAGGCTGTATGAAGCACACGAACCGCCAATTCGGTCTCGTCCTCGTCGATCATGACGCTCACCTTGATCTCGGATGTGGAGATCGCCTGAATGTTGATGCCCCGATCCGAAAGCGAACGGAACATGGTGCTGGCAACGCCTGCATGGCTTTTCATGCCCACGCCGACCACGCTGATCTTGGCGATCTGGCTGTCAGTGATGATGCGGTTGAACCCGATGATGTCGCGCTTGTCCTCCAGCATGGCCTGCGCGCGCGCAAGGTCGGCTTGCGGCACGGTAAAAGTCACGTCGGTTTCGCCCTTGTCGCGGCCGACGTTCTGAATGATCATGTCGACATTGATGCTGGCATCGGCAAGCGGTTCGAATATATGCGCCACCGCCCCGGGCTTGTCCGGTACGCGGGTGAGGATGATCTTCGCTTCGTTCTTGTCGTGGGCGATGCCCGTCACATGCCGGCGTTCCATCAGGCCCTTCTCCACCAATTCGTCCATTTCCTCATCGGACACAATCATCGTGCCCGGCAGTTCGTCTGCCGATATCGCATCGTCGCCAACGAAGCTGGAGAGGACCTGCAGTCGCACGCCCTCCTTCATCGCGAGCCCGACCGAGCGGGTCTGGAGCACCTTCGCCCCGACGCTCGCCAGTTCCAGCATTTCCTCGTAGGTCACCGCCTTCAGCTTGCGCGCCTTGGCAACAATCCGCGGATCGGTCGTGTAGACCCCGTCGACGTCCGTGTAGATATCGCAGCGATCCGCGCCGACCGCCGCGGCGACGGCAACCGCCGATGTATCGGAGCCCCCACGCCCGAGCGTCGCCACGCGGCCCTCGTGCGAAAGGCCCTGAAACCCCGGCACCACCGCGATCTCGCCCGCTTCCATGCTCGCAATCATGTCGGGCGCGTCGATGCTCTCGATCCGCGCCTTGGCGTGGGCTTCGACCGTCTTCACCGGAATTTGCCAGCCGAGCCAGCTGCGCGCCTTGCAGCCCAATGATTGCAGCGTCAGCGCCAACAGCCCGCTCGTCACCTGCTCTCCGCTCGATACGACGACATCATATTCGGCCGGATCGTAAAGCGCATTCGCCTCCCGGCAGAAGTTCACCAGCCGATCGGTCTCGCCAGCCATGGCGCTCACGACGACGGCCACCTCATTGCGTTCCCCGTCCTTGGCAGCTGCCTGCGCGCGCACGATATTGGCGACGCGGCGAATCCGTTCAGTCCCGGCCATCGATGTGCCGCCGAATTTCATCACGATCCGTTGCCGTGGGCGTTGTTTGCTCGTTGCCAAAGTGCGTAAGCCCCGCTGGTTAGTGCGTTCGCGCGCTGTTAAGGAGCCTCAATGGGAAACGCAAACGTATCAAATGTAACCATCCGTCCAGAGGAGGCCGCGTTCTTCTCCGATCTTGCGCGCGATTGGTGGAACCCGCAGGGCAAAATGGCATCGCTCCATCAGGTCAATCCGGTGCGGATGGAGTTTATCCGCGACGCGATCGATGCGCATTGGGATGGCGATCCCCGGTCGGTCAAACCGCTCACCGGTAAGACCGCGCTCGATATCGGCTGCGGCGCGGGCCTCGTATGCGAACCGCTGGCGCGGCTAGGGGCGGAAGTGACGGGGGTCGATGCATCCGCCGAAAACGTGTCGGTCGCCGCCACCCATGCCGAGGCAGGAGGGCTCGATATCCGCTACATGGCTGGAGAGGTTGCGGGACTCGATATCGGCACGTTCGATCTGGTGACGAGCGTCGAGGTCATCGAACATGTCGCAGACAAGCGCGCATTTCTTGCCGATGTGGCCGCGCGGCTCGCACCGGGCGGGCTGCTGGTCATGTCGACGCCCAACCGCACGGTCCAATCGCGCCTGCTGCTGGTCGGCGCCGCAGAGGCGGTCGGCTATATGCCCAAGGGCACCCACCACTGGAGCGACTTCATCACTCCGGAAGAATTCGAGGAGCTATTGGGCGAGGTCGGGCTTGAGGTGATCGACCGCCGCGGCATCGCCTATTCCATCGGCAAGGGTCTGCACCTGTCCGATAGCGAGGCGCTCAACTACATCTTGAGCGCGCGGCACAAGGATTAGTCCCCCGCCGCGTCCTTTGCTTGCGCCACTTCGATAAATTCCTTCACGTTGTCAGTGAAGAATCCATCCGCTCCACTCGCAATCGCTGCCGACCATAGCTGGCGATAGGCACCATCGGCGGCAGGCCCGCCAGAGTTTTGCAGCGGCGCGGGTAGGAAACCATTCTCTTTCCGCAGCGTCCATGGATGGACCTGCAGTCCGAGCGCCCGCGCCTCGGCGACCAGGTTCGTCGGTGCCATCGTCGCGGAATCGAGCACATAGCCGAGCCAAGGACCGATCCCGTCGGCATAGGCCGCGATCTCCGCAAGGCCGCTTGGCGTGACCATCTCGGCATACCGCATGTCGGGCTCATCGACCGGGCCGCCCTCCGGGTGGATCAGCTGGACCAGCTTGTAATCGCTGCGCTGGTTGAGGCGCTGCAGCGTGCCGACTTCGAAGCTTTGAATGAAGATCGGATCCTCGGGCCCGATATCGAGGTCGCGCAATTCGCGCAGCAGCAGGTCGACCATGTCGATGCCCGCATCCTCCAGCAGGAATGTCGGGTGCTTCAGCTCCGGATAGAGCCCGATGCTTTTGCCCGTTTCAGCTTCTTTCGCGCGCAGCAGCTGGACGATCTCGGCCAGCGTCGGGACCTGATAGAGACCGTTGTAACGGATGTTGCCGGGCCGTGCGCTCGGCACACGCTCTTTCGCGCGAAGGGTGCGCAGTTCAGCAAGAGTGAAATCCTCCGCGAACCAGCCCGCCACGCGCTGCCCATCGATCGTCTTGTCGCGGCGGCGATTCTCGAATTCCTCGCGGCTGGCGACGTCGGTCGTCCCGGACAATTCATTTTCATGGCGCGAGACCAGCTCCAGATCCTTGGTCACGACCAGATCGGGCTCGATGTAGTCGGCTCCCTGGTCGATCGCGAGTTCATATGCGGCGAGCGTATGTTCGGGCCGGTCTCCGCTAGCACCGCGATGGGCGATGATGAGCGGATCGCTCTGCGCAAAGGCAGGCGCAGCGAGGGAAATCGCGAACCCGAGCGCCAGCGCTCCCGAGACGCTTTTCAGCAAAAGGTTGCGGACCATTCGTCTTCCTTGAAACCGACCAGCGTTCCGCCAGCATGAACCGCCACTGGCCGCTTGATCATGGAGGGGTGCTGAACGAGCAGCGCTACAGCTTTTCGGCTGTCCGCGGCATCTTCCTTCTCGGCATCGGAGAGCTTGCGGTAGGTCGTGCCGCGCTTATTCAGCACAACATCGACGCCGTGCTCGGCAATCCACGCCTCGACCTTGGCCGGATCGGCGCCTTCCTTCTTGTAGTCGTGGAAGGTGTAATCAACGCCGTTCGCATCCAGCCATTTGCGCGCCTTCTTCACAGTGTCGCAATTGGGGATGCCGTATATGTCGATTGCCATTGAGTTGTTGCCGCTCATTGTCGTTGCCGGGATGATGAGCACCTAGCCGCCGGGTGCGCGCGCCTGCAAGACCGCGTTTCTTCGAGCCTAGGAAAAAGGCCGCCGATTGTCTCTCGGCGGCCTCTCGAAAAGCTTACGGCAGAGTTATTGCGCGTACCACGATCCTGTGCCGCGCGCCCCGCTGTCGGAATACCATTCCATCGTCACGCTGCCATTGCGACCGGCCATATCGCCTTCCTTGCCTTGTAGCGCGCCAACGCAGCCAAGCGGCGTTTCCGGCCCTCGCTCACCGATGAAATTGCAACCATAGGCAATGGCGCCAACGCCGCTTTCCTCTCTGGTCGTGCAGGCGAGGTGAATGGCGAAGATGCCGCCATCGGGTTGATCGGTGCCGACGCATTTGACGGTTCCATTGTTCACTGTGCCGTCGTCATAGGTCGCCGTGTACGTCCCCTCGACAACCCCTCCTTGATATTGCGTACCGTCAGGGCCGGCTATGCCGCCGATCTGTTCGACCGGTTGCCAGACCACCTCGTAGGTAAAGCTTTGTGCGTGGGCTGCGCTGCTGGCGAGCAATGCTCCGCCAAGTATTGCAGGAAGTGCAACTTTCTTCATCGGATTCCTCCCGAATCGTTGTTGCGACCACGCTTTAGGTTAACATTTTTGCAAGTTTCAGTCGATCAGGCGGCTTTCAGGTGCGCGGCCGCAATCGCAACCGCCAGCGCATCGCCCGCATCGGCCCCGGCTATGCTGGCCCCCGGAAGCAGCACTTTGAGCATCGCCTGGACCTGCGTCTTGTCCGCGCCGCCTGTCCCGACGACGGCTTTTTTCACGAGCCGCGCCGCCAGTTCCTGAACCGGAAGCCCGTCCGCCCCGCACGCGGCCAGCACACATCCGCGCGCCTGTGCCAGCTTGAGCGTCGATTGCGGGTTCTTGTTCACGAAGACCTCTTCGCACGCGGCACGGTCGGGGCGGTAATCGGCGATGACCTGCCGCACCGCGCGGTGCAGCTGATCGAGGCGCTGCGCCATGGGAGCCTTCGCATCGGTCTTCACCTGACCGTTCGCGATATGCGCAATCCGTGATCCCTCGGCGCGGACCACGCCCCAACCGGTGCAACTGAGCGAAGGGTCGAGACCGAGGACGATCATCGGCCTAGAGCCCGATCCGCAGCCCGAGCCGCCATGCTGCGGCGAGCAGGAAGGCAGCGCCGAGCGCTATCGCAAAAGCCCACTCCTTCCAGCTCACGCTCCGCTTCCTCAGGCGTCGAGCTTCTCCATCACGTCGTCGCTGATTTCGTAATTGCCCCAGACAGTCTGTACATCGTCATCATCATCGAGCGCGTCGATCAGCTTGAGCAGGGTGCCTGCGGCTTTCTCATCCATGTCGACCGTGATGTTCGGCTTCCAGGCAAGCTTTACTTCCTTCGCTTCGCCGAGAGCCTTTTCGAGCGAGGATGCGACCTCGTGCAGATCCTCCGCAGCGGTCCAGATCTCGTGCCCATCATCGCTCGAGGCGATGTCTTCGGCGCCGGCTTCCATCGCCGCCTCGAGAACCTTGTCCTCGCTGCCTGCATCGGCGGGATATTCGATATAACCGAGCCGTTCGAAGCCATGTGCAACCGATCCTTCGGTGCCGAGATTGCCGCCATTCTTGCTGAAGGCGGTGCGCACGGCTGTGGCGGTGCGGTTGCGATTGTCGGTCAGCGCCTCGACGATGATCGCGCTGCCGCCGGGGCCATACCCTTCGTAGCGGACCTCTTCGTAATTCTCATCATCGCCCGCGCTTGCCTTGTCGATGGCGCGCTGGATGTTGTCCTTGGGCATGGACTGGGCCTTCGCCGTGTTCACGGCCAGCCGCAGGCGCGGGTTCATGTCAGGATCCGGGGTGCCCATCTTTGCCGCCACCGTGATTTCGCGGCTGAGCTTGGAAAACAGGTTGGAGCGTTTCTTGTCCTGCGCACCCTTGCGGTGCATGATGTTCTTGAATTTGGAATGGCCTGCCATGAGAACTCTTTTTGCTTGTCTTAAGCGAATAAATAGAGCCATCGCATTAGCCCGATGAGCGATACGACCACAAGCCCCGTAACACCCTCCGAAATCGAGAACGTCTTTGGCGACGGACGCGATGCGCGCGCGATGCTGCCTGCGCCGACGGCGCGCGCCGAATGGAGCAGATATCTGGCCTTTCTCCAACGACCGGTGTTGCCGGAAGTGGTGGGAGCAGGGGCTCAGCCGCTAAAGGTAACCGCGCGGATATTGGGGCTCGATCTGCTCATCATGACCGCGTTCATCAGCGTCCTCATGCTGATCGTGGCGATCGGGTTCGAACTTCCGGACAATCTCAACAGCACGCTTGAGATGAACCTGACCACGGTCGCGCTGGTCGTTGTCGTCGCGCCGATCATGGAGGAGCTGGTTTTTAGAAGCTGGCTTTCGGGCAGACCGGGCTATTTGCTGGCCTTCGCGGTGCTGATCGCAAGCGGGTTGGTCGCGGCGATGATGGGGGCGTCCAACACCGGCGAGGAAGCGCAGCTCGCGGTCGGCATTTCGATGCTGGTCGGCCTGGTGCTCGCCGCGGCAAGCCTGTTCGCGCTGCGCCGCCGCCCGCCGATGCGCTGGTTTCGCAAGCTGTTTCCCGTGTTGTTCTGGCTGAGCACGCTCAGCTTCGCGCTCGTTCACCTGTTCAATTATACGGAGGGCGCGCTGGCGATCCTGCTGCCTCTGGTGCTTCCGCAATTCGTGCTCGGTTCGATGGCGGCCTATCTTAGGGTGCACTACGGCCTCATCTGGGCGATTGTGCTGCACGCGGCGCATAACGGTTTCGCCATCGGTGTAGCCGCGCTCGCGATGACGGCTGAGGGGGGGCAGCGCGGTCTAAGGTTCAATATCGAAATGGTGCGCGACCTCTTCTGACACCGACAGTTTTCTGTAGAGCGCAAGCGGCGGTTCGTCTCCGGCTTCGGCCTGGATGAACATTATCCAGACGCCGCGCTCCCGCGCCAACCGACCTGCTGCGCGGATCAGCTGCGTTGCAATACCCTGCCGCCGAAAATTCTCGGCCACAGCAAGATCATAGATGAACAGCTCGGAGCGGTTCTGCTCGAATTTCGGCAGGACATAGGCTGTGAGCGCGCCGACGGGCCGCTTGCCGTCGAAAGCGACGAGCAAAATCGCATCGTCATTGCCGAGCAGCTCGTTGGCGCGCGCTTCGGTCGGCGGGTCCGCGGCGTATTCGTCGACTTCGGCGAATGCCTCTCCGTACAGGCGGTTAACTTCGGGCAGCAGGCCGGCGTCGGCAACTCCGAGCCGCCGGATCTCGACTATTTCAGACCCTGACCGCGGTCCCGCTCGCAGAGACCATCAGCATCGAACCGGTGTCGCCGATCACCTCGTAATCGAGATCGATCCCGACAACGGCGTTCCCCCCGCGGCTGGCCGCCTCGGCCTGCAATTCCTCGATTGCCTGGTTGCGCGCATCGGAGAGAATGCGCTCATAACTGCCCGAACGCCCGCCGACGATGTCGCGAATGTTGGCGAACAGATCGCGGAACAGGTTCGCGCCGACGATCACCTCGCCAACGACGATGCCGCAGTACTCCTGGATCGGCTGCCCCTCGATGGTGGGCGTGGTGGTCACGATTACACCGCGCGCGTCTTTCCATTCTCTTGCCAATGAATATCTCCCTCTTTCAGTGTGTTAATAAGGTAAGACACGTCGGCGGAAATTCAAGGGTGCGCATCGGCGCCTCAGCCCATGCCGAGCGCCGCCTTGTACGTGTCGAGGATCATTTCCTGTTCGCTGCGATCGTCCGGCTTCATCTTACGCAAGCGGACAATCTGGCGCATGATCTTGGCATCGTAACCTACGGCCTTCGCCTCGGCGTAGACATCGCGAATATCGTCGGCGATGCCTTTCTTTTCTTCTTCGAGGCGTTCGATGCGCTCGATCAGCAGGCGCAGGCGGTCGTCGGTGGCTTCAGCCATGTATCGGTAACTCCAGTGATATGAGAATCGGTCGGCGCTCTGAATAGGCAGGAGCGTGCGCCGGCAAAAGTCCGCTTTCCACAAGACGAGGCTTTTGCGCTGGAAAAGTCAGCGCAGGTCCGGCTTGTTCTTCCTCAGGCTGGCTTCCATCGCCGCAATTTGAGCGTCGGTAGTCGGGATTTGCTTTTCCGCTTTCCATTGTTCCATCGGCATTCCGTGGATCAGCTCGCGCGCAGCTGCCTTGTCGCCTTCGTATCCGGCATCGCGGATCCAGTCGGCGAGGCAATTGCGGCAAAAGCCGGCGAGCCCCATCAGTTCGATGTTCTGGGCATCGTGACGGTTGCGCAGGTGCCGGACGAGGCGGCGAAACGCCGCGGCGGCCACAGCATCGTCAAGCGCATCGAGCGGCTCGGGCGAATTCGTATCTGCGGGGCCTGTAACCATGAGACTATTCCTTGAGTTGAAAAACTTCCGTGCCATAGCTGTCCCTCGCACAAGGATTTTTCAAAGCTATGGCAAAACGCGATCAATCGAGGATCGACCCGCGCGGCCGCAAGGTCAAGATTTTGGCGACGATCGGCCCGGCAAGCCGCTCGCCCGAAATGCTGCGCCGCCTGTTCAAGGCTGGAGCGGATGCGTTTCGCGTGAACATGAGCCACGGCTCACAAAAGGATCATGCCGAAGCGATCACGGCGATCCGCGCGCTCGAAAAGGAGTTTCGCCGCCCGATAGCCATCCTTGCTGACCTGCAAGGTCCGAAATTGCGCGTGGGCACGTTCAAGGACGGACAGGCGGTCATCAAGCATTCGGCCCATTTCACGCTCGACCGCGATGAGACGCCAGGCGACGAGAACCGGGTGTGCCTGCCCCATCCGGAACTCTTCGGCATCATGAAGCGCGGGCAGCGGCTGCTGATCAATGACGGCAAAATCCGGCTCAAGGTCAAAGAAGCCGACGATGAGCGGATATTCTGCACGGCGGAAGTCGGCGGGGTGATTTCAGACCGCAAAGGCGTGAACGTGCCCGACGCCGAGGTCCCCATCCCTGCCCTGACCGAAAAAGACCGCAGCGATCTCGCCTTCGCCGTGCAGCACGGGGCCGACTGGATCGCGTTATCGTTTGTCCAGCGACCAGACGACATGGCCGAAGCGCGCAAGCTCGTGGCCTCGCATGGCGGCAAAGCGGTCGCACTGTGCGCCAAGATCGAGAAACCCCAAGCGGTCAACCGGCTCGGCGAAATCATCGACATGTCCGACGGCATCATGGTTGCGCGCGGAGATCTGGGCGTCGAGCTGGAGCCGCACGAAGTCCCGCCGCTGCAAAAGAAGATCGTCAACGCGGCGCGCCATGCGGGCAAACCGGTGATCGTGGCGACGCAGATGCTCGAATCGATGATCGAAAGCCCGACCCCGACCCGCGCCGAAGTGTCCGATGTCGCCAATGCGGTGTATGACGGCGCCGATGCGGTGATGCTGTCTGCCGAAAGCGCCGCGGGCGACTGGCCGCAGGAATCGGTCGCGATGATGCACTCCATCGCGCACGAAGTGGAACGCGATGAGGACTATATCGAGCGCGTCCGTTTCCTTGAGACACCGCCCGATGCGACGACGTCCGATGCCCTTGCGCATAGCTGCATGACGATTGCCGATACCGTTTCGATCAGCGCGATTACGGTTTTTACCGCAAGCGGATCGACTGCCCGGCGCGTCGCCCGCGAACGCCCCGATACGCCGGTCCTGGTACTCACCCCTTCCATGCGCACCGCCCGCCGCGTGCAATTGCTATGGGGAACCCATGCGGTTGCAACCAAGGATATCGGCAGCTTCGAAGAGATGATTGCCAAGGGCAAGCGGATGGCGCTGCGCCACGGTTTCGGTGAGGCAGGATCTAAGCAGATCGTCCTCGCCGGGGTGCCGTTCGGGACACCGGGATCGACCAATCTGCTCCATATCGTCACGCTGAACGGCGATGAGCTGGAGAAACACGAAGGCTGAACCTCAGGTCGGGGCGATGTCGTTCCGGTAATCCACCCCATAGGCATCGAGCGCCTCGTTCACGGTACGATGAAAACTGCAATGCTGCGAATTGAGGGAACCGAGGCTGTCAGCGACCGGCTGATGGGCGGCAGCGAAGCGGACGTCGATGCCCTTTTCATGGAGGCGCTGCACCAGTCGTTTCAGCATCGCCACACCGCTTGCATCGACCGTATTGATAGCGCGCATATCGAGGACGAGGCACTCGATACCCTCATGCTGGCCGATCCGCGCGAACACTTCGTCCTCGATAAAGGCCGCGTTGGCAAAGAAGATCGATCGGTCGATGCGGACGACCAATGCGGGATCCTCGCTCAGCTCGATTGAATCGCGCTGGACAGAGCGAAAGGATTCGCCGTCATCATTCGTCCCTACCCGGGTCACGCGCGGCAGCGAAGAGAACCACAGGTGATGCGCCGCGGCCGCCAGCGCGCCGACTAGTAGGCCGAGTTCCACACCAAGCGCGAGCGTCGCCGCAAAAGCTATGGCGATGATCGCGCCTTCGTATCGGTCATGCCGCCAGACGTCCCGCATCTCGCGTAGTTTGACGAGGCCGAAGACAGCGCTGATCACCAGCGCAGCGAGCGCGGTTTTCGGGAGGTATCCGAGCAAGGGTGCCAGGAAGAAAATCGCCGCGAGAACAAGCAGTGCGGCGACAACCGAAGCGAGCGGCGATTGTGCCCCACTATCCTCGGCCAGGGCCGAGCGGCTGAGGCTGGCTCCCACCGCATAGCCTCCCGACATCGCCGCACCCACATTGCCGAGGCCGAGCGCCAGCGCCTCCCGGCTGGTGTCGAGTGCACTGCGATCGCTCCCCGCGAGCGACTTGGCGACGGCCGCTGCGGTGACAAAGGTAACGACGGCTACCGCCAATCCGCTCGGCAGCAATTGGAGCCACAGCGCGGGGTCGAGAGGTGGAAGAGCCACCGAAGGGAGACCGCCTGAGGGCGCTTCCACCCGCGCGACGGTATCGCCAAAATTCCCGGCAATCAGAGCGGCACCTGCAATGACCATCAGGGGCAAGGATTTTGCAATCGCCTGACGCCACGGCGGCCTGATGCCGACTTTCCAGGCAGCCGGCGCAGCGTAGCGGTCCAGCGCGAACAAAAGTACGGCCGCGCCGATGCCGATAGCAGCAGTCACCGGCTGCCAATCGGGCAGGACCTTCATGAATTCGCTGATTGCTGCAGGGAGGTTTCCAGCCCGTTCGGGGTCGGTCCCGACCAGCGTCGGCACCTGGCTCGAAACGATCAGGATGGCGACCGCTGCCGTGAAGCCCAGGAGCACTGGCTCGCTTACGAAATTCACGAGACGCCCCAGACCAAACGCCCCCAGCACGGCCAGGATCGTACCGGACTGGATCGCGATAATGGCGGCTGCAACCTGCGGCTCGGCACCCGATCCCGATGCGGCCTCGGCGATGACAAGCGAGATCAGCGCAACCGGCCCGACCGAAACGAAAGGGCTCGTTCCGAAAAGGAGATAGAGCACCGGAGGCAGCAGAGCGGCGTAGAGTCCGGTCTCGGGCGGAAGTCCGGCGAGCTGTGCGTAGGCCATCACTTGGGGAATAAGCAAAATTGCGAGGATGGTGCCCGCAATCCAATCGGCAAGCCCCGCGCGCATCTCGTAATCGCGGGCCCAGCTGAAATCGGGCACGAGACCGCGCAGCTTCATCGAGCTGCACCCTCAGAGGTTCGTGATGTGCGTGCTTGTCGATCGATCACACGCTTACAACGCTAAGCGGCGGCGGCTCGTTCCAATCTCGCCCGCGCCTCGCCCTCGCCGATGAGCGGCAGCAGCTCGCCCATGTCGGGCCCGTGGTTCATGCCTGTGAGCGCCAGGCGCAGCGGCAGGAACAGGGTCTTGCCTTTTCGCCCGGTGCTTTCCTTGAGCGAGGATGTCAGCGTAGCCCACGGATCATCGGTCCATTGGAGGGCGCTCGCTGCCTCGCCAAGATAAGCCCGATCTTCCTCGGAGAATTGAACTTTTTCGATCGGACCGGTGACAAGGCGCCACCATTCCGCCGCTTCGCCAACGGTCAGGATATTCGGCTGGACCGCGTGCCAGCCCGCTTCGTCCATGCCGTCAGGCAGGCGCTCCTTGACCGCATGATAAGGCATCGCGTGAACCAGCGCGGTGTTGATCCGCTCAAGATCGGCATCGTCGAACTTGGCGGGTGCGCGGCCGAATGTCGATAGATCGAACGTTTCGAGCAGCGCCGCGCGATCACCGATCGGCTCCACCGGCAGCGACGTGCCGAGCCGCGCGAGCACGGCAATAATGGCTTCGGGTTCGATACCGCGCTCGCGGAAGCTGTCGCAGCCAAGCGAGCCCAACCGTTTGGACAATTTTCCTTCTTTGCCGACCAGCAGCGCCTCGTGGGCGAAGGCGGGCACCGCTGCATCCATGGCGGTGAACATCTGAATCTGCACCGCGGTGTTCGAAACATGATCCTCGCCGCGCAGCACCTGCGTCACGCCCATGTCGATATCGTCGACAGTGCTCGGCAGCATGTAAAGCCACGATCCGTCCGCGCGGCGGATGACCGGATCGGAGACCAGTTTCGCATCGAACTTCACCGCGCCGCGCACGCCATCTTCCCAGACGATAGGTTCATCGTGATCGAGCTTGAAGCGCCAGTGCGGGGCGATGCCCTCCGCTTCCTTCGCGGCGCGCGCCGCCTCGGTGAGTTCCAGCGCTCCGCGGTCGTAGATCGGCGGAAGGCCCCGGCCGAGCAGGACCTTGCGCTTGAGCTCAAGCTCCTGCTGCGTTTCATAGGCCGGGTAGATGCGCCCGGCCTCGCGCAGGGCTTCGAACGCGGTTTCGTATTTGCCGAGCCGCTCCGACTGGCGCTCTTCGCGATCCGCCTCCAGGCCTAGCCACGCCAGATCGGTGCGGATCGCCTCGACATATTCCTCTTTCGATCGCGCCGCGTCGGTATCGTCGATGCGCAGGATGAAGTCGCCGCCAGCCTTGCGGGTAAGCATCCAGTTGTGGAGCGCGGTGCGGATATTGCCGACATGCAATCGGCCCGTGGGCGACGGTGCGAAACGGGTGGTCGTCATGCGGTGTCCGGTAGACAGCGCAGCGCCCTGCGGCAAGTTCTAGGATGACGGCGCGGCGTTCGCCTCGGCCGCAACAAGGCCAAGCACCGCCTCCCACATACGGTGCACCCGGTCCGGCCTGACAAGCCCTGCGATCGCTCCTTCGAAGCCCGGGCGATCGCACCGCACCGCGCAATCGATCAGCGAGCCGATCGTCATCTCGTCGTGCGATAGCAACTGGCAGCAAAAGCGCGAGACATGCACCGCTTCGGGCCAGCAGGAAGAGATCGCCTGAGACAGCGCGAGCGCCCGCGCGGCCACCTCAACGCTCCCGAGCCTCACCGCCAGTTCCGGCACGGGGTCACGCCACGCACGGTCATGCAGGGCAATCAGCCGCAGCGAGTAGACAAACCGGGCAGCTTGCGGGGAAAGGCCACTGATCTGCGGCGGCTCCGCAAGACGGGCGATCGTGGATCGGCGAGCGGCGGAGGGCGTGGTTTTGTGAGGCATGGGGCTCCATCAAGGTTGCGTTGGGCACCCGGTGCTACTCTTTATGCGAATAGTTCGCAATAGCAATGAGCAATTGTCTCCCAATTTTTAACTCCTCTCAGATTAGACGGCACGCAAAGGGAGTTCATGAATGTTCCGACTGGATACCCAAACCAATTCTATACAACCGATCGAGAAGCGGACGTTCGGAAGTCTGTCTTACGGAGAGCGCACCCACCTTCAGGAGTGGGTTGCAAATAGTCCTGAATGCCTCGGCGAAGAGCTCCTGATCATTCAAAAGGAATTCGCTGGTTTCGATGAAACCAAGGAACGCTTGGACTTGCTCGCGCTCGACAAGTCGGGGCACCTTGTAATCATCGAAAACAAGCTCGATGACAGCGGCCGCGACGTGGTCTGGCAGGCGCTGAAGTATGCCTCGTACTGCTCAACGTTAACACGTGCTCGGGTGGTCGATATATACCGCAGCTACCTGCAGGATTGCGGTATCGAAGAAGACCCCGAAGCCTTGCTGGCAGATTTTCTAGAGGTGGACGATATCTCCGAAACGCCGCTGAACCGCGGCTCGGACCAGCGCATTATTCTAATATCCGCAAATTTCCGACGCGAAGTCACCGCTACGGTCCTGTGGTTGTTACAACGTCAGCTCGATGTAAAATGCATCCGCGCTACTCCATACAAGCTCGGTGACGAAGTGCTTCTCAATTTTGAGCAGATAATTCCCGTGCCAGAAGCCGAGGACTTTATGGTGCACAGCTCTGAAAAGGAAGCCGAGCAAACTGCGACAAGCGATGCTGACTCCGCTCGATACCGCATCCGGCGCGCATTTTGGACTGATTGTCTCGCTGCTCTGCATCGCTCCGACATTTCCCTTTACGACAACATCAGCCCGAGCCGCGACCATTGGCTTAGCGCAGCTACAGGAGTGCGAGCCTGCGCTTACGCACTGATCTTCGCAAAAAAAGAGGTGCGCGTAGAAATTAATCTAGGCCGCGCCGAGCGGGCTGAGAACAAAGCAGTTTTTGATGGTCTTCACGCACGCAAACTGCAGATAGAAGAATCGTTCGGTCAACCATTAGACTGGAAAAGGCTCGATCATCGGAAGTCCTCGCGGATCGAGTTCGCCAAAGAGTTCGACAGCTACAATCGTGACAATTGGCCAAACATCATCGATTGGATGGTGGAAACGCTTGGTCAGTTCCACCAAGCAATAAGCGAGGCCCTGCACGGCGTTGCGGGTGAGGTTCTGGATTAAAAAACCCCGCCGGAGCAGAAACTCCGGCGGGGTTGTTTCGTTTGGCAGTGCGCCACGCGGCTTATTCGGCTGCGGGAGCGTCTCCGCCCTCCGCAGAACCGCCCATGGCCGCTTTCATCGCCTCTTCGCTCGACACCGGATCGGCTTCAGGCTCAGGCTCGGCTGCGTTTTCTGCTGCCAGCTTTTCCTGCTGCTTCTTCCACTGCGCCTTGAGCGCTGCGTCGCGGCTCGATGCCGTTACGCGCATGCGGTTCATGCCGGCACCCGTACCAGCCGGGATCAGACGGCCCACGATCACGTTCTCCTTGAGCCCGATCAGCGTGTCCTTCTTGCCCTCGACCGATGCCTGCGTCAGCACGCGGGTCGTTTCCTGGAAGGAAGCGGCCGAGATGAAGCTGCGGGTTTGCAGCGACGCCTTGGTGATGCCCAGCAGGATCGGAGTGCCTTCCGCAGGCTCCTTACCCTTGCCAAGCTTCGCATTGGCTTCGTCCATCTCCTCGCGATCGACCTGCTCACCCGGAAGCAGCACGGTGTCGCCGCCCTTGGTGATCTCGACCTTCTGCAGCATCTGGCGAACGATCACCTCGATGTGCTTGTCGTTGATCTTCACGCCCTGCAGTCGGTAGACTTCCTGGATCTCGTTCACGAGATATTCGGCCAGCGCCTCGACGCCCATGACTTCGAGGATGTCGTGCGGGTTCGGAGCGCCGGAAATCAGGGTGTCACCCTTCTTCACGAAGTCGCCTTCCTGCACGTCGATCACCTTGGTCTTGGGGATCAGGTATTCGACTGCATCACCTTCTTCCGGGACGATCGCGATCTTCCGCTTCGCCTTATATTCGCGAACGAATTCGATCTTGCCCGAAATCTTGGCGATGACCGACATGTCCTTCGGCAAGCGTGCCTCGAACAATTCGGCCACACGCGGAAGACCACCGGTGATGTCGCGGGTTTTCGCAGCTTCGCGGCTGGCACGGGCAAGGATGTCACCCGCTTCAACCGTCTGGCCGTCTTCGACCGAAAGCGTGGTGCCCGGAGCGAGCATGTAACGCTGCGCTTCGGTTTCATCGGAATCGGCCTGACCTTCACCCTGAAGAATCATGCGCGGACGCAGTTCCTCTTTCTTCTTGCGTCCGGTTGCCCGGTTTTCGGTCACGACACGCTGGGCGATACCGGTGGCATCGTCGGTCTGCTCTTCAAGGGTCGTACCCTCGACGAGGTCCTGATACTTCACGACGCCCGATTGCTCGGTGATGATCGGCAGAGTGAACGGATCCCATTCCGCCAGCCGGTCGCCTTCCTTCACCTTGTCGCCATCCTTGAACATTAGGACAGTTCCGTAAGGCACCTTGTGCATCTCACGCTCACGCCCTTCGGCATCGATCACGGCGATTTCGCCGTTGCGAGCGAGCGAGAGGATGCGGCCCTTCTTGTCGGTGATGGTCGGCATGTCGCGGAGCTCGATCTTACCGTCCGAGATGGATTCGAGATGCGAGGTTTCGTTGAGCTGCGCCGCACCGCCGATGTGGAAGGTACGCATGGTCAGCTGGGTGCCCGGCTCACCGATCGACTGCGCGGCGATCACGCCGACAGCTTCACCGATATTCACCGGCGTACCGCGGGCAAGATCACGGCCATAGCAGGTCGCGCAAACGCCCTGATCGGCTTCGCAAACCAGCGGCGAGCGGATCTTGGCGGACTGCACTTCAGCCGCTTCGATTTCCTTCACCATCGGCTCGTCGATCAGCGTGCCCGCCTTCACGATGACCTCATCGGTTGCCGCGTTGACGATGTCCTCGGCCACGGTGCGGCCAAGGATACGCTCACCGAGCGAAGCGATGACGCTGCCGCCCTGGACGATCGCACGCATTTCCAGCGCGTTCTCGGTCTTGCAGTCCTCGACCACAATCGTGCAGTCCTGCGACACATCGACGAGACGGCGGGTCAGGTAACCCGAGTTTGCCGTCTTGAGCGCGGTATCGGCGAGGCCCTTACGAGCGCCGTGGGTCGAGTTGAAGTATTCAAGAACGGTCAGACCTTCCTTGAAGTTGGAGATGATCGGCGTTTCGATGATCTCGCCCGACGGCTTGGCCATGAGGCCGCGCATACCGGCAAGCTGCTTCATCTGCGCAGGCGAACCACGCGCACCGGAATGGCTCATCATGTAGATGGAGTTGATCTCTGCTTCGCGGCCATCCTTGTCGATCGGCTGCGACTTGATCTCTTCCATCATGGCGTCCGCCACCTGGTCGCCGCAACGGCTCCAGGCATCGATCACCTTGTTGTACTTTTCCTGCTGGGTGATGAGACCGTCCTGATACTGCTGCTCGTAATCGGCAACCAGCTTCTTCGTCTCTTCGACCATGCCTTCCTTGGCGTCGGGGATGATCATGTCATCCTTGCCGAAGGAGATGCCGGCCTTGAACGCGTGGCGGAAGCCGAGCACCATGATGGCGTCGGCGAACAGCACGGTGTCCTTCTGACCAGTGTGACGGTACACTTCGTCGATCACGTCACCGATATCCTTCTTGGTGAGAAGGCGGTTGATGATGTCGTAAGGCACCTTGTGATTGGTCGGCAGACACTCACCGATCAGCATGCGGCCCGGCGTCGTCTCGAAACGCTTCATCACGATGTTGCCATCTTCATCGGCCTGCGGAACGCGAGCGAGAATCTTGGTGTGCAGCGTGACGGCTTTGGTTTCGAGAGCCTGGTGCACTTCGGCCATGTCGGCAAAACGCGGCAGCTTCTCGGTCTTGGTGCCATCTTCGTTTTCGAGGAATTCAGGCGTCTTTTCCTGACGCTCCATCGAAAGGTAGTAGAGACCCAGCACCATGTCCTGCGAAGGCACGATGATCGGCTTGCCGTTGGCGGGCGAGAGGATGTTGTTGGTGGACATCATCAGCACGCGCGCTTCGAGCTGGGCTTCGAGCGAAAGCGGCACGTGGACCGCCATCTGGTCACCGTCGAAGTCGGCGTTGAACGCTGAGCAGACCAGCGGGTGCAGCTGGATAGCCTTACCTTCGATGAGAACCGGCTCGAATGCCTGAATGCCGAGACGGTGAAGCGTCGGTGCGCGGTTCAGCAGAACCGGGTGCTCACGGATCACTTCGTCAAGGATGTCCCAGACTTCCTTGCGCTCCTTCTCGACCCACTTCTTCGCCTGCTTAAGGGTCATCGAGAGACCCTTGGCATCGAGGCGGGCGTAGATGAACGGCTTGAACAGTTCGAGCGCCATCTTCTTCGGCAGGCCGCACTGGTGCAGCTTGAGTTCCGGACCGGTCACGATGACCGAACGGCCCGAATAGTCGACGCGCTTACCAAGGAGGTTCTGACGGAAGCGGCCCTGCTTGCCCTTGAGCATGTCGCTGAGCGATTTCAGCGGACGCTTGTTCGCACCCGTGATGACACGGCCGCGGCGACCATTGTCGAACAGTGCATCGACGGCTTCCTGAAGCATGCGCTTTTCGTTGCGAACGATGATGTCCGGCGCACGCAGCTCGATCAGACGCTTCAGGCGGTTGTTACGGTTGATCACGCGGCGATAGAGATCGTTGAGATCGGACGTCGCGAAACGGCCACCATCGAGCGGCACCAGCGGGCGCAGCTCTGGCGGGATCACCGGAATCACTTCGAGGATCATCCATTCCGGACGGTTGCCAGATTCGATGAAGCTTTCGACAACCTTCAGACGCTTGATGATCTTCTTCGGCTTGAGCGTCGACTTGGTGGTCGCCAGCTCTTCCATCAGGTCATCGCGTTCCTGCTCGAGGTCGAGGTCCATCAGCATGACCTTGACCGCTTCCGCACCGATATCGGCGGAGAAGGCGTCTTCGCCATACTCGTCTTGCGCTTCGAGCAGCTCGTCCTCGGTGAGCAGCTGGAATTTCTCGAGCGGAGTGAGGCCCGGCTCGATAACCACATAGCTTTCGAAGTAGAGAATGCGCTCAAGCTGCTTCAGCTGGATGTCGAGCAGCAGGCCGATACGCGAAGGCAGCGACTTGAGATACCAGATGTGCGCGACCGGAGCGGCCAGTTCGATGTGGCCCATGCGCTCGCGGCGCACCTTGGTGACGGTGACTTCAACGCCGCACTTTTCGCACACGACGCCCTTATACTTCATGCGCTTGTACTTGCCGCACAGGCATTCGTAGTCCTTCACCGGACCGAAAATACGCGCGCAGAACAGGCCGTCACGCTCGGGCTTGAACGTGCGGTAGTTGATGGTTTCCGGCTTCTTGATCTCGCCGAACGACCATGAACGGATGCGTTCTGGCGAGGCGATGCCGATCTGAATCTGGTCGAAGGTTTCCGGCTTGGCCAGCTGGTTCGTGAATTTGGTCAGTTCGTTCATTTTTCAAATTCCCTTACGGGTGAATTTTTGAGGGCGGTGGGAGTGGTGGGGGACGCCTGGTCCCTCACCCCTATTCCGCTGCCTCCGGCCATTCGTCTTCGTCTCCGTCAGAGATCGACTTCAATTCGACGTTCATGCCCAGCGAGCGCATTTCCTTCACGAGAACGTTGAAGCTCTCCGGAATGCCCGCTTCGAAGGTGTCGTCGCCCTTGACGATCGCTTCGTAGACCTTGGTCCGGCCGACGACGTCGTCCGACTTGACGGTGAGCATTTCCTGCAAGGTGTAGGCGGCGCCGTATGCCTGCAGGGCCCAGACCTCCATCTCACCGAAGCGCTGGCCACCGAACTGCGCCTTACCGCCCAGCGGCTGCTGGGTGACGAGCGAGTACGGGCCGATCGAACGGGCGTGGATCTTGTCGTCGACGAGGTGGTGCAGCTTGAGCATGTAGATGATGCCCACGGTCACCTTGCGGTCGAAGGCTTCACCAGTGCGGCCATCGAACAGGGTCGATTGCCCGGAGGAATCGATACCGGCCTTGACCAGCATGTCCGACACGTCCGGCTCGCGCGCACCGTCGAAGACCGGCGTACCCATCGGAACGCCCGCAGCGAGGTTTTGCGCAAGCTCGACGATCTGCGGGGTCGAGCGGCTTTCGAGATCCTCGAAATACTGCTCGCCGTAAACGTCTTTCAGGCGCTCCACGACCGCTTCGGGCGGCTTCGCATCGGCATAGTCTTCGGCTGCGTTCGGGTTGGCCGCTTTCCACTCTTCGAGCTTTTCGGCGATATCCATACCCAGGCCGCGAGCCGCGAAACCGAGGTGGGTTTCGAAGATCTGACCGACATTCATGCGCGAAGGCACGCCGAGTGGGTTCAGCACGAGGTCGACCGCGGTCCCGTCTTCGAGGAACGGCATGTCCTCGACCGGCAGGATGCGCGAAATCACACCCTTGTTACCGTGGCGTCCGGCCATCTTGTCGCCCGGCTGCAGCTTGCGCTTAACCGCGACGAAGACCTTGACCATCTTGAGCACGCCCGGCGCGAGTTCGTCACCACGCTCGAGCTTTTCCTTGCGGTCCTCGAACTTGGCATCGATGCCGGCGACGGCTTCGTCGTACTGTGCCTTGATCGCTTCGATCTGTGCCTGACGGCCGTCTTCGGCGACAGCGAACTTGAACCATTCGTGCCGGTCGACGCCCTCGAGCACCTCCTCGGTGATCTCGGTGCCCTTTTTCACACCCTTCGGAGCAGCCGACGCGGTCTGGCCGAGCAGCATGTCCTTGAGACGGTTGTAAGTCGCACGGTTGAGGATGGCGCGTTCGTCTGCGGCATCCTTGCCCAGACGCTCGATTTCCTCGTTCTGGATCGCACGGGTACGGTCATCGATCTCGATACCGTGACGGTTGAAGACGCGGACTTCGACCACCGTTCCGGCAACGCCGGGCGGCAGGCGCAGCGAGGTGTCGCGAACGTCCGATGCCTTTTCACCGAAGATGGCGCGCAGAAGCTTTTCTTCCGGCGTCATCGGGCTTTCGCCCTTCGGCGTGATCTTGCCGACCAGGATATCGCCCGGATGCACTTCGGCGCCAATATAGACGATGCCCGCCTCGTCCAGGTTGCGCAGCGCTTCCTCGCCGACATTCGGGATGTCGCGGGTGATGTCTTCCGGCCCGAGCTTGGTGTCGCGGGCCATCACTTCGAATTCGTCGATATGGATCGAGGTGAACACGTCGTCTTTCACGATGCGTTCGGAAATCAGGATCGAGTCTTCGTAGTTATAGCCATTCCACGGCATGAACGCGACGAGGCTGTTCTTGCCGAGCGCCAGCTCACCGATATCGGTCGAAGGACCATCGGCGATGATGTCGCCGGCCTCGATCGTCTCACCGACTTTCACCAGCGGACGCTGGTTGATGCAGGTGTTCTGGTTGGAGCGCTGGAATTTCTGCAGCGTGTAGATATCGACGCCGGACTGGCCTTCTTCGACATCGCCGATTGCGCGGATCACGATACGGGTCGCGTCCACCTGGTCGACGATACCGCCGCGCTTGGCAGCAATGGCAGCACCAGAATCGCGCGCCACCGTTTCTTCCATGCCGGTCCCGACCCACGGTGCCTCGGCTTTCACGAGCGGCACCGCCTGGCGCTGCATGTTCGAGCCCATGAGAGCGCGGTTGGCGTCATCGTTCTCCAGGAACGGGATCAGCGAGGCGGCGACCGAAACGAGCTGCTTCGGCGACACGTCCATCAGCGTGACCTGATCGTTCGGAGCCATCAGGTTGTCGCCTGCCTGGCGCGCGCTGATCAGCTCTTCGACGAACGATCCGTCTTCGTTGAGTTCGGCGGATGCCTGCGCAACTGTGTGTTTTTGCTCTTCCATCGCGGAGAGATACACAACGTCGCCGGTGACCTTGTTGTCCTCAACCTGGCGATACGGCGTTTCGATGAAGCCGTACTTGTTCACGCGGCTAAAGGACGCCAGCGAGTTGATCAGGCCGATGTTCGGGCCTTCCGGCGTTTCAATCGGGCAGATGCGACCGTAGTGCGTCGGGTGAACGTCGCGGACTTCGAATCCGGCGCGCTCACGCGTGAGACCGCCCGGGCCAAGCGCCGAGACGCGGCGCTTATGAGTGACTTCGGACAGCGGGTTGGTCTGGTCCATGAACTGCGAGAGCTGCGACGAGCCGAAGAATTCGCGAACCGCAGCGACAGCTGGCTTCGCGTTGATCAGATCGTTCGGCATGACGGTCGAGACATCGACGCTCGACATGCGCTCCTTAACGGCGCGCTCCATGCGGAGCAGGCCGACACGGTACTGGTTTTCGAGCAGTTCGCCGACCGAACGCACACGGCGGTTGCCGAGGTTGTCGATGTCGTCGACATCGCCCTTGCCGTCCTTCAGGCCGACGAGTTCCTTGACCACAGCAAGGATGTCTTCCTTGCGCAAAGTCGTCACGGTGTCTTCGGCGTCGAGTTCAAGGCGCATATTGAGCTTCACGCGGCCCACCGCGGACAGGTCATAGCGCTCCCCATCGAAGAACAAGCCTTCGAACAGAGCCTCGGCGGTTTCCTTGGTCGGCGGTTCGCCCGGACGCATCACCTTGTAGATCGCCTCGAGACCTTCATCGCGGTTTTCAGCCTTGTCGACCTTCAATGTGTTGCGGATCCAGGGGCCGGTGTTGATCTCGTCGATGTCGAGCAACTCGATGCTGTCGATCCCGGCATTGTCGAGCGTTTCGACATGCTCGAGGGTCAGTTCGTCGCCCGCTTCGACATAGATGCGGCCGGTGCTTTCATCGATCATGTCGCGCGCGGCGTAGCGGCTGACGATCTCTTCGGTCGGCAGAAGCAGATCGGTGAGACCGTCCTTGGCAGCCTTGTTCGCAGCGCGCGGGCTGATCTTCTGGTTGGCGGCGAACACTTCTTCGCCGGTCTTGGCGTCGACCAGGGCAAAGGAAGGCTTCTGACCACGCCAGTTTTCGGCGACGAACGGGATCTTCCACCCGTCTTTCGCGCGCTCCCAGACCACGGTGTCGTAGAAGTGGTGCAGGATGCCTTCGCTGTCGAGGCCAAGCGCATAGAGCAGTGCGGTGACCGGCAGCTTCCGCTTACGGTCGATACGGACGTTGACAATGTCCTTGGCGTCGAATTCGAAATCGAGCCACGAACCGCGATACGGGATCACGCGCGCAGCAAAAAGCAGTTTGCCCGACGAGTGGGTTTTGCCGCGGTCATGATCGAACAAGACACCTGGCGAACGGTGCATCTGGCTGACGATGACACGCTCGGTGCCGTTGATGATGAAGGTGCCGTTCTCGGTCATGAGCGGCATATCGCCCATGTAAACGTCCTGCTCCTTGATATCGAGGACGGAGCGGGTTTCGGTTTCCTGGTCGACTTCGAACACGATCAGGCGCAGCGTCACCTTCATCGGGGCTGCGTAGGTGATGCCGCGCTGGCGGCATTCGGTCGTGTCGTATTTCGGCGGCTCAAGTTCGTAATTCACGAAATCGAGTTCGGCAGTTCCGGCGAAATCGCGGATCGGGAAGACGCTGCGCAGTGTCTTTTCGAGCCCCGAAACATAATCGATCGAAGGATCGGAACGCAGGAACTGTTCGTAGCTTTCGCGCTGAACCTCGATCAGGTTCGGCATGTCGATAACTTCGTGAATGTCGCCGAAAATCTTGCGGATGCGCTTTTTCGCGGTGCCCTGCGCCTTGCGGCTGCGGAGCTTGTTCGAGGTTGCTGGAGCTTTCGCCTTGGTCGCCATGGAGGTGATTCGCCTCTTGATATGATGCGCGCGGGAAGGAGACCCGATCGCCTGAGATTGTGTTCACGTCACGCGAAGGAGTGGCCATAACCGACGCAAAAGAGCCGCACTCCTCGGCGCAGACCCTTTCGGGCTGCTGGGGTGCAGCTGATCAATTCGTCGCGAATATGGCTTGCGCCGCCTCTATTCTGGACCGGTTCCCGCGCATGAACCGGACTGTCTCGAAGCTGGCGTGTGAGGACTATCTAAGAAGCCTGTTGGATTTGTAAAGGGGGGGTTTCGTGGTGTGCGCGCCATCCGGCGTGCGACATCCTAGCGCCTCTGGCGCTGCGGGCTTGCGGGTCGCTGCCCGCCCCGTGCTCCGCGACCAAGCCATCGAGCTCACGCAAAACGACGCCACAGGCGTCGCAAGGGCAAGCGGCCGCCCCGCAGCGGGTGCGGCTTACTGCACGCATAGCGAGGACGTGAAGCCGGATGACTTCGCGCAAAACAACAACACTCATATTGTTTTTCAATATTATTGATTGACAATAAATCGAGTCGCTTCTAGATCGAGATTATTGAAAGACGATATCATGCATCAAGGAGTTCAATATGTCACGTATCGCAAATCAATCACTCGCTGTCTGCGCCGCGCTTTTCCTTACGCTCAGCTCGATCGGCACCATCGTCACTGTCCCGCCCGCTCAGGCGCAGGTCTCGCAAAGCTTTCCGGCGATGGTGGAACTTGCCTGAACCCGCACAACCAAGGGGAAATCTTATGAAAGCCGAATTCAACGACCCGCTGCTTCTCGCAGGCAAGGTCCTTACCATCGTGCTGCAGGGCTTGATGGCCCTGGCAGGCGTGGTGGTCACCATCATGATTCCGGTCGTCCTGCTGTTCCGGGATGAAATCAACGCCGAGATCGCCGAAGAGCACGCGGAACTGGTCACTTCGATCCCGACCATGCCACTGGTCGGATTGTTCGTGATCATCGTCGCCGTGGTCGCCCTCACGTTCCTGTTCTTCGGGAAGCTGCGCGCTATCATCGGCACCGTCGGAGAGCGTGATCCATTCGTGCCGGAAAACGCCTCGCGCCTGAATGCTATGGCCTGGCTACTGCTCGCCGTGCAGGTGCTGCTGATCCCTGCGGCTGCGCTCGGATTGTTTATCGCGGAGTGGGCCGATCAGATCGAAGACGCGGAGATTTCCGTCGATGCGGGAGTCGACCTCACCGGCATTCTGATGATCATCACGCTCTTCATCCTCGCCCGCGTGTTCAAACATGGCGCTGAGATGCGCGAAGACCTCGAAGGGACCGTGTGATGCCTGCAGACGATGAAGGAGCAATGATCATGGTCAAACTCGACGACCTGCTGCACGAACGCCGCATGACGCTAACCGAGCTGGCCGAGCGGGTGGGCCTTACCCTCGCCAACCTCTCGATCCTGAAAACCGGCAAGGCGAAGGCAATCCGCTTTTCCACCCTCGCAGCAATCTGCCGCGAACTGGATTGCCAGCCGGGCGATCTGCTCGAATACGAACACAAGCCTCAATAAGGCGCAAGGTCGCCAGTGGAACCATAGCGGGGGCGCTCCGTTTTGAAGGCAACGGAGCGCTTTCGCTCATCAAATCAGAAGGTTTTATGAAATACGCAATCGCAATTGCAGCCCCGCTCGCTCTCTCGCTCGCGGCGTGCAACAATGACGCAGAAGAAGTGAACGAGGCTGCCGATGAGGTCGTCGATGAGCGGGCGGAAATGATGGAAGCACACGCGGACCTCGCAGAGGAACGCGCCGATGCAGCGGTAGATCCGGTGGAGGAGGCCGCTCTCGAACAGCATTCGGATGAACTCAAAGAACGCGCGGATGAAATCGAGGACAGCGCAGACTCGATGTAAGAGCGCAAACGGCGCTTGACAGCGCAAATTGAACGTCTAGAGGTCCGCCGCTGATTGGCGGACCTTTTTTCGTCGATCAACCGTCCGAGACAGTTGCTGAGCGGGATACGCCCGCTCTTAATTTGCAGCCTAGGCGGGGACAGAGATTTTCGCAGTCGCTCTTAAAGGGTCTGCAATTGTGCCGAATGGCACACCCTCCTTCCCCATCGTTGGACTCTGCGGTGTCGACGAACGGCATCGTTAGACATGAGCCGGTCGTGCGCGATGCAAATCTCGCGGGACCATAAGTGAAGGAGTAAGGCATGGATCGTTCGCAAAAAGCCGACGCGGTTGCTCAGCTCAATGCAGTCTTCAACGAGGTTGGCGTGGTCGTTGTTACCCGCAATCTCGGCCTGACGGTGGATCAGTCCACCGAATTGCGCTCGAAGATGCGTGAAGCAGGAGCTTCCTACAAGGTTGCGAAGAACCGTCTCGCCAAGCTCGCCCTGAAAGACACCGATTACACGGGTATCGAAGAGTTTCTCTCCGGCCCGACCGCGCTGGCATGGTCCGAAGACCCTGTCGCAGCCGCCAAGGCTGCTGTCGATTTCGCGAAAGCGAACGACAAGCTGGAAATCGTCGGCGGATCGATGGGTACGCAGGTGCTCGATGAAGCCGGGGTCAAGGCACTCGCCTCGATGCCGAGCCTCGATGAGCTGCGCGGCAAGCTCGTAGGATTGGTCAACGCACCGGCAACGAAGGTTGCCCAGTTGATGAACGCTCCTGCGAACAAGCTTGCCCGCGTGTTCGGCGCATACGGCGCCAAGGACGCTGCATAAGAGCTTTACGAAGAGACGATTTCGCACACGCGATTTTTACATGTGTTTGGGGTGTGACCTCGTGAGGCCGCCCCGATTGAATTGGAGTGAACATCATGGCTGATATTGCCAAGCTTGTTGAAGAACTTTCGAAGCTGACCGTCCTCGAGGCGGCTGAACTGGCTACCGCTCTCGAAGAAGAGTGGGGCGTGAGCGCCGCTGCTGCTGTTGCAGTCGCTGGCCCGGCTGGCGGCGGCGACGCCGGTGCAGCTGCTGAAGAGAAGGACGAATTCGACGTCATTCTCACCGGCGACGGCGGCAAGAAGATCCAGGTCATCAAGGAAGTCCGTGCCATCACCGGCTTGGGCCTCACCGAAGCCAAGGGTCTCGTCGAAGGCGCGCCGAAGCCGCTCAAGGAAGGCGTTGCCAAGGCAGAAGCCGAAGAGATCAAAGGCAAGATCGAAGCAGCCGGCGGTACCGTCGAACTCAAGTAAGCTTACAGCTTACGCTTCGTTCGGATTAACCGACCAGAGAAAGGGCGGTGCCAGCGATGGCGCCGCCCTTTTCTATCAGAAACTAGAGTTTGGGCGGGCAACCTTCCGCAGGTGATACCTCGGGAACCGGCGAGAGGTCGGGTGACGGCCCATCGGTATTGTCCTGTCGCGGATCAACCAGCCGCCCCATGAATAGGATCGCGCCCGACCTCTTGTCGCGCAGCAGGAACATGAAGGGATGGTCGGCGCGGAAGACAAAGGGCGGCGGCGGAGGCGGCCCGCGGCGGCCTGACGTTACAATAGCCGACATCACCACAGCCGTTGCCGCAGCGGCTTCGGAGCCTTTCTCGTCGACGTCGATATTGGCCTGATGGATGACGTTGGAAATCGTCAGACCGCACCAATCGGGCAGCCTAGGCTGCGGCAACCGGGCCATGCGGTCAAAATTCGCGTTCCTCGAAAACGCCAGCGGCGCGCCCATTTCCTCAATCGCCTCGCCGAGATCGGCGCTCCAGTCGAGGCTCATTTTCGGGATGGCGAGGATCGTATCATAGGGCTCTGCCTCGTCGAGATCGCTCAGCCAGCGTTCGAGCCGGCTGGCGGTCAGGCTGCCCTCGAGCCGCGCGAAGCCATCCGGATCGTCGGGCAGGATCGCGACCATGCTCACCTCCTCGCCTGCATAAGGCAATTCGATGAGCTTGACTGAACCGCGCTCGATCCCACGAAAATCGTTGCGCGCGTTCATCAGATTAGCTGTGATCTCGCTGCCATCGGCCATGAAGAACGGCTCTTCCGTTGTCGCCTCCGCCTTGAAGGGTTTGAGCCAATCCGCCTTCCAGTAGATTGCGTTGACAAGGACGGCAGCGGTCTTGGGCCTGATGACTCCCTTGGCGATCAGCTCCTCAATCCGATCCTCTGTCTTGCCCGACACCCAGCGGTTGATAGTGTTGCGCGCCGCTTCGGGATCGGTCGTAAAGTCCACCCGCCTGAATGCACCGGATGCCTTCTGCTCCAGATCGGCCATGTAATCTGGCTCAAGCTCCAAATCCTCGTGAACCCAGAATGCGTTGGCGCTACGTAATTCGCGGCCCTCGCCCGAGAGGTTCATGGACCGGTCCAACTCACCAGCACTTGAGAGGTATGCCTCGGGTCCAGCCGGAAAGCGCATCACCTCGCGCATTTCCTCCGCAGTCTGCCCGTCCGCTCCGCGATAGGCGAACCCCATGGCGAGTGAGATGCTGGCTGGAGAGAAAAACAGGTTGTCGCCTTCATTGGCGACTTCTCGGTAGAGGTCGAGGGCAAAGGCATTCGATCCCTCGGCGGCCTCTTGCACGGTGACATCGCTGGCCTCTGGTGTGGTTGAAGACCACGATGAAACACATGCGGCCAAGACCGGAGCAACAATCACCATCGGCAATAGGCGGCGAATTCTGCGCGATCTGACCATCTTCATAACGTCCTTCCACAATTCGGTGCGGCTTTACTGTGGCACGTTAGCTGCGCGAATCTTAATTTTTCAGCGAACCTGACTCTTGCGCTTTTCCCAAATCGCCATCGCATATATCCGGGCTGGCTCGCTTTGCTGCGGGCAAAGTGAGTCATGCAGGAACAGGAACTTCTCGAAACGCCCGGCTGGGGACAGGAATTGCGCGCGACGACATTGCTCGCCGCGCCGCTTGCGCTCGCCAATTTGCTGCAGGCCTCCATTTACATCATCGACGTGATCTTCATCGCGAGGCTTGGGGAAGAACCGCTCGCCGCATCGGGTCTTGCCGCTGGATTGTTCGGATTGATCGTCTGGACGATGGCGTCGCTGGTGGGCGCGGTTGCGCCGCTGATTGCCGAGGCGATCGGGTCGCGCTCCCCGTCTTTCAGGCCCGTGAGGCGCGCCACCCGCATGGCGTTGTGGCTGGCGGTCATGTCCGGTGTCTGTGGTATGGGCGCGGCATTGCTGCTCGGTCCGGCGATGCGGCTCACTGGGCAGCAGCCCGAGATCATAACGCTCGCGAGCGAATACAATTTCGTGATCATATACTCGCTCATCCCGATGCTGCTTGCGGCGGTGCTGCGCAATTACGTATCGGCGCTCGGTCGGCCGGTCGTCGCAACGGCCATCACCGCCTTGGGCATCCCGGTAAACGCAATCGCCAATTACGCCTTTATCTTCGGCAATTTCGGCGCGCCGGAGCTTGGTTTGACCGGCGCCGCAGTCGCGACGATCATAACCGCGATCATCACGCTGAGCGCGTATATCGCGGTGATCCTTCTCAACCCCGCGCTCGCCCGGTACCGGATATTCTACCGGTTCTGGCGACCGGACTGGCAGCGTTTCTGGACTATCGCGCGAATCGGCGCACCCATTGCCCTGACGGTGACGGCCGAGGCCGGTGTGTTCAGCGCCGCGGCGTTCCTGATGGGACGTATAGGCGCAGCGCAGCTCGCCGGACACATCGTCGCGCTCAACATCGCTGCTCTCGCGTTCCAGGTGCCGTTCGGCGTCGGACAGGCGGCGACAATCCGGGTCGGATATTTCTACGGTGCGCAGGACAACGAAGGCATAAAGCTCGCAGGATGGGTTGCGCTGGCGATTGGCGCGGGCTTCATGGCGTTCACGGCTATGGCCATGATCCTGGTTCCCGAACAACTGCTACGCATCTTCGTCGATATCGGCGATCCAGAGAATGCTGCCCTGGTCGGCTTCGCGCTGCAGTTCCTCGTACTCGCAGCCGCATTTCAACTCGTGGACGGCGTACAAGCGGTCGCGGCGGGGGCTTTGCGAGGACTACAAGACACCCGCGTACCAATGTGGATCGCCATATTCAGCTATTGGGTTCCCGGTTTCGGGCTCGCTTTCGGCCTTGGTTTCTTCACGCCTCTAGAAGGAACGGGTGTCTGGATTGGCCTCGCTACGGGGCTGGCCTTTGCAGCGGCGCTTCTTACATGGCGATGGATGCTGCGCGAACGTTTGCAACTGACTTTGCGGTGCATCTGATGGCGCTTGGAAGCGACCGAAAAAATTTGCTGAACATGTGTTGACTCGGCGCGGACGCGCTCCCATTTGCGCTGCGCTGGCACTCTCGGGAGGAGAGTGCCAATCTTGTTATCAACCTTAATTGAAAGGTCATCCATTATGGCATTTCGTCCGCTGCACGACCGCGTACTGGTCCGTCGCATCGAAGCCGACACGAAAACCGCTGGCGGCATCATCATCCCAGACAGCGCTCAGGAAAAGCCCAGCGAAGGTGAAATCGTTGCCGTCGGTGATGGCGCTCGCGACGATTCCGGCAACCGCGTCGCTCTCGACGTGAAAGCCGGCGACCGCGTCCTGTTCGGCAAATGGGGCGGCACCGAAGTCAAGATCGACGGCGAAGACCTGCTGATCATGAAGGAAAGCGACATCATGGGGATCATCGGCTGATCGGCTGACCCCAACGCTTTTTTCAAACTCAATATTTTCCAGGAGAAACACCAATGGCTGCCAAGGACGTAAAGTTCAGCCGCGATGCCCGCGAAGGCATCCTCAAGGGCGTCGATACGCTCGCAAACGCTGTCAAAGTGACGCTCGGCCCGAAAGGCCGCAACGTCGTTATCGATAAGAGCTTCGGCGCGCCGCGCATCACCAAGGACGGCGTCACCGTCGCCAAGGAAATCGAGCTTAAGGACAAGTTCGAAAACATGGGCGCACAGATGCTGAAAGAAGTGGCATCGAAGACCAACGACCTCGCCGGTGACGGCACCACCACCGCGACCGTTCTGGGCCAGGCCATCATCCGCGAAGGCATGACCGCCGTTGCCGCCGGTATGAACCCGATGGATCTGAAGCGCGGCATCGACGCGGCTACCGCCAAGGTCGTCGAAAACCTCGCCGGTCGTTCGAAGGAAGTTGCCGGTTCGGCTGAAGTCGCACAGGTCGGCGTGATCTCCGCCAACGGCGACAAGGAAGTCGGCGAGAAGATCGCCGAAGCCATGGAAAAGGTCGGCAAGGAAGGCGTCATTACCGTCGAGGAAGCCAAGGGTCTCGAATTCGAGCTCGACGTCGTCGAAGGCATGCAGTTCGACCGCGGCTACCTCTCGCCGTACTTCATCACCAACCCGGACAAGATGACTGTCGAACTCGACAATCCGTACATCCTGATCCACGAAAAGAAGCTTTCGAACCTCCAGCCAATGCTGCCGGTCCTCGAAGCGGCTGTGCAGTCGGGCCGTCCGCTGCTCATCATCGCGGAAGACATCGAAGGCGAAGCGCTCGCGACCCTCGTGGTCAACAAGCTGCGCGGCGGCCTGAAGGTTGCAGCGGTGAAGGCACCGGGCTTCGGCGATCGCCGCAAGGCCATGCTGCAGGACATCTCGATCCTCACCAAGGGCGAAATGGTCAGCGAAGATCTCGGCATCAAGCTCGAGAACGTCACGCTCGGCATGCTGGGTGAAGCGAAGCGCGTCACCATCGACAAGGACAACACGACCATCGTCGATGGCGCAGGTTCGCAGGAAGACATCCAGGCCCGTGTCGGCGAAATCAAGACGCAGATGGAAGCGACCACCAGCGACTACGATCGCGAAAAGCTGCAAGAGCGCCTCGCGAAACTTGCTGGCGGCGTTGCCGTGATCAAGGTCGGCGGTGCTTCGGAAGTCGAAGTGAAGGAACGCAAGGACCGCGTCGACGACGCGCTCCACGCAACCCGCGCCGCTGTCGAAGAAGGCATCGTCCCGGGTGGCGGCACCGCGCTGCTCTACGCCTCGAAGGTTCTCGAAGGCATGAAGGGCGACAATGACGACCAGACCCGCGGCATCGACATCGTCCGCCGCGCGATCCTGGCGCCTGTCCGTCAGATCGCGCAGAACGCGGGCCACGATGGCGCAGTTGTCTCCGGCAACCTCCTGCGTGAAGGCGACGAAACGCAGGGCTTCAATGCGGCAACCGACACGTACGAAAACCTTGTCGAAGCCGGCGTTATCGACCCGACCAAGGTCGTTCGCACCGCGCTGCAGGACGCAGCGTCCGTTGCGGGCCTGCTGATCACGACCGAAGCGGCGATCACCGACGCTCCGGAAGATGACAAGGCTGCTCCTGCAATGCCCGATATGGGCGGCATGGGCGGTATGGGCGGCGGTATGGGCTTCTAAGCCAGCCCGTCAGCTTCAACGCTTACCAAACCAAAGGGCCCCGGGGGACGTTCGTCCCTCGGGGTTTTTTGTTCGTCGAATTCCCGGCTTCCCAAGTGTGCGCCCTTCCCCCATGATCCCCGCATTCTGGACACGAAGGGGACTCACCGTGAAAACCAAATTTGCAGCCCTGTTGCTGGCATCCGTCGCGCTTGCCGGTTGCGAACAGCTCACCGCGTCGACCGTCGCGACCGTCAATTGCGAAACCACTCAGACAGAGTGCCTCAACGAATGGTTCGAGACCAAGTTCGAGGAAGAGCTAAAGTTCAGCCCGATCCGGCAAACCGCTTTGGGCCGGAAGACCGATAACGACAAGATCGATGACCTCTCGCTCGAAGCTCAGCAGGAGCAAATCCAGTGGTGGCAGGGTGCGGTGGCCGAAATGGAGGCCAACTTCGATTACGACGAGCTTTCGGACGAAGCGAAGCTGTCGTGGGACATGTTCCAGTTCCGCGCCGATCAGGCCGCCCGCGCAGCGGAATTCACCGATCAGGAATACATCCTCCACCAGATGAACGGCACGCACACCGCCTTGCCGAGTTTCATCCTTACCCAGCACCGGGTCGAGGACGAGAGCGATATGGAGGCGTTCATCGCGCGCATCGCGGGTATCGGCACTGCCATGGACCAGCTGCTCGAACGCGCCAAAAACAACGCAGAGGCCGGAACGCGCCCTCCCCGATTCTCCTATGACGCAGTGATCGAGGAATCGACCAAGCTGACGAGCGGCGCGCCGTTTGACGACGGCGAGCCATCGGCAATGTGGAATGCCAGCGAAGCGCACCTCGCAAAGCTGGTCGAAGACGGCACCATTACCGAGGAGCGCGCAGCAGAATTGCGCGAAGAAGTGCGCACAGCGCTGACCGAAGAGTTCGCACCAGCCTATCGCCGCGTCATCGACTGGTACACCGAGGACCGTCCGAATTCGGACGAGACAGCGCAAGGCGTCAGCGCCCTCGCAGGAGGCGATGATTTCTACAATTACCGCCTCAACCTGATGACCACCACCGATCTGACAGCCGACGAAATCCACCAGACCGGCCTCGATGAGGTCGCGCGCATCCGCGCCGAAATGGAAGCGATCAAGGATCAGGTCAGCTTCGAAGGCGATCTGCAGGAGTTCTTCACCTTCGTGCGCGAAGACGATCAGTTCTTCTATCCGAACACCGATGCCGGCGCGCAGCAATATATCGATCAGGCCGAAGAGCATCTTGCCTTCATCAATGAGCGCCTGCCTGAATTCTTCGGCACGCTGCCCAAAGCGGATTTGGTAGTGAAGCGCGTCGAGCCATTCCGAGAACAGGATGGCGCGGCGCAGCATTACCGCCCGGGCACGCCGGACGGCTCGCGGCCAGGCGTCTATTATGCGCACCTTTCCGACATGCGCGCGATGCCGATCCCTTCACTCGAAGTGATCGCCTACCATGAAGGCAATCCGGGTCACCACATGCAGTCATCGATCGCGCAGGAATTGACGGGCATCCCGCAGTTCCGTGCACAGGGCGGCTATATTCCCGCCTTCGGCGAGGGGTGGGCGCTGTATTCCGAGAAGCTCGCGAAAGAGATGGGCGCGTACGAAGACCCATATTCGGATTTCGGTCGCCTGACGACCGAGATGTGGCGGGCCATCCGCCTGGTCGTCGATACCGGTATCCACTCGAAAGGGTGGGGCGAGGAGCAGGCGGTGGATTATTTCCTGGAAAACTCACCGATACCGGAAACCGCGGTCCGTTCCGAAGTCCGCCGATATATCGTGCTGCCGGGCCAGGCGACCGCTTACAAGATCGGCATGATCCGTATTCAGGAGCTGCGCGCCAAGGCGGAAGAGGAGCTGGGTGAGGACTTCGATATTCGCGGATTCCACGACACCGTTCTTGGCGGTGGTTCGGTCCCGCTATCAATCCTCGAGAAGCGCGTAGACCAATGGATTGCGAGCGTAAAAGCCGCCTGACGTGCTGGGACGCTCACACAAAAGGGCGGGATGGCACCGAGCCACCCCGCCCTTTTTCGTATCCGGCGAAGAGCTTAGCCGCCGTTACGGCTCGCTGCGGCGGCTTCGATGGTCGCCTCGTCCCAAGTAACCTGGGTCTGGGTTTGCGGATTGAAACGCGTGTTGGCGTAGGACGCTGCTTCTGCAGCAGCGATCTCTTCCTCAGTAAGGTACTCGCTCGGCTCCAGCGCGAACACGTCGATCCCGCGCGTGATCTCGGTGCCGTAGATGCGGCCATTGTACCAGTAGGATGACCAGAACCCGCCGACGACGAGCTGCTCCTTGTCGATGGCGCCGCGATCGAAAAATGCGATCTCTTTCGGATTGGCGCTGTCGGTGAAATCCATCACGCTGATGCCGCCCTGATACCAGGACTGCACGAACAGGTCGCGCCCCGGCACCGGAACTATCGAGCCATTATGCGCGACGCAGTTTTCCTTGTCGCTTTGCGGCCCCGGCATTTTGTAATGGCTGCGGAATTCAAGCTTGCCATCGACGATGTCGTAGATCGCATTCGCGCCCCAGGTCATCGGGTCCGATGCGCGGCAGCGCGGGCGCCCGCCCCCACCCCATTCGTCGGTGAAAATGACCTTCGTGCCATCATTGTTGAAGGTCGCCGAATGCCAATAGGCAAACCCCTTGTCGAACACCGCATCGATCCGCACCGGGTTCATAGGATCGGAAATGTCCATCAGGATGCCGTTGCCGGAACATGCACCCGCAGCGAGGTTCTTCGACGGGAACACCGTGATGTCATGGCACTGATCGGTCCGGCGCGTGTCCTGCGCACCTTCTTCGCTTTCGCCGCCTTTCCACAGGCCAGCGATCTCACCGGTTTCGGTGTCCGCGAAAACGCGGGGGCTGCTGATGATCCTCGCCGCACCTGGATTGGCGACCGGTATCTCGATCACGTCGATACTGAACAGCGCCGTGCGGCTATCAGCGGGATTGTCGATGCAACGCGCCAGTTCTTCCTGCTCGCGAACGCTGGACGTGCCAGAATTGTAAACGATGATCTTTTCATCATCCGCGCTTACGATCGAATGGGTGTGACTGCCCCGGCATGTCTGGACCTGACCGACCTGCCGGACTGCGCTGAGATTGGATATGTCGAAGATGCGCAGCCCGCGGAAACGCTCATCGCTGACGTCTTCTTCCACGCCTTGCAGACCGCAATCGACACGTCCGCGGGTTTGCTCGACGCTCATGACGAGGATGTCGCCGACGACCGAGACATCGCCCTGTCCGCCTGGGCACACGACCGAGCTGAGCAGTGTTGGCACGCCATCATCGCCCAGGCGGTAGATGTTGAAGCCGTGATAATTTCCTGTGACCATGATGTCGTCGAAGAACGCCATGTCGGTGTTGGCGAAATCGAGCAGCGGCGTGCGCTCTGCGAATTCGGTGAGGCTTTCCTCGTCCTCACGCTGAGGCGTGGCGTCGTCATCCGCGGCAGCGGAAGCGTCTGCCAGCGCATCGTCTGTCGCTTCCGCAAGCTCCTCGGCCGGCGCGTTTTTCTTGTCTTCTTCGCGCGGCGGGACCGGAGCTCTCAGATCGGCCGGGTTATCGGGATCGAAAAAGCCGGCCGGCTTTGACAGGCTCACAACTTTGCGCAGGTTCAGGATCGCCTCACCCGCCGTGTCGAAACCCGACGCCAACGTCGCTCGCGGATCGGTGGAAAGCCCGGCGAGGATCGCGTCCATTCGGTCGATCTCGCTCGTCTGATCGTTTTCGATATCTCCAGCGAACCGGAACAGGATCGGATCGGCGGCGCTTCCAGGCTGATCCAGCAGCGCATCAACCATGTCGATAGCCCCTTCGTGATGCGCGATCATCAATGTAAGAAACTGGCGATCGAATTCAGTCGCTTGCGCTGCTGCAAGGGCCGCCAACTGGTCAGGGCTGGCCATACCTGCCATCCCCATATGCGCATGGTGCTCATGCCCGGGCATTCCAGCCATCGCGAGCTCAGTCGGCTCACCGCGCGCCGCCAGCCACTCCTGCATGAACTGGATTTCGTCAGCCTGGCTCGACATGATGCGGCCTGCGATGGTGACCACGTCCTCGTTGTTCGTGCGGTCGGCGACCAGCTCCGACATCACCACGGCCTGCTGATGATGAACGATCATCTGCTGCATGAATTTGACGTCGGCGTCAGTGTATTTGGAGCTCGCGAGCTGGGTCGCTTCCAACGCGCTCAGTGTCTTGCTGTCCTGACCCGGCGCACCAGGCTGCAGGATGGGAGCATTCTGCGCGACGGCCACAGTCGACGTGCCAAGCAGCAATGCCGTTGCAAATGCGCGGCAACCAAATGCGGAGTTATTTTTCGAGGTCATGAGCAATCCTGTTGTCGATATATCGTCGCATCAAAAGAGGTGCATCGCCTCGCAGTCAAGACCAATCGCGGGGACCAATCCTAAAAGCTGAGGGAACCGCAGCCCAAATCACGCTTTGACTTGAAGAGTGCGCGCGGCCGATCCGAACAAAATGACGGAGTTCGCCCCTTCACAGGCGACGAAGCGAAGGTCTGTAGCGACGGATTGATTTACTCGTGATAAGATCGTTAAGTCAGCAGAAACTATATAACAGGTAGCATTCGGTATGAACTCAGCGCCACGTTTCTCTTTCACTGCTGCGATCGCAGCCGGATTAGCACTCCTTGCGGCCCCCACCGCCGCGTCCGCCCAAGCGCAGCAAAACAACGAGCTTCAAGCGAGCTTCGACAGCGCATTCGGCACCGATCTGCGCAATCCCGACACCTTCGAGGCTATCTATGAAACCGGTTTCGAACGCCGGATCGCCGAGCTTGCCGATGGCAGCAAGGGCCGCATCGGCGTTGCGGCCATGGACCTTTCGACCGGCGAAACGCTGACTGTTCTTGGCGATCAGCTGTTCCCGATGGCCTCGACGAGCAAGATCGCGGTTGCGGCGAAATATCTGGAGATGGTCGAGCAGGGTAAATATTCGCTCACTTCCGAATTTCCTCTCCTGATCCCGGTCCGTTCAGCCAAGTTCTCCTCGCGCGCTGCCCCGGTCCGCAAGGGTAAATACATGCAGGCGATCGATCTCATCGAGATCATGATCACCCGCTCGAGCAATCCCGCGACCGATGCTTTACTCAAGGCGGTCGGCGGTCCGGGCGAAGTCAACGACTGGATGATCCGTCAGGGCATCACCGAATTCAGCATCGACCGCGACATCGCTACTCTGGTCCGTGACGACGGCGAATACGATCCGGCCACCTGGATCGATGAGCGCGATGCGGCAACGCCCCGCGCGATGGTGCGGTTGCTTCAGGGACTTTACCGCGGCGATTTCCTGTCCGACCAGAGCCGCCGCGTGCTGCTTGGCGCGATGAGCCGAACAGTTACGGGCAAGCGCCGGATTGTTGCGCACATGCCCGGTGAGGCCCGCGTCAGCCACAAGACCGGTTCGCTCAACAACACTTCGAGCGATATTGGCATCATCGAATATCCCGACGGACGCGCCATCGCCGTTGCAATCTACGTCACGGGTCAAGGCGCGCGACGCGCTCGCGAAGCCCGGATCGCATCAATCGCACGCGCTCTTTACGATGGCTTCGATGCGAAGGCGCGCGCGCAAGAGCGTCGCCAGAACTGGACAAACGCCCCAAACAACGGGGGCTGAGGACACCATTAGAGCTGATAAAGAAAAAGGCGGCTCCAAGCGGAGCCGCCTTTCTTTTATCAGGCAACCTTCGCTGATCGAAGGTCGGCTGAAACCGTCTGCGAATTACTCAGCAGCAGCTTCAGCTTCGCTTTCGCCTTCGACGGCGGCTTCAGCTTCGATCGCAGCTTCTTCAGCAGCGGCGCCAGCAGCGTCTGCACCGGCTTCGACTTCAGCAGCAGCTTCGCCAGCAGCAGCTTCGACAGCTTCAGCGTTTGCTTCGGCGTCTGCAGCCATCGCGTCGCCGACTTCGCCAGCCTGTTCAGCGGTTTCGCCGCATGCAGCGAGACCAAGGGCAGAAACGGCAACAGCGGTTGCGAGTACGAATTTACGCATAATAACAATTCCTTATTCAACTCGTGAATGAGCATGGCCAGCTTTGTCAGCCATGCCGAAACCGGTATCTGACCCCCGGGTTCTGGTGCCCAAATAGTGGCGACAATGTGGCAATGCAAGCCAATTGAGGCGAATTTGCCGTAATTTGGCCCTGCAATCGCCACAATTCAGATGGGTCGTGCTCAATTCGCGGCGGCCATCAAAGCAGCTTACGCAAGCCATTTACCGATGCTAGCAGGTGCGAATGGCCGATCAGAAACAGCACCTCTACCTTGTCGATGGTTCATCCTACATTTTCAGAGCCTATCACCGGCTCCCTCCGCTAACCGATCCGGAGGGGACACCGGTCGGCGCGGTCTACGGCTACACGACCATGCTGTGGAAGCTCGCCGATGATCTCGACGCAGCACACGGGCCGACTCATCTTGCCGTCATCCTCGACAAGGATTCGAAGAGTTTTCGCAACGATATTTACCCGGAATACAAGGCGAATAGGCCCGAACCGCCGGAGGATCTGCGCCCGCAATTCCCGCTGATTCGCGATGCCACACGCGCATTCAGCCTACCCTGTATCGAAGAGGCGGGGCTGGAAGCGGATGACCTTATCGCCTCCTATGCACGCGAAGCGCAGCGGCAGGGCTGGAACGTGACAATCGTGTCCTCCGACAAGGATCTGATGCAGCTGATCGGCGAAGTGGACGGCGCACGGATCGACATGCTCGACACAATGAAGAGCGCGCGCATCTACATTCCCGAAGTGGAGGAGAAATTCGGGGTGGCCCCGGAACTGGTCGGCGACGTGCTGGCGCTGATGGGCGACAGCGTCGACAATATTCCCGGCATCTATGGGGTGGGCCCGAAGACCGCCAGCAAGCTGATCGCGGAGCATGGATCGCTCACAGCAGCGCTCGATTCTGCTGAGGATATGAAGAAATCGAAACTCAAGGAGCGTCTGCTCGAACACCGGGACGATGCCGAAATGAGCCGGGTTCTGGTGACACTGAAGGAAGATTGCGACCTGCCGCAGCCGTTGGAAGAGATGCAGATCGAGAAGATACCCGAAGAGCCACTTGCCGCCTTCCTCGAAAAGCACGGCTTCACTTCGCTACTGAAACGGCTCGGTACGGGATCGGGCAGTCCCGAGCGCGCTAACAATCTGCATCCCGCTGCCGCCGAAAAGGCCGGCGATGCTGGAGATGTCGAAGGCAACAGCCAGCCGCTGCCGGACATGCCCAAGATTGATCGCAGCGCGTATGAAACGGTCCAGACCGAGGACCGGCTTAAGCACTGGGCAGAGCGCGCAATCTCGGCGCGGCTCGTCGCTGTCGACACCGAAACGTCGGCGCTGGATGCGATGCGTGCCGAACTCGTCGGGATCAGTCTTGCATTGGGTCCGAACGATGCCTGCTACATCCCACTCGCTCACGGCGGCAGCGATATGTTCGATGAAAAGCCGGAGCAGGTCGAGCTTGAAAAGGCGCTCGAAATACTCTCCCCGATGCTGTCCGATGCAAGCGTCACGAAGGTTTTCCAGAACGGCAAGTACGATCTCAATGTGCTCGCCCGCTACGGCGTCGAGGTTGCGCCCATCGAAGACACCATGATCCTGAGCTTCGACCTTGATGCGGGGCGCGGGCAGGACGGGATTGGCGGCGGTCACGGAATGGATGAGCTTTCCGAGCGGCATCTCGGGCACCAGCCGCTCGCGTTCAAAGATGTGTGCGGGACCGGAAAGAAAGCGATCCCCTTCGGCCAGGTACCGCTCGACCGCGCGACCGAATATGCAGCCGAGGACGCCGATGTCACGTGGCGGCTGTACCAGCATTTGAAACCACGCCTTGCCATCGAAGGCGGAACGAAGGTCTATGAGAGGGTCGATCGCCCGCTCATCCCTGTCGTCGCCCAAATGGAGCGCGAAGGCATCAAGGTCGACCGCGCACGCCTGGCCAAATTGTCAGAGGAGTTCGCGACGGAAACAGCCAGCCTCGAGAAGGATATTCACGAAATCGCCGGACAGGAATTTGCCGTCGGCAGCCCCAAGCAATTGGGCGAAGTCCTTTTCAACGAGATGGGGTTCAAAGGAGGCAAGAAAGGCAAGAGCGGCCAGTATTCGACCGACCAGTCCGTGCTCGAAAACCTCGCCAAGGACGAAGAGGGCGCACCGATCGCGAAAAAGGTGCTCGAATGGCGGCATCTCTCCAAGCTGAAATCGACCTACACCGATGCCCTCCAGGCGCAGATCAATCCCGATACCGGTCGGGTGCATACGAGCTACAGCCTGGTCGGCGCGCAGACCGGGCGTCTATCTTCGACCGATCCCAACCTGCAGAACATCCCGATCCGCACCGCCATCGGCCGCCAGATCCGCGAAGCCTTCGTGCCGGAAAGCGGCAACGTCCTGCTCGCAGCCGACTATTCGCAGATCGAGCTGCGGCTCGCTGCCCACATGGCAGATGTCGATACGCTCAAGGAAGCGTTCGCCAACGGCGAAGACATTCACTCCCGCACGGCAACCGAGATGTTCGGCGAGGTGACACGCGACACGCGGGCCCGCGCCAAGACGATCAACTTCGCCATTCTTTACGGCATCTCCCGCTGGGGGCTCGCCGGGCGACTGGAGGTTGAGCCGGACGAGGCGCAGGACATGATCGATACGTACTTCAAGCGCTTCCCCGGCATCCAGCGCTACATCATGGAAACGCTCGAAACCGTCCGCGAGCAGGGGTATTCCGAGACGCTGTTCGGTCGCAAAACCTGGTTCCCGCGCATCAAGTCCAAGAACCAGGCCGAACGCCAGGGGTCCGAGCGTGCCGCGATCAATGCGCCGATCCAGGGCACGAGTGCAGACATCATCAAACGGGCCATGGCGCGCATGCTTCCGGCTTTGGAGGATGCGGGCCTGTCCGATGTCCGCATGTTGCTTCAGGTGCACGACGAACTGGTGTTCGAGCTACCCGAAGGCGACGTCGCCGCCGCATCGCCGATCATCGAGCGCGTAATGGCAGAGGCGGCACTACCCGCGGTCGAGCTCGACGTGCCGCTCGCCATCGATATCGGCACGGGAGCTTCTTGGGACGCTGCGCATTGATCCGAAAAATCCACTGCGCATTCGCGCGGAATCTAGACCATTTCGCCTGCAAAAATTAGAGCCACATCTATGCACGACCTGTCTCAACTGACCCTCGCCGCGAGCTTTCGCTTTGCCGAACCGGGCACATGGACATTCGACTGGAATGCGATCGGGGTCGCCGCCCTGTTTGTGGTGGTCGGCGTAACGCTCGCCTACCTTGCTTATCGGATCGTGTTCGCTCTGGTGAATAAGCTCACCAGCATTTCCGAAGCGCCTTCGAACAATATCCTGATCGATCGCATTCGCAGACCGATCAAATGGTCCTTCATCGCAATTGGTGTGACCCTGGCCGCGCAGGCGGACGAGACCCTTCGCACTGTATGGGAACCGCTCGGGCAATTTCTTCGCCCTGCACTGCTCGGATGGATCGCGTACAACATCGTCCGCGGCCTAACCGCAGCGCTCGAGCTGCGGATGGAAGCCCATGAAGACCCGATTTCCATACGCAGCCGAAAGACGCGGATAGCGGTTTTGTCCCGCATCGCGGTCGCTGCGATTGTCATGATCACCATTGGATTGATGTTGTTCGCGATACCATCCGTGCGATCGATCGGTACGACGATGCTTGCCTCGGCCGGTCTCGCCGCACTAGCCATCGGTGCCGCTGCGCAGCCAGCGCTGAAATCGCTGATCGCCGGGCTTCAGGTTGCACTTACCGAACCGATGCGGCTGGGCGATTTGGTGGAAGTCGATGGCGATGTCGGGCGGATCGAGGAGATGCACCTCAGCTTCGTCACCGTGCGAACCTGGGATGAGCGACTGGTGATCATCCCGACCTCACGCTTCCTGGACGAAAGTTTCGAAAATTGGTCGCGCACCGACGAGCAGCTTACCGGCCCCGTTTTTCTTCATCTTGATCCGGCAACTGTAGTCCAGCCGATCCGCGAAGAATTCGAACGCTTCGTCACCGCGCATGAACTGTTCGACGGGCGCAATATCGCGTTCCTCATGACCGAGGCCTATCCGGAAAGCATCGAGTTGCGCCTGTCGATGAGCGCCAAGACGATCAGCGAACTTTTCGTCCTGCGGTGCGAGACGCGCGAACACATGCTCGGCTGGATCCGCGACAATCAGGAAAACGCTCTGATCCGCCACCGGCTCGAAGTGCCCGGCGGGCATCCGAAAGCTGGGGAACCCGCCGGCCCCTGAAAATTCTAGTCGTGTTTCTTCGCGTTTGCCGGCTCGAGGGTGTCCGGCGCGAAGAAACCAATCGGATTGGCTTCCGCCGCACGCTTTTTAAGCTCGCCGCGCATCTTGCGATACTCCGCTTCCATCCGTGATGTGACGGTGGCACGCGAGTCTTCCAATGCTGATGCGAAATCCTCAGCGGCGACCATGTCCACTTCGCCTCCGAGACGACGAAGCGCAGCAAGCCCTGCCCTTCGCACCACATCTTCGAGATCGGCTCCGGTGAATCGCTCGGTTTTCGACGCGACATCTGAAAGGTCGACGTCGCCTGCCAACGGCATATCGGATGTGTGGATCTTCAGGATGTGTTCGCGGCCTTCGGTGTCCGGCGTCCCGACATAGACCAGCTCGTCAAACCGGCCCGGACGCAGCAGCGCGGGATCGACCAGCGTCGGCCTGTTGGTGGCACCAACAACGACGACCGATTGCAATTCTTCAAGGCCGTCCATTTCAGCGAGGATCGTGTTGACCACTCGTCCTGTCACCTGCGGCTCGCCCTGTCCCGATCCGCGCGCCGGCACCAGACTGTCGATCTCATCGATGAAGATAACACACGGTGCCACGGCCCGCGCCCGCGCGAACAGTTTCGCGATCTGTTGTTCGCTTTCGCCATACCATTTCGACAAGAGGTCGGAGCTTTTCATCGAAATGAAATTGGCTTCCGCCTCCTTGGCCGTCGCTTTCGCAAGCAGGGTTTTACCGGTCCCAGGCGGACCGTAAAGCAGGAAGCCTTTGGCGGGTCGGATGCCCAGCCGGCGAAACGCATCAGGATTCTTGAGCGGCAGCTCGATCCCTTCTTTCAGCTTGTCGATCGCGTCGCCGACGCCACCGATATCGTCCCAGCTGGTTTTCGGAACCTGCACCATGACTTCGCGCATGGCGGAGGGTTGAATACGTTTCAGTGCAGAAAAGAAATCGTCACGCGTGACGCAGAGGTCCTCAAGGACATCCTGCGGGATGGTGCGTTCATCGAGATCGAGGCGCGGCATTATCCGACGGACGGCATCGATCGCCGCCTCTCGGGCAAGCGCCGCGATGTCCGCACCGACAAAGCCATGCGTGACGCGGGCCAGCTCATCCAGCTTTACCGCTGCCTCCAGCGGCATGCCGCGGGTGTGGATGGCCAGGATTTCGCGGCGGCCACTCTGGTCAGGAACGCCGATGATAATTTCGCGGTCGAAGCGGCCGGGACGGCGCAGCGCTTCGTCGATTGCGTCCGGCCGATTGGTCGCAGCGATCACGACAAGGTTTGCGCGCGCCTCCAGCCCGTCCATGAGAGTCAGAAGCTGTGCGACAAGCCGCTTTTCGGCCTCGCCAGGGACCTGTGTCCGCTTGGGCGCGATCGAATCGATCTCGTCTATGAACACGATCGCAGGGGCTGCGCGGGTTGCCTCTTCGAACACTTCGCGCAGCCGCTTTTCACTTTCGCCATAGCCTGAGCCCATGATTTCGGGCCCGTTGATCGTGAAGAAGTCGGCGTCGCTTTCGTTCGCGACTGCTTGCGCGAGGCGGGTCTTGCCTGTGCCGGGAGGTCCATGGAGAAGCACTCCCTTGGGCGGGTCGACACCCAGCCGGGTGAACAGCTCGGGATAACGCAGCGGCAGCTCGACCATTTCGCGCAGTTGGCGGATAGTGTCTTCCATGCCGCCGACATCGTCATAATTGACCGCGGCGCGGGCGTCGCGTGGCTCTTCGAATTCGGTCCGTAACTCGACTTCGGTGTTTTCGTCGATGTGGACGATGCCTTTGGGGCTTGTCGAAGCGACCGAAAGGCGGATTTGCGTCAGGGCATAGGCGGGCGCTCGCAGCAATTGCCGCACATCGGATGGCATGTTTTGCACCGGCTGCTGTCCGGTCGTCGCCACCAGGTCACCTGCCACAATCGGCTTTCCGAAAAAGTTGCGTTTGAGCGCCTGCGTCGGTCCTTGCAGGCGCATTTCGCGCTGAGCCGGCGCGAACACCACGCGCGTCGCCGGGCGCGATTCGGCGGCTTTGATTTCAACGTGCTCGCCCGAACCAGCTTCCGCATTTCCGCGTTGCAAGCCATCCAGCCGGACCACGTCGAGCGTTTCGTCTTCAGCATAGGCTGCTGTCGCGATGGCTGCGGTCATCCGCTTACCGGTAATCTCGACCACCTCGCCTTCGGTTATACCTAGTTCCTGGAAAGCCGAGCGCGGCATGCGCGCGATGCCCTGTCCTGATTCCTCCTGCCGTGCTGCAGCGACTTGCAGTCGCGCTGTGCGGGCGGGAGTGGCGGCTTCGGCTTCGGCCATGGGCAAATCCTCTCGATCATTCGATTCGTCGGTCGGGCTGCCTGATAGCTAGGCAGCGGCGCCGCCCTTTGCAAACGGCCATGCTCGTGAACCGTTTCGAAGAATTTTCAGGAATTGTTACAGTCGCAGAGGGCACAGGATGACCGCCTGACACGGTCCTGCAGGCAGAAAAAAGCCCGGCGCGAAGGCCGGGCTGGAAAAGTTTGGGAGAGGATGCCTGAAAGGCATGCCCCGGTATGCTTGACCCGAAGTTATTTCGCAAGTGCGAAAGGCGCATTTTATGTTGCGTTTCGTGCATTATCTATCGTCATATCGCTGACACAATTCCATTTGACGCATATTAATTGATCAAATTTTAGGCAGCCGCGCTCTTTTCGAGCAAAAATGCGGTTTCTTGCGTTGTGCGTCGCAACATGCACGATCTCGTTCCTAGGGCAGAATCAGGAGCGTGACACAGGAACCTGCAGCCACTAATCAGGGGGCAGGCGAAGGCTTAAGCCAAGCCTTTCATCCAACCCAAACGGGCAGGTGTATTCAATGAGTAAGCTTTTCCCAGATGCAGCCAGCGCGCTCGATGGTGTGCTGCGAGACGACATGCTGGTTGCTGCTGGCGGTTTTGGTCTCTGCGGAATTCCCGAGCGATTGCTTGACGCCATTCGAGATAGCGGCGTCAAAGGCCTCACATTTGCGAGCAACAATGCGGGCATCGACAATGAAGGCATCGGCAAACTGCTCCGCACGCGCCAGGTGAAGAAGATGATCTCTTCCTATGTCGGCGAAAACAAGGAGTTCGAGCGGCAGTTTCTCGCAGGCGAGCTTGAGGTCGAATTCTGTCCGCAAGGAACGCTAGCGGAAAGAATGCGCGCTGGCGGTGCAGGGATCCCCGGCTTCTATACCAAGACAGGTGTCGGCACGCAGGTTGCGGAAGGCAAGGAGCACAAGGATTTCGAAGATCCCGATGGCATCATGTCGACCTACATTCTCGAACGCGGTATTTTCGCCGATCTGTCGATCGTGAAAGCATGGAAAGCCGACGAGACCGGCAATCTCATCTTCCGCAAGACCGCGCGCAATTTCAATCAGCCCGCCGCGACCTGCGGCAAGGTATGCGTTGTCGAGGTCGAAGAAGTGGTGCCGGCTGGCGCTCTAGACCCGGATGAAATTCACCTGCCAGGCGTCTTCGTAAATCGCATGATTGTTGGCGCGCCCTATGACAAGAAAATCGAATTCCGCACCACGCGAGAGCGCGAGACGGCGTGACCTGCCATAGCGGCATCGCACTCGCCTCGCCGAGCAACACCAACGAAGAGCATTTTCAATGACACAGGAAACGCCGGGCTGGACCCGCGATCAGATGGCGGCCCGCGCCGCCCAAGAGCTTGAAGATGGCTATTACGTCAATCTCGGCATTGGCATTCCCACGCTCGTCGCCAACCATATTCGCGAAGGCATGCTGGTGACGCTCCAGAGCGAAAACGGCATGCTCGGCATCGGGCCATTCCCTTACGACGACGAGGTCGATCCCGATCTCATCAACGCAGGCAAGCAAACGATCAGCGAATTGCCTCACAGCGCCTATTTCGACAGCGCGACGAGCTTTTCGATGATCCGGGGCGGTCATATCGACCTTACCGTTCTGGGTGCGATGGAAGTGGCCGAAAATGGCGACATCGCGAACTGGATGATCCCCGGCAAGATGATCAAGGGGATGGGCGGCGCGATGGACCTTGTCGCGGGCGTAAAGAAAATCATCGTGGTGATGGATCACAACGCGAAGGATGGCAGCCCGAAATTCATCCCCGAATGCACGCTGCCGCTGACCGGCGCTGGAGTGGTCGACATGATCATCACCAATCTTGGCGTGTTCCACCGACCGGACAAGGATTCGAATTTCAAACTTATCGAACTGGCTCCCGGTGTTACTGCCGAGGAGGTCGCAGAGAAGACGACAGCTCAATACGAAGTGGCCGTGTAATCTTGGGACGCCTGCTTCTGATGATCGGCGGTCTAGCGAGCCTGCTCGCCTCGCTCGCACACCTCGCCTGCATAGCCATGGGCGCAAGCTGGTTTCGTTTTTTCGGAGCGCCCGAACCGCTGGTCGTTGAGTATGAGAATGGTGCGATGGGATTGGTCTGGATGACCATCGGGATCGCAATCGTTCTCGCGATCTGGGCCGCCTATGCTTTCTCCGGCGCGCGCAAGTTGCCTCGCCTTCCGCTTTTGCGAAGCGGGCTGCCCGTGATCGCGTCGATCTATCTTCTGCGCGGGTTGGTGCTCTTCCCGGCTCTGGCAAGCGCGCCCTATCCCGGCCAACCTTTTGACATCTGGTCGTCGGCAATCGTGCTGGCCATCGGCCTTGCCTATGCGATCGGAACCGCGCTCGTCTGGCCGCAAGTTCACCCAACCCGCGCAGCTGCCGCCTGACACCCTATGTGGCTCGATCATCCCCGCAATCCCAAAGCGCCGCTCGCCGGGATAAAGATGCTTGAGCTCGCCCGCGTGCTCGCCGGACCATGGGCGGGGCAGATCCTGGCCGATCTTGGTGCGGACGTGATCAAGGTCGAGAGCCCGGAAGGCGACGGCACGCGCCAATGGGGTCCGCCATGGGTCGAGCGCACCGACAAAACCGGCAAGGTGCACCGCGAGGCCGCTTACTACCACGCTTGCAATCGCGGAAAACGATCGATCATCGCCGATTTCCGCGATGATGCCGATCTTGAGCGGGTGCGGGAACTTGCCGTTTCAGCAGATGTGCTGATCGAGAATTTCAAGACCGGCAGCCTCGACAAGTTCGGCCTTGATTACGCTTCGCTGAAAGCAAGCAATCCTGCACTGGTCTATTGTTCGATCACCGGCTTCGGCCAGACCGGCCCGCGTGCGCATGAGGCCGGCTATGATTTCGTTATCCAGGGGATGAGCGGCTTCATGTCGGTCACCGGAGAGCCGGAGGGTGATCCGGTAAAGATGGGCGTTTCCATCTCGGACCTGTCCACCGGGGTTTACGCGGCCAATGGGATACAGGCAGCCTTGATCCAGCGCGCGCGAACAGGCGCCGGACAGCTGGTCGATATGAGCCTGCTCGATTGCTCGGTTGCGCTGCTCGCCAATCAGGCAACGTATTTCTTGACCACGGGTGAAAACCCGCCGCGCATGGGCAACGCGCACGCGCAGGTCGCGCCGTATGGCGTCTTTCCGGTGCGTGGCGGGCATGTGATCCTCGCGCCTGCCAATGATAGGCTTTTCAGGAAGCTTGCCGAGTTACTCGGATTGCCTGAGCTGGCGGAGGACGTGCGGTTCGTTACCAACGGCGATCGCACCGCCAACGCTGCGGCGCTCGATACCGAAATCGCGAACGCAACGAGGACTTGGTCAAAGGCAGAGCTTCTCGCCGAATGCAAAGCGAAGGGCGTGCCCGCCGGACCAATCAACCGATTGGACGAGGTCTTCGCAGACCCGCAAGTGATCGCGCGGCAGCTCCGGGTGGACCTAGGCGGGATGCCGGGCGTGCGCTCGCCTTTCACCTTCTCCGATGCCGAACTGGCGCTCGACCGACCCTCGCCAATGCAGGGTGAGGACGATTAGGAAAGAAGTCTGACCCCAAGGCGCCAAAACCGCTCGAACGGGCCGTTTCCAAGGTGCTTGAACCAGATTGGCGACCACAGGCAAATCGCGATGATCGGAATAAGACCGAGCGCGAACGCCTGAGAGCGCGAGACTTCGCCGAACAATCCCAGTCCCCAACTCGCAAAGATCGCGGCTAACATGACGCTGCTCATAAGGTAATTGGTAAGAGCCAAGCGGCCTACTGCGGCGAGATGCTTCGTTAGCTTTCCGGGCGCGTTGAAAAAAGCCATCGCCAATGCCGCGTATGATAGAGCCAAAAGCGTGTCGAATGGCGCGGAAAATATGAGCGAGGACGCACCCACAAGTGCGCCCGGAAAGCCGTTATCGGCCACCCACCATGCGAGCAGTAGTAGCATGGGAAGCGAAATAGCGGCGCTGATTGCGGCCAGCCGCTGCATTCGAAAGATACGCCATTCACGCGCGAACATGCGGTCCTTCCAGAGCGCCATGCCCAGTGTCATAGCCGCGAGATTGATCGGAACAGAGCCCGCAACCACCCGCAACTGGCTCGGGATATCCGCCCACCTGCGGGCGATGCGTTCGCCAAAGCCCTCATTTCCCAGTTGCAGCGCATACCGAAGGGCCGGCTCATCGGTCCCGAAATTTCGCTCAACGAAGAGCGAGGCGTCGGTTCCCATTCGCCCAGCATAAAGATCGAGAATGCTGCCACCGAAAAGAACGATGCCGCCGCCGACATGGACCCAGACAAACCCGATGGCGACGGCATAAAGAGCCCGGTGCGAAAGCTGCATTAGGAATGGCAAGACCAGGCCGGCAAACGCATAGCCGCGCAGCACATCGTTATTTGCAAGAAGTATCGAATGCCCAAGACCTATCGCGAAGAGCACCGCCATCCGCGCATAGTGCGTCCTCAGAGGGCGATCCGTTTCCCGCTCCCACAGAATCAGGCATCCCGCACCGAACAGCATCGCAAAAAGCGTACGGAACTTGTCCTCGATAAAGACGAAGCTGACAGCCCAGATCACCCGGTCGGCCGCGCTTTCCGCTCCATACGCGGCGGGTTTGTAATACGCCTGCAAAGGCAGCGCGAACGCATAGACGTTCATCAACACGATCCCGACCACGGCGAGACCGCGCAGCGCATCGAGCTCGACTAGGCGCCTTGTGCTGGGTGTTGGCACTACCATCGGCAGTGCCCCTATCAGATCAGGCGAGAGCTGCCTTCAGATCTTCGACCAAATCCGTTTTCTCCCAGGGGAAGAAATCGCCATCGGCGGTGCGGCCAAAGTGTCCATAGGCTGCGCTCTTGCGATAGATCGGCTTGTTCAGGCCGAGATGCGTGCGGATCGCGCGCGGTGTCAGGCCGCCAAGCTTGGTGATCGATTTGATCGCTTCTTCGATGGCTGCATCGTCGGCGCCTCCGCCGCAGGTGCCGTGAGTATCGACATAAAGCGACAGAGGCTCCGAAACGCCTATGGCATAGGCGATCTGGATCGTGCAGCGGCTCGCAAGTCCGGCCGCCACCACATTCTTGGCGAGGTAGCGAGTGATGTAGGCTGCGCTGCGATCGACCTTCGTCGGGTCCTTCCCGCTGAAGGCGCCGCCACCGTGCGGGCTGGCGCCGCCATAGGTGTCGACGATGATCTTGCGCCCGGTAAGGCCGGCATCTCCGTCTGGACCGCCAATCACGAAGCTGCCGGTAGGGTTGATGTGCCACTGGGTTTCGCCGGAGATGAAACCGTCGGGCAAGACATCGGTCACCACGCCTTTGACGTAGGATTTGAGCTCGGCTTCCTTATCACCCTCATCATAACCTTCGGCATGCTGGGTGCTCACGACAATCGCGGTACAGGCGACAGGCTTTCCATCCTTGTAGCGCAGCGTCACTTGGCTCTTGGCATCGGGCTCGAGAAACGGTGCCGCGCCCGAATGGCGGTCGGCAGCGAGTTTTTCGAGGATCTTGTGGCTGTAATCGATCGGGGCAGGCATGAGGTCGGGCGTTTCGTCGCAGGCGAACCCGAACATGATACCCTGATCGCCCGCGCCCTCATCCTTGTTCGAGCCGTCACCGCCAGCATCCACACCCTGAGCGATGTGGGCAGACTGTCCATGCAAGTGGTTTTCGAAGATCAGTGTCTTCCAGTGAAAGCCATCCTGCTCATAACCGATATCACGAACGGTTCTGCGAACCGCCTGCTCGATCTCTTCCTTCGCGCCGGGAGCCCAGCCGCCATTGACGGCCCAGTCTTCGTTATCCTCGTCATACATAGGCGCACAGCGAATTTCGCCTGACAAGATCACGCGCTGGGTCGTCGTCATCGTTTCACAGGCAACGCGGGATTCCGGGTCCTTCGACAGCATCAGATCGACGATTGCGTCCGAGATTTGGTCGGAAACCTTGTCCGGGTGGCCTTCTGAAACGCTTTCGGAGGTGAAAAGAAAATCGCTGCGCATGGGTACTCCCGGTAAATCTCGATCTCGGTTCGCGGCTCCTTATGCAGATATAAGGAAACCTTTATGTCTCGAGTGATCCCTAGCCTCGCCGCCAGCGCAGCGCAAGCACTCTCGGGCCTGCCAATCCGAGGAAAAGCAGGAAGGCGGCCCATCCAAGCGGAAGCACGTTGCCAAAGCGCGAAAAGAGCGTTGGACTTTTGGCGGCAGGGATCACGCCGCTGACAGCCTCGGCCTCGCCCATCGGGATCGACTGGCGCACGATACCGGTGGCGTCGATTACCGCGCTGATCCCGGTCGTAGTCGAGCGCAGCACCGGGAGGCCTTCTTCGATCGCCCGAAGCCGCGCATGCGCGAGATGCTGCGGTGGCCCCCAGTATCCGAACCAGCCATCATTCGAAGGGTTGAAGATGTAATCTGGCCGGTCCGCCTGATCGACAACCTCTCCTGAGAACACAATCTCATAACAGATCTGGATGCCCGCTTTCCCATGCTCGCCCAGATCGAGCGTTCCGGGCCCGGGACCGGGATCATAATCGATCGACCCCGCCACCAATCGCGAGAAGCCAAGCGGTTCGAGTATCGGGCGCAGCGGCAGATATTCGCCGTAAGGGACGAGATGGGCCTTGGCGTAATGACCGGTTATCTCGCCCTCGGCATCGATCGCGAGCACCGAATTGCGTGCCGTTTCGACGCGCTTGATCCCAAACTCCTCTTTAAAATCGAGATTGACCGCACCGGTAAGCAATGTTGCATCTGCACCTGCGACCGCCGCCATGCGCCTCCGGGCCAGCACCGGATCGCCGCCCGCGGTCATCCGGTCGTAATAGCGCTGCGGATACCCTTCTTCGAGGTAATCGGGGACTGCGCTTTCCGGCCAGAGGACGAGGCGTGATTGCTCGCGACCCGGCAATGTCAGGCGCGTGATCCGCTCGAACTGCTCTTCGAATTTTCTCGGATCGTTGATCTCGTCCTGCAAGAGCAGTGGCTGGACCAGCGTATAATTGACGTCGCTGTCACCCGGATCGCCGATCCCGCCCGGCAGCAGCATGGCCGTCGCAACGATCAGACTGACAGCAGCGCCAATCAGCCAGCGACGGGCAGAGAACGCCCATGCCAAAAGCGCTGCGACTAGTATTGCGAGCCCGGACAGCGCGTATGTGCCCAGCCACGGCAGAACCGCTGCGATCCCCGCGCTCTCCCAATCGCCAAGCAGCACAAGGCCGAGCGGCGGCCACGGATAGCCGGTGAAGACCCAAGCCCGCAACCATTCGGTCACGATCCAAGCGCCAGCGAACACCACTCCGAACGCGCTGGCACTTAGCTTTCGTGTGAGGAGGTGAGTAAAGAGCGCAGCAAGCGCAGGATAGACGGCGAGGTACACGCAAAGGAGCGGCACGGCGATCCAGCCGAGAAACTCGGGCATCTTCGCCTGGTAGGTAAAAGCCGTCGCGATCCAGTTGTTCGCGAGCGTCAGGTGAGCCCAGCCGAACAACCAGCCTAGCCAAGCAGCCGATTTCCAGCTTTTTGCCTCGCGCAGCAGGACTAGGAACGCGGCGAGCGCGGGCAGCGCGATCCACCAAGCGTGCAGCGGCGGATACCCGCAGGCCGCAATCAGTCCGAGCACAATCGAGCTGATGCCGGGTCGCGCTCTCGCGAGCATCGCCAGTTCTTGAAGCCGCGAGCTCATACGAAGCTATCCGCGCCTGCTAGATGCCGCCCCTCAGATTCCGATCAGCCGACCGCCTCTAGGCTATCGTCGCTGTCCTTATCGGGCGCAGAACCCGCGCTGATCGCAGGGGGGAGGACCGAGGAGTCGATCTCGCCCGCGTCCGAACCGTCGCCAGCATCCGCCGTGCGGGGCTTGCGCCGTTTCGGCTTGTCTCCGCCCTCGGCTGCATCGCTCTTCGGCTTGCGCGCACGCCGCTTGGGCTTTTCATCATCCGATGTATCCTCAGAAGCACTGCTTTCGCTGTCCTGATCGGCGTCACTGCCGCGCTGTTCGTTCGCATCGTCGCGGCGGCCGCGCGTTCTGCGGTTCCCGCCACGTCGATTGTCGTTCCGGCGATTGTCGCCGTCATCATCGTCGCTGTCGTCGTTCGCCTGACCGCGCTCTTCATTACGCTTGGCACGGGCTTCTTCCTGACGTGCCTTGTTGTCGGCTATCACACGGAAATAATGATCGGCGAATTGCAGGTAATACTCGGCCTGAACCCGATCGCCATTATGCTGTGCGTCCTGCGCCAGCTTCTTGTACTTGTCGAGCAATTGCGGCGCGTTGCCACGCGCCCGGCTGTCGATCCGGTTAAGCTGATTGCCTCCGCCGCCGCCCTGGTTGCGATTGCCGCGACCGCGGCGACGATTGTTACGATTGTTATTCAAGGAAATTCTTCCCCTTAGCGACCTTGCGCAGCCATGGGCTGCACTCTTGGCCAACAAACTGCTCTTCTGTGCGCGAAAAATGGATGACGCGCGCTCCCTGCTGCCATGACCGCGGGCTTGCCCTGACGGCCTTCTGACATCGAATTTGGAGCTTGGCCGGTGATTTTGCGCAGTTCACAAATCAGTGGCCTGATTCGGAGGTAGCCATCCAAAGCACGTTTGCCAAGCCCTGGGGGTGTTTTCATGTGCGGAAGACCAAAGCCCGTGGCCGATTTGCAAGATCACGTCGCATCTCTACCGAAAAACCGGCAGTTTCGGCAATTTTCGTGACAGTTTCAGCCTGAGTCGCCCCAATCTCGAAGATTGCAGCACCATCCTCATTTAGATGGTTGGCAATTTGCGGGATGAGGAGGCGATAGTCGTCAAGTCCCTCGGGCCCTGCAAATAGAGCGCGACCGGGCTCGAACTCGCGAACATCGCGTTCAAGTTCGGCATCGTCTTCGACGTAGGGCGGATTGCACAGGATCAAGTCGAATTCGCCAAGGTCGCGATGCCAACCATCTCTGCGCCAATCCCGCTTCAGTATTCGAGCTTGCGCGCCGATCAGGCCAAGGCTCTGGGCGTTTTCCCGCGCCGTTTGCACAGCGACTTCCGACGCATCGATCCCGATGCCGCTTGCTCCTTCGAATTCAAGCAATACCGTGATCAATAGCGCGCCCGAACCGGTCCCCAAGTCGAGAACGCGCTTCGCGTTCGGAACGGTCTCCAGCGCCGCGTCGATCAGCGTTTCGCTATCCCCGCGCGGGATCAGAACGCCGGGTCCAACCGCAAAAGAGCGGCCATAAAACTCCTGGGTACCCGTGATGTAGGCGACGGGTTCGTGCGATGCGCGGCGCTTTATCAAGGCTTCGAACCCTGCAGGCGCCTCATTCTGCATTGCCCGCAGGAGCAGGTCCGACCGGTTTATCCCTTTCGCATGCGCCATCAGCAATTCTGCATCCAGGCGCGCCGTATCACTTGTTTTCGACAGAGTTTCAGCCGCAGCGCGGATCGCTTCGGCGATGGTCATTCGGAAAGCGCGGCCAGCCGCTTGCCCTCATCCTCGGAAATCAGCGCATCGACGAGCTCGCTCAAACCTGTCCCGGCGAGCACTTCCTCAAGCTTGTGCAGGGTCAGCCCGATGCGGTGGTCCGTCACGCGGCCTTGCGGGAAATTATAGGTGCGGATGCGTTCGGAGCGGTCGCCGCTGCCCACCATCGCCTTGCGCGCCTCTGCCTCGGCCCCTTGGGCCTCATCGCGCGATTTTTCGAATAATCGCGCGCGCAGCACCTGCATCGCCTTTTCGCGGTTCTTGTGTTGGCTGCGCCCGTCCTGGCAGGTGACGACGATGCCGGTCGGCTCGTGCGTGATCCGAATCGCGCTGTCGGTGGTGTTGACGTGCTGACCGCCCGCTCCGCTCGCGCGGTACGTGTCGATCTTCAGATCACCGGGATCGATATCGATATCCACGTCATCCGGTTCAGGCAAAACCGCGACGGTTGCCGCGCTGGTGTGAATGCGCCCGCCACTTTCGGTGACCGGCACACGCTGGACACGGTGGACGCCGCTTTCGAACTTGAGCTTCGCGAACACTCCGGAGCCAGTCACATTGGCGACGATTTCCTTGAAGCCGCCCACCTCGCTCGCATTCATGCTGACCGGTTCGACCTTCCAGCCCTGCTCGGCAGCGAAGCGTTCATACATGCGATAAAGATCGCCGGCGAACAGCGCGGCTTCATCGCCGCCAGTGCCGGCGCGAATTTCAAGCATGGCTGGCTTGCTGTCAGCAGCATCGCGCGGAAGCAACGCGATTGCGAGTGCGCGCTCTTTTTTAGGCAGCGCTTCGCGAAGCTGTTCTAGCTCCTCCTGCGCCATCGCCTTCATTTCCGGGTCGGCCAACATCTCTTCGAGCCCGGCGAGCTCCGCCCGCATGGCGGTAACGTCAGCAGCGATCTTCGCCACCGGCTCAAGCTCGGCATAGTCACGCGATGCCTGGACGAACTCGTCGCCCTCAAGCGTTCCGCTCGCCATGCGCGCTTCGAGTTCGGCGAAGCGATTGGCGATCTGATCAAGGCGTGCTGCGGGGATTTGCATGGCTCAGCGAAGCAGCGCCTCCAGGCGTGCCGCGTCAGCATCTTCGGCTTTGATGCGGCTAGTGGGTTCGTCACCGCGCATATCGAAAGCCACAATCGAGCGTGCGCCGGATTTGACCGCTTTATCGAACCGCTTGCGCGCGCTCCCAGTCGCAAAAAGATCGGCAGAAAGGCCCGACGCCCGAAGTTTGCCGAGAGCGGAAATCGCATCGCTCATCCGTTCGTCATTCTCGACCACGACGATCACATCGGCAAGTGGCTCGCCCTTCTCGCCCACCAGCATAGCCAGCCGCTCGATCCCCGCGGCCCAGCCGACCGCGGGCGTTGCCGCGCCGCCGAGCGATTCCATCAATCCGTCATAGCGCCCACCGCCGAGGACGGTGCTCTGCGCGCCCAGGGCGTCCGCAGCGGCGGAGCCTTCGTCCGGGATGAATTCGAACGCCGTGTGACGGTAGTAATCGAGCCCGCGCACGAGGCTTTCGGCGCGTTTCCATTTGACGCCAGCTGCATCGAGCCCGCTGGTAACGCTATCGAAAAATGCGAGCGCCTCATCTGTCAGGAAGTCATCGATCTTAGGCGCATCGGCGACAAATTGACGGTCGCGGCGATCCTTGCTGTCGAGAATCCGGAGCGGGTTTTTCTCCAGCCGCTCCTGAGAGTCTTCGGACAATTCACCTTCGACCGCCTTGAAATACTCGATGAGCGCGGCGCGCCAATTCTCGCGGCTGTCCGCATCGCCCAGCGTATTGAGGTGCAGCGTCACCCCTTCGATGCCGAGCTCTTTCAGCAACTGGTCCGCCATGGCGAGCAGCTCGACATCCGCCTGGGGCTCTGCCGCACCGATGATCTCCGCATCGATCTGGTGGAACTGGCGATATCGGCCCTTTTGCGGTCGCTCGTACCGAAACAGTGGGCCGTGTGTCGCAAGCTTGAGCGGCGCGTGCTGCTGCCAGCCATTGAAGAGGTAAGCGCGCGCAATCCCGGCGGTGAATTCCGGGCGAAGCGTGAGCGAATCTCCTCCGCGATCCTCGAACGAATACATCTCTTTCGAGACCACATCGGTTGTCTCACCAATGGCGCGGCTGAAAACTTCGGTCTTTTCGAAAACCGGCATTTCCGCGCGGCGAAATCGATAAAGGCGCCGCACGCGCTCGAACGTCTCGATCACGAAAGCGAACGCTTCCGCTTCGGGGCCGAAAATATCCTGTGTGCCGCGAATGGCCTTAGGTGTGTTCTTGGACATTGTTTCCTACTCTTGAGCGCCGCGCTTAAGACCAAGGGAGGTCTTTCGCAATGGCGCGGCAGCCGCTAGAGGCGCGCTCAGCAAATTCCCTCCCTCTACAAATTCGAGAATACAATGCGCATCGACAAGATCCCGACCGGCAACAATGTCCCCGACGACCTCAACGTCATTATCGAAGTCCCGACCGGAGGCGAACCGGTGAAATACGAATTCGATAAAGAAAGCGGCGCGCTGTTCGTGGACCGGATTCTGCATACACCCATGCGCTATCCGGCGAATTACGGCTTCATCCCGCACACGCTTTCACCCGATGGCGATCCGCTGGATGCGCTTGTGATTGCCCGGTCGCCATTCATGGCCGGCTGTGTCGTGCGCGCCCGCCCTATCGGCGTGCTGCATCTTGAAGACGAACATGGCGGCGACGAGAAGCTGATATGCGTGCCGGTCGATACGACCTTTCCGTATTATTCGGACGTTGGCGAGACCAAGGACCTCCCCTCGATCATCTTCCAGCAGATCGAGCATTTCTTCACCCACTACAAGGATCTCGAAGCTGAAAAGTGGGTGCGCGTCGGCAAGTGGGGCGACCGTGCCGAAGCGCGGCAAATCGTGCTGGAAGCTATCGAGCGCGCGGGCAATTGAACCTATTCGACCGGGCGTGAGGGGTCCAGCAGGTCCTTCGCCTGTTCGGGATCGGACTGGCGTTCATTCTCGACCATTTCGCTGATCTCGCTTTCCGGTCGGACATCCGTCTCACCCGATGTCGCCGATGCGCGCTTTTTCCCGGGAGAAGGCGTTTTGGGACTGTCCTTCGCTGACCGTCCAATAGGCAGCGGATCGGTGCGCCCATCGAAGCGCAGGCGATATATCGGCTCCGGCAACGCGAAGCCTGCCTCTTCCAGCGCTTCCTTGACGGCGGCGATGGCAAGACTGCGCGACTTGAACCAATCGGCCTCGCGCTGGTCGATCCAGCCAAGAAACAGGATGACGATGTTGGAATCGCCGACCTGATTGATACGTGCGGCCGGTTCCGGTTCGCCAAGGACGAAGGGCAGGCCCTGCAAAACTTCGCCGCCAAGCTGCATCGCAGCGCGCGGATCATCGTCAGCATCGATGCCAAGCTCGAAACTGAAGCGGCGTTGCGGATTGCGCGTGAAGTTGACGATTACTGCCTTGAAGACTTGCGAGTTGGGCACGCGCAGATGGTTTCCCTCCAGCGTCATCAGCACCGTCGCGCGGCTGGTCAAGCGAATGACCTTGCCCTCCAGATCGTCGATCAGCACATGATCGTTGGGCCGGAAGGGCTGGCGCAGGCTGAGCATCACCGACGCTACGTAATTTTCGATTGTATCGCGCATCGCAAATCCCAGCGCGATGCCGATAACCCCTGCCCCGCCCAGGACCGCACCCAGCAACGCGCCCGCACCCAGCATGTCCAGCGCGATAACGATGCCGCCAACGACAAATGCAAACCGGATCGCACTGCGGATCAGCTCGCTGAGAAAGGCGTTGGGGGCAATCCGGTCCCATATAAAACCCAGCCCAGCAATCAGATAACCGAGGGCGCCAATCACCAGCGCGACGAGCACCGCGACAGCAAACAGGGGAAGCCCTGATACAAAGCTGTCGAATAGCCCCGTCATTTCGCCAAGAACCGACAGGTTTTGTTCGACAGACAGATCGCGCTCGATAGCGTTTTCGACCGTAACGACGCCCGCAACGCGCGAGGCGATCCCTTCCGCGCGGGCGATAGCTTCGGCATCGGCTAGTGTTCCGGTCAGGCTGACGACGCCTTCACTGGTTTCGACTTCGACTGTGCCGAAATCTGGCAACTCCGCGAATATGCCCTCGATCCGCTCGGTTATTCGCGCATCATCACCTTCACCCTGCCCCTGCGAGATAGTCTGCTCGACGGGCTGCGCGGCTTCGGCCTCGTCCGCACTGGGTTCGAGTGCCGGTAAAACCGCAAGGGAGGGCACGGCCATGAAGGCAGCGAGAAGAACAAAAAGGACTTTGAAAGCTTTCACGCGGCAAACCCCATCAGCGTCCGAAACGGCGTATGCGGGATCAACCGGGGTGTGAAAGGGACGTTCCCGTCCAGCGGCGGTAATGTCTCAAACCAGAGCGAAAATCGCCTTGAAGAATGCGGTCAGCGCGATCGGCAAACCTATTGCGAGAAACCACAGCGCGATGATGTCACGGCGAAAGGCATCGGCGTAGGCAGGGTCTACTGCCTGATCATCGGAAAGGTCAGTCCAGCGGCGTTCGAACCACCGGCAGGCCGGGATGATGGCGGCGACGAGAACGACGAGAGCAAAGTATGGGAGCAGCGATGGGAAGCCCTCCGCCATCGCTTTCACGGTCACGAAAATGTGTAAGCCGGTATAGACGAGCAAAGCGTAAGCAACGTGGTCGCTCATCGATTTGCGCCAATCCTTCGCGCGCGTTTGCGCGGCCGAACCAACTTTTCCATCACTTTCGTGCTGCGAATACTCGCCCATCAGACCGCTCCCCAACGGAATCTCTCTCTCACATCGTCACTATTCCAAACCGAGAGCCAAGTTGCAAGCACGGTAACCAAAATGAAATGATGTTGCGCGCGGCGCATCGAAAACCTCGTAGAGCTTCACGGTTGGATTGTCGGGGAAAGCAAAAATCCTGCCAAAAGCGCCCGCTGGCTCTTTCCTGTTAAGGCAAGGCTGCTAAAGCTGCCTCCATGGATGAGTCTTCAGCTTTAGAACAACTGATTGAATCCGCGCCGGAGACAGCTGACGCAACTGCGCCCATGCCGGAAGGCGGGCTGGAAGTTGTGTCGATCGCGAAGAGCTATGACAAGCGCGCGGTGCTGACAGACATTTCGCTCAGCGTAGCCAAGGGCGAAGTCCTTGGCCTTTTGGGGCCAAACGGCGCGGGCAAGACGACCTGTTTCTATTCGATCATGGGTCTGGTGAAGCCGGATTCGGGCCGGATTCTGATGGACGGCGAAGACGTGACCAAGCTGCCGATGTATCGCCGCGCGATCCTCGGCCTTGGCTATCTGCCTCAGGAAACCAGCATTTTTCGCGGCATGACCGTGGAGCAGAATATCGCCTGCGTGCTCGAAATGGTGGAGCCCGATGTCGAGACGCGCGGCGCTGAATTGGAGCGGCTGCTCAATGAATTCGGGCTCACTCACCTTCGCGAAAGCCCGGCCATGGCGCTTTCCGGCGGTGAAAGACGGCGCTGCGAGATTGCACGTGCGCTTGCGGCCAAACCGTCAATCATGCTGCTTGATGAGCCTTTCGCCGGGATCGACCCGCTGTCGATCAGCGACATTCGCGATCTCGTCGCCGATCTGAAAACACGCGGTATCGGCGTCCTCATAACCGATCATAACGTTCGCGAGACACTCGAGATCGTCGACCGCGCCTGCATTATATATGGGGGACAGGTCCTTTTCGCCGGCACGCCGCAGGAACTGGTCGCCGATGAAAATGTGCGCCGGCTCTACCTTGGAGAGAGCTTCACGTTGTGATTGTCCGGCGAGAAGAAATGTGATGTTTTGTGGTGGGTCCTGGTTCGCCGGGTGCCTTGCCAGCCCACTCCTCCGCCCTTCCGCCCTTGAGGATTGGCTTCCGGGTGGAAGAGCGGGGCAGCGGGCAGGCACAGTGCGCGGTAAGGCCACCGCCGAACGGATCGACGCATAATGGCGCTCGGCCCCAGACTGGACCTTCGCCAATCGCAACAATTGGTGATGACGCCGCAGCTGCAGCAGGCAATCAAGCTGCTGGCGGCCTCCAATCTCGAAATCGAAACCTTCATCGGCGAAGCGCTCGAAAGCAATCCGCTGCTCGAAACGGGCGGCGTCAGGAGCGAGGAACGTGGTTCCTCCGGCGAACCCGACGATATTCCGCGTGAGGAGTTCACGTCCGACCAGTTGATGTCGCAGGCGCAGGGCGAGCGCGAGGCGCCTCTGGATCTGGACGCCGGCGCACTCGACCGGGAACGCGACACTGGCGACGGGGCTGGCGGGTACGGAGCCCAAGGCGACGGCGAATGGGGCTCGAGCGGCGCAACCTATAGCGGCGAGGACAGCGATTTCCCCGGCATCGACGCCAACCGCGCGGATGACATCTCACTCGGCGAGCATTTGAATGAACAGGTCGGAGCGATTGCGGTCAATCCCAAGGAGGCCTTCATCGCGCGCCACCTTATCGGGTTGCTCGATGATGCCGGCTACCTGACCAGCGATCTTCGCACGATTGCCGGCGATCTTGGCGTCAGCAAAGACGAGGTGGAGGATGCACTCACGGTCGTGCAGATGCTCGATCCGACCGGCGTCGGCGCGCGCAGCCTTTCCGAATGTCTTGCCATCCAGGCCCGCGAAGCGGACCGCTACGATCCATGCATGCGCAAGCTGATCGACAATCTCGAACTCGTCGCGCGAGGTGAAGTCGATCGCCTCAAGCGCCTTTGCGAAGTCGATGACGAAGATTTCGCCGATATGCTCAGCGAACTGCGGAGCTACGATCCAAAGCCAGGCCTCGCCTTCTCAGCGAGCGCCGACGGCGCCATCACTCCCGACATATTATTGAGCGCGAACAAACAGGGCGGCTGGGACATCGCTCTCAACGAAGAGACCCTTCCGCGTTTGGTCGTGAACCGAAACTACTATGTCGAGCTCAACGAAGGCTCACCCGATCCGCAGGCGCAATCGTGGCTCAAAGAGAAGCTCGCCGATGCGCACTGGCTGATCCGGGCGCTCGACCAGCGGCAAAAGACGATCCTTAAAACGACCACCGAAATCGTGAAACAACAGGACGGATTTTTCCGCCGCGGCGTGTCGGAGCTGCGTCCACTAACCTTGCGCGAAGTGGCCGAGCAGATCGACATGCATGAAAGCACCGTAAGCCGGGTTACGAGTAACAAGTATCTGCACTGTGATCGCGGCTGCTTCGAGCTGAAATACTTCTTCTCCAGCGGGGTCGCATCAAGCGATGGCGAAGGTGCTTCGTCGGAGGCAATCAAGGCGCGGATCAAGACGCTCACCGATGCAGAGGACCCCAAAAAAGTGCTGTCGGACCAGAAACTGGCCGATATGCTTGGCGAAGAAGGCTTCGATTTAGCACGGCGCACGGTCGCCAAATACCGGGAAGCAATCGGGATCGGATCGAGTGCGCAGAGGCGGCGGGCAAAGAAGCTGGCTAATCTGTAAGCGCAGCTTCGTACGCGTTTGGCGAGCCAAGATGTGCCGGACAGCGCCCGTAATAAACGTGTTACCTCAAAGACTCACAAATTTTTAACGGACCCGTTTACGACGCGTTAACCTTTTCCGTTCAGATCTTGTGTGGTTAATACATGGCAACACCTCTTGACGAGGCGTTACCGACACAGCTTGCCAAAAGGTAAGCCGCCAGGTTCTGGGGCAAATAGGGGACCAGATATGCGAGTGCTGTTGATTGAGGACGAGCCGACAACCGCGAAAGCGATTGAGCTCATGCTCACTACTGAAGGCTTCAATGTCTATTCAACCGATCTGGGCGAGGAAGGCCTCGATCTGGGCAAGCTGTATGATTACGACATCATCCTGCTCGACCTGAACCTTCCGGACATGCACGGCTATGACGTGCTCAAGAAGCTGCGCGTTGCAAAGGTGCAGACGCCGGTCCTGATCCTTTCGGGTATCGCAGAAATGGACAGCAAGATTCGCTCGTTCGGCTTTGGCGCGGACGATTACGTGACCAAGCCGTTCCACCGCGAAGAGCTGGTCGCCCGCATCCACGCCGTTGTGCGCCGTTCGAAGGGCCACAGCCAGTCGATCATCCGCACCGGCAAGCTAGCCGTGAACCTCGATGCAAAAACCGTCGAAGTCGACGGTGCCCGCGTCCACCTGACCGGCAAGGAATATGCGATGCTCGAGCTGCTTTCACTGCGCAAGGGCACCACGCTGACCAAGGAAATGTTCCTCAACCACCTTTACGGCGGAATGGACGAGCCGGAACTCAAGATCATCGACGTCTTCATCTGCAAATTGCGCAAGAAATTGAGCCATGCTTGCGGCGGTGAAAACTACATCGAAACCGTATGGGGCCGTGGCTATGTCCTGCGCGACCCGAACGAAGAAGCCGAAGCCGCTTAAATCGATCGATAACCCAACAATGGACACCCGGTGCGCTTAACGGCGCGCCGGGTGTTTTTATGTCAGGTCGCTGTCGAAGCCAGGGACGCAAAATCGCGCCCACTAGGCTCCTGGAACACGCGCAGGTCGAACTCGTGGACGATTGAAAGCAGGTGATCGAAGATATCCGCCTGGATCGCTTCGTATTCGCCCCATGTCGTCGTATCGGCAAAGCAGTAGATTTCTATCGGAAGACCCTGCGGTCCGGGATCGAGCTGGCGCACCAGCATCGTGAAGCCTTCACCGATACGCGGATGCCAGTCGATATAGGCGGCGATATAGGCGCGAAACGTACCCACATTGGTAAGACGGCGCGCATTGACGGGCTGATCATCGCCAGCAAGCTCCGCTTCGTTCCACTCCGCAATCTCATCACGTTTCGCCGCGAGATAGGATTTCAAAATCCGAAACTTCTTGAGCCCAACGACTTCGTCATCGCTTAGAAAGCGGATGGAATTTTGGTCGAGCACAATCGATCGCTTGATCCGCCGCCCGCCACTTTCGCTCATTCCGCGCCAGTTGCGATAGGCATCCGACACGAGCCTATGGGTCGGGATCGTCGTTATGGTCTTGTCGAAGTTCTGGACCTTCACTGTGTGGAGCGAAATATCGATGACGTCGCCATCGGCCTGCATGCTCGGCATCTCGATCCAGTCGCCGACGCGGAGCATGTCGTTCGACGTCAATTGAACGCTCGCGACCAAAGACAGGATCGTGTCCTTGAAGACCAGCAGCAGCACGGCAGTCACCGCACCTAGACCCGACAAGAGCAGCAGCGGCGATTCGTCGATCAAAACCGAAATCATGATGATCACCGCACCGCACAGCACGATGATCTTCACGACCTGTACGAAACCCTTGATCGGGCGGTTCTTGGAGCGCGGAAGTCGCTCGTAGACTTCGTTGCCATATGCCAGCGCTCTGACAATACTCATCGCGACCGACACCACGATCAGCGCCTGTGCGACGTTGGTGATCACGGTGTAGACATCTTTCGGCAGGTGCGGGACGAGCCGGATGCCGCGCGAAATGATAAGCAGCGGCGCGACTGTCGCCAGCCATGCGGCGGACTTGTCGATCGTCTTAGTCTGGCGATCCAGATACGGGGCCAAAACGCGCAGGATCACGTGCTTTAGCACGTAATTGACCACCAGTGACGCGGCGAAAAGGGCGACCAGCCCGATCAGCGATTGCACCCAGAGCGGCTGTTCTCCGAAGAGATTGATCACATAATCCATGCCCGGCGAGTTAGGGCGAGTGCCCGTGAGGCTCAAGCCCGCTCTGGACAATTGCGCCATGAAGGCCTTAGCGGACCCACCATGACTGCGTTCAAAGAAGGCGACCCCACCACCCTCAACAGGCTGTATGGCCGCAGCATCGGCAAACCGCTGCGCGGCCGCCAGCAGGGTCTGGTCGATAATCTCCTGCCGAAGATCGCGGTGCCCGAAGATGGCGAAGTCACCGCCGAAAAACTCTTTGGAGAAGATTGCCCGCTCCACTTCGAAATCGGGTTCGGCAGCGGCGAGCATCTGGCCTACCGCGCCGACCTGCTGCCCAATCACGGCTTCATTGGCGCCGAACCTTTTCTGAACGGCGTCGCCGCGACTCTTGGTCATGTGGACGACCAGCGCCTCGCCAATGTGAGGCTCCATCACGGCGACGCGATCGAAGTGCTTCAGCGTATTCCCGACGGAGCGTTGACGATGGCTTACCTGCTGCACCCGGATCCCTGGCCGAAGAACAAGCATGCCAAGCGGCGGATGATGAACGATGGCCCGGTTGGTCTGCTTGCCGACAAGCTGAAAGTCGGGGGTGAATTCCGGTTCGGTACGGATCATGCGATCTATCTGCGCCACGCGCTGATGGTGATGCAGCGCTTTACCGACAAATTCGAATGGGTCGCAGAAGGCCCATCGAGCTGGCAGAACCGGCCGAGCGGATGGAGCGAGACGCGCTACGAGCACAAAGCTCGAACGGTCTTCGGTCACGAAGTCTGGTACTTCCGCTTCCGGCGCATCTAGCCCGCTCAGCACACCAATCGGAAACTGCGCGTCACCTCGACCGGGACCAAGCACGGTCGATGAACCGCGCTCGCTGACGCTCGCCAACGCCTCATCTCTCGTCGTTAACGCCTTATCGTATGTTACGGAAATATAACGAGTTTTTTGGAACGAAAGCCCTGCACGTCCATTGGTTAGGTGAAAAGCAAATCAAACGAAGGGACATCATCCAATGACCATCACCACTCTCAAAGACCTCTATATCGACCAGCTGCAGGATATTTACAGCGCGAACAAGCAATCGCTTGAAGCGACCAAGCAGCTGCACGCGAAGGCGACCTCCGATGAACTCCGCAGCGCGCTCGAAGACGGCGTGAAGGGCATTTCGGAAGGCATGGTGCAGGTACGCAACCTGATCGAAAGCCACGACGCAAACCCGAACGGCGAATTCTGCAAGGGCATGGAAGGCCTCGTAAAGGAAGCCAAGGCACACGCCATCAATGCCGACATTGATGACAAGGACGTGCTCGATGCATCGATTATTACGCAGTATCAGCGCATGACCCATTACGGGCTGGCAGGATACGGAACCGCAGTCGCATTCGCGAACCGTCTGGGACTGACAGGCGATGCGGAAACGCTGCAGAACTGTCTGGACAACACCTATGATGGCGATCGCCGGATGACCGATATCGCAACCGGAAAAGTCAACAAGGAAGCGCTCGCCGCGTGAACCCCAAGACTAGTCGTCAATAACTGACACATCGAAGAGGCTCGGCATCTGCCGGGCCTTTTTTCGTCTGCGGCATCCGTTTCTATCAGCCGACGACGCCTGCCCCGGCAAGCACCGCCAAAGTCAGTACGTCGGGCGCAAGCGCTGTCATCGGAACGATCTGCACGGGCTTTTCCATTCCGATCAGCATCGGGCCGATGGTCGCATTTCCGCCAAGCTCGCGCAGAATCTTTGCGGACAGATTCGCCGATTGCAGGCCAGGCATGACGAGAACGTTCGCCGGCGCCGACAATCTGCAGAACGGATAAAGCTCCATGACCTTCGGATTGAGCGCCGCATCGGGTGCCATTTCGCCTTCATATTCGAAGCCCGGATCCTCACTGTCGAGGATCGCCACCGCATCGCGAATATTGTTGAGCCACTGACCCGAAGGATTGCCGAAAGTCGAATAGGACAGGAACGCAACGCGCGGCTCATGACCCATGCGGCGCGCCACCGCCGCGGTTTCGCGGGCGATATGCGCGAGCTCGGCAGCGCTCGGTCGCTCGTTGATCGTCGTGTCGGCGAGGAACGTCGTGTGGTTCTTGCCGATCATCATGTGGATGCCGAACGGGATCGCGCCGGGTTTCGGCTCGAGCACGCGGTTAATCTCCTTGGCCGTTTGGGCAAAGGTTCGCGTGAGGCCCGAGATCACCCCGTCGCCGTGGCCCAACGCAACGAGCAGCGCTGCGAACACGTTACGCTCCTGGTTGACCATGCGGCGCACGTCCCGTTCGGTATAACCGCGGCGCTGCAGACGTTTGTAGAGATAGTCGACCATTGCGGGCACATGCTCGCTATCGGCCGAGTTCTGGATTTCGAAGCTGCCTGGATCAGACACCGAAAGCTGGTGCAGTTTGTTGAGCACCGCCTTGGTCCGGCCAACGAGGATCGGCGTACCGTATCCGAAGTCGCGGAACTGGATCGCGGCGCGCAGGACCACCTCCTCCTCCGCTTCGGCAAAGACCATCCGTTTGGGATTGGACTTCGCTTCATCGTACACGCGCGTGAGAACCGAAGTGGTCGGGTTTAGGCGCGATTTCAGCTCATGGCGGTATTGCTCGAAATCCTCGATCCGTGCCTGCGCAACACCTGAATCCATTGCCGCTTTTGCAACCGCAGACGAAACCACTTCGATCAGCCGGGGATCGAACGGAGCCGGGATGATGTAGTCGGTCCCGAACTTCTGGTTCTTGCCATAGGCGCTCGCCACTTCTTCGGGCACGCGCTCACGGGCGAGTTCGGCGATAGCCTGCGCGGCGGCCACCTTCATTTCTTCATTGATCGTCGTCGCCTGCACATCGAGCGCGCCGCGAAAGATAAAAGGGAAACCTAGGACGTTATTCACCTGGTTTGGAAAATCGCTGCGCCCCGTTGCGATGATCGCATCCGGGCGAACCGCCTTGGCATCGTCGGGCATGATCTCGGGTACCGGGTTGGCCATGGCAAAGATGATCGGCTTGTCAGCCATCTTCTTCACCCATTCTGGCTTCAAGGCCCCGGCCGCCGATAGACCGAGGAAAATATCCGCACCTTCCAGCGCGCTTTCAAGATCGGTCGCGTCGGTTTCGACCGCATGCGCGCTCTTCCACTGGTCGACATTGTCGCGTCCCGGAGTAATCGGGCCGGAGCGATCGCACATGATCACATTTTCGTGCGGAACGCCCATAGCCTTGACCAGAGCGGTGCACGCGATCGCCGCCGCGCCCGCGCCGTTCACGACGACCTTCACATCCTTGATATCCCGGTCCGTTAGATGACAGGCATTGAGCAATCCAGCAGCCGTGATTATCGCCGTACCGTGCTGGTCATCATGCATGATCGGAATGTTCATCCGCTCACGCAGCGCCGCTTCGATAATGAAGCATTCAGGCGCCTTGATATCCTCCAGATTGATCCCGCCGAAGGTCGGCTCCATCAGCGCGACGGCGTTGATGAATGCCTCGGGGTCTTCAGTGGCAAGTTCGATGTCGATCGAGTCCACATCGGCAAAGCGTTTGAAGAGCACTGCCTTGCCCTCCATCACCGGCTTCGAAGCAAGCGCACCGAGATTTCCAAGACCAAGGATTGCCGAACCGTTGGAGATCACCGCGACCAGGTTCGCCTTTGCGGTGTAGCGCGCTGCAAGTGCGGGATCGTCGGCGATAGCTTCAACGGGAGCGGCGACACCGGGCGAATAAGCGAGGCTTAGATCGCGCTGCGATGTCATCGGCTTGGTCGCGACGACTTCAAGCTTACCCGGCCGGATCGTCTCGTGGTAGAAAAGCGCCTCTCGCGTGGTGAAACCGCCTTTACGACCAGCCTGTTGTTCGTCCGACATAAAACCCTTTTCCGTTACGGCAATTATCGCTTTGCAAACCGCGCTTAGCCCGCTCGGCTCGCAAACGATAGGGGAAACACGGGGCATACCCGTTCCGAATCGCTCGCTTGCTGGCTAGGCCAGAGACATGGCGCCGCCCAAACCCTCTCAGCCCACGCCAATGATGCAGCAATACCTTGCCTTGAAGGAGCAGGCCGGTGGGTCGCTGCTGTTTTACCGGATGGGAGATTTCTTCGAACTGTTCTTCGACGACGCGCGCGAAGCCGCCAATATTCTCGATATTGCGCTGACCACGCGCGGAGAACACAGCGGGGAGCCCGTGCCCATGTGCGGCGTCCCGGTCCATTCTGCGGAAGGCTATCTCGCTCGGCTGATCAAGGCCGGTCAGCGGGTTGCGATTGCGGAACAGGTCGAAACGCCGGACGAGGCCAAGGCGCGCGCCAAGGCCGAAGGCAAGCCTTCGTCGAAGGTGCTGGTGCAGCGCGACATCGTACGGTTCGTCACGGCAGGCACGCTGACGGAGGAAGCGCTTCTCAATCCACGCCGAGCGAACCTGCTTGCCTCGCTCGCCGAAGTGCGCGGGCAGGTCGGCGTTGCAAGCTGCGATATTTCGACCGGAGCGATGGTTCTCGAGGAGTGCGCACCCGATATGCTCGGCGCAGCGCTCGCGCGGATTGGAGCGACTGAAATCGTCGTGCCGGAAGACTGGCCTCACGGTCCCGACGAGGTGACATTCCACACCCGCGGTGACTTCGCGAGTGATGCGGGCAGCGACCGGCTGAAGGCCATCCATGGCGTTGCGACACTGGATGGCTTCGGCGACTTTTCCCGCACGATGATGGCCGCAGCAGGCGGATTGATCGCCTATCTCGATCATGTCGGGCGAGGCAGCCTTCCGCTGTTGCTTCCTCCGGTTGTACGGGCGAGCGCATCGGGGATGGAAATGGACGAGGCGACGCGGGCGAGCCTCGAAATCCTCGAAACGCAGCGGGGTGGTCGCTCAGGCAGTCTCATCGCCACGCTTGATCGCTGCACAACCGGTGCAGGTTCCAGGCTGCTGGCCGAAGACCTTGCCGCGCCGCTTCTCCAAGAGAGCGCCATCAACGACCGGCTCGATCTAGTCGAATTCTGGCGCGCCCGCCCGATAGAGCGATCCGATCTGCGTGAAACACTCCGCGCGCTGCCGGATATCGGCAGAGCGCTCGGCCGCATCGTCGCGGGCCGCGGCAGCCCGCGGGACCTTGGTCAGATACGCGATGGACTGGCCGAGGCCGTTCGCATCCATGAGAGCATTTTGTGCGAGACTGATCGGCCCCGTCTGCTCGATGCCTTGCTACCTGCCCTCACCGGCCATGGCGCGCTGATCGATCACCTGGACCGCGCCCTGGTCGAAGCGCCGCCGACTGAACGCGCGAATGGCGGCTTCATCGCCGACGGATACGATGCAAGTCTGGATGAGCTGCGTGAAATCTCCGGCAATGCCCGCCGCGCCATTGCTGCAATGGAAGCAAAGTACCGCGATCAGACCGGCATCGCCTCGCTCAAGATAAAGCACAACGGCGTGCTAGGCTATTTCATAGAAGTACCGAGCAGGCATGCCGATGCGCTGATGGAGGCGGAGAGCGGCTTCACCCATCGGCAGACCATGAAAGGCGCGGTTCGGTTCAACTCGCTCAGTCTGCACGAGGAAGCATCGCGCATTTCTGAAGCCGGTGGCCGCGCTGTGGCGGCAGAGGAAGCGCATTTCGAAGAGCTGATCGGTGAAGTCGCCGCCGTACGCGAAGCCATCGCTCGCACCGCGTCAGCGCTCGCGCGGATCGACGTTGCCACAGGCAATGCCGAGCGAGCAGCAGAGGGCGATTGGACGCGGCCGGAGATCACCGGAGATTCCGCTATTGCGATCAAGGGCGGACGCCATCCGGTGGTCGAGGCAGCCTTGGCCAAGGAAGGCGATCGTTTCGTGGCCAATGACTGCTCGCTAAGCAGCGATGACCGCCTTTGGCTGATCGGTGGTCCGAATATGGGCGGCAAATCGACCTTCCTGCGGCAGAACGCATTGATCGTGCTGATGGCGCAGTCCGGCTGCTTCGTGCCAGCCGATAGCGCGACGATCGGGATCGTGGACCGGCTCTTCAGCCGCGTGGGCGCATCGGACAACCTTGCCCGCGGTCGCTCGACCTTCATGGTCGAAATGGTCGAGACCGCCGCTATCCTCGCGCAAGCTAGCGAGCGCAGCTTTGTCATCCTGGACGAGGTCGGACGCGGCACATCGACCTATGACGGGCTCGCACTGGCGTGGGCCGTGGTCGAGGCGGTCCATTCGCGCATTGCCTGCCGATGCCTCTTCGCAACGCATTATCACGAGCTAGCGCGGCTTGCGGAAAGCTGCGAGGCTCTTTCCCTGCACCATGTGCGCGCCCGCGAGTGGAAAGGCGATCTGGTGCTCCTGCACGAACTCGCGCAGGGCCCCGCCGATCGTTCATATGGTCTCGCGGTCGCGAAGCTGGCCGGTGTTCCGGATGCGGTGGTGAAGCGCGCCTCTCAGGTTCTTGCGAAGCTCGAAGAAGCGCGAACCGAGACAGGCGGAATTGCGGCTGGCCTCGGCGAATTGCCTTTGTTTGCCGCATCCATGCAGCAATCGGACCCGGAAGCAACGCCGGAGCGCAAACTGGCAGACCGCCTATCGCAAACCGATATCGATGCGTTATCGCCGCGCGAAGCGCTTGAGCTGCTGTATGATCTCAAGCGCGAAATAGGTTCCACAGATCATTAACTCTTGGCGCGTATATCGCGCTTTTATGTTCGCCACTTTGTTCAAGAACCCGAAGGCCGCACTTGCTTATGTCGGCATCACGCTGGGCAGCGTATTGCTCTTCGTTGGCACCGAAGACGATCCTGGATCGCTCGGTCAAGTCATGAAGATCGTGGACGGAGAAGGCACTGAAGAAGACGAATTGCGGACCCGGCGCCAGGTAATTGATGGACAATCGGGAAGGAACCGATTGCGCCCCGAAACCGGCTTCCCGGTGGAATTCTCTTCGGACGAGGATTTGATCGATGCCGCGGAAGGCTTCGATCCCGCGCCTTCGGACGATACTTCTGGTTTCGATCCCAACCCCGAACTGCCCCAGCTATCTGCAGATCGAAATAGGCATCCGGAACGAGAGGGCAGTAGGGAGTGGTCGCTATCAGCTTCTGACGACTGAGGCTTCGTCGGTATCCGGCTCGTTTCTAGCCCTTTTCGCTACCTTCATATTTCGATGTGTTGTCGTCATGATTGGGCTCACCGGCAAATGCCCCGTTATCGATGCGGCCGCTGTCTTCCATGTCGCGCATCTGGTCGATCATGTCGGTTTCGGAACCGGCAACACCATCGACGGCGTCGGATGCGACTTTTAGGCTTTCGGTAGCTCTGGCTGTCTGTGTTTGCCCTTGCGCCTGTGACGCGACTTCCTGCGCTTGGCTGCGGTGATCGTCCTGCTCGTCATTGTGCATTTCGGGAGCAAGATCGGCTTGGCGTTCTTCTTGGCTTTTCACGGGTGTGTTGCTGTCGGTCATGCTTATAACTCCTTTGCATAACCAACGGCAGGACGCTGCCAGTGTTCCGAGTTTTACCGCGTGGGAACAGGCGCTTCGCCTGAATAATCGTAAAAGCCGCGGCCGGTCTTGCGCCCAAGCCAACCGGCTTCGACATATTTCACCAGAAGCGGCGCAGGGCGGTATTTCGTATCCCGCGTAGTCCTGTAGAGGACGTTGATGATATCGAGACAGGTGTCGAGACCCACAAAGTCTGCGAGCTGCAATGGGCCCATCGGGTGATTCAGGCCGAGACGGCAGCCCTTGTCGATATCCTCGATACCGGCGGTCGATTGGCCCAGGACGAAGACCGCTTCGTTTATCATCGGCAGCAAGATGCGGTTGACCACGAAGCCCGGTTCATCCTGACTGAGGACCACTTGCTTGCCCAGGCTTTCTGCGAATGCCGTCACGCGCTCGGTCGTATCCTGTGCTGTTGCCAGACCAGGAATGACCTCGATCAATCCCATGACCGGTACCGGGTTGAAGAAGTGCAATCCGATAAACCGTTCGGGATCGGGCGAATGGTTGGCCATACGCGTGATCGGAATCGAACTGGTGTTCGATGCCATGACAGCGCTTTCCGAAAGAACCTTGCCCGCCGCCTCGAAAATGGCCTGCTTGATCTCTTCCCGTTCGGTTGCCGCTTCGATAATCAGTTCGGCTTCGCCCATTGGCTCATAGTCCGCGACCGGCGTGATCTTGGCGAGAAGCGCCTCGGCGGCATCGGCTTCGATCTTTCCGCGGCCAACAAGTTTGGTGACGGCTTTTTCGATCGAGTCCTTACCTGCTTGCGCACGGGCCAAGTCGACGTCGGACAGAAACACTTGCATACCGTGTTGGGCAACCGTCTGCGCGATACCGGTCCCCATTTGCCCGGCCCCTATGACACCAATCTTCCGCATGACAGACTTCCTTCGCAAGTGCAGCATTAACTCTGCCGCGCCTGTTAGCGGCGGGCGAGGTCAATGGCCAGAGGAACCGATCAGCGATTTGCTCCGGGCACCCATTTGACGTCGGACTTGCCATCATCGTTCAGCACACGTGCGAGGACGAACAGCAAATCGGAAAGCCGGTTGATGTAGGCGGCAGCTGCAGGATTTACGGGCGTTTCCGCCGCCATGGCCGTCACCGCACGTTCTGCCGAACGCGTCGCTGCGCGGGCGATGTGAACGCGCGCGGACGCCTCACTCCCGCCCGGCAAGACGAAGCTGGTCAGTGGTTCCAGCCTTTCATTCAGAGCGTCGATCTGCCCTTCGATCCATTCCGACTGCGATGGGACCACCCGAAGGACCATTTCCGATGGCTCGAAATCGCCATCGTCAGCCGGTGTCGCGAGGTCTGCGCCGAGATCGAACAGATCGTTTTGGACCCGCGTGAGCGCCGCGCTCAGTGCGTCATCGGAAATAGCGCAGATCGCATGGCCGATCGCGCAGTTCGCTTCATCGACTTCGCCGATTGCTGCGATGCGCGCGGAATGCTTCGGGCAGCGCGAGCCATCGACGAGTCCAGTGGTGCCATCGTCGCCGGTGCGAGTGTAAATCTTGTTGAGCTTGACCATGCCCCGCGCCTTAGCGCGCTCAGCAAGGCCGCGTCTAGCGCGAGACTGCAAGCATGATGGCGACGACCGCGATAGCCAGCGCCTGGTACTTTATACGAGCGAACATCGCCTTGTTCTGCATCAATTGCATGTCGGTAGCGGTCTCGCCTTCGCCCGTTTCGAGATCGATCTTCGTCGTCTGCAAAAACGCGATTACCCCGCGAATGAGCGATACGACAACCATGACGCAAAGGACAACGAGGATGGCTATGAGGATATAATTCATGGTGATTAAATGGGGGCTGTCTCGCTAAGTTCCAGATAGAGATTGTTGCAACCGCAATTGTTCCGCGAGCATGAGACCGTCCTCCCCGCTTTCCCGCCGCGAAGCCAGGGCAGGCGATCCACGCCTTTTGGCGAGCTTCTGGCCATCGTTGTCCAGCAAGAGATCGTGATGGTGGTAGTGCGGCGTTGGCAGTTCGAACAATTCCTGCAGGATCCGGTGGACGTGGGTGGCAGCAAACAGGTCCGCTCCTCTCGTAACGACCGTCACGCCATCTGCTGCATCGTCAAGGGTCGCTGCAAGGTGATAGCTGGCCGGCAAATCCTTACGCACGATCACGACATCGCCGAATTCACGGGGGTCAGCGATGACAGATCCGGCCTCTTCATCGATCCAGATGAGTTCGCCCAGATCATTCATCGCCTTGTCGACGTCCAGCCTGGTCGCCGCCGGCTCATCGCTCTTTGCACAGCGCCCTTTGCACGTGCCCGGATAGATCACGCCATCGTCGCCTTTGCGAGCGTCGAGCGCTTCGATATCCTTACGGGTGCAGGCGCACTTGTAAGCCAATCCCGTAGCCAGCAGCCTGCCAGCCGCATCTTGATAGCTTTCCAAGCGGTCCGATTGCGGCGCAACCTCTTCCCACTCGAGACCCAGCCATTCGAGATCGCGGCGGAACTCATCCGCATATTCAGGCCGAGAGCGGGGTCCGTCGATGTCTTCGATGCGCAGGAGGAACTGGCCACCCGCCGATTTCGCCAGATCATGGGCGTAAATCGCCGAGAAAGCGTGCCCCATATGCAAGTGCCCATTCGGGCTCGGCGCAAACCGCGTCACGAGTGCGGGTGTCGTGTTCATGCGCGGACAATGGCACAGCCATTATCCAGAGGCTATCCACATGCCATCAACGCGTTGTCGCTGTGGATATGAACGATGTCATGGCTTTGACTCTTTTTGTTGTCACGGCATGTTCCATTCAATCAGGGAGGGACGCTAAGCGTGTTCAAAAGCGAACTGATCGAAACCGCGGCCAAGTTCCGCAGCGCACAGGAAGACCCAACGCGCAACCTGTCGTCCTGCCCCGCTTTGGTGCTGAACGCGGATTACACGCCGCTTTCCTATTATCCGCTCAGTCTCTGGCCGTGGCAGACAGCAATCAAGGCGGTGTTCCTCGACCGGGTCGACATCGTCGCGAGCTACGATCGGGAGGTCCATTCCCCCAGTCTCGACATGAAAATCCCGAGCGTCATTGCGCTGAGGCAATACGTCAAGCAAAGCGAATTTCCGGCTTTCACCCGGTTCAACGTGTTTCTGCGCGACAAGTTTACCTGCCAGTACTGCGGCAATCCCGATCATCTGACGTTCGATCATGTCATCCCCCGTAGGCTTGGCGGCAAAACGACCTGGGAGAACATCATTACCGCCTGTGCGCCGTGCAATATGAAAAAGGGCGGACGCACTCCGAAGCAGGCGAGCATGCCGGTGCAGATGAAACCGATCCGCCCGACAAGCTGGCAGCTGCAGCAATACGGCAAACAATTCCCGCCGAATTACCTGCACGAAACCTGGTGCGACTGGCTGTACTGGGACATCGAACTCGAAGCCTGAGAGCCCATGAGAGCGGTTCCTCGGAAGCCTCGCCAACCCTCCCGGTTTTCATTTAGACAAGATTGCGCTCTCTCGATATAGCCTCGCGATCGATGCGTGATCGCGAGGGGGACCAAGAGTGCAGAATCTGCTTGCGAAATACGGCAAGGTCACGCCGCTGCGGGCCGAAGAAGAGGACGCTTTCAAAGGGCTCGCCAGCGCAAAACGGAGTTATGAGGCTGGCACCAATCTCGTCGCAAGCGAGATCGACGAGCCCGATCAACTTTTTATCGTGGAAGAGGGCCGTCTTTTCGCTTCGCTAGATTTGCCGAGCGGCGAGCGGGCAATAACCCGGCTGTATTTCTCGGGCGATATTGTCGGGACCGCGAACATCCCGTTCGAACATGCCACCCAAACCATTACTGTGAATGCACCGTCGGTGATTTACATATTCCCGCGAGCCAATCTGATTGATGCGTTCACTCGAATGCCTCGCGTTGCAGCGATCTTCTACACTTTCGCCGCCATGGAAAATGCGATCCTGAACGATCGGCTGGTTTCCATTGGTCGCACGCGTGGCCGAGCTCGATTGGCAGCCCTCATCCTTGAAATCGAAACGCGCCGAAATCTCTTGGCCGACACAGCAGACGACCATTTCAGATTGGGGCTCACTCAAGGCCAGATCGGAGACGCTATCGGACTGACGGAGGTGCAGGTCAGCAGATTGTTTCGCCAGTTTATCGGCGAAGGCATCGTCGAGCGAAAAAGCGGAACGGTGAAGATCCTCCAACGGGACCGCTTGGTCGAGCTGGGGCAGTTCACCGATCGGTACAAAGACCTGGATCTCGACTGGTTCGAGGATGACCGCTGATCGAGGAGCATGGAGCATTGGATTGGCCGCCCGATTGGTTTGCCCCGCCGGGCTGTCAGGAACCCGGCGGGGCGAGGAATCGGCCATATCGCTGCGCCGAACGGCGGACCCCTCATCTCGATGCTCACTTATGATTTGGCGAGAGAGCTTTACGCGTCTTCCAAGCTACCCTTGCGCACGGCTTTGCGATGGTTCGACCAGCCACACGCCGGTCTCCTCGACCAGCCGCATTCGGCATACCAATGCGTCCCCCTGATAGAGCTCAGCCCAGTCGCCATCCGCGGAATTCTTGGCGATCTCCAACGCGCCAGCGGTCGAATGCGCATAGAACGATACGGTCTGCTCTCCTGCAGAATTATCGGCCGCAAACTTGAGCGAGTACTGGATCATTCGTTACCCCTCGGTGAGGGCACGGCAATAACGACTGCAGACTTCGCCGCATTAACAAATGTTGGTGCCAGTCTACCTGGGACGCGAATTCTACGGTGGCTCTCGCTTGACCGGTCCACAACAATGAGAGCAATGCCAGATGTATGACCGCCATAGCCTTCGCCGCTCTGTTGATCGCTGCGACGATCCTTATTCACTACGAAATCTTGCGCTTCACATCACGCGGAGCGACCGACCTTCACGTCCACCCCAGAATGCGTCTGTGGATGATGCTGACCGCAGCAGTGATTTCGCACGTTCTGCATGTGGCGCTTTATGCATGCACTTATATCCTGCTTGAAGATGTCTTCGAGGTCGGCGCGATAGCCGGGCCAAAAGCAGGGAAGTTCGATGACGCATTCTACTTTTCGATCACCAGTTACACGACGCTGGGTATCGGCGATCTCTACCCCACCGGTCAGATACGCCTGCTAAGCGGCGTCGAAGCGCTCAACGGGCTGGTCATGGTTACGTGGACGGCCTCAATGACGTATCTGCATATGGAGCGGTTCTGGACAATTCATCTAACCGACAACCGGGGCAGCGACGAGTAACGAGGCGTGATCAGGTTACCGCGGCGCGGCGCCCATATTCCTCGCGCTTCCATTCCTCACTCGAGATAACCTCGGCAAGGTGTCTCGCTGCCTCGAACATGTCTTCGAAGCGCAAATAGGCAGGTGCAAAACCAAGCCTTAGGATATCGGGTGCGCGGAAATCGCCGATGACCCCGCGGGCGATCAGCGCCTGGCAGATAGGGTAGGCATGCGGATGGCGGAAACTCAGCTGGCTGCCACGAGCGGCCGCATCGGCTGGACTCACAAGTTCTACATCCAGACCATGATGGGCCACGCATTCAAGGAAGAATTCCGACAGCGCCTGCGATTTCTGATGCAGGCGGGCGACCCCAATCTCGGCGATCAGATCGACGCCGACTTCGAGCGCGGCAAGGCCAAGCACGGGCGATGTACCGCATTGCAATTGCTCGATACCCGGCGCCTTTTCGTATTCGTCCGAGAAGGCAAAGGGTCGCGCGTGTCCGAACCAGCCGGTCAGGGGCTGCTTGAGATCGCCGTGATGACGCTCAGCAACGAATGCGAAGGCGGGAGCGCCGGGGCCGCCGCACAGATATTTGTAGCCGCAGCCAACAGCGAAATCGGCGTCCATACCGTTCAGATCAACGGGGAGCGCTCCGGTACTGTGCGACAAGTCCCAGAACACCAGCGCGCCTGAGTTATGCGCGGCTTGAGTCAACGCGGCCATGTCGAACACCTCGCCGGTCTTGTAATGCGCATGGGTCAGCATCAGGAGCGCGACATCTTCGTCAAGCGCGGCCATGATCTGCTCACGCGGTGCGAGACGCTGCGCGGCCAGGCCCTGCCTCTCAAGCCCCTCGATCATATAGATGTCGGTCGGGAAATTGCCCGGCTCGGACAGCACAACCTTTCGTCCGGGCCGCATTTCAAGCGCTGCCGCGATTAACTTGAAGATGTTCACGCTAACAGTGTCGCAGGCGATCACTTCATCGGGCCGTGCGCCAATCAGCGGTGCGATCTTACCGCCAATGCGCGCAGCCATGCCGAACCAATCGGCATCGTTCCAGCTGCGGATCAGGCCCTCGCCCCATTCGCTTTTGATCACCCGCTGCATTGCCTCGGGCGCATCCTTCGGAAGCGCGCCGAGCGAATTGCCATCGAGATAGATCACCCCATCTGGCAAAGTGAAACGCGAGCGGTATTCTCCCAGCGGGTCCGCCGCGTCGAGTTCGCGCGCGCGTCCGATCATGGCAGCTCTCTCAATATTGCTCGGACCGGCGAAGCATCGCCGCCGATGATCGGAAGTGGGAGCGCGATCAGTTCGTATCGGCCTTCGGGCACCTCATCGAGCACTAAGCCTTCCAGCACCCGGATATCGTGCTTGAGCACGGCCTTGTGCGCGAGCATGTCTTTCGAATCCTGAGGGTCGATCGATGGCCCGTCTATTCCGATGAGCTTGACGCCTTGGACCGCCAACCATTCGACAGTTTCGGGCGCAATGGCTGTTGTGTCTGAAGCCCAGTCATCGTGTGGGAATGCGTCGAAAGTCCGGAACAGCACCCGGTCCGCGCTATTCAGGTGAGGAAGATCCCCGACCTCGATCTCCTTCTTCGCTGCTCGGGCATCGATCACAAGGCATTCGCCGAGATAGGGATGCAAATCGACCGAAGCGATATCGGCAGCAGTCTCACTGTAATGCAGCGGCGCGTCGGCATGTGCGCCCGAATGGGTGGACATTGTCAGCGCCGATACGTTGACGGGCGACCCCTCGCTCATCTGCCAGGTCTCAGATTGCGCAAAAGCTGTATCGCCCGGCCACACTGGAAGGCCGGGGTGTAGCTTTTGCGAGATGTCCCATATCCGTTGTGCCATCAAATCGCCGTCCGGACGCTGAGGAGTTCTGGGAAGAAAGCCTGCTTAAGGACGCCTGCGAGATACGGAACACCCGGAGTGCCGCCCGTGCCGCGCTTGAAGCCGATGATCCGCTCGACAGTCTTGAGATGCCCAAACCTCCAGCGCTGAAAGTGGTATTCGAGATCGACAAGCTTTTCTGCGAGCTCATAAAGGTCCCAGTGTTTTTCAGGGGCGCGGTATATCTCCGCCCAAGCCCGTTCAACGCTGGCATTATGAACGTAGGGAGCATCGAGATCCCGCTCCAAAACCTCGTCATCGATCGCGAAACCGCGTCTCGCGAGCAGGTGAAGGGCCGCATCGTAAAGACTGTCGCGCGTCACTTCATGACGCAGCCTTTCAGACCAGTTCCCGGTTTTCTCATGCAAGCGAACATGTTTGAGATCACGTCCGCCCAGCATGAATTCCATCATCCGGTATTGCGGCGACTGGAATCCTGAGGACGCGCCCAAGTGCGGCCTGATGCGCGAATAATCGTGCGGGGTCATCGTGCTCAGCACGTCCCAGCTCTGGATCAGTTGCTGCTGCGCGCGGGCGACGCGGGCCAGCATTTTGAAGGCCGGGCGCAGGTCGTCACGCTCGATATGCTCACGCGCGGCAGTAAGCTCGTGCAAGCACAGCTTGAGCCAAAGCTCGCTGGCCTGGTGCACCACAATAAAGAGCATCTCATCATGTGCGCCGGATGCGGGGTGTTGCGCCTCCAACACCTTTGGAAGGTCGAGATAGCTGGAATAAGTGACGTTTTCGGCCATGCCCAAAGCCCTAGCGCGCCCGCTGGTGAAAGGGAATTACCCGTCGATTATCCGTGTCTCGGGATGGTGCTTGTCGAGATGCTTCTTGATAATCCTGAGATTGCGCGAATTCGAACGAAACAGGAAGTCGGCCGCGTCGCCCACGAACGGGACAAGGCCTATCGCAGTATCGAACGCGACATTTGCTCCCATGCGGCTGAGCTGCCATTTCGACATGCCGAGATTGCGGCCTTCCCACACGATATATGCGCCCATCGCAGTGGTGATAAAATCGCCGACGACGGGGATGAGGCCGATTATCGCGTCGAGGCCGACTGACATGTTGACCCCTGGCACTCGGAAACTTCGCTCAAGCAGTTTTTCCATAATCTCCACACGCATCCGGACGGATGCGGGGTCGGTACCGCTCGGCAGTTTCAGGCTGAGAGTTTGCGGGCGATCGGGGCCGTCCATACCGTCTCCTTACCTGCTTTATGTGGTGGGCTGGGAAAGGGGGAACAAGGGGTGAAGACCCCATTGGTTGGCCTGATAGGCGGTGATTGCCCCGCGTACGAGCGACCAGCGCACCGGCGCACCAAGCGGAATGAAGACTTCCTCTTCGACGAGCGCGGTATGCGCTTCTGCCAACAGCCGCTGTTTTGCCGCAAAGTTCCTGACGGTCAGCGACTGAAGCACAAGTTCGTCCGCTTCGGGAGAACAAAGCCCGATTTCGAGCTCACAGTTGAATTGGTTCAAGAACCACCGCGGGGATGAATACCGTGCGAGCCGATCGCGCAATTCGAGTTCGGCGCCCTCCCCCGGCGCGACCCTCTGCAAACTGATCCCTATATCGCCCCAGGTCTCCCGCAGTTGCTCGAAAAGCAAGTCGCTGCCCGGACCATCCGGCAGGGCGATGCGCAGTTCGGTTGTTTCGCCCCCCTCAGGTGACCAAGCGGCAATCCGCTGCCGCGCGATGCTGCGCCGTTCCTCTGTGGAAAGACTGTCCCATCGCGTGTCGGGATAGGCCTGCACTCCGAACAGGTCGGGCGGTACGATCCACGTTTGAGGCTGCCAGCCGCCAAGGCCGAAAGCCTGGATCAACGCATCGCGATCGAGCGCCATAGAGAGGGCCTCCCTGCGCTCTGGTGACCCGAGCACGCCCGTCTCGCTGCGTATGACGAGCCCAAGGATGCCCAATGCCGGATCGACCTGGATCGTACCACGCGAGAGCGGCCCTACTTGCGCAAGCGGAAAACTGGAGAGTCGGCCATTCAACACCAGGTCGACCTCGCCCTCGGTAAATGCGTCAACTGCGTCTGCCGCCGGCAGCGCTCTCACAGTAATGGCGCGCGCGAGGTCTTCCCAATCCTCTCTGGCGGCGAAGCCCCTCGCCTCGGGCGGAAGCGCGCTCAGCCTTGCTATTGGCGCATCCTCGTCGCGCGATGCGATCATCGGACCAACGCCGCCGCCGCTCTTTACAAATCCAAGCTCCGGCTGAGCTAGCAAACGTAGAAATTCGGGCATGGGGCTAGACAGGCGCAATTCGATCACCCGTCCTGTCATCGCTCGCACGTCTGTGATTTTTGCCAGGTCGAGCCCGAGCGAGCTCCCCTCCAGCCGATTGAGTGTGTCTCTGAGCAGCAGGCGGACATCGTCGGCGGTGATCGGTTCGCCATCGGGCCACGCTGTATTGCGGAGCCTGAAAATATAGCTGAGCCCGTCGTCGGTGACGATCCACCGCTCGGCAATTGCCGGCACGATCTGCCCTGCTGGATCAAGCGCAACGAGCCCTTCGAACGAGGCCGCGCGCAAATGCTGAGCGCCCGGCGACAACCGCACACTCTGCTGGAAAAGGCTCTGCGGCTCGCCAATGATCGCGACGTTCACAGGACCGGTGTCGGCCGCCGGTCCGCATCCGGTGAGCGCAAGCAATCCAAACAAAATGGGCCAAAGTCTGTTCACGCTGCGCGGCTTAGCAGCTTGTGCGAGCTTGGTCAGCGCAAAGACTTCGATAGGCCAAGAGAAAGTGGATGAGGGCGGTCGCGCCGCCCATTCAAGCTTCACTCTGGGAAAAGTCCCTCCCGTCGCAGATGTGCAGACAGTTATCCGGACCGTGGCCGTTGACTAGGCCCCGCGAGCTAAATGCGAATCGACTTCCCGATGAAATGATATGCCGAAGCGGTCATCCTGGACCCAGGCGACGCTGCCATCCACCTTGCCGATATTGCGCATCTCGATCTCAAGCCGATTGCCGCGTTTCACGTGGAGGTTGCCTTCGCCCATCATACCGCCATCGGACAGGTTATGAACCCGCACTTCGTGACGTTGATGATCCTGCTCGACCCGAATGCTCGCAAGCAAATGAGAGTCCGTGCGGGGTGTATTCCGGTTGTCCAAACCTGACATAATCGAAACGCCTCCTTTAGGCTTTTCAATGCGACCTCGTTTCCTGCCCGACGCGCTGCCGTTAGAGACAATCGTCCGGAAGGATATGTCGGCGCTAGGAATTCAATGTTTATGAATTGTGAAATTCAGCCTGCGAGAAAGGCCGGATCGAGCCGCCGTCCCAAACTGATACGGGGAGGGCTTGCCGCCTGTTTTGTGACTGTTTGATCGAGGCGCGAAGGACCTGATCAATCGTCGCGCGAGATTTTTTCCCGGCGCTCATGCGCCTCCTGCGCTTCGACAGTCATCGTCGCGACCGGCCGCGCGATCAGGCGCCTGAGGCCAATCGGATCGCCGGTTTTCTCGCAGTAACCGTACTCGCCTTCATCGATGCGCCGAAGCGCCGCGTCGATCTTCGAGACCAGCTTGCGTTGCCGGTCACGGGTGCGAAGCTCAATGCCCCAATCGGTCTCGCTCGATGCGCGATCGTTCAAATCGGCTTCTCGAATGGGGCCGTCTTGTAGGGATTGCAGTGTCTGGTCGGCGGCGTCGCGGATGGAGCGTTTCCATTCGATCAGAAGCATCCGGAAATACGCCTGGTGCTTCTCGTTCATATACTCTTCGCTATCGTTCGGAACGTAATCCGGCGCGAGCATATCTTTCGCGGTTTTCAGAATCTCTGTTTCTTTAGTCGCCGCTGTGGCCATGTGCTTCTCTCGTCCCAACACTTCCCGCGAGACTGTCCCATCATCGCGCCTGAATGAGATTTCAAGACGCGATTCACCCCAGCAAGTCACTGCTTGGTCGGGCCTATAGGGAAGCGTCAAGTCAGGCACAAGCCGTTTGAAGCGGACACCCGGATCATTCCGATGGATTGTCCCAAAAGCGGGCGACATTTTTGCATGTGCGGGCTTAAGCGAAATCAAAAAGGTCGAGGCACGTTAACCAATTGTTGACCATGATCCGCAAGTTCTGTGGCTAACGCGGCTCGCAAGGGGGCTTTGCCGCGGAAAACGGGGAACACAAAATGAAACTTACACCGCTTAATGGGGGCGAGTACGAAACGGCTCATAATCCGGAAGTCGATCTTGTCGTGGCTCAGTGTCTTGCGGCTGCATCCGGCGGAGATACCTCCGCTCTATTCGATCTCGGCGTGGCATTTTCGACCGGGTCGGGCGGCGTTATCAGCGATCTGATCGAGGCGCACAAATGGTTCAACATTGCCGCCTCGCGTGGTCACGACGAAGCCACTTTTTGCCGTGCCGATATTTCCGACGAGATGACAGCTCGCGAAATCGCCGAAGCTCAGCGCCGTGCGCGCCAATGGCTGGCTGAAAACCGCGCCAAGGTTGCCTAACTTTTCTTGAACGGCGTTCGTTCACCGAGAAACAGCTTGTCCGTCGCGACGCCATCGCGTTCGCGCACGAGAAAATCGGCGACGGCCTCGCGGAAGCCGGGATCGGCCAGCCAATGCGCCGAATGGGTCGGCACTGGTTCATATCCGCGGGCAAGTTTATGACCGCCCTGCGCGCCCGCCTCGACCCGCGGCAGACCAAGCTCGATTGCGATATCGATCGCCTGATAATAGCACAGCTCGAAATGGAGAAAGCGCACGTCCTGTGTGCAGCCCCAATACCGCCCATAGAGCGCTTCGGCGCCGACGAAATTGAGTGCGCCGGCAATCGGCAATTCGTCATCGTAAGCGAGAATGAGCACGATCCGCTCACCCATCCGCTCACCCAATAAAGTGAAAGCTTCCCGGGTGAGATACGGCGTTCCCCATTTGCGTGCACCCGTATCTTGATAAAAAACCCAGAATGCATCCCAGTGTTCGGGCTTGATATCGTCACCTGACAAGTGGACGATCTTCAAGCCATCCTGCGCAGCCGCGCGCTCCTTGCGTAGATTCTTGCGTTTGCGTGAAGCTAAAGCATCGAGGAACCCGTCGAAGCTCGTATAGTCGCGGTTAATCCAATGGAACTGAATGTCGTCCCGGATCAGCCAATCGCCAGCCTCGAACAGCGGCACTTGGTCCGCTTCGACAAACGTTGCATGGGCTGAGGAAAGCCCGTTCTGAAGACAAACCGCTTCCGCTCCCTTCAGCAGGTGCGGAGCGAGGCTTTCGTCCGAAAACAGCAACCTCGGCCCGCTGGCCGGAGTGAAGGGCGCAGCAATTTGTAGCTTCGGATAATAATTCCGCCCGGCCCTTTGCAGCGCATCGGCCCACGAATGGTCGAAGACATATTCGCCTTGGCTGTGGCCCTTGGCATAGCTCGGCATGGCAGCCAGCAGGTTATCATGCGCGTCGGTTATGACGACGGGAACGGGGTCCCACCCGGTTCCTTCGCCGACGCTGCCCGAATCTTCCATGGCCGTGAGGAATTCGTGGCTGACGAAAGGATTGCGATGTCCGCCCAGCGCATTCCACGCATCGGCCTCGAATTGTCCGACCGAAGGAGCAAGACGAACGGTAAGTTCGTTGGGCGCAGGATCGCTTTCGCTCACGGGAGGCCTTCGCCCTCCGAAATGAGCGCATCGACGTTCTTCAGGGCTTTTTCGCGGCGATCTGCCGTGCTGATAGTCCAGCTGAGCAACGGGCGGTCTTCGCCGCGCCATTCGCTTGCGAGATTATTGGGAAGGTCGCGAATGTCCACCGCCAGAAAGTCAGGGTCAGCCCGCGCAATCGCACCCTCCGTGCGCCACGCGCTCAGCCAGCCATGGTCGAGGGTGTCTGTGCATACCAATCCGCGTATCCGGTCCGGGTCATGCGCTGCGAACCATTCGCCACAGCGCGGATCGAAGCTCATGACCGCAACATTGCCATCATATCCGCCGAGTGCATTGGAAACAGCGGCGCAAGCCTCTTCGATGGTGAAATCCGGCATGGACTTGATCTCGACGAGCAGCGGCACGCGCTCGTCGATCTGCGCGAGCAAATCCTCCAGGCTCTCCATTCGGTCGCCCGTTTCGGTGAGGTGCATGTGCCGTAGTGCCGCAGCATCGTGAGCAGCGACAAACCCGCTGCCATCAGTTAGCCGTTCCAAAACCCAGTCATGAAAAACCATCGCGACTTTGTCGCGGCTCAATTGGACGTCGCACTCGATGCCCATTCCTGCCTCGATGGCCGCAGCAAATGCGGAGCGGGAGTTTTCGATCCTGAGGCCGTAAGAGGACGTGTCATGCAGCCCGCGATGGGCGTATTCCCATTTCGTCAGCCAGTCGAAGACGCGCCGCTCGCTCATCCGGCCAAAGCGATGATGGCGTCCACTTCGACCGCCGCGCCCAGCGGCAGAGCGGGCACGCCCACAGCAGCGCGTGCGTGGCGGCCGTTTTCGCCGAAAACATCAAACATGAGATCGGACGCGCCGTTGGCGACCTTTGGTTGGTCGGTGAAATCGGGTGTCGAGTTCACAAACGCACCGAGCTTCACGATCCGCTCCACACGGTCGAGCGGGATCAATGCGGCTTTCAACTGTGCGAGGATCATCAAACCGCAAGCGCGTGCCGCGGCCATCCCGTCGTCGAGGCTGACATCTTCGCCCAGCCGACCGGTGACCAGGTTGCCATCCACGAATGGCAGCTGTCCGGAGACGTGGGCGAAACCGCCCTGCACCACCACCGGCACATAGCTTGCGACCGGCGCGGCCGCTTCGGGAAGGACGATGCCCAGTTTTTCGAGGCGTGCTTCAACAGTCATGCGGGTTCTCCGTCCAGTCTTTCCATCAACCAAGGTAACGCTTCAGCCCAGCGGTCGATCCTTGCATCTGCGTGCCCAGCCTTGTGCGCGCAATCGATCGAGCCAGCGATCATCGGTTCGCCGCACATATGCAGGCGCACCACATGAGGCGTAGTTTCAAGAACGGAAAGGTGGTGCTGAGGCAGGTCGTCGATGAAGACCGCTCGGGTGGGCGCGTGCTCCTCTATAATCCGCCGTAATGCAGGTCCTTTCGGCCCTTGGTTCGTGTAAACAGGCGCGTCGATGCCATGCGATGCGAGCTGCTCTGCCCGCATGTCGCGGCGTTTGTCGACCAGGTTGGTTAGGATCACGACATCGGCATGCTCGCCAAGCGCATTGATGGACTCGACTGCCCCTGCGATTGGCAGCTGACGCTCCATCTCGGTGTCGAAAAAGCCGCCAAGCATACGCCATACTTCGTTTGCCTCCAGCAACTCGCCGCTCTTTTGCCAGCGCAAAGCTTCGCCAAAATTCGCGCCATCGAGATTGAAATCGACCCCTTGGCTCTCCTCAAGCCAATCCTTGAAATGCGACACCATGTGGAGCAGCACCTCGTCGCAATCGCTGATGATTAAGGGACGGCTCATTGGGAAAGCTCCTGACGGGCGGCGACAAGCTCTTCGGGTGTGACGGCCAGCGCTTCAGCCGCGCGGATCAAATCCGGTTCGTGATTGGCAAGAAAATCGAGCGGCGCAGCTAGAATGGACGGATCATCCAATCCTGCCCGCAAAGCATCGGGATCGAGCCCGGTCAAACTCAGGAAGCGCTCGGCCCGCTCACCGTCCTCCAGCACCCAGCCGAGCGCGCCGAGCGCAAGCGTAAGCGCCGAAAGCCTGTCGGTCGGTGCGGTATTTGCCATATGGTCATTTGCGTGCGGGATTGTGGCGGCCTCTTGGTCGGGTTAGTTAGTCGGGAGCAACGGATCGGGGCGTGCAGTGGCAAAGCGAATAATGGTTGTCGAGGACAACGATCTCAACCGGAAATTGTTCTGCGACGTGCTCAAGGCAAACGGTTTCGAGGTTGAACCCGTGGCCGATGGGGAAAGCGTGCTGGAAACTGCGCGTGCGACCGTGCCTGACCTGATCATCATGGATATTCAGTTGCCTGGCATTTCAGGCGTCGATCTGATTCAGGCGGCGCAGCGCGATACAGCACTTCGCAACATCCCCGTGCTTGCTGTTACCGCCTTCGCGGCGAAGGGCGACGAAGAGCGTATCCGCTCGGCAGGGGCGTCAGGCTATTTATCGAAGCCCGTCTCGATCATGCCCTTTATGTCGGCCGTGAAGCAATTGCTGCCGGCTTCGAGCGACCACCCGGCAAAGTCGTAACAGCCGTCTCACCGCGTTGCATTGTTCCTTGAGAAGAGCTTCAAACGCGCTGCACCGAAAGCCTCAAAACTTGACAATCGGCGTCCGCAGCCGCTTTGCACCCGTAAGTGAACAGGCAAATTCCAACAGCCCCCCGCGAAGAGAGTAGTTCCGCCCTATGACCGAAGCCGAAGTCGACACGCGCATCCGCGCTTTGATCGAACCCTTCAACAAGAAGGGTGTCGAGATCACGGACAGCACGACATTCCAGAACGATCTGGAATTCGACAGCCTGACCGTGATGGATTTCGTCGCCGAAATCGAAGACGAATTCGACATCATCATCAGCATGAACCAGCAGGCCGAAATCGAGAATTACGGTCAGTTGGTCAGCGCGGTGCACAAATTGCAGGCGGCCTCATGAGCGAAGGCATCGCGCAGCAGGACCAGCTGGTCGAACACGAAGGCGGCACGAAAGACCTCTTTTCCAAGTTCGACGATATCATCCAGACCCGTGAGACCTTGCTCGCCAGCGGGGTTGAAGACCCATACAATTTGGTGATGGAGAAGGTCCTGTCGCCGACCCGCGCGATCTGCAACGGGCGCGACACGATCCTGCTGGGCACCTACAACTACATGGGCATGACCTTCGATCCGGACGTGCTCGATGCCGGCAAGCAAGCTTTGGCCGATTACGGGTCGGGCACAACCGGCAGCCGCGTTCTCAATGGGACCTATCAAGGTCACAAGGAGTGTGAGGACGCGCTCAAGGAATTTTACGGCATGGATAGCGCCATGGTCTTTTCGACCGGGTACCAGGCTAATCTTGGCATCATCTCGACAATCGCGGGCAAGGGCGATTACGTCGTGCTCGACATCGACAGCCATGCCTCCATCTACGATGGGTGCGCGATGGGGAACGCAGAGATCGTGCCGTTCCGCCACAACGATATCGAGGCGATGGAAAAACGCCTGAAGCGCATTCCAGAAGACGCCGGGAAGCTGGTCATCCTGGAAGGCGTCTATTCCATGTTGGGCGATGTCGCGCCGCTGAAGGAGATGGTCGCCATCGCCAAAAAGTACGGTGCGATGGTTCTGGTCGATGAAGCGCATTCCATGGGATTCATCGGCGAAAACGGCCGCGGCGTCTGCGAGGAGCAAGGCGTAATCGACGATGTCGATTTCATCATTGGAACCTTTTCGAAGAGCGTCGGCACGGTCGGCGGATTCTGCGTTTCCAACCATCCGAAATTCGACATCATGCGGCTGGTGTGCCGCCCATACGTCTTCACGGCCAGCCTTCCGCCAAGCGTGGTTGCCACCGCTGCGACATCCATTCGGAAGCTGATGCACGGTTCCAACAAGCGCGCGCATTTGTGGGAAAATTCCAAGACCCTGCACAAGGGGCTCGTCGATCTCGGCTTCGAGATCGGCACAGACGAGCCGCAAAGCGCGATCATCGCGGTGATCATGCCGGATCTGCAGCGCGGCGCGATAATGTGGGAAGCGCTCCTGAAAGAGGGGCTCTACGTCAATCTCGCCCGCCCCCCGGCGACACCTGCGAACATGACCTTGCTCCGCTGCTCGCTTTGCGCAGAGCATTCGGCGGAAGAGGTCCAGACGATCCTGCAGATGTTCGAACGAGCCGGTAAGGCTGTCGGGATCTTGGAAAGCTGATGCAGCCAGCAAGCCGGAGTTGTGAGCTTGTTTAGAGCTCTTCCATGCTCGTTACGCTGTCGCAGGGATTGTCCGAACCCGCGTCATCACCGCCGCCCAACTGGGTGATCGCTACGAAACCGGCGACCACAAGGACGACGAAGATCGTCGTAACCGTCCCGAGATACTGATCGATGATGCGCTTGATCGGGGCGCCGAAGATCTGGAACAGCACGCCAACGACCATGAAGATCAGGGCCCGCCCGGCGATCGCCGCGCCCAGAAAGGTCAGCAGGTCCATTTCGATGAAGCCTGCCGTAATGGTCATCAGCTTGAACGGTATGGGAGTGCCAGCGGCCAGAAAAACCGCCGCTGCGCCCTGCTCGCGAATATAACAAGCGGCGACGGGGAAGCTCTCCGTTAGGCCAAGGATGCCCAGCATCCATTCGCCGAGTGTTTCGTAAAGAAAGAAACCGATGGCATATCCCAGCAACCCGCCCAGCACCGATGCGACCGTAGCGATGGTGGCAAACTTCAGAGCTTTGCGAGGCTCCGCGAGGCACATCAGTCCCAGCAACGGATGAGGCGGGATCGGAAAGAAGCTCGATTCGATGAAGCAGAAAAAGCCCAGCCAGTACGGCGCTTGCCTGTGCGCCGCCTTGTCCATCGTCCAATTGTACAGCGATTGCAGCCAAGCCAAGATTGTGTGGGCCTTGTTTCCAGTTCGAGCGGGGGGCTTAAGTGACCTACCTGCCCCGCGCAAGCTGCAATTAACGAACCTATTTGGTTTTTTATATTGACATCGTGACGCTCTTTGGTTAGTAAGGGGCATAGTCGAAAAATAGCGATTCGCCGCTGGGCAGCCATCGAAGCCGATGCGCTGCCTTTTTTATTGGGACGGGAGATCACGATAATGACTGCTCACGACCGCCAGACGTCCCAGCCTCAAAACCGACCGCATTGGCGCAGGGCCTTCCTCGCCAATCTCGCTGAAAGCTCGAACGTTTCGGAATCCGCACGCAAGGCCAAAGCCGGAATAAGCGCCGTCTACAAATTGCGGCGAGACAATCCGGAGTTTGCCCGCGAATGGCTTGCTGCCTTGTGGGAAGGTTACGTCCATCTCGAAATGGAGGTGCTCCGGCGCCTGCGCGAAGGAGATCAACAGACGTCCGCTGCCGACAAATACGATTTCGCCAATGCTATTCGCCTGCTCAATGCCCACCGTGAGAACGCAGCCCGCGCGCAGGCCGAGCAGCGCAACGTCAGCGCTGCAGAGGTCCGCGCTTCAATTGATCGCAAGGTCGAAGATATTCGGATCAGAGTTCGCGAGGAGGCTCGCCGCGAGAAATCCAGTTCGTGAGGGAAAAGCTCGATTGGCTTGCGAAGGCTTCTCCCGAAGCACATGCAAGTCTTGCCCGATCCTTTGACGATGATGAACGCGCGGAGTTCAAATATCACTGGGAATTCTTCGCCAGGGAGGCGCAATTACCCCCCGAAGGAGCGTGGCGGGTATGGCTGATCATGGCGGGCCGCGGCTTCGGCAAGACCAGGGCAGGAGCAGAGTGGGTCCGCCGAGTCGCGGAAAGTAGCCCTTTTGCCCGGATCGCGCTCGTGTCTGCTTCTCTGGCTGAGGCCCGCGCGGTGATGGTGGAAGGGGAGAGCGGCATTCTAGCCTGCTCGCCGCCGGACAGAATGCCGGTGTTCGAAGCGTCCCTGCGGCGCATTGTTTTTCCGAACGGAGCGCTCGCGCAGCTGTTCTCCGCCGCGGACCCCGAATCGCTTCGGGGTCCGCAGCATAGCCACGCGTGCCGGCCAAGCCCAAAAGGAGTTCTTTCTTAATCAATCGATGTCGCTGATCGACTGCACGACGCAAACCGTGGTCGAGGGGGCGATCAATGAACCACCCGCCGAACCGGCAGACGGACAATGCTTCCTCGTCACCGACTTGGCGAGCGGCGACTGGACCGGGAAGGAGGGGAAGATCGCAATCAGGATTGCCGGCGCCTGGCATTATATCGAGCCTTTCAATGGCATGGCGATCTATGACCGAGTCTCAGACCGTTCCATATTCTACAACTCAGGTTGGGCTTCTGCTGCGGAACCGGCCCAGCCATCCGGAGGAAATATAGTGGATCTAGAGGCCCGCCAAGCAATCAGCGCGCTAATTCAAGCGCTTCGAATAGCAGGGATTTTTCCTCGTCCAGAGCAATGATTCGATCCATTCGAGGCGAAGAGTGCTCATAAGTCTTATTCGAGCCTCTCTTTTTTTTGCGCCAGACGCAAGATAGCGGCATTCTTGCAACACTTTAGAGTGATTGATCGCTTGCCACTTTTTTGTCGAGAAGTTAGAGACGCGATGTGCCTCAATCCGATAAAAAGGGGATTATTAATATGCGCAAATTCGTCATTGGTATGGCGATGGCTTCGACAGCGCTCACTGCACCTGCCACTGCCCGCGACGGTCAGTGGTACATCCAGGTTGATGGTGGCGCGATGCTCGTCGAAGACATTGAATTTGATGTTAACGGCGCCGAAGATGATTCGCGCGCTGACTACGATGTCGGCTATGATTTCGGCGGTCTTGTCGGTTATGACTTCGGTCCATTCCGCCTTGAAGCGGAAGCTAGTTATCGCGCGGCGGACCTTGATGAGATAGAGCTCGGGCTCATTGGCCTTCAGGCCGGTCCGATCGGCATTCCAGGCGGCGGCGTCCCGACTAGTCTGCTCGCCCCAGCCACAGGTGATTTCGATGCTCTGAGCTTCATGCTTAATGGCCTTTTAGATTTTGGTCCAGATGACGGGGTGCAGGGCTTCGTCGGTGGCGGTGTTGGCATTGCACGCGTGGATTTTGACGCGACTTTGGATGCATCTGGCCCCGGCGCGTTTGACGATTCCGACACCGGTCTTGCGTGGCAGGCTCTTGCCGGCATTCGCGCTCCGATCAGCGACAATTGGGATATTGGTCTGAAGTACCGTTACTTCAACGCAACCAACGTCGACATCATCGACACCCGGGGTCTTGCGCTCGAAACCGACGTGAGCACTCACTCGCTGCTGGGTTCGATCACCTATAACTTCGGTGGTGAGGCACCGCCTCCACCGCCGCCACCGCCACCGCCGCCACCACCGCCACCGCCACCACCGCCACCGCCACCGCCGCCGCCGCCGCCGCCACCGTGCAACACGGGCCCATACATCGTCTTCTTTGATTTCGATGAATCGGCGATCACGGCTGAGGCTGCGACGATCCTTAACAACGCTGTCACCGCCTATGCGAATTGTGGAACTGCGAATGTTATGCTGGCCGGTCACACCGACCGTTCGGGTAGCGTGACCTACAACATGGGTCTGGCAGAACGTCGGAACGCATCGGTGCGTGATTATCTCACCGGCCGCGGGATCCCCGACGGACGTATCAGCAGCGAAGCATTCGGCGAATCCCAGCCGCGTGTTCCGACCGCAGATGGCGTACGCGAGCTGCAGAACCGTCGTGTTGAAGTGACTTATGGCCCAGGTTCGGGCAACTAAGTCAGAATTCGACTTAAAAGAGAAGGGGCCGGAGCAATCCGGCCCCTTTTTTGTGGACTGTTAAGCTCGAGCAAAGCGGCGAACTATACGACCGCGAATTGAGAGATGGGAGCACTCAATCTTTGGTTTCTGGAAACGAGCGGTAAGCCTCCCACCTCACCTCAGCAGGCGTCAGTTGAACCCTCAAGGCTGGAACGCACGGCGAGCTGTGCGAAGGAGACAAACTCTCGGTAGACTTCGATAGGGATTGCTCGGCCCGCACAGGGTAAACCCGTGGCGATGGCTGTCTGAGCTGGTCTCAGTCACCTTTGAAAGCCGACCGCCGCCATGGCTGGTCGACCCTTGCGATCATTTCTTAGTCACTGCCGGACCAACCGAGCTGCGCGTTGCCGGCAATGATCTACCCTTGGTCACCCCCACGGGGACGCGCACCTCGATCAAGTCTGCTCACCAGCGGCCTTTGCACGGTCAACCACCGTAGCATTCGCCTGAGGAACCAGCCGAAGTGCGCCTATCAACAAGACCAGACCTATCGGCGTGATCCAAAGGGTCGACAAAACACCAGCACTCAAATCGCCATCGTTTTGCGCCGATACATATCCCGCCATATAAGGCCCAAGTGCCAAGCCGACCAAAGTGGTTGCGAGAAAGAAGGTCGCCGTCGCAGTCCCCCTCATCCGTGGGAGCACAAGAGCCTGACTGCTTGCCGCCGCTGCGCCCAGAGCGGAAGCCGCGAGCGCGCCCACAACTACATTGAGCGCCAAGAACAATGGCCAAATGTCAGTCGTATATTGAACTATCGCGAACGGTATCGGGCTAAGCAGTCCGAAAAGCACCACCCAAATGCGACCGCTTGGCGTCCGCGTGAACAGGAAATCGGCCATGCGTCCGCCAAGGATGACCCCCAAGAAACCGCCCGCAGCTCCTCCACCGCCCAGCCAGAAACCGAGTTCAGCTTTCGATACGTCAAAGACACGTTCGGCGTACGGTGCGCCCCAATACGATGCAGAGTAGGCCATGAACGCCACTGTGCCATACCCCAAGATGGTGCACAGGAATGCCGGCGAGCCCCACGTCAAGGCAAAAGTCGGATAATCGCGTTGCCGAAGAGCACTGGCCCAGCAGAACACGGCATAATATCCGATTGCGAGAAGTAACCACTGATCCGTAATCGCCGGCAGCTCAACGCCAAGCACGCTTCCAAGGGCTCCCCAGATGAGACCCTCGCCGGATTGGAGAACGGTGGTAACCAAATGAGCGGCCACCAATGCACCCAAGAACACTGCTACATTGATAGCGAACGCGCTGGCACCACGCGCAGCCGCTCCAACGAATGTGAATGGCGGGATGACAGTATAGAGCTCACGCATAAATCCACGGAATGGGTGCGGGTCTTCTGGCGTCGGCAGACCATCGATCGCGCCCCGGACGGGCTCACGCAGTGTGAATACCCAAATTGCTAGCAACAATCCGGGTACGCCGACCGCAATAAAGGCTGCCTGCCACCCCGCCAGGCCAAGGTAAGGATCGCCTTGCGGGAATGCTCTGTTCCAATTGTCGACGATGACCCCGCCGATGGCTAGCGAAACGCCGCCACCGATATACAAGCCCGACGAATAGATCGCGAGTGCGGTGGCGCGTAGGCGAGCAGGAAACCAATCTGAAATAAGCGAATATGCCGAAGGGCTCGCAGTCGCTTCACCGACGCCGACGCCAATCCTGGCGACGGTAAGCGTGGCTGCGTCTCGCGCGAAACCGGAAACCGCCGTCATGGCTGACCATAAGGTCAAGCCAATCGTCATCAGCCGCACGCGTTTCCAGCTATCCGCCAGCTTACCTAACGGAATGCCGAAGAGCGCGTAGAAAATCGCGAAAGCGGTTCCATAGAGAAAGCCGAGATAGGCGTCATCGACGCCCAGATCTGCCTTGATGTCATTGGCCAGGATCGAAAGGATTTGCCGATCGATGAAATTGAGGACGTAAATTAGAACCAGAACGCTCAGCGCGTACCAACTATAGGCAGGGACCGGCTGGTCTGCTTGGCCAGCCTGGTCTTTTGTGTCGTCGCTCAAAGATCGATCCCCCAAGGCACATTCAGTTGAATTGCTATGCGTCGCCGTGGCCGTGCTAAGCCGCGTACACTGTGCTATCGGTAATTCCAGCTTCGGCAAATCCCTTTTTGCGCAGACGGCAAGAATCGCATAGCCCGCACGCGATGTCCCCCGGGACGGGATCGTAACATGACCAACTCCATGCGGGGTCCAAACCCAGCCGGTCGCATTCTCTCGCAATATCGGCCTTAGTCATATGCTGCAGCGGCGTATGAACCACAAACGCGCTGCCTTCGACCCCAGCTTTCGTGCCCAGCCTCGCTGTTTCCGTAAAGCTCGCGATAAATTCAGGTCGGCAATCAGGGTAGCCGGAATAATCGAGTGCATTCACGCCGATGAAGACATCCGAGGCGCCAGCTGCTTCCGCGCATGCTGTAGTAAGAGCGAGAAAGACGAGATTGCGTGCGGGGACATAAGTTACTGGTATCGTATCATCGACACCGGACTTCGGAACCGCAATCGAATCTGTCAGCGCGGAACCGCCAAACGCGCGCAAATCCAATTCGATCTCGACATGATCCGCCAGATCCAGCTTCTCCGCGATACGTTTGGCAGAAGCGAGCTCGAGGCGATGCCGCTGCCCATAGTCGATCGACAGGGCACGAACATTGAATCCCCGCTCCTTCGCAATTGCCGCGGTGACCATCGAGTCGAGCCCGCCGGACAGCAAAACGACTGCAGCATGTTTTGGAGTCATCATTTCGGCTTCGCTCATTAAGGGACGATTACCCTCAATGGAGAGATACGCAATCCCGGATCGATTGCCCGTCTAGCAGGTCCCCGTCCGACGAGCCTCACCCGCGAGCTGAAAAGGCAATCCATTCGAAATGCCCTGGCTTTCGATCTGTACCAGCGTCTCCGTTTCTCGACGGATATAAGTGCGCCCGTATCCATTACCGGGGCAAGTGTACTGCACCGTTACTTTGAAGGGCGCGTCCTCAACAACAAAGCGGCTGCAACCGCGCTCACTATGCTGGAGCTGAATCAGTTCCTGCCCTGTTCGCACACATATCTTGCGCTCCGGCGCGCCATCTCTCGGCTTCACCGTCCATTCGCCTTTCGTAAGTTTTCCCAGCATGGACAAACCATCCGACTGTGCGAGTACCGGAACGGCGAACGCAATCACGGCTGCGGCGAAAGCCGTGCGGGTTGCAATCTTGCTATTCGAAAATCGTTGCATCATCGGATCATCATCGCCTGTTTGCCGGAAATCTCGCGGTCGAAGTGCATTATGCACGATGAGTCGTTTCTGAACAGCGACAAATTGTTAAATCGCGAGTTCGAATTCTTTCGCGCAAAACGCGCAATCAACGACGATCTGACCATTTTCGTTCCGCATGTCAGCGCGTTCGTCATCAGGGAAGCGCGCAATGACCGCCTCGTAATACTCCGCGCTGCACCGGCACCCTCGGGACAGTTTGGGCCCTGGCTGGACCCGGACCTCATCTTCCTCATGAAACAAGCGCCATGCGATCGCTTCCATCGATAGGTCGGGGTCGACCAGTTCTTCATGGCTGATTGTCGATCCCAAGGTCGCCACGTGTTCCCAATCGGGATGGTCGAGACGCACGTGAAGCCGCTCGCGCCCTTCTTCGCCGTCGGCGAGATGTTGGATAAGCAACCCCGCGGCAACGCGATCCCCCGCTCCCGCGCGACTGGCAATCCGGATCATAGTCGGGATTTGCTCGGACTGGCTGAAATACATCTCGCAGGCTTCCGCCAGCGTCTCACCTTCGAGCGGCACGATACCTTGATACCGTTCCCCGCCGCCTGTCTCGAAGGTGATTGCAAGATACCCTTCATCGAAAAGCGCTGACAGAGAAGGGTTGGCGCCTAGCGCCTCCAGACGCTCAGCGTCGAAATCGACATAGCCCCGCATTTCGCCCGCGCGAAAGTCGCACACAAGCAGGGAGACTACGCCGCCTTGCGTCTGCGCCTGCATTGTCAGCTGGGCGTTCTCACCCTTTAGCAATCCTCCCATAAGCGCGCTGAGCACGAGCGCTTCACCAAGAAGGTGCGTGATCGGCGGCGGATAGTCGTGCGCGGAGAGCACGTCATTGACCACGCGGTCCAAGCGGACGGCGCGTGCGCGGGCATTGCGAGCCGGCAAAGTGAAGCCCAAAAGCTTGTCGGCGAAGGTCTCGGCCTGATTTTCCATCGCAGCGATATGGTGCCTCAGGTCGCCTGCGTTAACCCCAGCAGGCGCAATTCGGCAAATCAGCCCAGCAGCCCAAGCGACCAGAGCAACACCGACTTCTGAGCATGGATGCGGTTTTCCGCCTCATCGAAGACAACGGATTGCGGACCTTCGAAAACGTCTTCGCTGACCTCTTCGCCGACGTGAGCGGGGAGGCAGTGAAGAAAAAGCGCGTCTTCCTTAGCCTCCGCCATGATGTCGGCGTTGATCTGAAATGGCTCCATCGCCGCGCGCTTTTCCTCCGCGTCGGCCTGGCCCATGGAAATCCAGGTATCGGTGACCAGCACATCGGCATTGCGTGCCGCCTCGTGCGCATTCTGCGTCAACATCACAGTACAGCCGGCACTCTGCGCCATATCGATGAATTCACCTTCAGGCTCGAAGCCGGCGGGCGTGGCTATACGCATATTGAACTTCATCAGGCTCGCCGCTTCGAGGAACGAGTGCAGCACATTATTACCATCGCCGAACCATGCCACTTCCAGGCCAGGTAGCGCTTTGCCATGCTCGATCACTGTCAGCAGATCAGCAACGATCTGGCAGGGATGCGAGCGATCGGTCAGGCCGTTGATGACCGGCACGCTGGCATAGCGGGCCATTTCTTCGATCTTGGCGTGATCGTCGGTGCGCAGCATGATGGCATCGACCATTCTGCTGAGCACACGCGCCGTATCGGCTATGCTTTCGCCGCGGCCGAGCTGACTTGATCCCGCATCCAATATCAGGACGCTGCCGCCAAGCTGGCGCATCGCAATATCGAAACTCACGCGCGTGCGGGTGGAGTTTTTCTCGAACACCAGCGCGAGCACGCGCCCGGCGAGCGGCGCATCTGCGTCAGGCTTTCCCTTGGGCCAGCCTTGGCGCGCCTGCTTGCGGTCGATCGCATCCCCGATCATCGCCGCAATCGCATTGGCACCGGCATCGCTCAGATCGAGGAAATGCTGATTGGCGTTCGAGCCCGGCATCACGCTGCTTCCGTAACCTGAAAACTTGCGGCACCAGCCGAAAGCTTCTCGAAGAACTCGTCGATCTCCTCGTCACCAATCACGAGCGGTGGGATTACACGTAATGTCTGATCACCCGCGGCTACGGTCAGCAATTGGTGATTATCGCGCAGGTGTACGAAGAAAGGCCTGCTCTCGACCTTCATCTTGATCCCGAGCATCAAGCCCTTGCCGCGAACGAGTTCAAACAGTTCTGGGTAATTCCCGATGAATTGTTCGAGACGGGTGCGGATGCGTTCGCCCTTTTCGCGTACGGACGCGAGGAATTCCTCGTTAGCCACTGCGTCCATGACCGCGCTTCCCGCCGCCATCGCGAGCGGATTGCCGCCATAGGTTGAGCCGTGCGTGCCGAAAGTCATGCCGCGGGCGGCATCTTCGGTGGCGAGGCATGCGCCAAGCGGAAATCCTCCACCAAGCCCTTTTGCTGTCGCCACGATGTCGGGCGTGATGCCGTATTGTTCGTAAGCGTAAAGCGTGCCGGTCCGAGCGACGCCGCACTGCACCTCGTCGAGCGCCAGCATAAGACCGTGCTCATCGGCCAGTGCGCGAAGACCTCGCATGAACTCCATAGAGGCCGGACGGATACCGCCTTCACCCTGAATAGGCTCGACTAGGAAACCCGCGGTCTTGGGACCGATCAGGGATTTGGCCGCTTCGAGATCATCGAACTCCGCGTATTTGAAACCATCAAGAAGCGGAGAGAAGCCGTGATGCATTTTCGTCTGGTTGGATGCGCTGATCGTGGCCATCGTTCGACCGTGAAACGCATTGGCGAAAGTGATGATCTCGAAACGATCGGCGTCACCAGCATCGCCCGCGTTCTGGTAATACGCGCGCACGCATTTGATCGCGGTTTCGACTGCCTCAGCGCCTGAATTCGTGAAGAAGACTGTATCAGCGAAGGTGTTGTCGACCAGCTGCTGCGCCAGCTTTTCGCCTTGCGGACTGCCATACAGGTTGGAGACATGCATCAGCGTCTCGGCCTGCTTCTGGATCGCCTCGATCAAGCCCGGATGCGAATGGCCGAGCAGGTTCACCGCGATACCACTCGCAAAATCCAGGTAGCGCGTGCCATCCTCGTCGATCAGGTGGCAATGCTCGCCGCGGACAGGCCGGACACCGCAGCGGGGGTATACGGGCATGAGCGGAGTAATCGACATAATCGGAATCCTAGCTTTGGAATCGAGTTGAAAAGCAAATGGCGGCTCAATTACGAGCCGCCATTCGAAGTGAGATAGGGCCGCTCGCTTGGTTGGTCAAACGGCCGGATAGGTTTGGAAAGACTACTCCTGAACCGGCACGAGGTTGACCGCAGAATACTTTCCGCGTCGGTCAACTTCGAGATCGAATTCGAAGCGTTCGCCTTCGTTGATTGCATTGAGGCCGGAGCGCTCCACGGCGCTGATATGGACGAACGCATCGGGCTGACCGTCGTCGCGCACCAGGAATCCGAAGCCCTTCATGGAATTGAAGAACTTCACCGTGCCTGTGGCCTTGTCGCCTGTCAGCTCGCGCTTCGGGGGACCATCGTTCTTTTCGACGGCAATCACGTCACCGACCACCTGAAGGTCCTGAGCGGAAATCTTCCCGCCGCGATCGACCAGGTTAAACTCGAGTTCCTGGCCTTCTGCCAATCCTTCAAGCCCGGCGCGTTCCACTGCGCTGATATGCACGAAGACGTCTTCTCCGCCAGTTTCCTGCTGGATGAAGCCGAAGCCCTTTTGTCCATTAAAGAATTTGACGGTGCCTTTTCCGGTGCCGACCACCTGAGCGGGCATGCGGTTGAAACCGCCACCTCCGCCGCCGCCGCGCGGACCACCACCGCCACGAGGGCCTCCGCCACCGCCGCCAAACCGGTCGCCGCCGCGGTCACCACCACCGCCGCCGAACCTGTCATTGCCGCCGCGGTCGTTGCCATAGTCGCTGGGCGGGGGAAATCCGTCCATACCGCCGCCAAAAGGATCGAAACTGTCCTCGCCGAAACCGTCGCGCTTATCCCGGCCGCGCCGACGTCCCCTATCGTAACCCATAACTCTTCACGTACCTTGTCACACTGCCCACCTCCAATGCGTCGGTAGCGGGGCAGCAGTCCGTACCGAACGCAAGCGAACCTTCGACGGATCGAATATCGCTCTCTATCGCGGGTCATAGCGCACAAAGAACTGCTTTGCGAATGATTTAACCCGTAACCGGACTATCGCGCAAAATTATGACAAATTCGCACCGACCAAGAGCGCCGCGAGACTTGGCCGCTGCGATTGAATAACACACCGGACGATCCTAGGACCGGAGAACACTTGGAGGATAGGAGCATCGTGAGCGAATTTCGACAATTGACCGATTCGGTATTGGCCAGCCCGCAAATCAGCGTCGAGGATGTGGGAGCAGCAAAGGATGCAGGCGTGACTCTCATCGTCAACAATCGCCCCGATGGCGAGGAGCCCTCGGCGCCGCAAAGCGACGAAATAGAGGCTGCAGCGCGCGCAGCGGGCATCGATTATGCGGCGATCCCGATCGGACATGCCGGTTTCAGCGAACCGCAAATCGATCAAATGATCGACGCGCTGTCCAATGGTGACGGCAAAGTGCTCGCCTATTGCCGCTCGGGTACCCGGTCGACGCTACTGTGGGCGCTCGCTCAGGCGAAGTCGGGCGGCGAACCGGACGAGATCGCAGAAACGGCCATGGCGGCCGGTTATGACGTTACCCCGATTCGCCCGATGATCGACATGCTGGCCGCCCGATAGAGCTATTTACGGTAATCGAGCGGCGGCTCGCGGTCGCCCAATAGCGAGCGATACTCATAATCGGCACCGCGCGAGCTTTCGAATTCGGCGCGCGCCGCTTCGCGGAGCTCGGGATTCGTGAACAGCTCGGCAGCCATCAGAGAAATGACTTCGGCCGCTTTCTGAGTGCCCTTGAACCCGATTGAATGGCCGCTTGCCGCGACTGCCTGCCAGCTATGCGCGCTGGTGCCCGGCACCCAGGTCGCAGTTCGCAATCCGACAGTCGGCGTCGCCCAGGACACATCCCCGACATCGGTCGAACCATACCCCAGCGTGACTTCGTAAGGCTGGACCCTACCCGCCTCGGACAGCGGTTCGGCTGCATCCCCCAGCGAAGCCTGCAGTTGCTCCGCCCACTCGGTCTCCTCGGCCGAATATTCGATGCCGCCTGCGCTGCGCAGCTTCTCATCCATTACCTTGGCGAGGGTTTCATTCACCAGCAGCGGGTTGTTGCCATGGATCACTTCCCAATCGACTTCGGTCCCCGTGCCTAACGCCGCACCGCGCGCAGCGTTCTCGAGTCGGGTCCAGATTTCTTCGACGCCGTCAGGATCGGGGTGGCGGACATAGTAGAACACCTCGGCAAAATCGGGAACGACGTTCGGCGCGTTGCCTCCGCTGGTGATGACGTAATGCATACGGGCATCCTGCGGCATGTGTTCGTGCAGCATGTTCGCCATCATGTTCATCGCCTCTGCACCGTCGAGCGCGGACCGGCCGCGTTCCGGAGCACCTGCGGCATGAGCCGAAATTCCTGTAAAACGGAACTTGGCCGAGCGGTTCGCCAGACTTGTCCGGGCAGCCGCGCTGTTTTCGTCACCCGGATGCCAGTGGATTGCGACATCGACATCGTCGAACATTCCTGCGCGGGTCATGTAGACCTTGCCGGATCCGCCCTCTTCTGCTGGCGTGCCGTAAAAGCGAATGCGGCCGGACGTGCCGGTTTCTTCAAGCCATTTCTTGACCGCGATTGCCGCCGTAAGCGAACCTGCGCCGAAAAGGTTGTGACCGCAGGCGTGGCCCGCATGCTTGCCCGCGACTTGGTCGCGAAGCGCCGACGCCGACTGGTTGATGCCAGGCAGAGCATCCATTTCAGCAAAGATTGCGATCACCGGGCCGCCTTCGCCCCACTCGGCGACGAAAGCTGTCGGGATGTCAGCGATCCCGCTCTCGATCTCAAACCCCTCGGCCGAAAGCTCGCTTTGCAGCAGGTTCGTCGACTGCGTTTCAAGATAACCGAGCTCGGCATAGTCCCACAGCTGCTTCGCGACGCGCGCGGTCCTTTCGGAATCGGCAGCCACAAATGCGGCTGGGTCGACGCTGAGCTGGGTGTGGTTATCGGCGGTCAGAGGTGCTGAGGCGAAAGCCAGCGTCACAAATGCAGCGGCTGCGAGCGGCGTTGTCGGCAATTTCATCGTATTCTCCCTTGGCTCCTGCTTGCCGCAAAGCGGGCCGCATGCCAATCCGTCTTGGCATGGAAATTCACCCGCAAATCCTCATTTTCGCTGTCTCGCTCGCTGCGATCGTGGCGCTGAGCGGGCTGGCCGTGCTCCTGAGATTGGGCGGTGAAGCCAGCCTCGCAGATGAGGGCGACGCCATACAGGCCGCAAGCGAGGTTCAGGACGGATTCGACGCCGTCGATCTTGCGATCAGCGAAGATGGGGCCGGCGCGGTGCTGAGCGATGCACAAGGTCAGATCATGATCATAAAACGCCATGGCAACCGTTTCGCTGGCAGGCTCCTTGGTCCAGGTGCCGATGCGGTGGCCGAGGGTACGCTTTTGACGGTCAATTCGGGTGAAAGGCGTTTTGGCAGCATCACCCTTCATCACCCGAACGCAGCATCTTGGGCTGATGCGATCAATCGGCTAAAGAACCGCGGCAATGCCTGATTTCTCGCCCACCGAATATGCCGTACCGCTGTTTGTCGTGGCGGTCCTGGCCGAGATGATCTGGGCCAGATTTCGCGCGCCCGAAGCGTATGAGCCCAAGGACACTCTTGTCAGCCTCGCCTTCGGCCTCGGTTCCACCGTCGCTGGCGGATTGCTTGGCGGTTTCGCGCTTTACGTGTTCATTGCTGCCTACGAATACCGCCTCTTCGATTTTGGGGAGCAATGGTGGGCAGTCTGGTGGGCATGGCCGCTTTGCTTCGTGCTCGATGATCTCAAATATTACTGGGTTCACCGCGCCGGGCACCGCATTCGCTGGATGTGGGCGAGCCATGTGAACCACCATTCGAGCCAGCATTACAACCTGTCGACGGCACTCAGGCAAAGCTGGACCGGTGCATTTACCTTTGGCTTCCTGTTCGCGGTCCCACTCGTGCTGCTCGGTTTCCATCCGATCATGATCGCGATCTGCGGCGGGTTCAATCTGATCTACCAGTTCTGGATCCACACCGAAGCGATCGGGCGTATGCCGCGCTGGTTCGAGGCGGTGATGAACACGCCAAGCCACCACCGTGTCCATCACGCGACCAACCCCCGCTACCTCGATCGCAATTACGCAGGCGTCTTTATCGTGTGGGACAAGATGTTCGGCACTTTCGAGCCTGAGCGGGATGACGAACCGATCCGCTATGGCATTATCAAGCAGTTGGGCAGCTTCAATCTGCTGTGGGCGGTGTTCCATGAATGGATTGGAATGCTGAGCGATATCTGGCGCGCGCCCTGGAGGCACAAGCTGTCCTATCTGCTGCGCGAGCCGGGCTGGAGCCATGACGGCAGCCGCGATACGTCCGACATGATCCGCGATCGCTGGCGAATGCGGACCGGCCAGCAGCCGCCGACAAAATCGGTTGCTGTGCGAAACCCGATTGAAAGGCCTGGCGAAGCCGCTTAACCCTGTCTCTCAAGAGGAGAGAGCATGGAAAGCTTCGATTATATCGTGATTGGCGGTGGTAGCGGAGGCAGCGCCGCCGCAGGGCGTCTGGCTGTCGATGGAACGCGCCGGGTGTGTCTGATCGAGGCGGGCGGACGCAACAACGATATCTTCATCAAGACGCCGGGCTTCATGCCCTTCATCCGCAATTCGTCGAACTACAAATACGATACGGTTCCGCAAAAAGGGCTGAACGGTCGCATTGGCTACCAACCGCGCGGCAAGGGGCTTGGCGGCTCGTCGGCCATCAACGCCATGGTCTATATCCGCGGCAACAGGTGGGATTACGACAATTGGGCGGAAATGGGCTGCACCGGCTGGTCGTACGACGATGTGCTCCCATACTTCCGGAAGGCCGAAGCGAATGAACGCGGGGCCGACGATTATCACGGCGAAGGCGGCCCACTGTTCGTTTCCGACCAGGTCGAACCCAACCCAACGAGCCATGCTTTCATCGAAAGCGCTGCCGCGCTGCAATTGCGCACCAATGATGATTTTAACGGCGAGCGCCAGGACGGTTTTGGCCTTTACCAGGTCACCCAGCGCAAGGGTGAGCGTTGGTCGGCATCTCGCGCTTATGTCGAGCCGATCCGCGAACAAGGCAATTTCGCGGTGCGCACCAAGACACTCGTCGAAAAGCTGGTAATCGAAGGCGGCCGCGTGACCGGCGTACGCGTGCGGCGGGGTAAGCGCAGCGAAATGATCTACGCACGGCGCGGCGTGATCTTGTCCGCGGGCGCTTTCAATTCTCCGCAAATCCTCATGCTCTCAGGCATCGGCCCGGCCGAACATCTCAAGGAGCATGGGATCGACGTTTTTATCGATAAGCCCGCGGTCGGATCCAATTTGCAGGACCATATCGATTACGTATCTGGCTGGTCGACGGAATCCGACGTACCGATCGGTGGAACGATCAAGGGCACGCTGAAGATGGCGGGCGCAATCGTGCAGCACCGCCGCAGCCGAACCGGTGCTATGACGACACCTTATGCCGAAGCTGGCGGTTTTTGGACGGTGATGGACGATGCATCCGCGCCCGATGTTCAGTGGCATTTCGTACCCGCCGTGCTCGAGGACCATGGACGCGAGAATGTGAAAGGCTACGGCTTCTCGCTGCATGCCTGCGTCCTGCGTCCGGAAAGCCGCGGTACCGTTCGCCTGGGATCGGGCAATGCAGAGGCACCCCCGGTAATCGATCCCAATTTCCTGGACGATGACCGCGATATCGCCGTGCTTCGGGCGGGTGTGCGCCTATCGCACCGCATCGCCGATGCACCGCCGCTTCAAGCCTACGGCCCTACGGATCGCCATCCGGTCGATCTGCATGACGATGCCGCGCTCGACAGTCTCATCCGCGAACGCGCGGACACCGTTTACCACCCGGTCGGTACGTGCCACATGGGCGCAGACGATGACGCGGTGGTCGATCCGACGCTGAAAGTGAACGGCGTCGACGGATTGTGGGTCGCCGATGCGAGCATCATGCCGAAGATCGTGAGCGGAAACACCAATGCTCCAAGCATCATGATCGGTGAACGCTGCGCCGACTTCATCAAAGCTGCTGAGTGACGATCGGCGGGCAAGTCGCGGCGAACAATAAAGGGGCCGCAGTGTACGCTGCGGCCCTTTTCCGTTTCTAGCTTCGTCTGCGCGTTGACGCCGGCCGTTCAGAACCCTTTGCGCAGCGTCACACCTAGCGTTCGCGGTTGACCGACCCGGAAGCCTGTCCGTGCCCTGCCCCCGCGTTCGCGGTCGAAAGACAGCAGCGGATTCACATCGAAGACATTGCGCAGGTAGACCGTGATGCTGAGCTCGTTTTCCAGATCGATCCCCGCGCTCAGGTTCACCAATTCATAGGAATCGAGCGCCGGATCGGTGTTCAGCGGCTCAAGCCCGGTTGCACCGGCAAAAGGCAATCCGGACGTCGCAGGCAGTGTCAATTCGGGGAATTGGTCGCCCGGCTGCGTGATGCGATCGCCGACATGCTGGAACGTCCCGTTTAGGAACGCTTCGCCGAACGCGACATCCCACCGATAGGTTGCATCGGCTGAAACCTGGAATTCGGGCACCGAAGGCAGGCGATCGCCCGGCTGCAGGCCTGGAAACGGCGTGCCCGCCCCGTCGAGCACTGCCGAGTCGATTTCTGCTTCGAGTACAGACCCCGAAATTCCGATATCGAGACCGGGCGCAACCTGTCCCGCAAACTCCCATTCAAAACCGAGAGTATGCGCTTCCGGGACGTTAAACGATATGCGCGAGGAACAGCTTCCCGCGTCCAGAGTCACCTGCAGATCGTCGATCTCGGTGTAGAAACCGGCCGCGTTGAAGGTGAACGCCCCGAATTGCGATTTCAGACCGAGTTCGTAGTTCCACAGCGTTTCATCATCGAAATCCTGGAACCCTCCGAAGATTGCGAAATCGGCAGCATCGCACAAGCCGGTGTTGAGCGGATCGTTAACCCCGCCCAATCGAAAGCCCTGCGCGGCTTGCGCGTTGATCGTCACATTCTCCGAAACATCAAAACTCGCAAGGAAACGCGGCGTGAAACCGTCCGACGCGGTGACATCTTCCTGAAGCGGACCGCCAGCGGCGAACAGGCCGCCCGTAATGATCGTACGATCCTCTTCGAAGTCGTAATAGCGTCCGCCTGCTGTCAGAGTCAGGCGATCGGTGACTTCGTAGCTTGCCTCGCCAAACACGGCATATTGCTCGATGTTGAAGTCGAGGTCCGAGTTGAAGGGCGAGTCCGCCGGAAAGCCATTCGCAACGGCAGCGGCAGTGCCCGCACCGAGAACTGCATCAGTGAATCCATCGTATCCAGGTGTCGGAAGGCGCTGCGTGTAATCGCGCTCGATATCGGAATAGAACCCGCCGAACACCCACTGGAAGCGGCTGTCATTGTTCGAGGCAAGCCGCAATTCCTGCGTGAATGTGCTGAGGTCTGTCGTGTCCTGCAAATTCGATGGCAGCAGCACGCCTGCATCCGGAAAACCGAGATCGACCGAGACAGAGCCGGTGAGCGCGCTCGCATCGCGGCTTACCAGGATCTCGCGATCGCTGTAGCTCGTGACAGACGTCAGGATCGTTCCGCCGAGCTCCACATCCACTACCAGATCTGCAATCAGCGTTTCGTCGCGAAATTCTTCGCGCAGGCGCAGGAATTGCTCGCGCTCGCCCAGCTGGATGGGTGGGCGTGTCGTGGTGAAGGGATTGGCGAAGAGATTGAACGTCTCCTGCCTGTTGAAACCGTCGGATATGATTTCCTGATAGACGATACGCGGGGTGATGGTGACGGTCTCGACAGGCTTGACGGTAAGCGCCAACCGCCCGCCATACCGCTCACCCGAATTGACATCCTCAATGATGCCGTCATCGGTCAGCGCATTGATGAACCCGCCAAACTGCGTGTAATATCCAACCGCCCGAATGGCGGCGACATCCTCGACCAGCGGGACATTGACGGCTCCTTTCAGACTGTAACCGATGTCGTCCACATCTACTAGGTTGAGGTCCGCCTCGATCATGCCTTCGACGGTGTCGAGATTAGGCTGGTTCGTAATATAGCGGATGGTACCGCCGATCGAGCCGGAACCGAACAGCGTCCCCTGCGGGCCTCTCAGGGTCTCGACACGGTTCAGGTCGAACAGGTCGAGGTCGGGCGTAAATAGCGAGAGCGAAATCACCGATTCATCAAGGTAGACGCCGACCTGCTCCTTGACGCCGGGCTGGTCGCGGACGATTTGGCCCGCGGAAACGCCGCGGATCGCGACCTGGCTTTGACCCGGTCCGAGATTTTGAATGCTAAGACCAGCTACGAGGCGCGATACGTCTTCGAGATTGACCGCGCCGCTGCGCTGGATGTCTTCGGCGGTCTGCGCGTTGATCGAAAAAGGGATGTCCTGAAGATCTTCATCGCGCTTTGTAGCAGTAACAATGATGACATTGCCGCTGACCTCGGCTTCCGCAACGCTCTCGGAATCTTGCGCCGCAACCGGTGCGGCGCTGAGGACCGCGGCGCAACCGGCCAGGAGACCCGCCCGGCGTAACATTTTGTTTTTTTGGATGATGCTTGGGGATTTCATCGATTCTCTCCTCCAGATCGGGAAAGGCGCAGCCTTCCCGCGCAAGCAAATGACTGCAGTGTGTAATTTTGCGCAATAGAGGGCCTGTCGAGGTCATGATTTTTCTTACAATTGTGTTACACGCCAGCCACAGCGTCTTCCCAACAAAAAGTGGCCGAAGCGGGTTTGCCGCTCCGGCCATCGTCAGTCTGTTCGTTCGCAGGAGGAACGTGTTGAGGCGGGGGAAGAGGGAGAGGAGAGAGTTCTTCCCCCGCCAAACTGGTGTCGCTCAGGTCGTCCGAGCGAATTCGGGATAGGCTTCGACGCCGATCTCCGCGTGGTCGAGACCGCCGACCTCTGCCTCTTCGGATGGGCGGACCCCGATGGTGAGTTTGAGGGCGTACCAGACCACTGCCGATGCAAGGCTGACCCAGACGGCCGTCAGCGCAACGCCGACGAACTGGCCGCCATAGGAGGCATCGCTATTGGTCAGCGGAACGATCATCGTGCCCCAGATACCTGCGAACAGGTGAACCGGGATCGCGCCGACGACGTCATCGATCTTGAACTTGTCGAGCATCGGGACCGCAAAGACCACGATCGCACCGCCAATGCCGCCGATTAGGATGGACTGGCCCACTGTGGGTGCAAGCGGCTCTGCGGTGATCGACACGAGGCCTGCCAGCGCGCCGTTCAGCGCCATGGTGACGTCGACTTTCCTGTAGAGGATCTGCGTCAGGATGATCGCAACCACCACACCGCCGGCAGCAGCCATGTTGGTGTTCACGAAGATCTTGGACACATCCGATACGTCGCCGACAGTGCCCATCGCCAGCTGCGAAGCGCCGTTGAAACCGAACCAGCCAAGCCAGAGGATGAACGTTCCGAGCGTAGCGAGCGGGATGTTTGCACCCGGGAAGACGTTGACCTTGCCGTCTGCGCCATAGCGACCGGCGCGCGGTCCGATTATGATCGCGCCCATGAGGGCCGCCCAGCCGCCGGTCGAATGAACCAGAGTAGACCCGGCAAAGTCGCTGAAGCCGTGCACACTATCGAGATAGCCTGCACCCCATTCCCAGCTGACAACCACTGGATAGATGATACCGGTGAGCACCGTCACGAAGATGAAGAACGGTACGATCTTCACGCGCTCGGCCACGGTGCCCGAAACGATTGACGCAGTGGTGGCGCAGAACACCATCTGGAAGAACCAATCCGACGCGACCGAATAGCCGGTGTCGAGGTCAGCCTCGCCCACGCCCTGCATCGCATAGGGAAAACCGGCAATGCCGAACAGGCCGAGCGACCCCTCGGCAAACCCGGGATAAGCGATCGAATAACCGATCACCCAGAACATCAGACCGGCGATCGAATAGAGGCCGATATTCTTGAGGCACTGGGTCGATGTGTTTTTCGACCGGACCAGTCCAGCCTCCAGCATGGCAAAGCCCGCCGCCATCCACATGACCAGGAAACCGCCGATCAGGAAAAGCAGCGTGTTGAGAATGTAGGCGGTTCCGCCGCCGACTGCGTCGGCAGCTGCGGCGGGTGCGGCCGCAAGCGCGGGCTGCGCGAACAGTGCAGTGCCGGTGGCAAGGGCGGAAAGTTTCAGGAAAGTACGCTTCATGATGCTTGTCCCCCTATTAAAGTGCGGTTTCGCCGGCTTCGCCGGTGCGGATGCGCGTCGCCGATGCGAGATCGAGGACGAAAATCTTTCCGTCGCCAATGGCTTCGGTGTTCGCGGTCTGCTGGATGGTCTCGACTACTTGCGCGGCGATATCGTCGCTTGCCGCGATTTCGAGTTTAACCTTGGGCAGCATGTTGGTGGAGTATTCCGCACCGCGGTAGATTTCGGTCTGACCTTTCTGGCGGCCAAATCCTTTGACCTCCGAAACGGTCATTCCGGCAACGCCAATGGCTCCCAGCGCTTCGCGGACTTCATCGAGCTTGAATGGTTTAATAATGGCGATGATGAATTTCATGCCTGGCCCCCTTTGGCTCACCGGAACCGTTCCGGCAGCCAAGTAGTCAGCAAGAGGCGTGCCATTTTTCAGTGAGAAGGGTTACGTTGCGGAATCAGCAGCTTTCTTCGCAGCTGCACAATTCGTGCTGCCCAAATTTTAATCTTTTGGTCATAATTTAGGCAGTGCGCACAGAATTGATGCGCATTGAGGGCTGCTTGCGCACGTTTGCTGCGTTATTGCTCGCCGGAGATATAACGATCGGTTGCGCGGGTCGGCAGGCCGTCAATGCTGCTGGTCCGCTTGGCCATCTTCGATTCCCACTCTACCGGATCGCTCTGGCGGTGGGCTTTCTTAAGCGTCTCCCGCTCGCTCTCAAGGCTCATGAACGGCACGCCCCAGCCACAGGAGGTTTGCACGCTTTCGACCGCAATATCGAATATCTGCCGCGTGCCCGGCATCAGGGTGAAGTGTTCGGCCAAGCCTTCCCAGCCCTCGTCCTGCGGGAGAACCGGTTTACCGGTGCCATATAGGCGCAAGATCAGCGCGGGCCGGTCGAAATTGCAGAACATCAGGGTGATCCGTCCATCCGCTGCGAGGTGGGCATGGGTTTCGTTGCCCGACCCTCCGAGATCGAGATAGGCGACCCGCGTGGGCGACAGGACGCGGAAGGCGTCATATCCCTTCGGGCTGAGATTGATGCGCGCATCTGGGGCGGCAGTGGCGACGAAAAAGATCGGCTGCTTTTCGATCATCGCGATGTGCTTCGGATCAAGCGCGTCGAAAAAGTCAGCCATATCGTATCTCCGGCCGCGTCAGAGGAAGTCGCGCAGCACCCTGATGAACCTATCAAATTGGTCGTGGTGGAGCCAGTGCCCCGCTTTTTCGAATTCGATGACCCGCGCTGTGCTGAAATGCTCGATGCGCCCATCCTTTTCGGGATTGGAAGCCCAGCTGTCCTGACCGTATAGCAGCAGCGTAGGGCAGGAGATCGCGCCCCAGGTCGCTTCCATGAATTCGTCGGCGACATCCTCGACGCCCCAGACATTGAGGTGCGGATCGAACTTCCAGCTATAGGTCCCGTCTTCATTGCGGTTGACGCCGTGGACGGTGAGGTGCCGCGCTTGATCCTCGGTGAGGTAGGAGTTCTCCTCGATCATCCGGGCGAAAGCGGCCTCGATGCTTTCATATTTGCGCGGTGTTCGCCCGGCGGCCTTGCGCTTTTTCTCAATCCATTCGGCCATTCGCTGCGGATAGGGGGTCTTGCGTTGCTCCTCCTTCCATTCGGGAGACGGACCCAGCCCCTCGATCGCAACGAGTTTCGTTACCATGTCGGGGAACATCCCGGCATAGCGCAGCGCCACATTTCCGCCCATCGAATGCGCCACCATGCGCACCGGCCCTGCGCCGAGCTGGTGGATCAGCTGCGCAAGGTCGTAGACCATATCGCCGGCGGAATAATTGCCGTCCGACACCCAATCACTGTCTCCATGGCCGCGGTGATCCATGGCAATCACGTGATATTCATCGCGAAGGGCCTCGGCCGTCCAGTCCCAGCTGCGCGCATGATCGCGCCCGCCATGGACGAGGATGAGCGGCGGCTTCCCCCGTCCGCCCCAATCTTCGTAATTGAGGCGCAGACGCTGCGAAATGAATGTCTGCGAAGTGGGGCCGAAGCGCGAGGGTTGATAGCCGTTCATGCGCGCTCACATGCCGCGATGCGGCGCCATCGGCAAGCCTAGCGTTCCTTCGTCGCGGAGAAGGTCAGTTCGGGGTTCTTCTCGATCTGGTAGTTCACGTCCCAGGGACTCTTCGCCATGAACACTAGGTCGCCATCGCGGTCGCGGGCGAGGTTGGCGCGGTTGAAGCTTTCGAATTCGTCTAGCGCCTTGCGCTCGCCTTTGAGCCAGCGCGCCGTCGCAAACGGAGACGCCTCGAGCACAGCCTCCACCTTGTATTCGGCAGAAAGCCGCGAAATCAGCACGTCGAGCTGAAGCTGGCCGACGACGCCGACAATGTGCTGCGCGCCGATCTCAGGATAGAAAACCTGGATCACGCCCTCTTCCGAAAGATCATCCAGAGCCTTGCGCAGCTGCTTGGTCTTGGTCGGGTCTTTCAGCTGTACCCGGCGCAGGATTTCGGGTGCGAAGTTCGGAAGGCCGGTGAAGCGCACCGCGTCCTTTTCAGAAAGCGTGTCACCGACCCGCAGAGTGCCGTGGTTCGGGATGCCGATAATGTCGCCCGCCTCGGCAGTGTCGGCGATCTCGCGGTCCTGCGCGAAAAAAAGGATCGGCGAATGGATCGCAATCGGTTTGCCAAGACCGCTGGGCGTCAGCTTCATACCGCGTTTGAACGTGCCCGAAACCTGCCGCATAAAGGCGATCCGGTCGCGGTGGTTCGGGTCCATATTGGCCTGCACCTTGAAGATGAAGCCGGTCACCTCGTCATGCCCCGGTGCAATCTGCTCATCGCCGGCCGGCTGGGGGCGCGGAGGAGGGGCGTGTTTGGCAATCGCATCGATCAGTTCGGTCACGCCGAAACTCTTGAGCGCGGACCCGAAATAGACCGGCGTCAGGTCGCCGCTGCGGTAGGCGTCGAGATCGAATTCGGGATAGCCGACCTTGGCAAGCTCGGCTTCCTCCGCCCATTCCTCCGGGATTTCAGGATCGCTGTCGCGCTTTCCCAAAAACTCCTTCGACGGGCCTTCAGGGCGGCTGACTTCGCCGCTTTCGAAATCCAGCAGCCCTTCGAACTGACCGCCCATTCCGATAGGCCACATCTGCGGCGACACGTCCAGCGCGAGCATATCGGCCACTTCGTCCAGCGTTTCGAAAGGGTCACGCCCCTCGCGGTCGACCTTGTTCACGAAGGTGATGATGGGCACGTTGCGCAGGCGGCACACCTCGAACAGCTTACGCGTCTGCGGCTCGATGCCCTTGGCCGCGTCGATCACCATAACTGCGCTGTCGACCGCTGTCAGCGTGCGGTAAGTGTCCTCAGAGAAATCCTCGTGCCCCGGCGTGTCGAGCAGGTTGAAAGTGATTGTCTCACCGTCATAATCCTTTTCGAACGTCATGACGCTGGATGTGACCGAGATGCCGCGCTGCTGCTCGATCTTCATCCAGTCCGAGCGGGCGCGGCGCGCTTGGCCGCGGGCTTTCACCTCGCCGGCAAGATGGATCGCGCCGCCCTGCAGCAGCAGCTTCTCTGTCAGCGTCGTCTTACCCGCATCGGGGTGTGAAATGATCGCAAAGGTGCGTCTGTTCGACATGGAGCTTCGGCACGCGCTTTAACCGCGCAGTTCCGCCCCCTGCTTGGCCGCCGCAGCGACAATCGCGTCCGAAATCGCTTTCAGATCGGCGTCCTTGTACGATTTCTCAGCGGGTTGAAGTGTCACCTCCACGGCGACCGACTTGCGACCCTCGGGCACGCCTTGCCCTGCGAAAACATCGAACACGCCCACATCGGTGATATTCGCCTTGTCCGCGCCCTTGACTGCGCGCACCAGCTCGGCGGCAGGGAGAGCTTCGGGCACCAGAAAGGCGAAATCGCGCGTCACCGATTGCAGCGCGGGCGGCGTGAAGCTTGGCCGGGCGAAGCTCTTCGCGCCCTTCCATGCTTTCTTTTGCGGAATGGCATCTAGGAAGATTTCGACCGCGGCAATTGGGCCATCGACATCGAGCGCCTTCAGCGTCGCCGGATGGACCATGCCGAAGCGTGCCAGCACCTTTTTCGGCCCCAATCGCAAAGTGCCGGATTGACCGGGATGAAACTGCGAGCCCGCCTCGCCCATGACCATGAGATTGCCGGCCGGAGCACCCGCCGCTTCGAGCAGCTGGGTAGCAGCCGCCTTCGCATCATAGGCATCGAACATCTGCGCTTTTCCAGTGGCCCAGCTGCGCGCAGTCTTTTCGCCTGCAAGCACCACGCCAAGTGTCGAGCGCTCATCGCTGAGCCCGTCGGAGCCGCGGAAATACCGGCGCCCGATTTCGAACAGACGAGTGGAGGCGCTTCCGCGTGTTGCTGCCCGCTTGGCCGCGTTGAGGAGGCCCGGAAGGAGCGAGGGCCGCATGACCTTCATGTCCTCGCTGATAGGGTTGGCAAGCGCCCAAAGAGCGGCGCTATCGGCGAAATGCGCAGCTTCATCCTCTGGCAGGAATGACCACGTGATCGCCTCGTTCAAGCCGCTGGCCGCAGCGGCGCGGCGCAGTTTGCGCTCGACAACCTGATCCGCCGTCGCTGTCGGACGGGCGACGCCCTCGACCCGCGGCAGGGCGACGCTTTCGACCTTGTCTAGGCCGTGAATGCGTACAACTTCCTCGACCAGATCGGCTGGCCCTTCGATATCGTGCCGACGCAGCGGACAGGTCACCTGCCAGTCGTCGCCAACCGCGAAATCAAGGCTCTCGAGGATGCGGCGCTGCTCGTCTGCCGAAACCTCGACCCCGCCTAGCCTGACTGTGCGAGCGGTGTCGAAGCTGAGCACTTTCGGCTCGCTCGGCGGCGATCCAGCCTGAACGGCTTCGCTCGCTTGCCCGCCAGCGAGCTCGACGATCAGTCCTGTCAAAAGGTCGAGTCCTTCCTGCAGAAACGCCGGGTCAACTCCTCGTTCGAACCGCGTGCGCGCATCAGAGGCGAGGCCCAGCTTGCGCCCGGTCACGCCGATGCGCGGCGGATCGAAATAGGCGATTTCGAGCAACACGTCGGTCGTGTCGTCCTGCACGCCCGAATTCTCACCGCCCATGATTCCGGCAATGTCGTGCACTTCCTTGTCGTCGGCGATCACCACCATGCTCTCATCGAGCGTGTAGGTCTTTTCGTTTAGCGCCAGGACCTGCTCGCCTTTCGTCGCGCGCCGGGCGACCACGGCTCCGTGAAGCTTGGCGACGTCGTAGGCATGCGCTGGGCGACCAAAGGCCAGCATCAGGTAATTGGTGAGGTCGACCAGCAGCGAAATCGGTCGCTGGCCCGCGCTCTTCAATCGCTGCACAAGCCAATCAGGCGACGGGCCGTTCTTCACGCCCTTGATCACGCGGCCATAGAATGCAGGACAGCCTTCCGGATCGTCTGTGCGGATTTCGACCGGGCACGCGCCCTCGGCAGTGAATTCCGGGAAAGCAATCGGCTTGAGCGTGCCTAGACCCGCTGCCGCCAAATCGCGCGCTATGCCGTACACGCCCATGCAATCGGGGCGGTTGGGGGTGATCGCAACGTCGATGATCGGCGAGGAGCCATGATAATCGGCAAAGCTGTACCCGACCGGCGCATCCTCGGGCAGTTCGATGATCCCGTCATGATCTTCGCCCAGCTCAAGTTCACGCACCGAGCACATCATACCGTTGGATTCGACTCCGCGGATCGCGCTCTTGCGCAGTTCCATGCCATTCGACGGGACGACCGCGCCGGGCTGACCGAGCACGCCCATCATGCCCGCACGCGCATTGGGCGCGCCGCAAACGACCTGCAATGGATCGCCCTCACCGGTGTCGACTGTCAGCACCTGCAGCTTGTCGGCATCCGGGTGCTTCTTTGCGGTCAAAACCTTGGCCACGGTGAAGCCCGCGAGCTTCTCTGCCGGGTCCTCAACACCTTCGACTTCAAGCCCAATCGCGTTCAGCGTATCGACGATTTCCTGAAGCGACGCATCGGTTTCGAGATGGTCTTTCAGCCATGTGGTCGAGAATTTCATGCGCCCGCTCCCACACCAGCCGAAAGCGTCGGCTGATCGAACGGGGAGAACCCGTAATGCGACAGCCAGCGCGGATCGCCATCGAAGAAAGCGCGCAGATCGTTCATGCCGTATTTGAGCATCGCGAGCCGGTCGACGCCGAGTCCCCAGGCAAAGCCCTGCCAGACCTGAGGATCGAACCCGCCCATTTCGAGCACGCGCGCATTGACCATGCCGCTGCCGAGAAGTTCCATCCAGTCATGTCCGGCATCGTCGCCCGATCCGCCGACAACGCGGCGGCCGCCTTCGTGAGAATAGCCGACATCGACTTCCACGCTCGGCTCGGTGAAAGGGAAGTAAGAGGGGCGGAGGCGAAGAACGATGTCGTCGCGCTCGAAGAAAGCTTTCAAGAAGGTTTCCAGCGTCCATTTGAGGTGGCCGAGATGGATATTCCGGTCGATCACCAGCCCTTCGACCTGATGAAACATCGGCGTATGAGTTGCGTCGCTATCGGAGCGATAGACGCGCCCCGGCGCGATCAGGCGCATTGGCGCGCCGCCAGAATTCTCCTTGGCGACCTGCTGCATCGAGCGGATCTGCACCGGAGAAGTGTGGGTGCGCAGGAGGATCTCGCCGCCATCGGCGGTCTTGTCCGGGAAATAGAACGTGTCGTGCATCGCGCGCGCAGGATGACTCTCATCCATGTTCAGCGCGGTGAAGTTGTGCCAATCGTCCTCGATCTCCGGCCCGGTCGCAACTTCGAAGCCGAGATCGGCGAAGATCTCCGCCAGCTCGTCCATGACCTGACTAACCGGATGGACCGAACCCTTCGCCTGCGCGGGCGCCGGCAGAGTAAGGTCGATTGTTTCGCTCGCGAGCTTTGCTTCGAGCTCGGCCGTTTCCAATTGCGCTTTCTTCAGCTCGATCGCCTCGGCTATCTCGGCGCGCACAGCCTGGATCGCGGGTGCGGCCTGCTGCCGCTCTTCCGGGCTCATGCCGCCAAGCGTCTTCAGCGCTAGGCTTACCCAGCCCTTTTTCCCGAGCGCCGCCACGCGCTCTTCATCGAGAGCGTCGAGCGAGGCTGCCCCGGCAATCGCTGTCAGCGCCTCATTTTTCTGTTGTGTCAAATCGGTCATGTCATGGCTCATTCAAATGAGCGCGTCCGCTAGCGAGAAATGGCGGACAAGGCAAAGATGCAATGCGCGCTGAGGCAGGTTTTTCGAGCGAACAACCGGGCCGAACCGGCGCTCAGTTGGTCGGAACGTCGAGAGCCTGCGCTGCGCTCCCCCACACCCGCGCCCGGGCCTCCATGAAGGATGAGAGGATCGGATGATCGAGCGCTGCGTATTCACTCGGGTTCATCGTCATGAATTCGTGGAACTCACGGGTAAACTGCGCCTGGTCGTGATATTCGGCATCCATCGCCTCGGTCCAGCGCGTGCCGTGGTGCAACATGAATGTCGTGAGGCTGCGAATGAACCTCTGGCGGCGCATCAGCCGTTTCGGAGTGAAGCCGAAGTAACGTCGGCAGACTCGCTCTAAAGTGCGAATGCTCATCCCGCATGCATCGGCCAGATCCTTGACCGCGAGATAGGCCCCGTCGACCAGAGCCTTGTGAACGCGCAGGATTTTCGGTTCATCACGATTGTGTCGCATCAATTGGTTCATGGTCTCGACGATGTGTGCGACCTGTTCCTCAGGCGTCGCCTCGACATCGCACAGCACCTTCGAAAGGCTGTCGAACTTCGCGAATGCGGAATGCTGCGATCCGTCCCACAGCGTGTTTGCCAGACCGTGCGCATCGGCGTCGATAAAGCGTGACCAACCGAGCGGGAGAAGACCAATGCCCCACATCTCAGACGTGCCAAGCTCAAAACGACATGGCAACGAACTTGGTCCCGTCGCATTGAAACAAGCCCCGGTAACGCGCGATCCGGCTATTTCCGCTCTGGGCTGATCGCCGCTAAAGAACCGGATGTTGCTCCATTCCGGCTGGAGGTAGTCTTGTACCGTTTTGCCGTCTTCGACCTGCAACGTCATATGATAGAAGGTCGTGAAGCAGCCGTCGAACTCGCTTGGCGGGGTGTAGAAGTGGCTGCGGACCTTGTAGTCCGGCTCATCGACCCCTCCCTTTCGGTTCCCAGCCACCATAGCAGTTGCATGTGCAGCAATTGGCGAGTCTGTACAAGGAAATTGGCAGATTCTTACAAATCGACTTCGCCTGCTTGGTAAGCAAGAAAAGGGGCAGTCGCCGACGCGCCGCCCCTTTATCTCATTAGCCGCTCATGCCCTTCGGCAATGGCGGTTATAGCCGTTCAGTTCGGCAGAGCACTCTTCGCTTGTGCGATGATCGTCTTGAATGCCGCTTCTTCGTTCATCGCGAGATCGGCCATCACCTTACGGTCGAGCTCGATACCGGCGAGCTTCACGCCGTGCATGAACTGCGAATAGGTCAGGCCTTCGGCGCGAACGGCTGCGTTGATACGCTGAATCCAGAGAGCGCGGAAGTTGCGCTTCTTGATGCGGCGATCGCGATAGGCGTACTGGCCGGCTTTCTCGACGGCCTGACGCGCGACGCGGATGGTGTTCTTGCGGCGACCACGATAGCCCTTGGCCTGTTCGAGGAGACGCTTGTGCTTCTGGCGGGTGGTAACGCCGCGTTTGATGCGAGGCATATCTGTATATCCTTGTGTCTAAGTGAGGGAGCAGGCGTCCGCCCGCTCAGCCATCAATCGAGCCCGTAGGGCGCCCATTTCTTGATCGTCTTGGCATCGGCATCCGAGATGACGGTGGTGCCGCGATTCTGGCGGATATACTTCGCATTGTGGTGGGTCAGACGGTGACGCTTACCAGCGACGCCATGCTTGACCTTACCCGAAGCGGTGATCTTGAAGCGCTTCTTCACGCCGCTTTTGGTCTTAAGCTTGGGCATTTCTATCTCCTTAAGTCAGAGACACATTGGACCAGCCCTGGCAGCCCTTGTCGCCAGGCCGGACTCGCAATCTGTGTCGTTGAAGGACGCGCACATAGCGGTTTTGCGCCGCGATGCAAGCGATTCGCGCATGTCGCACGCCGCTCCGAGGCCACCACGCGGCTGAGACATGGACCGCATGTTACACGGTCCTGAGGCGAAAAGCTGTCCGCACGTGCGGTGCCGTTGGTCATGCACAAGGCAGCATCGGGTCCGAGGTCAAGATGGGTCGCAATCATCCCCCGACAATGCCTCTTCGGCGTATCTGTAGGAAAGCGTCTAAACCTCGAAGCTTTCTCCCACCAATTCCTCGCTGACCTCCCACAGACGCCGCGCCACGTCTTCATCCAGGGCGCGCGGCTCAACATCGGCATCGCCGACCGGCCCACGCGCGTCGAAGAACCCGGTGGGGCCGTAATACCCGCCGCTCACCGCATCGGGATCCGCAGCAGCGAGCACGGTCGGGTACGCCCCGAGCTTTGCCGGCTGGGCGATGATAGAATTGGTGATCTTGTAAATCGCCTTGAGCACCGCCGTCGGACCGCTGAACTGCAATTCGGTGTCCGAATAGCCCGGATGGCAGGCGATCGACTTGATGCGCGAGTCTGCTTTATCCAGGCGCCGGTGCAGCTCCATCGCGAACAGCAGGTTGGCTAGCTTCGATCGAAAGTAAGCGCGGCTGGCGTCATATCCGCGCTCCATCATCAGATTGTCGAAGTCGATGCGGCCGAACTTGTGCGCAATGCTCGACACCGTAACGACCCGGCCGCCGCGCCCATCGACCTGATCAAACATCAGCGCGCACCACAAGAAATGCCCGAGATGGTTGGTACCCAGCTGCATCTCATACCCATCGGCAGTTTTCTGCTTGGGAGTCTGCATTACGCCCGCATTGTTGATCAGCGCGGCAATCGCTCCGAAACGGTCCTGGGCTTCTTTCGCGGCATCCCGGATCGATGAGGAATCGGCGAGATCGATTTTAAGCAGCTCGCACCGGCCCTCTCCCAGATTGACGATCTTGGCGAGCGCCTGTTTGCCTTTCATCTCGTTTCGTGCGGCAATCACCACATCAGCATTCTGGCGCGCGAGGAGCTTTGCCGCCTCGAAACCGATGCCCGAGTTTCCCCCGGTAATGATGCACAGTTTGCCGGAGAGATCCGGCAGGTTTTCAGGCGTCCAATTCTCTATTCCGCTTGTTTCCATATGAGGCATGAAAAGTCCTTTTCTTGCGTCGGGGTATCATCCCATCGCTTCAAGAACGTCTTCAAGTCGCGCTGGGTCCCCTAGAGCGATGACGCGGCCATCGCTTTGCGCATCGATTGGGTTGCCCTGCCAGTCGCTCATCATCCCGCCTGCTCCTTCGACCACGGGAACAAGCGCCGCATAATCATGCAGTTTCAGGCCGGCTTCGACCACGAGATCGACATGACCGCTGGCGACGAGACCGTAATTGTAGCAATCGCCTCCGTAGATGATCTTGCGCTCGGCCACCGACTTCGCGACGCCCATAAAAGCATCGACATCGTCGCCGGTGAATTGATGCGGGGTCGTGGTGCCGAGCACCGCTTCAGACAATTCCTTGCACGGGCTCACTCGCGCAGGCTTGCCGTTGAAAGTGGTGCCCTCGCCAAGGCGCCCAATCCAGCGTTCACCCGCAATCGGTTGATCGATCACACCAAGAACGGGCCAGCCGTCCTGCATAAGCGCGATCAGCGTGCCGAAAATGGGACGGCCCGCGATGAAACTGGTCGTGCCATCGATCGGATCGAGCACCCATTGGCGACCGGCGCTTTCGTTTGTCGCACCGTATTCTTCACCGATAATGCCATCCTCGGGGCACTGGTCTTCGACGAGCTTGCGCATCGCTGCTTCGGCAGCCCGATCCGCCTCGGTCACATAGGATCGATCGGCCTTACGCTTCTCGCTCCACTTACCGCGGAACAGCGGGCGGATCGCTGCACGCGCGGCATCGGCTAGGGCATTAGCAAGATCAAGATCGGAACGGGTCATGCAAGGTATTCCAGTCAAGGCACTGTGGGCAGCGATGCCTAAGCACTGGAAATATCGCTTGGTCAAATATTTGTAGTCGAACTTAACATACGAGTTTGCCGCCTTCGCCGAAGACCTGTAAAAGCACTCCAATTGAAAAATCCGAACTTAGTTTTTCTCTCGGGGTCGCATCCAAGGCAAAAAAGAAGTCAGGGTCGAAAATGGGCTCCATGGGGGCGAACAATTCAGGGCAACCGACGCCCGTCGAACACCATTTCAGTGGAGCAGGTCCCGAACTACGCTCTGCCCACGGCTATTCGAAGGCCGGCGAGCCGCTTTCGATCAACCGCGCACCGGCTAAGGAAATTGCCCCGTGGGCCGCGCGGGTTTACTCGACAAGGGTCGATCTCGATCCGGGCGTGGAAATCAAATGCGGCCTGATCTCCGATGCACCAGTTCTGCGAGTCTTGTTCAGCGGTTCATGGACGGCGCAGACCCGCGATGGTGTGGGACGGTATGGCCCCAGCGCCCTGCTTTTCGGTCCCAATACGAAGCGCATGGCCGTAACCGTTCGCGATTCCTTCGCCACTATGGGCGTCTGGTTAAAGCCAGGCGCTATGGCCGCGCTGCAGGGCCCGGAGGTTTCGAGCACGCTCGACCGGATCATCCTCTACGACCACATTTACGGCGACACCGAATGGGGCACCAGCGCGCAATTGCTGGAATGGTTCGATCCCGCAGCATCTCCTGAACGGTGGATGCGCGTTGCCGAAAAACTGATCGAAAGCCTGATCGAGCGCACCGGGCGGGTCAAACCCGATCCGATCATCGAGGAATTCGATAAAGAGGTTTTTCGGGATCCCAATATGCAGATCTCGGACTTTGCCGATGAGCATGCAATCGAGCGACGGCGGCTGGAGCGCATGATCAAGGCGGCCTACGGACAGACCGCGACGCAAGTGCTGCGCCGGGCCCGCGCACTCGATATCGCCGCCCATCTGCGCGGTGTTGCCGATGACCGCGAGGCCGAAGAGGCTGCGCTCAGGTTCTTCGACCAGTCGCATATGATCCGCGAGTTCAAGGCGTTCTTCGGGATCACTCCGCGCAAATTTGCGACGACGCCGCAGCCATTCATGACGATAACGTTAGAAGCGCGTCAGGCGCGGCGGCTGGAAGCGCTGGGCCGCATCGATCCGGACACCCCGCCGCCTTGGCGAGATCCGTCGATCGCGAGTTTCAAATAGGCGAGGCCGCGTCAGTCGAAGAGTGAGCTGACGCTGCTTTCATCGGCGATGCGGCGGATTGCCTCTCCAACCAGCGGGGCGATCGTCATGATTCGGATACGATCGGACTTCTCTGCCGCTTCGGTCGGGCGGATCGAATCCGAGATGACCAGTTCTTTGAGCTGCGAACCGTCGATCCGCGCCACCGCTCCGCCTGACAAAACGCCGTGCGTGATATAGGCAGCGACCGACTTCGCACCGTTTTCCAGCAGGGCATCGGCCGCATTGCAGAGCGTGCCGCCCGAGTCGACTATGTCGTCGATCAGGATGCAGTGGCGCCCTTCGACCTCACCGATGATGTTCATCACTTCGCTTTCGCCGGGGCGATCGCGGCGCTTATCGACGATGGCGAGAGGCGCGTTGTCGAGCCGCTTTGCCAATGCGCGGGCGCGCACCACACCGCCGACATCGGGCGAGACCACCATCAGATCCTGATCGCCGTAGCGTGCCTGGATATCCGCGGCCATCACCGGTGCGGCGTACAAATTGTCGGTCGGAATGTCGAAGAAGCCCTGGATCTGGCCGGCGTGAAGATCGACCGCGAGGACACGGTCCGCCCCTGCTTCGGTCACGAGATTGGCCACCAGCTTCGCCGAAATAGGCGTGCGGGGGCCGGGTTTGCGATCCTGCCGGGCATAACCGAAATACGGGATCACCGCCGTGATACGGCGCGCCGAGGCCCGCCGCAGCGCGTCGATCCCGATGAGCAGTTCCATCAGGTTGTCGTTTGCGGGATAGCTGGTCGACTGGACGATGAAGACGTCCTCGCCGCGCACGTTCTCGTGAATTTCGACGAACACTTCCTCATCGGCAAACCGCCGGACACTCGCATCGGTGAGCGGCATTTCGAGATAGCCTGCGATGGCACGGGCGAGCGGCAGGTTCGAATTGCCGGACATGATCTTCATGGGTCGCGAATCCCCGAGGTGCTGAACTGGTACGTCTCGCCTAACGATGAGTCATGGGATTGCAACAGATGCGCCGCGCTTGTCGTCAGCTGGGTGGCTCGCGCTGGCCGGTATGCAGCACTTATTCCTCGTAAACGAAAATGACCTGATCGGCATCGGTCACGCGGACCCAGGTCTGGTAGTATCCGAGCTCATTCTCGCCGCGCTTGTTGGCGACCGGGCTGGGCCTGCCGGTGCGCGCATCGATCCATTGCAGCTGCACTTCGCCATCGACCACCACCCGCCGATTGCCCAGCCGCTGCATCATCGTGAACATATTGAGGTCGAAATTCGCATCCGCGTGGCAGCCGCGCACTTCGATCACGCCGTTCTCAAGGCTGCCCGCGCACGTACGCGCCCGCCTCAACAGAGCCCAGAGCGCATCGGGCTCGAACGCGATGGTGAGCGTGCCGAGCTGCGCATATCCAGCCTGCGAGTTGACGAAGAAGAGGTCGGTCAGCTCTCCGGTAAGACTGCGCCCGCCGCCGCGAATGTCGAGCAGGAAGCGCCCTGGGCGCGGGGCGTTTTCGCCTGCCGCATAGGCGAGCGCGACGGCTTCGTGCGGGGTCAGGCATCCGGCGGCGCATTCAGGCAGTGTCGGGCGGACAGACCGCAAGGCCGCATCAGCCGCCCGGTCCAAGGTGATCTGCTGCGGCGCATCTTGCTCCGTCTCCCCGCCCTGCGCGGCAAGCGCAGCGGTGGAGCATAACAGCAGGAGTGCCGAGATCGGGCGGAGCACGCGGGGTTCCCTTACATGAGCGCAAAGCACAGCGGAAACTGCACATCACACTCAATATGATGAACCGGCGCTGATCGGCAATATTGCAGCGCGTGGCTGCGCTACGAAGCTATACGGTGCTCCCCGCGAACCCAGCGCACCGTGCCGCTTGATGCGCGCATCACGACGCTGTCGGTGCTCATGATCGTTTCGCCGGTATGCTTGCGGCGCTTTTTTACACCATCGAGCAGCGATCCCGCCGTAACGCCGGTCGCGGCGAAGATACAGTCGCCCTTGGCGAGATCTTCTAGTTTGTAGATGCGGTCGAGATCGTCGATGCCCCACTTGCCCGCCCGCGCGCGCTCATCGTCGTTGCGGAACACCAGCCGGCCATTGAATTGACCGCCGACGCAGCGCAGGGCAGCCGCGGCAAGCACGCCTTCGGGTGCGCCGCCCTGCCCCATATACATGTCGATCGTGGTGTCCTCGTCCGTCACGGCGATCACGCCCGCCACATCGCCATCGCCGATCAGCACGACGCCGCATCCGAGGGAGCGCAGCTCGGCGATCAGATCGGCATGGCGCGGCCGGTCGAGCACGCACACGATGATCTGCGAGGGCTCCACACCCTTTGCCGCTGCGACCGATTTCACATTCTCGCTCGGGCTTTTGGCAAGGTCGATAACGCCTTCGGGATAACCGGGCCCGACGGCCAGCTTGTCCATGTAAACGTCGGGCGCGTTGAGCAGGCAGCCTTCTTCGGCTGCGGCCAGAACGGCAAGCGCGTTTGGCCCGGCCTTGGCCGTGATCGTCGTGCCTTCCAGCGGATCAAGCGCGATGTCGATCTTCGGTCCCTTGCCCGGCGCGCCGCCGACCTTCTCCCCTATATAAAGCATCGGCGCTTCGTCGCGCTCACCCTCTCCGATGACCACGGTGCCATCCATGTAGAGCGTATCAAAAGCGCGGCGCATTGCCTCGACAGCAGCAGCATCGGCTGCCTTCTCATCTCCGCGGCCCACCAGCTGCGCTGCAGCCACCGCGGCCGCCTCCGTCACGCGCACCATTTCGAGCACCAGCACACGGTCCAGCGCGCTCCCGGATTTTGGTTCTTTATCAGCGAGAACGTCTGTCTTATCGGGGGTGTTCATGACAAATTCAGTCCCTGTCCTCTTTCCATCGCGCAGCCGAACGTGCACGGTGACCTACCAATCGCTTAAGCCGAAGGAGACGGGCTTGTCGAGCAATGCTGAGCCCGTTTTGCGCTTTTCTGCACTGCCTGTGATCCTCGCCGCATCGCTTGCTATGCCCGCTGCGCTATCGGCCCAGGATGACGGCGGCGTGACGCCCGCGGCAGAAGAATCCACAGAAGCCGACGAAGCGCAGGTCGCACCGCGGCGTCGCCCTCAGCGGCTGGACCTTTCGGTCACCGTTCCGCGCGAGGAATCGGACCAGCTACTCGAAGAAGACTGCGAAGAAGAGGCCGATGCCGGGCGCATTGCGGGCGAAATCGTCGTCTGCCGTCAGCTCGGCGAAGCAAGCGATGGTTCGTGGAACAAGGAAGATTGGGAGCGCCGCTATGCCGAGCGGACACAGGGTATCAGCACGCCCAACACGTTCGGCATCGCCAATCACGGCAATGCCATCGGATTTGGATCGGTGCCGCCGCCGGCGCTTCTGATCGATGTCGAAGCCTTGCCCGAAGCGCCCGAGGGATCGGATGCTGACAGGATTGCGCGCGGATTGCCGCCGCTTGGCGAAGATCCCGAACCGACGCCCGAGGAAATAGCCGAACGTCGGCGCAAGCTCGGACTCGAGGCACCGCCGACAGACAGCCAGCCCGAATGATCCGCGCAAGACGCCTTCGGTTCGCTGGCGTTTTGCTGGCCGGGCTCACCGGGCTCAACGCCGCCGGAGCGCTCGCGCAGGAGGATGACGAGCCCGAGAACGAGGCGCGGGACACTGTTCGGATCGATATCCTAGCGCCTCCACCGGAAGCGCGCCCGCCGAGCGAGGCCGATATCCGTGAGTGCGAAGAGGATGTGGATGCCGCGACGGTTACCGGCGAAATTATCGTTTGCCGGCAGATCGGCGATGATCCGGGCAATTACTACAGCGGGAGCCGCGCCGAAGCGCAGCGGCGCTACGCCGAGGAGACGGCCTTTGCAGGAGACATCCTCGCCCCCGACGTGGCGGGCGCAGGCATATTTCGCGGCGCGCCGACGGTTGGCGGCCTCTGCCTGATCCCGTCATGCCCGAAAGACCCCGCTCTCATCATAGATGTTGAAGCACTGCCCGATGCCCCGGAAGGCTCGGATGCGGACCGGATCGCGCGGGGCCTCCCGCCTCTGGAAGATGCCGACGGGCTGAACGAGGATGATGTGAACCGGGCGCGCAAGGCACTTGGCCTTCCGCCGGCTCGCAGCCGGACGGAAGACGAATAGGTCAGTTCGGCAAGATCGGCATGACGAGCGGATCGCCGGTCAGGCTGTCGGATCCTTCGAGCAGGTCGAGCGCCTTGCGAACGCACCGTTCGGGCCCTTCATGCGTCACCATCGCCACGAGCACTTCCTCGCCATAATTCGCGCGGCCCTGCTGGATCAGGCTTTCGATAGATACGTCCGCATCGCGCATGGCAGCGGTGATTTCCGCAAGCACGCCCGGCCGGTCATTGACGGTGAAACGGATATAGGTCCGCTCCATCCGGTGCCCCGGCTCGGCTGGCGGCAGCGCGGCAAGCTGGCCGACCGGCATCGAGAACGGTGCGCCGATTTCGCTGCGGCAGATATCGATCAGATCCGCGACCACAGCGCTCGCGGTCGGGCCGTCGCCCGCTCCTGCGCCCTGGAACAGCAGTCTGCCCGAGAAATTCCCTTCGGCGACGACCGCGTTGGTCGGGCCATCGACCGGGGCCAGCGGGTGCTCTTTCGTGACGAGGCACGGGCGGACGCGCTGAAGCAGCCGGGCATTGTCGCCGTCCCCCTCGACGTCGGCCTGTGCGATCAGTCGAATGACGAAGCCGAGCGCGTCGGCCTGCGCAATGTCGGCAGCGCGCACCTGCACGATGCCGGTGGTGTGGACGGCAGCGAAATCGACCCGCGCGCCGAACCCGATGGCGGCGAGGATGGCCAGCTTGTGCGCTGCATCCACGCCTTCGATGTCGAAGGTCGGATCGGCCTCGGCATATCCCAGCTTCTGTGCTTCGGCGAGCGTTTCGGCGAAGTCCGCCCCAGTCTCTTCCATCTCGGACAGGATGTAATTGCAGGTGCCGTTTAGGATACCGTAGACATTGGTGAGCGCATTGGCCGATGTGCCCTCGCGCAGCCCTTTGACCACCGGAATGCCGCCTGCGACGGCAGCTTCGAATTTCAGCGGGACGTTGGCGGTTTCGGCAAGCTCTGCCAGATCGAGTCCATGATGCGCGATCATCGCCTTGTTGGCGGTGACAAGACCTTTGCCCGCTTTGAGCGCGGAGCGCGATGCCGCAAGCGCCGGCCCGTCGGAGCCTCCGACCAGCTCCACCAGTACGTCGACATCTTCACGCTCGGCGAGCGCGGTCATGTCGTCTTCCCAGGCATATCCAGAGATGTCGACGCCGCGATCGAGCGTGCGATCGCGCGCGCTCACCGCCACAACCTCGATCTCGCGCCCGGCGCGCGCCGCGATGAGATCGCGGTTTGTGCCCAGCAGCCGGATGACCCCTGCACCGACCGTGCCGAGACCGGCGATCGCTATGCGTAATGGCGATGAGGAGTTCGTGTCAGACAAGAAAGCGCTCCGATGCTGCAATGCAATAGATCGCGCTTAAACCAAGTGGGCATACGGTCAAGCCGGAGCGCCCAATCCGGGCACCGCCTGCTCAGGCGGTCATCCGGTGATCGCGCGATCGCACTTGCCGAGTTCGTCAATCACGAAAGCATAATCCTCCGCCGCCAGTCTGCGCGCTGCGGGATCGCGGGCGAGGTTAGCGCTGCTCGGAAGCTCCGCTGGAAGCGAGCAGGCGAGGCGATACCAGCGCAGCGTCTGCGGATCAGGCGAACGCGCGGCGGAATCGATGATCTCGCCCCATGACACGCCCCAAACCGGGTTCTGTCCCGGACGGCGCAGCACCGTCAGCGAAACCGGCGAATTGTCCTGCGTATCGAGGAAAATCTGCGTCTCCGATTCTCCCGACAACGTGCCCTGCACCGCCAACGCATCTGCGATACCCTCGATCCGGGGAGGCTTGCCCGCCCGGGCCAAGGAAGCAAGGACGGGCCTCAGCTTCGCTTCGAAGGCGGGCGAATAATCAAGCTGCGCATTCTCGGCGGTGAGCTGGATTTCGCGGCCACGCTTGGTCGCCGGGCGGCCCGGCAGCGCGTCGGCAAAGAGGATGACTTCCCGTTTCTTGAGCTTGGGCGCCTTGCCCCTTTCGTTGAGCGGGACATCGACGAGGTAGACCAGCGATTCGCCGATGGCGGTGTCGCCAGCGATCAGCGCGAGTGTTTCCGCCTCTATATACAAGCGCGTATATCCAGGCTCCAGGCCCGGTGCGCGTTCGCGGCTGACTTCGCTCTGCCGGCGAATCTCTGCGCGGATTACAAGGTCGCTGCGTTCGGCCAGATCGACCAGGTCGGCATAGGTCGCCATTTCGGCAAGGCTGGCCGCCGAGGCCGCTCGATCTTGCGCGGCAACCGTGCCGCCGCCGCCCAACGCAAACAGCGCGGCGGCGGCAAGCGCGCCTAGCCCCTTGAATTCAGTCCTTAAATTTCGGTTAATGATGGTCATGGTCCAGAAATCCTACGCGAGCCCAGCGGCATTATTCGCACACTTTGGCATCGGAGGGGAAGCGCCGTGAATCGGCCCTCAACCGATAAAGCGTTTGATTGCCTAGGGGTTGACCGTTAAAGCCTTCCCCGCTCGCACGGCAATCGGGGACATCGTCCATGCGAGCAGATACGCCGTTCATATGCTATATGTGGGCGTCTCGCAGGGCGGAGACTGGCCAATGATTGGGAACCAGCGACGTTCCGGTGAGGTTAAATATTCTGGGATTCGCGTCTTCGCGGTCCGATTCGGAAGCATCTGATTCGGGCCTGACGTGAGAATTGCGCCGGTATGTCTGCCGGCCTGAGTGATGGAGAGAAAGCGACTGGATGGCCTACGCTGACCAACAAATGAGTGGGAACAAGGTTGTTTCCATTGTCATCGTGGCGGTGATCCATGTGCTGATCGGGTATCTGCTCATTTCCGGCCTGGCCATTTCGGCCGTTAAAGAGGTCGTAGAGCGCGTTACCACGGTCGACATTGAGGAGCCCCCACCCCCTGAAGAGCCGGACGAACCGCCACCCCCGCCTGAGGAAGTGACGGCACCACCGCCACCTGTGGCACCTCCGCCTCCGATTAGCATCGCACCGGCTCCGCCGCAGATTCAGACCCAGTCTGAAATTCCGCCGCCCGCACCGCCTGCCCTGCTTATTCCGCCGCCCGCACCGGTTGCGCCTCCGGCGCCGCCGCCGCCGTCTCTGGCGCGTGGTCCCACGACCCGCGGAGAGCGTCGCTGGGCAGCCCGTATTCAGGAAAACTATCCCTCGCGTGCACTGCGCGAAGAGATCGAAGGCACGGTTGGCGTTCGCGTCACCGTGACCGCTGATGGGCGTGCGACCGGCTGTTCTGTAACCTCTTCCAGCGGCTCGAGCATCCTTGACGATGCAGCCTGCCGCGGGATGGAACGTTATGCCCGGTTCAATCCAGCTCTCAACGACGCTGGCGATCCTACGACCGGCAGCTATTCGACGCGGATTACTTATCGTTTGAACTGATGACGCTTTTCGGGTGTGCCCAAATCAAGAAGGCACATGGAATGAGACGAAATTTTCAAGAGGAATACTCGCAATGAACCTTTACACTCTTACGGCCGCAGCCACCGATGCGCCGGTAAACGAATTCGGTTTCTGGAAGGCCATGGAAGAAGGCGGCCCTGTCGCCTGGTCGATCCTCGGCGTGATGGTCATCATGTCGGTCGGATCGTTCTACATCCTGTTCACCAAGCTGTTCGAACAGAACAAGGTGATGAAGCAGTACAAGGCCGTCAAAAGCTCGTACTGGCGCGCTCCTTCGCTGAAAGAAGGCGCAACCAAGCTCGAAAAGAACAGCGCATGGCGTCAGCTCGCCGATGACGCGGTTACCGCTCAGGAGCACCACTCCAAGATGGAAGGTGCCGGCAACGAGATCCACTTCGTCGAAGAAGAACTCGCGCACTCGCAGGACACCATCAACCAGTCGCTTTCGGGCGGTCTGTCGTTCCTCGCATCGGTCGGCGCTACCGCGCCGTTCATCGGTCTGCTCGGTACGGTGATCGGTATTTACCGCGCTCTGATCAACATCGGCATTGAAGGTTCGGCGTCTATCGACAAGGTCGCAGGGCCTGTTGGTGAAGCACTCATCATGACCGCAATCGGTCTGCTCGTGGCTGTGCCTGCCGTGCTTGCCTTTAACTGGCTGCAGTCGCGCAATCGCCGCATCAACGCGCTGATGACCGACTTCTCGAACGACATCGTCGCTTACATCGGTTCGAACGGCGCGGTTAAGCCGACCGTCGCTGCCAGCGCTGCAAGCAAGCCGAAAGTGGCTCCGAAGCCTGCAACCACCTCGGGCGGTGTCCGCACCCCGCCGACCAAGTCGTAAATTCCGGATGAGCGGCGGGAGCGAGGCGAACCTTCGCTTCCGCCCGGTCCACACGACGACTGAAATTTTAAGGGATAGGAAATAGGCAATGGCGATTTCGATGGGAGGCGGGGAGACCCCGATGTCCGACATCAACACCACCCCATTGGTGGATGTGATGCTCGTGCTTCTGATCATCTTCCTTATCGCGGTCCCGGTCGCGATTCAGACGATCGAGAAACTCGAAATTCCGGTCTTCGAATCGGTGGAATCGAAGAACAAGGTCGAAAACCTCCTGCTTACGGTCAGCACGACCGACGCCGCTGGCCGCAGCGCTGGTGAGCCGGGCTTCGAAGGCGCATCGCGCGGCGGTGAATGCCGGGTCTACTTCAACAACATCACTCCGGTGACATCTGAAGAATTGTACGACCGCGCGTTCACGCGTCTCGATAACATTGTGCAGGCTGCGGGCGGACCCGAGGCGATCATGGAAGACCCTGAGCGTATCCCGCAGGTTCATATCCGCGGTGATACCAACGCACCGTGGCGCTGCGTGGCAGGCGCGATCTACAACGTGCAGGCTGCCGGATATCCGATCGTCGGCTTCATTTCGAACCCGGTCGAACCTGGCATCTGATTGCAAAATTCATCCGGCGAGAGCGGGATAGAGAGTTAAGGAGTAACAACCATGGGTATGTCAGGAGGCCAGCTCGACGGTGAGCCGATGCTCGACATGAACATGACGCCGCTGATCGACGTCTTGCTCGTGCTGCTCATCATGTTCATCATCACCATTCCGGTCGCGACGCACTCGGTCGATATCGATTTGCCGCAGGACAATGCGAACAATCCGCCACCGGATATCGATCCCATCAAGAACAAGCTGGTTCTTTCGGCGAACGACCAGATCCTGTGGAATGGCGAAACCATCACACAGGGCACGCTCGTGACCTTGCTGCGGGATACGACAACGATGGCGACCGAGCCTGAGCTGCAGTTCGAACCGGAAGCGCTCGCCAGCTACGATCTGTCGGCCAAGGTGCTGCAGATCATCAAGGCATCCGGCGTTACCAAGTTCGGCTTCGTCGGCAACGAGAAGTACCGGAGCTTCGGAACCGGCGGCCCGGGAGCTGGCGGCCAGCAGTAAGCGCTGACAGGCTTGCAAGAATATGTGGCGGCCCGGCTGGGACCGCCCCTTTTCTTTGCGCTCCCGGTTTCTGGGAAAGGTAATTCCTGCCCTCGCACTCTAAACGCGCAGCATAATTCCCAAGTCAGCCAGCTTCTTCTGCGGGCATGTCTTCTGGCCCGATGCGCATTGCTTCTCCGACAAGGGTCTCTGCCTCGATCAGCAATTCGTCATCGACTGCACCTTGAGGGACGGCTTCGCGGCCGATCATCGTCATCACCGGCACCGCAAGCGGAGAAACGCGCTCGAGTTCGACGTGGACCAGTTCGTGCTGCGACCTCTCGAGCAGATTGGCGAGCCTGCCGACATCGGTCATCCGCGCCCGTGCATCGGCCCAGGCTGCTTCGAGCAGGATGTGGTCGGGCTCGTATTTCTTCAGAACGTCATAGATCAGGTCGGTTGAGAAGGTGACCTGCTTGCCCGTCTTGCGCTTACCCGGATGTTGCCGCTCGATCAGCCCGCTGATTACGGCAACCTCGCGGAAGGCGCGGCGCAGCAAGTGGCTTTCGGTGACCCAGTCGGTGAATTCGTGGGTGAGGATGTCGGGCGACAGCAGCGGCTTCGGGTCTTCGACCGGTTTCAATCCCCACACGGCGAGGCAATAATCGTTCGCGACGAAGCCGCCCGGCATCAAGCCGCGATCATCCATCCGCCGAGTGATCAGCATGCCAAGGCTCTGGTTCGCGTTCCAGCCTTCAAACGTGTAATATACGGTGTAATGCTTGCCGCCGTGGAGGAAGCTTTCGACCAGCAGCTCGCCCGGTGCCGGTAGCTGGCTGCGATAGTCCTGCACCTCCAGCCATTCGCGCACGTCGTCGGGGAAGCGGCCCCAGCCCGCGCGGTCGTTCAGCATTTCCTGCACCCGCGTCGCGAGATGCGTGGTGAGCGGCAGGCGAAGGCCGCCATAGGAGGGGATCGCCGCAGATTTCTTCGCCGCGCGCACGATTACATCCATGTCCTTCACGCTTTCGACCTCAAGACTCATGCCTGAAAAGAAGAAGGTGTCGCCCGCCGAAAGCTGGGCCGCGAAGCGCTCCTCGACCTTGCCCAGCTTGCGCCCGTTCTTGAACCGCACGGTCAGCATCTCGCTGTCGACGATGATCCCGGCATTCATGCGGTGGCGCTGGGCCTGGTTGGGATGGGCGAGCCGCCAGACGCCGTCTTTCGATCGCACGATCCGCTTGAACTTGTCATAGGCCCGCAGCGCGTAGCCGCCATTTTCGACGAAGCCGAGGACGCGTTGAAAGACCTCCTTATCCAGCCACACATAGGCAACCGACGACCTGATCTCGGCCAGCAAGTCGTCTTCGTGAAAGGGCGCCGCGCAGGCGCATGCCATCACGTGCTGCGCGAGGACATCGAGCCCGCCTGCGCGAAAATCCTCGCCGTCGCGCTGGCCTTCATCGACCGCGTCTTTCGCCGCCATCGCTTCGAGAAATTCGAAACGGTTGCCGGGCACCAGCACCGCGCGGCTGCGAGTGTCGAGCCGGTGGCCCGCCCGCCCGATCCGCTGCAACAACCGCGAAGAACCCTTGGGCGCGCCCATCTGCACGACGAGATCAATATCGCCCCAATCGACGCCAAGGTCGAGGCTGGCAGTGCACACGAGCGCACGCAATTCACCTGCCGCCATGGCGTCTTCGACCTTGCGCCGCGCCTCCTTGGAAAGGCTGCCGTGATGAACGCCGATCGGCAGGTGGTCTTCGTTCTCCTCCCACAGGCATTGGAAGATGAATTCAGCAAGAAAGCGCGTGTTGGTGAAGACCAATGTCGTCCGGTTCGCCTTGATCGCTTCGTACAGCTGGCCAACCGCCCATCGCCCGGCATGGCCGCCCCACGGTACGCGCTCTTCGATCGGCAGGAGGATCTCGACATCCGGCTCCGCGCCTGGTTCGCCTAGCACGAGGTCGGCGGCGTGAATCTCTCCGGTGCCGTCGACAGGCTGGGGGGCGAGCCATTCCTGAAAGCTCAGCGGGCTCGCAAGCGTTGCAGACAGTGCGACGCGCTGAATATCGGGCGCAAGCCGTTCAAGCCGGGACAGCGCGAGCGCAAGCAGGTCCCCGCGCTTTCCGGTGGCAAAGGCGTGAACCTCATCGATCACCACCCGCTTCAGGCTCGCGAACAGATCCAGGCTCTCGGGATAGGAGAGCAGGAGCGACAGGCTCTCCGGGGTGGTCAGCAGGACATTAGGCGGCTTTTCGCGCTGGCGTTTCTTGCGATCCGATGAGGTATCGCCGCTGCGTGTCTCGACCGTGATCGGCAGACCAATTTCCTCGATCGGCGTCAGAAGGTTGCGCTTCACATCGTGCGCAAGCGCCTTGAGCGGCGAGACGTAGAGCGTGTGCAGACCCTCGGGGTGAGGTTCGCTCGAAGACAGCGCGAAATCGCACAGCGTCGGCAAGAAACCCGCAAGGGTTTTGCCTGCACCGGTATCGGCAACGAGCAGGGCGTGCCGCCCCTCGCGAGCTTTGGACAGCATATCGAGCTGGTGTCGACGCACACGCCATCCGCGCGCGTCGAACCATTGCTGAATTTCGGGAGGAAGCTTCGGCTGCGTCACGCTCCCTGATGTGGCGGCTATGCTTGCCTCCCGCAAGCGCTGCCAGAGTTATTCGAAGTCCGCGTTTGCCAGTTCGGCCTCGATCTCTTCAGTGGTGACACCCAGCAACTCGGCAACGCGCGCCTGCTCCGCGGAAGACAGCTCATAGAAGCCTCGCTTGGCCGGAAGATCGGCCCCGACCGCTTTCCTTCGCTCTTCCATGTCGCTGATCAAGCCCATCATCGCGGGCATCATCTCCATGGATGCGGCGATAATGCGCGGGTCGCTTGACATCGTAAAGCTCTTGCGGGCGAAGCTCGCTCCAGCGTCAGTTTGGAAGAACGCTTCGATTTCGTTCAGCTCGGTCTGGCTGAAGTTGATCGCGTAGAGCTCCGACATTGCCGTGCGCATGGACGGCTCCATCAATGTCATCATTTCAGTCATCATCGCGGGTAGGATGGCCATTTGCGCGTCCTGCCGCTCCTTCCACGCGGGATCGAAAATCCCAGCGATTTCTTCCGATTCCTCATCGGTCAGGTCATCTGCAAGGCCGGAAATTTCGGGAACGGCAGTTTTGGCCGCACTGACGCCCACCTGAATCATCGGCCCCATGATCTGGTCGAAGGTGCTGCCCATCATTTCGGCTAGCGTTCCCTCTGGAATCATCAGCGCGACAATACGTGAGGCTTGGGGCAAACGTCCCTCCTGCTCTGCGCTGAGCGGCTCAACAGCGAACATGGTGCCGGCGGCAGCCATTGCCTGCTCGAACTCATTGAGTTCGCTCGCCGTGTTGTCTTCAGACGCATCCTGAGCACTGGTCGAGGTTGCGGTGAACACCAGAGCAAGCGCCGAGCCTGCGCAGAAAAAAGCACGTTTCATGAATTCGATTCCTTTAAAGTCTACCGGCTCAATGCCCCACGCTCTCGCCGCGTTCGAGGCCAGACAGTGAAAGCTGTTCGTCTATCTGGGCGATAAGCCGTTCAAGCCCGTCCTCGCTGTCGCTTTCCGCGCGCGCGACCAGCACGTCCTGCGTATTCGATGCGCGCAGCAGCCACCAGCCGTCTTTCGTATTCACGCGAACGCCGTCGGTTGCATTGACCTCTTCGACCTGCGGACCCGGATCGGTCGTCAGACGCTCGGTCACCTCTGCGATGGCGGGGAATTTGCGGGCCTCGTCCACCTGAAAGCGCATTTCCGGCGTGTTCAGCATGTCGGGCATCGCCGATTTCAGCTCGGTCACCGATTTGCCCAGCCGCGCCGAGGCGGCGAGCAGCCGAATGCCCGCATAAAGCGCGTCGTCAAATCCGTAATAGGTGTCCGCAAAAAACACGTGACCGCTCATTTCGCCTGCCAGCGGGGAACCAGTTTCCTTCATTTTGGACTTAATCAGCGAGTGTCCGGTCTTCCACATGAGGGGTTTGCCGCCATGCGCAGCGACATTATCGAACAGCGCCCTACTTGCCTTCACGTCGGCGATAACGGTCGCGCCTTTGTGGGTTTTGAGCACATCTTCGGCATAAATCATCAGCAGCTGGTCGCCCCAGATCACCCGGCCCTCGCCATCGATCGCGCCGATCCGGTCGCCATCTCCATCGAAAGCCACTCCGAAATCGAGCTTCTTCTCCGCGACCAAGGCGCGAAGATCGGCCAGATTGGCTTCGACAGTCGGATCGGGATGGTGATTGGGAAAATGTCCATCGACATCAGTGAACAGCAAATGATGCTCGCCAGGAAGTTTGGCAGCGAGAGCTTCGAGAGCGGGCCCGGCGGCGCCGTTTCCGGCGTCCCATCCGACCTTGATGCCGGAGAGGGCCTCGACATCGATACCGCTCAGACCTTCGAGCATCCGGTCGACATATTCATCCATGATTTGGACGGTCTCGACCTCTCCGGCGCCGTCGGTCCAATCCCCGGCAGCGGCGAGTTTCCCGAGCTCCTGGATGTCGGCGCCGAAGAACGGACGCCCCTGAAATACCATTTTGAAGCCGTTATAATTGGGGGGATTGTGGCTGCCAGTTATCTGAATGCCGCCATGCACCTCTTCGCTTGAGGCTTCCGCATAATACAGCATCGGGGTCGCACCCATGCCGATGCGCCGGACATTGCAACCACTCGCGGTCAGCCCTTCGACCAATGCATGTTCGAGCATCGGCGAACTTACCCGGCCATCATAACCGACAGCGATAGTGGGGCTCGCCGGTCCTTCACCGCTGGCGCGGATCAGGAGCGTCCCGAAACTGCGCCCGATCGCGCGTGCATCGTCCGGACCGAGCGTCTCACCGATAATGCCGCGAATGTCGTATTCGCGAAGGACGGTCGGATCGAATGTGTGCTTCATGGGAAGGGACGTCCTGTAAATTCTTCAGAAAGCGATAGCCGCAAATGCACCGTAAATGTGCGATTCTTGCAATAGCGTAACTCTTAAGAGTGCTCGTCGCGGCCGATCTCTGCATCGCGCTCGGGCAATTCGGAAAGCAGCAGGTCGCGCGCATCGTTGGCGTCGTGCACCTGCCCGTTGCTGCCGCCTTTGTCCGGATGCACCGTCGCCATCAGCCGCTTGTGCGCCGCAAGGATTTCTTCGCGGCTCGCCCCAGCCTCGATTTTCAGCAAGGTGCGCGCGCGCCGGATTTCCTGCTGCCTGCTCGGTTTGGTGCTGAGCGTCTGCCACGGCCACTTACCGAAAGCCCATCTGAAAAGGATGGTCAGGATGATCAGGATTACAGCGATCCGAAGCATGGATTTACGCTAGCTCCAAACGCGGCTGATCGCGAGTGAATTCGGGCAAATTCAGCGCCTTGAGCAACGCGCGTAGCTCCTGCCGCGCGATCAGGTGGCTGGTGCCGAGCTCGCCGAGGTGCCCCTTGTCCAGCAGCGTGAGGCCGGAGGGAAACAGTTCGCGGTAGATAACCCGTTCGGAAAGGCCGTGCGCGACCCGGAAGCCGACGCGTTTGGACATCTCGGTCAGCGCCTGTTCGATACGCGCCATATTGCGCGCCTCGACATGACCGGTGCGGTTGCGCACGACGATCCAGTCCATTTCGGGCCGCCTGCCATCGATAGTCGCGCGGCTGCGCTTCATCCGCGCTTCCCAGATGAGCTCGGCAAAAAACGACAGCTTCTTTACCTTGAAAGTTTCGGCATCGACCTGGCCGATAAGGTCGAAATCGACGAAGCTGTCATTCATCGGCGTCACCAGCGTGTCGGCGTTCTCCGCTGCGGTGCGTGCGATCGGATCATCGCGCCCCGGATTGTCGATGATGAGAAAATCGCACAGCTTCTCCAGCCGGTCGATCGTGACCAGCAGCGCTTCGGGTCCACGCCCGCGAAACACTTCGCAGCCCGGCGTCGGAAGGGTGATGCGGCGCTTTTCCAGCGTGCTCAGCCGGTTTTCGATATAGCGATGCGTGGTACGCTGCCGAGCATCGAGATCCAGCGCCATCACCCGCGCGCCGAGATAGGACAGCGCAACCGCGATGTGCACGGCCGTGGTGGATTTGCCCGTCCCGCCCTTCTCGTTCGCGAACACGATCCTGTGCGCGGTTTTGGGCGGGGCTGCTGCCGGGGTCGGGAAAGTTGGGTCGTTCATCGAGGTACAAGGCATCCTGCAAGAGGCGAAGACAGTGCGGACTTCCATTTGCCAAACGCCCGGAGCGACCAAGGCTTGAGAGTGGACTGCGACCGTCTAGTGTGACCTTCACAACTTATCCGGGGAGACGAACGGGTGCAAATTGCAAAGACGCTCGATGTGTTGAGAACGCAGGTCGAAAAGCTTCGGCCGGGCGGGGAGAGCATCGCCCTCGTGCCGACGATGGGCGCTTTGCACGAAGGGCATCTGACGCTGTTGCGCCGGGCGCGCGAGACCTGCGATCATGTGATCGCTTCGATCTTCGTCAATCCCACACAGTTCGGCCCGAACGAGGATCTCGACGCCTATCCGCGCCAGCTGGTAGAAGATGCGGCGATGTTGCAGCGTGAGGGGTGCGCGCTGCTCTGGGCGCCCGGGGTCGAGGTGATGTACCCGGATGGCTTCGTCACCAATATCTCGGTGAGCGGGGTGAGCGAAGGGCTTTGCGGCGCTTCACGGCCAGGGCATTTCGACGGGGTAGCGACAGTCGTTTGCAAGCTTTTCAATCAGGTCCGCCCAAGCCATGCATTCTTCGGCGAGAAGGATTTTCAGCAGCTTGCCGTGATTCGCGCGATGGCGCGCGATCTCGATCTCACCATGCCGCACGTTCATTCGATTATCGGAGTGCCCACCGTGCGAGAGGCCGATGGTCTCGCGATGTCGAGCCGCAACCGCTATCTGTCGCAGGAGCACCGGGCCGCCGCGGCGACCTTGCCGCGCGAGATGCAGGAAGCGATCGCCCGGATCGAAGATGGTCAGGACACCGCACCGACGCTCGCCGCGCTCGAAGATGCGCTGCTCGGTGCGGGGTTTTCGCAGGTCGATTATGCGGTCCTCGCCGATGCTGGGTCGCTCGCGCCGCTCGAAAGGCTGGCCGGCTCGCCCGCTCGTCTGCTGGTCGCTGCGCGGATCGGAGGCACGCGGCTCATCGACAACATGGCGGTTGAGCAGAACCGTTGACGCGGGACCGGCAAGCGTGGCAAAGGGCCTGCGCCCGATGCGAGAAGCATCCTGAGCGGGTATAGCATAGTGGTAATGCTCCAGCCTTCCAAGCTGGCTAGAGGGGTTCGATTCCCCTTACCCGCTCCAATCGCTGCGCTGCGAGTGCAGGCCAAGCTTGCTGGCACCCAAAGATTTCTTTGCTTGTTTTGAAGCCAGAGGGGGCTAGCTCCACTGCCATGCACACGCTTACCCATCTCGAGCGGCTCGAAGCAGAGAGCATCCATATTTTCCGCGAAGTGGTGGCCGAGGCTGAAAAGCCGGTCATGCTGTATTCGGTCGGCAAAGACAGCTCGGTGATGCTGCATCTGGCGCGCAAGGCATTCTATCCCGCGCCGCCACCCTTCCCAATGCTGCATGTCGCGAGCGGATGGGATTTCCAGGCGCTGCTCGATCACCGCGACAAGACGGTGAAGGAATACGGGCTCGATCTGATCGTCGCGCAGAACGAGCAAGCCGAGGACCAAGGCATCAACCCGTTCGACACCGGCAGCGCGCTCTACAGCCAGGCGCAGTTGACAGACCCGCTCAAGAAAGCACTGACCGAGCATGGCTTCGACGCGGCTTTCGGCGGCGGGAGGCGTGACGAAGAGAAGGCGCGCGCGAAGGAACGCGTATTCAGCTTCCGCACAGCCTCGCATCGCTGGGACCCGAAGAACCAGCGGCCCGAGCTGTGGAACCTCTACAATGCGAAAAAGAACAAGGGTGAGAGCATCCGTGTCTTCCCGATCTCCAATTGGACCGAGCTCGATATCTGGCAGTATATCGCGCTGGAGAAGATCGATATCGTGCCGCTCTATCTTTCGCAGAAACGCCCCACGGTAATCCGCGACGGCATGCTGCTGGTGGTCGATGACGACCGCTTTCGCCTGGAGGAGGGCGAAGAGCCGGTCGAACGATCCGTCCGCTTCCGGACGCTCGGTTGCTACCCGCTTACCGGCGCGACCGAAAGCGAGGCGACCGACATGAATGCGATCATCCAGGAAATGCTGCTCGCCACCGGCTCCGAAAGGCAGGGGCGCGCCATCGACAAGGGACAATCGGCAAGCATGGAAGACAAGAAAGCGGAAGGGTACTTCTGATGGCCGACCGCGACCCTTCCTTCCAGACCGATGCGCTGATCGCCGAGGATATCGACGCATACCTAGAACAGCACCAGCAGAAGAGTCTGCTGCGCTTCATCACATGCGGCAGTGTCGATGACGGCAAGTCCACCCTCATCGGGCGGCTTCTGTACGATTCGAAGATGATTTTCGAAGATCAGCTCTCCGCGCTGGAATCCGACAGCAAGAAAGTCGGCACGCAAGGCGAAGAGATCGATTTCGCGCTGCTCGTCGATGGCCTCGCTGCGGAGCGCGAACAGGGCATCACCATCGACGTCGCCTACAGGTTCTTCACGACCGAGAAACGCAAGTTCATCGTCGCCGATACGCCGGGGCATGAACAATATACCCGCAACATGGTCACAGGCGCTTCGACCGCCGATCTCGCCGTGATCCTGGTCGATGCGCGCAAGGGCGTGCTCCAGCAGACCCGTCGGCACAGCTATCTGGTGCATCTCCTCGGCATCAAGCATCTAGTTCTGGCGGTGAACAAAATGGACCTCGTTGATTACGATCAGACGGTGTTCGACGAGATCGTGGCTGACTACGCTGCCTTCGCAGAGGAAGTCGGTATCGAGACTTTCACCCCGATCCCGATCTCGGGCTTCAAGGGCGACAACATCACGGCCTCCCCCTCGATCAACACGCCCTGGTACAAAGGGCTGTCGCTGATCGATCATCTTGAAACGGTCGAGGTCGCCGCCACCGCCGCGCAGGAACGCTCTTTCCGTATGCCGGTGCAATGGGTGAACAGGCCGAACCTCGATTTCCGCGGATTTGCAGGGCTCATCACCGATGGGTCGGTGAAGCCCGGCGATGCGGTGCGGATCGTGCCTGCAGGCAAGGCCTCCCGTATCAAGTCCATCGCGACCTTCGATGGCGATCTCGATGAAGCGGTCGCCGGCCAATCGGTAACGCTTACGCTGGAAGACGAGGTCGATTGCAGCCGCGGCGACGTGATTGCCGCTGCCGACGATCCGCCCGAGGCCTCAGACCAGTTCTGCGCGACCTTCGTCTGGATGGATGAGGAGGCGCTGAAACCGGGACGCGGATACTGGCTGAAACTCGGCAGCCAGATGGTCACGGCGACCGTCCAGCCGCCCAAATACGAGATTGACGTGAATTCACTCGAGCACCTCGCGGCAAAGACGCTCGAGCTAAACGCGATTGGGGTCGCCGAGTTTTCAACCGACCGTCCGATCACCTTCGAAAGCTACGGCAAGAGCCGCCAGCTGGGCGGTTTCATTCTGATCGACAAATTCACCAACGCCACGGTCGGCGCGGGGATGATCGAATTCAGCCTGCGCCGGGCGCAGAACGTCCACTGGCAACCGACCACAGTCACGCGCGACGATCACGCCGCGATGAAGAACCAGAAACCGCGCGTCCTGTGGTTCACCGGATTGTCGGGATCGGGCAAATCGACCATCGCGAACGAGGTGGAAAAGCAGCTCGCGCTGATGAACCGGCACACATTCCTGCTCGATGGCGACAATGTGCGTCATGGGCTCAACAAGGACCTTGGCTTCACCGAAACCGACCGGATCGAGAATATTCGCCGTATTGGCGAGGTGGCGAAGCTGATGGCGGATGCGGGGCTGATCGTGCTGACGGCTTTCATCAGCCCCTTCCGCGCCGAGCGCCGGATGGTGCGCGAAATGCTGCCCGAGGGCGAGTTTATCGAGGTCTTCGTCGACACCCCGCTCGAAGTCGCCGAAAAGCGCGACGTGAAAGGGCTTTACAAGAAAGCGCGCTCGGGCGAGCTCAAGAACTTCACCGGGATCGATAGCCCGTATGAAGCTCCGGAAAATGCCGAAATCCGCGTGAACACCGTCGATATGACACCGGCGGAAGCCGCCGAATATATCATCAAACAGATCCTCCCACTCAAATGACGGGCGAGATGTCAGACGCCCGATTGGCCGCGCACCTCGCCGAAATTGCAGGGCGCATCCTCCTCGATGTGCGGGACAGCGCGGTCTTCGAAGGCAAGGCGCTGGGCAATGCCGGCGATTCCACTGCGAACGAATTCCTGTGCCATGCGCTGCGCTCCGCCCGGCCTGATGACGGTCTGCTCTCCGAGGAGGAGAAAGACGACACGGCGCGCTGTTCACTGAGCCGCGTCTGGATTGTCGATCCGGTCGATGGGACGCGCGAATATGGCGAGCAGCGCGGCGACTGGGCGGTCCATGTCGGCCTCGCGATAGACGGCGTGGCCACGGTGGGTGCAGTTGCGCTTCCTGGGCTTGATGGCGGAGTGGTTCTGTCTTCCGATAAGATCGCAGCACTGCCCGCCCCCGCCCCGAAGCCGCGCTTCCTCGTCAGCCGGTCACGCCCGGCCAAAGAAGCGGTCGCCGTCGCGAAAGCTATGGACGGCGAGTTGGTCAGCATGGGCAGTGCCGGTGCAAAGGCCATGGCCGTCGTGCGCGGCGAGGCAGAGATCTATCTGCATTCTGGCGGCCAGTATGAATGGGATAGCTGCGCCCCCGTCGCCGTCGCGGCTGCGCACGGCCTGCATTGTTCGCGGATCGACGGATCGCCGATCCGCTACAATATGGCGGACCCTTATCTTCCCGACCTGCTGATCTGCCGCCCGGCATATGCCGACCGCGTTCTCGAGCTGGTGGCTGATTTGGATTAATCTTCGGCGGCTGGAGGCTCGCCCGCGTCGGATTGGGCTTCGTCCAGCGAAACCTCGATATCGACCCGCCGGTTGGCCGCGCGGCCCGCTTCGTTCGGTTCTCCATCAGGCAGCGCGTTCGGCTCAACGGGGTTCTGTTCGCCGAACGCAATCAGGGTGATACGATCGGCGCTCACGCCGTTTTCGACCAGCCAGTCGCGCACCGCCTCCCCGCGCGCTTCGGATGCACGCGCATTGGCCGCATCGCTTCCGCTCGCATCGCTATGTGCTCGCAAGATGATCGTGCTGTCTTCTGCAATCTGCGCCGAACCGGCAAGCTCCTCCAGCGCGAGCAGGGCCGCTGCGTCCAGATCGCTCCCGCCTTCCGGAAACCCGACAGTCGTCTCGAGTGGCTCTAGCTGGACTTCGCGTGCCTCGGGTTGTTCGATATCGGCGCGAATGATCGAAACAGGCGCATCGGGGCTCGGAGTGGCGAGCTGACCTGCTGCATCCTCCTCGGCCCTGTCAGCGTCAGGGGTGTCGGATGTATCGCCATTGCAGCCTGCGAGCGTGATGGTCGCGGCGAGGATCAGTGCTGTCGGCAAGTTCTGCATCGGGGCCTCTTTGTCGAAGTCTTCTCTGTCCGGTTCGTTTCAGCTCGGCTGCGGCTTTTGCGGTGTCTGTCCGCCCTTGTCGCGGCCGCTTTCCCGCGAAGCACGGCGGGCAGCCTTTTCCTCCAGCGTCTTCAGCTGAGGAGGTGAAAAGCTCAGGATTGTATCGCCAGCGCGCGGTTCCGGGCGTGCCGCATGGGTGAAGAAGCGCAGCCTGCCGCTACTCCGTAGCAGCAGCAGCATGTTCGCGCTGTCGGGCAGCTTTTCCTGCGCGTCTTCGAAATCGAACTCATCGGAAAGCTTGGTCTTGCGGAAAACCCAGCCCTGCTGCTGACGTTCGTTCACATCGGTTACGCCGAATCCGCTTTCGAACAGCGCGCGCCCGCGCAGAGTGGGCGGCAGCGCATGCTTGTCGTCATCGCCATCGGCGCTCTCACCAAGCTGGTAGACGCTGTCTCTGCCAACCTCGTGGGCGAATTCGTTGCAAACTAGCGTGTTGTACGCCTCGTTATCGGTCGCCGCCACGAGCACTTGGTACGGTGTCAGGTCGAGATTGTGTTCGGTCGCTTCGTTCAGGATCTCACCGTGATAAAACGGGAGCCCTTCGCGCCGGGCAGGACCAAGGCTCTGCCAGCTGGGATCGACGATCATCACCGGCGTCTTCAAGGCCTGCATCTCTTTCGCGAGCGCGATGGTCCACGGGGTAGAACCGACGATGAGCAGGCCGGGGCGCGAGGTTCCCTTCACGCCGAGCCATTTTGCAACAATATCAACGGTGAAGCCGTGGGCGACCACCGTGGCTACTACGACGGCGAAACTGAGCGCGGTTAGCACTTGCCCATCGCTGTATCCGAGATCGGCAAGCCGCAGCGCGAACAGGCCGCTGATCGCGACGAGCACGATCCCTCGCGGAGCGATCCAGGCAATGAACAGCCGCTCGTTCCAGGGCACCGAGGAGCCGAGAAGGCTGACGATGACCGTCAGTGGGCGAACGATGAAGAGCAGGGCGAGCAGGAACAGAATGAATCGCAGGCCGACTTCGGTCGTCGGATCGAGATAGACAAGGTCGCTCCAGCTGAGGCTCGATGAGAGCAGGATGAAAATGCCCGAAACCAGCAGGACCGCGATATTTTCCTTGAACGGGTGAATCGACCGGATGCTGGAGAAACCTGTATTGGCGAGCGTAATCCCCATCACTGTCACCGCGACGAGCCCGGCTTCATGCTCGATCTTGTTGGTGAGAACGAACACGAAGATCACGGCGATGAAGAGCACCGGGACTTTCAGATACTCAGGTATCGCCCCGCGCGGGAAAAGATAGGCGATCATGCGCGCGGCGGCGTATCCGATGAGTCCTGCGAGAATAGCCGCGATGATTAGCGGCGGCACCACTTCGATCACGGATGCATTGGGGCTTTCGGCGACGCGGCGGAAATACTCGTAAGCGATCACGGCGCACAAAGCGCCGGTTGGATCGTTGACGATGCCTTCCCATTTAAGGATCGAATTGGGCCGCGTCTGCACATTCGCCTGACGAAGCAGCGGGATCACGACGGTCGGCCCGGTGACAATCAAGATGCCGCCGAACAGGATAGCGACCGGCCAGGCAAGGCCTGCAATCTGGCTGGCAGCAACTGCGCCGAGCGCCCAGCCCACCACCACACCGACAGTGGCAAGCCGCCAGACGGCGCTGCCCGAATGCCTGAGCTCGCGCAGGTCGAGGCTGAGACCGCCTTCGAAAAGGATGAGAGCGACGCCGATGCCGATAGCGGGATCGAGCAGGTCGCCAAAAGCTGCCTCGGGGTCGAGCAAGCGGAAGCCAAGCTCTCCCGCAACAGGTCCGGCGAGGAACCCGGCGGCCAGCATCAGCACGATCGCCGGCCAGCCCGTGCGCCAGGCAAGCCACTGCGCCCCGATACCGAGGACGCCGATGGTGGCTATTACGAGCGCTTGCGATTCCATCTGATTTCCTGGGCTTCCCTCATGCGAACAATGAACCGTTGGCGCACTCGTTCCATTTCCGAGCCTGCGGAATAGGGTTCGCCGGTCGCTATTCGCCTTCGAATTGCATCAGGGTCTGCACTGCGACACCGGCCTGCTGCAGTTTTGCTGCGCCGCCAAGGTCGGGCAAGTCGATAACGAACAAGGCGTCTTCCACCGTGCCTCCCGCCTGCCGAAGCAACTGCGCTGTCGCGAGCGCAGTCCCGCCTGTGGCGATCAGATCATCGACGATGATGATGGATTCGCCGCCTGTAATCGAACCGGGATCGACTTCGAGCCGGTCGGTTCCGTATTCGAGGGCATAGTCCACGCCGATGGTCGATACCGGCAGCTTGCCCGGCTTGCGGACGAGGACGAAGCCGATACCCAATTGCACCGCGACCGCCGCGCCGAAAATGAAGCCGCGCGCTTCCATTCCGGCGATCTTCTGCGCGCCTTTCGCTCTCGCAATCTCGGCGAGGTGATGGACACTGGCCGACAGTCCCTCGGAATGCCCGATCAGGGTTGTTATGTCGCGAAACTGGATGCCGGGTTCCGGAAAGTCCGGCACGGTCCGCACCAGCGCCTTGAGTTCGCCGGTAGAAAGCTTCGGAGTGGTCATGTTCGCTCCACAAATGCAAAGCGCCCCATCATCCGCAAGAGGAGATGGAGCGCTTTATGTGTCGTAACGCCCGATGAGACGCTTACTTCTTCTTCGCTTTCTTGCCGGCCCAGATCTGCTTGTAGGACAGGAAGGCGAGACCGGTCGCGAAAATCAGGAACGCGATCACGAACCAGCCGGTCTGCTTGCGCTGAACCAGCGACGGTTCGGCCGTCCAGGTCAGGAACGCGGCAATATCTGCCGACATCTGCGGAACGGTCGCTTCGGTCCCGTCATCATAGGTGATGAGGTCGGGATAAAGCTGCGGCGGCATGGCGAGGTTCACGTTGGAGAACCACGGGTTGAAATAGAGGCCCGGCGGGGTCTCAAAACCATTTTCCTGAGCCTTCGCCAGCTTTTCGGGATCTGGATCGACATATCCATTCAGGAGCGAATAGACGTAATTCGTGCCGTCCTTGCGCGCCTTCGTCATCAGCGAAAGGTCAGGCGGGATCGCGTTGTTGTTGGCCGCTGCGGCAGCAACATCGTTCGGATACGGGTTCGGGAAGTAATCGGTCGGCTCACCGGGACGAGTGGTGGCCTCACCAGTGTTCGGATCGATGCCGGGAACGTTCCAGGTCGCCGCTTCGGCGCGAACCTGTGCCTCGGTATAGCCCAGCTCCTCAAGATTGCGGAACGCGACATACTTCAGGCCGTGACATGCCGAGCAGACCTGCTTGTAAACGGCGTAACCGCGCTGCAGCTGCGCGTAATCCCATTTGCCCAAGGGGCCGTCGAACGAGAAACCACCTTCGGGCGCGACCGGCTTTTCCTTGAACACATAATATGCGGGTTTTTCTGCCGGCGGGCCAAAGGCATAATTGTACGCGCCGGGGATCAGCGACCACAGCACCAGCACGGCAGTGATGCCGAGACCGATGAGGATGCCTGCAAGACGGATTGTCATGACCGAACTCTTTCTCGTTATCGGGTCAGTAAAAGGAGCGATAATCTAGCGATTATTCGGCTGGCTGAAGCGAACCGTCGGGATCACTGCCCGGCAGCGGCTTGACCACGGCCTGCGGGTTGTCACCGCCGCCGTCCGTGCCGCCCGGCTTATCGTCGGATCCGAGTACCGCTTCGGTAATCGAATATGGCAGCGGTTTCGGCACCTCGATCTGGCTGACGATCGGCAGGATCACCAGGAAGTGCAGGAAGTAATAGGCCGTCGCGATCTGGCTGAGCAGAACATAGGGCTCTTCTGCCGGTGCACCGCCGACATAGGTGAGCAGCGCCATGCACGGGATCAGGCCGAACCAGAAGAACTTCTTGAACATCGGGCGGTAATGGCCGGAACGCACCGGGCTCTTGTCGAGCCACGGGAGGAAGAACCAAACCAGGATCGAACCGAACATCGCGATCACGCCCAGCAGCTTCGCCTCGATCAGAACGATGCCCGTGAACGGGATCGTCAGATCGGCGGTGAAGGCGCGCAGGATCGCGTAGAACGGCAGGAAGTACCATTCCGGAACGATCAGCGCCGGGGTCGAGAGCGGGTTCGCCTCGATGTAGTTGTCCGGGTGGCCGAGCATGTTCGGCAGGAAGAACACCATGAAGGTGAAGAGGATCAGGAAAACGCCCAGCCCGAAGCCGTCCTTAGACGTGTAATACGGGTGGAACGGAACCGTGTCGCTTTCCTTCTTCACTTCGACGCCGGTCGGGTTCGAAGAGCCCGGGATGTGAAGCGCCCAGATGTGGAGGATAACCACACCGGCAATCACGAACGGCAGCAGGAAGTGCAGCGAGAAGAAACGGTTGAGCGCTGCATTATCCGGGGCAAAACCACCCAGCAGCCAGATCTGCAGCGGCTCACCGATGAACGGGATTGCGCCAAACAGGCCGGTGATAACCTTCGCGCCCCAGAAGCTCATCTGGCCCCATGGCAGCACATAACCCATGAACGCGGTCGCCATCATCAGCAGGAAGATGACCACGCCGAGCAGCCAGATCATCTCGCGCGGAGCCTTGTACGACGAGTAATAGAGGCCGCGGAAGATATGCAGATAGATGACGATGAAGAAGAAGCTCGCCCCGTTTGCGTGGGCGTAGCGCATCATCCAGCCGTAATTGACGTTGCGCATGATGTGCTCGACCGTACCGAAGGCTACTTCGGTGTTGGCGGCATAATGCATGGCCAGAATGACCCCGGTAACGATCTGCAAAACCAAGCAGAATCCGGCAAGAACGCCGAAATTCCACATGTAGTTGAGATTGCGCGGAACCGGATAACCCGCACCCACTGCGTTGTAGACAAGGCGCGGCAAGGGCAGTTTTTCATCGACCCACTTGGTAAAGGCGGATTTCGGTTCGTACTGCTTGGCCCAGGCAAAACTCATAACGGTCTCTCGGTTCTCAGCGTGTAATTACGGTTTCAGGTACAGATACGCAGCATCAGCCGACGCGGATGGTGCTTTCCGACGTGAAGGAATATTCAGGCACTTCAAGATTGGTTGGCGCCGGACCTTTGCGGATCCGCCCGGCGACGTCGTAGTGCGAGCCGTGGCATGGGCAGAAATATCCGCCGAACTCGCCCTTGTTCTCGCCTTCGGCCGCGCCCAGCGGCACACAGCCGAGGTGGGTGCAGACGCCCATGGTGACGAGGATGTCTTCGTTGCCTTCGCTCGTGCGCTCGGCCAGCGTCTGCGGGTCGCGCATATTGGCCGCGTCGTCCGCTTTTGCCTCGGCGACTTCTTCAGGCGTCAGACGCTTTACGAACAGGGGCTGCTTGCGGAACACCGCCTTGATGCTCTGGCCCGGCTGAATAGCGCCCACATCGACATCGGTCGTGCTTTCAGCGAGCACGTCTTTCGATGGAGCCATCTGACTGATCGCCGGAAGCAACACAGCCGCGCCGCCGACACCGGCGGTTCCCAGCGCTGCAACATGGATCCAGTCGCGGCGACGAACGCCGTCTTCGCTGTCCGCCGCTTCGGGGGGCGTAGCTCCAGCAGAAGCACCAGTAGAAGCCATCGTGTCTTACCTTGCTCATAGACCCGCGCCGACAATGTGCCCGCGCGGGAGATTGTTAAACCTGTTTGCTCTCAGGCGCGATCCCGATCAATCACCCCTTAAAGCCGTGCCGAAAGCGCATGACGCTCCCATAAAGTTCCGGCTCGCCGCGCAGATAGACGCAATGCGCGCGAAAACCAACCGTGTTTTGAGCACATCCTGTTCGCTTCGATGCAATCAATTGCGGACCCGATTTCAGCGCATGCCGATCATGCTGATCTGGCGTCCATAATTTGGCTCATCGCGCTGAAAGGCTCTTCGGTAAGAATGGTAACGCTCGATATCCGCAAAAGTATCCCGGGCGGTGTCTTCTATTTTCGCCAGTCCCAATTGGCGCAGTTTCGATACGGCGTATCCGGGCAGGTCGAAATGCCAGCGATCGCGCCCTTCGCGCCTTGGTGCCGGGGCAAAATGCTGCTCGTCTTCGCCTGTGAAATTGGCGCGGAATGGTTCGTCGACTTCATAGTTTGCCGGGGCAATCGTCGGCCCGATCGCGGCGGCGATGTTTGCGCGCACTGCACCGAGCGCTTCCATCGCGGACACGGTTCGCCTGAGCACACCGCCATGCGCCCCGCGCCACCCGGCATGCGCAGCGCCGATAACCCCGGCCTGTTTGTCGGCGAAGAGCACCGGAGCGCAGTCGGCGGTTACGATGCCCAACACGATGCGGGGCAGCGCGGTGACCAGTGCATCGGCCACGGGTCGCCCTTCAGCCGCGTCTTCCCACGGGGTCTCGACCGTGATGACATCGGGCGAGTGCACCTGATGCGGTGTGACAAAATCTGCGCCGCCGACGATTTGATGCGCCGCCGCCAAGCGCAACCGGCGGATCTCGTTCTCGTCGCCCGGACCGCCAAAGCCGAACTGGTGTACACCGCCGCTGCTCCCGAAAAAGCCATGCGGAGTGCCGTCCAACGCGGGCGCCGTAACGATATCGAATGGCGCCATGTCAGCCATCGAGGCTGCGCGAAACCTGCTCGAATGTGTCGCGCGAGAGACCCTCCGTCACAGCGATCCGCTCCAGCTCGGCTTTCATCAGCCCGGCTTTCACCGACTCGATCCGCCGCCATTTCCCGAGCGGAGAAACGAAACGCGCCGCCGTCTGCGGGTTAATCGGATCGAGCGCCAGGATCACATCGGCGATCATGCGATAGCCCGATCCATCCTGCGCGTGGAATCCCTGCGGATTGCCAGCAAAAGCCATGTAAAGCGAGCGCACCCGATTGGGGTTCTTCATCGTGAAGTCGGCATGCTCGGCGAGCGTTTTCACGTGCGAGAGTACCTCTGGATGCAGCGACAGAGCCTGCAAGGTGAACCACTTGTCGATGACGAGAGCGTTGCCTTGATAGCGGTCGTAGAACGCCTGCAGGCGCTCCTCGCGCGCCGGGTGTTGAAGGCCGCAGAGCACCATCAATGCGCCCTGCCGGTCGGTCATGTTGTCCGCCTGATCGAACTGGCGCGAGGCCATGACCGCCGCACGCTCGGGATCGCTTGCTGCAAACAGCGCGGCGATCTGCGTCTTGACCTTGCGCGCACCCCGACCCGCCGGATCATCGTAGGGAATGTCGGCGACCTGGGCGTAAAGCGATTCGAGCTCGCGCTTCAATGTGACGCCGATGGCAGTCTTGAGCTGCTCGCGCTCTTTGTGGATTTCGAGCGGTTCGGCTTTGCGAATACCGGCAGGGTCGCTGCCCGCCATCGCTTCGAAGAGATAGGTTTCGCTCGGTAACATCATCAATTCGCCGCGCATGGAATGGTCGAGCGCCGGATCGGACAGGATCGATCGGAACGCGTCGCATACGAGGCGCTTGCCCTCGGCGCGCCCGGCTTGATCGAGCTCGCGGCTGGCCGCCGCCACCAGATGGCGAACGGCGAGGTCCTGCAATGCCTCGTAGCGGGCGAAGGGATCATCGTCTTTCGCGGCTAGGAAAACGAGGTCTTCGCTTTCAAGCTCACGCTCGATGATGACGGGCGCCGTAAATCCGCGATTTATCGACAGCACCGGAACCGGACCGGCCAGCGGAAGGCTGATAGTTTGCTCATCGTGCCGGAGCTCGATCAGTTGCTCTTCGCCCAATGCGCCGGTTTCGCGGCAATGGACTGCGACGCGCAGCGGAATATGCATCGCGCCTTTGTTCTTCTGACCCGGCGTATCCGGGACGGTTTGCCTGAAGGTCACATCCAGCCCGTCGCCATCGCCGAGCTTCTGGCTGACTTCGATCCGCGGCGTGCCTGCTTGCCGGTACCACCGGCGGAACTGCGCCAGCTCGAGCCCCGCGCCGTCCTCGATCGCCGTGATGAAGTCTTCGCAAGTGGCCGCTTCGCCATCGTGGCGGTCGAAATAGAGATCGGTGCCCGCGCGGAAGTCCTCGGCCCCGGCCATCGTGCGCATCATGCGGATGACTTCAGCACCTTTATTGTAGACAGTCGCGGTGTAGAAATTGCTGATCTCGCGGTAACTATCCGGGCGGATCGGATGCGCGAGAGGGCCGGCATCTTCGGGGAACTGCGCCGCGCGAAGGATGCGCACATCCTCTATCCGCTTGACCGCCTCGCCCTGCATGTCCTGGCTGAAAAGCTGGTCGCGCAGCACGGTGAAGCCCTCCTTGAGCGAGAGCTGGAACCAGTCGCGGCAGGTCACCCGGTTGCCAGACCAATTGTGAAAATATTCGTGCGCAATCACGCCTTCGACGGCGTCGAAATCCGCATCGGTCGCGGTGTCGGGATCGGCGAGCACGTATTTGGTGTTGAAGACGTTGAGCCCCTTGTTCTCCATCGCGCCCATATTGAAGTCCGAGACCGCCACGATGTTGTAGAGGTCGAGATCATATTCGCGGCCGAAGGTTTCCTCATCCCACTTCATCGAGCGGTGAAGCGATTGAAGAGCATGGTCGGTGCGGGCCAAATCCTCCTCACGCACCCAGACATTGCATTCGACCTCGCGGCCGGACTGCGTAGTGAACGGAGCCGAATTGGCTACGAGATCCCCCGCGACAAGCGCGAACAGGTAGGATGGCTTCGGCCATGGGTCGTGCCACTCCGCCCAGTGCGTGCCGTCATTTCCGTCGCCTTCGGCAACCTTGTTGCCGTTGCACAAGAGGATCGGGAAGAGGTCTTTCGGCCCGCTCATCTTTACGCGGTAGGTGGATAGGACGTCCGGACGGTCTGGGAAGAACGTGATGCGGCGAAAGCCTTCTGCCTCGCACTGGGTGCACAGCATTCCGTTCGATGCGAACAGCCCCATCAGCGCGGTATTAGCGCTCGGATCGATATGGGTGACGATTTCGACCGTGTGGCTTTCTCCGGGCAGGTTCACGAGCAGGTCACCCTCGTCCATCGACCAGTCGCCGAAGCGCGCGCCATCGATCATGACCATGTCGGTTTTAATCCCGTCGCCGTTCAGCCTGAGCTCTGGCGAGATCGATTCCGTTTCCGGATTGCGCTTGATGGTCAGCCGCGAAGTGACCCGCGTGCTGTCGATGCCGAGGACGAATTCAAGCTCTGTCTGAGGGACGATCCATGGAAAGGGCTGGTAATCCTCCCGGCGGATGACAGGCGGATCGTGAGGTGTAGGCGCCGCATCGGCGAGTTCGGGATTGCCTTCGGGGCTGGTCGGGGTGGTTGCGATATCCATGGGAACTCGATTTCAGTTGATTTGTGCGGGCGTCAAGCGATTAGAACACTTCTATGGCGCGATTGTTCATATTTGGCCTGGGCTATACGGCGAAAAGAATTGCCGAAGAGATGACCGCAAGCGGCTGGCAGGTCGATGCGACCGGCAGCGCAGGCAATGTGGATTTCGGCGACGAGGATGCTGTCGCGCAAGCGCTCGAAGGCGCCGGGCACATCCTTTCATCCGTCCCGCCAGACCGCAAAGAGAACACCGACCCGGTGCTCGCGCGCTATGGCGATAGGCTTCGCGGGCGCTCGCTGTTCTACCTCTCCTCGACCGGGGTTTACGGTGACAAGCAGGGTGCGTGGGTCGATGAAAGCTCGCCCACCGGCACCGGCAGGCGCAATGCCCGATCGGAAGCCGACGCCGCGTGGATGGAGATGAATGCGCGGGTGTTCCGCCTGCCAGGCATTTACGGGCCCGGCCGCTCGGCGCTCGACCGGGTGCGCGAAGGCAAGGCCCGCCGGATCGATCTGCCGGGGCAGGTCTTTAGCCGGGTGCATGTCGATGACATAGTCAGCGGGGTCACCGCCGCGCTTACGCAAGATGCACCGCCGGGCGTGTATAATCTGGGTGACGATCTTCCAGCCAGCGGCAACGCGGTGACAGAATATGCCTGCCGCCTGCTTGGGGTCGAACCGCCGCCGATGCAGACGCTCGAAGAAGCGAACCTGAGTGAAATGGCGCTCGGCTTCTATTCGGAGAACCGCCGGGTGGCGAATGGCAAGGCAAAACGCGTTCTCGACTGGCGGCCCCGATACCCCACCTATGTCGAGGGATTATCGGCTCTGCTTAGCTCTTAGCGCGATCCCCATGCCGACCACCGCAAGCACCATTCCGCCGGCGGTCAGCGCGGTCCAGCGGTAGTCTTCGAACAGGGTCGAAATCAGCATCGCGACAGAGATCGTCAGAATCGAATTGTACGCTGTGCGCCCCGCCCCGATCTCGCGGACGAGATTGTAGTGCAGCGGGAACGTGACGACGGACCCGATCAGCGCGAGATATACGATGCCCGCCCAATATCCGGGACTGCTCGGCAGCGGTGGCGGTCCGGCTGTAAGCGCTGCAAATCCCAGATCGAACACGGTTCCGTACAGCATCGCCCAGGCCAGCAGGCTCACCATCGGCACCGCGCGGCCCGTGGGGTTGGCCTGAATGACGTTGGCGATCGACGCGGCGAGGATGCCGAGCATCGCCAGCACAATGCCAAGCGCGACATTTCCGCCGATCACTCCGGCATCCGGATTGGCGCGCCATTCATGGACGAGCAGGAACGAAACCCCGATGATCGCGATCATGCTGCCCACGAAGAACCGGCCCTGAGCACGCTCTCCAAGAAATATCCGCGCGAAAATCGCGTTGGGTACCATCAACAGGCCGAACATCATCGCGACGATGCCTGAGGTCACGTAGAGCTCGGCATGATACACGAATAGGAAATTGCCGCTGAACTGGAAGATGCCGACAAACGCCGCAAGCAGATGCTCCGGCCTCGTCAGCGTCAGCCTCCGTTTCATCAGGTACGCGACCAGAAACAGCGCGGGGGTCGCCAACGCAAAGCGGTAGAACACCGACCACGCGGCGGGCACTCCGTCGATCTGCCCGGTGATGACAAACCAGGTCGAACCCCAGATCGCGCCGGTCAGGATAAATGGCAGGATGACGCGCCATTGCAGCATAGAGGACTGCGGCGCGCTCAAAGTGTGACGCTCATAAAGACGCGATCACTTTTCCGAGAGCGCTCGCATCCTCCGCACGGGTATTCCACGCGGTGACGAAGCGGGCGGCATCCGCGCCCCAGTCGTAGAATTCGAAGCCTTGCGCGCGCAGCGCCTCGCGCTCGGCTGCGGACAAGCGCACGAACAATTCATTCGCTTCGACCGGATGCATCAACCGCTCAGCGCATCCGCTGGCGATATCCTGCGCCGCGGCATTGGCGTGGCGCGCATTGGCGAGCCACAGATCGTCATCGAGCATCGCGAGTATCTGAGCGGCAAGATAGCGCCCCTTGCATTGCAGATGGCCTGCGCGCTTACGGCGATATTTGACGAGGTCGGCCTGCTGCGGATCGAACAGGACAACCGCTTCGGCGCTCATGGCGCCATTCTTGATGAAACCGAATGCGAGACTGTCCACGGGGCCCGCAGCGCCCTTTGCCGAGCCTCCGAGAAAAGCCGCCGCATTGGCGAAACGCGCGCCGTCCATGTGGAGGCCAAGTCCGCGCGATTTGGCAAAGTCGGAGAGCGCTTCAAGTTCGTCCGCCGAATAGGTCCGCCCATATTCGCTCGCCTGCGTAATCGCGATTGCGTGCGGCTGGACCTGGTGGACATCATCGCGGATCGGATCGATCAGAGCTGTGATCCCATCGGGAGTGAGTTTTGCCCCTTCACCCGAACACAGCATCAGCTTGGCACCGTGCAGATAGAAGCCTGGCGCTCCGCCCTCATCGACTTCGATATGCGCCTCTTCATGGCAGACCACACCGCCGTGCGGTTGGCACATCGTCGCCAGCGCCAGGCAATTGGCTGCCGTTCCCGTCGCCACCCACATCGCCGCGCAATCGCGCCCGAACAGATCGGTGACGCGCGCATCGAGCTCGCTGGAAAGCGCGTCCCCGTCATAGGGGTTATCTGCTTCGTCGGCCGCGCGCATCGCTTCCCATACCTTGGGATGCACCGGCGCTGCATTGTCGGACAGAAACTTGCTCATATCGGAACGCCTCTAACCGGAACGGCGTTGATGGCAAGAAGGAGCATTACAAATGACGGACGAGGCACAGGTCACGATCACACATCACGCGCAGGGCCAGGGCGGCAAGTACCTCGCCGATGTCGCCGGTGAGAGCCATCAGGGATATCTCGAATGGGAGCCAAAGACCGGCTTGCCTCAAGAAACTGTGACTAGCGATGTGAGAGTGGCCACCCATACGGTCGTGCCCGATGCGATCGGCGGCCGCGGGATCGCCGCGCAGCTGGTCGAACGGCTGGTAGCGGACGCGCGCAAGCAGGGCTTCAAGATCGATCCGCGCTGCTCCTATGTCGCTGCAAAGTTCGACCAGAACCCCGGCTGGGCGGACTTGCGCGCCTAGGACGTTTCGATATCGGAGAAATCGGTCGCGGCGATGGTCTTCAGCACTTCCCGGCGCACCTCCCTTGCGCGGTCAAGCGGCACGCCGGGGATCGCGAACTCGCCGCCCGCAAGCCCCAGATGCACGGTGCCATAACCCCGCAGCCGCGCAATCGGACCCTGCGCAATCTCCGCCGAATGCAGCTTGAGGCGTGTCGCGATCTGGCTGCGCGGCGAAAGCACACCCTTGGTCGAGACGATCTGCGAGGCATCGAGTGCGTGCCTCTGGAATCGCCATGCCAGCAGGTTTGCGCCCGCCGCGATCAGTGCCAGCACCAGCGGAATGGACACTACGAAGAGAAACCATTCGGGCGCGTAGAGCAGCGTCGCCGTGCCCGTGACGATTGCCGTGATGATGAAGACCAGCGAATCGACGATAGCGCTGTCGGTGCGGTAGCGTTTGCTGGCGCGGTGCCATTCGGCATTGTCGCTCGGCAAATCGAACCCGGCCGCCGCTATGATCGGCCGGATCTCCTCCATCTTCGCAAATGGCGCGACCACGTGGCTCGAAGATCCTGCATCCTGGGCGAGGCTGACGAAGCGCAGATTGTGCCAGCCGAAGCGGTAGCGGAGCGCGCGTGTTCCGATCGTCACCCCCTGCACGCGGTGGATAGGCATGACGACATCGGTCCGGGTAAACAGGCCGCGCCGCCTGCGAAAACCGCGCGCTGTGCGTTCGAGCAGGAACCCCCACTCACGGGTGAAAACGCGGATCATTCCGGTGGCCGATCCGACGATGAACACGATGAACAATCCGGCGAGCGCGCTCAAGATCTGGAGCGTCGCGCCCAGCGCCGCCACCTCTTCGCCGCGATCGGAGAACCATGCGCCTGCGAGATCGATCGCGTCGCCGATCTCTATGAAGCCGTCCGCATATTGGGCAAGACCTGCGAGCACCGCGAACACAGCAAGCGAGAATTCGAACAGGCCGAAGGTGAAAAGCCGGTCGGGGCCCATGGTGAATAGCGCCTCGGCTGCTGGCTCCTCGGAGAGCGACGGCGCATCGCTCTCGGTCCCGCTATCCGCCCCCGCTTGCGCATCGCGGCGCTCACGGATCAACTGGCGCAGCTCTTCGCCTGCATCCTCCGTCAGATAGGCAAGGCTGAGATCGTCGCCCCCGCCCGCCCCGGTCTCGAACTTTACGGCGACCAGGCCGAATAGCCGCGGAAGCAGTTTTTGCTCGAGGCTGACATCCTGGATGCGCTCATACGGCACCGAGCGCGCCGCGCGGCTGAGCACGCCGCTTTCGACCCTGATGTCCTGCGCGCCGATCGTATAGGTCAGGCGGCGCCAGCGCAGATATGAAAAAAAGCCGCCAATGACGATGATCGCCAAGCCGACGCCTAAAGCGGCGAGAATGCCGTAACCGCGCCCGCTGCTGCTGAACGCGACAAAGGCGATGGGCACGATCGCGTTCTGGATCGCGCCAAGCAGTCCAATCCCGACACTGAGCGGAGCCGTTCGCTGCGGCTCCGGCTGCGGCTGGGCATCGGGCGCTTTGGCCGTGATCGGCACGGAGACCGAATGCGATGCGGGCGCTGACACGCTCACATGCTCTCCCGCTTGATATGCGCGCGGATTTCCTCACGCATCTCCGTCGCCAGTGCGTGTCCAAGGCCGGGGAGATTGACCGACGCATTGTGATTGCCCGCCGTGTGCAAAGTCAGCGTTGCGATATCGAAGAAGCGTTCGAGCGGTCCCTGATCGACATCGATATGCTGCACCCGTCCGAAGGGAACGACCGTGTCGGAGCGCCAGAGAATGCCGCGCACGACGCGCAGCCGGTCGCTCGAAATCTGATAGCCGCGCGCGTGATAACGGCGCGATGGCAGGCGGACGATGAAGAGCACCGCCAGAAAGACGACGAGGCCGATGATTACCCCGAATGGCAGGGGAGACTGCCCTCGCAGCGATCCTTCCAGCATCATCGCGCCAAAGATGACCGGCAACGCGGTAAGCGCCGCGCGAACGCGCAGGGCGGTCTTGTAATTGGGATGAAGCTTTGTGAACTCGCCATCATCGTCGACGAGATTGCCAAGCTGGACGGCCTGCGGATCGATGGGCGAGGCAGGCGGCGCTGGCTGCGCGGTGGTTTCCATGCTGTCCTATTTGGACAACACAGCCTGCTATCGCAAGCGCTAAGCTTACCGCCGCTGGTTAAATCGGCGACCGATCATCGCGCTCGCAATGTTCGTTTTCTGCACGTCGATCGCGCCGCCCGCGATCCCCCACGCATAGGCATCGCGCAGGCGCTGCTCCATGCCGTAATCCTTGTGATAGCCATACCCGCCCATGACTTGCATCCCAAGCGCCGTGACCTCGCGAACGATCTCGTTGGCATAGCACTTGGCGAGGCTGCTTTCATACACGCTGGGTAGCCCGCCTTCATTGCTCGCGGCGTTGACGGCGGCGCGGTGGATGAGGAGCCTTGCGGCATCGACCTTCATCGCCATTTCGGCGAGCTTGAGCTGCACCGCCTGAAAATCGACGATCGGCTTGCCGAAAGCCTCGCGCTCCTGCGTGTATTCGAGCGCCTGGTCGAGCGCCGCCGCCGCCAGCCCCAGCGCCTGCGTCGCATTGCCACAGCGCTCCAGCCCGAATGCGCTCATCAGTCTGCCAAAACCGCCAGCGCCGATGATGACGTTCTCGCCCGGCACTTTCACATCCTCGATAGCGAAATCGGCAGTGGGGATGCCGCGAAAGCCCATCAGCTCTTCCCGCTTGCCGAACTGCATGCCTTCCATGTCTTTTTCCAGCAGGATCGCGCCGATGCCTTTCGCGCCGTCGTCATCGGAGAAGCGGCAATAGGTAACGTAATAATCCGAATGCCCGCCCCCGCTTGTCCAGCGTTTGTAGCCGTTGACGACATAGCCGTTGCCATCGGCGACCGCCTTCGTCTTTAGGTCGGTCAGCGCAGTCCCGGCATCGGGTTCCGACATGGAAACGGCGACGATCTTTTCGCCCTTTATGACCTCGGGCAAGACTTTCGCTTTCATTGCGTCCGACCCGAACCGCTCGACCGTGCGCACCGGCCCGGTGAGCGCCTCGAACACCGGAAAGGCGACTGCGTTGGAGACCTGGGCGAACTCCTCGAGCACCAGCAGGGCCTCGATATGGCCGAGCCCAAGTCCGCCATATTCTTCCGGCAGGTTCACGCCCATAAACCCCATCTCGCCGTAGGTCCGCAGCATGTCGTGAGGGACCGGATAGTCCTTTTCCTCCATGTCGCGCGCCAGTGCCGGCAATTCCGCTCGGGCGAACTTGCGCGCCGTTTCCTTCAGCTCGCGCTGCTCATCGGTCAGGTTGAAATCCATTGCAGTGCTTAAGTCCTCTTAGATGGCGCATGTCCCCTAGCGCATTTGTGAGGGCGACGCGCAAGCCCGCGCAGCTTAGGATCGCGAAAAACAGATCAGGAGAGAAAGACGATGACCAAACTCCATTCCAGCCTCGGCCCCAACCCCCGGCTTGTCCGCATGTTCATGATCGAAAAGGGTCTGGAAGAGGGCAAGGATTTCCAGCGGGTGCATTACGATATCATCACCGGTGAGAACCGGCAGGATGCCGATTACATGGCCAAGAACCCGCTCGGCACAATCCCGACGCTGGAGCTGGACGACGGCACGTGCCTTACCGAAAGCTGGCCGATCTGCGAATTCATCGAGGAAGAGCATCCGGCGCCGAACCTGTTCGGCGAGACCTCGCGCGAGCGCGCCGAAGTGCGCAAATGGGCGCGTCTGTTCGATCAAGAGGTCGTCGTACCGATGACGATGGGTTTCCGCGCAACCGGCGGTCGTCCGATGTTCGAACCGCGCATGTCGGTCGTCAGCCAAGAGGCAGGAGCCGAGCTTTCGGCCATGTCGGACGAGAAATGGCGGTGGTTCGACGGGGCGCTCGGAAGCGAAAATCACTTTGCGCTTGGGCGCTTCACCTTCGCCGATCTGCTCGTATTCGCATTCGCAAATTTCGGCTTTACGGTCGGGTGGAAGCTGCCCGAAGGCACGGACAATCTCGCCCGCTTCGTCGAAACCCATAATCAGCGCGAATGCGCAGGCGTCTGGCAACAACCCGAATAATGCCAAACCTTTCCGGTAAAGTCGCCATTGTGACCGGCTGCGCGAGCGGGATCGGCGCGGCCACGGTCAAGCGCCTGAAAGCGGACGGCGCCGCCGTCCTCGGCACGGACCTCAACGCCGCCGAGGGATCTGCTCTGTGCCAGCAGGTCGGCGCAGAGTTCGCCGAGCAGGATGTCGCCGACACAGTCCTGTGGCCTACGATCGTTGATCAAGCGGTGCAAGCGTTCGGACGGATCGACATCCTGGTGAACAATGCCGGCGCGGTCTCGCAGAACTCGATCGAGGACGTGTCGGACGAGATTTGGGACCGCACCTTCGCGGTTAACGTGACCGGGACGATGGCCGGATGCCGCGCTGCAATTGCCGCAATGAAAGCCAATCCCGACGGGCCTTTTGGCGCGATCATCAACATCGCCTCGACCTCGGCCATGGCGGCCTTGCCCGGCGATGTCGCCTATTGTTCAAGCAAGGGCGCGGTCCGGGTGCTGACGAAGTCGGTCGCAGTCCACTGCGCCCAGCAAGGCTACAACATCCGGTGCAACACCGTGATACCGGGCGCGACCGAAACTGGCATTCTTAACGCGGCGGAAGAGCACATTCCGGGCCTTAAGGCGGCGGTCGCAGCGACATCGCCGCTTAATCGGCTGGGCGATCCCGCGGAAACCGCCGCGGCGATCGCATTTCTGGCGAGCGATGAGTGCCCCTTCATGACCGGCGCGGAAATGCTGGTCGATGGCGGCGCGCTTTCCATTCATCCCGGATTTTAATCCGCCACCATCCTTTCAAGATAACCGCTCGATTTCATCTGAGCCGCGGTCCATGCGAACACCGCCATCGCCAGCAGACCCGAGACAAGGCAGACCGCGAACACCGCGATAGTCAGCGACAGCGAGCCCTGCGTCGGGGCAAGCCAGTCGCTCACCCAGCCGATCACCGCGAGGCCCAATGCCTGCCCGACGAGGTTGTTGAAGAACAGCGCGATCGCAACGGCAAAGCCTCTCTGGCTCGGTTCGACAGCAGCCTGAATGCCTGACAGGATCGGTGCTTGGCTCGCCACGTACACGGCGTAGGCGAACGAGAAATAGATAAGGAACGGCCAGAAACTGCCGGATGACAGGCTAAGCCCCAAAGGCAGCACGCAGCCGAGGCTGACGATACCCGGGAGCCATGCTCGCCAGCGCTCGTCGCGGCGCGTGAGCCAGCCGGCGAGTGTGCCTCCAAGGATCGGCCCCGGAATGCCGCCGATCAGAAATGCAAGGCCGAGATAGATGCCGACATCGCCGCTCGAAATGCCGAAATTGCGGATCATCACGGCTGCCATCCAGAACGCGAGTGCATATCCGATCATGATCTGCACCGCCCATCCAGCGGCAAGTCCCATGAAGACTCGGTTGCTGGTGAGCTCGCGCGCGGTTTCCATCAATGGCTGCTGCTCCATGCGCGCATTCCGGGGTGCGTACTGCCCACGGCGCGGTTCCCGCATCGTGAAATAGACAACCGCGCCAATAGCCATGCCGGGCAGGCCCATCAGGATGAACGCCCAGCGCCATCCGAACGCCTCGTTGAGCTGCCCGCCCACCAGCAGCCCGCCCGCTGTTCCCATGGTTGCGCCAAGCGTGAGAATGCCCATCGCCTTTGCCAGCTCTTCGCGCCGGAAATAGTCCGCGACAAGGCTCTGCGAGGCGGGGCCTGAACAACCCTCACCCACCCCGACCCCGGTGCGCGCGAGGAACAGCGTCCAGAACCCGGTGGCGAGACCGCAGAGCGCAGTCATTCCGCTCCAGAAGGTGATGGCGGCGGACACGATATTCTTGCGCACGGATCGATCGGCCAGCCGCGCGGCGGGGAAGCCGACAAGCACATAGGTCGCGGCGAAGGCGAGCCCGCCGAGCAGGCCGATCTGCCCGTCGCTGAACGAAAACTCCGCCTTGATGTCTTCGAGCAGGATCGAGAAGACGAGCCGGTCGGCAATCGAAAACATACTGACGAGCGTGAGCAAGCCGAGCACGTACCAGCGGTAGGCGCCCTCACTGCGCTCATCCTTTCGAACATCATGGTTAGGCTGTGTCGCCATTCAGATCAGGGCGAGCCGAGGGGGCTGGTTTGCGTGATCCGGCTCGCGGCGACCATTCTGGTAGTAAGCACCGGACGCGCGCAAAGCTGCGCTTGGCAGGCCGTCAAGGCTGGATGGCGGCGCAACCTAGTGATGGGGACGGGCGTCGAGGCCATTATCCACCGGCAGTGTCACGCCATTGATAAAACGCGCCTCGTCCGAAGCAAGAAAGAGAACGCAAGCCGCGATATCGCGCGGTGCGCCCAGCGCGTCGGTCGCCAGCGGACCTTCGGGAATGTCCATCAGTTCTTCACCGGCGCGGCCGGAAATGTCGCGCACCATCGGCGTCTCGATCCCTCCCGGCGCGAGAGCATTGCAGCGAATGCCATATCCTTCGTCTTGGCAATGCACCGCGATGGAGCGCGTCATCGCGCTGATCCCGCCCTTTGCCGCCGTGTATGCCGGGATCATAGGATAGCCCATCAGCGCCGCGGTCGAGGCCATGTTGACGATCGAAGACCCATTGCCGCCGACCTTTTCGTGGCGGTTCTTCATCAGCGGCAACGCGTATTTGCAGCCCAAAAAGGTGCCGACGACATGGATGTCGAGATGCAGTTTGAAGTGATCGAGTGGGCAGTCCTCGATATTTTCGAAGATCACGTTGCCTGCATTGTTCACGAGAATGTCGAGCCCGCCGTGCCGCTCTTCCACGGCGTGCATCACATCCTTCCATTGCTGTTCATCGGTGACGTCCAGAGCCATCGCGTCGCCGCCGATGCTGTCGGCAACCTGGTGCGCCTGTTCGACCTCCCGATCGGTCACGATGACCTTTGCCCCTTCGCGCGCGAGAGCTTCGCAATCGGCCTTGCCCAGACCCATCGCGCCGCCTGTCACCAGCGCCACGCGTCCCTCTACACGCCCGTTTCCTTGGCCGACCATTCCGCTCTCCCCGCTATTTATTATGGCCGCAAACGTATCGGCAGAGCGGGCGCGCACCACTGGCTAAACAAATGGGTTTTGCATCAAAGTGGGAGGTGCGCAGGGCTGCACCGCGGGGCAATCTGACTTGCGGGAGAACGGCCATGATGACCGAAGAAGAAATCGCTCGGCTTCGCGCTCTGATGGAATGGGAGGGCGAGCGCAGCGCTCCGCCCGAAGGGTTCCCCCGCCTGCCCGACATGCCCGCTGCGCGCTATACCTCGCCCGAATATTTCGCGCTCGAGCAGGAGCATATCTTCCGCAAGAGCTGGCTTTTCGCGGGCCATATCGACGAGATCCCGGAGCGCGGTTGCTACATGCGCTGGAACAATGCCGGCGATCCCATCGTGATCGTGCACGGGATGGATGGCGAAGTCCGCGCTTTCTACAACACCTGTCGTCATCGCGGCGCTCCTGTCGTGACCGAGGATCGCGGTAAGTCTGCGCGGCTGATGTGCGGTTATCACAACTGGACGTACAAGACCGACGGCACTCTGGTCGGCGTGCCCGAGCGGCAGGACTTCCCGCCCGATTTCGACATGTCGTGCAGAGGGCTGATCCCGGTGCGCTGCGAGATGCTGGGCAATGTCATCTTCGTCAATTTCGATGACGGGGCCATGCCGCTGACCGATTGGCTCGGCCCGCTGGTGGAAGAGTGGGAAGAATTTGCCTTCGACAAAGTGCGGCTCGCTGCGCGGTATTCCTTCGATCTCAATTGCAACTGGAAGGTTGCAATGGAAGCCAACATGGAAGTGTACCATGTGCCGTTCATCCACCCGGAAACGGTCGCGCCGCTGGTAGATCCAAAGCGCAACCTCAACACGATGTATCCTAATGGACACGCACGGATGCTGGCCCCTCCGCCGCGCACGACCGACCGCGAACATGTGCGCGCCGTCGATAGCCCGCCGGAATGGCAACCCATCGAAAGCGTGGGGGAGATCGGACGGACCTGCACGCAGAGCTACACGCTGTTTCCCAATTGGGTGTCTCCACTCTCGAACTATTTCGTGCCCCCGCTCGTATTCTGGCCAACTTCGCTCACGACGACCCGGCTCGAGCTGGTCACAATGGCGCTCGATTGGGGAGACGGGCCCACCCCGGACCTCTGGACAGTTCCAGACGAAAACGCGCCGAATGGGCGGCAGATGAGCCCCATTATCCTGGAGGATACGCAATTCGGGGAAGCCATTCAGCAATCGATGCAGAGCGCCGCGTTCCGGAGTGTGCCGCTTTCCTACCAAGAGGCTCGGATCTATTCGTTTCATCAGTCGTGTGACCGCATGATTGGAATCGAGAACGTGCCGGAGCAATTCCGCGTGGCGCAAGTGATCGGCGATGAGTGGGTCTGGCCTCACGATCCGCGTGTCCGGCAGATGGAAGCCGCCGCTCAGCAAGGCCGCGAAGCCGCCGAATGACGCCTTCCGCTTACGTAAGATGACGCTACGGCAACGGCGAATTATAGGGTTATGTTGCCAAATTAACGCACTTTGCGACACTTCCTAGCGCTTTTGCTAGATGAGCGCGGAAACCCTCCTCCATACAGTCCGATGCATATTGGAAGGTGCGCAAAACGCATCTCCGGTTTGGGGATTTGAGAACGGGCTTGCCCCGCATCTCGAAAAAGGGAGAGAGCAACATGACCAGACTTCACACCCGCATTGCCTCCGGCAAAGGCGCAAACGCACTTCGCCGCACCTTGCTGGGCGGCGCTGCCATCGCGGCCTTCGCTGCCATGCCGCAGGCTGCATTTGCGCAGGATGAAGAGGTCATCGAAGAAGAGCAGGGTGATGGCGGCCTGACAGACACCAACAACGATACGGTCATTCTGGTTCAGGCACGGCGTCAAACCGAAACGCTGCAGGAAGTGCCGGTTACGGTGACCGTGATCGGCGGCGAAACCCTTCAGAAGTTCAACGTGGACAACGTAGCCGACGTAACGAGCCGCGTACCGACATTGAATGTGCAGGTGGGCGGATCGGGTTCGGGCGGCCAGATCAGCTTACGCGGTATCGGCTCTTCCAACATTTCCTCCGCGTTCGACTCAGCCGTCGCCTTCGATTTCGACGGCGTAGTCGTCTCCAGTTCGCGCCTCGTGCAGGCAGGCTTCTTCGACACGGCGCAGATCGACGTGCTCAAGGGCCCGCAGTCGCTCTTCTTCGGTAAGTCGGCATCGGCCGGCGTGCTCTCGATCCGGTCGGCAAACCCGACATCCACCTGGGAAGTCGGCGCGACCGCAAACTACGAATTCGAAGAGGAAGGGTACCTCATCAACGGGTACATTTCCGGTCCGATCACCGATACCTTGGGCATTCGCCTCGCGGCCCAGTACAACGATGTCGATGAATTCACCGTGCAGGCGCCCGGAACACCGGCGGTCAATCAGGAGCGCGGGCTGACCGACTTCATCGGCCGTTTGACACTCGATTGGGAACCGCTGGACCGGTTCCGTGCCAACCTCAAACTGCAATATGTCCGCAACGAGAATGACGGTGCTCTCGGCACCTCCCAGATCGGTTGCGGGGCAAATGGCCGGGCGGATGAAATCGTGGTCCTCGGTGTAATCGCGATCCCTGCCGGATACGATTGCAACAGCTTCGACGATCAGTTTTTCCAGCCTGACGTTGCGCCGCCACTCGCACAATCGGTCCCCACACCGTCCGAGGCCGAGGGTTTCGGCGGCGTGCCTTTCGGCCGCACCGACCTTTTCTTCGGGCGCCTGCGGTTCGATCTCGACCTGTCCGACACTCTCACACTGACAAGCGTGTCGGGTTACGTCGATCTCGATGCGACCGATGTCGACAGCTATTCCTACGGCGGCATCGGCCCGGCCTTTACCTTTGGTATTCCGATCGACGCGACCAACCCGGCGCTCGGCTTCCTGCCACCGGGCGCGGTGCCAGTGGGGGCAATCGCTCCGGCGCTCGGCGCAGTCAACGCCCCTGGCATCCCGCTGGGCGTCGGCTCAAGCGATCCGACCAACACGCTTGAGCAATTCAGCCAGGAACTGCGACTCGCAAGCAACTATGACGGTCCGTTCAACTTCATGATCGGCGCATTCTACGAAAGCCGCGAATTCGGGTTCGACACGGCTGAGCAGGCGGTCAACATCTCGCTGATCGCTCCCGACCCGATAACCGGATTTACCTTCGATTATGACCGTCAGCTCGAAACGAAGACCGAGGCGGCATCCGTATTCGGCAGCATCACTTTCGATCTGACCGACCAGCTCCAATTGTCGGGCGGTCTGCGCTACACCGATGAAAGCAAGACGCAGACGATCTCGATCCCCTACGTCCACTCGTTCCTGTCCGCAGGCGGTGCCTTTGTTTCATCAGGGTTCTTCTCGGGACCGATCGATTTCGACGACGACAATTTCTCGCCGGAAGTCACGCTGCGGTATCAGGCGACCGACGATATCAACCTGTTTGCATCTTACAAGACGGGCTTCAAATCGGGCGGTATCGACAACTCGGCGCTGCCATCGTTTGGCCTACTCGGTTTTGCGAGCGATGATCCGGCAGTGCAGCAGGCCACCGCGGACTCTCTCATCTTCGAATCCGAAACCACCGAAGGCGGGGAAATCGGCGCGAAGATGCAGTTCGCCGACCGCACGGTCACGCTGAATGCGACGGCATATTACTACGTGTTCGACGATCTGCAGGTGCAGAACTTCAATGCGACCACGATCCAGTTCGTGACCAGCAATGCCGGTGAAGTGACCACCCAGGGTATTGATCTCGAATTCGGCTGGCGTACACCCATCGAAGGTTTGAATATTTCGGGCACGCTCGCATGGCTCGATGCGGAATACACCGACTCGTTCGTCCAGCCGGGGCCCGATGGAGTGGATGGCACGCCCGACGACATCGACCTCGATGGTCGCAGGGCCAGCCAGGCTCCTGAATTCGCCGGCAACTTCGCGGTCGACTGGTCCATTCCGGTTGGCGACAGTTTCGAGCTCAACCTTGCCGGTAACGCCGCGTACAATGACGGCTACTTCACCGATGAGCTGACCTTTGATGACTTGTTCCAGGACAGCTTCTGGACGCTCGATGCGAATATCGGGTTCGGCGATGCCGATGGAAAATGGCGGCTGTCGCTGATCGGGGTCAACCTGACCGACGAGATCATCGCCATCACCTCAGGTGGTCGTCCGTTCCTTGCACCAGCGGGGCTCAACATCCCGCAAGGCGATGACATCGTCATCACGCAGAACCGAGGCCGTCAGGTCTTCGTCCAGGCGCAGGTCCGCTTCTAGAGCATACGACAGTTCGTCACGATGAGGCGGGCCACGGGTAACCGGGTCCGCCTTTTTCGTGGCTCCGAGCAGGCATTCCCGTCTCGGAGCTCCCACCAAAAACGAGCATTGCGCAGCGCCTGAGCGAGCGCGCATCATGCTGCTCTTTCAAAGCCAAAGGAACATCCCGATGTCGCGCGAAGAACTGGTCGCCATGACCCGCAGCCTGGTTGAACATGGCGCCGCCGATACGATGGAATATGCCGACGAGATCGTGCGCGTGCCGGCGGCGTCCTATACCGATCCGGAATTGTACGAGCGCGAGAAGCGCAACATTTTCCGGCGGCTTCCGCTGATGGTTGCGCCCTCCTGCGAGCTTCCCGAACCTGGCGATTACAAGGCGATGGATATTTGCGGGGTGCCGCTGCTGCTGACCCGCCAGCGCGACGGGAGCGTGGCGGCGTTCCTGAACATGTGCACGCACCGCGGAAATCCGGTCGTTTCCGGCACGGGCAATGCCACGCGCTTCATGTGCGGCTATCACGGCTGGACGTTCAAGAACGACGGCGATCTGGTCGGAGTTGCCAGTCCGAAGGATTTCGGCGCGGTCGACAAGGCTGCCCTGTGCCTCAAACGCTTCCCGTCATTCGAAAGCGCCGGACTGATCTGGGCGACGCTGGACCTCGATTCCAAGCTGCCGATCGAGAATTACCTGAGCGGATATGACGCTCTGCTCGATGCGTTCGGGTTCAAGGACTGGACACTGTTCAGCCAGCGCACGCTCGATGGACCGAACTGGAAGACGGCCTATGACGGCTATCTCGATTTCTACCATCTGCCCGTGCTGCACAAGGAAACTTTCGGGGCGGACTTCTTCAACCGCGCAAACTATTTCTTCTGGGGACCGCACCAGCGGCTTTCGAGCCCGTCCAAATTCGTCCAGAAAACCGGCAGCGATGAGCAGCTCGACCTGACCCAAATGAGCGACGAGGACCTTCCGCCCGATGCCTTGACCCAAGGGGTTTGGACCATCTTCCCGCACATCTCGATCGCCAGCTTTTATGGCGGCGGACAGCGCGGCGCGATGATCAGTCAGCTGTTTCCGGGCGAGACCGTGGGCACCAGCACCACCACTCAATATTACGTCATGGAAAACCAGCCGGAGACAGACGAGCAGGTCAAATCGGCGCACGAGCAGTTCGACTTCCTCGAAGTGGTCGTGCGCGATGAGGATTACGCCACGGGCAAACGCCAACACGAAGCGCTGCAATCGGGCATGATGAAAGAGGTGCTGTTCGGCAAGAACGAACGTGGCGGCCAGGTCTTTCACCAATGGGTTGACAAGCTGACCAATGCGAGCGACGAGGAATTGCTCGAGATATTCAGCGCCGAGCAAAAGCAGGCAGCGGAGTAGAGGCGTTCTTGTTTGCGCACAGCGTCCGCGGTGCGATGTCCTTGCGACGCCTTCAGCGTCGTTTGAGCGCTACCTAGCTACCGTGTCGCGGAACACGGTCGCGCCAGCGACCGCAAGCCCGACCGGGCGCCCGCAGCGGCGCAGCTATGCTGCGCGTCTAGCGAGGACGAAGGCGCGGATGCGCCTTCGCAATCAACCAAACGCAGGCCTGAAGTTGCTCTCGCCCCAGTCCTGCCGCTTGGTCCATTCGCCGAGCGTTTCCAGATCGCCTTCGAGCTCGGGGAAGCGTTCATAGACGTGATCCATGTCCACTTCGAACGGGCGTGTGGGGGCTTCGTTGTTGTACTCGTAAAACGCCTGAATGCCCTTGGCGAAATCCTCGCGCATGTCCGCAGGCATGGAATCCCCGGCTGCCTCAACGAGATAGCGGCCGAACTCCTCCGGCGTGCAGGGATCGTAGGTGATGTCCTTGTCGAGCGCCTCCGACAGGTACTTCGTCACTTGCTTGCCGACGAGCCGTTCGGGACCGCCAATGTTAAGCCACGCGCCCTCCATGTCGGGTCGATCGAGACTGGCGAGCATGAACTTGGCCACGTCGTCGAGGCTGATCCAGTTCGCCTCCAGCTCCGGGTTGTGCGGATAAACATACCGGTCTTCATTCACGATAAAGGGCCGCGCCCAGTTGGTCAGCAGGTTGTCCATGAACAGCACGCTGCCGAACACGGTGCCCGGCGCGCCTGAACGCCACAGCGCATTGATGCCCTTGGTGTTTTCGCCATAGGTGAAAGGATCGCCCGGACGGTCCGGTATCCAGCTTGACGTGTTCCATACGACCCGCTTCACGCCCAGCTCCGCGGCAACCTTGCCCAGATCGCCGATCAGCACCGCGCGGTCGGCCCGCGCCTGCAGCGGGTGCGTGTAGAACACGTAATCCGACCCTTCGAGCGCGGGTTTAAACGTCGCGGTGTCGTAGAGGTCCATCGGACGCACTTCGACGCGTTCGACGCCATCGATCTTCGATCCGCCGAACGGGTCTTCCTGACGGGAAATGGCACGCACGTCGTACCCTGCTTTCAGCGCCTGCCTGACCTGCGCCATACCCTGCCTGCCCGATGCGCCGATCACCGTGATGAGTGCCATGATCTCTCTCCTGATTGATTGCTCTGGAGACTAGGTTTGGCCGCGCGCCTGCGCACCGCGCCAAAGTGATAGCAGACTAGCAAAAGCGAGGGCTTGCCGGGGTGCGAGCAGGCAGAGAGAACACGCGCCATGGACAATCAATTCTGGCGCATCGAGCGCCGCCCGGAAGGCACGGATTTCGCCAGCGCTCTGGCCCTCGTGGACGAACCGCTGGCCGATCTGGAGGACGGCGAAATCCGCATTCGCAACGCGATGCTATCGATGGATGCAGGAACGCGGCTCTGGCTGACCGACCGCGAAGATGGGTATCAGCCGCCGCTTCCGGTCGGAGCGCCCATGACGGGCCTCGTGGTGGGCGAAGTCGTGGCGTCGCGCGCCGACGGCTTTGCACAGGGCGACCTCGTTCGTGCATTCGGGGTTTGGGGCGCTTTCAGCCAGGTCGATGCGGCGATGAGCGGGGCGATCGTGCTCGATCCGTCGGTCCAAGACAGGCGAGCGTGGTTCGGACCGCTGGGCATGAACGGCTGGACCGCGCTGTGGGGCATCGAGGAGACCGGAGCCGCGAAGGAAGGCGAGCGCGTGCTGGTGTCCGCCGCGGCCGGGTCGACCGGCATTCTCGCAGTGCAGGTCGCAAAGCTGCTTGGCTGCGAGGCGTGGGGGATTGCCGGCGGCGCGGAAAAATGCCGCTTCCTCACCGAGGACATGGAGATTGCAGGCGCGATCGATTACAAGGCCGGTAATGTCGGCGCTCAGCTCGATGCAGCGGGCGGTTTCGACGTCTATTTCGACAATGTCGGCGGCCCGCTGCTGGATGAGGTGCTCACCCGCATGAACCATTACGGACGAGTAGCGGTGTGCGGCCTCCTGTCCGATTACGGATCCGGCCAGCGGACCACACCAAAAGAATTCGACCAGATCCTGATGCGCCGCCTGCGGGTCGAGGGGTTCTTCAGCCCCGACTTCATGGATCAGGGTGAGCGGCTGACGGCGCGGCTCAAATCGTGGCTCGACGAAGGCAAGCTGCACATGCCCTACGATGTGACCCGCGGGCTTGAAAACACGCTCACCGCCTACGAAAAGCTCTTCAAGGGCGGCAATATCGGCAAGGTCATCGTGGAGCTGGATACATGAGCATGAGGCTGGAAGATCGCGCGGCTATCACCGATATCCTAACGGCCTACGCGCACGCCATCGACCGGCGGCGCTGGGAGATGATGGACCGCGTCTTCCATGAGGATGCGCAATTGCAGTTCGGCACTGTGCTGGGCGATTGGCGGGGTTTCGTGGAGCAGGCACGCGCGATCATCGATCCGTGCCTAGCCACACAGCATCAGCTCGGCCAGATCCAGTTCGGATTCGAGGGCGATAGCGTCTGCCACACCGAAACCTACATGACCGCCATGCACACCATTCCCGCAGGCTATGCGCTGGCGGAGGTGTTTCCCGACAAGGGTGCGACCTATTCGGCGGTCATCGCGGGGCGGTATGTCGACCGCTTCGAAAAACGCGCCGTCAGCGGCACCGCGCAATGGCGGATTTCCAAGCGCACTGGCCTTTACGACTGGCGCGAGTTTCGCGAAGTCGAAGGCGTCGATCTTTCTAAAATGCCCGAAGGCTCTTGCGGCTACCACGATGAGCGCGATCCCTCGACGCCGGTGGTCGCCCGCTTCCTCGGCTAACGCCGGATCGCGAACACGCCGGACATCGTTGCAATGCGCTCACCACCTCGCACGATCTCGCCCGATGTGTAGGCCGTGCGTCCGCCCAGTCTGTCGATCCGCGCATGCGCTTCGAGCCAATCGCCGAGCATTGCAGCCGCCAGGTAATTCACGTTGAGCGTAACGGTCGAGGGCGCAAGGCGCGGCCGCTCCGCGTCATAGACTGCATGGCTCAACGCGACATCGGCAAACGTCGATATCACCCCGCCATGGGCCGCGTTCTTATAATTGATATGGTGCGGCATGATCCGCAGACCGACGATCTTTGGCCCTTCGCCATGCGCCCTCAGGAAATAAGGTCCGCCATGATCGAGGAAGCCGGGCGTGAATTCGGCGCGGGCGAAATCAGGAGGCACATCGTCTGCGTTCATGCCGCGATGGTAGCGCAGCCTGCTCCATGCTCCGCTATGAAATATGCCAATGCCACCTTCCCGCCCGCACGCTTACGCTCAGGCGGATGGGACAGGAACAGATGATGCAAGCAGTTTTGGAAGCCGAGTCGTTTTGCGACATCGTGCGCGAACACGCCCGGCTGCAGGGCAGCACCACCGCTTTCACCTATGGCGACGAGACCATCAGCTTTGCGGAGCTGAACGAAGGCAGCAACCGGGTCGCTCACGGTCTGGAGGCGCTGGGCGTAAAGAAAGGCGAACGCGTTTCTTTCCTCGGCAAGAACCACCCGCTTTACTTCGAAGCTCTGCTCGGCGCGGCCAAGATCGGCGCGGTGATGACGCCGGTGAACTGGCGCCTCGCCGCCCCGGAAGTCGCTTATATCCTTGCCGATTGCGAAGCGCGGGTGGTGTTCGTGGGGGAAGGCTTCGCGGATGTCCTGACGAAGGTTCGCCCTGACACTCCGCTGGTCGAGCAGGTCATCGGAATCGACGCGCCGGATCACGCGGGGACCGATTACCGCACGTGGCGCGATGGCTTCCCGGCAATTCCCGTCAGCGCCAATGTCGGCCTCGATGACGATGCCCTGCAGCTCTACACCTCCGGCACGACAGGCCGGCCGAAAGGCGCGGTGATGACCAATCGGTCGATCCTTTCCAGCCGGAACGCCGCGGATCAGGACGAAATGCGCAAGTGGCAGGAGCCCAAGGAAGGCGACGTCACTCTGCTCGCAATGCCGTGCTTTCACATCAGCGGAACGGGCACCGGGATCGGCACGATGGTCGCCGGCACCAATTCGATCGTCCTGCCCGAATACGATCCGACCAAAGCGCTCGATCTGATCGAGAATTACAACATTTCGAAGATCTTCCTGGTCCCCGCCGCGATCCAGATCCTGCTCAACCACCCCCGGATATCCGAGGTCGATTTCAGCCGCCTTCAATACATCACTTACGGCGCATCGCCGATCCCGCTTGAGCTGATGAAGCAGGCGATGGAGGTGCTCGGCTGCGGGTTCGTGCAGATGTACGGCATGACAGAGACCTCGGGTACGATCGTCGCGCTCGATCCGGAGGACCACAAGCCTGAAGGCTCGCCGAAAATGCGCAGCGTCGGCACGCCGATGCCGGGGGTCGAGCTGAAAATCATCGATCAGGACGGAAATGAGCTTCCGGTCGGAACAGTCGGTGAAATTGCAACGCGATCGTCCAAGAACATGAGCCGGTACTGGAACAAGCCGGAAGCCACGACCGAAACGATCGATGAAGATGGCTGGCTACGCACAGGGGATGCGGGGTATCTCGATGACGACGGATACCTCTATATCCACGACCGCGTGAAGGACATGATCATCTCGGGCGGCGAGAACGTCTACCCGGCGGAGGTCGAAAACGCGCTCTATGCGCACCCCAAGATCGCCGACGTTGCGGTGATCGGCATCCCGTCCGAAAAATGGGGCGAAGAGGTGAAAGCCTGCGTTGTACTGAAAGCGGGCGAAGCGCTAAGCGAAGCGGAAATCATCGCCCATGCGCGCGAGCATATCGCGGGCTACAAATGTCCGAAATCGGTCGATTTCATCGAAGCGCTCCCGCGCAATCCCTCCGGCAAAATCCTGAGGAGAGAATTGCGCGCACCCTATTGGGAAGGGAAAGATCGCGCCGTAAACTAGCGGCTATCTGAGCACGCCTTTTGCCGAAGCGGGGGGATGCAGGGCATCGCCCTGAACCGGTTCGAGCGCCATCACCATCCGCACGCGGCACATCGCATCGAACAGGCTGCCTGCGACCGAAAACGCGACATAGCCCGCCTCGCCCAGCGCGTCCTTTACCGCCTCGGCCTCGGCATCGGTGATCGCCGTATGCTCGAACGGAATGCGTTCTGCATAGGCGAGGCACACACGCTCGCTATCGCTGAAGAGATCGCTCGAGCGCCAATTCGCAAGCGCCGCGCGCTTTGCATCCGACAGCCCGCTCGCCTCATGCCGTATGGCGAGTTCGGCATCGCATCGGTGTACGCGCGCAACCGCGAGGCGGATCATTTCGAGCAGCGCTGGATCGAGCACGGCCTCGTCCCATAGCGTCCCGTAAAAGGCCTTGAACTCCTCCATCAAATCCGCGCGGTGACCGAAAAATTCTTCGGCGGGCGACCGCGCTCCGGGGGCTTTTTCAAGCCAGCTCACGATGGTGCCTGGGCTGGGGCGGGCGTCGGCAATTCGGTTCGGCCCATATGCTCGGGCTCAAGACCCATAGTGATCAACGCTTTGGCGAGCGCAAGGAACAACGTCACGCCAAGGCCGAGCTCGGCAATCTGGGCAGGCGAAAGATGTCGCGTGAGCGCCGCGCGCGCATCGCCGGTGAGCAGCTCCGGATCATGGATCAGCGCATCGGTGAACTTCAGCACGGCTTTTTCGGTATCGGTGAGATTGTCCGAAGTCTCGTAGCCCTCGGTAATGTCGTCGACGATCGTTTCGTTCAGACCTTCGCCGATCGCCTTGTCGAAACGGACATTGCGGCAAAACCCGCATTCTGTGACGCGCGCATTGCGCATCCGCGCAACCTCTTTCAGCCGCGCGGACAGCACATCGCTGTCCCAGAACTTGCCGTATAGATGCGTGAAGCGCTCGGCGAGCTGGGGATGATGCGCGAGCACCGATCCGAAATGCGCCGGCTCTCCGGCGATAGCGGACGAAACTCTGGGCGTGGTCGACATGGCCTGTCTCCTGTGCGCTGCACCATACACCCATTTGCCCTCGCGGCGGCCCTCGCCATTTTCGCAGGGGTGGCCCTCCCATTGGGCGTGGCATAGTTCCTTTGTCGAGCAAGGAGGACGTGATGGCAGGCGAAGCGCAGCGGGTAATCGAGCAATTCTGGAAGATTCAGGACGATGGCGACTACACGAAACTGGCACCTCTATTTGCCGAGGACGCACTGCTCGAGGACCCGGTCTGGGGCCGGTACGAAGGGCGCGATGCGATCCTGGAATTCATGACGACGATGGTGAAGGAGATGGGGACGCGCAAAATCCATTTCACGGTCGATGAAATCTGCGGCGACGATCACGCGGTGTGGGCGCGCTGGACGATGCACTCGCCCGAAGGATCGCGTGGCGGCGTCGGCATCTACAAGGTCGCGAATGGGCAGCTGACCTATTACCGCGACTACATGGACCCACCGGTCGAGGAGTGATTGCCCCTTACAATCGGCGATAGAGCGGGTGGCCGCTCTGGTCGATCTGCGCAGTCGGCAAGGGGAAATCGGGGTCGGGCGTGAAACCAGGCTGATCCGTCAGGTCGCTTTGCCAATCCAGCAGATAGATGCGCGCCGAGATACGCCACTCCTCGCCGTTGCCTTCGCTCCGTTTCTCCCACTCATCGAGATAGCGTCCGCCGAACAGATTGCCGGCAAGCGTCCCGTCGTCCTGCCGCTTCGCGCCCGCAAATATGCCGTAACACTCGCTGCTCGCGCTCTTCGCCGAATGAAACCGGATGAGCGGCTGCGAGAGCATGTGCCAGCGCCGGTCCGATCCGCGCTCCACCTCCATGACTATCGGCAGGAACTGGTCCGCACGGCCTTTGTAAAAGCCGTAATCGACCTCGGCATCGGGCCAATAGCATGTCCCCTGCCCTTCATCATCGAGCCAGTCGAGGGTACGGGCGTAGCGCTGAATAACGTCATTTATCGCGTGCCTGTCGATCAAGTCCTGCAGCGCGGGTTCCATGTCTCATCCTCTCCAATCCGCCAATTGTATGCGCGCATTATCGCGGCGACGGTGCGGGGAGCGCCATAGGCAGTTTCGGGAGGGATGGATGGCCAGCGCCGCCAACGATGATCTGAATATCGACCTGTTCGATCCTGCCACGCAGCAGTGCCCCTACGACGCGTACAAGGCGCTGCGCGACGAAGCGCCGGTCTATCACATTCCCGGCACCGACATGTATGTTGTCAGCCGGTACGAGCATGTGCGCGAGGTGCTGATGGACCCACAACGCTTTCCAAGCTCCGCCGCGGACAGCCAGTTCCGCGCCAGCGCGGGAGACTTGGACCGGGCGCACAAGGTGATGGAGCGCTTCGACGAGAAGGGCTGGATCCCGGCCCCGACACTCAATGGCCGCGACGATCCCAATCACAAGCAGATGCGCGCAATGTTCAATCAGGCATTCAAACCATCGAAGATCAAGGAGATCGACCCGCAAGTCGAAGGGCTAGCCTATGAGCTGATCGATGGCTTCATCGGCGACGGACATTGTGAGTGGGTGAAGCAGTTCTGCGTCCCGCTGCCGCTGTTCATCATCGGCGAGCAGATGGGCGCGAAGCGGGAGGACATGTGGCGGATCAAGCGCTGGACCGACGCCTTCTTCCAGCGCATCTCGCTGATGCTTCCGGAAGACCGGCACATGGAAATGGTCGACCGCGAGATCGAAGCGCAGCACTATTTCCAGCCAATCTTCGAAAAGCTCCGGGTGAACCCAGACGACAGCCTGATCAGCGTTCTGGTCAACACCGTGATCGAGGAATGGGGACGCCCGCTGAACGATAACGAACTGCATGCCGAAATGATGGCCGATACTTTCGTTGGCGGCAGCGAAACCACGACCAATGCCCTGGCTGCGGGCATGAAGCTGCTGATCGAGAACAAGGACGTCTGGCACAAGCTCAAGAGCGATCCCGACCAGTACATGAAGACCTTCGTCGAGGAGGTCGTGCGACTCGAAAGTCCGGTGCAATCGCTGATGCGCTTCGTGAACGAGGACACCGAGCTTGCCGGTGTGACTATCCCGGCTGGCGCGATGATCAATATCCGCTTTGCCGCCGCCAACCGCGATGAGCGGGCATTCGAGTGTCCCGAGAAGCTAGACCTCGACCGGGCGAAAGCAGGATCGCATATTGGGTTCGGTTCGGGCACGCATCATTGTCTGGGCGCACCATTGGCCCGCCGCGAGCTAACCTGGGGCTTCACTGCCGTGGTCGACCGGTTCGAGGATATGTGGTTCGCCGACGGGAAGAACGACTTCGAATATCACCCGCACTTCCTGCTGCGCAGTCTGAAAGAGCTGCACATCGAATTCGAGCCGAAGAAGCGTTAGCTCAGATGTTCGCCCGCGCCGCGCTGCGTCCCGCAATATAGCCGAAGGTCAGCGCCGGGCCGAGCGTGCCGCCTGCGCCCGCATAAATTCCGCCGGTCGGGCACGCGATCGCATTGCCTGCGCCATATAACCCGGCAATCGGCGCTCCATCGTGACCCAGGATACGTGCCTTGCCATCGGTGCGGGCGCCGCCATTCGTGCCGAGCAGACCCATGCGGATCTCCACCGCATAGAACGGCCCGCGCTCGACCTTCCCGAGAGTGACCGCCGCCCCCTCCCGGCTCCGATCGCCATAGAAATGGTCGTAGACCCTGGTCCCGCGCTCGAAATCGGGATCGTGGCCAGCGTCTGCATGATCGTTGAACCGACCGACGGTCTTGGCGAGTTCTTCAGGCGGAACGCCGATTGTACCGGCCAGCTGCTCCAGCGTGTCGGCGCGCGTGACCCAGTCCGGCATCGGCTGGCCCGGCAGACGCGGTCCGATGGGATAACGCTCGGCATAGTTCTCATCGAAGATAAGCCACGCAGGCAGGTTCGGATAATCGTAGGTTTGCGGATCGAACTGGTGAAAGGCCCCTGCAAGCGACGAATAATTTGCCGCTTCGTTGCAGAAACGCTGCCCCTTGCGATTGACCATCAGCGAATGCGGCACTGTCCGCTCGATCAGGACCGGCGCAGCCCGCTGCTGTCCGTTCGGCCACGGATTATCGGGAATGACCAGTGTGGGCGCCCACCAGCCCTGCGTCATGTTGCCAAGTTTCGCACCGCTTTCCATCGCCAGCGCCAATCCCTCGCCGCGCGCGGTCGGCGGGCTGGCAGGCGCATCCATAGGTCCGCGCAGGAACGTCTGCCGCTTGTCTTCGTCCCATTCGAAGCCACCAGTGGCGATGATGACACCGCTTCTTGCAGCAAGCTGAAAAGGCTCGCCGTCGCGCGAACCCTCGATCCCGGTGACCCTGCCATCGCCGTCACGCAGCAATCGCCGGGTCTCCACATTCAGGATCGGTTCGATCCCGCGATCGAGACACGCCTTGAGCAGCCGGCCGATCATCGCCTGGCCGAAGCCGCGCTCATTGTTCGCCATGCGCCGCTGGAGTTCCTCTGGAGGAACCACACCGCTGCCGCCTCCTAGTGGCGTTTCGCGCAGCATCATCGGCTTGGGCTCTTCGATAGCGGTGATCCAGTCGGCCCATTCGCCAAGCTTCCCGAGCGCAAACAGATCGTGATCGAGCGCGCGTCCGCCGTCGGGTTTGGCGCCGGGTCGGTCGAGATAATAGTCTGGATAGCCTTCGAGCAGCGCGACTTTCAATGCGCCGGCCTCTTCCAAGAAGGCGAGCGCTTCCGGACCTGCATCGACGAAAGCCTCCAGCGTCTCATCGACCAGATCGCCGTGGTCGAGACTGCGAAAATAGGCGAGCGCGTTTTCGCGGCTGTCTTCCAACCCGGCAGCGCGCTGGCGCGGATTGTCCGCCACCCAGATGACCCCGCCCGAAACCGCCCCGGTGCCGCCGATACGGTCGAACCGTTCGATCAGGGCGACTGCCGCGCCCGCCTCATGCGCGGCAAGCGCCGCCGTCATACCCGCCGGACCGCAGCCCAGGACGATCACATCTGTCTCGCTCATGCACGACATAGAGGCGCGCAGGCCCGGCCCCGGCAATCCCTCATTTTGGCAAGGTGCGCGGGCGGCTTCCACCCGCTACGCAGCTCAAAAAGGGAGAGAAGCGATGAAACTCGAAGGCAAAGTGGCAGCGATAACGGGCGGCACGGCGGGATTGGGGCGCGGGATTGCCGAAGCGTTCCTAGCCGAAGGCGCCAAGGTCGCGCTGTTCGCCCGCAACCCTGACAAGGGTGCGAAGGTCATCGAGGAACTTGGCGCGAAATATCCCGGTGAGGACCGCGCAATCTTCGTCTCCGGCGATGTCATGAACCAGTCCGATGTCGAAGGCTTTATCGACAAGGCGAACGATCATTTCGGCGCGCTCGACATCCTCGTCAACAATGCGGGCGGCGCGGGCGATCTGCAACCGATGGTGAACCTATCGGACGAGGCCTTCGACGAAGCGATGAAGTGGAACGTCTATTCCACCTTCTGGGCCACTCGCCGCGCCCTAAAGCCGATGCTGGAAAAGGGCGGCGGGCGCATCATCAATATGTCATCGATGGAGTGCAAGCACGGCAAGCCTGTCTTCACCGCCTACACCGCCGCGAAGCACGCTGTGAACGGCATGACCAAATCGCTCGCGCGCGAGGTTGGTGAAGCCGGTGTCACGGTGAACGCGATCTGCCCCGGCCTCGTCGTTACCGATATCATCAAGAATAACGGGCCCGCCACTGCCAAGGCGATGGGCATGGAATTCGACGAAATGATCACGATGTTCGCCCAGGAATCCGCGATCAAGCGTCCGAACACCGTCGAGGAGATCGCCGCCGTCGCCGTGCTGCTCGCCAGCAAGGAAGGCGCAGGGATTACCGGCGCGATGATCAGCGTCGATGGCGGAACCGCTCAGTTCTGATCGGCTTCAGCCTTCGTTCTGCTTCGCCATCGCGGCGCCGACCGAAGCCTCGATATCCTTGGCCTGCGGATTGCCGCGCAGGGTCAGGCCGCCATTGGGCTGGATGTGTTGGCCGGTCAGAAACGCCTTGTCGCTGCACAGCCATGCACAGGCCTGCGCCACGTCATCAGCGGTGTTTAGGCGCCCAAGCGGATATTTCGAAAGAAACGCATCGACCAGCCCCGGCACATGAAAGCTGTCGGCAGTCATCGGGCTCTCGGTGAAAGCAGGTGAGACCGTGTTCGCCTTGATCCCGAAATGTCCAAAATCATTCGCGACACACTCGATCAACGCCTCGGTCCCGCGCTTGGTCCCGATATAAGCGGCGTGATTGTTGATCAGCGCCTTGGTCGTGGCGGACGACAGCGTGATCAGCGAACCACCAGTCGGCTCCTGCTCGCTCATGACTTTGACGAAGGCCTGCAGGAAATGGTGCGTGCCTTTGAAGTGAAGGTCGGTGATCTTGTCGAGATCCTCCTCGGTTGTTTCGAGCAGGTTGGCGAGTAACGCCCAGCCTGTGCAGTTTATGGCTGCGTCGACGCGGACCATGTCGTTCACCGCCTTCGCGGCAAGCTGATGGACCTGCCCGTGGTCGGTGATATCGCACAGCCCGTAATGCCCGCCGATCTCCTCGGCGAGCTGGGAAAGCGGGCCTTCGTGACGCCCAGCGACCAATACGGTGGCGCCTTCGGCAGCGAACAATCGCGCAATGGTCTGCCCGATATTATCCTTCGATGCGGCGCCCAGCACCACTGCTGTCTTGCCTTCAAGCTGGCCCATATCCTGTCCTCCCGGTGATTTCGCGATGTCACCTTACGCAAGGTCATGGACCTCCACCCTTCCCAAAAGTGTCCATTGTCGCCGGGTGGATTGCAGCGGCAAAGGATTATCGAGGCTCACAGGAGAAGCGCGCATGTTCACAGGTCCGATGGAGGATCGCCTCGCGATCCGCGAATTGCACGAGGTTTACGGCGACGGTGTCGTTCGCTTCGATGCGGAAACATGGGGATCGGTCTGGGCAGACGATGCCGACTGGGACTTCATGGGCATGACCTTGAAAGGGCGCGAAGCGATTGTCGAAACTTGGCTCGGTGCGATGAGCAATTTCGATGCTGTCAGCTTCAGCTGCGTTCCTGCATCGATCGAGGTGAATGGCGACACCGCGACATCGCGGGTCCAAACGCAGGAAGTGCTGAAAGGCAAGGACGGCTCCACCCGGATGATCGGCGGGCTTTACACCGACGAGCTCGAAAAACGCGGTGGCCAGTGGGTCTACACCAAACGCGCCTTCCAGATCGTCGCCGAATACAACCCTGCAGAGGAGCCAGCCTGATGGCAAAGATTGTGATTGCCGCGCAGATCGATCTCGACCCGGAACAACGCGCCGAGGCGCTGGCGAGTGCAAAGCCCCATATCGAAGCGGCGCTCGCGCAGGATGGATGCATCGCCTATGACTGGAGCGCATGCGGCCAGAACCCCGGACGCGTCAACGTGTTCGAGGAATGGGAAAGCGAAGAGGCACTGGCGAACCATTTTGCCAACAGCGCCTATGCCGGAATGCGTGACCACATCGGAACGTTCGGCTTGATCGGCGCGGCCAGCAAGAAGTACCGCGTGAACGCAGAAGGGCCGGTTTACAACGCCGAAGGGCAAGCGACCGAGGCGTTCGACTGACGAACCGGAAAGCGATTCTTGGCGCGATCCTAGCCGGAGGACGGGCGCAGCGATTTGGCAGCGACAAGGCGCATGCCCTCTACCAAGGCAGGCGGCTGATCGACCACGTCGCGGAGAGCCTTGGCGCACAGTGCGGTGCAGTAACCGTATGCGGGCGCGAAGAGCTGGGTTTCGACTGCCTAGCTGACAGGCCCGAGGCCGAGCTCGGGCCGCTCGGCGGGCTCAACGCAGCGCTGCATCATGCGCAATCTCGAGGGTTCGACCACGTGCTGAGCGCCGGTGTCGATGTGCCCAATCTGCCGAACAACCTGGTTGAGGCGCTCGCTGGCGAAGGCGCTGCTATCGCTCAGAGCCAGCCTGTGGTCGGGCTTTGGCCAGTTTCGCTTTCGGGCGCGCTCGAGGCCTTCCTCGCAAAAGGTGGCCGCGCGCTTTACGGCTTTGCCGATCATGTGTCGGCGCGCCAGATCACGCTCGCCCCGCCGCTGCTCAATGTGAACAGGCCGGACGATTTGCCCGGTTAGAGCTTCAGCATCTGCTTGCCGCGGTTTTTGCCGACAAACAGGCGCTGCAGCGTCTCGGGCGCGTTCTCGAAGCCCTGCTGAATATCCTCTTGGTATTTGAGGCGGCCATCCTTCACGAATCCTTCGAGGCGTTTGCGGATGGCGGGGAATTCGCTTGCCCAATCGAGGACGATAAAACCGGCCATGCTGGCGCGGCGGAAGATCAGGTTGAAGTAATTGCCCGGCCCGGTCGGCAGTCCGCCGGATTCGTAGCGGCTGATGCCGCCGCAGATCACGACGCGCGCACCGGTCGCGATATTGGCGAGCATGTCATCCAGAATGGTCCCGCCCACATTGTCGTAAATCACATCGACCCCGCGCGGACAGTGCTCCTTGATCTGGCCTTTGACATCGTCCGCCTTGTAATCGATCGCCGCGTCGTAGCCCGCTTCCTTCACCAGCCACTCGCATTTCTCCCGGCCGCCTGCGATCCCGACCGCGCGACATCCGGCAATCTTGGCAAGCTGCCCGACGACGCTGCCCGTCGCCCCGGCGGCGCCCGACACCAGGACCGTGTCGCCCGCGACCGGCTTTCCGATCTTGAACAGCCCGCAATAGGCGGTGAGGCCGGTGGTCCCGAGCACCGAGAGGACGGCAGTAGGCGAAAGCGCGGTGTCGACCTTGGTCAGCCCTTCACCATTGTGAACGAGATATTCGGTCCAGCCGGTCGTTCCAAAAACGAGATCACCGACGGCGAATTTGCCGCCATTGCTTTCAACGACTTCGCAGATGCCGCTGCCCCGCATGACATCGCCGATGCTCATCGGCGCAACGTAATCGGCGATGTTCTCCATCCAGCCCTTTTGCGCGGGATCGAAGCCGAGATAATGCGTCTTCAGCACCATTTCGCCCTCGCCCGGCGCGGGAAGCTGCGTCTCGACCAGCTTGAAATCGCCGTCCTCGATGCCCCTGCCCCGTGGATGTCCGTTGAGAAGCCATTGGCGCGTGGTCGTGGTCATGGGAGCTCTCCTGATAGTGCCCCGCCCTAATGCGGCCCGCAGCCCCCGCGCTCCACGGACAAAAGTGTCAGTCGCTGCACGCCCCCGGTATGGTAGTTTACCGGCCAAGGAGACTTGCGATGGGTGCCCAGACTCACAAGACGTTTTGCCGGTTCTGCCATGCGAATTGCGCGATGGAGGTCGATGTTGAAGACGGGAAGGTTCTCGCCGTCAGGGGCGATCCCGCGGACCCGGCCTATCATGGCTACACCTGCATGAAAGGCCGCGAATTGCCGGATTCGCACAATGCCGAGCACCGCCTGCATCACAGCCTCGTACGCGATGAGAACGGCGAGTTTCAGGAAACGCCGATGCCGCAGGCGCTGGAGCATGTCGCGAGCGAATTGCGCCGGATCATCGATGAACACGGCCCGCATTCGGTCGCGGTGTTCATGGGATCGGGAGGTTTCCAGAACAGCGCCGCCATGGCCGCCTCGCTCAGCTTCGCGCAGGCAGTGGGTACGCGCAATTTCTACACTTCGGTCACGCTCGACCAGCCGGCCAAGGTCTTCACCACAATGCGCTACGGCAAATGGATGGGAGGACCGAACACGTTCTCGGAAAGCGATGTCGCAATGTTCATCGGCAACAATCCGATCGTCTCGCATTATGCGCCTGTGGGCGGTGTCCCGCCGTTCAGCCCGTCGCGCCGCATCAGGGACCGTCAGGCCGAGGGGATGAAGCTGATCGTCGCCGATCCGCGCGAAAGCGATGTTGCCCGGCTCGCCGATCTGTACTTGCCGGTAAAGCCGGGCGAGGACCCTGCCTTGCTCGCAGGTATGCTCAACGTGATCATCGAAGAGGGCCTGTACGATCGCAATTTCGTCTCTGCCCATGTCGATGGCTTCGATGAACTGGCCGCCGCGGTAAAAGTGATGACGCCGGAGATCGCAGCGGAGCGCGCGGGAGTTGATAAGGACAAGCTTGTCGCTGCGGCGCGGATGTTCGCGGGCGGCTCCAAAGGCTGCGCGGTCACCGGGACCGGACCGGAAATGGCGGGTAACGGAACGCTCACCGAATATCTGGTGACATGCCTGAATACGATCTGCGCCCGTTTCAAGCAGGAAGGTGAGAAAGCCGCGATCCCCGGCGTCTTCACCACCCCGCAGGGCCCGCGCCGCGCGCAGGTTGCGCCGCCCATGCCGATGTTCGGCGCCGAAGGTATGCCCAAGTCGCGCTTCCGCGATCTCGGCCATCTCGGCTGGGAAATGCCGTGCAACGTGCTCGCCGATGAAATTCTTACGCCCGGCGAAGGACAGGTGCGCGCTTTCATTTCGGTCGGCGGCAATCCGGTCGTCGGCTTTCCCGATCAGGCGAAGATGGTCCGCGCGCTCGATGACCTTGAACTGTTCGTCCAGATCGACCCGTGGATGAGCGCGAGCGCCAAGCGCGCCGATGTCGTGCTCGCGCCTTCGCAATGCCTCGAACGCGAGGACATCACCAACCTCTCCGAATGGTGGCACGAGGAACCGTATGCCCGCTATGTCGAAGCGGTCGCGACCCCGCCGGGCGATGTGATCGACGAATACGAGATGTTCTGGACGCTCGCCAAGCATCTTGGGATCACGATGCAGCTTGCAGGTGGGCCGCTGCCGATGGACCGAAAGCCGACCAAGGAGGAATTCCTCGACCTGATGGTCGCCGGCTGCCTCGTCCCGCCGAGCCAGGTTCGCAAGGATGCCCAGGCAAATGGCGGTGCAGCGGTGGTCTATTCGGACAAGCATCCCGACGTCGAACCGCTGGAGGAAAGCGAATTCCACCGCTTCGATCTTGCCGTGGGCGACATGCCGCGGGAAATCCTGCGTTACGCCGACAATCCGGCCCAGCGAGAAGGCTTCGACTTCAAGCTCATCAGCCGCCGGTCGAAAACGCGGTTCAACTCGATCGGTCATCCGCTCAAGAAGCTTCAGGAAAAGACGACCACCAACCCCGCCTATATCCATCCTGACGACATCGTCGATCTGGGGCTTGAAGAGGGGGGCATCGTCGAAATCAGCAGCCCGCATGCGACCATTCACGGCGTCGTCAAGGCGAGCGACAAGGTTCGCCGCGGCCTCGTTTCGATGGCACATGCCTATGGCGACGCCGATGCTTCGAAAGAAGACGTGCGGGAACGCGGCTCGTCAACCAATCGCCTTACCAGCGAAGTGGTCGATTACGATCCGATCACCGGCCAAAGCCTGCAAAGCGCGATACCTGTCAAACTGGTCGCGGCCTGAATTCAAAACCCGAACAACAAAGGAATTTCCATGCCCAATAATCGGCGCTTCCTCCTTCAGCGTCGCCCCGATGGCGAGCCTGTCCGCGACGATTTTGAATTGGTCACCGAGCCGGCCCAGGAGCTGGCGGAAGGGCAATTCCTCATTCGCAATCACTATGCGTCGCTTGATCCGGCGATGCGCGGCTGGATGGATCCAAGCGGGAATTACATGCCGCCGATCCCGCTCGGCGATCCGGTTCGCGCCAGCACGATCGGCGTGGTCGAGGAAAGCCGCGCAGAGGGGTTTGACAAAGGCCAGTGGGTCATGGGCCTCAATGCGCTGGAAGACTATTCCATCGGCGTCGCTGGCGGCTTTACCCAGCCTATCGATCCAGACCTGGTGCCCAACGTCACCAATTACCTCTCGATCTTCGGCGCCGTCGGCATGACCGCCTATTTCGGCTTTCTCGAAGTGTGCGAGCCGAAGGAAGGCGAAACCGTGCTTGTATCCGGCGCTGCGGGAGCGGTGGGTTCGCTCGTCGGGCAATTGGCGAAGATCAAAGGATGCCGCGCCGTCGGCATCGCAGGCGGCCCGGACAAGTGCGCGAAGCTGACAGAGAAATACGGCTTCGATGCCGCGATCGATTACAAAGGCAAGGACGAAACCGCGCTGACCAAGGCCATAGCCGAGGCGGCACCAGACGGGGTCGATGTCATCTTCGAAAATGTCGGCGGCGAAATCCTCGATGCGGGGCTGATGAACCTCAACCTCTATGCCCGCGTCGGGCTGTGCGGCCTCATCAGCGAATACAACACCGAGCCGCGCGGTGCGCGCAATCTGTGGCGCCTGATCGTCAATCGAGCTTCGATCAGAGGGCTGCTCGTGTCCGACTATGTCGAGCGGTTCGGCGAAGGTGCTGCCAAAATGGGCGAGTGGGCCGCCGCCGGAAAGCTCTACAGCGAAGAGCACATCGATGAAGGTCTCGAAAACGCCTATGACAGCTTCATGCGGCTGTTCGCGGGATCGAACCAAGGCAAGATGATCCTGAAGATCGCCTGAGGCTGTGCGCGACCTGCTCGTCCTGTCCGGTGGCCACCCCTATGAGCGCGAACCCTTCGCGCAATTGCTGGCAAGTCTGGGCGACTGGAATGTTACCCACCTCATGCATCCAGAGGCCGAGCAGGCGGTGGCAGGCGGCCAGGCGCAGGATGCCGATGCGGTGCTGTTCTACGATATGGGCGGATACACTTTCGCCGATAACTGGGTCACTTCGCGCCCGCCATCGGAGGCGTATCGCCGCGCCATAGTCGATCGCTTCAAGGCCGGTCGGGGCGCAGTCGCGATGCACCACGCGCTCGCCGGATGGGCGGATTGGCCGGAGTGGCACGAAATGCTGGGCGGC
>NZ_JACXLC010000001.1:2231859-2784333 GCF_014705715.1 Erythrobacter rubeus | reverse complement strand
GCCCGCCATCGGAGGCGTATCGCCGCGCCATAGTCGATCGCTTCAAGGCCGGTCGGGGCGCAGTCGCGATGCACCACGCGCTCGCCGGATGGGCGGATTGGCCGGAGTGGCACGAAATGCTGGGCGGCCGATTTCTTTACACACCAGGCGAGGTGCGCGGTAAGCCGGTGCTTGATTCCGGCTATCGCCACGATGTCGAATACTCGGCCAAGGTGATCGCCGATCATCCCGTCACCGCAGGGCTTCTCGATAGCTTCGCGGTAACCGATGAGCTCTACCTCGCCGAGATATTCGAGGGCGACGTCGAACCGCTGATCAGGTCCGATTACCAATTCAATCGCGCCAATTTCTATTCCGCCGCGCTCGGCATTTCAGGCACACTCTATTCGAACGAAGGCTGGGACCATCCGCCCGGCAGCAACCTCGTCGCCTGGCACAAGCGGGTGGAGAATGCCCCGCTCGTCTACCTGCAATTCGGCGATGCACCGCAGACTTACGAAAACCCGTTCGTTCGGCAGACACTCGCCAATGCGCTGAATTTTATCGCTGGAGAAAACCCATGAGCCCCACCAACACCGTCGCCGCCTTTATCGGCCACTGGAACACTGGCGACATGGATGCAGTCTATGCGCTCTGTTCGGAAGACGTTGTCTGGCACAATATCCCGATGGACCCGATCAAAGGAAAGGCAGCCATGCGCGAAGCCGTTGCCGGTTTTATGGGCGATGTGACCGGCTGCCAGTGGGAAACGCACAGTATCGCGGCAAACGGCAACACCGTGCTGACCGAGCGAACCGATGCGTTCACGCTGAAGGATGGCCGCACGGCTGCGACCCGGGTGATGGGCACGTTCGAGCTGGATGAAAATGGGCTGATCACGGCATGGCGCGACTATTTCGACATGGCCGAATTTCAGCGCGAATTTGCGGGCGGGTGACCCGCCGGTCCTAACACATTCGCGCATCGCATCGCGGCGGCTCCTGTGGCTAGGCTCCGCAGGTAATTCTGAGGACCGGAGCCACCATTATGAACAAGCCCGAGGGTAACGTTTTCGCCCCCGAAACGCTCGTCGATCCGTTCGATTATTACCGGGCGATCCACGATGCGGGGATCGAAGTCGAACACCTGCCGGAAATGAACACCTTCGTCGTCTACAGCTACGATCTGTGCAACGAGGCCAACACCAAACCGGAAGTGTTCTCCAACGACTTCACCGTCCTGATGGGGGCGGAAGACGAGGAAATTCAGGAAATCCTGAAAGACGGGTGGGACAATCCGCCGACACTTCTTACTGCGGATCACCCGGTCCACACCCGCAACCGGAAGCTCGTCAACTTGGCCTTTTCCGCTCCGCGCGTAAATGCAATCGAAGCCGACATGCGTGCCAAATCGATCGAACTGATCGAGAAGATGGCGGCCGATGGCGAGTGCGAGTTTGTCGAGGCGTTCGCGATCCCGCTGCCGGTGGCCATGATCGCGCAGCAAATCGGCCTCGATAACGATCCCAAGCAGGTTAAATACTGGTCCGATGCGGCGGTCGATCGGTTCAGCCAGATGGTGGGCCGCGAACGCCAGCTCGAATGCGCGCGCGCCTTCGTCGAATACCAGAAATACATGAAACCGAAGATCGACGACCGGCGCCAGAATGGCGGCGACGACCTCCTGACCGATCTTGTCGAAGCTCGGGTCGAGGGCGAAACGCCGCTGACCGATGAAGAGATCATGTCGATCATGCAGCAGTTCATGGTCGCGGGTAATGAAACGACGACTTCGACGCTAGCCGGATGCCTGCTCGAACTGATCCGCAACCCCGAGCAGATGGAGAAAGCAAAAGCCGCAGCGGGCGGGCGCGATCCGAAACTGATCGGAAACATGGTCGAAGAAGCGCTGCGCTATGAAACGCCGACTGCGGGCATGTGGCGCATCGTGAAGGAAGACACCGAACTCGGCGGCGTCGCCATGCCAAAGGGCAGCGTGGTCCAGCTTCGCTATGCCGCCGCAAACCGCGATCCCAAGAAGTTCGAGAACCCCGACACATTCGATATCGAGCGCAAGAATGCGCGTGCACACCTCGCCTTTGGTAAGGGCCCGCATATGTGCGTCGGCAACATGCTCAGCCGCAAGGAGATGCTCGTCGCGTTCGATGAGCTGCTGGAGCGGCTCGATAATTTCGCAGTCGCCGACGAAGACGGGGTGAAGGTCCTGCCGAACATCCTGCTGCGCGGAGTCATCCGCCTCCCGATCACCTTCACGAGGAAAGCTGCGTGAATTTCGATCTGAGTGAAGAGCAGGAAATGTTCTGCTCCAGCGTCGAACGCTTCGCCGCGCCGATCGATGTCGAGGCCCGGCGCAAGCTTCGGATGTCTCCTGAAGGCTATGACCGCGCGCGGTGGCAAAGCCTTGCGGAACTCGGCCTGATCGCCCTTGCAGCAAGCGAAGCAGCGGGCGGCATGGGCGGTTCGTCCATCGATCTTGCGCTGGTGACCGAAGCGATCGGCAAAGCCAACGCGCCCGACCCACTGCTTGAACACGGTATTCTTCCAACCCTGCTGCTGGAGCGCGGCGGCGCGGCCGAACTCCTCGAGAACATCATCGCCGGTGAGCACATCACCACCTTCGCATGGGCAGAGCGCGCGCAGCGATACAGCCTGACAGCCAAGGGCATGAAGGCAGAGGGCGGCGATGGCAGCTACACGCTGACAGGCGAGAAGACCTTTGTCTTCGGCGGCGCTCTAGCAGACCTGTTCATCGTCACTGCCGAGCACGACGGTGAAACGGCTTGCTTCATCGTCGCCAAGGATGCCGAAGGCGTTGAAGTACGGCCCTACCGGCTTGCCGATGGCGGCATTGCGGGCGAGCTCAAACTCACCCGCGCTCCGGCCTCGGCCAAGCTCGATCTCGATGCAAAGCGCCTCAGCGAAATCGTTAGCGAGACCCGGCTCTATGCGGCAGCGGAAATGGTCGGCCTCGGGCGACGCCTCCTCGGCGATACGCTCGGTTACGTGAAAGAGCGCGAGCAATTCGGTGTGGCAATCGGATCTTTCCAGGCGCTGCAACACCGACTGGTTGAAGCCTATGCGCGCATCGAGCAATGTCGCTCGATGCTCTACCGCGCGGCGCTGACCGATCGCGGGGATTCGGCCGCATTCGAGCGGGCAACCGCAGGGGCGAAGGCTTTCATCGGCGAGAATGTCGATGCGGTGGCGCGCGAGGCAGTGCAGATGCACGGCGGCATGGGCATCACCGACGAATTGGCGATCGGCCACGCACTCAAACGCGTCATGGTGCTCGCCCGCCTGTTCGGGGACACCGACACGGTCCTGTCGGAATATGCGAAGGCCGCCTGAGAGGGCGGATTGAGGGATTACAGCATGGGCAAGAAGATCGACCCCGAACTTTGGAGCGACGATGCGCAGCCGCATCTCATGGGTGGCAAGCTGCCTTCCGGCGAGATTGTGTTTCCCATGCCTCAGGGCGACGCGGCAAAGGACGTCGAGCCCTACAAGCTTTCCCGCCAGGGGCGGCTGTGGTCCTTCACCTCTCAGGATTTCCTACCGAAAGAGCCGTACGAAGGCCCGGGCTCCGGACCCGATGAAGGTCCGCCCGATTTCCAGCCATTCCTGCTCGGTTACGTGGAACTGCCCGGCGAAGTCATTGTCGAAAGCCGGATTGTCGATGCGCGGCTCGAAGATCTCAAGCTCAATATGCCCGTCGAGTTTTGTATCGTCCCGTTCAACGAGAGCTACGATACCTTCGCCTTCCGCCCGATCACTCAGCCTCAAGAGAAAGCCGCATGAGCGAGAATGTCTATATCATCGGCGCCGGAATCCATCCCTTCGGCCGCACTGAGGGGCGATCGGGACGCGAACAAGGCGTATTCGCCGTGCGCGAAGCGATGAAGGATGCGGGCCTTGAATGGACCGATATCGAATGCGCCTATGGCGGATCGGCCGCGGCGGGCAGCGCGGACATCATGGTCAACGAGCTTGGACTCACCTCGTTGCCATTTACCAACGTCGCCAATGGCTGCGCGACCGGCGGAAGCGCGCTTGTCTCGGCGCAGATGGCCATTGCAAGCGGGATGTACGATCTCGCTCTCGCGGTCGGTTTCGACAAGCATCCACGCGGCGCGTTCAACGCCAAGCCCTCCGATTACGGTCTGCCCGAATGGTACGGGCAGACCGGCATGATGCTGACGACACAATTCTTCGCGCTGAAGATACAGCGCTACATGCAGCTGCATGGCATCAGCCGCGAAACGCTCGGCAGAGTGGCGGAGAAGGCTTTCCGGAACGGGGCCATAACCCCCCATGCATGGCGGCGTAGCGAGATCGATCTCGAAACGATCATGAATGCGCCAATGATCAACGATCCGCTGACCAAATACATGTTCTGCGCCCCTGCCGAGGGCGGCGTGGCCCTGATCCTTGCCAGCAAGGAGAAGGCTAAGGAGCTTGGCGCGCTTTCCAACAACGGCTCGGTCAAAATTGCTAAAGTCGCGGTGAAAACCCGTCCGCCAGACAGCTTCGAAGTGTTCCAGGCTGGGGTCAGTATCAAGGAAGGCGGCAAGCCGACTGTGCTCGCATCGCAGGCCGCTTTCGAAGGTGCCGGCATCGGCCCCGAGGATATCGACGTCGCGCAATTGCAAGACACCGAATCCGGCGCGGAGATCATGCACATGGCCGAAAACGGCTTCTGCAAGGACGGCGAACAGGAAGAATGGCTCGCCAATGGCTGGTCAGAGCGCGGCGGCAAGCTTCCGATCAACACCGATGGCGGCTGCATCGCCTGCGGCGAACCCGTCGGCGCGTCGGGCCTCAGGCAGGTTTACGAGAACGTGGAGCAATTGCGCGGCCGGGCGGGCGAACGGCAGGTCGTGAAGTCGGACGGCGATCTGCCGAAGACCGGGTATTCCCATGTCTATGGCGCGCCTGGCCTGTCGGCAGTCGCGATCCTGGAGCGGTAGATGAGCGGCAGAATGAAAGACAAGGTCGCTCTCGTCACCGGCGGCGCCGAAGGCATCGGAGCGGCGGTCGGCCGGATGATCGTAGGCGAAGGCGGCAAGGTCCTTTTGTGCGACATCCAGATCGACAAGGCTCGGGCGCTCGCTGAGAAGCTTGGCGACGATGCCGCCGCGTTCGAGCTCGACGTGCGTGATCTCGATCAATGGCACGAAGCGGTAAAGTACGCACAGCAGCAATTCGGCAAGCTCACTGTGCTGTGCAACATCGCCGGTATTTCCGAGCCAGGCAACGTCGTCGAAGGGCCGCTCGATAGTTGGGATCGGACGATCGATATCAACCTCAACGGCCCCTATTACGGGATGCGCGCGGCGCTTCCCGCGATGGAAGCGAGCGGCGAGTCGGGCGCAATCGTCAATATCGGATCGATGATCGCGATGCGTGCAGCTGCCTTTGTCGCAGCGTACAGCGCTTCGAAAGCAGGGCTGCTTGGCCTTACCCGTTCGGTCGCACTGGATTGCGCTGAACGCGGCGTGCCGATCCGTGCCAACATGGTGCATCCTGGCGCGATCCGCACGCCGATGTACGATCGCTACAAATATTCGGGCGCAGACACGCCGGAAAATATCGAAACGAACTTTGCCGCCACCCACCCGATGAACCGCATCGGCGAGCCCGAAGAGGTCGCGCGCGCCGTCGTCTTCCTCGCGAGCGACGAATCGAGCTTTACCACGGGCTGCGACTTCACTGTCGATGGCGGCGGAGCCATCAGGAGCTAATCATGGGCGAGCAACCAGCCAAACGGATCGATGCGCATTTCGTCGCTGCCGGCAAATATCACGACATCGACTACCCGCGGCTCGAAATCCTGAAGCTCCTTGCCGAACATCCTCATATCCGGACCACTGTAGCGGCGGATTATTCGGGTCTGGAGCGGCTCGATCAATGCCGGTTCCTGATTACCTACACTTGCGATCTGATGCCGAGCGAGGATCAGGCAAAACAGCTCCGCACCTGGCTCGAAGCGGGCGGCAAGTGGCTCGCGCTGCACGGCACCAATTCTATCCTCGTCTTCACCGAAGAGGGCCTTGTCGCATGTCCCGAGGATCGCCCCGACGTGTTCGACATGCTCGGAACCCAGTTCAAGGCGCATCCGGTCATCGGCCCGTTCGAGGTCGAAGTCGTGAACAAGGACCACGAACTGACGCGCGGGATCGACGATTTCGAGGTTGTGGACGAGCTGTACCTGTCGAAGACTACCGCCGAGATCGACACACTGATGCAGACCACGTTTGAAGGTGAGGCCACCGGCTTCGTCGAGGCGGACTGGAAAAAGACCGCGGTGCCGATCCTCTACACCCGCGATATCGGCAAGGGGCGGATCGTCTACAACACGCTCGGCCATTGCCGCGGTCATTATGACCTGCCCGGAATGCAGGACTTCTACCCGCACAAGGAAATGTGCGCGTGGAATTACGATGTGTATTACGACCTTCTGCGTCGCTCGATTGGCTGGGCCCAAAGAGACGACACGCGAGGTGAGAGCTAAGGGACGCACAGCCATGGACATGAACTTTTCCGCCGAAGACCTCGCTTTCCGCGAAGAGGTCCGCACCTTTCTTGCCGAGAAGCTGCCCGACCGGCTGAAGGACGGCGCCCGGCGCACGCCCGGTGTGTTCGTAGAGCCGGATATCGGGATGGAATGGCACCGCATCCTCAACGAGAAAGGCTGGGTCGCACCGCATTGGCCCGAAGAGGATGGCGGGACCGGCTGGACGCCGACACAGAAATTCATCTTCGAAAAGGAATGCGCGCTCGCTGGAGCGCCTGCGATCTCGATCCTCGGGCTCAGGCTCGTCGGCCCGGTGATCTGCGAATTCGGCACGCCGGAACAGAAAGCCAAATTTCTCCCCCGGCTGCTTTCGGGCGAAGATTACTGGTGTCAGGGGTATTCCGAGCCGGGCAGCGGCTCAGATCTCGCCTCGCTCAAAACCGCGGCGCGGCTGGATGGCGATGAGTACGTGGTCAACGGATCGAAGATCTGGACGACCCATGCGCACCACGCCAACTGGATTTTCGCGCTCGTCCGCACGGATGCGGCGGTCAAGAAACAGGCGGGCATCACCTTCCTGCTTATCCCGATGGATCAGGACGGGGTCGAGGTGACGCCGATCCATTCGATGTCCGGCGATCACGAGGTGAACCAGGTGTTCTTCTCCGACGCGCGCACGTCCGTTGAAAACCGCATTGGCGAGGAAGGCGCAGGCTGGGCGATTGCCAAGTTCCTGCTTGAAAACGAGCGCGGGGGATCGTGCTACGCTCCGCGTCTGCTCAAATCGATCGACAAGTTGGAGGAGCTCGCCAAGGAGCAGCCTTCCGGCGTTAACGGCGCGATCGCTCACGATGCGCGTTTCCGCGACCGGCTGGCGCGCGTGCGGCTCGACGCAGAAGCGCTCGAATTCACCGAACTGCGCATCCTCGCCGAGCTGGCGAAGGGCAGGCGGCCTGGTCCGCAAACCTCTCTCGTCAAATTGCTCGGTTCCAATATCGGGCAGGAAATCGACACTCTGCGCCTCGAACTGCTCGGTCCCGATGCGCTGCAATTGCCGCTGGAGCGCCCGCTCTATGGCAATGAAGCGCCCGAACCGGTCGGCAGCGAACTCGCCCAGACCGCAATGGGCAAATACCTCAACAACCGCGCCGCAACGATCTTCGGCGGATCGGACGAAGTGCAGAAGAACATCATAGCCAAGACCGTTCTCGGTCTCTGAAAGGACAAGATCCATGGACGTATCGAAGCTGATGTTCCGCGAAGGCCTGATGGACGGCGAGCGCATTCTGGTGACTGGCGGGGGAACCGGGCTGGGCCGCGAAATGGCCGAGGGGTTCCTGAAACTCGGCGCGACCGTCTACATTTGCGGACGGCGGCAGAACAAGCTCGACGAGACCGCGACCGAGCTGATGGAAGCGCATGGGGGCAAGGTTGTCGCCCATGCCTGCGATATCCGCGATGCCGATGCGATCCATGCGATGGTGGACGCGATCTGGGCCGATGGTGGCGCATTGACGGGCGTGGTCAACAACGCCGCTGGCAATTTCATCAGCCGCACCGAAGACCTCTCGGTGAACGGCTTTAACGCCATTGCCGATATCGTGATGCGCGGCACGTTCTATGTCACGCTCGATGTCGGAAAGCGGCTGATCGCGGAGGGTAAGAAAGCGAGTTTCCTGTCGATCCTCACCACTTGGGTATGGTCGGGCAGCGCCTTTGTCGTCCCGTCGGCAATGTCCAAGACCGCGATCCACGCCATGACGCAGAGCCTCGCAACCGAGTGGGGCCGCTATGGCCTGCGGTTCAACGCGATCGCACCGGGCCTCTTCCCGACAAAGGGCATGAGCTCGCGGCTATCGCCGGGCGGGCAAGGCGGAAATTCGAAGAACGACATGAACCCGATGGGCCGTGCAGGCGAGATGCACGAACTCGCCAACCTCGCCGTGTTCCTGATGGGGCAAGGCGCGGAATACGTGAACGGTCAGACCATCGCCATCGACGGTGCAGGATACCAAGCCAATGGCGGCACGTTTTATCCCGTTTTGCACGCTCTCGGCGATGCCGAATGGGAGCAGTTGCGCGCGATGATCAAGGGTACCAATGCGAAGGACAAAGCGGACCGGGCGACGGGTTAGGCTGCCACCTCATCCGCAAGCGCCTGTGCGGTTTTGTAGTCCGGCTTTCCGTTGTTGAGCCGCAACGACTGGTCAGTGAACACGTACAGACGCGGAATTTTATAGCCTGCCAATTCTTCGCGCGCGCGGCCATCTAGCGCCGATTCGAGGGCATCGGGCGCGCAGCCTTCGGGCTGGACGACAGCGACAACCTTCCGGCCGAACCGTTCGTCGGGAAGGCTGACGACCCGCACGTCGTGCACGGCAGGGTGGCCTTGAAGCACCGCCTCCACCTCTTCGGGAAAAACTTTTTCGCCCCCGGTGTTGATGCACATATTGTCGCGCCCGATGAACTCCATCGAGCCATCCGCCGCCCAGCGTGCTTGGTCGCCTGTCATCAGCCAGCGCCTGCCTCCTATCTCGGGGAAGGTCTGCGCGTTCTTTTCGGTCTCGCCGAGATAACCCAGCGGCAGAGGGCCGGTTCTGGCGACGACCCCCACGCCGTCACTGCCGGGAGGGATTTGGTTCAAGTTCTCGTCGAACAATTTGGTCTCGCGCCCCGGCAGCGGTTGGAACTTGCCGCCTCCGGTCGAGCCAGCCGCGGTGGTGATGACGATGCCTGTGCCGGAACTCTCACTTGACCCGAGCGCGTCGATCACCACCAGCGACGGATGGTGCGCGATCAGCCGCTGTTTGTTGCTTTCGGAAAAGACTGCGCCCGAACTCGTTATTGTCCGCAGGCTGGCAAGCACCTCTGCTCCGTCGCCGCGCGCATCCAGCCGCTCCGCCAGCGGCAGCGCAAAGGCATCGCCGACGATGAACACGCCTTTTGCGCCGATGCGCTTAATCTCGTCGAGCGCAAAATCGGCGTCGAACTTCTCATGCGGAAGCAGAGCGAGCGTTCCGCCCTTCAGCAGATGGATCACCGCCGTGAACTGACCCGCACCATGCATCAGAGGACTGAGCAGCAGCAGGGGCGAGGATGACAGCGGATGGTCGGGACCGATCTTCGCCGCCTCCTCCATCTGCGCTTCCAGCGAGGTCGCGACGAAAGGCGGCTCGCCAAAGCCGCGTTGCCAGACCGAGATGCTGAATGCCTGCCACGCCTCCAGCATCGGCCACATCACCGCTTTCGGCATGCCGGTCGTGCCGCCGGTCGCGGTAAAGAACAGCGCCTGCGGATCGTCGTGCACCGTGAAATCACCCGGCAGGTCGTGCCCCCGCATCGCAGCCCACTCGTCCGAGCCCACATTCAGTGTCAGCGTGCCTGCCGGCATCGAGGCCGAGCCGATCTCGGCAAAATCGCTTTCGGTAAACAGCGCGCTCAGGCCGAACCGCGTGAAGATGTCGGCAAGCTCGCGCTCCTTGTAATGGTAGTTCACGTTGACCGGGGTGACGCCGGCCTTGATGCAGCCGAAATAGGCTAGCACGTAATCGGGATTGTTGCGCAGCATCTGGCCCGCCACATCGCCGGGCTTCAGGCCGCGCTCCTTCAGGCTCGCAGCGATCCTATCGGTCTGGTCATCCAGTTCGCCCCAGGTAACGATGCGCTCGCCATGAACGAGCGCCGGTCGCTCAGGCTCGATCGCATTCGCAAGCGCCTTCAGCGCAACACCGAAATTCTCACCCTGCCATGCCATGGCGCAGTTCTCCCGAATGATGAATCAGCCCTAACCAGCGCAACCCCCGATTTCCCCTGCGTAAAGTATGAGGCGAATCGGGCAAAGTAAGGTAGAGTGCGCGGTGAGAGAGTCGGGGAGAGTCAGGTACATGTCGAAAAACGTCGTAGAATTGCGCACGCCGCAGGGCCGCGAGCATCTGGATCAGCTGCTCGACCAGATCACGATCACCTGCCCGGACGATATTCACGATGCGGCGGTGAACATGGCCCGCATCGCGCAAGAGCGCGGCATGCAGGTGGCGATGTGCGACGACATTTCATCGAAAGAGCCGATGCTCGATGCCGAGGGGACGATCCTCAACGCAGATATCTTCCGCTGGCTCGACGATGGTGCGCGATGGTGGGAGGATCACCGCCTCGCGCTCCATTCTCCGATACCGCGTGCATGCCGGTACGAAAGCGAACCGTTCTGGGCAAACCGGCATGGCTTCAACACCCGCTGGCGCAATTCCTATCTCGAGGAAATCGACCTCACCGACTTTGAAAAGCGTTCCTTGTGCAAGGCCGCGATCGTGATCCCCGTGCACCTGCCTTTCGGCCAGATTTCCGCGAACAGTTTCATCAGCATGGACCGCGACAAGGAAGACCTGTCCGAAGAGTTCGCGCAATATGGCTCACTCTTCTCGCAGCTTACCCGCCGCTTCATTGCCGGCTACGTGCAAGCGCATCGGACCAAACGGCGCATCCCTTCCGATTGCGTCCTGTCCAAGCGCGAGGTCGAATGTCTGCGCTGGGCCGCGATCGGCAAGACCGACAAGGAAATCAGCATGATCCTTGAGCGCAGCCACGCCACGATCCGGTATCACATCCACCGTGCCGGCGAAAAGCTCGACAGTGTCAACCGTGCGCAAACGATCTTCAAGGCCGGTCAGCTCGGTTACTTGGGCGCGTCTTCGTAGATTTTTGTAGGTTAGCCGCGCCCGCGGTGTCGACCAATCGCATTACTGATGGCCTGGCTAAGGAGCAGCGCCGTAGACGATCGCCCGAATGAGCGTTCGCAAATCAAAGACTTCTCAGCGGATCGCTGCCGTCCCAGTCCTTGCCCGCATCCTTGATCATCGCGAAGAGGCCGGGACCGCCTTCGCCCTGTTGCAGGATTTCGACCAGCCCGCCTGGTCCAGATCCGGGATCGACATAGATGACCTGACTGTCGCCGAGCGACCCCTCGATGACGATTTTAGCGCCCTGTTCGCGGCAGACATCGTATGCCTCTTCGATATCGTCGACGAGAATGCAGACATGGTGCAGGCCGCCGCCGACCTCCGCGTATTCTCCTGAATAGATCGATGGATGGTTGTCGCGCGGCCGGATCAGCTCGATCTGGACATCGCCCCAATAGGCGAGCGCCAGGTCGAACACCGCCTCGGTCGGCTGCCCCTTGTACCGCATGTCTTCTAGGTGAATCCCTTCCATCAGGAAGAACGGACCAACGCCCATGATCTCGGTCCAATGTTTCACCGCCGCCATGAAATCCGGTGGCACGAATGCGAGCTGCATCACCTCGCCCAGCTCTGCGATCCCGTTCTTCCGGGCCATGCATCCTCTCCAATCCGATAGTGTGACCACGGCGGCAATCTGTGTGATATTCTAGGGCGCGAACACTGCACAAAGTGCGAGGAAAGGGCTCGAAAGAGGACTCCCATGAACGAGATCAAGAAATTCAGCGCGGAAGATCGCTGCCCCGGCATGAGCTACACCGAAATGCTCGAAGGAGACACGCGGACACCGCCCGATTACCTCTTCGAAGAGACGGTTGCGGAAATGCCGAACGATCCGCTCCCGGTTGAGCCCTATATCAGTGAAGAATTCGCCGCGCTCGAGCGGGAAAAGCTGTGGCCGAATGTTTGGATGTTTGCCGCACGCGAAGACGAAATGCCCGATCCCGGCGATACGGTTGTCTACGAGATCGCGGGCAAGAGCTTCCTGCTGATCCGGCAGAAGGATGGCGGGATCAAAGCCTTCTACAACGCCTGTCTGCATCGCGGACGCAAACTGCGCACCGAAGGCGGCAATTCGATCCAGCTGCGCTGCCCGTTCCACGGCTTCACATGGCGCAATGACGGGACGCTCAAGGAGATTCCGTCCGAATGGGATTTCAAGCACCTCAAGGACAAGAACATGTGCCTGCCAGAGGCGCGGGTGGAGCTATGGCAGGGCTTCGTCATGGTCACGGAGAACCACGACCTCGCCGATTTCAAGACCTGGCTGGGCCCGGCAGCGGAGCATTACGAACGCTACGATTTCGAAAATCGCTACACCGGCATGTGGGTGCAGAAGAAGATTCCTGCGAACTGGAAAGCCACTGCCGAAGCCTTCATGGAAGCCTGGCATTCGATCACCACGCACCCGCAACTGCTCCCGTTCCTGGGTGATGCCAACACGCGCTACGATCACATCGGCGACCACTTTAATCGCGCCATTACGCCGTCAGGTGTTCTCAGCCCGCATATGAAGGGCAAGGATTCCGACTACGTTTTGGAAAAAATGAACGAGTTTTCCGGCGGTGCGGATGCCGACACCAATCGCCGCTTCGCCGCGAGCGACGAGCCGGTCGAGGGGTACGACGCCGCCGATCCGCTGGGTGCGCGCAAGGTGCTGGCCGAAGCGGGGCGGCAGGGTTTCGCCGAACAGTATGGCTACGATTATTCGGACGCCTCGGACAGCGAGATCCTCGATAATTTCACCTATAATATCTTCCCGAATTTCGCGCCTTGGATCGGGTTTCTGCCAACGCTCGTCTATCGCTGGCTTCCTGGTGACACGCCCGATTGGTGCATCATGGAAATCCGCCTGTTGTTCCCGACACCCAAGGGTGAGGAGCGCCCGCGCGCGGTCGAGATGACGTACATCCCTGACGATGAACCCTTCTCATGGGCCGCAGACGTAATGGGCCCGCAGCTCGCCAACGTCTTCGATCAGGACATGTCCAACCTGCCGCATGTACAGACCGGCATGAAGACGATGAAAGAGGGCATGATGGAGCTTGGCCATTATCAGGATAGCCGGGTGCGTCATTTCCAGACCACGCTGAAAAAATATATCGACGGCGAGCTGCCCAAGACGGCATAGGCTCCTGCGATGAGCATTTCTGTCGATCTATCGGGGCGCACCGCGCTGATTACTGGCGCGTCTTCGGGGCTCGGGTCGCGCTTTGCGCGCATCGTCGCTGCAAACGGCGCCAATGTCGCGCTGGGCGCGCGGCGCAAGCGTCGGCTCGAGGCCTTGGCGTCGGAAATCGGCGAGAATGCCGCCGCGGTTGAAATGGATGTCGCGCGCGAGGCGGACATTGTCGCCGGTTTCGACGCAGCGGAGCGAGCCTTCGGAACGGTCGACACCGTTATTGCCAATGCCGGGATCGACGGCGCGGGCATGGCCACCGACATGCCCGAGGAGGAGATCGAGCGCACGCTGGCGATCAACCTCAAGGGTGCGATACTCACCGCTCGCGAAGGGGCGAAGCGGATGATCGCCGCGGGGGTGACCAAAGGCCGGATCGTCATGATCGCCTCGATCACCGCGTTCGAGCCCTCGCCCGGGCTCGTGGCCTATTCCGCGAGCAAGGCAGGTGTTGTGCAAGCCGCGCGCAGCATGGCAAGGGAATGGGCGCGCGCAGGGATCTGCGTGAACACGATCTCCCCCGGCTACATTCGCACGGCGATTAACGATGAGTGGTTCGATACCGAACCCGGCAAGAAGCAAATCGCCCGCTTCCCCAAACGCCGCCTTATGGGCGAAGAAGGGCTGGACGGCCCGCTGCTGTTCCTGTGCTCGGATTCGGCGGAATTCGTGACGGGCAGCGATTTTGTGCTCGATGACGGGCAGACGCTGTAGCGATTGGACACGCAAGGCCTGCAGCAAGGCGGCGGTAGGCAGGCAAGACATCCGTTCCGATCTTGCTGCTGAAGCCTGCGCTCGATCCGACAATCCTCGATCGCAGCTATTCTGTATTGCGCGGCGGTGAGCTAGGTGTATCATATAAGTATGACACCTCGACCAATCCTCGTGGTAGGCTTTCTAAGCCTCGCAGCCTGCACAGCACCACAAACTGATATCCGAAATGCCGAGGCCGCTGGTTCCGCAGCTTCATTTTCTCCTGCGGACTGCGCAGTCGGGATTTATGGCGATGGCACAGGCGACTTCGTTGCAATCACTCAATCTGCAAAAGGCTATCAGTATTCTTTCAGCGACGGCGTGATCGGTGACGCCACGTTGGACAGAGCGTTGCTGGAATGCGGGAAAAACTCGGTACTGGTTGATCAACGGCATGTATGGAATGAGATCCCCATTCGAGAGCAGGACACGCGTTTCACTTCCGGTGATGCGAAGCTGGCTGGTCGGCTTCTTGAACCGAACGACGCGGGCGAGCAGACGCCTTTAGTTGTTTATGCACACGGGTCGGAGCCGACAGGGTGGATCGGGAGCGTGCGCGACCCGTACCAGATGGTTGGAAGAGGTATCTCGGTGTTTGTTTATGACAAGCGAGGCACCGGGCAGTCTGAAGGGAAGTATTCGCAGAACTTCCCGCGTCTTGCAGGCGATCTGGTCGCGGCAGCGAACGAAGCAAAGCGGTTGGCGCAGGGCGGATTTGGTCGTTTCGGCCTGGTTGGCCTGAGCCAGGGCGGGTGGATCGCGCCACTTGCCGCTGAACAGGCGCAAGCGGATTTTATTGCAATCGGTTATGGCTTGGTCGCAGATATTCGAGAGGAAGACGCCGACCAAGTTCAGAGGGAACTCAGCGACGCAGGCTACAGTTCTGATGTGCTGAGAATTGCGCGGAAGATCACAGATGTGACTGCGCGCGTTGCCTCGTCGGATTATACCTCTGGACTGGACGAACTAGCCGAGTTCCAGCGCAAATATTCATCCGAAGCATGGTTTCCTGTAATCCGGGGCAGTTACACCGGAGTTTTGCTCAATACGTCGACGGACGAGCTGCGAGAACGCGGCGTGCCGCAGTTCAATGATCTCGATATCGACTGGTCTTTGAACCCGATAAACGTACTTCGAGAAGTTGACGTGCCTCAGCTCTGGGTTCTCGCTGGCGAGGACCGCGAAGCTCCAATTGGCCTCACAATCAATCGACTCCAAACGCTCCGCGATGAAGGAAGCGATATTTCCATCTACATGTTCCCCGATACTGATCACGGTATGCGGGAGTTCGACCAAGAACCCGATGGAACGCGGCAACTCCGCCGCGTCACGTCAGGATATTATGATCTGATAGCAGACTACGTAAAAGGCCGTCCTGGCTCACACTACGGTCGGTCTGTGCTTGTCGAAGACAGGTAGAATGCGGCCCTGCATGATTGCGATCAAAACACGACTGTCCGCTCCGCGCTCCGATGCAGCCGTCGCACGCTATGGCCACCATTTTTCCTATGCTCGGATGCGGCGGAATTCGTGACGGGCAGCGATTTCGTGCTCGATGACGGGCAGACGCTGTAGCGATTGGACGCATCGGCCGGAAAACCGATCCGCGAGAGGGTGGGCACGATGTCTACGTCCGGCCTCCATCGGGGATAAGCCAGTCTGAGGAGGATGTTGCCAGAGACGGTCGGAACACTTTGGAGCACGGGTGGTACTAAGAAGGGGTGCCCGATCAAACGGAGAGACCTGTGCGTTTTTTGAATCGTTTCGCCTTTGCTGCGGCGCTAATTGTCGCCAGCATGTCAACATTAGTTATCTCGGCACCCGGTGCTGCACAGGATGCTGGCTCTGACCGCGTTATTGAAATTGTCGCAGAGTTCGAGGACGGACCGGGCAACGTAACGGTCTCTCCCGATGGTCGCATCTTTCTTTCGATGCATCAGTTTTATGATCCTCAGTTCCGCGTGATGGAGCTGCTACCTGACGGGAGCACTACTCCTTTTCCTAACGAGCAATGGTCTGGACCGCGCGGGGAGGACGGCACTGCAGATGTCGGCTTGACTGCGGTTCTGGGTCTTCGTTCGGACAGCAACGGGGTAATCTGGCTTCTGGACAATGGCGGAGGTGATCCAACGAAAGCGCGTCTCGTGGGTTGGGATTCCCGTTCGGACGAGATGGCCGCTTTTTTGGATGTGCCGGCCGCTGCTTCGATCGAAGGTTCGTTTCACAACGATCTCGCTATCGATGAAGAGCGCGGAGTTGTATATTTGGCGGACATAGCCGGTCGTATCGGCGTGGTTGACCTGGAAACCGGAGAAGGGTGGCGTTGGCTCGATGGAAGCCCGGTCGCTGACGCAGATGACGTCGATTTCGTCGTTCGTGGTGAGGTGCTGACCGATCCAGATGGCGAACCGGTAAGAACGAAGCTCAACCCGATTACGATCTCTCCCGACGGAGAATGGGTGTATTTCGGCTCGATGAACGGATTGTCTGTTTATCGAGTACCGGCAGGTTTGCTCGCGGACAGAAACTCTTCCGCCGACGCTATCGAAGCGGCTGTCGAGCGGTACGGTGACAAGTCGCCTTCAGACGGCATCACGATAGACAACGCTGGTAATGTGTACGTTACCGACGGCGGCGGGAACGCCATTGGTATAACTCGACCCGATGGCAGCTATGAAACTCTGATCGTAGATCGCCGAATTGAATGGCCCGACGGTATGAGTACAGGACCGGACGGCTACATTTATGCGACTGTTAATCGGCTCAATAACGCGCCTCCGCTCAATGGCGGCAAAATGACAGAACCGAGTGAACCCTATTATCTCATCCGGTTTCGCCCTATCGCGCCGGTGACACAGGGACGCTGAGAAAGCGGTAACTTATTGCCGGTCTGATCGGAAAAGCCGCCAGTCCGACTTCCATCTCAATTCGGCCATCGCGCCTTATGGCCACGAACTTCCCATACGCAAGCCCTTAGCGGTTTGAATGGATTTGACGCACTTTGAAGCGATGCAAGTCAGGCTTTCCGCGCGACTTCGGCAGCGTCGAAATAGTGGATGCGCAGGCTCTTCATCTTGCCGTCTGCAAACTCGCCCATCTCGCACACGGTCTGGCTGAAGGTCTCGCCGCCGCCTTTGGGCGTCATGGTGAGGGTGAGCACCGTCACCGCATGCGTGTCGCCCCCGGTGATGTCGTGAATGTCGACCTTGGCCTCGGCCCAAGTCCCGTACATCGCCGCGGCGCAGCGCTGCAAAGCGTCTTTGCCGCGCCATTCCCCGGCGAAGGGCAAACAATCGGCCTCATGAAGCACGAAATCGTCGTGCAGCAGGCTCTCGACTTTAGCCCAGTCCCGTGCCCCTGCCGCAGCGTAGACGGCAGCCTGAATTTCGCGAGGGGTGCGCCCTTCCTGGCCTTCCGCGTCGCTACCCGAGGGCATTCATCTATCCAATCGTACCGATGACATCGCCGACCTTGTACTTGGTCCCCTCTTCGCCGGTCGGGTGGATCGCGCCGCTCGCCTGCGCTTCGATCTCGACCGTCGTCTTGTCGGTTTCGGCGGTGTAGATGATGTCGCCCTTCGCCACCTGCTCGCCTTCCCCGAACATCCATTCGGAAAGGGTCACTTCGGTCGCGCTCATGCCGAGCTTGGGAATGCGGATTTCTTCGGCCAAGGTTCAGTCCTTTCCTACCGAGGCTTTGATCTGGTTGGCGATGTCGCTCTTTTGCGGGATCCACGCCTGCTCCAGATGCGATGCAAACGGCACCGCCGAGAATGTACCGCCGATGCGCCGCACCGGGCCCTTCAGCTTGTCCCAGCATTTTTCCTGGATATTCGCAGCGATTTCCGCACCGACGCCGAAGGGCCGAACGGCTTCGTGAAGGGTGATCGCGCGCCCCGTTTTGTTGACGCTCGCCAGTACGGTTTCCTCATCGTACGGCGCGATCGTGCGCAGATCGATCACCTCGACGCTGACGCCCTCTTTTTCCATCTCACCGGCAACCTCCAGCGCATCGAGCACGGTGCGGCCATAGGTGATGAGGCTGATGTCCGAGCCCTCTTTCGCGACAGCCGCTTTGCCGAGAGGCACGCGGTAGCCCTCGCCCGGATCTTCGGATTCGAGGCCGTAGCACAGGATGTTTTCGATGAAGACCACCGGGTCGTTTGCATCGATGGCGGAACGCATCAGGCCGCGCGCGTCGGCAGCGTTGGACGGCGTGACCACATGCATGCCCGCGACGTGGGCGAACCACGCCTCGAGCATGTCGGAATGCTGGCCACCGAAGCCGACTCCGACACCCGTGGTCGTGCGGATCACGATCGGGCACGGCGTCTGCCCGCCCGACATGAAACGCAATTTGGCCGCGTGGTTGACGATCTGGTCCATGCACACGCCGACAAAATTCATCAGCATGATTTCCGCGATCGGTCGCTGCCCGGCGAGCGCCGCGCCAACTGCCGCGCCGATGATCGCGGTTTCGGAAATCGGCGTCGCGCGAATGCGGTTCTCGCCATATTTTTCGGTCAGGCCGGATGTAACCTTGAAGACACCGCCGCCCTGCTTGGCGGACACGTCTTCGCCGAGACAAAACACCCCGTCATCTTCGGCCATGGCCTCGTCGATGGCGAGGTTGAGAGCCTGCGTCATGGTAATCTTGCCCATCAGGCGGTCTCCTCAAGCACGTCTTTGTAAATCTCGTCAGTGTCCGGCAGCGGCGCGTCGAGCGCGTGCTGCACGGCCTCGTCAATTTCGGCGTCGATATCGGCAACGATCTTGTCGAGCTCCTCCTCGGTAAACTGGCGTTCCAGCATGACCTTGCGCAGCTTGGGCAGTGGATCTTCCGCCTTCATCTCGGCGAGATGTTCTTCTGGCATGTAGGAGAAGTCGGAACCGAAGAAGTGGCCCATCATGCGATAGCACATGGCCTCGACCAGAACCGGCCCCTTGCCTCTGCGAGCGTGCGCCACGGCTTCTTCCATGGCCGGATATATCTGGTTCACGTCATTGCCGTCGACCGTGATCCCTTTCATGCCGTAGCCAGCGGCCCGCTCTCCGATATTCGGGCTGTCGGTGTGATCGGCAAAAGCAGTGTGCTCGCCATAGCGGTTGTTCTGGCACAGGAACACGACCGGTAGTTTGTACAGCTGGGCCATGTTCATCGCTTCGTGGAAGCCGCCGATATTGGCCGCGCCATCGCCGAAACTGACGAGCGTCACGCGCCCATCGCCGTTGTTCTGGCTGGCCATGGCTAGCCCGTTGGCGATGGGAATACCGCTCCCGACAACGCCGGTCGTCACCATGATGCCGGTGTCGGGATCTGTGATGTGCATGGTGCCGCCCTTGCCCTTGCAAGTGCCGGTCGCCTTGCCGAGGCATTCGCCCCACCACTTCTTGATCGGAATGCCCTTGGCCGTCTGCTCGCCCTGTCCGCGATATGTGCAGACGACGTAGTCATCGTCTTCAAGCGCAGCCATGGCTGCGGCAGAGACCAGCTCCTGCCCGCGCACGCAGTAATACATGACAGCAACCTTGCCCTGCATCAGCAGCTCACGGAACTTCTCGTCCGTGCGGTTGACCTTCATGGTGCGGGTATAGATGTCGAGCAGCTTGTCGCGGTCTATCTCTTTGGCGGTTTCAGCCATAGGAATTGGGCCTTCCTGTTGGAGGTGATCTCAGATTGCGAGACGGGATCAGAACTGGACGCGCTGCGTAAAGCCGCCGTCGATGACGATGTTCGATCCGGTCATGTATGGAACGGCGGGACTGGCGGTGAACACAATTGCCTTCGCCACTTCTTCGTCATTGCCCAAGCGTCCCATCGGCATCTTGGCAAGCGTCGCATCGTAGAGCTCACGCATGCCGGCCTTGATCATTTCCCAATTGCCGCCGGGATACTCGATCGCGCCGGGCGAGACGCAGTTCACGCGGATACCTTGCGGCGCGAGCGCCTGGCTGAGCTGCGATCCGTATGTGATCAGGGCTGCCTTGAGCGCGTTGAAAGCCTGAGGCGCGATGAAGGTTTCGAGCGCGGCTGTCGATGACATGAAGACGATCGATCCGCTGTCCGAATTTGCAAGATGCGGCGTGAGCACTTCCACCCCGTTGACCGCGCCCATGATGTCCATGTCGAGGCCGTTCTGCCAATCGCCGGTTCCGCCCGTGCCCGAACTCGACGCGGTGTGGATGAAGATGTCGCACCCGCCAAGCTCGCCAGCAGCTTTCTCCAGCCAGGCTTTGTAGGCATCGCCGCCATCGTTCATGTCGAAGACTTCGGCAAACACCTTGCCCGGACCGGCGGCGTCGATCTCTTTCTTGGCCGCTTCGATCTTGTCATCCTTGCGGCTGAAGAACGCAACATCGGCGCCCTCGGCAGCGAAGAGTTTGAGCGATGCGAGGCCAAGGCCGTGTGCGCCGCCGTTCATGATGACCTTCTTGCCTTTAAGTCCCAGATCCATCGCTACTTCTCCCAATGCTTTGATTACCCCAACAGCGATAGCGGAGAGCAGGCGGCGGGCGCACTCGTCAAAAGTGGGGGTATGATCGCGGGCGGTTGTCCCGTTCACGCGAATTGGTGATTGCCAGCGGTGCTCGCATCGCTGCAAGAAAAGGGTTCGCCGCCGATCCAAGGAGACTGATATGCCATTCACCAGCCACAAGACGGCCATCCATGCGAGCGCAGAGCAGGTCTGGGAATTGATGATCGACAAGATCCGCCGCCCTGACAAGTACGTGCCCGGCGTGGTGTCGGTGGAGGTGCTGCAGGAATTCTCGGAGCTTTCGATCGAACGGTCCATGACGGTGCAGCAGGGTGACACGCAAAAGACCGTGCGGGAGATCATCTGGGCCGACCCCAACACCATGGCCGTGATCTTCAAATTGAAGGACGACCCCGACTACACCGGATACGTGCTCAACATGGTGTTCGAAGAGGATGGCGAGGTGCAGCTCGATATCACGATGCACTGGACCGAAAAGGACCCGGACGCGGTGATCGAAGGACCGGATTGGGAAGCGGCCGTTCGCGGTGCGGTTATGCACACGAAGGAGCTTGCCGAAGGATAGGGCGGCCTGCGGCGACCGAAAAGCTGACTGTGAGAAAGGAAATGGTGCCACGAGAGAGAATTGAACTCTCGGCCTCGTCATTACCAATGACGCGCTCTACCACTGAGCTACCGCGGCACTTCAGGAAACAGGCGCGCGCTATTGTCGCGTAGGCCTCCAATGTCAAGCATGGCTTGAAGCCTTTCTCGCTTACCGGCAAGGCGTTTCGCATGAGTGAAGACAAGAGCAAGAATCTGTCGCGCGAAGAGCGGCTCGCGGCAAAATTGCGCGAGAACCTCCGCCGCCGCAAAGCGCAGAGCCGCGCACAGACGATCGAGGGCCCTGTCGAAAGCGCTGGCGAATCGGGCGAAAGCGGGCTTTCCAAGGGCACCGACCAAAGCTAGTGGATGCCAGTGCTCGCCTCGCGCAAGCCAGCAGCCAGACCCATGAAACGCCTGGAGAAGACCAATCCCTAAACTGATCCTTGTCCGTCACGGCCAGAGCCAGTGGAACCTCGAAAACCGCTTTACCGGGTGGTGGGACGTCGATCTCACGGAAAAAGGCGTCGCCGAGGCGAAAGCGGCGGGCCAGCTGATGAAGGAGAAGGGCGTTCTGCCGACGGTCGCTTTCACATCCTATCAAACGCGGGCGATCAAGACGCTCAACCTGGCGCTGGAGGAAATGGACCGGCTTTGGCTGCCGGTAACCAAGGACTGGCGGCTCAATGAGCGCCATTATGGCGGGCTCACCGGGCTCAACAAGCAGGAAACGCGGGACAAGCACGGTGATGAGCAGGTGCATATCTGGCGGCGCAGCTTCGATACACCGCCTCCGCCGATGGAGCCGGGCAGCGAGTACGATCCCGGCGCCGATCCGCGCTACGATGGGATCGCCGTTCCCAACACGGAAAGCCTGAAACTCACCATTGAGCGCGTCCTTCCCTATTGGGAAAGCGACATCCTTCCGGTTCTGCGCAGCGGCGAAACCGTCATAATCTCTGCGCACGGAAACTCGCTTCGGGCGCTGGTCAAGCATCTCTCGAAGATCTCGGATGAGGACATCACAGGTCTGGAGATTCCCACCGGCCAGCCGATCATCTATGACTTTGACAACGATATGGTGCCGGGTGAGCGGTACTACCTGAAAGACAGCTGAGGACACGCGCACCGATGGCAGCAGACAGCAGAGGACGCGTCGCGATCGTCATGGGCAGCCAATCGGATTGGCCGACGATGAAATGCGCCGCCGAAGTGCTCGAAGAACTGGAGGTCGAGCACGAGGCGAGGATCGTTTCCGCTCATCGCACTCCCGACCGGATGAGCGCATTTGCCAAAGGTGCCGAAGGCGAAGGCTTCGATGTCATCATTGCAGGCGCAGGCGGCGCAGCGCACTTGCCCGGTATGATCGCCGCGATGACGCATCTGCCGGTGCTGGGTGTGCCCGTGCAGTCCAAGGCGCTCTCCGGCTGGGACAGCCTGCTTTCGATCGTGCAAATGCCCGGCGGCGTGCCGGTCGGGACGCTCGCCGTCGGTGAAGCGGGTGCGAAGAATGCAGGGTTGATGGCGGCTTCGATCCTTGCGCTTTCCGACGAAGACTTGTCGGAGCGCCTGCAGGATTGGCGCGCCTCGCGAACCGCCGATGTTGGCGAGGCCCCGGTCGACTGATGGCTAGCGCGCCTCTTCCCCCCGGATCGACCATAGGCATCCTCGGTGGCGGCCAGCTTGGCCGGATGATGGCGGCCGCGGCCGCGCAGCTTGGCTATCGCACAATCGGCTATGCGCCGCCGGGCGACAATGTCGCTTCCGATCTTTGTGCTGATTTTTTTGAGAATGGCTGGGGGGATCGGGATGCGATCGCGGCGTTCGCCTCGCAGTGCGACATCGTCACCTGGGAATTCGAAAACGTACCGCTCTCTGCGGTCGAAACCATTCCGCAGCGCATGCTCGCCCCGCATCCGGCTGCCCTTGGCGTCGCGCAGGACCGGTTACAGGAAAAGAGTTTCGTCGAGCAGATCGGCGCGAATTGCGCGCCCTACATGCGCGTCGAGAACGACGAGGATTTCGCCCGCGCGATGCAGCGGATCGGCACTCCGGGCATCCTGAAGACCGCGCGCGATGGCTACGATGGCAAGGGCCAGTGGCGTGTCGCCAACGAACACGACGCGCAGGGCGTGCGCTTTCCCGGGCGGCCTTGCATTTACGAAGGTATGGTCGCATTCGACACCGAGTTTTCGGTGATCCTCGTGCGCGGCACTGATGGCGAGATCCGGTTCTGGGATTCCACCGCGAACACGCACGAAGGCGGTATGCTTGTTCAATCGGTGCTGCCTGCAGGCGACAGAGTGGAACCGCTGATCGAGGAGGCGCGGGGGATCGCCGCGAAAACAGCGGAAGCGCTTCGATATGTCGGCGTGCTCACGCTCGAGTTCTTCGCCACGCAGAAGGGCCCGATTTTTAACGAAATGGCGCCGCGTGTACACAATTCGGGGCACTGGACCATCGAAGGCGCCGCAACGAGCCAGTTCGAAAACCATGTCCGCGCGATCTGCGGACTGCCGCTGGGCGAGACCGCGACACGCTTCACCAGCATCGACATGCGCAATATCGTCGGCAAGGACGCGCTCACCGCGCACGAAATCCTCGCCGAAGACGGCGAGCCGCACTTGCACCTGTATGGCAAGCGTGAGGCGCATGACGGACGCAAGATGGGTCACGTCACCCGAGTGAGCCATACCCTCCCGTGAACAAGCCGCCCGATCTGGAACTCACCCTGATCTATGCCCGTGCTTCCAACGGCGCGATCGGGTTCGAGGAGAGGCTGCCGTGGCACCTCCCTGCCGACCTGAAACGGTTCAAGGCGCTCACAATGGGCAAGCCGATGATCATGGGCCGGAAGACATTCGAGAGCCTGCCGGGGCTGCTTCCCGGTCGCCGGCACATCGTCCTGTCTCGCCGCGAGCATTGGAACAAGGACGGCGCCGAAATCGCGCACACCGTGGATCAAGCGCTGGCGCTCGCGCGCACCGACAACGACACTGGCGAGATTTGCGTCGTCGGAGGATCGGCGATCTACGACGTGTTCCGCCCGCTTGCGCACCGGATCGAAGTGACCGAAATCGACGCCGATTATCCGGGCGACACGTTCATGAAGCCCTTGGGCAGCGAATGGGTCGTGAAAGAGCGCAAAGAGTTTGTAGCGAACGGCGAAACACCAGCTTACGCATTCGTTACTTACAGGCGCGCACCCGAGCACGAAGCGCGCGGGATCGCCTGATGCGCTGGCTCGATCATCGCGAAGGCATTGCCGCCCCCTTGCGCGGCGCCGTGATTGCGCTGGGCAATTTCGACGGCTTCCATTCCGGGCATCAGGCTGTCGCAGGGGAGGCGATCAAGTGGGCGCATGAAGAAGGCAGCCCCTCGATCATCGCCACCTTCGACCCCCATCCGGTTCGGTTCTTCCGGCCCGACGTCCCGCCTTTCCGCCTGACGACGCTTGAGCAGCGGCAGGAGCTCTATCTCGCGGCCGGCGCAACGGCGATGCTGGTGTTTCATTTCGACAAGGCGCTCGCCAGCACCAGCGCCGAGGATTTCATCACCGAGATCCTGTGCGAGCGCTTCGGCGCGCATGGCGTCGTCACCGGGGGCGACTTTACTTTCGGTCAGGGCGCGAAGGGGAATGTCGATCTGCTCCGCAGCCTTGGCAGCGAACATGGCCTCAAATCCCGTGTGGTGGAACCGGTGAAAGGACATGGCGATGTCGTTTCGTCCAGCCGGGTGCGCGAGGCGCTGCGCGATGGCGACCCGCAGCTTGCGGCGCAGCTTCTCACCCGCCCCTTCGCGATCCGCGGCATCGTCGAACATGGCGACAAGAATGGGCGCAAGCTCGGCTATCCAACGGCCAATGTCTCGGTCGAGAATTACCTTCGCCCGAAATACGGGGTTTATGCCGTGACAGGCCGCATCCTGAGCACGGGCGAGGAGCTGAAGGGCGCGGCCAATATCGGCATCCGCCCGCAATTCGATCCGCCGAAGGAACTTCTCGAGCCGTATTTCTTCGATTTTTCCGGCGACCTCTACGGTCAGGAAATCGAAGTCGCCTTTCACCATTTCCTGCGCGGAGAGGCGAAGTTCGATTCGCTCGATGCGCTGACCGATCAGATGGAGCGTGACTGCGCCGAGGCCCGGCGACTGCTCTCATGAAGAAATTCGCGCTGTGGGGCGGGATGGGGTTTGCGATCCTGATCCTCGTTCTGTCGATCACCAACGCAAGCTGGCTCGCACCCAATCCCATCGGCGCGCCCAAGCAGATCGCGCATCGCGGGCTGCATCAGCTTTACGACAAGACCGGAGTAGGCCGCGATACCTGCACTGCGGACAGGATCTACCAACCGTATCACCGTTATCTGGAAAACACGGTTGCAAGCGTGGTTCGTGCGCAGAAAATGGGTGCATGGCTGGTCGAGGTAGACGTCGCGCCGACCAAGGACGGAGAGGTCGTCGTCTTCCATGACTGGACGCTCGATTGCCGCACCGATGGTACCGGTCCGGTGCGCGATGCGACGCTGGAGGAGCTGAAGGCGCTCGATATCGGACACGGCTACACAGCCGATGGCGGCCAGACCTATCCGTTTCGCGGCAAGTTCATCGGAGCGATGCCTACACTTGAAGAAGTGGCTAGGGCATTGCCCCCGCGCGGCAGGCTGATGATCAACTTCAAGTCGAAAGACTCTGCCGAGGCCGACCTGGTCTCCACGAGCCTTTTGGCGATGGGGCGCGATCCGGCGCAATCCGGTGATGCGTTTTACGGACATTCCGGACCGATAGACCGCATCCGCAACCTCCATCCCGATGCTTGGGCGTGGAACCCGGACGAAGCGCGCGCCTGTTCGGAAGATTACGTCGCCTATGGCTGGACGGGCTATCTGCCGGAGATCTGCCGGGGCAACACGATGCTCATCCCGCTCAATTACCAATGGGCATTCTGGGGCTGGCCAAACCGCTTGATCGCGCGGATGGAGGCTTACCGGGGCGAAGTCATCGTGATCGGACCGATCGGCGACAACCTGCCGCGCGGTATAACTCTGCCCGAACAGCTCTCCGAAATCCCCAGCAGTTTCAACGGCTACGTCTGGACCGAGGATGCGTTTACAACCCTGCCTGCGCTCTTCCCGCGCTTCGACAATCGCTCTCAGGAGGAAATCGACGCTGCGCAAGCTGCACTCGCTAGGCGCCGGGCCGCGGGCCGAGCTGCGCAATGAGGCTTTATTGCAGGCGCGTAATGCCCTAACGGCCCTCCCCTATGTCTGACAGCAAACGCGACTACAAAGATACGGTCTTCCTGCCCAAGACCGCCTTTCCGATGAAAGCCGGCCTCCCGCAAAAGGAGCCGGGCATCGAGGCGCGCTGGCGCGAGATCGATCTGTACGCGAAACTGCGGGAGGCGCGCGCTGGCCGCGAGAAGTTCATCCTCCACGATGGCCCGCCTTACGCCAATGGCGACATGCATATCGGCCATGCACTCAACCATATCCTCAAAGACATGGTCTGCCGTACGCAGAACCTGCTGGGCAAGGACGCGCCCTACGTGCCCGGTTGGGACTGCCACGGCCTGCCCATCGAATGGAAGGTCGAGGAGCAATACCGCAAGAAAAAGAAGAACAAGGACGAGGTTCCTGCAAAGGAATTCCGCGCCGAATGCCGCGCCTATGCGCAGAAATGGGTCGATACCCAGCGCGAGCAGCTGAAGCGGCTCGGCATCATGGGCGACTGGGACAATCCGTACCTGACGATGGACTTCCAGGCGGAGGCGACGATTGTTGCCGAGCTGATGAAGTTCGCGGAGGCTGGAAATTTGTACCGCGGGTCGAAACCGGTGATGTGGTCGCCGGTCGAGAAAACCGCTTTGGCCGAGGCTGAGGTTGAGTATGAAGACCTGACGGATTCTCCGCAGATCGACGTGGCGTTTGAAGTTGTCGAGAGCCCTAACCCAGGCTTGATCGGCGCTTATGTGGTGATCTGGACGACGACCCCGTGGACAATACCCGTCAATCAGGCGCTCTCGTTCGGAAAAGGTGTGACATATGAAGCATTCACGGTAGCTGATGGCCGCCGCTTCATCGTTGCCGAGGATCTGCGCGATGCTTTCTGTGCACGAGCAGGTCTCGAATTTGACCCCTCAATCCAAGATGAGGTCGATGACGTCCTGTTCGACGGCGAGATGTTCGGTCTGACAGATGATATGTCGGTCGGAGGGCGCACTTATGTGCGCCACCCCATGCACCATCTTGGCGGGTTCTACGGCACACCGCGCCCGATGCTCGCGGGCGATTTCGTCACCACCGAGAGCGGCACCGGCATTGTCCATATGTCGCCCGACCACGGCGAGGACGATTTCGAACTGTGCAAGGCGCACGGCATCGACCCTGTCTTCGCGGTCATGGATGATGGGCGCTACCGCGACGACTGGCTCTGGCTCGGTGGGGGTGACGAACGACGCCGCAGCGTCATCAACAAGCCCTTCAACGCGCCCGACGGGCCGATCTGCAACGATCTGCGCGAAGCAGGCGCATTGCTCAGCGCCTCTGCCGACTACGCGCACTCATACCCGCATTCGTGGCGCTCCAAAGCCAAAGTCATCTATCGCTGCACCCCGCAATGGTTCGTGCCGATGGACAAGCCGCTGGACGAGCCGGTCCAGCCTGCCGATGCGCCAAAGATCGAACTGAACGGTATGGGCCATGCGAAGGGCGTACCCGGCACTCTGCGCGAGCGCGCCATGTCCGAGATCGAGCGTGTGCGCTTTGTGCCGGAGAAAGGCGCGAACCGCATCGGATCCATGGTCGAGGGACGGCCCGATTGGGTGCTCAGCCGCCAGCGCGCCTGGGGCGTGCCGATCACGCTGTTTGTGAGAAAAGACGGCAGTTATCTGAAAGACCCCGCAGTCAACGCCCGTATTGTGGAAGCTGTCCGCGCCGAAGGAGTTGACGCCTGGGAAAAGGCACGAATGGCCGAGTTTCTCGGCGCGGACTACGATCCCGAAGAATTTGAAATGGTCACCGACATCCTCGATGTCTGGTTCGATTCCGGCTGCACCCATGCATTTGTGCTGGAAGGCGGTCGCTGGCCCGATCTCCAATGGCCGGCCAATCTCTATCTCGAAGGGTCAGACCAACATCGCGGTTGGTTCCAGTCCTCGTTGCTGCAAAGCTGCGCCACGCGCGGGCGCGCGCCATACGACCAGGTTCTCACCCACGGCTTCACCATGGATGCCAAGGGCAAGAAAATGTCGAAGTCGCTCGGCAACACCATCGATCCGCTCAAGATCATGGAAACGACCGGCGCTGACATCATCCGGCTGTGGGCGCTGAGCGTCGATTTCACCGAAGATCACCGGATCGGCGATGAAATTCTGAAAGGCGTGGGCGATCAGTACCGCCGCCTGCGCAACACCTTCCGCTATCTGCTCGGTGCGCTCGACGGATTTGTCGGCGATATGTCGGATACCGGCGAGATTCCGGAGCTGGAGCTCTACGTCCTCTCGCTACTGAGCGAACTTGACGGCAAGCTGCGCCAAGCGGTCCATGATTACGACTTTAACACCTACACGCGCCTGCTGGTTGATTTCTGCAACGAAGACCTCTCCGCGTTCTTCTTCGATATCCGCAAGGATACGCTCTATTGCGACGGGCCTGCCTCGACCACGCGCAATGCCTATCGCACCGTGCTCGACCTGCTCTTCCACGCGCTCGTGCGCTACGCCGCGCCGGTGCTGGTCTTCACAGCGGAAGAGGTTTGGCAGACCCGCTATCCCGAAGACGGCGAGCAGGAAGGCAGCGTGCACTTGCTTGAATGGCCATCGGTCCCGGCGGTACCCGCCGACCGCGCCAAGTGGGAGAAGCTCCGCAATCTGCGCGAACGCGTGACCGAAGCGATCGAGCCGCTGCGCCGCGACAAGGTGATCCGATCGAGCAACGAGGCGGTGGTGACCGTGCCTGCCGATGCCATTCCGGAAGGCGTGAGCGACGAACAGCTCGCCGAATTGTTCATCACCGGGACAGTGACGCGCGGCCAAGGCGAAGAGGTGAGGGTCTCCAAATCAACCGACGCGAAATGCGGGCGCTGCTGGCGCCTGCTGCCCGACGTGCCCGAAGACGGCGCGCTGTGCGGGCGCTGCGCCTCTGTCGTCGGAGAGGAGCACGTCAGTGGCTAACCTCTTCACCCGCGACCGGATTATCGGGCTGGTTCTCGCCGCCATCATCGCGGCCGTCGATCAGGCGATCAAGGCGTATGTGATCGGTCCACTCGCCCTGCGCGAGGTCCGCAATATCGAGCTGCTGCCGTTTTTCGACCTCACCTACACCGAGAACCGCGGCATTTCTCTCGGCATGCTCCAGGCAACCAATATGGAGATGCGCTATCTGCTTGTGCTGATGACAGCAGTGATCGCGCTTATCGTGTTCGTCTGGATGCTGCGCGAGAAGAAGCTCGGCGATATCATCGGGCTGGCGCTGATCCTGGGCGGCGCGATCGGCAACATCCGGGATCGCTGGAATCTCGGCTATGTCATCGATTATGCCGACCTGCATTTCGGGGATTTTCGCCCTTTCCTTATTTTCAACGTCGCCGATGCGGCTATCACCATCGGCGTTGTCATAATCCTTGCCCGCAGCCTGTTCCTGCGCGAAAAGGACGAAGACGAACCGGACGCGAAAAGCGTCCCATCGGAGAATTGAACATGTTTGCTTTCACTGGGCGCAATCTGAAAACCGCCATCCTGCTGACCTCCGGCAGCGCCATGCTCGCCGCGTGCGGTGGCAGCGGGATTTTCAATCGCGACCGTCCGGATGAGTTCGCGGTGCAGCGCCAGGCTCCGCTGGTGGTTCCGCCCGATTTCACGCTCAGCCCGCCCGCACCCGGAGCCCCGCGCCCGGCAGAAGGAACCGCGCAGGAGCAGGCGCTCGAGGCGCTGTTCGGCGGACCAGCCCCGCGTAGCGAGATCGAAACGAGCGCGCTCGACCGCGCAGGCGCAGCCGCACCCGGCATTCGCAGCCAGGTCGGCGATCCCGGTACCAATACGGTCGCCAAAGGCCGCGTAACTCGCGACATCATCGCCGCGCCAGAGGGTGACGGGCAATTTGCGCAGGCGCTCATTCCGGGCTGATTTGCCGTCTGGCGGCACGCATTCGATTTAAAGCGGAAGCTATTCTTCGGCTTCCTTACGCACCAGCATCTGGTCGATACGGCGATTGTCCATATCGACCACTTCGAACAGCCAGCCCTGATCGCTGAAGGTCTCTCCTGCGACAGGTAGACGCTTAAGGACGGACAGCGCATAACCCGCCGCGGTGCCGAATTCGCGGTCCTCGCCGTAATCGAGGCGCAAACGGTCCGCGAGCGCATCGGCGGACAGAGCGCCGGACACCAGCAGCGAACCGTCCTTGCGCTCGACGATCTGCGGCATTTCCCCTTGATCGAGGTCGCTCGCGAAGTTTCCGGCAATCGCGGTAAGCAGGTCGACCGGAGTCACGATCCCTTCGAAGTGGCCGTATTCATCGTGCACCACGGCCATGGCGATGTCGGATGATTGCAGCACCCGCAGGGCGTCCATGGCGTCGAGCTGGTCGGGAACCACTTCGGCCTTGTGCATCATCTCCCGCACCACGACGGGATCACCAGCAACGAGTGCGCCCAGCACTTCGCGCACCTTGACGATGCCCAGGATCGAATCCGGCGCGCCTTCGGCCACCGGAAGTAGCGAATGCGGGCTGCCCTCGATCGATTGCCGTATCTGATCGGGGTCCGCGTCAGCCTCGATCCAGTCGATCTCTGTGCGGGGGGTCATCAGCTCACGGACCGGTCTTTCCGCAAGGCGGACGACGCCTGTCAGGATCTGGCTCTGCTCCGCTTCGATCACGCCAGACCGGGTCGCTTCGGCGAAAATCATCTGCAATTCTTCGGCGGTGACCGAGTTCTGGCCCTTGGACCGGATGCCGAACAGCGCGATGACGAGAGCGGAGGACTTGTCGAGCAGCCATACCAGCGGCGCAGCAACCTTGGCGAGCAACGCCATGGGACGCGCCATGACCAGCGCGATTGGGACAGCGGAGCGCAGTGCCAACTGCTTTGGCACCAACTCGCCCACGACGAGCGTAAAGTAGGTCGTGAACGCGATGGCGATCCCGAACCCGATTTCCGCCGCGTACTCTGCTGGCACGCCCAGCAATGCGAGCCGCTCACCCAAGGGATTGCCGAGGCTCGAACCGGAATAGGCACCTGCGATGATGCTGATTAGCGTGATCCCGATCTGAACCGTGCTGAGGAACTTGCCCGGCTCTTCTGCCAGCCGGATTGCGATCCGCGCACTCGCCGACCCTTCTTCGCGGCGCGCACGCAGCCGGGATGTCTTGGCTGAAACGATGGCAAGCTCCGACATGGCGAACACGCCATTGAGCACGATCAGTCCGGCGATGATGAGCAGGTCGGTCCAGGGAAATGGGGTCACGCTCGTCTCGCTAGCACAAATGTTGCCGGTTTCCAGCGGAACATCGCTGCGGTTCTTGTGGACCGTTTTCGATCCACCGCGCCCGGTAGGCCGCGCGTCTTTTTTCCGGAACGTGTTGCCCCTTAGGTAATTGATTGATCACGAATGCTATTAATCTTGTGGAGGAAATCACAATGAAAACAACACGCATATTTCTCTCCGGCACAGCCGCTCTCGCCCTGTTGGGCACGAGCGCATGTGTCACCGATCCGAATACCGGCGAACGCAAAGTCTCCCGTACTGCAATCGGTGCAGGCGTCGGCGGCACGCTCGGCTACCTGCTCGGCGGCGTAGTCGGTGGTAGCACCGCGCGTATTATCGGCGCAGGCATCGGCGGCAGCGCTGGCGCAGTCGTCGGCAAGCAGTTCGATGACCAGATCAGGGAGCTCGACGAACAGACCGCTGGCAGCGGGGTCGATGTCGAGGAAATCGGCGATCAGGACGCCATTCTCGTCCGCCTTCCGGATGGCGTGACGTTCGCCAGCGGATCAGCCGAAATCAATCCTGGATTTTACGACACGCTGAATACGGTGGCCGACAGCCTGATCCAGTACCCCAACAGCCTGATCGACGTGTACGGCTTTACCGACACGACCGGCTCGACCGCGCTTAACCAGCGCCTGTCCGAGCAGCGCGCCGATGCGGTGGCAAGCTATCTGGCCAGCCGCGGCGTATCGCGCGCCCGTATGGAAACACGCGGTTTCGGTGAAGATTACGATTCGCTGCGTATCAAGACCGCAGACGGCGTGAACGAGCCGCTCAATCGCCGCGTGGAGATCAAGATTACGCCGGTGACACAGGATGACGTCAACGCCGCTCGCGGCAACTGATCGCTATCACACGCAACAACGGGGGCCGGTCCGCGAGGGCTGGCCCTTTTTCTTTGCGCGCTATTTCAACGCAGCGGCCCTATCCGCCAGCCGCGCAACAGCGGCTTCGTGGATACCCGGCGCGCACACCAGAACCCCGAAGTCGCGCGGATCGTGCTTGTTGTAGGCGAGCGGCTTGCCAAAGGCATCCGACACCTCCGCCCCCGCCTCGCGTGCTATCAGCGTCGCCGCAGCCACGTCCCATTCGAAACCCCAGCGCAGGGTCGCAACAAGATCGGCACGGTCATCCGCCACCATGGCGATGCGCAGGGCGATGGAATTGGGTTTCTCGACCGCGACCAGATCCGTGTCGGCGCTCAGCAATTGGTCGACGGGCACCCGCGCACCGCTGAACTCTGTCCGCGTACTCGCCACAAGCGGCCGATCGTTGAGCGTTGCGCCCTGCCCGGCGACAGCGCACCATTCCTCGTCCCGCGCGGGCGCAATCAGCATCCCGATCAGCGGCTTGCCCGCGCTTACGAGCGCGACCGAGATCGCCCACCCTTTCCGTCCGCGCACGAAATCGCGCGTGCCGTCGATCGGATCGACGAGCCACAGGAGGTCGCTACCCATTCGCGCTTTGTCGTCGATGCTCTCTTCCGAAAGCCACCCGGCGGCAGGCAGCAACGCGCCAAGTTCGCGCCGCAGGAACCGGTCGACCTCCAAATCGGATTCGCTGACAGGATCGCCCGGTGTCTTGTCCCAGCTTTGCAAATCATGACCATCCCCTGGCCAGCGAGAATGGGCAATCCTGCCCGCTTCACGGACGATTTCGAGTAGGTGATCCCTGTCAATCATGAGAGGTGCTGTCGTGAAGGCACTCTCGCCACTTTTCAAGTCGGTCCAACCTCCTTAGGGCGTTCGTCAACACGAGTCTCTCTCTCCCCCAGCGATCAATACAAAGGGATCACGCTGCCATGAATGTCCACGAATACCAGGCCAAGGAACTGCTCAAGGAACACGGTATCGCCGTTCCCGATGGCCATGCTGCTTTGACGGTCGAAGAAGCGGTCGCGGCTGCCAAGAAACTGCCCGGCCCGCTCTACGTGGTGAAGGCGCAGATCCATGCGGGCGGACGCGGCAAGGGCAGGTTCAAGGAACTGTCTGCAGAGGCAAAGGGCGGCGTGCGCCTCGCCAAATCGATCGACGATGTCGAAGCCGATGCGAAAGAAATGCTCGGGAACACGCTGGTCACGATCCAGACCGGCGAAGAGGGCAAGCAGGTAAACCGCCTCTACGTCACCGACGGTGTCGATATCGAAAGCGAATACTACCTCGCAATGCTGGTGGACCGGGCGACGGGGCGGGTCGCCATGGTTGCATCCACCGAAGGCGGCATGGACATTGAGGACGTCGCGCACAACACGCCGGAAAAGATCACCACCATCACGATTGACCCGGCACAGGGCTTCATGCCGCATCATGGGCGCGCCGTGGCATTTGCACTCGGCCTTTCTGGCGCGCTCAACAAAGCGTGCCAGAAGCTGGCGAAGCAGCTTTATGGGGCCTTTACCTCGCTCGATTGTGAGATGCTCGAGATCAATCCGCTGGTGGAGACCAAGGATGAGCAATTGCTCGTTCTCGACACCAAGATGAGCTTCGATGGCAACGCCCTGTATCGCCACCCGAAGATCGAAGAGATGCGCGACGAGACCGAGGAAGACCCGGCGGAAGTCGAGGCAAGCGAATACGACCTCGCCTACATCAAACTCGACGGAAATATCGGCTGCATGGTCAATGGCGCGGGTCTGGCGATGGCGACGATGGACATCATCAAGCTGAATGGCGCGTTCCCGGCCAACTTCCTCGACGTGGGCGGCGGCGCGACCAAGGAGAAGGTGACCGCCGCTTTCAAGATAATCCTGAAAGACCCCGCTGTTGAAGGCATTCTGGTCAACATCTTCGGCGGGATCATGAAGTGCGACATCATCGCAGACGGCATCGTGGCGGCTGCCAAGGAAGTGAACCTTTCGGTTCCGCTGGTCGTCCGTCTCGAAGGAACCAATGTCGCTAAGGGCAAGGAAATCCTGAATAATTCGGGCCTGCCGATCGTCAGTGCTGACGATTTGGGCGATGCTGCGAAGAAGATCGTGGCCGAGGTCAAGCAGGCGGCGTGATTTGAAGGCATATCGCGGGCATTGCCGGTGCGGTGAGGTGCAATTGGAGGTCCAAGGACCTCCGCTCCTGACCGCGGCGTGCCACTGCGAAGGGTGCCAGCGGATGACTGCGGGCGCGTTTTCATTGAACGCGCTTTACCGCGAAGAGAACTTCCGCTTGATTGCTGGCGAAACGGTGCTGGGCGGGCTGAAAGGCCCGACCCGGCATTTTTTCTGTCCTTCCTGCCTGAGCTGGCTGTTCACGAAGCCCGACGGGCTGGACGGAATGGTCAATATCCGGACGCCCATGCTGGAGCGGGCCCAAGACTTCCCGCCGTTTGCGGAATTCTACGGGGACGAAGGAATTCCCGGCGCAAAAACCGGCGCGCCCCGACATTTCGCAAACGCGCCTAGTGCCGACGAATTCTTTGGCCTGACGAAAGAGTATGCCAGTTGGCAGGGTCGGCCGGGCTGATCAGTCGGGCCGCATTCGCTCGAACCGAAACAGCAGCTCTTCGACCTCAGGGTCGCTTTTCATCCGCACTGCCGCGACCAGCCCCTCGCCGGGCTTCGCGGGATCGGCGCATCGCAGCGTCAGCGCATGGAAATACGCTGCGCATGGCTCCATCTCGACCAGCCGGAAGCTGAGCATATCGCCCTTCTCTTCCCATCCGGTGAGGTCGGCATTGAAATGCTTCAGCCGCAGAACAAGGCTGCCGTCCTCCGGCATGAGGTAGAGGTGTTCTGTGAACATGATCGATTGGTCATCGGGATCCGAGCCAGTGGCCTGAACAAAAGTCCCGACCATGATGCCGCCCGATGGCGGCAGCCAGCTTTCCATGGCCGGCGCGCCGCCAATGCCCTCACCGACCCACTGGCCGATCAGCCAATCCATCTCTTCGAGCGTGGCGGGCGGCGATTCGAAGCCTTCCGGGCCTATTTTCGTTTCAAGCGCCTCGTCCTGCGCGGAAACCGATCCGGCCAGCACGATTGCCACCAAAAATGTTCCGATTGCCCGGCCAATTGCAGACATTGCAAGCACTCCCCGCATCTCCGTTCCATATTACACAATTTCGGGGCGAATCTGAACAAAATGCGGGCTTGACCTCGCCTCAAGCCAGCGCGAGACACATTTCGCAAACATGCCGGTTATTTGGATCGAAATCGGCCTTCGGCTTAGTTGACGTTTACGTAAACGCAAGCTAGGTCGGCGGTATCGAATTTGCCAAACAAGGCCGGACAACGGCCAATGGGAAGGCCCAAAAAGGGCCAAAGGAAGGAACGCACATGAAAATCCTCGTCCCCGTCAAACGGGTGATCGATTACAACGTGAAGCCGCGCGTCAAAGCCGACGGCAGCGGCGTAGATCTTGCCAACGTCAAGATGAGCATGAACCCTTTCGATGAAATCGCTGTCGAAGAAGCGATCCGCATCAAGGAAGCGGGCAAGGCCGAAGAAATCGTGGCCGTGTCCATCGGCCCTGCCAAGGCGCAGGAAACGCTGCGTACCGCGCTTGCCATGGGCGCAGATCGCGCGATCCTCGTTGAAACCGATGAAGAGGTAGAGCCGCTTGCCGTTGCAAAGATCCTGAAGGCGATCGCCGACGAGGAACAGCCCGGTCTTGTCCTGCTGGGCAAACAGTCGATCTCCGATGACAGCAACCAGACCGGCCAGATGCTGGCCGCGCTGATGGGCCGTCCGCAGGGCACTTTCGCCAACACGGTCGAAGTCGATGGTGACAGTGTTTCAGTCAAGCGCGAGATCGATGGCGGCCTTGAAACGGTGAAGCTGACGATGCCCGCCATCGTCACCACCGACCTTCGCCTGAACGAGCCGCGCTATGCGTCGCTTCCGAACATCATGAAAGCGAAGAAGAAACCGCTCGATACGAAGAGCCCCGCTGATTTCGGTGTCGACATCGCGCCTCGCCTCACCACCACGAATGTCTCCGAACCGCCCGTCCGCCAGGCCGGTGAAAAGGTCGAAGACGTCGCCGCGCTGGTCGAGAAAATCAAGGCGCTCGGGATCGCTTAAGGCGCCCCGCGAGCACGAAAGGAATAGACAGACATGAACACTCTGGTTCTGGTCGAACACGACAACAACAGCGTCAATGACGCTACCCTCGCGGTGGTCACCGCTGCCGGTCAGATCGGCGAAGTAACGGCGCTGGTTACCGGCCACGATTGCGGATCGGTTGCCGAGGAAGCCGCCAAGATCGCAGGCGTCGCCAAGGTGCTGAAGGCCGACGATGCCGCTTATGGCGAATTCCTCGCCGAAAACGTGGCCCCGCTGGTCGCTGGCCTAATGGATGGTTACGACGCCTTCCTTGCGCCCGCCACGACATCGGGCAAGAACATTGCCCCGCGCGTCGCAGCCCATCTCGACGTGATGCAGATTTCGGACATTCTCTCGGTCGAGGGTGACAAGACCTTCACCCGCCCGATCTACGCCGGCAATGCGATTGCAACCGTACAGTCGTCCGATCCCAAGCTGGTCATCACCGTGCGCGGCACGGCGTTCGAAAAAGCAGCGAGCGAAGGCGGTTCCGCTGCAATCGAAGACGCCAGCGGCCCGGGCGATGCCGGTATCTCCAGCTTCGTCAGCCGCGAAGTCGCCGACGGCGGCGACCGGCCCGAACTGGCCAGCGCCAACGTCATCGTCTCCGGCGGCCGTGCGCTCAAGGACAGCGAAACTTTCGAGCAGATCATCAATCCGCTCGCCGACAAGCTCGGCGCAGCCATCGGCGCATCGCGCGCCGCGGTCGATGCGGGCTACGTCCCGAACGATTACCAGGTCGGCCAGACCGGCAAGATCGTCGCGCCGGAAGTCTACATCGCCATCGGCATTTCGGGCGCGATCCAGCACCTTGCGGGCATGAAGGATTCGAAAGTCATCATCGCCATCAACAAGGACGAAGACGCACCGATCTTCCAGGTCGCAGACATCGGCCTCGTCGCCGATCTCTATAACGCGGTGCCGGAGCTGACGAACGCGCTTTAAGCGCAGCTGCTCGAAAGCTTGAGCCCGATCGAGAGCCTCCGCTGCGCCAGACTGCGCGGCCGAGGTTTTCCTTTTTTGGCGGGTCAGACTTTGGCAATCCTTGCGCAGTTTCGGAAGGTTCGGCGCACGATCTGGCGGCGCTGCTCTGGCGTTCGGCTCAGCGCCTCTCTCGATCTCGTCTCGCGCTCAAAAAGGTAGTCGATAACGATGACGCGCTCATGCTCGGGCGCGCTTAGACGCTCGAACAATCCGTGCATGAAGGCGCGCACCAAACTGTCGCTTGCAGCGCGCTCCGATCGCGCCTGCGCGCTGTCGTCCACCACTTCAAAGTCTCCTGCAGGTGCACAAGCAGCATCCGGCATACGCAAGCCTTCGATCGCTACTGTCTTGATGCCGGCGATCCGCGCACTGCGCCGCTGATCGAGGCGCATCCGGTGACGAAGCCCCTGCAGCTCGCCGCGGATTTGCCAAGTCACATGCGTCGAGAAGCTGGCCCTTTCCGGGTCGAAACTGACCAGCGCCCGGTGCACGCCAATCGCCGCGACCTGTTCGGCATCGTCGCGCATATCGCAAAGGCCATAGCGCCGAACCATCCGAGCGATGCGCGGGCCCAGCAGGGTTAGGAGCTCGGCAAACTGATGGTCAGGCGCTTTCGCTCGCCTAGTTGCGCTGTGCTCTGCTGTCAGTTCGCGCGCAATCCTCTCAATTGAGCGGCTCGATTTGCCCGCGCTTTGATCCGGTCTGCCCATGAACCCGCCCCCTCCTGGTGAGACGAGTATCGCCTGCGGCTTAGCGCAGGCCTGCCAGCAAACTAGGGTACTGCACGTACTGCTTCGCCCGGGAGGCGACGAACCATCGCGCGTGGGCAGTACCGATCACAGAAAGCTTGTGATGAAGTGCAACGTCATCCCGACCAGCCCGCCAACGAGGGTTCCGTTGATGCGGATAAACTGGAGGTCGCGGCCAACCGCGCTTTCGATCCGGCCGGTGATCGTAGTCGCATCCCAGCGCTTTACCGTCTCGGACACCAGAGTGACGATTTCCGTGCCGTAGCGGGTCGCAACGCCGACCGCAGTGCGGCGGGCAAAGCGGTTGATCTGGATTTGCAGCCGCTCGTCCTGCTTAAGCGCTGCCCCCAGGTCGGCGAGACCTTTGCGCATTTCGACGCCCAATCCGCTATCCGCTTCACGCGCGCGCCGGATCAGCGATTGGCGAATACGCTCCCACACGCCGATCCACCACTCTGCAACCGCCGGGTTTTCGATAAGGTCGCGCTTCATTTCCTCGACCCGCTCGCGCGTCACGGGATCGTGCTGCAAGTCCTGGCTCAATTTCTCGAGCCCCTCTTCGATCTTGTAACGCAGCGGATGATCGGGATCGACCAGCACCTCGGCGAGCAGCTTGTAGAGACCATCGAGCACGCTTGAGGAAATTCGCTCGTCGAGCCCAGTCCAGCGCAACACTGCATTGGCCCTTTTGTGGATGATCTCCTTGACCGTCTCTTCATTGTCTTCGAGCGTCAGGCCGGCCCAGCGAATGATACCGTCGATGAGAGGCAAGTGCCTCTTGTCGGTCATCGCGCTTTCCAGCATCCGCCCGGCGAGCGGCGATATGTCGAGCTTGGCAAGCTGCCCGGCGAGACCGGAGCGGACTTGATTGCCTAGGCGGTCGGGATCGAGCGACTCGAGCACTTCGGCCAGCAGTTCCGCCGCGCCGCCGGTGATCCGCGAACGATTGTCCGAGCCGGACCGGTCGGGGCTTTCAGTGAGGAAATCGCCAATCGCCTTCGCGACATTCATGCCCGACATGCGCCGGGCGACAACGGCGGGGGTCAGGAAATTCTCACGCAGAAACTGCGCCATGGTGTCGGCGATCCGGTCCTTGTTCTGGGGAATGATAGCGGTGTGAGGGATCGGCAGGCCCAGCGGATGGCGGAAAAGCGCGGTGACGGCGAACCAGTCCGCCAGTCCGCCAACCATCGCCGCCTCGGCAAAGGCATTCACGTAACCCCAGGCGGGATGATTCCCGAGCAGGCCATGCGTGGTGAAGAACAAAGCCGCCATCGCGACCAGCAGGCCCGTTGCGGTCCAGCGCATCCGCCGCGCGCGATCAACGGTTAGCGGCTCACCGCCAAACATCAGAGGTACTGGACGCGGATCGTTCATCGCCACGCCCTCTGCCTGAAAACGTTGGCCAAAAACAGGGTCCGCGTAAGCTTTACGGTATTACTCCGCAGGCTCGGCACCGGGAGGTATGTTTGCAGGCGGCGTTGCCGGCTTGCCCTGATATGGGCGATCAGGCGCCACATCGGGAGATGCATGCGGCCTGGTGTCGTCGCCCGGCTTGTAGGTCAGCATCCGCTCGCGCAGCCATGGGCCCACTCGCCGCTCGAAACTGTCGGCAAGGCTAAAGCCCGCCGGAACGATCACCAGCGTCAGCATCGTCGACATGATCAAGCCGCCAATCACGACGACGCCCATCGGTTGTCGCCATGCGCCGTCACCGCTGAGCGAGATCGCAACCGGCACCATGCCCGCGGTCATCGCGACGGTGGTCATGACGATCGGCTGAGCACGCTTATGCCCGGCTTCCATAATCGCTTCGAGCTGATCGGTCCCCCGCGCCATCTCCTCAATCGCGAAGTCGATCAGCAGGATCGAGTTTTTCGACACGATGCCGAGAAGCAGGAGAATACCGATATAGACCGGCATCGATTGCGCCATGCCGAGGAGCCAAACGAGCAAGATGCCGCCCAGCGGAGCGAGCGCCAGCGACGTCATGTTCACCAGCGGGCTCATCAGTCGCTTGTAGAGCAGAACGAGACACGCGAAGACCAAGAGCACACCGGCGATGATCGCGATGACCAGGTTTTGCTGCAGTTCCTGCTGCCATTCTTCCTCACCCACAACGTCGCGGATGACACCCGTCGGGAGGTTCTGGAGGATCGGAAGTTGATCGATTTGCTGCTGGGCCTCGCCCTTGAGCACGCCGGACGCGAGATCCGCCCCGACCAGGATACGGCGGCTTTGGTTGTACCGCTGGATCGTGGTCGGCCCCGAACCGAATGAGATGTCGGCGACGCGGCTAAGCGGCACTGTGCCTCCACTTGCGGTCTGCACGGGCAGGTTCTCGATTGTCGTAAGGTCGCCGCGCGCAGCGTCCGACAGTTTGACGGTGATCGGGATCTGGCGATCAGCCAGCGAGAAGCGCGCCGCATTCTGCTCGATTTCACCCAGGGTCGCGATACGGATTGTCTGACTGAGCGCGATCGTGGTCACGCCCAGTTCGGCAGCGATTTCCTCACGCGGGGTGATGATGATTTCAGGCCGGTTGAGGTCCGCGCTGATCCGAGGCGCCACCAGCGAAGAGAGCCCCCTCATTTGCTCAACGAGGGTAGAGGCGGTTTCTTCGAGCTGATCCGGGTCAGACCCTGCCAGAAGAACCGTGATGTCGCGGCCCGAGCCGAACCCGCCGCTTTGGGAGCGGAAGCGCACACGGGCGTCAGGAATCTGCGCCAGTTGCGGTGCGAGTTCGCGTTCGAATTCGATGGACGTGCGTTCGCGGTCATCCGACAGTTTGATGAAGATGGTCGAATCGCCGATCCGGATACGCTGCAGCATCCGCTCGACCTCGGGCTGCTCGTCAAGCAGTGCGTATACGCGGTCCGAGACGACCTTCGTCCCCTCAAGAGTGGTTCCCGGGACCATCTCGATTTCCACGGCCGAGTTTTCGTCATCGATTGTAGGCTGAAACTGTGCAGGGATCTGCGCGAACAGCAGGATAGTGATAAGCAGCGAGAACCAGCCGATGCCGAGCATCCAGATACGGTGGTCATAGAAACGGGCGGTCAGATATTGCCCGGTCTGGCCGAACCGTCCGCCAAACCTAGACGTCTGCTCGACGAGCTTCAAAAACAGCCAGCCGGCGAGAAACGCGAGGGCAGAAACGAACAGGACGAGGACGATATCGAACAGCTTCGACACGAGGAAGTATGCCCAGCCGTTCGGATCGCTCGAAATCGCAGCGGCTGCGCGGGTGGGGATGTCCATCTCGGCAATTGCGCCAAAACTCATGAACAGCGTCATGGCGGTCACAGCCAACAAAGCCAGCGTAACAAGCAAGAGTGCGATGGTGTAAAGGAAACGCGAGCGAGGCCCGGGGAGCCCCTGACGCTTCGCCAGCAGCTTGCCCCGGTCGAGAGTCCAGCCCAGCACGCTCATATATCGATCCATCAGCGGGCCTTCGCCGTGGGCAGCGTGGCCTTTGGATTCGAGGAAGTACGCCGCCATCAGCGGTGTAATCATACGTGCAACGGCAAGCGACATCAGCACGGCGACCACGACGGTCAGGCCAAAGTTCTGGAAGAACTGTCCGGAAATACCCGGCATGAGGCCCACGGGGAGGAAGACCGCGACGATACAGAAACTGGTCGCGACAACCGGCAGGCCGATCTCGTCCGCCGCATCGATACTCGCCTGGTACGGCGTTTTGCCCATGCGCATGTGCCGGACGATATTCTCAATCTCGACGATCGCATCATCGACCAGCACCCCGGCCACAAGCGCGAGGGCAAGCAGCGAGAGGAAGTTCAGGTTGAACCCGAGCAGATCCATGAAGAAGAAGGTCGGGATGGCCGACAGCGGGATGGCGACAGCGCTGATGAAGGTCGCACGCCAGTCACGCAGGAACAGCATCACGACGACGATCGCCAGAAGCGCGCCTTCGATCAGGGCTTGGATAGAGCTTAGATACTGGTTTTCAGTATAGGTTGTGCTCGTGAACATCCGTATGAAACGGATGCCTTCGGTCTCTGCCTCGATCCGGTCCATTTCCTCGAGGGCAGCTTCATAAACCGTAAGGTCGGAAGCGCCGCGTGCACGGTTCATGAAGAAGTTGACGACTTCGCGGTCACCAACTTCGCTGATCGAGGTGCGTTCGGCAAAGCCGTCACGCACGCTGGCCACGTCGGCGAGGCGGATCGTGCGACCACCGCCGAGCTGGATTTGGCGCTGCGACAGCTCGAATGCCGTGTCGTCATTGCCAAGAACGCGCAGGGATTGGCGCGTACCGCCCACTTCGGCGAGGCCGCCAGCAGCGTTTATGTTGGAAACGCGCAACACAGAATTGATTTGCGAAGCCGTGACACCGAGCGCCTGCATCTTCGCCGGATCGAGGATCACTTCGATCTCACGGTTGACCCCGCCGAACCGCTGAACCTCCGCCATGCCTTCAATCTTAAGCAGCCGTTTGGCAACCGTGTCGTCGATGAACCAGCTGAGCTGCTCGATCGTCATGTCGTCCGCTTCGACCGCGATATAACCGATCGCGTCGCCTGCAACGTTCACCTTCGATACGCGCGGTTCGAGGATGCCGTCTGGAAGGCTTCCCCGCACGGTATCGATCGCCGTTTCGACTTCATTGACGGCTTCGACGATTTCGGTGCCGATCTCGAATTCGACAAAGGTACGCGAATTGCCTTCGCTCGCGGTCGACTGGATCGAGTTCACACCGTTTATCGAGCGCAGCGCACTTTCCACGCGCTGGGTGATCTGGTTCTCGATCTCGGTCGGCGCAGCGCCGGGCTGAGAGATGCTGACGATGACGGCAGGAAATTCGACGTCCGGATTGTTCGTGACGTCCATCCGCATGAAGCTGACGATCCCGGCGAAGAGGAGCGCGGTGAACAGTACCAGCGGAATGACCGGGTTGCGGATCGACCAGGCTGAGAGATTTCTGAAATTCATGTCGTTCTCTTCAGTCTCTTTCTTGTGCAAGCGTCCCGCTTACCCGATCAGATACGCACGAAGCTGCAGCCAGGATGACCCGGTCAGGCCGCTTCACGGCGCGGTTTGATTGTTTCACCCGGATTCAAGAAGCCGCCAGCACGGAGCACGACCAGCTCATCGCCGGACAGTCCATCGATAATCGCGATCCCGTTGGCGGTGACCATGCCGGTGGTGACATCGCGGCGGGTCGCCGTGTTGTCTTCACCCACTACGTAAACAAAGCTGCCGCTCTCATCGGACAGGACCGCGCTTTCAGGCAGGACTGTGGCGGTCAGGGTTCCGCTGTTGATACGAGCCGTCGCAAAACCTCCAGGGCGCAGTTCAGGCGCATATGACAAGGCAATGCGCGCCGTCCCTTGCCGGCTCTGCGGATTGATGACCGGCGACAGCTGCCAGACCTGGCCTTCGAACGCCTTTTCGGTGCCGGTAGGAATAACGCTGGCAACAACACCTTGCGAAAGGCTTGCAAGCTGCGTCTCACCAAGCTGCGCGAGCATTTCCATCTCACCGCCGCGAGCAATGCGGAACAGAGCAGGGCTGCCACCACCAACAGTCTGGCCGGGCTCTACATTGCGTTCGAGCACATAACCCGATGCGGGAGCGAGAACGCTGAGGCGCGCGGCGCGTGCACGCAGCTCGGCCAATTGTGCTTGTGCAACCTTGACCCGCGCCTCCGCCGAATCCCGCGTCGCCGTCAGCCGATCGACATCGGCCTTGGACACGAAGCCGCGCTCCACCAGTTGCAGTGCGCGGTCGAGATTGGCCTGCGCAAGACTTGCGTCGGCTTTCGCCACCTCGATCTGAGCGGCCTGCGCTGCGGCCTGCTGGCTCTGAACGGAACGATCGATCACTACCAGGACCTGCCCCTCGCGGACCCAGTCGCCGGCATCGACGGGCACGGAAACCACGCGGCCGCCTTCACCGACGACGCCAACGGGTAGCTCGCGGCGTGCCGCAATCGTGCCGGGTGCTTCGATGATGCCGTTGATGGTCGTCGTGCCTGGGGCGATTACCGTCACAACCGGTGCCTGATCGTTGTCATCGCCAACGGCTGCAGGCTCGCCGCCCGCGAGTGCAAAATACGCTGCTATCGCGAGCAAGAGCCCAAAAATGATCGCGCCCACAATAAGCCATTTGCGGCCTTTGCCGGATGTGCGCTCTTCATCGGCCTGCGCGATGTCCGCGGGCACACCATCTGCGACTTCAGACTTGATCTTTGTCTCGTAATTCATTGCCTGCGGCCTTCAAAAGGGCTGTGAAAAGCCACTCTTCGTCGATTCAAGTGTGTTATCGGCATAAGTCACCGAGTGCAAGGGCTCTTAAGCCACGCGCGTATTTGCCGCAATCCAAGGTTCGACTGACGACTTTGAGCCTAGACGAAAGACAATACTCCTTGGTTCCACGATATCCAAGCGAAAGGGCGGTGTAGCGAGGTGCCACACCGCCCTTCATTCATGTCAGTCGCGGCGATCCGCGACGCAGACCGATGCGTTAGCGCACTCGGCCTCGCTGGATAAGATTCACAATGCCGAGCAGGACGACGGCACCGATCACGGCAACGACCAGTCCCACAATCGAGAATTCCTGCACGCTTCCGGAAATTCCCAAAAGCGGGCCTGCAATCATGTTCCCGATGACCGAGCCGACGCAGCCGACGACAATGTTCCAGAAAATGCCCATCGAGGCATCGCGGTTCATCACGAGGCTAGCCAGCCAGCCGGCAATACCGCCTACGATCAGTGCAATAATCCAACCCATATCCCATTCCTCCTGTATTTTTCAAAGGCTTGCGCGTCCTCAACGAGGAGCGCGCAGGCCTGTTCCCGTCAATTTGAGACGGGATGGAGGAGATTGTTAGGCTAGGTAGCCAGAAACGCCAAACGTGGCCGACGGATCAGTATTTCAGCTGACGCTCGTAAAGGTCGCGGTAGTGCTGGATCCGGGTGACGCGAAGGCCCTGCATACCCGAACGATCCACTGCACGTTGCCACGAAGCGAATTCTTCCAGCGTGAGACCGTAGCGCTCAAGCACTTCATCAATCGTCAGCAGACCGCCATTTACGGCTGCCACAACTTCAGCCTTGCGGCGTACGACCCAGCGTTTCGTCTTGGGCGACGGCAAGTCGTCGAGCGTCAGCGGCTCACCCAAGGGGCCGATTACCTGTGCGGGGCGGATGTCTTGATTTTCAATCATTAAAGGTCTCTTGCATCGCCTTCCTGCGCATATTCTTCGGAGCCACGGCCTATGGCTTCGGAAGATTTGCAGGGCTCTAAAGCATCTTGGTTAACAGCCCGTTCCCCCTGTTCAAGAGACCGAAAATACGTCGCCGCGGCATCGCCAAAGCTTGCAACGCCGCCCGCGATATTTAGCCTGCTGTCGCGTCGAAGCACGCGGCGCAAATCCCGCGCAGCATCGAGTTTTGCAGTGAGATCGCTCCATTCGATCGCACGCAATGCCTCGCCGCTGCGAACAACAGCCGCGTCGTGGCTTCCGACCAGCATTTCGCCGTCGAAATCATCGCCCTTTATATCGCGCCAGATCGGATCGGTCTTTTCGAACATGCCCAATGTATTAAGTGGCGAACGTCAAGATGTGGTAAAACCGCTGTTTACCGGACCTTAGGGAAACAGCGGCTCGTCTTGTCTGCATAGCCGTTCGTCGTGAATTTGCCGAAAAATCGCCGGGCTGGCGCAATCGGGCAGGCTTTCCTATATGCGCGCGTTAAGGAATCGCACCCCATGACCAGCGCCACTTCACTCACGGCAAGCCCGTCCTTCGGGCTGGACACAGCATCGCTGTTCGATCTCCCGCGCTCGGCGTCGGAGTGCCGCATCGTCGTCGCGATGAGCGGCGGAGTCGATTCCTCGGTCGTCGCGGCGCTTGCTGCCGATACCGGCGCGGAAGTTATCGGAATAACACTCCAGCTTTACGATTACGGCGCGGCAACGGGCCGAAAGGGTGCGTGCTGCGCAGGCGACGATATCAGCGATGCGCGAGCGGTGGCCGACAGGCTGGGCATTGCGCATTACGTATTCGACCACGAAAGCGCTTTTCGCGAAGATGTCGTTGACCAGTTCGCGGATGAGTATCTCGCCGGGCGCACGCCGGTGCCGTGCATCCGCTGCAATATGGGCCCCAAATTCACCGATCTGTTTCGTATGGCGCGCGAGCTTGGCGCGGATTGCCTTGCGACCGGGCACTATGTGCGCCGGGTAGAAGCACCAGATGGCCCGCATCTTTACCGGGCGCTCGATCCCGCGCGCGATCAGTCGTACTTCCTCTATGCCACCACGCAGGAGCAGCTCGACTATATCCGTTTCCCGCTGGGCGGCCTGCCGAAGACCCAGGTGCGCGAATTGGCGGAAGCTGCCGGGCTGCGCAATGCCGCGAAACCCGACAGTCAGGATATCTGCTTCGTTCCCGACGGGAATTACGCGAAGATCGTGACGAAGCTGCGCCCCGAAGGCGGCATTCCCGGCGACATCGTCCACGCGGAAACGGGCGCGCGTCTGGGTGAGCACAAGGGCATCGTCCATTACACTGTCGGACAGCGAAAGGGGCTCGATATAGGAGGACAGCCGGAGCCGCTCTATGTCATCGCGCTCAACGCCGACACACGTGAAGTGCGCGTAGGGCCGAAGCGGCTGCTGGGCGTCGAAAGCGCCGAAATCATCGAGACGAACCGCATCGGCGCGCTTCCCGATGCGCCGCTGACGGCAAAGGTGCGCAGCCTCGCCAAGCCGGTGCCGGTGTCGATCGATGGTCCGATGGGCGGCGGCGCGACCATCCGCTTGCATTTCGAAAGCCCGGAATTCGGCGTTGCGCCCGGGCAGGCCGCAGTTATCTACGCAGGAGAGCGCGTCATCGGTGGTGGCTGGATCGACTCCACCCGCTCAGTCGCCGAGAGCGAGCTCATTTCCTAGCGGGCGTTTCCAGCAGGCTTTTCTAGCAGGCTGGGCGGGAAACTCCGCCGCATTACCCTTCCCACTTCTCCAGCACGCAGCCATATCCCTCGCGATAAGTCGCGGTATGGCTGGCAATCAGCGGGAAACGCGCCGTCACGCTTTTCGCCTCTGCATCATCCGACAAAGTGACGAGCTCCATTCCGCCCAGCTTGTCCTTTTCGCAATCCTCGAGGCTTCGCCCAGCGACGAAGCGGCACGAGCATGCGACCCGCGCAGCATAGGAGGAACCGACCTCGGCATAGCCGGTCACCTCGTCGCGATAGGTATTGCCTGCAATGCCAAGTCCGAGCAAAACCAAACCCAGTATCGTGATCCATACGGGTTTCTTGCCCCAACCCCTCGAAGCTCCTGATTTTGCCATTGCTTTGCCGTGACCCTTGTTCAATTGAAGGCGCGATGACCTTTCGTACTGCTTCCCTTATCGCCACCGCCGCGCTCCTTCCACCCCTCGCGTCATGCGGCTCTGCGCCGCCGCCCGCGCCGCCTCCGCTGAGCGATGAGGCCTTGCAAGCCGTGATGGCAGATGCCGGCGCGCCGAAAGACCAGCTTGCCCGCCAAATCGACGAGCTTTTCACTCAGGCGGAGCTGGGAGAAACCCGCGCAATCGTATTGATGTCGGATGGCGAGCTCGCGGCAGAGCGGTATTCCGAAGGATATGATCAGGATACGCGGTTCGTCAGCTGGTCGATGGCGAAGACGGTCACCGCGGTGCTGATCGGAATGCTTGTCGCCGATGGCAAGCTCAATGTCGGTGACCCCGCACCGGTCCCGATGTGGCAGCGACCCGGTGATCCGCGTGCGGAGATCACGCTGCGCCACCTCCTGCAGATGCGGAGCGGGTTGCGCCACACCGAAGCGGGCGATCCGCCTTACGATTCGTCCGAGGTGCGCATGCTGTTCCTCGACGGGCGCGACGATATGGCGCGCTGGGCGAAGGAGCAGCCGCTGGAGGCGGAGCCGGGGGAGCAGTTCGAATACTCTTCTAATACCACTGTCATCCTCGCCGACATTGGAGCCCGCGCGCTTACGAGCAGCAGCGATCCCGCGGCGCGCCGGCAAGCCGTCGACGAGTTCCTGAAGGAGCGGCTGTTCGAGCCGCTCGGCATGGACAGCATGGTGCTCGAATATGACGCTTCGGGAACGCTCATCGGCGGCAGCCTGATGCATGCAACCGCGCGGGACTGGGCGAAGTTCGGCGAATTTCTGCGCCGCGGCGGGCGCTCGGCCGAGGGACAGCAATTGGTGCCATCGCGCTGGATCGACGCCATGACCACTCCCAGCCCGGCAAGCGGCTTCTACGGCTACCAGACGTGGCTCAACCGGGAGAGCGGGATTGACCGCGATGAGGACATACCCGATCGCGGACCCGAAACCATGTTCGCGGCGATCGGGCATATGGGCCAGTATGTCCTCATCAGCCCGGAGCAGCGGATTACCCTGGTCAGGCTCGGCCATTCGAACCGGACAGAGCGGTTCAAGATGCTGGCCGAGTTGTTCGACATCGCCGAGCTATATCCCACGCGCTGACGCGCCCGGAGCGCTCGGTCAGAGCAGGAAGGTGCCCTCCACCACCGTCACGCACGGCCCGCCAAGCCATGCGCGGTCGCCGTCAAGCTCCAGCGTGAGATCGCCGCCGCGCGTACTCGCCTGATGCGCGGTGAACCTGCTGCGCCCCAATTTGGCCGCCCAATAGGGGGTCAGCACCGCATGGGCCGATCCGGTCACGCTGTCTTCATCGACTCCGCCGCCGGGTACGAACACGCGGCTGACGATATCGGTCTTATCTCCCGGCGCGGTGCAGATGAACTGGTCTTTGCCTAGCGCGCCGAGCCCGCGAATGTCGGGGTCGAGCGCGCGGACCGCGGCTTCATTCTCGAACAGGAAGACGTTGTAGCGTGAATCGTTGCGATAGACCTCCTTCGGCTCCGCCCCGAGCAGCGCCACCGCCTCCGGATAGGCACCGGGCTCTGTCGCAATCGCGGGTAGCGCGAGCTTGTAGCCATCGCCATCGCGGCGCACCTCGAGAATGCCGGATTGGCGCGTGCGGAAGGTCATCCGGTCGCCGCCATCGCGCTCAAGCAGCACATGTCCGCTCGCAAGGGTGGCGTGACCGCACAGCGCGATCTCGTAGGTCGGGGTGCACCAGCGCAGCTCCCAATCCGCCTCGCCGCTCGTATCACGCACGACGAAAGCGGTTTCCGCAAACAGGTTTTCCGCTCCGATCTGCACCAGCACATCGTCGGGCAACCATTCTTCCAGCACCATGACAGCCGCCTGGTTGCCGCCGAAGGGCTCGGCCGAGAAGGCATCGACATGCCAGTAGGGAATTCGCTGAGTCATCGCGCCTGCCTTATGGATAGAGGAGTGTGTCGGACCAGCCCACGGCATCGCCCGCACCCTCCAGAGTGAACAGGCGGCGATCGTGTAGGCGGTTGTCCCGGTCCATCCAGAACTCAATTCTTTCAGGCTTTAAAGTGAAACCTGTCCAGTGTGCGGGCCGAGGGACCTCCCCCTCCTGCTCGTGGCGCCCCCACATCTCCGTAACGCGGTCGAGATAGTCCTGCCGGTCCTCCAATGGCCGCGACTGGTCGCTGGCTGCCGAGCCGACCTGGCTCTTGTAGGGACGAGAGTGAAAGTACGCGTCGGCACGCTCTGACGATACTTCGGTGAGCGGCCCTTCGATGCGAATCTGGCGGCGCTGGCTCTTCCAGTGGAACAGCAGGCTCGCCTGCATGTTGGCGCGGATTTCCTCGCCCTTGCGGCTGTGCGCGTTGGTGAAGAAGGTGAAGCCTCCCTCATCGGCCCCATGCCCCTTGAGCAGCACCATTCGGACCGATGGCATGCCGTCCGGGGTTGCCGTCGCCAGCGCCATCGCATTGGGATCGTTTGGCTCGCTCTCCTGCGCCAGCGCGAACCAGTCATCGAACAGCGCGAAGGGATCTGCGCCGGAAGGGATCATGCTGTCCGCGAGCTGAGCCTCGTTCAGGGATTGCGTATCGCTCATTCCAGGGTTCCAATCGCGCGGTTGAGGGGAGACATGGACCGCATGTTACACGGTCCTGAGGAGGAAAATCCCGCCCGCCTTACGAGTTCCGAAGGGGCGGTGCAAAAGGGCGAGCGATGTAGCGTCATGTGCTTGTCTTTACGCGGGCATCGCAGCGTAGGAAAGGTGTGCCACGCGGCGACGAAGGCGCACGTCAGCCTTGCGCCGGGGCGGTGCCTCACCTAGCTAACACGCCATGGGCGATCCTTATAAAACTCTGGGTGTTGCGCGCACGGCGTCCGAAAAGGACATCAAGAGCGCCTACCGCAAGCTCGCGAAGGAGCTGCATCCCGACAAGAACAAGGACAATCCCAAAGCCGCCGAGAAATTCTCGGATGTAACGAAGGCATACGACCTCCTCGCCGACAAGGATAAGCGCGCGCAGTTCGACCGCGGCGAAATCGATGCCGACGGCAACCCGCTCAACCCGTTCGCCGGAATGGGCGGCGGGTTTGGACGCGGCGGATATGGCGGTCGGCCCGGCGGCGCCTCGTCAGGCGGATTTCGCGATGCGGAGTTTGGCGGGATGAGCCCGGACGATATGGATCTCGGCGATCTGTTCGAAGGGCTCTTCGGCGGCGGCAGGGCGCGCCCATCGGGTGCCGGATCCAGCGCGCGGCGCGGCTTTGGCCAGCGCCCGCCTCCCCCGAAAAAGCGCGGGGCCGATATCCAGTACCGGCTGGCGGTTCCCTTCGTCGATGCCGCTGCAGGGCGCGATCAGCGGATAACGCTGGCCGATGGAAAGACCATCGACCTCAAATTGCCCGGCGGCGTCGAAGACGGCACGCAGATGCGGCTCAAGGGAAAAGGTCACGCAGGTCCGGGCGGCAATGGCGATGGGCTGGTCATTGTAGAGGTCGGCAGCCACCCATTCTTTCGCCGCGATGGCGACCATATCCGCATGGATCTCCCTATCACTCTGGACGAGGCAATCCACGGTGCGAAGGTCAAATGCCCTACGGTCGATGGCCCTGTTATGCTCACGATCAAGGCTGGGACCGATGGCGGCACCGTCATGCGGCTCGCGGGCAAGGGTTGGGGCAAGAAAGGCGCCAAGGACAAGGACGGCAGGCCGGATCGCGGCGATCAACTGGTCACTCTGGAAATCCAGCTTCCGGGCGATCTCGAAGAGCTCAAGGCCAAGCTGGGCGATTGGACCGATCCGGCGGAACCGCGCGATAAATTCGGACTATAGTGTTCTGAATGATCGCTCCCGCCGACCTTTCTTCTGAAACCGAACAGGAAGTCCGCTCGCTTTCTCCTGAAGCAAGGCGGCTGAAACGCCGCAAGGCACTGGCCCAGCCAGCGCACCTCACATCCGGCGCCACAGCCGACAGAAAGCTGCCCGATTGGCGGGCGACGCTTTCGGCAGCAGCCGGTCCGATGGCGCCGGGTACACGCGCTTTCGAAGTGATCAAGCGGACAGCCCACGGCACCTATAACGACGGGTTCATCCACGCCGGCAATCTCGCTTATCTGTCGATGCTGGCGATCTTTCCTTTCTTCATCATCAGCGGCGCGATCTTTCAGTTGATCGGAGAGGTCGAAGAACGCCGGATGATGATCGATGCGGTGCTGCTTTCCATGCCGCCGACAGTTGCGCGGGTCATCGGACCGGTCGCATCGGAAGTTGTCGATGCGCGGTCGGGATGGCTGCTCTGGCTGGGGGTCGCGGTGGCCTTGTGGACCGTTTCCAGCCTGATCGAAACCATTCGCGATATCCTGAGGCGCGCCTATGGAACCAAGGCGAGCCATGCATTCTGGAAATACCGGCTCTTTTCCGCCGGACTGATCCTGGGCGCCGTAATCCTGCTCATGGTCTCCCTGTTCGCCACCGTCGGCATCGGCGCGGCGCAGCAGGTGATCGATGCGCGCTTCCCGCAGCTCAACGAAGCTGTGACGACGCTCCGCATTACGCGCATCGTGCCCGCGCTGGGTCTGGCCGGTTCGCTCTATCTGTTGTTCTACACCCTAACACCGAGCGAATACCGCCCTCGGCGCTATCCCAAATGGCCCGGCGCTCTGTTCACCGCGCTGTGGTGGCTGGGCGTAACGAGTGCGCTTCCGGCGGTGCTTGGCCGCTTTTTCACTTATAACCTTACCTATGGCAGCCTCGCCGGGATCATCATCGCGTTGCTGTTTTTCTGGCTCGTTGGGCTGGGACTGGTTATCGGTGCCGAATTGAACGCCGCTCTCGCCGAACCCGACGATTGCCACGAGGCGTCTACAGAAGAAGGCTGTCAGCAGGAGGAAGCGGCATGAGCGATCTGATGAAGGGCAAACGCGGGCTGATCATGGGCCTCGCGAACGACAAGTCGCTGGCCTGGGGCATCGCAAAGCAGCTGGCCGAGAATGGCGCGGAACTGGCGTTTTCCTATCAGGGTGAAGCGCTCGCCAAGCGGGTGAAGCCGCTCGCAGAGCAGCTGGGCAGCGATTTCACGTTCGAGTGCGATGTGTCCGACATGGACTCGCTCGATGCGGCTTTCGCCACTCTGAAAGAGCGCTGGGACACGATCGATTTCGTCGTTCACGCGATCGGTTTTTCCGACAAGAGCGAACTGCGCGGGAAGTATGCCGACACCAGCCTCGACAACTTCCTAATGACGATGAACATCTCCGCCTATTCGCTGGTCGCAGTGACCAAAAGGGCGGCAGAGATGATGCCGCCGCTGAACGAAGACAGCACAGGCGGCGGCAGTATCGTTACGCTGACCTATTACGGCGCGGAGAAGGTCATCCCGCACTATAACGTCATGGGCGTTGCCAAGGCCGCTCTGGAAACGAGTGTCAAATATCTCGCCAACGATTTGGGGCCGCAGGGGGTGCGCGTGAATGCGATCAGCGCTGGGCCGGTGAAGACGCTGGCGGCAAGCGGGATCGGAGATTTCCGCTACATCCTCAAATGGAACGAGCTTAACACGCCGCTGCGCCGTAACATCACGATCGACGATGTCGGCGGGGCGGGCCTTTATTTCTGCTCCGCGCTATCATCGGGCGTGACCGGCGAAACCCATCATGTCGATGGCGGATACCATATCGTCGGAATGAAGCAGGAAGACGCGCCCGACATCGCCTTGGGTTGATCGCCGGAATTGGTGACCGCGTTAGACGCGGCCCACGCTTGAATATTCGAATCCAGCCGCGCGCACATCTGCCGGGGTGTAGATGTTGCGCAAGTCGACTAGGACCGGCGCCTTGGCGGTTTCCTTCATCTTGCCAAGATCGAGCGCGCGAAATGCATCCCACTCGGTGACGATGACCGTGGCGTCGGCATCCTTGATCGCTTCGTAAGGATCGCTGCACATCGTGACATCCGGCATCAGCGGCTTGGCGATTTCCATCCCTTCTGGATCGTAAGCGCTGACTTTGACACCCGCGTCGGTCAGCGTTTGCGCCACCGCGATTGCCGGGGAATCGCGCATGTCATCGGTGTTCGGCTTGAATGTCAGGCCGAGCAGTGCCGCTTTCTTGCCGCGCGCTGCCTCGAGCCCGCCGAGCGCGTCCAGCACCTTGCGGCCCATCGCGCGCTTGCGGCTTTCGTTGACCGCGACCACGGCCTCAACGATCCGGGTCGGGCTGTCGTAATCCTCCGCGGTTTTGAGCAGAGCGAGCGTATCCTTCGGGAAGCATGACCCCCCATAACCGGGGCCGGCATGGAGGAATTTGGGGCCGATACGGCCATCCATCCCGATACCGCGGCTGACATCCTGAACATTGGCGCCGACTTTCTCGCACAGATCGGCCATCTCGTTGATGAAGGTGATCTTCGTCGCGAGAAACGCGTTGGCCGCGTATTTGATCAACTCGCTGGTGCGCCGGTCGACGAACAGGATCGGCGATTCGTTGAGGAATAGCGGGCGATAGACCTCGCGCATCACTTCGCGGCCGAAATCGTCTTCGGTGCCGATCACGATGCGGTCGGGGTGTTTGAAATCGCCGATAGCCGCGCCCTCGCGCAGGAATTCCGGGTTGGAGACGACCGCGAATTTCTGGCTCGTCCCGGTATCGGCAATGATCCGCTCGACCTCATCTCCTGTGCCGACAGGCACCGTCGATTTGTTTACGATGACGGCATCGTTCGCGAGGTTCTCGCCGATCTCCTGCGCCACCTGATAGACATAGGAGAGGTCGGCATGGCCATCGCCGCGGCGGCTGGGCGTGCCGACCGCGATGAAGATCGCGCTCGCATCCTTGATCCCTTCGGAAAGCGACGTCGTGAAGCTGAGCCGTCCGGCCCGCATATTGCTCTCGACCAGCGAATCGAGGCCCGGTTCGTAAATCGGCATGATGCCGTCATGCAGGCGGTCGATCTTGCTCTGGTCCTTATCGATACAAACGACGTCATGGCCGAAATCGGCAAAACACGCGCCTGATACGAGGCCGACATAACCCGAGCCTACCATGGCAATCTTCATCGCTTCACATCCTTAATCAGACCGCCTTGGCGAGCCTTGAATTCAAACGGCTTCCTTAGAGGCGCGCTCCCCATTGTCCAACTGTTTGGCCCACTGGCGGCAGCGTGACGCCGATGCCGCCGCGCGCCGTATTGACAGGGGGCGACGCGCAGTGACAGTCACAGTCCGCCCTTTCATGCATTTCCGGCCAGAGACCTATCTTGCGCACTATCCTCATCACCGGGTCAGCCGGTTTCATTGGCTATCACTTGGCGCAGCTGCTCCTTGACGAAGGGTTCAGGGTTGTCGGCTATGACGGCCTTACGGACTATTACGACGTCAGGCTGAAAGAGCGGCGGCACCAATTGCTGATGCAGAACCAGCATTTCAGCGCGCACACCGCCATGCTGGAGGATTTCGAAGCGCTGCATGACGTCGCGATGGCAAAAAAACCCGATGCAATCGTCCATCTCGCGGCGCAGGCGGGGGTCCGATACAGCCTCGAAAACCCGCGCGCTTACCTCGAATCCAACCTTGTCGGCACGTTCAACGTGATGGAATGCGCGCGCGAACTGGGTGTCGATCACCTGCTGATGGCGTCGACCAGCTCAGTCTATGGCGCGAATGAAGACATGCCTTTCAGCGAGCAGGACAAGTGCGACACACCGCTCACATTCTACGCCGCGACCAAAAAGGCTAATGAAGCGATGGGGCATTCCTATGCTCACCTATGGAACCTGCCGACCACGATGTTTCGCTTTTTCACGGTCTACGGCCCGTGGGGAAGGCCCGACATGGCGCCGATCAAGTTCGCCAAGGGTATCTTCGAGGGAGTGCCGATCGACATCTACAACAATGGCGAGATGTACCGCGATTTCACCTACGTTACGGATCTCGTGCGCGGCATCCGGCTGCTGATCGACACGCCGCCGGTTCGGCCGGAGAGCAAGGACGATATCGCCGATTGGGACAGCCTCTCGCCTGCCGCCCCCTACCGCATCGTCAATATCGGGAATAACGACAAGGTCCGTCTCATGGACTTTGTCGAAGCGCTCGAGGCGCATTGCGGGCGCGAGGCGATCAAGAATTTCATGCCCATGCAGAAAGGCGATGTGCCCGCAACCTGGGCGGACGCGGCGCTGCTGGGTGAACTAACCGGATATGCGCCGCAAACCAGCGTCTATGACGGGACCCGCAAATTCATCGCCTGGTACCGCGACTATTACGAGGTTTGATCCAAACAGCCGAGACCGGCGATATCGTCAGCTACCCGGCGACTCTGCAGGCGGGGTTGCATCCAGCGGAACCAGCTCTTCATCGCCATCATCGAACGGCCCTTCTTTCGAAGGTTCTGCCGGGATCTGGCGGGCTTCCTGATCAATGGGCGGCGGTGTCAGCGAAGGATCGGCTTCGCCCGGGATCGGACCCTGACGTTCGCGTTCGAGCCGCTCGAGATATTCGCGCTCGATCTGCTCCACGCGGTTCTGCTCGGCCGCCGCATCCGCGTCGATCGTCGACAGGCGCTCTTCACGCGCTTCGTTGATCAGACGGCCAAAACGAATATTCTCGCCTTCGGCCCGGTCCTGGTAAGCGGCGTCGATGAATTGCTGCGTGCAGCCGGTAAAGCCGCCCGCACCCGCCGGATCGCATGACATTTCGCCGAAATCGCCGAGATAGCGGATGCTTTCCACCCGTTTCGCCCATGCAGTGTTTTCGGGCGAGCTGCTCTGACGCAAATTGCTCGGAATGCGGTAACGCTCGGCCTCGACCAGGATCTCGCAGATCACGATCTCGTCCTCGCCCGCTTCGGGGCATTCACTTTCGTCATAGGCGATGACCATGTTGACCTTGTCCCCGCCCTCGCTCTGCGCGGCTGCGGGTGTCGCCGCCAACATTGCGGCGCAGGACATGCCTGTGGCCAGAAGGGAAGCGCTAAGCAGCTTGGTCATTGGTCGTCATCCTCAATTGAGAGTCGTGCTCACTCTCTATCCTATCATTTGCGGGCAGATAGTTACATGCCAGTGAATTGATCGTGAATTGAAAAAGCAGCGGAGCGGTTCTCTGACGCACCTTCCGCCGCGTCAGACTCGCTCACTCACCTTGATCGCGATCTTGCAGCCAAGCCGGATCGCGCCCGAAAGCAGCGGGTAGGCCGGCGCTTTCTCTGCCCCATTGGCCAAAGCAGCATCACGGTGCGCGCGTTCATCCTCGCGGAACTCCTCGATCATTTCGGCAAGTTCGGGATCGGTCCCGGTTTCTGCCAGCCGGTCGAGCTGTTCGGAGTAGTGCTTGTCGATTTCCTCTTCGACCGCAGCCGTGCAGGCCATCGCCGCTTCCGGGCCGAGCAGTGCGGTTCCCGCGCCGAGCGCATATCCTGCCGCCGACCAGAACGGATGCAGCGCCGTCGGTCGTACGCCGCGTTTTGCCAGAAGCTCGTCGAAACGGGCCCGGTGGCCCTCTTCCTGTTCGGCCATGTGGCGGATTTCCGCCGAATGCGGGCCGCGATCGCCCATCACGGCGAGCTGGCCTTCATAGATGCGCGTCGCGCCGAATTCCCCGGCCTGGTCGACCCGGATCATGCGGTGGAGTTCTTCGCGTTTCATAGTCGTCTCTCGTTTCCTGCACGCATAACGCTCAGAGCCAGTATGGCGATCCCGCCCAGCGTCGAAATAAGGAAATTCCAGCCCGCCAGCGAGATCCCGAACAGGCTCCATGGCGCCACGTCGCATCGAACGAGCGGCGCCTGCGATGGGTTCATCACATCGACCGGTCCGCTAAGCGTGGCGCAGCTGGTGATCCCCTCCCACCAGCCATATTCGACCCCGGCATGAAAACCGCCGATCAGGCCCGATGTCAGGATCGCGAGGCCTGCGAGCGCACTCCAGACGCGCGGCGGCTTCAGGAAATAGGCGAATAGCCCAGCAGCGAGCGCGGCGAAATGCGGATAACGCTGCCACCAGCACATCTCGCACGGGAACATTCCGAACACATATTCGGAAATATACGCTCCGCCCAGCAGCCCCGCAGGGATCGCCACGGCGAGCAGTTTGGCCTGCTTCACACCCATCATGCCGGGCTATTTAGTGCGGTCAGTCGCGCAGCGCCACCGAACTCTTCGTGGTGCGGCGAAGCGTTTCGAGCGCATAGTGCAGCTGGAAATCCTCGATACCCTGCTCCTCGAGCTGCTCTGACGTCAGCTTGAAACGTGGATCATCGATTTCGTCCGCTTCAAGCTCTTCATCCTTGATGCCCAGCTCGTTGATTAGATGCCCGCGAAGGTCGCTTTCGCGCGTCTGATACTTTGACCGCAGCGCAAGGTCGGGATCGGACAATTGCGGCACGGTGATATCGGGCTTGATCCCGCCTTCCTGCACCGATGCGCCCTTCGGCGTGTAATAGCGCGCCGTGGTAAGCTTAAGGGCCGCATCGCGTCCGAGCGGCAGGAGCGACTGGACGCTTCCCTTGCCAAAGCTGCGCTCACCCATGACCAGCGCGCGGCGGTGATCCTGCAACGCGCCTGCGACGATTTCTGATGCCGACGCGGAGCCGGCATCAATGAGAACGATCACTGGCGTTCCCTCGGCCATGTCGCCGCGGAATACGGTTTCGGCATCATAGAGCAGCGTCTCACCGCGCGCGCGCCCACGCTGCGACACGATGCGCCCCTCGTCGAGGAACAGATCGGACAGCGCCACAGCTTCATCGAGCGAGCCGCCAGGGTTCGAACGCAGATCGAGCACGAGGCCGCTCACCCGTCCGGCTGCCTCTTCCTGAATGCTCGTCCACGCCTTGAACACGTCGGCGCCGACATCGGCAGAGAATTCATTGACGGTGATGACGCCGATATTCCCTGCGGACAGCTCATGCGTTACCGGCTCAAGCTCGATCACGCCGCGTGTCACATCGACTTCGAAGGGCTCCTCGCGTCCGGGACGGAAAATTGTCAGCTGAATCGAAGTGCCCGCCTTGCCGCGCATCTGCGCGACCGCATCATCGAGATCGCCGCCATAGATAAGCTTGCCGTCGAGGTGCGTGATATAATCGCCAGCCTTGATGCCCTGCTTGTCAGCCGGGCTGCCCTTGAACGGGGAGATCACCTTGACCGCGCCGTCTTCCATCAGGACCGACAGGCCGAGGCCTGAATAATTGCCGTCGATCATCGTTTCGAGGCGCTGAAGGTCGCTGCCATCGAGATAACCCGAATGCGGATCGAGCGCGCCCAGCATCCCGTCAATCATACCGCGAATCAGCACCTCGTCCTCGACCGGCTCGACATAGCTCGCCTGGATGCGCTGATAGACTGCGAACACTTTCGAGAATTCGGGTCCGGCGCGGCCGTCAACCTGGGCCATTGTGGCGGTCGTGGCGGGAATGAGAGCGACCGCGGTTACGAGTGCGGCGCTGCGCAGCAATGCAGCAATTTTCATGGGCAAAAGGGCTCCTTCAAGAACATATTCGTATATCAGCGCGCGGCTGAACGCCAGATAACAGTCTGCGAACACCTGATACGTCCCGGCACGGGTCAATTCGTACAGGGCTCGGAATGGGTTACGGATCGCACCCGGCGGCGCATTTATCCGAGGAATTGCAGCGGATTGACCGGTTCACCCTCGCGCCTGAGTTCGAGCGTGATCGACGGCTCCTGCCGACTCGCCGATCCGAGCGGACTGCCGCCGATCACCTCGTCTCCGACACCGACTGTCGTGCGCTCCAATCCCGTGACAAGGCTGGTCCAGCCGCCTGCATGTTCGATGATGACGATTCGCCCGTAGCCGCGATACGGCCCGGCGAACACGACGCGGCCCGTGGCAGGCGCGACGATCTGTGCGCCCGGTACCGGTGCAAGCGCGAGCCCGGTGCTGCGAAGGCCGCTGTCGCGCCTCTCGCCAAAACCTGCAAGCGTCCGGCCCTGCACCGGCAGCTGAAAATCCCGCGGCGGAGCGGCAGCGGTGGTGGGCGAGGCCGAGGGTACGGGATCGGGCGCTGCAGCGCTGGAGACGGCGCCTCCCTCACCGATATTGGCGGGACGCATGACCGGCCCGGGAAGCGATGCCAGTTCGCGGCGAAGGCTTGCCGCCGCGTCGATCCGGCCCATCAACCCATCGAGATCGCGCGTTTCCTCGGCAAGCGCGAGTGCGCGCTCGGCTTCTCGCGAGGCGGTGCTGCGTGCCTCGCGAAGGGCGAGGCGTTGCCGTGTTTCGAGCTCCGCCAATTCCTCGCGGCGCGCCTGCAGGGTCTGCTCATTCTGCCTGAGCGCCTCCAGCGCGTCAGACGCAGACTGCTCAAGCCGTTTCACCGCGTCGAGGTCGCTCCGAAGCGCCGCGGTGCGGGAGCGAATCTGCGGAATAGCGCTGTCGAGCACGGCACGCACGTAGACCAGTTCCTTAAGCGATCCGGGCTGCAACGCCGAGAGAGCGAGCGGGCGGCGGGCGGTCGTCTGCAAGGCGCCCGTGAGCCTCGCCAGTGGCTGCTGTCTTTCGGCAAGCCTTGCGGCGATCGCTGCCCGGTCGGTGCGCGCGAGCGAAAAGCGGGCACGGGTCGCGGCGATATCGGCCTCGGCGCGCTGGATCTGCGCGGCAATCGCTGCGGCTTCGCGGGCGGTCCTCTCCGCCGCTTCGCTGGCCGCTTCGGCTTCCCGAGCCAGACGCGCGGCGCGTGCTTCTGCGCGCCTACTTTCGCGGGTGGCGCGCTCAAGCTGCGCCTGCGCTTCATCGGGATCCATCAGCCCGACATCGCGCTGCGCTATGCCTGCTGGCGTCAAGACAGCAAGCACCGCCAGCACGGCACCGATTGGCAAAGCAAGGATGAGCGCGCGTTTGATCACGGTGCTACCCTGCCCGATGATAGGGATGACCTGCAAGAATGCTCGTCGCGCGATAAAGCTGCTCCATCAGCATGGCGCGAGCCATCAGGTGTGGCCAGGTGGCGGGCCCGAACGCGAGCAGCAAGTCCGCTCCGGCGCGCTCGGCTTGGGAATGCCCGTCGGCTGCGCCAAGCACGAAGCGCGTCTCGCGCATGCCATCATCGCGCCAACGACCGAGAATGTCGGCGAACTTTTCGGAGGGCAGCGCCTTCCCGCGCTCATCGAGCAGCACTGTCTTGAACGGGGTTTGCGGATCGGGAATGCGCCCACCCGTTTCGGGAAGCTCGGTCAGCTTGACCGGCCAGGTCAGCCGTTTCTCGTAACGCGCGACCAGCTCCGCCTCAGGCGAACGAGCGATCTTTCCGCGAGCGATGACATGGAGAAGCATTCTTTTCTCTCACGGCAATCGGCTGCGCCGATGCCTCCGAATGGGCGGCCTGAACGGCCGACGGGCGGTCGCCCTTGCGATGCCTGCGGCCTTAAATCATTGCGAGCCGCTGACGTGGCGCGAAAGTCCGGTCGCGGAGCGACCGCAAGCCCGACCGGGCGCCCGCAGCGACGCGACCTTCAGGTCGCATGAGTGAGGATATCGCACCCCGGATGGGGTGCGGAAACAAGAAACTACGCCCTGCCCTGCTGCGCCACGCCGCCTTCGAACGACCACATGCGCTCTAGATTATAGAAGCTGCGCACTTCCGGGCGGAACAGGTGCACCACCACGTCGCCGGCGTCGATGAGCACCCAGTCGGCCTGCGGCAGCCCTTCGACCCGCACCGGGCCGTGTCCTGCATGCTTCACCTTCTCGGCGAGTTTCTGAGCCATCGCGGCGACCTGGCGCGTGGAACGACCGCTCGCAATCACCATGTGATCGGCGATCGAGCTTTTGCCTTCGAGCGGGATCGAGACGATGTCCTGTGCCTGATCGTCGTCAAGCTGGGCCATCACCAGATCGTGCAGTTCATGGTCGTTCATGTCAGCGACCATAGGCCGGGCCGCCTGAACGGATTTTGAAGCGCCGGTTGCAGCCGCCGCCGAATGTGCCTGTGTCATAGGCCAGTATAAGTCTCCATATTGTTGAGCAAAAATGGGGATCGGCACGCCGTTTGGCAAGAATGTGAGCTGAAGCGCTGGCAGCGCGCCTCATGAACCCTCGCTCGTACGGATTGTTCGGAAAGTCAGCCGATCGCGAACCGGTGTGCCTCGATATTGGGAAGCCCAATCCGTATTGGCACGGCGAATGGCCGTGGCCGAACGTGGATCAGGATCGAAACGCAAAAACACCAGTGCCGGTGCGCTCCATTGCCCCTTTTTCCTGAAGCTGGAGACAGGCACCGTATAGCGCCTGAACCAGGCCATGGCAGGGCTCGCCAAAGCATCTGCGTTGTAACAGGGCCTGGCGATGACCGCAATCGGCATTGTCCGCGCTATGTCGCGCCAGCGCCGCCATCTGTGGAATTCTGCAAGATTATCGGACCCCATCAGCCACACGAATTCACGCTTTGGATAGCGGTTCTTGAGCTTTCTGAGGGTATCCACAGTGTAGCGCGTGCCCAGCGCCTGCTCGATCGCCGTCGGTACGATCGGTGCCCGCCGCGCCTGCGCGCGCGCCGATTTCAGCCGGGCACCGAGAGGCGCCATCCCCGCCTTGGGTTTAAGCGGGTTGCCGGGCGAAACGAGCCACCACGCCTCATCCAGACCGATCGCATCGATCGTGAAGCGCGTAATGCGGCGATGCCCGCCATGCGCAGGGTTGAAACTGCCGCCGAGAAGGCCGGTCCGGATCAGAGTGCATCTCCGCCCGAAATCGACGTCAAGGCCGCGCCTGACCGGTGCCGCGCACGAGCCACTTATATGTCGTCAGCCCTTCGAGCGCGACGGGGCCGCGCGCGTGCAGACGCCCGGTCGCGATGCCTATTTCCGCTCCAAGGCCGAATTCACCGCCATCGGCGAACTGGGACGAGGCATTGTGCATGACGATTGCGCTGTCGACGCGGGTGAGGAATTGCTCGGCGGCGGCCTCGTCGGACGTCACGATAACGTCCGTGTGCGCGGAGGAATGGCGCGCGATGTGCATCATGGCGTCATCGAGGCCGTCTACCATTGCCACCGACAGCACGGCGTCGAGATATTCGGTGTCCCAATCATTGGCGCTGGCGGGCAGCACACGCTCATCAAGCGCCTGAATGCGCGCATCGCCGCGCAATTCGCAGCCTTCGGCCAGCAGCGCGGCAACAAGCTGCTCCGCGCCCGAGAAATCGGCGTCGATCAGCAAGGTCTCCATCGCTCCGCAAATGCCGGTGCGGCGCAGCTTCGCGTTGAGCGCGAGGGCCTTGGCCATCTCGGGATCGGCAGCGGAGTGGATGTAGGTGTGGCAGATACCGTCGAGATGGGCGAGCACGGGCACACGGGCATCGGCCTGCACCCGCTCGACCAGGCTTTTGCCTCCACGCGGCACGATCATGTCGATCAGCCCTGCAGCGGTCAGCATCGCGCCCACCGCCGCGCGGTCTTGCGTCGGGATCAGCTGCACCGCCGCGCCGGGCACGCCGGCCTCTTCGAGACCGGCGACCAGCGCGGACATGATCGCCCTGTTCGAATGCACCGCTTCGGAGCCGCCGCGCAAAAGCGCCGCGTTGCCGGCTCGCACGCACAGCGCCGCGGCATCGGCGGTCACATTCGGGCGGCTTTCGTAGATGATGCCGATCGTCCCGATGGGCACGCGCACCCGCGACAGCTTGAGCCCGTTGGGCCGTTCGGACTGATCGATGATCTCGCCAACCGGATCGGAGAGATCCGCAACCGCTTCGACGCCCAATGCGACCGCTTCGAGCCGTTCTTCATCAAGCATCAGCCGGTCGAGCATGGCTTTCGAAAGCCCGCGCTCCTCGCCCGCCGCAAGATCGCAGGCATTGGCATCGAGGATCGCCGCAGAACCCTCTCGCAAGTGCTGGGCCGCGACATTGAGCGCGTGTGCACGCGCTTCGCTCGACATCGCCGCAAGCTCGCGCTGTGCAGCTCGCGCGGCCACCGCGAGATCGGCGACCAGGCTTTCTGGCGTCAGCGTTTCGGATGCAGATTGTGCAGACATGACACGATCTTTGTGGAGGCTTTAGCCGCGAGGTCAATCGAATTTGCACGTCCGCGGATCGCACCGCCGCTGAGCGGCTCCTCGCGGTCGAATCGCATACCCTGATGAATGAAAATTGCGCGCAAACCGCTGCCTAGCGCTTTGGTTCCCTGTTCATTTTCAAGTATTTTTACCGATACGCACGTTTCATCCCGATTCCGCATCGTTTCGCCGTTGGCGTTAACACTCTGATTCGACCTCGCGCGAATCGATTGATAGCCACACTCTCGGATCGCAATAAAAAAGAAATCCGGGGTCGAATTGTCAGAGAAAAAGTCCACACGGTCGTGGGGGGAACGCCTCCGTGAATGGTTTCCTGATCGAGAGTTTTTCATGCGCTCTCAGGGTCAGGTACGCTTCATCAAAATCTCATCGCGCGTACAGATGGCTTCCGCTGGCGGCATTGCCGCCTTTGCGCTCGTCTGGGGCGCATCGATGAGCGTGATGGCGTTCAATCAATACCGCGCCGAAGCCGATCTGGCCTCGTTCCAGGACGAAAAGGCGCGTGTCGCGACCGCTCAGGAACGGCTCGATGCCTATGGTGGCGATCTCGACCGGGTGGTTGACGAGCTCACGATCAAGCAGAACTTCCTCGAAGAAATGGCGCAGATGCTGCCCGAGGACATTCGCGATACCGGCACCAACGTAACCGATTCGTCGGCAGAAACTGCTGAAACGGTCGAAAAGGTCGGCGCGCTGATTCCGCAGGCACTGCCGCTAGCCAAGATCGAAGCGCGGCAAATTGCACTGGTTGAGCGCCTCACCCGGTTCGCCGATGCCCGCGCCAAACGCGCCGAAGCGGCGATGCGCAAGCTTGATCTCGATCCCAAAATGCTCGCCCGCAATGTCGAAAGGCAGAGCGGCGTCGGTGGTCCGCTGGAAATCCTTGCAACGTCGGCCGACGGATCGGTCGATCCACGTTTCGAACGCCTCGGTTTGAGCCTCGCGCGGATGAACGCGCTGGAGCGCGCGCTCGAAGGCATTCCGCAGGTCGTCCCGGCCAGCAGGCAGAAAATCACCTCGAGCTTTGGCTTCCGCCGCGATCCCTTCACTCGGCGAGGTGCCATGCACCACGGCATCGATTTCAAGGGCGCGCGCGGATCGCCGATCTTCGCCGCAGCCAAGGGCACGGTCACTTTCGTCGGACGGAAGGGCGGCTTTGGAAAAACCGTCGAGATTCGCCACGAAAATGGCATGATGACCCGCTATGCACATATGTCCCGGTTCGATGTGGAAGCCGGACAGGAAGTGGATGCAGGCGAAACGATTGGCGGTCTGGGTAGCACCGGCCGTTCGACCGGCCCCCACCTGCATTTCGAAGTCCGCATCAACAACCGCGCGGTAAACCCGCGCCCATTCCTGGAGACCGCCCCCGATGTTCTCAAAGAAGTCCGCGGATCCGGTTCCGTCCGATCCAGCGCCCCCTCAACGCCCAGCGAGTAAACCTATGGCTTCCAATAATTCGACCTTTTCCGTTATTGGCTCCGACATCAAGATCGAAGGCAATATAAGCGCATCTGCCGATCTGCATGTCGACGGCTCTATTGAAGGTGACATCAAATGCACCTCGCTCGTCCAGGGCGAAAGCAGTGAAGTGAGCGGCGGTATCACCGCAGAATCGGCTCGTCTGGCGGGCAAGGTGAGCGGTTCGATCAACGCCAAGGAACTCGTGATCCTCAAAAGCGCCCGGATCGAAGGCGACGTGCATTACGATGCGCTGACGATCGAACAGGGCGCACAGGTTGACGGGCGCTTCGCTCCGAATGCGCGCCGCGGTTCGGCAGGCGCTGCCGGTTCGGTCCAGGCTCCGCGTCAGAGCGCGAAACCTGCGAAAGAGGACGATAGCGATCAGGCTCAGCTGAAAATCGCCACCTGATTTCCGTCGCCTAAATATTTGAAGAAACGCCGCGGCCCGAAAGGTGCCCGCGGCGTTTTTGCTTGTGTGGAATGCGCGCGGCCAGGCGCTCAGAGGACTTCGGCGCGCAGCGCCTTGCGGTCCAGCTTGCCGATGATGGTCTTGGGAAGCTCTTCGCGGATCACGACCTTGTCGACGCGCTCATGCTTGCCAACCTTATCGTTGAGCCAGCCCTTCAGCGCATCCGCCCCGATATCGGTTTCTGGATCGAGGGTGATGTACACGCGCGGAACCTCACCGAGGTAATCGTCGGGCACGCCGATGACGAGCGCCTCTTTCACCGCTTCGTGTTCGAGGATCACGTCCTCGACAACGCTTGGAAACACCTTGAAACCGCCGACCGAGATCATGTCCTTGATGCGATCGACGATCTCGAGGAAGCCATCGCTGTCCATCACCGCGACATCCCCGGTGCGCAGATATTGCTTGTTTCCGCGCGTCACGAAAACCTCCGCCTGCGTTTCCGGGCGGTTCCAATAGCCGCGCATCACCTGCGGGCCGTGGATCGCCAGTTCGCCGGGTTCGCCCTCAGGCGCCAGCTTTGAGGGATCTTCCTTGTCGAGCAGTACGATTTCCGTGCGCGCGACCAATTGGCCGATCGTCCCTTTCTTGCGTGTGCCCTCATACGGGTTCACGGACACCACGCCGGAACTTTCAGTGAGGCCGTATCCTTCGACAACGCGGACACCGGTGACTTCCTCGAACTTGGCGTGAACCGGGGCAGGCATCGGCGCGCCGCCGGAAATGCAGACCTTGAGCGAGGGCATGTCGGTTTTGGGAAGGCTCGGATGGTCGAGCATCGCCTGGAACATGGTCGGGACGCCCGGAAAGCCGGTCGCCTTGTATTTCTGGATCGTTTGCAAGACCTGCTTCGCCTCGAACCGGGGCACCATCGCGATGGAGGCGCCGCTCGCCACGGCGTGATTGAGCAGAGCCGTGTTGGCAAAGACGTGAAAGAACGGAAGCGCGCCCATGAACACTTCTTCGCGCGGGTTTTCTGCCGGGTTGAGCGCCGCCACCTGCTGCGCGTTCATCACCAGCTGGCTGTGGCCGAGCATCGCGCCCTTGGGCCGGCCGGTGGTGCCGCCAGTATATTGCAGCAGAGCGAGGTCTTCCTCCGGATTGATCGCGACAACCGGCGGCGACTGGTCCGGCGTGCAATCCTTCCATGCGCGGATGCGATCCGAATAGGCGACATCGGCGATCTGGCTGCGCTTCAAAAGCTTGAGCGCAGTGCCCTTGATCCACGGCAGCATGTCGGACAGCCGCCCGACGATCAGCGTTTCAAGCTCCGAGCTTTCGAGCACTTTCGACGCGGTTTCATACAGCTCCGGCACGTCGAGCGTGACGAGCGCGCGCGTACCGCTGTCACCGACCTGCCATGCCAGCTCCTCGACCGAATAGAGCGGCGAGAAGTTGACCACGATCGCGCCCGCCATCATCGCGCCATAATAGGCCGAGGCGTAGATCGGGACGTTGGGCAGGAAGAGGCCGACACGGTCGCCCTTGCCAATGCCCATTGCCGTCAGCCCCGCCGCGAACCGCCGCGCCTCGGTGAGCATTTCGCCATAGGAATAGGTGCGCCCGAGGAAATGCAGGAAGGGCGCAGACGGATCGTGAGCCGAGGTGCGCTCCAGCATTTGCGGCAGGCTCATCAGCTCGAATTCGGAATCCCACGGCTTCGGATGGTGGTACGAGGCTTTATTGACATACATGTCAGCAGGCATGGCGGATCACGCTTTGCCGTACAAGCAAAACCGCTCGCTAAATCGCGAGATTGAAAAGGATTTCGCAAAGCCGGGGCGGATCACCGAAAACCGGTGCATCCGTTACGTTCGGTTTTGCGATTATTCCTTGTCGGCGTCTTCGTCTTCAGGAGCGGACTCGGCGGCGTCCTGCGCCGTTTCGCCAGCACCGTCATCGATCTCGCTTGGTGCCGGGGTTGCCGCGGCAAAGGCCTCGTTCGGTTCGACCGCCACGCCGCTTTCTTCAGCTTCGCGCTTCGCAGCGAGCCAGGCTTCGGCTTCGGCTTCCTGAGCGGCCCGGGCTGCAGCCTTGGCGTTTTCCTCGCGCTCGGCCTGAAGTTCCTCGATCAGCTTGTCCTTGTCGGAACGCTGGTCTGCGCCCTCGACCGCCTCGGGTGCTTCTTCGGTAATGCCCGCGCGCTTCGCCGCCTTGGCAACCACCGCATCGAGCTCGCGCTGGGAGCACAGCCCCAAAGTCACCGGATCTTTCGGCTGAATGTTCTGGATGTTCCAGTGCGTGCGCTCCCGGATCGCGCCGATCGTGTTGCGAGTCGTGCCGATGAGCTTGGAAATCTGCGCGTCCGAAACCTCCGGGTGATTGCGCAGGATCCAGGCGATGCCATCGGGCTTGTCCTGGCGTTTCGACACAGGTGTGTAACGCGGGCCTTTGGTCCGGGTTACTTCGACAGGTGCCTTGTGCATCTTGAGCGAGTAATTTTCGTCCGCCTGGCCTTTCTCGATCTCTTCGAGAGTGAGTTCGCCGGCATGAACCGGATCGCGTCCGGTGTATTTACTTCCCGCAAGATCGTCAGCCATCGCCTGCACTTCAAGCAGGTGGAGACCGCAGAACTCGGCGATCTGCTCGAACGACAGGCCGGTGTGATCGACCAGCCAGGTGGCGGTCGCGTGCGGCATCAGCGGGGTGGGCTGGGGTTTGGCCTGAGCCATGGAAATCTCCCGTAAAAATAGAAGGGCCGCCCCTTTCGGAGCGGCCGTTGCACCATTGCAGATAGGCGAAAGGCCGCCGCACGGCAAGGCAATTGGCAGGATCGGCGCAATCAGCCCGCTTTGCCGGGCGAGAAATACGCGATCAGATCGCCGGTTCCGCCACCAGCATCTGGCATTCCTCCTCGCGCAGGGCGACCAGAGCGGTGCGAAACTGACGTGTAGCCGCTTCCCAAGTGAAGCTCGCGCCGAACTCTGCGCACACACCGCGATCGCAGTTGAGCGCCGCAGCAATCGCGTGGTCGAGGTTGTTCGACATCGCGCCCACCTGCGGCTCGAGAATGTCGGTCGGTCCCGGCACCGGGTAGGCGGCAACCGGCGTCCCGCATGCAAGCGCCTCGATCATCACAAGGCCGAAGGTGTCGGTGCGGCTGGGAAACACGAACACGTCAGCCCCGGCATAGCATCCGGCAAGTTCGGCTCCGGTTCGCTTTCCGAGGAAGATGGCCTGCGGAAACCTCTGCTCAAGCGCGGCGCGCGACGGTCCATCGCCAACCACGACCTTGCTGCCGGGATGATCGGACGCGAGGAAAGCCTCGATATTCTTCTCTACCGCTACGCGCCCGACATAAAGCTGGATCGGCCGGGCCAGTCCCGCGAATTCGGGAGGCGGCGGCGCATCGGGCGAGAAGTGGTTGAGATCGACGCCTCGCCCCCAGTGGCTTAGGTGATGAAGGCCCTGATCGCGCAATTGCATGCGAATGGTCTCGGTTGCGACCATGATGCGCTGTGCCGGCCGGTGGAACCAGCGTATATAGGGCCAGAACACCCTCGCGGGCAGCCCGGTGCGCCGCGCGAAGTAATCGGGAAATTGGGTGTGGTACGCAGTGGTGAAGGGAACCCCGCGCGCCGAGCAATATCGCCGTGCCGCAAAGCCGAGCGGCCCTTCGGTGGCGATGTGAACCGCATCCGGGGCGATCCTGCGCAATTGCCTCCCGACCGCTCCGGGCAAGGTCAGCGCGAGGCGAATTTCGGGATAGGTTGGCGCAGGAACAGACCGGTATTGCTGCGGTGAGATGACTGTCACCTCGTGCCCCCATTGGCGCAGCATTTCGCTGGTAACTGCAAGCGTTCGCACCACGCCGTTGACCTGCGGATGCCATGCGTCGGTGACGATCGCGATCGATTGCGGAGCAGGCGATGCTTGCAGCATCATGCGGCCTCCTTCGCCCGAATATCGGCCGCCCCGCGCGCGATTTCACTGCGCCTCTCCCGCTCTCGGATCACGTCCGGCCAGTTCAGGATTTCCATGCGTCCATCGTGGTGTTCGACGAGGGCGTTGCACCCTTCGACCCAGTCGCCATCGTTCCAGTATTCGACCGTGCGTCCGTGATGGTCGAACACGCGCATCTCGGCGGTATGGATGTGTCCGCAGACTACTCCGTCGACGCCGCGTTCGCCCGCGGCCTTCGCCACGACCTCTTCGTACTGCGAGATGAAATTGGCCGCATTCTTGACCTTGTGCTTGGCCGCCTTCGACAGCGACCAATACGGTTTTCCTGCAAGCTTACGCGCGACATTGACCGCGTAATTCAGCTTCATCACCGCGTGATAGGCCCAATCCCCGACAAAGGCGAGCCACCGGTGCGAGAGCATCACGGCGTCGAATTCGTCACCGTGCAGCACCATCAGACGGCGTCCATCGGCAGTGTCGTGAAAGGCAGCGCGGCGGATTTCGACCCCGCCGAAATTGAGGCCGGTGAACTGGCGAAACATCTCGTCATGATTGCCGGGGATATAGACGATGCGCGTTCCGCGCTTTGCCCGCTTCATGATGCGCCAGACGATATCGTTGTGCGAGGCCGGCCAGTAAAACCGCTTCTTCAATCGCCACCCGTCGATGATATCGCCGACGAGGTACATCGTGTCGCTATCGGTGCGATCGAGGAAGTCGATCAGCATTTCCGCATTGCAGCCCTTCGTGCCGAGATGGACATCGCTGATCCAGATTGTTCGGTAACGGGTGCGGCTCTCCCCGGACGGCTCGGGATTGTGCGGCGGCGAAATCGGCAGGCTGGAAAGCATGAAGTCGGTCACGGGACGTCCCCTTTCGGCTATGCGTCTGCTCCTTCTCCATGGCAGCCGAATGTGACACCCGATTCACAGGGCGGTGACGGTTTTGTGTAATTGCGAAAGGCTGAAGACGGCCAGCAGCCTGTCAGGTCATCGGGATGAACCCGTCCAACGTCGGAACCCGCTCGATCCAGCGACCGATGGCCGGGAAGCGCGACAGGTCGAAACCGCCTTCGTCCGCGACATGCGTGTAAGCAAACAGCGCGACATCGGCGAGCGAGGCGGAGGACCCGGCCATCCAGTCGCGGCTCGACAGGTGCGCTTCCATCGCCGCGAGCGCATCTTCGCCCGCGATCCGTTTCGCCATCATCTGTTCGCGCTGCTGATCGGACAGGTTTTCGCTTCCCACGAACCGGCACCAGAACCGCAGCGTCGCGATATTGGGTTCGTGGCTGTATTGTTCGAAGAACATCCAGCGCAGCATCTGCGCGCGCTCGAAGCGGTCTTCGGGGATCAGCCGCGTTCCCTCGGCAAGATACCAGCACGCGGCGTTGCTTTCCGGCAGATAGCGATCGCCGATCTGCAGCACCGGGATCCGGCCCTGGGCATTGACGTTGCTCTTGAATGCGTCGGTTCGCGTCTCGCCCTTTAGGATGTCGTATTGCCGCGTTTCCAGCGGCACCGAAAGCAGCGCAGCGGTCAGCTTGATCTTGTAGCAATTGCCGCTCCGCGGATCTTCATGCAGCGTCAGTGCCTCAGCCATAGTCCACCTCCAGAACAATCTTGCCGATATGCTCGCCAGCCTCCATTCGCGCGTGGGCGGCGGCCGCTTCGGCGAGCGGGAAGGTCTGGTCCATGATCGGTGAAAGCTCGCCGTTGGTGAACAGCGGCCATACATTCGCTGCGATCTCATCTGCCAGCGCCGCCTTGAAGGCATCGGAACGCGGGCGCAGGGTCGATCCGGTCAGCGTCAGCCGCCGCATCATCACCATCGGCATGAACAGTTCCGCTTTCGCCCCGCCGAGCACGGCAATAGTCACGTGCCGGCCATCTTCGGCAAGGCACTGCAGGTTGCGCGGCACATAATCGCCGGAGACCATATCGAGGACGATGTTCACTCCCGCCCCGCCGGTATGCTCTTTCACGGCTTCGACGAAATCGGTCTCCTTGTAATTGATCGCGAGATCCGCGCCGACATTCCGGGCGGCTTCGCATTTCGCTTCATCGCCGCAGGTCACGATCACCTCGATATCGAATGCCTTTGCAAGCATGATCGCCATCGTGCCGATGCCCGAAGTGCCGCCGTGCACCAGCAGGCGCTCGCCATCGCGCGCGAGCCCGCGCTCGAACACATTGTGCCAGACGGTGAAGAGCGTTTCGGGGAGCGCGGCTGCGGCTTTGAGGTCCATGTCCGCTGGTACGGGGAGGCAGTGTTGCCACGGCGCAGCGCAATATTGGGCGTAACCGCCTCCCGGCGTAAGCGCGGCGACCGACTGCCCGATCATTTCCGGCGGCACCTCGTTTCCGACCGCGACGATCTCGCCTGCGACTTCAAGCCCGAGGATCGGCGATGCGCCGGGGGGCGCCGGATAGTGGCCAGCGCGCTGGATACAATCGGGCCGGTTGACGCCGGCAAAGGCGACCTTGATCAGCACATCGTCCGGCCGCACTTTGGGAAGATCGGTTTGCCCGATCGCAAGCACTTCCGGCCCGCCGGGAGCCTCGAACCCGATCGCGTTCATCGTCTCCGGAAGGTCGGCCATCCGCTTCAAAACCATCAACTCGCCCCGTTTGCCCCAATTTCCCGCGATCTTTGGCCGCAATTACCTGCCTCGCGCATTGACAGCAAGCCGATTGAATTGCGATGTTCAGGGTGATGGATGACGGAGACCTTCCGCGCCGGAAAGGCGATGCCGCTGGCATGCTCGGCTCAGAGGACCTTGCGCCGTATTCGCAGGATGAACTGGATGAGCGGATTGCTCTGCTTGAGGCGGAAATCGTGCGCGTAAAAGCGCACCGTGACAAGGCATCCGTCCACCGCGCGGCAGCAGATGCATTATTTAGCGGCAAATCCACATGACGTCTCGGCACGTATCTCCACTCGCGGATTCGCAATTTTCGCAAGCAGGCCCATATATGGTGAAATCGCTTTTTACCTTCCCGATTAGCAACCTCTCTCCCACCCTCTGCTAGAGACCTCTTGATGCCCAGTTTTGCCCAAAACCTTGAACGCACCCTCCACAACGCGCTCGGCAATGCGTCCGAGCGGCGTCACGAATATGCGACGCTCGAACACCTGCTGCTCGCCCTCATCGATGATGAAGATGCGGCGCAGGTTATGGCGGCATGCGGCGTGGACCTAGCCGAGCTGGGCGAGGTGGTTAAGCAATATCTCGATCAGGAATACCAGTCGCTCAAGACAGAGGACGACGCAGACCCTCAGCCGACCGCGGGCTTCCAGCGGGTAATCCAGCGCGCGATCCTGCACGTCCAGTCCTCGGGCAAGGACACCGTGACAGGCGCGAATGTGCTGGTCGCGCTGTTCTCCGAACGCGATTCTTACGCGGTTTATTTCCTGCAGCAGCAGGACATGAGCCGCCTCGATGCGGTGAGCTATATCAGCCACGGCATCGGCAAGGGTGGTCGCCAGATCGAATCGAAACAGCCCACCGGCAGCGAAGAAACGCCGGGCGATGCCGAAGAGGCCAAGAAAGAGGGCGGCTCGAAGAAGGAGACCGCGCTCGACCAGTTCACCGTCAACCTCAACAAGAAAGCCGAAGACGGCAAGGTCGATCCCCTGATCGGCCGCGGACCCGAAGTTGACCGTACGGTGCAGATCCTGTGCCGCCGGTCGAAGAACAACCCGCTCTATGTCGGCGATCCCGGCGTTGGTAAGACCGCCATTGCCGAAGGGCTGGCGCGCAAGATCGTCGAAGGCGATGTGCCCGAAGTGCTGGAGCCTGCGGTCATCTATTCGCTCGACATGGGCGCGCTCCTCGCAGGCACGCGCTATCGCGGCGATTTCGAAGAGCGGCTGAAACAGGTCGTCTCCGAGCTTGAAGGGATGCCGCACGCAATTCTCTTCATCGATGAAATTCACACCGTCATCGGTGCCGGCGCGACCAGCGGCGGGGCGATGGATGCGTCCAACTTGCTCAAGCCCGCACTCAGCGGCGGGACGATCCGCTGCATCGGTTCGACTACCTACAAGGAATTCCGCAACCACTTCGAAAAGGATCGCGCGCTGCTGCGCCGGTTCCAGAAGATCGACGTAAACGAGCCCTCGATCGAAGACACGGTGAAGATCCTGAAAGGTCTGCGCAGCGCCTTCGAAGAGCACCACAACGTGAAATACACGCCCGACGCGCTCAAGACTGCGGTCGAGCTGTCGGCGCGGTACATCAACGATCGCAAGCTGCCGGACAAGGCGATCGACGTGATCGACGAGGTCGGCGCGATGCAAATGCTCGTCCCGCCCAGCCGCCGCAAGAAGAAGATCACCGCCAAGGAAATCGAGGCCGTGATTGCGACGATGGCGCGCATCCCGCCGAAATCCGTGTCGAAGGACGACAAGAAGGCGCTCGAAAATCTCGGCCGCGATCTCAAGCATGTCGTGTTCGGTCAGGACGAGGCGATCACCCGCCTTTCGACCGCGATGAAGCTCAGCCGCGCGGGCCTGCGCGATCCGGACAAGCCCATCGGCTCGTTCCTGTTCAGCGGTCCCACCGGCGTCGGCAAGACCGAAGTTGCGCGCCAGCTCGCCTCGATCATGGGCATTGAGCTCAAGCGCTTCGACATGTCCGAATATATGGAGCGCCACAGCGTTTCGCGGCTGATCGGTGCGCCTCCTGGCTATGTCGGTTACGACCAGGGCGGTCTGCTGACCGATGCGGTTGACCAGAACCCGCATTGCGTGCTGCTGCTCGACGAGATCGAGAAGGCGCATCCGGACCTGTTCAACATCCTTCTGCAGGTGATGGATAATGGCCGCCTGACTGATCATCACGGCAAGACCGTCGATTTCCGCAACGTGGTCCTCATCATGACGACCAATGCCGGCGCGTCCGACATGGCGCGCAGCGGTATCGGATTTGGCGACGTGTCGAAGGAAGATGCAGGGACCGAAGCGGTGAACAAGATGTTCACGCCGGAATTCCGCAACCGCCTCGATGCGATCGTGCCGTTCGCCTATCTCGGCAAGAGCACCGTTGCCCGCGTGGTCGACAAGTTCATTCTCGAGCTCGAACTGCAGCTCGCCGAACAGAACGTCCACATCCAGTTCGACAGCGACGCCCGCGAATGGCTCGCCGACAAGGGTTACGACAAACTCTACGGCGCGCGTCCGATGGGCCGCCTGATCCAGGACAAGATCAAGCAACCGCTCGCGGAAGAACTGCTCTTCGGCAAGCTCGCCGATGGCGGCGAGGTCCATGTGACGGTGAAGGATGGCAAGCCAAGCTTCGAGCTTACGCCTGCGCCGCCCAAAGCAAAGCCGAAGCGCAAGGCACCTGCCAGGAAGAAACCGGCTGCGAAGAAAGCGCCTCCCGCCAAGGATCCGGACGCCAATCCGGAAGCCTCGGGCAGTCCCGGCGGCGGTGACGGCGAGAACTGATAGTGCGTCCCGGCTGGATTTTTCTGCGCCAATGTGATTGATCGGCCCCCAGAGCAATTTGGGGGCCGATTATGTTTCGACGCAATTTCTCAATCCTGACAGGTTCGATCCTCGCTGGAGCTCTCGCAACCTACAGCCCGCTCGCTGCAGACGATCACACGGATACCGAAGACGCGGCAGCGCCGAGCCCCTATTTCACCGGCGCGGACCTCTTCGGCCTGAGCGTCGCCACCGATCCGCAGATCAGCCCCGACGGATCGCAGATTGCCTATGTTCGGCGCACCAACGATATCATGACCGACAGCGCAGTCAGCTCGATCTGGCTGGTCAATGTGTCGAGTGGTGCGGAAACACCCCTGGTCTCCGGCGAAGGATCGCATGGCAGCCCGCGCTGGTCGCCCGATGGATCGCGCCTTGCCTATGTCTCGACCGAGAGCGGCGGCGGGCCGGAACTGCACGTGCGCTGGATGGACACGGGGCAAAGCGCCAACATCACCGCGCTACCCGAATCGCCGGGAGGCATCAGCTGGTCCCCGGATGGCACCCGCATCGCCTACACCGCACGCGTACCGGCAAAGCCTTTGAGCCTCGGCAGTGCCCCACCCAAACCGGAAGGCGCCGAATGGAAAGCGCCGCCTTCGATCACCGATGCCGTGACCTATCGCTATGACGGCGCAGGCTACCTCAAACCCGGCTTCACGCAGATTTTCGTCGTTTCGGCCACCGGAGGCGCGCCGCGGCAGCTGACCTTTGGAGATCGTAATCATTCCGGCGCGCTCGAATGGGCGCGCGATGGGCAGACCATTTACATAAGCGGCAATCGCGACGAGGATTGGGAGCTCGCCGGTCAGGACACTGAAATCTACGCGATCGACCTCGCATCGGGCGGGATTACCGAACTGACAACGCGGCAGGGGATCGACACATCGCCGCAGGTAAGCCCCGATGGCCGCCGGATCGCCTATCTCGGCTTCGATGATGAAGGCCGCGACTATCACGAAACGCGCCTGTACCTGATGGACGCAGACGGATCGAACCAGCAGCAGATCGCGACCGGGTTCGATCGCTCTTTCGACAGTCTCGAATGGACCGATGCCGGCCTGTTCGCCGGTTACGAAGACGAAGGCGTCTACCGGGTCGCGCGGATTTCGACATCCGGCAATGTCAGTGAAGTCGACGCGCGGATCGCTTCGCCCGGTTACACAAGGCCCTATGTCGGCGGACAGTGGTCCGTTTCCGAGGGCGGGTCGCTCGCTTTCACCAGCGGCACGCCAACCCGGCCAGCGGATATATCGGTAGCGCGCAGCGGACGGACCCGGCAGCTCACGAACCTCAACGACCTGAAGCTGTCGGGCAAGCGCCTCGGCGAAACGCGGCAGATCACGGTCACTATGCCCGACGGCACCGACATTCCAAGCTGGATCACTTTGCCGCCGGATTACGTGGAAGGCACGCGTGTACCGATGGTGCTTGAAATCCATGGCGGGCCGTTTGCTTCCTATGGCCCGCATTTCGCCAGCGACTACCAGCTTTATGCGAGCGCGGGATATGCGGTGCTCTTCACCAATCCCACCGGGTCGACCGGATACGGCGCCGACTTCGCTTACGGTATCGATGGCACCTATCCTGTGCCCAACGATGCCGAGCTGATGGCCGCTGTCGATGCCGCCGTTGCGCAGGGATATGCCGATCCGAACAACCTCTTCGTAACCGGCGGCTCCGGAGGCGGCATCCTGACCGCGTGGATGGTCGGCAAGACCGATCGGTTCGCCGCTGCGGCCTCTAACAAGCCGGTGATCAACTGGACGACGATGGCGCTGATGGCCGATGGCTATCCGTTCTTCTCGCGCTATTGGATGAAGGGCCCGCCTTGGGAGAATCCCGATGGGTATTGGGCGCGCTCTCCGCTGGCTGCTGCGGCCGATATCAAGACGCCGACGCTGGTTCTGGTAGCCGACGAAGACTATCGCACACCGCGCAGCGAAGCCGAGCAGCTTTACGGCGCGCTCAAGCTGCTGGGTGTGGATACCGCTTTGCTGGTGACCCCCGGGGCGAGCCACGGAGACACCACCATGTCGCCCAGCCAGCTCGCTGCAAAAACCGATGCGGTCATCAAGTGGTTCGACAAGTATCGGACCGATACGCCAGCTGAATAGAGGAACGGCTGCGCTCAAGGGGTGTTAAACTCCTGTGAGCGCCCCGTTTTCCTGGATCCGCCCCGAGCCCTGGGGCGTGCAGATCGTACCCGCCGATTGCTGGATCGATCCCGGCAAGGCGGTGGACCGCGCGCTTGTCACCCATGGCCATGCCGATCACGCGCGCGGCGGACACGGGGAAACCTATGCCACACCGGAAACGCTGGCGATCATGGCGCTGCGTTACCGTACGGGTGTCGCCGATGAGAGCGGCGAGATCCCGACCAAGGCGATCCCGGTCGAATATGGCCAGACCATCCGCCTGCCGGGCGAAGTCGATGCGACCTACATCCCGGCAGGCCATGTGCTCGGCAGCGCACAAATCCTGCTCGAACATGCGGGCGAGCGCGTGGTCATTACCGGCGATTACAAGCGCCGCGCCGATCCCACCTGCGCCCCGTTTCAGGTCGTGCCGTGCGATATCTTCATCACCGAGGCAACATTCGGCCTTCCGGTGTTCACCCATCCGCCGATCGAAGAGGAGATGGCGAAGCTGACCAAGGCTCTCGCCGACAATCCCGACAAGAGCGTGCTGGTTGGTGCCTACGCGCTAGGAAAGGCGCAGCGGGTGATCGCGGAACTCAGAGCCGCCGGGCATAGCGAGCCGATTTATCTCCACGGCGCGATGGAGAAAATGTGCCGCCTCTATGAAGAGCACGGCGTGCCCCTAGGCGAGCTCCGTCTGGTTTCCGATCATGGCAAGGATGATATGCGCGGGAGCATTATTGTCGCCCCGCCCTCTGCGCTTAATGACAGGTGGTCGCGCCGCCTGCCCGAGCCGATCACCGCGATGGCAAGCGGGTGGATGCGGGTGCGCGGACGGGCACGGCAACGCGGAGTCGAACTGCCGCTGGTCATCTCGGACCACGCCGACTGGTGCGAACTCACGCAGACCATCGACGAGGTAGACCCGCAGGAGGTGTGGGTGACCCATGGCCGCGAAGAGGCACTGCTGCGGTGGTGCGAGCTTGGCCAGCGAAAGGCGCGAGCGCTCGCTCTCGTCGGGCGCGAAGACGAGGACGAGTAATGGAGGAGTTCGCCGCCCTTCTCGACACGCTCGTCTACACCACCAGCCGCAATCGCAAGCTGGCCATGATCGCAGAGTACCTGCGCGAAACGCCCGATCCCGATCGGGGCTGGGCGCTCGCGGCGCTGACCGGAGAGCTCGACTTTCCCGCGGTCAAGAGCTCGACGATCCGCAACCTGATGAAGGACCGTGTGGACCCGGTGCTGTGGACCCTCAGCCGCGATTTCGTTGGCGATACGGCAGAGACCGCAAGCCTGCTCTGGCCGGAACCCGAAGCGCGCGATGGTGAGGTGCCGAGCGTCGCGCAGGTTGTGGACCAGCTTTCCGCGCTCAACCGGAACACCGCGCCCAAGGAATTGCCAAAGGTGCTCGACCGGCTCGATGCCAATGGCCGCTTTGCCCTGATCAAACTGGCGACCGGAGGCATGCGGATCGGCATTTCTGCTCGGCTGGCCAAAACCGCCTTTGCACAGGCCTTCGATGTCTCGGTCGAGGAGGTCGAAGAATACTGGCACGCGTTGGAAGCGCCCTATCCGGAGCTGTTCGCGTGGGGCGCGGACGGGGGCGATCCGCCCGACGTGTCAAACCGGCCGCGCTTTCGCCCCTTCATGCTGGCGCATCCCCTGGAAGACACCGAAGTCGATCTTGGCGAATATGCGGCGGAGTGGAAGTGGGACGGCATCCGGGTGCAGCTGGTGCGCGTCGCAGGCGAAACGCGGCTCTATTCGCGCAGCGGCGATGATATCTCCGCGACCTTCCCGGAGCTGCTCGATGTGCTGCCGATGGACGCGGTGCTCGACGGGGAGCTGCTGGTTCGCGGCGCAAGCCAAGGCGGCGAAGAAGGCGGGGCGGCAAGTTTCAACGCGCTTCAACAGCGCCTCGGGCGCAAGACCGTTTCGAAGAAGATCCTCAAGGAGGCGCCCGCATTCGTGCGGCTCTACGACGCGCTGCTCATCGAAGGCGATGATATTCGCGAGCAACCCTGGTCGAAGCGGCGCGCGGCGCTTGAGGCACTGATGGCCAAGCTACCCGACAGCCATTTCGATATCTCCGCGGTGGTAGAGGCAGACGATTTCAAGCACCTCGCCGAAATCCGCGAGGGCGCGCGCGAGGATGCGATCGAAGGCCTGATGCTGAAACGGCGCGACAGCCCCTATATCGCGGGGCGCAAGGTCGGCCTGTGGTACAAGTGGAAGCACGACCCGCTGCTGATCGATGCGGTGCTGATGTATGCGCAGCGCGGTTCGGGAAAGCGTTCAAGCTTCTATTCGGACTACACTTTCGGCTGCTGGGATGGTGATCCCGACGGCGGCGCCGAATTGCTCCCCGTCGGCAAGGCCTATTCAGGCTTCACCGATGCGGAGCTCAAAAAGCTGGACCGGTTGGTTCGGCAGACCACGCTCAATCGCTTCGGCCCGGTGCGCGAGGTCGAGCGGACGCTGGTGTTCGAAGTCGCCTTCGACAGCGTGCACACCTCGAAGCGTCACAAATCCGGTCTCGCCATGCGCTTTCCGCGCATCCACCGTATCCGCTGGGATAAGCCGGTGCACGAGGCAGACCGGATAGAAAGCCTGCGCGCGCTGATCCGCGATTGAGCCTTGCGAGGCTGGGTCTCACATTTTCGCTTGCTGATGGCGCGCAGCGTGATACGTTGCAATTCGAAACTAATAGTTCGAGAGGTGCAACGTGACGCTTTACGACCAATCCATCGCTGTTTTCCGCTCCCGCATCGACACCATGATCGGATTGCTCACCAAGGCCGGAGCGCATCCGAAAGGTGATGCACTACTGGAGTCGCGGCTGGCCGACGACATGCACCCGTTTGCCAACCAGGCGCGGTTTGTCGCCAATCTACCGGGGGAAGCTCTGCCGCGGCTCACGAAACGGAGCTTTTCATCTTACGAAGAAAACGCGGCCACTCTCGCTGGCGCGAAGACTGCACTGTCCGAAACCGCGGCGCTGCTCGATAGCGTCACGCCTGACGAGCTTGTTGCGCCCGATGAGACGGTAGTGCTGGACCTGCCCAATGGCATGGAATTCACTCTGACCGCGGAGCAATATGTGCGCGATTGGTCGCTGCCGAATTTCTACTTCCACCTCACCACGGCATACGCGATCCTGCGCAGTGAGGGGCTGGACATCGGCAAGATCGACTTCATGCCGCACATGATGCCCTATATGACAAAAGGCCCGAGCTAAGCGGTCGCGCGGTTATCGAGCTTACTCAAGCCCGCTTTCGAACACCGCGATAGCATGCGCTTTCGCGTTTTCGGCGTAGTGAGCAACGCCCATTTTCATGCCGGCAATCGCGGCATCGGTCAGCTCTTTCATCGGCTTGGCCGGACGCCCCGCCCAAAGCATCCGGTCCTCCATCACCTTGCCTTCGGTGAGCATCGCGCCCGCTGCCAGCATGGCGTCATGGCCGATCACCGCTTTGTTCATCGCGATCGCGCCCAGGCCAACGAAGCCGCGATCCTTAATGGTGCAGCCGTGGACCATCGCCATGTGTCCAATCAGCACATCGTCGCCGATGATGAGCGGAGAGCCGTCTTCGTCACCGGGGCGCGGCGGATCGCAATGCAGCACGCTGCCGTCCTGCACATTGGTGCGCTCCCCGATCCGGATTTTGAAAACGTCCGCGCGGACCACGCAATTGTACCAGATCGAGCTTCCCGCACCGATCTCGACATCGCCGATGATGGTCGATCCGGGCGCCACGAAAGCGGTTTCGTGGATTCGGGGCGTTTTTCCGTGGATCGGGATGATGTTGACACCAGGGCGGTACATTAGCGGTTCTCCCACTGCTCTTTGCCGAGCGAGTACTGGATCGTCGGATTGTCGGCATCGGGCATTCCGGGATCGGTGAAATCGAGGTCTTTCCGCCGTGTCATACCGAGCTTTTCCATCAGCTTCCAACTGCCGACATTGCTGTCGCAAGTGAGCGCAACGACATGAGGCGCGCCGATTGGTCCGAATGCCCAATCGATAACGGCGCGCATGGCCTCATAAGCATAGCCGCGCCGCCAGCGATCCTCGCGCACCACCCAGCCGATCTCGTGATCGCCGACATTGGGAGCGAGAGGGTTGTCGACCCATTTGACCCCGCAATAGGCAACGAGGTCGCCCGTCGCTTTCTCGTGAACGAAGAGAAAGCTGAAACCGTCGCGCGCGAACATCGCCATGCCTTTGGCGTGCCGCGCCTCGATCTCATGCCGTTCCATCACCCCGCCAAGATGCTCCATCACGACTGGCGTGTTCAGCACCTTGTCATGCATATCGACATCGTTTTCGCCGATCTTGCGAAGCACGAGCCGCTGCGTTTCGAGCACGAGATCAGACATCTCGCGCTCGCCATTCTTGGCGGGTAATCGCATAGACGATTACGCGAGGGTCATCGAGTTCCCAAGTGGGATCGTCCCAATCGAGATCCTCGCGCCGCTTCATGCCAAGGCGCAGCATCAGCCCCCAGCTTGGTCTATTGCCCTTTAAGGTCATGGCAATCACCTGCTCAGCACCGAACCGGCCAAAGGCGAGTTCTAACGAGGCTGTCGCCGCCTCCTTCGCATAGCCTTTCCCCCATGCGTCCTCGCGAAAACGCCATCCTGCCTCCATTTCGCCGAGGGGCCCTTCTTCGTCTGTGCAGCGCTTGAGCCCGCAAAAACCGAGGATTGCGCCATCTTCCTTTCGCTCGACGCACCAGAATGTGTGGGCGTAGTCGCGGGCATAGCGTTCGAGCTTCGCCCGACCTTCGGCCATCGCGGCTTCACCTAAGACACCGCCAACCCAGCGCGCGACTGTCGGCGTATTGGTCCCTTCCCAGAATTCGGGCCAGTCTTCTTCGCGCCAATCGCGGAGGATCAGCCGCTCGGTCTCGTGGCGGAAGCCCGCGCCAGCCTCAGCCATTCAGCAGCCGCGCAGCAATGGGCGCGTGGTAGGTCAACACGCCCGAGCAGCCCGCCCGTTTGAATGCGATCAGTTTTTCCATGAGCAGCGCATCGCGGTCCCCGATCCCTGCCGCCTCGGCCGCTTCGATCATCGCGTATTCGCCGCTCACCTGATAGGCGAACACCGGCACGCCGAATGCCTGTTTCACCCGGTAGATGATGTCGAGATAGGCGAGCCCCGGCTTCACCATCACGCTGTCCGCACCCTCGGCGATGTCGAGCTCGACTTCGCGCAGCGCTTCGTCGGAATTGGCGGGGTCCATCTGGTAGCTCTTCTTGTCGCCTTTCAGCAGGCCGCCCGATCCCACCGCATCGCGGAAGGGACCATAGAACGCGCTCGCATATTTCGCGGCGTAGCTCATGATCTGGACGTTGGGATGGTTGCCCATCTCCAGAGCCATGCGGATCGCGTGTATCCGGCCATCCATCATGTCCGAAGGGGCAATGATGTCGGCGCCCGCCTCGGCCTGGTTGATCGCCTGATCGACCAGCACGGCCACGGTGTCGTCATTCGTGACATAGCCGCTTTCATCGAGCAGCCCGTCCTGTCCGTGGCTGGTGTAGGGGTCGAGCGCGACATCGGTCAGCACGCCGACATCGTCGCCGCAGGCATCCTTGATCGCGCGGATCGCGCGGCACATCAGATTGTCGGGGTTGTGCGCCTCCGCTCCGTCATCGCTGCGCTTTTCCGCGGGCGTGTTGGGGAACAGCGCCACCACGGGAATGCCGAGTTTGGCTGCCTCCTTCGCGCGCGCGGCGATACCGTCGACCGACCATCGCGAGACACCCGGCAAGGTGCCTATTGGCTCCTCCACGCCGGAGCCTTCCGTCACGAAAAGCGGCCAGATCAGATCTGTCGGTGCGAGCTGGTTTTCGCGGTGAAGCGCGCGGCTCCAGCCGCTTGCGCGGGTGCGGCGCATACGCGTGTTTGGATAACGTCCCGTCATGGGCGGCAGGTGTAGCCGCAATTACCGCAGCGCTGCAATGACAAGCGCTGAACACGCAGGCACCGCGTGCGCGAAAAACCTCAGGGGCCGTTCGCTCCGTTGCCGATGCGGCGCGCCATGTCGATCTTCTCGATCTCGCGCATCGGTTCCTCGACCTCGGTCTGGAGCTGCTCCAGATCCTCGAGCGCCGCGCCCACTTTTACCTCTTTCAGCTTGATGAGCTGGCGGCGGAAATCGATCAGCTCCGTGCCCGAAAGCTGGGCGCGGGTCACGAATTTGACGCTGGCTGGATTGATGTGACGGCCGCCGCGATACATTTCGTAATGGAGGTGCGGTCCGGTCGAGAGGCCGGTCGAGCCGACATATCCGATGATCTGCCCTCGGCGGACCTGCTGTCCGCGGCGCACAGCCATCCGGCTCATGTGGCAGTACCGCGTTGAAAGGCCATTCCCATGATTGAGCCGCACCGCAATGCCGCATCCCCCCATCCGGCCCGCGCCGCTCACGGTTCCGTCGGTCACCGCTGCGATCGGCGTTCCGCGGCGCGCCTTGAAATCGAGCCCTGCATGCATGCGGCGATAACCGAGGATAGGGTGCCGGCGCATACCGTAACGCGATGAGATGCGGCCCGGAACCGGCGCGATCAGGCCGCCGCGCTGTTCGCCCACCCCGGATGCCTCGTAAAAGCGGCCCTCATCGCCCCAGCGCATCAATTGCGTGCGCGGCTGCCCTCCGCGGTCGATCCCGGCATAGAGCAGGTTGCCCGCCTGCCGCTCTCCGGTGGCCGCGCGGCGATAGGCAACGATAATGTCGAATTCGTCCGCAGCGCGCACTTCGCGGTTAAGGTCGATCTGGGCGTCGAGTGCCTTGATGTAATCCTGCACCGCGCTCGCGGGTACACCCGCCGAGCGCATCGAGCGGTAAAGGCTCGAGCCTACCTTGCCCCGCACACGCAGCGGCGTATCGTCGACGCGAATGACATTGCGCTGCAACGCGAGCATACCGCCCTCGCCCGTTTCCGCGTTGAAACCTCGTCTGCCGATTTCAAGCTCGAGATCGAAACGCGCGCGAAACTTGAGCGCGTCGAGCGGACGAGGCGTGCCCGGCTGTGCCCTGCGCCCAAGGGTGATGTCGATCTGTGTGCCCGGCTCGATTTCTGAAAGTGGCATCGCGTCGCCGATCAGCGCGCTGACCCTGTCGACATCGCTGGTCGAGACACCGGCGCGGCGGAGCATCGTTTCAAAACTGTCGCCAGGTGCCAGGGTTGCGAGCAATTCGATCTGCGGACGCTCCGGCGCACTGGCGAGCGGTATCACCTGCGATGTCGGACCCATCCGGCGTCCACTATCCGCACCATATGCGAGCGGCATGATCATCTGGCTGCGAAACTCGTCGCGGATTTCCGCGCCTTCGGGCATGGCCGACCGCGCTTCAAGCGGGGCGAAGTCGGGCCAGAAGGCAAGCGCGACGGCACCGAGGCCGATCATCGTCCCAAGTCCGCGAAACCAGCGGCGGCTGCCGATATTCTCGGCAAGGTCCGGGGCGAGATCCAATTCGCTCACCCAGGTCCCGGCGTGGATTTTCCACTCGTCGTAGCGCTCGGCGAGCCCGCTCCCGCGAGAGAGGACCCTGCGACCGGCATTGTCTTTGACGACAGGTTTTCTGCGAGGTGCAAATCGGCGAAGGTACGCGGTTATCGCCTGCGCTTTGGTTCGGTCGCGGCCCTCGGCGCGGGCACGCGCAGCAGGCAGAGCGGAAGCATCGAGCTCCGCATTCTCTTCACCGTCGCCATTAGGGGCTATTTCGCGCCCGTAATCCAATTGATTTCCCCCCGAGACCGCCTTCGGCCATCGACTTTCTGCGTAATGCCGCAAAATCTTGACGGAACAAAGTAAATCTCTGCTTAACCATCGATCAACCGAGTCGAGGATGCGACAAGCCGTGCCGAGGGAAAGTGGAGGCGCTTTCGCCAAGCCATTGCCCATGCCGGGCAAGACTGACACAAGCGCAGCCGTGAACCCGATTTCCAGCGATTCCAGGGTCCGGGCGGTGCTCGGGCCGACCAATACCGGCAAGACGCATCTCGCGATCGAACGCATGTGCGGCCATTCGAGCGGAATGATGGGGTTTCCGCTGCGGTTGCTGGCACGCGAGGTCTATGACCGGGTGCGCGCGATCAAGGGCGACGATGCGGTTGCGCTCATCACCGGAGAGCAGCGGATCGAGCCGCCCAACGCACGCTATTTCTGCTGCACGATGGAGGCGATGGACAGGCTCGGCGGTGGCCATGCCTTCGTGGCTATCGACGAAGCGCAAATCGGCGCCGATCCCGAACGCGGGCATATCTTCACCGACAGGCTGCTGAATGCGCGGGGCCGCGAGGAGACCATGATCCTCGGTTCGGCCACGCTGGAGCCCATCGTCAAGGCCCTGATCCCGCGCGCCGAAATGGTCGAGCGCCCGCGTTTTTCCACTCTGACTCATTCAGGCACCGCGAAACTCTCACGCCTGCCTCCGCGCAGCGCTGTGGTCGCTTTTTCGGTGGAGCAGGTTTACGCGATGGCCGAAGCTTTGCGGCGGTTTCGCGGTGGGGCGGCGGTCGTCATGGGCGCACTTTCACCGGAAACGCGTAACAAGCAGGTCGAATTGTTCCAGAATGGTGAGGTCGATTACATCGTCGCCACCGATGCGATTGGCATGGGGCTCAATCTCGACCTCAATCACGTGGCATTCGCAGCGCTTTCCAAATTCGATGGACAGCGCAAACGCCGCCTGATCCCTTCCGAGATGGCACAGATCGCCGGACGGGCGGGCCGGCACCAGACCGACGGGAGTTTCGGAACTCTGGCGGGCGGCGGCAGCCGCTCGGGCGCGCCGCTCGAATTCACCGACGAAGAGATATTCGCGATCGAGGAGCATCGCTTTGCTCCTCTGACCAAGCTGTACTGGCGCGAGGCCGAGCCGCGGTTCGATACGCTGGCGGTGTTGATAGGTGACCTCGAAAGCCGTCCGCGCCATGACGTTTTGCGCGCGGCGCCTCAGGCGATCGATCTTGCGGTGCTGAAGCGGCTGGCAGAGGATCCGATTGCGAAGACGGTACGCGGCAGCGGCCTCGTGCGGCGGTTCTGGGAAGCATGCTGCCTTCCCGATTTCCGCCAAGTCGGCGTCGATCCGCACGCGCGCTTCGTTGCGCGGCTTTGGCAGGACCTCGCGGGCGGCTATCTCGGCGCGGATTTCGTCGCGGCGCGCATAGCGGAGCTCGACCGGACGAGCGGCGACATCGACACGCTGCAGGGAAGGATAGCCGCGATCCGATCCTGGGCCTATATCTGCCAGCGACCCGACTGGGTGCTGGCGCGCGACGAAATGGCTGCGCGGGCGCGCGCGGTCGAAGCGAAGCTCTCCGATGCGCTGCACGCGCGCCTGACCGAGCGCTTCGTCAACCGAAGGACGACGATACTGATGAAATCGCTTGGACAGGATGCAAGCGCGCTCCCCGTAACGCTGGAGGCCGATGGACGGCTGACGGTCGAGGATGAACCGATCGGCCGCCTCGATGGTTTCCGCTTCGTGGTCGATCCCGACGCGACCGCCGCGGACCGCAAAATGCTGCTGGCGGCGGGCGAAAAGGCTTTGCCCGGCATCCTCGCGAAGCGCGCGGCGTGGCTGCTTGCCGAAGGTCTTGCCGAATTGACGATAGAGCGCGGTTCCATCCACTGGCAGGGCCGGGCGCTGGCGGAAATCGAAATGTCCGATGATTTCGAGACGGCACGCCTCAATCTTTCCCGCGACGTGTCGCTCCTGGCCGAGCCCGCTCGCTCCAATCTCGAAACTGGCCTTAGCGAATGGCTCGCGACCCGGCTCGAACCGCTGGCGCCCCTGCGCAAGCTCGCGGCCGCGGCGCGCGATCCAGAAGCGGGTTCGCAAGCGCGCGCACTGCTCATCACCTTGATCGAGGCTCGCGGAGTAGTGAGCCGCGAAAGCGCGGGACTTCAACATCTGCCGAAGGAAATGCGCCCTTTCCTGCGCAAGCTGGGCGTAACTTTCGGCGCGCTCGATATCTACGCCGCTCCGCTGCTGAAACCCGCACCGCGCCAGTTGCTCCACGCGCTCGGTCTCGACAAGCGGCCGCTGCAAGAAGCGATGCTTCCGGTTCTAAGCGAAGCGAAAAGGCTGCCGGCCGGATACAGGCCCGCCGGATCGCAGATCATTCGCGTCGACCTGGCTGAAAAGATCCTGCGTGCGGCGTTCGATGCACGCAGCAAGGCTGCCGAGAAAGCCAGAAAGGAGCGCAACCCGCGTTTCCGGATCGACCTCTCGCTGCCGATCTCGATCGGTCTCGAAGAAGAAAACGCGCGCAGGCTGTTAGGCAGTGCTGGCTTCCGGCTCCAGCGTGCGCGAATGCTTGGCGAGGGTGCTTTCGGCCCTCCGTCGCCAGACAGCTGGACGTGGCGACCACGGCGACCCGGCGACAACCAGAACCGTCGGCGCAAGGCGGATGACCGAAGAAAAAAAGGCAGCGATCAACGCCCGCGCGGAAAGAAGGGGCACCAGCGACAACCCCGGCAAAAGGTCGATACCGGCCCCGCAAAGGCTGGCGGCGCGTTCGATGGACTTGCCGATCTGCTCGGCGGATGACGAGGGAGGCCCCGGACTGCGACGCGGAGCCTTCGATCCGCATCGATCGTCTGCTCGTTTACCTCCGCTTTGCCCGCACCCGGTCCGCAGCTCAGGCCATGATCGATAGCCATGCGCTGCGTCGCAATGGGCAGCACGTCCGGCGCGCTTCCGAGAATACGTACATCGGCGATGTCATCACTCTCGTTCAAGGAGGCGAGGTGCGGGTCGTCGAAATCGCCGCCTTACCCGAGCGGCGCCTGTCACCCGCAGCGGCAAAGTTGCACTATCGCGAGCTAAACCGAAACTGACCGAGCCGGTCATTTTGCAGGCTTGACCCATGCAGACAATTCGACATAGCAGGCCCCGTGCAACCCGCCCATTCTCGAGAGTTCTCTTAAATGACCTATGTCGTCACCGATGACTGCATCAAATGCAAATACACCGACTGCGTTGAGGTCTGTCCCGTAGACTGCTTCTACGAGGGTGAGAACATGCTCGTTATCAATCCGAGCGAGTGCATCGATTGCGGGGTCTGCGAACCGGAATGCCCGGCGGAAGCGATCCTGCCCGACACCGAAGATGGTCTCGAAAAATGGCTGGAGCTTAACACGAAGTTCTCGGCTGAATGGCCCAACATCACGAGCCAGAAAGAGCCGCCAGCCGACGCCGACGACCACAAGGGCGAAGAGGGCAAGTTCGAGAAGTACTTCAGCAGCGAGCCTGGCGAAGGCGATTGATCCGGGTCCGCGCTTGACCGAAAAAAGCGCAAGGATTCGAACAACATAAAGCTTCGCGCGGCAGCGTTAAGATTGTGCGTTGCAGCGGAAATGTGCTGGTGCAGCGAGCGGACTCGCAATTTTGTTGCGATTATGCTATATAATCGATCAACCGCACTGGGTGATGCCTGTGCTGGCCTATTAGAAGTAGAAAGGTCACTACCCAGCAACACAGCTTTGGATGATCTGGCTGCGGCGCACGTCTCTCTAATCAGGAGGCAGTGCGCCGAGTTGTAAATCGTACGATCTGTTGCTGCGGAAGACTGAGTGAAAGGAATTCGCATGGCAAGCAATGCGCCCGCATTCGTCGTCGGAGATTACGTTGTTTACCCCAAGCACGGCGTTGGCCGTGTTATCGAACTTCAGAATGAAGAAATCGCTGGCATGCAGTTGGAACTGTATGTTCTTCGCTTTGAAAAAGAGCGCATGACCTTGCGCGTTCCGGTCAACAAGGTCGAATCCATCGGCATGCGCAAACTGTCTTCGGACAAGACGCTGAAAGAGGCGATGGAAACCCTGAAGGGCAAGCCGAAGGTGAAGCGCACCATGTGGTCGCGCCGGGCGCAAGAATATGAAGCGAAGATCAATTCGGGCGAAATCGTGCTCATCGCCGAGGTGACGCGCGATCTGTTCCGTCCCGACGATCAGCCAGAGCAAAGTTATTCGGAGCGTCAGATTTTCGAAGCGGCCTCCAGCCGCCTCGCCCGCGAACTCGCTGCGATGGAAGAGACCGACGAGGCAACCGCGCTCGAGAAGATCCTCGAAGTGCTGCGGGAGCATGCACCGCAATATTACAACAACGATGACGACGACAGCTAAGAACGTTCGTCGCATCAAGGTATCGAAAGGCCGCCCTGGTTCGGGCGGCCTTTTTTGTTTCGCCTGCGGGCGCTCAGCACATTCGGACCACTTGCCATGAGGTGCGTGCTGTATTATATCAGCAACACGCATTTCAGGTGGAGGTAATATGATCGATCGGTTTGTTCGCGGCTGCGCCAAGAGCGCGGCACCCCTGGCGCTGTTGGCTTTGGGCACCGCGTTATCTGGCTGCGCCTATATGGATGACTGGGAAAGTGTCGATGGCGTGCCGCTGGCGGAACTCGATATGAGCGGTGCAGCGCCGTCCAAATTGGTTCTGGCAGGGCCCGACAGGGTTTTCATCACCGAAGCGAGCGAACTGGCGATATCGGTCGAAGGCGACACGAAGGCTGGCGAAGCTTTGCGGTTCGACCGCGATGGCGACCGCCTCACGATCGCCCGCGATCGCAATATTTTCGACGGTTCGGGCGTGGCGATGGTCCTGGTGAGCATGCCAGCGCCCTCCGAATTGGGGATCGCAGGCAGCGGGCAGATCGAAGCTGAAAGCATGGCCAGCGATAGCGCCGAAATCGAAATCGCCGGTTCGGGAGATATCAAGGTCGGAAATATTGACGCGGACCGGCTGGAAGTCGAAATCGCAGGGTCGGGCAACGTGACAGCCATTGGCCGAGCGATCAATGTGTCGATCGAGATCGCAGGCTCGGGCGATGTCGACTTCGCCAACCTCTCCGCCGATGATGCGAGCGTCGAAATCGCAGGCTCGGGAGATGTGGAATTGGCCTCCGATGGCACGGTGTCCGCCGAAATCGCCGGATCGGGCGACGTGACCGTCTATGGCTCGGCAAGCTGCTCGGTACAAAGCGCGGGCTCGGGCTCACTGACCTGCCGCCCCGCCGAAACAGCAGCGGCTGCGCCAGAACGAGCTATCGCAGCCGACGAATAGAGCGTTCGCAGCCCGCGGCGGGTTGCAATGAATGGCTGGCGCGCGCAAAAACGCGGCATGCGCGCGCTACCCGCTCTTTCGCTCATCGCTATGTCGGCAATACTGTCAGGCTGCCTCGTGAAGGCGGCGGCTGACGTAGCCACGGCCCCGATCCGAGTGGGCAGCAAGGCTGTCGATCTCGCCACGACGAGCCAATCCGAAGCGGACGAGAAGCGCGGACGCGAAATTCGCAAGCGCGAAGAGCGGCTTGGCAAGCTTGATCGCCGCTACGAAAGGCAGCTGGAAGATTGCCGCGACGGCGATCAGGAGGCCTGCGAAGATGCGCGCGCGACTTACGCCGAGATCGAACAGATCATGCCGACTGTCCCAGTCGAGCCCGATCGCGACTAGTCCGAACGTGTGCCGGAGGGGGTGGCCGCTCTCGCCAGCCGATCGTTGATCGCACGGCCTACACCATCCCGCGGGACAGGCGCGATCGCGATGCTCGGCTTGCTCGACAGCGCCGCTCTGTGAAGACAGCTATAAAGCGCTGCTGCAGCTTCCTTTAAATCACCGTCCGCTGACAGATTGCAGTCACCGTGCACCGTCCCGAACCCGATAAGGAATTCGCTCGGCTCCGCCGTCAATGCGCCGAGCCGTATCGGTTTACCGGGCGAATAATGCCGCGAAAGCTGCCCGGGCGCTTCGATAGTGCCCTCCGAAGTCTCCGTCTCGGCACCGAGAATGCGAAGGAGCGATTCCTTGGTAATCGGGCCAGGCCGAAGAAGCGACCAGCCGCCGTCCTGGCGCAAAGCAACTATCGTCGATTCGACACCGCGTTCGCACGGCCCTCCATCGAGCACCATCGGGATTGCCGAACCCAGCGATGCGATGACATGGTCCGCTCGAGTTGGACTGATGCCTTCGCTAAGATTTGCGGAAGGTGCCGCGAGGGGGTGACCCAGGTTCTGAAGAACCGCTTGCATCACCCGGTGGGCCGGTTGCCGCAAGGCTATCGTGGGCAGGCCCGCCGTCACCGCATCCGCTATCCGAGCATTGCTGCAAAGTGGCAGCACGAGCGTCAGCGGGCCGGGCCAGAACCTTTCGGCAAGATCGGCCGCGCGATCATCGAAATCGGCGATTGCGCGCGCCTGCTCGATATCGCGAACATGCACGATGAGCGGGTTGAAATCGGGCCGGCCTTTCGCGGCATAGATCTTCGCCACCGCCTCCGCGCTATCGGCCCGCGCTGCCAGCCCGTAAACCGTCTCCGTCGGCACCGCGACCACGTCGCCGGAAGCGAGCAATTGCGCCGCGCGGGCAATTCCTGCCGCGTCCGCCGGCACCACTTCCGTAACGTCCTTGTCGCTCATCGCATGGTCGCTATATTCTGATGCGAGCGCTGCCAAGCAAAAGGCGCTTTTCCAACTGCCAAGCGACCCATTGAACAGGACAAGATCCGCCCGTGACACCCTATACACCGCCGACCCAGGACCAGCTGCTCGCCATTCGCGTAAACGCCGGAATAGAGGAGCTCGCCCAGAGCGAGAAGTTCGCGCACGCAGAATCCGATCTGGTTGAAGCAATCGTCGAAGGCGTCGGCCAGTTCGCAGCGGGTGAGTTTGCTCCGCTGAACCGCATCGGCGACCTTGAAGGGGCCAAGCTCGAAAATGGCGTGGTTCGCCTGCCCGATAGGTTCAAGGAGGCGTATGACGCCTATGTCGAACAGGGCTGGAACGCGATCGCTTCGCCCGAGGAATTCGGTGGGCAAGGTCTGCCCTTCATCCTGTCATGCAACGTGCTCGAAAACCTCGGCGCGGCGAATATGGCTTTCAACCTGCTGCCCATGCTCTCGGTGGGCGCGATCGAGGCCCTGGAGCACCATGGGAGCAAGGATCAGCAGTCCAAATACCTCCCCGATCTGGTGAGTGGTAAATGGTCGGGAACGATGAACCTGACCGAACCCGCTGCAGGCAGCGATGTCGGCGCGCTGCGATCGACGGCGGTCCCGATCGAAGACGGGGAACACGCGGGCAAGTACAAGATCACCGGTCAGAAAATCTACATCACCTGGGGCGAGCACGAGCTGGCGGAAAATATCATCCACCTCGTTCTGGCCCGCCTGCCCGATGCACCGGAAGGATCGCGCGGTATCTCGCTGTTCCTCGTGCCGAAATATCACGTCAACGACGACGGATCGCTCGGCAATCGGAACGATCTTCGCTGCGTCAGCCTCGAACACAAGCTCGGCATCAATGCTTCTCCGACATGCGTGATGAGCTACGGCGACAATGACGAATGTATCGGTGAGCTGGTTGGGCAGGAAAACCGCGGGCTGATGGCGATGTTCACGATGATGAACAATGCGCGCATCAATGTCGGAAACCAGGGCGCGCACATTGCTGAGCGCGCGACGCAGCAGGCGCTGTATTACGCGATGGACCGCGTTCAATCCGCGCGCGCCGGGTCGCCCGACAAGACACCTGTCGCCATCATCGAGCATCCCGACGTGCGGCGCATGATCCTGCGCATGAAGGCTCTGACCGAAGGTGTCCGCGCGCTGCTCTATTATTGCGCCGGCCAGGTCGACCGAGGCACGATCGGCGATCCCGATGCAAAGAACCGCGCGGAGATCCTTGTGCCAATGGTCAAGGCTTGGGGCACGGACACAGGGGTCGAAGTCACCGGTATCGGCATTCAGATCCACGGCGGCATGGGCTTTGTCGAGGAGACCGGCGCAGCGCAGCATTGGCGCGATTCCCGGATCGCTCCGATCTATGAAGGCACCAACGGCATTCAGGCTGCCGACCTCGTCACTCGCAAGCTGGGCATCGAGGGCGGCGAAGCGATGGTCGCGCTGTTCGAAGAGATCGCGCGCGATGCGGCTGAACAGCCCACGCTCCTGGCGCTCGCGAAAGACTGCGCGCACATAGCCCGCTGGATGCGCGACGAAGCGAGCCTCGATGATCGGCTCGCGGGGAGCGTCCCGTTCTGCACGATGGCTGCAGTCGCGGTCGCGGGCTGGCAGCTTATGAAGCAGGATCAGGCAGTCGCAGGAGGAGCAGCTCCAGCGCTGGCCGAAAGCAAACCGGTGAGCGTGCGTTTCTTCCTCGACCGTATCGTGCCGGAGGCGCATGGCCTCAAGGCGAGCGCGATTGCCGGGGCGGATTTGCTTTACATCCTGCCAAGCGAAAAGCTGGCGGGATAACGGCGGCCATTGGTGGGCGACGAGCGCGATACGCTTAAGCGAATAGCCGACGCGCTCGAGCGGCTCGCGCCGCCTCCGCCACCAACAATCGATTGGCGGGCATATCCGGCGTATGTCTGGCAGGGTTCCGCGGCGCGCGCGCTTGGGGGCATCAAGGCGCCCGAACTGGTGCAGCTGCGCGCGATCAACTCTCAGAAAGCGCGAGTTCATGAGAACATCGCCCGGCATGCGCAGGGGCATGCATCGCACGACATGCTGCTGTGGGGCGCGCGGGGCATGGGAAAATCCGCTCTGCTGCGGAGCGCGGTGAGAGACGTTCAGAGACAGGCGCCCTCCGCACTCGGCCTCGTGCAGGTCTCCGCCGATGCCCTCCCAGCCCTACCCTCACTTTTCGAGACGTTGTCCGACGAAGAGCGACAATTCATCATTTTTATCGATGACCTTGGGTTCGCAGAAGGCGACATGGTGGGTCCGCGCCAATTGCGCAGCTGGCTTGAGGGCGGCGTCGAGGCGCGTGCGGACAATTGCCGATTGGCTGTCACGTCCAACAGGCGCGCCATTCTTGCCCGACAGGCGAAGGAGCAGAACCCCGACGATCGCGACGCGCCGCTTAATCAGCGCGATGCAGTGGACGACAAGCTGGCCCTCGCCGACCGATTTGGGCTCTCGGTTGGCTTTCACCCATGCGGGAACGAGGAATATATCGAGATCGCCCGCGCCTACGCGGATCAGCTCGGTATCGCGTTCACCGATCAGGAAGCGTTGACTTGGGCGATGCAGCGCGGTCAGCGATCAGGGCGCGCTGCATGGCAATTCGTAGTCGAGTTGGCCGGTAAGGCTGGCAAAGCGGTCGAGATTTAAGCGATTATTGCGCCTGTCCCGCCTGCGTCCGCAGGTAGTCCTCTTCGAATGTTGCTCGCGGATCGCGCAGTTCGCGCTGCGGCGGGAGAGCGTTCCCGCTTATGCGAGCAATCGCCGCGCCGGGCTCCGCGCCCGGAGAGGCTGCGCGCCAGATGATCCCAGCAGTGTCGTCGGAGACCAGCAGGGATCCGTCGCCTGCCCACTCCACCCACGTTGGCCGGCCCTTGGTCGTGCCGTCCTCATTCAGGAAACCGCCGAGCAATTCGACCGGTTTACCCACGGGATTACCGCGCTCGTCGAATTCGACATAAACCACATCGTATCCGGATGGCGGCTTGCGATTCCAGGAACCGTGGCGCGCGATAAAGGCACCGCTGGCGAAGTCTTCGCCCATCACGTGCCCTTCTTTCGTGAACACCAGGCCCAACGCGGCGACGTGTGGACCCACCGCATAGACAGGATTACGTGTATATTCAATGAGATAGGCAGGCATGGGCGCTTCGACGCGGCGGTCGATATTGTCTTTGTAGTATACCCAAGGCCAGCCATATTGGGCACCGATCGGCACGTTGGTAAGGTAATCCGGCACAAGGTCGGACCCGAGCATGTCGCGCTCGTTCACCGTCGTCCAAAGCTCCCCGGACCAGGGACTAAAATCCAGCCCATTTGCATTGCGCAGGCCAAGCGCAAACTGGCGCTGGCGGTTGGTGTTGAGGTTATATTCCCAGATCATGGCGCGGCCTTCTTCGACTTCCATGCCGCTTTCGCCGATATTGCTGACCGAGCCGACTGCAATGAACAGCCGGTCGCCATCCGGGTGGATCTCCATGTTGCGCATCCAGTGACCACCGCCGGGAGGAAGGTCCATCAGCTTGCGCGGCTCACCCGAAACCCTGTCGCCGCCCAACTCATAGTCGAATTCGAGCACGGCATCGTGATTGGCGACGTAGAGCTTGCCATCGTACCAGCTCATTCCGGACGGCGAATCGAGCCCCTCTTCGCGGATGACGGTTTTGGTCTCGGCAATACCATCTCCATCAGCATCGCGCAGAAGAACGATCTGGTTAGGCGATTCTCCGGCGGAACCGGCTCGGGAGAACAGGAATGAGGCGACCCAGCCGCGGATCGTGTCCATGATGCCGCCTTCGCCGCCCGGATCGACCTTCGGTGCGCGGGTCAAGGTAACGAGGACATCGCCGTTCGGGAGCGCGTAAAGAACGCGCGGGTGATCAAGACCCTCGGCGAAGCGATTGACGCTCAATCCGTCCGCCGCTGTCGGACTATCGCCATCGGGCCAGCCCACTGGCTCGGCGATCTGGACGGTCGGGAAATTCTCCGGGTCAGGCTCCTGAAGTGTTGGCTCCAGCCCGGCCACTTCGTCGACCGTTAGGTCAGCAGTGTCGCCTCGCGACAGAAAGTAGAACGCGATGCCAAGCGCTGCGATCAGGACGACGAAAAAGATTGCGAGCTTGCGAAGAATAGCCATCTGCTGGGAAATAGAGCCGCAATGCGCTTGCGGCAACAGCGTAACGCTCTCAAGGATTGCCGATGTACGATTTCAAGCCAGGCGCGCAGCTCTCAACGGAAGAACGATATCGGCAATTGTGCCAGGCGGCCGATGCGCTGACCGCCGATGAGCCTGACGCGATCGCCAATATGGCGAACGTAGCCGCGCTCCTGTGGGAATTTTTGCCCAACCTCAATTGGGCGGGATTTTACCGGGTCGGCCGCGCGAAATCGGGAAAAGATGAACTTGTATTGGGTCCATTTGTAGGCCGCCCGGCCTGCATCCACATACCGTTCGGCCATGGGGTTTGCGGCACCGCTGCTTCGAGCGGCGAAACCCAGCGCATCGATGATGTTCACGCTTTCCCTGGCCACATTGCATGCGACGCGGCGAGCCAATCGGAGCTTGTCGTGCCGATCATGCGCGATAACGCGGTGATCGCGGTTATCGATCTGGACAGCCCGCAGAAGGCGCGCTTTACGCCTACAGATGCAGCGGGGCTGGAAAAGCTGGCGGAATTGCTCGCCGGTCGCGTCTGATCAGCTAGCAGATACCTGCCGCTTGGAAAGTTGCGCGGCGCAACTTCTCTCCCTGTTCAGAAATCGCCGCCCGTCAATCGCTGGCAAACCAGATCAAGTTGATCGAGCGAACCGTACTTTATGGAGATCGATCCGGTGCGGGGGTCTGCGTCTGCCTTGATACGGACGGGCAGTCCCAAGAACTCCTCGAGATGGTTCTGGACCGCGGCGATATCGGCATCCTCCGACGAGCTGCGATTTTTGGGCTGGTGGGATGCACCCTCCTTCACGCTCTTTGCGACCTTGCGGACCATTTTTTCGATCTCGCGGACTGAAAGGTTCTCGCTCACGGCCTGCTCGGCCAGCGCCGCCGCATCATCATGGCCGATCAAGGCGCGGGCGTGTCCCATGGATAGCTTGCCGCTTTCGACAAGATCCAAAACTGCAGCCGGAAGACCCAGAAGGCGCTGGATATTCGCGACATGGCTGCGCGACTTTTCGACCATCCGGGCGATTTCCGCCTGCGTCATGCCCTCTTGATCGGCAAGTCTTTGATATGCCCGCGCTTCTTCGACCGGGTTGAGGTCCTCGCGCTGAAGGTTCTCGATGAGCGCGAGAGCCATCACTTCGCGGTCGTCAAGCTCGCGGACAAGCGCCGGCAGCTCATGCAGACGCGCCCTTTGTGCAGCACGCCAGCGCCGTTCACCGGCCACAAGCTGGTATTTGCCGTTACCTTGCGGCCGTACGATGATCGGCTGGATCACACCGCGTTTGGCAATTGAAGCGGCGAGTTCATCCAGCGCCTTTTCATCGAAATGCTTACGCGGGTTGCCCGGCAGAGGCGCGATGGAGGCTGTCGAAAGCGTCTTCAACGGCGAATCTGCGGTTGCGCCCTCCCCTGCGTCCGAGCCCAACCCAGTATCGCGGACCAGCGGCTCTTCGCGCTTTGTTTCGCCCAGGAGAGCGCCGAGACCCTTGCCGAGCTTCTTTTTCTTGTCTGCCGGACCTCGCTGGGGGACGGAAAAGCGGATCGGATCAGTATTCTTGTTCATGCAGCCTGCCTTTCAGGCGGAAAACGACCGATCAGTTCGCGCGCCAGCGAGATATAGGCGCGGCTACCGGTGCAGGAATGGTCGTATACGAGCGCGGGAAGCCCGTGGCTTGGCGCCTCGGACAGCCTGACATTGCGGGGGATCACGGTGTCAAAGACCAGATTACCCAAGCAGTCGCGCACATCATCCGAAACCTGATCGGTAAGGCGGTTCCGGCGATCGAACATCGTGAGTGCGACACCGATGATGTTGAGCGAGGGATTGAACAGTTGCTGCACGCGCTCCACGGTCTGAAGCAACTGGCTGAGGCCCTCCAAGGCAAAAAACTCGCACTGAAGCGGGACAAGCAGGGTGTCTGCAGCGCATAGGGCGTTCAACGTAAGCAGACCGAGCGAGGGCGGACAGTCGATAAAGCAAATCTCATGACCTCTGTGGTCATCAAGCGCTTTGCGAAGCCGTGCGGTCCGCTCTTCCACCGATACAAGCTCGATTTCGGCTCCACTGAGATCCTGTGTCGCGGGGACAATATCGAGGCCAGGTATGCTGGTCTCCACCACAGCATCTTCCAAGGGAATCTCATCCACCAGCAGATCGTAGCTCGAAAGCCCGCGAGCGCTGGAATCGACACCCATTCCGGTCGACGCATTCCCTTGGGGATCGAGATCGATGAGCAGCGTTCGCCAGCCTGTGGCAGCCATGGCGGTCGCCATGTTGATCGCTGTTGTAGTCTTCCCCACCCCGCCTTTTTGGTTCGCTATCGCTATCGTCAGCATAATATCGGTATCCAATGGCCTTTCCGCGCTCGATCTCACGCTATTCGTGGGTTCGAGAACTCACGATGATGCCTGCGTCGCTATCGGTCAATGATTGTTCCACGTGGAACATCTTTCGAATCGGCGCTTTTTGCGATTTCAATTCGTGCGCCGCCGACCGGCCTTTGGGCAAGAGATAGGTAGTCGACCTTGTGGAGAAGGGTGCGGATAATCTTAAAAGTTTGTCGAGTGGTGCAAAAGCTCGGGCAGAAATCACGCTCGCGGGGAAGGGTTCGATCCGCTCCAGCCGTTCACCAAGCACTTCGCACCGCTCCAGATCGAGCCGAGCGACACATTCCCGTAAGAACTCAACCCGGCGTGCTCGGGATTCAACCAGTCTAACAAAAAGATCGGGAAAAATTGCGGCGATCACCAAGCCTGGAAGACCAGCTCCAGTGCCGAGATCGAGCCATATCGCATGTTCCTGATCCAGCGTTTCACGTGAAACATGCTCAAGAAGCTGCACGCTATCCGCAATGTGACGCTGCCAAATCTGACCCTCGGAAGCCTTGCTGATCAGGTTCTGCCGCTCGTTTTCAGCAATCAGCAAATCGACATATTGCGCCAGCCTGTCCATGGAAGCCACGCCCACGAGACCCGCAACGTAGTCTTTCGCCTGCTCTTCGGTTTCCACCAACCTTTTGTTCGTCATGCGGCGGCTTGGCTGTTTTGTTCGTAGCGCCGTGCGTAAACCAGCAGTGCAGACAGCGCGGCCGGTGTAATTCCCGGAACTCGTCCAGCAGCAGCAAGAGTTCTCGGAGAGGCTTTGGAAAGCCTTTCTACCATCTCATTGGAGAGCCCCGGCACTTCGTTATACGGGAAATCGGGCCTGAGCGTCATTTCTTCTGATGCGCGGAGATCCCTCAATTCAGCATCCTGGCGAGCCAGATACGGCGCGTAAGCCGCGTCTTCGGCCATTTCCGAAGCGAGACCAGGATAACTCTGGGCAACAACTTCAAGCCACGGTGATAACGCCTCCAAATCCAGCCCGTCATGCCGAAGCCACTCTGAAAGCGGTTTGTCACCGCCGTCCCTGCGCAACGGAAGACCGGCATCCGCGATATTTTTTGCACTGATCTGCCTCGCGAAGGCGGCATCAACAATAACCCTGCCCTCCTCGCGCTCATTGTACCAATCGCGGCGCTCGCCAGATACGCAACCCGCCTCGATGCCAAGCGGTGTCAGTCTGGTCGATGCGTTGTTCGCTCGGAGGCGCAGCCGGTACTCCGCTCTTGCCGTGAGCATACGATAAGGCTCACTCACACCCTGAAGGGTGAGGTCGTCGACCATCACAGCGATATAGGAGTTTGCGCGGTCGAGTTTCGGTGCGGCGACCCCAAGCGTGGCTGCTGCAGCCTCTAGGCCCGCCACCAGCCCTTGTGCGGCGGCCTCTTCGTAACCGGTCGTGCCGTTGATTTGACCGGCACAAAAGACCCCAGGGATGGCGCGAAGCTGCAAGTCGGGTGTGAGTGCGCGGGGATCGATGTGATCGTACTCGACAGCATAGCCCGGCACCGCCATTTCCACCCGCTCGAGACCCGGCATCGCTCGCAACATGTCCTGCTGAACATCGACCGGCAACGACGTGCTGATCCCGTTGGGGTAGACCAGGTGCGTGGTGAGACCTTCAGGCTCGAGGAACACCTGATGGCCATCGCGATCGCCGAATCGATGAATCTTGTCCTCGATCGACGGACAATAGCGCGGCCCGGCTGCGTCGATTGCGCCGGAAAAGAGCGGTGAACGATGCAGATTGGCGCGGATTACATCGTGGGAAGCCGCTGTCGTGCGCGTGATCGCACAAAATACTTGCGGATTTGCGCGCTTCTTCGTGAGCGGCGACATCGTCCATTCGTCAGCATCCGACTGCTGCTCCTCAAGCACCGCCCAGTCGACTGTGCGCCCATCCAGCCGCGGGGGCGTACCTGTCTTGAGCCGAGCCATCGGTAGTTCCGCAGCGCGCAGTTGATCGGCAAGCCGTTTGGCCGCGTTCTCACCGATGCGCCCACCCTCAAAACGTTCTTCCCCGCGAAAAAGCACTCCACCGAGGAATGTGCCGGTGCAGAGAATGACGCGGGGCGCCCGAAGCACGGTGCCATCGGAAAGCTCAAGTCCCGCCGCAATGCCGCCCTCGATGACGAGCGCAGCCGCCTCGCCGGCGATGAGTGTTAGATTGTCCTGGTTGCGGACCACCTTCTGAACAGCGGCCTTAAACAGCACTCGGTCTGCTTGCACGCGCGGCCCCCAGACCGCACTCCCCTTGGAACGGTTAAGCATCCGGTAGTGGATGGCTCCTGCGTCCGACGCCCTGCCGATAACACCATCAAGCGCATCGACTTCACGAACGAGATGACCCTTGCCCAGCCCGCCGATTGCCGGGTTGCAGCTCATTGCGCCGATTGCCTCCAGGTCGAAGCTCACCAGTCCAGTGCGCGCACCCATCCGTGCAGAAGCACAGGCTGCTTCCACACCGGCATGTCCGCCGCCGATAACCAAGACATCGAATTCGTGCATGCGCCGTCAAATAGGTGCTGTGCGAGTAGAGGTCAAAATCTCTTTGCACTGTTCCACGTGAAACAACAGCGCCTCATAAGAGGGCTATTTCCCGATACAAAACCGCCCAAAGAGCGCATCGAGCATGTCTTCGGTTGTCGATCGGCCGACGAGCCGGTCAAACGCGACACGCGCGCGGCGCAGTTCTTCGCCAATGAGCAACAGGTCGCGCAGACTGACTGCAGCCTTCAGCGCCTCCGCGGCTTCACCCAATCGTCGATGCTGCCGCATGTTCAGCGTGGCCTGGCTCGGTTTGGGTAGGATCGAACGCGCCTCATTCACCAAGTCAATCTTGAGCTCATTCAGACCCTCGCCAGTCGCTGCAGAAACAACATATGTGGCCGCACCTGTCTTGGGCGCGAAGCCATCGACATCCGCTTTTGAAGAGACTTCCCAAGCGCCAGAAGGCCCCCGCCCTTCTTCACCCAACCACAGCACAATATTCGCGTCGGCCAATGCACTGCGCGCCCGATCGATGCCAATCACCTCGATCGGATCCGCAGCCGCATCGGACGAGAGGTCGCGAAGCCCCGCCGTGTCGATCAACGTGAATGGCACGCCCGCGATATCCACCGACCGTTCTATCAAATCGCGCGTGGTCCCCGCGATCGGCGACGTAATGGCGGCTTCACTTTCGACCAAGGTGTTGAAAAGCGTCGATTTCCCAGCATTGGGCGGTCCGGCTATCGCAACCCGTACACCCTCGCCCAAAGCTTCCGACCGCGGGCGCACCAACCATTCCTCGATCTCGCCGAGCAATCTTTCGATGTTCCACGTGAAACTATCGGGCAAGTCCCCGACGTCATCTTCATCCGAAAAATCGAGGGCGGACTCAATCTGCGCAGACAGGGTGAGTAGTTCGCTTCGCCAGGCCTCCACTTTCTTCGACAATGCACCGCTCGCATTGGCGATTGCCGAAGCTCGCTGAAGCTCGGTCTCTGCGGTAAGCAAATCAGCCAGACCTTCGGATTCCGCCAAATCGATCCGGCCGTTGGCGAATGCGCGGCGAGTGAACTCGCCAGGCTCAGCCGGACGCGCTCCGTCCAACTCCCCCAGTGCCGCCTCAACCGCAGCCAACACAGCTCGCCCGCCATGGCAGTGAAACTCCGCCAGGTCCTCTCCGGTGGCCGTGTCAGGGCCGGGAAACCAGAGCACGAGCGCCTGATCGAGCACCTCACCCGACGGCCCGCGTAATTCGGCAAGGCTTGCGCGGCGCGGCTCCAGCTCCCTACCGACCAGATCGAAAACCGCTTGCCCTGCCTTGGGGCCGCTCATTCGGATCACGCCGATTGCGGCGGGCGGCGCACCGCTCGAAACGGCAAAAATCGTATCGGTCATCTCGCGTGCGCCTCGACGCGGAGGTCAGTCCTCCGACTTGCTCGACGTTTTGCCCGATGCAGCAGCACCAGCGCGCATCCCCCCTTCCACAAAGCTTTGGAAGAGTTTGAGACCGACCTGCCCCATTGGTGCGAGCGCCTGCGCATATTGCTGCAATTGATCGGGGCTGCTGACGCCCTTCATCGCCTTGGAGATATTGTCGACATAGATGCTGTTCGCCTCCGACACGTCCGGCAGGCCCATCAGGCTGCGCGCTTCCTCCGGAGTGCATTCGATTTCGACGTTGACCTTCACAGCATTTCTCCCGTTCTCAACGCCGACTTCGCGCTGGATTGCCGATGCTTGTGGCATTTGGGTTTGGCAAAGCCAAGGCGCAATGGGTAGAAGCTTGGCGACGATCATCGGCACCCACGCCGCACGAAATCAGGTGAGAAGGAGCATCCCAATGGGCACCATGGCAGAAATAGCGACCCTCGAAGGCGATCAAAGCTTCAACGCCTACGTGGCGGAGCCTGGCTCCCCGCCCAAAGCCTCAATCATCGTCATCCAGGAGATATTCGGCGTAAATCTTGGTATCCGCCAGAAATGCGACAAGCTGGCAGCCGACGGGTATCTGGCCGTCGCGCCCGACCTGTTCTGGCGTCTCCAACCCGGCGTAGAACTGGACCCCGATGTCGAGGCAGAGTTCCAGCAAGCACTCTATCTGATGGGCAAGTTCAACCAGGATCTCGGTATCAGGGATATCGAAGCGACAATTCATTACATTCGCCGTGAAAGGGGTGTCCCGAAAGTAGGAGCAGTTGGATACTGCCTGGGCGGGCGCCTCGCCTTTATGACTGCTGCGCGGACCGATGTTGACGCAAGTGTAGGCTATTACGGTGTCGGCATCGAGGAGCTACTGGGCGAGAAGCATGCGATTTCCAACCCGCTCATGCTCCACATTCCGACCGAAGATGGTTTCGTGGACAAGGACACACAAAAGGCGATGCACGAGGGGTTAGACGATCACCCCCGCGTAACGCTGCACGACTATGTCGGCCTTGATCACGGTTTTGCGACCGAGCATGGCAAGCGCCGCGATGAGGAGGCAGCTACCATCGCCGACGGCCGAACCGCTGCCTTCTTCGAGGGGCATCTGGGTTGAGCGCAGCGGCTATAGATGTTCAAACCGCCCTCGCCCGCTGGCATCGGGTCGCCGAGAGCGGGAGCAAACCCGATGACCTCGCGGCAATTATGCGCGAAGACGCCGTCTTTCACTCGCCTGTGGTCCACACGCCGCAAAAAGGCAGCGCGATTGTCGTCGCCTATCTCAGCGCAGCTGCGCAAACGCTCGGCAATGACAGTTTTCGTTATGTACGCGAAGTCGTGAGCGGTGATACCGCGGTGCTCGAATTCACGACTGAAATGGATGGTATTCTCGTCAACGGCATCGACATGATCACCTTCGACGAGGCCGGAATGATCAAGGATTTCAAAGTGATGGTTCGGCCGCTGAAGGCCGTGAATAAGGTTTGGGAACTGATGGCCGCGCAGCTCGAAGCGCAAAAGACCTAGTTGAGCACCGCGAAGTTCATAATCACTTTTCGAAGGCCGGGGTCGAGTGTTTCGGGCAGCTCAGCCTCCAACAATTCGCGTCGCTTCTCCGGTCCTTCAGCTATAAGCACGCGCTTCATCGCCCAATCTGGACATGAACGCTGCTCGACCCGGTTTTTCTCCAAGATCGATATGCCTGTGTGCCGCGGATCGTGGGTGATCCGGACCATCAGCGAAATCAACTCAGCTTCATCGCCTTCGAGCAATTGGAGGAAATTTCGGCCATTATAGATGAGCAGACCGGTTATCCCGTTGGCCGGATTGTTGCGCGCGCTGCTGGCAAGGATCGAATCGACCTCGTCGCGCGAAAGGCTCGGCGCGGTGCTTATGTAGAGATACTGACTGATCATCGCTGGCGAGCTTTAGAACCAGTTTAACAATTTGCCAATTCCCCAAATTTAACGCCCGACCTCGCTCCGCTTGACGAAGCGAGATCGGACCTAACGCATGGAAAAGGCTTACTGATTCATGGTGTCGAAGAAGTCTTCGTTGGTCTTGGAATCCTTCATCTTGTCGAGCAGGAATTCCATCGCATCGACGGTGCCCATCTGCATGAGGATGCGGCGCAGAACCCACATCTTTGAAAGCTTGTCCTTCTCGACCAGCAGCTCTTCCTTGCGCGTGCCGGATTTGCCCACATCGAGCGCCGGGAAGATTCGCTTGTCGGAAACCTTGCGGTCGAGGACGATTTCCGAGTTACCGGTGCCCTTGAACTCTTCGAAGATCACTTCGTCCATGCGGCTGCCGGTGTCGATCAGCGCAGTGGCGATGATGGAGAGCGAACCGCCCTCCTCAATGTTACGCGCTGCACCGAAGAAACGCTTCGGACGCTGGAGTGCGTTGGCATCGACACCGCCGGTCAGAACCTTGCCCGAGCTAGGGACCACGGTGTTGTAAGCGCGGCCCAGGCGCGTGATCGAATCGAGCAGGATGACGACATCGTTCTTGTGCTCGACCAGCCGCTTTGCCTTTTCGATCACCATTTCGGCCACTTGGACATGGCGATTGGCAGGCTCGTCGAAGGTCGAGGAGATTACCTCGCCCTTCACGCTGCGCTGCATATCGGTAACTTCCTCCGGGCGCTCATCGACAAGCAGAACCAGCAGGAACACTTCGGGATGGTTGTCGGTGATCGCCTTGGCGATGTTCTGCAGCAGCACCGTCTTACCGGTCCGCGGCGGCGCAACGATCAGCGCGCGCTGGCCTTTGCCCTGCGGCGAGATGATATCGATGACCCGGGCGGACTTGTCCTTCTCGGTCGGATCAAGCGTGTCGAGCGAGAGCTTCTGCTCCGGATAAAGCGGCGTGAGATTGTCGAAATTGGTCCGCAGACGGACCTGCGAAGGATCTTCGAAATTCACCGTCGTCAGGCTCGTTAGCGCGAAATAGCGCTCGCCTTCTTTGGGTGCACGGATTTCGCCTTCAACAGTGTCGCCAGTGCGCAGACCCCATTTGCGGATCTGATTCGGAGAGACATAGATATCATCGGGCCCGGCGAGATAATTCGCCTCGGGCGAGCGAAGAAAACCGAAGCCATCCTGCAGCACTTCGATCGTGCCGATGCCCATGATCTTTTCTTCGTAATCTTCGTCTTCGGCGAGCTCACGCAGGATGCAGAACATGAGATCCTGCCGGCGCATGGTGGAGGCGCCTTCTACGCCCAGTTCTTCGGCCATCTGGACGAGCTCGGCCGGGGCTTTCTGTTTTAACTCTTTGAGATGCATTGCAAAATAATTCCAAAACTAAAGGATTGGCCGGATCGTCAGTACCTCTTTGGACGAGGCGCCTTTTGGATGAAAAAGACTGGGCTTGGAGAAAGCAGACAGGGCCGCACGGCACCGCGCGGCCACAACCGGAATAGGTATTCGAAATAGGTTCAGCGCAGCGCGCGGTCAATCGCCAATCGTCAGAATGGTTTCAAATAAACCAGTGCCACGATCAGGACGAGCAGAAGGCCAGGTACCTCCCCGATCATGCGCAGGCGTTTTTCGGTCAGAGGACGCTCACCGCGGGCCATTTTCTTGGTCTGGGCGACCAACCAGCCGTGATAGCCTGTGAGCGCCAGAACGAGCGCCAGCTTGGCGTGAAACCATCCTTCGGTGAACGCGCCGATAGCATAGGCGATCGAGAGACCGAGCACCCAGACGATGATCAGGCTGGGACTCAGAATGATCTTGCGAAGCTTTCCCATGCGCTCGGCCCACTTCGCTTCGCCCGTGGAGCCTGGAGCGTGATCGAGCATGTAAATGCACTGGCGGGGGAGCATAAAGAGCCCGGCAAGCCAGAAGACCATGAAGATCACATGGCCGATCTTGAGCCACAGATAGATCGACAGAAGGAAATCCTGCATCGCTACCCCCTACCCTCGCCTCAGCGTCCTGAGCAGCTCCTCGACGTGCTCTATCGGCGTGAACTGACCAATCCCGTGCCCGAGATTGAAGACGTGGGGACGATCCTCAAACGCCTTGATGATCGTGTCGACCCGTTTCGACAGAGCCGGTCCGCCGGCCTCCAGCAAGAGCGGATCGAAATTGCCCTGCACCGGCATGCCTTCCGGTAGGCTCGCATGCGCCCAGACGGGATCGAGTGTCTCATCGAGGCCGACTGCATCGACCCCGGTTTCGCGGGCATAGGCCGGGAGCTTCGCGCCCGCGCCTTTCGGAAAGCCGATCACGGGTGTGCCTGGATGCGATTGCTTGATCGCTTCCGCAATGGCTGCGTTCGGAGCGATAACCCAGCGTTCGAATTCATCGGGCGCCAAGCTGCCCGCCCAGCTATCGAACAATTGCACAGCTTCCGCGCCGGCTTCTATCTGCCCGCGCAGATACTCGACCGACACCTCGATAATTGCATCGCAAATCTCCTGCATGCGCTGGGGATCGCGGTAAGCAAGTAGGCGCGCCGAGCCCTGATCCTTCGAGCCCTGCCCAGCGATCATATAAGTCGCGACCGTCCAGGGAGAGCCTGCAAAACCAAGCATGGTGACCTGGTTCGAGATCATCGCGCGGGTTTTGCGAACGGTCTCATAGATCGGATCGAAGCGCTCTTTCGCTTCGCTGAAGTCCGACAGTGTCGCCTCGAGCAAGGTCGGGCTGAGCTTCGGCCCCTCCCCTGCGAGGAATTCGAGCCCCTGCCCCATCGCATGCGGGACAATCAGGATGTCGGAGAAGAGGATCGCACCATCGAATGCAAAGCGCCTGATCGGTTGAACCGTGATCTCGGTCGCAGCATCGCTGTCATAGACCAGCTCGAGAAAGCCGCCCTTTTCTGCGCGCAATTCGCGATATTCGGGAAGGTAACGTCCAGCCTGTCGCATGAGCCAGACTGGAGCGATGTCCTGTTTCGTACCTTTGAGTGTCTCGAGCAGCGGGCCCGGCATACGTGTTCCTCTAAACTAATAAATAATATTTATATTAAGAGATGATGGAGTCTGTTGGCCCTGTGGATATCGGGAATTACCGGCTCCTGCCTGAATTCTCCGGCTGTGAACAGACCTTTGACACGGCCGCGACTCTGCCAAGCTTCGCGGTCAAGCGCAATCTATCCCCGTTCTCCCCAGACTGTTGATGGCGGCTGTCCCGTGTCGACAAGGCACCTCGCTAAACGGCCGGTAGCGCGGATGAAATTTCCTCCCTTGCTTGTCGACCGTTCTGTCCCGTGGTTTATGCCTGCGAGTTTCCACAGCCCGGAAAGAACGCTTTGCCGACAGAAATGAACCGCCTGAATTTGCACCTCGTCTCGGATTCCACGGGCGAGACGCTCGAGATGATTGCGAAGGCGGCGCTGGCTCAGTTCGACGATCCGAGCGTCAGCCGGCATTTCTGGCCCATGGTGCGCTCGCGCCAGCATCTCGATCGGATCGTGCCGGAGCTTGCCGATAACCCCGGCCTAGTTCTTTTCACTCTGGTTAATCCCGATACCCGGACGCGGCTGGAGGAGCATTGCCGGCATTTGGGTCTTCCCGCGGTGCCGGTACTCGACAGCGTGACCGCTGCGCTGGAATCGCAGCTTGGTCAGGAGGCGCATGGTCGCCCCGGTCGCCAGCATTTGATGGATGACGATTATTTCAAGCGGGTCGATGCCATTCAATACACCATCGCGCATGATGATGGTGTCGGGCATCAGGATTGGGAGGAAGCCGACATCGTGCTGGCAGGCGTTTCTCGCAGCTCGAAAACACCCACGAGCATCTATCTTGCCAATCGCGGCTACAAGGTCGCCAATATCCCGCTTGTCGTGGAAAGCCCGCCGCCAGACACGCTGTTTCGACTGCGCCATCCACTCGTTGTGGGCCTGACAACCGCACCGGAGCGTCTGGTGCAGATCCGCCGAAACCGCCTGCTGTCGCTCAATGAAGGTACCGAGACATCCTATGTCGACAATGAGCGGGTGAAGGAGGAGCTTCAGTTCGCACGGAGGATGTTTGCCGATAATGGCTGGCCGGTGATCGATGTGACGCGGCGTTCGATCGAGGAAAGCGCGGCTGCGATAATCCGGCTCGCCCAAGAGCGAGAGCGCAAGGAACGGCAAGTGGACGGGGTCTCGAAACCGATATGAGCGACGCGCCCCCTCCCCTGATCCTCGCTTCCAAATCGACCTCGCGCAAAGCCATGCTGGATGCGGCGGGTGTATCTTATCGGGCGCTTCCGGCAGATGTTGACGAACGCGCGATCGAGGCGGGGCTCGCCGATGCCACCCCTCCCGAGATTGCCGAAGCTCTGAGCGTTGCCAAAGCGGCTGCGATAGCGTCCGAGCACCCCGAAGCGCTTGTGCTGGGCAGCGATTCTCTGGTCGTTGCAGGCGGAAAAAGGTTCGACAAGCCGCACTCGCGCCAAAATGCAGCCGAGCACCTCCACTTCTTCTCGGGCAAGGTCATGGAATTGCATAGCGCCGCCGCCCTGGTTCGCGGCGATACCTGCGAATGGTCGCATGCCGACGTGGCGAGGCTCCATGTTCGCGAGCTGTCCGACAGTTTTATCGAGCATTACCTCGATCTCGAATGGCCTGCCGTATCCTTTACCGTCGGCGTCTTCCGGATCGAGGCGGCCGGTGTGCAATTGTTTGACCGGATTGAAGGCGATCAGTTCACCGTGCTCGGGATGCCGCTGCTCCCCCTGCTCGGGGCATTGCGCGAACACGGAGTGCTCACAGCATGAGTGTCCCGCATGCGCACGTCATCGGCGATCCGATTGCCCAATCGAAATCACCGCTCATCCATGGCTTCTGGCTCGAGAAACTCGGCATCGCTGGTAGATACAAGGCGCGCCATGTGGAAGCTGGCAATTTGGGCGAGTACCTTGCCAGATACCGCGATGACGGGAGCTGGATCGGCTGCAACGTCACAATGCCGCACAAGCAAACGATCATCGGTCATCTTGATCAGATCGATCCGGTTGCCCGCACCCTCGGAGCGGTCAACACGGTCGTTCGGCAGGAAAATGGCGCGCTCATCGGTTTCAACACCGATGCCGATGGTTTTCTTGAACCACTGCTCCCGATCCTCAAATCGCAGCACCTCTTCAGGATGGCGCGCATCATCGGCACCGGAGGTGCTGCCCGCGCGATCATCGCGGCGCTGGCGCATAACGGATTCACGCTGGTGGTGGCCGGCCGCAATCCGGAAAAGGCGCAGGCGCTGATTGACGAGCTTGCGCCCGGCGGTGAGCATCATGCCATTCCCATCGCTTATTTTGCCGAGGCAACCAACTTTGCCTTCGACGATCGCGAAGGATGCCTTGACCTGGTGATCAACGCCTCCCCTTTGGGTATGCGAGGCAGCCCCGAGTTACCGTTCGACTGGAGCCATGCACCGCCGGGCAGCATGGCCTATGACATCGTGACCGATCCGGTCGAAACGCCTTTCCTTAATGCTGCGCGCGAAGCGGGACACCCTACGATCAATGGTCTTTCGATGCTGGTCGGCCAAGCGGCCATCGCGTTCGAGAAATTCTTTGGCGCCGCCCCTCCGCGCGAGCACGACAATGAGCTGCACGAGATATTGACCCGATGACACGCCCGACGATCATAGGCCTCACAGGCTCCATCGGCATGGGAAAGTCGACGGTAGCCGATATGTTCGAGCGCGCCGGTATCCCCGTGTTCGACGCTGATGCCGAGGTGCGCGCCATGCAGGGGCCGGGCGGTGAGCTCAACGCCGCGATCGAGAGCGAATTTCCCGGTTCGACTGGACCGGAAGGTGTGAACCGCGATGCGCTCGGCAAACTGGTGTTCGGCGACAAGGAAGCCCTCGCCCGGCTGGAAGCAATCGTCCATCCGGCTGTGGGCGCGCGGCGAGCACAGTTTCTGGCCGACAATGCCGACGCTCCGATCATCGTGTTCGACATCCCGTTGTTGTTCGAGCGCGGCGGCCATGAGGCTGTCGATAGGGTTGTGGTCGTCTCAGCCCCCGCAGAGGCGCAGCGCGAGCGTGTGCTCGCCCGCCCGGGCATGACCGAGGAAAAGTTCGAGCACATTCTTTCACTGCAGGTGCCGGACGCAGAGAAGCGCGCGCGCGCAGACCACGTTATCGACACGGGTACGACGCTCGCCGAAACCGAAGCGCAGGTGAAGGAATTGATCGAGACGCTCGAAAGACCCAGCGAGTAGCGCCCGATTTGATGCAATCGCCCTCTTGCGCCGTTCGCCGCTTGGGTGAATAACAATGCCAATGCGTGAAATCATTTTCGACACCGAAACGACCGGGCTGGATCCCAAGACAGGGGACAGGATGGTTGAAATAGGCTGCGTCGAGATGATTGGCCGGGTCGAAACCGGCAACACCTACCACGCCTATTACAACCCCGAGCGGGACATGCCCGCCGCCGCCGAAGCGGTGCACGGATTGTCGAGCGCGTTTCTCGCCACCAAGCCGCTCTTCGCCGAGATCGCGGACGAATTGCTCGAATTTATCGGCGACGCGCCTCTGGTCGCACACAATGCCGGCTTCGATTTCGGCTTTCTGAACTCCGAACTGGTGATGATCGAGCGCGAACCGATCTCGATGGACCGGATGATCGATACGGTCGCCATCGCGCGCAAGCGCCACCCTGGCGCGAAACTGTCGCTGGACGCCTTGTGCACACGTTATGGGATCGATCGGAGCCACCGGGTCAAGCACGGCGCGTTGCTCGACGCAGAATTGCTGGCGCAGGTCTATGTCGAGCTCAATGGAGGCCGTCAGATCGGTTTGGAACTGGCGACGGATACCGGGCCGCAAGCTGGTCAGAGGGCAGAAACGCCAGCCGATCGAGCGGCAAAGCCAAGCACTTCGGCGAGACCATATCGTGAGCCGAGACCGCACCATGCGAGCGCCGAGGAAATAGCGCGGCACAAGGAGTTTATCGCCGGGATCGATAAGGCGATCTGGGCCAACTGAGTTTCGCCGTTGAAAAGCGGCGCAAAACAGTCGTGAATAATAAAAAGGAGACCGAGCGGCGATGGATATTCGGATATCGGGTCATCAGGTGGAGACAGGTGCTGCGCTTCAGGAGCATGCGGCGGATCGGATTGGCGGTATCGTCGATAAATATTTTGACCGCGCGCTCTCATCTCATGTCACTTTCGGCAAGGCACCGGCGGGTGCATTTTCCTGCGATATCGTCACCCATGTGAACCACGGTACGATCCTCAAAGCACAAGGGAGTGCCCACGATGCCCATGTCGCGCTCGACAATGCTGCAGGGAAGATCGAAAAACAGCTTCGCCGGTATAAGCGCCGATTGAAAGATCGCCACGAACGCGCGAGCCAGGTGCGCGCCGAAGAGGAAGCCGCATATACGATCTTCGCGGCCGAAGAGGCTCAGGAAGAAGCGCCCGCGGAGGCACCACCGGTGATCGCTGAAACAAGTGTCGATGTTCCCACCGGCTCGGTCGCCGACGCCGTCATGATGCTGGATCTGCGCGATACCCCCGCCCTCTTTTTCAAAAATGCTGGTACCGGGCGGCATAATATGGTTTATCGCCGCGCCGATGGGTCGATCGGTTGGGTCGAGCCACAATAGGGCCATATATTTCGTGTCTTAACTGACACCGAAAACAGCGATCGGTAACGGAAGAGGCCAAGTCCACGAACAAGGACGGATACGCTGTAAAACCTAGCCAGCGGCACTAAATGCTCGCGCGGGTATGACGCGGTTCCTGCAATTGCGGGACGCAGATAAATCGGGATTTTGAATTCGCAATGGACGTAAATATTAGAATGCTGCCTGAAGCCGTCGCGATCGACCGGCTCGAAAACAAGCAGCAGGTTCTCGAACAGATTTCCAAGTGCTTCGCCGAAATTTACGGCCTCGACAGCGCTGATGTGCTTGACGGGCTGGAGCAGCGCGAGTCGCTCGGCAGCACCGGTTTCGGCCGCGGAATTGCGATTCCGCATTGTCGCAGCGCGAATGTCCGCCGCCCTACCCTCGCTTTGCTCAAGCTGGAACAACCCGTCGATTTCGGCGCTGCGGATGCCGTGCCGGTCTCACTGTTCTTTGGCTTGGTTTCACCTGAGAACGCTGGCGCGACTCACTTGCACGCACTGGCAGCGATTTCGCGTTTCGCTCGCGATGAGGCGATGCTTCAGTCGTTGATCGATGCGCCCGATGGTGAGGCGATGTTCGCGGTGCTGACGAACCAATTCCTGCGCGATGCAGCCTGACGGCACAGCCGATCCCGCAACCAGTGGCGGCTCCCGGTCCTCAAATGCGGGCGCCGAGTTGCATCATCGCGCGCTCGAGCGGCTGTATCGTTCCGCGCCGATCAATGAAAAATTCGCATCGTCGCTCGAGATCGTCAGCGAGGGGAATGCGCGGATCCGGTTCAATGTCGGTGAAGAGGTCTATCATGCTGCGGGTGCAGCGCACGGCACGATCTACTTCAAGATGCTAGATGATGCGGCGTTCTATGCTGCCAATACCCTTGCAACAGACCGATTTCTCCTAACAACGAGCTTCAACCTGCACTTCACCAAGCCTGTGCGTGCCGGAGAGGTCGTTGCCGAGGGTCGCTGGGTCAGCGGTAAGCGACGCGTCTTTGTCGCTGAATCGCGCCTGGTGGATACGGAAGGCGACGAGATCGGGCGCGGCACCGGAACCTTCATGCGTTCGCGCATCGCGCTTTCCAGTCTGCCAGGGTATTCGGCAGAGGGATGAGCGAGCCCACTCGCCTCCCCGCACATCTCGAAGTTTCCAGCCTGATCCGCTCCGCCGAAGCGAATGGAGGGATCGCGACGGTGCTCTCAAAAGGGGAGCGCGATGCCGGCACGATCCTCTTGGTAACCATGTATCGCGGTGAAAACGTAAGACTTTTTGAGCGGATGCCGCAACTTGACGGCTCGCGCACTTTCATGGCGACAAAGTCACAAGACCCTGAAAAAAAACATGAATTCTCCGAGTATCTGAACCGCCGAAGCGAGCAGGATCCCGATATTTGGGTAATCGAGCTGGATATCGACAATCCAGAACGCTTCATCGCGCTTTTGCCGCGTTAACTTGACTTGGTTTCAATTGTGACTAATTGGCTCGCCAGCTTCCAGGTGCGGAGGCCTTCTGCGCGGCAATACGGCCGCGACGTGGGCACGCAGACGGGGGGCGGCCGGCAGGCCATGAAAGAACCATCACAATTAGCGTAAAATCGCAACAGGTTCTCACCTGCGTCGGAGCTTGCTCACCGCACAAAAAGAAGATTTGATGAGTCGCAAGACTTATACACTCAGCGCTGCTGCCATAGTTGCAACAGCCGGGTTGAGCTTCTCCAGCGCCGATGGCGCTGGTGCTATTGCTCAAGACGCAGCCGCCCTCCCGGCTGCCAGCGAACCAGCAACGACCGCACAGGAGCTGGTCGAGATTGTCCCGGAGCCGACCGTTTTCGTGTCGGAAGAGGTCGTGCAACCGGTCGATGAGACCGACGCATCTTCTTCGACTGCAGAGGGAGTGACTGGCGCGACCTCGCTACGTGAGCTTGTCAGCATGGTCGATGCGCCGGACACCATGTCCGAACAGATGCGCTGCCTTGCTGGTGCCGTCTATTTCGAATCGCGCGGTGAACCGCTGGCAGGCCAGTTGGCTGTCGCCAAGGTCGTGATCAACCGCGCCGAAGATCGCCGTTTTCCCGCGAGCTATTGCGGCGTTGTCTATCAGCGCGCGCAATTCTCGTTCGTGAAGAATGGCCGTATGCCTCGCATCAAGAGCGGTTCAGCCGCCTGGGAGCGCGCCAAGTCGATCGCTCACATCGCGCATGACGACATGTGGGAATCTGAAGTCGATGACGCAGTGTATTTTCACGCGACATATGTCCGCCCTAAGTGGAGCTATCGCAAGCAACGCACAGCGCAGATCGATACCCATATCTTCTATCGTTGATCGTTCGATGAGATGAGGTTTCAGCCCCCGCCCATCCCGGCGGGGGTTTTTCGTTTCAAACGGATAACGACGCCCAGACGGGTGTGTGATCGCTCGCCTTTTCGCGTCCACGATGCTCGCGGTCCACACCGACTGCGGTCAGCCGGTCCGATAGCTCGGGTGAGAGCAAGATGTGGTCGATCCGAAAGCCATGATCGCGCTGCCATGCGCCTGCCTGGTAATCCCAATAGGTCCAGACCCCTCCGCGCGGATTGAGCGTTCGCACTGCGTCGGTCCACCCATCGGCGAGAAGCCTGAAATAGGCGGCGCGGCTTTCGGGCTGCATCAGGGCGTCGGAGGCCATGGCCTTGACCGAATACGTGTCGTCATCGTGCGGGATGACGTTGTAATCGCCGAGCACTGCGGCGGGCACTTCTTCGGCCCAGATTTCGCCCATTCGCGCGCGCAGCCTCTCCATCCACGCGAGCTTGTAATCGAATTTCGGCCCCGGGTGCGGGTTGCCGTTGGGAAGGTAGATGCAAACGATGCGCGTTGTGCGGCCATCCTTGTTCGTCACATCGGCCTCGAGATAGCGTGATTGTTCGCCCTCGCCGTCTTTCGGGCCGTCAATGCCGAGACCTCGCTGCACCTCTTCCGGTGGCGCGAAACCGGCCTTGGCATCGGTAAGGATGGCGACCCCGTTAAAGCTCTTCTGACCGTGCCAGATCGCTTGATAGCCAAGCTCTTCGAATTCGGCGGCGGGAAACCCCTCATCCTGGCTCTTGATTTCCTGCAGGCATGCGACCGAGGGGCGCGTCTCGGTGAGCCACTCTTTCAAGCGGGGCAGCCGGGCCTTGATGCCATTGATGTTGTAAGTGGCGATTTTCATGCAGCGAGCTTTGCAGATGGGCCGCACGCGCGCCAGCCCGACTTCGCTTTAGCTCACCGCAATTCGCAATGACCGCGCTAGATGCCGAAGCTCGATCCGCAGCCGCAACCGGCCGCAGCATTGGGGTTTTCGACCCGAAATGCGGCGCCGCCGAGCGATTCTACAAAATCGACCACGCTTCCCCCGACCAGATCGAGGCTGATCGGATCGACGACCAGCTTTACACCATCGGTCTCACTGACGGCGTCATCGCTGTCCGGTCCCTCGGACAGGTCGAACTTGTACTGAAAACCCGAGCAGCCACCGCCTTCCACCGAAAGCCGCAGGATGGGTGGCTTGGTCTGCTTTTCCGCAATCCACGCGACGCGTTTTGCGGCGGCTGGTGTAAGGGTCAGTGTGTCTGCCATGAGAGATATTTAGGCGCGAGCACCCAGTTCCTCAAGGTTCAAGCGGTCTGAATATAGTTCCTGATCGCCTCGGCCTCGTGCTCGATCTCATCGATCTTGTTCTTCACGAGGTCGCCGATCGAAATGAACGCGACGAGGGCGCCGTTCTCGACAACCGGGAAATGGCGAAACCGCCGCTTGGTCATCAGGGCCATTGCATCGTCGATCTTGGTCGATGGTTCGACGGTAACCGCGGGCGAGGTCATTATCTCCTCAACCGGCATGTTCAGGACAGCACCGCCTTTTGACGAAAGGCAGTAAATCACATCGCGTTCCGAAATGATGCCCACCACACTGCCGTTGCGCATGACCGGCAGAGCACCGATCCGCTTTCCTGCAAGCATATTGATCGCCTCGGAAACCGGAGTGGTGCAATCGCAGGAGTCGATATCTGCGGCTGAGCGATTGGCGATTATCTTCGCAATGGTCATGATCTGGCGTCCTCTCTTTCGATACAAAATGCCATCTTTGGAGCGAAAAGGCGAATCTGTCCGTTGGCGCGTGCTTTGCGCCGCTCAGCCATTGCAAAGCCGGGTTTCGAGGCTCATGTGATGGCCATGGCCAACAAATCTCCTCTCGATGACCCGGAAACGGCCGCGCATGCCTGGGCGCAATACCGCCGCGTGATGCGCCTTTTGCTGTCCGTGACGGTCGCGACAGTCGTGATCGCGGTCGCACTGCTGTTCGCTTTCAATGGCGCGATTTCAGTGCATTATTATATCGCCGCGGCTCTCGGCATTGCCTTCACGATGCTGCTCGGAGGAGGGCTGATGGGGCTCGTGTTCCTGTCGAACGGGACGGGCCATGACGAATCGGTCGATAATCGCCTGCCGAGTGCGGACGAGCTGTTCGGCGATAAGGACGACAACTAGGTCGGCGGGGTTAGCCGGAAATCTTCGACCGGCACACCGCCGACAAGATGCTCCTCGATAATCCGCTCGAGCACGTTCGGCGAACACGAGTGATACCAGACACCGTCCGGCCAAACGACCGCGATCGGACCTGATCCGCATATCTGCAGGCAGTCGGCTTTGGTCCGCTGGATCCCGCCGCCGGCACCGCTTGGGTGATCGGCGGTGCGCTTTGGCCCTGCCAATCCGCGTTCTTTCAGGCGATCCTTGAGAAACTGCCACGCAATTTCCCCTTCGGCGCGCGAGCAGCATTTTTCCTTTTCGGAAAGCGCGCACAGGAAAATGTGACGCTCGATCTCGTTGCCTCTGGCTTCATTGCCGTACTTCTTGCCGAGTGCGGTTTGCGCCGCGAGCAGGTCGGTTTCGCTCATTCCGAGATCTCTTCCTCCGGACTTTCGGCCAGCCAGCGGTCGAGCCAGGCAAAGACGGTATGGTGCCATTGGAGCGAATTTTCCGCACCGAGCACCCAGTGGTTCTCGTCCGGAAAAACCAGCAATTGCGACGGAACACCGCGTTCCTGAAGAGCCGTGAAGCTTTGTAGTCCCTGGGTGTAGGGGACCCGGAAATCCTGCTCACCCGCGATCACGAGCATCGGCGTCTTCCAATTGTCGACGTGGTTCACGGGGTTCCAGCGCTCGTACTCGTCGCGCGCCTCGCTGTACGATCCACCGAAATCCCAGCGCGGAAACCACAGCTCTTCGGTCGAGTAATAGAAGCTGCGCATGTCGAACAGGCCATCGTGCTGGACTAGGCAATTGAAGCGATCGGGCCAGCGCCCGGCGATCCAGTTGACCATGTAGCCGCCATAGCTCGCGCCCATTGCGCAGGCGCGGCTCCCATCGATCTGGCTGTCGAGTTCCAATGCCGCGGCCAGACCCTTTTGCAGGTCTTCGAGAGGTTTGCCGCCCCAGTCGCGATTGATGGAATCGGTAAAGGCCTGTCCGTATCCGGTGCTTCCGTGGAAATCGACGGAGATCACCGCATAGCCCTGGCTCGCAACGACGCGCGGGTTCCAGCGCGAGGACCAGCCATCGCGAAAGCTGCCCTGCGGGCCGCCGTGAATGTAGAGAATGGCGGGGATCGGCCCAGTCTGGTTTTCGAGCCGGGTGATCTGGCCCCAGACAGTATCGCCTCCGGCCCCTTCGAAGCTGAACCGGGTGGTGACGGTCGACGCCATCTCTCCCATGCGGCTGGTCACCTTGTCTGTGAGCGGGCGCGCTTTCTGGTTCCCCCGCGCAAGGTACAGCTCGCTCGGCGCGCCAATGGAATCGCGTGTGAACAGCAACCTGCCGCCGGAAAGCGAGACTAGGTTGCCGATATGCGCCTCGTTACCGGCAATCAGATCGAGCTTTGTCGTTTCACCCGTTGCCGGGTCGATCCGGAAAACCGGCGTGTCGAGGACATCGGTGGCAGTGGCGAGCAGGTGCGATCCGTCAGCGCTCCACATCAGGCTGCCGAAGGATAGATCGACATCCTGGGTCAGCGCGCGGGTTTCGCCCGAACCAAGATCGCGCAGCTGAATGACCAGCCGATCGGATTCGTATCCCGGCCGCGCCATGGCAAGGTAAGCGAGGTAGCGGCCATCGGGGGAGGGCGCGGGTGCCATGTCGACCGCCAGATAGACGGCGGTGAGCTCCACAGGAGCTGCGCCGGAAAGGTCGGAGAAATAGATGTCATGATCGGTCGAGGTCGGCTCGCGCTCGTCCGCCTGGCGCGCGACGAAATAGATGCCGGATCCATCGGGAGCCCAGGCGACATCTTCTGCGCCGCCGAACGGCATGGTCGGCGTGTTGCCGGTGATACCAGTCGCTGGATCAACGCCGTCTAACGGAGTGCCGTCGCCCGTCACCTCACCGTCTTCGATGGCGAAGACGAAAACCCGGTTGAAGACGCCTGGTTCGATCCAGCGGTCCCAATGCCGGAAGAACCCGATATCACCATCGTAAAGACGACCCGAACCGATCGTAGATTCCTCGCTTGCGCACCCGAAGCTTGGGCAATCGCGTGCGATTTGCGCCCAAAGCGCCACTTTTGTACCGGTCGGATCAAGCTTGAACCCGGCAATACCTGCCTCAGGCATATCGGCCACGAGCATTGGCGCGGATGCCGTCCCATCGCCCTCGATCGCCGCGCGCCAAAGCCTCGAGCGCAAAGGCTGTGTTTCGTCGGTGTGGTCGGAACTGAGGAAATAGAGAAAGCCGTCCGGGCCGAAGGACAATGAGCTCGCGGACATACCCAGATCGAACGCTATCGGTTCTGCGCCGTTTTCAGCCAGGTCGAGAATGAAATGTCGACGGGTTCTCTCGAAATCCGATGGATCGACCTCGGTCACGGAATACACAGCATAGCGATCGTTTCGCACGGTCGCCCCGCCCAGGCGCGGTATGGCGATCAGGTCTTCGGCGGTCATCGGAGCCGCGGTTACGCCGGGGATGGATCGCTGCGAGGAATGGTCGTCCGCGATTAGCGGCGCCGAGGCGAAAATCGTCGCCGCAGCAGCGGCACGGATTATGTGCATCACGTTCATGAATGGCAGCGGTAACGCGCTAATTCGCCCCGCGCCAGCGAAACCGGGCGGAGCGCACCGGCGCGCCGTTATCCAAGCGTGAGGGTTAGCGCTTTTTGCCGGCGATCCGGGCGATTTCTGCGCGCACAAGCTTGTCGACCATTCCCGGAAGGTTTTTGTCGAGCCACTCTGCCAGCATCGGGCGAAGCAGTTCGCGCGTCAGCCCTTCGAGCGAGGTCTCGCCCGAGCGAACGATCTGCGGGCGTGCGCCTGGCTCGGCCAGCATGGCCAATGCTGCGAGATTGTCCTGCATCGCGCCGCGCACTTCGTCGGTGATCAGCGGAGTATCTTCCGGATCGACGCCGTCTTCCCCGGGCTCAGTAGGCGGCACGTCACCGGTTTCGGGTCCAGCAATTTCCTCTTCGATTTCCATATCGGAAAGGTCGAGGACTTCATCGCCGTCTATCTCGCCCGGGACCTGATCGCTGCGCTCAGCCTCTTCCTCCCGCATCCGGCGCACTTCGAATGCGCTTTCGCGGTTATCCCGGGCGATCACTTTCTTGATCGATTCCAGGATTTCTTCGACGGATGATTCGCTTTGCGCCACGTCAGTCCTTGCCCCAATTAACCATACCGAATCGGAATGTCCGAACTATTCGCCGGGTTCCAGTTGGGGTCCGATTGTTGCTTCGGCGGCAGGAATGTCAACGGTGCGCTTCGATTTCGCCTCGGGTTCCGGATCGCGCGCCCAATCCCAGCGCTTGTTCTTCACGCGCTCGTAATTGACCTGCGGATCGTAAAGCGGTCCGCCTGTTTCGAGGTTGAGATCGCGCGCCTCGGCGCGGCCCATCAGTGCGAGAAGGTTGAAGCCTGCAACATAGGCGTTCCGCCGGGCGGTAACCAATTGAGCGCGGGCCGAGAGCAATTCCTGTTCGGCGTTGAGCACGTCGAGAATCTGGCGATTGCCGATCGAATTCTCCGCGCGCACGCCTTCGAGGCTGAGTTCAGCGGCTTCGACGGCTGCCTGCGAGCTTTCGATAACGGCCAATGACGCCTGCCAGTTCGAGTAGGTCGCCCGCGTTTCGGCGATGATCTGCCGCTCGATCCGGATAACTTCTTCGAGAGCAGCACTCTCCCTAGCGCCTGCTTGGCGTTGCTGCGCCGCAGGAAGACCGCCCTGGAACAGGGGGATGGTCAGCCGCACACCGACATTGGCCGTGGTTTCCTGCTGCACGAGCGTGGACGCAATTGGACCGCCAAGCGTGCCGAAGAAATTGCTGTAATCACCATTGGCAAAGAGGCCGAGCGTGGGAAGCCGCCCTGCGCCCGCCACTTCGGTGTCGAAGCCGGCCGCCTGAGCGCGCTCTCTTGCCGAAATCAGGTTGGGGTTGCTCTCCAGAGAAATAACGATCGCTTCTCCCACGGCATCGGGAAGACCCGGGAGGGGTGGGGGTGCCTGGAGATCGACCGGAGCGCTGCCGACAAGCTGGATGTAGGTCTCGCGAGCGGCAATCAGGTTGGCCTGAGCAACCCGCAAGTCTCCGCGCGCAACCGCAAGGCGGGAACGGGACTGGGCTACATCGGTCACGGTAAGGTCGCCGATTTCGAACCGGTCGCTGGTCGCCTCGAGATTGATCGCGAGCACGTCCACCTGGTTGGCGGACAGGGACGCGAGTGCTTCTGTCCGGAGCACGTCCATGTAAGCTGCAACGACTTGGCTGAAAAGCGTGCTTTCGGTGTTCCGGAGGCTCGCCTGCCCCGCCGAAACACGCTCTTTCGCAGCCTTGATATTGTTCCGCACCGCCCCGCCGGAATAGACCGGGACGAGCAAGGCTGCATTGACGCCGAGATTACGCTCGGGCGCGGTAAACGCGTTCGCTGACTGCCGGAGAAACTCGATATGTGTCGCGGTGACATTGACCGTCGGCAGACCCGATGCCTTCGCGATCGGAACGCCCTCGTCGGTTGCTCGCTGGTCGGAGCGCGCCGCCTGGAGCGTCGGGTTGGTGTTGTAGCTTTCGACCAGGGCTTCGCGCAGCGTGTCCGCCAGCGCGGGTCCGCTCACAGCGAGCGCCCCTAGGCTGATCGTCGCAGACAGGCTGCGCACAAGACCGGCGGAACGTTTCATCAGAAGGTCCAGCCTTTTGGCTTGTCGAAATCGTGCAGAACCGGAATTCCGAGGTCTTCTACAGCCTGCAGCGACACCTGCCCTGCGACCTTTCGCCCCGAAGCGAGACGCGTCACCTGCCGCAAGACGAGGCCCGATGCGATCCGGCCGTCGTCTGCAAGGCCGCTCGCAAGAGCCGGCGGCAATTGCTCGATCGCGCCGTCGACCATGATCAGCGAATATGCCTTGCCAGCGGGCAGCTTGCCTGCGACCGCATCTGCGGCGGTTACGGTATCGACTTCGGCCACCAGAGGACGGACGAGTTCCTCCAAATAGGCAGTGCCGCCTTCGACAATGAGGACGTTGTCCTCGGCGCGCGGATCGGCCTCAAGCAGCAGCTTTCCGTAGAACAGGGGTGATGCGAGATTGGCTCCATCGCCGAGGGGGATGGAGCGGTCGATATAGGCAAGCGACGCCTTGCCCTCCGGCAGGTAATCCTCGCGCGGCACCGCAATCATACGAGCGAGCACGAATTTCTCGTTCACGCCGCTGGTGCGCAATTGGCTGTCGATCATTGCTTTACGGGCAGCGGCGGTATCGGGCTGCTTTGTCGTGGTCGTCATGTGAACTCCGAGTGGCTGTATTAGTCATGCAATACAGCGCGTCAACCCTTCCTAGCTTTAGCGGCTCGATTGGCCAAGGGGTTTGGCCCTGCGCGCCGACGCTTCAATCCCTTTGACCTCTAGCGTGCGCGATGCTTAGGGAGCCTTTGCAATCTACCGAGACAAGGAACGCGTCGATGAGTGACATTGAAAACCACCGCCATAACGATGGATCGATCTTTGGGGCGATAGGTGATGTCCGCATCGAAACGGATTCCTTGGGCCAAGTTGCGGTGCCGGTAGACGCCCATTGGGGGGCGCAAACTCAGCGCAGTCTAGCCAATTTCGACATTGGCACGGAAACCATGCCGGAGCCACTGGTCAAGGCGCTGGGAATTCAGAAGAAATCCGCCGCGCGCGCCAATATGGAACTTGGCGTGCTCGACGCCAAAATCGGTGACGCGATTGTCGAGGCTGCCGGTGAGGTCATCGATGGTACGCTTGCCGAGCAATTTCCGCTGAGCGTGTGGCAGACCGGTTCGGGCACGCAATCGAACATGAACGCCAATGAAGTGATTGCCAGCCGCGCGAACGAATTGCTGACCGGCACACGTGGAGGCAAGGATCCGGTTCATCCGAACGATCACTGCAATATGGGGCAGAGCTCCAACGACACCTTTCCTACGGCGATGCACATCGCTGCGGCGAGCGAGACGATCGAGCAATTGGTGCCCGCGTTGGAGCATCTGCACAAAGCGCTGGACGCAAAGGCGGGCGCCTTTGCCGATATCGTGAAGATCGGGCGCACGCACTTGCAGGATGCAACGCCGCTCACGCTGGGCCAGGAATTCTCCGGCTACGCCAAGCAGGTCGAATACGGCATTGCCCGGATCGAGAATGCGCTGCCCCGCGTACTTGAGCTCGCGCAAGGGGGAACGGCGGTCGGCACCGGGATCAATTCCAAGGCCGGTTTTGCGGAGAAGTTTGCCGCACAGGTTTCCGACATGACAGGGCACGACTTCGTCACCGCGCCCAACAAATTCGAAGCGCTGGCGGCGCATGACGCTCTGGTCGAGCTGTCGGGCGCGCTCAATTCGGTCGCAGTGAGCGGCATGAAGATCGCCAACGACATTCGCCTGCTTGGATCCGGGCCGCGCAGCGGGCTTGGCGAAATTTCCTTACCAGCCAATGAGCCAGGCTCCTCGATTATGCCGGGCAAGGTCAATCCGACCCAGTGCGAGGCGCTGACGATGGTGTGCGCGCAGGTGATGGGCAATAACACCGCAGTCAGCGTCGCCGGATCGCACGGGCATCTGGAACTCAACGTGTTCAAGCCGGTGATGATCTACAACGTCCTGCAATCGATCCGCCTGCTCAGCGATGCGGCGCGCAGCTTTACCGACAATTGCGTGATGGGGATCGAGGCGAACACCGACCGAATCGACAAATTGATGAACGAAAGCCTGATGTTGGTGACCGCCCTTAATCCTCATATCGGTTATGATAACGCAGCAAAAATCGCCAAAAAGGCACATGCTGACGGCACAACCTTGAAAGAGGCGGGGATCGAGCTGGGTCTGCTTACGGAAGAGCAGTTCGCCGAATGGATCGTCCCATCGGAAATGATCAAGCCGCGCGACTGATTCGGCGCGGCGGTCTGCTTGTGGGACGAGCTGCCATTCGACCAAGTACTTACCCTGTCCGACGACCCGCCCGAGTGTTGCTGGCGGATGACGCCCGCAGTCGCTATCTCGCAACACATAGATGGTAGCAGCTATTCCTTTGCCCGCGCCTTCGCGCAAAGATGAGGTGAGCGTCCCGTTCAGGACGGTGATCCTCTCAATGGTGGCGCTGTGGGCGGTTTACTTCGTGCTGATCTCAGCGCGGGGGTCCTTTCTGGGTCTCGACATTCAATTCGAGCTTTTCTGGCGCCGATCCATCGTGTGCGCCTTCGCCATCCTGATAACGATGGTGCTGTGGTTCATCTTGAGGCTGTTCGAGGCTCGCAAGCGCTGGGTGCTATTCGTCGTCGCACTCATTGCGGCGCTCCCCGGAGCGCTCGCCATAGCGCAGGTCAACCAGGTCCTCTTCGCACCGCTCAACGAGCGTCTGGAGCAGCGGTTTGCCGAAGAACGCGGTTTCACCCTTCGCCGCGACGAATCCGGCAACCTGCTGGCAGAGATTGCCGCGCCGCGCGAGTGGCAATGGCAAAACAGCGAGGAATTCGACGCTGACAATCCGCCAACCGTTACGCTGGTTCTTCAGGATGCCAAGGAGGCGGGAGCCACCTGGTATTCGCTGATCGATGCTGGGCTGAGCCGCTATTACATCCTGCTGCTATGGTCGGCGCTGTATATCGCGCTGCTGGCGATCGCTCAGGCGCGTGTGGCCGAGCGCCGTGAGCAGGAATTTCGCTCGGCCGCGAAAGCGGCGGAGCTGCGATCGCTACGCTATCAGGTGAATCCGCATTTCCTTTTCAACACGCTGAATTCGCTGTCCGCGCTGGTGATGACCGGCAAGGCGGATCGCGCCGAGCGCATGATCCAGACGATCAGCCGGTTTTACCGGCACAGCCTTGCCGATGAGCCCACCAGCGATGTGCAGCTGAAGGACGAATTCGACCTCCAGAAGCTCTATCTCGACATTGAAGCCGTGCGTTTTCCCGAGCGGCTTACATGTGACTTCGACCTTCCCGAAGACCTCGAAGACGCGCGCGTACCGGGAATGATCCTGCAGCCTCTGGTCGAAAACTCGGTCAAATATGCGGTTTCCCCCGTTTCGCGGAAGGTGACAATCAGCGTCAAGGCGCGGGAGGAGTTCGACCGGCTCGTCATTACCGTGGCGGACGATGGCCCCGGCATTCCCGAAGGAGCAGCGCACGGTTTTGGTATCGGGCTCGCCAACGTCCGCGACCGGCTCGAGGCGCGGTTCGGGCCGGATGTCGGCTTTTCTTCGGCACCCGTTGCCTCAGGCTACAAGACTGAAATCAGAATACCTTTGACACGGCAGGCTCCACGTTATGGTTGAAAAAGCGGATGAAGGCACCGCGCTGCGAACGTTGATCGTCGATGACGAACCGCTGGCGGTAGAGCGGATCCAGGTGATTTGTGCTGAGCTTCCCGCGATCCGGGTGGTCGGCACCGCCAGCGATGGTGCAGCGGCTCTGCGGCTTGCGGAAAAGCTCGATCCCGATCTCGTGCTGCTCGATATGACCATGCCCGAATTGGACGGGCTGGGCGTTGCGCGAAAATTCGCCGAGGCCGAAAAGCCGCCAGCGGTGATTTTCGTTACCGCGCACGATCATTTCGCGGTCGCAGCCTTCGATCTGGAAGCGATCGATTACGTGCTCAAACCGGTATCCAGTGACCGCCTCGAACGCGCGATTGAGCGAGCCGTCGCTCGCCGCGGTGAGCGCAAGGAAAGCTCCAGCGAATGGCTCGAGGAACTGTGGGTGCCGCACCGATCCGAATTGCTCAGGATCGCGGTTAGCGAAGTGCACCAAATCGATGCCGAGCGCGATTATGTGCGGCTTCATGTCGGCACGCCGGACGCACCGCGGTCCTATCTGCTCTTGCAGACCATCGCCGGGTTGGAAGCGCGCCTCGATCCGGACAAGTTCATCAGGATTCACCGCTCGACGATCCTGCGCCGCGACAATATTCGCGGACTACGGCACGATGGGCTGGGGGTCTGGTCGGCGGAGCTACAAGGCGGCGAAGCGCTGAGGATCGGGCGAACTTACCTGCCGAAGGTCAAGTCCATGGCCGGACGCTAAGGCGCCGATAGGGGCTAGCAATCCCCCCCATTTCTGCCAATAAAGTGGCGGTCCGAACCCTGGGACTAAGTAGGGTTCGGACCGCCATGTCCGCGCCCGTCGCGCCGAAGCGCGAGGCGCAGCCCATATATTTGCGCCGGGATCAGCCGCCGCGTTGTGCGCTTTCGATCATGGCTGCAACTTGCTCCTTGGCGCTTACGACCGCTTTTTCGTAGCAAGTACGGGCGCTGTGCGAAGGAATGCGAGTGCCAGTGCGAGTTTTACCGACACCGCAAACGGTGCGCGCAACGCGATCGATCCTGCGATCGAGCATCTCCTGGCCTTCGGCCGTTGAAAGATCGAGGCCGGCGATACTTATCGTTTCGGAATTCTGTTCGACCGTGTCGGCAAGTGCCGGGGCCGATGTCGCGATCAAACCGAACGAAGCGGCAGCGATTGCAAAAGTCTTCATTTCTATTCTCCTCCGCAGGCCTTGGCGCTCGAAAGGTTTACGAGCCGGGGATGCCAAGCTGCCTGTCGAATAAAGAGATACGCCTACAACTGTTTTCGATCACGCGAGGTTCGACCAAATGGCGCGTATCGGTCGATTGACGTTGGGCCATCGGGACGGGCGACAGAAACTCGCCGACCAACGGATGTTTTGATCCGACGAGCGATTACGCCATAATGTAATGATGTGGACAGCAGTCATTATCATATTCGTGCTGGGCGTCGGCAACTTCACGCTGCATCGCGCGGTGCTCGCCAGTAATCACCCAGCGATCGAGCAGATGCCCCGCTTCATCCACATGCTGGGCGGACGGCTGACGCTGGTGGCGGAATTTCTCATCCTTCTTGCCGCGATGCTGCTCGCAGCGAACGGATGGCCGGGGCTAGCCTGGGGCTATCTCGCCTACACGGCGTTGAACGGCCTCACGGCCTGGCTGCTTCTGACCGGGAGAGTGTGACACGCGCGATTGGGCGTTGCATGCGCGGCACTTTCCCGCTTTGAGGAAGCCATGGCTACGCGCTTGTTCCATATCAGCGATGTGCACTTTGGTGTCGAAGATCCCGGCGCGATCGCTGCGGTGGAGCGCGCCGTCGAAGAAGAGCGCCCAGATGTGATCCTGTGCACCGGCGACCTGACGCAGCGCGCAACAAAGCTCCAGTACGCCGAAGCGGCGGCATGGTTCGAGGGGTTGAAAGTGCCGGTGCTGTTCGATCCCGGCAATCACGACATGCCGTATTACAATCTGCTGGAGCGCTTTACCGATCCCTATCGCCGCTATCGGGGGTTGGTCGAAGCGGCCGGTGGCGCATTCGAATCCGAAGATGTCGTGTTCGTTCCGCTGAAGACAACCGTGCGCGCCCAACCGCGCTTTCCGTGGTCTGACGGCTTCGTCACCGATAAAGCGCTGGCGCTTACCATTGCTTTGCTGCGCGAGCTGGATGGCGACCCGCGCACGATCATAGTGACGGCGCACCATCCCTTGCTTGGTCCGAAAGATGACGAGAACCCGACAATCGGCGGAGACAAGGCATTTTCTGCGATCGCCGCCACTGGCGCTCATGCAATCGTGACTGGTCACGTCCACGTACCTTTCGACGAGGTTCGGGAGCGGGGAGGGCATTCATTGCGGATGCTCGGAACGGGCACTTTATCGACCAGACTGCGAAACGGTGCTCCGCCGTCGTACCGTGTCATCACTTGCGAGCAGGGCGGCCGTATCGAGACCGAGCTTCGGACACTCACGCCTGCCGATTCTTAAGCGTCGAGCAGCGAACTCAAATCGGCCACTGCATCTTTAACCTTTCTTAGCCGATCCTCGTTAAGAACTTGTTCTTCATGAATACGAAGATTCCCGAAGCCATGCGGAGGGAATGCGACGCATTTCACGAACACGTCCATGGGAGGTGCAGACAATGGACATGTTAAAAGCTTTTGTACTCGGAACGGCTCTTACGCTGGTGGTTGCCATCGTGGTCGGCTCGCAAGGGTCGAGCGGCGGTGCCTTGGCGGTGCATTCGATGGCGCTGGGTAATAAGGAAGTGTTCTGGTCATGGCCGCTTTTTCTGACAGGCACGGGCCTATCTTGGGGCATCCTCGCGATGCAGCGCTGACCGCATAACTAGCACAAACAAAATGGGCGGCATCCCGGTGGGAGCCGCCCTTTCGTATACTGGTATGAGTTCCCGGCGGATTAACGCTTCGAGAACTGGAAGCTACGGCGAGCTTTCGCGCGGCCGTATTTCTTACGCTCGACCACACGGCTGTCGCGGGTGAGGAAGCCAGCCGACTTCACGGTTGCGCGAAGCGCCGGTTCGTACTTGGCGAGAGCCTGGCTGATGCCATGCTTTACCGCGCCGGCCTGACCGGAGAGGCCGCCGCCCTTGACGGTTGCGACGACATCATACTGACCTTCACGCTCGGTGATGGCGAACGGCTGATTGATGATCAGACGCAGAGTCGGACGTGCGAAATACACTTCCTGATCCTTGCCGTTGACGGTTACCTTGCCCGAACCCGGCTTTACCCAGACACGGGCAGTCGCGTCTTTACGGCGGCCGGTTGCATAGGCGCGGCCCTGAGCGTCGAGCTCCTGCTCGCGCAGCGGGGCGGGTGGGTTCTGTGCCGTCGTCTCAGCGATCTCCGCTGCATCCGCAGCAGGAGCGTCACCGGCGATTTCCTTCAGATCCGAAAGATCGGAGACGGTGTTGTTTTCGTCAGCCATTACGCGGTGACCTTGTTCTTGCGGTTCATGGAAGCAACGTCGAGCACGGTCGGGTTCTGACCGTCATGCGGATGCTCGGTGCCGTTGTAGAGGTGAAGAGCTTTCATCTGCTGGCGGCCCAGCGGACCACGCGGGATCATGCGCTCGACAGCTTTCGAAAGCACGCGCTCAGGAAAGCGGCCTTCGAGAATCTTCGCAGGCGTCGTTTCCTTGATACCGCCGGGATGGCCGGTGTGCTTGTAATAGACCTTCTTCGTCGCCTTGTTGCTGGTGAACTTCACCTTGTCGGCATTGATCACGATTACATGATCGCCGCAATCGACATGCGGGGTGTAGCTCGGCTTGTGCTTGCCGCGCAGGTGATTGGCGATGATCGCGGCGAGACGACCTACGACGAGACCGTCTGCGTCGATCAGGTGCCACTTCTTTTCGACCTCTGCCGGTTTGATCGACCGGGTCTGCTTGCTGATAGCCTTCATGGCTGCTGTGTCCTTAAACCAAAATCGGTTGTGATGGTGCTGGATCCAAACTCGCGAACGACGTCCGAGTAAGGTCTGGCCAATCCCGCCCCTGCGTTTGCCGAGGCGTTCGGGTGCGGCGCATTTGTGCGGCAATCGCTCTCAAGTCAAGTGAAACCGGGGCATTCAGAGGAGGTAAAATAATACCGTAGCTCTGCCGGGTGACGATCCCGGCGGCGCTAATGCGTCAGTCTGCGGTATTCCGACGGAGTCACTTCCACGAACTTCTTGAATGTGGTCGTGAAGTGCGCCTGGTTCGAAAAACCAACCGCGAGGGCAATGTCTGCGATCGACCAGCCGGTATTGCGCAGGAGACGCTTTGCCTCTCCAATCCGCTGCGTGATGAGGAAATTGTAAGGTGAGGTGCCGAACCGGGCGTGGAACTGACGCGTGAACGAGGATTCGCCCAGTCCGCATAAAGCAGCGAGCTCTTCGATCTTCACATGCTCATCCAGATGGTGGTCGATGTAATCGCTTACCCTGTTTGCATGCGTTTCGCTCAGTGCCGATTTCTGTGGCCCCTCGCTTTCGAGCATGCGCTTGCAATCTATGCTCGCCTGCGTGGTATCGTAATTGGCAAGCGCCGTGCTTACGAGTGCATCGACGGAGGCAGGGTCGAACGGTTTGATCAGATAACCGTTGGGGCGGATCGCAGATGCTTTCGCGACCGTTTGCTTGTCGGCATGGCTAGTGAGAAACGCGAGAGCCATCGAGTGATCCTCGCGCAGTTCGGTCGCGAGAGCGATCCCGTCCTTCTCCCCATCGATGTGAATGTCGATCAAGGCGATGTCCGGCACATGCTCGGAGGCCAGAGCTTTCGCATCTTCGAAATTGGCCGCAATACCAACCCCTTCGTGCCCGAGCGATTCCACGATCTCGAACAGATCCCGGGCAGCTATCCGGTCATTCTCGATGATGAGCACCTTCGCCATGCCTTGTCCCTAAGGGGCGCGTGAAAACTTGAGATGATGCGGGTCAGGCAGCGCAATTCTCCATCCGTTCTCGCCCACGAGACTATCAGGCTCCATGTGCCCGGCATGCTCGCGCAGCAACTCGGTCAACACTAGGCTACTTACTTCACTCTCTTCGTCTATCAAAGGCGATAGCTCGATCTTGAGCATGATCTCGCCCTGCGCGCGCGCGAATTCGAAGATCGCTTCGCTAGCGTCATCGGACGAGCGGCCGCGCATCCAGCCGATCAGAACTTCGTTGAGAATGAGGGCAATGCCGCGGCCCTTGCGGTGTGAGAGGTGGCCGCCGACTTCGACCAAAAGGCCTTTCAAGGTAAATTTGAAACGGTCGGTGACAAGCTCAATCAAGGCGGCGAGGAATTCATCGGCCGGCAAATCCGCATTGCCATCCTGCGCAAAGATGAAGTTGTCGACGAAAGACAGCATCTCGATCCTGAGGCTGAGCGCGCGCAGCGCTTTCGCACAATCAGCATAGCAATCGGGAACGAGGTTGCGACGCTCGATATTCAGCAGACTGGAAATGAACTGCACGTCATCGCGTATAAGTCGCTGCGCCATCTCGGCTTTCTCCGGCATGAAACGAGCGACCTTTCAGACGATTAGCCAATCCGGATTGGCCGGAGGCTCTGCTGATGAAACCTTCGGCGCACTATCGGCAACGTGCTTTCGAAATCGCGGCGCGGTTTTCGTGATTCGCTGGCTGCACCAGTCACTTTCAGCGAAAACGCAGCAAATACCGGATGCCATCCGGAATTTGAACAATCCCGCGGTGATCGTGAAATACCGTCGCGGCCAAACACAGCACTTTGCAAATCACGAACCGAGGTGGGTCGTCAGAGAAGCGGAGGGCGGTATGAGCCTTTACCAGAATACTATAATGGCAGGGAGCTCAGGACCGGCCGGACGCCCAAGTGGCTTCCCATTTCAAGGCACTGTAAAGCATCCGCGCTTTAAGCTTCCCGATGTTGCTCGCCGACCCGCGACCGCCGAGGCTTATGTCGGATACGAGGATCCACCCGCTTGGCGGTCGTTGATGAACCGCTCACTGATCGGCGACAAGCGCGCTTTCGCGCAGCTGCTTCAGGAATTCGAGATTTGTCTCGAAATCTATTTCTCACAACGAAACACGGATGAGGTCGCGCTGCGGCTGGTCGAAGAGACCCTTGTCTCCGTAAACGAAAAGCGCCGCACCTGGGACATTACGAAGTCCGTTCTGGGGTGGCTCTTAGCGATTGCCGACTATCGGGCTGAACATCCACTCCAGAGTTCGCTCCAATAGTCGCATAGCGACGCGCCCAGTCCCTGACCCCCCCAAGGGCGCGCGCATCTCGCCCGGTGTCTGAACTCGACCCTCAGACACCGGGCCTTTCTTTTGTGCAGACAAAGCTAATTCGCTTGCATCTATTCCGCGCTAGAAAGCGGACATCGACCAGCTTTCCGAGGACTCGCGTTCATCATCGCCAATCGCCGTGATGATGGTGCGGCGAGCACTGCTGAGCCATGCCTTGTCTGGCGCGCGCTTCGCGGTGTACCGAACCAGGAAGCGGCCCGACTGACCACCGGCCATTTCGACCGTGCGCAACATCTCGCGCGGCTCGTCCCCGGCGGGGAAAAACAGGTCGGGTGGGAGCGTATCCAGCAAGGCCCCGCCGGCTTTCTGGAGCTGCGCGATGTTCATCCTGTGCACCGCTTTCGCATCCGCGCTTTCCTTGCGCTTGGCGATGATCGAGTTTGCCTGCCTGGCTGCGGCCTCCAAATCATCTTCCTGCGTATAGGTGCCGGCGGCGGCAATCAGACCGTTTTCAGACAGAAGGATGGGCCACATCGCATCTGTGGAGCGGTTCTCCTCAATTCGCGCAAGCGAAGCGAGCGCGGCGGGCGCTTCGACATTCGCGGAAAGCTGGCGACCAGCAATGGACAATCCCTTCCCTTGGCTTGCGAAACGCACTTGCCATTCGCGCCTGATAACAAGCGCGCTGCCATCATGGAGTGACCGCGTAATCCGCCGCTTCAGCCGCATTGGCCCAGTGGGCGCTATTATCGGTTTTGTCGCTGACGCTGGTGCTGGCATCATGGCGGCCCCCGCGCCAATGCCCAGGCAGGCCCACCCGGAAATGGCCCCGCGACGAGTTGCTCTCGTCATCTAATTCTCCGACCCTGTTAGCCGTCTGTTATGACGGCTTTCTATTGTAGTGTGGGTCTCGTCTGAAGCATCAGCCAATCCAGCGTTGCCGGATAGGCCTGATCACAGCACCAACCCACGATCGCCGGGGTATCATAGGGGTGGAGTTCGCCCAAGCGGCTAACGACCTCTTCCAGCCTCTCGCTGGTCGTTTTGAGGAGGACTGCGATTTCTGTGCCACTTGAGCGCTCGCCTTCCCACTCGAAGATCGATTCGATTTCACCGACAATGTTGGCGCAGGCGATCAGGGATTCGTCGAGAAGCCGCGCGGCAGTCGCACGCGCCGTTTCACGATCGGGGAACGGGCACCAGACCAGGGCGGCGCCCGTATTCCTCATTGCGCGCGCCGGGACTGACGGTTCACGCCGTCGCTGTGCATAGCCCATGCGGTCGATGCGACAAGCAGCGCTCCGGTCAGCTGGTGCATGGCCGCAAGCCAGAGCGAGACGCCGGACAGCACAGTCGCGATGCCGAGCAGGATCATCAGCCCGAAGGCGCTGTGCACCAGGATGGACGCCAACCGGTCGGTCTTTCGCACGCGGCGCGCAAGCCAGACGAGCGCAATCACCGCAATCCACGCCCACCAGCGGTGCAGGAAATGCAGCAGGAACGGATCGTGGGTAAGCGTCCAGACAAATCCGCTCGACCAGTCGATTTCGGGAATCAGCCTGCCATTCATCAGCGGCCAGTCATAGGCGGCGTGCCCTGCATTGAGGCCAGCCACCCAGGCGCCGAGCAGCAATTGTACAAACAGCACTACCGCAACGAGCGCCGATGCCGCTGTCAGTGGGGCAGGTGCGGCGGCTGGCTCCCGCGCGAGCCTGCGCATATCCCTCGCCGTCCAGACGAGCCCGCCGAGCAGCAGCAGCGCTGTCAGCAAGTGCAGAGAGAGGCGAAAGTGGCTGACGTCGGTCATATCGCCGACGAGACCGGACTGGACCATGAGCCAGCCGAACAGCCCCTGAAGTCCGCCGAGGGCCAACAGTCCGATCAGGCGCGGCTTGTAGCCAGCTGGTATCGCGCCCTTCATCCAGAACCACAGGAGCGGTAGCGCATAGACCACGCCCACCAGCCGGGCTAGCAACCGGTGGAACCATTCCCAGAAGAAAATAAACTTGAAATCGGCGAGTGTCATTCCGCCGACGCTTGCCTCGAGCCGGTATTCAGGCGTCGCGCGGTATTTGGCGAATTCTTCCTGCCATGCCGCTTCGTTCAAGGGCGGAAGGATGCCGGTGGCCACGTTCCATTCAGTGATCGACAGTCCGCTTTCGGTCAGCCGTGTGATCCCGCCGACGAGGACAATGACCACGACAAAGGCCGCCACGATCTCGAGCCATCTTGCGATAGCCAAGGGGCGACTGCGGATATTGCCGTCGGATCCATGTAGATCTGCAGAAAGAGCGCTGGTGGCCATGATGGCCGCGTAAATGTGCCGCGAGGGGTGAATACGCAAGTCTGTTTGCCGCAAAGCACTTTGCAAAGGGCGCAAGAATGCCTCTGAATCGATAATCCTAAGCCTCAGGGCTTGCGAAATGTGATAATGTTACATATCTGCACATCCAGCAGATGACTGACACCTTTCTCTCGATTCGCCAGCGGCTCGACCGCGCAGGCATTGCCGTGGCAGGGCTCTGCGCGCTGCACTGCGTTGCGACGATCGTGGTCGTGTCGGCCTTGGGACTTGGCGGACATTTTCTGCTGGCGCCTGAAATTCACCGGATCGGCCTTGCGCTCGCGCTGATTATTGCAGCGGTTGCTATTGGCTGGGGTGCACTCAAGCATCGCCGCGCTGCTCCTTTTGTAACCGCCATGACAGGGCTTACGTTCATGGGCGGCGCGCTTGCCATGCCGCATGGTGCAGGCGAAGCGGTTCTCACCCTGATTGGCGTATTGCTGGTATCAGCCGGCCATCTTCTCAACCTGCGCCCGTTTGCCCGCAAAGGCTGATCCGCGGCTGACCTCATAAACTCTCGGTTGCGCTTGCTGCGCTGGGGCTTATTTCACCTCCCATGAGCGATACGAAAAGCATCACGCTGAACGGTGAGCCGCGGCAGACGGCGGCCGCGACAATCGCGGACCTGGTCCGTGAACTGGAACTGACCCCCGAAAAGGTCGCGGTCGAGCGAAATGGCGATATCGTGCCGCGTTCGACGCTCGAGGATGCGCCCTTGTCGTCAGGCGACACGCTGGAAATCGTGCATTTCGTGGGCGGCGGCGATCATGCCGACGAGGGTAGCGCCGACACTTGGAGCGTCGCGGGGCGAACCTTCACATCCCGGCTGATCGTCGGCACCGGCAAGTACAAGGATTTCGAACAGAATGCTGCCGCGCTCGAGGCAAGCGGCGCCGAGATCGTCACAGTCGCCGTGCGGCGCGTGAATGTGAGCGATCCGAACGCGCCGATGCTGACCGACTATATCGACCCCAAGAAAGTGACCTATCTGCCGAACACTGCAGGGTGCTTCACCGGTGACGACGCCGTGCGCACCTTGCGGCTGGCGCGCGAGGCGGGTGGTTGGGACCTGGTCAAGCTCGAAGTGCTCGGCGAAGCGCGCACGCTCTACCCCGACATGCGCGAAACGCTGGCAGCAACGGAAACACTCGCCAAGGAAGGCTTCCTGCCGATGGTGTACTGCGTCGATGATCCAATCGCAGCCAAGCAATTGGAAGATGCAGGCGCGGTCGCAATCATGCCGCTGGGCGCGCCAATCGGGTCGGGCCTCGGCATCCAGAATCAGGTCACGATTCGCCTGATCGTCGAGGGCGCGAACGTCCCGGTACTCGTCGATGCAGGCGTGGGGACGGCCTCGGATGCGGCGGTCGGCATGGAGCTCGGCTGCGACGGCATTCTGATGAACACCGCCATCGCCGAGGCGAAAGATCCGATCCGCATGGCCCGCGCGATGAAGCTTGCGGTCGAAGGCGGACGCGAAGCCTATCTCGCCGGGCGGATGGGCCGCCGCAAATACGCCGATCCCAGCTCCCCACTCGCGGGACTGATCTGATGAACGATGCTCAGCCGCAAATCACCCTCGAAGATCACGGATCGAAAGGGCGTTATGTGATCCGTCCGGACGGGGAGAGCGAGGAGGCGGAGCTGACCTTTTCGCGCGCATCGGACACTTTGATTATCGTCGATCACACCGGTGTACCCGATGCCTTTCGCGGAAGAGGGTACGGCAAAATACTGGCCGAGCGTGTCGTCGCCGATGCGCGTGAGAAGGGATTCAAGATCGTCCCGCTCTGCCCCTTCTTCAATGCGCAGGCCGATCGGCACCCCGATTGGGCCGATGTCATTTCCGGCTAACTGCCCTAACGCAAAATTAACCATGCTCGGCGAAAACACTCCTCGCAACAGGGGAGACGACCGTGACACTTGCCAGCACCACCAGTTTGGCCATTGGCGAAATGCGCGAATTTGCAAGCTTCGCCGCGTGCGAGCAGCGCTATATAAAGTGCAGCCTCGACATTGGGCTGGCGCGCTGTGATGCGTTTCGCCTTTGGGGTCGGACGGAGCAGGAAAACACTGCGATCCGCCGCCAGTATGTTGCCTATCAGGATCTCAAAGCTTTGCGCGACCTCGTGCCCAAGGGCGGGACCATGGGCGAGATCGAGCAGTTTCTCGGCAAACTTCTTCGCACTGTGACTTTCGATCTCGAGCAGGAGCGGCTCGCGTCGTTCTCAGCGTTCCGGTTTCTGTACGAGCGTCTGCTCGGCCCCGAAGCGCGTCCGTATCTGCCGGCAGTATTCTGCGCCGCCGCGGCTTTGCCGCAAATCCGTCCCGAACGCCGCAAGATGCTGCTCCAAAGCCTGAGCGAAGCCGCCGCGACCGCACCCGCCTGGTCGGATGCGCAGCCCAGCTTCTATCCCGAGTTCATCGAGGACGTGGAGACGGCGTAAAGCCTCTACTTCAGGACCAGCAATATAGTTTGGTTGCAGGCCTGGTGTTGCGGATTTCTGGAAAGCAAGAGTATTAAAGTTGCTCAAAACAGGATCAGCGGAGTTGCAGCGTAAAGCGTCGCAACCTAGGCACCGTGGGTGCTCTCCTGGAGAATTCCGTGATCATATTTACTGCTTTCAAGCTAGATAACTTCGTGGGCGGCGCACATGTCGCCAAAAGATTCTCAGCAATCGAAAATCATTATCGGATCGAGCTTGGCCATGAAGTAAATGTCGTCCGCCAATACAACGAGCATACTCGTGTTGGATGCCACATCATGTGGCAGGACTTCGAAAACGAAAATTTCAATCGTGTGATGGAGGACGAGCATCGGTTGGTGGCGATTTCCGGTGCGCCCTACGGATACTCATCTGCCCTGAATGGGGCGCCGCTTGATCTCTTCGAATTGGCTGACGCGATCAAGCAACCCGGTGTCCTTCAGGAAATGCATCCCCCCTTCTTCCTGATAGATTTCGATAAAAAGAACTCGATTGTCACCGTTGCGACGGATGTGGCGGGCTATTCCCGCACATACCGCACGAGCGACATAAACGGTTTTTGCATTTCAAATCGCCTAATTGCGCCTCACCTTATCCTATTGAAAAAACCGAGATTGAGCGATCTTGGTTGGGCCGCAGAGCATCGCAATGGCTATATGTTCGACGAGCTATCTCCCTTCGATGGCCTGCATCGCAATAAGCCTGGTGCGACACTAGCCATCTCGGCCGATGGTCATGACATAAAGCATGACAGGTCGGTCTTAGATTGGTTTAGGACCGAAGCTCCCGATCCTTTCGAAGGGCTGAAGATGCTAGCTGCCGAGGTCAAGAGCCTGGGTAGATACGAGACTATGGATGTTGCGATTAGCGGTGGAAGGGATTCGCGAGCCTCCGCTGCTTTTGCTTTTCATCATTTTCCAGAGCAGTGCACCGCGCGAACGGCCTATCCGCCTGAGCTAGAGCGCATTATTGCAAAATCACTTATCGAAAAGCTCCCGAATTTCGATCGTTTCGAAAACGAAGATTTGGCGGTCAGGCAGGATGGCACTGCTCTCTGGCGCGGTTTAGAGCGCAAACAGAACGCATACGTCCCGATCGAGGATCGGGCATCCGCTTGGGCTTACGCTCAGGAAGGGGTCGGCCTAAGCTCCGCCCTTTACAGCAGGTGCAATGTAAAGACCCCTTTTCACATGTTCGACACCGCGCATGTTTCATTCGCAGGCAATGGCGGGGAATTGGGGAAAGCCTACTACTATCGTCCGAACCAAATGAGTGGCGTATTTGTAAAGAATGTCAAAACTTGGCTAGAGGAAATTAGAACGATACCAGCTTATGCACGTCTTCCAGACCATCCGATCACGAGCAAGACGGCGCTTCATTTCATAATCGACGAATACGACCAACCGATTGATGAGATTGTGCTGTCGCGTTTTCTCGATGCACAGGACAGCGGGATCTCAGGATACAGGTTTTTCGACTATTGGTATCTTGTAGGAAGAATGGCGGGCGCACAGACGCCTGGCATGACGGCGACTTCGCAAATCCTTCCCTTCCTCATACCAGAATACATAAGAAGCGGCGGGATGGATACGTTTCAGCGGAAGGTAAATTGTCAGCTGATCGAAGATATGGTCAGCCATTACATGCCGTCCTGGGCTACCCAGCCTTATTTCGATCAGATTCAAGACAAAGTGCCAAGCTCACAGATTAGATATTTTCGTACGGATGAACATTTGTGGTCAGGACGGGACGCAAAGTATTTTCTACAAGTTTTGGAGGAATCACCTGCGTTGGATGCGCCATATGATCGTACCGCAATATTGAAGGCCTACAAAAATGCCGACGAAGGTAGCCTTCCTTTGGCCACGCTGAACGTTAAGGCGCATTCTCTAATGTATCGACATGCCGTTTACGAACTCGCCGAATCGGTTGGTCGGACGATTGCGGCGCTGCGGGACACGCGCATTCGGCGCTGGGACAGAGCTGCATAATCCGACTTTCTAGGGTTCGTACACTGAGATCAGTAGGGAATTGCCGCGCGGCACAGTTTTGAGCGCTGATCATGGCGCGCTCACCCACGATACATCCCATCGAGCCGTTCCTGGTAGCGGTCGCGGATCTTGTGACGTCGGATTTTCATGCTCGGCGTCATTTCCTCGTTCTCGATCGAGAACGCTTCGTCGGCGAATTCGAACTTGCGAACCTTCTCGATGACCGAGAGGTCTTCATTCGTTCGGTCGACCGCTTTGCGCACTGCCTGTTTGAAGGCGGGGAGGTCCTGCAACGCCTTCAGATCGAACTTCTCGTCGTTTGCACGCGCCCATTCCAGGGCCCATTCGGCATCCGGCACCACCAATCCGACGACGTAAGGCCGCTTGTCGCCGCTGACCATCGCCTGTGCGATCTCGGGCTGTAGCGTGAGCATCCCCTCGATCTTCTGCGGTGCGACATTGTCGCCCTTGTCATTGACGATCATGTCCTTCTTGCGATCGGTGATGACGATCCGCCCCTTGTCATCGAGGTGGCCGATATCGCCGGTATGCAGCCAACCATCGATGATGGTGCGCGCGGTTTCCGCGTCGTTCTGCCAATAACCATGCATGACAAGTTCGCCGCGGCACAGGATTTCGCCGTCCTCGGCAATCTTGATATCGACGCCGCGCATCGGCGGACCGACCGTGTCCATCTTCAGCCCGACCTTCGGGCGGTTGCAGCTCATCACGGGCCCGGCCTCGGTCTGGCCGTAACCTTGCAGCATGGTGAGGCCCATCGCATCGAAGAAATTGCCGACATCTGGGTTGAGCGGCGCGCCGCCTGAGACCATCCCCTTGATCCGTCCGCCGAACTTGGCGCGGATTTTCGGGCGCAGGGTCCGCTCGACCAAGGCATCTAGAGGCCGGTCGCGCAGACGCTTTTTGCCTTCTTTCGAATTCTCGCTGATCTTGAGCGCGGAATCCATCATGAAGTTGGCGACGCGCCCCTGCTTTTCGACCTGTTTCATGATGCGGGTGCGCAGCACTTCGAACAGGCGCGGGACGACGACCATGAAAGTGGGGCTCGTTTCTTCGATATTTGAGGCGAGCTTCTCCAAGCCTTCGGAATAGAAGATTTCTGCCCCGACCGAAATCGGAAGATATTGACCGCCAGTATGCTCGTAAGCGTGGCTCAGCGGCAGGAAAGAAAGGAAGCGCTCGTTATCGAGGCCGAAATCGTTGAGCAGTATTTCTGCGGCGCCTGCGACATTGCACAGGATAGAGCCATGGTGCTGCTTTACACCGCGGGGCGCGCCGCCGGTGCCGCTCGTATAGATCAGGCAAGCTGTGTCTTCCCGCTTTATACCGGCAAGACGAGCTTCCACCGAGGCGCGGGCGGCGGCGGCATCGCCCGCAATCAGGTCGTCCCAGCTGTGATATTCGAAACTGCTTGCCTGCTGGCGGTGAAGGTCTTCGATACCGATGACATGATCGACGAGTCCGGTGCGCCCGATGGCGCCGACCAGGGGGCGCAGCAGCTTTTCGGTCGAAACAATAACCGCGCGCGCGCCGGAATTGTCGAGGATGTGCGCATGATCGCGCTCTGTGTTCGTGATGTAGGTCGGAACCGAAATGCACCCGGCCGCCATGATGGCGAGATCGGCAATGCACCATTCGGGGCGGTTCTCCGAAACGATGGTGACGCGGTCCCCTTCGCCGAGGCCAATATGCCGCAGACTTTCCGCGAGCAAGCAGACCTGATCCGCGACTTCGCGCCAGCTCTGCGTCGTCCACTCACCGTCTTTCTTGCTTCCTAGAAACGGAGCGTCGCCTTTTTCATCGGCGCGTTTGAGAAACAGCTCGACCAGATTGTTTGCGCGGTCGATGTCCTGCAGCGTCTCCGGATCGGTCGGATCGACTACCGGACGCGCGCCGGATGCTGGATGTTCATTAGCTTGCACGGGAAATGGCTCTCCTCATCCCCTAGAGGGTGTCATTATAAGTATGCAGTGGTCCTTGCGGTTCCGAATTAGGCGTTGTTCGCCGTAGCGGCAAGGCAGGCTGGCAACCGCTATTCGTAGCCGAGCATGTCGGCAATGCGCGGATCGCCAGCGGCTGCCCAGCCATCGTCGGTCCGGCGAAGCGCATTGGCTTTTCCTCGCGGAGGGAATGTCCGGATCTCACCGTGGCCTAGAGCCTTGAGTTCGTCGATCATGCCGGCGACCACGCTTCCTTCTTCGGTAACAACGGTCGATCCAAAGGCCATAATCAGCGGCAGGCCAAGCGCTTCTTCGGCGGTCATGCCGAAATCAAGTACGCCGATGATCGAGCGTGCGACCTGCACCGGTATGGTCGGTCCGCCAGCGGCTCCGATCACGAGGACGATTTCGCCCTTATCGTCGAAGACAATTGTCGGGGCCATAGATGACCGCGGACGCTTGCCGCCCTGCACGCGGTTGGCGACGGGTTTGCCGTCCACTTCGGCGGTGAAGCTGAAATCGGTCAGCTCGTTGTTGAGATAGTACCCGCCGAAATGCAGGCCGGACCCGAACGCGCCTTCCACAGTCGAGGTGTAGCTGACTGCATTGCCATCCGCATCGACCACCGAAAAATGCGTCGTGCCGTTTTCGGGTGGCTCGTCTCCGTCTGCGCGGGCCAGGGGTGCGCCCGGCGGGGTGCCACCCTCGACCTCTTCGAGCGCGCTTGCCGGATCGATCAGTGCGCTCCGCGCCGCGATGTAATCGGGATCGATCAGACCTGCGACAGGCACTTCGACGAAATCGGCGTCGCCAATATACAGTTCGCGGTCGGCGTAGGCGATCCGCTGGGACTCCAGGAAGATGTGCCAAAAGGTCGCGCTTTCAGGGCCCATCGCCGCGACATCGAATCGCTCGATCTGGCCGAGCATCTGCGCAACAGCGACGCCGCCGGATGAAGGCGGGCCCATGCCGCAGACCGTGTAGGTTCGATATCCTGCACAAACAGCGTCGCGGACCTTGGATTGATAGCCTGTCACATCGGCAGTGGTCATCTTGCCGTCTTGCGGTGTTTCGGCCGCGACATAGGCGGCAAGGGCGTCTGCACCGTGTTCGTACATCGCTTTCGGCCCGAGCGTTGCTATGCGCTCCAGCGTGTCGGCAAGCTCGGGAACCGTCACGCGCGAGCCCACTGGCAAGGGCTCACCATCCGGTCCGAAGAACACCGCGCGTGCTGCCTCCGTCTTGTCTGCCCGGCCCTTGTTTCCCGCAAGCGAGCCGTTCAGCCGGCGGTTCATCAGAAATCCGTCGCGGGCCAGCGTTATCGCAGGCTCGAACAATTCCGCCCATTCAAGCTTCCCGTATTGTTCATGCGCCTTGGCCGCGAGCGCGATATTGCCCGGTACGCCGACGCTGAGACCGGAAAGCACGCGCATTTCGCGCGGCAGGCGGTCGCCGTTTTCATCGACGAAGCGGCCCGGCGTGGCTGCGGCTGGCGCGGTTTCGCGGCCATCGATCGTGGTAAGGCCTTCCCCGCCGGCGCGAACCATGAAGCCGCCTCCACCGATGCCGGAACTTTGCGGCTCTACCACGGTGAGTGCGAGCATCACGGCGATCGCAGCATCGGTGGCCGAGCCGCCTTTTGCCAGGATCGTTTCGCCAGCTGCGGTTGCACGGGGATCAGCCGCGCTCACTGCACCCAAGGATACCGAGTCTTCGAGCGGTGTAGGCGTCGATGCGACTTGCTCGGAGTATGGCGCGCAGGCCGCCAGGCTCAGCCCAAGCGATATCCCGATAAATGTGTTCTTCAGCATGCGCCCCTCGCTATTCGGTTCCGACTGCCTCTGCAATGGTCGCAAAGCCATCGCGCTTCATCAGCTTTTCGAGCCCCTTCACGATCCGCGCGCCCAATCCCGGTCCCTCATAGACCATGGCGGAATAAAGCTGGATCAGGCTCGCGCCTGCACGGATGCGTTCCCAGGCATGGTTGGCGCTGCCGATCCCGCCCACACCGACCAGTGGCATCTCGCCGCCCGTCGCTGCTCTGAAATCGCGCACCCGCTGAAGCGCAAGTTGGCGAAGCGGAGCGCCGGACAACCCTCCGGCCTCACCGGCGTGGCGCGATTTAAGCTCGGGCCTCGAGATTGTCGTGTTGGAGACGATGAGTGCGCCCAGCTGCTTATCGATCGCGATCCGCGCGATCGCTTCGATATCGGAGGTCTCGAGATCGGGGGCGACCTTGAGAAAGATGGGCGGGCGGTTTTCGGCGGCGGCTCCGCGGCGCGCATCGATCACCGCATCGATCAGGGCGTTAAGCGCCCCTTCGTCCTGAAGCACTCTGAGACCGGGGGTGTTGGGACTCGAAACATTAACCGCGAGGTAGCTTGCGAAGGGGGTCATGAGCCGCGCCATGCCCGCATAATCCGCAATACGATCGTCCGAGTCCTTATTAGCACCGATATTGACGCCGACGATGCCGCCGCGGTCAGCTCTTGCCTTGAGCCGCGTAAGAGCAGCCTGCCCCCCGGCATTGTTGAACCCCATCCTGTTGATGACCGCGCGGTCTTCGGCAAGCCGGAACAACCGCGGTTTGGCGTTTCCTTCCTGAGGGCGCGGGGTGATCGAGCCGACTTCGGTAAAGCCGAAACCCAGCCGCAGAAGCGCATCTGGCACTTCGGCGTCTTTATCGAAACCGGCCGCGACGCCGACGGGGTTGGGAAATCGCAGTCCCGCGACTTCGGTCGAAAGCGGTCCGCGATCAGATTTCGGGGCGCTTGGCGGCAGCGTCTTCAGGCCAGCGATCGCGAGCCTGTGTGCCGCTTCCGAATCGAGTGCGAAGATCGCAGGCTTGATGAGGCGAAACAGCATGGCGTTCGCCTATGGCAGGTTTCTCATCCCTGTCGAGAGTGGCATTCCAAGCACAGATTTCGGCTTAGTCCGGCCACGTTGTCGTTTCGATACAATTATTCTGCAAGTGATTCGCATAGATCAATTGTGCGACCCGAAGGGCTCGGAGCAGTTTGCGAAGAGTTCCTCAACTCAAATGGGCGGTCCCTTGATGGGGCCGCCCTTTTTTTGTGTCATTTCAGGACAGAAGCCTTTAGGTGCCTCGCACGGGGCATTCTCAATGGACTCACTTTTCGGCCGAAATTTGGAGGATGGCAGCGCTGCTCAGGCGCTCGCCGATTTCGAGCTTACGTCCGACTCCCTGTTCCAAGTCGACTACATCGCGCCGCCGGTTGCCATTAGCGATCTCGTCACCACTTTGTATCACATGCGGTGCGATGAATCGGTCATCCGCGACATCCAGCCCGCATCGATTGGGCACTTGTCGATCTTCCCCTACGGCAAGGGCGAGATGCATTTTCGCGGAGGGTACAGCGAACCGAATCCCGAAATGGCAATTCTGACACCGCTTTCGACAGCAGTTCCGATCGTGGTCGACGGGCCGTTTCACGTAATGGGCGCCGCGCTGTCGCCGCTGGGGTGGGCTGCGCTCACCGGACTGCATGCTGGCGAGCACCGGGACCATCTGGTCGAAGCCAACATGCTAATCGGAAGCTTGTTCGACGACCTCGGGCGGCAATTGATCGGCAGTTATCGAGGTGAGGAGATGACCGGGCGAGAATGTGCGCTTGCGATCGGCGATTTCATTGGCCGCGTTGCGAAGCCGATCAATGCGCGCCACGTCGAGCTTGTGCGGGTGGTCAACGCATGGCTCGGCTCATCGCTCAATCCTGAACTTGCCGACCTGATGGATAAGGCCGCCTATTCCGAGCGTCAGGTCCAGCGCCTGACGGAGCGCTATTTCGGGCTTCCTCCGCAAGCCCTCGCTCGAAAATACCGAGCTCTGCGAGCGGCGGCCTTGCTGTCATTCCCGCAGCTTACGCCCGAATTCGAAGCCGAGCTGGGCAACGCCTTTTTCGATCAGTCGCACATGATCCGGGAGATAACGCTGTTCGTCGGCAGGACGCCGTCGCGATTGTCCGACGATCAGGCGCCGTATTTGCGGGAAATGATCGATCCGAAAAACTTCCGCGAGCTGGACATCTGAAATTCGGTACCCATTCAGAAAGGGCGCGGTACGCGCACGTCCCCGCAATGACCGAGGTATCTTGATGCGCCGTATTCCATTCCTGCTCGCTTCCGCAGCCGCCATATCCCTGACGGCCTTCACTCCGGCAGTTTTGGCGCAGCCGACGGCCGAAAGCACTTCGGCTGCTGAATCAGCCGAGCAGGAAGCGGCGAGTATCAGCGCGTTTTTCGAGGTATATGACCGCGCGCAGCTCGAAATGTCACCGGCGGCCAAATCGTATCGCGGCATTCGTGATGATGATTACGGAAAGTGGACCGACCCTTCCGATGAAGCGGAAGAAGCGCGCTTCCAGCTGATGCAGGACACTGCAGCCGACATGCGGGCGACCTTCGATAAGGCCGAGCTGGACGAAGACGATGCTCTGTCCTTTCGCCTTTACGAAATGATGGCCGAGCGATCGGCGCTGCTTCACCCGTTCAGCCAGTACGCTTTCGTGTTTGACCATCGGCGCGGTGCTCATACGAGCGTCCCCGCCTTCCTCATCAATATTCACCGCGTAAGCGAGCTGAGCGATGCCGAGGCGTACGTTTCGCGCATCGAGGGGATCGGGCCGTATCTCGACACCATGACTGAGCAAGCGCGCGAACGCGCCGATGCCGGGATCATGCCGCCCGACTGGGTCTATCCTTACGTCATCGCGGATATCGAGAATCTGCTTGCGGCTGGCGACGAGAATGCGGTGCTGGAGGACTTTCGCTCTAAGATCCTGGAGGCTGATCTCGGTGCCGATATCGCCCGGCTTGATGTTGCGGCAAATCGCGCCTGGTTCACGCAGGCTGTTCCCGCTTACGAGCGGCTGCTCGCGGAAATCAAACGGCAGCAGGCTTTCGCGCCGACCGATGATGGTGTCTGGCGCCTTCCGGATGGCGACAAGTACTACGCGGCCCGCTTGAAAAGCTACACCACGACCGATCTCACAGCGGACGAAATCCACAATATCGGCCTGCGCGAAGTCGAGCGCATCCACGGCGAAATGCGCGCAATCATGGAAAAGGTCGGTTTCGAGGGGAGACTGCAGGATTTCTTCGAGTTCACCCGGACCGATGACCGGTTCTTCTACACAAGCCGGGAAGAATACATCGCCGATGCGCGCGAGAAGATCGACACACTTGGGGAGAAAATGCCCGAGTTCTTCGGAACCCTGCCAGAGGCTCCGATGGTGATCAAAGCGGTCGAAGCTTTCCGCGAGAAAAGCGCGGGCAAGGCATTTTACCAAGGGCCTTCACCCGACGGTTCGCGACCGGGCACCTATTACGTCAACCTCTACAACCTTCGCGACATGTCGAAGAACGAGCTGGAGGCGCTGGCCTATCACGAAGGGCTTCCGGGTCACCATTTGCAGCGCACGATCCAGACGGAACTGGGCGACAGTATGGCGCCGTTTCGCAGGTTCGGCGGTGTCACCGCCTACACCGAGGGGTGGGGCCTCTATTCCGAAGAACTCGGTAAGGACATGGGCTTCTACCAGGACCCTTACTCGGATTTCGGGCGGCTTGGCATGGAGCTCTGGCGCGCCTGCCGACTGGTGGTCGATACCGGCCTTCATTCGAAGCGCTGGACCCGCGAGGAAGCGATCGATTACCTCGCCGAAAACACCCCCAACCCGCAGGGCGATATCGTCAAGGCGATCGAGCGCTATATCACCACCCCCGGACAGGCGACCGCGTACATGATCGGAAAGCTGAAGATCATGGAATTGCGCAGCATGGCGATGGCTGAGCTGGGCGACGATTTCGATTATCGCGGCTTTCACGACGCCGTTCTGCTGAGCGGGCCGGTGCCGCTCGACATTCTCGAAGAAAATGTCGAGAAATGGGTGCAGGACACCAAGGCGAGTTGACGCTGACCGCAGCCGAAGTGCGCCTCCGCGCCAGAGCGATGTCGCTGAGATACAATGACCGTTAGTTGCACTGACATACTGGCTGAAGCCTGCCATCTGCGTCGGGTTTCCAAGTCCCCGCGGTTTCGGCATCGGGGACGGCTTGGCAGTGGGTCGCACTAGACTGCCATGCCGTCCCAATTCGATCTTTCCTATTACGACCCGCCGCCGCAGCTGGCGCGGCATGTGCTCGCGCTGTTCCATTTTACGTGGGAAGAGGCGGAAATTGCCGATCGCCATCCAGGCGCACTAGGCCACTTGGTGCTATTCCCGCACGGGTCCGGTGCCTTGCACTTGGGTGGAGGATCGGAGCCGATCGCGAGCGATGCGCACATGCTCGCCGGGTTCGAAACGGCAGCACCTTTCACCATCAAAGGGCCGTGGCACGCAATCGGCGTGTCGCTTTCGCCGCTGGGCTGGGCCGCGCTCGCACGGCAACCCGCAAGCACGCATTTCAATCGCTTCATCCCGGCGGGCGAGCTGCTTGGCGAAGAGATCGATCACTTCGCGAAGGATATAAATGCGCGATATCGCAGCGACGAATTGAGCGGGAAAGCGGCATGTGATCTGCTGGCGCAATGGATCGAGCCGCGTCTCCACCCGGTGCCCGCTCCCCACGAAACCTTGATCGAGCACACTTTCGCGTGGCTGGGCTCCTCGCTCAATCCCGATGTCGAATTGCTGTTCTCGGGCCTCGATTATTCGCGTCGGCAGGCCGAGCGGCTGGTCACGCAATACTTCGGGCTCTCTCCGATGGCACTGGCGCGTAAGTATCGCGCAGTGCGCGCGGCCAGCCTGCTGGCGCAGCCGGAGATTACCGATGAGGGCGAGGCAGAAATCGCCACCGCGTTCTACGATCAGCCGCACATGATCCGCGAGATCAGGCGATACTGCGGATACACGCCCACGCGCCTTGGCGGACCGGAGGAGCCGCTCTTCCAGGCGATGCTGCGGATGAAGAACCTCGATCGTCTGAAGAATTTCCGGCGGATCGGTTGATCGGCCAGCGGCTTCAAACCGCGAACGACTCGCAAAAACCCGATTCCGCTTGAAATTGGAGTAAAATACTCCGATTTAGCGCGCATGCGCCTTTCGAACCTCGCTGATTACGCCGTCATAACGATGAGCGCCGCCGCAAATCACTGCGGCGGACAGCGAATCAGCGCGAGCGAATTGGCGGAGGAAACCGGCCTTCCGCGGCCCACCGTCCAGAAACTCGTCAGCAAGCTTACCGCTGCGGGATTGCTGCGATCGGTGCGAGGGGCTCATGGCGGCCTTCAACTCGCGCGTCCAGCTGCCGCAATCACTGTTGCGGATATCGTCGAGGCGGTCGAAGGCCCGATTGCACTAACCGCTTGTGTCGATGCGCATGGCGAGTGCGACCACGAAAAGCACTGCACGATGAAGCCGCACTGGCCGGTCATCAACGACGCTCTGCGCGGGGCCTTGGCCGCCATCACTCTCACCCAGCTGCGCACTACCCCTGCGCAGCCTGCTCATGAAAAAGAAGTGGCATGACCGACAATCTCGATCTCGAAACCCCTGAAATGCCAAGAGAGATGGACGCCGAAGCCAAGGCCGCGGCTGCCGATGCTGCCGAATACGAGCACGGCTGGTCCTCTGACATCGAGACGGAGTTTGCCGAGAAGGGCCTTTCGGAAGACACGGTGCGCTTCATCTCCGCCAAGAAGGGTGAGCCGGAATGGATGCTCGACTGGCGGCTGAAAGCGTTTCGCTTGTGGCAGGACATGGAAGAGCCGGACTGGGCGAAGGTCGGTTATCCCAAGATCGACTATCAGGACGCCTATTACTACGCCGCGCCCAAGAAGAAGCCGCAGCTGGAATCGCTCGATGAGCTCGACCCCGAAATCAAGTCGGTTTACGACAAGCTTGGCATTCCCGTGGCGGAACAGGAGGTTCTCGCCGGGGTGAAGGGGGCGCGTAAGGTCGCGGTCGATGCTGTATTCGACAGCGTCAGCGTCGCGACGACCTTCCGCGAAGAATTGAAGAAAGCAGGCGTGATCTTCCTGTCGATCTCAGAAGCGATCAAGGAATATCCCGAGCTGGTGAAGAAGTGGCTCGGCCGCGTGGTGCCGCGCCAGGACAACTATTTCGCGACGCTCAACAGCGCTGTGTTTTCCGATGGCACCTTCGTCTACGTGCCCGAAGGCGTGCGCTGCCCGATGGAGCTCAGCACCTATTTCCGCATCAACGCCGAGAACACGGGACAATTCGAACGCACCTTGATCGTGGCTGAAAAGGGGAGCTATGTCTCTTATCTCGAAGGCTGCACCGCGCCAATGCGCGACGAAAACCAGCTGCACGCCGCCGTGGTCGAACTGGTCGCGATGGAAGATGCCGAGATCAAATATTCGACCGTCCAGAACTGGTATCCGGGCAATTCGGAAGGCGTGGGCGGAATCTACAATTTCGTGACCAAGCGCGGATTGTGCCAGGGCGATCGCTCGAAGATCAGCTGGACACAGGTCGAAACCGGCTCTGCGGTGACCTGGAAGTACCCGAGCTGCGTGCTCAACGGCGAAGACAGCGTGGGCGAGTTCTACTCGGTCGCGGTCACCAACAATTTCCAGCAGGCCGACACCGGCACAAAGATGATCCATAATGGACGCGGATCGCGATCGACGATCATCTCCAAGGGTATCAGCGCGGGCAAATCGAACAACACCTATCGCGGCCTCGTTCGCGTAGGTCCGAAAGCCGAAGGCGTGCGCAACTTCACCCAGTGCGACAGCCTGCTGCTCGGCGACGAATGCGGCGCGCACACCGTGCCTTACATCGAGGTGAAGAACCCCGGCGCGCAGATTGAGCACGAGGCGACCACTTCCAAGATCAGCGATGAACAGCTGTTCTACGCGATGCAGCGCGGTCTGGACGAAGAAGAGGCTGTGGCGCTGATCGTCAACGGCTTCGCCAAAGACGTGCTGAAGGAATTGCCAATGGAATTCGCGGTCGAAGCGCAGAAGCTCCTGGCGATTTCGCTCGAAGGGAGTGTGGGGTGATCGCCGTCGCGGAAACTTTGGAAGTGCGTCCGGTCCGCTCTGCGGATGCAGATCAATTGGCGGACTTGCTCAACGCGATCATTCGCGCAGGCGGCACGACCGCGCTCGAGGAACCTTTCTCCGCTGACGCGCTCGACCAGAAATATCTGACCGGTCCCGATGTGCTGGATTGCTTTGTCGCTGAGGGCCCTGCTTCGGGCGAGCTGGTCGGTTTCCAGACTCTTGTAACGTCCTCGTCCCTGCCCGGCGATGTCGCCGATATTGCGACATTTGCCCAAAGCGGCGCAACTCAGCGCGGCATCGGAACCAGCCTTTTCGCTGCAACCAGCGCACGGGCCCGTGAACTGGGCCTTGAAGAAATCAACGCGACGATCCGCGCGGATAATACCGGCGGGCTCGCTTTCTATTCGAAGATGGGTTTCGAAGACCACTCTGTCACCGAATCCGTGCCTCTCGCGGATGGCACTTTGGTGGACCGGGTGCACAAGCGTTTCGCGCTCCGCCCAGAGGGCAAGTCGAAAAAGTCTGGCCGGAAAACCCTCGGTCTTAAAGACACGTCCAACACCGAACCGAATCTCAACAAGAAGGGCCGCGGCTGGAAGATTTCGGATGCGCGGCTGGATGAATTGCACAGCCAGGCCCGCGAGCGCCGCCGCTTTTCATCCGAAGCGCATAAAGCGCTCGCCAAGAGGTTTGCCGAGGCCAATCTCGGTCGCCACACTTTCAAACGCCACGCCGTCGTCGGCAGTGCGATCGTCGATTTCAACTGCCACTCACTCGGCATGGCGGTCGACATTTTCGAGGATGGCGACAACGAACAGCTGGCCTCGCGCCGCGACAAGAGCCTCGAAGCGGTCGGCATCAAGGTCATGCGTATCCGCGCGTCCGATATCCTCGAGGACATGGACAAGGTGCTGGAGCGAATCACCCTCGGAATGAGGGCGCGCATCAGCGACCGCAAGGACGCCGCGCGCGCTCACCGTGAAGCCAACCCCAATCAGGACTATCCCGGCCGGCGCAGCTGACCACGGCCCACACCAGACACATTTGAAGAGACCACATCAATGCTCAAAATCGAAAATCTCCACGCAGAAATCGACGGGAAGGCCATTCTCAAAGGCCTGTCGCTGCATGTGCCCGCCGGGGAAGTCCATGCGATCATGGGGCCCAATGGGGCTGGAAAATCGACCTTGGCGCACGTTCTCGGCGGCAAGCCGGGCTACGAGGTAATGCAGGGCTCGGTTGATTTTCGAGGTAGCGACCTGTTTGATCTCGACCCGCACGAGCGCGCAGGCGCAGGCCTGTTCCTTGGCTTTCAATATCCGGTCGAAATCCCCGGCGTCTCCAACGTCCAGTTTCTGCGCGAGGCGCTCAACTCGCAGCGCAAATATCGCGGCGAAGAGCCTCTGTCCGGCGGAGACTTCCTGAAGCTTGCCAAGGAAAAAGCGGCGCTGCTGAAGCTCGATATGGAAATGCTCAAACGGCAGGTGAATGTCGGCTTTTCGGGCGGCGAGAAGAAACGCGCCGAAATGGTGCAGATGGGCATTCTCGACCCCGCCTTCGCGGTTCTGGACGAAACCGATAGCGGCCTCGATATCGATGCGCTGCGCGTGGTGGGCGAAGGGATCAATTCGATCATGCGCGCACCCGACAAGGGCGTGCTGCTGATCACCCACTACCAGCGCCTGCTCGACGTGGTGAAGCCGGACAAGGTGAGCGTGCTGGCCGATGGCCGCATTGTTCAGACGGGCGGTCCGGAGCTGGCGCTGCGGCTCGAAGAAGAGGGCTATGATGCCCTGGTGAACGAGAGATTGGCAGATGCCTGAGGCGGAGATCCTCCCCACTCGCCGCCCGAGCAACAGGGATGAAGCGTGGCGCTATGCCGATATTCTTGCGCTTGAACGGCTGGGTGTCACTGCGCTCGACGACTGGAAAGAGGTTGCCATTGCCGATGGCGAGACGCGCCGGCATTGCATGGTTGTCGGCAGCGATGCGCCCGAATTGCACCGGATCCGCCTGACACTGGGCGAAGGGTCCCGGGCAGAGCTGTTCGTGACGAACAAAGGCGATGACTACACCCGTGTCGAGGTCGAGGTGACGCTGGGCAAAGGGGCGCATTTCGAGTTCGGCGGTGTGACGATCGGTGGCGGAGGCGTGACCCGCGAGTTTGTAACCAAAACTGTCCATGCGGAACCGAATGCGACCAGCAACCAAACGGTTCGCAGTGTTCACTGGGACACCGCGACAGGCAATTTCCTTGGCGAGATCAAGGTCGCGAGGGACGCGCAAAAGACCGACGCGGCGCAGGACTTCAAAGGGCTGCTGCTCGAAGCCGGCGCGAGCGCAAACGCGGTCCCGCAGCTCGAGATTTTCGCCGATGACGTGAAGTGCGCGCACGGGGCGACCGTGGGCCAGCTGGACGAGGCCGCGCGCTATTACATGGCAGCGCGCGGGCTTTCTCCGCAGCAGGCGCAGCGATTGCTGGTCCAGGCCTTTATCGGCGACGCCTTCGTCGAACTTGAAGACGAGAAGGAGCGCGGTCGCCTGTTGGATGCCGCTTTGGAGAAGCTGGAGGGAAATATATGATCACGCAGAAAGGGCTCATCGCGTCGCTGCCATTCGCAGCGTTTCTTGCGGGGCTGCCGGTCGCTGTTTCGGCCGAAGAGGCGGACGTGCCCTCCGCCAGCGCCTTCGCACCCATGCAGCGCTACGCCATCGCTTATCCCGAGCCGCGCGATGTCGCCGAATTCTACGTCAGGGATCTCGGGATGAAAGCGCGTGCTGCGGATTTCGAAGAGTTCGATCATCCAAACGATCGGTCGATGCGGATCGTGCTCGTAACCGTCGATGGAATCGCTGACGATACCGTCGGCGCAGTGCAATTGCGGCTCGGCCTGCGCTTCAGCGAGGGCAGCTGGGAAGCGGTCGAAGCCGGAATGCGGCGCAAATGCCAACGCGGGGCGAACGCAGGCGAATGGACGAGGGAAGTGTGTCCGTAACGCTCGCCAAATCTCCGCTCGTCGACTTCAAGTCGGATTTTCCAGGCCTTGTCACCCGCGATGGTGCGCCGTGGCACTATCTCGACACCGCCGCGACCGCGCAAAAGCCGCGCGCCGTAATCGACGCTATGGCCAGGGCGCTGGGAGAGGATTACGCGACTGTCCATCGCGGCGTCTATTCCCGGTCGGCAGAGATGACGCGCGCTTACGAGAATGCGCGGCGCACGATTGCGACCTTTCTCGGCGGGCGCGAAGAGGAAGTGGTCTTCACACGCGGCGCGACCGAGGCGATCAACCTCGTCGCCAACAGCTGGGGCAGGGCCAATCTGGAGCCAGGGGACCGTATCCTGCTGTCGCAGCTGGAGCACCATTCCAATATCGTGCCGTGGCAGATGATTGCCGCGCAAACAGGCGCCGAGATCGATGTGTGCCCGCTCACAGACGATCACCGGATCGATCTGGCTGCCGCTGAGGAGATCCTGACCGAGCGCCACAAACTCGTGGCCTTCTGTCATGTCTCCAATGTGCTTGGCAGCGTTCTCGACGCGCCGCGTGCCGCACAGCTTGCGCACAAGGTCGGTGCGAAACTGCTGCTCGATGGCTGCCAGTCGGCGCCGCACATGGCAGTGGATGTCGCCAGGCTGGACTGCGATTTCTACGTCTTCAGCGCGCACAAGCTTTACGGTCCGACGGGTATCGGCGCACTGTGGGCGCGCGGGGACATTCTCGATGCCATGCCGCCATGGGAAGGCGGCGGATCGATGATCGACCGCGTGACTTTCGAAAAGACCACCTATGCTCCGCCGCCGCAGCGGTTCGAAGCTGGCACCCCGGCAATTACCGAAGCCATCGCTTTCGCCGCGGCAGCGGACTACGTCAGCGCGGTTGGTATCGATCGCATGCACGAACACGAAGCGGCACTGGTGGCGCGCCTCCGCCGCAAACTGGGCGCGATGAACGACGTTACGCTTTTCGGACCCGCTGACAGCGCCGGTATCGTCAGCTTCGCGCTCGACGATATCCATCCGCACGATCTCGGCACCATCCTAGATGAGGCCAACGTGGCGATCCGCGCGGGGCATCATTGCGCCCAGCCGCTCATGGACTATCTCGAAGTCCCGGCCACGGCGCGTGCCAGTTTCGGCCTGTATTCGACCGATGAAGATGTCGATGCGCTGCTCGAAGGCATCGCCCGCACCCGCCGGATTTTTGGGAAAGCATGATGAACAAACCTCAGGAAGATCGCGAATTTGTGGCCGCACCGGCACCCAACGATGAGGTCGTGATGGCGCACGATAAGCCAAAGCGTGCCCGCGTATCCGATGCTGTCGATCCCGATGAGAGCGCGGCTCCGCGCGAGCGCGACTATCTCGAAGGCTTCCTCCATCAGAAGCCTGCGGAAGGCCCCGTCGGCGGGCCCGGCAGTGATCTGCAAAGCGCGGTGGTCGATGCGCTGAAGGAAATCTACGATCCCGAGATTCCGGTGAACATTTATGATCTCGGGCTGATTTACGGCGTCGAAGTCGATGACGAAGCCGACGCGACGATCACGATGACGCTTACGACGCCGCACTGCCCGGTGGCGGAAACGATGCCCGGCGAGGTGGAACTGCGCGCGTCCTCCGTCCCGGGAATTCGCGATGCGGAAGTGAACCTTGTGTGGGACCCGCCGTGGAGCCCCGAAAAGATGTCCGACGAAGCCCGGCTCGAACTGGGAATGCTGTGATGACGGGCATTGCTATCAAACAAGTGGACTACGCCGATCCGGGCGATGCCGCCGACCTTACCGATTTGCTCGATTACTATGCGCGCGATCCAATGGGCGGCGGTGAACCGCTCAGCGCGGATGCGAAGAAGACGCTCGCGGCCAAGATGCAGGATCATCCCACCGCGTTCTCTCTGATCGCGTATTCGGACGGCGTGCCGGCAGGACTTGTAAACTGCTTTGTCGGGTTCTCGACATTCGCGGCAAAGCCACTGGTCAATATTCACGATGTGGTCGTGAAGTCCGAATTTCGCGGGCGGGGCATCGGCAAGGCGCTGTTCGCCGAAATCGAGGCGATTGCGGCTGAAAAGGGCGCGTGCAAGGTTACACTCGAAGTGCTGAGCGGCAACGAACCTGCGAAGGCACTTTATGGATCGCTCGGCTATGGTGATTACCAGCTGGACCCCGACAAGGGCCATGCATTGTTCTGGCAAAAGGAGCTTGCGGCATGACCGATACGAAAACGCGCAAACTGCCGGCTGCGGTCGTTCTCACCGAGGGCGCGGAAAAACGCATCGCACATTTGATGAGCCAGGCACCTGATGACGCGATCGGCGTCAAACTGTCGACGCCGCGGCGCGGGTGCTCGGGACTCGCCTATTCGGTCGATTACGTCACCGAAGAAGCGAAGTTCGACGAGAAGATCGAGACGCCGGGCGGCACTTTCTACATCGACGGTGCAAGCGTGCTGTATCTCGTGGGCTCGACCATGGATTGGCGCGAAGACGATTTCACCGCTGGGTTCGTGTTCGAAAACCCGAATGCCAAAGGTGCATGCGGTTGCGGTGAGAGTTTCATGGTCTGATGGCCCGCACGGTCGAGCTTTCGACGCAGCTCGATTGCGCTGCGGATGAGGCGTGGGATCAGATACATAGGTCTGCACTTCTGCAGCACATCGCCTTTCCGCTCATCAAATTCGTTCCCAGGGGCGCGACAGCCTTTCCCGAGCGCTGGGAGGAAGGTGAGTATCGCGCCTGGATGCTGCTCTTGGCGGTGCTCCCGATTGGATGGCAGGCGATTGTGATCTCGAAACCGGAAGCGAAGGGCGCCGTCCGATTTTTGCGCGACAACGGCTATGGTCCGCTCATCAAACGCTGGGATCACTGGATCGAGATTGCTCCTGAAAACGCGACCACGACCCGATATGTCGACCGCGTGACAATCGAGGCCGGTATCCTAACGCCGGTCATCGCCGCATTTGCGCGAGTTTTTTACGGTCATCGCCAACGGCGCTGGCGCGCACTGGCTGCGTCAGATTTTCACGCGCTTGAGAAATAGCGCTCGCCGCGATCAACCTTCGTCGATGATCCGCGCGATCAGGCGCCGTTCGAGCTCGTCGACCTCGCCGTCCGCATCGACCATCTTTTCCAACCAGTCTTGCTCGAAATCGGTCACCTTGGCACCTTCGGCGGCGCGCTCTTCGTATCCCGGTGCACTTTCACGTTTCCCGAAGACCTTGCCGAGATGGTTGGCTACCTGCGGTGCTTCCTTCGCGGCCTTGGCGATGAAGCGACCGACATTGACGCTCGTATCGGCCATGAAATCTTCGAGCTCCACAGCGCGTTCGTGGCTGATCTGCGCGCCGTCAAGCACGAACCCTTTCATGAAATTGCTGACCCCGTCGAGGAACAGATCATCCCATTCCTGCGCGTTTTCCTCTGCCAGCGTTTCGTCTTTGAGGCGGAACAGCATTTCGGCATCGAAGCGGCTGACAGCAGCGGGGCCGTGACCGCCGCTGGCGAAGATGACGCGGCGCAGGATGCGTACTTCCGCAGCGCTGATATGCGTAGCCGATAGCTCGCCGCCGCAGCGGGTCGGGCCTGTACCGCTCAGCACTTCGCGCTCGACCTGTTCGAGCACGTAATTCTTCAGCTTTTCCGGCGTGTTCTCAGCCCGCTCAATGATCCTGACGATCGTTTCGAGCTCGGCCATACTCTCGACCACGCCGTCGTGATCGACCTGTGCTATGACCCAGTCGGCTTCTTCCTCGCTGCATTGCAGGCGCGGCTGCGTGGCATTGAGCACGAACTCGCCAACGGCCTCGACCATGAAGTCGGTCCATTCGTCATCGCGTTCATTGAGGACATTGTTGATCGCGAAAACCGCTTCGGCCTCTTCGCGCGTGATCTGGCCATCGCCCCATCCCTGCCGGCGCAAATCCAGCAATTCCTGCGGCGAAACAACGCCATCGGTGGCGGCGCGCTGTGCAAGCTCGGTGAAATGTGTCGTCATAGCCCGGTCAAACCCCTTGGATACAGGGCTGCACTCTTACGAAAATGTACTTAAGACGGGGTTACCGCCGCGCGATTTCCCTGGCGCACGCCTCGCTGTCGGTCGCCGCGCCGCCATCCCGCAGCCGGGCTTCCACATGCGTCGCGACCGGTTGCGCAGTGTTTCCGCGGGGATACAGAAAAACGTCGAGAACACAGGTGCGACCGGCGAATTGCAGCTTGCGCGCATCACCTTCCGTCAGGTCGATTCGAGCCTCCCCGAAACGCGAGGTGAGCGACCGTGCGGGCTGGCTGATAATGCTCGCGGGACCCTGCGATGTCTGCGGGGTTTGCGTTCGGGTTTGCGCGGGCGGCTGGAACACCGGCGCGTTGGACGGCGCGGGAATGAAGCTCGATCCCGCGCAAGCCGACGTGGCGCAAAGCATTGCGATAAGGGCGAGGTTACGCATTGCGAGCCTCCTTGCGGGCCATGGCGTCATGCGTCAAATGCGTTCCTGCCGCTGCCCCGACAATTGCTGCGATCAGGTTCACAAACGGGATGAGCATCATCGCGGCGATCACCGCGCCGAGCAGGAACCGCGCCGATCCTGTCACCGGACTTGCCGAACGCTCGCCTCCGCTGTGCCGCAGCCATGTCATGTCTGTCAGCTCGCGCCCCAGAAGCACAGCATTCACGAGGAGAAAGACGACCGCCGGGCCCAGCGCGGTGAAGATGAGGACGATCGCCACCGGCAGCGCCAGCAGGTTTAGGCCAATGGCGCGGCCAAAGCCTCGCAGCGAATTGGCGATGTCCCGGTGCAGCGGCAATGCGCGAGCCCTCTCGGCCAAATCCGGGTAATGCCGCGCCTCGACCGCGGCGACGATCTCATCGGCAAAGAATTGCAGCACAGCCAGTGCAATCACGCGGAACAGGAACCAGAACGCGATCATGGCGATGATCACCGCCGCCGCTGCCTGTGCGAAACCGCCAGCCTCCCAGCCTAGCCAACCGAAAAACCAGTCGAGCCCGAAATACAATCCTACACCGCCAGCGACGAAGATCAGCAGTGTGATCACGATGCTTTTCACCGCAACCCGAATGATGGCCGGATCGCCGAGTTGCCCGACGGCTTTCGACAAGGATACGAGGACTGCATTCACTGGAACGAGCGATGCTGAGGTGGCGCATCGAAGTCAAACGCGAAGTCTTTGTTTCGTCCGGACTTGGCCAAGCGCCTAGAGGTCGCTAGGCGATGCGGCGAACTGACCCATTTGCAGACAGGATGAACCGAGTGACTGAACCGCGTTATGACGTGATCGCCATTGGCAATGCCGTGGTGGATGTGATTGCCTCTTGCGACGAGGAGCTGATCGAGGAGCTCGACCTCAATCGCGGGGGCATGACGCTGGTCGATGAAGCCCGCGCGGATGAGCTCTATTCGGCAATGCCGCCCGCGCGCGAGCTCTCTGGCGGGTCGGCGGCAAACACGCTCGCCGGGCTTTCGACGCTTGGCCTGCAATGTGCGTTCATCGGACAGGTTGCGGACGATCAGCTCGGAAAGGTTTTTCGCCACGACATGCGCGCAACCGGGATCGATTTCGACACCCCTGCGCGCGGCCGTGACCCCGCGACGGGCCGGGTGCTCATCTTCGTGACGCCCGATGGCGAGCGGACGATGAACACTTTTTTGGGTGCCGGACAGTTTCTGCCCGCGACCGCTCTCGACGAAGACCTGATCGCGAGCGGCGGCATCCTCTATCTCGAAGGGTATCTGTGGGATCCGGAGGAGCCGCGCCGTGCCATGCGCCGCGCCATAGAGGTTGCGCGCCAGGCGGGCCGCAAGATCGCCTTCACCGCAAGCGAAAGCTTCGTGATTGAGCGTCATGGCGACGATTTCCGCTCCATGATCGAGGATGGCGTGATCGACATCCTGTTCGTTAATGAAAGCGAGCTTGCAACGCTCACGGGCGAAGACGAGTTCGAAGCTGGCCTCGCCGCGGTCGCGGGCAAGGTGCCCGTCCTCGTCGCCACGCGCAGCGAGAAAGGCGCGGTTGCGATTGCCAATGGCACACGCGCCGAGGTCGCTGCCGAGCCGATCGCAAAAGTGGTCGACACTACGGGTGCGGGCGACCAGTTCGCTGCGGGCTTCCTTTCAGGATTTGCAAAGGACGAATCGCTCGATCGCTGCCTCAAACGCGGTGCTATCGCAGCTGCCGAGGTCATCTCGCATTACGGCCCGCGGCCCGAAGTCGATATGAAAGCGCTTATGTCAGAGAAGCTCTAGCCAAGGCGGGCTGCGGGAGCGCAAGCGCGCTTCCTCACTGCGCAGGCTCGTAATCGTCCCTGCGCAGGGTGACGAGATATTCGGCGATCATCTCGATCTGTTCAGGCTCGAGATCGAAGTCCATCTCTTCGGGGTAATTGTGCGCGTCGGTCAGCCAGCTGGCCAGTGTCTCGTCGGTGACGCCGGGATTATTGGCGATCGCCTCGAAAGTGGGGGACGCCGGGTTGGGCGACAGAAACGGCGGTTCGACAGCATGACACCCTCCGCAAGCGGCCTCGACGAAAGCGGGCGGCTCGGATTCCGCTGACACCTGGCTTGCGGGACCAGTCGTTTGGCAGGCGGAAAGAAACGCGGCCAAAAGCACTGGCGGCGCGGCGAGCGGGATGATGGGGGCTTTTTTCATAGACCCAAAGAAGCACAGCCCGCCCCCGCAATCATTGATCGAGATCAAATTTGTTTCTCGGTAGAAATGGAAGCCCCGCCCGGAGGGTAGGTGCGGGCGGGGCTGCGCGCATCAGCGAGACTTATGTGCAAGCTCTGCGCTGACGACTTCGGCCTGTGCCTGTGCAATCACTTGATCGCGAATGGGCGCCACCACCTTCATCGTATTTTTGATGCATTTGCGAGACGCGGAACCCGCACGGATTGAGCGGGTCCACGGAGTGGCGCAGACCTGCCTGACAGCCTTCTTGATCCTCTTATCGAGTACCGCGCGTCCTTCTGAGCTGGTCAGGTTAAGGTCGGCATAGTCGATTGCGACGGTGTTGAGCCCAGGTTCGGCGGAAGCGGGGGTACCCGCTGCGCCCAGCGTAAGTGCGATGGCCAATGCTACGGTTTTCATGTCGGTCTCCCTTTTTAAGTGACTGTCGCAAGGTGACCGGCACAGGCTCGGAAGGCCAATTAAATGCTGGCCCAATATATAAGCTTGGCTTATAGTAAGTGAATGCGCAGCTTGCCGCCATTGACCGCCATCCGCGCCTTTGAGGCGGCGGCCCGGCACAAGAATTACACACGCGCCGGTGAGGAGCTTGGCCTGACCCAGGCGGGGGTGAGCTATCAGATCAAAAACCTGGAGCAGCGCGTTGGAACGCTGCTTTTCGTGCGTCAGGGTCGATCAATGGAGCTCACGCCTGCCGGCGAAGCTCTCGCCCCGCGCATTGCCCAGGCATTTGCGATGATGGAAAGCGCTTTTTCCTCGCTTGGGGACAGCGAAGATTCGGTGCTTTCGATCGCGTGCTTTCAGACAGTCGCGACGAACTTTCTCGCTCCGCGGCTAGGTGCTTTTCAGCTGGCGAATCCGGGTATCGCGGTGCGGATCGAAGTCAGCAACCGCTATGTCGACCTCGAAGCGGGGGAGGCTGATGTGGCGCTGAGACTGTCACACGATGTCGCCCCGGGCCTGGAATCCCATTTTCTCATGCATCTGGGTATCGCGCCTTTGGCCAGCCCGGAATTCATTGCAAAACACCCGGAGTTGCAAGGGGCCGATCCCGCGATACCGAGCGACAAGCGGATATCGCCCGTGACCGGATGGTGGAAGCTGTGGGATGATGCGCGCTCTGAGGGCCGCGACGTTGATGGTGCGGCTCAGTCCCGCGGGCTCGAATTCGATTCGCAGATCCTCGATGCAGCAGCGGCGATGAGCGGAAACGGGATCGCCATTCTCGCCCCGGCGCTATTTGCTGCCGAGGTCAAGGCGGCGCGGCTGCAGCGGATCGGGACGGGAATTGTCCGGGCCCGGGGCGCTTTTCGACTAGTCTATCCCGAAGTGCGCCGACATTCTCACAAAGTCAGGGCTTTCCGCCAGTGGCTGCTTCGCGAGATTCAGACTCAACTCGCCGACGATCCCGACCATCTACTTGACCAAACAATGGGTGCTCCTCAGGGCTAGCGGCTCTCCCGCTCTACCTCGCGCCAGCCGATATCGCGGCGGCAGAAGCCGCTGGGAAAATCGATCGCGTCCACCGCCTGATAGGCTGCCGCCCGCGCATCGGTCACATTCGCGCCCATGGCGGTGACATTCAGCACTCGGCCGCCATTGGCGACGAGGTCGGTGCCGTCGAGCGCGGTGCCTGCATGGAACACCTTGGCGCCTTGCTCTTCGGCCGCGCCCAGATCAATCGCGCCACCTTTCTCCGGTGTGCCGGGATAACCTTCCGCCGCTATCACCACTGTAAGCGCCGTGGAATCTGAAAAATCTGCGCTGGCACCTCCCAGGGCGCCCTTCGCGCAGGACATCATCAGCTCGGAAAGATCGCTTTGGAGGCGCATCATCAGCACCTGGCATTCAGGATCGCCGAAACGGCAATTGTATTCGATCAGCTTCGGGCCGTCTGCCGTCAGCATCAGCCCGGCATAAAGCACGCCCGAATAGGGCATGCCTTCGGACCGCATCGTCTCGACTGTGGGGCTGATAATTTCGTCCATCGCGCGCCGCTGCAACTCGGGTGTGAGCACCGGTGCAGGAGAGTATGCACCCATCCCGCCGGTATTCGGTCCGACATCGCCCTCACCGACCCTTTTGTGGTCTTGCGCCGTGCCAAAAGGAAGTATTGTTTCCCCATCGGTGATGGCAAAGAAGCTCGCCTCCTCGCCTTCGAGGAACTCCTCGATCACGACTTCGGCGCCCGCCGCGCCAAACTGCCCGGAGAACATGTCCGCAAGTGCGATCTCGGCGCTTTCGATGGTGTCCGCGATTACGACGCCCTTGCCCGCAGCCAGCCCATCGGCCTTGAGCACGTAAGGCGGATCGAAGCGGGTCAATGCCCCGCGCGCTTCATCGAGAGAGGTGGTACGTACGTACGCGCCGGTCGGAATGTGCGCGCGCTCGCACAGATCCTTGGTAAAGCCCTTGCTGCCCTCCAGCTGCGCTGCCGCCTTCGAGGGTCCGAAGACCGCGATGCCGGCACTCCGTAAACTGTCCGCAAGCCCGTCCACGAGTGGTGCTTCCGGGCCGATCACTACAAGGTCGATGGCCTGCGACAGGCAGAAATCAATGCACGCGTCGTGGTCGCTCGCATTAAGAGTGACGATCTCGGCGCACTCGGCAATTCCCGGATTTCCGGGGGCAGCGAACAAGCGCTTGCAGCTTGGGGATTGCGCCAGTTTCCATGCTAACGCATGTTCGCGCCCACCCGACCCCAGCAGAAGGATATTCATGGCTCGCGCCCCCTCCAATTCCAACAATGATGGGCTGGTAGCGCGCGTGGCTCAAGGCGACAACGCCCAGCCGCTGTCGATCACCGAGATTTCATCGGCCCTGAAGCGCACCGTGGAGGAACGGTTTGGCCATGTCCGTCTGCGCGGCGAACTGTCAGGGGTGAAGCGGGCGGCATCAGGCCATCTTTACTGCGCGCTCAAGGATGAAAAGGCCGTGCTCGACGGCGTGATGTGGCGCGGCAGCACCAACCGGCTCGCGTTCGTGCCCGAAGATGGGCTGGAAGTGATCGCCACGGGCAAGCTGACGACCTATGCCGGGCGATCGAAGTACCAGATCGTGATCGAGAGCCTGGAACTGGCGGGCGAGGGCGCCTTGCTTGCACTGCTGGAAAAAACTCGCGCTCGATTGGAGGCGGAGGGGCTGTTTGCGCGCGAGCGAAAGCAGGCCCTGCCCTTTCTGCCTCGCACCATCGGTGTTGTGACGTCACCAACCGGATCGGTTATCCGAGACATACTGCACCGACTGGCAGATCGTTTCCCGAGCCATGTCGTGGTTTGGCCTGTTCTCGTGCAGGGGCAGGGTGCTTCCGAACAAGTTGCAGCGGCGATCCGTGGTTTTTCGGAGATTTCTCCTACTTCTCCGGTTGCTCGCCCCGATGTGGTGATCGTGGCCCGCGGCGGCGGATCGATCGAGGACCTGTGGAGCTTTAACGAAGAGATCGTGGTTCGCGCGATAGCCGAATGTACCATACCGGTTATATCGGCGGTAGGGCATGAGACCGATACGACGCTAGCGGACTACGCCGCAGACCGGCGCGCGCCTACGCCTACCGCAGCGGCAGAGATGGCCGTGCCGGTGCGCGTGGACCTCGACGCGACACTCGCCGACTTCGCAAATCGCCAGCGCCGCGCAGTCTATCGTCCGGTCGAGTTAGGGCGGGAGCGGCTGGAGTCGCGCGTTCGCCGCCTCCCGCGCGCCGAAAACCTCCTTCAACCGCAGGCTCAGCGCCTCGATGAGCTTTCCGATCGATTGCGCCGAGGCCTGATGGACCGGGCAGCGCAAGGACGCGAACGGCTGGCCGGAACCGCATCGCGCCTTTCCCCCAGCGCGCTCACCCGCGCCCATTCCGAAGCGCAGCGACGATTGGAACGCGCGCGGCTCACCCCTGCTCTGGTGGAGCGGCCTTTGACTGCAAAGCGCGATCAGCTGGCGGCACTCGCGCGGCTGGCGGAACAATTGCACCCGGAAAAGCCGCTTTCGCGCGGCTATGCAATCGTGCGCGACTTGGAAGGCAGGGCGCTGACAAGCAAAGCGCAAGCGGAGCGTGAGGGCGCGCTTAAGCTCCAATTCAAGGATGATACCCTAGAAGTCGTGCCGTCGGACGCTGCTCCCTTGGCTCGGAAAAAGCCAAAGCCCCGCAGCCAGCCTAGGCCCGGAACAGCCGCGCGCCAGGATGATTTGTTTGACTGACGCCCCAATGCTAATGAGACACCCATGTTGATGTCATCCGGCGACAAAGCCGCCAAACTCTATTACGCCCCCGGCAGCTTTCGCGTGCTGCGCCCCGGGCAGCATGTTTTTTGCGCAGTCAGCGGCGAGGTCATCCCGCTTGAGGACCTGCGATACTGGAGCGCCGAGCACCAGGAGGCTTACGCCACCCCCGAGATCGCGACGCGCCGCCTGCTCGGCGAAGCATGAGCGCCATACGTTCGCGCCGGTTTGTTCTGGCTGCAACGGGTGCTGCCGTTGCGGGGTTGATGAGCATGGGCAACACGAGCGCCGCGTCCGTGTCTGACACGGACGCGGCTTCGTCCGACGCGCTCGAAAGTGCTGCACATGACACCGCGGCGGAAGTCTCGACAGGCTTCAACTATTCCGGTGAGTTGACGCAGGGCGGCTGGATACGCGGTGTCGCACCCGGTGGAGCCATTGAGGTGACGCTCGGCGAAGCAAAAATCGACCTTGCCGATGACGGATCCTTCTTCGCCGCCTTCGACCGCGACAGCGCGGAAGAATTGGTCCTCTCCGCCACCATCGATACGGGCCGCAGGATCGGCGAAACGCTCTCGGTGAGCCCGCGCGACTGGCAGATCGAGAGAGTGAACGTCGCCAAACGCGGCGGCGGCACTAGCGAGGCGTGGTGGAAGAAGCGCGAGCCGGAATGGAACGCCATCGTGGCCGCGCGTGCGAAAGAAACTGGCGCGGCCGGATGGCGTCAGGACTTCATCTGGCCGGTCACCGGCAGGATTTCCGGGCGGTTTGGGCGCCAGCGTATTTATCGCGGCGAGCCGGGCAGCTACCATTCGGGCATCGATATCGCGCCAGGCAATGGTGTGCCGTTCGTTGCCCCGGCAGACGGCGTGGTGGTGCTCGCCAGAACAGGCTTCAGCCTCGAAGGCGGGTTGATCATCATCGATCACGGAGCGGGGCTCAACAGCGCATTTCTGCACGCGTCGAAGATCGCCGTTGCCGAAGGGGACAGCGTGCGGCAGGGCCAGCATATCGGCAATGTCGGTGCCACCGGCCGGGCCACCGGTCCGCATCTCCATTGGAGCCTGAAATGGAATGATGCGCGGCTCGACCCACTGCTCTTCACTGGCCCGATGAACTGAAATGCGGAGCGCTCGCCGCGCCCTGGCGGCGATTATCCTCGCAATTCTGTGCGCACCCGGAACATGGCTGCGCACGCCGGGCGTCGCACTTCCTCCGCAGACTATCGAACTGAGTCGTATTCAGGGTGACAGCCGCTTGGGCGGGTCTGCATGGCGCGTTGCCGGTGTCTGGCACTATGCAGCGGATAGTGTGCTCTTCGGCGGGTTTTCGGCATTGATCGCGGCGGACAGCGGACGGCTGCAGGCCTTTTCGGACCGCGGCGGGCAATTCTCTTTCGCAGAGCCGGACCAGCCCTCAGCGCGCTTTGCTGTAAAGGATCAGCCTATTGCCTCCGCACGCGTGAACGATCGCCGCGATATCGAAGCCGCGGCGATCGATCCGGAAACGGGCGATTATTGGCTGGCAATGGAGCAGAAGCATTCAGTGCACCGCTTCGATAGCATGGACGAGCCGAAAGGCGTCCGCGTTCTCGACAATCGATTGCTCGGTTGGTCGAACAATGGCGGCGCGGAGGCGATGACTCGGCTAAGCGACGGGCGATTCATCCTGCTGCCTGAGGGCGGACAGGCCGGATTGCTGTTTTCAGGCGATCCGGTCGCGGGCGCCGAATTTGAGACCATTCCCTACCGCCTCCCTGTACGTAGCTATGCTGCAACCGACATGGCGCAAATGCCGGACGGACGCATTTTGCTGCTGCTCAGGAGCGTGAGCTTCTCGCGCGGATTGCCGAGTTTCAATGGCAAAATCGCAATTGCAGATGTGCCGGATCTATCGACCGGAGAGGTTTGGTCGCCCCGGATTATCATGGACTTCGCCGAGTTGATCCCGCGCGAAAACTACGAAGGGCTCGCCGTGCGTCCAAGAGCCGATGGCACACTCGCAGTGTGGCTCATTTCGGACGACAATTTCTCGGTGCTCCAGCGCACCTTGCTGGCGAAGATGGTCTTCGATCCGTCAGCCAAATAAGGTCGCGCACGCAAAAAGGCGCGCAAGAGCGAGTGCTCCGCACGCCTCCAAGTTAACCTTGAATGTCCGAACGCCTTATGCGGCGTCGGCGACGGCTTTCTTCAGCTCGCGCTTTACTTTGAGCGCGCGGGACGAAAGCTTCTCGTCCTTGGTTTTGAGCAGCCAATTATCGAGACCACCATTGTGCTCGACCGAGCGCAGGCCATGGGTCGAAACACGAAACTTGAACCCACGCTCAAGCTTTTCGCTCAGCAGAGTGACGTTCTGCAGGTTCGGCAGAAAGACGCGCTTCGTCTTGTTGTTGGCGTGGCTCACATTGTTGCCCACCTGGCGACCCTTGCCGGTCAGTTCGCAAATACGCGACATGATATCTCTCGTCTGTTCACAATTGGGGGCTGCCAGCGATTCGGCGGCCCATAACTTCGGGTTATCCCGGAAAGCGGCGCGCATAGCCGGGGGCGGGTTTCGCGTCAAGCAAACTCGCCCCGATGCGGCAATTCGACAAAATCTTGGAACCATCTGCCGCGCCTAGCCATTGGATGAGCGCATGTATTCGATGCAACAGATGTATCGATAGCTATCCTGGAGGAAAATCATGAAAAAGTTCATCACTGCAGCGCTCCTTGGCACCGCCTCGCTTGGCCTTTCGGCCTGCGACGTCGACCAGACAGAAGAAGGCTCGCTTCCTGAAGTCGAGGGCGGTAACCTGCCCGAATATGACGTGGAGCCAGCCGATGTGGATGTCGATACCGGCACGACCGAAGTTGAAGTGCCAACTGTGGATGTGGACGTCGATCAGCCTGATGCCGAAGGTGAGCCGGTCACCGGCAACGACGAGTAAGAAAACACATTGGTGACGGGGCCGGGCACTCGCTGGCCGGTCCCACCAGCCATGATGCGCGCCCTCGATGCGGCGCGCGAAGCGGCGGCGATGGGCGAAGTGCCTGTTGGCGCCGTTGTTGTTTCTGACGGTGAGGTGATTGCCTCCGCCGCGAACGCCACTCGATCGCCGCCCGATCCGACCGGCCATGCTGAAATCCGTGCACTGCGCATGGCTGCCGAGGCGCTTGGCAAAGGCCGTCTGAATGGATGCGATCTGTACGTCACGCTGGAGCCTTGCGCGATGTGTGCGGGCGCCATCAGCCACGCCCGGATTGCGCGCCTTTATTACGCCGCCAGCGACCCCAAGGGCGGCGCGGTAGAGCACGGCGCGCGCGTGTTCGAGCAGGCGCAGTGCCTGCACCGGCCCGAGGTCTATTCAGGCATGGGCGAGGCCGAGGCAGCTGAGCTGTTACGTGGGTTCTTTAGGGAGCGGCGGTGAGTGAAGCGGGTCTTGCCTCATTGCTCTGGGCGGCTATGCTTCGGATCCGACATGCAGGAGAAAAATGTGTTGGTTTAAGCGCTCATAGAATTCGGCACAGTCTTTAACTGTCGATCAGACGCATGTGTCTGATCGCCTCCGATAGAGAGGCATCTATGAGCAAACTGCACTTCGATATTCGTCCCTTTGCCGAGTCTGATTTGGCAAGCCTTCACTTCATTCGCGAGGCAGCATTCGCACCGGTATTCCGATCTTTCCGCGCTCTAGTAGGGGCGAATTTGGCCAAGATCGTTTATGCAACTGCCGAAGAGGACCAAGGCGAGTGGCTGGACATGATGTGCGACGCAAAGTCGCATCATCGTGTCTTGGTGGCTACGACAAGCGATCACGTAGTAGGGTTTTGTGGCTATTCGATCGACACGCGTATCGCGCTTGGAGAGCTTGGCTTGAACGCCGTTCTTCCGGAGTTCTCGGGTCAGGGCATAGGTAGCGCAATCTACGAATATGCGATCGATATGATGCGCGCCGATGGTGCCAAGGCTGCAATAGTAGGGACCGGCAGCGATGCCAGTCACGCGGCTGCTCGCCGCGCTTACGAAAAGGCAGGCTTTCTAGCTGCGGTTCCTTCGGTGCATCTAAGCAGAACAATCTGACAAAGGACTTTCACAGCCCCCGCCAGATCTTCGCTTTCGCCTCATCTCCCGCTCCATAGCGCGCCCTATCGCAGCGGGCCGGGCGGAAACGCGCTCCGTAGCAAAGGCGGATTTCCTGCAGCCATCCGCGCGCATTCAGCTTGACGCCGACCTGCGACGGGCTCCAGCCCGGATTGGCATCGGCAAAGGCCTGACGGATGCGACCAGCGGTCAATTCGTCCTCGCGGCTGATACGGTCGTAATCCGGAATCCGCAGAGATTGCCAGAGTATGCGCGTCACCTTGAAATAGGTCGCGGGGCGCCGGGTCATGCAGCTTCCGTGCTTCGCCCATTGCCGTGCTATCAGCCGCGCGGACGGCATCATGCACATATTGGCGCGGAGCTCTGCTGGAGTCAGCACCCCGCGGGTAGAGCACCATTGCGGCCACGATCCTCCGCTTTCGGGCCAAAGACCGTGGACCACCAGGCCGAAGCGCCCATTGTCTCCCGAGCATTGAACCCTGTGCGCGCGGCTGTCCGCGCGCGGTTTGCAGAACTCCGGCGACCAGCTGAGCGCCATGGTATAGCCCGTCACCGGCAATTCGCGCCGGGCGCTATCCGGCGAAACCTGCGGCACACTGCGGACTTGCGGAGCGCGGCATTGATAGGCCTGCGCGCTCGCCGCCGCCGGGACAGTGATCGCGAGTATTGCGGCTAGCCAGCTAAGCAGGCGCTGCATGGCTTGCCTTACTGGCCGTGAACCATCGGCTCGCAGCTCGGGTGTAGAGCAGCATGACCGCAGCAAGAGCAATGCACTCAGCCGCAAGGATCGTGGGGGATTCGAGCAGTGCCCGAAAGTTCGCGGCCAAAAGTGCCGCTTTCACCGCTGCCATACAGGTAATGAAAATCCGCGCGAAGCGGCTGGCCGCAAGCCAGACGAGCGCAATCGGGATGAGTTCGATGGTGAACCATGCGGAACTGGCCACAATGGTCCAGTCGCGGTTCCAATCAAAACCGAGCTCCAGCGAGCGCAGATTGTCTTCCTGTGCAGGCACATCGAGCAGCGCCGCAATCAGATTGGCGGCCGCGATCACGAGAAGGATCACCGCGAAGGCGTTGATCGAAAGCGGCCTCGGCCCCTGCGCGAGCTTCATACCGGCTTGAAATCCAGCCCAATGTCGGCTGCCGGTGCGCTCTGTGTCAGCCGCCCGACCGAGCAATAGTCGACCCCGCTCGCTGCCTTCGCCGCAATCGTATCCAGATCGATCCCGCCGCTGGCCTCAGTCGGGACGCGGCCCGCGACAATTTCGACTGCCTTTGCGAGGGTTTCGGGCGACATGTTGTCGAGCAGCAGATGGTGCGCGCCTGCTTCGAGCGCGGGCTCGATCTGGTCGAGACGATCGACTTCACAAATGATTGGTTTGACGCCAGCCTCTCGCGCGCGGCGCACCGCTTCGCCGACGCTGCCGGCGACCGCGACATGGTTGTCCTTGATCATCGCGGCATCCCACAGTCCCATACGGTGGTTCTGCGCGCCGCCCATCCGGGTAGCGTACTTTTCCAGCACGCGCAGGCCGGGGAGCGTCTTGCGGGTATCGAGCAGAGTGCAGGAAGGATTGCCGCCGCCATGTGCGCCGTACCCCCGCATCGCGGTCACGTATTCGTGCGCCATGGTGGCTATGCCGGACAGATGCTGGACGATGTTGAGCGCGCTCCGCTCGGCGGTCAGCAGCGCGCGGGCATTACCCTCCAGGCGCATGAGGTCGGCCCCCGCGGCCACCTGGTCGCCATCGTACACCAGACTTTCGATCTCGACATCAGGGTCAAGGCGCCGAAAGAAGGCCTCTGCGAGCGGCAGGCCTGCGATGACCACGGCGTCGCGGCTGTCCATGACACCTGAAAAGCGCGCGTCCGCCGGAATGACGCTTTCCGAAGTGACGTCCTTCCCGCCCCCTTCGAGCCCGACGCCAAGATCCTCGTCCAGCGTTTCGCGGATGAACTTATCGAGGTCGAAGCCAGTGAGGGTGAATTGCAACATCGGCGCTGTTTGGCCGTTTTTTTGTTTCGCCTCAAGCGCCGGCGTTCGCATCCGCTCACTTGGCTTCCGCCCTACCGGGCGACGCGCGGTCGCGCGCTATCGTCACCTTCGGCGCCGAGATTCGCCCAAGCCATAACCGAAAGCGCGAGAAACTGACCCGCAGGGTCCGCAAGGGCGACCGCCCACCCGCAGCGAAGCGGCCGTCAGGTCGCGTGAGCGAGGAAATCGCACCCCGGATGGGGTGCGGAACCCAAAATCAAATCAATGCACGAAGCGCGCGACCACATCTCGGTAGCTGCGCGAAACCTTCACCTCTGCGCCGCTGTCCAGCACCAGGAAGCACTCGCCATTGGTGTGCGGCTTTACCTGACGAACCTGGTCGAGATTGACGATGGTCGAGCGGTGGACGCGCTGGAACCTGCGCGGGTCGAGCCGCCGTTCCAGATCTTTCATCGTTTCGCGCAGGATCAGCGAGTTATCGCCGGTATAGATGCACATGTAATCGCCAGCCGCCTCGATATGCTCGATAGATTCGACCTCGACACGGAAGATCTGCCCGCGATCCTTCACATTGATGAGCTTTTCGAAGCGATCGCCGCCAGCATCTTCGCCTTCGTTGAAATTGGCAGCGCGATCGGGCGCTACCTCGGCGAGCACATCAAGCAATTGCTCTGCGTCCTCGGCCGATTTCTTCTCGGCGATGCGCTGGCGCACGCGTTCTACCGTGTCTGCAAGCTTGTCTTCATCGACCGGCTTCATCAGGTAGTTGACCGCATTGGCTTCGAAGGCGCGGATGGCGTGTTCTTCGAACGCGGTGACGAACACGAACAGCGGCGGCTCGATTTCCATCACGCCCTTGACGACTGAAAAGCCGTCGAAACCAGGCATCTGGATGTCGAGGAAGACAAGATCGGGTTTCTCCGTCTTGATCTTGCGGATAGCCTCGCGTCCGTTCGAGCAGGTGTCGATCACCTCGACATCTTCGAATTGTTCGAGCCTCAGCTGGAGGCCCTGGATTGCGAGTTTTTCGTCATCGACGAGGATTGTGCGAATAGTCATTTGGAAGATCCAATGGCTCTTGGGGGGTTCAAGTTTATCACATTATCGGCGACAGGTTCAGGGGCTGTGCCGACGGACGCGGTGGTGGGAGCCGGTTTCGGCTCCGATTTGCTGCCGAGCTCGGGCTCGGCAGCTGTTGCAGGCTCATATGGGATTTCGATCAGCACTGTGAAGCCGCCGCCCGGTTCGGAGCGCGTTTCGAAAAGATGCGCATCGCCATAAGCCTGCATCAGGCGATTGCGGATATTGGACAGGCCGACGCCGGTAGACACCGGTCCTCCAGCGCGCGGCTGCCCGCTGCTTTCAACCAGACCCTGCTGGATTGGCCCTTCGAGGCCTGGTCCGCTGTCTTCGACTGTCATACGAAGCCGGTCGCCGACAACGCGGGCGGTGACCGAGATGCGCGCGCCTTCTTCCTGCGGGCTGACAGCGTATTTGATCGCGTTTTCAACCAGCGGCTGGAGCAGCATTGAGGGAAGGCAGGCCGTGCGTGCCTCATCGTCGATCTCGAAATGGGTGCGCAGCCGCTCTTCAAACCGCATCCGTTCAATATCGAGATAGAGGCCGAGCGTCTCAATCTCCTGCTCCAGCGTCACCTGGCCGCCCGGTTCTGCGATCAGCGTGTGGCGCAGAAAGCCCGATAACCGCGTTAGCATCGCGTTAGCCGGCTCGGTCTGTTTGAGCAGCACCAGCGTGCTGATAGAATTGAGCGTGTTGAACAGGAAATGCGGGTTGAGCTGGTAACGAAGCATGGCGAGCTGCGCCGCGGTCGCCTGCGCTTCCAATCGCTCGAGCCGGTCGGCCTGCTGTTCGGCGGTCAGGAAGAAGTTGATGGCGTAATAGAGCGCGCTCCAGCCGCCCAGCAGCGTCAGCGGAATGAACAAGAGGCCGAGGAACAGCTGAGCGAAATTGGTTTCGCGCGCTCCGCCATAATAAATGCCCTGCACCCATGCATCGACTGACGCATAGACGACGACAGCGCCGGCCAGCGCAACCATGCTCAGGCCCCACGTAACGACCGGTTTGCGGTCGATCAACTGGCGATAGATGACCGACAGCACCAGCGTCAGCGAGAAACCGGTGATGGTCGTTACAAGGATGAGGGCAAGCAGGTCGAGCGGCTGACCATTCGCGAGCGCGGAAACGGCGCGCAGCAGAAACGCGCCTCCCCAACCGGCGAGCTGGAGGTTCCAGAACGCGCGGTTCTTGCTCGCGAAAAACGGCACAGGCTGAATTGGGAGCACTGCCATACAAAACGGTCTGTAGCCGATTTTTATGAACGCCGCAGCGGATTTTGCCTTCTATCGGCGCGCGCGCGGACCGTCTGGGCGCACGAGGGCGGTTAATCCGGGCTGTTGACGGTGTTTACAGCGCGGGTCTCACGATCGAAATGCGCGGCCCAATCGGCCATACCGCCCGAGTCCCTGACAGCCTCGATCTTGGGCAGTTCTGCCCCCACACGCTCAGCTCGCTTGCTCCATTTTTCGTGCGAACCAGCGAAAAACAGCAGGGCGCCGCTCGGCGGCTGATAGCGCTCGAGAAACAAAATGGCTGCGGCAGGATCGTACCCAGCATTGGCAAGAAGCCACGGCATCAGCCGATCTGCCTCGCGCTCGCTCTTTCTCACATTGCGCTGGCTGCGACCGCTATGATCGAGCCATGCTCTGTGACCCAGAAGGTTGTGCGCCAATTCATGAGCGACAGCCGCTGCAAGCTGATCGTCGGGATAGGCAAAGCCTCCGAAACCGGCTCCGATGACCACCCGCTCGCCATCTGCGAGGGCGAGATCGCCATCGGCGGTCAGTTCGAATTTGGAGGGGCAGGCCATGACGGGACGGACATCGACCGTCTCTCCATCGGCGAATTCGAAGGCTATGCTTTGATTATACCGTAAATGTGTGGCGATGACGCTGTGTGCCCGAGCGAGGCGGCGCCAGTCGAGACGCGCCTCGGCAGTCCAGCGGCTGAGCGGGTTACCCGCAAGGCGCGTGATCTCCCGGTTACGCGCGAACTCGCCGGTCTTTGCTGCGGGCGATCCGCGCGCTGCAGTCTGCACCGCGAACTCGCCATTGAGCCCCAGCGCAGCTCGTGTGGTCGCAGGAGAGCTGTAACCCGCTGCATCATGCAATTGCAGGCCGATCGAAGGGATGGCGTCTGCGCAAAACGGCGCATTCGCGGTGACGAGGCGCCAGCCTATATCCTGCAATCGCTTATCGAGGCTCTGAAATTGCGCGATGGCGGCGCGCTCTTTCGCCAGTTCGATACTATCCGGCGCCTGCGCCGAGAGCGCAGCTGCACCAATCAGGCCGAACGCTACTGCGAGGAAGGCCAGAGCGCCCGTGCGCATCAACTGCCGAGCGGCGGTCCGGCCTGAGCGAGCGTTTCCTTCATGCGGTCATACCCCACATACCCACTGATCGGTGTGTCGCCCGCAATCCAGCCGGGTGTTCCGCCGAACCCGAGCGACTGGGCGAGCGAGGTGTTACGCGCCAGCTCGAGGCTGACCGCGTCTGATGCCGCGTCGGTGCGCGCGCGCTCCATATCGAGCCCGATATCGCGCGCCACGATCTCGGCGGTTTCCGGATTAGCCGGACCCATCTTGAACATGGCCTCGTGGAATTCGCCGTATTTGCCTTGCAGCGCCGCAGCAAGCGCCATGCGGGCCGCTCCCTCACTGCCTTGGAATTGCGGCAGTTCTCGCAGGATCACCTTGAGATTCGGGTCTTCTTCCATGAGCCGGGCCACGTCAGGCACGCTCGCCTCGCAATATCCGCAATTGTAATCCGTAAACTCGACCAGCACCTTTGTGCCATTCGGGTTGCCCATGACCGCCCCGGGGAAAGGTTCGTAAACGTCTGCTCCCAGCTGAGCGAGCCGCTCTCGGCCCTGCTTTTCCTGCAGGGCGACGAAAAGCTCTTCGAGAATTTCGGGATTCTCCATCATGTAGGCGCGCGTGCGATCGTCGGCGAAGCCCGAAAAGGACCACGCCGCAGCGCCAGCAAAGCCGAATAGAAGCGCGAGGAACGCTAGGAACAGGTATCTAAGAAAGCTTGATGCCATGATTGCCCGGTTCGATCGTGTTAATAAGCAGCACCAGCCTTAGCGTGCGTCGCGAATTCGTTCCAGTTCGGAGCGCGCTTGCAAGGCGACATCCTGAGCACGAATCCAGTCGGTTGAGCCAACGGGCAGGCCCGCCTCTGCCGCCTGCGCATTGCGCAGTGCCTCTGGGTAACGACGGCTCATCACTTGCTGTTCGGCGCTGGCGAGGCGTGCGCGCGGAATGTCACCGCGTGCGGCATAAACCACGCCGAGTTGATACCAGGCAAACGGATTGAAACGATCCCTCGCGACAGCGGCACGCAGCACGCGCTCAGCCTCGGCAAAGTTTGCTTCATCCTCCGTGGCGATCAATGCGTGACCGAACATGCCTGCGATCAGCGGATGATTGAGCGTGATGTCGGTCGCCTTGCGCAGCGGCACAAGCGCGTCCTCTGGCCGGCCCGATTCCAGCAGTATCTGCCCTTCCACCTCAAGGAAGTACGGATTGTCGGGCTCGAGCTTCAGCAACGCTTGAGTTTCGGCCAAAGCTCTGTCCACCTGCGCATCCTTGTGAAACGCGTATGCCCGCGCGTAGCGCGCCGGGACGCTGGTATCGGTTTCCGGATAGAGGTTCAGGGTGCGATGCGGCTCTGCAAGAAAGCCGTAGAGTTTGGAGCGAACCCTGAGGAAACGCTCCTGCAATTCGGGATCGTCCGGCGCATCCCAAGCAGGGTCGGCCTCGTAAAGGTCGCGCAAAGTCTGCAGCCGGTCGCCCGCAAGCGGGTGGGTGCGGCCATAGGCTGCTTCGTCCGCCTGACTGAAGCCGCGGCGAATTTCGAGGTTACGCAGCCGTTCGAAGAACTTGAGCGATCCGCGTCCCGAAATGCCTGCGCCCGACAGGTAGCGCGCACCAGCGAGGTCGGTGGCCGCTTCCTGGTTGCGGTTGAAAGCGAGGAAGCTGCCAAGCGCCGCCTGCTGCCCGGCGAGCACTGCGCCAATGGCTGCGTCGCCTGCACCCGCGAGCGCTGCGCCCACGCCGAGAAGCAGGGAAAGCAGAGTGATTCCCTGCGCGGAGCTGGTGCGCTCGCCGAACCGGACGACGTGGCCAGCGGTAATGTGCCCAAGCTCATGGGCGATCACGCCCTGAACTTCGTTTGCAGTTTCGGCGGCATTGAGCAGCCCTGCGTGGACATACACGACCTGACCTCCCGCAACGAATGCGTTGATCGATGGATCGTTGATCAGGACGATGTCGACATTGCCGGGCTCGAGCTCGGACGCCTCGATCAGCGGCGCCGCCATGTCGTGCAGCAATGCCTCGGTTTCCGCATCGCGCAGGATCGATTGGGCTGCAACCGGGCTCGCTGCCATCATCAGGGCGGAGAGAAGCGCGAGCGCATAGGCTGTCAGGCGGGCTGCATTGCGCCGCGTCATCGCATTGGGCGTGGTGATGGAGGAGAGCGGAGCGATCATTGCTCCTGTGCTAACGTGTTTCGGCATGAACGGAAACTGAAACCGTGTCGCGCGATGTAACCTCTGCGGCGAACTGCGCGATCCTGTCGTCAACTTCGCGCCGCGATCGCCACGGGGCTGCAAGCGAGATGAGCGGATCGTTATGCTCCATTTCGGAATAGAAACGCGTCTCCGCACCGGCGCCCGCCGCCTTTAGCTTGTCCGCGAGAAAGCGCGTGTTGCGAGGGTAGACCAGCGTGTCCTTCTCCCCGTGGATTAGCAGGACCGGCGGGGTGCCGCTGGATGCATCGGAGCCGATATGCGCCGCTGGCTGCGTCCGTTCGGGCTCTTCCGCATGTCCAAACGCATTCTTGGTCGATTCGCTATCGAAGGGGTAAAAATCGTAGGGGCCGGAGAGGCCAACCACTCCGGCAATATCGCTTGGCATGAGGCCCTCGGCCGTCAGCCAGCGCTCTTCCAAAGCGGCCATGGCCACATTGTAGGCGCCTGCCGAATGTCCGGCGATAACGATCCGGTCGGGGTCGCCGCCATAATCTGCGATATTGCGGTGCGTCCAACCGATCGCGCTTGCTGTGTCTTCAAGCATGGCCGGATAGGCTCCTGCTTCGCCCAGACGGTATCCTCCGAGCACAACGACGAACCCTTTTGGCACAAAGGCGCGTCCTATAAAGCCGTAGCTTTCAGGATCGCCCGAGCGCCAGCTGCCTCCGTGCACAAACAGCAAGACCGGAAGCGGGCGAGGCCGGGATATCCCGTCCTGCGGCGCCCAGACCACGAGCTTTTGCTGCGGATGATCCCCAGTCGATATGGTCGTTTGGTATTCGGCGCCGTCCGATGCGCCCACGATCCGGTCGATCGCACTGAGCACCGCGGGTCCGTCACGGCTTATGGCGAACTGGAGTGCGGCGGCTGCGAGAAGCAGGGCAATACCGATGATGGCGATAATCCAGATCACGATGCGGCGCGCTCCTGCCTTTTTCTTGTCCGTCATATTCCGCCTTCACTCGCCGTCTCGACGAGCGTTTCCATTGACGTGTCGAGTTCCAGCCCCGACTGTTTCAGGAACTTGCTTGCGCCGCGGTAATCGGCCCCCATCCATAGAGGCACGCCATTTGCCTCGATCGCGGCTCGTGCAGTCTCTTCTTTCGCCGAAAGCGCTTCTGCCGCTTGCCTGATGAAAACCGCTGCGATCCGCTCGGGCATCTTCTCGACGATCGCCCCGAATGCAACGAGGTCCTTCTGCGTGTCGTCTCCGACCATGGCAAAGCGCATATGCGGGTAGGTTTCAAGGATTCGCAGGATTGCATTCTCTTTATGCGAGCCGTGGCCCTCCGACCCGAGCGTCTTACGGTTGAAGCCCCAGTCGCGCAGCATGATCGGACCAAGCGGCATTTCGCGCTGGCGCTTGTAGGCGACGAGATAATTGAAGAGGTTCCAGGGGCTCGAAGACACGTAGAATACGGGGCGAGGGCGCGCCTGCGGCACGGTCGTATCGCTGTCCGCCAGCGCAGCTTCGGCGTCTCCGCCAAGCGCGGAATAGAAATCCTGAGCGCCCGGCACGGCCACGCGCTGGCCCGGCATCTGGATCAGCACGCGCTTCCAATTGCGCAAGATGGCCCTCGCGTTGCCGGTGATCCCGGTTTCGAGAATGGTGTCGTCAATATCGGAGATGACCCCGATCCCTGCATCGCGTCCCGGCGCGAGCACGAAAGCGGTGGTTTCACCTGCCTCGCCGCCGTTTTCGTGTGCGGACCAGCGTAAGCGCGCGCGTTCCCAGCCTGAACTCATTGGCAGCGCATGCTCATCGCCGAACGGTATTTCGAAATGGGCGAAGCCTTCCGCGCCTGTTGTCGCCTGTTGCCGCAACGTGGCGCCGGAGCCGGTCTCGTATTCGAGCTCGACGCTCAGCCCTTCGACTTCATGCGATGCGTATTGGCGCAGCATCGTCTGCAGTGAGCCAAACATTCCGCGATCGCCGAAATCGGATTCGCGCCCTCGCAGCGCTCGCACGGGCAGGAACAGCCCCTTGTCGTTGCGAAAACCAAAGAAGGGCTGAACCCTGAGCGGACCGCGATTCGCGAAAGGACCAAACATAGGTGCAGGCGGTTAGCGGCTCGGAAGGGCCCCGCCAACCGGCCAGCGCCAATTGACAAGCGCCAACCGATACAAATTTAAATCAATCGCTTAGCCGACGAGTTTCTTCGCCGCGCGTTCGATGAGCGGAATATCCTCGTCAATCTCGCCCAGGACCGACACGCCGCCATGGCCGTCTCGGCGAACCATGACGAGCGAGAATTCCGGACCCTTGGCCGAGATCGCCTCAAGCGTGAGTTCCTCCAGCTCGCGGAGTTTCTCAGCGAGGGCGAGGCGGATTTCATGCTCCGGCTCGACGGGTTTGCCAGCTTCCTCGCGGCGGATGCGCCGTTCGGCCGCTACCACCCCTTTAAGGCCGCCTTTAGCGTCGGCGAGGAAATCGGCAAGCGCGCCGCGCTCAAGTTTCAGGCGATGCGCGTGGTTTAGGACGGCGGCGTACTCGGTCAGACGGGTCTTGTCGTAATCGCTGCCGAATACGAGTTTCACCACCGGGGTCATCGGCGCGCGATCCTGCAGCGTAAGGCCGCTTTCTTCGAGCAGCTCGCGGTAATCTTCGCCCGCGTCTTTTGCCACCAGCGAGAAATCGTACGCGCGGCCAACCGCTGCATAGAGCGCGGTGCGGCTGCGATCCTCGGAAATCCGGGCAGCTTCGGCAAGCTCTCTGGCCGACGCAAGGAAGTCATGAAGACCGGCGTTTTCGTCGAGCTCGGCTACCGGCTCTTCGGCAACGTCCGCATCGAGTGCGGTAGCTGGCGCATAAGTCACCGGCTCAGGCGCTGGGTCAGTGAGATTGGCAGATTGCGACAATGGCGCTTCGCTGGGCTCATCGCCGTCTGACTGTTCGGCTGGTTCGGCGTCGCCAAAAACGCTGTCTGCCTCTGCCGAGTAATCGCCGCCCATCGGGTCGACGAGCTCATCCGTTTCTTCGACCACCGGCTCTTCTTCGGCGGTCTCTATTTCGTAGTCGGACGGATCGAATTGCTCTGCGTCCAGATCGACGGCTTTCTTGGCCGGCGTTTCAAGGTAATCGGAAAGCGAGGCGAAGCTGTATCCTGCACCATCGCCTTCCTCTTCGTCCTCGTCATCGGGATCGTCGAGCCCGTACTGACCAAAATCGGGCAGTGGGAGATCGTCATCCGTGGGCGACCCACCCAGAACGCCGCTTAGTGACGCCACCTTGTCGGAGGCGTCGGCGCCGTCCTGATCCGCAGCGCTTTCGCCGAGGTCTTGCACTTCGGCAGCGACTTGTTCCTGGGCGCCGAGCTCGAGCACATCCTCGTACATATCATCGGGAGCATCGACGACGGGCTCGTCACCGGTTTCACTGGCGGGCGAGTCCGCCCACTCGGTCAGAGGATCGGAATGGTGTTTGTGCGGCTCGTCCTCACCTTCCTCAGTGGATTCGGAAGATTCGAGCGCCTGGTCGATCTCGAGCAGTAGCTCATCGGCGGTCAACTGGTCGGCCACTTCCTTCCAATTGATCACCCCATAAATGAAATCGATCGATTCATCGTCGCTCGAAAACGGCAGCAGGATGCCGCGATACATGATCGACGCGCCGCGCTGGTTCACGAATTCCGCTTCGAAGCCGATGGGAGCCTGGTTGGCGAGGATCTGCATGTAGTGATCGGTGATACGGCTGAGCAGCGAACGCGGCGGCACGTCGGAAAGCTTCGCAATGTGCCCTTCGGCGCCGCATTCTTCGGCAAGCATGGCTCCGAGATACTGAATTGCCGGATCTTCGATGCCGCCCGAAAAATCGAGCAGCACGCTGTTCGGTCCGAAGTCCGGCAGGTTTTGCGGTTCGAGGTCTTCGATGGAGGGGAAGGTGCGATCGCCCAGAAGGCTCGCCCAATGATTGTAGGCGCGCACCTGCATGCGGCGCTCGTCCTGCCCGATTGCCTCAGGAGGCAGGTCCCGTGCCGTGTCTTCGTCTTCGTGGCTGTCCCAGTCCTGGCTGTCGCCGGATACGTCGCTGGAACCAAATGTGCCCCGCAGATTGTCCATTGCCTAATCCGCCCCTTGTTAAACGGTTTCAGGCTTGGTTCTGGAGATGCGTGGTAAACATTGCGTTAAGTCAGTTTGGAAAACTCAGCGCATTCAGTCGGCAAAGTCATGGCGTCACGAAGCCGTACTTCGTGCGATCGAACCCCTACAGGAAGTATCGCATGGTAATGGTAAGGTCCTGAGCCACAGCGCCATGATCGAAGACGGCGTCCTTGAATTTGGGCGGACCCATGCGAACCTTTGCATCGCGTGAGAAACCGTAGCCTTCCTTGGGCATCATCCCGAGCGCGCGGTCGGCCTTGCCGTTGTCGTTTTCGTCGTGGAGCAGCGCGATCGCGTAGCTGCCGGGTTCAACCCCGGTAAACCGGATCGTCACTGCCTCTCCAGCGGGAACGACCGTGCGGTGCGATGCCGGATCCTTGATGCATTTGGGAAAAACGTCCTCCTTGGCTGTCATACAAGCGCGCACAACGCCTTCGGTAGAGCGCAGGTCCGTGACGGTGATCGTCACCTCTCCGGCGGTCGCAGGCGCTGCCATGGCCGCGAATACGGCCCCTACTGCGAAAATTCCCGATTGTTTCATATCCGAACCCCCTTCTCTCCATAGCCGGACTGCTCGACCATACGCTTGGAAAGGCCCCGATCTGTCCCGCACAACCGGTCCCAAAAGCGAAAATACAGTCCGAAATTGCATCCATACCGTTCATGATGCTTTTCGTGATGGCTCGCTGTTATCATCCAATTTCCCAACGGAGAATGAACGAGCGCGCGTGGAAACATCTCCCAGCCCATGTGATTGGTCACGCCCATGACTGTCGCGACTGTCAGGACGACGCCCAGCATGGCGATGTGGATCGGGACGACGAAGACCAGAACCGGGATCAGAAGCGCGCCGGTGAGCGATTCGATCGGATGAAAGCTCATCGCCGTCCACGATGTGGGCGGCCGGCTGTCGTGATGGACGGCATGCATGACGCGGAACAGCTTCGGGTGGTGCATGGCGCGGTGGCTCCAATAGAACCACGTATCCTGCGCGAAGAGGCAGATGAGAACCGAGGCGGGAAGATACCACAGCGGATAAGCGCTGAAATCGGTATAGAGCTGCGTCCAGCCGAGGTGGTTCCAGGCCCAGAACACCATCCCCGCCGGTGTGCCGTAGATGAACGCCGCGATCAGCGACCAGCGAATTTCTCGCCCGATCTGCCTCTCTTTGCCATCGTAGAGGCCGGGTCTGACACGCTGCGTTATCCAGGCGAAAAGGCCTGAGGAGGCGAAGTATCGCAGCGCCACGAAACCTGACGTGACGGCGCTGACGATCAGCAAAGCGAGCAGGACTGGCGTATCAGCGGGAAGCATCGGGCCGATCATAGGCGCAAACTGTGCGCCTGCGAAACTGCCTAACCGGCGCTATCGACATCGCAGCATTGCGGATCGATCAGGCAGGTGTGCCGCCGCATCGCCGTTCGTGCGAGCGCCTCCACCTGAACCTTGCGCCGTGCAGCCGCGAGCGGATCGAGTGAAGCGTGGCGCACGATTTCCGCATCATATCCATCGGCGACGATAACTCCGCAGGCCTCCGGCTGGTACGCTTCCCCGTCAAGCGGGCTGCGGTCGAGACCCGGCGGAACGCCCCAGTAGAAGCGGTCGCAAAAATCGAGATAATCGGGCCATTTGGCATCACCCAGAAGATCCCCGCGCGCCACCTTGATCTCGACGATGGTGACCAGTCCTTTCGCATCCACTCCCATCAAATCGGCGCGCCGCCCATTCTTCAGCGGCATTTCAGTGACGCACCAGATATTGTTGCGGGCAAACAGCCGCATGATCCCGCGCGCAACGTCCTGCGCGCTGACGGTGGAGGTCGAATCAAGCATTGTGGAGGGGGCGGATGTCATGCGGCATGATTGGAACATACCGCGAACGCAGTCAAGCGTGGTTGGGAGCGATCAAGCCGCGTCGCGGGTGCGGCGCATACCGATAACGTCCAGCACCGCTTCTCGGGCGAGATGGAATTCCCTCCAAAGTGCGAGGGCGGGCGCAGCGACATCTTGGTCGCGGGCCGCAATCACCTTGAGCGCGGAGAGGCCGGGCTGCATCATCGCATCGATATCCTCGACGCCTTGCCAGGCGAGGTCCCTCTGCCAGCCATGCGCATTTTCGAGCGAGTCGACGAATTCACCGCCATCCGCCGCAATCGCTTCGGGCGCTAGCCCGGCGAAACGCGCCAGTTCTTCCGCCTGATCGTGCAACGACTGCCAGCGCTCCGCCAGCGAGGTGACAGGCCGCGCGGCTTGCTCAACCGTTTCGCGCATGACGCGGGTTTGTTCTGGAGGAAGCGCAGCCATGATGGGGCAAGGGTTAGTCCGAGTCTCTTGCCGAAGAGTTAACTGCGTAAATGGCGGCGATTATTGTGTGGCACAGCCGCGCAGCTCTTGCTAAGCGCCGCGCCCAGTGCAATTCGTTGCGCGCGATCGCATGCCGATCTGCACCCGTAGCTCAGCTGGATAGAGCGCTGCCCTCCGAAGGCAGAGGCCAGAGGTTCGAATCCTCTCGGGTGCGCCATTTTTTGCAGTACCTTGCGATCCATCGATCATGCCTTAAAAACCAGAGCATGATAAGACAGAAGCGCTCCAGCTCGCCTCGTAAGTCGCAAATGCATGGGATTGCAGCGCGATTATGTTGTAGTTTCAGCGTTGAAACGAGAGTTGGAAGCTTGGCGATGGGTGGGTCTCGGAGTTATATCTGGACCTCGGTGTGTGGTTTCGTTCTGATCCTTTCCAGTATTTGTACAACCTCCTTGCTTCATGCGAGGCCGTCGAGCGTTCGCGTGATAAGCCAAAGCGAACTGGTTTTCGGGACATTTATGCTTTTCGGCAGCGGAGCGCGCATTGTCAGCCCATCTGGAACCGTGTCGGACCAGTCCATCGTGGCCCTTGAAGGAACAATTCCACGTCCAGCACGTTTTAATGTTCAGTTCGACCGCGGTAACGAAAGTCGGCGAGCACTGGATGTCGAAATTGAGTTGTTCATCTCGGCTCCGACGCAAGTTCGCCAAGACGGTGTCGATGCCAGATTGTCTCGATTTGCGACCGACCTTCCCGGTTATGCCCGCGTTTCGCCTGGTGAGGCTATGGTGATCAAGATCGAAAACTGTCGAGTGCGCGTATGTTCGAGAAGTTTTTCTCTTGGTGCGCGGCTCGACGTGACACGAAATTACGGTGGCGCCAATCTCACCGTTCCGATCAATTTAGACGCAAGGATTATTTCGAAAGAGCGGCCATGAGCCAAAAACGACCGAAGAATTATATATTTGCAAGCATCTTGGCCGTCCTAGGACTGATGAGCATCGGCGGAACGTCAGTTTCCGCGCGCGAGCAGGTTTCATCTACTGGGCGGGCTGAGGCGACGGTCGTCGAGCCAATTCGCGCTGTTGCGCTTTCCGATCTCTCTTTCGGGTCCATTGCGGTCGATCGGCATAGCGGCGGGACCGTCGAAGTTGCACCGGATGGCGGCCCGGCGACCTATTCGAGGTCTGCCCGCCCAAATTGTGGTTCTCAGGAGGCATGCAAACCTCACCGAGCCAGTTTTTCTGTTACCGGCGAAGGCGACCGGACTTATCGCGTGAGTCTTCCCGGCAGCGTCGCGGCGAGAGGGGTAAAGACCGGTGCTGAGCTGGTTGTCAATCAGCTAGCGGTCCGTAGCTTCAATCAGCCCGCGCTTGCGAGCGGCGGTCGGCTCGATCAGGAGGGGCAAGACCGATTTTTTGTCGGTGGAACTCTGCATGTCCCTTCCGGAACGAAATCCGATGTATTCCGCTCCTCGCTGCCGGTTGTTATCTCATATAACTGATAGGGAGAGATCACGCCTGAGGACGCGCGAGGCGCGCCGTTATGGTTAATTCCGTACTTAGCTAACGGAAGGAAGTTTTTAAGACCATACGGACTAGTACCGACCCCGACGGGAACGAATGATTCGGCATACGTCCTGTTGGCGCACGCCTCCGGTATGCGCTTGGACCACATTCCTTAAGGGGACCAACCTTGAAAAAACTTATTTTGCTTGCTGCCGCTTCGGCAGTCGTCTCCGCGCCAGCCATGGCTGCGCCCGGCGATACTTCGACCGCTCAGGGCTCTGCTACTGCAGAGGTCGTTGCGCCGATCACGCTTACGCATGTCACCAACGCCGCACTTGATTTCGGCACTTTCACGACCGGCGACAATGGCGGCACTGTTGTTGTAGACCTCGCTGGCGACGGCACCGATTCCGGCGATGTGACGCTCATTGGTGGCTCGGCCGAAGCTGCTGATGCTTTCACCGTCGCTGGTGATGCGAGCCGTAGTTTTTCCATCACTACGAGCGCGGGCAGTGTCGGTAATGGAACCGACACCATGAACTTCACCACTAACGCACCGACCGACGGCACCCTGAACGGTTCTGGCGCCGCTGCGTTTTCCGTTGGCGGTACCCTGACCGTAGCGGGCGGCGAGTCGGCCGGTGTCTACACCGGGACTTACGACGTAACGGTCGCTTACAACTGAAGCTAGCAGTGCAGGTGCGGGACTGGGCTCAGCTTCGGTCTCGCACCCAAACTGCACAGTCAGGCCGTAGCAATGCGCAAACACCCTTCTTACGCAATTGCAGCAGCAATTGCTGCTCTTTTGGCGCCGCAATCGGCGTTTGCAGAGCCAGGTAACACCGTTCAGGAATCGGGCGCGGCCGCCGCCGAGGTGGCAGATCCGGCGACTATTCAGCGGATTTCCGACCTACGTTTCGGTCGGTTCGCGTCACCGGGCACCGCAAGTTCTATTCGCATCAATGTCGATGGTTCGTTTGACGCGGTCGGTGACGTCGCCTCTTCCACCAATATGGCACAGCCGGCCTCTGGCCGAGGCCCCGCTCAATTTCGAGTGGAGCAAGCGGGCAACCGGGGTGGGACTGTGTTCATTCCTGGCGATATAACTTTGTCTAACGGCAGCGCCACCATCGGTGTAACCAATATAACGGGTCGCCTAGTGGTCATTTCTGGATTTGGGCGACAACGAGTCTACCGCCTCGACATGGGTGGAACGCTGCAGATCGAAGGCAATCAGGCGCCAGGTTCGTATATCGGCGATTTCGACGTCACGGTTATTTACAACTGACCGCATATTATACTTACCGAAAATTAACCATCCCATCCGTAGAAGACCTTAGAAATTATGGTCTCGGGGCGGGCACTCATGAAAACAAAAATTTCCAACATTTGGCTGCGCGCCATTACAGCGCTGCTAGGCGCGCTCGCGCTTTGGTCGACGACTGCCCTTGCGGCTCAAACCCTCGCACTAGAGGCCGCGAAACCGGAATCCGACGAGGCCCAAGAAGCCGCGCCGCCGCTACCCATTGTTGAGGCAGGTGAAGTCCCTGATGGATCTGTCGGCGGAATGGGCGACATCAATCTCTACCCTCGCCGCATCGTAATGGATCAACGTCAACGGATCGCTTCAGTCGGGGTTTATAACAAAACTGCCTTTGAAGGCGAATACGAGATTTCTGTTACCGATATGGTTATGACCAATAACGGCAGGGTGATACCTCTCGACAATCTGCCAGAGGGTATCGATGCCAGCAACGTCAAGACCGCGAGCGAGATGTTGCGGTGGTCGCCGCGCCGGGTCCTGTTGCTTGGAAGCGAAGCACAAACCATTCGGATCATGGCAAGGCCCCCGGCAGGCTTGCCCGATGGTGAATACCGCGCGCACTTTATGGTCGTTTCGGTTCCAAGTAACGTAGACGAAGGTTTCTCAATCGAGGACGCCGTCAGCGACGCACAGGCAGAGACGGGAAATGTCGGTGTAACCATCCGTCCGCGGTTTGGAATTTCGATTCCCGTCATCATGCGCGTCGGACCCACAACGCTCGAAGTAGGACTGGAAAACATATCGCTGGTCCAAGACGATCAGGGCTCCTCCCTTACACTCACGATTACTCGCTCTGGAACGCGCTCTGCTTATGGCGATTTGATCATTACTGCGCCGGGGCAGGACGAGCCAGTTGTTATTGCGAGGGGCATCGGGGTTTATCCAGAGATCAACTCGCGCTTTGTCCAACTCGCGCTAAATCCAGAATTCGACGTGACGACGCTGCGACCCGGGATGGTCCTTACAGCGACCTTTGTCGACGATGATGTCGCGCCAGGGGAAACACTAGCCAGGCAAGAATTTGTCGTACGGTGAATACCATTCGCGCGATCGGCATCTTGGCCGCAATCGCTGCTTTTCCAGCGGTCGCGAGCGGCTCTCTCCCTACTGGGAGCGCTAACACCGCTGTCGAGGGTGTGACGGGCGAGTACGCTGCAGCTGCGCCGGTGTTGATCGAAAGTGCTACCGCTACATCGCGCGATTCCGGCAAGAGTCTGGAGCGACCGATCTTCACTCAGCCGAAGCCCTATGCAAGCGATACGAGAATGCCTCTGGAGGGTTTTGCCTCGCCCGCGGCGGCAACAACTTTGAAGACTGCGACCCAGCCCGAGGGGGCTTTTGTCTCTCAGGAAGAGCATTCGGGAGTGTCGAGCGCGCCAAACGCGGCCCACCTTGGCCCAACGAAGGCGGGCGCATCTTCAATCATAACTCTACCAGTTGGCGTTATCGCTTCTGATTTTCGGATGAAGCATAAGGGACTACAGGGCTCCCGTCCTGAAAACGGATTGATTGAAGGCGATGCGACGAATCCGGCCGACAGGTTGGAGGAAAGTGCACTTCCATTCGAAGGTGCAGCACCTGGCCGCGAAACAGTTCCACCTGCCGATCGGCAAGCGCGAGCGGTGACCGATGAGAAACCTAAATCGAAAAAGAACCAAATTGGTCCTAAAAGGCCGAGTGCCCAACCAAATATACCCGAGACCGCGGAGTTCTCAACCCAGCAACAGCAATCCTTCGACTTACGACCCGGTACTACCACTTTTCCAGTCGACGAAAGCGAACCTGTTTTCACCCTTAACGACGAATTGATCCTTCAATTCAAGGTCAGGGGGATCGATGCGACGGACACGATTATTGTCTATGGGACCAGAGAAGGTCTGTATCTGCCAGTCGGCGAGCTCACGCGCATTCTCGACCTCGCCGTTCGCGTCAGTGATGATGGACACTACGCCAATGGTTGGTTTTTAACAGAAAACAGAACCGTCACGTTGGATCTGCGCAACAATAGATTGACCACCAACGGCGGTAGCAGGCCGCTTTTGCCCGACGAAGTTCAAGCCTTCGAAGGGGAGATGTACCTGCGTAGCGATCTTTTTGCCGAGATTTTGCCCGTTAAGCTTGAGCCAAACCTGCGAACGCAGTCCGTGCTTCTTACAACCCTCGAACCATTTCCGTTCGAAGAGCGCTTACGTCGCGAATCTGAACGAGCACGATTGAAAGCGCGACAAGGACAAGGCGAGGAAATGCAATGGCCGCGACAGGAAACTCCGTGGCTTGCGGCATCTCTTCCTCTCGCCGACGTTGAATTGCGTGCGGTTTCCGATTCAACGATGGATGAGAGACTCGAGGGCGATTTCCGTTTTGGTGGCGACCTTGCCTTCATGACTGCGCAGGCATTTCTATCCGCGACCACGCGCGATGGCCTCGTCGCATCCTTGGTACAATTGGGGAGGCGCGACGGCGATGGGGATTTGCTTGGCCCTCTCAAAGCAAGCGAATTTCAGGTCGGTGACGTCGCAACAGTTTCCATGCCGGTCGGTTTGCGCGGCAGAGCTGGTCGCGGCGGGTTTGTGAGCAATCGACCGTTTCAAGCGGCCTCCGTGTTTGAGCAAATCGACCTGCGAGGTGTTCTGCCGGATGGGTACGAGGTCGAATTGTACCGGAACGACATCCTCATTGGATCGGTCGCATCGGCCGTTAATCGGCAATATGAGTTTCTAGATGTTCCAGTCGATTATGGTCTTAACATATTTCGGCTCGTGTTCTTCGGACCTCAGGGCCAGCGCCGCGAAGAGGTAAGACGGGTCAGTGTTGGCGACGGGCGCGTCGCCGCGGGTGACTTGCAATACGATTTCGGCGCAATTCAGAGAGGGGTCAATCTTCTCGGTGTGGAGGGCCCCGATTTCAATCCGCTCGAAGGATTCGGCAGCTGGCAAGCGGGAGGCAGCGCTTCCTATGGCCTAAACGCTGATGTTACGGCCATCGCAGGCTTTTCATATTTCGAAGATGTAGGCGAAGATGTCTTTCTTGGAACGACCGGATTGCGAACAGGTCTGGGCGGTCTTGCGGTGCGCGCTGACGCCGCCGTCGCTAGCGATGGCAGCAATGCATTGGGTGCCGGGCTCGGCGGCCGCGCATTTGGAGGCGCCTTCTCGCTTTCGCATTTCGAATATGGAAGCGGCTTCTCCGACGAAATCAGGAGCAACACTCGAGACCCACTTCGGCGGGCCACCGAATTGGACTTTAACGCTAATCTCGCATTGGGGGGGATCTTCGGAGATAGCTCCATCCCGGTGGCTGCGCGGCTGCGACATGTCGAATTTCTCGATGGTAGATCCAGTACGGACGCTATTTTTCGCAGTTCTGCCCGCTTGCCGGGTATGATCGTTTCGAACACCTTCGAATATACGAGAAACACAGCTGCAAACGGCAGCGGCTTCTCTCAGCTCATTGGCAATTTTGATCTTGCGACATTTGCGCGTTCACGCACGCAGCTCCGCGGGTCTGTCGGGTACAGCTTACTTCAGGGTCCTGAAATTACCAATGTCTCTGGCGAGATCGACTACCAGATTGACGGCCGGACTGTTGTGAGCGGTCAAGCTTCGTACTCCTTCAGCTCCGCCGGATTAAGGTTAGGAGCATCCGCTATCAAGGAATTCGACAAGTTCTCATTGGCTTTTGATGGGAGTTACGTTTTCGAACAGCGGAGCTATTCGATGGCTCTTCGACTTGGTTTCAGTTTCGGCCGCGATCCGATACGCCGAAACTTCTTTCTGGCGCCTCCGGGGCAAGCATCTTCTGGCTCGGTGAGTCTGCGCGCATTTCAGGACCTGGACGGCGATAGCGTGTTCGGTCCGGGCGACGTGCCTTTGCAAGATGTCAATTTTTCAGTCTTCAACAACACTTCCGAAACAGATGAGAGGGGAACCGCGAGGCTTACCCGCTTGGGAAATGGCGTACCAGTAAGTGTGCAGGTCGATCCGTCCTCTTTGCCCGACATTCTACTTGCCCCTGTCTCACGCGGTATTGAGATCGTACCTCGTCCAGGCAGGTTTCACGTGATGGACTTCCCAATCGTTGCGCTCAGCGAAGTTGAGGGGACCGTATCTTTCAGCGATAAAGATACGTCGCGCGGTGTATCCGGTTTGAGGCTTCAACTCATCGACCGCGGAGGCGAGGTTGTGGCAACTGCGCGTACGGAGCGGGGTGGATACTACTTTTTTGAACAAGTCATGCCTGGAAGATTCCAACTCATAATCGAGCCGGAACAAGCAGAAAGGCTCGGGATTTGCCTTACGAATGAGGTGGAGATGGTCGTTGAACCCAGCGGGGATATCTACAACCTTGATCTGGAAGTTCAAAACTGTGCCCTTGAAATAGCTGTCCGATCTGGACCATCAACAAAAACAGTCCCTTAACTGGCTTCAGTTGCAACTAAATCGCCTGGATCGGAGCTCTAATCAGATGGGGCGGGCTGCATTGGTTTTCATATCGGGCACGTCAAACCAAGTAGAAAATCCGACTATGCCGTCGGTGGTAAAGGCCGAAAGGGCCTTTTGGTCCCGCCTGCTGGAATGAATTCCATTTCCGCCTTCAAAGAAGCAATTAACTGTCTTTTCGCTGGGGAAATGGAGTGCCTTTCTTGATCAGACTCTACTGCTTTAGCGAAAACCGTCGGAAAGGAATTCGAGCGCGCAGCCTGCGAGCATGGCCGCGCCGTGTGGCAGTGCCGTTTCATCGACATGCATGCGCGGCGAATGGATCGCGCAGCATTGGGTCCAGTCCTCACCCTCGGGTGCGACGCCAAGGAAGAACATGGCGCCCGGCACTTTCTCTAAGATGTAGGAGAAATCCTCCGCGCCCATGATCGGGTCTGGCAGATCGCGCCATCCCTCTACCCCGCCGATCTGCCGTGCAACCTCCTGGCCAAGCGCCACGGCGCGCGCATCGCAATTGGTCACGGGGAAGCCGAATTCCAGTTCGCAAATCGCCTGGACCCCGTAAGCCGATGCTGTCTGACTGGCGGTTTCGGCGATAAGCTTATGGAGCTTGTCGCGGTGATCGGCGCTTAGAGTACGGATCGTTCCGCCGAGTGTGACTTCGTCCGGGATGACGTTATGCGCCGTACCAGCGTTGATCTGCGTGACGGTCACGACGACTGCATTGGTCGCCTTGAAACGCCGGGTTACCATCGCCTGGATCGCAACGATAATGGCCGCTGCCGCGGGCACCGGGTCGGCGCAGTCATGCGGCATGGATGCGTGCCCGCCCCGCCCCTTCACCTTGATCGTGAATTGGTCTGCCGCTGCCATCAGCGGACCCGCGCGTCCCGCCAGCACGCGGTGCGGCGCGTTCGGCATGATGTGCAAAGCAAATGCAGCATCGGGAAGCGGATCGATCAGGCCGTCATCGAGCATGAAGCGTGCGCCATGATGCCCCTCCTCACCCGGCTGGAACATGAAGTCGATCGTGCCGGTAAGCTCGGAGCGCTGCTCCGCTAGCAGGCGCACAGCACCAACCAGCATGGCGGTGTGGGTGTCGTGTCCGCAGGCATGCATACGCCCCGGGATGGTGGAGGCGAAATCCAGGCCGGTCTTCTCGTCCATCGGCAGCGCGTCCATATCGCCGCGAAGCAAAACGCGGCGAGAACCGGCGTCCGCCATGCCTCCTGTCAGCGTCGCTACTGCGCCGGTGGTGGACGATCCCTCCCGCCATTCGAGCGGCACGTCCGCCAGCGCCTCGCGAACTTTCGCCATTGTCATCGGGCAGTGCAGGCCAAGCTCCGGCTCGGCATGGATCGCTCGTCGCAAGGCGACGATATCGGGAGCTAGCGAACGGGCGGAATCGAGGAGGGACGTTGTCAGCATGGCTCCAACCTAGCGTTCGGGCGCTGCTACACCAGCAGGAAATTTGCCGGCACGATCGGGCTGATCGCGCATGATTACCGCTTGATCGATAATTTGAACGGTGGCGTAAAGAAAATCCGGCGCCAGGCTTGCCAAATTCGCGGTAGTAACCGATGTAACCATAACGCCTCTGCACACGAATGTGACAAAAGCGGCATTTGATGGCAGAGAAGCGTTCGCAGGCAGAGCGTTAAGGATAATAATGGCAACTCCGATTTACGAATTTGCGCAGATGCCGCGCCCGGCATCCGGCCGTTTGGCCGGTGCTTCGCGGCGCCCTGTGCGACTTCCCGGAGAGGCTCCGAGCGTGGGGGTGATCTACAATCCGCGCAGCCACGGTAACCAGGGTGCCGATTTCGATTGCGGCGTCAGCCCCCACGTTCACATCGCGAAGCCGGGCGATCGTTCGCAATTGCCCACCGCGCTCACGGAATTCGCGAGCCGCGGCATCGAGCTGCTGGTTATCAATGGCGGCGACGGCACTGTCCGCGACGTCCTAACCAGCGGGGCGGCGATTTTCGGAGACAGTTGGCCTGCCATCGCGGTTCTGCCCAAAGGGAAAACCAACGCGCTGACCGTCGATCTCGGCGTTCCGGCAGAATGGAACCTTCAGGACGCGATCGACGCGCTCGACAACGGCTCGCGCGTTTACCGCCGCCCGATCGAGATCGATGCGGCCAACGACCTTTCGGCATCCAAGGTGCTCGGCTTCATTCTCGGCGCCGGATCCTTTACGAAAGCGACGCAGGCCGGGCAGAGCGCCCACCGCCTTGGCGCGTTCAACAGCCTCGCGGTCGGCGTTACGACGGCCTGGACCATTGCCCAGGCGCTGTTCGCCGGGTCCGAAAATCCGTGGCGCAAGGGTTCGCGGATGAGGGTCGAGCTTGGCGCCAACCGCACGCCCATGGCACATAGCGGGCGCGGGGACGTGAATTACCGCCAGCTGCTGTTCGCATCGACGCTTGAGCGGCTGCCGGCGGGCACGCATCCGTTCGGCAAACTCAAGACGGGCCTCAAGATCGTCGCGCTCGACCAGATTTCGCGGCGCACGGCGGCTTTGCTGCCGATTGCGATCATGGGGCGGGAGATTGCCAATCCGCGTGAACGCGGCATCCATCAGCTCAGCGCTCCTGAATTCACGCTCGAGATCGACGATCAATTCATCCTCGACGGAGAGGCGTTCCCGGCGGGCAAGTATCACATCGGCCAAGGGCCTGAATTGCAATTCGTCGTCCCCTGATCGCTGAAGCGTGGGGGCCGTCCGAGTGACCGATCCGATTTCCGACAACTTGACCGACCGGCTTGCGCGCCAGATCGATGCCGCCATCAATCCTGCGGTCGCGGAATTTGCGCGCGCTCTCGCCGAACAGGCGGGAGCGCGTGCGGTGCTGTTCTACGGATCGAATTTGCGCACCGGATCGCTTGAAGGCGTGCTTGATTTCTACATCCTGCGCGCAGGCGAGGATGACCCCGCGATCTGGCCGGTCGTGAGCTATCATGAGCGCGAACATGAAGGCACGGTGCTCCGCGCGAAGGTGGCGACGATGACGCTTGCCACTTTTGCGAGAGCTGCGGCTGGAGAGCTCAAGGACACGACGATCTGGGCGCGCTTTGTCCAGCCATCGGCGCTGGTCTGGTCGGCTGACGAAAGAGCACGCGAAGAGGTGATCCAAGCGCTCTCATCGGCCGCCCAGACTGCCGCGCGTCTGGCCGTCGCCCTCGGGCCCGAGAGCGGAACGGCAGAGGATTATTGGCGCGCGCTCTTCCGGGCGACATACAAGGCCGAATTCAGGGTCGAGAAAGCGGGCCGGGAAAACGATATCCTCAGCGTCAACGCGGCGCATTTCGCCGGATTGCTCCCGCTCGCGCTCGAGGCAAGCGGGATCGCATTCACGTGGGAGGGCGAGCGCATCACGCCTGCCCTGTCCGACAAGCGCAGGAGCGAAATCCTCGGCTGGTGGAAAGTGCGACAGCGGCTGGGCAAGCCGCTCAATTTCATCAGGCTGCTCAAGGCCAGCACGACATTCGAAGGCGCGACCCGCTATGCTGCCTGGAAGGTCGAGAGACACACCGGAATGCCGGTCGAAGTGACGCCGTTTCGCGAGAAATACCCGATCCTCGCCGCGCCCGGCGTGCTGTTATCCCTGTGGCGTCACAAGCGCTCGCAACACGCCAAGAAGTAAACCGCGCGCTAGCCGAAATACTTCATCGTGATCGCCATCGAGCGGACGCCCGAGCCCACATCGAAGCGGGTCTTGTCGATGCTCGGCTTGCCGAGATTGAAAATGCTGATCGAGGGATCGTTCGACATCGCGCCGCCATCCTCGCGGATGTCGGTCGAACCGTTGCCGTTGACGTCATGCCGCACCGCGATCGCGTAGGTTCCGCTGGCGGGCACAGGCACGCAGAATGTCATGCGGCCCCGACGCGCGGGCAGCTCGATCCGGTTGAGCCAACGGCCCTTTTCCAGCCAATCGGCCTTCGTTCCGCGGTAAAGCTGAACGCGGACATTGCCGGAAGAGCTCTTCACGCCATTGACGGTGACTCGCACCGCGGGCCCGCCTCCGGGCGCGCACGAGCGCATGTTGTTGGCGATGATGTTGCGAAAATCGCTTGTCGTCGCAGCCTGCGCCGCGGCGGGCGCGCCGCTCATCGAAACGCTTGCGGGGAGCATGGTGATCGCGGCAAGGCCTGTCGCAAAGAGTTTCATGTCAGTCAGTTAATCCAATTGGTTCGTTGATCGGTGCGGACCGCCTCTCCGTATCATATTCGATCGGGCTCGCTTCCTCAGAATTAGCACTCGTTTGTCAAATTCGCGCTGAATTCCACCTGAATTGACCGTAAATCCGCCGGTGCGCCGTGGAAAAGAGTTAACCGCACGCTTGTTCAGCGATTCGCGGCTGCTTTATTGCGGGAAGGCCCAAGGAGGGCCCGCGACCAGCCATGCCAGCACCACTGATTTCCCCATCGATTCTGTCAGCCGATTTTGCCAAGCTCGGCGAAGAAGTGCGCGCCATCGATGCCGCCGGGGCCGACTGGATCCATGTCGACGTGATGGACGGGCATTACGTGCCGAACATCACGATTGGTCCTGCCGTGGTGAAGGCGCTGCGGCCGCACACGGACAAGCCGTTCGACGTCCACCTGATGATCGCACCGGTCGATCCTTATCTCGAGGCTTTCGCGGAGGCCGGCGCAGATATCATCACCGTTCATCCAGAGACCGGGCCACATATCCACCGGACGCTGCAGGCCATCCGCTCGCTCGGCAAGAAGGCTGGTGTCGTCCTTAATCCCGGTACGCCGGTGGAGGTGCTCGACAACCTGATGGACCTCGTCGATCTCGTCCTCGTGATGAGCGTCAATCCCGGATTTGGCGGACAGAGCTTCATTCCCTCGCAGCTTGAAAAGGTGCGCCGGATTCGCGCGATGATCGAGAAAGAGGGGCGTGACATTCACCTGGAGGTCGATGGCGGGGTCAATCCCGAGACAGCCAAGCAGTGCATCGCTGCAGGAGCCGACGTGCTGGTCGCAGGCTCGGCGACCTTCAAGGGCGGGCCCGATCGCTATGCAGCCAACATTTCCGCGCTCAAAGGGGAAGCATGATGGAAAGCCTGTTTCGCGAAACCGATGAGAAACAGGACACGGCGGATTTTGGTATCGCCGAGGATGCGCAGGATCAGAGCGCTTTGCCATTGCCAGCTGGGGCCGAGCCCAAGCGCAGACGCGCTCCCGCGCAAAGCGACATGGAGCAGCCGGTTGCCGCCCAGGTCGAAACCTCCCGCGCGCTCGCTCTGACTGACGTCATTGCGCCGCGCACCAAGCCTGGCGAAGCGCTGATCCGGTTGGCGTACAGGATGGGCGTTCCCGGCCACGCGCTCGCCGCGCCATTCCGCCGTCCGGCGCCTTTGCGGGTGCTGGCGACGGTCGAAAGCCCCGTGACGGGTGATCGGATGGCGGGCACCGCACTCAGAGCCGGGCACTTCCTCGTCCACGGCGTCAAGCTGCCGATCGGTCAAGTCGATTGCGACAGCTCGGGGCGGCTGAGCCCGGGGCTCGAGCGGGCGGTGCACAGCTTCTCGTGGGTGTATGACCTTGCCGCCAGTGCGCCGCGTGCTGATTGCGTTACCGTTGCCGAGCGGATCACATCGAATTGGCTCGCCGCCAATCCCGAACCAGGTAAGGGACCCGCTTGGGAAGTCGAGAATGCCGGACTACGCCTGATGGCGTGGCTGGTCCATGCGCCGCTTGTGCTGTCGGGTCAGGACACGAAGCTCAAACCGAAACTGCTCGCCGCCATCGGCGAAACCGCTGCCTGGCTGGACCGTAAGGCTCCGCGGGACGGGGCGGGTTTGGGCCAGGTTGCAGGGCTTGCTGCGGTCACAGCTGCGGGCCTGTTGCTGCCCGAAGGCAAGCCGCGCAGGTTGTTCGGGGAAGCGTCGCTTATCCGCGCGCTGGGCGATCTTGTCGGCGAAGATGGCGGCGTGTTGTCGCGCTGTCCCGAAGCGCAGATGCAGGCCATCGCGGTGCTTACCGATCTGCTCGCCTGCTATGATGCGGCCGGGCACGAGCCGCCCGAGGCGTTGTTCGTGATGCGCGAACTGCTCGTTCCGCCGCTGCTGTCGCTGCGCCATGGCGATGGTGCGCTTGGCAACTGGCAGGGCCAAGGTGCCGTGCGCGCGGACCGCGTCGCTGCTCTGATCGAGGCAACGGGTGTGCGAACGCGCCCGCTCAAGGATGTCCAGCATTGGGGATTCCAGCGGCTGCGCGGCGGCAAGACGGTGGTGCAGTTCGATGCAGCACCACCTCCGCGCGCACGCCATGCACGAACCGGCTGCGCATCGACGCTGGCATTCGAACTGTCCGACGGGCCTTCGCGCCTGATCGTGAATTGCGGTGGATCGGCGCTGTCGGGTGGGCAAGTGCCTGCGCGCATCGGCAAAGGGCTGCGCGCGACCGCCGCACATTCCACGCTGGTGCTCGACAACGCCAATTCGACCGCCGTGCTGCTTCACGGCAAGCTCGGAAAGGGCGCGGAGAATGTCGAAGTCGAACGGCAGGTGCTGCGCAAGAATGGCGGCGAAGCGACCCGCGTCGAGGCCAGCCATGACGGTTACGCCGCACGCTTCGGACTGACGCATCGGCGCGTCCTCAGCCTTCGCGGCGATGGCAGCGAACTGGCGGGCGAAGACATCCTTTTGCCGGTATCGCGCAAGGGCAAGCGCGGGAAGATCGGCCTCGCCATCCGGTTTCACCTTGGCCGCGGGGTCGAGGCGCACCTGACCGAGGACGGACGCGGGGCGAGCCTGTTGCTGCCCGATGGCAAGCTTTGGCAATTCCGCCTGCGCGGCGATGGTGCTGGCGCGTCGGAGATGGCATTGCGGTGCGAGGACAGCCTGTGGGTCGATGGCGACGGGCGCCCGCACGGCACCGAACAATTGGTGATTGAAGGTCTGACATCGCGCGGCGGGGGACAATTCTCCTGGCTGCTCAAGAAAATGGGCTAGCGCCCGAAGAGGAATAGGCACTTGGCTTCGACGACGATCAAACGGGCGCTGCTTTCAGTGTCCGACAAAAGCGGTCTTGCAGAATTGGGCTGCGCTCTCGCAGCGCGCGGGGTGGAGCTTGTCAGCACCGGCGGCACCGCGCGCACACTGCGCGAGGCGGGGCTCGAGGTGCGCGATGTGTCGGACCTGACCGGCTTTCCCGAAATGATGGATGGACGGGTGAAGACACTCCATCCGAAAGTGCATGGGGGCCTGCTCGCGCTGCGCGACAATGACGAGCACGTCGCGGCGATGGAGGCTCGCGATATTGGCGCGATCGACCTCGTCGTGGTCAATCTCTACCCGTTCGAGGCGACCGTGGCGAAAGGTGCTAGCCGCGACGAGATCATCGAGAATATCGATATCGGCGGCCCCAGCATGGTGCGCTCCGCTGCGAAGAACCACGGTTTCGTGACGATCATGACCGATGCGGCGGATTATCCCGAGCTGCTGGAAGAGCTCGACGCCAATGACGGCGCGACGTCGGACGCGTTTCGCATTCGCATGGCGGGGAAAGCCTATGCGCGCACGGCGGCCTATGACGCGGCGATCGCCAACTGGTTCGCATTCGGCGATGCCTTCACCCATCCGCTCGGCACCGAAGCGCTGCGCGCGACCCCGTTCACCGAGACCATGCCGCTGGCATTCAAGCGTGAGGATACCTTGCGCTACGGCGAGAATCCGCATCAATCGGCGGCGATCTATGTTCCGCAGGTGGCCGGGACGAACGGCGTTCCGCAAGCCGAGCAATTGCAGGGCAAAGCGCTCAGCTACAATAATCTGAACGATGCCGATGCCGCTCTGGAGCTAGCCGCCGAATTCGCAGGCGAGGACCCCGCCGTCGTCATCGTCAAGCACGCCAATCCTTGCGGTGTGGCTCAGGGCGGGTCGCTGCTGGATGCGTGGAACCATGCATTGCAATGCGACAGCGTTTCGGCATTTGGCGGGATCGTCGCGGTCAACACCGAACTCGACGGTGCTACAGCAGAAGCCATTGCCAGCATCTTCGCCGAAGTCGTGATCGCGCCCAAGGTCAGCGCGGAGGCGCGCGAGATCTTCGCCAAGAAGAAGAACCTGCGGCTGCTCGAAACCGGCGGTCTTCCCGATCCGCGCCGGGGCGGCTTTGCGATGAAGACCATCGCCGGCGGCATGCTCATCCAGGGGCGAGACAATGGCGCGGTGACGCGCGGGGACCTCAAGGTCGTAACCAAGCGCGAACCGAGCGAGCAGGAGCTCAAAGACTGCCTGTTCGCCTGGACCGTTGCGCGGCACGTCAAATCGAACGCGATCGTCTATGCCAAGGACGGCGCGACCGCCGGGATCGGCGCGGGGCAGATGAACCGCCGCGATTCGGCGCGCATCGCCGCGATCAAGGCAAAGGAAGCCGCCGAAACCTACGAATGGGCGCAGCCCCGCACCGTGGGAAGCGCGGTCGCCTCCGATGCGTTCTTCCCCTTCGCCGATGGACTGATATCGGCCGCGGAAGCGGGCGCGACGGCGGTGATTCAGCCGGGCGGATCGATCCGCGACGAGGAAGTCATTGCCGCCGCCGATGATGCAGGTCTCGCGATGGTCTTCACCGGGATGCGGCATTTCCGGCACTGATCCGCACCTCGCTGGCTGAGCGAGGGCAAAGGCCACTTACCCTGCACAATTCCTTCTTCGTGAGCGGAAAGAGGTTCTACCCGCCGCTCATCTTTTTTGTGCGTGGGGGCGTAACTAAATCAGGTTCCGTAACGAACAACAGTCTGAAGGACCCATTCAGTCCCGCGCAAGCGAGCCGATTCTACACGGGCCCCAAGATATACGAATTAGACCCTCAGAGACCGCTTATGACCCTATTCAGCCCCGATCTTTATCGCAACTTCGCCATCGGCTTCGTCGCCGGCACGTTGATGGTTGGCGCGGCGTCATTCGATCATATCAGCGATCTCATTTCGCCGCCTGCACAGGCCGCACAGACCTTCGAAGCGCCCCAGCCATCGGACGATTTCTGGGTTATCGAGGAATGATTCCTGGCGCCAGGCGAGTGTTTGCGCTCGCTCTTGCCGCCGGTACGCTCACACTCAATGGCTGCGCCTCGCCGGCGCAAGCGCTCGAAGAACCCGTCAACGCTCCCGCGCCCAAGCGCATCGCCAAGGAGGGCGCCGGTCTGAAGACCGCGATCTTCGCCGGTGGCTGTTTCTGGGGCGTCGAGGGCGTGTTCAGCCACGTCAAAGGCGTGAAATCGGCGGTATCCGGCTTTCACGGAGGTTCGGCTGGAACTGCCAGCTACAACCGCATCATTTCCGGTGGGACAAACCATGCCGAAGCGGTGATGATCACGTACGATCCCTATGTCGTGCGCTACGACGAGCTTTTGCAGATCTTCTTCTCGGTCGTCGCCGATCCCACCCTCAAGAACCGCCAGGGCCCCGACGTGGGTTCGCACTATCGCAGCGCGCTCGTTCCGGTGAATGCAGAACAGCGCGCGGTGGCAGAGGCCTATCTTGCACAAATGGACGCATCGGGTGTCTGGAACCGCCCTGTCGTCACCAATATCGAGAAGCACCGCAAATTCTATGCGGCGGGAAGCTATCATCAGGACTTCATGGCCAAGAACCCGCGTCACGGATACATCATCCGGTGGGATGCGCCGAAGGTTCGCGCACTGAAAGCCATGTTTCCGGCCGATTACCAATCCGCCTTCCTTCGCGATGGCGCCTGACGGGTAAACATCCCTCGGCTGGCTTGGCTCGGACCCATTCGGTGCCTATATCTGCGGGCATGGCACAATCACACGCACACGCGCACAAGGAGCATAGCGGCGAAACGCTGATCGAAGCGGCGCGCGATGCACTGACCAATTCGGGCGAGCAATGGACCGGCATGCGGCAATCGGTCTTTACCGAGCTAGCCCGGCATGAACGGCCTGCATCGGCCTATGACATTGCCGACAACCTTTCGAAGGCCCGGGGCAAGCGTGTCGCGCCGAACAGCGTCTACCGCATCCTCGACCTGTTCGTGGCGAACAATCTGGCGCTCCGCGTCGAAAGCTCGAACGCCTATCTCGCCAACACCCATCCGGGCTGCGAGCACGACTGCATTTTCCTCGTCTGCGATGAATGCGGCGAGGCCACTCATATCGACGATGAGGAGGTTAGCCGCACTGTTCGCGGTCTCGCAAGCGCGCGTGGGTTCAAACCGGAGCGCCCGGTGCTCGAGATTCGCGGCCTGTGCCGTGCGTGCGCCTGAACAATTGCGCTTTGCCCGCTCTGTCAGGTGCGATTGACGCAAGGGTCGTCGGGCCAAACTGACAAACTATCGATGAAGCGTGCTCTGCGAGCGACAAACCGTTCATCGACAGTTTGGTTTTGAAGGTGTAGAGCGAATTTCATGACTTCGAAGCCCCACACTCCCTTGCTCGATACGGTCCCGACACCGGACGAGCTCCGCCAACTCGAACCGGGTCAGCTGCGCCAGCTCGCCGATGAACTGCGGACCGAGATGATCGATGCAGTCAGCACATCGGGCGGGCATCTGGGCTCAGGTCTCGGTGTGGTCGAACTGACTGTCGCGATCCATTACGTATTCAATACGCCGGACGACAAGCTTGTCTGGGATGTCGGACATCAATGCTACCCACACAAGATCCTGACCGGGCGGCGTGACCGCATCCGGACCTTGCGCCAGGGCGGCGGGCTTTCGGGTTTTACCAAGCGTGCGGAGAGCGAGTACGATCCGTTTGGCGCCGCGCACTCCTCGACGTCGATTTCGGCGGCGCTCGGTTTTGCGATGGCGAACAAGCTAAACGACCGGCCGGGGCGCGGTATCGCGGTGATCGGCGACGGCGCCATGAGCGCGGGCATGGCCTATGAGGCGATGAACAATGCGGCGCAGGCGGGCAATCGCCTCGTTGTTATCCTCAATGACAACGACATGTCGATCGCGCCGCCAGTGGGCGGGCTGTCGGCATACCTCGCGCGCATGGTTTCCTCCAGCGAGTATCTCGGCCTGCGCAGCCTCGCCTCGAAAGCGGTCAAGAAAATGAGCCGCCGGATGCATGAGATGGTCGGCAGGGCGGAAGAATACACCCGCGGCATGGTGACCGGCGGGACTTTGTTCGAAGAGCTCGGGTTTTACTATGTCGGACCGATCGACGGACACAATCTCGATCACCTCATCCCGGTGCTGGAAAATGTTCGCGACACATCCGAAGGGCCGGTCCTGATCCATGTCGTCACAACCAAAGGCAAGGGCTACAAATACGCCGAGGAAAGCGCCGACAAATATCACGGCGTGCCCAAATTCAACGTCGTCACCGGCGAAAAGACCAAGGGCGCGGCGGGTCCTCCGGCTTACCAGAACGTGTTCGGCGATACGCTCGCCAAGCTGGCCGATGACGACAGCCGCATCTGCGCCATCACCGCGGCGATGCCATCGGGCACTGGCGTCGATCGTTTTGCGAAAGCGCATCCGGATCGCAGTTTCGATGTGGGCATTGCCGAGCAGCACGGTGTGACCTTCGCCGCCGGGCTTGCCGCGCAGGGTATGCGGCCGTTCGCGGCGATCTATTCGACCTTCCTGCAGCGCGCCTATGACCAGGTGGTGCACGATGTGGCGATCCAGAACCTGCCGGTTCGTTTCGCCATCGATCGGGCAGGCCTTGTGGGAGCGGATGGCTGCACCCACGCGGGCTCATTCGATATCACCTATCTCGCAACCTTGCCCAACATGGTGGTGATGGCAGCTGCTGACGAAGCCGAACTCGCGCACATGACCTACACCGCAGCCGAATATGATGAGGGGCCGATCGCCTTCCGTTATCCGCGCGGCAGCGGCACGGGCGTACCGATCCCCGAAACACTCGAAAAGCTGGAAATCGGCAAAGGCCGCCTCGTGCGCGAAGGCAGCAAGGTCGCGATCCTGTCGCTCGGCGCGCGTCTGGAAGAGGCCAAGAAAGCAGCCGACACGCTCGAGGCTAAGGGCCTCTCGACGACCGTTGCCGACATGCGTTTTGCCAAGCCGCTCGACGAAGACCTGATCGCGCGCCTGATGCGCACGCATGAGGTTGTGGTGACGGTCGAGGAGGGCGCCATCGGCGGGCTCGGCGCGCACGTGCTCACTTATGCTTCGGACGAAGGCCTGACCGATACCGGATTGAAGGTCCGCACGATGCGCCTGCCGGACATGTTCCAGGATCAGGATGCGCCGGACAAGCAGTACGAGGAAGCCGGGCTGAACGCCCCGCAGATCGTCGATACAGTGCTCAAGGCACTCAAGCACAACTCGGCCAGTGTGGACGAGGAAGCGCGCGCTTGATTGCAGGCATCGCTGCCGGCTAACGGGCCGCTAACGCCTTGGGTCAGCGGGTGCGCGGCTTCGTGATCGCAATCATGGGAACAATAGGCGGCAGCTCGCGCGGGCTGATCGCGGAGATCTGCGGAGCATCGGTAGCGTCCTCAACGGCTTCGTCGGCCTGATCCGATCCTTCATCGCCTTCTTCCAGGTCCTCTTCGCCAAGCATCGGGTCACCCGGTTCGATATCGCCATCGATTTCCTGAAGGATTCGGGGCTTTTCAGGTACTTCCTCGCCCCGCAGAGCGGCAATCTCGCGCTCGCGGCGGGCGAGATAGGTATCACGCCGTGCAGCATACGGATCGACCGTGTCTTCGATCCGCTCCAGCTCTTCATCGACCTCAAGCCGGGCTTCGAGGTTGCTGATCACGAAGTAGGGCGCTGCATATTCGAACGTGTTGAATGGTGCGCCGACCGCCACCGGAAGGACGGCCTGATCGAGCGTGCTTCCGATCAGGTCGCGCACCGTCGTGGCTCCAGTGATCGGCAGATACAGATATGCGCCTGTATCGACACCGTAAAAGCCCAGCGTGTTGGCAAAGCCATTGCGCCTGTAGGGAAGGCCGATACCCGGCATGCCCGCAACGTCGATCAACCCGGCTAGTCCGAACGTGCTGTTGAGCGCAAAGCGGCCGAGCGTCTCGAAAGCCTTGCCGATCTTCAGCTGCAACAGGAAATTGAGGAAGTTGGCAGGCTCTCTGAGGTTGCGGACCACATTGCCGAGCCCGTCGCGGATCGGACCGGGGAGCCCGTCGCGATATCCGTACGCGAGCGGTTCGACGAAGACATCGTCAAGCTGCTGCGTTATCCGGTAACTTGTCTCATTCACCGCGCCCATTGGGTCGCGTTCGCGCTCCCCGGTCTCGCCCTCGACAACGATTTCGGTCTCGTCATCCTGAGCATCCGGATCTTGCGGCCCTTGCTGCTCGCCCGATTGCGTTTCCGCACTGTCCTGCACCAGCGCCAGCGACCAAGACAGCGGCATCACCGTGGTATCAGGCTCCCTGTACGCGGCGGTAACGGCCGGTCGGGGTGCGAGCGCAGCCGTTTCAACAGCTTCTGCCGGAGGGACAGCGCTGATCAGCATCGGCGAAGTCAAAACGGCGAACGAGGCGTGGGGCATTCAAATTCTCCAAGATGCCGAATGCCGTGAGGGGGAGAGGATTCGGCAAATTCCTATAATACACATAATCTTACGAAGGAATTGAGGTTCCAGTCGATTAGACGCAACCGCGCAGAAATCAAACGCTGCTTTGCAGGATCACCAAAACGCCGCGCTTCGCAGAAAAATTCTGACTCTGCAGTCGTTGTGCGGCAAGATTGGCTCGCTTAATCCTTTAGGCATGAAGTTATTTCTCCGCGCGATCGCTCTCCTTGCCACGATTTCCCTTTTGCCCGCGGGTGCGTTGGCGAACGACGTAATGGAGCGAGTTGAGAGGGTGATAGAAGAGGGCCAGCTCGGCGAAGTCAAAGCGGTGATCATCGAACAGGGCGGAGAAGTTCTGTACGAGCGATATTTCGACGGCGCGGAGGCGGGCGACCGCTTCGATATCCGCTCCGCAGGCAAGTCGATCACGGCGCTGGCACTGGGCCGGGCGATGGCGGATGGCGTTGTCCCGTCACTGGATGAAAATCCGCTCGCGGCCTTGGGCGGATCGGCGAAACACAGCAGCATAACCCTCCGCGATCTTGTTTCGATGTCCTCGGCGCTCGATTGCAACGACTGGGACCAGTCTTCACCCGGGCAGGAAGACAAGATGTATCCCAAGCGGGAGTGGGTCCCGCACGCACTGAGCATCCCGGTGCAGCAGGACTACGTGCGCGACCGCAAGGGTTTCGGCCGTTTTTCCTATTGCACGGCCGGAGTGTTCATGACCGGCCAGTATATCGAGAAGCAGTCGGGCGAGCGCTTCGACACCTATGTGCAGCGCACGCTGTTCGATCCGCTGGGCATTACCGATTTCCAGTGGAAGCGCTCACGCTCGGGCGAAATTCAGGCCGGCGGCCAGATTGAAATGCGCCCTCGTGACCTGGTGAAGATCGGCAGACTTGTGCTCAATGGCGGAGCACATGGCGGGCAGCAGCTCGTGCCCGCCGCCTGGATCGGCGAGATGCTCACGCCGCATGTTCGCGCGACCGGCAACGCGGATTACGGCTATCTATGGTGGCTGAGCGCGTTTCGAAGCGGCGAATTCGCCACTTCGGGTTGGTACATGTCCGGCAATGGCGGCAATATGGTCGTGTTGCTCGAAGAGCTCGATGCGGTCATCACCGTGGTTGCCACCAATTACAACAAGCCGGGAATGCACCAGATTTCGCGCGACATTATCGAGCGCGGCGCCATGACGTATCTGCTGGAAAGGCAGGCAGCGGAATAGACGGGGCAGCACGCTCCCGTTTTTATTCCTCAGTCAGCCGCAAACAGCTCCAGAAACTTCAGGGCAAGCGGAGAGTTTTCGATCTCGGCGACATGCAAGCGGTTTTCCCAGTTCAGCCCATCGGTATTGCCAAGAGCGACGAGGGTTAGCCCCTCTCCGGGCACTTTCAGGAGCATTCCGGCATAGGCATCCGGCCACCAGCCCCCATGCCAGACCAGCTGCTTACCATTCCATTCCTGGGTCCACCAACCATAGGCATAGCCCGCCATGCTTCCATCAGTTTCGGTAGGGGGCGTCCACATCTCGTTGCGCACCGCAGGATCGAGGATACGGCCCTCATCGAGCGCGATCGAATATTCGGCGAGGGCGCGTGCGCTCGCGATGATACCACTTGAGCCATTCATTTCCGGGTTCGGCAGTGCCGAGGGATCGAGATTGTCGTCCTGTTCGGGTGCGTGGCGAAACGGTGGGGCCAGAAGCCGCAGCGCATCGCCGCCTTTGGGGTCGCGCCATCCCGCAGCGATATTGGCAAGCTCCGCTTTATCAAGAACGTAGCGCCGAACCCACACATCGAATGGCTCGCCGGTCTGTTCCTCGACCCAGTTCGAAAGGCGACCGAACACAATCGGGTTATAGAGGAAGTTGCTTCCCGGCTCCCCGAGGATACGCATTTGCAGCACGTTGCGCAGACTGAGCGTCGCGGAGCAATCGAGCGGCGGTGGGGTGTACCCATCTTCCAGTTCTACACCGCCGCCCATTGGAAAACCGCTCGTCGACAGCCATTGGCAGCGTCCATCCCAATCGCTCAATGCGGTGAAGGGAGCATCGAGATCTATAATCCCGTCCGCGTCCATGCCGAGAAGTGTCGCCGCGGTGAATGTCTTCGTTATCGATGCGACAAGATAGCTCGTGTCAGCAGTGGTTCGCTCTTCGGCATCGTGGTCCTGCCAACCGATCCCCTCTGCGGCTACGATTTCTCCATCCTTCACCACAGCATAGGACAGGCTGAGGACAGTGTTCTTCACGCGAAATTCGCGCACGAACGTGTCGAATTCGGCAAGTTTCTCGCCGAGCGGCTGCTCTCCTTGCTGCTCCGCGCTGACGGTTTCCCATGGCAGGAGTGCAGCGACGAACAGCAGAATGGCGGGAAGACGCATCAGAACTGGCCTTTCTTTGTTGAACGCCGTGAGTTCTAGGAGCGGTGGCGGTCGCTTTCCACCCGGCTGCGATCATTGGATGACGATAAGTGCGCATGCGACACTCGCGCGCTGCCGGGGTGACGTCACGCGGTGGTGATGGCATGACGCGCGGTGAAAGGATTTCCCGATGAGCCTACTCAAGATCGCGCAGGACGGCCCCGTCACCACGCTCACCATCGATCGCGGGGAGACGATGAACCCGCTCGGTGCGCCTGGCGATGGAGCAGAATTCCGCGCGGCCTGCGATGCGATCGATCGCGACATGGATGTGCGCTGCGTCATCCTGACGGGGGCGGGAAGGGCTTTCAGCGCCGGCGGCGACATCAAGGCCATGCGCGACCGGACTGGCACGTTTGGCGGCTCCACCCCGGCGATCTCCGATGGATACCGCGACAATATCCACATCATGTTGCGGGCGCTTCACGGCCTGCGTGTGCCGGTCATCGCTGCGGTTAATGGACCGGCCATCGGTCTTGGCTGCGACGTGGCTTGCCTCGCCGATATTCGGATCGCCAGCGAAAAGGCGAAATTCGGTGTCACTTTTCTGAAGCTCGGGATCATCCCGGGCGATGGCGGCACCTGGATACTGCCGCGTGTCATCGGGATGAGCCGTGCTGCGGAGCTGTTCTACACCGGCGACGTGATCGATGCGGAAACAGCGCGCGAATGGGGCTTGGTTAGCCGGGTGGTCGCGCACGACGCGCTTGTCGAGGAGGCCCGAGCGCTTGCAGGCCGGATTGCAATGATGCCGCCGCATTCGCTTCGGCAATCGAAGATGCTCCTGCGGCAGGGTCAGCAGGTCGGCTATGACACCGCACTCGAATTGGCGGCCAATACGCAGGCGATGATGCACACTACCTATGACCATGCCGAAGGTATCGCCGCCCTCATCGAGAAGCGCGAGGCGGTTTTCAGGGGGCTGTAAGGGAGCCGCCAAATGACATTCGCGCTGCGCGCCCTCTTCGGTCTTGCATTCGCGTACGCCGTGGTGGTCGCGGCGCTTTGGTTTTTTCAGTCGCGCTTCATCTATCCCGCCCCGCAAAGCCCGGCCGTGCTGGTGCCTGGCTACCAGGAAGTCACGCTCCAGACGCTAGACGGTCTTGCTTTACGCAGCTTTTTCAAGCCGGCGGAGGCGGGGATGCCCACTGTGGTTTATTTTCACGGGAATGCGGGCAACCTGGGCGGGGCGGTGGTGTCGAACAATGCGCTCGTGGCGCACGGGATGGGCGCCCTGCTGGTCGAGTATCGCGGTTATGGCGGGAACGACGGCGCCCCTTCCGAGGAGGCTTTTTACAGCGATGCCGAGGCTGCCGTTGCGTGGCTTACTGAGCGTAATATCCGTCCGGACGAGCTGATCTTCATCGGCAACTCGATCGGGTCCGGCGTCGCGACAGAAATGGCATCGCGCTATCCTCCACGCGCGCTCATTCTCATAGCGCCGTTCACCTCGCTTCCGGGCGCGGCCGCGGAGAATCTGTGGTGGTTGCCGGTCGAGCAACTCATGCGCGACCGGTTCGATAATCTGGCCAAGATACCACACGTCGATGTGCCGATCCTGATCCAGCATGGCAGCGCTGATCAGCTTATCCCGCCATCGCATGGAAGGACGTTATCGCAGGCAACGCAGCGGGCTCAGTTTCAGTCCTTTGACGAACGCGGGCACGATCTCTCGTTCGAATACGATTCGCAGGTCGCGCGCCGTGACTGGATCATCGGCCTGACGCAGGATCGTGCGCCTTAGAACCAGCGCCAGATGCCGGCATTCACATCTCCGAGCGGCCCGTGCAGCCAGCTCAGGAAAACGAACAGGATCAGGCCAACGGCCCATGGAAACGCGCCTGCAGTGAAGAGTAAACCCCAGCGCGGCCAGAACGTGGTCTTGCTCTTCCACTCGATCCAGGGATCGCCCATCAGCCGTTCCTTCTTGTGATCCTGAAGCCGCGCGCCGACCAGCGCCAGCAGCCCCATGGCGAAAGCCGTGATAGTGGTGCGCAGGCTGTAGTGGATCACGATGTGTGACAGCGCCCACAATGCGAAGCCCCACATCATCGGATGGCGTGTGACTCTAAACGCGCCCTTGGGCTCGGCGCGGGCCTGCTCTTCGGCCTGCGGAGTTACCATGGCCGGATTGCCGAGCAGCGATCCGGCGAACAGCACCATCGCTACGAGGGCAAGCACGGTTGCGATGATCCAGCCGACATTGCCGCTTCCCGGCAGGTCGGCAGGCGGGGCGGCCTTGAAAGCGAAGTAGATCCACGCAAGCGCCGCAATGACGACCAACGAGTAGACGATCTGGAAACCCATTTCGCCAAACGCTTTCACCATCGGCGCTCGCAGCGGATGCGACATCACAAAATGCGTGCCGACGAATGCCGCATTGGCGGCGATCAGGTTAAGCAGTGCCTCGTTCAATGTACCCTCCCTACATCGCAGGGCAGGCTACAAGGAAGCGGGCCGCGATTACCAGTCGTAAGCCTTGGGAAGGTCGCTCTCGTCCAGATCACGGTAGCGGTCGCGCAGACGGCTCTGGTGGTTGCCAAGGGGCTGTTCGACCCCGCCGATGAAGACACGGGTCGGGACCGAAGTCACCTCCAGCGGATCGCCGTCCCAGATGACGACATCGCCAAGGGCACCTTCGGCAAGCACACCGGCCTGGCCGCCCATGCCGCTGATTTTGGCGGGAACGGAGCTGATGGCGGCGAACGCCTCACCCCAAGTTAGCCCGGTTGCGCCCGGCACCCTGGCGAGACCGACAAGATTGCCGGCCTGCTGCGCGATCCGGCGTGGGTTCTCCATGGAGCCAGCGTTCAACGCCACCGTAACGCCTGCTTGCTTCATGCGACCGACATTGCTCTGAGTCGCGGCAAGCTGGTCAAAACCGGTTGGCAGCGCATCGAGGGCATCGGCGAGCACAGGCACGCCTGCAGCCGCGATCTCGCGTGCGACCAGCCAGCCTTCGCTCGCGCCGACGAGCACCATGTCGAGATTGGGAAACTCGTCCTTTAGCGCCAGCACGCTGCGGATATCGGCTGCGCGCTCGACCATGACGTAGAGCATCTGCTCGCCGCGGACGACCGGAACGAGCGCGGCAGCATCGAAGCGGGTCAGCAGGGTGTCGGATGCTCGATCCGCCTCCCCTCCGGTCATACGGGGATCGAGCGGCACATCGTCGCCGGTGCGCACGTTGCGGGCGCGCGAGCTCATGCCAGGTATGCGGGCGGCATCGCCGAAGCTGCCCGCCTCGCGCAGTGCATTGCGGAACAGCGCATGCGCGGACGCACGGCTGCCACCGGCGATCCGTCCGCCGCCTTCACCCAGATCGACCATCTGAAACGCGCGCGGGCGCACGATGGGATTGCCGTCCGCATCGAGATCGATGATTGCGCCCTGCCCGCCGAAGATCGAGGCCGAAGGGAAGGTCGTCGTCGCCGCCCGAGTGATACCGGCGGCGCGGTGGATCAGGATGTTCTGCGAGTTCGCGTTGACGACCGGGGCCACATCGAGCGCGGCGCTGAAGGGTGCGTCACCGGCTCGGGTGTCGTTCGATGCGCGCACCGCGCCAACGTCAACCAGTCCCAGCGTGGTAATCGTCGCGAAGAGCCCCGGTGTAACCCAAGCCCCGCCCGCATCGACGGAGGGGAGGCCTGCGGGCGGTGTTACCCCAGCTCCCGCAGCAACCACACGGCCACTGCGCACGACGACAGTGCCGCCCTCGACAGGTTCGCCGCCATCGCCGGTCACGACCGTGGCGTTGGTAATGACCACATCCTGCGCAGCGGCTGGCGCGGCGGTGACGGCGGCGAGCGCGAGCGCGCTGGCGGCGAGTGTGATGAGCCGCTTCATTTCACGTCTCCCTCACCCTGCTGGCCAAGTTCGAAATCGCTCACCGGTCGGCGTTTGGGATCCTGTGCATCGTACATCAGCGCGCCGTCGATCCAGACCTTATCGGGCCGTGAATACACCGAGAGCGGATCGCCGTTCCACAGCACGATATCGGCCATCTTGCCTTCTTCCAGGCTGCCGGTCATCTCGTCGATGCCCATCGCCTTTGCCGCGTTCAGCGTGATCCAGCCAATGGTTGCCGCGTCCGAGATTTCGATCCCCATACGCGCGCCTGCGGCCTGCGCCTTTGCCGCTTCCTGATTGAGGCGCTGGATGTCGTTTTCACTGTCGGAGTGGATCACGACGCACGCGCCCGCCTGTTGCAGCAGCGCTGCGTTTTCGAGGATGCCGTCATAGGCTTCCATCTTGAAACCGTACCAGTCGGCCCAGATTGCGCTGCACACGTCGTCTTCGCGCAGTAGATCGCCGATCTTGTAGCTTTCGACAGCGTGGTGGAAGGCGGACACCCTGTACCCGACCTCTTTCGCCATATCCATCACCAGCGCCATCTCATCGGCGCGGTAGCAGTGGTTGTGGACCAGGATTTCGCCTTCGAGCACGCCTTTCAGCGTCTCCTTGCCGAGATCGCGCTTGGGGTTTTCTTCGTTCGCGTAGTTGATCGCGTCGTACCAGGTCTGGCGATTTACAGCGAAATTGCCCATGCGCGTCGAAGGTTTGCGCCCGCGCCCTCCGTAAACCCGTTTCGGGTTCTCGCCGCACGCCATCTTGAAACCGTAGGGCGCGCCGGGGAATTTCATGCCTTGCACAGTGCGGCTTGGCACGTTCTTTAGAGTGACCGAGCGGCCACCCATCAGGTTGGCTGAGCCCGGCAAGATCTGTAGCGCGGTGATGCCGCCATTGGCGAGTGCGCGGCTGAAGCCGGGGTCTTGCGGCCAGACTGAATGCTCCGCCCAGACATCGGGCGTTGTCGGGGCGGTTGCCTCATTGCCGTCGCTATGCGCCGGGACCGACGGCGATGGATAGTCGCCGAGGTGGGAGTGAATGTCGATGATGCCCGGCGTCACGAACTTGCCGGCGGCGTCGATGACCCGGAAACCCTCCGTTGAAAGATCGCTCGCCCCGACCGCGACGACTTTCCCGTCCCGGAACAGGACCGTGCCATTATCTATCCGTTTACCCGCTCCGTCGAACACGGTCGCTCCGACCAGCGCCGTCGCCTCGCCCGGATAGGGTGAGTAGGTCGAGGGGAAGGGACCCTCGGCCTCGGTCTTGGCGGCGAAGCGCGGGGCGTCGTCCTTATCCGCGCTGCTGGCCGTATTCGCCGAACCGGTGGTAGCGCATCCGGCAAGCGCAAGCGCGCTCGTCGCAGCGATGAGAGCTTTCATCATTGTCATTCCCCTCCCGATTGGCCCGCTTATTCAGCGGGGCGGGTCGCTGGACGCATACCGGCAGCCTGCGGTTCGCCGACCTCGTCCTGACCCAGAAGGTCGTCATCGACCGTATCGTCCGAAAGCGTGTTGAGGTGCATCAGTTTCTTCACGAATGGGCTCAGCACCATCACACCGACACCGATCGCGACAGCGAACATACCGACATCCGAATAGACATCGAGCACAACCTGTTTGCCCGCTTCTTCTCCGACGCCCTCGGCTCCGGTCGCCGCAGCGATCAGGCCAGCGGCGAAGTTACCGGTGGCCGATGCAAAGAACCATGTGCCCATGATGAGGCTGGCGATCTGCGGCGGTGCGAGGCGGTTCATCGCCGACAGGCCGACAGGCGAGAGGCAAAGTTCACCGGTCGTGTGCAGCAGGTAGATGAGGAAGATGAAGATAACCGGCGTCGGAACATCGATCCCGACGCTGTTCGCACCCCAGACGAGGACGAGGAAGCCAAGGCCGACCTGGACCACGCCAAGGCCGAACTTCATCGGTGTCGATGGCTCCATGCCCTTGCGCCCAAGCACGGTCCACACGGTTGCGAATACCGGCGCGAGCAGGATGATGTAGATTGCGTTGATCGACTGGAAGGTCGATGCCGGCACGCCGCCGCGGTCGACATGGCGGTCGGTGAACAGGTTCAGCGAAGAGCCGGCCTGTTCAAACAGCGCCCAAAAGATGATCGACACTATGATGAGGAACATCGCGGCGACGATCCGGTCGCGGTCGTGATCGGTCTTCGCGATCATCTGCAATACCATGACCGAGATAACGCCGCCCAAACCGATGACGGCAGGAAGGCGCCAGAACGCATCGCCATTGGACACGAAGAACATCGAGATGACGAGCAACGCGCTAAGGCCGATATAGGACATCAGCGCAGGCTTTGGGGCCCGGTCATAGCTTCCATATGGCAGCTGGAAAGTCGCGATCGCGAGGACGTAGCAGACCAGAGCCGCGCCGAACGTGCCAAGGAAGACGCCAACCGCATCCTGGAACTGGATGGCGACCCAGCAGAACGCGACGAGCAGGACGCCGACGCCGTACACGCCGAATTCCCTGCCCTTGGCGAGGATCGCAGGCGGCTCGCCCCGACCCAGCAGCAGCGGCTTGCCCCATACGAACACGATGAGGCCGAGCAGCATGCCGATGCCCGCCAAGCCGAAGCCGTATGCCCAGCCATAGGTTTCTCCGATATATCCGCACAGCAGCGAGCCAATCGCAGCGCCGAGGTTAATGCCCATGTAGAAGATCGTATAGGCGCCGTCGCGGCGCACATCGGTGCGCGGGTAAAGCTGTCCGACGATCACCGAGATATTGGCCTTGAGGAACCCTGAGCCGACGATGATCAGCGCCAGCGCCAGCCAGAACACGTAGATGATGGGATTACCTTCATTGCCCGCCGCCGGTTCCCCCTCGAACGCCATGAAGAAATGGCCCAGTGTCAGCAGGACAGCCCCGAACAGAACTGCCTTGCGCTGACCCAGATATTTGTCGGCAAGATAACCGCCGATCACCGGAGTGATGTAAACGAGAGCGGTGTAGGCTCCGTAGATGACGCCAGCATCGCTGTCCGAAAAGAGCCAGTGTTTGGTCAGGTAGAAAATGAGCAGCGCGCGCATGCCGTAATAGGAAAACCGCTCCCACATTTCGGCGAAGAAGAGGACAAACAGTCCTTTTGGATGTCCCAGCAGTGTTCCTGCGCTGTCCCCGTGCGGAAGCTCTTGCGTTGCCATTGTCGTATTTTATCCCGTCATTTGCGCGGTCGCGCGCGTCCCCGAAAGTCCGGCACCCTAGCGCCTGTTTCGCCTCTGTGAAGCCTTAGTTGCATGTGAAACCTGAATGCGGGGTGGAAAGCCGGGAACCTTGACGCGCCTCGCTGTATTATGTCACTGATGCACTCAGCGAGGGAATCATGAGCCAAAGCCGACCCGTCTACCTGAAATTGCGCGATCAGATCGCGGCCGCCATTATCGAGGGGCAGTATCCCGAGGGCAAAATGCTTCCATCGGTCCGCGCGCTCGCTGCCGAACAGGGCGCAAACCCGCTTACTGTCGCGAAGGCCTATCAACAATTTCAGAACGATGGCTTGGTCGAAGTGCAGCGTGGGGTCGGCATGTATGTTGTCAAAGGCGCGGCAGAACAGCTCCTTAGGCGTGAAAGGGAGCACTTCCTGCGCGAAGAATGGCCCGAAATCCGTGCACGAATGGAACGGCTAGGCCTCGATCTGACCGAGCTAGCGGAGTGCAACTAGGGCATGCTCTCAGTAAAGCTCTGAAAAATCTACTTATCTCCTGAAATACGCGGCGCTGAAGTTATTTCCGGTCGTTCGCTTGCGAGAAGTACTTCGCTCTGGCACACTTCGTATTGGAGTGTTGTCCGTCGGGTCCGGGCAACTTGGGGAAAAATTGCGAGGGAACTCGCCTTTGGCAGACCGGCCCTGCGATGCCGGGATTGCCAGGAGATCGAAATGATCAGATCCGAACTGCTGCAAGAGCTGCATAAGGATAACCCGGAACTGCGAGCCGAAGAGGTGGAGCAGGTTCTCGACATCTTCTTCGATGAGATTGCGCAGCGACTTGCCGAGGGCGGGCGCGTGGAACTGCGCGGTTTCGGCGCGTTCTCGACACGCGAACGCGAAGCGCGCACCGGGCGCAACCCACGGACAGGCGAAGCTGTCGATGTGCCAGCGAAACGGGTGCCGTATTTCAAGTCAGGCAAGGAAATCCGTCAGCGCCTCAACGCCGATTAGGCGCTGAGAAGAGGGCGAATGCCAGCGCCGGTCAGGCGGCTTCCATGGCAGCTTCATCCTGAGCCCGGCTGGGCGCAGGTCGCTTGCGCTCGACATTCAGCGCTGAAAACACCTTCTCGACCACTCTTTCCGGGCCGCCCTCTCCGCCGCTGACGACCGGCACCAGGCCCATCTCTTCGAATTCGTTTTCGGCCTCTGAGGTCGGCAGGGCCACGATACGGTGGATCGCAGGCAGACGCTCCTCGACCAGCGGGGTCAGATCCCGCGTGAGTGCTACGTTGCCGGTGGCCACGACCAGCACTTGCCGTCGCTCCATCCCCAGCGCATCCCAGCTGCGCGGATCGGCAGGATGGGCGTGGTGCGCGTGATAGCCGTCCGCAATCGCCTGTTCGAAGCGCGCATGATCAGGCTCGACCGCGAGAAAATCGATTTCGTTGTAGCTGAGAGCATCCGCAACCGCGCGGCCGGCGGGGCCAAGGCCGATGATCACAACCGGGCCATTATCGCCCTCCATCTTCTCATCCGGAGGGCCGGAGCGCAGCTTTCCGGCGAGCTTGCGGCCAACATTCGAAACGAACGGGGTCACCGCCATGCTGATCGCAATTGCTGTCACGAGAATGGCGAGCGGTTCGCTTTCGACGAGACCGGCAACCGTCGGGATCGCGAAGAGGACCAGCGCAAACTCGCTGCCTTGGCCAAGGAGAAAGCCGAGCTGGATCGATCCCGGGACCGACCAGCGATTGGCAAGACCCGCGATTACATTGAGCAGGCATTTCAGGACGATCAGGCCAAGTGCGGCGCCGATAATCGTCAGCCAGTTATCAGCCACGATGGCGGGATCGATGCCAAGCCCGACGGAGATGAAAAAGAAACTCAGGAACAGTCCTCTGAAGGCGTCAATCTCCGCCTGTACCAATATGCGATAGCGCGAATCCGCCACGGCCATGCCGCCCAGGAATGCGCCGAGCGTAAGCGACAGACCCACTACGCCCGTGGCCCAGCCTGCGGCGAGCGCAATGAACAGCGCGGTTGCGGTATAGACCTCGCTGCTGCCCGCGCGGGCGATCAGCCGGAAGAGCGGACCGGTAAGATACCGGGCGAAGATCACCGCCACGCCGAACGCCGCAAGCGCTTTCAATCCGGCCAGTCCAAGCGCAGGGGCCATGGTTCCGCCGGTGCTGAGCGCGCCGGCGGCCACCAGCAGCAGGATGGCCGCAATATCCTGAAAAATGAGGATCGATTGCGCCGCTCTGCCGACCGGACAGTCCTCCTGATCGCGTTCTCGAACGAGGCCGATCACCACCGCAGTCGAGGAAAGGCCCATCGCGAACCCGCCGATAATCGCGAATTCCAGCGGCAATCCGATCGCCCAGAAAAGGAGCGCGAACGTACCTCCCGCGACAAGCATCTGTAGGCTACCGAAGCCGAAAATGTTGGCGGCTTCGGCGCGGATCCGACCTAGCGAGAAGTGCAGCCCGAGATTGAAGAGCAGGAACATGACGCCTGCCTCCGCCATCGCTGCAACCACGGGCCCGCTGAAGTCATCAGCATAGCCCAGTGTGGCGATACCGAGGCCGAGCCCAAGGTACCCGACGATGGGATTAAGCCGGCATGCCCGCGAGACAAGTGCAGCGCCGATGCCGAGGCCCAGCAAGGTGATCGCCGGTTGAATCGTCGCCACCACCGAATGCGCGTCGTGAATCTCGCCTGCCATGATACCCCGGACAGCTGTTTCGTTTCCGACACGCAAATGGGCCATGGCGTCACACCATGCAAGCAGCAGCTTGGTCTTGCCCTTTGCGCTGTTGCCCACAGCCGCATGGCTGGCTATCGCGCGGTCTGCTCGCATTTTGGCGAGGCGGGTGTGGCGGAATGGTAGACGCCGGGGACTTAAAATCCCCTGATCCTATAGATCGTGTGGGTTCGAGTCCCACCACCCGCACCAGCTGCATCAATGCCATTCGCGCATATGCGAACAGTTGGTCCGCAGAAATCGCACGAATGATCCAATTGTTAACGGATGCCGCGGTAGAGCACCCGGTCTGCGCTTAATACCAATCTAGGCCTGTGGCGGCATATGTGCGGCCAGGTAACGGGCAGGATAGAGCATTATGGAGCATTCGGCGATTTCACCGCGCACTCAAGCAAGTCCGATCGACGCGAGCGATTTGCGTGAAGCGCCGCGTTTCACGCTGCTCGTTCGCGCTGCGAAGCTGGTGAGTTCCCAAGGGGAATTCGTTTGCGTGATCAGAGACGTATCCGAAACCGGAGTGAGCGTAAGACTGTTCCACCGTCTTCCTTCGGACGATTTGATTGAATTGCATATGCCCGGTGGCGGCACCTACCAGATCCGTTCCGTATGGGAGCGTGACAATCAGGCGGGTTTCGAATTCGTCGAGCGGGTGGATATCGCGCGCCTGATTCACGAGGCCGACGAATACCCGAAGCGCGGTCTGCGCCTTGGGGTCTGCTTTCCGATCGTCATAACGGCGCTCGATCGAAGTTGCGAGGCAATCGTCGAGAACCTCTCGCAGCAGGGCGCGAAGATCGAGTGCGAACAGCTGTTCGCGATCGACCAGGCCTTGCTCATACAGAGCGACGATTTTGCCGAGGTGAGAGCGAAAGTCCGCTGGCGCCGCAATTCGCACTACGGACTTGTATTCGATGACACTCTGACTCTGGGTGATTTTGCACGGCTCGCCGCGAAGCTTCAGGCTCCTGCGCTGTTGATGGCTTGATGCTGTTTCGCTGAATTAAACAGCTCCGTTTACGGCTCGCTAACCATTTTCCTTCACTCCGGTCTTTGCATGGAAGCCGCGGCCTTAGCTGCGGCGTGCAAAACGGGGGCCGTTAATGACTGTGGTTGGCGAAAAGCAGCCTGGAATTCTTGATGTCGATGTTGCCATTATCGGCGCCGGACCTGCAGGTCTGACTGCGGGTTACCTGCTGACCAAGCAAGGCAAATCGGTCGCGATCATCGAAAAAGACGAGACCTATGTCGGCGGCATCAGCCGCACGGTCGAGCATGACGGTTATCGTTTCGATATTGGGGGGCACCGCTTTTTCTCGAAGTCGCAGCAAGTCGTCGATCTCTGGAACGAGATCCTGCCCGACGATTTCATCCAGCGCCCTCGCATGAGCCGCATTTATTACGAGGGCAAATTCTACAGCTATCCGCTGCGCGCCTTCGAAGCGCTTGGCAATCTGGGCCTGCTGCGTTCGACTGCGTGCATGGTCAGCTATCTTCGCTACAAGCTGTTCCCGATCAAGGATGTCAAAAGCTTCGAGGACTGGACCACCAACCAGTTCGGCAAGAAACTCTATTCGATCTTTTTCAAGACCTACACCGAGAAGGTGTGGGGCATGCCGTGCGACGAGATGAGCGCCGACTGGGCCGCCCAGCGCATCAAGGGGCTGTCGTTGTGGAACGCAGTGACCGACGGGCTGAAACGCTCGCTCGGCCTCAACAAGAAACCCAATGACGGGCAGGAAGTGAAGACGCTGCTCGAAACCTTCCGCTATCCGCGGCTTGGGCCGGGCATGATGTGGGATGCCGCGCGCGATCACATCGTCGCAACCGGCAAAGGCCAGGTCTTGATGGGCCACGCGCTCGACAGGCTTGCCAGCGATGGCAATGGCGGCTGGTCGATGACGGCTGACGGCCCGAATGGAAAAGTCCAGATACGTGCGAAAGACGCAATCAGCTCCGCGCCGATGCGCGAGCTATCCATGCGCGTGCACCCGCTTCCGCAGAGCAGTTTGCAAGGTTCCAACCTCAAATATCGCGATTTCCTGACAGTCGCGCTGATGGTCAAATCCGAAGACCTCTTCCCGGACAACTGGATCTACATCCACGATGACCGTGTGCAGGTCGGACGCGTGCAGAATTTCCGCAGCTGGTCGCCCGAAATGGTGCCGGATGAGGACATGGCTTGTGTCGGGCTCGAATATTTCTGTTTCGAAGGCGACGGGCTCTGGTCGTCGTCGGACGAGGATCTGGTCGCTCAGGCGACGCGCGAAATGGAAATTCTCGGCCTTTGCGACCCGGCGAAAGTCGTGGGCGGCACGGTCGTGCGCCAGGAAAAAGCCTACCCGGTCTATGACGACGAGTACGAGGCCAATGTCGAGGCTATGCGCGTCGAACTCGAAGAAAAATATCCTTCGCTGCACCTGGTCGGTCGCAACGGTATGCACCGCTATAACAATCAGGATCACGCGATGATGACCGCGATGCTGACGGTCGAGAATATTCTCGCCGGAAAGCGTATCTACGACACTTGGTGCGTGAACGAGGACGCCGAATACCACGAGGCAGGCGATGAGGGTGCGGAAGCGTCCATCCCAGCCCGCGATGCGGCGACGGACACGAAGCCGCTGAGCGATGATCAGGTTGCTGCTCTCACGTCTTTGCGCGGGGTGCCCGAGCGCATCGCGCCGGACGCCGAAGAGCCACGGCGCAAGTCGGCTTAGGTCAGGGGCTGGGGGAACCAACCAGGCATGTCGCAAATGATCGGCACCTTGATCGGCAAACTGCGCGACGTCCGCTTTGTGCGCTATGTGCTGGCGAGCGTCGGGGCGCTCGCTGTCGATGTCGGCGCTTTTCTTGCATTGCTTTCGATCGGCATGGCGGCCGCTGCTGCCTCGGCGATCGGCTATTCGCTGGGCATTCTTGCGCATTGGCTCATGTCGAGCCGTGCGGTTTTCCAGGACAATGTCGCCGCAGGAGGGCTGGCGCGCACTCGGCAGAAAGCCCTGTTCGTCATTTCCGCGCTAGTAGGTCTGGCTCTCACCACGGCCATCGTCGGACTGGCCGATTACACCGGCAGCGATCCGCGTATCGCGAAACTTGCCGCGATCGCAGTCAGCTTCACGGCGACCTGGCTGATCCGCGCCCGCATCGTGTTCCGCCCCTCGCCGGGCGCGGCGCAGGGAGGGTGAGACGATGCTGGTCGAACGTCGCGGCAATGCACTGCCGATTGAATTTCTCGCTCGCGTAGGGATTGCCTGGGCGGTCGTGTGCTGCCTGTTGATGGTGGTTCACTGGAGCCTTATCGCCAGCGGACGTTTTCCCGACCCGGACGACATGCTGAGATTGGTCCAGGTGCGTGATCTGCTAGCCGGCCAAAACTGGTTCGATCTTCACCAATACCGCATCGATGCCGCAGGCGGCGGCGTCGCCATGCATTGGTCGCGGCTGGTCGATATCCCGCTGGCGCTCGTCATCTTTGTCCTGACACCCATTGTCGGGACCGCAGCCGCAGAAACTGCGGCGCTGGTTATCGTACCGCTGCTCACGCTGCTCACGGCCATGCTGCTCGCCGCGCGTATCGCGTGGAAATTGCTGGGCGATGAGGAAGCGACGCTTACGTCGCTCATCCTCGTCATCTCTATCCCGGTCCTATTCCAGCTGAGCCCGATGCGGATCGACCATCACGGCTGGCAGATCGTGTGCGCGCTCGCGGCTGTAAACGGGCTGATGGCGCGGTCGAAATGCGCAGGCGGCTGGACCGTGGGCGCCTCGCTCGCCATGTGGCTTTCGATCTCGATGGAGGGGCTTCCGCTCGCCGCGGCTATCTTTGCGGTTCTGGCATGGCGCTGGCTCAAGGATCGTGGGGAGCGCCAATGGCTCGTCAGCGCCATCCAGTCGTTCACGGTGATCGGCGGGGCGTTGTTTCTCGCGACCCGCGGTATCGGCGACCTTGTCAGTTATTGCGACGCGATCAGTCCCTGGCACCTTGCCATGTTTGCTTGGGGCGCCGTGGTGCTCACCGTCCTTGCCAAGATGGAGCCGCTGCCGCGAGGTATGGTTTTTGCTGGTTTCGTCGTTGCAGGTGGCGGCGCGCTGGCCACGATGTTTGCTGTCGCCCCGCAATGTGCGACCGGCGGATTTGCTGACCTCGATCCGGTCGTCGCTGAGAATTGGCACCAATATGTCAGCGAAGGCATGCCGATGTGGCGGCAGACGCTTCCGGTGGCATTACAATATGTCGTAACTCCGCTGATCGGGCTGGTCGCCGCACTCAATCTCGCCCGCCAATCGCACGATTGGCTGCGGCGGTTCTGGTTCGATTATGCGCTGATCCTCGGCGCAGCATTGCTCGTATCGCTTCTGGTAGCCCGTGCCGGTGCTGTCGCCTGCGTCCTCGCAGCGCCACCACTGGCATGGCAGGTGCGCTCATGGCTCAGGTCGATCCGCGCCATGAAAAAACCTGCCCCGCGCGTGGCCGCCATGGTCGCGGTCGCCTGCGCGCTGCTTCCCACATTCCCGCTTGTCCTGCTGACGAATGCGATGCCGGCTCAGGCTTCCCTCGGCAACGGCCGCATCGCGGCAATCGTACCAGAACCGCCAAAGCCTGCGACATGCGAGGTGAAAGACGTCGCCCCGCAGCTCCGAACACTGGAGCAAGGTGAGTTCTACGCGCTGATGGACATCGCACCGCACCTGCTTCTGACCACCGAGCACAGCGTTGTCGCGACTGGCCACCATCGCGGCGACGAATCGATGAAAGTCCTGATCGAAACGGCCCTTGGGTCATCCGACGAGGCGCGCGATGTCCTAAGTGAGCGCGGCACCAAATACGTGATGATCTGCCCATCGTTGGACGAGCTGGAAATCTATTCCAAGCTCGCCCCTGATGGTTTCGCTTCGGAGCTACGAGAGGGCACTGCGCCTGAATGGCTTCAGCCGATCAAGCTTGATGGCGAAACCGGCCTCAAGGTGTGGGCCGTCCAATAGCAGCGGCACTGCGCCCCTGCGTTACGCCGGGACGAATTCCATCGCGAGGCCATTGATGCAGTGCCGCTTGCCCGTCGGGCGAGGGCCATCTCCGAAAATGTGGCCAAGATGCCCGCCGCAATCGGCGCAATGCACTTCAGTCCGCGGATATCCGATCTTGTAGTCGACCGAGGTTCCGACAGCGCCGTTATCGATCGGCTTGTAAAAGGACGGCCAGCCGCTGCGGCTGTCGTATTTGTGCGCGGATGAATACACGCTGTTGTTGCAGCCGGCGCATTTATAGACGCCCTCGCGCTTTTCATGGTTGAGCGGCGAGGTGTATGCGCGCTCGGTCCCGGCCTCGCGCAGGATGCGGTATTGTCCGCGGGTCAATTCGCGCCGCCACTGTGCATCGGTCTTGCGGACGCGAAAGTCTTTTCTTGCTTGCGCCGACGCCGCACCGCAGCTTGCCAAAACGGGCAGGCTAGCGGCAGCAGCGGCAACAGCCATAAAGTTGCGGCGGTTCGGTTTTTTGATCTTCATTTTCGTATTTCCGGTAAAATTTGAACGTGCTTCACTTTCACCTACGTAAGAAACACGGGAAAGGTTACACGCAGCGACAAATTTTTTGCCCGGCAATCAGAACTCCGTGATCTCCACCTCTAACTTACGGAAACCATGGACGAAATTTGCGCGCACGCGCTCGACGTCGCCGGCGACATGCACGCGCATCCGGCGCTTGTGCATCTCTTCGAGCAGCACGCGCAGCTGCAATTCGGCGAGCCGCGCACCGACGCAGCGGTGGATGCCGTAGCCGAAGGCGATGTGCCGCCGCGCATTCTCGCGTGTGATGTCGAGCTTGTGCGGGTCCGGGAAGATATCCTCCTCGTGATTGGCCGCGAGATACCACAGGACGACCTTGTCGCCTTTCTTGATGGTCTTGCCAAAGACTTCGGTGTCCTCGGTGCAGGTGCGGCGCATATGGGCTAGCGGCGTCTGCATTCGCAGGCATTCCTGCACCGCGTTCGGGATCAGTTCCGGCTGCTCTTCGAACAGTTTCCGCTGGTCGGGAAACTTGTCGAGCGAATGGATGATCCCGCTCATCGTGTTGCGGGTGGTGTCGTTGCCACCGACGATAAGCAGAACCAGATTGCCAATGAACTCCTCGGGCCGCATCTGGTTCATCGCTTCGGAATGCACCATCATCGAAATGAGGTCGTTGCCCGGCTCCTTGTCCTTAGTGCGCTCGATCCAGAGCGACTGGAAATAGGCCGCCATTTCGTGGAGGAACTCCCACCGCATCTCGTCGAGCTCGCGCACGCCGGCAAGCTCGGTGTCGCCCGACCAGTCGGACCAGAAAGTCAGCATCCGGCGATCTTCCCACGGGAAGCCGAACAGGATCGCAAGCATTCCGGTGGTCAGTTCGATCGATACCTCGTCGACCCAGTCGAACACTTCGCCGCGCGGCAAGGTATCCAGCAATTCGCCGGTGCGCTGGCGAATCTCGGCTTCCATTTCCGTCATCGCACTCGGCGTGAATTTGGGCGCGACTGTGCGCCGCTGGCCGGTGTGCTGCGGGCGGTCCATCGCGATGAACATCGGTAATTCGCGGCGGTCCGCGTTGCTTTCCGCCAGCTCTTCCTCGGTCAGGCGCTCAAGAATGGTGATACCGCCATATTCCCAGCTCGATGAGAAGATGTCGGGCAGCGCCTCGATATGTTGAATTGCCTTGTGTCCAACCACCGACCAATAAGGGCCGTAGGGGCTTTCAGGTATCCAGTGCAGTGGGCCTGCGTTCTGCATCTCCTTAACGATCGGCTGCCAGCGATCCTCAAAATAGATATCGCTGCGGCTGAGGTCCCATTTGTGCGGATGCTGCGGACGCTCTTCTGGATGCTTTTCGTAATGCTTCGTCAGCGCCTCATAGGCGGTTGGCGAATTGCGAACTTTCGGACGCTCGGGTGCCGTCGTGGCCATTTCACTCTCCCATCGAGGGGCTTGTGCCCCATCGTTGAGTCGCATCCTGCCGTAACTGACACGGGTGTCAATAGTCAGTTGCGATTTGCGACTTATTCTGCGGGCTCGATGGAAGATTGTTGCGCGGGTGAACGGTTGAAGAGCCTGCGCTTTTTCGTGTCGCGCCCCGCGCCGCCCGATTTCATCACGCGCTTGCGGAATAGCAGAGATCCAGCCTTGATCAGCAGAAAGGCTGCGACCGCCTGCCAAGCGACTGCTGCAATATGCACCCACAATGTCTCATCGAGCGCCGCGCGAGCGAGCATCGCGAACGGTGATGACAGCGGGAAGAGGATCGCGAAGGTCTCAAGCGCCGATCCAGGCAAGGTGATGGTGTAGGCTGCCAGAAAGAACACCATCAGCTGCATCATCGTGACCGGCATCGACATGGTCTGCACTTCGCGAACCGTCTCAGCCATCGCGCCGATAGCGAGGAACAGAGCGCCGAGGAGCAAATAGGCCATGGAAAAATAGATAATCCCGAACAGCAGAAACATCGGCCAGCCGACGGCAGGGCCAGGCAAGCTTCTGAAATCGGTCTGGGTGACGACGACGATCGCGTCTTCTGCGAGCGCCCAGAAGCTCCAGCCGAGCGCCCCCCACACCGCGATGCCGACGAAGGACACACCCAGCATCGCAAACAACTTGCCCATGAACACCGCATCCATCGGCAGCGCTGCGGCGAGAATCTCGATGATCTTGTTGCCTTTCTCCTCCGCCAGGTTCGACAGCACCATCCCGGCGAGCAGCATGGTCAGGAGAAACAGCACCATTTGCGATGCCTGTGCGGTGCGGATGCGGTTGGTTCGTTCCGAAGCGGCGCTGCGCGCAACGACGCTGCTGGAGCTGCTCGGAAATGTGCCCGGCGAGGTCTGGAGCGCCGTCGCGGCCACCAGTTCAATGGGCCCGCTCCAGCGGTCGATCTGACCCTGCGTGCCGACAACTTCCGGCGCCGCCAATGTCCCCGTGACGACCGCTGCATAATTGCCTCGCCGTTCATTGACGAAAGCGCGCGCGTCGAAATTCGCCTCGCCCCTCGCCTCCGGTATCACGCTCATGCTGGGAATCGATCGCCCCAGCTGCGGGCGAAGCGTCTCGGCGGCAGCGATCATCGCGGCGCTATCGTCCGCCTGCATGGCGAGACCGATTTCGGTCGTAACGGCAGAGCGCGAGACTTGCCCGCCGACGCTACCGGCGAGACCGCCCACGAGTACTGGGAAGAGCGGGCCGACAAGGAAGAACAAGAAGGCACGGCTGAACAGCACCGCGACGAAATCCCGCCGCGCGATGACCCATGCCGCCTCAAGCCGCGACAGGCGCGGGCGTGCATCGATCGCCGCCTGATCGTGATCGCTCATGATGATGCTCCCGCTTGGTCCGCTTCGAGCTGGCGCGCTGCTGCTTCGCCAGCAATCGCAACAAATGCATCGTGCAATCCTGCACGCTCGATCGAAAGCGAGAGAATGCCTGCATCGCCCTCGATCAATTGCTTCAGCAGGGGTTCGACCCCGGTTTCCGGGAGCGAGAAATAGAAGAAATCGCCTTCGCGCCGCGCGTCTTCAGGAAGGGCAGCAGTCCAGGCTCCGTCGCGTGCGCGCGTCTCCAGCCTGACCTGCGCCGGAATGCGATCCCGCGCTGTCTCGACGCTGCCAGCATACGGAACCTTTCCGCCCGCGATGATGGCCACGCCTTCGCACAGCCGCTCGGCATGGTGGATGACGTGCGTGGAGAAGATCACGGTCACGCCCTCATCGGCGAGAGCGCGGATCATTGTTTCGAGCTTGCCCTGGTTGATCGCATCGAGGCCGGAGAATGGCTCGTCCAGTACAACCAGTCGCGGCCGGTGAACCAGCGTGCCGAGCAATTGCACGGTTTGCGCCATACCTTTCGAAAGCTGCCGGATGGTGCGGTCCGCGGCGTGCGCAAGATCGTGCTTTTCAAGCAATTCGAGCCCGCGCTTGCGCCCTTCGGCAAGCGGGAGTCCGCGCAGAGCGCCCATGAAAGCAATCGCCTCGATCGCCTTCATCGCTGGATAAAGCCCGCGCTCCTCAGGCAGATAACCGATCAGCCGCCCGATATCGTGCGGACGGTCATGACCGAATACGCGGCGCACCCCTTGGTCCGGATCGATAATGCCGAGCAGCATGCGCAAGGTCGTCGTTTTGCCCGCGCCATTTGGGCCGAGGACGCCGTAAATCGCGCCTTCCGGCACGCTGATGTCGATGCCCTGCACTGCCATGGTGCCATCGAAGCTTTTCACGAGGCCGCGCGCTTCGATGGCGAGCGGCCGGTCTTCGTTTATGGGGGCCGAGACATTGCTCGCCGACATGTGTTCGCCTACCTGCATATGCATGTGCGCGGGGCTTAACGCGCGAAACTGAACGGGAGCAACCCCAAGCGTGGTTAACAGCTCGGCAACGCTTAACCTAGAGGAGCGGCTCGAAAACCGCGCTCGGGAACTGGGTTTCGTCTCGGTCGGCATCGCCAGTGCGCGCGAAGATCCGCTGCGCGCCCAACGTCTTGAACAATGGTTGGGCGAAGGACATCACGGATCGATGGAGTGGATGGAGACACGGCTCGAGCATCGCCGCTCTCCGCAAGGGCTTTGGCCCGAGGCGCGCAGCGTTATCGCGCTGGGCATGAGCTACGCGCCCGCGAACGATCCCATGGCGCTGGAACAAGCCGGCAGCCACGCGCGGATCTCGGTCTACGCGCAAGGCAAGGACTACCACGATGTTGTGAAGAAGAAGCTCAAAGCACTGGCGCGGTGGCTGGTCGCGAACCAGCCCGACGCCGAAGTCAAAGTCTTTGTCGACACCGCCCCGGTGATGGAGAAGCCGCTGGGCGAAGCGGCAGGGATTGGGTGGCAAGGCAAGCACACCAATCTCGTCAGCCCCGAACATGGAAGCTGGCTGTTTCTTGGCGCGATCTACACGACGCTCGACCTTGATCTCAGCGATCCGCAGCGTGACCAGTGCGGATCATGCCGCGCCTGCCTCGACAGCTGCCCCACCGACGCCTTTCCCAGCGCATACCAAATCGATGCGCGGCGCTGCATTTCCTACCTCACCATCGAGCACAAGGGGCCGGTCGCCGAGGACCTTCGCGAAAAGCTCGGCAACAGGATTTACGGCTGCGATGATTGCCTGGCGGTTTGCCCGTGGAACAAGTTCGCCGAGGAAGCGCACGCGATGCGTGAATTCCTGCCGCGCGCCGAACTCGCGGCACCGCGGCTGGGCGAGCTGTTGGCGCTCGACGATGCGGGCTTTCGCTCGTTCTTCTCCGGTTCTCCGATCAAGCGGATCGGGCGCGACCGGTTCGTGCGCAATTGCCTCTATGCTGCGGGAAACAGCGGTGATGCAGCGTTGATGGGGCAGTGCGAGAATTTGCAAGGCGATCCCGATCCGGTGGTCGCCGATGCAGCCCGATGGGCAACCGAACGCCTCAGATCAATTCCTTGATCGGAATGTCGGGATTGGCCAGCAATTCGCGGTCGATCTTTTCCGTACCTGCTTCGAGCATCTTCCGGCCCTGCACATAATCCTTCATCGTACCGACGCAATCGAAGGCGATTGGCTTCCCCTCTTTCAGATATCCCACCGTGAATTTCCGGTCCGCCGGATCGCCGCGCAACACCGTCTCGTCGTAATCCAGACTGAGGCCCGCGGTTTGGAGCTTGAGATCGTATTGGTTCGACCAGAACCACGGAAGCGCCTCGTAATCGTGCTTGTCGCCCATGATCGCCTTGGCGACGGTGTTCGCCATGTCATGGGCGTTCTGAACGGACTCAAGCCGGATCACAGCGTTATCGGCATAGGGGTTCGCATGCGCCGCGCAGTCGCCAATGGCATAAATGTCATCGAGCGTGGTGCGGCAGCAGAAATCGACATCGACCCCGTTTGACCCTGCGGCACCCGCTGCGATGAGCGGTGCCACCGCGGGCACGATCCCGATGCCGACGACCACCATGTCGCAGGGAACGGTGTCGCCGCTGTCAAGCAGAACGCCAGAGACCCTGCCCTCTTCGCCAAGGATTTCGCTTACGCCTGTATTCAGACGAACGTCGACACCCTGCCGGCGGTGCTCGTTTTCGTAAAAGCGCGACAAGTCCTCTCCGGCGACCCGTGCAAGAACCCTGTCCTGCGTTTCGACCAGCGTCACTTCGCTGCCGAGCTTGCGCAGGACCGCCGCCGCCTCAAGCCCGATATAGCCGCCACCGATCACGACCGCGCGCTTCGATCCCGCGTCGAGCGCGGCCATCATCGCATCGGCATCGCGCTTGTCCCGGATGTAGAACACCCCTTTAAGGTTTGCCCCGGCGCATCCGAGACGGCGCGGATCCCCGCCGCCCGACCAGATCAGTTTGCGGTAGCCGATGACGCTGCCATCGGAGAGGGTGAGCGTGTGGGCTACCGGATCGATTTCCACGACGCCGCTGCCCAGGCGCAGGTCGATTTTCTTGTCGGCCCAGAACTTTTCAGGGCGGATCATAATCCTTTCGAACCCTTTGTCGCCCGCCAGGTATTCCTTGGAGAGAGGAGGGCGTTCGTACGGCGGGGAGGTGTCGCGTCCGATCATCAGGATCGAGCCTTCATGACCTTGCTGGCGCAGCGCTATCGCTGCCTGGGCGCCGCCGTGGCCGGTGCCGACGATGACTATGTCGGCGCTGTTTCGCGTGATGTCCTCTCGCTCCATGAACCGGTGGGTCGCGTCAAAATGGCTTCGCGTCAAGCGGTGAAAACACGGGAGTCAGCGTTCAAGCAGGTTGCGCGCCTGGCTCGCGATCTGCGCGAGAACCGCAGGCGCCACCGGAGGCCGCTCCTGCGCGCGGCTGACCATACGGCGGAATTGCTCGACCGCGGTCTCATTACGTTCGGCCCATTCGGCGATGGTGCCCTGCGGGTCGATCTTGCCCGTTTTGCGGCGCATCAACCGTTTGAGGAATTCGAGCCGCATGTGCTGGAAATCGCGTGCCAGCCCGTCGACAAGCAGACGTTCCCAGATGTCCGATGGCGACATATGCGCCGCCGTGCCTTGCGCCCAATCGAGCCCGATCCGCTCACCGATATCGGTGAAGGCCAGCGTGAGTTTTTCCGGTTCAATCTCGGTCTTCCGCGCGAGCTGAGCGAGGCCGACAGAACCGTCATAGTCGAACAGATTAGCGACCCTGACGGCGAGCGCTTCTGGCGCGCCGTTGTCGGTGAAATATTTGCGCAGATTGTCCGAGCGCTCGCGGTTTTCTGCCGAGAGCAACGTCTCGCGCGCCGCCGTGAGTTTGGTCACGCCGCTAGCAAGGTTTGCGATCATTTCGCCTGCTTCGATCTGGCCAGCAGATGTGCGCAGCACGTCGGACATGAGGTTGGCCACCGCTGCCGCAAGCCGATCGAACAGGATCAGCCGCGCGCTTTCACTCATTGCTGCGTTATCGAGATCGTCCCACAGATCGGCGAGGCCGAAGAGGTGCTCGACAACGACGAAAGCGGCCGCAACATCGGACAGCCCGGCGCCTTCTTCCTCGGCAAGTTCGAAGGCATGGACAAGTCCGAGGCGATTGACGATGCGATTGGACAGATCGGTTGCGACGAGTTCGCGGCGGAGCCGGTGTTCGCGAATCTGCTCGGCATAGGCTTTGCGCATCGGCTGTGGGAAGAGCGCGATGAGCGAATCTTCGAGGACAGGATCATCGGGCAGGCCGCTCGCTTCGATCGCGTCCTGCAGCACCAGCTTCGCCGAGGATAGCAGCACCGCGAGTTCAGGGCGTGTAAGGCCCTGACCGTCAGCTGCGCGGCGGCTCAGCGCTTCGCCATCGGCGAGACCTTCCGTGCGCCGGTCCAGATCGCCCGCATGCTCCAATTGTTCAATGAGGCGAACGTAGGAAGCGGTCGCGTCCGGACCGCCGGCTTCTGCAATGGACAAGGCAAGTGCCTGAAGGCGGTTGTCCTCCAAGACGATCTCGGCGACCTCGTCCGTCATCTTCGCGAGCAGATTGTTGCGCTTTTTTTCGGTAAGGCTGCCATCCCGGGTTGCTGCCGCCAGCGCGATCTTGATGTTCACTTCGTTGTCCGAGCAATCCACGCCCGCCGAATTGTCGATAAAATCGGTGTTGATGCGTCCGCCGCCGAGCGAAAACGCAATGCGTCCCGCCTGGGTGATGCCAAGATTGGCGCCCTCGCCGATTACCTTTGCCCGGACATCGCGCGCGTCGACGCGCAGGGCGTCGTTTGCAGGATCGCCAACCGCGATGTGGCTTTCCGCTTCGGCCTTGATGTAGGTGCCGATACCGCCGAACCAGATCAGGTCGAGCTCGGCCTTCAGAATGGCGCTGACAAGTGCATCGGGTTCGATTTCCTTGTCCTCGATGCCCAGCATTGTTCGCGCTTTCTTGGACAGCTTGATTCGCTTCAGGTCGCGCGAATAGATGCCGCCGCCGCGCGAAATCAGGTCGGGATTGTAGTCCTCCCAACTCGATCGCGGCAGGTCGTAAAGCCGTTTGCGCTCTTTCCAGCTCGCGGCCGGATCAGGGTCTGGGTCGATGAAGATATGGCGGTGATCGAACGCTGCCACCAGCTTGATCGCCTTCGAAAGCAGCATGCCATTGCCGAAGACATCGCCCGACATGTCGCCGCACCCGGCAACGCGAATGCTGTCCTTCTGCACGTCCACGCCCATTTCGAGGAAGTGGCGCTGGACCGAGACCCAGGCGCCGCGGGCTGTGATGCCCATCGCCTTGTGGTCGTATCCGTTCGATCCACCGCTGGCGAAGGCATCATCCAGCCAGAAGTCTTTCGATTCCGCGATAGCATTGGCGACGTCGGAGAATCGCGCCGTGCCCTTGTCTGCTGCGACCACGAAGTAAGGATCTTCGCCATCGTGGATCGCGACTTTCTCCGGGTGCACGACCTTGCCGTCCACGATGTTGTCGGTGACCGACAGCAGGGTGCGGATAAACACCTCGTAGCTCGCCTGCCCTTCGGCGGCCCAGCCTTCACGGTCGATCGCGGGAGAAGGCAGTTCTTTCGGATAGAATCCGCCTTTCGCGCCCGTGGGCACGATGACCGCGTTCTTGACGCGCTGCGCCTTCATCAGGCCGAGGATTTCGGTGCGGAAATCGTCTCGCCGGTCGGACCATCGCAGGCCACCGCGTGCGATCGCGCCAGAGCGCAGGTGAATACCCTCGACCCGGCGTGAATAGACGAATATCTCGCGCCACGGCACCGGCTTTGGCAGGTTGGGAACGAGGCTGGAATCGATCTTGAACGCCAGCGCCTCTGCCGCGGCTGGTGCGAAGGCGTTGGTTCGCAGGATCGCATCGATGACCGCGCGATAGAGACGAAGCAATCGATCGTCGTTGATCGCCGAAACCTTCGCCAGGCCCCGCGCATAAGCGGTTTCCGCTCCTTCGATCGCGTCTTTCCGATCACTGTCGAAGTCCGGATCGTGCCGTGCCGCAAACAGGTCGATCAAAGCGCGCGTGACACTTGGCGCGCGGCCGAGCGCATCGACTACTGTGTAGATTGTGAAGCTCATCCCGGTCTGGCGCAGATAGCGATAGATCGCGCGCAGCCAGCCGGTATCCCGCGCCGCCAATGCTGTTCCGACGACGAGCCGGTTGAACGCGTCGTCCTCGGCCACGCCATTCAGCACTTCGGCTATGGCCGCCTCGATAATGTGCGCGCGGTCCAGGATTGCATCGCCATCGTCGCCGGGGAGCAGGCGAAGGGTGAAGTCGTGCACATTGCCCAGCGTGCCTCCCTCAAGCCGAGTGGCCGTTTCGCCGATCACCGTGAACCCGAAATTCTCAAGCGCTGGAACAGCATCGGAAAGCGCGAGCTCGCCGCCGATATGGTACACTTTCAAACGCAGCCTGTCGGCAGGGTCGGCTGGGAGCCTGTAGAGGCGGGCATCGCGCGCTTCGTTCTCTCCGCCAGCAAGACCGCGCAAACGGACGATGTCCGCAGCGGCTTCAGTCGGCCCGTACAGTGTACGGAACATGGGCGGAAATGCGCTTGCGTAACGCCCGGCAATCGCAGCTGAGCGAGCGGCGTCGTCGATATCGGCGAGATGGTTCTCGACCGCATTGTTCCAGCCGCGAAGCATGTCTTCGAGCTGAGCTTCGATCGCACCGGCATCCGGCAAGGCTTCGGCGCTGCGTATGTCGAGCAGATACTGGAACATCGCGAGCGCGCCGCCCTCAACCTCGAGCGTCCAGTCGAGCACTTCGGTGCCCGGCGCCATGCTGAGCATGTTTTCGATCTGAAGCCGTACGTCGGTCGAAAGCATGTCGCGTGGCAGCCATACGAACGCGAACAGGTGCCGGCCCAGGGGTGACTGGATCATGACAAGGCGCGGGCGAGGCCGGTCGACCAGGCTCATCATGGCGGTCGCGAGCGTGCGGATATCGTCTTCGTTGAAGGCGATCAGCACATCGTGAGGCAGCGAGGTGAACGCATGGATCAGCGCCTTGCCGGCATGGCCGGAAGGGTCGAAGCCAAGGTCGTCAGTCAGCGAAGCAAGAGCCGCTCTCAATATCGGCACCTCGCTCGGCGGAGAGGCGAGAGCGGCACTGGTCCACACGCCCGCATGGATCGACAGCGCCGTCACCTCGCCTTTGCCATCGCGGACCGGGACCACGAACAGATCGAGCGGCACGCGACGGTGCACGGTCGACAGCACGTTGGACTTTATGATCAAGAGCTCGCGCGGCCCGCGACCGGGCTTGGGATCGTCGAACCAGGCGAAGGCCCGCTCGTAAGACGTCTCGGCAAGCAGCTGGCGAGCGCTCTTGCGGCAGATGCCCATTATATCGGTTTCGCGCCCATCGCGGTGCAGCGTGATATGCCCGAGCTGTGTGAGCATTCCGAGATTAAGCCAGTCGAGCAGAGCCGCAGATTCGTCGTCCGATGAGCGGATCGTATCGGCGTCTGCCTTTGTCGCCTTTCGCACCTTCGCCCAGTCGCCCACAGCGGCACGAACATCGCCGAGCGTGACGCGCAGCTGATTGACCAGCTCTCGGCGCTGGCGCGCGTCAACGCGCGGCGTCTCTATGTAGATCAGCGATTCGCTGGATGTGCCGTTCGCCTTTGCTTCAGCGAATTTCACGAGATTACCGGCTTCGTCGCGTTCGACGCCGATAACCGGGTGCACCAGACGATCAATGCTGAGGCCTTGGGCGGCGATTGTTGCAGCGATGGAATCGACCAGGAACGGCATGTCGTCATTGACGATCGCGATCCGCAGGCGGCGACGCTCTCCGGTCGCCGATTCCAGTTTGAGCGCAGATCGAGCGGGTTGGCGCGTGGCAGCCGCTGCCAAGAGAAAATCGGTGGTCTCGCCGAGCTGCTCGCCTTCGAGCGCATCATCACCGGGGAGGATTGCCGCCTTGAGGTGCTTTTCGAGGGTCTTGTGCAATGCGGTTTTGCCAGAAGGCGCTGCCGGGGACTTCCGCTTGGGCTTTGCCGCCATATTCCTGCTCCGGGTAATATAATTATGCCGGTTTATTCTTATCGTGTTCGCGATACTCGCTTTGCGCGGTTCGGCGCAAGCACCATCATCGCCCGCCGCTCTGCGCCTGCTGAATTTTTTATGCAAGCAGCGCCCGGATTGCGCGGATACTTTCTATAACAAGAATGCGGCGGGTGCTCCGGCCCCCTACTGCGGGCAATTTCGCCGCGTCTGGTGCCCACGTCCCGGGTCCGCTTGCTGCATTACTGGACTGCTGCCGCTCCCCCATTCGCAGTATGTCCGACGGCTTCGATGGTCAGTTGCAGTGAGCGGATCCGGGCTTTCGGATCATAGGTCGATCCGCACAGGATGATCTCGTCGGCATCCGTCCGCTTTACGAAAGCTTCTATACTTTCCCGGACTTGTTCGGGCGTCCCCACCGCCGCAGCCTGCCCGAGACTGTCGAGCATTGCCCGGTACGGCGCCGGAAGCGTGACTGTGTAGTGCTCGATCGGCGGTGGCAGTTTACCGGGCGTGCCCGAGCGCAATGCGACGAAGCTTTGCTGCTGGCTAGAGGCGAGCGTCTCGGCATCCTCTGTGCTGCCAGCAGCGAAGACGTTCATCGCAACGCTGACATAGGGCTGCGCCAAGGCGTCCGACGGCTGAAAATCGCGCCGATAGAGTTCCAGCGCAGCATCGAGATGGGCCGGCGCGAAATGCGCGGCGAACGCGTAAGGTATACCGAGTTTTGCCGCGAGCTGCGCTCCGAATAGGCTCGATCCTAGCATCCATAGCTCGACCTTAGCGCCGAGGCCGGGCGTGGCTGCGATCGGAAGATCGACATCGCCCGTCAGCAGCGCGCGCAGCTCGACAACGTCCTGCGGGAAATATTCCGCTGCCTGGTGCAGATCCTTGCGCAGCGCGCGTTGCAGCTCGGGCCCAGCGCCCGGCGCGCGTCCCAGGCCGAGATCGACCCGGCCTGGAAACAGGGCATCGAGCGTGCCGAACTGCTCGGCGATCTGGAACGGTGTGTGGTTGGGCAGCATGATCCCGCCCGACCCGATCCGGATCGTGCTGGTGGCATTGCCGATGTGTGCGAGAACGACCGATGTCGCCCCGCCTGCAATCCCGTCCATCGCATGATGTTCGGCGACCCAGAAGCGCTTGCAGCCGAGTTCCTCGGCGGCTTTCGCGAGTTCGACGCTCGCCGCGAAAGCTTCACCAAGCGTCCCGCCTTCGCGCACAGGGACGAGGTCGAGAACAGAGAACGCCGTCATGGATTGGAGGTTTGCCCGGTCTCAGGCGCCGGGCCGAGCTGTTCGAGATAATCTTCTGCCGTCTTTGCTGCGGGGCTCTCTGGCTGCGTGTCGATGACCGATTGCCAGCTTTGCCGCGCGGCCTCGTCCCGTCCCGAAAGCACCGCGATCAGGCCCGCCTCCAATCCGATCGCGCCTTCCAGCGGCGCGAGCCGCGCTGCCTGCTCGATCGCCTCCTGTGCATCGTCCAGCCGCTCAAGGCGGCGATACAGGGTTGCGGTCAGGAGCCAGGGTTCGGCTTTCTCGGGCTCCAGCAGAGTCGCGCGCGACAGCGGCACGAAGGCATCGTGCGGGCGTCCTAGCGCGACGAGCACGCGCGCAACATCCATGGCAGCCAGCGCTTCCAGCGTGGCCGATGCCGCAGTCTTGGCATTTTCCTGCGCGGTTTGCAGCAGCAGCAGAGCGTCGTCTTGATCGCCTGCGCCGAGCGCCGCATTGCCAGCCATCAGGCCGAAGCGCGCCTTGGTCCGCTGCTCGTCCATCGGCGTCTCGTCGCGCGCCGCAATAAAGGCGGTTCGCGCATCGTCCCACAGTCCCAATTCGGTCGCGGCCAGACCGAGGCAATGGTTGGCGATAATCCGGTCAGCTCCGCTCGTTTCGGTCAGCCTGATCTGCGCCTTCGAATGCGCGCGCGCAGGATCCTGCGCGAGCAGATCGAGGCATTCTTCCAGCCACGCCGTGGTCGGGTTCTGTGCGGCTTCGAGGGACGACTGACGCGGCGGGCGGTTCAAAAGCTCATCGGGCACGCCGAGATTGTCGTTTGCGGCGGGGTTGGGGCCGACCTGGATCAAGAAGGCGAGGATCATGGACACTTGGGAAATTTCCGTCAGTAAAAGCTGGCGACGAGGCTTTTGAGCAAAGCGATATCGCTTTCTCGCGAGAGCCGGTGGTCGCCATCCTTAACCAGCATCACCTGTACCGCATCCGAACGCAGCGCCTCGGCCAGCTTCAGGCTTGTCTGCCAGGGCACATCGGCATCGCGCTGTCCGTGCAGAAGTTTGACCGGGCATGACACATCAATGCCTTTGTCGAGGCGCATGTGATTCTCGGCATCGGCGCAAAAGCCGGGATGGGTCGGGGTTGGCTCCGGTCCATAAGGATTGTCCTCGTAAATGGTCTGGCCTGCTGCCAGAGACGCGCGCTGATCTGCGGAATAGCCCCAGTGCGTAAAATCCGGTGCAGCGGCAATGCCAATCATCCCGGCGAGCCGATCGCCAAGTTGTTCGGCCACCAGCAGCATCAGCCAGCCGCCCATCGACGACCCGACGAGCAGGATCGGCTTACCCGTATACGCTTCGATCAGCGCGAGCACCTCGTCGCGCCATTTCGACAAGGTGCCATCGGCAAAGTCGCCGTCGCTTTCGCCGCAGCCCGAGTAATCGAGCAACAGGCATGCGCGCCCCTCAGCCCGCGCTTCATCGAACAAGGCCGTCGCTTTGCCGCCTGACATATCGGACATGTAGCCGGGGAGGAAGACGAGAGCTGGGCCGTCGCCTTTGATGTAGCGATAGGCGATCCGCGTCCCGCCGGGCATGTCATGGTGCTTGATATCGAACATGCGCGCCTTCTTGCCCGCTTGCAGCGCGCTCGTGCAAGTCTTGTCATTGCCAAGACACGCATGGGGGCTAATGTCGCTCCATGATCAAGAACGAACCCGCTGAACAGCCAGCCCGCAAATCCGCCGATCTTTCCCGCCGCAGCCTGTTCCGGCTTGCAGGAGCATCCGCCGCGCTGGGCGCTGCGCCGGCAGTAGCGCGCAGTTTCGGCACGGGCTTCACCCACTCGGTTGCCAGCGGAGAGCCTCACGCGGACAATGTGCTGCTGTGGACCCGCTATGTCGGCGAAGCGGAGGCAGAGCTCGAATGGCAAGTCGCTGAAGACAGTGATTTCACCCGCGTCGTGTCCGAGGGCAAAGCGACGGCATCGCCCAATCGCGATTGGTGCGCCAAGGCGATCGCGAACGGCCTCGATCCCGATAGCTGGTATTTCTATCGCTTCATCGCCGCAGACGGGGCCATGTCCGACACGGGACGCACGCGCACTCTACCGGAAGGGCCGACACGCTCTTTCAAGCTTGCAGTGTTCTCATGCTCGAATTTCGGGTTCGGTTACTTCAACGCCTATGGTCATGCGGTCGAGGCGAACGATTGCGACCTCGCCGTGCATCTGGGCGATTACATTTACGAGTACGGCGCGGGCACCTATCCTTCCGCGCAGCAGGCGCATGCCATGCGCACGCTCCGGCCCGATACTGAAATTGTCGCGCTGACCGATTACCGGCTTCGTTACGCCACGTACCGGGCCGACCCTGATCTGCAACGCCTGCATCAGGTGCTGCCGATGATTTCCGTCTGGGACGACCACGAGACCGCCAATGACAGCTGGACCGATGGCGCGCAGAATCACCAGCCGGAAACCGAGGGCGATTGGGATGCGCGCAAGGCAGCGGGCAAACGGGCTTACCGCGAATGGATGCCCGTTTCCGATGAGCCCTATGCCGCTTACGATGTCGGCGATCTTGCCACGCTCATCCGGCTCGACACGCGGCTTGAAGGGCGTGAGGAGCAGTTCAGCCTCGAAACCATACTTGGCGGGGTGAGCGATGCCGATGCTGCTGCAGCGGCTTTGGTGAGTTTCCGCGATGGCGACTGGGCCGATCCGGACAGACAGCTGCTCGGCGCAGCGCAGGAGCAATGGCTGGCCATGCAATTGGCCGCTTCGAAGGCGCGCGGCGCAACTTGGCAAATCCTCGCGCAGCAGGTCTTGATGGGCAATCTCAAGACCCCTCCGAGCATCGTCAGTGCGATCAGCGAAGAGATGCCGGAATTCATTCGCGCGCGCCTGCTCGCAGCGGCGCTCGCCAGTCAGATCGGCCTGCCCGCCAATATGGACGCGTGGGACGGTTACCCAGCGGCGCGCGCCAGAGCGCTCACATCAGCGCTCGAAGCCGACGCGAACCTGCTGGTGCTCGCGGGCGATACGCATAATGGCTGGGCATTCGAGCTGGACGATGAGGGAGCCAAGGCCGGGATCGAATTCGGCGTGCCTGGCGTCAGCTCGCCCGGCCTTGAAACGAACCTCAGCGCAATACCGCCGCAGGATTTCGCCCGCGCCGCCGTCGCCGCCAACGATCAGCTCAAATGGGCCGATACATCGCAGCGCGGCTACATGGCGGTGGAAATCACCCCGGAACGCGCGACAAACGAATTCCGCTTTCTCGATACGATCAAGACACGCTCGACCAAGCTCGCTGGCACCACGCGCATTTCAAGCGAAGCGGGATCGCGCGCGCTCACCGTTTGACCGTCTGCGACGAGCTGCTCCGGAAGACTGACCGAATTCGGAACCACACCGCGATCTCCTGCATTGATTTACCAAAGGAGATTGAAATGCTTGGTAAAATCATCGGAGCTGCCGTTGGCGGCAAACTCGCGAAACAGACAAAGGGCATCGGCGGGACGACCGGCGCCATGATCGGCGCAGCTGCGCCTTTCGTCCTCAGCCGTTTGAGCATCCCCGCGATGATCGCGCTGGGCGTGGGCGGCTATGCCGCGAAAAAATTTTTCGGCAAGGACAGCGAAGAGCAGCCGCAGCCGACGAACCCGGAAACCGCCCCCGTGGCGAGCGTGCCGCAGCCCGCGACGGCATAAGAATAACTCAAGAACTATTGGGAAGAGCCCGCGCCATGATGCGGGCTCTTTTTTTGGCCGGTCTCAATCCCGGCTGAATATATCTTCGATGGTAAGGCCGAACACATCGGCGATCTTGAATGCCAGCGGCAGCGACGGATCGTAGCGGCCCTTCTCGATCGCATTGACGCTCTGCCGGCTTACCTCGAGCCGCTCGGCGAGATCCTGCTGCGACCAGTCGCGCTCTGCGCGCAGCACCTTAAGGCGGTTGTTCATCAAACAGCGCCCCACGTACCGTATTGCACGCGGTTGGCGAGCGCGCCGAGAAACAGGCCGAAGAACCATGCGACTGCCCACCAATAGGCGTCCACGTGCGGGACTACATCGGCGGATTCAAGGAAGCCCCATACGGTCGCAGCGCTGAGCGCCACGGAGGTCGCAACAAGTGCCTGCCGAACGACCAGCATGCGCATGAATTCGTCCTTTTCCTCGACTATCAGCCTGCCGATCGCCCAGAAGATTCCGCAGATTGCGAGGCCGGGCAGCAGGGCCAGCGCGAATTTCAATTCTCCCTCTATTCCGATCTCGCGATCGGCGAACATCAACAGTCCGAATGTGGCGAGATAGAGCGAGGTGAAGATTGCAGTTCGCTTGATATAGGTTTTTTGAGCCGCGCCCTTGCCGCCGCAGCTTGCCGATGGGCTATCGGCCATCTTGTATCCGGCCCGGAACATCACCATCGCAAGGCTGACCGGCACGATCGTGAGCAGCAGCAGCGGCGCCTTCTGTTCAATCGCGCCCGTGACCGAGAGGGTGACAATCAGCGCGGTACTGATAAAAACCATCACGGCCCAGAATGCCGGTCCGCGCCCGAGCACACCCGATGGGCGATGCTTTTCCGTCGTCATGAGAGGCACCTGCGACCGCAGCCCATCTCTCCCTGCAAGCTGCCCCAAGCGGCACCGGAAAGGCCCATGACAATGCCGAAGCTGGCGCTGTCGCTTACCCCGTTCGACACGCAGAAGAGCGCAGCGGCAATGATGGCGCCTGCCCAAATCAGTGATTGTAAAATCTTGCTCATAAGGAAAGCTCCCTTTCATTTATGGAAAGCATACTTGTCATTGATTCGTGCGTTTGTCAAGCGTACTTTCCAAAATGGAGCGAGCCCTTTCCGTTCTCCGCCGAGTGAAAGCGGTGATGACATCGTCACCGCTTGCGCTTATATGCACCGCCATGGCCACGCTTCTGACTACCACCACGACAACTACCACCTCGGATTTCCGGGGGCGGTTGCTGCTGGGTTAGGCCAGACAGTCCGCCTCCCGGTTTCGGGCGGCGCGGTGTCCTCCTGAAATCGGTAAAATGCCACACCGCACTTCCGGTGCCTGCCCGCTTGTGGCAGGGCGCCGGTGAATGCGCGCGGGACGAGTTTTGCGCGAAACAAGAGACGGACGAAACGAATGACCGAATTGCTCAAGATCAGCCTGCCGGATGGCTCCGTGCGCGAAATGGAGCCGGGCAGCACGCCGGGCGATGTTGCTGCTGCGATCGGGCCGGGTCTGGCAAAAGCTGCCCTCGCCGCTCGGGTGAATGGTGAAGTGCGCGACCTGGATCGTCCGTTTGAGGGCGATAGCGAACTCGCGCTGATCACGTCTAAGGACGAAGAGGAAGCGCTTGAGCTCGCGCGGCACGATTACGCCCATGTGCTCGCCGAAGCAGTGCAGGCGCTTTATCCGGGAACGCAAATTACCTTCGGCCCCGCGACGGATGACGGCTTCTATTACGATGTGAAAGCGCCGGAGGACCGCGCGCCGTTCAGCATGGAAGATCTTCCCGATATCGAGGAGAAGATGCGCGAGATCATCAAGGCGGATAAGCCGCTGCGCCGCGAGGCGTGGACGCGCGAACAGCTTATCGAGAAATGGCAGTCTGAAGGCGAGACGTTCAAGGCTGAATGGGCAAAGGAACTGCCCGAGAACGAGGAGCTGACGGTATACTGGTCGGGTGACGACTGGCTCGACATGTGCCGCGGCCCGCACCTTCCCTCGACCGGCAAGCTCGATCCGCAGGCATTCAAGCTAATGCGCGTCGCCGGAGCCTATTGGCGCGGCGACCAGAAGAACGCGCAGCTTACGCGCATTTACGGCACTGGCTGGCTCAACAAGAAACAGCTGAATGCGCATCTTCACCGGCTGGAAGAGGCGGCCAAGCGCGATCACCGAAAGCTCGGCCGTGAGATGGACCTGTTCCACCTTCAGGAAGAGGCGCATGGCAGCGTTTTCTGGCACCCAAAAGGCTACCGCATCTGGCGCGAGCTCGAAGCCTATATGCGCCGCAAGATGGATGGCGGCGGATACCGCGAGATCAAGACCCCGCAGCTGATGGATGTGCGCCAATGGACCCAGTCCGGCCACTGGGGAAAGTACGCCGAGAACATGTTTGCCGTGCCCGACATGGTGCCGGAAGTCGATGAAGAGGACGGTGCAGCCTCCCCCAAGGTCGCACCCGATGCCGACTGGATGGCGATCAAGCCGATGAACTGTCCTGCGCATGTGCTCGTCTTCAAGCAGGGCATCACGTCTTATCGCGACCTCCCGATCCGTCTGGGCGAGATGGGCTGCTGCCACCGCAACGAACCGCATGGCGCGCTGCACGGCCTTATGCGGGTGCGTCAGTTCACGCAGGACGATGCGCATATCTTCTGCACCGAAGACCAAGTGGTCGAGGAGGTGCGCAAATTCTGCGCGCTGGCCGACAGCGTCTATCGCGACTTCGGCTTCACCTATCACGTGAAGCTGGCGCTACGCCCTGAAAAGCGCTTCGGGTCGGAAGAGGATTGGGACAAGGCCGAACAGGAATTGCGCGATGCCGTCGCCGAAGCGGGCATGGACAATGACGAGTATGGCTGGGAAGAACTGCCGGGCGAAGGCGCGTTCTACGCGCCCAAGCTCGAATGGCACCTTACCGATGCGATCGGTCGGACGTGGCAGGTCGGCACGATTCAGGGCGACCGTGTGCTGCCCGACCGGCTCGATGCAACTTACATTGGCGAGGATGGCGAGAAGCATCGCCCGGTCATGCTGCACCGCGCGATCTTCGGTTCGTATGAGCGCTTTATCGGCATCCTGATCGAGCATTATGCCGGACGTCTGCCGGTGTGGCTCTCACCGGTGCAGGCGGTCGTTGCGCCGATCGTGTCCGACATCGATGGCTACGCGCAGGACGTCGAAGCGCGGCTCGCCGCCGCTGGCGTCCGCGTGAAAAGCGATCTCCGCAACGAGAAGATCAATTACAAAGTGCGCGAACATTCGCTGGCAAAAGTCCCGCACATCCTGGTCGTCGGTAAGCGTGAGGCGGAAGAAGGCAAGGTGACGATGCGGACCCTGGGCGAAAAGGATCAGAAGGTGCTCTCGCTTGAAGAGGCGGTGGCGATGCTGACCGAAGCTGCGACACCGCCGGATCTGCGGGACTGACGTTTGGACTTTCTTGCGGGGTTCAGTGCGGCGCAGATCGCCGTCGCGATTGCTGCGACACTGGGAGCCGCCTTCGTGCGCGGATTGACGGGGTTCGGTTTCGGGATCCTCTTGGTCCCCATCCTTGCATTGGCTCTCACGCCGGTCGAGGCCGTGCTTGCGATCAACATCATGGCGGGCCTGCTGGCGCTGACCGAAATCCGCCTGATCCTGCGCGAGGCGGAACGAAGCGCGTTGCTGATAAGCACGCTTGTTGTCGTCGGTACGGCCCCGGGGCTTATGCTTCTTGCTGCCACGCCGCAGGACCTGGCACGCTTGCTGATAGCGCTGGTGGCTCTGTCGGCGTTTGGTGCGATCCTGCTTCCGCGAAGGAGTGCCGCGCAGCCGGGTGCAGGGGCCACGACGGCTGTCGGCCTATCGGCTGGAGTTCTTACCGGATTTGCTGCCATGCCCGGCCCGCCAGTCGTGCCCTATTATGTCGGACGCGACATTCCGCGTGCCACCGCGAAGGCGTCCATGATCGGGATTTTCGGTGTTGCCGCGGTCGCCGGCATTGCATCGGGCAGCGCGATCGGCGTGCTGGAGTGGAAGATCGTCTCCCTTGGGCTGGCGCTGTTCCCGCTGGTTCTTTTCGGCAACTGGATCGGCAGTCTTGCCTTCGGAAAAGTCAGCGATCCGGTCTGGCGCAGCTTTGTCGGCACGGTTCTCGGCGCGGCGGCCGTCGCGGCGCTCTTAAAGCTGGTTTAGCGTTCAAGCCACTGCGCTGCGAGGACCGCGCCGCCAGCGCGCTCGCGCAGCAAAAGAGTATAACGATCCGCGCGCGGCATTCCGAGATCGCCGCGCCGGATCACATGGCTGGCCTTTCCACCAGACCATCTCGACACCACGCGCTCACCGACCAGAACATTCGCGTAAGTGACGTTGCGGCCCCGGTTCTCACCGCGCTCGATGGCGACTGTCGGACTGCTCTCGACACCCACCAGCACAAGCTCCCCCATGGTGCCTGCCGGGCCTGCGATGCCGATCGCGTATCCCGTGTCGCCATTCCCGCGCACACGGATGGCGGAAGTCTGCTGCCGTGCAGCGGCTCTCACGGAATTCCGGATGGCGCGCTCATCGGATCCGACCTCGCCGTATCCACCCGCGATCACCGATTGCGGCGTGTAGACACCGTCATACCCCTCCAGACCTCGGCGCGCATAGGCGCGCTGGAGGGCGGTGTTTTCAGGGCTGGCGAAAGTATCCTTCCAGCCGAGCCTGTCCCAATAATCGACGGGCTTGGAAATCACCACCAGACCGGGTTCGCTTTCGAGCCGGTTCGCCAATCTGTCAGCCGGGGGGCACGACGAACAGCCCTGGCTGGTGAACAGTTCAATAAGCACAGGCTCGCCGCCTGCGGGCGAACGATCGATTTGCGCATTGCCGGGTATCGCAAGCCCGAAAGAGAAAGCGGAGAGCGCCGCAATAGCAGTCAGCAAAGCGAGCGAAAATTTTGTCATGTGAACCCCGAAGCGACCAATTGTACGAACTGGGTTCGGCGATAAGGGACAATCGGTTACGGCGGGCGCCGCAGGGGCTTAAAAAGGAAGTGGCTTGCCCGCCAGGATCAGCGCGAGACCGCAGCCTGTCACGACCATGCAGCGCAGGATGTCGAGCTTGCGCGTGCGTGCCGCATCGAGCGCTGTCTTCGAAAAGGCGGTGATCTTGGCCATGGCCGCAATTTTCGCCGCCAAATCCTAATGCGGCGTTAATTCTGCAGGGGTAGCGCGGGCATTTGCTGGCTGGCGCAGTGAAATCCGCCGCCACCGGCCAAGACCGCGTCTGCGGGCAGGCCGATTACATCCCGATCCGCAAATTGCTCGGCGATTGCGGCCACGCCGTCAGCATCATGTACGGATCCGAAAGTCGGAACCACAACGAGGTTCGATGTGATTGCGAAATTGACGTAGCTTGCCGGTTCGATCTCACCATCGCGTGCGACAAGTCCCGGTGAGGGGATGCGCACGACATCGACGCCGAATTCTGCCGCCCGCCTTGCCGCGTCGGTGTAGATATCGCGATTGGGATCGTCCCCGCCCGATGGCGCGGGTACGACTATACGGTTTGGCCCGACGAAACGCGCGAGATTGTCTACATGCCCGTCCGTGTGATCGTTGATCAGGCCCTCACCCAGCCAAAGTACGCGCTCAAAACCCAGCGTCTCCGCGAGCGTAGCTTCAATGTTGCCCCGGCTCATTGCAGGGTTGCGATTGGGATTAAGCAGGCATTGTTCGGTTGTCGCGACAAGGCCGGTGCCATCGCCGTCCACCGCGCCCCCTTCGAGGATCATCGGAGAGGTTATCAGAGGCAATCCTGCATCGTGGGCAAGCTCTGCCCCGATCGTCTCATCGCCGGACATTTCATACTTGCCGCCCCAGCCATTGAAACCGAAACGCCGAGCGGCTGGTTTGCCGTGGTCACTGACGATCAGGGGACCGGTGTCGCGCAGCCAGATGTCGCCATAGACGCGCTTTCCCAAAGCGACCTTTGCGCTGGCGAGCTTCGCCGCGCGCGCCGCATTGTCGTCATCGCGCACCAGCAGGCGAACCTCTTGGCCGCTATCCGCGACCGCGCTGGCGAACGCGGCTATTTGCTCCTGCGCGCGCTCCAGATAGCCCGGCCATTCATCGGCCAGATGCGGAAAGCCGATCCACAACCAATCCTGCGGCGCCCATTCGGGGGGCATCAGGACGTTGGTCACGGATCGGCTCTTTCGTGTCGTGACCGCGCAATCAGCAGCCGGTTTCGGCGCTGACGCAGCTTTCATCGCGAGTGGCGCGGAATTCGTCGCCCTCGTTCCAGTTCGGCCAGCTTGTGCTTTGCGCCATGCTGCGACCGATGCGGTAATACAGCTGCAGATCGCTCATCACACCCGACCAGTCCCAGTCCTCGTTGAACTCGTCCTTCGGGCCGTGATAGCGGTTTTCGGTATAGTCCTGCGCTACCGCAGCACCAGCAGCACGACCGCCTTCCTTAAGGTCTTCGCCGCCATCGAGATAGAGCATCGGCACACCTTGCTTGGCGAAGGCGAAATGGTCCGAGCGGTAATAGTACCCTGCCTCAGGCTTTGGATTGGGCGTCGCTGTGCGGCCATCAGAAACCAGTGCGGCTTCCATGAAAGCATCGAGCTGCGACTTGCCCGGACCGACGACCGTCACATCGTTTGCCGGGCCTGCAACCTGGAATGCGTCCATGTTGATACCGCCAACCGTCTGATCGAGCGGATAGACCGGGTTCGAGGCGTAATAATACGCGCCGAGCAGACCGGATTCTTCTGCGGTTACCGCAAGAAAGACGAGGCTGCGGCGCGGTGCACCTGCCTTTGCGTGTGCTTCTGCGAGAGCGACGAGTGCCGCGGTGCCGGTCGCGTTGTCGACCGCGCCATTGCAGATGTCATCCCCGTCGGGCGCAGGCTTGCAGCGCCCGAGGTGATCCCAGTGCGCGGTGTGGATCACATATTCGTCCGGTGCTTCGCTCCCCGGCAGAATGCCGATGACGTTCTGTGAAGAGAACGTACGAATATCGTTTTCGAAGCTGGTCGAGGCGGTCATGCCCAGCTCGACTGCTTCGAAGCCTTCTTGCTTCGCTGCAGCAGTCAGCGCGTCCAGATCCTGCCCGGCGGCGGAGAGGATTTCGCGGGCGACATCTTTCTGCACCCAGCCATTCATGGTGGTGAGCGGCGGCGGGTTGTCCCCGCGCGCAGCGTAGGCTTGCGGTCCCGACCACGAGCTTTCGACGACGTTCCAGCCATAGCTTGCCGGTTCGGTGTCGTGCACGATGATCGCGCCTGCCGCGCCTTGGCGAGCGGCCTCCTCGTACTTGTAGGTCCAGCGGCCATAGAAAGTCATGGCTTTGCCGTTGAAGGTGCCTTCGAGGCCCGGCGATTCATAGTCTGGATCGTTGACGAGGATGACCACGGTCTTTCCAGTGACATCCACGCCTTCGTAATCATTCCAGCCGCGCTCGGGCGCGTTGATGCCATAGCCGACGAAAACCATCTCGCTATTGGCCAGCTGAACGCGCTCTTCCTCGCGGTAGGTGACGCCGACCCACTCGTCGCCGAAATCGTAGACGAGGTCGGTATCGCCATTGGTGATCGTAAGTGGTGCGAAATTCTTGCCGGTGATCTCGACCAGCGGAACTTCCTGCACCCAGCTGTCACCATTTCCGGGCTGAAGGCCTGCAGCCTCGAACCGTTCTGTGAGGAGCGCCACCGTCTTCGTTTCGCCCTCGGTGCCCGGCATGCGCCCTTCAAACTCGTCGCTCGACAGGGTACGCGTGACGTCTTTCATCGTCGCTTCGGATAGCTCGCCCGCTTCGACTTCGGGGATGTCGAGCTCCGGTGCGGTCTCGCCGCCCGCCATCATGCTATCGCATGCGGCCAGCGCCAGCGCGCCTGCAATGAGGCCGCCAAGGCCGATTGCACGTTTCGTCATTTCAAGTGTCCTCTCGTCCATTGCCCGTGGCAAATTGATGCGCGCTTCTCTTGCAGAGCGCGGGGGTCACTGCAAGAGAGGCCCGAATGAGCGCGGCGAATGAAGCGGACTGGCAAAGCGCGATCGAGCGCGCCGAAGCGCATGCGCCTTTCCTTGCGCGCGCCCTTGCGAAACATCCCGATCTGCGCGCGCTGCTGACTGGGGGAGAATTCGATGCCGCGCTGGACTATTCGCGCGATCAGGGCGCCCATGAGGATGTTGGCGTTGGCCTAAGACGAGAGCGGCTGGCGCTCGCGGCGGCCGTTGCGATCGGAGACCTGGCTGGGGCCTTTCCGCTTTCCCGAACCGTCGGCGAGCTGTCCGATTTCGCCGACCGTGCGCTGGACCGCGCGATCCGCGCAGCCATCATCGACCGCACAGGGGAGGATGATCCTTCGGGCTTCATCGCGCTGGCGCTTGGCAAGCAGGGTGCGCATGAGCTCAACTACTCCTCTGACATCGACCCGATCTTGCTCTATCGGCCCGAAACACTGCGCCGAAAGGATACCGACGATCCCGGCGATGCAGCGCAGCGTTACGCGCGGCAGATCGTCAAAACGCTCAGCGAGAACACCGCCGAAGGCTATGTGCTGCGGGTCGATCTGAGGCTGCGTCCGGCAAGCGAGATCAGCCCCATGGCGGTTCCCTACGCATCCGCCTTGGCGCATTACCAGGGGCAGGCCTTGGCGTGGGAGCGCGCGGCCTTCATCCGCGCCCGCGCTGCGGCGGGAGATGAGGATGCCGGAAAGCGGTTTCTCGACGAAATCAAGCCGTTCATATGGCGCAGCGCTCTCGATTTCGGTGCTGTTGAAGAGATCAGGGAACTGACACGGCGCATTCGTGAGAGCTATTCCGGGCCCGTGCGTCCCGGCCCCGATTTCGATGTTAAGCGTGGACGCGGCGGCATTCGCGAGATCGAATTCTTTGCTCAGACGCACCAGCTGATCCATGGAGGCCGCGACGTGAGCCTGCGCGTGCGCGGAACAAGGGATGCGCTCGATGCGCTTGCAGAGGCTGGGCGGATCGATGCCGACGATGCGGTAACTCTTGGCGAGGGATATGACCGCCTGCGGGAGATCGAGCACCGTCTGCAAATGGTGCATGACCGCCAGATGCACACTCTGCCTGAGGGCGACGCTCTCGATGGCGTGGCGCGGCTCGATGGGCTGGCTTCGGGCGCTGCCCTCATCGGAGAACTCGAAGACCTCACCGAGCGCACGGGCAGCATTTACGAAAAGCTGATCGGTGAGCGCCCGCGCGACGAAGTGCAGGTTGCTGTGCCGAGCGAACTCGCGGACCGGCTGGCTTCGCGCGCGCTTCCGGACCCTGAAAAATTGGCTGAGCGGATCGAGCGATGGCGCGATGGCAGATTTCAGTCTCTACGCTCGGCTCAGGCGCTAGAGGCATTCGACCGGATGCTGCCGCGATTGCTCGACGCTGTTGCTGCCAGCGACGATCCGGAGCGCGCTATTGTCCGGTGGGAGGGTGTAATCGAAGGCGCGTCTTCGGCAATCACGCTCTTCCGGCTGCTAGATGCGCGGCCCGATCTGCTCGACCGACTTGTCGCAACGCTGACGCTCACGCCGATGCTGTCGGACGAACTAGCGCGGAAACCCGAGCTGCTAGACGTGTTGATCGACCAGCGGGCGCTCGAACTTCCCGGCTCCGTCGAGGAAATCGTTGCCCGGATCAGGGGCGCTGCTCAACGTGGCGATTACGAAGCGGTGCTCGACGCAATCCGCGTCATAACCGGTGAAATCCGGTTCGCCCTGGGTGTCCAGCTGATCGAAGGGCTGGCCGACCCGCTCGACATCGGTGCCGCTTTGTCGCGCACTGCAGAGGCTGCGCTGCGCCTCGCCGTGGAGCAGACCGAGATCGAGTTTGCGCGGGCCCATGGCCGGATCGAGGGCGGTGAGTTGCTCATCCTTGGGCTCGGCAGATTGGGCGGCGGGGCGCTTACGCACGCTTCCGATCTCGATATCATCTACCTGTTCACGGGCGACTTCTCGTCACAATCGGATGGCAAGCGGCCGCTTGGCGCAACGCATTATTTCAATCGGCTCGCCAGCCGCGTGAGTGCGGCGCTGTCCGTTCCCACAGCACAGGGCGCGCTCTATGAAGTCGATACGCGATTAAGGCCGCAAGGCGCGCAGGGCCCGTTGGCGGTGAGCTGCGAAGCCTTCGCCAAGTATCAGCGTGAGACGGCGTGGACATGGGAACATATGGCGCTGGCCCGGTCACGTGTGCTCGCTGGGTCCGAAAGTGGGCGCAGCGATCTCGAGACCATCGTCAAATCCGTAATCCTCAAGCCGCGCGACGAGGACGAACTTCGCGAAGCGGTGGCAGGAATGCGCGCCGAGATGGCCGAACACAAGGTTCCCGGAGGGCCGCTCGATGTGAAGCTGCTGCGCGGCGGCCTCGTCGATGCCGAATTCATCATCCATTTCCTGCAATTGCGCGGCGGGGAGGCGCTCGCTTCGGATCATCCAGGGGCGTTCGATCCCGATCTTGGCACCGCGATCCCCAGTATGGTCGAAGCCGAATTGCTCCCAGCAGCCTTCGCGGCCGCATACGACCTTATGACGCGGATGCTTGTTGCGGGACGCCTGCTTGCCCCTGGCGGCGCAGTGCCACCTGCAAGCGCAGCGCGCGCTCTGGCCAAGGCGTGCGGGGTGGAAACATATGGCGCGCTGCGACAGCAATTCGACGATGCGCGTCAATCCATAGCGCAAAGCTGGAACCGCTATCTCGGTCATGCCAAGAGCGCATGAGCCCTTCCCACGAATCGAATATGGAGCACAGCCATGACTGACTTTCCCGCCGCCGGTGACACAATGCCGGACATCGAAATGGGCACGCCCGATGGCGGCACGGTCAAGCCGTCGGATTTCAAGGGGAAGAAGCTCGTCGTTTTCTTTTATCCCAAGGACAACACGCCCGGTTGCACGACCGAGGCGAAGGACTTCACCGCTCTCAAGACCAAATTCGATGCAGCAGGTGTGGAACTGCTGGGCGTGAGTAAGGACAGCGCTAAGAAGCATCAGAATTTCATCGCCAAGCACGACCTCAAGACGCCGCTGGCAACCGATGCGGAAGAAGGCGGGCTCTCCGACGCGCTCGGCATTTGGACCGAAAAGCAAATGTACGGAAAGACCTATATGGGCATGGTGCGTACCACCTATCTCGTGGACCCAGACGGTACGATTGCGCGGGTGTGGAACAAGGTGAAGGTCAAAGGGCACGCGGAAGAAGTCCTCGAAGCGGCAAAGGCGCTTTAGCAGCTTCTCTCGATGCAAAGCGTCGCCGCCGCCATTCGTGCAGCCTTGCTGACCGCCGATCCGCGCGCAAAGTGCTTCGCAGCGCGCGATGTGGCGCGGCGATGGCGCAGGGGTGAGCTCGCCTGGCAGTTCGATGCCGCGATGCCCGATCAGCCCGCCTGGCCCGAGCGTCCTGAATTGCTCCCGCCAAACCGCATGCCGAAGCGGGGCAAATTCGGCTCCGAGCGCGCCCGCATCGCGCTCTGGCACAGCCTCGCGCATATCGAGTTTGTCGCGATCGATCTGGCGCTGGATATGGCTGGGCGGTTCGGCGAGGCGATGGGCAGGGAGTTTGTTTCGGATTTCCTCCATGTCGCCGCAGACGAGGCGATGCATTTCGCGCTGCTCGCACGCAAGCTTGAAAGCTTGGGCAGCCATTACGGCGCTCTGCCTGCGCATGGCGGTTTATGGGAAGCGGCGCATTCCACGCGGCATGATGTTGCCGCACGGCTTGCGGTCGTGCCGATGGTTCTCGAAGCGCGCGGCCTCGATGTTACCCCGGTAACGCTGGAGCGGGTAACGGCGGCAGGCGATGACCATGGCGCAAAGATTCTGTCCCGAATCCTTGACGATGAAATTCGCCATGTCGGCTTCGGCACCAAGTATTTTCTGAAATGCGCGGAAAATGCCCAAAAACCAGCAGATTCGATGTGGAAAGCGCTGGTTCAGGAGCACTTTCGCGGGGCGTTGAAACCGCCATTCAACGACTCAGCGCGTCTTGCAGCCGGTTTGTCGCGGGAATTTTACGAAGAAGTTGCTCTTTAACTTTTGAGCCCGATAACTGCTTCTCACGCACAGGGCGCATTGGGGCCCAGTCATGGGGTTGTAACGTGTGAGCGATGGGACCGTTCCACGTTTTTGCAAAAATTTTTGCAGCAACACCTTCAATTAGCGGGATAAAACCGCACAAGGACGGGTCAATATGTTCACGCTTGCAAAGCGTTATGTGTCAAAAGCTGCTGCTGTTTCGAGCGCCGCTGCGATTCTCGCGGCTGCTGCTCCGGCTGCGGCCAATTCGTCCGCAAACGCGGCCGCCGATGTCACTCAGCCCATCGAAGAAGCTCAGGCCGAAAGCCTGACCACGGGCGATCAACGGTTTCGTCAGCTTTTTGCGAGCTGGACTTCGCTCGACAATGCGGGGCCCGGCGGACCGGCCGAGCAGCCGGTTGTTGCTATCCCGTCGCGCATGCCGCTTGCCGGTGCGAAGATGACCAGCGGTTATGGAATGCGCAATCACCCGGTGCTGCGCAAACGTGCGCGCCACAAGGGCATCGATCTGGCAGCGCCGACCGGCACGCCGATCTACGCGACCGCAGACGGCATCATCGAACGCGCCGATTGGTTCTCGAGCTACGGGCTCTACATTGCGATCGACCATGGCGGCGACCTTGAAACCCGCTACGCTCACATGTCGAAGCTGGCTGTCGCTGCCGGAGATTCCGTACGCAAGGGCGACGTCATCGGCTATGTCGGCTCGACCGGACGCTCCACCGGCCCGCACCTTCATTATGAAGTCCGCGTGGACGGGGTTGCAGTCAATCCAATTCCCTATATGGTGGAAACCGAAACGCAGACGGCGCTCTCGAATTCCGGGAAGCTGGTAGGCGCGGGCGGCAAGTAAGACCCGATACGGATAACCCGCCTGGAAGCGGGTCGGACATTGGAGAGGGTGTCCGAGTATGGGCGGCGGGTTTTCCCGCCGCCTTTTTTATGCGCGCCCATTTAATCGGCTAAAGATAGCGGCGGCGATTTCGCTTGAGTGCCGCGGCCCTCCCGTTAGATTTCTCATCGAGAGAATTCGCGACCGCCAGGACGGTTCGCACGAGGGAGAGACCAATGAGCTTGCATCCGATTGTCCACGCGAAGAACCGCCCCGATCACCCGGCTGTGATCATGGCGGGAAGCGGTGACCAGATGACCTTTGGCGAGATGGATGCGAGCGCGAACCGGTTTGCAAACATGCTGCGCGCACGCGGCCTTGGCGATGGAGATGCGTTTGCGGTGCTGCTGGAAAACCGGATCGAGTATTTCACGCTGATCTGGGGATCGCAGCGGGCGGGCACGATGCTGGTGCCGATCTCTACGCGGCTGACCGCGCCTGAAATTGCCTACATTCTGCGCGACAGCGAGGCGAAGTTTCTCATCACTTCGGCCGCGTTTGACGAAGTTCTGCCGGGCGTTCGCGATGAGTGCCCTGAGCTTCCCATTCTCGTCATGGATGAAGGCGGTGAGGATGATTTCGGCGCGGAATTCAGCCAGCACGGCACCGATCCCATCGCAGATCAAAGCGCCGGAATGGTTATGCTCTACTCCTCTGGCACGACCGGACGACCGAAGGGTATCCGCCCGGCACCGCCTGAAGATCCGGACCCGCAAGCGGCAAACCCGCTGATGGGGCTGGCGATCATGGGGGCCGGGATGCCCGCCGATGGCTCGATGGTCTATCTTTCGCCGGCACCGCTCTATCACGCGGCGCCGATCGGCTGGGCATCCACCGCGCACCGGCTTGGCGGCACCGTGGTGGTGATGGAGAAGTTCGAGCCTGAAGCTGCCTTGAAGGCGATCCAGGATTACAAAGTCACCGACAGCCAATGGGTGCCGACCCATTTCGTGCGCTTCCTCAAGCTTGATCCGGAAATTCGCGAGAAATACGATTTGTCCAGCCATCAGCGTGCACTTCACGCGGCGGCGCCCTGCCCTGTTCCTATCAAACAGGCCATGATCGAATGGTGGGGGCCGATCGTGAACGAATATTACGCCGGGAGCGAAAGCATCGGCATGACCATGGTCAAATCGGAGGACTGGCTCACTCATCCGGGAAGCGTGGGCAAGGCGATCTACGGCACGGTTCACGTTTGCGGACCGGACGGGGAAGAATTGCCAGCGGGACAGGACGGCCTGATCTATTTCGAGAATGCCTTGCTTCCGACCTATCACAACGATCCGGACAAGACGCGCGAGGCGATGCATCCCAATGGCTGGATGACGCTGGGCGATATCGGGCACCTTGATGATGAGGGCTTCCTGTTCCTCACCGATCGCAAGAGCCACATGATCATCTCAGGCGGGGTGAACATCTACCCGCAGGAGATCGAGAACTTGCTGGTCACGCATGATAAGGTCATGGATGCAGCGGTGATTGGTGCGCCTTGTCCCGATCTTGGCGAGAAGGTCGTGGCGGTCGTGCAGCCGGTCGACATGGACACCGCGGGCGAAGCGTTCGAGAGCGAGCTGCGCGATTTCCTCGCGCCGCAGCTCGCCCGGATCAAGATGCCGAAACTGTTCGATTTCCGTCCTGACCTCCCGCGGGAGGCGAACGGCAAATTGTACAAGCGCGAACTGCGCGACGAGTATGAGGCGAAGGCGAGCGCAGGGGCGAGCGAAAGCGCGAGCGCCTGATGGCGGCCGATCCCACCATCCTTCCGACAGCAGTAGCTAAGCAGGTAATCGACCCCCACGCCTATGCCGAATGGGATGGCCTGCTCGACACCTTTGACAGGCTTCGCGAACAAAGCCCGGTTGCCAAGGTGGTACCGGAGCAGGAGGGGCTTTTCGAGCCCTTCTGGCTCGTCACCCGCTACGACGATGTCATGCGCATTTCGAAGGACAATGCGGGTTTTCTGAACAACCCCAAGCCGGTGGTCTTCAGCTTTAACGAAGCAATCGAATTCAGCCGCGCGGCCACGGGATCGAACATGCTCGTCGATTCTCTGGTGGTGTTCGACGCGCCGATCCATCCGAAATATCGCAAGCTCACGCAGGACTGGTTCATGCCGCGCAATCTCGGCCGGATCGAAAGCGAGATCCGAGATCTTGCCCATCGCACCGTAGACCGGATGATCGACCTAGGGCCCGAGATCGATTTCGTGAAAGAGGTCGCCGGGCCCTATCCGTTGCGGGTCGTCATGCAAATCTTAGGGGTCCCTCCCGAGGACGAGCCGCGCATGCAAATGCTCACTCAGCAGCTGTTCGGGGGGCAGGATGCCGATCTTTCAGGCACAGGCATGGAAGACATGACGCCGGAACAGGTCGTCCAGCTTGTCGCGGGCGCAGTGAAGACATTTGAAGACTATTTCGCCGACCTGGCTGAAAAACGGCGCGCTAACCCGACCGGCGATGTGGCGAGCGTGATCGCCAATGCAACCGTGGACGGCGAGCCGCTTCCGCCGCGCGACATGGCCGGTTATTACATCATCGTTGCGACTGCAGGCCACGACACGACGAGCGCCTCGACCGCCGGGGCCATGCAGGCTCTCGCGGGCGATCCCGAGCAATTCGCAAGGGTGAAGGCCGACAGGTCGCTGCTCGCAGGAATTGTCGAAGAGGCGATCCGCTGGACCTCGCCGGTGCAGCACTTCATGCGCACCGCGGCCGAGGATGTCGAAATCGGCGGGCAGCAGATCAAAGCGGGCGACTGGATGATGATCAATTACGTCGCCGCCAACCATGATCCAGCACAGTTCGACAATCCCCGGCGGTTCGACGCAGCCCGTTCGCCCAATCGGCATCTCGCCTTTGGTGCGGGCGCACACCAATGCCTCGGCCTGCATCTGGCGCGGATGGAAATGCGGATATTGTTCGAAGTTTTACTCGATCGGATCGCGGCTGTGGAGCCCGCCGGAGAAGCGCGCCGCGCGACGAGCACTTTCGTAGGCGGATTAAAGTCCCTGCCGCTTCGAGTTACGCCAGCATAAGCCTTGGATATGGGGAGTGATCTGAACAATTCAAGTGTATTCGTGCAATAATCGTTCGCGCCGCGTATTTATCGAACGGAAAGAACGATTTTCCTGTTATTTCTGCGAAACATATGTTAATCACACATTCATGGGAAAAAGAAGGAATATGATCGCTGCGGTCTCCGCGGCACAGGTGTTTGCGGGTGGAATCCGATGACTTTGCTTGAGCCGCACAACCTGCCTTTTGCAGCTGCCGCCATTTTACTGATCTTCATTGCGCTCGCGCAGGTCATCGGCATGGGCGATCTGTTCGAAGGGGCCGATGCCGACGTCGATCTGGATGTCGACGTCATCGATGGACCAAACGGAGCAGACGCTTCCGGCTTCGTAGCAACCGCGCTGAGCCTGCTCGGGATCGGCCGAGTGCCGTTCCTTATCTGGCTGACCCTGTTGCTGTTCCTGTTCGCCGGGATCGGTGTGGCGATCCAGCAGACGATTATCGCCGCAACTGGCAATCCGCTGCCCGTGCTCCTTGCCGCAGCCGGTGCTGGAGCGGCCGCTGTTCCCTTGAACGGAATTCTGACGCGCCCGCTTGCTCAGCTGCTACCGCAGGATGAAACCAGCGCGGTGGGGCTCGGCAGTCTGGTTCGCCGCGACGCGGTGATCCAGATCGGTACCGCACGCCCGGGTTCGCCTGCACGGTCGAAAGTGCTGGATGCTCACGGGCAGCCCCACTTCGTCATGGTCGAGCCACATGATCCGGGCACCGAATTGACCGAAGGCGAAACGGTGCTCCTGGTGCGGCGCGAAGGCGAAATATTTTACGCGGTGCAGTACGAAAATCCGCTTCTGGCTCTGCATAAGGGCTGACACATTCATGCGCGACCGGCTCCCCGCAACCGGCGGATGGCCCGCGCTTCACACCAAACGGAGGGAAAATGGAAAGTCTCATTGAACTAGCAATCTGGATTGGTCTGGCGTTTATCGTCCTGCTGATCATCTTCGTCGTGCTCACCAGCCTGTACAAGCGCGCATCGAAGGAAATCGCGTTTGTCCGCACCGGTGTCGGCGGCGAAAAGGTCGTGATGAACGGTGGTGCTCTTGTACTGCCGGTCTTTCACGAGACCATGCCGGTCAACATGAACACGCTTGTGCTCAGCGTCGTGCGGCGCGATGGCGAGGCGCTGATTACGCTCGACCGACTGCGGATCGATGTGAAGGCGGAGTTTTACGTCCGTGTCCGGCCCGATGCCGGGGCGATCGCGATGGCCGCGCAAACGCTGGGTCAGCGTACGATGCAACCGGAAATGCTAAAGGATCTGGTCGAGGGCAAATTCGTCGACGCGCTGCGCTCCGTTGCAGCTGGCATGAGCATGAACGAGCTGCACGAACAGCGCGCGGACTTCGTTCAGAAGGTGCAGCAGGTTTCGTCTAACGACTTGGCGATGAACGGCCTGGAACTGGAATCTGTCTCGCTGACCGGGCTCGACCAAACGAGCATCGAGCACTTCAACGCCAACAACGCGTTCGACGCCGAAGGTCTGACCAAGCTTACCGAGCAGATCGAGGCGCGCAAGAAACTGCGCAACGATATCGAGCAGGACACCCGCGTCCAGATGGAAACGAAGAACCTCGAAGCCGATCAGCGCTCGTTCGAAATCGGTCGTGACACGGAATATGCACGGTTGCAGCAGGAACGCGAAGTCGAGGTTCGGCGCGCATCGCAGACCTCGGAAATCGCCCGCGAACAGGCCGAGCGTCAGCGCGAAGCCGATGCCGCGCGGATCGAGGCGAAGAAGCAGGTCGATGCGCAGCAGATCGAGGCCGACCGTCTTGTCGAAGAAGCCCGGATCGACCAGAAGCGCGCTCTCGAAATCGCACGGCAGGAGCAGCAGATCGCTGTTCAAAACAAATCGCGCGAGGAAAGCCAGGCTAAAGCAGAAGCCGATGCAGCCCGCGCCAAGGCTGTCACCGCGGAAGAACAGGTCGTCACTTCGCGCGAAAGCGAGATTGCCGAGCGTCAGAAGAAGATCGAACTGATCGAAGCGGCCAAGCAGGCCGAGCGCGACGCCATTGGCATCAAGGTCGAGGCCGAAGCCGAGAAAGACGCGGCGACGAACCGCGCCGAAGCAGCACGGCTCGAGGCGAAGGGCGATGCCGATGCCGAAGTGCTCCGGGCAGAGGCAGACCGGGTACGCTTCGAAGTCGAGGCAGCCGGTCAGGAAGCCATCAACGAGGCGGCCAATATCCTCTCGATGGACCAGATCAGCCTTCAGACGAAGCTCGCCTTGCTCAAGGTTCTGCCTGAAGTCATCCGCGAAAGCGCGAAGCCGATGGAGGCGATCGATTCGATCAAGATCGTCCAGGTCGACGGTCTCACGAACAATGGCGGCAGCTCCGACGGAGCATCGGGCGGCGGCGCTGGCGGCGGTTCCGGCAACCTTGCAACCGATGCTGTATCCGCAGCTCTCGCCTACCGTGCGCAGGCACCAGTGCTCGATGGCCTGATGAAAGAGCTGGGGCTGAACGGTTCCTCGCTTGGCACCTTGGTCAAAGCGGCGGCGGAAGATCCCTCATCCGAAGCGGCGAAAGCGATTGAGGGCTTGAGCCCCGAGGATATCCCGGCGCCCGATGGCCTCACCGTGCTAGGTGAAGAGCCCGAGGATGAAGCGGCCGAGTAAGCGCGGCCCTCGAAAATCAAGAGCCCCGGATCGCATCTCGCGCTTCGGGGCTTTTTTGTGGGCAGCGCTATTTCAGCAGACGTTCGGCCATGGCGCGCACTTCGGCGCCCATGTCCTCTCGCTCGAGTGCCAACGCCAGGGTCGCCTCGACAAAACCTGTTTTGCTGCCGCAATCGTAGCGATTTCCGTCGAACGTGACGGCGTGAAATGGCTGCGAGCCGATCATGCGTGCCATCGCATCTGTAAGCTGGATTTCGCCGCCTGCACCTTTGCCCTGGGTTTCGAGCGTCCGCATGACTTCGGGCTGGAGGATATAGCGGCCCGACACGATCTTGTTGGAAGGCGCTTCTGCGACCGGCGGCTTTTCAACCAGCCCGGTCACTTCGGTCAGCGCGCCGTTTTCGGCACCCGGCTCGATCACCCCGTAGCTGGAGACTTCCTCCATCGGCACTTCGAGAACGCTGATTAGATTGCCGCCGACATCCTCGTAGGCATCGACCATTTGCTTCATGCAGCCGGTTCCGCCGGGCTTACCGACCATCAATTCGTCCGGAAGGAAAATCGCGAAAGGTTCGTCGCCGACAATCGCGCGCGCGCACCATATTGCGTGGCCGAGGCCCATCGGCACTTGTTGGCGCACCGTGATGATGTCGCCCGGCGTCGCGCGGGTCGGTTCGAGCACCGACATGTCCTTGCCGCGCTCCTGCATAGTGTCTTCGAGCTCATAAGCCACGTCGAAATGCTCGACGATTGCGGTCTTTCCGCGGCCCGTGACAAAGATCATCTGCTCGATCCCCGCCTCGCGCGCCTCGTCGACCGCATACTGGATCAGCGGGCGATCGACGATGGGGAGCAATTCCTTAGGGATCGCCTTAGTGGCAGGCAGGAACCGCGTACCCAGTCCGGCAACGGGAAAAACGGCTTTTTTGATCGGTTTATGAGTGCTCATGCTGATTCGGTTAGAGATTGCGGGATCGCCCCGTCAACTGGCGGGTTGGGGTATCATGCATACTATAGGGTGAGCGCCAAGGCGGGTCAGCCGCATTTGCGATAACCTGCAAAAGGGGTAAGGGGCACGCCATGGACAAGCTTATCATCAAGGGCGGTAATCGCCTGTCGGGCACGATCCCGATTTCCGGCGCAAAGAATGCCGCGCTCACACTGATCCCGTGCGCGATCATGACCGAAGAGCCGCTTACTTTGCGGAACCTGCCGCGGCTTGCCGATATCGACGGGTTCCAGCACTTGCTGACGCAGTTCGGCGTTTCGGTGAGCATCCAAGGCAAAAGGCCTGAGGATTTCGGCCGTGTTGTCACATTCGAGGCATCCCGCCTGACCTCGACGGTCGCGCCCTATGACCTCGTGCGAAAGATGCGAGCTTCGATCCTGGTTCTCGGGCCCCTGCTCGCCCGCGCGGGTGAAGCGACTGTCTCGCTGCCGGGTGGGTGCGCGATCGGCAACCGTCCTATCGACCTGCACCTGAAAGCCCTTGAAGCATTCGGCGCCACGATTGAAATGGCGCAAGGCTATGTCAAAGCGATCGCGCCCGATGGCGGGTTGCCGGGCGGGGATTTCGACTTTCCGGTGGTCTCGGTTGGCGCGACCGAGAACGCTGTGATGGCCGCAGTTCTCGCAAACGGGACCAGCAGGCTCACCGGGGCCGCGCGCGAGCCGGAGATTGTCGATCTGTGCAACCTGCTCGTCGCCATGGGTGCGGAGATCGAAGGGATCGGCACTTCGGATCTGACGATCCATGGTGTCGATCGCCTCAATGGTGCGACCTACAAGGTCATGCCAGACCGGATCGAAGCCGGCTCCTATGCCTGTGCGGCGGCAATCACAGGGGGCGAAGTCCGCCTGGAGGGGGCGAGGGCAGCCGACATGGTTTCCTCGCTCGCTGCGCTTCGCAATATCGGCGTCGAGATCGAAGAGGACCCCAAGGGCATCACGATCAAGACCAACGGCGCGCTCAAGCCCGTCGACCTGACGACCGCGCCTTTCCCGGGCCTCGCCACCGATATGCAGGCCCAGCTGATGAGCCTGCTGTGCAAGGCCGAGGGCACCAGCGTGCTCAAGGAAACGATTTTCGAAAACCGTTTCATGCATGTGCCCGAGCTCACGCGAATGGGTGCGGACATCGCGACCGAGGGACGCACGGCCATCGTCAAGGGCCCTGCCGAACTCACTGGCGCAGAAGTCATGGCAACCGATCTTCGCGCATCGATGAGCCTGATCATCGCCGCGCTCGCGGCTGAAGGCGAAACGCAGGTGCGGCGCATTTATCACCTCGATCGCGGGTACGAGCGGCTTGAGGAAAAGCTCCAACTGGTTGGCGCGGATATCGAGCGGGTAGGCGACGACTAAGGGTCGCTCTCAAGTCTCATCTGGCTCGGTGTTATCCTGTCTGCCGACCAGCCAGACGCGGATCGCGCTTGCGAGGCCGGGCGGCGTTTCGGCCCGGATGCGCTCGGCGTCGATTTGCGCAACCAGCGCATTGATCGGCACGCCGTCTGCCTCCGCCGTGCGGCGGAGGAGATCCCAGAACACCGGCTCGAGACTGATCGAGGTCTTGTGACCGGCGATCTCGACCGAACGTTTGATCGGCGGATGATAGAGCGGGGTGGACATTGCGCTGCTCATAGCAAGGCGGCCTTGGCATGTCCTCTTTAACAGTGCCGCTCCGTTTCTCTTTCGTCTATTGCTGCGACTCGCGCTGATTTCAGGAGAAAAATCATGGCGAACGACGCAGACCCCATGGACGCGATCCGCAAGGCGATCGGCGATCTGGAGACGCGCTTCGACGATATGGCCAAGGCGGTGTTCGGCACCGATGCATTCGCGAGGGCTACCGGGACCGCGACCGAAATCGGTGTGAAAGCGCAAAAACAGATGGCCGATCAGATGTCGCGCAATCTGGAATTCTTCAACATGCCCAGCCGCGAAGACGTGACGGCGATCGGAGAGCGGCTCATGACAATCGATGAGCGGCTGATCCGGATCGAGGCCGCGATCGAAAAACTCGTGCCTCCCGATCCGGGACCGGCGACCGGTCCGAAACGAACCCGTAAACCGCCGGCACGGAAAGCCGGAAGCGCAAAGCCCAAATGACGCATGTCTGAAGCCAAGGAAGCCCAGCCAAAAAATGATGCCGGTAGCGCGATCCGGACGCTCGTCGAGCGAACGATCCAGCGCAACATCAAGGGTGTCGAATATTTCGCGTCGGCCGCGCCGCCCGTCGGCCTGACGCCCAAAGACACGATCCATAAGCGCGGCACGCTGAACCTCTACCACTACAAGCCTTTGGTGGACGAGGTGTACCGGGTGCCAATCCTGATGGTCATGGCGACGACCAATCGCGGCTATGTATTCGATGTCGCCGAGGAACACAGCTTCGTACGCTTCCTGCTCAACGCGGGGTACGACGTGTTCGTGATGGATTGGGATTACCCCCGGCCTGAGGAAAAGACGCTTTCGCTCGACGATTACGCCAGCCGGTTCTTCGATGAATGCATCCGCAAGGTGCAGCGGGCCACAGGCGAAGAAGAGGTGTCGCTGATGGGGTATTGCATGGGCGGCGTGCTCTCCACGATCTACGCCGCATCGCATCCAGAGGCGCCGATCAGGAACCTTGCCTGCTTCACGACGCCGATCGACTTTTCCGAGATGACGATCTTCTCGCACATGGCGCAGCCCGAATATTTCGATGTCGACCGGTTGGTGGACAATGTCGGGAACGTTTCGCCTGAGCTGCTACAGGCCTCGTTCGATATGCTGCGCCCCTCGGGCCGCGCGGCGAGCAACCGGATGCTGTGGGACAATATGTGGAATGACGAATTCGTCGAATTCCACCGCAAGATGGATCGCTGGGCGAACGATATGCTTCCGCTGGCAGGCGAATATTTCCGCGACACGATCAAGAAACTGATGTGGGACAACCAATTGCTGAAGGGGACACTTGAGGTCGATGGCCGTGTGGCCGATCTCGCCAATATCAAGGTTCCGGTGTTCCACGGCGTTGCTCAGCACGATCACATTGTCCCGTATGAAGCGAGCAGGCATCTGATCGCCAAGGTGGGGTCCGAAGACAAGGAAGAGCTGGTGATGAAGGGCGGACATATCAGCCTCATTGCCGGGGCCAATGCGGTCCGCCGCCTGTGGCCTGCGCTCGATGCATGGTTTGCCGAAAGGTCAGTATAGAATGAAAGAGACAATCACCCTTGGCGGCGCGGACTTCACGCTGCGCGATATGAAGGCGGACGACAAGGACGCGATGCTCGCCTTTGCAGGCACTTTGCCCGCGCACGATCTTCTGTTCCTGAGGCGAGACATTCGGCAACCACGCGTGGTCGATGCCTGGATCGAGGCAACCGGTGCGGGCGCATTCAACTCGGTGCTCGCTGAAAGGGATGGCGAGATCGTAGGCTGCGTTGCGCTCTACACCGATCCGTTCAGCTGGTCGCCGCATGTCGGCGATCTGCGGGTGTTGGTGGCCGAGGCGGCGCGCCAGCACGGGCTCGGCAGGCACATGGTGCAGCAGGGTTTCCGCATTGCGCTGGATAAGGGTCTCAGCAAGCTCACCGCACAAATGACGGCGGATCAGAAGGGCGCGATCACCGTTTTCGAAGAGCTGGGTTTCCGCGGTGAAGCGCTGCTCAAGGATCATGTGCAGGATGCGACAGGCGCACTGCACGATCTGGTGACCCTGTCCTGCGATGTCGCCAATGCGGCCCGCCGGCTCGAAGCGTATGGGATCGGCGAAAGCGCCTGACCTCGCCGCGTCCGTCAGTACATATGCTGACCGCCATTGATGCTTATCGTCGAGCCGGTGACGAAGCCCGCATCCTCCGAACAGAGGAAGCTCACCCCGCGCGCAATTTCATCGGCCTGTCCGAGCCTGCCGACGGGGATTTTCGCCACGATCTTGTCGAGCACGCCCTGCGGAACGGCTGCCACCATGTCGGTGTCGATATAGCCCGGCGCGATAGCGTTTACAGTAACGTTTGAGCGCGCACCTTCCTGTGCGAGCGCCTTGGTAAAGCCGTGGATTCCCGACTTGGCAGCGGCGTAATTCACCTGCCCGTATTGGCCCGCCTGTCCGTTGATCGATCCGATATTCACGATCCGGCCCCATTCACGCTCCCGCATTCCCGGAAAGCAAGCCTTCGCCATGTTGAAGCATCCGCCCAGATTGATGCGCATCACTTCGTGCCAGTCCTCGTAGGACATCTTGGTGAGCGTGCCGTCGCGGGTGATCCCGGCATTGTTGACCACGACCTCGATGGGGCCGATCTCGTCGTGGATCTGCTGACACCCGGTCATCACCGCCTCGTGATCGCCAACATCGAACTTGTAACAGCTGATCCCTGCTTCTTCGGCGCATTCCTGGGCCGCCTTGTCGTTGCCGGCATAATTGGCGACGACATTGAAGCCGTCTGTCTTGAGCTGCTCGCAAACGGCGCGGCCTATTCCGCGCGTCCCTCCGGTGACTACGGCGACACGGTTCATGGCAGATTCTCCCAAGTTGTTGTTTGGGCTCGACCCTAGACCTGACGTTACGGAACGCAAAGAAAAACCCCGCCGAAGCGGGGTCTTGCATACCAAAGTCTAACAGACTGGCATTTGCGCGCTCGATCAGAAGCGGATTTGCGTCCCGACATAGACCGCTTGGCTATCCTGAACCGAATTGGTCAGCGGATCGAGGCGCTCACGTTCCTGCGAATACCGCACACCCGCCGTCACATCGAGGTTGGGTGAAAGGCTGAAGCTACCGCCCACATCGACCGTTTGAGAGCCGAGCGCATCGAGCGTGTTCGGCGAACGGCCCGCGACTGCTTCGTCGCCAAGCTCGATCCGCGGCTGGAGCCGGCTTGGCTTATCTTCGACTTGCGGCTTGGCTGGTTCAAACTCGGTAAGGTCGGGCATGCTCAGGCTGCGAACATTGCTGGGCAGTTCGATCTCACGTGCGAAGCTCTGATAACCGCGCGCCGTCCCCAGATTGAACTTGCTCGATTTGAGTGCCGCGATCGACTGGCCTGCGCCCGGTGCCGCATCAATGGCAGACCGCACAGAAATCGCCTGTGCAGTTTCGGCATCCACCCGGATGGCGACCGTCACGGTTTTGCCGCTCAGCGCAGGATTGGCACGAGCCGGTGTGAAACGAATGCCTTTCTCGCGCGCTTTCCCGGCAACGCGGGCGGCGAGATCGGGATCGACCGATGCGGGCGTGAAGAAATCGAATGCCGAAGCGTCATCGCCCGATCCGTCCGGACCCAGACCGACAACAGCAAGGCTGGCCGAAGGGAGAGCCAGCATCAATGCACCGGCCATACCAAGCAACGGCAGCTGGCGCTGCATTTTCGCTGACTTGTTCATCCGGCGTGACATACCTGCTTCTATCCCTGTTTCCCCCCAATTGACCGGGGCGATCTGGTTGCGATCCAGATTGAAACACTTTTCGCCTTAACGTTGGCTGAGTGAGCTTCGACTCGGATTACAACGGTTTAAGAGTAGGACTACGTAGCGGACTCTAGCAATCATTTCCCTGATTTCGCCGACTCTTATTGATAGGAGTGTTGCACGGCGCACACACGAGCGCGACGCTCAATGCGCAATTCAGCAACGCTTAAGGCGCTCACAGGCTTCTGCAACCGCGGGTTTCGGGACGTTTGTGCGGGTGATTGGCCCTGCACAAAGCTTGCCGCGCGCAGCATGCGGGCTATAGAGCCTGTGAAGACAAACAAAGGGATTTTCTTGCCGTGACACGCGCCAAATTCGCATTCTCCAAAACGACTCGGGCCGCGCTGGTCTGCGGCGCGCTTGCCAGCCTTGCTGCTTGCGGCGGGCGTGACCGTCCCACGACCGAATTGCAGTCGGCACAGATCAATACGATCGGCGTCAATGCCTTCCTCTGGCGCGCAGCACTCGAAACAGTCAGCTTCGCGCCGCTTGCCTCGGCAGATAGCGCAGGCGGCGTGATCGCCACCGATTGGTACGCGAACCCCTCGAATCCCGAAGAGCGGGTGAAGCTTACCGTGACCATTCTCGACCAGGATCTGCGCGCTGATGCGTTGCGGGTCGCGGCGAGCCGCCAGGTCTCGCAAAACGGCAATTGGGTGGAAGCGCCAGTTCAGGCCGCCACCGTGCAGAAGCTGGAAGATATCATCCTTACCAAGGCGCGTGATCTCCGGCGCAAGGCTCTCGCTTCCTGATCCCGTTCGCTTTAGCGGTTTTGCATGACTGATAATCGATTCGATCCGTCTTCCGCCGACGGGCGCTGGCAGCGCGCGTGGGAGGAGGCTGGGACCTTCGTCGCCAATTCGGGCAGCGACAAACCGAAAAGTTTCATACTCGAGATGTTTCCCTACCCATCGGGGCGCATCCACATGGGCCACGTGCGCAACTACACGATGGGCGACGTGCTTGCGCGGTACAAGAAAATGCAGGGGCGCGAAGTGCTCCATCCGATGGGCTGGGACGCTTTCGGCATGCCCGCGGAAAACGCGGCGATGGAAAAGAAAGTCCATCCCGGCAGCTGGACCCGCGCCAATATCGAGGGGATGAAAGCGCAGCTCAAGCGCATCGGCTTTGCGCTCGACTGGACGCGCGAATTCGCGACCTGCGATCCTGAATATTACGGCCACGAACAGGCCCTGTTTCTCGACATGTACGAAGCGGACCTCGTCTATCGCCGTCAGAGCGAGGTGAACTGGGACCCGGTCGACATGACCGTCCTTGCCAATGAGCAGGTCATCGACGGGAAAGGCTGGCGCTCGGGCGCGGAAGTCGAGAAGCGCAAGCTCGACCAGTGGTTCCTCAAGATTACCGATTTCGCCGAAGACCTGCTCGATGGGCTCGGTGATCTGAAGGATTGGCCCGAAAAGGTCCGGCTGATGCAGGAGAACTGGATCGGCAAATCCTCCGGGCTCGAATTCAGTTTCGACCTGTCGAATGGGGAAAAGCTGCCGGTCTACACCACCCGTCCCGATACGATTTTCGGGGCCAGTTTCTGCGCGATCGCTGCCGATCATCCGCTCGCCCAGGCAGTGACGGCGGAGGATCCGCTGGCAGGCCCATTCATCGAAGAGTGCAGGCGCGGCGGCACGACCGCTGCCGAGCTGGAGACCGCCGAAAAGCTCGGTTTTCGCACCGGCATCACCGCGAAGCATCCTTTCACTGGCGAAGCCATGCCGGTCTTCATCGCGAACTTCGTGCTGATGGATTACGGCACGGGCGCGGTGATGGGCGTGCCGGGCCATGACCAGCGCGACTTCGAGTTCGCGACGAAGTACGAGCTGCCGATCCAGCGCGTCGTCGCCAGCGATGCGGGGCAGGCGGATGCTCCCATGGGCGACGAGGCCGAACCGGGTGACGGCGTGATCGTCAATTCGGATTTCCTCGATGGCATGAGCGTCGAGGATGCCAAGGCCGAAGTGATCAAGCGCGCAGAGGCGGACGGATGGGGCGAAGGCACGACCGTCTGGCGGCTGCGCGACTGGGGCGTCTCCCGACAGCGCTATTGGGGCACGCCGATACCCTTCATCCACTGCGAGAAATGCGGAGTGGTGCCAGTCCCCAAGGATCAGCTGCCCGTCACCCTTCCCGAAGATGTGGACTTCGAAACGCCGGGCAACCCGCTTGAGCGCCATGCGACATGGGGCAAGGTCGATTGCCCTACCTGCGGCGGCCCGGCCCGGCGCGAGACGGACACGCTCGATACCTTCACCAATTCGAGCTGGTACTTCCTCCGTTTTGCCTCGCAACCCGAGGGCACGCCGTTCGATGCAGACGAGATCGCGAAATGGATGCCGGTCGAGCATTATATCGGCGGGATCGAACACGCGATCCTGCACCTGCTCTACGCCCGTTTCTGGACCCGCGCGCTCGCGCACATCGGCAAGATCGATGTGAAGGAGCCCTTCGCCGCATTGTTCACGCAGGGCATGGTCACACACGAGACATATAGCCTCGGCGATGGTAGCTGGCTGTCGCCCGACGAAGTGCGCAAGGATGGCGCCGACTGGGTGACGATCGAAGACGGCCATCCGGTTACGGCCGGGCGCGTGGTCAAGATGTCGAAGTCGAAAAAGAACGTCGTCGATCCCGACTATATCATCGACCAATACGGCGCCGACGCCGTGCGCTGGTTCATGCTGTCCGACAGCCCGCCCGAACGCGACCTGCCATGGTCCGAAAGCGGGATCGAAGGGTGCGGGCGGTTCGTGCAGCGGCTGTGGCGGCTGTTCGACAGCTATGATCCGAACGCGAGCGGCGACGACAAGCCGCTTGCGCGCAAGGCGCATCAGGCGATCGTTGCAGTGGCGGGCGATATCGAAGCGCTGGGTTTCAACAAGGCGGTTGCGCGCATCTACGAGCTGACCGGTGCGGCGGAGAAGGCCGAGCCGAGCGAGGCGCGCAATTTTGCAATTCGCACGATCCTTCACCTCGTCAGTCCGATGATGCCGCACCTCGCCGAAGAGGCATATGCCAAGCTCGGCGCGACCGGCCTGATCGCCGACGCGCGCTGGCCTGAGCACGATCCTGCTATGCTGGTTGAGGACGAGGTGACCATCGCGATCCAGCACAAAGGCAAGCTGCGCGACACGATCACCGCACCCAAAGGCGCGCCGAAAGAAGACCTCGAAGCGCTTGCGCTGGCGAGCGAGAACGTTCAGCGTTCGCTGGGTGGAGCGGACATTCGCAAGGTTATCGTCGTGCCTGATCGTTTGGTGAATATCGTTACATGATGCGCCTTGCCGGCCTCTTCGCCGCGTTGCTCGCGCTCGCTGGTTGCGGGCTTCAGCCGATGTATGCAGGCGGCAGCAGTGCGGGCGTGGCACAGGGCCTCGCTGCAATCGATGTCCCCGCGATCCCCGGCCGCGCTGGCTGGCTGGTGCGCAACGCGCTGGTCGACAGGTTTGGAGCGGCGGGTGAGGCTGCACCCGCCTATCGCCTCGACGTTCGGCTCGACGATTCGCTGCAGGCGCTCGGCGTCCTGAACGACGATACGATTAGCCGGGAGCGCCGCATCCTGCGCGCCCGCTATCAGCTGGTCGATCTCGCATCCGGCGAAATCCTGCTCGATGCGACCGACGGTTTCGATTCCGGTATCGACGTGGTCTCGAGCGAATATGCAACGATCGCGGCAGAGCAGACCGCGCTGGAGGATCTGGCAAGGGAAATCGCGGACCGGATGACGACCCGTATCGCCCTTTCTCTGAGGAGCCAGGCTGAAGGCGCCGCTGGCCAGTGAGTAGGGCAGCGAGGCGGCGATGAAGGCCACGCAAAAGGATTTTGCGCGAGGCCTTCCGCGCGGGGCCGATCAGGCGAATATCTTCTTTTTCTGCGGTCCCGATGAAGCAGGCGCGTCCGCCGCGGCGGCGAAGGTCGTCGAGGCGATGGCCGATGCGGGTGAGCGCTTCGATATTTCCGGCGCGGACCTGCGACGCGATCCCGCAATGCTTGGCGATGAGGCGCGTTCGGAATCCCTGTTCGGTGACAAGCGTCATATCCTCGTCCGCGCGAGCGGCGATGAGGCGCATGATGCGGTTAAGGCACTCATCGAAACGAGCGAAGCAGGCGGCGGCGACGCTGCGCCGGTCCTGATTGTCGCGACATCGGCAACCGACAAATCACGCACCGCGAAACTGCTCGACAAGCGCAAGGATGCGCTGGTTGCGATGTTCTACCCGCCCGACATGATGAGCGTCGCAGTATCGGTGCGGGCCATGGCCGATGCGGCCGGGCTCAGGCTCGGCGGCGATCTGGCCGAGCGGATCGCGCGCGCGGCCGGGCTCGATGTGCGACTTGCGCAATCGGAAGTGACCAAGCTCGCGCTATACTGCGATGCCGACCCGCAATCGCCCAAAGCTGCGAGCGTCGAGGATTACGCCGAAATCGGCGCCGCGACCGAGGAGGACGGTTTCCAGCCCGTGGTCAATGCAGTCATGGGCGGAGAGATAAACCGGCTATCCACTGAGATACGCCGGATGCGCGAACTGGGCCTTAATCCGGTCGGCCTGCTGCTCGCGCTGGAACGACGCGCGGCGCAACTGGCGCAAATCCTCGCAAAGCTGGGCCCGCGCGGGTCTTTCGATAATCTGAGCAAGGGCGAAAAGGCGCAGCTCGGTATCTTCTGGAAAGAGGAACGCGACATACGTCAGCAACTTGCGCGCTGGCACAGATCGAAGCTGGACCGGCTGATCCCGCGCCTCGTCGGGCTGCATCGCAACCTGCTTGCGAACAGCCAGTCGGCAGAGCTGCTGCTCGCTCAGGACCTCGCTGAGATCGCTCGGTTTGCGGTGAAACGATGACAATTTGAGGAGAAACGGCCGATTGCGGTCGCCATTGGCGTGGTTTTCTGCGTAAACGTGGGATCAGGGAAAACACGTAATAAGTGTTTGTCGGGATACGCGCCGCATGAACAAGATCACCGGTCCGCTCTTAAAGACCGAAAAGATCGACGAGATCGAGACGAAAGTCGTCCCGTCGCTCGAGAAAAGGCGCGTCCACAGTTATATTGCAATGATGGCCTTGGATGCCGCCATCGTGCATCTTGCTTTCGTGACCGCTGCTTTCGTTTACGACGGGTTCTGGTGGCAGAACCAGTCGCTGATCGCGGCGCAAACGATTTTGCCGCTCTATTTCACGATTGCGCTATACAACAGATCCTATGGTGCGCGGGCGCTCGCCGACTGGATCTATGCCGCACGGCAGGCGGTGACCTCGCTGTTCATGTCGGCAGCGCTCGTCAGTTTCGTCGCTTTCTACACCAAGTCTTCGGCCCAGTTTTCGCGTGTTGGCGTTACACTGGGTCTGTTGTTTACCGCGATTGCGTTGGTTGCATCGCGGTGGCTGATCATCCGCCTGATCGATCATTTCTGGCAGGGAAAGACCCGCAATTTCCTGATCATTCAGGATGAGGGGCCGGAGTTTGCACTGGCCACGGCCGATGTGATCTCGGCCAGGCAATACGATATCGACCCCGCCGCAGACGATCCTCATGTGCTGGACCGGCTCGGTAAACTGCTCCGCAACAGGGACAAGGTTATCGTAAGCTGTTCGCCGGAGCGGCGGAACCAATGGGCTTTCCGATTGAAGTCGTTCGGCGTTCACTGCGAGATAGTGAGCGAGCCGGCGCGCGAACTTGGGGCGCTGGGTGTCCAGCGGTACGAGAACCCGGACCGAACGACCCTGGTTGTGTCGACTGGCCCCTTGAGCCTGCGCGGACGGGCCATGAAACGCGCCTTCGACGTGTTTGCAGCATCTTGCGGGCTCATTCTGCTTTCCCCGCTTCTGCTTGCAGTCGCTATTGCCATCAAGGTGACAGATGGCGGGCCAGTATTGTTCTTTCAGGAACGCACTGGGCGCGGCAATCAGTTCTTCAGGCTGCTCAAATTCCGCTCGATGCGAATGGACGGGCTCGATGCAAGCGGGGTTCGATCTACGGCGAGGCACGACGACCGTGTGACGCCCATCGGGGCATTCATCCGGCGCACGAGCATCGATGAGATCCCGCAGCTGATCAACGTCCTGCGCGGCGAGATGTCAATCGTCGGCCCTCGCCCGCATGCTGCCGCCAGCCAAGCGGAGAAGCGGTATTTCTGGCAGATCCACGAGCTCTATTGGCAGCGGCACTGCCTGAAGCCAGGCCTAACCGGGCTCGCGCAGGTGCGGGGGCACCGCGGCGCGACCGAGCAGACAAAGGACCTGACCGATCGGGTGCAATCGGATCTGGAGTACATCGCCGGGTGGTCGCTCATGCGCGATTTCCGGATCATTCTGAAAACCTTGCGCGTGCTCACGCACGACAAAGCCTACTGATCGCGGCGAAAGCCGCTTTCGGCTTCGGCTAGTCTTGCGGTACCGAGAACGAGCCGGTCACTCTTCCTTCCGAACTTCCGGGCGAACCGGCCGTGCCCGAGGCCCTTCCATCCACGCTCGACACGCCGCTTTGCAGGTCGATCGTAAGGCGTCCACCGTTGAGCGTGTCGGTCCCGCGCCGCAGGCTCACATCGCCCGCCATCGTGATGATGCGCCGATTGAAATCGTAGATCGCCACATCGCCCGTCGCGCTCTCGTTTCCGCGCGTGACCCGCACGCCGCCGGTTGCCGTGATCCGCTGGATGTCGAGCGAGCCGTCATCCGTGAAGTTCACCAGCATCCGGTTGGATCGCACCGTCAGCCCCGCCTGCGTCACGATGACGCCTCCCGACAGAGTCACGCGGTTCTGGCGGTCCTGCAGTTCTATCGAACCTGCATCGTAAGTGACCGGCGCATTGGTGTTGTGCGATGCGATGCCCTGCGCCTGCAGCCCGATACCGCCCGCTACCGCCAGTGTCAGGGCAAACCCGCCCGCCATCCAGCCAAAGGCGATGCTGCCGAGAGGCTTTGTTGTCATCACGGTTTTCTTCATCGCTGTCATGGAATCCTCAATTCGCCGGGGATCATCTGCAACCGCGCATTTCCATCGAGTGTAATCGTGCGTTCTTCAAGATCGGCGCGCATCGTGTCGGCGGAGAAGCTTCCCGCCGGGACCGCGCCTTCGACGCCGTCATCGCCGCGCATCGTGCGCTCTTCGAGGTCGACCGAAACGCCGCGAGCCACCATCGAATAGCCATCGGCAGCCTTCAGGACCACCGCGCCGCTGATGTCGACGATCTCCTCATTGATGTCGTAGACACCGCCGGGCGCGCTGATGCGGGCCGGACCATCGGAGAGCAGCATTTGCGCGATCAGCTCATCCATGCGGACCAGTCCTTCGACGCTGGATCGCTGGACGGCCTCGCCTGCGCTGATCGAGAACGGCCGACCTTCATCGTCACGGCCGCGATACATCGCATTGTCGACGCTCAGTCGCTCATTGATCACGGCGACCTTGTTGCGGTCGAGCAGGAAGCTGACTTCGCCGCGCGGGCTCAGCGGCGTGATCACCATCAGCGCGGCTAGCACCCCTACTCCGACGGGCAGGGCGCGGGCGAGGAACCCGATCAGCTTGTCATGCGAGCCGCCCGGCGCGGCAAAGCGCTGCCGCTTGCTGCGCAGCTCCTTCGCTTGGCTGGTTTCGATGCGGCGCTTGATGACCATGACGGGACGGAGTGGACTTTCGCAGGCGATCAGGAGTGGTTGAAGATGTCGTGCTCGGCCCAGCCGGCAATGTCGAGTTCGGCGCGTGTCGGGAGGAAGTCGAAACACGCCTGCGCAATATGCATGCGCCCTTCGCGTTCGAGCCGTGTCTTCAGCTCATCACGCAAGCGGTGGAGGAAGCGCACATCGGATGCGGCATAGTCGCGCTGCGCATCGTTCAGTACCGGCCCGCCCCAGTCGGAGCTTTGCTGCTGCTTCGAAATGCTTTCACCCAGCAGTTCGTCGGTGAGGTTTTTAAGCCCGTGCCGGTCGGTGTAGGTCCGCACCAGCTTGCTCGCGATCTTGGTGCAGAACACCGGCGCTGCCATCACGCCGAGATAGTACGAGATCGCGGCGAGATCGAACCGCGCGTAATGGTACAGCTTCGTGCGGCTCGTATCGGCAAGCAGCGCGGTGAGGTTCGGCGCTTCGTACTCGCTTCCCGGGGAGAAGCGCACGAGGTGCTCATCGCCGGTCCCGTCGCTGATCTGGACGACGCAGAGCCGGTCGCGGTGAGTGATGAGGCCCATGGTCTCGGTGTCTACGGCGAGCGCGGCGGTTCCTTGAAGGACGCCTTCGGGCAGGTCTTCTTCGTGAAAGTGTACGGCCATATGCCTCTGCCCTACGCCACATGGGGATAGAGGGAAAGGGGCGAGTGGCGCGCCGCGCCCCCGCCGGTCTATGCTGCGACCCGCATGGCCCAGGACGACATCCCCGAAAGCTGGCGCCCGGCGCTTGAGCCGGCGCTGCAGACTACCGAAGCGCGCAAGCTTGGAGGCTGGCTGCGTGCCCAGGAGGATGCCGGGAAGACCGTGTTTCCGCCGCGCGGGGAGCGCCTGACCGCGCTGGCGCTGACCCCTCTGGAGGACGTACGCGTCGTCATCCTCGGGCAGGATCCCTATCACGGGCCGGGACAGGCGCACGGGCTGGCATTCTCGGTCAAGGACGGGGTGAAGATCCCGCCATCTCTTCGCAACATCTACAAGGAACTGGAGAGCGATCTCGGCATCGCGCAGCCCGCGAGCGGCAACCTGTCGCGCTGGGCGGAGCAGGGCGTGCTGCTGCTCAACAACACGCTGACGGTCGAGGCGGCGCAGGCGGGCAGCCATGCCGGGCGCGGCTGGGACGCGATCACCGATGCCGCAGTCAGGGCTGTGGCCGAACGCGGCGAGCCGACCGTATTCATCCTGTGGGGCAGCCACGCGCGCAAGAAGGCAGGGCGCGTGGCCGCGTTGGGATCGGCGAGCCATCACCTTGTCCTCACCAGCCCGCACCCCAGCCCGCTTTCGGCGCATTCCGGCTTCTTCGGATCGCGTCCTTTCAGCCAGGCGAACGCCTTTCTGGAGGCGCATGGTCGCGGCGCGATCGACTGGTCGCTGTAGCGAGCTTGCAGCGCAGGCGCGGACAATGTGCGCGTGGAGATATGGACCGCGCATCCCATACCTTTGGAAAAAACCGTCCGACCCCTCGCGCGCCCGGAAAAGCGCGGTTTTGGCCCGATCGGGCGGTGCGAAAGTGTCAGTTTCCATGATCGCAGTGTGACTTTCCAAATCCGTGTGCGCGGCACATGCCCGCCCGCTCATTCAGGCAGCGCGGAAAGGCGCGATCACCTTGCCCTGCGCGCACCGCTGTAGGAAAGTGCCGATAGGGAGCGACGCCGATGGCCGAAGACGATGCCAGAGCCGCCTTGCGCGCACGGGTGGCCGAGCTGGCCGAGAAGGGCCGCGTTTCGGGGGTCTGGTTCTGGGGTGAAAGCGGAAGTTACTGCTAGTAAAATGTCCCGCTCATATAGCCATGCCTCAAATGGAAGGCACTTGCGCCATTATCACGGGCTGATGTGCACCGGTTTCATCCGGCGAGAGTTTTCTGACGTCTATGAAACCGATCAGCATCAGGATCTTGCAAACTTCCTCGATAGTCACGGCGCGATAGCGGCTCACGAAATGTGAGTTGGACCAGCCGGAGGCGGTTTCTCTGCAGATGTGAAGGTGTAGCTCGTATCGTCGATCATCAAGCCAATCCCAGACTTGAAACACAATGCGCTTCTCATTCTCCAAATGATGAATGCGCGGCGGAGTAAAACTAGGCTTATCCTGAAGAAGTGGCGCGTAGTCCCTTACGCTGAGCGCCAATTTACCTCCGGGCTTCAAGCAACGCTTCATTGCGCTGAGCGCATTGGCTATCTCTTCATCCGAGGCGAGATGAGGTATCGCGTTGTCCATGCATAAAATTACATCATATTGTCTGTGACCAACTTCAGACAACGAGCGCATGTCATCCACCCATAGGTCAATTTCTAGTTTGCGCTGCTCAGCTTCGCGCTTTGCGCGCTCAATTGCGCCTTGGGAGATATCGCACCCATCAACAGTGTAGCCCATACTCGCCAAGCCCAAGACTTGGGAGCCGATGCCGCATGCGCAATCGAGTATTTGGCCAACGGCATCAGGCGGCCCAATCAGATTGGCGACGCAATTGCTTTGGGTGTAAATCCAACGCTCCCAGTCCTCGAAGATCAGATGGTACTGAGAAGATAGCTCATCATAAAAGGATTGGACTTCGTTCATTCTTCGCCTCTTGTGCTGCACAGCCCAAGCCCGACCACCGCTTTTTCCATTGCCAAAGCGCGGCAAGATTTATGGTTGAGGTGCTCGCCGAAGCAACACAATCCGGACAACACCGGAACCGAAGGCGACGATAAGCAAGGGTACGTTTATCCAGCTGCCGCGCTCAGGGTCAAGCAAGCGAGATACATGCGCCATACAAAACAGGAACCAGAGGTACCAACTGCATACGGTCGGCATCATTCGTGATGCACTCGCAATTCTCTTTCGGATCAAATCTGTAGCTATCCAGCCAAGCGCTACGAGCCCGGCCACTAGTGTCCCGAGTGCTGGCGTAAGCTCAGGAGGCTCCCCCAGAACAATGAAATATGCCACCACACAGATCATGTGCACGATGTGCGCCAGAACAAAGCTTCCCCATACTAGGGAATAGTGATTGCGCCCGAATTTGATCGTCTCAGCAACGAATGCGAACGCAAAAAGGACCAGGGAAATGCGCGCAGTGATGCGCGTTGCGACAGCAACAGTTTCAAACTCCATGGATGATCCCTTCATCCTTCCGGTAAGTTGCGCAGCCTCGGTGTACCCAGCATGCTCAAGCTAAGCCCTAGTGCTTTGTCTTCATAAGGGCCAGATGGAGCCGATTTGGTATCGCCTTGCCCCCGCATGTTCGCTACTCACCACAAATTTCAGACATTAGACGCCAATTGTCAGACGACCGCTTTCGGACACTGGTCCGGCAACTTGCAATGACCGGGATTAGGGTCGCAAGCAGACGCCTGTCGTTTTGAAACTCGTCGATAAGCATATCAGGCACTGATCCGAACGTGCGAGCATTTAGTTGGACGCTTTCACCCGCCCTGTTTGCCCAACACCGAAAGCACGAAATCGGTGCGCTGCTCGGGCGGAACTTTGGGCACTTCCACATGGGCAATGCCAAGCTGTTCGAGATCACGCTTGAGCGTGGCTGCCTCTTCGAGCGCGGCTTCGATCGGGAGCTGCCGATCTTCGGTCTTTTCGTAAATCTCAGGCCATGGCGGAACGTAAAACACTGGCTCCGAATAGGGGAAGGGCTGCGGCAGAAGCTCTTTCAGGTCCACCCTCCGGCGCGAAGCGAGGCCGGACAGGGCATCGAAGACACCGCGGTCGAAGAAGGTGAGATTTTCGCTTTCACGTGCCGCTTCCAGATCACTTTGGGCAAGCTCGAGCGCGGCGGTGATAAAGCCATCGAGATTGTCCCACGGCTTTGGCCCGTCCGCGCGGATCACTCGCAAACCCGGCTCCTCGATCACCGTATGGCCGCGCCGGGCAAGCACTCCGAGCAGCGTCGTCTTGCCTCCGCTCGAAAAGCCGGTGATGAGGATATTCCTTGCGATTATGCCCCTCGCCTCAAAACCTCGTCGAGAGCCGCATGCCGAGCAACACGCCGGTATCGTCGCTGCCGATGGCGCCGTTTACCACCTGCGCGTTGGCGGTCAATTCGAAGCGCTCTGCAAAGCCCAGCGTATAGAACACTTCCACGCCCTCCTCGTCTTCCAGATCGAGGAACAGCGCGACGTCATCGACCAGCTCGTCCGTCAGTGAATAGCGGAAATAGGCCACCCCGAAACGGTCCTGCGGGCGGAAGCGGGGGTTGCCCGCAATCCCGAAATATCCGCTCCAGTCGAGGAAAGTCGGATCGCCATCGGACAGCTGGAACCGCGCCAGCAGACCCCACCCCTTGCCCGGCGCCTCGGGATAGACCGAGAGGAATTGATAGGCCGAAAGCGAAACCGCGAGCTCGTCTTCCGCATCGCCGAACTGGCCGTTCGGGAGCAAGGGGAGGGGCAGCAACTCCTCGTTCGGGGCCGAGCGGGTCGATCCTGCAAGACCGATCGAATAGAAGCCGGGCTTGTTACCGATCCGGGTGATCTTGGTCGCGGCGGCAAGGAAGGCGACACCGTCTTCGAACGCGGTTTCGAAACCGGTCCGCTCGAACTGCGAATCCGGGTCGAACACCCAGGCCCTGAAAACCCAGCCATTCTTGGTCGGAACGGTCAGGTGAGCCCCGATCATGGTGTTCGGAATGATCGCGGTCGGCGGAAGCGCAACGCCGAGGTTCTGGAAACCCGAATGCCCGTCGCTTCCCACGATGGGCAAGGCCCCGGCAATCGGCAATGTGTTGATCTTCCCGATTTGTAGACTGACGCCGGAGCTCCACTGTTTCCTGAGATGGATCGAGACGTCGAAATCGCCCTTTCCAGCGGGGCGGAACAGGGCGGTGTTGGTGGGGATGACGCCGATCTCGCCGTTCGAGTCCTCGCCCCAGGTGAATTCCGGCTGGATGTTGAGCGTGAAACTGTCGTCGAGCCCGAATAGGCTGCCCCCGATATCGACATAGGCGTCGGCCCGCCCGCTGTAGCGAACGATATCCGGCGCATCGCCCGCCACCGGGATATCGACGAATTGCGAGACCACGAACTTCGCTCTGAAGGAATCGGTCATCGCGTCGGGCATGGGTCCGCCGACGGGCATGGCGACGACATTGAGCATCGGTGCCGATGGACTGCTTGCTGCCTGCGAGACGGGGGATGCAGAGGTCGTCGCAGAAGCGAGCGAGAGCGACGGGCCCATCTGGTATTCGGCATCGGAGAGCAGATCATCGGGCGGGAGCGCGAACGAGCCATGCTCCACGCTCGCCTCATTTGTGTCTTCGCCGGCGAGCGCAGGGGCCGCGTATACCAGCGAAGCGGCTGCGAGCAGCGACCAGCGAGCGAAATTGCGAGATGCGCACGGGCGATCAGCCCCGCAATGAGGTGAAGCAATGGCTGCCATTATCCTGTCCCGTCCTGTCGGCGACGGAACGCGATTCCATCACCTTCTGTATGATTTTCAGTTATTTGCAGTCATTGGCTGCGGACTGCGCCGATAAGGCTAACAGATTGCGGGAGGGAGATTTTTCGAATTCGCGTGCGAATTTCTCTAAAACGATGCTGACCGGCAATTTATTGGTGTGGGGATGCAATCTTGGCGCTTGATTTGGGTGAAGCGCGGTCAGAATCCCGTCGTCAGACGCATGCCGACCAGCACCCCGGTATCGCGCGCGGCGATGGCGCTGTCGATGATCTGAGCGTTTGCGGTCAGCTCGAATGTGTCCGCAACGCCGAGTGTGTAGAACAACTCGACGCCCTCTTCGTCCTCCAGCCCGATGCGCGGGGCGAGGACATCGACCAGCTCATCGGTGAGCGAATAGCGGAAATAGCCGGCGCCGAAGCGGTCCTGCGGGCGGCCGCGCGGATTGCCGGATATGCCGAAGAAACCGCTCTGATCGAGGAAAGTCGGATCGCCGAGCGAGGTGTAGACTTGGCCGAAAAAGCCCCAGCCCTTGCCCGGCGCTTCGGGATAGACTTGCAGGAACTGGTACGCGGCTAGGATGGCTGCAAATTCTCCGCGGGTGTCGCCGAAAGTCGTGCCGGGCGGCGGGATCAGGACGGAAGGCAGATTGTCGGCGGAAATATCGTCGCGCGTCGATCCGCTGAGTTTCAGCGCATAGAACCCGGGCGCGCCGCCGATCTTCACCGGGACGGTGATCGAACCGAGGAAGCCGACCCCGCTCTCGAACGCGGTCTCGAAACCGGTGCGCTCGAATTGCGAATCCGGATCGAACACCCACAGCCGGAACAGCGCATCGTCGGTCGGCACGGTCAGCAGCGCGCCGGTGATGGTGTTCGGAATGATGGCCGATGGCGGCAGGGCAAAGCTGAGGTTCTGGAAACCGTAATGTCCGTCGCTGCCGACCACCGGAAGCTGTCCGCCCAGATCGAGCACGTTGACCTTGCCCACGGTCAGGTTCGTGCCGGAGCTCCATTGTTTGGAGAGGCTGACCGAGACATCGAAATCGCCTGCACCCTCACCGCGGAACAGCGCGGTGTTGCTCGGGATCAGGCCGATCACTCCGTTCGAATCTTCACCCCAGGTAAATTCCGGTCGGATGGTCAGCGTGAAGCTGTCGTCCAGTCCGAAGGCCCGCCCCTTCACATCGATATAGGCATCGGCCCGGCCCGCATATCGCAGCGTGTCTTCGGCATCGCCCGCGACAGGAATGTCCACGAATTGCGACGCGACGAAGCGCGCGTCGATCAGCTTTGGCGTCTCGGGCAGTTTCGCCGGAGCCTCCGTCACAATCGGGGCGGGTGTGTCGCCCTGCACAGGCTCCTGATGAGCAAAGACCTCGTCGAAAGCATCGGCAATGTGGATTTCGCCATCTTCGGCGCTGGCATAAGCGGGCGCCGTGCAGGCAAGCGCCAGCGAGCCCGCTCCAGCAAGACGCGCCGCGCGCAGAAACGATCTGCGAAATGTTGGTGAATGTGCGACCGTCATGTCCCCGCCCTGACAAGCGGTTGCGATCCAGCCCCCGCCACTTACTACAACATCCTGTCGTTGTTCTCGCCCATTCCGCGCCAGGAGGCGGGACGTCGGCGCTTTCAAGATGCGCGAGGTATATTCGGGCATCCACGCCCGGCAGGATTGTATTCACGCGACATTTGATGCGGAATAGTGCGATTCCGGTAACCCGGCACTAACCCTGTCGGCTTGAGTGAGCGGATCAGCGCGGCAATTCCGTCACGCCCATCAGCGCTTCATCGACGCTGCGCGCGCATTGACGGCCTTCGCGGATGGCCCAGACGACGAGGCTCTGCCCACGCCGCATATCGCCGCAGGCGAACACGTTCTCGGCGCTGGTGGCGTAGCGATCGGTATCGGCCTTCACATTGCCGCGTCCATCCAGTTCCACGCCCGATTGTTCGAGAAGACCGGCTTTCTTAGGACCGACAAAGCCCATGGCGAGCAGGATGAGATCGGCGGGAAGAGTAAATTCGTTGCCTTCTATCTCGCGCATTTCGTGCTTGCCGTCTTTACCGGAGACCCATTCGACCCGCACGCATTCTAGCCCGGTGACTTTCTCGCCGTCTCCGACGACGCGTTTGGTCAGAACCGCCCAATCTCGCTCGACGCCCTCTTCGTGGCTGGAGGAAGTGCGCAGCTTCAGCGGCCAGTCGGGCCAGGTCAGCGCCTTGTTTTCCTTTTCCGGAGGCTTCGGCATGATTTCGAGCTGCGTGACGCTTTTTGCCCCTTGCCGGTTCGACGTGCCAACACAGTCGCTTCCGGTATCGCCGCCGCCGATGACGACCACGTCCTTCCCGGTTGCGAGCAGGCTGCCGCGCGGGGCGGCGCGCACTTCGTCATCGCCGGCATTGCGCTTGTTCTGCTGGGTGAGGAATTCCATCGCGAGCCGAACGCCCGGCATCTCGGCGCCCGGGATCGAAAGCGCGCGGGCATCTTCCGACCCGCCGGAAAGCACGACCGCGTCGAAATTCTCCTCGAGGCTCTTGAACGAGACATCGACGCCGACCTCCTTGGAGGTTTTGAACGTCACGCCTTCGGCTTCCATCTGGACACAGCGCCGGTTGATCAGGTGCTTTTCCATCTTGAAGTCGGGAATGCCGTAGCGAAGCAGGCCGCCGACACGGTCGCTCTTTTCGAACACGGTGACGCTGTGCCCCGCGCGCGCGAGTTGCTGTGCGCAGGCGAGCCCAGCCGGGCCGGAGCCAACCACCGCGACCGATTTGCCGGTCTTTTTCTCCGGCAATTGCGGCGTAACCCAGCCTTCGTCCCATCCGCGGTCGATGATCGCGCATTCGATGCTTTTGATCGTCACCGGCTGGTCGACGATATTTAGCGTGCAGCTTGCCTCGCACGGGGCGGGGCAGATGCGGCCGGTGAACTCGGGGAAGTTGTTGGTCGAATGCAGCAGGTCGAGCGCGTTCTTCCAATCGTCTTCGTAAACGAGGTGATTCCAGTCCGGGATCAGGTTGTTCACCGGGCAGCCATTGTGACAATACGGAATGCCGCAATCCATGCAGCGCGAAGCCTGCCCGGCCAGCGTCGCGTTATCGGGCTGAACCACGAATTCGCGGTAATTGCTCAGGCGTTCCTTGGGATCGAGATAGTCGCGCTCGCGCCGATCCAGTTCCAGAAATCCGGTGTCCTTGCCCATTATTCGGCGGCCTCCATTTCGGCATCGCGTCGCTCGGCTTCAAGCGCCTCGAGCGCATTCTTGTAATCGCGGGGCATGACCTTCACGAACTTGCCCAATGCACTGTCCCAATCGCCGAGCAGCTTGCCAGCGACGGCGCTGCCGGTGTGCAGCTGGTGCCGCTCGACGAGGATGCGCAAGCGCTCGGCATCGTGGCGCAGCATGTCGCCCATGCCGAAATCATGGACCGAGCGCGGACGCTGTGCCGGGCGGCCTGTACCCTCTTCGCTATCCGCATCGCTTGATACCGGCACGAGATCGACCTGCGCGTGGTTCACCAACTCGCTGAAAGCGCCATCGGGATCGTAGACATAGGCGACCCCGCCGCTCATCCCGGCAGCGAAATTGCGGCCCGTTTTGCCCAGCACGACCACCACGCCGCCGGTCATGTACTCGCAGGCATGATCGCCAGCGCCTTCGACCACGGCGATCGCGCCCGAATTGCGCACAGCGAACCGCTCGCCCGCGACGCCATTGAAGAAAGCCTCGCCTGCAATTGCGCCGTAAAGCACGGTGTTTCCGACGATGATATTGCTGTCCGATTGGCGCGGCGCGCCTTCGGGTTGGCGAACGATGATGCGCCCGCCCGACAGTCCTTTGCCGACATAGTCGTTCGCATCGCCCGACAGATCGAGCGTGACGCCGTGGGCGAGCCATGCGCCGAAGCTCTGCCCTGCAACACCGGTCAGGTTGATGCGAATGGTATCGACAGGCAGCCCTTCATGACCGTGCGCCTTGGCGATCTCGCCTGACAGCATCGCGCCGACCGTGCGGTTCACATTGCGCACCTCGTAATCGAGCTGGACCGGCTTGGCCGCTTCGATCGCGTCCCTCGCATCCGCGATCAGCGCATTGTCCAGCGCAGCGCCGAGACCATGATCCTGCGTTTCGGTGTTGTGGAGCGGCGCGCCCTCTTCGACCGTCGGCACATGAAGCAGGCGCGACAGGTTGATCCCGCGTGCTTTCCAGTGACGGTGCATGCGTGTCATGTCGAGCCTGTCGACCCGGCCGACCATTTCCTCAACCGTGCGGAAGCCCATTTCAGCCATGATCGCCCGCAGTTCTTCGGCGACGAAGAAGAAGTAATTGATCACGTGCTCGGGCGTGCCGGTGAAGCGCTTGCGCAGTTCCGGATCCTGTGTGGCGACGCCGACAGGGCAGGTGTTGAGGTGGCACTTGCGCATCATGATGCAGCCAGCGGCGATCAGAGGCGCGGTCGCGAAACCGAACTCGTCCGCGCCAAGCAATGCGCCGATGGCGACATCGCGCCCGGTGCGCAGTCCGCCATCGACCTGCACTGCGATGCGGCTGCGCAGATCGTTGAGCAGCAGCGTCTGCTGCGTTTCGGCGAGGCCGATCTCCCACGGACTGCCAGCATGGGTGAGGCTGGTGAGCGGCGATGCACCGGTGCCGCCGTCATAGCCCGAAATGGTGACATGGTCGGCGCGCGCCTTGGAGACGCCCGCAGCGACCGTGCCGACACCGACTTCGGACACCAGCTTCACCGAAATGCGCGCATCGTTGTTCACGTTCTTGAGGTCGTGGATCAGCTGCGCGAGGTCTTCGATCGAATAGATATCGTGGTGCGGCGGCGGCGAGATCAGGCCGACGCCCGGCGTCGAGTGGCGGACCGCGCCGATCCGCTTGTCGACCTTGTGCCCAGGCAGCTGGCCGCCTTCGCCGGGCTTTGCACCCTGCGCCATCTTGATCTGGATGTCGTCGGAATTGACGAGATATTCGGTGGTCACGCCAAAGCGGCCCGAGGCCACCTGCTTGATCCGGCTGCGCATCGAATCGCCATTTTCGAGTGGCGTAAAGCGGAACGGTTCCTCCCCGCCCTCGCCGGTGTTGGAGCGGCCGCCGATGCGGTTCATCGCGAGCGCCATCGTCGAATGCGCTTCGTGGCTGATCGAGCCAAGGCTCATCGCGCCGGTGGCGAACCGCTTGACGATCTCGCTCGCCGGTTCGACCTCGTCGATCGGGATCGGTTCCTCGGCAAGCTTGAATTCGAGCAATCCGCGAATGGTGAGCAGGCGTTCGCTCTGCTCGTTCACCGATTTTGCAAATTCCTCGTAATTGCTCGCATCGTTGCCGCGCACCGCGTGCTGCAATTGCGCGACATTGGCCGGCGTCCACGCGTGCTCTTCGCCGCGCAGGCGGTACTGGTAGATGCCGCCGACATCGAGCATGCCCTTGTAAAGCGGGTTGTCGCCATACGCCTGCGCGTGGCGGCGCACGCTTTCCTCTGCGACCTGCTCCAGTCCGACGCCTTCGATCGTCGTCGCGGTGCCGGTGAAGTATTTCTCGATGAACTGGCTGGACAGGCCGACCGCGTCGAAAATCTGCGCACCGCAATAGGATTGGTAGGTTGAGATGCCCATCTTGGACATGACTTTGCGGATGCCCTTGCCGATGGCTTTGATGTAATTCTGTTCGACATCCTCGCTGGGCGTGTCTGCATGTTTGCGCGCGCGGATATCTTCGAGCGTTTCGAACGCGACATACGGGTTTATCGCCTCTGCGCCGTAGCCTGCGAGCACGCAGAAATGGTGCACTTCACGCGGCTCGCCGCTCTCGACGATGAGGCCGGTCTGCATCCTCAGACCCTGGCGGACGAGGTGGTGGTGAACCGCAGCCGTCGCCAGCAGCGCGGGCATCGGCACGCGGTTTTCATCCTGCGCACGGTCGGACAGGACGAGGATGTTGTGATCCTGCAGCACCGCTTCGGTCGCGGCCCAGCACATTTCCTTCAACGCCAGCTCGATGCCCTCGACACCTTGCGAAGCATCCCAGGTCGTGTCGATTGTCTCGCATCGGAACGCACCATCGACCACCGCCTCGACCGAGCGGATCTTCGCCAGGTCCTGATTGGTGAGGATCGGCTGCTTCACCTCGAGCCGTTTGTGCGTGCCCGCGTCATGGCCGAGCAGGTTCGGGCGCGGGCCGATCATCGACAGCAGGCTCATCACCAGCTCTTCGCGGATCGGATCGATCGGCGGGTTGGTGACCTGCGCGAAGTTCTGTTTGAAATAATCGTAGAGCAGCCGCGCGCGGTCGGACAGGACGGCGATCGGCGTGTCGGTGCCCATCGACCCGATCGGATCGTCGCCCTTCACCGCCATCGGTTCGAGGAAGCGCGAAATATCTTCCTGCGTGTATCCGAACGCCTGCTGGCGCTGCAGCAGGGTGGTGTGCTCTTCGGGAAGCTCGGACAGCTCGGGCTCGATATCGTGAATGTCTTCGAGCCGCACCTGCGCCTGTTCGAGCCACTTTGCGAATGGCTCGGACGTCGCAAGGTCTGCTTTCAGCTCATCGTCTTCGATGATGCGCCCCTGTTCGAGGTCGATCAGCAGCATCTTGCCCGGCTGGAGACGCCATTTGCGCACGATGTCCTCTTCGGCAAACGGCAGCACGCCGCTTTCCGAGGCGAGGCAGACGATATCGTCTTTGGTCACGCAGAAGCGCGCGGGGCGCAGGCCGTTGCGGTCCAGCGTCGCACCGATCTGGCGGCCATCGGTAAAGCACACCGCCGCCGGACCATCCCATGGCTCCATCAGGGCGGCGTGATATTCGTAAAAAGCGCGCCGTTCCGGGTCCATCAGCTCGTTGCCGTTCCAAGCTTCCGGAATCAGCATCATCATCGCATGGGCGAGGCTATATCCGCCTGCGATCAGCAGTTCGAGCGCGTTGTCGAGACAGGCAGTGTCGGATTGGCCGTGCGGGATGATCGGCCACATCTTGTCGAGGTCCGGACCCAGCAGATCGCTTTCCATGGTCCGGCGGCGGGCATTCATCCAGTTCACATTGCCGCGCACTGTGTTGATCTCACCATTGTGCGCGATGAAGCGGAACGGGTGGGCCAGCCGCCAGCTGGGGAAGGTGTTGGTCGAGAAGCGCTGGTGGACAAGGCCGAAAGCCGAAACGCATTCGGGATCGCTCAGATCGTCGTAGAAGCTTCCCACCTGCGTGGCGAGCAGCAGCCCCTTGTAAACGATGGTCCGGCTCGAAAAGCTCGGCAGATAGGTTTCGGTAAGGCCCGGCAGGCTGTGCTTTTCGGCAAGTTTGGCCAGCGGGTTCAGCGTCTGCTTGCGGATCGCGAGCAGCTTGCGCTCGAATGCGTCCTGATCGGCGCAGTCTTCGCCGCGCGTCAGGATCGCCTGCTGGATGACCGGCATCGACGCGATGACTGCATCGCCGAGCCCATCGAGCGTAGTCGGAACCTCACGCCAACCCAGCACCGGCTGGCCTTCTTTTGCGGCGAGCGTTTCAAAGCGTTCGGTTACGAATGCGCGCGCGGCATCGTCCTGCGGCAGGAAGCACATCGCGACCGCGTAATCGCCGGGCTGCGGCAGATCGATGTCGTGCTCGTCCGCCCAACGGCGGATCAGCGCATCGGGGATCTGCATCAGCAGCCCCGCACCGTCACCCAGAAGCGGATCGGCACCCACCGCGCCGCGGTGATCGAGCTTTTCCAGGATTTCGAGCGACTGCTCGACGATGCCATGGCTGCGCGCACCCTTGATATGGGCGACCATGCCTACTCCGCAGGCGTCATGTTCGTTGGCGGGGTCGTAAAGACCCTGGGAATTGGGCGATCCCATGGCGAGGTTCCGTTCTGTCTGATGCCTTAGCCCGGGTCCGCCGAGGGGGTCCATCGCGCAGGCAGAATGTCGAGCGCACCGGGCAGCGAGCCCGGACCGCGCTTCGTTCGCCCTTCTATTGCCGATGGATTTGCTCTTTTGCAACCGCGAAAAGTGAAGTTTTATTTCGCAGTGCCAAGCTAAGTCTATGCGTTTAATACGCAGATCGAGCGGGCCAGTCGCCGATCAGGCCGCTCCGCGCAGTTCCTGCAGCTTGGCGAGCGCGGTGCGCAATTCAAGTGCGCTGTCCTGCAAGCCTCCCGTTTCTGCCGAGACCATGGCGGTCCGGCCCCCGGAAAGCACCGTGAGCGCTTTCAGGGCCTCGGCTAGCGCTTCCTCGCGGCGATTCGGTGCAGTGCGAGCGCCCGTTTGCTGACGCTCATGAAGCGCGGCGGCGACACGTTCCACCATCTGGATCAGGCTGAGGTCATCGGTTGCTATACCGCGCAACTTCGAGATTGCGGCTTGAGGGCCGACACGGGCAGGTTCTTTGACAGCGACCCGCTCTGCTTCGGCGCTTTCGTTCACCGCCACAGGATCAGGTTCGGCCAGTGAGGATTCTTCCTCTGCCGCTTCTTCGACGACCGCTGGAGGAGGTTCGGCGACCGAGGGTTCTTCCTCCGCCTCCTCCTGCACCCAAACGGCATTGCGGCCCGGCAGTTCGGCAAATTCAGCGAGGCTCATCTCTCGGGGCGCTTCACGGGCTTCAAGATGGTCGACCGTGTTCTCGGTATCCTCGAAGTGTTCGCCCGCAGGCTCCGGGGCATTGGCGAGCAGCTCCGCTGGTTCCAACACTGCCGGTTCATCGAGTTCAAATCCGCTGCCTTCCGGCTCGATCGCCATGTGGTCTTCGAGAGCGAGTGGCTCGTCCAGCGCCGCGCTGCCCAGTTCGGACATCGGGTCGATGGGCTCGACTTGAGCGTTGAATGGCTGAACGCTGGCGGGATTCGGCTGTTGCGCAATCTGGCGCTTCACCGCGGCGGCGAACCCTGCTGCGAGAATAGCTCCCACGCAGGCTGCGAGCGCGGCGATGGCTAGGGGCGGCAGGCTTTGCAAGGCGCCGAGGCCGATATCGGCAACAGATTGCATAAGCAGCCCGCTCGGCACGACAAGCACGCTCAACGCCGAAACCAGAGCGCCCCAGACCGCCAGCATCGGCACGAACGCTGCGTGCGAAGCAACGGTTTGCTTTTCGCGCCTCTGCCACGCACCGTCCGATCCGGCGCGGCCTGCTGATACTCGTTGGAAAATACCCATTATGCCCCTGCTGCGTCCACGCCTGCTCTAACGCAGCTTGGTAAAGGCTTGGATAACGATGAATCGGTGCTGCGAAGCGCGATTCGCATCGTACTGCGTCAGCTTGGTCATGGGCGCGCGACGCCGCGTTCATCGCGTCGCCGGCCAGATTCCCATTTCGGTACCGAGCGATGCCGTAACGGCAGCGTCTCCGCCCGACCTGACGCATTGCATCAACCCGTCTCGCCTGCCATGTAACGCCCCATCTAACGCTTACGTAAACAGCCATCCGCTCCCAATGCGGCGCGGCGCACAAGAAACGAGGAGAGCTCAATGACCCCGCAAGAATTGGCCGAAAAGACCGGCGAAAATATCGGCACTAGCGAATGGGTCGAAATGAGCCAGGAGCGCATCAACCAGTTCGCCGATGCGACGGGCGATCACCAGTTCATCCACGTCAACGAAGAAGCCGCCAAGATGACGCCGTTCGGCGGCACGATCGCGCACGGCTTTCTCACCCTGTCCATGATGCCGTATCTCGGCGCGAACAGTGACACGCCCAAGATCGACGGCGTGAAGATGGGCGTGAATTATGGCGGTAACAAATGCCGCTTCATCGCGCCGGTCCGCGCGGGCAAGCGCATTCGCGGCCACTGGAAACTGCTCGAAATGGTCGAGAAGCGCCCCGGCCAGTGGCAGCAGACCTCCGAAGTCACGATGGAGATCGAAGGCGAGGACAAGCCTGCCCTGATCTGCGAATGGATCACGATGTATTTTGTGTGATCGCCACGGCTTTTGTCTGATCCTGCGCGGCTGACTTCGCAGCGCCGCAATTTACACTTATCGTCGCCGAAAATCCGGCGCCCCCGACACTGATTGAAAGGTATTTCTGATGTCACGCGATGCAGTCATCGTTTCCACCGCCCGCACACCTATCGGCCGAGCCTACAAAGGCGGCTTCAACGCCACTCCCGGCGCGACGCTTGGCGCGCTTTCGTTCAAACCCGCGGTCGAGCGGGCCGGTATCGATGCCGGAGAGATCGACGACGTGGTGTGGGGCGCGGTGCTGACCCAGGGCACGCAGGCGGGCAATATCGGCCGCCAGGTCGCGCTGCGCGGCGGTGCACCGGTGACGGTCGCTGCACAGACGATTGACCGCCAATGCTCGTCGGGCCTGATGGCAATCGCAACGGCTGCCAAGCAGATCGTGGTCGACAACATGGATATCGTCGTCGGCGGCGGTCAGGACTCGATCTCGATGGTCCAGACGCCGGAAATGCGCGTCGCGCCCGATCCCTCGCTAATTGCGATGCACAAGGACGTCTACATGCCGATGCTCGGCACCGCAGAGACGGTGGCCGCGCGTTACAACATCAGCCGCGAAGCGCAGGACGAATACGCGCTGCAATCGCAGATGCGCACGGCTGCCGGGCAGGAAGCAGGCAAGTTCGACGATGAGATCGTGCCTGTCACCACCACGATGATGGTGAAGGACAAGGAAACTGGCGAAGTCAGCCAGCAGGAAGTCACCATCACCAAGGACGAGGGCAACCGCCCTTCGACCACGCTCGAAGGTCTGCAGTCGCTCAACCCTGTGATGGGCCCGGACAAGGTCATCACCGCCGGTAACGCCTCGCAGCTGTCGGATGGTTCTTCGGCGAGTGTCCTGATGGAAGCGAAGGTCGCCGAGCAGAAAGGCCTCCAGCCGCTCGGTCGCTATGTCGGCATGGCGGTCGCGGGCACCGAGCCTGACGAAATGGGCATCGGCCCGGTCTTCGCGATCCCGAAACTGCTGAAGCAGACCGGCCTGAAGATGGACGATATCGGCCTGTGGGAACTCAACGAAGCGTTCGCCGTGCAGGTGCTTTACTGCCGCGACAAGCTCGGCATCGATAACGACATTCTCAACGTCAATGGCGGCTCGATTTCGATCGGCCACCCCTATGGCATGACCGGCGCGCGCTGCACCGGCCACGCGCTGATCGAAGGCAAGCGCCGCGGCGCGAAGTACGTCGTCGTCACCATGTGCGTCGGCGGCGGCATGGGCGCAGCGGGCCTGTTCGAGGTGTTTTGATCGTGAGATGACGGAGCGGATGGCCCGGCATCCGTAAGAGGACAGATATGACAGACAGGCGTTGGCCACGGCTCGATTACGCCGCCGACAAGGCGGTGATCGAGACGTGCCACGCTTATCTGCAGGTCATCGGCAAGCTGCCCACCCGTGCCCGCGTCTGGTGCAATCACGGCTGGCACGTGGCGCTGCGCGTCGTCCCTCGCGGTTTTCGAACATATCCCGTTGTCGCCGGTGAGCGCGATGCGGAATTGCTGTTCGATTGCATCGCGGGCGAAGTGGTTCTGGAAACCTCCGATGGATTCCGCTCGGCAATGCCCATTGCCGGCCAGACCGTCGCCGCATTCCTGGACGAGCTGCAAGCGCTCCTTTCACAAGGGGGTATCTCGACCGATATCTCCGGCGCTCCCAACGAAGTCGAAACCGCTGTTCCTTTTGCGAAGGACGAGCGCGTCCGGCGCTGGGATCCGAATGCAATTCGCCGTATCCATGCCGCCTTCCGCAGCGCGAACCGTGTCTTCGAGCATTTCCGCAGCGGGTTCGTAGGCAAGTCCAGCCCGAGCCACCTGTTCTGGGGCAGCTTCGATCTCGCCGTGACGCGCTTTTCGGGTCGCGAGGCGCCGCTTCATCCGGGCGGGTTTCCGAACCTTCCCGACCGTGTCACTCGCGAGGCTTACAGCCACGAAGTCGCCAGCGCAGGATTCTGGCTCGGCGGAGGAGGAGTGGAAGAGGCCGCCTTCTACGCCTACGGCTACCCGTCGCCCGATGGGCTCGCCGATGCCGAGCTGACGACGCTGCATGCCTATTGGCACGGCGACCTGGGCGAATTCATCCTCCCCTATGCGAGCCTGCTGGAAACCGACGATCCGGATGCGATGCTGCTCGGCTTCCTCAAGGAGACATATTCAGCGATCGCTACGGCGGCTGGATGGGACAGGGCAAAGCTGGAGATCCCGATCGGGGACTTCGGCGAACCCTATGATGTCGCCGGGCGCCGATAAGAATCATGACGGCTCGATACTTGCGGGCTCTCCCCGCGGCCTGACTATCGGGCGCTTTGGTGACCAGGCTTGGAGAGAGGCAAGCGTCGCGGCGCGAACTCAGCCATCGTCCACACAATTGGCGCCGCCGAAACAATCCTGCGTCGGCCATACTTCGCAAGGGGCTGATTTGACATAGAACCTCAGCAACACTAGCCATTGACTACAAGTGTAATCGCAGGAGAGTGAGTTTGAGGATTTTGTACGCAGCGGCGGTTGCGCTGCTCGGAAGTTGTCCCGCGGTGCACGCGCAGAGCGATGCGCCGCCGTCTCAGCCGAGCGCCGACGCGCTGCCGACGCTCGAGCGAATTCCAGAACTGATGGAAACATTCGAAGTTTCCGGTCTTGCTCTGACCGTGGTTCAAGACGACCGGATCTTGATCGCAAATGGCTATGGCGAAACCGAAGGCGGTGAGGCGTTCACGTCATCGACCTCATGCGGATTGTTCTCCGCGACCAAGGTCTTAGCCTCTCTAACTTATTCGAAGCTGCATCATGAAGGCCAACTCGATCTGAATGCGCCCCTCGGCGCGTATATCGAAGATGCGCCCTCTGCTTGGGAGAACATTCCTTTTTTCCGGCTGCTTAACCACACCTCAGGTATACCGATGGTCGTCAACAGAGAGGATTTTGGGACTTTTGCAGCCGATTCCTCTTCCACCAATCGTGACATCTACCGAAAAGTTCGCGATGAGCCGCTCGACTATGAGCCCGGCGAATTCTCGCGTTATCGCCAATCGGGCTACGCCATTGCCGAAATGATTCTTCTCGATCGCTTCGGGCAGGATTTTCGGATATGGTCGGCGATTACGTGGCTGGGCCCGCCGGGCTGACCGAGACGGCACATCCGGGCGCGCGCAATGCAGACCAAGCTGCGTTTCTCCTTAGCGCTGGCGGTTATCAAACCACCGCCGACGATATGGGTAAGCTGTTCGTGGCGCTCAACAAGCACGCCGTCATCGATCCCACCGTCTGGCAATCGATGTTGACCGACGAGCGTTATCGCGTGGACCATTATAGCCTCGGAAGCGTCATCGAGACCGAGAACGACATCTTGACAGTCGGCCATAGCGGCGGGGGAGCGCGCGCGAACATTCGCTATGCTCCCGATGAGCGGGTAGGCGTGATGGTATGCACGGATGATCGCAGCAACAATTCACTGGCAATCCACCTGGCAAGAATGCTCATATACGAAGCGATTTCCGGCGAAGTAGCCCCATTGCCGTCGCAAGCTCGGTCGAAATAACGCGGTACATCTGGGTAACAGGGGCTCAATCCAAGTGTGCGATCCCCACGAAATAGGAACGGTGCTGTTTTCGAGCGAAGCGCTCGACCAACGACCGCTTCGTTCGACGAACAGGCACACCTAAAAAGCTGGCCGACTACAATCGGCAGGGTCTTTTCTTTAGGGGAATCAATGATTCGCACGTTTCTGGCGCCCGTCGCCGCGCTCGCCGCTGTCACCGGAATGCTCGCGCCGCAGACAGCCTCCGCCAACCCGCAGCTGGCTTATACGCCCGGTGCCCGCGCCAATATGGAGGTGCTGGAGACGCGCCGGGTCCAGTCCGACCGCTTCGAATACGAGCATGCCGTCACCATCGCGCTGCCGGCGACTTACGCGGTGAAGCCCGATGCCCGGTATCCTGTCCTGTGGGTGCTCGACGATCCACTGATGACGCGCAGCGCCATCGCTGCGGTCGACCTACTGGTGGCGGGCAACATGATGCCCGAGGTGATCGTGATCGGCGTCGGCAGCCCGAGCGAGGATGGCCTTGCCGGTGTAGGCCGCAGGGTCATCGAATTCTCGCCGCCCGGTGAAGGTTTCGCGGCACCCGGTCTCAACCGCGAAGCGGTGCGTTCGGTCGCGCCTTTCCCGCCCTATCCTCATCGCGCCGAGGATTTCCTCGCTTTCCTTGCCGACGAACTGCGCCCGGAGCTTGCGGCGGAATTCCGCTTTGCCGATGACCATATCCTGCACGGCCATTCGCTCGGCGGACTGTTCGCGGGCTACGCGCTCTTCACCCGGCCAGATCTGTTCGATCGCATGATCATTGGATCGCCCGCAATGGCGAATGTGGGCGATGCCGTGTTCAAGCTTGAAGAGGTTTTTTCGCAGGAGAATGACGCGCTGCCGGTCGAGATTTTTGTTGGCGCGGGCGGCGAGGAAGGGAACGAATGGTTCCTGAACGCAGGCGGCATTCTGACAGGCACGGCGCGTTTTATCGAAACGCTCAATCTGCGCGGCTATGAAGGGCTATCGGTCACGAGCCGGTTCTACGATGGCGAGGACCATTACACGGTCGCGCCGCGCATCATCAGCGATGCGCTTCGAAGCTTCTATCGCGAGGAAGCCGCGGCCACCGGATCGACGTGGCCGCAGAAACCCTGATCAGGAATGCGCTGCGACGAACTCCTCGACCACCGGCGCGACCTTTGTGCGCCAGCGGCTGCCGTTGAAGATGCCGTAATGCCCTGCGCCTTCGGCCATGTAGTACCGCTTCTTGCTTTCCTTGAGCCCTGTCGCGAGCTTTAGCGCGGCGCGTGTCTGGCCGAGGCCGGAAATATCGTCGCGCTCGCCTTCGATTGCGAGCAGCGCAGTGTCGGTGATCTGCGTCAGGTCAACGATCTCTCCCTTGTGGCGAAATTCGCCATTGGGGATCGAGTGTTTCTGGAACACCTCTTCGACCGTCTGGAGATAGAATTCCGCCGTCATGTCGCACACGGCGCGGTATTCGTCGTAGAAATCCTTGGTCGCTTGCGCGCTGTCCTGATCGCCGGCGGTGAGGTGTTTGTACATCTCGTAATGGCTCATCATGTGGCTGCGCAGGTTCATGCTCATGAACGCCGACAGCTGCATCCAGCCGGGATAGACCTTACGCCCCGCGCCGCGATATTTCATTGGCACAGTCGCGATCACCGAATTGCGAAACCATTCGATCGGACGGTTCATCGCGTGGTCGTTGACCGAGGTTGGGCATTCGCGGGTGTCGATCGGGCCGCCCATCATGGTGAGCGTCGCCGGAGCCGCGGGTGATTTGTGCTGGTTGAGCAGCGCGGTCGCGGCAAAGGCGGGGACCGATGGCTGGCATACGGCGAGCATATGCGGGCGTTGGCCGGGCTCCTGCGCCTCGATATACTCAAGGAATTCCATCAAGTAATCGATGTAAGTGTCGAGGTCGAAATCCCCTTCGTGCAGCGGCACCGTCTTCGCGTCGGCCCAGTCGGTGATGTAGACCTCATACTGTTCCAGCATCCGCCTGACAGTGCCGCGCAGCAGGGTCGCATAGTGGCCGCTCATCGGGGCGACGATCAGCATTTTCGGCCGGTTGTCGCTCACACCGTCGAGGCGGAAGCGCTTGAGATCGCCGAACGGGCGGTTGACGACGGTCGCCTCGATCACCGGATAGACTTGACCGCTGGTTTCCACTTCGGTGATGCCGAAGGCTGGTTTACCGTAATCCGCGGTTGCGTGGGCGAACACGTCGAGCGCGCTGGCCGTCAGAGGCAGCGAGCCCATCTTGCCGAACGGATTGGCCGGGTTGGTCAGGATCGACGAACTGATCGACGCCCACGAGCTGACGCTGTTCATCCAGCTGCGCTGTATTTCATAGGCGTGGTAAAGCATTCTGGGCCCCTTTCGGCTCGAACCGCACATGCTGCGGTGAGCTGTAATACGCCTTCGAAGAGGCGTGCGTTACATGACAGATGGGCCTTTTGCCCGTATTGTGCAACGCACAACGGAGCTGCTGGGGCCATTAAGCGGGGGACCTGTGTGCTTTTTGCACGTGAAATTTATGCAGGTCGTGGCTAGATCGGCGTCGAAATGAACGCGCAATCTTCCCCCGAAAGCGAAATCGAGGAACAGGACGCAGCCAATTCGCCGCGCAAGCCGCGATCGCTGGCGCCGCTGCGCATGGTCTATCGCGAGGCGGCGAAGTACCCGCAACAGGTCGCGCTTGCCCTGATCGCTCTGGTCGTGACCGCTGCGGGCACGCTCGCCATTCCTGCTGCCTCGCAGCTGATCGTCGATCGCGGGTTCGGCGGAGCAGGCGGAGAGGCTGGGGATATCGGCCGCTGGTTCCGGTATCTGCTTGTCATCGTCGTCGTGATTGCGCTGGGTACGGCGGCGCGGTTCTATTTCGTGAGCTGGATCGGCGAGCGGGTGGTGGCGGACATCCGGCGCAAGGTGCACCGCAACCTGCTGCGCATGTCGCCGTCGTTCTACGAAGAGAACAGTCCCAAGGAAATCTCCAGCCGGATGACCTCGGATACAACGATTATCGAGACGGTGGTGGGGACGACCGTTTCGGTGGCTCTGCGAAACATCTTCCTGGGCATCGGGGGGACAATCTACCTGTTCTGGCTGCTGCCCAGCCTCACCATCTGGCTGGCCATCGGCATCCCGGCGGTGATCCTCCCGATCGTGATTTTCGGACGCCGGATACGAAGCATCTCGCGCGATAACCAGGACCGCGTGGCGGATGTCGGCGCGATGGTTACCGAAGTGCTGGGCGCGATGAAGATCGTGCAGAGCTTCGGTCAGCAGGACCGCGAGGCGGGCCGGTTCGGCGATGCGGTCGAGCGGACGTTCGAAACCGCGCGTCGCAGGATCATCCTGCGCTCGGTCATGACGTCGATCATAATCCTCGCGATCTTCGGCTCCATCGTCCTCATCCTGTGGCGCGGGGCGGAGGGGGTTGCCGCGGGCGAGATAACCGGCGGCACGATCCTGTCCTTCATCATCGGCGCGATGATCGTTGCAGGCGCATTTGGCGCGCTGACCGAAGTGTATGGAGAGCTGCTGCGCGGAGCGGGCGCAGCGAGCCGCCTCGCTGAACTGCTCGAGGCCAAGCCGAGCATCGCACCGCCTGCTCGCCCGCAGAGCCTGCCACAGCCGCCGCGCGGCAGCCTGTCGTTCCGCAATGTCACTTTCCGTTATCCCGCGCGGCCCGAAACGCCCGCGCTCAAGGACTTCACGCTAGAAATCGAACCGGGTGAGACAGTGGCGATCGTCGGTCCATCGGGGGCCGGCAAATCGACGATCTTCCAGCTGGTCGAGCGGTTTTACGATCCGCAGCTCGGCACGATCCGGCTCGACGGAGTGGCGCTGACAAAGGCGGACCCTGCCGATATCCGCGAGCGGCTGGCGCTGGTTCCGCAGGACGGCGTGCTCTTCAGCGCCGATGCACGAGACAATTTGCGCTATGGCCGCTGGGACGCGAGCGACGAGGACATCTGGGAAGCCGCGCGCGCCGCCAATGCCGAGGGGTTCCTGCGCGACCTGCCAAAAGGTCTCGACACCTATCTGGGCGAAGGCGGCACGCAGCTTTCTGGCGGCCAGCAACAGCGCGTGGCCATCGCCCGCGCACTGCTGCGCGATGCGCCGATCCTGCTGCTCGACGAGGCCACCAGCGCTCTCGATGCCGAAAGCGAACAACTCGTCCAGCAGGCGCTCGAGACGCTGATGCAGCAGCGCACCACGCTCGTCATCGCGCATCGCCTGGCAACCGTGCGCGCGGCCGATCGCATCGTGGTGCTGGAAGATGGCGCAATCGTCGAGCAGGGCAATCACGCAGAGCTTTCGGCCAAGGGCGGGCTCTATGCGCGGCTGGCAAAGCTGCAATTCGCCGCCGATGAAGCTGCCTGAACGGCGGGCTCCCCACGCAAAGCGCGGGTCCACCCCATATCTTTTCGACCAGCGGGCCTTGCAGTCGGACGAATGACACCATTGCTGCGGACGTTGGGATAGGAAAACTTCGACCTAGGAAGACCACTGCAAACCGGGACGCTCCATCATGATACGAACCAATGCTCTTCTGGGCGCCAGCATCGCTGCGCTCGCCTTTACCGCGCCTGCCATGGCCGAAAGCCATGACGCCGCTGGCGCTCACACCATCGAAACGCTGCTGGAAGAGACCGAGGCCGGCGAATCCGAAACGCCGACAATGGACTTTGGCACGTGGGGCGTCGGCACCGAGCTGATCGACGAGACGGTCGATCCGGGCAATGACTTCAACGCCTACATCAATGGCAAGTGGGTCGCCGCGAATGAAATTCCGGCAGACCGCCAGCGCTTCGGCGCGTTCGACCTGCTGCGCGAAGGCGCGACCGAGGATGTCCGCAAGCTCGTCGAAACGCTGGTCGCATCCAACCCGGAGCCCGGCACGCAGGCGGCCCGCATCGTCGATGCCTATAACGCCTACATGGATGTCGAGGCAATCGACGCCAGCGGGCTTGCTCCGGCGCAGCCCTATCTTGCCGAGATCTACGGCGCGAACGATCTGACTTCGCTCGTCTCGCTGTTCGGAAAGCCGGGTTATCCTTCGCTCGTAAGCGCGAACGTGACGATCGATGCGCGCAACCCGACGGAATATGCGGTCGGGATCGGGTTCGACGGAATGGGCTTGCCCGATCGCGATTACTACCTCGTGGATTCGGAAAGCAATCTCGCGATCCGTGCAGCCTACGTCGATTATCTCGAAACGGTGCTGAACGCTGCGGGTTATGCCGATGCGCGCGGCGCAGCCGAAGCGGTCTACGCCTTCGAAAGCAAAGTCGCCGAGCTTGAATGGGCGCGGCCGATCCTGCGCATGCCGCAGCTGACCTATAACGAGCTGAGCCCGGAAGACCTGGCCGCGATGGCGGGCGATTTCCCGATAGCGACGCTGCTTACATCGGCGCAGCTTGACGGCCAGCCTCGCTTCCTTGCGCGGCAGATTCCGCCAACCGCTGACGAGATCGAAGCGCAGAAGCTGACGCCAGAACAGCTCGAGAGCATCGGCGGCGGCCTGCCTGCGATGATGCAGCTGATCACCGAAACGCCGCTTCCGACGCTGAAGGCCTATCTCGCCAAATCTTTCCTGAGCAACAACGCTGCGCTCCTGTCGAGCGAGCTCGATGACGCGACATTCGCGTTTTACGGCAAGACGATCAACGGGCGCGAAGTCCAGCAGGAACGCTGGAAGCGCGCAATCGCCGCGGTCGAGGGTGCTCTGGGTGAGCAACTCGGCGCGCTTTATGTCGAACAGTACTTCCCGCCCGAAAGCAAGGCGCGGATGGATGAACTGGTCGCCAACCTCCAGAAAGCGATGAGCGAAGCGCTCGACAACAACCAGTGGATGACGCCCGCGACCATCGAGGAGGCGCGGGCCAAGCTTGAAGGGTTCGTGCCGATGATCGGCTATCCCGACGAGTTCAAGGCTTACGAAGGGCTGGAGATTTCGGCCGACAATCCGCTCGCGAATGCGCTTTCCACCGCCCGCTGGTGGGATGAAGAAATGCGCTCTCGTCTGGGTTCGCCGGTCGACCCGACCGAATGGGGCATGACGCCGCAGACGGTGAATGCGTATTATTCGCCGCTCACCAACCGCATCGTCTTCCCCGCCGCGATCCTGCAGCCGCCGTTCTTCAATGGCAGCGCCGATCCGGCGGTCAATTACGGCGGTATCGGCGCGGTCATCGGGCACGAGATCGGTCACGGCTATGACGACCAGGGTTCGCAATTCGACGCCACCGGCACGCTGCGCAATTGGTGGCAGGACGAAGACCGCGCGGGCTTCGTCGAATTCACCGATGCGATGGGTGAGTTCATCGAATCCCATTGCCCGGTCGACAGCCCCGAAGGGCCGGTTTGTCTTCGCGCAGGCCAGTCGATGGGCGAGACCTTGGGCGATGTGGTCGGCCTGCAGATGGCTTACCGCGCTTACCGGATGTCGCTGAACGGTGAAGAAGCACCGGTGATCGACGGTCTCACCGGCGACCAGCGCTTCTTCCTCGGCTTCGGCCAGATCTGGCGCGGGATGGAACGCGAGGAATCACTGCGCAACCGCGTGATGACGGCGAACCACCCGCCGGGCGAATTCCGACTCAATAACGCGGTGCGGCATCTCGACGCATGGTACGAGGCGTTTAATGTGACGCCCGAGGATGAGCTGTACCTTCCACCGGAACGGCGCATCCGCATCTGGTGATTTTTACCCGCGATTTTCGCTAACGAATTGACTTGGCCCGCGCTTCATCCAAGGAGCGCGGGCCATGACTTTTCTTCAGCTTCTCATCATTGCGGTTGTTCAGGGGATCACGGAGTTCCTCCCGATCTCCTCTTCGGGGCATCTGATCCTGATCCCTTACCTGACGGACTTTTCCGATCAGGGCCCACTGATCGACGTTGCGGTGCATGTCGGATCGCTGCTCGCGATTATCGTCTATTTCTTCAAGGACGTGCTGGTCCTCGCGCGCGGCGGCTTTGCCAGCATCGGCGTTGGCACAGACAGGGCCAATGCGCCGGCAGAGCGCCGGTTGTTCTGGTGGATTGTGCTCGGGACCATCCCCGCCGTCGCGTTTGGGCTGGCGATCAAACTTGGTGCGTTCAATTCGCTCGCCGAGACTTGGCTCGGTATCACCGTGGTCGAGGACGACCTGATGTCATCGATCCGCTTCACCGATCTCATCGCGTTCAACCTGATCGTCTACGGCATCCTGCTTGGGCTCGCGGACTGGATCGGCAAGGAGGTGAAGTCGTTCGAGGATATGACGTGGCGTGACGGCCTGATCGTCGGCATCGCGCAGGCGCTGGCGATCATCCCCGGCACCAGCCGATCCGGCGTCACCATGACAGCGGCGCGGTTCCTGGGGTACAAGCGTGTCGAGGCGGCGCGGTTCTCGTTCCTGCTCTCGATCCCCGCGGTCGCGGGCGCGGGGGTGCTGATCGTGCCGGAGATTTTCGAGGCAGGGTCGGTGCTTGCATTCGACGCGCTGATCGCCGGTGTGCTCACCTTCATCGCGGCCTTCGCGACCATGGCGTTCCTGATGAACTTCCTCAAACGCGCGTCGATGATGGTGTTTGTGCTCTACCGTGTGGCGATGGGCTGCGCATTGTTCTATTTCTTCTAGGCGTGGCAAAGTACGCGTTTCTGGAACCACCGGGCGATACTGCGCGTTGTGCAATTGAATAGATATTAAGTAAACGAAGAGCGAAGTGATGGCATTGTTGGTGCTGATAGTAATGGGAGCGACACTGGGCTGGTTGGCCTCGATCATCGCGCGTACCGAGGATTCTCGTGAGATCCTGCGCCAGATCGGAATCGGTATCGCCGCGACGCTGCTCATCGGTCTCATCTTCAACAGCGGCACCATCCTCGGCGGACTTTCGCTGATGGCTCTGGTCGCAGCTTTGGTTTCCGGCAGTGCGGCGCTGATCCTTTATCACACGGTGCTAAGGCCCCGGCTCGAAGCCTAAAGCATTCGCAATCGATATTCGACAGGCTGGAGGGCACCTCCAGCCTTTTTTGTGTCGGTCAGACTGGCGCTGCGCCTGAGCCTCTGCCACCTCTCAGATGGTATTCCTGCGTGCCGCGGTGGACGACATTGTCGACGTCGATGATCGCGGAATTGGCGTAGGTGAAGCTTGGCGCGAGACTGCGATACAGCCGGTCGAAATCGCGCTCGACCGTCTGCTTGTAAAGGTCTTCGAAGCTTTCGATCACGAAATAGGTCGGCTGGAGATCGCTGATGACGTAATCGGTGCGCATCACCCGGTCGACATTGAGCATGATGCGATTGGGGCTTTCTGCCTCGACCGCGAACTTTGCCTCGGTCGGACCCGACAGGATGCCCGCGCCGTAGGCCTTGATACCGTCCGCTTCCTCGATCAGGCCGAATTCAACTGTGTACCAATAAAGCGCTCCCAAAGCTTTCAGCCGGTTGTAATGCATCGCCTTCCATCCGGCACGGCCATATTCCTGCATGTAGTCGGCGTAGACCGGATCGGTCAGCATCGGCACGTGGCCGAAGACGTCATGGAAGACGTCCGGCTCCTGGATGTAGTCGAAAGTTTCGCGCGTGCGGATGAAATTGCCCGCGGGGAAGCGGCGATTGGCGAGATGCCAGAAGAACACGTGATCGGGGATCAGCATCGGGACCGGCACCACGCTCCATCCCGTCAGCGCGCCCAGTTCTTCCGACAGCGCGCCGAATTCGGGAATGCCACCGCGCGACAGATCGAGCTTTTCAAGGCCTGCCATGAATGCGCTTGCCGCCCGGCCGGGCAGTACCTCCATCTGGCGTGCAAAAAGGTCGTTCCAGACTGCGTGATCCTCGCTCGAATAATCGGTTTGTGCGGGCTCGAGCCAGTCATCGCCCAGATGCGGCGGTTTTGCGAGCGGCGCGGTGAACACGTCGTGCGGAAGGTCGGGCAGACGCGAGAAATCGGTGTCGGGATCAGCAAGTGTAGCCATAAGCGCTTATTTGAGACTACCACTGAGCGGAAACAAGGACAAATTGGGGGACCGTATGGGCCTGAAAGGCAAGGAATACCGCAAGCTGCTCGAACCGATGACGGAAGAGCTGGTGATGATGGCGCGCTGGGCGCGGATCACCGGACAGCGCATTGTCGTCCTGTTCGAGGGACGTGATACGGCGGGCAAGGGCGGGGCGATCCGCGCGGTGCGCGACAAGCTCAACCCGCGGCAATGCCGCACTGTCGCCTTGGGCAAACCGACCGACGCCGAGCGGACGCAGTGGTATTTCCAGCGCTACATCGCGCATCTGCCGAGCGCAGGCGAGATCGTGCTGTTCGATCGCAGCTGGTACAACCGGGCGGGCGTCGAACAGGTGATGGACTTTGCCGACCAGGACGAAGTGGATCTGTTCCTGCGCCAGGTTCCGATCCTCGAAAAGCTGCTGACCGATGACGGTATCCTGCTGTTCAAATACTGGCTCACCACCGATCAGGAAAAGCAGGAAGAGCGCCTGCGCGAACGGCTCGACGATCCGCTCAAGCGCTGGAAACTGTCGCCGATCGATCTGGCCGCGCGCGAGAAGTACGACGCTTACACGCAGGCGCGCGAGGCCATGCTGAAAGCAACCGACGTAGGCTACGCGCCGTGGACGCTGGTGGATTTCAACGATCAGAAACGCGGCCGGCTGACACTGATCCGCAATCTGCTCGACCGCTTGCCGGATACGCATTGCGAGCTGCCGGAGATCGAGTTCCCGGATCTCGGGCGTGAGCCTAAGGTCGAGAGCTTCTCCGCCCTTGAGCCGATCGAGAATTATCCGATCGACGATTGACTAGCATGACCCTTCGATATAATGATGATATCATATTTATATCGAAGGGAGTGTTTATGAAGAATGAGAAGCATGCAATGGCGACCAGCCGCGAAACGCGCGGGTCGAGCTATAATGGCTACGTAATGCTGCTGGTGGTGCTTGCCGTGCTGGCTGGCCCACCCCTGCTGGCGATCATCTCCGGCGGGCCAGGCGGAGCGGTGATTGTCGGTTTGATCGTCGGCGCCGTCCTGTCTCTTCTGCTCAGCATCGGTTTCTTCATGATCCAGCCCAATCAGGCTGTCGTGATCACTCTGTTCGGCGAGTATCGCGGAACCACGCGCAAGGAAGGGCTGCACTGGGTCTGGCCGTGGATGATGAAGGAGAAGGTGAGCGTGCGCGCCCACAACATCCACTCGGAAAGGGTCAAGATCAACGACCTGCGAGGCAATCCGATCGAGATCGCCTGCAACGTGGTGTGGCGCGTGTCCGACACCGCGCAGGCGGTGTTCGACGTCGACGATTACAAGGAATTCGTGAACATTCAGATCGAAGCAGGCCTGCGCACCGTCGGCGCGCGCCATCCTTATGACGACATGTCCGACGAAGATGAAACGACGCTCCGTGGCAGCGCAGACGTGGTCAACCAGGAACTGATCGAAGAACTTAACGAACGGCTCATGGTCGCAGGCATCGTCGTCGATGAAGCCGGGCTGACGCACCTCGCCTACGCCTCCGAAATTGCCGGTGCGATGCTCCGCCGCCAGCAGGCCGATGCCGTGATCGCGGCGCGCCAGAAAGTCGTTATCGGCGCGGTCGGTATGGTCGAGGATGCGCTCGAGAAACTCTCGCATGACGGGATTGTCGAGCTCGACGATGAACGCCGCGCAGCGATGGTTTCCAACCTGATGGTTGTCCTTTGCGGCGACCGCGAAGCCCAACCGGTCGTCAACGCCGGTACGCTGTACCAGTAACCTGCCGCAAAGGAGGCAGCCATGGCTGCGCCTTCCCAGAAAGCCGCGAAGAAGAAAGCCTTCGCCCTCCGTCTCGATCCGGCAGTTCACGCCGCGGTCGAACGGCTGGCGGCGGCCGAGCTGCGGTCGGCCAATGCGGAAATCGAAATGTTGCTGCGCGAAGCCTTGTCGGCGCGCGGGATCGAGGTCGGGCAGACAAAACCACCGCGCCGGGGAAGGCCGCCTAAGCAGGACACCGACGATTAGGTTTCGGTAGCCGCCTTCATCACCTGCCGGCCATCTTCCGCAAACGCGCCCAGCTCATAGCCAGCATCATCTCCGCGCATAGCGAGGATCAGCGGCTCACCTGCAATAGCCGGAGACACGCCGCGAAATTCGAAACGTCTCAGGCGGTTTTCGCCGAGCTTGCTGGCCGCCAGTTGCAGCAGCAACGAGGCGGTGAGCGGTCCATGGACGACCAGGCCGCGATAGCGTTCGACTTCGCGCGCATAGGGGGCATCGTAATGAATGCGGTGTGTGTTGAAGGTGAGCGCAGAATAGCGGAACAGCAGGCGCGGATCGGGCACAATGCTTCGGTGTGCGTCCCACTGCGATGTGTCGAACGTCCCATCCGCCGGCGCTGCAGGAGCAAGCGGAGCATCGGGCGCCGCGGCTTCGCGGTAGACCAGCGTCTGCGTTTCCCTCACCGACAGTGCTCCGTTGGCGACCGTCTCATGCTCGACATCGACAAACGCTAGCTTCCCGGACCCGCCCTCTTTCTCCTTGATCGAGACGATGCGGCTGGTGCGCTTGATTGCTGCACCCAGCGCAATCGGAGCGAGAAACTGGATCGCGCTCGATGCCCACATGCGGCGTGGCATCGGAAACGGTGGGAGGAAGCTTTCGGCGCTGCCATCGCGCGCAGGATGGCCGTCTTCGCCCAGCGCATCGGTGCGGGCTTGCGGAGTGCACAGGGCAAAGTGAATGCCCTGCGGCATGATCCCGTCGCCGGGCCGCTCCAGGTCGAAGGTTGCGCACCACCGGAACGCGTGTTCGGGTGTCAGCCGGTCGCGGTCCGATTGCTCACGCCCGATCCAGGCCTCGAAATCGTTCATGCCGCCCGTTCGAACACCGCCGCAATGCCCTGTCCGCCGCCGATGCACATCGTCTCGAGGCCATAGCGCGCCTCGCGCCGATGCATTTCCGCGGCCATGTCGGCGAGAATGCGCCCGCCGGTCGCGCCGATCGGGTGGCCGAGCGAAATGCCCGAACCGTTCACGTTGAGAATATCGCGGCGGCTGTCGTCTGCACTCCAGCCCCAGCCTTTCAGGACGGCGAGCACCTGCGGCGCGAAGGCTTCGTTCACTTCAACCAGGTCGATATCGTCCCAGGAATATCCGCGCCGCTCGAACAGCCGCTCAACCGCCGGAACAGGACCTATGCCCATGCGCGACGGATCGCAGCCCGCCGCTGCCCATCCTCCGAACCAGAGCGCCGGTTCGAGCACCAGTTGCTCCAGCTTGTCTTCCGCTACCACAAGACAGGCAGCCGCCGCGTCGTTCTGCTGGCTGGCATTACCGGCGGTTACGATGGCGTCCGGATCGCGTTTCAGATCAATCGCACGCAATTTGCCGAGCGTCTCCATCGAAGCGTCCGCGCGGTACCCTTCGTCATGGTCGAAGATGACAGGATCGCCGCGGCGCTGCGGCACTTCGACCGGCACGAGATGATCGACGAACTTGTCCGCTTCCCATGCGGCGGCCGCGTTCTGGTGGCTGCGCACCGCATAGGCATCGGCCTCTTCGCGGCTGATATCGTAATCCTTCGCGAGATTTTCGGCGGTTTCGATCATCCCGGTGATGATGCCGAAGCGCTCGATCGGCTGGCTCATCAACCGCCCGCGCGACAGCCGGTCATGCAGCGTGATATCGCCCATGCGCGCGCCGCCGCGACCTTGCAGCGTGTAATGTTCGACATTGGACATGCTCTCGCATCCGCCCGCGACCACCACGTCCGCCATGCCGGTCTCGACCATCATCGCGGCATTGGCGACTGCCTGGAGACCCGACCCGCATCGCCGGTCCAGCTGATAGCCGGGCACTTCGAGCGGGAGCCCTGCGGCGAGCCAAGACCAGTGCCCGATGGCGGGCGCTTCGGCATTGCCGTATCCTTGCGAAAACACGACATCGTCGACCCGCGACGGATCGATGCCGCTGTGCTCGACCAATGCCTTGAGGATGATCGCGCCGAGTTCGCCGGCATTGAGGCTGGAAAGCCCGCCGAGGAATTTGCCCACTGGTGTGCGCAGGGGCGAAACGATTGCTGCTCTTCTGGTCATGCTCTGTCCTTGTCGCTCAATGCCACCGTGCCTGCGTCCAACAGTTTGCCGATGGCACCGCTGGAAAGGCCCAGCCGCTCGGCCAGCACCTCTTCGGAATGCTGACCGAGATAGGGCGCGGGTGCGGGATTGCCCGCTTCGTGCTCCGGCAGGTTCGCAAAGCTTCTGGTTGCCGGGTAATCGAACCCGCTGGGGTTATCCGGCGAGGGACCGAACAGCGGATTGTCATCGACAAGCACCGGATCGGTCGCGGCTTCGTGCGCGGTGCGGTATTTCTCGAACGTGCACCCATTGGCCGCCATCAGCGATTCCAGCGCTTTGTAATCGTGGCTGCCTGCAACCTTCTGAAACAGGTCGAAAAGCCGGTGGCGGTGCTTGAAGCGCGGATCGTCGCCATCGGCGAAGCGGGCGCCCACCTCCGCCTCTAGCTGGGCGATAGGCGTTTCCAGCCCAAACGCCTTAACCAGCCCCGCCCATTGCTTGGCCGTGAGCGCGGCGACCATGAAGCGCACGCCGTCTTTCGAGCGGAAATCGCGTCCGAATGCGCCCCAAATCGCGTTGCCAAGCCGCTCCCGGTCGCCGCCGCGATAAAGCATTTCGGCCATCATACCCGAGTTGGCGACTGTGCCGATGGCAACATCGCCCAAGGGCACGCGAACCTCTGTGCCGGTGCCGGTGGCATCGCGGTGCCGCAGGGCCGCCATCAGCGCGAAGGCGCAATAGGCGCCGGTGATGAAATCCCATGCGGGCAGGACCTGGTTGATCGGCGGCGCGGCCTTCATGTCCCAGTCTTCCGGGCCGGTCATCAGCGGATAGCCGCTTGCCGCGTTCACAGTGAAGTCCATCGCCTGTCGGCCATCGTGCCAGCCCATTATCCGCACCGAGGTCATGTCGGGCGCGCCATCAGGCTGTGCCGTCTTCATAGCATCGTGCGAAAGGAAGCTCTTTTCCGGCAGGTTGGTGATGCACTGCCCGGTCTTGGCGGCCAGTTCGACGCACAGCTCGCGTCCTTCACCGCTGCGCAGATCGAGCGCGACCGATTTCTTGGCACGGTTGAGGTTCTCCCAGCTCAGCGAGCGCCCTTTGTCTGTGAGCATGTAGCGATCGTAATCGAGCCCGCCCGCCTTGTGATCGACGCGGATGACCTCGGCCCCCATCTGCGCGCAATAGAGTCCGGCCGTGGGGGAGGCGACAAAGCTGGAAACCTCGATGATCGAGAGGTCGTTGAGGAGATTATACATTCGGTAATGAACTCACAATGATTGTCGCTCCAGACGGCTCACTGGTGAGCCGCAAGGGCAACTGCCCGGCCGCAGCGACGCGACCTTCAGGTCGCATGAGCGAGGATTTCGCGCGCCGGATGGCGTGCGGAAAAGCAAACTCCCATCACAAATTTTCCTTTTCCCACTCGCGCAGCATGTGCTTCGCGATCTGGAGCTGGAGGATCTGTGTCGTGCCTTCGTAGATGCGGTAGATGCGCGCATCGCGATAGAACCGCTCGGCATCGTATTCGGCGAGATAGCCTGCGCCGCCATAAATCTGCACCACCCGGTCGACCACACGCCCGCACATTTCCGAGGCGAAGACCTTGAACGCGGCGGCTTTGGTGATGATGTTTTCGCCGCGATCGGCACGTTCGGTGACGTCGCGCATCATGCATTCGGCGGCGTAGATTTCGGTCTCGCTGTCGGCGAGCATCGCCTGGATCAGCTGGAATCGCGCAATCGGCTCGCCGAACGCCTGGCGCTCATTGGCATAGCGCAGCGCGCTGTCGAGTGCTCGGCGTGCATAGGCGGTCGCCGCCGCACCCACCGAAATCCGGCCATTGTCGAGGCTCTGCATGGCAAAGCGGAAACCCTTGCCGGTTTCTCCGCCCAGCAGCGCATCGCCCGGCACTTTCACATCGTCGAGCATGATGTCGGAAATGTGCGATCCCGACTGGCCCATCTTTTTGTCCGGTGAACCGGTCGAAACTCCGGGCGCGTCCATCGGCACAAGAAACGCGCTGACATGCGCATTCTTGGGCAGGTTTTCCTTCTCGGTCCGCGCCATGATCAGCGCGACATCGGCATGCGGGGCATTGGTGATATAGCGTTTGGTCCCGTTGAGGGTCCAACCGTTGCCATCCGGATCGGGCTTCGCTGTTGTCTGGAGGCCAGCGCTGTCGCTACCCGAGCCCGGCTCGGTCAGGCCAAAACAGGCGATCTTGCCTTCGACCAGCTTGGGATACCATTCCTGCCGCTGTTCCTCGGTCGCGCCGTTTTTAAGGGCGCTGGCGAACATTCCGATATTGATCGAGAAGATCGATCGAAAGGCGGGCGCGGCATAGCTCATCATGTTGACCACCCGCGCATATTGCGAGGTGTTGAGGCCCGCGCCGCCATATTCTTCCGGCACGGAAATGCCGAACAGTCCCATGTCGCGCATCTCGTCGATGATTTCCGGCGGGACGGCATCGTTTGCGATCACTTCCTCTTCCGCCGGGATCAGCCGTTCCTTCACGTAACGCTCCAGCTGCTCGGCGAATTGTTCGAACGTGTCGCTGTCCATGCCGGGATTGGCGCGGACGGGATTGGTCGGGGCATTCATGGCAATTGGTCCTTTGAGCTGGGCCTGCCGCGGCAAGCTGTGCTTTGTGGCCGCATTTATTCGGCGCTGTCGCCTGTCAATTCGGCAGTTTTTTGCTCGGCCGCATCGCTTTCGGGATAGCGGCGTTCATCCAGCATCTCGGCAGCGTCTTCCAGAGCGCGCGCTTCGCTTTCGGTGACCGCGCCGGGCGCAGCGCCGGGCGGCTCGCTGCAGGCGGACAGAGCGACCAGCGCCAGACCCAAGGCTGCGCCGCTAGTTGCCACGCTTGGCTGCGCGCGCCCTGTCCGCTGCAAGCTCATTCCTCTTCGGCAGCGAGAGCGTTGGCTGTTTCGGCTGCCTCTGCGGCGTCGGCTGCAGCCGCTGCATCGGCAGCCGCGGCGGCTTCAGCAGCTTCGGCGGCTTCGACTGCCGCCGCGACATTTTCAGCGGCGTCCGCGGCTTCGTTCGCTGTCTCGCTGTCGACGGCTGCAGGTTCCTCGACTGCATCGAGAGTGGCGGCAGGATCTGCCACCGGTTCTTCGGTCACAGGCTCAAGCGCTTCATCGGCGGGAATCTCGACGGTATCGACTTCGAGATCGCTCGATGCATCGTCAGAACTTCCGCAGGCAGCAAGCGCTGCCGTGGCGGCGCCGAGCAAGGCGAGACGGGTGAATTTTTTCATGGGTTATCCTCCTGAGATTTTATCCTTGGCGCCCGCACCTGCCGGTCACGCAGCGCTGTACCCGAAGGGTGTAGCGAAGAGGGAGGGCACTCGCCAAGCGGGAATTGCGGCAAAGATGTGGCGCGGGTGCACGGCGGACCGCGCTATGGTTAACGCCTCGTCAACGCTTGCTTTGTAAAAGGGAGTATGTCTCGAACCAATTCTTCGGAGCGGCCGGTGCCAACGCTGTCGCGCGCATGGCTCTGGGCCAGTGCGAGTGTCGCGATCCTCTGCGTCGCGGCGATCCCGCTCGCGGCCTTCGTCGCCTGAGCGCGATCGGGCAAAATCCGTCAGCCGAAAGCGGGCGCGAAGCTGATTTCGCCCGCAGGCCATTCTCCATCGAGGAGCAGGCACTGAAAATATTCGGGCGGCGGTCCGGGATAGGTCAGCTGCGGCTTATGCTCGAAACCGAAGCGCGGGTAGTATTCGTTGCTGCCAAGCAGCGCGATGCCCTTCGCGCCGCGCTGGCGCAGATCGGCGATCCCGCGTCTGATCAGTGCACCACCTATGCCGCGCTTTTGCAATTCCGGCCAGACCGAAACTGGCCCCAGTCCGAACCAACCGCGTGTCCCATCGCTAATAATAACCGGAGAAAAGGCGATATGCCCGACGATCCTCGCCCCATCCTCGGCGACCAGTGAAAGGGCGAGGTCGCCCGCCTGGCGGAGCCGGTCCACCAGATGGTGCTCGTCGCCTTCGGAAAACGGCATGTCCCTGAATGCCGCTTCGGTCAGCGAGTAAATGGTGCGCTCGTCTCCGGAGGCTTCAGGCCGGATCGTGATCGGGATTTGCGGGCCTGTCATATGAGCAGGTGCCCTGAACGGTCGCGCTTGGTTGCGAGATAGCGGGCGTTGTGCGGATTATCGGGCAGCTGGTGCTGGACCCGCTCGGTGACGGCAATCTCGGCTTGTTCCAACGCTTCGACCTTGGCCGGATTGTTGGTCATCAACCGGATCGTCGTCGCGCCCAGCAATTCGAGCATTCGTGCGGCTGTCGGGAAATCGCGCGCCTCATCGGGCAGCCCCAGGCGCTGATTCGCATCGACCGTGTCGAAGCCTTCATCCTGCAACCGGTAAGCGCGCAGCTTGTTCACGAGCCCGATCCCGCGCCCTTCCTGCCGCATGTAGAGCAGCGCGCCCCAGCCGCCGTCTTTTTCGGCATGCTCGGCCATTGCGTGCAGAGCCGCGTCGAGCTGCGGGCCGCAATCGCATTTGAGGCTGCCGAGGATATCGCCGGTCAGGCATTCGGAATGGAGCCGGACCAGCGGCGCGCTGTCTCCGCGCTGCTCGCCGATGATCAGCGCGACGTGCTCGCGCGTATCCGCTGAAGATCGGAACGCGACAATCTCGGCAGTGTCGCTCGCACTCACCGGCAGCCGCGCCCGCGTGATGATGTCGAGCGAGCCCGCATCGCTGTAATGGTCGAGGTCGCTCGCCGTTACTGGCTGCGCTTCGCCCGCATCCTCGGGATCGACCATGAAGGCGGGAAGGATGCCAGCAATCCGCGCCAGCTCCATCGCCGCTTTCGCCGAGGCTTCCCATTCGATCGCCTCGGCCTTGAACGGCCCTTTCAAGGGGTTGCGAAGGTCGAGCGCCGGGTCCGCAATCGGCACCGCGGTGCTCATGTCGAACCGCTCTCCGCCGCGAATGAGGACCGGCTCATGCGGAGCCGCCGCCTCAAGCTGGTTGGCGAGTTTGAGGGTGACTGCGCGCGCCGATGAAATCAGCATGCGCCGCGCAGTCGCTCCGCTCGCGATTGCGGTCTCGACCGGCAGCAGGACGGGACCGTCCGCGAATGCGAGCGGCCAGCCATGGCGCAGGGCGTCCACCGCTTGCGCGGCGCGCCGGGCGGGGGTGGCTGACTCGATCAGAGATCGAACTCCGTGATGAGCGGGATGTGATCCGATGGTTTTTCCCAGCTGCGCGCCTCTTCGAGCACGCGGTGCGATATCGCCTGCTTGGCGAGATCGGGGCTTGCCCACATATGATCGAGCCTGCGCCCGCGGTCATTCTTGCGCCAGTCGGGCGAACGATAGGACCACCAGCTGTAATAGCGTTCCGGATCGCGAATATGTTCGCGCCCGATATCGGTCCAGCCATGCGCATCCTTGAATTTCTGCAGGGTCTCGACTTCTACCGGCGTGTGGCTGACGACCTTCAGCAATTGCTTGTGGCTCCAGACGTCGCTTTCGAGCGGGGCGATATTGAAATCGCCTACGATCAGCGTCGGTTTGTCGATGCTCTCGGCCCAGCGGGCCATACGCCCGAGAAAATCGAGCTTCTGTCCGAATTTAGCGTTGACCTCGCGGTCGGGGACATCGCCGCCAGCGGGGATGTAGACATTCTCCACGATGAAGTCCTTGCCGACGACTTCGACGCCGACATGGCGGGCCTCGCCATTGTCCTGCCAGTCATGGCGCGAGGTTTCGCGCAGCGGCAGGCGGCTGACCGTGGCAACGCCGTGATAACCCTTCTGCCCATGCACCGCCTGGTGCTCATAGCCCAGCTCCGCCAGGGCTTCGGCTGGAAACTGGTGCTCCTGACATTTGATTTCCTGCAGGCAGAGGATATCCGGCGCCTCTTCGCGCAGGTATTTTTCGACGAGCGGCAGGCGCAGGCGAACGGAATTGATGTTCCAGGTAGCAACAGAGACCATGCACAGCGACTTAGGGAGACATGCGGAGAAACTCCACCTTTCACTTTCCCGTAGCATTCGCATCCGATAGCGAAGGACAAACTTCAGGAGGTTCCAGCCCATGACACGCTCGATCAAACTCGCAATGCTGATGGCAAGCGCGGCGCTGCCGCTCTCCGCATGCACGTCGTCCGAAGGATCGGCTCCGCTGCAAAGCGCAAGCGCGCCGGTGCCGGAAGCACCGAAGACTGCGAAGAACGTGATCCTCTTCATTGGCGATGGCATGGGCATTTCGACCATCACCGCCGCGCGGATCTACGAAGGGCAGAAACGCGGCGAGAGCGGTGAGGAAAACCTCTTGAGCTTCGAGGGGTTCGAAAATGTCGCGCTGGTGAAGACCTACAACACCAACGCGCAGGTGCCCGACAGCGCGGGCACGGCGACGGCGATGCATTCGGGCCAGAAAACTAGGATCGGCCTTCTGGGCGTCGGCCCCGATACGGTGCGCGGCGATTGTGCATCGGGGCTTGCCAATCCGCTCCCGCTGCTGGGCGAAGAGGTCAAGGAGAAAGGCCTTGCGCTCGGTATCGTCTCCACCGCCCGCCTGACGCATGCGACACCCGCAAGCGTTTATGCGCGCAGCGCGGATCGCGGCTGGGAAGCAGACGCGGCTATCCCCGAGGACCAGCGCGGGCTGGGATGCGATGATATCGCAGTCCAGATGATCAACGCTGATTGGGATGTGGCGCTGGGCGGCGGGATTGCGGCTTTTTTCGGGCCCGACAATGGCGGTCGCCGCGCGGAAGCGGACGCAGACCTGCCGGCGCAATGGTCTGCGCGTACCGGCGGAACCTATGTGAGCGACAAGACCCAGCTCGCCGCCGCGCCGATGGACCGGCCCGTATTCGGCCTCTTCGATCTCAGCCACATGGATTACATGGCCGATCCGGAGCGCGACGAGAGCGAGCCCACCCTCACCGAAATGACCGCGCAGGCGATCAGCCGGCTCAAGGACGATCCCGAAGGTTATTACCTGATGGTCGAATCCGGGCGGATCGATCACGGCCACCATGCAGGCCGGGCAGGCTATGCGCTCGAAGAGACAGTCGAGCTCGCCCGCGCGGTACAGTACGCCATCGACAACACCGATCCTGCCGAAACGCTCATCATGGTGACGGCGGACCACAGCCACGTGTTCACAATTGCCGGTTACCCTCGCCGCGGCAACGATATCCTTGGCCTGGTCGTCCCACCGCCCGAAGGCGGCGAAGAGGTGACGGAGGCCGCGACGGCGGAGGACGGCAAGCCCTACACCACGCTCGGCTATGCCAATGGCCCCGGTTCGATTGCCAACCTGGCCGAACGGCCCATTCCCGAAACAGGGGTGCAGGCGCGCCAGCAGGCGGCAATTCCGACCGGCAGCGAGACCCATGCGGGCGAGGACGTGGCGCTGTACGCAACCGGCCCCGGCGCAGAAGGCGCACGCGGGGTGATCGAGCAGAACGTGATCTACGACATCATCCGCAGAGCTTTCGGCTGGGATTGAACCCCGCGAGCATCGCGTAACGCACTTACGTCGGATAAAAGAAAACCCCTGTCCCGGGGGCGGTGGGACAGGGGTTCCTTTTAGCGTTCGTCACGCTTGCACAAGGCGGCTTTTTTAAAAGGTGGGCAACAGGGGGGAAACCCTCCTCCGACCGACTTGTTCTGTATAAATACTAGGTTTTCTCTGTCACGTATATGAATTTCGACGTGAATTTGTCGCAATACTACCACCTATAGAGGGTGAAGCGTTCATCTTGGGCGACGAGATGATCGGCGCGGATCTCTGAATTCAAACGCGCTCTCCGCGACCGAAATCCCGTAACGGTGATTCGAGAGGCGCACTGTTGTGCGATAGTTCTGGGCATCGAGAGCCACCCAATGTGTCAGCTCGAGCCCGCCTGGCGCACGGGAATTGCGCACGAAGATAAGATTGATGACGCCGAATTCAGGCCGATCGGGATCGCGAACCTCGATGCTGAGGACATCCGGATTGCCCGTCGGGTTGAGCTTTCCGTACTTCTTCATGTCGCGGTTGGGATCGAGCAGCGCGCCGAGCGGCGACTTTCTGATCGGCCAGCGTTCGACCTGGTTGACCTCGTAATCGACCATGTAAAGCGAGCGGCCATTGGACACGACCAGCAGATCTGCGTCCTTCCCGTAATCGAACCGGATCTTGCCCGGACGTTTCAGTGTCATCGTGCCGTAAGCGACATTGCCCGCGCGGTCGGTCTGCGAGAAATCGGCGCGCATCGTCGAAATGGCGCGCAAGGCAGCCACAGCGCGGTCAAGATCGGCTGCGTTCGTTTGCGCGTTTGCAGCGGGCACAGCCCCGAACGGAGCGGCGACCGGTAGAGTGAGCGCAAGCGCCCCTGCGACACCGGCAATGGTGACCCGCGCAAGGCGGCTGGAGATGAAATTTTTCAGCATTGTCATGCCTCGATCGATAGGGATGAGGCGTTGAACTGCGGCTGAACTGGCGAGATTTCAAGGGGCAAGGCGAAATCGGCAAGTCCGCCGTCCACCCCGCTCACGCAGAAGATTATTTGATCTTCGCTTCTTTGAATTCGACGTGCTTTTTCGCGACCGGATCGTATTTGCGGAACACCATCTTTTCGGTGATGTTGCGCGGGTTTTTCTTGGTCGTGTAGTAAAAGCCCGTGCCCTCGGTCGAGACGAGCTTGATCTTGACGGTTGCGGGCTTCGCCATGGCGGTATCCTAAATCTGTCTGGTGGGCCGATCAGCGGCCAGAAAATATAAAGCGGCGCGCCCCTTAACGTGGTGCACCGCCATCAGATGCGCGCCAATTGCCGATTCACGGGGAAAAGTCAAGCATTGCAGCACCGCGGAGCTACCAATCCGATCGGCTGACCTTGCCGCGTTTGGCCTTCACTTCGCCGCGCGCCTTTTTCGATTTCAGCCGCTTGGTCTTGCCGACCCGGTTGATCCGAGTCTTCGCGCGCTTCTTGGGTTGGCGGTGCGCGGCTTCCAGCATCTCCTCCAATTTGTCGCGCGCGGCCTGACGGTTCGCGTCCTGCGTGCGGTGCTGACGGGCGGTGATCAGCAAATCGCCAGCCGCCGTCAGCTTCGATCCGGCAATATCGCGCAGGCGCGCAAACACCGGCGGCGGCAAGCGCAGCGCATAGATGTTCAGGCGCAGCTGCACTTCGGTTGCGACCTTGTTCGCATTCTGCCCGCCGGGGCCGGAGCCTGCGAGAAAGCTCTCTTCGGCAAGCGCGTGGGCGCGGTCGAGCAGCCCCTTATCCATCGTCCGCCGGTGTCGCTGCTGCCGGTTCGCGCACCGGCGGGGCGGGCGGCTCGGGCGCGGTCAGCCCGGCACGCACGAAGTCTTCGGGAAAGGGCGCGAAAGCGCTCACGGAATCCTTGCCCGGTCGCGTCATGTGGATTGCCTCGGCATGAAGCATGGTCCGCGGCGCACCCTTGTTCTGTCCGCGCACTGGCCCGTAAACGGGATCGCCAAGCAACGGCGCACCGAGGCCCTGCAATGCGTGGACGCGCAGCTGGTGTGTACGGCCGGTCTCCGGACGAAAGCGGATAAGCGAGCGTTTGCGGTCCCCTTCTCCGATGGTCTGGATCAGCTCCCAATGCGAAATCGCAGGCTTGCCCTTCTTCGCTGCGATCATGCGCCAGCCCTTTTCCGCCGAGCTGATTTTAGAAAGCGACAGCTCGATCGTGCCCGATTGCTCGGCCGGTTCGAAATCGATGACCGCGAGATAGGTCTTGCCGACCAGCCGGTCCTCGAATGCCTGGTTGAACCGCTTCAGCGCCTTCGGATTGCGCGCCATTAGCAGGCAGCCGCTGGTGTCCGTGTCGAGCCGGTGAACCGCGACCGGGGGACGCTGAAACCCGAGCTTCAATTGCTCGATATGGTCGAAGAGAGCCGGTCCTCCGCGCTTGGGCCGGTCGACCGGCAGGCCCGCAGGCTTATCGATGACAAGCGCCTCGCCGTCTTCGAACAGGATCGGGATATTCATATCAGCTTGCCTTTGAACAGGCCGCGCACGGCATTGCCGAGCAGGAAGCCTTCGGTGAGGTCGTCGAGCGTCAATTCGGCTTCTACCGCGCGCTCTTTTTCGATTAGGAATTCGCGCAGCACACCCGGCAGCAGGCCGAGCCGCGCGGGCGGGGTGAGCAGTGTCCCGTCGCGCTCGACAAAGACATTGGTGTAGCTGCCTTCGGTCACGAGGCCATCGCTGCGCAAGAGGATCGCTTCGGCAGCGTCCTCCTGCTGCGCCGCGGCGAGCGCATCTTCGTAGAAACCGCGATCGCTGGTCTTGTGCGAGAGCCGCCAGTCCGACGGATCGAGGGGGTTGGGGAGCGCTATCACCGAAACCGGATCGGTCAACGGTGTAGGCATAGGTGCAGTCTCCAACGCAGTCGCCCCGCTGCGCGACAACAGGAGGCGCAGCTTGGCCGGCTGATCGAGCTCGAAACACAGCGCCTGGATCTGGTTGCGCGCGGCGTGCCGATCGAATTCGAAACCGAGCGCGCTCGCGCTCTTCTTCATGCGCGCCAGATGCAGTTCGAGCAGCGCAATCCCGATTTCTGGGTTGAATTCCATCGTTTCGATAAGGTCGAACCCTGGGGCGAGATGTGCGGGCGAAGATCGCCGCGCAAAACCGGCTTTCACTTCGCATTCGCGCCTTTCGCCGAGCGCGTCGCTATCGGCGACGATCGCAGAACCGATGCCCAGCACTGCGGTGCCCTGCCCGTTTTCGATCGGAGTCAGACGCAGCGTGCGGATCGCGACATTGAAAGCGGCGTTTCCGTCCGCATCGATCCGGCCGATCGCGCCGCAATAGGGCCCGCGCGCATCGCGCTCATGCCGATCGATGAGCTCCATCGCGCGGATCTTTGGCGCTCCGGTGATCGAACCGCAGGGAAACAGCGCGCGGACGAGGTCGGCGGCATTCTTGCCGGGTGTTAGCTGTGCGCGGACGCTTGAGACCATCTGATGCACCGTGGGGTAGCTTTCGATAGCAAACGGTGCATCGACCCGCACGCTGCCCGGCACTGCCACGCGGGAGAGATCGTTGCGCATCAGGTCGACGATCATCAAGTTTTCGGCCTTGTCCTTGACCGACGAGGCAAGCTCTTCGGCAAGGGCCAAGTCGGACGCGTCGTCGGCGCCGCGCGGACGGGTGCCCTTCATCGGTTTGACCTTGGCCTGATCGCCATCGAGCGCGGTGAACAGTTCGGGAGAGAAGCTCAGCAGCCAGTGCGAACCATCGAACAGGACGCCGCCATAGCCAGCCTGAGCCGACGGGCGCAGCGCAGTGTAAAGCGCAATCGGATCGCCGCGGTATGATCCGGCGAGTGGATAGGTCAGGTTTGCCTGATAGATGTCGCCAGCGTGGATTGCTTCACGCAGCGCGGCGAACACCGCCTCGTAACCTCCTGGCGAAAGCTGCGGGTCAAGCGGCCCGATGCTTGCCTGTCCCTTGCTGCGCGACGCCAACCATTCGGGCACAGTCTCGGCTGCCATACTCTCTGCCCGTTCGAACAGGCCGAGCCAGATCAGTGGCCCCATGTCTCCGCTGCGCGCTTCAGCAAGGCCCGCGAGCTTCGGCTCCAGAGCGAGACCGGCTTCGTACGCGATATAGCCTGCCAGCGTCCCCCGACCCTCGGCCTGCGCATCGGCGGCCCGCGCCAGCACATCGGCGACTTCGTCTGGGCGATAGGCGACGAAGATCTCGCGCGGATTTTCATACAGCAGAGCGTCGGCAGCGTTCTCCGCCCGCGCGTCATCCAGCAATACGAATGGTGCATCCGAACCCATGCAACCCGCCTTAGCCCATTGGCGGATCAAGTCGAGTGCTTGACCGCGCGGATTTGGCTCTGCATTCCGGCTGGCCAAGGATGGATACGTAAAGAGGCTGCCGAAGCGATGAGCGAAATTTTTCTGGGACTGGGCGGAAACGGAGAAAATCAGCAGCTCGCATTGAGCCGAGCGAACCGGCACGGCCTGATCGCCGGTGCGACGGGAACGGGCAAGACGGTGACCTTGCAGGGTCTTGCCGAAAGCTTCTCCGCCAATGGTGTCCCGGTGTTCGTTGCCGATGTGAAGGGCGACCTGTCCGGCATTGCGATGCCCGGATCACCGACTTTCAAGCATGCCGATAAGCTGGAAGGCCGCGCGAAGGAGCTCGGCATGGAGGACTATGCGTATTCCGATAATCCGGTGATCTTCTGGGATCTGTATGGCGAGCAGGGCCACCCGATCAGGACGACCATTACCGAGATGGGGCCGCTGCTGCTGTCGCGCCTGCTCGATCTCAACGACACGCAGGAAGGTGTGCTGCAGATCGTCTTCAAGCACGCCGATGAGAATGGGCTGTTGCTGCTCGATTTCGGCGATCTGCAAGCGCTGCTCAAATGGGCTTACGACAATTCGAAGGAGCTTTCGGGCGTCTACGGCAACGTATCCAAGCAGTCGGTTGGCGCGATCCAGCGGCAATTGCTCTCTTTCGAGGCGCAAGGCGCGGACCATTTCTTTGGCGAGCCCGCGCTGGAGATCGACGATTTCCTCAAACTCGACGAGAACGGGCGCGGTTATGTGAATGTGCTGGCGGCGGACAAGCTTATGCGCAGTCCCAAGCTTTACGCCACTTTCCTGCTGTGGCTGCTTGCGGAGCTGTTCGAAAGCCTGCCCGAAGTGGGTGACCCGGAAAAGCCGAGCCTCGTATTCTTTTTCGACGAGGCGCACCTGCTCTTCGACGATGCTCCCGAAGCCTTGCAGGAAAAGATCGAGCAGGTGGTGCGCTTGATCCGGTCGAAAGGCGTGGGCGTTTTCTTCGTGACGCAGAACCCGATCGACATTCCCGAAGACGTCGCCGGCCAGCTCGGCAACCGCGTGCAGCATGCCCTGCGCGCCTTTACCAAGCGCGATCAGCGCGCGATCAAGGCGGCGGCGGAAACCTTCCGCATCAATGACGACCTCGACACCGAAGAGGTGATCACGGAGCTACGCGTCGGCGAGGCGCTGGTGTCGACGCTCGACGATGAAGGCGCACCGACCGTGGTCCAGCGGACCCTGATCAAGCCGCCTCGCTCGCGCCTCGGCCCAGTGACGAAGAAAGAACGCGCGATCATTCAATCGATCAGCCCGTTCGAAGGGAAATACGACGAAGCGATCGACCGCGAAAGCGCGGAAGAAGTTCTCGCGCAGAAAGCGAAGGACGCCGCCGAAACCGCCGAGGAGGTCGCGGAAAAAGGCGAGGAGGAGGTCCGCAAGCGCCCTCGCAAAACGAAATCGATCTGGGAAAAGGCAATCTCGCGCGGAACGAAAGTGGCCGCCGGGGGAATGGCCGGGGCGGCTGCCGCGGCAGTGCTCGGCAAGAAGAGCCGCGCCAATCCGATGCGTTCGGGCATTACCTCGGCAGCAGGATCAATCGCGACCGATCTTGCCGGCCCGATTGCCGGGCGCTTCGTGCGCAATCTTATCGGCGGATTGATGCGGTAGCCGAATGGACCGGGCGCTTGCGGAATTCCTGGCCGAGAATGATCTGTCGGAACCGGAGGATTGGAGCGCCATCCATGATACCCAGCGGATACGCGCGCTGTTGCTTGCGGCTGCGCGCGAAGAGCGTGCCGTCAGCTATTCGGAAATATTGGGCCAGCTTGGTTTCCGCTTTACCCGCCCGAAGATGCGGGCCCTGTGCCGCACGCTCGATGCGATCGACGCGGACGGGCGCGCGCGCGGCGAACCGGAACTGGCGGTTCTGGTCGTGCGTGAAAGCGACGGCCTGCCGGGCCAGGGGTGGTGGACGGGCCGCAAGGATTATTCGGGCGAATGGACGGGCGAAGCGGCCCGCCGGTTTGTCCGCAAATTGCAACGCGCCGCTTTCAAGTTCTGGCGCTGACGCTCCGCTATTCGCTGGCGATGACCATAGTATGGTTTTCGTAAGCAAGCCTGACCGGCAGCTCGAAATCGATCAGCTTTTCGCCGCCGCATTGGCGCAGCAGGTCGTCGCAGGCAGCGCGATCGTCGCCTTCGAGCGAGTGCAGGTAATCGAGCGCGCGCTGGAGCATCCACAGGCTGAAAGTGCGGGCAGCGCCTTCACCGGTAACACCTTCGATCTCGAACGGGGCCATGCCGACCGCGCGCGGGATTTCCGCTCCCGCATTCTCATCATGCCACGCACCGAACATACGGGCCGTTGTCTCCAGAAACGGCACATGCTCGGCCATCATCCTGCGCAGTATCGGCAGGAGCGTTTGCGGCACCTCGTCTCCCGGCAGAAACTCGCCTGAGAGCTTCTGCGCAGGCTTCACCATGCGTTCGACCCATTCCGCAACGCGCGGGGCGAGCCGCTCCATGATCTCGCCCGATGCGGGGTCGCGGTAAAGGTGAGCATAGAGCGGCCCGATCAGCCCGTAATCGCCGATGGAGGGGCGGCTGCCTAACAGGAAATCATGGGCCGCGAAATGAGCATCGAGATCGGCGAGCAAAGCCTCGTAACTTGCCTCGATACCGGGAATGGTCGCTTCGTTGATCCCCAGCATGGGAACGAAACCGCGAAATTGCTGCCCGATCATCGTGCCCGCCGCCACCTGCTGTTCGCGCGGTGCATCCGGCATCATGTTGCGGCCGAACTCTTCGAGGATCCACTCCTCGTTGTAGTTCCAGCGATAATGCATTGCGGGAAGTACGAGCCATTCGTCGCCAAAGCATTCGAGCAGCAGCGCGGCGAAGCGCTGGCGAGGCGTTTCGGGATAGACCGAGGGACCGCCTTCGGCTGCTTCGAAATGGTCGATGATGACGGACGTATCCTGCAGGATCGTGCCGTCTTCCAATTCCATGACCGGAATGATCATGCGGCCGACCGCGGGGACGATCACTTCGTTGCGGATCTGTAGATTGGGCGAAACCTCGCGGTAATCGACACCCTTCCAATCGAGATAGGCGCGCGCCTTTCCGGAAAAGAGGGAGGCGGGCGAGCCGTACATTATATGCGTCATGAAGGTCCTTTCGCGCGGTCGCCGTGTCCGGTTACGCGGGCCGGGACTATTTCGCGAGCGGAATTCTGATTTCTGCTCTCAACCCACCCTCCTCTCGGCTGTTGAGCACCAGGTCGCCGCCATGCTGCTGGGCGATGGCGCGCGCGAGCGTAAGGCCGAGCCCCGCCCCGCCGGTGGCGCGGTTGCGGGATGCTTCGCCGCGCGTAAAGGGCTCCATCATCTTGGCGATGCGATCCGGGGGAATGCCAGGGCCGTGATCATCGACTCGCAGGATTGCGTGACCCTTCTCTTCGATCACCGAGATTTCCGCGCTTTCGCCGTAGCGGACGGCGTTGCTGACGAGATTGCGCAGCGCGCGCTTCAGCCAAGTTACCTGCACCGGCGCGACTATGCGATTGAACTCCATCATCGCGACCGGCTGGCCCAAATCCTCGAATTCATCGACGATGCCGGCTGCCAATGCGCCGAGATCGACCTGCTCGAAAGTGTTGCGAGACCTGCCGACGCGGGCAAGCGTCAGGATATCGTCGAGCGTTGCTGTGATATCCTCGATACTCTCGGCCATGCGCTGGCGCTGCACGTCATCGGGCACGCTTTCGATCCTGACCCGCAGCGCGGCGAGCGGCGTCTTGAGATCGTGCCCGATCGCGCCGAGCATCACGTCCTTTTCATCGAGCAGCGCAGCGATGCGCGCCTCCATCGCATTGTGCGCGGCGATGAGCCTGCGTGTATCGGACGGGCCGCTTTCTTTCAGCGTCACCGATTTGTCCGGGCGTCTGGAGAAATCGCTCACCCGCTCGGTCAAGCGCGCGAGCGGCTGAGTGATCCGGCGCAGGAAGAAGAACAGCACCGTCATCAACACGATAAACAGGATCGCGGTCTGGACGACGATGCCGCCGATCACGCGCGGTTCGCGTCGTGGCACGGTCACTCGTGTCGTCCGCCATGGCCCTCCCTGTTCAAGCTGGATGCCTGCAACGACCAAAGTCTCGTCTGCCCAACCGGGGCGCGCAGCAAAGCGCGGGCTACGGCGCGCTCTCGCCTGCATGGCCGGATCGTCCCCGGCGCGCCTCTCTGTCAGCTGGACGGCCACCGGGCGAATGCCCTGGCTCGCAAGGATGTTAGCAAGATCGCTCGCGCGCCCGGCCATGTTCGCTTCGCCTGCCATCAATGGAGCTGTATCGCTAATCCGCGTGCGCATTCTCCGCCACGGTCCGCGTGTCGATGCAGCGAAACCGCTCGACCTCTCGATATCGATCCGCCGAATGCGTTCACGCGCTTCCGGGTCGACGAGCAGAGCGAGCGCCGCGCGGTTCAGAACGCTCGCCTCCAGCCTGCTTTCGGCTGCGCGGTAAAGCAGAGTTGCGGATACGAGCTGCGTGATCAGCAGCGCCGCGCCGATGGCGAACAGCGTCTGACCAAGCAGGCTTTGGGGCAGCAGGCGTTTCATTCCGGCGCGCTGCGGACGCTGCGACGAACATCGGCGGCAAAGCGGTATCCGCCGCCGCGCACGGTCTGGATGAATTGGGGGTTGCGGGTGTCGGCCTCCACCTTGCGGCGCAATCGGCTGACCTGATTGTCGACGGCGCGGTCGAAGAGGTGCGCGGTGCGGCCCTGGACGATATCGAGCAGCTGGTCCCGATCGAGCACGACTCGCGGGCGATCGAGGAATGCGCGCAGCAGGCGAAATTCCGCAGTGGAGATTGGCACCGTGACGCCTTCGGGATCGCTCAGCTTGCGCTTGAGCGGATCGAGCTGCCAGCCTTCGAATTCATAGAGCCAGTCTTCTTCATCTGCGGGGGTGGAAGCCCCGCGCGCGGCGCGGCGCAGGACCGTGCGGATACGCGCGACGAGCTCTCGCGGTTCGAACGGTTTGACCACGTAATCGTCGGCGCCGAGTTCCAGTCCGACGATCCGGTCGGTCGCCTCGCTGCGGGCGGTCAGGAAGATGACAGGCAGCTTGCGGGTCTCGACCAGATGACGGCAGAGCGACAGCCCGTCTTCGCCGGGCATCATGATGTCGAGCAAGACGATATCTGGCTGCGCGGAAGTCAGCTCGCTGCGGGCGGCCGGCGCGCTTGCAGCTTCGGTCACGGCAAATCCCTGCCCCGTCAGGTATTCGGCGAGCGGCTCGCGCAGCGTCGGCTCGTCATCGACCAGCAGGACCGAGATGGGGGTATCGTTGGTCATCTATCCTCGTGCGCACCGCGCCCCTGCTTCGTCACAGCCTCGAGCGGGGTCATGAAAGGAACCGGCCCGGCACGCAACCCGTCATGGGACGCAAGCCGAGCCGGTGGAAGCGAACCGGACCAGAGGGGCAACCCAATATCTGGCCATGTTCGGGCTTCGCGAGGGAGACTTAGTTGGAGCGATCACCGCGATTGGCGCGGCGTTCGGCGCGGGCTTGCTTGCGCGCCTCCTTGGCGGCGGCGCGTTCTTCGGCGGTTATGCTACCCGAACCGTCAGCATCGACGCGGTTGAAACGAGCGAGGATCGCTGCATCGAATTCCTCACGCGAAATCGCCTCATCGCCGTTCGTGTCCGCCTGGCGCAGCATGTGCATTGCGTGGCCGCCACGACGTCCGCCGCGCCTGCCTTCGCGCCTTTCACCGCGCGCCTGCATTCCGGCCTCGAGCTCGGTTTCGCTCACGCCGCCGCTATTGTCGGTGTCGAGCCTCGCAAAGCGCGCCGCCTGACGCTCAGCGCGGCGCTCGGATCTTTCGGCCTGGCGGGCTTCGCGCGCCGCGGCCATTTCGGCAGCAGTCAGTTCGCCATTGCCATCGGCGTCCGCCGCTTCGAAGCGCGCGGCGCGGCGCAGCGCGCGGTCTTCGCGGTTGAGAACACCATCGGAATTGGCGTCCATTTTCTGAAAGCGCTCGGCCCCGTGGGCTGTGGCTTCCGCGAGAGTGATGACGCCGTCATTGTCGGTGTCCGCTGCCATCGGACCGCGCTTGTCACCGTGATGATCGGCGAGAGCCACGCCAGCACCGCCCAAGGCGAGGGCCGCGGCAGAAAGGGTCAGGGTGAGTTTACGCATTATGGTTCTCCAGAAGGATTTCAGGAGAGCCGCGGCGAGAGGGCGATGGCTGACTTGGCGGCCCAGGGGAACAGCCGCCTCAGTTCAAGGGGAGTCGCAAAGCCACCGGGCTCTCTCACCGCAACTCGTGAAACCTGTTCTAGAGCGCGCATGTCGCAGGCTTATGCCGAAATCCGGCATAATTGTCGCAGATTGTATCAAGCCCGCCTGCGCGTTCACCTGCGTGCAATCATTCCGGCGCGGTCATGCAAAACACATTCAATTTGTTGCCGTCCGGATCGCGAAAGTAGCCTGCGTAAAAGCCATCATCGCCGCGCGGGCCGGGTGCGCCTTCGTCGGTGCCGCCATTGGCAAGCGCCGTGTCGTAAACCGCTTTCACCTTTTCCGGGGCGTCGACCTGCAGAGCCACCATGGTGCCATTGCCCACGGTCGCTTCCTTTTCATCGAAAGGCTTGGTCGCTGCGATGCCGGGTGCGCCGCCCATTTCACCCCAGGCGATGAACGTGCCGAAATCCATCATCCGCCCGACGCCGAAATGCTTCGCGACCGCATCGTAGAATTTCGCCGCGCGCGGCAGGTCATTAGTGCCAAGAGTTACGTAGCCGATCATGCGAATGTCCTCCTAAGGCGAGGCCGCTGAACTGCGACTCGCCAAATAAGAACATTATAGGAACATCATGATCTAAGCAAATGCATGCGATCAACTATTGTTTTAGCTCAATTGCCGCAAAGTGTAGCTGCGTCACTTAAGCCCCTCCGAGGCCCTCGCAATCCAGCCTTCCGGAGCAAAAGTTTATCGGCAATTTGCCGCCAGGCGACGTTGATGGGGGCGGATCACCTGGGCTTCCAGGGTCATCGACATCGTCGAACGTTACCTCAGCCAGGCACTCCTCAAATCCGCCAAAAAAATCCGCATTTTCCAGACAGAATGGAACGGGGTCAAAGGAAGTTGCAAAGGCCTCGGTCGAGTATGATGCAGAAAAAGCAACACCTGCTGATACAATGAAAGTCAGACAAAAAGTCTTAATCATTTTAGCCAACCCTTTATTATTCATGGGCATGTTATAGTGCAGGTAGGCTCTATACTTGTCAATTACTTATGATCAAAGCGGGGCGCAGTGACGCTCCAGCCACGCGAGGTCTTCGCCGTCCAGCTGCGGCGCGATCAGCGCGCGCACTTTCTCGTGATAGGAATCGACCCAGGCGATTTCTTCCTCCGTCAGCAGGCCCTTTTCGATGAGCGTGCGGTCGAGCGGGACGAATGTGAGCGGCTCGAAACCGAGATATCGTCCCTCCGCGCCGTCGATATCCTGCTCGACGATCAGCACAAGGTTCTCGATCCGGATGCCGTATTCGCCCGCTTTGTAGTAGCCCGGCTCGTTCGAGCAGATCATGCCTGCGAACAGCTCCTGGCTCGTCCCGGCCTGCCCGCCCGAAGGCTTTGCAATGCGCTGTGGGCCTTCGTGCACGCCAAGGAAACTGCCGACACCGTGGCCGGTGCCGTGGGCGTAATCGACCCCGGCTTCCCACAAATACTGGCGCGCGAGCGCATCGATCTGACCGCCATTGGTTCCTTGCGGGAAAATGAGTTGGTCGATCTGGATGTGCCCCTTGAGAACGCGGGTAAAGCGGTCCTTCATTTCGGCGGTCGGCTGCGCCGCGCCGTCTGCCGAATTGATCCATACGGTGCGCGTAATGTCGGTCGTGCCGGCGGGATATTGTCCGCCGCTGTCGACCAGATAGATCGATCCGGGCGGGATCGGGATATTCGTGTCCTCATCGACCTTGTAGTGCGGCAGCGCGGCATGCCCTGCCGCGGCGCTGATCGTGTCGAAAGATGTGTCGCGCAGGTCGCCGTGCTCGCGCCGGAACCCTTCGAGCTTCGCGGCGGCGGTGAGCTCGTCCACTTCGCCTGATGGCGCGGTTTCCTCAAGCCAGCGCAGGAACCGGCTTACCGCCGCGCCGTCGCGCTCCTGCGCGTCGCGCTGACCCTGTTGCTCCGCTGGGTTCTTGATCGCCTTGGCAAGGATCGTCGGGTCCCGCTTGAATACGAAGTCCGCGCCGCCTGCGCGCAGACCCTGCGCGATGCCGACCACGCCGAAATCGGGATCGACACTAACGCGCTTGCCGGAGAATTCGCCGAGCGCCGCTTCGAACTCGTCGCGGCCGCGCACGCTGACCGCATTGCCGAGGTGCTGGGCGACTTCGGGCGTCATCTTGTCCGGAGCGATGAAAAGCTCCGCCCGCCCGTCGCTATGCGCGATCACATAGGAAAGCGCCACCGGGGTGTGCGCCACGTCCGCGCCGCGAATGTTCAGAAGCCATGCAATCGAATCGAGCGCCGGGACAACCACCGCGTCCAGATCGTTCTCGCTGAGCCAGTCAGCGATTCCTGCGCGTTTCTCTGCCGAAGACTGGCCTGACAGCCCGTCATCATGGACCATCGCGGCCGCACCGGAGGGCTGCGGCTGGTCGGCCCAGACCGCGTCGATCGGATTGCTCGCCGCGGGCACCATCTCGATCCCCTTGGGGCCTACGACGTTCTCCAGCGCTTCCACCCAGCTCCACGTGTGCAGCCATGAATCGTAAGCGATTTTCGCGCCCTTATCCGCCTTTTCGATCAGCCATTCGCCGAGCGTATCCGCGGGGATGCTGCGATATTCGAACAGGCTTTCATCGACCTGGTCGCGCACCTGCACGGTGTATCTGCCATCGACGAAGATCGCCGCATGATCGCGCGTCACCGCCGCGAACCCTGCCGATCCGCCAAACCCCGTGAGCCAGTGCAGTCGCTGCGCGTAATCGCCGACATATTCGCTCATATGCTCATCGGAGATCGGTACGATGAACCCTTCAAGATCGCGGCGCTTCAGCTCCTCTCGCAGGGCTTTCAGGCGGGCTTCGTGGGTCTGCATCAGCATCGGTCTATCGTCCTGCTTCACACGCGGCATTGTGCTGCGCGAAATTGTCATTACTAACCCCACACATAGGCCGGATGGCGGCCGCTTTCCACCCAAGCGATCTGGCGTCGCGCAGACCCGAGCTTTCGATGAAGACCATCCCGATGACCCGCCCAAAGATGTGCGCCGCATTTGCCGCTGCACTTGCTCTTGCCCTGCCGTTTCAGGCCAACGCATCCAACAATGAGGACCAAACCGGCGTGACCACTTCCGACACCGCTGCTCCCACTTCTCCGCCCGTCGCCGAAAAGCGCGAGCACAGCTACACCCGGCACGGCATCACGATCTCCGATCCGTATGACTGGCTTTACGACAAATCCTATCCGACGGTGGATGACGAGGATGTGCTGGATTACCTCAAGGCGGAGAACGCCTGGTTCGAGACCAAGATGGCGCCGCACAAGGAATTGACCGAGGCGCTGTTCACCGAGATGCGCGCGCGGATCAAGGAGGATGACAGCACCGTACCGCAGCGCCGGGGCGATTACCTTTATTGGTCCGAATTCGAAGAAGGCGCGCAATATCGCAAGCACTGGCGCAGGCCCGTGGCCGGCGGCGATGACCAGTTGATCCTCGATGAAACCGCGCTCGCGGAAGGTCTCGAATATTTCCGCCTTGGCGCGGTTTCTGTGAGCAAGAATGGCCGCTACCTCGCTTACTCGACCGATACCAACGGGTCGGAGCGCTTCACGGCGCGGATCAAGGATTTGCAGACCGGCGAACTGCTCGCCGACGAAATTCCCGAAACGCTTTCGGGGCTGACCTGGCTCAAAGGCGATACGATCCTTGCCTACAGCAAGGTCGACGACAATTGGCGGGTCAACAACGTCCGCCTCCACACGATCGGTACGCCGACCAGCGAGGATGTCGAGATCTTCACCGAGGACGATATCTCGTTCCGCGTCGGCGCGGGCCTTTCCGCGCAGGAGGACTATCTGGTCATTTCGACCGGCGACAACGAGACCAGCGAAGTGCGTTTCGTTTCCGCCGATGATCCGACCGGCGAACAGGTGCTGGTGAAGCCGCGCGTGAAGGGCGTGGAATACAATATCGACATTCGCGATGGAGAGCTGTTCGTCCTCACCAATGACGATCACATCAATTTTCGGCTCGCCAAGGCATCAATCGACACGCCCGGCAATTGGGAAACCGTGATCGCAGGTAGGGACGAATTTTACCTCACCGATTTCGAGCTCTTCAAGGATTTCCTCGTCACCGAGGGACGGCTGAACGGGCTCGATCAGGTGCAGATCCGCAGCTACGATGCGCCGACCAGCGCTGCGCCGATCGCTTTTCCTGAGGCGAGCTACAATGCCGGTCTTTCGAACAATCCGGAATACGATCAGGCCAAGCTGCGACTCTCCTACGAAAGCATGATCACGCCCGACACGGTGTTCGATTACGACGTGGCGAGCCGTTCGCTCGAACAGCTCAAGCAGCAGGAAATTCCGAGCGGTTACGACGCCAATCTCTACACGACCGAGCGGATCGAGATTCAGGCACGCGACGGGACGATGGTCCCGGTTAGCATTGTGATGCGCAAAGACCGCGACCAGATGAACGGCGGCGAAGCAGGTCCGCTGCATCTCTACGCTTATGGTGCGTACGGTTATGCGGTTCCGCCGGGGTTCTCGACCACCCGGCTCAGCCTGATCGATCGCGGTTTTGCCTATGCCATCGCGCATATTCGCGGCGGCGATGATCTGGGGCGGCGCTGGTATCTTCAGGGCAAGCTCAACGAGCGGGCCAACACCTTCAACGATTTCGTCGATGTGGGCCGCGGCCTGATCGCGCAAGGCTACACGGCCGAGGGCAAGGTGACCGCGAGCGGCGGCTCGGCGGGCGGCGAGCTGATGGGCGCGATCATCAATCAGGACCCCGCGCAATACGGAGCGGTGGTTGCGCACGTCCCCTTCGTCGATGTGCTGAACACGATGCTCAACGAAGAACTGCCGCTGACACCGGGCGAATGGCAGGAATGGGGCAACCCGATCGAGAGCAAGCAGGCCTTCGCCTACATCCTTTCCTACAGCCCCTACGACCAGGTGACTGCGCAGGAATATCCGCCGCTGCTGGTGACCGCCGGGCTCAACGATCCGCGCGTCACCTATTGGGAGCCCGCAAAATGGGTCGCCAAACTGCGCGAATACAAGACCGACGACAATGTGCTGCTGCTCAAGACCAACATGGGCGCAGGCCACGGAGGCAAATCGGGCCGCTGGAATTCGCTCTATGAAACGGCGGAGGAATTCGCCTTCATCCTGTGGCAGATGGGTATGGCGGAAAGCGAGTGATACCTTGGTGAAGGCTCACAATTACACGAAGCCGGTGATCTTCATTGCGGTGATTGGAGCATACATCGGGTTCAAACCTGTTTTACGGCTGCGGATCTCGTGTGCCTTCAGTGAGGCCTGCCCGTGACCCTCTGCTTCTCGAAAACCTTCACTGCTGCGCCAGCGCACATCGATGAACTTGGCCACGTCAACAATTCGGTGTGGGTGCAGTGGATCCAGGATCTCGCCACCGCGCATTGGGACGCGGCCGCGCGGGCGGAGGACCATGCGCAGTTTTTCTGGGTCGTGATCCGGCATGAGATCGATTACCGCGGCAACATCGCGGAAGGCGATATCGCGCACGGCGAAACCTGGATTCCCGATCCGCCGCGCGGCGCGAAATCGGTGCGGCATGTCGACTTCACGAGCGCCGACGGAAAGCGGCTCGTATCCGCGCAGACGACCTGGGCCATGCTCGACAAGGAGACCAAGCGATTGGCGCGCGTCCGCCCCGAAGTGATCGCGCCGTTTCAGGCGGGTTCAGCCTCGCGCTAGGCGGCGCGTTTGCGTTTCGGGCGGCGCGATGGCGGCGCTTCGCTGAACACCTTGAGCCGCTCGAAATTCATGCGGTTGCGCCCTGCTTTTTTGGCGTCGTAGAGCAACTTGTCTGCGCGCGCATAGAATTCCCCGAACGTCATGTCCGCCGTGGCCGAGCGCGGCATTTCGACCACCCCCATACTTGCGGTAAGCGGCGCTTCGAGGCCGGGTATTTTGCGCGCGACATGAAGCGGGATGGCCTGCCGCAGTGCTTCGACACGATTGATGGCGTCCGGGCCTCTCAGCAGCACGACGAATTCTTCGCCGCCGAGCCGAACGGGGACACTGTCTCGGCTGCCGCGCACTCTCAGCGCTTCGGCCGCTGCGACCAGAGCGGCGTCACCAGCCTGATGTCCATGCTTGTCATTGACCTGCTTGAAGCGGTCGAGGTCGACAAGTGCAAAGGTGTCGAAGCCCTTTGCGATCAGATCCGGGAACCGGGCGGTGATGGCGCGGCGGTTCATGAGGCCGGTGAGCGGATCGCGTTCGGACAGGCGCGACAGCTCCATGGCGCTTTCGACAGCTTCGTCTCTTTCGCGGCGAATGGCGAAGAACCGATCTGCAATCGCAAGGCTGATTATCGTGACTTCGAATCCGGTCGCGACAAACAGCAGCAAATCGAGCTCGGGCGGGCCGACATATATGCCGAGACCGCGCCAGAGCCGCTCGATCGAAGCAAGGATCAGCGGAATCCACGCAACAGTCACGAACCGGGCCGATCGGCTGCCGCGCAGCACCGCCTCGACCAGGGCCGCACTGATCACGGCGATAGTGGGCAGGAAAGTGTAGAAATAGAGCCGGTCATCGTAAGCCTGCGTTGCATGCAATTGCAATGCGAAGAAACCGGGCACGATGATCGTCCAGATACCGGTGGCCTGCGTGAGGATGCGCATCTGTTTCGACTGCGCATCCTCTTCAAGGAATTTGGCGAGGAACAGCGCGGAGACCCCGCAGCCGATTGCCCACGCCAATGGTCCCGCTATGGCAACAACCGCCACCGGCAGGCTTACGACCAAGCTGATCAAACCTCCGGCGAACAGGACGTAGACCATCATCGCGATGACCATGACGGCATGAAGCGCGACGAAGCGTTCGCGCAAAACGGCGAAGAAACCCAGGTCGAAAAGCAGCGGCAACAGCAGCATGCCGATGACCATTGCGAGCACCATCATCTGCGTCATCGACCAGTGCAGGCTATCAGGATCGGCGGCCAGGCGGGCCTCGGCCAGAAGCGGTGCCGAGTGCGGACGGTCGATCCGCACCAAGAGCACCTGCGTTTCGGGTCGCAATTCAGGGAGGGGTAGCCGGAAAACCGGACCACCGGGAAAGGTCTCCGCCTCATCTTCCGCAAAACTCGCCGTGCGCATCGCGCCACTTTCGTCGATGGCCGCGAATGTAATCGTCTCGAACCTTGCGATCCGGCTGAAGAAAAACCGAGGGGACGCGCCATCCTGCCAGTAAGTGGCATCGAAACGCAGCCAGCCAACCGGGCGGTCGGTCTGGAAACCTCTGGGCTCGCAGGTCCACATGACTGCGGATGTCATGTCCGCAAATGTGCGCTCAGTGCCCGAGGCGGCATGGCAAGCGACCGCGGAATCCGCTCGACCCTGCTCCTGCGCGCTCAAAGGCGCCGACAGCAACACCATCTGCAAAGCCGCAAGGACGAGAAACAATCGGAAGAGGCAGGTTCTCAGCACGCAGGCAAACTAGGCCCGAACCCCTACCAATGGGTTTACATTGAGCCGCGTTAAGGCACAAAATAGCTGCAATTGCGGTGAATATCTGAGGTTCGCACGCGGATTGATTAACCACTGCGCGGCAGGCAGCCGATGGTCACGCGGCTGTCATAACACGGTATTAGCGGAATTCTCGCTTGGAGATGAGAATTGACGAACACGAAAGCTTTCATTCTGGGGTGCCTGGCCACTGCGGCCTTCACGCTTTCCGCCTGTGATGCCGGTGGCGGGGGCGGATCCCGCGATTCCATTCGCGCAGTGGGCTCCTCCACCGTATACCCTTTCGCCAAACAGGTGGCCGAAAGCTATGCGCGCTCCAACCCCGACAACAAGTCGCCGCTGATCGAATCCACCGGGACCGGCGGCGGCATCCAGCTGTTCTGTTCCAAGGTCGGCGCGGATTCGCCCGATATGGCCAATGCATCGCGCCGGATGAAATTGTCCGAATTCGAACGCTGTATGGCCAACGGTGTGGAGGAGGTGATCGAGCTGCAAGTCGGGCTGGACGGCATTGCCTTTGCTTCCGCGGCGGGAGGCATCGAGCTCAACTTGTCACCGAAAATCGTATACGAGGCGCTGGCGGCGAACCCATATGGCGAGGATCAAACCGCCCAGAACTGGTCCGACGTCGATTCCTCGCTGCCGGATGTGCCTATCCTCGTCTACGGCCCGCCCAGCACGTCGGGGACGCGCGATGCGCTCAAGGAACTGGTGCTGGAGGTAGGCTGCGATACCAATCCGCAGATGGAAGAGCTGAAGGAGCAGGATGAGGACCGTCACCAGCAGATTTGCACAGAAGTCCGCTCGGACGGCGCCTATGTCGACCAGGGCGAGCAGGACAATCTGATCGTCCAGAAGATCGAGAGCAATCCGCGCGCCATCGGCGTGTTCGGTTTCTCTTATCTCGATGAAAACTCCGACAAGGTGCTGGGCCTACCGATGAACGGGGTCGATCCGACCTATGAAAACATCTCCAGTTTCGCCTATCCGGGCGCTCGACCGCTCTATGTCTATGTGAAGAAAGCGCATATGCGCGCGATCCCCGGACTTGATGCCTTTCTGCAGGAATGGGTCAAAAGCTGGTCGGCAGACGGCCCGCTGGCCCGGATCGGCATGGTCGCATCGCCGCCCGACAAAATGGCCGAGAACGAGCGCAAGGTGAACGAGCTGATCGTGATGACACGCGCGGACCTGACCGGTGAAGCCGAGAGCGAAACAGAGGCTGCTTCGGCAAGCTGAGCGCGCACTCTCCACCACCAGATATAACACCTAATCCCTAGGGCTCGACACCTGCTTTCGCCACCCTGTCAGGCTCGGTGCTGTGATTGCCTATTTCTCGCAGCGCGACGTCACTTATTCACTTCGCCATCTTCTCTCAGAGCGGGTTGCCATCCTGATCGCGAAAGATCTCGCGTCGCCCGACATGGTTGGCTGGGCCGACGAGGCCTTCGCTTTCCATGCGTTCGATCCATTTGGCGGCGGTGTTGTAGCCAACGCCCATTTGCCGCTGGAGCCACGAGCCAGACGCTTTCTGGTTCTCGATCACGATCTGGCAGGCCTGGCGGTATTTGCGCTCTTCCGGGCTGTCCGATGCGGTAAGATCGTCTTCGAAATTGAGGCCGCCGCCATCTTCGGGTTCTTCGGTGACCGCATCGACATATTCGGGCGAGCCTTGCGCGCGCCAGAAATCGGCAACGGCTTCGACCTCCTCATCGCTTACGAAGGGACCGTGGACGCGCACCATCGCGCCGGTATTGGGCTTGTAGAGCATGTCGCCCTTGCCCAGCAGCTGCTCGGCGCCCTGTTCGCCGAGGATGGTGCGGCTGTCGATCCGGCTCGTCACCTTGAAGCTGATGCGGGTCGGCAGGTTCGCCTTGATCACGCCGGTGATGACGTCGACCGATGGGCGCTGTGTCGCCATGATCAGATGGATGCCTGCAGCGCGCGATTTCTGGCTGAGGCGCTGGATCAGAACCTCGATTTCCTTGCCCACCGTGACCATCAGATCGGCGAGTTCATCGACGATGAGCACGATTTGCGGCAGCGGTTCGTAATCGAGCTGTTCTTCTTCGAACAATTGCTCGCCCGTATCGGGATCGAAACCGGTCTGCACCCGCCGGCCAAGCGGCTTGCCGTTGGCCGCGGCGCTGCGCACTTTATCGTTGAAGCTGTTGATATTGCGCGAATTTACCGAGCTCATCATCCGGTACCGCTGCTCCATCTCCTCGACCGCCCATTTCAGCGCGCGAACGGATTTGTGCGGCTCGGTAACCACCGGGGAGAGCAGGTGCGGGATGTCATCGTAGCTCTTCAGCTCCAGCACCTTGGGGTCGATCAGGATTAGGCGGCATTCCGCGGGTGTGAAGTGGTACAGCAGTGAGAGCAGGATGCAGTTCAGCCCGACAGACTTGCCTGACCCGGTCGTGCCCGCGACCAGCAGGTGGGGCATCGCTGCGAGATCGGCGATGATCGGTTCGCCGGCGATATCCTTACCCAGAATGATCGGCAGATTGCCTTTGGACTCGGCAAAGGCAGCGCAGGCGGCAAGCTCTTTCAGCATCACCATCTGTCTGTCTTTATTGGGTAATTCGATCCCCATGACCGTTTTCCCGGGAATCGGAGAGACGCGCGCCGAAATCGCACTCATATTGCGGGCGATGTCTTCTGCGAGGCCTATGACACGGCTGGCCTTGATCCCCGGAGCGGGTTCGAGTTCGTACATCGTGACGACCGGTCCGGTGCGAACGGCCGTGATTTCGCCTTTCACGTTGAAATCGTCGAGCACGTTTTCGAGCAGGCGCGCATTGCGTTCGAGCGCGAGCTTATCGAGTTTCGGCCCGGAATCTTCCGGTGGCGTTGCGAGCAGATCGAGGCTGGGCAGGTTGTACGCCGCGAACATGTCGCTCTGTTTCTGCTTGGATGCAGCCGCTTTCTTCGGCGGAGACGAGGGATCGCTGATTTCCGGAGCGCGGCGCGGAGCGGGTTCAGGGGCGACCTGCGCTGCAGCCTTGCTTTTGCGGCGCGCCTTTGGAGCCGGAGCGTCCTCCCCTTCATCGATGAAGGTGCGCCGTTCCTGGCGTTTACCCCGCGCGAAGGGAAGGCGCGAGAGCAAAGCGCCACCGAGCGATCCTCCGCCGAGAAATTCGGGGAGAGTAAGCAGGGCGCGCCAATCGATCGCGAAAATCCGGGTGAGCAGGGTGACGCCAACGGCAAGACAGGCGAAGGCCGCGCCGAGAATGATCCAGCCGGATGCCTGGTCGCCGAACCGTTCGGCGACCGCCTGAATGCCGCGCGCGCCGAGTAAGCCGGAGGTTCCGCCCAGTTGTGCGGGCAGGGTTCCGCTCGGGCTGTCGAACGCGAGCGAGAGCACTGTGCCGAGGCATACCATTGCGACCAGCAGCAGGCCGGTTGGAAGCCACCAGCGCGTTGTTTCCTCGATGTTTTCCTCTCCATCGTCGTTTTCGACATCGCGCCATAACTTGCGCGCCGAGATGTAGAGGAGCGGCAGCAGCAGCACCGCGGGGAGGCCAAAAATGAACAGCGCGCGATCGGCCGCCCACGCTCCCGATAGCCCCATCCAATTGCTTACGTCGTCCGTAGAGGCGGCGGTGGAGGGGCTGGGATCGGTCTGAGTGTAGCTCGCTAGCGCCAGAGCGAGGAAGATCATGGCTGCCAGAAGAATACCCGCCCCGGTCATCTGCGCGGCGCGGCGCATGCTCCGGCGCAGCCCTGCGCGCCAGTCTGCGTTGGATTTCCGGGTATTGATAGCGCGGCTCGCCATATTGTGCTCCCCAAGGGCGGGACGATGAGAACACACCATGAATCCTTGGCGAGTCCGGGTCAAGCGTCTGCGGGGTAAACAGCGCCTTTGGAGAGACCGTCGATTGCGGCCCAACGGGGCCAATCGAGCGCGCGGGCGCGGCGCGCATCCATTCCCCCGAGCGCAATTACCGGCGCGCGGGAGTAGCGGGCGAGCGCTTTGAAGCGGACCGGCCCCAAGACTTGGCCGCCGGGATGGGAATTTGTGCTGAATATTGGTGAAAGGAGAACACCGTCTGAACCTATTAGGTTCGCTTCACCGATTTCGCGCAGATTGTGCGCCGTCGCCAGATGCAGCAGCTCGCGCCGTCTCGGCCATAGAGACTTGGGCGCACCGTAAATCCCGTCCGCACCCCAATCGGTCGCGGTGAGTGCGCTATCGGCCAAGACCACCGTGTGATTGCAGGCACGGGCGATCCGCCGCAGCTTACGAAAGCGAGCGTATCGCTTCTCCTCATCGAGATGATAATGGCGATAGATGAAGCCCGAACCGCGCGGCATGCGGCGCAGTGCGTCCTCAAGCACGGCGTCATTGCGCGCGTCGGATATCAGCCACAGGTTCGGGAGGGATTGGTCTTGCCGCACGCTGGCCCTATAGCCGCGCGCAATGGAAAATGCAGCCTCACGCCTCGCCGAAGTGGAAACCAATATCGCGCGCATCTGCAAGCCCGCGCGCCGCGAGCCTCAGGACATCACGCTGATCGCCGTCAGCAAGACCCATCCCGCTGAAAAGATCGAACAGCTGCTCGAAGCCGGTCACCGGGTATTCGGAGAAAACCGCGTTCAGGAGGCCCAGGAAAAATGGCCCGCGCTGCTCGAACGCTTTCCTGACGCCGAATTGCACCTGATCGGGCAGCTGCAATCCAACAAGGCCGACGATGCCGTTGCGATGTTCGACTACATCCACGCGCTTGACCGCCCGAGCCTGCTCAAGGCGCTCGCCAAAGCAATGGACAAGGCTGGAAAGCGCGTCCCGTGCTTCGTGCAAGTGAATATCGGCGACGAGGACCAGAAGGGCGGCTGCGCAATTGCCGAGCTTCCCGATTTCCTCGCGAAGGTTCGCGATGCGGATATTCCGATCGCCGGGCTCATGTGCCTTCCGCCAGCCGATATCGAGCCTGCGCCTTTCTTCGCGTTTCTGGCGAAGCTCGCGCAGGATAACGGCGTCGAGGGGCTGAGCATGGGCATGAGCGGCGATTACGAAACCGCCGTGCAACTGGGCGCGACTCATGTGCGCGTCGGCACAGCACTGTTTGGCGCGCGCGGCTGACGATGGCCGGCAAAGACGAACCGCTCGCCCTTTTCATCGACAAATGGCGCGGGCCATTGTCCGAGCAAGCGGATGTGCGCTTCGAGACCCGCCCGCTTGAAGACAGCTCGGGATTGCATTTCGCCATTGCAGACAGCTTCGCCGTGTCACTTGGGCTAAAGGCGATCGGCACAAACTGGGAATTGCTCGACCCGAGCGGTGATGCCGACGCGCCGCGATCGGCTGTCGCGGCTTTCGGGGAGGCGTTTGCCGTGAACATGGCCTTGCCCGGGACACCATGGCTGGGCGAGGAACGGGCGAGGGAATGCGGTAGAGATTTTTTGGGTGCATTCGATCCGGCGTCGCGTACGGTAATGACCAATCGCATGTATTTCGGCTGGCACCCGCTCACCGATGCCCAGATCGAGTGGGCTTTTGTCGGTTTCGATGACCGCTCCATCGCCCTGCTGCTGACGACGATGAGCGACTGAACCAAAAAGGGGCGCTCCGAAGAACGCCCCTTCCTAAATCTTGCGATTCAGATCGGATCAGAACTCGAACAGAGCCTCGATCCCGATGTTCCGACCGCGTGACAGCGGCGAGAACGTGCCGGCAGCGGGCGCATTGTCGAACGGCAGATTGACGCCGTTCGAGAGTGGCCCGCCAAACGGGACCTGAGTGTCGCCGCCCGCTTGCACTTCGTCGAACAGGTTGCGGCCATAGACCGACAGCGAGAACCCTTCGAGCGGCGTTACCCAGGTGATGTTCGCCTCGAGATTGTCGGACGATTGGATAAAGCCGAAATTGTTGTCGGTGAACGCGAATTCGTCCCGGAACTGGTAGTTCACACGGGTCAGGATCTCGTTCTCGCCGAGGAAGAGCTCGTGGATGAAGCCCATGCCCCAGGTGACCTCGGGTACGCGCGGAAGGCGCAGGTTGAGATCGTTTTCGTCCACCACACCGTCGCTCGAAATGTCGAAGAACACTTCGTCGTAATCGTCATCGATGATGCCGATATTGGCGGTTACGATGAAGGAATCCGTGAGGCGCATGCGCGCTTCGGCTTCGAAGCCGAGGATCGTCGCATCCGCGGTGTTGAGCACGTTCTGGACGACACCGGCACCCGGATCCGCGAGGTTGACCTCGCGCTGCAGGTCCGAAATGTCGGTTAGGTAACCAGCGACATTAAGCGTAAAGGCCCCGTCGACCGTTTCGAACTTGCCGCCGATTTCGTAGCTGTCGACGCGCTCTTCATCGAAGAAGAAATCGCCGGTCGCCTCGACCGCGCGCAGGAACACCGGAATGTCGGTGATGCGGAAGTTGTATCCGCCCGAACGGAAACCGCGCGTCCAGTGCGCGTAGACCTGGCTGTTGTTCCATTCATATTGCAGGCCGACTTTCGGCGAAACGTTGCGAAAGCGGACCCGGTCCGAAAAGCCATTCGGCTCCGTCGGGATGAACGGGTTGGTGCCTGTCGTCGGGCAGGTGCCATCGACCACAGAACATTCCGGACGCGGCCGGATGAAGGTGATGTCGGCGTCCTTCGTTTCCTGGCTCCAGCGGATACCGCCGATGACCGACAGCGCATCGGTCAGATAAAACTGACCGTTGGCAAACAGGCCGAGAACTTCGTGGTCCTGCGCGCCGCCACCAAAGAAGGTGAGCGGAGTGGCGACCGGAATGTCGCGGACCTCGGTGTATTCGAGCCGCTGGTCGAAATAGAAGCCACCGACAGTCAGGTCGAAGCGATCGGTCGACACTGCATAGCGGATCTCGTTCGAGATCTGGTCCTGCGCGGTTTCCGTGTTGGAATGGAACAGGAAGAGCGAGGTCGCGTCGATATCCGCATCGGTGGTCGCATCGTAATCGCGATAGCCGAACACGTTGGTCAGCGTGCCCGGGCCGATTTCCCATTCGGCTGTCACCGACACGTTGATCGTTTCGTTGGTGTATGAACCGGGATTGTCGATCGCGAAATCGAACGAATCGCGCTCGAAGATGCCGCGGTTCTGCGCGCTTGGGCCGTCGCCATCGCTGTCGAAATAATCGACCTTACCGGTCACGGTGAGATCGCCGACACGCGCTTCGAGCGCACCGCGAAGGATATACGTTTCCGCAGCACCGTGGTTCGATCCATCGAACAGATTGCGGAAATAGCCTTCGTCATTGTTGTAATACGCGCCGACCTTGAACAGCAGCACGTCTTCGATCAGCGGGCCCGAGATTACGCCCGACGCGGTGTAGTTTGCGCCGCCGCGTCCGCCGTCTACAAGCGGGCCGTCTACAGCTGCGCGGAACTTACCGGTGAGGAATTCGGTCGGGTCGCCGGTGTTGATGAGCACCGCGCCGCCCGTCACGTTGCGGCCGAACAGCACGCCTTGTGGACCGCGCAGGATTTCGACGCTTTCAAGATCGAACAGGTCGAAAACGACACCGCCATTGATGCCAAGATACACGCCGTCGACGAAAACGCCGACAGTCGGGTCGATCGACGGGATTGACGAGTTGATGCCGAGTCCGCGGATCGAGAAGTTCGCCTGACCGCGGCTGGTGCCGATCTGGTCGAGAGATACGTTCGGCGCCTGGAATGTCAGGCCCTGAACATCGCGAACCTTGAACGCTTCGAGAGTATCCGCATTGAAAGCGGTGACTGCGAGCGGGACGTCCTGAACGTCTTCGGGGTTCTGCGTCTTGGTGCCCGTGACGATGATGTTGCCGATATTTGCGATCGATCCGCGAGCCTCGGGCTGCTCTCCGGTGGTCGCTTCTTGCGATAGATCGGGCTCGTCTTCACCAGGAGCCTGTTGCTGGGCGTGGGCAGCGAAGGGGGTTGCTGTGGCGCTGCAAAGCAAAAGCGCGAGGGTACGCTTGGTTGCGGTACGAAAACTCATTTTTGGTCATCTCCCTGACGTAAGGGAAACGCCCATTAGCGATCAGTTCATGAATTGCAACCTATTTTGGTAAAGCATTCGACGAGCGGTCATTGCGAGGCGATGTCAGGCGCTTTCGAGCTGTCGCTGCTTGCGGTCGCTCGCTGCTTCGAGGAGCGCGGCTTCGATTTCTGCGAGCCTTTCCGGGGTCTTGATCTTGCTGCCGGTCAGGTCGGTTATGTAGAACGTATCCGCGGCGGACTCACCGTATGCGGTGATGTGCGCGGACTGCACGATCAGGTTCGCCTTGTAGAGCGCGTGGGCCAGCCGGTTCAGGAGCGCAGGCCTGTCGCGGGCGGTTACTTCCACCACCGTGAAATGGTTCGACGCCGAATTGTCGAAGTTCACGCTCGGAGCGACTTCGAAAGCCTTGGCACGCAAGTGCGACAGAGGCCGCGCGGCGAGTTTCGGCACCAGCTCGCCTTCGCCCTGCAAGGCTTTGCGGATCCCTTCTTTCAAGCGCCTGATCTGGGTGTCTTCGCGGAACGGCTGCGCATTGAGATCCTGCACCAGGAAGTTGTCGACCGCATATCCGTTCATCGCGGTATGAATGCGCGCGTCGATGATGTTCGCCCCGGCTAAGTGAATGCCGCCGGCCATGCGGTAGAACAGGCCGGGGTGATCGGGCGCGATCACGCTCACCAGGCTCGCGCCGCGTTCTTCATCGACCTCGCAATGGATCGACAGGTGATCCTCGATCCGCCGCGCTTCTTCGTACTGGATCAGGTTCTTGGCGATGATGTCTTCGGGTTCCGCGATCCAGTAGGCATCGGATAGCAACTCGCCCGCCTGCTCGACCAGATATGCCTTTTCGCCAAGCGCTTCAGCCGTCACCGCTTTCTTGGCATCGACACGCTCGGCCCGCCCGCGCCGTTTGTGGCCGAGACGCAGCCGCTCCTTCGCCGCATCGTAAAGCTCGCCGAGCAGCTGGCCTTTCCAGCTGTTCCAAGTGCCCGGGCCGACCGCACGAATATCGACGGCCGTCAGGATCGCGAGATTGCGCAGCCGTTCGAGCGTCTGCACCTCGGCCACAAAATCCTCGATCGTTTTGGGATCGGTGAGGTCGCGTTTTTGCGCGGTCGAGCTCATCAGCAAGTGCTGGAGGACCAGCCATGCGACGAGATCGGTCTCCTTCTGATCGAGGCCGAAGCGGGGGCACAATTCGCGCGCCACCTCCGCGCCCAGCACCGAGTGATCGCCGCCGCGTCCCTTGGCGATATCGTGAAGCAGGACTGCGACATAGATCGCGCGGCGCGAGGCGACCTTGTGGATTTCGCGGGTGTTGCGTGGATGGTCCTTTTCCAGCAGTCCGCGCTCGGTCTCGCTCAAGAGGCCGATGGCCCGGATCGTGTGCTCATCGACCGTGTAGTGGTGATACATGTCGAACTGCATCTGCGCGTTCACTCGCCCGAAATCGGGCACGAAGCGGCCGAACACCCCGGCCTCGTTCATCCAGCGCAGCGCGGTTTCAGGGTCGTTGCGCCCGCTTAGAAGCTCGATGAAAAGCGCATTGGCACGCGGGTCCTTGCGCACTTTGGACTTGATCAGCCGCGAATCCCGGTCGGCGAGACGCATTGTTTCGGGGTGGACCTCGACCCCCTCGGCTTCGGCTAGCTGGAATATCTCGATCAGGCGGACCGGGTCTTTCTCGAACCAGTCATCGCTTGGCGCGCGGATGCGTCCGCCGGAAATCACATAGCCTTTCAGATCGCGGCTCTTCGGACTCCATCCCGCGAAGAACCCTGTGCGCACCTTGGCCCGGGTCGTTTCCTCTTCGAGATGCGACAGGAAGACGCCCGTTAGGCTGCCGACGCGTTTCGCCTGCAGAAAATAGAACTGCATGAAGCGCTCGACCGCGCTCTTGCCCGGCCTGTCGGCAAAATTCATCCGCTCCGCGACCTGCCGCTGGAGATCGAATGTGAGCCGGTCCTCCGCCCGGTCGGTGATGACGTGCATGTGGCAGCGGACCGCAAGCAGGAATCCTTCGGCACGGCGAAAACTGCGATATTCGGTTTGGGTGAACAGTCCCACATCGACGAGGTCGGCGGCGGTTTCCACGCGGTGCTGGTTCTTGCCAATCCAGTACAGCGTCTGCAGGTCGCGCAGCCCGCCCTTCCCGTCTTTCACATTGGGTTCGACGACATAGCGGCTGTCGCCCATGCGCTTGTGCCGCTGGTTCCGCTCTTCGAGCTTCTGCGTGAGGAACTGTCGCTCGGTCCCCTTGACGACCTCCTGCCAGAAGCGCGCGCGCAGCTCCTCGTAGAGTTCCTGATCGCCCCAGACGAGACGCCCTTCCAGTAGAGCAGTGCGGATGGTGAGGTCTTCCTTCGCCATCCGCATTGTGTCGGCAATCGTCCGGCTGGAATGGCCGACTTTCAGGCCGAGATCCCACAGCAGGTAAAGCATCGCCTCGATCACCTGCTCGCACCACGGCGCGCGTTTCATCGGGGTGACGAATGCAATGTCGACATCCGAATGCGGCGCCATCTCCGCGCGGCCATATCCGCCGACCGCGACCACGGCCAAACGCTCGGCGGCGGTACGGTTGGGCACCGGGTAGACATGCGCGGTCACGTAATCGTGGATCACGCGCAAAAGCTGATCGATCAGGAATGCGTGACCCGCTACGCAATCGTGGCCTGCCGAAGGTTTTTCGAGCAAACGCCGCGCCAGCTCTTCGCGCCCGGCATCAAGCGCTTCGCGAAGCGCCGTGACGATGGCCTGCCGGTTGTCGTCGTCACCGCTCGCCAGCGCAGAAATGCGCTCGGTCAGCGCACGGCGATCGATTATGGCGCGCTGTCCGGGGACACGTCTGCGGGTCAAAAGTGGCTCCTTTGGGTCTCCCCGATGGTCAGTGCAGGTCGTCCGATCAGGCCGACGCCATCTGTTCGGTGTACTGGGCGCGCAGCGTCTTCTTATCGATCTTCTGCGTACCGAGGCGCGGCAGCACTTCGGTGACCGGCCAGATGTGCTCCTCCAGCGGGACCTTGAACGGCGCAATCTGGCCAAGCAGGAATTCGCGAAGCTGCGCCGCGCTCATGGGCTCGCGGCCATCCTTCACGCGAAACACCGCCGCTGGAACTTCGCCCATGCGTTCATCGGGCAGTCCGAACACCGAACATTCGGCGATGTCGTCATGCGCGTAGATCGCGTCTTCGACCTCGATGCAGGAAATGTTCTCCCCGCCGCGAATGATGATGTCCTTCTTCCGATCGACGATGAAGAGGTAATCGTCTTCGTCGAGATAGCCGAGATCGCCTGTGCGGAAGAAACCGTTATCGGTGAAGGCTTCCTTTGTTGCTTCGTCATTGTTCCAGTAGCCGCGGAAATTTGCGACCGAGCGGATGCAGACTTCGCCAATATCGCCCTGAGGCAGTTCGTTGCCGTCATCGTCGAGGATGCGCAGGTCGACGATCGGTTTTGACGCGCGCCCGGTGGAGCCGGGTTTCGCCATATAGTTCTCGTTGAAATTGCCGCAGCCGACCGCGTTGGTCTCAGTCAGGCCGTAGCCGAGCAGCGGGAATCCTTCGGGGAAGGCTTCCTTGATCTTGTTGACGTGTTCGACCGGACGCGGCGCGCCGCCTGCGGCGAAGCTCTTGCATGCAGAGAGATCGTATTTGTCGCGGTTCTCGTGCGTCGCGATTTCGTAGCTCATCAGAGGAACGCCGACGAAATAGGTTACGCGCTCGTTCTGCATCAGACGCAGCGCCTCTTCCGCATCCCATTTCGGCATCAGGACGAGTTTGCGGGCAATGGCATAGCTTTGCAGGAAGAGCGGCACTTCGCCGGTAACATGGAACAGCGGAACAGCGATGAGAGCGCATGGCTGATCGGAAAGGTCCTGACCCTGGCTTTCGAGCAGCACCTTGGCCATCGCGCTTTGGCTGACATAGCTCATGACCCCGGCGACAACGCCGCGGTGATCGGACCATGCGCCCTTTGAATTTCCGGTCGATCCGGATGTGTAGAGGATGGTGGCGATGTCGTCCGGGCCCAACTGGCCAAGCATCTGCATGGCGACAGAAGGCGTGTCCTCGTCAGGCTGGGCCCAAACGCTCGAAAGGCCTTCGGACGGCGCGCCGCCGTGATCGAACAGCACCAACTTGGCGGAATGATCGGTGCCATCCAGCCGCTTTGCGCGGCCGGCATCGGCGAGAACGATCTTACAATCGGCGAGGCGAATGCCGTAAGCAAGTTCTTCGCCCGACCAGAAACCGTTGAGCAGGGTGGCGCAGCCGCCGGCCATCACGATGCCCATGTAAGCGATCATCCAGTTGCCCGAATTGCGCGCGGCGATCCCGACCCGGTCTCCCTTTTCGATGCCGTGATGCTTCGCCAGACCTTCGGCAACGCAAACCGCAGCGGCGTAGGTTTCGCCAAATGTCAGCCGGGTCTCGCCGTCGACAATGAAGGGCACATCCTTATGCTCGTTACAGAAGTGCGCGAAATAGTGTGCGAGCGTGGGCGGGGCTGCGGCGAAGGCAGGCATTTCGACACCGCCGCGATCATAAGGCACGGTCATGAAAGGCTGGCCTTCCTTGGTCAGTTCGCCGATGATCGTTTCGAGCGCATTGTCCAACTGTGTGGGCATACCGGGATTCTCTCCTTCAGGTCTTTCTTCTCTCGCCGGCCCAGACACGAAATGGTGTCGGTCCGTTATTTGTTCCGCGGCAAATGCGCATCTGGCAGGCTTTCCCCAAAGCCCTTCCCCCGAACGCGCGGCTGTGCCACAAGCCGCGCGATTTGGTGGCCCGCGCGGCTTTTCCACGGCTATTAAGAGGTTCCTTTGTTGCTGTCACTACTTGCTGCAAGCGGCGCCGTCGCCGATCCGATCTACTGGTCCGACCTCGGCCTGCGCCCGGGCATCGATCTCGGCTTCTTCACGCTTCGGTTCTATTCTCTCGCCTATCTCATCGGCGTAATTTTCGCCTACTGGCACCTTTCGAAAATGATCAAGCAGCCGGGCGCACCGCTCGCGCAGCGCCATGCCGACGACCTGTTCTTTTATTGCACGCTTGGCGTCATTCTGGGCGGGCGGCTGGGCTATGCGATCTTCTACCAACCGGGTCTGTGGGAGAACCCGGTTGACGTCCTGAAATTATGGGAAGGCGGCATGAGCTTTCACGGCGGGCTTGTCGGCGTGCTGATTGCGATCGCCTGGGTGACGCGGCGCGGCAATCTCTCATTCCTGCGGGTGTGCGATTACATCGCGGTCAACGTGCCGATGGGGATGATGCTGGGACGGCTCGCAAACTTCAACAACGGCGAGCTGTGGGGCAGGCCGACCGATGTGGCGTGGGCGATGGTGTTCCCCGATCCGCGCGCAGGCGACATCGCGCGCCATCCAAGCCAGCTCTATCAGGCCGGTCTCGAAGGACTGGCCCTGCTGATTGTGCTCATGCTCTTGTTCTGGAAGACAAAGGCGCGCTATCGCCCTGGTCTGCTGGTTGGCGTTTTCACCGTCGGCATGGGGATCGCCCGCTTTGTTAACGAATTCTTCCGTGAGCCCGATACGCAGCTTGCGGAATTTGCAGCCCGAACAGGGCTATCGATGGGGCAATGGCTGACAATACCGCTGATCTTGATTGGGTTGATTGTAACGCTTTACGCCGCGACGAGGAAGCCGGTGGGAACCGGCAGCGTGAGCAGCACTCAGACCGCGTAAGCGATGAATACAGGGCGTGGCGTCCGCGGGCGCTCCGCCTGATCGAGCCCGACGGGACCGAAACCGAAGTTCCGCCTGCCGCGCTGTTCGGCACGGACGCTGACCCGGAATTGGCCGCCGCGGAAAAGGAAGCCGCTGCCAAGCGCGCCGCCGAAGAAAAGGCTGAGGCCGAAGCTGAAGCTGAGAAAAAGCGACAAGCCGACGCAAAAGCGAAGCTCGAGGCGGAGAAGAAAGCGGTGGCCAAGGCTAAGAAAGAGGCCGCTGAAAAAGCAGCGGCCGAAGCCAAGGCCAAGAAAGAGGCTGAGGCGGCAAGGAAAGCGAAAGCGGAAGCGGAAGCAGAGGCCAAGGCTAAGGCTGAAGCCGAACAAAAAGCGAAGGCTGAGGAAAAGGCTCGGCGTGAAGCGGAAGCCAAAGCCAAGAAGGAAGCGGAGGCTAAGGCAGCAGCGGAGGCGAAAGCTCAGAAAGAGGCAGAAGCAAAGGCCAAAAGGGAAGCGGAAGCACGCGCTAAAGCCGAAGCCGAGAAAAAGGCGAAGGCGGAAGCGAAGGCTAAAGCAGAAGCCGAGAAAAAGGCGAAGCTTGAGGCGGAGAAAAAGGCGAAGGCCGAGGCCGAGGCGAAAGCCAAGAAAGAAGCCGAAGCGAAGGCCAAGGAGGAAGCGGCGAAGAAGGCCGCCGAGGCAAAAGCCAAGGCTGAAGCCGAGAAAAAAGCCGCCGAAGAAAAAGCAAAAGCAGAGGCAAAGAAGAGAGCCGCCGAAGAGGCCGCAGCCAAAGCAAAGGCCGAAGCAGAGCAGAAAGCGAAAGAGGAAGAAGCCGCCGCACGCGCCAAGGCGGCCGATCTCGGCACGGTTTTCCGCCGCCTCATCCGCGAAACCGGTCCAATCAGCCTCGCGCAATATATGGGTGAGAGCAACGCGCGCTATTATGACAGCCGCGACCCGCTGGGCGATGAGGGCGATTTCATCACCGCGCCCGAAATCAGCCAGATGTTCGGCGAACTGGTCGGGCTCTGGATTGCGGATGTCTGGGTCAAGATGGGCGCGTCGAAAAACATCCACTATGTCGAGCTGGGCCCTGGCCGCGGGACACTCGCCAAGGACGTGCTCAGGACTGCCGGTAAATACGGGTTCGAACCGCAGATCCACTTTGTCGAGGGATCGCTGCAGCTTCGACAGGTTCAGCGGCAGGCCGTGCCGACGGTGCGGTTCCATAACGATCTTTCGACACTGCCCGAAGATCGCCCGCTGCTGATCGTCGCCAACGAATTCTTCGACGCGCTACCGATCCATCAGCTGGTGCGATCGGCCAATGGCTGGCACGAGCGCATGATCGGACTGGAAGGCGACAATCTGGCCTTCGTCGCTGGCGACAAGCCGATGGATTCGATCGTCCCGACGAGCTGGAAGAGCGCGGCTCAAGGCTCGATGATCGAAACCAGCCCAGCTGCCGCTACGATCATGGCCGAGATTGCGCAGCGCCTGAAAAACCAGGGCGGAGCAGCGCTGATCATTGATTACGGGGCGAGCGAATTGCGGGCCGGATCTACGCTGCAGGCGATCAAGGACCACAAGAAGGTCGATCCGCTCGACGCGCCGGGCGAAGCCGACCTGACCGCGCATGTCGATTTCGAAATGCTGCAGGAGGTAGCCGAGAAGAACGGCGCCGATGTGATGGGCCTGCAAATGCAGGGCGAGTGGCTGCGCCAGTTGCACATCGACACCCGGCTGGAGGCGCTCAAGCGCAAATCGCCGAACATGGCCGACCAGTTGCAGCGCCAACGCGACCGCCTTGTCGAAGACGATCAGATGGGCGCCCTGTTCAAGGTTCTGGGCGTATGCGGCCCGCGGTGGCAGCATGGAGAAGGCTTCGATTGAGCGGTGTAACCTTGCCGTGGCCGACAGCGAATGATGATCGTCGATCGATCTGGAGAATGACATGACAATGCGCCTCGCCGCCGCCGCGACCCTCACCGCGGCGCTTGCCGCCATTTCCTCGCCTGCCATCGCTGCCGATTCGATTGCCGGGCGCTGGCTGACCGAGGACGAGGACGCGATCGTGAGCATCGGGAAATGCGGAGAGAGCACTTGCGGGCGGATCGCCAAGTTCATCGTGCCGCCGCCGGACGGGCTGGACCAGCGCGACATCAACAACCCCGACCCGCGTCTGCGCAAGCGCAAGCTCCTCGGTCTGCCTGTCCTGTTCCAATTTGCCGAAGAGCGCGATCTCTGGCGGGGCCGTATCTACGATCCCAAGTCAGGCAAGGATTACCGTTCTGTCGTTCGGCGCAAGAGCGCCAATACGCTCGAAGTCAAAGGCTGCATCGGTCCGTTCTGCCAGACCCAGATCTGGCGCAGGGCGAAATAGAGCCCCTCAAAGGCCGATTGCCTCTGCAAGCTCGGCGGCTGCGGCTTTGGGGCTGAGCTTGCCTTCTCCCTCACGGTCGACGGCGAAATTCGCCTCGCGCATCGCTTCCACGCTGATTGCGCCGATCAGCGGTTCGAGCGCCGCGGCGATCTCCTCATCGTCGGCGATGCGCGGAGACATCATCAGCATAGCATCATAGGACGGCAAGGCCTCGCGCGGGTCCTCGAGTATGATGAGCCGGTCCGCCGCGATCCTGCCGTCGGAGGTATAGGCGCTGATCACATCCGCCTCGCCGGACCTGAGCGCGTTGTACATAAAGGTGGGCGCAAAATTGCGGGTTTCCCCGAAATCGAGACCATATGCCTCGCGCACAGCGGTCCATTCGGGCCGCTCGAAGAATTCCGGGTCGCCGCCGACTGTCAACTGACCGGCGACCGGCACCAGGTCATTCAGCGTCTCGACGCCAAGCGCACTCGCCCGTTCCTCACGCATGGCGAAAGCATACGCGTTTTCGAAACCGAGCCGCCCCAACACGCGGACGCCATGCTCCTCGGCCTCCCACTGCTTGATTGTCTCGTACATCGCCTCGCGACCCGGATTGTCGGTGCGCTTGAGATTGTTGGTCCAGATCGTGCCCGTGTAATCGACGGAGATGTCGATGTTGGACGAGGTCACGGCATTGTGCACCACAGCCGAGCCGAGCCCGTCGCGATATTCGACCTTGTATCCGGCCTTCTGCAGCTGCGATCCGATTAGCTGGGCGAGGATATATTGTTCGGAAAACTGCTTCGAAGCGATGACGATCGCGTCGTCATCGTCGCCGCCGGATTGATAAACGAGCGCCGCGATCAGGCCGAGCGCAACGGCGAGCATCCCCCCGGCCCATTGCCAGCGTTTTCGCGCGGCCAGTCCGCGCTCGATCAGGCCCAGCAGGATGTCGGTGACCAGCGCGAGGCCTGCGCTCGCGAAGCATCCGGCAAGCACCAATGCCCAGTTCTGGGTCTGCAATCCGGCGAAGATCGGGTCGCCGAGACTTGGTTGGCCGATCGTGGTCGACAAGGTCGCTGCGCCGATCGTCCACACGCTCGCCGTGCGAATGCCCGCCATGATGAAGGGCGCAGATAAAGGCGCTTCGACCAGCCGGAGCTTTTGCCAGCTTGTCATCCCGACACCGTCGGCCGCCTCGAGTATGCCGGGATCGAGATTGGCCTGCGCCGTCACCGCGTTGCGCAGGATCGGCAGCAACGCATAGAGCGCCAGGGCGAGCAGCGCTGGCAGGAAGCCGAGCGTCGGCAGGCCTTCGCCGAAGACTGCGCGCAGCGATAGGAGGATCGGAAAGAACAGCGCCAGCAAAGCGAGCGCCGGGATGGTCTGCACGAGGCTTGCGAAACCCAACGCCAGCCGGTTCACGGTTTGCGAACGGCTGGCCCACACCGCGAGCGGCAGCGCCACGGCGATGCCGAGGCCGATCGCGCTGGCAGCGAGCACTACGTGAGCGGCCAGTTTGTCGCCGAGGCCGAAAAGGATTTGAGCAAAGCTCTCCATCAGGCGAGCCGGCCTTCCATCGCGGCCAGCTTTTCAGCCTGTTGGCGCGGGACAGCGACGAGACCTTGCGCCACCTCGCCGCCGCCACCCTTTAGCAGCTCGCTCGGGCTCGCGTCGGCGACCAGCAATCCGGCGTCCATGACCAGCACCCGGTCGGCCAGCAGCAGTGCCTCGGCCATGTCATGCGTCACCATCACCGTGGTCAGGCCGAGGCGTTCATGGAGCTCTCTCACTTTCTCGCCCAAAGCATCGCGGGTGATCGGATCGAGCGCGCCGAATGGCTCATCCATCAGCAGCAGCTCGGGATCGCCAGCGAGCGCGCGGGCCACGCCGACGCGCTGACGCTGCCCGCCGGAGAGCTCATCGGGCATTCGGGCTGCCATGTCGGGCTCAAGCTCGACCAGGGTCAGCAGTTCCGAAATCCGCTCTGTAGAAAGTGTTTCGCCTGCGAGGCGCGGGCCGATCGCAATATTCTCACCGACGGTAAAGTGCGGGAACAGGCCGATGCCCTGAAAGACGTACCCGACCCGGCGCCGCAATTGCGACTGGCTCTGCTCCGTCACGTCCTCTCCTGCGAACAGGACCCTGCCCGCAGTCGGTGTGACAAGCGTGTTCACCATCTTCAGCAGCGTGGATTTGCCCGAGCCCGATGCGCCTACCAGCGCGACGAAGCTGCCGGATTGTATCGTACAATCGACGCCGCCCACAGCGATGACCTCGTCATCATCGCCGTATCGGCGTTCGACACGATCGAAGGTCAGGATCGGGGTGTCTGGCGGATCGGGCGCACTCATGTTGCAAAAGCGATAGCTTGCGCGATCCTATTCGGCCAGCCGCGCAGTCGGGAGCGTGATGACCATCGAAAGGCCCTCTTCGCGCCAGTCATGCTCGATGGAGCCTCCGAGCTGGTTGTTGATCGTCGCCATGAGCAGACGAGAGCCGAAGCCCGTTTTTTCGGGGGCCACCGCCGTTGGGCCGCCGCTTTCAATCCAGCCGATGACAACATCGTCATCCGAGCGTTTTATGGAAAGAGAGAGTTTGCCGCCCATCACGCTGAGCGCGCCATACTTGGCGGAATTGGTCGCGAGTTCATGGAATACCAGCGCCAGCGGCGTTGCAGCGCGGGCACCGACCATAGCCTGATCGCCCGTGATGACCACCGTGTCTCCGTCATTCGCTCCGTATGGAGCCATGAGCACCGCGAGCAGGCCATGCAGGTCGCTGTCGGCCGGACTTTCGACCTGCAGCGCGTATTCCTGCGCGCGTGACAAAGCGCGGATATTGTCCGACAGCATATCGCCGAAAACCTTCAGCACTTCGTCGCCGCGGGAATGCAGCGTGATAAGCCCGATCACGACGGAGAAGATATTCTTGATCCGATGCGCAAGCTCGCCTGCCAGAAGTTCGCGCTCCTGCGACATGCGGTATGCATCGTCGATATCCGTCAGCGTTCCGAACCATCGCGCTGTTTCGGGATCGTCGGTGGACGGGATTGCGCGTGACAACACCCACCGGTAGCTGCCGTCCGCTTGAATCATGCGCCACTCATCCTCGAACATCTCTGCACCAAGCACCGCGTCCGAAAACTTCTTGAGTGTCCTGTCGTAATCGTCTGGATGGATCGCCGCGCGCCAATCCTCGACGCTTTGCGGAGGGGTGAGCCCGGTTATCTCTTCCCAGCGGGCATTGAAATAATCGAATACACCGCCAGCGGCGGATGACCAGGCGATATCCGGCATCGAATCAAGCACGAACCTTACCCGGTCCGCGCTTTCCTCGATCTCATCCGACGCGCGGCTGAATTCGCGGTGCGCATCGAGCCGCCTGCGAACGGCCAATGCGAGGACCTCCAGTCCTTCGCCCTGAAACTCGTTGAGCCCTTCCGCACGCGGCTTGGCGTCGATCACGCACAAAGTCCCGAGCGGTGCGCCTTCATTGCTGATCAGCGGAATGCCGGCGTAGAACCGGATATGCGGTGGACCGGTCACAAGCGGATTGTCTTTGAATGTAGGATGCTCGCGGGCGTCGCGAATAATGGTCGTGTTCCCGCCGATCATGGCGTGTGCGCAGAAGCTCCATTCGCGCGGCGTTTCTTGCTCGTCCAGACCTGTCTGAACAAGGAAGCGCTGGCGATGCTCTTCCACGATGCTGACAAGAGCAATCGGCGCGTTGCAGAGTTTTGCCGCAAACGCGACGATCCGGGCCAGTTCCTCGTCACCTTCGAGCGCGTCCATCCCGTAACTGGCGAGCACCGTCAGTCGCTCATCCTCGGCGCAGAATTCGCGCGCGGGGGCGGTGCCGGTCGGCCAGGTCTTGGTTTGGATATCGGTCAGATCATGAAGCCTTTAGTCCTCGTATGGCGCTCGCCATACAGCAACGGGTCGCTCCGTCAAAACCGGCTGGCAGCTCTGGCGGAGGGTCGCTGCGCTTCAGAGCGTTGGCCTTTTCCACCCGCATTGCTAAGGCCGCAGCAGAGCAATTATCAGTCGCCGCTCTGTTCGTTTCGAATGCGCGGCGCACATGACCAGGAAACGGACAGACGTCACATGCGAGCCACCCCTGAATTCGACTTCCAGCTTGGCGAAAGCGCCCAGATGATCCGCGAGAGCGTCGGCCGTTTCGCCGATGAACAGATCGCTCCGCTAGCGGACAAGATCGATCGCGAGGACTGGTTCCCGCGAGAGCTGTGGGAGCCGATGGGCGAACTGGGATTGCACGGCATCACGGTTGAGCAGGAGGATGGCGGACTTGGTCTCGGCTATCTCGAGCATGTCATTGCCGTCGAAGAGGTCAGCCGCGCAAGCGCTTCTCTTGGGCTCAGCTACGGTGCGCACTCCAATCTGTGTCTCAACCAGATCCGCCGTTGGGGCAATGACGAGCAAAAGGCGAAGTATCTGCCCAAACTGATCTCCGGCGAGCATGTCGGCAGTCTTGCCATGTCGGAAGCGAATGCCGGGTCGGATGTCGTCTCGATGAAGCTGAAGGCGGAGGCGGTGCAGGGCGGCTACGTCCTCAACGGCACCAAGTTCTGGATCACCAACGCGCCGGAGGCCGACACGCTGGTCGTCTATGCCAAGACCGATAGCGAAGCCGGATCGCGCGGGATCACCGCTTTCCTGATCGAGAAGGGCGACGAAGGTTTCTCAATCGGCCAGAAGATCGAAAAGGTCGGCATGAAGGGCTCGCCCACGGCTGAGCTGGTGTTCGACGACTGCCACATCCCCGAAGACCGCGTGATGGGCCCGGTCAATGGCGGCGTCGGCGTGCTGATGAGCGGGCTTGACTATGAGCGCGTCGTGCTTGCCGGGTTGCAGCTAGGCATCATGCAGGCCTGTCTCGATACCGTCATCCCGTATCTTCGCGAGCGCAAGCAGTTCGGCAAACCGATCGGCAGCTTCCAGATCATGCAGGCGAAGGTCGCCGACATGTATGTCGCGCTGCAATCGGCGCGCGCCTACACCTATGCGGTGGCAAAAGCGTGCGATGCCGACCAGACAACGCGCTTCGATGCGGCGGGCGTGATCCTGCTTGCGTCGGAAAACGCCTTCCGCGTTGCCGCCGAAAGTGTGCAGGCGCTCGGCGGCGCAGGCTATACGCTCGACTGGCCGGTCGAGCGCTACATGCGCGATGCCAAGCTGCTCGATATCGGCGCCGGCACCAACGAAATCCGCCGGATGCTGATTGGGCGGGAACTGATCGGGGCGGCGGGGTGATCTTTCACTACGTCGCGGCCATTCAGATTTTAGTCGGATTTGTTGGCTGGGGATTGCTCATTGGTGTGTCGAGCTCGGTCGAGCGACTGACGAACGATCCGAGCAATGACCTCAAGCCAATCAGCCTGAAAATTCTTTGGCTAGCCGTAATGCTCATCTGCATCGCTTCTGCGCTAATCTTGATTTGGCCGCACGTGCCTGAATGGATTGAGATCGCCCTTTATCTTACTTGGGCAACGATGAGCGCGGCTGTGCTCGCCTTTGGTCGAGCTCAAGGAGCGAAGACCATTTATCTTTTGGTATCGACCCCAATCTTAATCGCTCTAGGCATCATGATATGACCGCACCTATTCTCACATCCAAGCTCGATCGCGAAGCACCCGACGCGAAGGCGCGTGTCGAGCACAACAAGGCGCTCGCAGTAGACCTGCGCTCGACCGTCGCCGAGGCCGCGCTGGGCGGGCCAGAGCGCAGCCGCGAGCGTCACGTCTCTAGAGGCAAGTTGCTCCCCCGTGAGCGGGTTGAGCGGCTGCTCGATCCGGGCTCGCCCTTTCTTGAGGTCGGTCAGCTTGCCGCCAACGGCATGTATGAGGGCGACATCAACGGCGCGTCGCTGATCTGCGGGATCGGGCGTGTCTCGGGCCGGCAAGTGATGATCGTGTGCAACGATGCGACCGTGAAGGGCGGCACTTACTACCCGATGACGGTCAAGAAGCACCTGCGCGCGCAGGAGATTGCGCAGGAGAACAGGCTGCCGTGCATCTACCTCGTCGATAGCGGCGGGGCGAACCTGCCGCATCAGGCGGAGGTCTTTCCCGACCGCGATCACTTTGGGCGCATCTTCTTCAATCAGGCGAATATGTCTGCGCTGGGCATTCCGCAGATTGCCTGCGTCATGGGCTCCTGTACGGCGGGCGGGGCTTATGTGCCCGCGATGTCCGACGAGACGGTGATCGTGCGCAACCAAGGCACAATCTTTCTTGCTGGACCGCCACTGGTGAAAGCGGCAACGGGTGAGGAGATTAGCGCCGAGGACCTTGGCGGCGGCGACCTCCACGCCAAGAAATCGGGCGTCGTCGATCACCTCGCAGAGAATGACGAGCACGCGCTTACCATCGTGCGCGATATCGTCTCGCATCTGGGGGACAACCATGCGGCGGCGAAGGATATCGACCTGCACGAACCGCGACCGCCCAAGTTCGACGGCGACGATCTCTACGCCATCGTGCCCGAAGACGTGCGCGCACCCTATGACGTGCACGAAGTTATCGCCCGGCTGGTCGATGGCAGCGAGTTCCATGAATTCAAGCAGCACTATGGCTCAACGCTCGTCTGCGGCTTTGCTCACATCTGGGGTATGCCGGTCGCGATCCTCGCCAATAACGGCGTGCTGTTTTCCGAAAGCGCGCAGAAGGGCGCGCACTTCATCGAGCTTGCCTGCCAGCGGCGCATCCCGCTGCTGTTCCTGCAGAATATTTCCGGCTTCATGGTCGGCGGGAAGTACGAGGCGGAGGGCATCGCCAAGCATGGCGCAAAGCTCGTCACCGCCGTCGCGACTGCGACTGTGCCCAAGATCACCGTGGTCATCGGCGGCAGCTTCGGCGCGGGCAATTACGGCATGGCGGGCCGCGCCTATTCCCCGCGCTTCCTGTTCACGTGGCCTAATGCGCGCATCTCGGTGATGGGCGGTGAGCAGGCCGCATCGGTCCTCGCCACCGTCCACCGCGACGCCGACAGCTGGAGCGACGAAGAGGCCGAGGCCTTCAAGGCCCCAATCCGCCAGAAATACGAGGACGAGGGCAACCCTTATTACGCCACTGCAAGGCTGTGGGATGACGGGGTGATCGACCCTGCTCAGACCCGCGACGTGCTCGGCCTGGCGTTTGCGGCAACGCTGGAAGCGCCAATACCAGAGCGGCCGCAGTTCGGTGTGTTCAGGATGTAACGGCTGAAACCCTCTCGCATTCCCCTGCGTAACTGCTAGGCACGTTTTTCAGGGGAGAGAGAACACATTGCGCCATAACGAAACTCGGCAGGTCACGCTGCTTTCGCGGATCGTGAACCGGATCATCCTGTTTCTCTACAAGTGGAAGGGCTGGAGGATCGAAGGCCACCTTCCGAGGAACCTCAAGAAATACGTGATCGCCGGCGCGCCGCACACATCCAACTGGGACTTCGTTTTCTTCGCGGGCGCGACCAAGCATGAGCGGGTGCAGCCCAATTTCATGGGCAAGCACACGCTGTTTCAGGGCATCATGAAGAACTTCATGCTCGATATGGGCGGCATCTCGGTCGATCGCACTCGCAAAGCCAACACCGTCGAGCAAATGAAAGAGGAATTTCGCCGGCGCGAGGAGCTTGCACTCGTCATGGCAGTCGAGGGAACCCGCTCTTCGGACGGAAAGTGGAAGTCCGGCTTTTACAACATTGCGCAGGCTGCCGGAGTGCCGATCGTTCCTGCCTATGCCGATAACGACAAGATGATCATCGGCTTTGGGGAACCGCTGGTCCCGTCCGGGAATTATGGCGAGGACCTGCTTAAGCTGGCGGAATGGTTCCGGTCAAAGCTGCCCGATTACGACCGTTTCAAGGTTCTCGAGGCGCAGGCGAAAGCGATTATCGAGGGGCGCAACGATGTTTGAAGCTTTGGCAATCAACGCCGCCGTGCTGATCGTGCTGGTGCTGATCCAGTGGCTGATTTCCGTGCGGATCAACGATGTGTCGTTCGTCGATGCGTTCTGGGGTGCAGGGATGGGCGTGATGGCGCTGGTCAGCTGGATCCAGCTCGATGAACCCGGCCCGCTCGCCACCTTGCTGCTGGCGATGACGACGGCGTGGGGTTTCCGGCTCGGCATCTATCTGTTCGCGCGGTGGTGGAAGCACGGTGAGGACAAGCGCTATAAGATGATCCTCAAGAAAGACCGCGAAAAGGGCAATTTCGTCATCGCCGCGCTGACGAAGGTATGGCTGGGCCAGGCGGTTTTGCTGTTCGCGGTGTCCAGCCCGGCTCAGGTCGGGATCCTGGCCAGCGAAGCGCCCGCGCCGATCACTGCGCTCGCCTATGTCGGCGTCGCCGTCTATCTGATCGGTATCTTCTTCGAATGGGTCGGCGATTGGCAGCTGACGCGTTTCAAGAACAATCCAGATAACGATGGCAAGGTGCTGGACACGGGCCTGTGGCGCTACACGCGTCACCCGAACTATTTCGGCGATTTCATGGCGTGGTGGGGCATCTGGATCGTCTGCGCGAGCGCGGGCTGGGACTATGCTCTTTATACCGTCATCGGGCCGCTGTTCCTGACCTTCACACTGACGAAGTGGTCCGGCGTCACCCTGCTGGAAAAAGGCATGGATAAATCCAAGGGCGACAAATACGCCGATTACAAGCGGCGCACCTCGGCGTTTTTCCCGATGCCCCCGAAATCGGCTGGCTGATGTAGCTGTGCTGACGCAGCGCGTCGCTGCGTCGCACAATTTTTTGCAAGGCGAAGCCTTTAAGCAGCGGTGATCGCACCCTATTTACCCGTCACTGAGGAGGTCGGGTCGCGAATGGTTTTGAGCGAAGAGACAAGAGAGAACGAGCGGGCGCGAATTGCGGAGCTGGTTCTCGATCTCGTAAAGGAGCGCGGTGCGGAGGTTCCGTTCGCGACAGCGATCAACGAAAGCGGAGTATCGCGTGCCCGCTTCGAACAGATATTCATCGATTACGATGATCTTTTCGATGCGATCGCGCAGAGTTGGCTGAAACCGCATATGGCGGCGATGGAAGAGGTCCTCGAAACCGATCTTCCGCCCAATCGCAAACTTTATGAATTTTTCCGTCGCCGCTTCGTCATATCGCGCGACCGGTTTCGCGAGGATCCTGAATTCTTCACCAATATCTGCGAAATGGGCGCTGCCAATTTCGAACGGGTCCGGTCCTATGTCGACCTGGCCGATCATTACCAGTGTGAGTTGATCGCCGAGGCGCAGGCCGAGGGATATTTCGCCGGCCTCGAAATCGACGAGGCGCTTTCGCTCATCAATCAGATGGTATCGAACTACACGGTGCCGGATTCGCTGATTTATCTCGGCGAAAAACTGACCGAGCAAAAGCTCGCGCGGATCGTCGATACCATGTTTATCGGCCTCTCGGCCGAGGCCGGAGGCGAGGCCACCGGCGTCAACACGATCCGGATCGCGACCTAGCTCTCACCAGCCCACCAAGCGTAAGACGGGTCGGCCGGCGCGCGTGCGCCTCGGCGACCTAGCGTATCGAACAGGCCGCCGCGGTCCTGCATGGTGGCAGCCTGCTGGCGGTTCCAGTCCATGATGTAGATCCGATTGGCTATGCGCCAGTCTCCATCACGCTTCACCAATCGGTCCAGATACCGCCCGCCGACGACCAGTTCGGTATCGGGTTCCTCGCCACCGCCAGGCAGGATGTGCAGCGCAACACAGTAAGTTTCCGCGCGCGCCTCATTGCCTTCCACCTCGCACATGACATTGCCGATATTGTGCTGGGTCAGCCGCATCGCGCCGAGCCCCGCCATCAGGCCTTCGATAGTCTCGCCGACAGGTTTCGGCCCATTTCCGTAATCGATCTGCGCGTCGTGGGCGAAAGCGCGTGCCAGCTCGTCCGGGTCGCAGCGGTCAATGCCGCGGCAATAGCGTGTGAGCACCTCCTCGATAGCGACGCGATCTGCGACCTTTTGTAGTGCGTTGTCGTCCATACCCTCAGGCTAGCGTGATACCGGCGGAGCGCCGATTATCACTTTCGCTCGGGCCGGATCGGACTTGCCTTAGCGTTTACGCTTGAACTGCAGCACGTTCGCGGGCGGCTTCGGAGGGCGGGCACGCAGACGTCTTTCATTCAGCGCATATTTCAGGCTCGCGCCAACCATCGTGACCGATGTGAGAAGCAGCAATGTCGCCCAGACCCAGTGCGGAAGGACCAGCGCGGCTTCGATCTGGCCCGTGTCCGACAAGATGCGATCGCCGCCGATCACCGCTTCTTCGGTGAACAGATAATCGAAGTCCGATATCATGCTCATCGCCGCCAATATGCCGATGAACTGGAGGGTAAAGCGCACAAATCCGGCGCGGGCGCGCCAGGCAATGACCGCCAAAATGGCACCAACCGATGGCAGCACGGCATAGCCCACGACCGAGCGGACATAGATGATGACGGAGATCAGAATAGCCGCCGCGACAGCCCACAGCATCGGGCGCCACAATTTGGGATGGGCGCTCGTCATGATAAGCCCCGCGCCAACGAAACTCGGCGCGAGCGGTCCGCCGGCTGCGATCGCCGCTCTCGTGAACACCGATGCGTCCAAAGACACCATGCTTTCCGCAACGCCCGATCCGTTGGCGAAGATCATCAGGCGCACGAAATCCTGGCCCAGTGCGAGCGCGGTCAGGCCATGGCCCATCTCGTGAAACCAAGTGGTCAGGATAACGAATGGGTAGATAAGGTAATTGCCGAATGGGAGTGCGGGCAGGAACAGGACGATCGCCACTGCTAAGAGGAGCCTGCCGACCTGTTCGGCCTGGCTGCCTGGTTCGACCAGCGACTGCACGGCCTATGCGTCCTCGTGTTGACGGACCGGCTCGGGGTCTTTCGGATCGTCGGTATCCGGCCGCGCTTTCCCGTCGATGCCGACCCGCGTTCGATATAGCGCAGCTGCTTCTTCGTCTTCGGCGCGCTGTTCCTGAAGGATCGACCAGCTGGCAAGAAACAGGCCCGCAACGAGCGGGCCGAGCACGATGCCGGAGAAACCTGCGATCGATAGGCCCCCCAGAGTGGTCACGAGGATGATCCAGTCGGGAATCCCGGTGTCGCGCCCGACCAGTATCGGGCGAAGGACATTGTCGGCAGAGCTGATCACGATGAAGCCCGCACCGAGAACGAAAATGCCTTCCCAAATCGATCCGGTTACGAGCAGCCAGACACCCACCGGCGCCCAGACCAGCGCGGTTCCGACCGCCGGGATCAGGGCAAGGATCGCCATCAACACGCCCAGCAGCAAGGCGGACTGCATGCCCACGATCGCCATGGTGATGCCGCCGAGTGTGCCTTGAACCAGGCCGACGACGCCCGACCCCTTGATCGTGGCGCGCACGATGCCGAGGAACCGTTCCGCGAGGCGGTCGGCAATCTCACGCTCGATCGGGGCAGAGTGCAGGATGGTTTCGCCGATGCGCGAACCGTCGCGGAGGAGGAAATACGTTACATAAAGCGCGAGACCGAAGCTGAGGATGAAGCCGAGCGCGCCGCTGCCGATGGATACCGCCTCGCTGGCGAGCATGCCGGCACTTTCGCCGAGGATTTCCTGCAGCCTTGTCTGCGCTTCGCTCATGTCGGTCCAGCCGCTGCGATCGACCATTTCCTGAACCACGCCGGGCAGCATTGCATAGACATCGCTGGCCATCGCAGCGAGATCGATGGGGTCCTCTTGCAAGGCAGCGATGAGCGTCAGCGCTTCACGGACGACCAGAGTTCCAATCCATAGCGCCGGGAGGATCACCGCCAGCAGGATCACCATGAGCGTGAGCAAAGCCGCGGGATTGCGCCGCCCGCGACACTTTATCAGCGCCCATTTGTACAGCGGCTGGAACATGATCGCAGCCAGTGCGGACCATAAAAGCGGCGTTGCAAACGGCCACGAAATCCACACCAGCAGGAACGTGACAGCCGCCAGCACGAGCAGGAAGCTGGCCTGCTGAAGCTCGCTGGTATGGTGTGGCTCGGTGCTCATAACGCTCGATGTCGGACCATAGAGTCCAAACATCAAGCGTCAAAGCGACTTATCAACGTGGCGCCCGGATGGGTTCCTAAACGTCCAGGTTCGCCACGTTCAGCGCGTTGTCCTGAATGAACTCGCGGCGCGGTTCGACGACGTCGCCCATCAGGCGGGTGAAGATCTCATCCGTCACGTCGGCGTCTTCGACTTTCACCTGCAGGAGGATGCGCGCTTCGGGATCGAGCGTGGTCTCCCACAGCTGTTCGGCGTTCATCTCACCCAGACCCTTGTAGCGGGCGATGGAGAGGCCCTTGCGCCCTGCTGCAAGGACGTTGTCGAGCAGTTCGGTCGGGCGGAAGATCGCGTCATCGGCGCTGGCATCGATAACCTCCTCATCGTCCTCGGCAACAACAGGTTCTTCCTCCTCCGCGGCCTTGGCCTTGGCGAGTTTTGCCGCCTGCGCATAAACCTCTGCGTGTTCGGCAGCCAGCAGGTGCAGCTTGCGCGCTTCGGCGCTGTCGAGGAACTTGGCCTCGATCTCGTGCGCATCGGCCACGCCGCGCCACACGCGGGCGAACATCACCGAACCATCGGCGCGCAAATCGGCGGACCACTGCGCATCGTCATCGGCATTGGCGAGCCGCTCTGCCGTCAGATCGAGCGCCTGCTTGCGGGTATTCTGATCGAGAGCCGGGTCGAGCGCACCCGACAGCGCCATCTGCTCGACGATAGCCGCGTCATATTTGCGCGGCACGAAAGCTATGAGATTGCGGATGCGCAAAGCATGCTCGACAAGAGTGCGCAGGTCGTCGCCCGAACGCGCGCCAGTTGCCGTCTCAAGCACGCGGCCCGAAAGCCCGGCATCGACGAGGTAGCGATCGAGCGCCGGCTGATCCTTCAGGTAGACCTCGCTGCGGCCCTTGGATACCTTGAACAAAGGCGGCTGCGCGATGAAAAGATGCCCGGCCTTCACGATCTCCGGCATCTGCCGGTGGAAGAAGGTGAGCAGCAGCGTGCGGATATGCGCGCCGTCGACATCGGCGTCGGTCATGATCACGATCTTGTGGTAGCGCAGCTTCTCCAGATCGAATTCGTCGCGAATGCCGGTGCCCATCGCCTGGATCAGTGTTCCGACCTCCTTGGACGAGATGATCCGATCGAACCGCGCGCGCTCTACGTTGAGGATCTTGCCCTTTAGCGGCAGGATCGCCTGTGTCTTGCGGTCGCGGCCCTGCTTGGCCGAACCGCCTGCGGAATCGCCCTCCACAAGGAACAGTTCGGCCTTCGTCGCGTCGCGTTCCTGACAGTCGGCGAGCTTGCCGGGCAGCGAGGCTACGGACATCGCGCCCTTGCGGCTCATTTCGCGGGCGCGCTTCGCAGCTTCTCGAGCCGCCGCCGCATCGATGATCTTCTGGATGATGAGCTTTGCATCGGCCGGGTTTTCTTCCAGCCAGTCATTCATCTTCTCGCTCATCAGCGACTCAAGCGGCTGGCGAACCTCGGAGGACACCAGCTTGTCCTTGGTCTGCGAGGAGAATTTCGGATCGGGCAGCTTGACGCTGACAATCGCCGTCAGGCCTTCGCGCATGTCCTCGCCTGACAGCGAGACCTTTTCCTTCTTCAGCAGGCCCGAACGGTCGGCGTAACCATTGAGCGTGCGCGTGAGCGCGGCGCGGAAGGCGGCGAGGTGGGTGCCGCCATCGCGCTGCGGAATGTTGTTGGTGAAGGTGAGGACGTTCTCGTAATAGCTGTCGTTCCACTCGAGCGCGACGTCGATGCCGATACCGTCCTTTTCGGCGGAGACAGAAATCGGCTCTGCGATGAGGGCGTCCTTGTTTCGGTCGAGATATTTGACGAAGGCCGCAATGCCGCCTTCGTAATAGAGATCGTGCTCCTGCACCTCCTCGTGCCGTTTGTCGCGCAGCAGGACGCGCACGCCCGAATTGAGGAAAGCGAGTTCGCGGTAACGATGCTCCAGCTTGTCGAAATCGAACTCGGTAACGTTCTTGAAAGTGTCGGTCGACGCCTGGAATGTGACGCGTGTCCCCTTCTTGAAGCCATTGTCATCGGGGTTCTGATCGACCTTGGGAGCGGGGCCTTTTACCTCGAGGCTGTTCACGGCATCGCCATGCTCGAAGCGCATCCAGTGCTCCTTGCCATCGCGCCAGATCGTAAGCTCGAGCCATTCGGACAGGGCGTTGACGACCGAAACGCCCACGCCGTGCAGGCCGCCCGACACCTTATAGGCGTTGTCGTCGGAAGTGTTCTCGAACTTTCCCCCTGCATGCAGCTGAGTCATGATGACCTCTGCTGCGGAAACACCCTCTTCCTTGTGCATGTCGACAGGAATACCGCGGCCATTGTCTTCAACCGAGACGCTGCCATCGGGGTTGAGTTCGATTAGGACGAGGTCGCAGTGTCCGGCGAGTGCTTCGTCAATGGCATTGTCCGAAACCTCGAACACCATATGGTGCAGGCCCGATCCGTCATCGGTGTCGCCGATATACATGCCGGGGCGTTTGCGAACGGCATCGAGACCTTTCAGAACCTTGATGGAATCCGCGCCGTAATCGCCCATTTGCTTTGTTTTTTCGGGCGGCGTTTCGCTGTTGTCGGGAGTGTTTTCTTCCATGCCGATTATATAGGCGCTGCGGTGGCGAAACCCAAACTTTGCAAGCGCCCCGCCGGAGCTTTTTCCACCGGCCAAATTTCGCACCTTCGCCAAGCGAGGAGGCCCGGCTAACTCGCACCCCTTGCAAACTCCCTGCACATCATGTAGTTAGCCAACTAATCAAATAGGGAGATGGAAATGGCAGGTGTGAATCGGCGCGGAATTTTGGCGGCAGGACTGGGTGGGACGGCGCTGGTAGCGATGGGCGGGGTCTGGCGGGTCACTCGCACACCGACGACCGCGTTCGAGCCGTGGGAGGTTACTGAAAACGCGGTCGCCGATCCGCGGCTCGATGCCTTTCGGTTCGCCATCCTCGCGCCCAACCCGCATAATCGCCAGCCCTGGCAAATCGAGCTGGTCGGCGCCGACACCGCAATCCTGACTTGCGATCCTGAGCGCCGGTTGCCGGATACCGACCCGTTCGATCGCCAGACCACGATAGGTTTCGGCACATTCATCGAAACGGCGCGTATCGCCGCGGCCGAAAGAGGACGGAGGTTGGAAATAACGCCATTTCCAGCCGGCACCGATGATGCTTCGATCGCCGCTGGGCCGGTGGCGGCCTTGCGCTTCGTCGAGGACGCGAATGTGCGCAGAGATCCGCTCTTCGCTCAGATTGCGAACCGCCGATCGAACAAGGAGGAATATGATCTCTCGCGCCAAGTCGGCGCCGAGACCCTGGCTGCCGCCATGGCGTCAGGCGGAGACTTCACCACCGACGCCTCCCGAATAGGTCTGTTTCGCGAGCAGATCGTATCCGCAATCGAAACCGAGATGCTGACGCCTGCGGCCAATATGGAAAGCGTCGAGCTGATGCGGATCGGGCACAAGGAAGTCGATGCCAATCCCGACGGTATCGAACTTTACGGACCCATGATCGAGGCGGGTGCGATGGTCGGCATGGTCGATCGTAGCAGCCTTGCCGATCCGCAAAGCTCCGCTTTTCAGCAAGGGTTGGACATGATGCGAACCACTTACGGATCGATCCCCGCGCTCGTGTGGATTACCACTCCCGGCAATTCCCGCGAGGACCAGCTGGAAGCCGGACGCCAGTATATGCGCGCCAATCTTACCGCGACAGCGCTTGGCCTTTCCATGCACCCGATGAGCCAGAGCCTGCAGGAATATGAGGAGGTCCAGCCGATGTTCCGCAAGGTGTATGAGCTTGCGGGAGCAAAGGCCGGTGAGCGCGTGCAGATGCTCGCCCGCGTCGGATACGGGCCCGAGACTGGTCCAACTCCGCGCTGGCCGTTAGACACCCATCTCGTATGAGCACAGATGATCCCCTCGCCTACCAGGTATTCAACGAGATCGGGATCATAGATCAGCTGGCGAGCCATACATTCACGCAAAGCCTGCCGCGCGGGATGACGATCGCTCAGTTCGGTATCCTGAACCACTTCGTCCGATTGGGCCATGATTACCGGACCCCGGCCCAGCTGGCTTCCGCGTTCCAGGTCAGCCGCCCGACAATGACCAACACGCTCGCCCGGCTGGAGCGGAGGGGGCTGGTCGAGATAGCGCCGGATCCCGCGGATGGGAGGGCCAAGCGTGTGTCCATTACAGCGTCCGGTGTCGCCATGCGGGAGGAGTGCCTGACGCGCCTTGCCGGCCCTCTCGCCGAGGTCAACGAGCAGGTTCCGGACGACCTGCTGCAACAATTGCTTCCCCTGCTTGCGGACTTGCGCCAAATTCTCGATCGTATGCGCGATTGACGCGCCGCGGAGAGCGTTTTGGGTGATATGATCGAGAGATTGAGCGCGGAATTCGGATCGTTTCCTGAAATTCTGGCCGCGTGGGCGGAAACTCAGCCGGACCATCCAGCGCTTCTTGATGATGCGGGCGCATTGAGCTGGGCGGAGATGCTCGACCGGATCGATCGGATAGCGGCGCGGCTGATCGATACCGGGCTGGAGCGCGGGCAGTCGGTTGCGATCCTCGGCACTTCATCGATCAATTACGCGCTGGTGTTCCTCGCCGCGATTCGTGCAGGGGGCGTGGCAGCCCCGCTGACCACCAGCGCCTCGGCAGAGCAGCTCGCCGGTATGGCGAGGGATTCCGGAGCGCAGCACCTCTTCATTGATAGGGCAAAAGCCGATGAATTGGGCTCCGACTTCATGGCGGACCTGATGCGGGTGCCGCTCGAAGACATCGGGGCGTGGATGGCTCCGCCCGGTACCACTGCGCCAGCTTTCGGTCCTGAACCAGGCGATCCGTTCAATATCATCTATTCCTCCGGGACGACCGGCATTCCGAAGGGGATCGTTCATTCGCATGCGATGCGCTGGCGCCAATTCGCCTCGACCGCGCTTTCCTATCTCGTAGGAGGCTTGTCGGTGCGTTCGCTTGCCTCAACGCCGCTCTATTCGAACACCACGATGGTGGCATTCCTAGCGCCGCTATTTGCGGGCGGAACTGTGCGGATCATGGGGAAGTTCGATTGCGCCAAGTGGCTGCAACACGCGCAGGATGACCGCACGACCGTCACCATGCTGGTCCCGGTGCAATATCAGCGATTGATGGATTTCGAAGACTTCGACGATTTCGATCTCTCTTCGCTCGCGATGAAATACTGTACCTCCGCGCCGTTTTCGCCGGAACTGAAACGCGAAGTGCTGAAGCGGATGCCGGGCGGTCTGGTCGAGATTTATTCGATGACCGAAGGCGGTGTGGTGTGCCTGCTGCAAGCGGACCAGTTCCCTGAAAAGCTCCACACTGTTGGCAGGCCTGCGCCCGGCAGTGTGATGAAAGTGGTCGATGACGATGACAACGAAGTCGCGCCGGGCACTCCGGGCAATCTCATCGGGCGCAGCGAGACGATGATGTCGGGCTACAAGAACCGCCCGGACAAGACTGCCGAGGCACAATGGACCGATCCTGACACCGGTGAGGTCTGGATGCGCATGGGCGATATCGGCCGGGTCGATGAGGACGGCTTCGTCGAGCTTGTCGGACGGGCGAAGGACATGATCATTTCCGGCGGCTTCAACATCTATCCGAGCGATTTGGAGGCCGAGCTGGAAAAGGAGCCTGACGTTGCAGAGGCCGCCGTAGTCGGCATCGCGTCGAAACAGTGGGGCGAAACGCCTGTCGGTTTCGCGGTGCTCAGGGAGGGCGCGCGCACGTGTGAGGAAATCTGCGGCGCGGTGAATGCCCGGCTGGGCAAGACGCAGCGGCTGTCGGCTCTGCACGCAATCGATGAAATGCCGCGCAGCCATATCGGCAAGCTGCTGAAAACCGAATTGCGGGACCGCGCGCAAAGACTGGGCTGATAAGAGTGGAGACGCGGCCGCCGGTTCGGGGGGGTGTGGCGGCCGCGTCTCGCTCGCTGCTTTGGTGCCGTGTCGGTTGGACGCAGAGGTTCGATGTACGAATAAGCGCTCATCCGGGCGCCCGGTGACATCGACGTCGCGTTTCCAACAGCAGCCTCAGCGTAGGGGGAGATACGCTGATCGCTAAGAGACTTGCCGCCGGATCCTGGAAGACATCCGGCCTGCGTCTCGCGTTCGGCTGCCTACGGGCAACAAGCAGACTGCGATCCCGATCCTTGTTTGAAGTCAGAACCGCATGTTCACGCCGAGCCGGAATGGAGAGAGATTGTCCCGGTCGCCGCTGAGAACCAAATGATGTTCGAATGCGTGAAACTCAAATGCGAAAACCCGCAAGTTTAATGCAAAATACGCAACACAAGCCATGACCCGACGACGTCAGCGCGCTGCCTGCTCGTGGGCATTCAAAAAGAAAACGGCCGCCGGATTGCTCCAGCGGCCGCATTCTTTCGGGTTTGATCGCAGTGCGATCAGCCAGGATCAGTTGGCTGCGACTTCGCGGCCGCCGCGTGCCCGATCGGCAGCAACGCGCTCGACCTTTGCCAGCGCGTCGGCGCGGGCATTGGCGAGGCATTTTTCATCGATGATGTCGCGGCCGTAGCCGTAACGCGAATTCGTTTCGATGGTGCAGGCCTTTTCGATCTGTGCGTCGATGCGCTGCTCGAGAGCGCTGCGGCCTTCGGCTGTGTTCAGATTGATGTCGGCAATCGCGATGCGTACGTCGACGACTTCTTCGCCGGACTGAGCGGAAGCAGGTGCTGCGATAGCCGCGAGGGCGAGGAGAGGGAGAGTGAAACGCATTAGAAATACTCCGGTTGAAGAGGTTTGCGACACCGTTGACCGGCATTCAGTTGTTCTTTGAAACCTTGGTGCATCGCACAAGATGATTGTGCAAATGCGAAGTGCGCAGGATCGGTTCCCCGTTTTGCAACGAAAATTCGAATTATTTTTCGCAGATTCCTGCGGCGCAGCGTGATATCTGTCGACTGCTGCCTCGATGACGTTACGGCATGCTGGACAGGCCGGGGCGGCCTCCGTAACTCGTCGCGAATGGACGCAGAGCATCTCCCAGATTCGATTTTGATTGTCGATTTCGGCAGCCAGGTAACGCAGCTCATCGCCCGCCGGGTGCGCGAAGCGGGCGTTTATTCCGAGATCGTCCCTTTCAGCAGCGCGCGCGAGGCGTTCGACCGGCTGAACCCGAAAGGCATCATCCTGTCGGGCGGGCCGGCAAGCGTGAACGACGACGATCCGCCGCTCGCTCCGGACGAATTCTACGAAGCCGGGATCCCGATACTCGGTATCTGCTACGGCCAGCAGGTCATGGCAAAACAGCTCGGCGGGAGCGTACTCAGCCACGACATGGGCGAATTCGGCCGCGCCTTCGTGGATGTCGATACCGACTGCACGCTGTTCGACGGTATGTGGAAGCCGGGAGAGCGGCACCAGGTCTGGATGAGCCACGGCGACAAGGTGACCGAGCTTGCCCCCGGTTTCTCGACCGTGGCGACCTCCGACGGCGCGCCGTTCGCGATAACCGCCGACGAGGATCGCCGGTTTTACGGCATCCAGTTCCATCCCGAGGTGGTCCACACACCCGACGGCGCGAAGCTCCTTGCCAATTTTGTGCGCCATGTCTGCGGACTTGCGGGCGATTGGACCATGGCAGAGTTCCGCAAGACGAAGCTCGAAGAAATCCGCGCGCAGGTGGGCGACGGGAAGGTCATTTGCGGTCTTTCCGGCGGGGTCGATTCGGCGGTTGCGGCGGTTCTCATCCACGAAGCGGTCGGCGACCAGCTGACCTGCGTCTATGTCGATCACGGTCTGATGCGGCTCAACGAAACCGAGCAGGTCGTCTCGCTGTTTCGCGATCATTACAACATCCCGCTCGTCGCGGTTGATGCGGAAAAGACCTTTCTCGATGGGCTAGCGGGCGTCACCGATCCCGAAAAGAAGCGCAAGTTCATCGGCGGTGCGTTCATCGACCTGTTCGAAGCGGAGGCCAAGAAAGTCGGCGGGGCGGATTTTCTCGCGCAGGGCACGCTTTATCCGGACGTGATCGAAAGCGTTTCGTTCACCGGCGGCCCCAGCGTCACGATCAAGAGCCACCACAATGTCGGCGGCCTGCCCGAGCGCATGAACATGGAACTGGTCGAACCGCTGCGCGAGCTGTTCAAGGACGAGGTCCGTGATCTCGGCCGCGAGCTTGGCCTTCCCGAAGGCTTCGTTGGCCGCCACCCCTTCCCCGGACCCGGCCTTGCCATCCGCATTCCGGGCGAAGTCACCAAGGAGCGCTGCGATATCCTGCGCAAGGCGGACGCGATCTATCTCGAAGAAATTCGCAATGCAGGGCTGTACGACGCGATCTGGCAGGCATTCGCGGTTTTGCTGCCGGTGAAGACCGTCGGCGTGATGGGCGACGGGCGCACCTATGACAGTGTTTGCGGCCTGCGCGCTGTGACCAGCACCGATGGGATGACCGCCGATGTCTACCCCTTCGATGCGAGTTTCCTGACGCGGGTCGCGACCCGGATCGTCAACGAGGTGCAGGGCATCAACCGGGTGGTCTATGACTATACGTCGAAGCCGCCCGGAACGATCGAGTGGGAATAACAGCCGAACCGAGCAACTATTGCCGCTGCGACGCGTTCTGGTAATCGGAACAAACATTCATTGTGAGCAAGGCCAGTCCCATGACCAATCATCTCAGCCTTCTTTCGGCCGCCGGAATTGTCGCCCTCGCCGGATGTGCGCAGCCGAGCGAACAGGCGCCATCGCCGCTGGTGGATGACGAATGGACAGTCGATAGCAGCGCGTCGAACCTGAGCTACGTTTCGGTGAAGTCCGGCGAAGTGCTCGAAGTGAACGAGTTCACGCAGCTGAGCGGAAATGTCACGCCGGAAGGTACCGCCACGGTTGAAATCGACCTTTCATCGGTCAGCACCGGTGTCGATATCCGCGATGAACGCATGCGCGAGGTCTTCTTCAACGTCGCGCAAAATCCTAAGGCCACCGTTACAGCGCAGATCGACCCGGCGGCGTTCGAGAGCCTTGCGGTGGGTGAAAGCACGGTTCAGCCGCTTTCCGCCACTCTAAGCCTCGCTGGCATCGAGCGGGACATCGATACTGAGCTGCGAGTGACGCGGGCGGGGGCTGACAGAGTGATTGCCACAACCACCGACCCGGTGATTGTCTACGCCGATGCCTTCGGGCTTGGCACAGGCATCGATCAGCTGCGCGAGCTGGCAGGGCTCGATACGATCACTCCGGCTGTTCCGGTCACCTTCTCGATTGCGTTCGAGCGGTAGGAAACTAATTCGAATTGCCGATAGAAACTCGTGGATGCGGAGCGGCTGAGATCAAGTGGGAGTGATCACGGAATGAAGCCTCGATCCTTGCGCATTCTGGAATTGTGTGCCGCTTCGGCAGTGTTGGTGTCGTCGGTCCCGTCGCTGGCGGGATCGTTCGCTTACGCCAAGCTCGACGGGAACGGTCAAATCACCAGTGATGTCGCTGGCGATGATGATCCAGGTGCGCTTTACGAATCCGGTTCGATCGGCAAGTTCGCGTGTACCTTGGCCGCCTTGCGGCTCGATGACCGCGGGGTCTTGTCCATCGATGATACGATCGGGCAATTGCTGCCGCAATTTGCGGGCTCACCAATCGGCCCGATCAAGCTTGCTGACGCGCTGGCGAGCCGCAGCGCAATTGCCGACGGCCTGCTCCCGGCGTTTCAGGCCGATCCGCGCTCTGTCATGTCGACACCGGACGCCGCCACTGCGGTGGAGCGGTATGCGACAGGGGAACTGACTGGCTTGCCCGGGGACCGGTGGTCTTACGATCTCGTCAATTGGGTTGTTGTCCAGGCCGTCATCGAGAAGCAGACGGGCAGACCCATCGCTTCGGTTCTGGAGGAACTGATCCTCCAACCAGCGGGACTTGGAGAGAGCCGCGTCTTTTTCGGACAGATAGGGGAGGGGGCACAGGCTCCGGCGTCTCCTCCGCGTCCGATGCCGGGTTTTCTTACGTGCGCGGGCGGCCTTGCCAGCACGCCGCGAGACCTGATCGCTTTGGCCCGTTTCCCGCACAAAGGCGGGCTGAGCGCCGGTTCGCTCGATCGGCTGATGACGATCACCACGCCCGAAGAGGGTTATACCTTGGGCGGACGCTTCCTTGAAACGAGCAATGGCCAGCTGCTCAGCTGGCAAAGCGGAAGCAACGGTGCCTATAAATCGGTCGTCACCTATGATCCGGCAAGCGATACCGGCTTCGCGGCGATGACAGCGAGCGGTTCGAACGAGGGTATCCAGGCGGCGCGCAGCGACTGGATGGAGCGCCGCACACCCTGATGGAACTGCCGCTCGGCTCCGATCCTCGCACCGAAATTCTGCGCCGCATGCAGGCTGCGTTGACCGAGAGGTTCGGGCGGATTGTTCGCCCGCCGGAAAAGCGCCGCTCTCCTGAATGGGTGCTCGTGCACGGCGTAATCGGTGCGCAGACCAAGACCGCCGCGTCGAACGCATCGACCGATGCCTTGCTCACCGAATACGGTTCGTGGGACGCGGTGGCAAAGGTAAGTGAAAGAAACCTCGAAGCGCGATTGCAGCGGCAAACTTTTCCGAGCGTAGCGGCCAAGAGGCTGAAACAGTGCCTGCTTGCGATCGTGGACAAGCGCGGAAGCGTCGATTTGCGGCACCTGTCCAATCTCGAAACGGCCGAAGCGATGGAGTGGCTCGAGACGCTGCCCGGCGTCGCGCGCAAGAATGCGGCGGGTGTGATGAACGCAAGCACGTTCAACCGCCGCGCCATGGTGATCGACGGACATCACCGCCGGATCATGCAGCGTATGGGGATCGTCCCGCCAAAGGCTGACACGGCGAAAACATATGATGCGCTCATGCCGATCGTGCCGCCAGAATGGTCTGCCGAGGACATGGACGAGCATCACCTGCTGCTGAAGAAACTCGGACAGACACATTGCCGGCCCCGTAAGGCTCAATGCGAAGACTGCCCCGTACGCGCCGACTGCAAAACGGGAACCGCGTGACGCGCCGCTCGCTGAACCAGCATGCTCAGCGAAAAACAGGTCGAAGACGTCTATCGCAAGCTTTCAGATGCGATGCCGGGGCGCACGAAGAATGCGAAGGGGCCGAAGGGACAGCCGGATGCTTTCCGTTCCTGCATTTCATGCATGCTTTCGGCGCAATCGCTCGATAGGAACACGGCGGCGGCGACCAAGGCGCTCTTCAAGCTGGCCAAGACGCCCGATCAGATGCTCGCGCTGGAAGACGAGGTTATAGCGCAAGCGATCAAGCCGTGCGGGCTCTACAACAACAAAACCAAGAACATCCGCAAGTTCTGCACCGCGCTTCTCGAAGAACATCAGGGCGTGGTTCCTAGCACCCGCGATGGGCTGATGAGCCTGCCCGGTATCGGGCGGAAATGCGCCGATATCGTGATGAGCTTCACTTTCGGCGAGGATGTGATCGCGGTCGACACCCATGTGCACCGGGTATGCAATCGCATCGGGCTGACGGAGGCAAAGACCGCGGAGAAGACTGCGCAGCAACTGGAAGAGCGCAGCCCCGAATGGGCTCTGCGCGATGGACATTTCTGGCTGATCCAGTTCGGCAAGAAAGTGTGCCGCGCGCGCATCCCGAAATGCGATATCTGCGTCGTAAGCGACCTCTGCGAGACTGGGCCGATCACGCGGGATGAAAAAGACGAGGCTAGAGGCTAGGTAACTTTCGCGGCTTTGCCGGCGAAGCCCGGTCGATCCCTCAAGGAGAAAACGCCATGCGGGGTGCTGGCCTCACACTCATCCTCGCCACCTTTGCGATCATAGCCTTCGCCGGAAACTCGCTGCTGGCGCGGGCGGCTCTCGCCGATGGTGCGATCGAAGCGGGCGCATATTCCGCGATCCGCTTGGCTGCCGGCGCGCTGGTCCTGTTGCCGGTAATCGGAGCAAGGCCCAGCATGAAGGATGCGCCGGGTGCAGCATCTCTCGCAATATATGTCGCAGGCTTTTCGTTGGCCTATCTCAGCCTGGGTGCGGCGATCGGGGCGCTGATCCTGTTTGCGTGTGTGCAAGCTACTATCATCGCCGCAGGATACGTGCGGGGTGAGCGGTTGAGCGTTCCGGGATGGCTCGGTCTGGTGTTGGCATCGGGCGGTCTCGTCACTCTGCTTGCGCCGGGCGGAGAGATGACGGGCTTTGCCCCCGCTGCCCTTATGGCCGTTGCTGGAATAGCATGGGGCGCGTACACGCTGATCGGCAGGTCCAAGGGTGATGCCACGGGTCGTACAGCGCGCAATTTCCTGTTGGCGACACCTTTGGTCCTGCCCATGCTGTGGTTCGATAGCGGGGTCCCGAGCTGGCATGGCGTGATGCTTGCGACGATCTCGGGCGCGCTTACCTCCGGACTAGGTTATGTGCTCTGGTACAAGGTGACGCCGCGGCTCGGGCTGGGCACGGTCGCCACCGTTCAGCTAGCAACGCCCGTTGTCGCTGCCTTGGGGGCGGCTGCTTTCTTGTCCGAGCCATTGACCTTGAGATTGGCGCTGGGCGGTGCGGCGATAATCGGAGGAATCGTGCTCACCTTGGTGAAACCGCGCGGCGATGCAGCCTGATCCGCGCGGCTGACGCTACGGCCTCCGCCCTCCTCAAAACCGCGCTTGCAAGGCAGGCAATTCTCCGCTTCTCTCCCGGCCAAACAGACACTCACGGGAGACAAGAACCATGAAAACCGCCATCACCGAAATGTTCGGCATCCAGCATCCCATCATTCAGGGCGGGATGCATTATGTCGGTTTTGCCGAGATGGCGGCGGCGGTTTCCAATGCGGGCGGGCTCGGCATCATCACCGGCCTGACGCAAGGAACGCCTGAAAAGCTCGCGAACGAAATCGCGCGCTGTCACGACATGACGGACAAACCGTTCGGCGTGAACCTCACCATCCTGCCGACGCTGACGCCGCCCGATTATCCGGGTCTTGTCAAAGCGGTGATCGATGGCGGGGTGAAAGTGGTCGAGACGGCCGGGCGCAATCCGGTCGAGCTGCTCGGCCCACTCAAAGATGCCGGGATCAAGGTGATCCACAAATGCACCAGCGTGCGGCACTCACTCAAAGCGCAGGAGATCGGCTGCGATGCGGTGTCGGTCGACGGTTTCGAATGCGGCGGCCATCCTGGCGAAGACGACATTCCGAACTTCATCCTGCTGCCGCGCGCGGCGGACGAGCTTGAAATCCCGTTCGTTTCCAGCGGCGGCATGGCCGACGGGCGTAGTCTCATCGCCAGCCTTGCCATGGGCGCGCAGGGGATGAACATGGGCACCCGCTTCATCGCGACGAAGGAAGCGCCGGTCCATGACAACGTGAAGAAAGCAATCGTCGAGGCGAGCGAGCTCGACACGCGCCTCGTCATGCGCCCGCTGCGCAACACCGAACGGGTGCTGCACAACGAAGCGGTCGATCGCCTGCTCGAAAAGGAAAAAGAGCTTGGCGACGCGATAACCATCCAGGACATTCTGCCGGAAGTGGCCGGTGTCTATCCTTCGATCATGATGGAAGGCGACATGGATAAAGGCGCGTGGAGCTGCGGCATGGTCGCCGGTCTCATCAACGACATCCCCACGTGTCAGGAACTGATCGATGGCATCATGAGCGAGGCCGAGGATATTCTTGGCCGCATGACTGCCATGTCCAAAGGTTAATACCGCTCTCCCCTCGGTAAAATTGGTCGACCCGGTGTTATTACCTAATCGCCGGTCAAACCCTCTTTAGTTTGCCTCTTCGTAACTATCCCTACCCGGTCCGGTGTCGTCTGATCGATCGCCGAAACGGGTATGGGATCAATTTGGGGATGGCATTGCCGGCCACGGATGCGTGGGCCGGAGAGGGAGCATTTATGTTGCAGAATTTGTCGCTTGAAATGTGGCTCGTGCTTATCGCGGGGGTCAACATCTTGAGCTGTCTTTCGGGCGAGATTTACAGCGCGTGGCGAGTTGGAAAGCAGCTTGAGGCGATCGAAGCCGAGCAGGTGGCCGGTGGCTCTTCTTTCATACTGAAAAAAGTCGCCAAGAAAGCGCCTTCGAGGCAGTCAGCGCCCGCACAGCTTCCCGATCACGAGGGTGATCGGCACGGTCGCAGGACCGGCTGGCAAGCGGAGACAGGTATCCGGGAAAGCGGCGATCCGCATTGGCAGCCGCAATCATCGCGCAAACGCGGCAATGGGCGGTTCGAGACCGGTATCGATGAGACATACGACCATTATGCAGCGGAAGCGGAGCGGGCGCAGGCGCAAGCCCTCGATCGCTATCGGGGCTCAATTCGCACTCGCGAAATTGAGGCTACGCAAATCGCTTGCACCGTTGTCTATGACGATACGGCCCCGCGTTTCGAAGTCCCGGCCAAAAGAGACCGCGCCCCGCGTGAGCCGGGTGCAAACTCAAAGGTGCAGCTGGAAAGTGCCGCAGTATTCTAGGCAGCGACGGCGCGAGGCTTGGCTTTAGCTGGCCTCGCCATCCTCTTCGACACGGGTGTACGGAACGAAGTCTTCGAAGAATACCGCGCCTCTAAACAACCCCGTAAGCCGGTCGACCGCGGTAACCACATCCAATTTGCACAGTCTTGTGCCGTTGAATTGCTGCGAAACAAGAACGTTGCTGCGGTCGATTTGTCCAGGGTCGCGGGTGCGCTGAACATAAATGGTATTGCCGCGGCCATACACATAGGCGGTGTCTTCGATTGTGCGCAGCTGACCGTTGAGGCGGTTGCGGATACAGCGCACCGGCTCGCCAGCAACGCGCCCTTCGAGCAATTTGGCGAGCTTTTCCTCGCCCTTGCTCAATTCTTCGGTTTCGACCTCGGTCTCGATGTCGCTCTCGCTCTGCTCATCTGCTGCGACAGGGGCGCTGGCGAACAGGGCAAGCGCTGCTGCGGTGCCGGCACAGGCGGATGCGATCGGGGCTTTGGAAAGGAAGCGCGTACGGGGCATGGCAATCTCCTCTGGTCTGACCGCGGCAGTACAGCATTTCAGGCCTGAATGCACGCTGACCAGCAGAGAGCAGCCACCGGGCAACCCATGCGCTAGCGGTGGCCGGGATCGGCACCTTCGGAAATGTCGGGCAGCTGCGAATGGTCTGCCCCGTCAGCCGGGCCGCCTTTCAGAACGAAGCGGCGGTCGCAATATCCGCAATCGACATAGCCGTGCTCGTCGATTTCCAGATAGATGCGCGGATGACCGAGCGCGGCAGGACGGTAATCCTTGCCGCCGCGAATACCGCTTGCGCCGTCGCAGCTCACACGCCTTGTTTCGACCATCAGCACTTCGGGAGGAGGTGTATTCATGGGATGAGCGGATAATAGCGGGCGCCGCTGAATTCAATTGCTGTTTGCGCTAAATCGCCTCGACCCTTAGGGCGGCGTCCATGTCGACACCGCCTGCCATCCGCATCGATAATCTCGTCAAACGCTACGCTGCGCCGAAGGGGGCGAAGGGCGAAGAGGCGCAGGGCAAGCTGGCGCTGAACGGGGTCAGCTTCGACGTGCCGCAAGGTTCCATCTTCGGCTTGCTCGGGCCCAACGGTGCTGGCAAATCGACGCTCATCAATATCCTCGCCGGACTGGTGAACAAGACCAGCGGATCGGCGGAGATCTGGGGCTTCGATATCGATAGCCAGCGCCGCAATGCCAGCCGCGCGATCGGCATCGTGCCGCAGGAAATCGTCTTCGATCCCTTCTTTACACCCTATGAAGTGCTCGAAAACCAGGGCGGGTTCTACGGCATTCCTAAAAAGGACCGGCGCAGTGACGAACTGCTCGCTGCAGTGCGTCTCGCCGACAAGCGCAACGCCTACGCCCGCACGCTGTCGGGCGGGATGAAGCGGCGCCTGCTGGTGGCAAAGGCGATGGTGCATTCGCCGCCGATCCTTGTCCTCGATGAACCAACTGCGGGCGTCGATGTCGAACTGCGGCGCCAGCTGTGGGAACTGGTCACGGAAATGAACCGCGAGGGCGTGACCGTGGTGCTGACGACGCATTATCTCGAAGAAGCCGAAGAGCTGTGCGATCGGATCGCGATCATCAACCACGGCGAATTGATCGCCAACAAACCGACACGCGAATTGATCGAGATGGCGCGCGAAAAGATCGTGCGGGTCGAAACCGAGGCGGACATTTCCGCTACGCCGGCACACGAAACCTTCACGAAGGTGGAGCGCCTGGATGACCGCGCTCTGGAAGTGACCTACGACAAGGACAAGCTGAGCGCGGGACAGGTGCTTGCGATTTTGCAGGAACAGGGCCTCACGATCGAGGATGTAACCACCCGCGAAGCCGATCTCGAAGACGTGTTCGTCCAGCTCACGGGCACAGGCGCTTAGTAAATCAAGGTATTACTGCCAAATCGCATGTGATTCCACCGTGGCCAGGCGCTAGGAATGCTTGCCATGGTCATGGCAGCGACATCTTGAGCCAACCGCAAGCCATTCAGCCTGCGAGGGGGCGCTTCGGAGATAGCGGTGTTTCCGCGTCCGACGGTGCGATCATCGCTGCGCGTCCCGCAGACGGGTCGCGGCTGCATTTTCTCGACACGATCAGGGCGGCGGCGATGCTGCTGGGTATACCGTTCCACGCGGCGCTTATCTACGCGGCGGGGCCGGGCTGGTTCGTTTCGTCCGATGTGAGCCATATCTTTTACAGCTATCTCGGCGGCTTGGTCAGCGGTGTGCGCATGCCGTTGTTCTTTTGCGTCGCCGGTATGCTCAGCGCGATCGTGCTGGCTGAGCGTGATGCCGCTGCCTGGCTTCGCAGGAGGTTGTTCCGGCTCGGGCTTCCCCTGATCGCGGCGACCTTGGTTATCGGTCCCTTGGTCATGCTGGCCAAGGCCTCCATCGACCCGTCGCCAGGCGTGATCGACCGCTGGGTTTCACTGGTTTTACAGCCGGGCGAGGACTGGATCGGGCATCTCTGGTTCCTGCAGGTGCTGCTCGGCTGTTCGGTCCTCGCGGCAGCGCTTGCACACTTCGGCACACGGCGTGCGGGTGAAACGAATAGCCTCGGCTTCCTCCAGTTCGTCACGCCGACCGTGGGCTTTTTCATCGCGGCCAGCTTTGCCGTTTCGCTTTGGCGGCTGGGGGTCAACGGCCTTTTCTACGTCGGCGAAACCCGGTTCGGGCTTGGCGGGTGGGTGCATGAAATGGTGCGGGCCGAAGCCTTGCTCGAATACACACCTTATTTCTTACTCGGCCTCATCATTGCAGGCCGCCCCGTTCGGAAATCCGGTCTTACGCCGCTCGCATGGGCCCTCTTTGCGGCGTGCGGGGCGATTTATGCGGTCGTCTGGAATACCCCCGAAGTGCCCGCTCGCATGCTGAAATACGCGGTGCTCGGACCCTTCAGCGTGCTGGGCTCGGTGCTGATACTCGATCTACTTCGCGGGATCATTTCAGAGCGATCGGATGTGACCGACTATTTCGTTCGCGCATCCTACAACGTCTACCTGTTCCATTATCCGATCGTCGTCGGGCTCGGCGTGATGTTTCTGCGGGTCGACCTGCCGATCCACCTCGAATTCCTGACCATCGTCGCGGTCACCTTTCTGGCGACGTTGGTCATTGATGCGATCATTCGGCGCACCGCTTTGCTTGAGTTGCTCTTCAACGGAGTGTTGCAAGAAAAGCGTTTTTCCAACAATTGAGTGCTGTGCCTGCGCGCGGATCAGCCGCGCAGCCGGGCCGATAGGGAGCGAGCACATGCACTTTGCCGGTTGGTTCGGAATATCCAGCGCAGCAGCGATCCTGGCAGCGTGCAGCGCACCTGCCGAAACTGCAGACGAGCCCGCATCGTCCTCACCGGCATCCAGCACTGAGTGCCCCTTGGAAGGCGCGGCAGTGCAGGTGCTGGGTAGCGGCGGTCCCATAGCGGAGGCGGCGCGGGCGGGGACGTCCTACCTGCTGTGGATCGATGGCGAGCCGCGTCTGCTGATCGATGCGGGCGCGGGCAGCTTCCTGAGGTTCGCCGAAGCAGGCGGAAAGCTGGCGACGCTCGATGCAATCCTGCTCACGCATCTTCACGCAGATCACGCAGGCGACCTTGCAGGCGTGCTCAATTCGGGCGGGTTCGAAGGGCGCAGCGAGCCACTGGCTGTCATCGGCCCGGACGCCGCGCCGCGCTTTCCCGGAACAGCTGAGTTTCTAGAGAGGCTGGTGTCTAAGGACAGCGGCGCGTTTGCATATAATGGCGGCTATCTCGACGGCACTGAGAACAAGCCGCTGCTCGAGGCGCGCGATGTGACCACCGCCGGCGGCAATGCCGAAGCGGAGGGCTTGGACATCTCCAATGACTTTTCGGTTACCGCTCATCCCGTCAATCATGGTGTGGTTCCGGCGCTGGGATATGCCATCGAAGTCGGCGGCAAGGCGGTTGTCATCACGGGCGATCAAAGCTCCGCGAGCGAGGCGTTTGCCGCAGATCTCACGGGGAGCAGACCTGCGATCCTGTTCGCTCACCATGTCATCAATGGGGAAGCGGGCCAGCCGCGCGGATTGCACCGCACGCCGTTTGAGATCGGAGAGCTGGCAGGCGCGATCGAGCCTGAAAGGCTCGTCCTGACCCACAACATGGTGCGCTCCCTCAGCCGTGTGGACGACAGTCTCTCAGCCATTGCTGAGAGTTATGATGGCGATGTGAGCATCGCCACTGACCTCGATTGCTATCCGCTTTAGCGGAGAGCCACCCCAAAATTCATCTCGCCTTAATCGCCGGCAAGCCGCTCGATATCCTGCCGCAGCTGGCTCTTGCGAAATCCGCCGCCGGATATCAGCCGCTTCCAGTCCGACAGGTGATCGAAATGCTGAAGCTGGCGGTGGTAGTAATTTACGTATTCGAGCGCAGCGAGCAGCGCGGCGACGGTCGCGACCCAGCGATCTGCGAGGCCGACAGCAAGCCCTTCGGCAGTCCAGGCCGCTATCGCAGCCAGAATTGCAGCGGCGCTTGCAACGAGCATCGGCGTGTCCAGCGCCGCGATCTTTCGAATGGTGTCGTCGGGGGATGTGCCGTGCCGGATCTGGTGCAATTTCGCGCGCCAGTAGATCGCGCCGATTGCGAGCAAGGCCATCATCGGGATCATCGCGGCGATCGATGCGGCACCGATCTCGCCGCCCGCCAGGAACACCATGATGGCGGGCATCAACACGACATTGCCCGCCTCCATCTTCCAATATCCGGATAGCCGGGAAATCAGCGCCTGACGGTTTGATCGCGGTTGCGAGCTGCCCATGCTTAGTGCGTGCAGTGCATTTGGCTTCCGTTCAAGCCCCTGTTCCAAACTGCGTTCGCAAAACCGGACGCGCCTTCGCAATTCGCGCTCCAAGCTTGCCCGGTTCCGTGGTTCTCGGCATGACGCGCTGATGAATAACGCACAATACGATGTGATCGTCATCGGCTCCGGCGCCGCGGGCCTCACGGCAGCGCTCGAACTCGCGGAATCGAAGAGAGTCCTGGTGCTCGCCAAGGGGACGCTGACGGGTGGTTCGACCGCCTGGGCACAAGGCGGGATTGCGGCGGTGCTCGATGCAGGCGACACCTTCGAAAACCATGTGCGCGATACCATGGTCGCGGGCGCGGGCCTCAACGACCGCGAAACGGTCGAATTCGTGATCGAGCGCGCGCCTGCGAGCATCGACCGGCTGTGTGAGCTCGGCGTCCCTTTCAACCGCGACGCGGATTCGCTGCACCTCACCCGCGAAGGTGGCCATTCGCATCGCAGGATCGTCCATGTCGACGATGCGACCGGTTGGGCGGTGCAGGAAGCGCTGCTGAAAGCGGCTGAGGCGAGCCCGAACATTACCATGCTGGCCGGGCGCACCTGCATCGATTTCATCACCGACCGCCACCGGGAAAAGTTCTCCGCAGCCGGGCGGGTCTGGGGTGTCTATGCGCTCAACGAGGAAACCGGGCGGGTCGAGCGGCACATCGCAAAAGCGACAATCCTCGCCGCGGGCGGCGCGGGCCGAGTCTACCAGTTCTCTACCGCCCCGCGCGGCGCCACGGGCGACGGGATCGCGATGGCTTGGCGAGCGGGCGCGCGGGTTTCCAACATGGAAATGATGCAGTTCCACCCGACCTGCCTCTACAATCTCGAGGTCAAGAACTTCCTGATTACAGAGGCCGTGCGCGGCGAGGGCGGGCACTTGCTCCACCCGGAGACCGGGCGCCGGTTCATGGCGGATTACGATACCGAGCGGATGGAGCTGGCCCCGCGTGATGTGGTGGCGCGCGCGATCGACGATCAGATCAAGCGCTTCGGCCTGGACTTCGTGCATCTCGATATTAGCCACCAGCCGGCCGAATTCGTGACCGAGCATTTTCCGACCATCCATGAAAAGCTATCGGGCCTTGGCATCGACATGACGAAAGAGCCGATCCCGGTCGTCCCGGCGCAGCATTACACCTGCGGGGGCGTGGTGGTGGATCTGTATGCGCGCACCGATCTGCCCGGCCTTTGGGCAGCGGGCGAATGCACCGAAAGCGGGCTTCATGGCGCGAACCGGCTGGCATCGAACAGCCTGCTCGAATGCTTCGTATTCGGCGAAGCGGCGGCGAGCGACATCATCACGATGTGGGACGAACTCGATGAACCGCCTGCGATCCTGCCGTGGGATGAGAGCCGCGTGACCGATTCCGACGAAGAGGTGGTCATCAAGCAGAACTGGACCGAAATTCGCCGCTTCATGTGGAATTATGTCGGCATCGTGCGCACGACCAAACGGATGGAACGCGCGCGCAACCGCATCGCGCTTTTGAAGCAGGAGGTGGAGGATTATTACGGCAGCTTCCGCGTGACGACCGACCTGATCGAGCTCAGGAACCTGCTGCAGGCAGCCGAGCTGATCGTCGACAGCGCGCTGAGCCGCAGCGAAAGCCGCGGGCTGCATTACACGCTGGATTACCCCGAGACCGACGAAACGCCGCGGGATACGGTGCTGGTGCCGTAAGCAGCGTTTTGACTGGATTCATCGCAGTTCGGCATTATTGAAATCCCCGAAGGAAACTCGAGCGCCCGCATGAAAACTGGCATATTCACTCTCGCTGCGCTTGCCATTTGGGCGGTACCGGCGACGGCGCAGGACACCTCTGCCGCGCCGACCACCCAAAACCAGATCGTCGTCACCGCCCAGCGTTCGGGTGCGCCGATGTGGTTCATTGAGACCGAGACCGGCACTGTCATCCTTGTTGGAGAAATCCGCGCGGTTCCCAAGTCGACGCCGTGGCAACCCGACCGGCTCGAAGAGGCGACCGCCGAAGCCGACCGGGCGATCATCCGCGCGCGGCCCAAATTTTCGCCCGGCGACGTCTTTCGCCTGATCTTTCGCGGAGGGCGCTTTACTAGGCTGCCGGACAAGGGTGTTGCCGCCGACTACCTGACGATAGAGCAGCGCGCCCGGCTCGCCGCGCTCGAGGAAGAGTACGATATCGATTACGATCGCCGCTCCTTCCTGATGACCAGTTTCGATCTGCTCGCGCGGCGGCTCGATTTCGACGACGATACTACCGATGATGCGACCGATATTGTGCGAAAGGCGGCGGACAAGGCCGACGTGCCGATCACGCGCCCGGAGCGTTTTCGCGGCGAGGACCTGCTCGACGATCTCGCCGAAGCGGACCCGCGCGAGCACATTCCCTGTCTCGAGGCAGCGATGGCGGCCACCGAAGCCGGCCAGTCTATTATCGAGGCGCGGGGCAATGACTGGCGCAAATTCGATGTGCCTGCAGTCATGGCAAACCCGCTCGAAGTGGCGCTGGGCCGTTGCTGGCCTTGGGCTGATGCGGAAGTCGGTGAGGAAATCCGCGCGCAATGGGTCGGCTTGATCGAAGAAGCGGCTGTCGAGGAGGGCACCAGCGTCGCCGTCGTGCCGCTGCGGGTCCTCGCCGAAGAGGGCGGCGTGCTTGACGAGCTGGAAGGCCGAGGCTTCGCAATCGGCGGTCCGACCTGGCGCTGAGCCCTTTTCGCCGTTTACGCCCGTCGAGACCCGTGAGCAGTTTATCGATGGCCAACGCCGCTCAGGCGACATAAAAAGCCTTTTGGCGATGCATAATTGTAATCTTCGTTCAATCTGGCACTTTGCCTATCGACGCGGTGGGCGGCACCTTGAAACCCCTTGAGGTGAATTTGCGACATCTGCTCACCGCGTCTGATCGACCGACAGGGCCAATGCACGAGTAAACGGGACTGGTGTTCGGCATGTCTTTGCGATCGATCATCTTCGAGATTTTTGGAAGAGGATGATCCGATGAATACCGTGACGAAAACCATCTCCGCTGCCGCTATGGCCGCTGCCTTGGCGCTGCCCTTGTCCGCTCCTGCATCTGCCAGCGAAAAGGCCGAGGGCGCGTCCGACGATATCGTCGTGCTGTCCGCCAGCGCGATGGAGCAATGGCAAGAGGACACCACGAAAGACCTCAACCGCGCGCTCGCAAGAGAGCCGATCACGCGCAAGGTTCAGCCCAACAACGCCATTGTCGAGGTAGCGTTCACCATGGGCGCGGACGGGACCGCAGAGAATATCGAAGTGCTTAGAGGCAGGGGCAATTGGGCTGCGCGGCGGGTCGCGAGGCACGCTGTTGCGAAGCTCGATACGCTCGCCGAAGTACCGGTGGCCAACGCCGAAAACATCAAGTTCCTGGCGCGGATCGTGTTTGCCGACAATATCGAGATCAAAGAGCAGCTTTATGCCGAGATGAAGCGATCCCGGCCCGAACGCTTTGCCGCGGGCGAGAACAAATACATCCTGCTTGGCGGCTAAGGTAGACACGCATCTCCTGACGCCGAGGCCGGCCCCCTAATCAGGGCCTGCGCGCCGCATCCCCCTGCCTCCAGTCCCGCTTGGTTAGTACCGAGGGTCAGGGTGGGTGCGGCGCGTTTTTGCGCGCGCTTTCGCACCGGGACTTGGGTAATGAGCCGTTTTCGGGCATTCGGGCGAATGGAAAGCCAACTCACGGAGCGAATGAATGCCGACCATTACCGCCAACGGCGTCGAATTGTTTTACGAAGAGCAGGGCAACGCGAACGACGAGCCGATCCTGCTCGTCATGGGGCTGGGCGCGCAGATGATCCTGTGGCCGGACGAATTCGTCGAAGCGCTGAAGGGCCATGGCTACCGCGTGATCCGCTATGACAACCGCGATATCGGGCTCTCGCAGAAATTCGAAGGCGCAAAGGCTCCGGGGATCAAGACGCAAATCCTGCGCAAGCTGATCGGCTTCCCCGCAAAGGTGCCCTACACGCTGGCCGACATGGCGGGCGATGGTGCGGGGCTGCTCGACGCCTTGCGGATCGAGCGCGCGCATGTGGTCGGTGCCTCGATGGGTGGAATGATCGCGCAGCTGATGGCGATCAACCACGCCGACAAGCTGCACTCGCTCACCTCGATCATGTCGACCACCGGCCACCGCAAGCTGCCCCAGGCGGACAAACCGGCCATGGATGCGCTGGTCGCACCGTTGCCCTCGATGAAAGAAGGGGACCTCATCGCGCACGGGATCAAGGTGCAGCAGGCCATCGGCAGCCCCGGCTTTCCGGCGGACCCCGAGCGCCGGCGCCAGCGCGTGTCCACACTGGTCAGGCGCAGCGTCTATCCCGCTGGCCTTCCGCGCCAACTTGCAGCGATCATCGATGATGGCGACCGGCGCGAGCGTCTGAAATCGGTCACCACGCCCACGCTCGTGCTGCACGGCGAGGCCGATCCGCTGGTCAAGCTGGAAGGCGGAAAGGACACCGCCGCGCATATTCCGGGCGCGAAGCTGGTCACTCTGCCCGGCTGGGGCCACGACCTTCCGCCAGAACTGATCGACCGGCTGGCGCAAGAGATCGCGGCGCATGCGAAGGGCGCGACGCAGGATAATTCCGTCGCAGCCTAACCTTCGAGCTTTTCAAGCGATCGCGCGAGGTTTGCGCGCGCGAGCTTCGAACCGGTCCTGTCCCCATGGGCTGAAATACAGCTGTTCGCGCTGCGAGAAGTGGCGCAGGACTTTGGCGCGGCCTTCGCGAAAGGCGTCGTCCGGCACGTGGGCGTACTCCGCGCGGATTTGCTGCTCGTAGATGTCGAAGCGGCTCGCCGGCGCGCCGAGGATCCCCAGGTCCATGTCGAGAAAGTGCGCGCAGTCCTGCTGCGCCGCCTCGGACAGGTCGCTCGGCAGGTAATGCCCTTCGGTTGCCTCTATCATCCTGCGTGCGGCTGAGAGGCTTGCGGGCGATAGCGGGGGCGCGCTTTCGATCAGCAAAGCCGCGCTGCGCCGTTCATTGTCCTTGGCGCGCGGATCGTAAATCGCATCGTGAAACAGGATTGCGTAAAGCACCGCTGCGCGGTCGCTGATCCGGTCCTCTACGGTTTCGAAATGAGCCAGCAACGCTTCGACATGCGACCAATCGTGATAATGGCGCGGCGCCTCGCCATGACGATCGAGCAGATTTTCGAGCAATGCGGATGGGACCGATTCGAGCATCGGGTGAGGTTAGCCGCGAGCGCGCGCTGCGTCGCCGCATTTCGCGTTTTCGACCTTGCGAGGTGAGCGTTTTGGCGCCGCCCTCGGCGCGATCTGGATTCGATTGTTGCGCCCTCGGATTCGATTGATTCACAAGCCCGCTCGGCAGCTTTTGCCCGCTAAAATTTTTTCGCAGATTCCTTTTTGGGGTTGCGTGTTCGAGAAGCCTAGGAATTCTGCTGCGTCGCTGCGTTGCAGTAACGTAACACAGTGCGAAATCGGCGTGTGGATTTGCGTTAATCGGTATTTACCCTCTTGCGCTGCGGAGTCCTGTGATTCATCATTTAGTGGTTGTTCGGGGCTGCATACCCACAAGACCTAGTGATCGCAGCGCATCGACCCCATATTGATACTTGGGGCTTTCGCGCAGGGGATCGGAGTCTCAAGCGTGGGTCAGATCGGCACCGGACAGGGTGATCATGGGGATAAAATGCAGGACAGGCTGTGGCTTTCCTGCGGAGATTCTGTTGATCGGGCTGTAGAGAACAGAATCGGAACATGCGTATTTCTTCGCTAGAAGGTCGCATGGCTCTGATTCAGGGACACGAACGGGGCTGAGATGGAATTTAAAGCGAGTGATAGCGTGCCGAACGAAGCGACAGGCGATGTGCTGACCGAAACGGATACGGGCGTGGCAACCGATGCCCCCGCTGCGAAAGCGAGCGCCACGAAGAAAAAGGCTGTAAGCATGAAGACGAGCGACAAGGGCAGCGAAGAACTGGTCGCGGAAAAGGCCGGAGAAGCGCTCGCCAGTGCCATCGGCGAAGCGGCCAAGAGCGCTGCCGACACCAGCAGCAAGAAGGTCAACGATCGCCGGTTCGACATCACGATCGATGAAAGCCGCGATGCCAACCTGACCGAATTCGGCAAGGAAACGCTGACCGATCGTTATCTGCTGCCCGGTGAGAAATATCAGGACCTGTTCGCGCGTGTTGCCGATGCCTACGCCGATGATCAGGAGCACGCCCAGCGGCTTTACGACTATATCTCGAACCTGTGGTTCATGCCGGCAACCCCGGTTCTGTCCAATGGCGGCACGTCGCGCGGCCTGCCGATCAGCTGCTATCTCAATTCCGTGTCCGACAGCCTCGATGGCATCGTCAACACCTGGAACGAGAATGTCTGGCTTGCATCCAAGGGCGGCGGCATCGGCACCTATTGGGGCAATGTCCGCGGTATCGGTGAGCCGGTGGGCCTGAACGGCAAGACCAGCGGCATCATCCCGTTCGTACGCGTGATGGACAGCCTGACGCTGGCGATTTCGCAAGGCTCGCTGCGGCGCGGTTCGGCGGCGTGCTATCTCGATATCTCGCACCCTGAGATCGAGGAATTCCTCGAAATTCGTAAGCCTTCTGGCGACTTCAACCGCAAGGCCTTGAACCTGCACCACGGCGTGCTGCTAACTGACGATTTCATGGAAGCCGTGCGCGAAGGCGCCGAGTTTGAGCTGAAATCGCCCAAGACCGGCGAAGTGCGCGGCTCTGTCGATGCGCGCTCGCTGTTCCAGAAACTGGTCGAAACCCGCCTTGCCACGGGTGAGCCCTACATCGTGTTCAACGACACGGTGAACCGCATGATGCCAAAGCATCACCGCGAGCTGGGCCTGAAGGTCTCGACCTCCAACCTGTGCTCCGAAATCACCCTGCCGACCGGTGTCGACCATCTCGGCAATGATCGCACGGCAGTGTGCTGCCTCTCCTCGCTCAACCTTGAAAAATGGGACGAGTGGAGCGGCGACAAGCAATTCATCGAAGACGTCATGCGCATGCTCGACAACGTCCTGCAGGATTATATCGACCGTGCGCCGGACGAGATGGCCCGCGCCAAATATTCTGCCGAGCGGGAGCGCAGCGTGGGCCTCGGCGTGATGGGCTTCCACTCCTTCCTTCAGCAAAAGGGGCTGGGCTTCGAAAGCGCGATGGCCAAGGCGCTGAACCTCAAGATGTTCAAGCATATTCAGGCCAAGGCATCGGAGGCCAGCATGCTCCTCGCGCAGGAGCGCGGACCGTGCCCGGACGCTGCCGAAATGGGCGCGATGGAGCGGTTCAGCTGCAAGATGGCGATCGCGCCGACCGCGTCGATCAGCATCATCTGCGGCGGTACCAGCGCCTGCATCGAGCCGATCCCGGCGAATATCTACACGCACAAGACCCTGTCGGGCAGCTTCATCGTGAAGAACCCGTATCTGGAGAAGGTGCTCGACAAGAAATCGAAGAATTCGAACAATGTCTGGAATTCGATCCTGGAGCAGGGCGGCAGTGTCCAGCACCTCGATTTCCTCACCGCCGAGGAAAAGGCGAGCTTCAAGACCAGCTTCGAAATCGACCAGCGCTGGCTGCTCGAATTCGCCGCCGACCGCGCGCCCTATATCGATCAGGCGCAGTCGCTGAACCTGTTCATCCCGGCCGATGTCGACAAGTGGGATCTGATGATGCTGCACTTCCAGGCGTGGGAGAAGGGCATCAAGTCGCTCTATTACCTCCGCTCGAAATCGGTCCAGCGCGCAGGCTTTGCCGGCGGGGTCGAAGCGGACAACACGAAAGACGCCCCCGAAATCGCGCTGAAAGCCGAACTCGGCGAACAGCAGACCGATTACGAGGAATGCTTGAGCTGTCAGTAGGCTCTGTCGGCGTGCAATTCCAAACCCCGCGAGGCACCGGTCTCGCGGGGTTTTTCTTTGCCCGCCTGTCACGTTTACGCCGATTTAAGCATCATCGCGTTACGCCCGCGATGTCATGCGCACCCGTCAGACTTCTCGTAAAACGATCACGCTTCCGGGCCGGTACTTCACCGGGCTCGGCAGTCAGGTCGACGTTACGCTGACCGAACTTTCGGTTGGTGGGTGCCGCTTTCCTGCATCGGGCAAGAAGCTGATCCCCGGCGCGCCGCTGCAGATCTATATCGGAGCCTCTGGCCCGCATCGCGCAAATATCCGCTGGTCGGAGAACGGCGAGGTCGGTGTGACATTTGCGACGCCGCTCAGCGAGGAACAGCTGGGCCGGTTGCAGGACGATCAGGCCGCTGCCGCATCCGCACCGGCTCCGCCGGGTGAAGGCGACGACCTGCCCGGCGCGATGCCGCACCGCTTCTGCTGATCGCCGGCCTCTCGCGCAAACCTCGCAAGGCGCTACGATCTGTGTCATAGTCCCGCTCTGGACACACGGAGAGGGAAGGCACGCAAACATGACATCCACACTTTGGATCGGGCTCGCCGGGACCGTTTTGGGCCTCGCATTCCTCATCAACGCATACCGCACCTTGCGCGTCAGCATCCATGGCCACGCCGCCAACGCCGCGCGCATTCACATACCGGTGGTGATCATGTTCCTGCCCGTGCTGTGGTTCATCGTCGCGGTGAAATACTTCTCCGGATGAGCGAGGCCATGGCGATCATCACCGCGATCGTCCTGATCGCTACCGGGATGGTTTTCGGCTGGAGCGGCTGGACGGTCTTGCGCGGGCGAAACCGCCAGGTCCAACCGTCTGCCAGCGCCTACAATCAGACGCCGTTCAACCGCGCGCTGCTCTTCTGGACGGCGCGGATCGCAATTGTCTTCGGCCCGGCCTTCGCCTTGCTCGGGGCTGCAATGCTGCTGGTCGAGATGTCATGATCGGACGGATCGCCGCCGCTTTCGCGCTCGCATTGCTGCTGTCGGCTTGCGCGTCGCAGATCGATGCCGGGGTCAGCGCAGGCGCGGAGGTGCCCGGTTTCTGGTGGGGCCTGTGGCACGGTTTCATCTTTCCATGGGCCTGGATCGGATCGCTCTTCAGCCCGGACATCGCCGTCTACGCCGTCCCTAACACCGGCGGCTGGTACGATTTCGGCTTTTTCGTCGGGATTACCGTGCTGGGCGGCGGCAGTTTCTTCGGGTCTAAGAAACGCGGTTCGGGGTAACGCAAACGGCCCCGGAAAGGCACGCACCGGCCCGCACTTGCACAGCCCGCAAGCAAGGGTGTTGAGGCCCGTGCAAGTCAGCCGAACACCCGCTCTGTTCGACTCAGATTTTGCACGGTTTATCCCCGCCGAATTATACCTGCTTGCCTTCGAATTCCGGCTCTGATTCCCTATATGAGTCGTTCACGCCAAACAAAGGGACCACAACATGTCGTTGCTCGAAGCCAGAAAGACCTACAAGCCCTTCGAATATCCGTGGGCCTACGACTTCTGGAAACGCCAGCAGCAGATCCACTGGATGCCCGAAGAGGTGCCGCTGGGTGAGGATTGCCGCGATTGGGCGCAGAAAATCACCGAGCATGAGCGCAATCTGCTCACCCAGATCTTCCGCTTTTTCACCCAGGCCGATGTCGAGGTGCAGGATTGCTACCACGACAAATACGGCCGCGTGTTCAAGCCGACCGAAATCAAGATGATGCTCACCGCGTTCTCCAATATGGAGACGGTCCACATCGCCGCCTATTCGCACCTGCTCGACACGATCGGCATGCCCGAAAGCGAATACAGCGCCTTCCTCGAATATGAGGAGATGAAGGACAAGCACGATTACATGCAGCAATTCAGCGTCGACAGCGACGAAGATATTGCCCGCACGCTCGCCATGTTCGGCGGCTTCACCGAAGGGCTGCAGCTGTTCGCAAGCTTCGCGATGCTGATGAACTTCCCGCGCTTCAACAAGATGAAGGGCATGGGCCAGATCGTATCGTGGTCGGTCCGCGATGAAAGCCTCCACTGCGAAGGCATCATCAAGATGTTCCACACCTTCTGCGAGGAACGCAACTGCCTGACCAAGGCGGTGAAGGAAGACATCATCGATGTCTGTCAGAAGACCGTGCGGCTGGAAGATGCCTTCATCGACCTCGCGTTCGAAATGGGCCCGGTGAACGGGATGACCGCGACCGAGATCAAGCGCTACATCCGCTACATCGCCGACTGGCGGCTGAAGCAGCTGGGCCTGCAGCCGGTCTACATGATCGAAGAGCACCCGCTGCCATGGCTCGCCCCGCTGCTGAACGGCGTGGAGCACGCGAACTTCTTCGAAACCCGCGCAACCGAATATTCGAAAGGCGCAACCACCGGCAACTGGAACGACGTGTGGAGCTCATTCGACAAGCGCCAGAAGGCGAAGGCGGTCAATGAGGACGAAGAGGCCGATGGCGGGCCGGATATGTTCGGGGAAGTTGAAGCGGCGGAGTGAAGGGCTGTCTCCAAATTGTCACAAAAGAGTCCTCAATTTAGAACATCTAGTGGCTAAACCGCGAACATCACGAAAACTTAGGAGTTCGTCATGTCGAATGGTAAGGATTACTGGACCGCACCACATAAGGATGGTTGGCAAGTGAAACGCGAGGGCGCTTCAAGAGCGACTTCGGTCCATAAAACGCAAGCCGAAGCGTGGGCAGAAACAAAGTCCCGCGCTCGCGATGCGCAAAGCGAAGCATATTTGCAAAATCAAGAAGGTCGGATCAGAGAACGCAACACCTACGGGAACGATCCGCGGAAGACGAAGGGTTAATGCGATCGCGACCGGCCAGCATCCTTTAGATGGTAGAGACGACTGGGAGTGCTACGACCAACATATTGCGGAGCGGAATAGGCTAATTGACAGTAAGCGGGCGGCAGAAGACGCTTTCGTAAAGACGGTAATTCAACTGTCCTCGGCGATAGCGCTTCTTGTGCCAGGATTTATGCTAACCCAGCAAACTGAACTTCTAGAGCCCTCGGCTATTTTGCTTGTGGGCATCAGCCTCATCTTCGTCTCCCTAGTCTCTGGACTTTCGGAGCAATTCGTCAGTTCGCTAGCGTACGGCAAACAAATCCAGAAAACCGACGATTACTACACTCGCAAGAGCGCCGATGCATCAATGCCAGCTCTTTCGAGAGTCGTTCTGTTTCTGCTTTTCTCGACTTTCATTTCATTCCTTCTGGGGGTGGTCGTGACTAGCTTTGCTTTGCTTTCAGGCCCTTGGAGCTAATCATGTCAGATAAAAATCGCCCGACCCCTAGACCCACGCCACGACCGACCCCTCAACCTCGTCCAAATCATGACAGTCCGGGCAGATCCTCGCCCGGCAAATCAGTCCCCCCGACAACACCGCCGCCGCCTCCAACTAGCCCGCGAAAGTAGTAGCTGCTGAGCTTTGCGCTGGATGTGTCGTCATCGCGTCTAAGGTGCATAAATGTGGCTTTAACTCAATCATCGCCCCGGGACTTGATCTGGGGCCAACCTCTTTCCGCGAAGCTCGTTTAAGAACAAGCGGGATCCCGGCTCGGGGGCCGAGATGACGGATGGAGGGGTATCTTCAGGATTTGCCGCTATTCGCGTTGAGATGGGTAGCCTTCATAAATTCAACCCCGATAAGCCAAGAAAGCTCGGCCAGACCGAATGGACCGAGGGCGGCATGCGGCTCGCGCCGGTGAAACGCGTTGTCGAGAGTGACTGGTTCCTGCCTGCTATGCTGACTTTACCGGTCGGCGCGTTCGTTCTCGTGTTCTTCTGGTAGCTAGACCCCACCCAACAGCACCCGCGAATACCAGACATGCGCGTGCATCAGCCCGCGCCAGCCGGATTGGTCGATCCCTCCAACCCATGAACCAAAGTAAAGGCGCGTCCCGTCCTTTCTCGGCTCCACAGCGAACCAGCTTGCGGTGTTTGTGTCCTTGGACTCGAGCAAAATCTCTTCGAGTCTTGTTTTGCGCAGCGCCTCCGCGCTGCGATTTCCTCGGCCCTTTCGGGCCTGCGGGCGCCCGGTCGGGCTTGCGGACCCTGCGGGTCCGTGCTCCGCGACTTCCCCTCCAGCGTTGTGATCTCGCCGCTCCACCACCCTCCAAGCGCCGAACCTGTCCGTCTCGCCTCTTGCCAGCGCGCGGATGTCGGCGCGTGAGGCGGGGGTGCCGAGGGCTTTCAGGATCAGGCGTTCGGGCAGGAAGGCCGTGCTGGAATAGAACCGCTCGATAAACTGCGCGAGCGAGACCTCGCCCCCGTCGACATTGGGTACGTCACGGATAAAACAATCGCGGTAATCCTCGGGCCCGCCGAATGCGGCGAGAAGGCTCCCGGGCGGCACCTCCGTCTGCCTGACTTTGCTGTGCGAGGCTCTACCCATAGGCGGCATTGTATCGCAGAAATCTGCCGCATGCAGGTGGTCCCTGATCGCGCTCTGCATCGGCCCCAAGCCGCGCTGAAAAACGCCTGCAATTCAGATACCTGCTCTTCGGTTCCCGATTACTTTTCGGAACACGCGCGGCCGCTTTCGCATTGATTAACCAAAACACACATCATCAGGAATCAATCATGCGAACCACATTCAAACCCATCGCTGCCGTCATGACGGCATTCAGCGCGGCCAGCTTTGCGCTCGCCGCCTGCACCGCCGAAACCGCCGACCCCGCCGCCGATGCGGGCGAGACCGCCGCCGCGCCTGCCGACAATGACGCGCTCACCGGAGCCGAAATCGAGCAGGCCGTGCCCGGCATCGAGGACGCCGATCCAGAAGGCGAAACCGGCGTCACTGCCGACCTCGGCGAAGAAGAGAACGTCGAATACACCGACGACGCAGACAGCGACCGTGAAGCCGAAACCGCGCGCGACTGACGCACCGCAATCGCGGGCTGCGCGCGCCGGCTTTCCTACTGCAGACCGTCTGCGATAGGACTGGTGCATGGCCCGCGCCTTACCTTTCTCCCCCAAGTTTTCAGAGCCACCGCGCTGGCGGCTCATCGTGCGCTGTGCGGGCGGCGAAACCCGCAGGGAACCGCCGAATTTTTCTTCTCCAAGACCGTGTAACATGCGGTCCATGTCTCCCCCGGCGCTCTCGATGGCCGGAAGGCGGGGAGCGCTAACGCTTTCTTCACGCCCCGCGGCGATAGGGGGTTTGGTTAACGGCCTTTCGGCCCATAGACGGGGGTTCTCACATGGTGTTTCTGGAAGCAGTCGGCGGATGCGTGCTCGGCCTGATCGGCGGGTTGTGCGTGTTCGCCTATGTGATGTAACGCGATGCTCCAGCCCTGCCGAACCGCTTTGCGCAGCGCCTCGCAGGCGCTTTGACCCATATCAAAGACAGGCCCTGCGGCGGCGCATAGGCTCTCCTTCGCAATCACAGGAGAACGCCTCTATGTCCGCACACACGCCGCATGAACTGCACGACGAGTTTCCGCACGATGTGGAGGCCATGCGCTGGCTGAAGCTCGGCAATGCGCGTTTCAGCAAGCTTGCCGATCATTACCATGCGCTCAACCGCGCGATCCACCGGTTCGAAACCGAAGTGGAACGGTGCAGCGATTTCCACGTCGAGCGGCTGAAGAAGCAGCGGCTGAACCTGCTGGACGAGATCGCGGTGATGCTTGAAAATGCGGAGCCTGAGCGCGCCCATGCCTAAGATCGTCTTCCCCCACCGCCGCCGCGCCAATCCCATCACAACGCTCGCGCGGCGGCGGCGATTGCGACATGCGGGTGTCGCGGGAATCGGCGCGGTGATTGCCGCACGGCGTGCGGCGAAGGCTGCGCGCACCCTCGCCCGGCGAATGGGCTGATCACGCGAATATCGCCCTGTCGCCTCGACGAAAAGGGCGTCATCCGCGCCGGGCCAAGGCCTGTGGGAGAGAGGCGCGGATCCCATGAGGACAGCGCATGAGGCGATGCGCTGTCCTCGCCAATTGGGGCAGGCTGACGAGGTATTTCGGACCTCAGCCGCGCTTTGGGCATTGATGGTGTGAAACGATCACAACAGGAAAGCCCAATTATGCGAAATCCTCTCAGATACGCCGCGCCGCTGTGCCTCACCATTGCCGGCCTGACCGCCTGCACTGGCGAAACGATGCCCGATAGCGGAGACGATGTGAGCGACGAGGTCATCGATGCAACGTCCAGCGATCTCAATGTCGAACAGCCGGTCGTGCGCGAAACGCCCCTTCCGGTCGATGCCAACGGCGCAAAGAGCGCGGACACCGAGCAACCGACTATCGGCGCGGACGCTGTCTCAGGTGAAGTGGGCTCCGGAGCGGAGGCGCCAAACCCTCCCGGAGGCTGAGCCTAAGCGGCGGCAGAGTCATTCATGCCCCCAGGCGGGCGGAGGCGGCGCGACCTCATCTGTCAGATCGTACTCGACGCGGAAGAAGCGGGGTCCGGGCGCGCCGCCGTCGACGGTGCGCTGCAATTGAAAGGCGAAAACGCCGTCCTCGGTGCCCGCGGGATCGACTTCGACCCGCCAGACATTCGTGACGGACGCGGTTAGATCTTCTGCGCGAAACAGCGCTACGCTCTCCGCGTCGACGGGAAAGTCCTGCGCGTGGGCGGTACCATCGCTCGCCGTATCACCGCCATACATCGTGACGGCATCGCTCTCGCCGTCCTCATGACGGTGATCGTGTTTTAGCCGCAGCCCGTCACCGGTGCGGGTGATCACCCACGTCCGCGACCGATCCCATTCACCGTTCAGCTCGACATGGAAGGGCACGGCGATCCGATCCTCAGAACACTCGCGCACATGCATCACCATATCCGCACCGGCGAAATCCGCATCGGCCTCGTCGGTGCTGACCAGACTGCCGCGATAGGCCTTTCCGCAATGGCTCGACAGCGCATCCCAGAACTCGTCCTGAGCGCTTGGCGGCCGATCGGGCTGAGGCTCGTCGGCTGCTGTTTCGGCGCAACCGGTAAGAATGAGCGCGGGGACGACTGTCGATAATGCGAAATGCCTATTGATCATTTCCGGTGTGTACCGCGTGCGTCCAAGCTTTCCTACTCGCAAAGATAGGCCGCTTGCGGTTGCCGGTGTCTGTACGTTCTCTATACCTCGGCCTGGGACGCTAGGTTTGAGAGCACATTATGAGCAGCGAGAAAATCGGCCGGGCGCGTACCATAGAAGGATTCGGCGAAGTGATGGGCGCCGCGGCGCAAGGCGAGCGTCCGAGCCACCGGCCTTACAGTCCGCAGCGCGGTGACACCTTCATCACCAGCTGGGCGAAAAGCGGCACCACGTTGATGCAGCAGATGTTTCATCAGCTGCGCACCGGCGCGGCTGGCGGCGATATGGAGTTCGACGATATCAGCCGCGTGGTCCCCTGGGATGACACGGCATATCTCCTCGATTTCGACATGGAGACCGAGCAGGCCGGCACCCCGCGCGGCTTCAAGTCGCATCGCGAGTACGAGCGGCTTCCCGCCGGAATGCGCTACGTCGTCACTTTGCGCGATCCGAAGGAGACCTTTGTATCGTTCTACCGCTTCATCAATGGCTGGCATCTGGAACGCGGCGCCGTATCGATGGAGGAATTCATGCCGCTATGGATGGGCGGCGGTCCCGGCGGGTGCGACTACTTCACGCACCTGCTCAGCTGGTATGACCGGCGGCATGAGCCGGATAGCCTCGTCATGACCTATCGCTGGGCGGTCAAGAACAAGTCTGCAGCGATCCGCGCCTTGGCTCAGCTTTGCGAAATAAATCTGACTCCGGAGATCGAAGAGCTCGTAATGAAGCGCACAACGCGCGAGTTCATGCACGAGCACAAGGACAAGTTCGACGATGGCATGATCTGCCGCGTGCTCGAGGAAAAGTGCGGAATCCCGGCGGCGAGCGATTCGAGCAAGGTGCAATCCTCCGGCAGCAGTGCGGACGCCCTACCTGCATCGGTGGCTGACGCGATCGATGCGATGTGGGCCGAGCGCCTCTTACCTGTCACCGGACATGCGGATTTCGTATCGCTCGCGGCGGAAGTGGATGCGGCTTTCGGTTCGTCTCGAGCCTGACAGCGCCAGGATAGATGGCCGCAGTCAGGTTGGCGGTGCTCAGCGGCACCAATCGACTTTGACCGCGTCCCAGCCATTTTCCGAGGCCAGGTTGCGCTCAATCAGGACGCGGCCGACATATTCACGCGATCCATCAGGCAGAACGCGCCGAACCTCCCGCAGCTCTCTTCCATATTGGTCGCGCGGGGGATCGGCATCGCCGTTCCACTCGAACGGGCCGCGGGAAAGCCATTGATGCAGCGCTGTGCGCGCCTGCCGGGCTCGCTCCGCCTCGGCTGCGCAGGCTCCGTTCAATTCTGGCGCGTCGAACCCAAGGAGCCTGATCCGCCGCCGATCCCTTCCGTTTCCGAGGACAAGCGTATCGCCATCGACGACGCAGCCGTCCGCGCCCGACCAGGCTTCACCGCACAGGGCGAAATCATCGGAAACCGGGACCCAGCCCTGTTCGTGCGCGTAGGGGCGATAAAGAAACCACCAGGCTGCGCTGACAACTACGAGCAGGGTCGGCGCGCGCCAAAGCAGCCACCATGATCGAAGTTTGGAATGCCGACTGGGTCTTCGGCGACGAGAGCGGCGCTTGAGCATTGGGTAGGCAGCGTAGCAGGATCGGCGGTCAACCCAAACGCCGGAGGTCGCAAGGCGGCTGCTGCACGCTCCATCGCGGCCAACAAAAAAGCCGCCGAGAATCAAACCTCGTGCGGCCTTCTGGTCGGCACGGTGTTAGCCGTGCTGCCTGGCTCGAAGCTTAGGCTTCGATCGGCTCAAGCGAACCGGTGCCGTTCGGCGTGGTGATATCGAGGCAGGTGCCCGCGTCGACATAAGTCCATGCGTTGCCCTGGTAGTCGACGACCGACGTACCTGCACAGCTGGTGCCCGGGCCTGCAGCGCAGTCGTTCTCGCCGGCTTTGGAAACACCGTAGCATTTCTCCTTTTCGCCGCTGCCCGCTGCTGCAAGAGCGGCTTCTTCGGTGTTGGCTTCAGCGCTGGTACCCTCGGCAGGCGCGTCGGCGCCGCCCGAACATGCGGCGGCAAGGCCGGCGGCTGCGGCAAGGGTAATCGTACCTTTGATACGTGCGGTGTTCATAAAACTTCCTCCAATCCAAGATCTCAACGAAAGCGCGTGAAGCGCCGTCACCAAGCGATTCGCATAGAACAGGCAAAAGGTTACGGTGCCAAGCGCAAAATGTTCAACAGTGCCTGAGGTGCGGATCGGCGCCATGGTGCTTTGCAGTCGGCGAACGAAGCGGCTAAGCGCGCGGCATGTCCGAAGCGAATTGCGGCGCTTTCAAGCCAAAGGACGGCCCGAATGACGATGAAGAACGACCTTCCTGCTGACGAGAATGTCCGGGCGCTGGACCTGTCGAAGGCAGAGACGCTGATCGAGGCTCTGCCCTATTTCCAGCGCTATGCCGGACGGACTTTCGTGGTGAAATACGGCGGTCACGCCATGGGCGAGCCTAAGGCGGCGCGCGATTTCGCCGAGGACATCGTCCTTCTGAAAGCCGTGGGCATCAATCCCGTGGTTGTGCATGGGGGCGGTCCGCAAATCGGCGATATGCTCTCGCGGCTGGGCGTCGAGAGCACGTTCGTCGACGGCTTGCGAGTGACTGACGAAGCGACGGCCAAAGTCGCGGAAATGGTGTTGTCGGGCGCGATCAACAAAGAACTCGTCGGGTGGCTTTCGGGTGCCGGCGGGAAAGCCATCGGCATTTCGGGCAAGGATGGCGGGCTGGTCACCGCGCGCAAGGTAGAGCGCACGACACGCGATCCGGAAAGCCTCATCGAGCGCGTAGTCGATCTTGGCTTCGTCGGCGAACCGGCTCAAGTCGACACCAGCGTGATCGATACGGCGGTTACAGCGGGCATGATCCCGGTGATCGCTCCGATCGCAGGCGGCGAGGACGGGGCAACCTACAATATCAATGCAGACACGATGGCTGGCGCGATCGCCGCCGCTTTGGGCGCGGCGCGGCTGTTCCTGCTGACCGATGTTGCGGGCGTTCTCGACGCGGATGGCCAATTGCTGTCCGATCTGACCCCGGCGGATATCGCGAAGCTGCGCGAAAGCGGCGTGATCACGGGCGGCATGGTGCCGAAACTGGAGACATGCGTGTCCGCGGTCGAATCCGGCTGCGAGGCGGCTGTTGTGCTCGATGGCCGCGTACCGCATGCAATGTTGCTCGAATTCTTCACCGCTCGCGGCGCGGGCACTCTGGTGCGCGCCTGACCACGCTGCTAGTGGCTTGATACTGGATTTTAGCGTATTACATCGGTAACACGCCTGTTGTCCGTTTGCAGGGCGCATTGAACTAAAAAAGTAGGAATTCTTGAATGTCCGGATTGGTTGCAGTTCAACAGATTATCAGCTTGATCACCAGCGCGTTCATCATGCTGATCATCATCCAGTTCGTGATCGGCCTGCTGTTTGCATTCAACGTGGTGAACACCTCGAACCAGTTCCTGATGCAGGTGTACGAATCGATCAATCGTCTCCTCGATCCGGTCCTGCGTCCGATACGCAATCTGATGCCCAACACCGGCGCGATCGATTTCTCTCCGTTGGTGCTGATCATCCTGCTGCAGATCCTCCAGATCGTCGTCGGATCGATCGTCAGTTCGGCCGCTTATTGATGAGCGCAACCCGGATCGACGGCAAGGCGTTCGCGGCCCGCTTGCGCGAGCGTGTGGGCGAGTACGCCGCGCGCTTCGCCGAGGCAGCTGGACGCCGTGCCGGGCTGGCAGTGGTGCTGGTGGGCGATGATGCCGCAAGCCAGGTCTATGTCGGGGCAAAGAACAAGGCGACGGTCGCTGCCAACATGGCGAGCTTCGAACATCGCCTGCCCGCCGATACCTCTGCCGCAGCGCTGCTTGCTCTGGTCGAGCGGCTCAACAACGACGACAGCGTCGACGGTATCCTGGTGCAATTGCCGCTGCCCGATCACCTCGACGAACAAAGCATCATCGCAGCGATCAGCCCGGACAAGGATGTCGACGGGTTTCACGTCATCAACGCGGGGCGCCTCAGCGTCGGCCAGAGCGGGTTTGTGCCCTGCACGCCGCTTGGCTGCATGATGCTCTTGACCGACCGGCTGGGCGATCTCTCGGGTCTGGAGGCAGTCGTGATCGGTCGCTCCAATATCGTGGGCAAGCCGATGGCGCAGCTCCTGCTCGATGCCAACGCCACCGTGACGATCGCGCACAGCCGGACCAAGGACCTAGCCAGCGTCGTGCGCCGCGCCGATATTGTAGTTGCGGCGGTCGGGCGACCGGAGATGATCCGCAAGGACTGGCTGAAAGATGGTGCGACGGTGATCGATGTCGGCATCAACCGCCTTCCGCCCGAACCGGGCAAGGACAAGGGCAAGCTCGTCGGCGATGTGGCCTATGACGAGGCGAGCGAGGTTGCCGCAGCAATTACGCCTGTTCCAGGCGGCGTCGGGCCGATGACCATCGCCGTTCTCCTGCGCAACACGCTGGTTGCTGCTCACCGCAATGCCGGTCTGGACGTCCCCGAAGGTCTTTAGCCGCGGCGCAGGTTGCGCTGGCGGTCAGCTGCGGTAAATCGGACGGGCTGCATTCCTGCGGCGACAGTCTCCTGGAGGATCGATGAAGAAACTGCCTCTCGCCCTGACAGCCGGTGCCTTCACACTCGCGCTTGCCGCGTGCGGCGGTCAGCCGCGTCCCGCTGGCCCTCCTACCCAGGTCATCAATCGCGTGTTGCAGAACGCGCCCGGTGCGGCGCAGCCTAGCGCTGTCGTGAAGACCGAGCTCGCCTTTGCAAGAGCGGCGAGGGAAGAGGGACAATGGACAGCCTTCCGCCAGTATGTCGCACCCGGCGCGATCCTCCATGGCCGCAACGGTGGCATCGACGCCGCTACGTGGCTGGCTCCGCTTAGCGATCCCGAACAGGCGGTTCAGTGGGCACCGAAAACGGTTGTGATGAGCTGCGACGGCTCGCTCGCCGTTAGCCTCGGCCGGTATCAGGACCCCGAAGGAATCGTCGGCGATTTCGTCACGGTGTGGGAACGGCAGCCCGATCTACAATATCGCTGGGTCTACGATGTCGGAGGGCCCGACGTACCCCAGCCGCCCCCGCGCAGGCAGTTCGAGGATGGCGATATCGTCGTCACCGCTATCGATGCGGTGGAGGGGCTCGTCGCGACCTGCCCGCGGGCCGGCACAGCAATTCCGCCGCCGCCTTCGGATTCCGCCGTTGGCATGCGCGCCGAGGACGCGAAACTCTCAGGCGATGGCACATTGCGCTGGCGCTGGCAGCACCGCGGGGAAAGCGAGAAATACGTTGCCGCGGAGTATTTCTACAACGGCGAGTGGGTCACTGCGGTCGAAGAAGTGCTTGCATCGCCCGCCGAAGAGTGATGAGGGCGGCGCGACTTTCCTAGCGCAACTTTTCGGGTGAGCCCGGCCCATGGTCCTGACCGAACTCTTCATTTCCGCCTTTATCACGCTGTTCGTCGTGATCGATCCGCCAGGCTGCGCGCCGATCTACGCCGGGCTGACCAAATCCGCGCCGCCGGCAATGGCGCGCAAGATGGCCCTGCGCGCGACGGTTATCGCGACCATCATCCTCACGATCTTCGCTTTCTTTGGCGAAGACCTGCTCAAAGCGCTTCATATCGAGCTCGACAGCTTCCGCATTGCAGGCGGGCTGATGCTGTTCTTCATCGCGTTCGAAATGGTTTTCGAAAAGCGTACACAGCGCCGCACAGAACGTGCGGAGAAAGTCTCCGCGTCCGAAGTCGAGGACGTATCGGTCTTCCCCATGGCCATGCCGATGCTCGCAGGACCGGGCGCAATCGCGGCGATCATGCTGCTGATGAACGAGGCTGACGGGGTAGAGCAGACAATCGAGGTCTTCGCCGCGCTTGCTGCGGTTTTGGTCATAACGGCCGCGGCCCTGGTTGCGGCAGGCCCTTTGATCCGTCTGCTCGGGGATAAGGTCGAGGCCGTGATTACCCGGCTGCTGGGCGTGCTGCTCTCAGCGCTCGCCGCGCAATATGTGATCGACGGTCTCAGGGGCAGTTTCGGCTTCTGACGCGCTGGCTGGCGAGCGCGCTTAGGCCAGAGCGCTCGCAATGCCGAACGCCGAACCGAGCGCCACGCCGAGAGTGCCGAAAGCGCCCATGGCGCGCATCCCCGCAAAGGCCTTCCTCGCGCCGGTAAGGTCATCGCCGTGCGATCCCGCAAGCGAAGAAAAACCAAAAGCGTGCAGCAGGCGTGCGACCGCGAATGCCAGGCACAGCACAAGCACGTAAGTCGTCTGCCCGACCAGCATCTCGAACAGGGCGATCACCACCAGAAACAGCCCGGAATTTTCCGCTAGATTGCCGTGGCGCCGAACCTTCCGTTCAAGATCGCGGTCCTCTCCGAGCCCGATGAACTGCCCCTTGGTCCGATGGAAACCTACGCTAAGCATCAGTGCGACCTGAAGGACTATAACGAACGCGCCGAGGGCAGCGGTGTATACGGGCAAGTTCATGAGCTGGGCTGCTCCTTGTTGAGTATCGGTTTGTCGGGAAATCCGATCAGCGCGAGTGAAGCGCGGCCTGCATCGAGAATACGCGAAGGATCGGATGCGACCCGGGCGGAGGCAAACGCGCCGTGGAGAAGCTGGGTAAGGGTTCGGCCTTGGGAGATGGCGTTGACCTCTCGGCCCAGGATCGCCGCAGCAGTCTCGGCGATGTCGCAAAGATAAGTCTCGACCTGGTCGAAAATGCGCTGCGCTTCCTCGCGGATCTCCGGCATGTCCTGCCCGAGTTCGAGCGCGAGCCCGACGATAGGACAGCCGTGAACATCTCCGCTTTCCTGCTGCATGCCGACATGCGCGCAGTAAACCATGCGGTAAATCGCGGCGAGGCGGTCCTGCGGCGCATCGAATGTTTCGAAATTGGCGACGAACACTTCGGCCAGTGTCATCTCGCCATTATAACGGATCACCGCGAGGGCGAGATCGCGCTTGTCGGCGAAATAGCGATAGACGGTCGCCTTATTCACTTCGGCCGCTTCGGCGACGAGATCGACCGAAACGCCGTGGAAGCTATGCCGCCAGAACAGGGCCGATGCCGAAGCGACAATATGCGCCCTGGTGCGTTCACCTTTGGTCGGGAAAGCCGCGATGTTCATAGGTAACTGGATAGTTACTTTTGGTCGCTGGGCAAAGCGCTCTCATGCGACAGATTGTCGCGCTCTCGTCTCAACGACGCGATGCTATTGCAGCGTCATTATTTCTTCGCCGCCATCACTGCGACCGAAGAATTGCATGAGTTGCACGAGCAATTCGCAGCGAGCCGACAGGTTCTCCGCTTCCAGCAGAGCCTGCTTCGATGCGGGATCGAACGGGGCGATCTGCGAGACACCGTTGATAAGGGATTGATCGTCGAGCCGCTCGACCGAATCCCAATCGACCGAATATCCCTGCCGATCGGCGAACTTGCGCGCCTCTGTCTCGAAGCCGCCGCGCTGGGCGTAGCTGAGCGTTTCATTCTCATCGTCTTCGATCAGCTCGCCCTCGACCTGGCGGAAGGCGGTCGCCACATCGAGTTCGCGGATGAGTTTGAACCGGCTCTGCCCTTCAAGAATGAGGTTATAGCGGCCATCGTCCATCGCCTCGATCTCGCCGATCCGGCCGACGCAGCCCACAGTATAAAGCGGCGCTCCTTCGACAGGCTTTTGCGGCTGGATCATCGCGATCTGGCGGTCGCGCACCAGCGAGTCCCCGATCAGCGCCTGATAGCGCGGCTCGAAGATATGGAGCGGCAATTGCAATCCGGGGAAAAGGACCGCGCCAGGCAAGGGAAAGATCGAGAGGCGGGTTTTCATGGTTTTGTTTCGCGAGCTCACCCGAACAGTATCTTCGACAGGCGGCGACGGGTCGCGACAACCCATTCATCCTCGAGCCCGACCGCCTCGAAAATCTGGAGAAGCTTGGCGCGCGCAGCGCCCTCGTTCCATTCGCGGTCTTCTTCGATCATCGAAAGCAAGGTGTCGGCGGCGGCATCGCGCTCGCCCGCTGCGAAGGCTGCTTCGGCATAGGCCAGCTTTGCATCCATACCGGCGCCGTCCGCTTCCGCTGCGGACTTGAGGCTGGCCAGTTCGCCGTCGTCGACCTGCGTCCCCGCGAGATCGAGCGCGCTCTTCGCCGCAGCGATTGCAGGGTCTCCGGCCAGTTTCGGGTTGGCCTCGATCGCTGACATGACTTGTTTTGCTTCATCGACCTGGTCGAGCTGCACCATTGCACGCACAAGACCCGCATGCGCAGCAGCGTGGTCGGGCGCGAATTCGGTCACCTGCGCGAAGATGCCTGCCGCGCGCTGGGCGTCGCTTTCGGACAAGGCATCCTCGCCCATCTTCACGAATTGTTCGATTTCTTCTGCCGATGGTCCTTGCTGGCCGTTTGCGCCAGCGTCGCCTGCTTCGATGGGGAGCTGCGAAAGCAATTGGTCGAGAACCTGTTTGAGCTGGGATTCGCTGCGAGCATTGGTCAAATCGGCAACCGGCTGACCCTGAAACATGGCGTAGACCGTAGGGATCGACTTGACCTGAAACTGGCTGGCGATGAACTGTTCTTCATCGACATTGAGCTTCGCGAGGACGACGCCCTTATCCGCATATTCGGCGGCGACTTTCTCAAGCATCGGGGCAAGCGCCTTGCACGGCCCGCACCATTCCGCCCAGAAATCCAGGATCACAAGCTTGGTCTGCGAGGGGTCGACGACCTCAGTGCGGAACCGCTCGACTGCCTTTTGCTCTTCGATATTCAGACCCATGCTGGCCAAGTGTTCGCTCCTGAAACTGATCTGTTGAGTTTACGCGTGCTCTATGTGGGGCGTTTCGGCCCGATTTGAAGCGCGCTTTTGCCGTGCCCGATTTGCTGACCTGTTGCCTTCGGGCGATCAAGGCAAATTTGCGTGAACTTTGGGCTTGCAGCGTCGGCGCACCGCTGTTAATTGCCCGCCTCCCCAGCAGATGGATTGGCTTTGGCCCGAATCTGCTGAGCGCCAGTGAGCGGGCGTAGCTCAGGGGTAGAGCACAACCTTGCCAAGGTTGGGGTCGGGCGTTCGAATCGCCTCGCCCGCTCCATTTTCATCACAAACGTGGAAACATCGATGAAGTGGCTGCGCGCCATCGCTTCTGTTTGCCATGCGCGCGTCTGCGCGCCTACATCGGGAAGATCGACTGTCCGCCATCGATGACGAGCGAATGGCCCGTCACCAGATTGCTCTGCTGCGAGGCCAGGAAAACCGCGACGCCTTCCATGTCCTCCAGCGTTCCGAGCTTTCCCGAAGGCGTTCGCCGCAAACAGGCATCGCGGAAGGCCTGCGGAGTGTTCAGCGACATTTCGGTTTCGATGAAACCGGGAAGGATGGCGTTTGCCTGGATTCCGGCAGGCGCAAGCTCGACCGCGAGGCTGCGAACGAGCCCTGAGACGGCGGCCTTGGTCGCTGAATACCCGCCGCCGGGTATGCCCATCAGCGCGGCAATGGAGGATGTCACGATCAGCTTGCCGCCGGTGCCCTGAGCGATAAATTGTTTGGCCGCCGCCTGAAAGGTCGACACCACGCTGTTTACATTGAGATCGGTGGTCGATTGCCAATCGGCGAGCGTGTGCTCTGTAAAGGGCTTGCGCACGCCCGATCCGCCGGCATTGGCAAAGCAGCTGTCGAGCCTGCCGAAGCGAGCGACGGTTTTCTCCATGGCCGAGACGACTTCGTCCGGTTTGGTGACATCGCAAGAGAAGTCGGCGGCTTTCACTCCCATCGCCTGCAATTCTTCAGCGGCGGCCAGATTGCGCTCTGGGTTGCGGCCCCAGATGGCAATGTCCGCGCCTGCTTTGGCGAGACCGCGTGCCATGCCAAGCCCGAGGCCGCCATTGCCTCCGGTCACAAGTGCTACGTGACCGCGCAGGTCGAAAAGTCCGCTCATGCTGCTGTCCCCCAAGGCGTCTTCGTCCAGTCAGTGGTGATGGTGAAACCCGGCCCGCATTTGCGAGGCGGACCGGGCTCGATTAGTCAGTATCCGACGCGCAAGGCCACGCCGTAGATCCGCGGGTCGATCAGGAAGGCGCTGCGGAAGCTGCCGACCAGGTTGGAGTTTACTTCTAGGAAAGTGATGTCGTCATTGTTGGTGACATTCTTGACGAAGCCCGTGAGGCTCCAGTCACGGTCCTTGAGCGCAACCTGCACCGATATATCGAGCTGTTCCCAGCCGTCCACGCGGTCAGCGGGCACATTGAATTCGCGGCTGAAGAAGCTGCTCTGGGAATAGAAATCCACACGCGGTCGGATCGTCCAGTTGTCGCCGCCGTCGAAGGTGTACTCGCCGGCCAGTTTGAGTGTGTAATCGGGCGCATTGGGCAGGTCGTTACCCTGCAGATCGAAGAATTGCCCGCCGCGCGATGGATCGGACGAATCGAACTGGCTGCGGATTTCGGTGTCGAGCAGGCCGAGAGCCCCTTCGAGACGCAGTCCGTCGACGGGTTCAGCGACAGTCTCGAGCTCGAAGCCCTGCACGCGCGAAGACGGAATGTTCACATTGGTCGCAAGCGTCCCGACGATGTTGCCGACGATCAGGTCGGAATAATCGTAACGGAAGATCGCAGCGTTCACCGTCACCCGGTTGTTCAGGAAAGTGTTCTTCGTGCCGAGCTCATAGCTGTCGATCGTTTCCGATTGGAAAGTCGGCGTGCCGAAATTGCCCGGGTTGAACCCGCCGGATTTGAAGCCGCGCGAGTACGTGAAGTAGATGTTGTTGTCGGGCGCGGGCTGCCAGCTGATGCTCGCCCGACCGGTCACATCGTTGAATGACGCCTCGTCGGAGAACGGCTCTCCAAGCGATACGAAGCCGCTCGCTGTGGTGATCGACTTGTCGTCATTGGTGTAACGAAGGCCGCCCAGAACGCTAAGCTCCGGCGTGATGTCGAAATAGACCTCGCCAAAAACTGCGGTGCTCTCCACGTCGGCGTCGTCGGTCTTGCCGCTCGTGGTGAAATCGCCGACCGTGCGCGTGACCGGGAGATAGGTGGTAACTTCGCCGGAGAAATCCGCCCACAGATAATAGCCGCCGACGATGAAGTTGAACGGCCCGTCGAAATCCGATGCGAGGCGCAATTCCTGGCTGAACTGTTCGCGCGTGCCGAATGCTTCCTGCGTGGTGATGTAATCGGTCGTCGTGACCGTCTCACCGCCAGCGCGGATGAGGTAGGTCAGCACTCCGTTTCCGTTGCCGTCATCGGTGATGGTCAGAGGGCCAAACGGCGTCAGGTAGTCTCCGGGTTCGAAGGCATTGGGACGGATGCCCTGGTCGAAATCGCGAAAGGATTCGCTGTTCCCGTCCCGGTAGCCAGTAACCGAAGTCAGGCGCAGATTGCCGATTTCCTGATTGATTTCGAGCGTGGCGAGGAAGTCCTCATTGTCCTGCAGCGGATCGGTATCGATGCGTACTTCGCGCAGATCGTCCGGGTTGTCGCCGAATGAGCCGACCCGCACGGCATTGCTGAGCAATCCGAAGTCGAGCGGGAAGAAGTTCGGGAACAGCGTATCGACTGTTTCCGAGGAGCAAACGAAGGTCGCGTCCGGCGTGCAAAGGCTCTTCACCGCATTGGCCCGATCGCTATCCTCGCTGAAATAGTTGAGCACGAGGTCGATCGTGGTGGTCGGTGTCGGTTCGAACCGTGTGCTCGATCGCAGGCTGAACTGATCGCGGCCATCGATCTGGCGACCGTTTTCAAGGTTCAGCGTGTAGCCGTCACGATTGAGCGTGTGGGCCGAGAAACGCTGGTACAGTCCGTCCGCTAGAGGAATATTGACCGCACCTTCCAGCCGCCGCCCGTCGAAATTTTCGAGCTGGACCTGCACGTAGCCTTCGAATTCATCGGTCGGGCGCTTGTTGACGATGTTTATGAGACCGCCAGTGGTGTTGCGTCCAAACAGCGTGCCTTGTGGACCGCGCAAGACCTCAATCCGTTCAAGGTCGAAGAATTCGCCGAAGGTGCTTCCCGCCTGCAGGAATACGCCGTTAATGAGAACGCCGATATTGGTGTCGGCGCTGCCGCCAAAAGACTGCGAACCGACACCGCGGATCGTCAGATTCCGGTTTGCCGACAGAATCACGTTCGGCGCATTGAACTGCAGATCCTGCGAGTTCTCGATACGCGCAGCGGCGAGCGTCTCGTCCGTGATCGCCGTGATCGAGATCGGAACGTCCTGGATGTCTTCTTCGCGCAGCTGCGCGGTCACGATGATGACGTTGTCGTCTTCGAAGTCGGTCGTCGCCGTTTCGGCATCCTGCGCGAATGCCGGTGTCGAAGCCAATGCCGCGCCGAGCGCGACGAGCGAGCACAAAGGTGCCCCGTGATTGAATTTCATGAAACCTCTCCCCTTCCGATCAGAGAAGTGACACGAATTGTACATATAGTCAATAAGAGGCAATGTTGGTGCAGAAAGCGGCGCGCAGATGTGGCTTTCGCGCCGCTTATTGCGGGCGTTGTCACTAAGCACGTCGAATGTCGGAGCTTAAAAAAGAGCGGGGATTAGCAGCAATGCTGCGAGCAGCGATGCGAGCGTCGCGAACGCGATCGGCACGATCGGCCGCCACCCTTGCACTAAGGCGATTCGAAGGTTTGCTCGCAAAACCGTCGCAATGATGCCTGCAAGGATCAGAACCTTGGCTACATCGAGCGCCGCCTCGCCGATCCATGGGGGCATGGTCGCTGCCGAATTAACGATAACCACCGCGATATATGCAATCACGAAAAGAGGCACTTGCAGGGCGCGTTTGGCCTCGCTCTGCTCGCCCCCTGCATTCCTGCTCACCCACGCCGCTATTCCGAACGCGATGGGCGCGAGCAGCATCACCCGCGTCATCTTGACCGCTGTCGTGGTTTGACCCGCACTATCCGAAATCCCGTAGCCCGCTCCTACAGCTTGAGCCACGTCGTGGATCGTCGCTCCGGTCAGGAAACCGGCTTCGATATCGGTGTAGGCGAGCGCGGCGGCGATAACGGGATAGGTGATCGCGGCCAGAGCGCTCGCCAGCAATATGCCGAGAATGATCGCAGCAAACTGGTCGGGCCCAACCTTGTTCTTGCCGATAAGGGCGTAGAGCAGCAGCGCTGCCGACGCCCCACAAATGGCCGTTGCCCCTCCGACGATAAGGCCGAACTCAGTCGAGAGCCGTGTCATACGGGCGGCAAGGATCGCGGCGCCCAACGCCGCAGTCATCACTGCCAGCAGGGCTAGCAATGCGCCCAGACCCAGAGCACCCAGAGACCCAAGCGAGACCTGAAAGCCGAGCAGCACGATGGCGAAGCGCAGCAGTGTGGAACTGCAAAACTCGAGCCCTGGCTTCGTCGACTGGACGTCGGAAAGGAAGTTCAGCGCGAAACCGACAAGCAGCCCGGCAAGCACGAGCGGCACAGAGTAATAATTCGAAAGCCAGCCAGCTGCGGCAGCTGCGGTCGCCACCAGAGCCAATCCGGGAAGCAGGGCAACCAGCCGAGGCTTCTCCGCGCTCGCGCCGTGCTGGTCCGCGATGTATATCTCGCCGTAGAGATCGCCCGCGGTAAAAACCGGATCGTGTTTGTGTGGCTTCGACATCATCCTGTTCCGGCTCGGCGGCTCGCGATCCCCCAGATCGCCAGGTTGACGATAACCAGAGCCGAGCCAAGCGCGTAAAACATGGTGCTGAAGCCGCCAGTCGATGCCAATGCCAGTGGCGAGAACAGCAGATACAGGCCAACGACACAGGAAAAGAGCGTGACCGCCAGCGGCTTTGCGAAGCGCCACTCGGTCAGGTCCACCTCATCGCGCGTGGTGAAGCGCCAGGCTTCCTTCAACGGCTTCCAATAGCCGACCGCCAGCATGATCGCGACTTCGGCCACGAACAGCAGCGCGTATTGGTGGATGAAGTGCAAAGTCACCACGTCGTCGAAAACGAAGCGCAGCAGACCGTAGGTCACGACATGGAAGACGATCACGATCTTCGCACCGAGCGCCGGAACGCGCGCCGTGAACAGGCCGACGATTACGATGGCGATGGTCGGGATGTTGTAGAAGCCGGTGAAGATGCGAATGACCTGCCACAGTCCGGCTTCGGCAAAATGGAGCAGGGGCGCGACAGTGAAGGAGAACAGCGCAATGACCACGCTGGCGATCTTGGCGATCCGCACCAGTGACTTGTCGTCGACCTTGCCGCCGCGTGCGGGCGCATAGACGTCGAGCGCAAACAGGGTCGCCGCGCTGTTGAGCAGTGAGTTGAACGAACTGAACACTGCGCCCAGCAGCACGGCGAGGAAGAACCCGGCGAGCCAGATCGGCAGCAGGTCGTTCGCGAGCCGGGGATAGGCTTGGTCGATGGTCGCAAAACCAGGACCGTAGAGATGGTAGGCGATGACCCCTGGGATCATCATCATGAAGGGCACCATGATCTTGAAGAACCCGGAGGCGAGCACGCCCTTCTGCCCTTCGGCGAGCGACTTTGCGCCTAGTGTGCGCTGGATCACGTACTGGTTGGTGCACCAGTAGAAGAGGTTGGCGAAGATCATGCCGGTGAAGATTGTGCCGAACGGCGTCGGATCAGTGCTCGATCCGATGGCATTGAGCTTTTCCGGGTGGTCGGTGGTGAGTGTGGCCAGCCCTCGCGCGAAGTCTCCTCCGCCCAGCGCGATCAGGCCGAGCACGGGGATCAGTATTCCGATGATCAGCAGCCCGATGCCGTTAATCGTGTCCGAGATCGCGACTGCCTTGAGCCCGCCTAGCACCGCGTAGATCGCGCCGGTCACGCCGATCACGATCACCGTGGTGATCAGCGCCGGGACATAGTCGAGGCCCGTCAGTCCCGGCACGTCGAACAGCTGCATGACCGCGATCGAGCCCGAATACAGCACGGACGGGATCGTCACGAGCCCGTAGCCGAGCATGAACAACACCACCGACATGCGGCGCACCCCGTCATCGAACCGGTCGGCGAGGAATTGCGGCAGGGTAGTGAAGGCGCCAGCGAGATAGCGCGGCAGGAATATGAGCGCCATCGCGATGGTCGCGACCGCCGCGGTCACCTCCCATGCCATGCTCGACATGTTGAAGCCGTAAGCCGACCCGTTGAGCCCGATTAGCTGTTCGGCCGACAGGTTGGTCAGCAGCAATGATCCGGCAATGAAGGTCGCACCAAGCCCGCGCCCGGCGAGGAAATAGCCGTCCCTGTCCTCCACCGTTCCGCGCGTCTTGTACCAGCTGACAAATCCGACGAGCCCCATGAAGAACACGCAGGATGCCAGCGTGAAGATGATGCTGCTTTGCACCCGTTGCCCCTCGTACCCTCGACCAAACGCCGCTGGGGTTGGCGTGAATTCGCAGGCTTGGCAAGGCAGGGGACGAAAGGAACACGTGGGGCGCAGCCTTACCTTGCACGGTCTGCGCGCCTCGGATTGCCCACCAAATGGTGCCTAATCGTCACAAAAACGCCCTTCGTCGAAGGGATTGCCAAATTATTCTCGGAGAGGGTTGCGAAACGAAATCATCCTGCTAGGCGAATGATACGTTATCACATACTCGGATCGACTGGACGGGGTCATCATGAAAATACTCACTTCTCGCATTGCGGTTGCGACCGCCATTTCCTTTGCTGTCGCGGCAAGCCCGGCGCTTGCGGAGACGGCGGAAGATACCGAAACCTCTGCTGAAGCCGACGAGCAGTCGGAGCGCCAGATCGCGCGAGAAGAGGCAGCCGCGGAGGATCCGCATTATCGCGGCGACATCCTTGTATCGGCTGACGGTCTGGAAGAACTGGACTTCATCGCCGGTCAGGACGTCATCGGGCTCGACGAAATACAGCGTGACCTCAGCGGTCAGATCGGCGAACTGCTGGTCAAAATCCCTGGCGTCTCGGCGACGAGCTTTGCGCCCGGATCTTCGCGTCCGATCCTACGCGGCCTCGATGCGGAGCGCGTCCGCGTCCTGATCGACGGCGTGGGGACTGCCGATGTCGGCAACACCTCTGCCGATCACGCAACCACGATCGATCCGCTTACGACCACGCGTGTGGAAGTTCTGCGCGGCCCGACGGCGCTTCTTTACGGCAGCCAGGCAATCGGCGGTGTGGTCAACGCCATCGACCGCCGCATCCCCATCGAAGTGCCGGAGAACGGCGTCCACTTCGACGCGCTCACCGCGTTCGACACAGTCAGCGACTTGCGGAGCGGTGGTGCGTCGATCGATGTCGCGGTCGGCGAGAGTGTGGTGTTCCACCTCGACGGCTCTTTCCGCGAAACCAACGACCTGGAAATCTCCGGCTTCCAGCTTTCGCCCGAGCTGCGCGCGGAATTGCTTGAGGAAGCGGCTGAAGAGGAAGCGGAAGGCGAATTCGAAGAGGCGGCCGAAATTCGCGAAGCGGCAGGCCAGACCGAATTCATCCCGAACAGCGCGACCGAAACCTGGACGGTAAACGGCGGCGTCGGGTTCTTCTTCGGAGATTCCAGCATTGGTGCTTCCGTTGGTTATTTCGACACCGATTACGGTGTCGTTGGCCGCCCAGGTGCCGAGCATGCCCACGGTGAGGAAGAGGGCGAAGAAGAAGAGGAAGAGGGCGAGGAAGAAGAAATCGTGACGATCGGGCTCGAGCAGCTGCGCGTCGATTTTCGCGGTGACTTCGGCCTCGGCGACGGCTTCCTGTCGCGCCTAAAGGTGCGCGGCGTCTATTCGGACTACGAGCACACCGAGTTTGAAGGGGCCGAAGTCGGCACAGTCTTCGACACCGAGACGGTCGAAATCCGCGCAGAGCTTCTGCAGCGCGAAGGCGGCGTCATCGGCGCGCAATTCGTCTCGCGGGATTTCGAAGCGGTCGGCGAGGAGGCTTTCGTTGCGCCAAATGAAACCACATCCTTCGCGATCTTCACCGCGCAGGAGCTTGATTTCGACGGTTTCCAGATCGAAGGTGCAGCACGGTACGAGAATGTGGACGTGGAATCCGACGTGTTCGGTGTGGATCGCAATTTCGACCTGTTCTCAGGCGCCCTTTCCTTCGTCGCCGTTCCCGGTGATGGAGATGTGCGACTGGGCGTAACCGGCTCACGTTCCGAGCGTGCCCCCGCAGGTGAAGAGCTGTTCTCCGACGGTCCGCACATCGCGACGCAGGCCTTTGAAATTGGCGACCCAACCTTCGATGAGGAAAGCGCATGGGGACTCGAAGCCTTCGCGCGCGGCAATATTGGCGCGGTACAATTCAGCGCATCGGTCTACGCACAATGGTTCGACGATTTCATCTTCCTCCAGCCCAACGGAGAGGAAGAGGATGATCTTCCGGTGTTCCTGTTCCTGCAGGACGATGCGAACTTCTTCGGTTTCGAAGGCCAGGTGACCTTCCCGCTTTTCCAGAGCGACACCTTCGGCCTCAACGCCGATCTTCGTGCCGAATATGTCGAGGCAGAACTCGACAATGACGACAATCTGCCGCGCATCCCGCCGCTCAGCCTACTGGGCGCGCTCGATGCGGAGTTCGGGCAGTTCGATGTGCGCGGCGAAGTGCAATGGTTCGCCGAGCAGGACGAGATCACCGACTTCGAAACCCCGACCGACGATTTCGCTTTCGTCAATCTCTACATTTCCTGGCGGCCGCTGGAGAACAACCAGAACGTCGTCCTGCAACTCGCTGGCGAAAACCTGTTCGACACGACCGGTCGGCGTCATTCGAGCTTTACCAAGGACTTCGTGCCGCTACCGGGCCAGAACATCCGGGCGAGTGTGCGCCTAAGCTTCTAAGCTTCCCAGAGAGAGGGCGGGGGCGGCCATCACCGTCCCCGCCTTTTCGTCCTATTGCGTGCCGATCAGTTCTCTGCCGCGAAGGTCAGCTCGGCGCGCTCTTCCAGCCGCTTCACTAGATCCTCACCCAGGAAGGACCCCGGCGTGCCGATCCCGCCAGGCGCATCGCTCTCGGTGAGCGCGATGGCCGTCTCCGCAATCATGCGGCTGGTCGAACCGTAGCCCGGATCGTACTTGCCCTTCACGCCGTAATGGAGCATCTGCCCGTCGGGCATTTCGCACACGAACAGCACATCGTAGAAGCCGTTCTCGCGCTCTTCCGCCGTTGGACCTTCGCCCGGCTTGGGCGGCTTTGCACCGAACGGGTTCTTCATCATCTCCGCCGCAGCTTCGGCCATCTTCTTGCCCGCTTCGCCGGGGCTGGTGAGCACCATTTCATCGTACTTGAAGTCCTCTCCATAGGGATGACCAAGCAGGAAGTTGGTGCGGTGGACGTTCTTCGTGTTGATGGGCGCCATCACGAACGGCGCGGCCCATTTGTCGATGTCCTTCTCGTATTTTGGCACCATGCCCGATGGCTGGTCCGGCCCCTCGAAACCGGGCGTCAAGGCGAAGGGATCGCGCAGCACATTGATCAGCTTGGGGTTCTTCGCCGCGGCCTTCATCGTCGCGCCAAGGCTCGCTGCCGTGCCGCCCGAGAACGTGCCCTGCATCGCGCGCACGCGCCCGCGAACGCGCGGTGCCGGTTTGCCGAAGCGTTTCTTCGCCTCCTTTTGCGCCATGAGAACACCGAGATCGAACGGGATGGAATCGAAGCCGCTCGAGAAGCAGATGCGCGCGCCGCTCTCCTTGGCGATGTCTTCCAGTTCCGCGATCTTCTCCGCCATCCAGGCGGGTTCGCCGGACAGGTCGGTGTAATCGGTGCCGGTGCGCGCACAGGCGGCGACCAGCTCGTCGCCGTAGAGCTGGTAGGGGCCGACCGTCGTGATCACGACCTTGGTGCGCTTGCACATCGCCTCGACCGCTTCGCGGCTGTCGGCATCGGCAACCACAAGCGGCGTATCGTCCGGCGCGCCGATCAGGGTGCGGACGTCTTCGAGCTTTGCCTGGTTGCGTCCGGCCATGGCCCATTTCGGCCCATCGGCCGTGCCCCCATATTCGCGTACGAAGTGCTCGGCGACGAGACGGCCGGTATAGCCGGTTGCGCCGTATACGATGATGTCGAATTCGCGGGTATCGTCATTATTGGCAGCCATTGGGGATCTCCTTCATGAACGCCATGCGCGTGTAGCAGGCATGTGTCAAAGGCCGATCCAGCGTACGGGCAAGCACTCGGTTCGTCGCAGGTGAGAGGCACATGGACCGCCTGTTACACGGCCCTGGAGAGGAAAATCCTGAGGGGCGGTGGTTTCGCGGGGACGGGGTATCCAGGCAGGCGGAACGAGAGATCGGATGAGCGTGCGTCATGCCCGAACCCTAGCGTTTCCCTGCCGCGTAGGAAAACGGCGAATGCCGCTTTGGGGGTGGGGAGGCGGAAGTTCCGCTCTTAAGGAAGCCGGACGCCTATTCAACATCGGCTTTCTGAGATAGTCTTGCTTTATGTTCGCTACTGCGACCTCGCGCCGTTACTCGATTGCTCTGGTCGGCCTTTTTGTTGGTTTGGCGCTCGTTTACGCGGGGCAATGCTGGCTGTCGGCGACGGCAGCAGGACTATCAGTCGGCCCGAAAGCACCCTTTCGCTGGGGTCTGATTGCAGGCCTTTTGACGACGATCGTGATTGTAATTGGGTATAGGCAAAGGCGCCGGCTTTCATCAATGACCGCGGATTGCGGCTCGCAGTTCGTTGCAGCGGTTTTCATTTTTTCGACCACAATAGTTGGATATGCCGCCGCACATCTTTTGGCGGCCGCGCCCGGGACGACGTCTGATGCCCTTCGGCTCATCACCTACGGGTCGATTGACCGCTGGCCGGTAGCCGCGCTTGCTGCTGCGGTTGCGCTCCTACTCGTGCGCGTCCACGCAATGAGCGTTGAGCCCAGCATTGATGCTGCCGCGCGAGAGGCCTCGCCCTGGATCACCTTTCCGAGTGAGCCTAAGCTCCGGCTGCACGTGAACGATCTGATTTGCGTAAGATCCGCGGGCAATTACTGCGAAGTCAGAAGCGTATCGCGCGCCTATCTTGTGCGCGCTACCATGCGGCAGATTGCAGAGATGCTTGTCCCATTCGGGTTTGTGCAGGTTCACAGAAGCGCGATCGTGAACGCAGCACGAGTTTGCTCGGTAGAGCGGCAGGGAAAATCGGGTGCTATTGCCATTACGCTCGATACTGGAGAGCGGCTGCCCCTATCGCTCAAACGCTTAGGGCAACTTGATGACGCGCTAAGTAGGGTTTCATCACAGATGGGGCTCTTTCGTCCCTAAAGCTTAGCTCAAGCTCCACTCGCACGTCATGACTTAGAGATGACCGTTAACCGAACCTCCGGCGGCGCTCTCGCACCTACGTGGCCTTCTCGTCTAGCCTCGCTGCGAGTTGCCGCCATCTGAGCCTTGCTTTCGGCCGTAACGACGGTTTTGCTCTGGTGGCTGCCGCAAAACTACTCCTCTCCGGCAAGCTTCGAAGCTGGCGTAGCACTTGCGGCAAACCCGGCATATCTCGCTCGCCTATGGGTCAACTTCCTCCACGTTTTCATCGCGCTCGTGGCTTATGGGGGGCTCGCCGCAGTGCTGGCTCGCCGGGCACCCGCCCTGGCATGGACGGGACTGGTGGCGATGGCCTTCTGGGCGTTTGCCGAAGCGCTTGGCCTTTCAATCAATATCTGGGCTCAGAACGGTGCATGGCGTTCTGGCTATGCGGCTGCCGATCCGGCAACCCGTGACCTGATTCGCAATGCGGTGTTCGTCTATCAAGGAATCTGGAATGGCGTTTTCTTTGTTGTACTCGTCTGCTTTGCACTAGGCAGCTCAGCCTTGGGTCTAGCCTGTTGGGCGCCGGCGCTATCCGACCGAATTCTATCGACGCTCTTGCTGCTGGCCGTGCCGCTCACCCTCGTCATCACGGTGGATGGTTATTTCGGTGCACGTCTGGGAATTTGGATCGACTGGTCCTACCCGATACTGCAACCTGTGAGTCATACTGCGATGGCAGCTTGGCTTTGGCACGCGGCAGTTAATCCCGGCCTTGACGGAAGGCAGCTCGTATAAGTCATCTCTGACGACGGCATCGGCCGGAGGCGGGGCGGCAAGCTCACAAAAGGCACTGCTCAACCAGTGACGCTTGGCCTTTACAACCGCGGCAACGTCACACCCTTCTGGCCCATATATTTGCCGGCGCGGTCCTTGTAGCTCGTTTCGCAGCGCTCGTTCCCTTTGAGGAACAGGAACTGGCAGGCGCCTTCATTGGCGTAGATTTTCGCAGGCAGCGGGGTGGTGTTGGAAAACTCAAGCGTGACGTGGCCTTCCCACCCCGGTTCCAGCGGGGTCACGTTCACGATGATCCCGCAGCGCGCATAGGTGCTCTTGCCGAGGCAGATCACCAGCACGTCTTCAGGCACGCGGAAATATTCTACTGTGCGGGCGAGCGCGAAGGAATTGGGCGGGATGATGCAGACATCGGTTTCCCGGTCGACGAGACTTTCTGCATCGAACGACTTGGGATCAACCGTCGCCGAATTCACATTGGTGAAGATCTTGAATTCGGGCGCAACCCGCGCGTCATAGCCGTAGGAGCTGAGGCCGTAGGAGATCACACCCTCACGCCGCTGCGCCTCCACGAACGGCTCGATCATGCCGTGCGTCTGCGCCTGTTCCCGAATCCACTTGTCTGAAAGAATCGCCATGGAGAAGTGATTCCCGATTGTGGGGAGAGCGGCAAGCGGCGGCGAGGTTTTAGGTGTGGGAGTCTTGGGTGGGAGCCTTCCTCAAACCCTCTCAAGCGGATGAAAGGGCGGATCTGGCAATATCGCCATGATCGTGTCGCCGGCCTCAATCGGTCCTCCCTCGATCACGGTGGTCATGATACCGGATTTGCGGATCAACTCGCCATTGGGACCCTTATCCAGAACGGCCGCAAGCAGCCCCTTCTGAAACGACTCTATCTGTGCGCAAGGATTGCGCAGACCGGTGACACGCAGGCGAACGTTCGACCCAATTTCCAGAATGGTATCCCGAGGGAGCGCGAGAAGATCGATTCCCTCTGTGGTTATGTTCTCTCCCAAATCGGCTGGCCTAACGTCGAAGCCTTTCTCTTTTAGTTCTGAAAACAACTCCGAATGAATGAGGTGCACCTGGCGAAGATTTGGCTGCGTCGGATCAGCCTTGACCCTAGACCGGTGCTTCACTTTGACGCCGTTATGCGCATCGCCTTCGACGCCCAGCCCGGCGATGATATGGATTTGCTGCACAACCAGCTTCGAGAATCTGTGGTCTGCGTCTCTGGCGACCGCTATCACTCTGCCCGGCATGGACTGATTATCTCCCGTTTTTTCCAAGGGCCGCAATCGAGCCATTGACGTACACCGTCCAGAGCCGCGTCCCACCTTTTCGGTCAGCTCGCCAGCAGACTTGCGTTTCCTCCCGCAGCGGTCGTGTCGATGCAGGTCACGCGCTCGGTCGCGAAGCGCGCGAGGTAGTGCGGGCCGCCTGCCTTGGGGCCGGTGCCCGACAGGCCTTCGCCGCCGAAGGGCTGGCTTTCCACGATGGCCCCGATCTGATTGCGGTTGACGTAGAAGTTTCCGACCTTCGCCCGCGCCTGGACGAAGCGGCGCGTGGCCGCGATCCGGCTGTGCAGCCCCAAGGTGAGCCCGTACCCGGTCGCGTTGATATCGGCGATCACTTGCCCGAGATCCTCTGCAGCGTAGCGGACTACATGCAGCACCGGCCCGAAGTTCTCGCGCTTGAGATCGAGGATCGAATCTAGTTCGATGATCGTCGGCGCGACGAAACAGCCTTTGGCTGTCGAAGGGTCGAGATCGAGCCTCCAGACTGTGCGATCGTTCTGCTGGCGGCGCGCGACGTGGCGTTCCAGAGCGGCCTGCGCGTCGGGATCGATCACCGGGCCGACATCGGTTGAGAGCAGCGCTGGGTCGCCGACATGCAGCGCCTCAAACCCGCCGCGGATCATCTCCAGCATCTCGTCCGCGACATCGTCCTGCAGGTAAAGCACGCGCAGCGCCGAGCAGCGCTGGCCTGCGCTCTGGAACGCGCTCGCAAGAACGTCGCGCACGACCTGTTCGGGCAGCGCGGAGGAATCGACGATCATCGCGTTTTGCCCGCCGGTCTCCGCGATAAGGGTGGCAATCGGCCCGTCGCGCCCCGCAAGCGCCTGATTGATCAGCCGCGCGGTTTCGGTCGATCCGGTGAAGGCGACCCCGGCAAGGCGCGGATCGGCGGTGATCAGCTGGCCGACTTCGCCCGCGCCGGGCAGCAATTGCAGCGCCTCGGGCGGGATGCCAGCCTCATGGCACAGCTTCACCGCGAGCGCGGCGATCAGCGGCGTCTGCTCGGCAGGCTTGGCGATGACGGCATTGCCGGCGGCCAGCGCAGCCGAGGCCATTCCGGTGAAGATTGCGAGCGGGAAATTCCAGGGCGATATCGTCGCGAACACACCGCGGCCATGCATGCACAAAGTGTTCTCTTCGCCGGTCGGGCCGGGGAGGGTAAGCGGGTGTTCGAACTGACGCCGCGCCTCAGAGGCGTAATAGCGGAGGAAATCCACCGCCTCGCGCACCTCGGCAACCCCATCGAGCAGGGTCTTTCCCGCCTCGCGCTGGCACAGGGAGAGAAACTCGTCGGTGTGGTCCTCGAACAGCTTGGCGGCTTCTTCGAGCAGGAGCGCGCGCTTCTCTCCGCCCAAAGCGTCCCATCCCGGCTGGATCAGCTCGGCGCGGGCGAAGGCGGCGTCCACTTCCTGTTCGGTCGCATCGCGCCGCGTGCCGACCGTCGATGTGAGATCGTGCGGCATGGTGATCGGCGCGGTTTCGCCCTCCTCTTCGCCGAGGAAAGTCGGTTCGGCACGCCACGGGGTTTCGGCAAGCTCTGCAAGGCGTGCCTGCAAGGGGCCGATCACCAGCGGATCGGACAGATCGACCCCGGCGCTGTTGAGGCGCTCACCCAGGATATCGCGGGGCAGCGGAATTGCAGGATTGCGGCGGGGGTCGAACGCGGCGAGCTCGCCCACAGGATCGCCGACGAGTTCCTCTGCCGGAATGTCGGCATCGCCCATCCTGTTCACGAAGCTGGTATTGGCTCCGTTTTCGAGCAGGCGGCGCACGAGATAGGCGAGCAATTCCTTATGCCCGCCAACGGGCGCGTAAATGCGAACAGGCGTGGGATCATTGCCCTCCAGCTTGCGCAGCGCATCGTATACTTCCTCGCCCATGCCGTGGAGGCGCTGGAACTCGAAGAACCGCCCCTCACTCATCTCCTTCACTGCCGCAACGGTGTAGGCGTTGTGCGTGGCGAAGGCGGGGCGGATCACGTCGTCGTGTTCGAACAGGCGCGTGGCGCAGGCGAGGTAGGAGACATCGGTCGCGATCTTGCGGGTGAAGACCGGGTAATCGGTGTAGCCGCCGACCTGGCTGATCTTGATCTCGCTGTCCCAATACGCGCCTTTTACGAGCCGCACGAACAGTTTGCGTCCGTGACGGCGCGCGAGTTTTGCCGTCCAGTCGCACAGCGGCACGCCGCGCTTCTGATAGGCTTGGATGGCGAGGCCGAACCCTTCCCAGCGCGATCCGTCCGGGCGGATGAAGATCTCATCGTCGGAAACGAGATCTTCGATAATGTCGAGCGACACTTCGAGCCGCTCTGCCTCTTCGGCATCGAGGGTGAAATGGATGTTCGCATCCCGCGCTTTCAGCGCCAGCCGCTTGACGATCGGCACGATATCGCGCCGCGCCTCATCCGCGTGGAAATGCGTGTATTTCGGATGCAGCGCGGAGAGCTTCACCGAGATGCCGGGCGAAGGTCCGATGCCGCCGTCAGCCTCCCGCGCCAGTCGGTCAAGCGCGCCTTCATAGGCGTCTGCATAACGCTGCGCATCGGCGAAGGTCATCGCTGCCTCGCCGAGCATATCGAATGAATGGGTGAGGCCTTTCGCACGCTCGGGCTTTGCGCGTTTCAGCGCTTCACCGATATTGCGCCCGAATACGAACTGCCCGCCAAGGATGCGCATGGCCTGCAAAGTGGCCTTGCGGATCACCGGTTCGCCCAGCCGGTTCATGGTCCCCTTGAGCACGCGGCCCATGCCTTTCTGATGCGCTTCGGGTTGTTCGAGCACCTCACCCGTCAGCATCAGGGAGAACGTCGCGGCGTTTACGAAAGTCGATGAGCTTTCGCCGAGATGGTCGCTCCACTCGATCTCGCCGATCTTGTCGCGGATCAGCGCGTCGGCGGTGTCTTCGTCCGGCACGCGCAGCAACGCCTCGGCCAGACACATGAGAGCGATGCCCTCTTCGGTATCGAGCCCGTATTGCTGCAGAAACGCATCGATGCCGCTCGCCTTTTGCGCCCGCGCGCCTTCGATGAGATCGATTGCGAGGCTTGCCGCTGCATCCTTCACCTTGCGTGCCGGGGCGGCCTGTTCGATCCGCTGGGCGATGCACGCTTCCTCTTCCGCGCGGTAAGCGCGGCGCAATTCGGATCGATCGAGGTAATGGGCTGAATTCATGGGCAGGCTGCTGGTCGTCACGTGGCGGTTTTCTCTTTCCTCATTCGCGCCGCTAGCGGCGACTCGGGATGGGGAGGGACTTGGACCCAGCCGCTTTCGACTTCAAGAAAAGTCGCTCTTTGTGCAGGTTGAACAGCCCTGCAAATTCACGCTACGGCATGGGGATGAGCAAGCTTGAAGGCATCCGGGTAATCGACCTGACGCAGTTCCTGCCCGGCCCGATGATGACCGTAATGATGGCCGATCAGGGGGCGGAGATCATCAAGGTCGAACCGGTGGGCGGCGATCCGGCGCGCGAACAGGGGCCGTTCGATAGCTATGGCGGCACCCAGCATTCCGTCTGGTTCGCCAATCTCAATCGCGGCAAGAAAAGCGTGACTCTCGATTTGAAGAGCGAGGGCGGCAAGCAGGCGCTACGCGAGCTGATCGAGACTGCCGATGTCTTCGTTGAAGGCTTCAGACCCGGCGTGATGAAGCGGCTGGGCTTCGATTACGACCGCGTGAAATCGATCAAGCCCGATATCGTCTACTGTTCGATCTCCGCCTTCGGACAGGAGGGCGCACTGGCGCATCATCCTGCGCATGACATGGCGGTGCAGGCGCTCGCCGGGTTTCTCAGCGTGAATGACGGACCGGACGGCGCGCCGGTCGTCCCCGGCGTGGCGAACAGCGACATGGCCGCCGGTCTCACATCGCTTTCGGCAGTGCTGATGGCGCTGATCGGACGCGAGCGAACGGGCGAAGGTGCGTATGTGGACTGCGCGATGTTCGACAGCCTGCTGCCATGGTGCGCGCACACGGCGAGCAGCGCGATTGCAGGCGGGCCAAGCCCGGTTTCGAGCACGCAGCGATCGCTCGGCGGGGCGGCGTTCTATCAGGTCTATCAAACGAAAGACGCAAAGCATGTTGTGCTCGGCGGGCGGGAGATGAAATTCGCGCGCAACCTGCTGACCGAGCTGGGGCGCGAAGACCTAATCCCGGTCGCAGAAGCACCCGCCGGCGAGCAGGGCGTGCTGATCGATTTCCTGCGCGACACTTTCCGGCGCAAGACGCGCGATGAGTGGACCGAATGGTTCGAAGAACTCGACGTCGCTTTTTCGCCTGTGCTCGATTTCCGGGAGGCTCTGGATGAACCGCACGTGGCACAGCGCGGGCTCTGGGTCGCGGCTGAAGACGGAGGCAAGCACATCGCTCCTTCAATACGCTTTGCTGGCGAGGACTGGACGCCCGCTCCCGTGCCGCAGCTTGGTGCCGACAACCGGGGCGAAGACTGATGGCGCTGTTCTGCTTTCACTGCCGCGATGGCGAGTTCGGCGAACGTCTGCGCGGTCTCCACCGCGAAGCGCACCTCGCGCATGTCGCCGCCAATGCAGAGGATTACGCGGTCGCCGGGCCGCTCAAGCAGGATGGCAAGACGATCGGATCGCTGCTCGTCATAAAGGCCGAAGATGAGCAGGCCGCACGGGCCAAGCTTGAAGCCGATCCCTATTTCTCGGCCGGCGTATGGCAGGCGATCCGGGTGAACCTTTTCGAGCCGCTGCTCGGCGACTGGGCCGGGCCTGATGCGGGCGAGACCTAGGGGATCAGAACGGTCGATCCAGTCGTCCGGCGCGCCTCAAGATCGCGGTGCGCCTGCGCCGCTTCGACAAGCGGGTAGGTCTGTCCGACGGTGATCTTGACCTTTCCGCTGCCGATCATGTCCCACACCCGCGCCATTCCCGCTTCGCGGTCTTCGGGCGTGGCATAGTAATGGAACAGGGTCGGGCGGGTCACGAACAGCGATCCCTTTTGCGCAAGGATGCCGAGGTTCACGCCATCGACCGGGCCGCTGGCATTGCCGAAACTGACGAGGAGACCGCGGGGCGCCATACTGTCGAGTGAGGCTTCGAACGTGTCCTTACCCACCCCATCGAAGACGGTCGGCACGCCTGCACCCTCGGTCAATTCGCGGACTTTCGGCGCGATGTCTTCGCGGTCGTAGCGGATCACGTGATCGCACCCGGCCTCGCGCGCCAAAGCCTCTTTCTCTTCCGAGGAGACGGTGCCGATGACGGTGACGCCGAGCGCTTTCAGCCATTGCACCATGATGAGGCCGACGCCGCCCGCAGCCGCATGGACGAGCACCGTATCGCCTGCCTGCACATCGGCGCAGCGTTCGACCAGTCCTTCGGTCGTGGCGGCTTTCAGGATGGCGGCAGCGGCGATCTCATCCGAGATTCCGTCTGGCACCTTGAACAGCGCAGAGGCGGGCATGATCCGGTGCGTTGCATAAGCGCCAAAGCCCGGCCCCATATAGGCGACGCGCTCGCCGACCGCGTAATCGCTCACCCCGTCGCCCAGCGCACTGATCGTGCCCGCTGCCTCAAGGCCGAGGCCGCTCGGCAGCTCGACGGGATAAAGCCCGGTGCGGTGATAGGTGTCGATGAAGTTCAGACCGATCGCGCTCTGATCGATCAGCACTTCGCCCGGTCCGGGCGTGGGCACATCGCCCACTTTCCAGTCGATCACCTCCGGCCCGCCATGCGTGCCGATAAAGGCGCGTTTCCAGCTCATTCGGCGGCTTCTGCGAACTGCGGATGTTCGCCCCATTCGGGCTGGATCGGCGCGGGAAGGCCGGTCTCCTCCTCGCAATTGGCGCGAAGCTCCTCGATGCTCGGCCCGTAATCGAAGAGTGGCAGATCGCCCCGCGCGTTCTTCATGTCCTTGCGCAAGGCGTCTGTGGCCTCGGTGTCCACAATGCCCTTGTCGTCGGCGACGACGCCGTAGGCTCGCGCCCCCTCGGAAGTGACGAGACCCTGGCGTATCTCGAGGCCGACCAGATCGGGATCGCGCTCCAGCGGGTCTCCCCAGCCTCCGCCGCCCCAAGTGATGAAGTGGAGCAATTCGCCGGCCTTGACCGCCACATCCTCGATCTTGTTGCCGACGATTTCGGTCGTGCTGTCCTCGCGCTCGAGGACTTTCTTCGCCCGCGCGCCGGGATGGCCGCCATTGACGCCCCAGGGCGGAACGAACCAACGATCGTCATGGATTGCAATCTCACCGTCCGCGAGGAAGCGGTATGTCATGTGGATGCCATTGCCGCCGCGGTGCAGGCCCGCGCCGCCGCTGTCGGGTTCGGTCGAATAGCGTTCGATCCGCAGGGGGAAGTACCGCTCGAGGAACTCGTTCGGCACATTGGTGAAGCCCGGCCAGAGCGAATGCCCGTCCGGCCCGTCACCCAGCGGCCTGCCGGGAATTCCGCCAAAGCCGATCTGGAACAGCTGGAACCAGTCGCGCTTGCCCGGCTCACGCGTATCCCAGCCCGAATAGAACAGGTGCGGCGAGGACGAGAAACCGGCGGCATTGAGGAATTCAGGCGTGCCCTGACCCAGCAACCCGCCAAGAATATCGAAGATCCGCCCCAGCGCGTGGGTGCGGCCTGAAAGCGCAGCGGGAAATTGCGGCTTCAGCAGCGATCCTTCAGGAATGCGCACTTCGATGAGATCGTAGAACCCGTCATTGAACAGGATCTGCGGGTCGAAGACCATGATCATGTAGATGCCGAAAAACATCTTGAACATGTTCTCGTTGAGCAGGAAATTGATCGAGGCGGCGCTTTGCGGGTCGGTGCCTTCGAAATCGAGGATGACCTTGTCGCCCTCGCGCCACATCGTGCATTTCATCTTGTATGGCCCGTAGCCCTTGCCGTCATCGCACAGGTAATCCTCGAAGCTGACCGGCTTCTCACCGACAGCCTGCGACAGCAGCGCCTTCATCGCGCGGTGGTTGCGGGCGAGAAGTTCCTGCGTGGCGGAGACATAGACATCGTCTCCGAACCGTTCTGCCATTTCGATCACCCGCTTCGACGCGACGCGGCACGATGCGATCAGCGCGTTGAGATCGGCGGCGCACCAGTCCGGCTTTCTCGTCTGGTGCATGACGAGCTTCATCAGGTCGTCATTGTATTCGCCCTTTTTCCAGATCTTCACAGGCGGGATGCGGACGCCCTCCTCGAAAATGCTGGAAGCGCCGATGGGCATCGATCCGGGCACCGATCCGCCGATGTCCGATTGGTGGCCGAACATGGCTGTGTAGGCGATCAGGCGGCCATCCTTGAAAACCGGGAGCAGCACCAGCCAATCATTGGAATGGCTGACCGCTCCGTCGCAGGAATAGGGGTCTGACAGGAAGATCATGTCGCCGTCTTCCAGCGTATCGTCGTACCCTTTCAGGAAGCCGTCGATGAAGCTGCCGAACTGGCCGACGATCATCTTGCCGGAAGGATCGGCGATTAACGGGAAGGCATCGCCCTGTTCCCGAATGCCGGGGCTCATGGCGGTGCGCACGAGCGTGGCGTCCATTTCGATCCGGGCATTGCGCAGCGCGTTCTCGATAATGTCGAGCGTCACTGGGTCGATATCGATCTTGTCGAACGGCGTGTCGTTGGTTTCGATGATTTGTGCAGGCATCGGATCAGCCCTCGCTCGTCAGGTTGATAAGGATATTGCCGACCGCATCGACGGTGGCGGTGCAGCCGGTTTCGACCAATGTGGTGGAGTCCATCTCGGTGATGATGGCCGGGCCGGGGATGGTATCGCCCTGCCTGAGCTTCGACCGGTCGTAGATCGCGCCGTCCTGCTCCTTCCCGTCCATCCAGAGCTTGTGATCGCGGATTTTCGCTGCCGAGGGATCACCATCGCCTTTCGGCAATTCGTTCGCGGGCAGGGCGGGCGCTTCACCCAGCGCGACCGCGCGCAGGTTCACGATTTCGTGCGGCGTATCCATGTTGAAGGTGAACAGCCGCAAGTGCTCCTCATCGAAGCGGGCAAGGATGCCCTCGATACCGTCCGCATCAAGCACCTGCTTGTCGATCGTTAGCGGGACTTCGAAAGCCTGCCCGGCATAGCGCACGTCGACTTCGAACTGCACGACGATCTGGTCTTCGGGAACGCCATCGGCCAGCAGCTCGCCGCGCGTCTGCTTTGCCATTTCGTCGAGCACAGCCTGAAGGTCCGCGATCGAGGTGTCGCGCGCGAGCTTCGAAAAGCTGCGCGCCGTCTCGGTCCGCATCTGCGTCGTCGCATCGCCGAGCGCGCAAAGCACGCCGGGGGAAACGGGCGAGACCGCAGGCCAGCTACCCATCAGCCGCGCGACGGCGTTGACATGGAGCGGGCCCGCGCCGCCAAAGCCCATCAGCGCGAATTCGCGCGGGTCGTAGCCTTGCTGGACGCTGATCATCCGCAGCGCGCCGAACATGTTCTCGTTGACGATATCGATGATCCCGCGCGCCGCTTCCATCAGGCTGACGCCCAGCGCATCGGCAATGGTCTGCACCGCCGCCTTGGCACCGTCGCGGTCGAGCTGAAAACTTCCGCCGAGCAGGTCCTCGGGCAGATAGCCGAGCACCACGTTCGCATCCGTCACGGTCGGCAATTCGCCGCCCTTGTTGTAAGCTACCGGGCCGGGAACAGCGCCTGCGCTTTCCGGGCCGACGCGCAGCGCCTTGGTAAGCTCGGGAACGTGCGCGATCGAACCGCCGCCTGCGCCCACCGTTTTGACATCGAGCGCAGAGGCGCGGACCGACAGGTGGCCGACATCGGTTGTGCGCACGCGCCTTGCTTCCAGTCCTTCGATCAGCGCAACGTCGGTCGATGTGCCGCCGACATCGAGGGTCAGGATGTTCGAAAGGCCTGCGTTCTTGCCGACCCATTTCGCGCCGGTGACGCCGCCTGCCGGTCCGGACATCAGGATATTGACGGGATGCTCCTCGGCCTTCTGGCTGCTCATCAACCCGCCATCGGAGCGTAGCAGCGAGAGCCGCCCTTCCAGCCCCTCATCCTCCAGCTTGTCGCGCAGGTTGGAGACGTATTTGCTAACGACGGGACGCACGGCTGCGTTGGCCACGGTGGAAAGCGTGCGCTCATATTCCTGCATCTCGGGCAGCACTTCATGGCTGAGCGAAACGGGTACACCGGGCAGTTCTTCGGCGGCGATTTCGCCGATGCGGGTTTCGTGCGCGCCGTTGACGTAAGCGTTGATGAGGCTGACGGTCAGTGCCTCGATACCCTGATCCTTCAATTGGCGAAGCGCAGCGCGCACCGCGTCCTCATCCAGCGGGCGTACCTCTTCGCCATCGGCACCCATCCGGCCCGGCACTTCCAGAGTGTCTTCGAGATGGGCGAGCGGCTGCGGCTTGGGCCAGACGATCCATGCGGCCAGACCGCCCGGCACGAAGCTGCGGGCGATCTGCATGATGTCGCGGTACCCCTCGGTCGTGATCAGGCCGACTTTCGCGCCTTTCCCCTCCAGCACGGCGTTCGTTGCAACCGTGGTGCCGTGGAGGAAATAGGCGATGTCCTTCGCCGAAACGCCCGCCTCTTCGGTGATCGCCTTCACCCCGTTGAGGATACCCTCGGAGCTATCATGCGGGGTCGATGGCGTCTTGTGCCGCCAGAACTTGCCGTTCTCCTCGTCGAACAGGAGCAGATCGGTAAATGTGCCGCCGACATCGACGCCCAGCCTGTAAGTCATAAAGTCACCCTGCTCCTCAAACGTATTCAGGCCGCGCGGGCGACCCGGGAAGGCAATTCGCGCCCCAACCGCCCGGCGAACCAGCGGTTGGCAGCGATGGCGGCATCAAGATCGATGCCCGTGTCGATACCCGAACGCTCCATCATGTAGATGAGGTCCTCGGTCGCGATATTACCCGTGGCATTGGGTGCGAAGGGGCAGCCGCCCAATCCGCCCAAGGACGCATCGAAAGTGCGTACACCCGCGCCGAACGCCGCCCATGCGTTGGCAATGCCGGTCGCGCGGGTATCGTGGAAATGGCAGCGCATGGGAATGCGCCCTTCGAGCAGCTCGCCGAGCCTGCCGAACAGGTCCTCTACCTGCGCGGGCACCCCAACCCCGATCGTATCGGCAAGCGCGATCTCGGCAGGGTCTTCGGCGGCCATTTCCTCAGCGATGGCGAGCACGGTTTCCGGTTCGACCTTGCCTTCGAATGGGCAGCCGAAGGCCGCGCTGATCGTGACCTGCGCGCTCAATCCCTCGGCCTTGGCAAAGCGAATCATGTCGCGGTTTTCCGCGATCCCTTCGGCGATCGTCTGCCCCTGGTTTTTCTGGCCGAACGTATCACTTGCGACGAGTACGCAGCCCGCCTGATCGATGCCGCGCCCTCTTCCGTCTTTCGTGCCGCCTTCTCTGGTCGCAAGGCCGCGCATAACGCCCCGCTTGTTCAGCGTAAGGCCGATATAGGTCACGTCGTCGCGGTCGGGCAGGCCCGCAATGACCTCTTCGGCATCGGCCATCTGCGGCACGCGCTTGGGATGGACAAAGCTCGCCACTTCGAGCCGCCGCGCACCGTAATCGATCATCCGCCCGATCATCGCCAGCTTGTCCGCGGTGGTGACGACTTCGGCTTCGTTCTGGAGCCCGTCACGCGGACCGACTTCGACCAGTTCGATGCTGTGTGTTGTCATGACCGGAATCGCTCTCGGGTGTTGCGCTATGTCGCGCCTGATACGCAAATTGTATACAAATGCAAATGGCCAGCCTATAGGCCCGTCCCACCAGATCGGTATTCGTGTTGCGATGGCGGCGGTGCCGGTCCCGGCAGAGCCCCGTGCAAGTGAGTGGCAGGACGCGCAGAGAATCAGAAAGGCAGCAAATGGCTCAAGGTGCATTGGACGGACTGCGGCTCATCGAGATGGGACAGCTGATTGCCGGTCCGTTTTGCGGACAGCTGATGGGCGATCACGGCGCGGAAGTGATCAAGGTCGAGCCGCCGAAAGTCGGCGACGCCATGCGCAATTGGGGGCAGGGCATTCCGCTGTGGTTCTCGGTCGTCGGACGCAACAAGAAATCGATCACGCTCAATCTGCGCGAGAAGGAGGGCCAGGCCATCGTCAAGCAGCTTGCCGCAAAGGCGGATTTTCTGCTCGAAAACTTTCGGCCCGGCACGCTGGAGCGATGGAATCTCGGATGGGACGAGCTTTCTGCCGTTAACCAGGCGCTGATCATGATCCGCGTTTCGGGCTACGGGCAGACCGGTCCGTACTCCAGCCGCGCAGGCTATGGCGGCATCGGTGAGGCGATGGGCGGCATGCGCTACATCGCTGGCGAGCCCGATCGCCCGCCGAGCCGGGCGGGGCTCTCGATCGGGGATTCGCTGGCGGCCACCTATGCGTGCCTGGGAGCGCTCATGGCGCTCAATCACCGGCACAATACCGGCAAGGGGCAGGTGGTCGATTCCGCGATTTACGAATCCGTGCTCGCTATGATGGAATCCACCATTCCGGAATTCACCGTGGCGAACCATATCCGCGAGCGCACCGGATCGATACTGCCCAAAGTCGCCCCTTCCAATGTCTATCCAACGAAGGACGGCAGCGTCCTTGTCGCAGGCAATCAGGATAGCGTTTGGAAGCGCATGGCGACCATGATGGGGATGCCGGAGCTGGGCGATGACCCCCGCTACAATTCGCATATGGGCCGCGGCGAACGTCAAGGTGAGCTCGACGACCTGATCTCGGAATGGACCAAGAAGCACACCAGCCGCGAAGTGCTCGATCTGTGCGAAGAGCACGGTGTGCCGGCAGGCAACATGTACCGCGCGCCGGAGATGCTGGAGGATCCGCATTTCGCCGCGCGCGAAGCCATCATCGAAGTGCCGCATCCGCGCCACGAAAATTTCAAGATGCAGAACGTCGCGCCGAAGCTCTCCGAAACGCCGGGCCATGTCGATCATGTCGGCCCGGAGCTCGGGCAGCACAATGAGGAAGTTTACGGCGAACTGCTCGGCATGGATACGAGGACGATGAGCGACCTCGAGGAGCGCGGGATCATCTAGGCGACTTCTTGCTGGATCGCGGCATGAGACAGCGGAATGTCGCGGATCACCCAGACTGTACCTGCACCGCCGGGTCCATTCGTGCGCTCGATCGTTGCCCTGATCTGCGCGGCAAGGTCATCGATCAGCGATAGTCCGATACCGTCCCGACCTGCAGTGTCTTCAAAGCCGATACCATCGTCCACCACCGTAACCATCGCGCGGCTATCGTCGGCTTCAAGACGCATCGAAATAGTGCCGCCGGTCGATGGAAAAGCGTGTTTGTAAGCGTTGGTGACGAGCTCGCTGACGAGCAGTCCGAGCGGGGCGGCGATATCAGCCTCTATCAATGCTTCGTCGAACTCCGCATCTAGCGTGACGTTCTTCCGCCCGAGACTGTTTTCCAGCAAGTCCTTAAGCTCGGTCAGGAACACGTCGGTCCCAACCAGTGTCCCGCTTTGCCGCGCGCGCAATTTCTCGTGCAGCAAGGCCATGGTCCGCAGCCTGATCGCAGCAACGGATTCTGGCGCGCCGTCATCGTCCTCATTCGCAGACCTGCGGCGCGCCTCGATCCTGAACAGGCTCAGCAGGGTTTGCAGATTGTTGGCGACCCGGTGATGCATCTCGGTGAAGAACATGTCCTTCGCTGCCGATGTCGCCATCTGTGCGCGATAAGCGCGGTACGCCGCAAAGGCGACCAATGCCGCCGCCAGCAACAGCGTCGCAGCCAGAGCGGCCATAATGGTTGCACGCTGGCTCGCTCCTGCTGCGAGCTGCCGTTCCTTCTCAGCAAGTTGTGCCGCCTGGGCGAGGTTGAGGGCGCGCTCCTCCTGCTCTTGGAGAGCGAAAACCAGATCGGCGTTACCCACTGCACGCAATTGCTCTCTTTCAAAGCGTTGTTCGCTCAGGTCGAGCGCGGCTGCGGCATATTTCGAAGCTTCCTCATATTCGCCAAGGCTGCGCTGGAGTCCGGCCATGGTGCTGAGATAAGGCAGCAGAAAAGCGCGATCCTGATCTTCGGGCTTGATATTGTCCGGATCGATTTCAGTGCCGAGAGCCTCCTCGGCCTGCCGCAGCATTTCCATCGCATCCTGATAGCGACCTTGCTCCAGATAGCTCTCGGCAAGCCATGCGAATGCCTCTGCATGGACGGATTCGGTGAAGTAATCGGCCTCATACAATTCGGTTGCGGCCTCGCGTCCCAGAGCCAGAGCGTTGGCGACTTGCGGTCCGCCTTGTCGATACTGAATCCGCGCGAGTTCGAAGCGTGAGTTATAAAGGCCTGGCTTTGCTGCCCCCTCGGTGCTGCCTGCCTCGACATGATCTGCGAAATGGCGGATCGCGACCTTTACAGCTGTTTCCGCCTCTTCGAGGCGGTCAGCAGCCGAAAGCGCCAAGGCCCTGTTCAACTGCAACTGCCCTGTCGTCAGAGGGTGTGCATCGCTCACGTCCAGGGCGCGATCGAAAAGCGCCACGGCACGTTCGTGATCGCCGATCTCGTAAAAAAGATAGGCAAGCGACCCCAGGGCGTTCATCCGCACTAGGGTAAATCTCGGCTCGTCCGAGTCATCGATCACCTTGTTCAGCAGCCGGACCGCTTCGGCATAGTCGCCCGATTGCTTGGCCAGCGTCGCTTTGAAGTTTAAGGCAAACAAGCCGATCCGCATCACGCCACCGCGGCGCCCGGCGTCGAAGGATTCCTCCAGCAGAGCGTCGCGCTGCTCATCGGTCTGTTCGACTTCTTCTTTGACGGCCCGGTAATACGCCCAGTAATAGGCGAAGCGCGACCGGGACCGATCGTCTTCGAGTCGGCGGGAATCCTCCAACCATTGGCCCAGTTCATCACCGTCCTCGACAAATGGCGACAGAATGAAGGGTACCCGAACCGCGTTGACTTTGAGCCGCGCTCTTTCGGACCAGTCCAATGACGCTTTGCGAAGGTTCTCCGGATTGATGAAATTCTGTGCCGTCAGTAGATATGCGTCGAGCGTGCGCAGGCGCTCTGCGTCGCTCATTTGGGATAGGGCATTGATGCATTCACTACTGGCTTGACGAAACTCATCGGTGATGGACGCAGCATTTTGCCAATTCCCTCGCACACCGGCGTTCATCCACTCCGTGCACGTGTGAGCCGAATCCTGTGCCGTGACCGAGTTGGTCGCGCCGATCATGGCTGCCGCGAAAAACGCTGCAATTATGAATAGCCTTCGCACGTTGTCTGCCCTTCCGCCTTCGCGCGAGTCGGCCCGGGACGGTGCGCCCGGCATCAACCAGTCCTGTGTTGTGCAACACTATCCGCCGCGAGGGAAGAGGTCCTTGCGGGCCGGCTGCTTTGTCCGCATGCGGGGTTCGTTGGCGAGCTAATCGCCGTCTGCGCCGTTCTCGTCGGCGCTGACGAATGTGTGGAAGGCGCGCCGCAGATGGCCGCCCATGACCGCCTTTGCCCACCCCGGATCGCCTGCGCGGAAGGCTGCGATCAGTTCATCGTGATCGCGCGCGGACTGCTTGAGATCCTCTGCCGAATATTGCCGCGCTGTTCGCAGGACGACCGGCTGTTCGACCAGCATCGCGAGAACCTGGCCCAGGCGCGGTGAATGGGCGGCCTCGGTAATGGCTTCGTGAAAGACGCGGTTGGCATCGAGGAAGCGCACGATATCGGGCGTGTCGCCATCGACCGCTTCGTGAAGCTCCCGGTTGACCTCTTCAAGACGATCGATTTCGGCCGGCGTCAGTCGTTCGGCCGCACGTCTGGCTGCGTGGCCTTCCAGCATTTGCCTGAGCGTGAACATCTCGTCGATATCGTCGCGCGACCAGTCGGCAACGAAGATCCGCTTGGATGGGCTGCGCACGAGCAGCATCTCGGTCTCCAGCCGACGCATGGCCTCGCGCACAGGCGTTCGGCTGACCCCCGCGACCTCCGCCAGCTGTTCCTCGGTGAGCTGCGAGCCCGGCTGTACCGTTCCGCCCAGCAGAAATCCCCTGATCTTGGCATAGGCCTGTTCGGATGCCTTGCTCATCGCGCGCTGCGAACTCTCGAAGTGTGGCTGAAAATCATCATTGGCAGTCCCATACCTATGCAATTTGACAAGGCTATCAATTCTCCTTGACGCAGGCAAATTGTATACAATAGGAGGCCTTCGCAACGGAGACCGCCTTGATGGCCGAAGACCAGCGAATAAAAGTGATTGTGCCCATCCCGATGGATGAGGCAGGGGTCGCGAACCGCGCCCAGCAATTGCCGGATGATTTCGTTCGCCCCGGTTTCAAGCCCGAATTCGAAGCTGTCCGCTGGGGCGCGGCGCTCGGCGATTCCTATCACGACACCATGCTGATGGACTGGACCGTGTTCCAGGCGGGCGTGAATGCCGAGCAAGAGGGCTATTCCGGCGTCCTGATCGATACCGTCAGCGATAGCGGTCTTCGCCCGCTGCGCAGTGCCCTGTCGATTCCCGTGGTCGGGCCGGGTGAAGCGAGCTTCGCGATGGCGATGATGCTCGGCAAGAAATTCTCGGTGCTGACGATGTGGCCCGAATGGTTTCCGCTCTACGAAAAGACGCTTACCGAATATGGCTGGAGCGGGCGCTGCGCATCGATGCGCTCGATCGACACCCGGCCGGATGTCACCGAACTCCTTGAAGGCAAGGAGGAGATCGTGTTCGAAAAGCTGAAAAAGCAGGCCATGATTGCGATGGAGGAGGACGGCGCCGACGTGATCGTGCTGGGTTCGACCACCATGCACCAGTCGGCCGCCTTCCTAGACAGCGAGCTGCCGATCCCGGTGCTGAACCCCGGTCAGGTCGCATACAAAATGCTCGAGACGCAGATCGAGCTTGGCCTGTCGCATTCGAAGAAGGCCTTTCCAGCACCCGAAGCGCCCAAGCACGAAGACATCCGAAAGGGGTGGTACTGATGAGCGAATGGAGCGAAGGCGGCCCCGGTCAGCATCCGCTGCCCTACCCTTTCTACGTCGACATCGTGACCAAGAGGTATTTCGACGGAGTCGACAACAAGAACCTCGACAAGGTGCTGAACTGCTTCACGCCAGACGCCATATTGCGCGAAGCGACCAGCCAGACCGTGCATGACGGACGCGATGCGATCCGGTCGATGTTCGAAAAACTTTTCGCCGATTTCGAAAGCATCTGGCACGGCAATTTCGTCCACACTGCCGATCCGCAGACCAACACCATCAATTCGCAGTTCACCGTGCTCATCACGCCCAATGGCGGTGACCAATTGCGCTATGAAAACTGCAACCGATTTTATCTCAAGGACCGCCTGTTTCACCGTGTCTACGTCTACATGAGCGGCGACAACCTGCTGAAGGAAGGGGACGCCTGATGCAGTATGAACCCACTCTCGGCCGCGAAGAGCTTATCCACTTTGCGACCAAGCAATATTTCGGAAACGTCGATGCGAAGAATATGGAAGCGACGCTCGATTGCTTTCACGACGAAGCGTTGTTCTGCGTCCAGACCGATTTCACCAGGCACAGCGGCATGACCGAAATCCGGCGCATGTTCGAAGATTTTTTCGGCGCTTACGAAACCATCATCCACCGCGATTTCGTGTGCACCGTCGATGAAGCCAACGGAAGGATTTCCGCTTGCTTCGTCGCCGAGCTGCACGATGCCGACGGGCAGGTCACCCTGCTCAACAACACCAATTTCTGGCGGTTTAGACCCAGCAGCGAGGAAAGCGGGCAGGGTCCGAAATTTCAGGAAGTGTACGTTTACATGAGCGGGGCGAACGTCCTCACGTAATTCACAGGACCGGCGGGGGCCGGGCAAGCAATACAGGTTCGTTTCAGGGAAGGACCGGCAATGAAAGATCTCAAGTTCAACCTCGTCAGCGGTACGGCGCTGGCTGCCATGGCAATCGCCGCGCCCGCCCATGCACAGGACAGCGCTGCTCCGGGCGCGCAGCCGGTTGCCGATAATCAAAGCGCGGCGAGCGACAACGCGATCATCGTGACGGCCCGCAGGCAGTCCGAAACGCTGGCCGAGGTGCCAAGCTCGGTCACGGTCTTCACTGCAGACACGATCGAGAAGACCGGCATCGAGCGCGCGGACGAATTCGTGCAGCTTACGCCGGGGGTCACCATCGTCAGCGGAACTGCCGAGGCCGGCGATACCCAGATCAACATTCGCGGGATCAACGGTGCGCGCGATGCGGAAAGCTCGGTCGCACTGGTGGTCGACGGTATCCTCAAGACCAATACGGCTCAGCTCAACCAGGATCAGGGTACGCTGCGCCAGATCGAAATCCTGAAAGGTCCTCAGGGCGCGCTGTACGGCCGCAACGCAGCCGCGGGCGCGATCGTCATCCAGACGCTGAAACCCTCCGACTTCCTGGAGGGCGGGATCGAAGTGTCCGCTGCGGAAGACAACACCTACAATGCCAACGGGTATATCTCGACCCCGCTCGGCGAGAATGCCGGTCTGGTCCTGTCCGGCAGCTATTTCCACACGGACGGTTTCTTCTTCAACCGGTTCCTCAATGACAACGTGGTGGACGATCAGGAGATCTGGTCGGTCGACGGGCGCTTTGTCGCCGATATCGGCCCTTCGACCGAAATCGACATCAAAGCGCGCTATGCGGACCTCTCTGGCGCATCGATCAACTTCAACGCCGCGTTTCAATTGCCGAACTTTGCGGCGGTCGATCCGGCATTTTTCGAAGACGTAAACGAGCATCCCTTCGACTTCTTCTCGAACATCCGCCCGACCAACGATCAGCAGACTTTCGAAGTCTCGGCCAAGATCGAGCATGAATTCGACACGATGACGTTGACCGCCTGGGCGCTGTATTCCGACGTGGATCAGGAACTGACCGCCGATGGCACGTCGGCGGACTTTGCCCGCTTTACCTTCCCGGGGGTCACGCAGGCATCGATCGATGCGTCCAATGCGTGCTTTGCCTCGACCGCCGCACTTACCGGCTTCCCGATCAACCCGCCGACCTTCATCGGGCAGACTCCGGTTCCGTTCATCTTCGATCCGGTGACCGGTTCGACCTTCGGGCCCTATAGTCCGACGACCTGTGACGGCACGCAGTTTCAGATCCGCGAGCAAACCGATATCAGCGGGGAAATCCGCCTCGCATCGAACACCGATGCGCCGCTGCAATGGCAGATCGGTGCCTATTACCTCCATATCGACCGCGAAACAGGCGTGAGCCTGGGGGCCGATCTGGGGCAGGGCATCACGCGGCAATTGTTCAACGGGCCGGATTCTTCGAACCCGACGACGCAGCTCTACAACGATGACTTCTCGACCGACGTCTATGCCGCGTTTGCTGCCATCGACTATCAGGTGACCGACCGGTTCGAAATCGGCTTCGCGGGCCGTTACGATATCGAGGATCGCTCCGTCACCAGCCTCGTGCCGGATGCGGTCGATCCGTTCAGCCCAACCGGTGCGCCGATCAATCCGGGGCAGGTTTTCGGACCGCTGCCGGATCAATCCGAAACCTTCCGCCAGTTCCAGCCGAAAATTTCGCTCCGTTACGAGCTGAGCGACAACCTTAACCTCTACGCGAACTGGGGCATTGGCTTCAAATCGGGCGGTTTCAACAACCAGGGTTCCGCCGCGATCGTCGATCAGGCGTTCAACCAGTTCATCGGCACGAACGTACTGATCGAAGACTTGTACGACAAGGAAACGTCGAGCGCCTTCGAAGCAGGCTTCAAAGGTTCGGCCGCCAATGGGCGGGTGACCTTCGACGTCGCCGGTTACTACACCGAGATCGACGACATGCAGTTCTTCGAATTCTTCGTGGGCGGGTTCGGTCTGCTGCGCGTTGTCTCGAACATCGACGAGGTCGAAGTGTACGGGGCCGAGGCGAACCTCAATTTCGAGATCGTGCCCGGCTGGGATTTCTTCGGCGCGTTCAACGTGACCGAGAGCGAGATCAAGGAGAACTCATCGCGCCCTGTGACCGTGGGCAACGAATCTCCCTACACCTCCGACTATACGATCAACCTCGGCACGCAGGTGGTGGCGCCGCTGGCCCAGACGTTCGATTTCGTGATGCGCGCCGATTATCGCATCACCGGTCCGACCTGGTTCCACACGGTGCAGGACAACACCTCGCCAACCCTGTTCAGCGGGCTGCTTCCCGGCTCGGCGCTGGCGCTTCCTGCATTTGTCGGCGATGCCGATTACTCGATTACCGAACGCGAAGCCTTCGGCGTGCTCGATCTACGCGTCGGTCTCGAAGGGGAGAGTTGGCGGATCACAGCGTTTGCGGATAACCTCCTCAATCGGGAATATCTGAACGAGGTGATCCCCGCCATCGAGTTCGGCGGATCGTTCATCTCGCCGGGCGGACGCCGCCGCTTCGGAGTTGAGCTGGGTTACAATTTCTGAAGGAGCCGTTCGGGTGGAAAATAGCGAAGACGTAGAGAGCAATTACGCCGGCGTCTTCGAAGGAAGGATAGGGTTCGGGCAGCGCCCGGCGTTGATCCTGATCGATTTTGTCGAGGCGTATTTCGCGCCCGGCAGCCCGTTGTTCGCGGATGTAGATACCGCGCTCACAGCCGGGATCGCGCTGCGCGATGCAGCGAGGGACGCCGGTGTTCCGGTGATCTACACCAATGTCGAATTTCATCCCTCGATGCGCGATGGCGGGGTGTTTGCTAAAAAGATTGGCGCGCTATCCAGCTTTGCGCGCGGCAATCCCCTTGGCGCATGGCCCGATGGATTGGAGCCGGGTGAGGACGAGCTTGTCATCACCAAGCAATATGCGAGCGCGTTTTTCGGGACTTCGCTCGCCTCGACGCTGACGGCGAATGGTCACGACAGTCTGGTGATAGCGGGCCTATCGACGAGCGGCTGTGTGCGCGCAACCTGTGTCGATGCCTGCCAGCACGGCTTCATTCCGATCGTGGTCGAAGAGGCCGTGGGAGACCGGCACGAAAACGTCCACCGCGCCAACCTGTTCGACATGAACGCGAAATACGGCGATGTCGTAAGCCTTGCCGAAGCGCAGGCGCACTTCGCCAGCCTAGCGTAAACTCAATCCTGGTCCAGCAGGCGTCCCGCGACCGCATCCAGCTTCGCCAGCAATGCCGGGTCGTGCTCATCGGGCGCGGTGATAACGGCATCGTCCAGCACCGTGTCGATCGGTGAGGGCTTGCGCTTTTTGGGCAGGCTTTCGATGAACTTTGCGACCATATCGCGGGCAAGCTCTCCGTTTGCCCCCATCTGCGCGATGACCTGCGGAACATCGACCTCCGTTGCATCGCCGTTTTCATCGACGCGCCAGCAATCGTAATCGGTCGCCATGCCGATGAGCGCATAGGGCAGCTCGGCTTCGCGGGCGAGCTTCGCCTCGGGCATGGCGGTCATGCCGATGACGTCCGCGCCCCATTGGCGGTAGAGGCGGCTTTCGGCGCGGGTGGAGAATTGCGGGCCTTCCATCGCGAGATAGGTCGCGCCCACGGCGACCTTGCCTTTGCAGGCCGAGATCGCCTTGGCGGCCATTTCGGATAGGCGCGGACAGACGGGATCGGCCATCGATACGTGGGTGACAAGGCCGCTGGTGAAGAACGTGCTGTCGCGCTGAACGGTCCGGTCGATGAATTGTTCGACGACTGCGAACCGCCCCGGCTCGATCTCTTCGCGCAAGCTACCCACGGCGGAAATGGCGAGGATATCGGTGCAGCCTGCGCGTTTCAGCGCGTCGATATTGGCGCGCGCATTTAGCTCGGTCGGGCTGATCGGATGGCCTCGGCCATGGCGCGGCAGGAAGCGGACTTTGACATCGCCGATACGGCCGCACAGCACTTCGTCTGACGGGTCGCCCCACGGGGTTTCGATCGCGATCCACTGTTCGTCTTCGAGCCCATCGATATCGTACAGGCCAGACCCACCGATGATCCCGATACACCATTCGCTCGCCATGTGTGTGCGCGCCTCGTCAGATACTTGCAGTCGGTCGGCCTTAGGTCAGGTCGAAGCGCTCCGGCAAGGCCCTGCGGATAAAGCTGTAGGCTTTGGCAAAGGGCCCCGCAATCGATGGGCGCGCCTGCATCCGCTCCAGATGCGCGGCGAGAGCGGGATAATCGTCAAGCGGTGTTTCCGCGACCAGCGAAATCTGCATGAAGACACAGGCGACGGTGATATCGGCTATGGAGAGCGCTCCGCCCGCGAAATACTCGTCATCGCCCAGTGCTTCGTTCAAATACGCAAAGATCGGCGGCAATTGCTCCGCCCAGGTCTGACGGGCTTTCGCAAGGTCCGGCTCCTTGCCCTGCGACACGGAGAAGAAGATCGGACGAAAGATACCGAGCCCGCCCGATGCGGCAAGGTTGGTATCGGCGAACTCTTCTATGAACAGCGCACGCCCATATGCATGGGCGTCCTCGGGATAGAGCGACGGGGAAGGGTGCTTCTTCTCGATATAGGCGCAGATCGCCGAACTGTCCGGGATCGTACCCTCAGCGCCCTCCTTGGCGATAGAGCGGTCGCGCATCACGGGGATGCGCTTCATCGGCGATATGTCGCGAAACCACTGCGGGGGATTGAACACGTCCACCGGCTCGACATCGAAAGCGACGTCTTTCTCGACACACACGGCGGAAACCTTCCGCACGAACGGCGATACCGGGCTGCCATAGAATACGAGGTCTGCTTGTGAATCGGCCATGGTTCTCTCCTGTGGCGCCCTGCATAATCTTCAGCTTGCGCAAGGCAACTGGTATGGCGCAACTGATAGGCGAACCCGCTCACCGCAGCCGGTAAGATCGCTTTGCAATTCACGATTGATTTCTTCCCGCGAATGGCCACCTTTCATGGCAAGGGAACAATCGCAGATACGAAATTCACGGAGAGGATTTAGACATGGTCACCCAGTACAAGAACCTGATCAATGGCGAGATGGTGGACACCGGCGAATGGCTGGATGTCGTCAATCCCGCGACCGAAGAAGTGATCGCACAGGTCCCGGCCTGCGGTGCGGCAGAACTCGACAAGGCTGTTGCCGCGGCGCGCGCTGCGTTCAAGACCTGGAAGAAAACACCGATCGAGGAACGTCGCAACGCGATCCGCGCGATCGGCAAGGCGATCAGCGACAATTCCGACGAGCTGTTCCGCTTGCTCACTAGCGAGCAGGGAAAACCGCACGCACAGGCTCAAGGCGAGATCGGCGGCGCTGCCTACATGGTCATGAACCAGGCCGAGCTCGATCTCGATGACGAGATCAACGAAGACAACGAAAAAGGCTCGGTCCGCACACGCCGCGTGCCGGTGGGCGTGGTCGGCGGCATCGTGCCGTGGAACTTCCCGGTGTCGATGGCGGTGCAGAAGATCGTTCCGGCAATGCTGTCGGGCTGCACCATCATCCTCAAGCCATCGCCCTTCACGCCGATCACCACTCTGCGCCTTGCCGAGCTGATCAAGGACGTTGCGCCTCCGGGAGTGGTCAACATCATCACTGGTGAAGATTCGCTCGGGCCGCTCATCACCGAGCACCCTGATATCGACAAGATCACCTTCACCGGCTCGACCGCGACCGGCAAGAAGATCATGGAAGGCGCCAGCGCCGACCTGAAACGCATCACGCTGGAGCTCGGCGGCAACGACGCCTCGATCGTGATGCCCGATGCCGACCCCAAGAAAGTGGCCGAGCAGCTGTTCTGGTCGAGCTTTACCAATGCCGGGCAAATCTGCATCGCGGCCAAGCGCATCTATATCCACGAGGATATCTATGACGAGCTGAGCCAGGCGATTGCCGAATACGCCAAGAACGTGAAAGTCGGCGACGGCGCACAGCAGGGCACCGGCGTCGGTCCGATCCAGAACAAGAAGCAATATGATCGCGTGATCGAGCTGATCGAGGATGCGAAGGACAGTGGCTACAAATTCCTGCTCGGCGGTGATGTCGACCCGTCGGGCACGGGCTATTTCGTGCCGCTGACGATCCTCGACAACCCGCCCGAAGACGCGCGGATCGTCGCCGAGGAGCAGTTCGGCCCGGTCATGCCGCTGATGAAATTCTCGACCGAAGAAGAAGCGATCGAGCGTGCCAACAATTCCGAATACGGGCTGGCTGGGGCGGTATGGACCGCGGATCAGGACAAGGGCGTCGAGATCGCCGAGCAGCTGGAAACCGGCACGGTTTGGGTCAACCAGTTCCTCAAACTGACAGCGCACACGCCGTTTGCCGGCCACAAACAGTCGGGCTTTGGCGCGGAATATGGCAAGGAAGGCCTGCTGGAATTCACCTACCCGCAGGTCATCATGGTCAACAAGGCGGCAGAGGTCGCCTGAGACCCGCAATGCATCGGTAAAACAAGCGGCCGCTAGGGAGACCCGAGCGGCCGTTTGCTTTCAGGCGGGTAGGCCGCAGCGCCTATTCGCCAGCAGGTTTGCTGTACATCTCGAGCCCTAAAGCCCAGCGACGCTGAAAACCGCGCCAATGCTGCGCCTCGTCATCGCCCGCAAGCTTCCCGTTGAGCTGTTCGCCGAAGGCGGTCTCCCACTGGCTATCATTCGAATTCTCGGTCGGCACATCGAGGTAGGCGGCCTTGCCCCCGTCCCTTTTCAGATGAAGATCGAGGAAAGCCGCGACGAAATGCTGGTTGATCCCGTTGATCCGGTCCTGCCGCCACACCGGTTCGTTGACGAATTCGATCGCCTGGAACGGGACGTCCTGTGACTGTTCGAAAGCGTTGCCGACGATGTTGTGGCGTGCCTCGCGAAACACGAGCATGTGCCGGTCCGCACCGGTCATGGACTCGAAAATCCAGCGAATGCCGTTCTCGTAATCGGAAACATCGTCCTGATTGCCGGCGACGATCAGCGTCGGTGCTTTGACGGCGGACAATGTCTCTTCACTCCAAACGCGGTTGTCTGGGCCGCCGCCCCACGGGGCAAAGGCCACCAGCGCATCGATCTGCGCATCTTCTTTTGCCGCCGCGCGCACCGGGGTCAAAGCATCGCCGGGTACTGTCGAAAAGGTGCCGCTGTCGTAATCGTAGTCCCCGCCTGCCGTCGCGATGGCGCCATAGCCGCCCATCGAATATCCGATCAGGGCAATCCGATCGCTGTCGATGAGCGTATAGGGACCTGCAGCTTCGCTGTCCGTTTTCGCCAGGATTTGCGCGATAACCTGTCGCTGATCGAGCGAACGGCTCGCCAGCACGGTCGAAAACGAATGGACGAAATCGGTCACGCCTTCGAGCTTGCGGTCGGCATGGTCGATCGATGCGACGACATATCCGCGCGAGGCAATGTGCTCGGCGAGATTGCTGAACTGAGTGCTCCACCCGTTGAAGCCGTGGCTCATCACCACCAATGGCAGGCTGCCTGCCTCGCCCTTGGCCGGTGCGCGCACAAAAGCGCGCCCGGAATAATCGAGCGTCACCGGCTCCATATTGGGCGGGTCGAAGGTGTGGCTGTAGCGCACTTGCTCTTCGCTGCCGGCTACCTCCGCCGGGTAATAGAGGCGCACTTTGAGGCTCCGCTCTTCCGGCTCGGTGCTGCCCGTCACCATTCCCGCCTTGGTGAACGTCACCCGGTCTGGAAGCGCGAACTCTACCTCTTGCGTGCCCACCGCAAATTCGCCGTATCGGCCAAGCTCCGGCATCTCCCCCGGCGCGCCTTCGTGGATGGTCGGCGCGGCTACGTAGGCGGCTGTGCCCGCGCCGATGCCGATCACGGCAAGGGCGGCGAGGGCGATATGGCGTTTTTTCATGAATGCATTTCCGATTGTGAAACTGGCATTTGCGAGGCTTGCAGCGGCACTCGCGGCGGTGCACTCATTGCAGCGAATTGACGCGAGGGGAAGAGATGACGGCGGGTGCCGACGATCTGATGCCGGGATTGACGCGGGCAATGGCGCGCGTCGGTTTCGGCTCGCCGAGCGCTCTGGAACGGCTGACGGGCGGAGCGACGATGGAAAGCTGGCGCTTCGGCTGCGACGGGGACGCCTTCGTCCTGCGCCGGGCACCCAGCCTCGAATTCATGGCTGACCGCCCTTATGGCCACGATGTCGAGGCGGCAGTGATCCGCGCGGCGCGGGCCGCGGGAGTGACCGCGCCCGAAGTGATTGCCGAACTGGAGCCAGGTGACGGGATCGGATCGGGCTTCGTCATGCGCGCGCTTCCCGGCACGCCGAACCCCAAGGAAATATTGCAGTTTGGCGAGGCGGACGCGCTGCTGAAGCAGGCCGCGCGCGACCTGGCCCGCATCCATTCGCTTGTGCCGGGTGACGTTCCCGAGGCCGTGCCAATGATGGATTACCGTGAGGCGATTGCCGACCTGCGCCAGCAGTTCGAGGAGGCTGGCGGCGACCGCCCGATCATTGCGCTGGGCCTAAAATGGATGGAGGACAATTGCCCCGACCCGGTCGAGCCGGTGTTGGTCCACGGCGATTACCGGATGGGCAATCTTCTGGCGAAGCCAGGCAAGCTGACCGGCGTGCTCGATTGGGAACTGGCGCATTTCGGCGATCGGCACGAGGATCTCGCATTCGGCTGCATGGCGGTATGGCGCTTCGCCCGATACGACCGGCCCGCGCTGGGACTGGGGAGCCTCGAGGACTACTTCGCCGCCTATGAGGCCGAAGCGGGCGTGAAAGTGGACCGCGAGCGCTTCCGCTACTGGCTGATCCACCGCACCGTGTGGTGGGCGCTGGGCTGTCTGAAGATGGCGCAATATTGGCGCAGCGGCGAGGACCGGATGCTGGAGCGCGTCGTAATTTCGCGCCGGACCAGCGAGCAGGAACTCGACCTGCTGATGCTCTTGCAGGAGGATGCGCCGGAGGAGGAGCGAGCCGTCCCAGCCGAACCGATGATCGAACCATCTCCGCATGATGGCGAGGCGACGAGCGGAGAGATCGCAATTGCCGTGTCCGAATGGCTCGAAACCATCAAACCGCAGATGACCGGTCACGACCGCTTCCAACTCGCGGTAGCGCGCAATGCGCTGGGCATGATTGCGCGCGACGATGCTATCGTCCCGCGGGTCGCAGAACCGGACCTCGCGCAGGCCATTCTTGACGGGGACGAAACGCTCGCGAGCCCGCGCCTGTTGGTCGAATTGAAAGAAGCTGCGCTGGAAAAACTGACAGCTGACGTACCGAAATACCCCGCGCTCGAAGCTTCTTGGGCGAAATGGGTGGGAGAGAACTGATGGACTTCGCAATTCCCAAAGATTTGGCCGATTATCTCGGCGAACTCGACGCTTTCATCGAGGCCGAGATCAAACCGCTGGAACAACAGGACGACAATATCCGCTTCTTCGATCATCGCCGCGAGCACGCGCGCACCGATTGGGACCGCGGGGGCCTGCCGCGCGAGGAATGGGAGGAATTGCTCAAGGAAGCCACCCGCCGCGCCGATAAAGCGGGCCACTGGCGCTTCTCAGCGCCCAAAAGATACGGCGGCAAGGATGGCTCGAACCTCTGGATGGCGGTGATCCGCGACCACTTCGCCCGGAAAGGGCTCGGCCTCCACAACGACCTCCAGAACGAGCACTCCATCGTCGGTAATTTCCCATTCGTCGCGATGTTCGATCAGTGGGGGACGGAGGACCAGAAGCAGGAATTCATTCTCGGCGGCTTCGAGCGCGCCCGGCGGGTCGCCTTTGGTCTCACCGAACCGCATCACGGCTCCGACGCCACGCATATGGAAACGCGCGCCGTTCGCGAAAGCCGCGAGGGGCAGGACGGGTGGCTCATCAACGGGGAGAAGATGTGGATCACCGGGATGCACACCGCGACCCACTGCGCGATGTTCGCGCGGACGGATGGCGCTGACGGCGCCGCGAGCGGGATCACCTGCTTCCTCGTCCCCAATCCCAATCCCGGGATCGAAATCGAAGAGTGGATGTGGACCTTCAACATGCCCACCGATCACCCGCGTCTTTCGGTGAAAGACGTGTGGGTGCCCGAAAGCGCGATCCTTGGCGTCGAGGGACGCGGGCTCGCGCTGGCGCAGAGCTTCGTCCACCAGAACCGCATCCGTCAGGCGGCGTCCAGTTGCGGCGCAGCGCAATTCTGCGTTGATGAAAGCGTCAAATATGCCCGCGCACGCAAACCCTTTGGCGAAGAGCTTGCGAAGAACCAGGCGATCCAGTTCCCGCTGGTCGAGCTCGCCACCCAATGCGAGATGCTGCGCCTGCTCATCTTCAAGACCGCATGGGAAATGGACAATATGCCGCATGAGGAGATCGAGCGGACAATCTCGGACAAGGTCTCGATGTGCAATTACTGGGCGAACCGGCTGTGCTGCGAAGCGGCGGACCGGGCGATGCAGGTGCATGGCGGCATTGGCTATTCGCGGCACACGCCGTTCGAACACATCTATCGCCACCACCGCCGTTACCGGATCACCGAAGGCAGTGAGGAAATCCAGATGCGCAAGGTTGCGGCCTATCTGTTCGGATATCTGGGGCCGAAGCGCGGGACCATGGGGTAGGGCCTAGCAATATCGTTTCGCGCCGCTAGTCTCCCGCCCAACACAGGGAGAGACTTCATGCGCCATCTTACCGCCGCCCTTCTTGCAGGCTCCATGCTTGGCATGCCGAGCGTCGCTTTCGCCCAAGACGAGGACAGCTGGGACATCGCTGCTCCGCGCGGCGCGACGATCGAGCAGGTTCCGATCGAGACCGATGAAGGCACATGGATGGATGTGGACGTCGCGCCCGATGGAAACACAATCGCATTCGCGCTGCTGGGCGACATCTACACCATGCCGATTGCCGGCGGCACGCCCACCCGCATCGCCGAAGGGTTGGCGTGGGAGGTTCACCCGCGCTTCTCTCCCGATGGATCGCGCATCGCGTTTACTTCCGACCGCGGCGGAGGCGACAATATCTGGGTGATGAACCGCGACGGCAGCGACAAGCGGCAGGTGACCAAGGAGGAGTTTCGCCTGCTCAACCAGCCGACCTGGTCGCCGGATGGGCGATTTATCGCGGCGAAGAAGCACTTCACGACGCAGCGTTCGCTCGGCACGGGTGAAATCTGGATGTACCACGTGTCCGGTGGTGGCGGCGTGCAGGTTGTCGAGCGTGCCAGCGAAGCCCTGCAGAAAGAGCTCGGCGAACCGACATTCTCGCCTGATGGAAGCGCGATCTATTACACCCGCAACACGACCGGCGGGGACACCTTCATTTACGCGCAGGATTCCAACAGCGGCATCTTCGCTATCGAGAAATATGACCTCGCAACCGGAGAGGTCACCGCCGCGGTCGATGGCTTTGGCGGCGCGGTGCGCCCCGCGCCTTCGCCCGACGGCAGAGAGATTGCTTTCGTACGGCGCGAAAAGGATCAAAGCCAGCTCTGGATCAAGGATATTGCCAGCGGCGCCGAGCGGATGATTTACGGTGATCTCGATCTCGATGTGCAGGAAACCTGGGCGGTGACCGGGGTCTATCCGAACATGGATTGGACGCCCGACAGCCGCAGCATCGTGTTTTGGGCAGGCGGAAAGCTCAATCGCGTGGCCCGCGACGGGTCGAACTTTGCCGAGATACCCTTCGTCATCAATGATACCCGCGGGATCGCCGATGCGCCGCATCCCGTGATCGAGGTTGCGCCGGATCGCTTCACCACGAAGATGGCGAAATTCGGCACGCTGTCGCCCGATGGCACGCGCGTCGTTTTCGAGGCACTGGGCAAGCTCTACACCAAGTCTGCGCGCGGGCGCGATGCGCCGCGTCCGCTGATCGGTGGCAGCGGCGATGCGATCGAGGCGTTTCCGGCATTCAGCCGCGATGGCTCGCGCCTTGCCTTCGTGCGCTGGACCGATGAGGGGCTGGGCGAAATCGTTGTCGCGAATGCGGACGGCGAGAACGCCCGCACCGTGACTTCAACGCCCGGGCACTACGCCAACCCGGTCTTTTCACCCGATGGCCGCACGATCGCTTTCGAAAAGCGTTCCGGCGGGTATCTCACCGCGCCCGAATATTCGGAGAACACCGGCATCTATGTCATTCCGGTCGGCGGCGGCGATGCCCGGCGTGTGAGCGGGGATGGATCGAACCCGCAATTTACCACCGATGCCGGTCGCATCTTCATGAATGTCGCGAGCGAGGGCAAGCTTGCGCTCATATCGACCGATCTCAATGGCGAGGCCAAGCGCACCCACGCCCGCGGCGAACTCGCAAATGATTTCCGCATCGCACCCGATGGCCGCACCATCGCTTTTCGCCAGAATTACGAAGTGTTTGCCATGCCTGTCATACCGGGAGGCAAGCCGGTCGACGTGAGCGAGAAGGGCGGCGCGCTTCCCGTGACGAAAGTGAGCGAGGGCGGCGCGGACTATATCGGCTGGTCGAATGGCGGGGACACGCTGTTCTGGTCGGTGGGCCCGTACCTGTCGACCGGCAGGGTGTCGGATTTCTTCCGTAGCGCACCCAAGACCGGTGAGGATGATAGCGGCGAGTATGCATCGCCTGCCACCGCCATTCCGATGAGCATCACGGTTGCCGCCGACAAGCCAAGCGGCACGGTCGCAATCACCGGAGCGCGCATCCTGACCATGGCGGCAGGTCTGGAGACGCAAGATGCGGGTGTCATCGAAAACGGCGTCATCGTGATCGAAGGCGACCGCATCGCTGCTATCGGTCCTGTGGGCGAGGTCGGCGTTCCGGATGGCGCGATCGCCATCGACGCGAGCGGAAAGACGATCATGCCCGGCCTCGTCGATGCCCATGCCCATGGACCGCACGGGACCGGCGACCTGATCCCGCAGCAGAACTGGCGGCTGGTTCAGGATCTGGCGCTGGGTGTGACGACGATCCACGATCCATCGAACAGCGCGAGCCACATCTTCGCCTCGGCGGAGCGGCAGCAGGCGGGCAAGCTCTTGGCACCGCGCATCTTCTCGACCGGAGAGATCATCTACGGCGCCAAGGCGCCGAGCGTTTACGCGCGCATCGATACGTATGACGATGCGCTGGCCCATGTCCGCCGGATCAAGGCGCAGGGCGGTATCTCGGTGAAGAATTATAACCAGCCGCGCCGGGAACAGCGCCAGATGGTTGCTCGCGCCGCAGCGCAGGAGAACATGCTCGTCGTCGCCGAGGGCGGATCGCTGTTCGGAATGGACATGAACCTCGTCGCGGATGGCAATTCGACCATCGAGCACAACGTGCCCGGAGAAGTCTTCTACGAGGACGTCCTGCAATTCTTCGGCCAGTCCAATTCGAACTATACGCCGACGCTGACGGTGACTTATGGCGGTCTGGCGGGCGACCCGTACTGGCGGCAGGCGACCGATGTGTTCGATCACCCGCTGATGGTTCACACCAGCCCGAAGCACTTGCTGGCATCGAGCGCGCGCAGGACAAAAGCGCCGGATTGGGCCTTTGTCGATGACGATGCAGCGCGTGAGGCGCGCAAGCTTGCCCAGCGCGGGGTGAAGGTGTCGATCGGGGCACACGGGCAGCAGGCCGGGATCGCCGCGCACTGGGAAATGTGGAGCTTTGCGCGCGGCGGCATGACCGCAGTCGAGGCGCTAAAGGCAGGCACCATCGCACCCGCGCAGTCGCTGGGCATGGACCGCGATATCGGCAGTCTTGAGGTCGGAAAGCTCGCCGATCTCGTGGTGCTGAGCGAGGACCCGAGCCAGGACATCCTCAATTCCGACAAGATCGAGCAGGTGATGATCGGCGGGCGGCTTTACGACGCGCTCACCATGAATGAAGTCGCGACGGGCGATGCCGCGCGCCGCGCCTATTGGTGGGAGGACTGATGCCTTCGAAGTGCGGCTATTCGCCCATCGCTCGCTCGATGATCGCGGCCGCATCGGCGGGGTCTTCGAACGGGTGAAAATGCGTGCGGTCCGGCCGGTGCAAATCGGCGGCGTTCGGCATGGTCGAGGCAAGCTCCGGCCAGGTCGGTGAACTCTTGAAGTCCATCAGGTCGAGCTGTTTCGCCCTCACGATCAATGTCGGGAGATCGACCGACTTTGCCGCCTCGTGAATTCCTGAATTGCTGCGGCTCGAACCGTAGACGCTGGCCTCGACTTCCGGCGGGCAGGCGAGCTCGTATCCCGCTCCATCTTCGCGGGGCAGCAAGCCATGGCGGCAATAGTCCTCGAACACCCGCGCATCGAACAGGTCGTACGGATCGCGCGGGCGAAAGCGTTCCATCATCGCCTCGGGGCTGTCGAAGTCGCGTTTTCGCCGGGCGGTCGGGTGCGGATTGTCCGGGGTGAAGAGCGGGGTTTCGATCTCGTAATATTCCGGCGCGAGGATGACCGGATCGAACAGCACCAGGCGGCTGAATGCATGGCGCACGTCGGCGGCGCATTGCAGCAGGGTATGCGCGCCCATGGAATGCCCGATACCGATTGCGCCGCTGATACCCAGGTGATCGAGAAGTGCGCAGACGTCACTGGACAAGACCCGCCAGTGCTCGATCGGCCCGCCGGTCGATCGGCCGTGCCCGCGCAGGTCGATGGAAATAATTCGCCTGCCGATAAAGCGCTCGATCATGGCATCCCACACCCGCGCGTGAAACCCGGTCGCGTGCGCAAAGACGAGCGCCGGCTCCTGATTGCCGGGCTCAGCGGGCCATTCGAAGAAGGCGAGGCTGATCCCGTTGACGTCGATGGTTTGCGCAGTGGGTGTCATAGATCAGGTGACGGTCGCCGGTTCACCTGCAGGCTCGTCTACAACCTCTTCCGCAGGCGCATCGGGCAGCGCCATCTTGAGAATGAAGAAGCCCGATAGCGCGGCGATGAGCGATCCGGCAAGAACACCCAGCTTGACCGCGTCGACCTGAGCTGGATCGGCAAAGGCGAGATTGCCGATGAACAGGCTCATCGTGAAACCGATTGCGGCGAGCAGCGACAGGCCGTGGATCTGTTTCCAGTTCACCCGGTCCGGGAGCGTCGCAAGACCCATCTTCACGCCCACATAGGCAAAGCCGAAGATCCCGATCTGCTTGCCGATCAGCAGGCCCAGCGCGATGCCCAGCGGCAGCGGCGCCAGCAAGTCCGATGGCGACAGGCCGATCAGCGTGACGCCCGCATTGGCAAACCCGAATATCGGGATGATGAGGAACGCGACCCAGCTGTGCAGGCCGTGCTCCATCTTCTCAAGCAGGCGCTCCCCATTGCGGGCCACCATCGGGACAGTCATCGCGGCGGCAACGCCTGCGAGCGTAGCGTGGACGCCCGATTTGAGAACGAACACCCACATCACGACTGTCAGCAGCGTATAAGGGATGCGCGAGCCGAATTTCAGCCGTCCGATGATCGCGAGCACGGCCAACGTGATGCCGGCACCCACGAGCATGTCGATCTTGAGCTCGCCCGAATAGAACAGCGCGATGATTGTGATCGCGCCGATATCGTCGATCACCGCGACCGCCAGCAGCAACGCCTTGAGCGCGACCGGGACCCTGGGGCCGAGAAGCGAGAGAATGCCGAGCGCAAAGGCGATATCGGTCGCGGCAGGGATGGCCCAGCCATTGATGCTTTCGGGCGAATTCCAGTTGAACGCGACGAAGATCAGCGCAGGGATCGCCATGCCGCCAATCGCTGCGACCAGCGGCAGTGATGCCTTGTTCCAGCTGGAGAGCTGACCTTCGAGCACTTCGCGCTTCACTTCCAGGCCTATGAGGAAGAAGAAAATCGCCATCAGCCCATCGTTGATCCAGAGCAGCAGGGGCTTATCGATTTCGAAGCTGCCGTATGAAAGGTTCAGCTTCGTTTCCAGAGTGCCGAAATAGGCTCCCGCAGCCGGAGTGTTGGCTATCACGAGCGCAAGCAGTGCAGCGGCGATGAGGACAATACCCCCTGCGCTCTCCTGTTTGAGAAAGTCTTTCAGCGCAGCGCCGACCCGATCGATCATGATTCCCGTGTCCTGTATGAAGGATGCATATGCCCCTCTCGACCCAACGGGTAACTGGGCGATTGGTGCCCGCAAATCGTTCCGATTGACACATTTTCGCGGGCGCCCGATTTCAGGGCAAACAGAAATGTCCGCCCGAAGCAGTTTTGACTGACAAACGTACTGCTGTAGGGGAACGCGCATCGCCATCAGCCGTTTTCCCATGACGTTCCGACGCGGAGATCCATTCTTGTCCGACATCCTACCCGCAGACCCGGTCGACGAGACCGAGTTTCGCAAGCTCATGGGCTTGTTCGCGACCGGCGTGTGCGTGGTGTCTTTCGGAGAAAATGATGGAAGCGAGCATCCACCGATCTCGGGCATGACGATCAACTCGCTCGTATCGGTGTCGCTCGAGCCGATGCTGGTGAGCTGGAGCCTGCAAAATTCCTCGAGCCAGTTCGCCGATTACGCGGGTGCGGAGAAATTCGCGTTCAGCATTCTCGCCGATAGTCAGCAGGCGATAGCGCGCCGGTATGCTGCACGTGGTGATTCCGCGCTCAACCATGGCGATTTCATCTGGACCGACAGGGGCATTCCGGTCCTTCGCGGAGCCATGGCAACAATCGAGTGCCGCCGGTGGGAAAACTACCCGGCGGGCGATCACACGATCGTTCTGGGCGAAGTCCTGGCGATGGACGCGCAGACCGACTACGCTCACGCAAGGGCGCTCGGTTTCTTCAACGGACGGTTCTGCTCGGTCGGAAACTAAAGAAGGGTTGCGGCAGGTAGACCGTCCGTTTCAGTCGGCGCGCAGCGACTGGCGATTGAGAACGTAGTCGTCCTTGAGAGCCATGATCGCGCCGACGATCATAGTTACGGTGATATCCTCAACCTGCTGCCAGCTCATCGAATGGCGGCTCTTGTCTCGCAGCAGGTACATGCCTGCCGATGCGGGAAGGCCGAAGCTAATATCGATCGCAGCCTGGGCGATATCGGGCGGAAGATCGAAATGCTTGCCGATGATGTCGGCGAGATAATCGACCGCGGCATCGCGTCCGTATTCGGTCGGATCGTGCACTGCGCTCACGCTGGGTTCGGCCTGCAAGCGGTCGATGATCAGCCCGCGCTCATCGATATACTTGATGTATGCGTGCGTGATCCCGCGCACTAGCCCCTCGAAGGTATCGGCCCCTTGGGCGGCCTTGCTCTGCTCGCGCCGCAGCATGCGCAATTCGCGCTCCAGCAGCTCGCTCAGCAGTTCGTTGAGGTTGGGAAAGTAATTGTAGACCAGCGATTTGCTGACGCCCGCCGCCTGCCCGATCGACTCCATCGAGATCGCGGCGACGCCGTCGCGCCCGACCATTTCGGCGGCATGATCGAGGATCAACTTGCGGCGCTCTGCCGGATCGAGCCTGGTGCGAGTTTTGCGGGCCTTGGATGCCATTACCGGAGCATTAGCAAAGGTTGACCGAGAATCCAGAGCAACCCGGTCACAGCGGGGGCAGCGGATAGCTCGCGGGGTCGTGCCAGCGTTTGTCGTGGATCGACCGATCGGCGCCAGCGGAGATATTCTGCTGGAAAGCGAGCAGATTGCCCTCGGGATCGCGGGCATATTGCATCTGCCAGCCGCCCAGCGTGAAGGTCGGTCCGGCAAACTCGATGCCCTGCGGCCGGAGCCGTGCGATGGTTCCGGCGAGGTCGGTCACCTCGAATGATAGGCTGTTGTAGCCGATCCGCTCCAGCGTCCAGTCCGTCCGCGATAGCGGGGTTTCGGGGCTCTTGTAGTTCCAGAACTCCAGCTCGAAATTCCAGGTTGCAAACCAGCTCGCCGTTACGACGGTCCCGTCTATGTCGACCACTTCGTCAATCGTTTCCATGCGGGTTTCACCGATTTCGCGGTGCGGGCCGTAGCCGAGCACCTTGGTATAGAAATCGACCATCACCGCCTTGTCGCCCGGCACGTTGGCGATGTGCGTAAGCCATGCATCGTCCTGCCTGCGCGGGCGCTCAAGCTGCTCCATCTCGATCATGATGCCGTCGGGGTCGAAACCGTAGGCGTAGGTGACGCCGTAGCCGCCCAGATCGACCGCGTCGTCCCCGCGTGAAAGCATGTCGAGTCCGGCTTCGCGAAAGCGTTTGTAGCCGGAATTGTCGGACTGGGTCTGCCAGCAGATGTGGGTGTAGCCCGGCCCGATGACCGAGCGCCTGTCCGGCTCGGCAGCGACGCCGGGCTCGATATCGGTGAGGACCAGAAAGACAGTGGGCGTTTCGATCAGCGCCACTTCGATCGCGCCATCGCGCTTGGTGAGTATCTCGGCAGGGAAAGCCGAAGCATCGATCATTCTGCGTTCGACGACCTCGAAATCGACCGCCGCGCTGTAGAAGGCGATCGTTTCATCGATGTCGGAAACCGTGATCCCGACATGATGCACGCCGAGGATCGCGTCGGGATCGGCAGGAGCCGCTTCGAATTGCGCGGTCTGGGTGGTGGAGCAACTGGCGAGCGCGAAGGCCGCCATTGCCATTGCAGTCGCACGCTTCATCTGGCTCCTCCCGCCAGGCGATAGGCTAAGAGCACATTGCCGCCAATCTCGCCGAACTTGTCATATCCCGAATTCACGAAAACCATTCCGCCAGCGACAACCACTCCGGCGCCGTCGATCGAACCGCCTTTTGCTTCCGCGCCGTTGACGGTTGCGAATTCGCGATTGGTCTCGTCCATCCACAGCACGCGGCCATCGCGCGCCGAATAGGCGAGCAGCCGCCCGTTATGCGCGCCTGCAAAAATCGCGCCGGGGATAGCGGTCAGCGGCGCGGACAAAGCGGTCTGGCAGGCATAGCCCGGTTCTTTGCAGGTGGGCTTTTCGATCCGCGACCACAATTTACGCCCGGTTGCCGCTTCGAAAGCATGGATGCCGGGCCGGGGCGGGCCGACGGTAAAGCGATTGCCCGGCGTGTCCGCGATCGGCACCCACAGCGTCTCGCCATCGCTCGCCATGCCCCAGTGAATGCCGCCATTGAAGCCGCCCATGCCTGCTCGCGAGCGCCACAGGATGCGGCCATTATCATCGGGGTCCATGCCGAAGACCTCTCCCGATTTCTGCCCAGCGAGGATCATGTCCTTGCCGGATGGAAGCTCGACCAGGATCGGCGCAGCGCCGAAATCGAAATCGGGGCCGTCCTCTTCGGGGCAATTCGCCTTTGGATCGCGGCCGCAGGATGCGTTCCAGGCATCCCCCGCGACGGTCTGGGAGACCCAGCGCAGCCGCCCGGTCGCGAGCGACAGCGCCACGATCGCATCGCTGTTGCCGTTGGCGGGCGAAGTATAGTTCTCGCCGGTGCCGACATAGAGCAGCCCGCGCTTTGCATCGACGGTAGGGGTCGACCAGACCGGTGCGCCGCTGGGCGCGAGGATATCGACGCCAACACTGGTTTCGCCAACCTTTTCAGGCTCATCCACCGAGAACCAGCGCCATTTTTCGTCGCCACTCACCGCATCGAGCGCGGTGATGCCACCGCGGAATGTGCAGCACGTATATTCATCGTCATAGGCGGATACGACTTCGAGGGACGACATGGGCACGAACAGCGTGCCATCATGCATGGCGATGCTGCCGGTCATGGTCCCGTCGGGGTGGTCCTTTACCGATTTGGACCAGCGCCTTTCCCCGGTGCGCGGATCGACTGCATGGACCACGGCATCGACATCGCCGAAATAGAGAGTTTGCGGGCGTCCATCGCTGCCCGCCGCGATCAGCGGCGCGTTGCGAACCTCTGCGCCTGCATCGTAGCTCCACCAGATGCACCCGGTTTGAGGGTCGAGAGCGTAGACATGGCCTGACTGACTGCCGGTGAAAAGCGCCTCTCGCGTCACTGCGGGCTGAGACCGGGCGCGCTGCGCGCCGGGAAATCCGAAAGCCCAGGCCAGCTCAAGCTGCGGGATGTCCTCTTCAGTCAGGCCAGCGGCTTCGCTCTGCTGGAACCGCGTGTTGGTGAGGTCGCCTCCCCATCTGTTCCACAGCGGCGCACCGGAAAACTGAAGCTCTCCCTCGCAGCGCGGCCCTTTGGCCTCTCGCGCCGATTGGCCTTTGCCGAGGTATTCGGACAGCACCACCCGGTCGATCGCGGAGAGGGCCGCCGATTGCGCTTGCATGATGCCGGTGTTCATTGAGGCAAGGATCTGCGCCTGGCTGCGCTGCTCAAGAGCGGCGCGGGTCGGTGCGCCGTTAACCCCGCCGTCGTGGCAGGACGCGCAATTCGCCGCGTACAGCCGTTCTGCGAGCGCCGCCTTGCCGCTTTCGGGAAGATCTTGCGGTTCCTGAGTATCTTGAGCGGAACATGCGGCGAGCGCTACAGCCACCGGGCCGAGTATCGCAAAGCCGCTTTTCATTTCTCACCCCATCCGTTATTGACTAATCATACAATAGAAGGATTGGCTGTCAATGCGATTGCTCGGACTGACATTGATGGGGGCGCTGCTGGCGGGTTGCTCGACCTACGCCGCGGAGGATCCGAGCTTGGCAGGCGGCGCCAACTCAATGCAAAGCGCCCCGGCTGACCCTGCTGTCGATCATGCCAACGCGCTTGCGGGCGGCGGCGCCCCGTACCGCCATGGGTATACCGGCGAGGGCGACGATCGCATTCACTATGTCGAAGCCGGCGCGGGTCCGGCGGTCATTTTCGTCCACGGCTTTCCGAGCTTCTGGTATGTCTGGCGCGACCAGATGGAAGCGTTTCGGCACTGCCGCCGCGTCATCGCGGTGGATGCGCCGGGCGCGGGTCTTTCCGCCAAACCGCTAATTGACGAAGCCTATAAGGTTGAGGCTCTGGCAAAGCGGCTGGACGCGCTGATCGCCGAGCTCGCGCCGGGCGAGAAGGTAACGCTTGTCGGCCACGACTGGGGCGGCGCGCTCGCCTGGAGCTACGCGCAGTGGCGACCCGACCGGCTGGACCGGCTCGCGATATTCAGCGCGCCGCCATATAACGTGCTGCTCGATCTGCTCGCGACCGACCCCGAGCAGCGCTCGGTATCGAGCTATATGCCAACGTTGCTGGGCATCGAGCGCGAACAGGCCTCGACCGATGCATTCGCCCAATCCTTTTACGATCTCGCATATAAGCGGATGGTCGATACCGGTGTCCTCAGCGAGCGCGAAGGCGCGCTTTTCCGTGAAGCGCTTGCCCGCGAAGGGGCGCTCTATGCGGGCATCCAGTGGTACAAGGCCAACATTCCCGAATTCGAGGGGCAGGACCCTGCGAGCTCATATTGGCCGCAGGCCGGCGCGAAGACCGATATTCCCGTGCTTCTCGTGAGAGGCAAAGATGACAAGACCTTCGTCAAGAAAATGGCGGACCTCGCGGCGATGGACACACCCGACCTCACGGTTGTCGAGTTCGAGGGCGTCGGACATTGGACCCAGTTTCAGGACCCGGAGGCGGCCAATGCATCGCTCGGCAAGTTCATCTTGAGCGACGGTGAGGTGTGCCAATAAAGCGCATCTAAGCGTCCTCCCGTACGCTTTCCTCCCTGATCATGGCGAAGGCGGCTCCCGCGCTCGCCGCCGCCAGCATCGCTCCAACCCACGAGGCACTGGCAAACCCGGAAATCAGGTCTGCGTCTCCTCCACCGGTTCCGATCAGGACAAAACCCAGCAGCGCGGTCGCAACGAGCCCGGCGATGCGCGATATCGCATTGTTGATACCCGATGCGACGCCGACATAGCGGTTTTCGACCGCATTCATGACTGCCGTCGTAAGCGGCGCCACGCACAGCGCCATGCCGACCGCGATGGTGATCAGGCCGGGCAGGATATCGCTCCAGTAATCGAGATCGGCGTTCGCCATCAGCGCGAAGAGGCCAAAGCCGCACGCGACAAGTAGCGGACCGATGGTCAGTGTAACGCGAATGGCGATGCGGGTCGCAAGCCCGCCCATGGTGCGGGAGAGGACGCCCATGATGAGCGGGAAGGGAAGCAGCGCAGCCCCGGCAGCCGTGGCGGAATATTCCAGCCCTTCGATCAACATGTAGGGCAGGAGCACCATGAGCCCGCCGAGTGCTGCGTACAGCATGAGCGTAAGGATCGAGATGCCCGAGAAGCTCATAGATCCGAAGATGCCGAGTGGCATCATCGCCTCGCCCTTTTTCCTTCTCTCAACGATGAAGAAAGCTGCGCTGAATGCGATCCCGGCGGATGCGGAAGCCAGTACGGCGGCATCGCGCGCGCCTCTCTCTGGCAGATTGATGAGCGCGAATACGAGTGTACCGAGCGCGGCGGTCGCCAGGGCTGCCCCGGTCAGATCGAGCGGCGCGCGTTCCTCTGCGCTTTCGCGCGATTCGCGGATGCTGCGCTGGCCGACAATCCAGGCTGCCGCTGCTGGCGGGATGACGATCGCAAATGCCCACCGCCAGTCCAGATTGTCGATCACGAAGCCGCCGATTACCGGCGCTGCTGCCCCCGCGATCGCTCCGGCTGCGGCCCAGGTGCCCACCGCCTTGCCGCGTTTTTCCCCGCGAAAGCCATCGGCGATGATCGCGAGGCTGTTCGGCGCCAGAAAAGCGGCGCCGACGCCTTGGGCAAAGCGAGCGACAAGCAGCATCTCGAGATTGGGCGCCAGAGCGCAGCCAATCGTCGCGGCGGTGAAAATCGCCAGGCCGAGCATGAACAAGCGCTTCCGTCCGTAATGGTCGCCCAGCGATCCCCCCACAAGAACGAGCGCGGAAAGCGGGAGGAGATAGGCGTTGACGATCCATTGGACCCCGCCCGCGTCGGTTGCGAACTCCGCCTGCATCGAGGGTAGAGCCACGTTGATGATCGAACCCACAACGAAAGCGAGCGAGGAGCCAAGCACGGTTGCGACCAGAGTGCCTGTTTCCGAGATGCAACTGCCTGCACCCTGGCCGAGCGCAGATGCTTCATCGCATGGAGACGGCAGTGCAGTAGCGATCGGTAAGCTCTTTCGGAAATGGGATGGATCGAGCGTGAATTAGCAGCAAATTGCTGAGACGTGAGTAGTTTTGACAGCACTTGTCGCAAAAATTCAGTAGAAATTCCGAAAATGTTTCTGCTAACTGATTCAGATCAAGTTCAGGCAATCGGGGTCGACAGCATGCCAAAGCTTTTTGGGTTCAACGTTGGCGGCCTGCTCGCTATATTCTCGGCGGCAACGATTTTGACCGGTTGTTCGGGTGGAAGCGGGGAGGAAACACCGCCCCCTCCTGAAGTGACGGTGTCCACGCCAGAAATCCGCCTGATCAACGATTGGGACGAATATACCGGCCAGTTCGATGCGGTCGAAGGTGTGGAAGTCCGCGCCCGTGTCAGCGGATACCTGCGCGACTCGCATTTCCGTGAAGGCGCGCTTGTCCGGCGGGGACAATTGCTCTTCACCATCGACCCGCGGCCATTCGAGGCGGCTGTCGCCCGTTCGCAGGCCGATCTGCAGGCAACGCTGACCCGCAGGGACCTGGCCATCGCCGATCTGGGGCGCGCGGAATTCCTGCTCGAAGAAGAGGCGATCAGCAAAGAAGAGTACGATTCGCGCGTGCAAGCTCGTCAGGAAAGCATCGCCTCGGTCGCCGCAGCACAGGCGAACCTCAGGCAGGCGCAGCTCGATCTCGAATTCACCCGCGTAACCTCGCCCATATCGGGCCGCGTAGGATCGCGCGAAGTGACGCGCGGCAACCTCGTATCGGGCAGCGGCGCGCAGGCGACGCTCCTCACGACCGTCTTTTCGCTCGATCCGATCGAGTTCATTTTCACTGCGGATGAGGCGGCCTATCTCAAATACCGGCGGCAGGCGCGCGAAGGCAGTCGCCCATCCTCTCGTGAAATCGCCAACCCGGTCATGCTGCGTCTGCAGGATGAAGCCGACTTCGTGCACAGCGGCGAAATGAGTTTCGTCGACAACGCGATCGACACCCAAACCGGCACTGTCGAGGGCCGCGCGATATTTGCCAATCCCGACGGGATTTTCATACCGGGTATGTTCGGGCGTCTCCGGCTGCTTGGTTCCGGTGAATACAATGCGGTGCTGGTGCCCGATACGGCTATTCTGGCGGACCAGTCGGACAAGGTCGTTCTGATCGTCGATGATCAGAACATCGTCCAACAGCGAGTGGTCGAGCTTGGACCGGTGCTCGAAGACGGCATGCGGGTGATTCGGTCCGGGCTCACGAGGGACGATCGACTGGTCACAGGCGGGCTGATGCGGGCGCGGCCAGGAAATCCGGTGACGATTGCGGGTGAAGAACCACCGCCAGAAGAAACAGCGAAGAGGAGTGCGGAAACCGCTGAATTGGCAGCGGCGCAATGAAGTTTCCGCATTTTTTCATCGAGCGCCCGATCTTCGCGGCCGTCGTCTCGATCCTCATCGTCTTGTTCGGCGCTGTCAGCTATTTCAGCCTGCCGGTTGCGCAATATCCCGAAATTGCCCCGCCGACGATCACGGTAACGGCGACATATCCCGGTGCGGGCGCAGACGTTGTGGCCGACACGGTCGCGACACCGATCGAGCAGGAGCTCAACGGCGTCGAGAACATGCTCTATCTGTCGAGTCAGGCGACCGACGATGGGCGGCTGACCATCACCATCACCTTCGCTTTGGGGACGGACCTCGACGAGGCGCAGGTGCTGGTGCAGAACCGCGTCTCGATCGCGGAGCCGCGATTGCCGGAGCCGGTCAGGCGTCTGGGTGTGATCACTCAGAAAAGCTCGCCCGACCTTTTGACCGTGGTCCATCTGTTTTCGCCCGATGAAAGCCGCGACCAGCTTTATATCTCGAACTACGCGCTGCTGCAGATCCGCGACACTCTGGCGCGGCTCGACGGGGTGGGGTCGATCACCATTTTCGGTGCGCGCGAATATTCCATGCGCATCTGGCTCGATCCGGACCGCATGGCGGCGCTCAGCATCACGCCGCAAGACGTTGTCGGCGCACTGCGAGCGCAGAACGTGCAGGTCGCATCAGGCACCTTGGGGCAGCCGCCCGTGGAGGGGACATCGGCGCGCCAAGTTGCGGTGCGGACACTGGGGAGGCTGGAGAGCCCCGATCAGTTCGAGGATGTCGTGGTTCGCACCGCCCCGGACGGTCGTCAGGTAAGGGTAAGCGATATCGGCCGCGTCGAACTAGGCGCGCAGGATTATTCGACCAACGCCTATCTCGATGACAGTCCCGCCGTCGCGATCGCGATCTTCCAGCGCCCGGGATCGAACGCGCTCGATACCGCTGCCGGGATCGAGGAAACCATCGAGGAGCTCAGCCAGCAATTCCCGCCCGGTCTGGAATACGACATCATCTACAACCCGACCGAATTCATCGCGGAAGGTGTGAACGAGGTCTACGTGACCATCGTCGAGGCGGTCATCCTCGTGTCGATTGTTGTGTTCATCTTCCTCCAGAGCTGGCGCGCGGCGATCATCCCGATCCTCGCCATTCCGGTGTCGCTTATCGGTACCTTCTCGGTAATGGCCGGGCTCGGGTTTTCCATCAACAACCTGACATTGTTCGGCATGGTGCTGGCGATCGGTATCGTGGTCGATGACGCGATCGTGGTGGTCGAGAATGTCGAGCGCGAGCTGCGGGCGGGAAAGTCGCCGAAGGAAGCGGCACATGCGACCATGGACGAGGTCGGCGGCGCGCTGATCGCAATCGCGCTCGTGCTCTCCGCGGTGTTCATCCCGACCGCCTTTATCAGCGGCATCCAGGGACAATTCTATCAGCAGTTCGCGCTGACCATTGCGACCGCCACGATTTTCTCCGCATTCAACTCGCTCACCCTCTCGCCGGCCTTGGCCGCCATCCTGCTGAGGCATGAGGAAGCGGACGCCGATGAACTTGCGAGAAAGGCAGAGCTAGCGAGCGAGGGTGCCGGAGCACATTCCGGCAGCGGAGCGAAAGGGCGCCTGACTGCGATAGGCCTCAAGGCCAAGGCGCTGCTGCAGAGGTTCTTCGATTGGTTCAACCGCAATTTCGATCGTCTCAGTGAGCAGTTCGGCGATGTTACCGGCAAGGTGATACGAAGGATCGGCATCGTGATGGTGGTCTACGCGCTGCTGATCGGCGCGACCGTATGGCGGTTCAACGACACGGCGACAGGCTTCATACCCGAGCAGGACCAGGGATATCTGATCGTCGCGATACAATTGCCGCCGGGTTCCTCCCTAGACCGGACGGACGCGGTTGTGCAGGAGGCGACCGAGGTCATCCTTTCGACGCCGGGCTTTGCCAACACGGCTGGATTTGCCGGGTTCAACGGTGCGACTTTCACCAACTCGCCCAATGCCGGTGCGATCTTCTCCGTGATGGAACCGTTCGCCGACAGGCCTCCCGCGCCGGAAATGCTGGCGACGCTCAATCAAAGGCTTGCGGCAATCGATGAGGCATTCATCATCGTCATCGCGCCGCCGCCGGTGCGCGGTATCGGCAATGCTGGCGGTTTTCGCATGATGGTGCAGGACCGCGGAGGGCGCGGCGCGGACCCGTTGGTGGGCGCAACGCAGGAGCTGATCGCGGCCGCCAACGCCGACCCGCGACTGTCGAACGTCTTCACCGTCTACGAAACCGGAACGCCGCAACTGTATCTCGATATCGATCGGGTCAAGGCGCAGCAATTGGGCGTGCCCCTGTCCGATCTGTTCGGCACGCTGGAAGTCTATCTCGGGTCATCGTTCGTGAACGATTTCAACCTGCTTGGGCGGACCTACCGTGTGACGGCGCAGGCCGATGCCCCGTTCCGCATGGATGAAAGCGATATTTCCGCGCTCTACAGCCGCAATGCCACGACCGGAGAAATGGTGCCAATCGGCAGCGTGGTGAATTTCCGCGATATCACCGGGCCTTCGCGCCAACCGCGCTACAATCTCTATGCAGCGGCGGAAATCGACGGCAGCCCGGCACCCGGATACAGCTCGGGCGAAGCGCTCGCCGCGATGGAGGAGCTGGCAGGAGAGGTCCTGCCCGACGGGTTCGACTTCGAATGGACCGGCCTGGCTTTTCAGGAGACCAATGCCGGGTCGACCGCCAGCCTCGTCTTCGTGTTCGCGGTCATCGTGATCTTTCTCTTGCTGGCCGCACAATACGAAAGCTGGCTTGTGCCCTTATCGATCATCCTGATCGTGCCGATGTGCCTGCTCTCGGCCATTATCGGGGTCAATCTGCGGGGTATCGACAACAATATCCTGACGCAGATCGGTCTGGTCGTGTTGATCGGTCTGGCGTCCAAGAACGCGATCCTGATCGTCGAGTTCGCTCGCCAGCGGGAGGAAGCCGGAATGGATCGGTACGAAGCGACGGTCGAGGCCGCACGGCTGAGGCTCCGCCCGATCCTGATGACGAGTTTCGCATTCATTCTCGGGGTCGTTCCGCTCGTCATCGCCAGCGGCGCCGGTTTCGAAATGCGTCAATCGCTCGGAACGGCCGTGTTTGCCGGGATGATCGGGGTCACGCTGTTTGGGCTGTTCTTCACGCCCGCGTTCTACATTCTTACCCGCAACATGAGCGATTGGTTCGCCGGTCGCCGGGAGAAGAAGGCGCTCGCCAAGGAAGATCGGCGCGATGACGGCGAAGCGGACGAAAGCGGTGACGGCCCGCAGGGAGAGCCAGCATGAACTGGCGCGTCCTGACTGCCACTGCGCTCAGTGTAGGCTTGTCAGCCTGCATCTCGGTCCGCGACTATGATGGTCCGCCCGCCGATCCAATCGATGACGGGGCAGTTTTCGCCCGCGCCGATACGGATCGATACGCCGCCGAAGAACCGGTCATCGAATGGTGGCGGGAACTGGGTGAGGATGATCTCAACACGCTGATTGCAGAGACATTCGCAAACAACCTTAACCGGGCGGAGGCCGAAGCGAACTTGCGGGCGTCACGCGCAGTCTTGCGGCTGCAAAAACGCAACTTTCTGCCAAACGGGGATTTTTCCGCTTCTGCCCAGCGTCAGGGGATATCCGAAAACGCTCAGGCATTTCCCGGTTTCGGAAGCATCCCGGATTTCGATCTCTACGATGTGGGTTTCGATGCCGCATGGGAGATCGATCTGTTCGGCAGGCTTGCAGGACAGCGCGATGCCGCCGCTGCCGATCTGCAGGCCGATATTGCCACGCGCGATGACCTTCTCGTGTCGCTCGCCGCCGAAACGGCGTCGACTTACGTCACCTTGCGAGGGGCGCAGGAGCAATTGGCTGTCGCCGAACGGAATGCCGAGAACCAGCGCGCGACCTATGACCTCACGGAGGTGCTTCGCGAAGGGGGGCGCGGGACGAAGCTCGACACAGAGCGGGCGCGGGCGCAGCTCGACCTGACGCTGGCGACGATCCCGCCGCTGCGCGCACTAATCGATCAGAGCATCTTTCGGCTTTCGGTGCTGACCGGGAGGCAACCGACCGCGCTGCTCAACCAATTGATCGAAAGCGAAGATCTGCCCTCAATGCCTGCTTTGGTCGCCGTGGGAGACGCATCAAAGCTGCTGCGCCGCCGACCGGACATTCGCCGCGCCGAGCGCGAGCTGGCTTCGGCAAGCGAGCTTGTCGGCGTGGCTGCTGCAGACTTTTTCCCGACGGTGAGCATTACTGGATCGGTGGGCCTTTCCGCGCAATCCGTGGGCGACCTGCCCGAATCGAACTCGCTGGCATTCGGAGTAGGTCCGCAGCTTATCTGGAACATCCTCGATTTCGGGAGGATAAGGGCGCGCGTCGATCAGGCCGACGAGCTGTCGGTGGCGGCGGCCGCACGGTACCAGCAAACAGTGCTGCTGGCGCTTGAAGAGACCGAATCCGCGCTTTCATCCTACACCAATGAGCTGGAGCGCGAAGTTCTGCTGCGGGATTCCGCCGAAGCGTCTCAGGAGGCAGCGCGTCTCGCCCGGCTGCGATACCAGAACGGCGTCGACGATTTCCTGCAGGTCCTCGATTCCGAGCGCGTCGCTTTGGAAAACGAAACCCAGCACGTGGTGAGCCGGACGCAAACCTTCATCTCGCTGATCGCAATCTACAAGGCGCTCGGTGGCGGATGGCAGACGGCGGGTCCGATGAATGAAAGCGCCGTGCCAGCCGGAATGCGCGAACGAAATGAGGACAGCGCGGCTGACCTGGATGAATAGCCGGATTTCTCCGCACCAGCGACATCAGCTGACGAGGGTGAGGACAGATCGGCGTTCATCAATCGAAGAATTGGTGCGGTCGAGAAGACTCGAACTTCCACGGGCGTTAGCCCACAACGACCTCAACGTTGCGCGTCTACCAGTTCCGCCACGACCGCACTCGGGTATTCAGGGCCGCGATTGATACGCCGCCCCTGGTAGGAGCGCGCCCGTAGCAAGGGGTTTGGCAGGGCGCAAGCGATTTGCGGTTCGCTTTTGCGGAACTTGAATGAATTTTCCCGGATCATGCGCCAGTCCGCGCGCAGATCAGTTCGGAGCCCAACCGATTTCGACGACTTTCGCGGCAGGAGGAACGTCCGAAATTGCCTCGGTCACATTGAGGCTTTCGCCCGGCGTCAGCTCACGCTTGGCCGGGACAATCGGCCACGTGCCCACCTGCCGGTCGCGCTCATCGCTGAATACAACCAGCAGGGATGGGACCGAAACGGTCTCCCGCCCCGAATTGGTAATCGTGCCGCGCACCCGAAAGATTTCGGTGCCGGTCTCCAGCTGCTCCGTCCGTTGCTGATCCGCCGGGAATTCGAGCGTCAGATCCGGTTGCCCGATACCGAAAGTGGGCTGATTGACGGGTAGCCAGCTCGGCAGGCCGTAATAGTTCACTGCAAAGACCGTCCCCGTCGCAAGCAGGGCAAAGACCGCAGCCGCGATCGTCCACATCTTGAGCGGATTGCGGCGCGCGCTGAAGGGCGGTGCGTAATCGAAATGCGAGGTGTCTTCCTCGTAATCGCTATCGTCGAATGCCTCTTCAGCCGGTTCTTCTTCGAACTGTTCTTCGCTTTCCGGTTCAGGCTCAGGTGCTGACGGTGCGGGCCCTGGCTCTTCGAAATGCTCTTCCGGCTCCGGCTCGCTGGCCTGCCGGGCCAGAGCGCTCGCCGCGATGCCGCCTGCCACCGGATCAGATGGATGCACGCCCTGAGCTGGGCGGTCCTCTGTCCGCCAATGACTTATCGAAGGAGCCGTTTCGGCCTCTTCGCTTTCTACCGGCGGCGTGGCAGCGGGCTCATCCTCGCGAACAGGCGGGGGCGGCGGAGCAGGAGGCGGTGGTGGTGCAGGCGGTGGCACGGGCTCTTGCTCAACCGCGTCCTCAGTCGGAGCGTGTGTATCCGGCTCCGGCTCCGGAGCCCGCTCGGGCAAATCGAGCGGCTCGCCCTCCTGAAACCAGCTGTGCTTGCACTTGGCGCAGCGAACCGTGCGACCTTCGATACCGATGGCGGTATCCGGCACGACATACCGCGTGGAGCAGGCAGGGCAGGATATAATCATTGCCCGCTTGGCATTAATGATGGGCCGTGCCTGCACAAGGGTTCGGGCGCCCTCAGCCCGCAAATGAGGGCCTTTTTCCACATTGATGCGCGAAAAACCGCGTTTCGGATGCATAAACCCACATGTTAGTTACCATGAACCGCTTTCACCTACCCAGCGCCGCTGGTAAGCCCGCGCGATGAGCGAGAGCGCCCACGAGATCGTGAAATTCGACAATGTCGGGCTGCGCTATGGCACCGATCCTGAGGTGTTGAGCGATCTCAGCTTCACGCTCCATCCGGGCAGTTTCTATTTTCTGACGGGCGCCAGCGGGGCGGGCAAGACGAGCCTTTTAAAGCTGCTCTACCTCGCGCAGCGCCCATCGCGCGGGGCCATCCGAATGTTCGGCAGGGACATGATCACGCTGCCGCGTGAGCGGTTGCCCGATTTCAGGCGGCGGCTCGGCGTGGTGTTTCAGGACTTCCGCCTGGTCCAGCATCTTTCAGCCTTTGATAACGTGGCCCTGCCGCTCAGGCTTTCGGGCACGGATGAGGGCAAGGTGATGAAGGCCGTTTCGGACATGCTCGACTGGGTCGGCCTGACGCACCGCGCTCAGGCGGTGCCGGCGACCATGTCCGGCGGAGAGCAGCAGCGCGTTGCGATTGCCCGCGCAGTCATTGCGCGTCCGCGCATGCTGATAGCTGACGAGCCGACCGGCAATGTCGATCCGGACATGGCGTTAAAGCTGCTGCGACTTTTCGAAGCGCTCAACGACCGCGTGGGGACGACGGTCGTGGTCGCTACACACGACGTGCATTTGCTCAAGAAAGTGCCGGAATCGCTGATCATGCGGCTGCAGAAGGGGCGGCTGTCCGATCCCACCGGCGCGCTGCGTTTTCCCCCGCGTCCCGAACCGGGCAGAGCAGCGCGTCCGCGGAAGAACGGCTCATGAGCGCGCCTCCGCTCGCCCAGCAATCGCAATCCCAAGTCGGCAAGCCGCCTGCTCGCGGAGAAGAGACCTCGATGCCGGGCGCGCTCGCGGCAAAGCTGCTTCCGCAAACGCGGTTTGGCGGTCCGATCCCGTGGGTCATAGCGATCCTGATTGCGCTTGTTGTGGTCGCCGCGGCAGGCGGGCTGTCGCTGCGCAATCTCGCCGATAGCGCGCGGGCGGATCTGTCCGATGCGGTGACGATCCAGATTGCCGAAGCCGATCCCACGGCGCGCGCGCGCCTGTCTGGCGAAGTGGCGGAGGTGATGAAAGAGCAGCCGCTCGTCACCTCGGTACGGATTGTGCCCGAAGAAGAATTGATCGCTCTAATCGAACCCTGGCTTGGGTCGGCCGCGCAAAGCGAGGAAGTGCCGATCCCCGCTCTCATCGATGTCGAGCTGACGCGCAGTGCCAGCGATGCAGAGATCGCGGAATTGCAGGCCGCCCTCGGCGCGGTCGCTCCGGAAGCGCGGATCGATGCGCAATCGGAGTGGCTGCGCCCGGTCTACGATGCCCTGTCGGCGCTGCAATATCTCGCGCTTGGTCTGATCGCGCTGGTTGCGCTCGCCACGGCGGCAGCGGTCTGGCTGGCGGCGCGCAGTGCATTTTCCAACCATGAAGATACGGTAGAAATCCTCCATCTGCTTGGCGCAACCGACGCGCAGGTCACGCGCATATTCCAGCGATCGGTCGTGCGCGATGCGGCGTTCGGCGCTGCCATTGGCCTTGTCATCGGGATCGGCGCGATCTGGCTGTTGAGCCAGCAATTCTCGGCCCTCAACAGCGGGATGATCGGCAGCGGCGAATTGCGCGCGATGGACTGGATCATCATCGCGCTGGTGCCGTTTGCCGGAGTTCTGCTGGCGCTTCTGACTGGGCGGATCACAATTAAGCTTGCTCTCAGGTCGATGTTATAAGACTGGGACCATTGTGTTTCGAAGAGCGATTTCTGCGGTTTTTTTGGTGTGGGCGCTGGGCTTTGTCTGGTTCGCGTTCGCTTTGCCCGAGCCTGCCGACGAGGTGGCGACCGATGCGGTGGTTGTGCCAACCGGCGGAGAGGGGCGGATCGCTCAGGGCCTCGCGGTCCTGAACGAAGGGCTGGCCGAACGCATGCTGGTAAGCGGTGTCGACCGCGAGGTGACGCCTGGCGAATTCGCAGCGGAGTTCGAAGTCGACGAAACGCAGCTCGATTGCTGCATCACTCTGGGATTTTCGGCCGTCGACACGCGCAGCAATGCGGCGGAAACAGCGCAATGGGTGGAAGATAACGGTGTGCGCACCTTACGGCTGGTCACGACAGACTGGCACATGCGCCGCGCGGCGGGTGAACTCAGCCGAGCCTTGCCGTCGGGCGTCAATGTCGTGCGCGATGCGGTTCCCTCCGAGCCGAGTTTCTCGAACCTCTTCCTTGAGTATCATAAGCTGCTTGCGAGCTGGGCGGCGGGGCTGATCGGGCTGTGAAAACGCTCGCGGCAATTTTCCGCAGTCTCCTCTTCTACCCGCTGTTCTATGGGTTCTCGGCAATTCTGGTGGTCGTATCGGTGGTCGCGGTGCCATTGGGACGCGAGCGGCTGAGGAGCGTGGTCGCGCTATGGGGTAGATGGCATCGCTGGTGCGTGCGCACCTTGCTCGGCATTTCGATCCGGCAGGAGGGCGAGATCCCCGATGAGCCGGTGCTGATCGCGGTGAAGCATGAAAGCTTTTTCGAAGCGATCGACATGCCGCGCCTGTTCAGCTTCCCGACCGTATTTGCTAAGCGCGAGCTCTTCATGATCCCGGGTTGGGGATATTCGGCGAAGGTTTACGGCCTGGTTCCGGTCGCGCGCGACGGCGGTGCGCGGTCCTTGCGGCAGATGATCGCCAATGCGCGCCAACGGATTAGCGAGGGGCGTCCGCTGGTAATATTCCCGGAGGGCACGCGGGTGCCGCACGGGGAACAACCGTCGCTCCAATCGGGGTTTGCAGGCATTTACAAGCTGCTTGGCCTGCCGGTCGTGCCGATCGCGGTGAACAGCGGCCCGCTATACCACCGGATCGATAAACGGCCGGGCACCATCACGTACCGGGTGGGCGAGACGATACCCGCGGGGCTCCCTCGCGACGAGATCGAGGACCGTGTACACCGGGCGATCAACGCGCTGAACTAGCGCGTGCGAAGCATCATCCGTGATCGTCGCGCCCGAAATCGGGCCGGTCGTCATCCTGGCCTTCTTCGATAACCTGCCGCCTGATCGCGCGGGTGCGGCTGAACAGATCATGCAGCGTATCCCCGTCGCCGGAGCGGATGGCGCGCTGAAGCGCTGTCAGATCCTCGCTGAATCGGCCCAGCATTTCGAGCACCGCGGACTTGTTCGACAGGAACACGTCGCGCCACATGACGGGATCGGAAGCGGCGATGCGCGTGAAGTCGCGGAAGCCGCCAGCGGAATACTTGATGACTTCGCTGCGCGTCACCTCCTCCAGATCGCTGGCTGTGCCGACGATGGTGAAAGCGATAAGGTGCGGGATGTGGCTCGTTACCGCCAGCACCAGATCGTGATGCTCTGCTTCCATGATCTCGACATTGGCGCCGAGAGTGGTCCAGAAAGCGGTGACCGCCTCGATCGCTGCTGGATCGGTGCCGGCTTCGGGGGTGAGGATGCACCAGCGGTTCGTGAAGAGGCTGGAAAACCCGGCCTCCGGACCGCTTTGCTCGGTGCCCGCGACCGGATGAGCAGGGATTATGGTTCGGCCCGGGAGCGCTGCGGCGAGCGCTTTGCCGACGCTTTGCTTCGATGAACCGACATCGCTTACGATCACACCATCCGGCAGCGCATCTGCAAAGGACCGCGCGGCCTCCTCCATTGCGCCGACGGGCACGCAGAGGATTACCAGATCGGCTTCGCGCACAGTGTCTTCAGCGGTTTCGCAGACAGCCGAAACCAGTCCGCGCGCCTTGGCGGCTTCGCGGACTTCGGGATCGCGGTCGAACCCTGTCGTGCGGAGATCCGGAGCATGATCGCGGATGGCGAGACCGATCGACCCGCCAAGTAGACCGAGCCCGATAATGGCGACGTTACGTATCAAGCCGCTTCTCCGCACAGCTGACGAAGGACGGCAATCACGCGGTCCATGTCCTCGCTCTTCCCGATGGTGATACGCAGCGCGTGGCGCAGCCCCGGTTCGGGAAGGTGTCGCACTGCGTAGCCAGTCTCGGCGATCGCTGTGAGGGCAGCCTCAGCTGACAGATCGCCGTTGAATTCGACCAGCAGGAAATTGGCCTCGCTCGGTACCGAAGACAGTCCGTGATTGCCGAGCGCGGCGACGGCGCTTTCGAGGCGCGACCGCTCGGCGGCATTGTGCGCACGGCTGCGCTCCACGAAATCCTGATCACCCAGCGCGGCGAGGCCCGCTTTCTGCCCGCTTGCCGTGACGTTGAAGGGGCCGCGAATGCGGTTAAGTGTGTCGATGAGGCCCGGCGCGCCGGTCGCCCAGCCGATGCGCTCCGCAGCGAGGCCGTAAATCTTCGAAAAGGTGCGCGTGACGAGCACGTTTTCGTGTGCCGCCGAGAGCTCGAACCCGGTCCGCTGCATCGCCGGATCGAGATATTCGGCATAGGCTTCGTCGATGACGAGCAGAACTTCTTTTGGGAGGCCTGCGTGCAGTCTTCGAACCTGCTCGGGCTCAATCCAGGTGCCGGTCGGATTGTTGGGATTGGCGAGGAAGACCACGCGGGTGCGGTCTGTCACCGCGCTCATCAGAGCGTCGACGTCGGCGGTGAATGCGCGGTCTGGAGCCTCCACTGGCGACGCGCCGCAGCGCCGTGCGGCGATGTCGTAAACCGAAAAGGAGTGCCTGCTGAACAGCACTTCGTCGCCCTGTCCGGCAAACCCTTGCGCCGCCAGATTGAGCAATTCGTCCGATCCCGTTCCGCACACGATCCGGTCCGCATCGAGGCCGTGCACTTCCGCGATTTTCTCGCGCAGCGCCGCGGCGGAAGGGTCAGGATAGGTCGCCGCTTCGCCTCGCGCGGCCTCAAGGGCCTGTAGCGCTGCCGGGCTCGTGCCGAGAGGGTTTTCGTTGGCCGACAACTTGACCAGCGACCGGCCATCGCTCGCGGTCGATTTACCGGGCACATAGGCGTGGATTCCGAGGATCCAGGGTTTGGGCGTGGGAAGTGTCGACATGAGCGCCGCGGCGATAACCGCTTCGTCCGCATTAGAACAGTCTAATTGACACAGGCAGCCCTCTCGCCCAATTCGCTCGGCCAATGAACAAAGCTGCGGCCTCGAATATCTACGACATTCTGGATGACCTTCCGCTCGATAGCGGGCAGGTGCTCACCGGCGCGCAGATTGCGTACGAGACCTATGGCGAATTGGCGGCGGACCGATCGAATGCGGTTCTGATCTGCCATGCCCTGACCGGCGATCAATACGTTGCGAGCAACCACCCGATAACCGGCAAGCCCGGCTGGTGGGAACGGATGGTCGGCCCCGGCAAGCCGATCGATACGGATTGCCATCACGTCATCTGCGCCAATGTAATCGGAAGCTGTATGGGCTCGACCGGTCCGGCGAGCGAAGCCTCCGATGGCGCAGCTTACGCGATGCGGTTCCCGGTCATCACGATCCGCGACATGGTCCGCGGACTGATGGCCTTGCTCGACGGATTGAAGATCGAGCGGCTCCACACTGTCGTGGGCGGTTCGATGGGCGGCATGCAGGCGCTCAGCCTTGCGGCAAACTGGCCCGAGCGCGCGGAGCGGGTGCTCGTGATCGCCTCGACCGCGCGGCATTCGGCGCAGAACATCGCGTTTCACGAAGTCGGGCGGCAGGCGATCATGGCGGATCCTGCATGGGCGGATGGCGACTATTACGCGAGCGGTGCCTCGCCCGATAACGGGCTCGCCGTGGCGCGCATGGCGGCGCACATCACCTATCTGTCCGAAGAGGGTCTGACCGAAAAGTTCGGGCGACGGCTACAGAATCGCAAATCGAAAAGCTTCGGCTTCGATGCCGATTTCCAGGTCGAAAGCTACCTCCGATATCAGGGCAGCGGGTTTACTCAGCGCTTCGATGCGAACTCTTACCTCTATATCACCCGCGCAATGGATTACTTCGACCTTGCCGAGGAACATGGCGGCAAGCTGGCGAACGCGTTTCACGGGACGAGCGCACGGTTCTGCCTTGTGAGCTTCGATACCGACTGGCTCTACCCGACGGCGGAAAGCCGCCATATCGTCCATGCGCTCAACGCCGCCGGTGCAAAGGTCAGCTTTGTCGAGCTGAGCGCGCCCAACGGGCATGATAGCTTTCTGCTCGAGCACGAACAGCTCGACCGCGTAGTGCAGGGCTTTGTCGAATGAGCCTGCGCCCCGACCTAGCCGCCATTGCCGCCCATGTTGCGCCGGGAACGCGGGTGCTCGATATCGGCTGCGGTGACGGCGCGCTGATGGCGGAGCTCGAAAGCGCGAGCGATGTGGATGCGCGCGGAATGGAGCTCGACCCGGCGTTGGTCGAACGCTGCGTGGCGCGCGGTCTCTCAGTGGTTCAGGGCGATGCCAACACCGACCTTGCAAACTATCCGGACAAGGCGTTCGATTATGCGATCCTCAGCCAGACGCTGCAAACCGCGACGCGGCCGGACCTGATCCTGGATGAGCTGCTGCGCGTCGGCGACAAGGCCTTCGTCAGCTTCCCGAACTTTGCGCATTGGCGCACGCGCGCCGCGCTGATGTTCGGCGGGCGGATGCCGGTGACGCGGGCTCTGCCGGTAAGCTGGTACGAAACGACCAACATTCACCACGTCACAATCGACGATTTCCGCGAGCTTGCACGTGCCAAGGGCGCCCGGATCGAATGCGCCTGGTATTTCGCGCATGAGAACGAAATCGGCGCGGCAGCTGCTAACTGGCGCGCCGAATTCGCGGTATTTCAACTTTCGCGGTGACGGTCAGCCGCGATTGATGCCGCAAACCTTGTGGCCGTCAGGGTCGAGGAAATAGCACAGGTTCATCGTGCCCATGGTGCTTTCGCGCGGACCGGGAGGGTCTTCGATGCTGGTCCCGCCATTGGCGATGGCGACGTCGTGCATTTCGGTCACCTGTTCCAGACTGTCGCAGGCGAAGCCGATGGTAAAACCGTTCGCGCAATTCGCCTCTTCGCCATTGATCGGCTCGCTGATCGAAAAGGTATGGCCGCCATGCATGTAAAACAGCCGTGTGTGACCGGTGTCGTTCACATGGACCATCGGCTCCCCAGCGCCAAGCACACCGAGAACGGCGTTGTAGAAGGCTTTCGATCGCTCGATATCGTTGCTGCCGATCATCACGTGGCTAATCATGGGCGTGGGTACTCCTCGGTTGAATGAAGCGCTTGCGTAAGCGAGGCGCATCCCCTCGGCAAGAGCGGTGATCGGTAGTGGGCCATTCACTTTCCCTGTGATAGGGCCGCGCCCATGCTCACTCATCTCCTTGGCGCAGCTTTGCTCGCCGTCAGCGCCCAAGCCTCTCCGCCAGCCGTCTCGGCGCAAAACGCCAGCCTTTCGCAGGAAAGCAAGGCGTTGCTGCGGTGCTCCGCCGCCTTTGCGGTCGTCTCCCACGGGCAGTCGATCAGCAACGAAGCCGCGCTCAAATGGCCGCCGCTCGACACGCGCGGGCGTGAGTTTTTCGTGCGCGCGCTCGCTCAGCTGATGGACGAAACCGGGCTGGACCGCGCGGGTATTTCCCAATTGGTCAGCGCGGAGGCGCAACGATTGTGGGACGATGGGGAGATCGAGGCGGTGATGCCGGCATGTCTCGTCATGCTTGACGCATCCGGCGTCTGAAAACTTCTCGTTGCCACCCGCAACGCGATAGCTTTCCGCCGCGTTTTCAGGCATTGCGTTAACCGTAATGTGGAAGCTCTACCAATTTCCCCTCTGTCCATTCAGTCGCAAGATCCGCTTGCAGATGGGCGAAAAGAACATCGCCTATGAATTGGTGCGCGAGGATCCGTGGACGGCTTCCGATTTTTTCTTCAACCTCAATCCTGCTGGCCGGACGCCGGTGCTGGTGAATGACGACAAGGGCATCGTCATCGCGGACAGTCGGGCGATCGGCGAATATTTCGAAGAGACGGTCGATCGCTCTCCGATGATCAACGGCACTGCGACGGGCCGGGCGGAGATTCGGCGCCTGACCGCGCTGTTCGACGAGAACTTCTACGCTGACGTCACCGCGCCTCTTCTGTCCGAGCGGATGAAGAAACGGATCGTCCTGCGCCAGCCGCCCGATAGCCGCGCGCTGCGAGAAGCGATGAAGATGGCGCACGGCCATCTCGATTACATGGACTGGCTGATCGACAATCGCCCCTGGCTCGCCGGATCGACGATGAGCATGGCCGATCTCGCCGCTGCGGCACAGATCAGCGTCGCGGACTACCTCGGCGGGATCGACTGGACCGGGCACGAGCAGACCCGCGGCTGGTACGCCGTGTTCAAGAGCCGTCCGAGCTTCCGCCCGCTCCTCACCGAACGCATGGACGTGATCAAGCCGCCGGCGCATTACGCGCTGGTCGATGGCTAAGGCTCGGCCTAAGGCTGGGGCCAGGGTTGGAACGTCCTATCCGCCGCACCATTTAGAGGTGTGATGGAGAACGAAATGAGTGACGATCTGAAAACTCTGACCGATGCCGAATGGCGCAAGAAACTGACGGCAGAGCAATATCACGTCCTGCGCGAAGCAGGCACCGAGCGTGCTTTTACGGGCGAATACGACAAGCACTACGAAGAGGGCGAATACACCTGCGCCGGATGCGGCACGGTGCTGTTCGAAAGCGACGCAAAGTATAACAGCGGATGCGGCTGGCCGGCATTCACCAAGCCCGCCGAAGAAGAGACGGTCGAAGAGAAACGCGACGTTTCCTTTGGCATGATCCGCACCGAGGTTCTCTGCGCGAAATGCGGCGGGCATCTGGGGCACGTATTTCCCGATGGTCCGCCCGAAGAGGGCGGGATGCGGTATTGCATCAATTCCGCTGCGCTCAATTTCGACAAGGACGATTAAGGCGACCTTCTCGCCAAAACGGGGCCTAACGCGCCCGCCGGTGTTCACGCCGGGTTACAACTTGCCTAAGCAGAGCGGGCAAGGCGGTTTTCATTGCACGGACAAATAAACCAGAATGTCGAAACGGGGTGACCGATTGCAGAACAAGGGCAAGCGCGGGTCGCGCCGCGCGGCGGCGGAACGCGCCGCATCCCGGACGCCTGCGAAAAAGCGCAAGACGAGCGCTAGGGCGGATGAACCCTCTTGGATCTGGCGCTGGACCAAGCGGGTTGTTTTATGGGGCGGCGCGGCGGCGGTTCTGGGCGCGATCTTCCTCGCTTTCGCGGTGGGGTTCGCCGCGCGGTCTATTCCCAGCTTTTACCAGTTGAAATCGACCCAGAATGCGCAGACGATCCTGGTTAGAGCACGGGACGGGAGCGAGATCGTCGAATTGGGCCCAAGCTTCGGCGAATGGCTCGATTTCGATGAGATCCCGGCCAATATGAAGAACGCGATGATCGCGGTCGAAGACAAGCGATATTACTCGCACTTCGGCATCGATCCGTATCGCCTGACCGGCGCCATCGTGGAAGGGTTTACCGGCGACGACCGGATCGGCGGCACTTCGACCATCAGTCAGCAGCTGGCACGCAATATCTTCCTCAATTCGAACCGGACATTCGACCGAAAGGCCCGCGAAGCCGTGCTTGCGATGGCGCTCGAATGGAAGTTCTCGAAAGAGCAAATCCTCGAACTCTATCTCAATAAGGTCTATTTCGGCGGTGGTGCCTACGGTGTCGACAGCGCGAGCCGGACGTTCTTCAGCCATCCGGCCACCGATTTGAGCGTGGCCGAGGCTTCGATCATCGCCGGGCTGGTTAAGGCACCAAGTCGCTATTCTCCCACAGCCGATGTCAACGCCGCCGTTGCGCGGGCTCGTACGGTTCTGCGGCTCATGCGTGAGCAGGGATATATCACCGAGCGTCAGGCTTCGGTGAATGTGGACACCGTCGAACTGAAGGAGCAAGTCGGCCAGAATTCGGTCCGCTACTTTACCGACTGGGCCCTGCCGCAGCTCGATATTCTGCTGCCCGAAACCTTCGCCCCGATCGAGGTCTGGACGACGCTGGATGTCGGCATGCAGCGGGCGGCGACGGCTTCCATCGAATCCAACACGCCGAACGGTTCGCAAGGGGCGCTGGTAAGCATGGACCGGGATGGGGCGATCCTCGCTCTGGTCGGCGGAACCGACTATGTCGAAACCAATTTCAACCGGGCTACCGCCGCCATGCGCCAGCCCGGATCCTCCTGGAAGCTGTTCGTCTATCTCGCCGCGCTTGAGGCTGGATACACGCCCGATGACCGCGTGGTCGATACGCCGGTGACAATCGACGGCTGGAGTCCGCGCAATTCCAACGGGCGCAATATCGGCGAGACCAATTTGCGCTCGGCCTTTGCCTATTCCGTGAACACGGTCGCTGCGCAGCTGGGGAACGAGGTCGGTTTCGGCACCGTCGCATCGATGGCGCGCCGGTTCGGAATTAGCTCGCCTGTATCGACTTTCCCCTCGATGGTGCTTGGATCGTCCGAAGTCCGCTTGATCGAGATGACGCGCGCTTTTGCTACTGTTTCTGCAAAAGGTGAGGGGATCGAACCATACGGCATTACCAAGGTCTCCACCGCCGATGGTGAGCTGCTTTACGAGCGGGAAAAGCCCCGCACCAACGTGATCGTGGCGGACTATGTCGTAGCTGGGATCACCGATCTCCTGCAGACGGCGGTCCAGACCGGCACGGGGCGTGCGGCGCAAATCGGGCGTCCGGTTGCCGGCAAGACTGGCACGACCAGTTCCAACAAGGATGGCTGGTTTGTCGGGTTCTCCTCCGGCATCACCACCGGCGTCTGGATGGGCCGCGACGATGCGCAGCCGGTATCGGGTCTGCAGGGTGGACGCGCCCCTGCGCGCGCCTTCGCTGCGTACATGCGCTATGCGGTCAAGGACCGCGCCGTCGAGCAATTCGATACCGAGCTTAACCTGCCGGAATGGCGGCTGGAGCCGGATGACGAATATCTGTTCGGTGATCCCGACGATTATTATTTCATCGACGAGGACGGCAATCTGATCGAACCGGGCCAGCGCGACCCATCGAACAATCCCTTCGACATAGAAGGCGAACTGCGCGATCCGCCTGTCGACCAGGGCCAGATCGACACGCCGACAGTAGATGCTCCGCCCGCCGTAAGTGAGGATTTTCTCGAGCGCGCGACCGGCGGGGCGTTGCCGGGTGATCGCGAACGGCAACCGGGCCAGAACCGTGAGCGTTCTCCGGCTCCGCAGGAGCAGTCATCGGCGACAGTGCCCGAAGGTGTCCGGATTATCAGGCCGCGCCGCGCGGCAGAGGAACAGGCCCTCGCAAACTGACGATACGAAAAGGGCGCTGCGAGATGATATCGCAGCGCCCTTTTTGTGTTCCGTGACGCCAGCTGAGCGTCAGCCGGACGTAACCTTAGCGTAGGCGGATCGGCAGGAAGCGCGGCGGCTGCCCCCGGCGTTGCACACGCAGCAGAACCGCATCGCGGCCGTCGCTTTCCGCAGCGGCAATCGCAGCGCGAAGATCATCGACCGTCGCGACAGCGTTGTACTGAGCGGAAAGGATGATGTCGCCGCGGCGCAGTCCCTTTCGCCCGGCGTCGGAATTGGGATCGACCTGGCCAATCACGAGGCCAGTCGTATCCTCTTCAACGCCCAGCGAACGCGCGATCTGCGGGGTGATGCTGAGCACTTGCAGGCCCAGCTTTTCCGCGATTTCGGTGTCCATATCCTCAGGTGCCATCGGCTCTTCGGATTCGGGATCGAACGTCTGTTGTTGGTCTTGGATTTCGCTCTCGCTGGGCCGGCGGCCCAAGGTGGCGTTGACCGTCAATTCGCGTCCGTCGCGGATGACGGAGATCGGAATGCTGGTGCCCGGCTCAAGATTCGCGACAAGGAACGACACTGTCTGTTCGGACGTCACTTCATTGCCGTTTACCGCCGTGACGATGTCGCCGGGACGCAGGCCTGCGAGGTCGGCAGCGCTGTCTTCCTGGACGTTCTGAATGATCTCGCCGCGATTGCGCGGCAGGCCCAGCGAGTCTGCGAAGTCATCGTCGATCGGGTTGAGACCCACACCCAGGAAGCCGCGCTCGATCTCGAGACCTTCCTTGAGCTGATCGACAATCGGCGCCGCGATTTCGGCAGGGATGGCAAAGCCGATCCCGACACTCCCGCCCGAAGGCGAGAAGATCGCGTTGTTGATGCCGATCACGTTGCCCTGCATGTCGAACAGCGGGCCGCCCGAATTGCCTCGGTTGATGCTGGCATCGGTCTGGATGTAGCGGTCATACGCCGACCCGGAACCGGTGTTCCGGTAGACTGCCGAGACGATGCCGCTTGTCACAGTCCCACCAAGGCCGAATGGGTTGCCGATCGCGACCACCCATTCACCAACCCGTGTCTGAGCCGAGTCGCCGAATTGCACAAACGGGAAGGTGCGGTCGGACTGGATTTTCAGCACCGCAAGATCGGACGCCGCATCCGCTCCGACCAGTTCGGCCTGATACTCCGTGCCGTCGGGGAAGGTCACCGTGATCTCTTCCAGTGTCGCGCGGTTATTGGGCGCAACGACGTGGTTGTTGGTGACGACGAAACCGTCGGCGGAAATGATGAAGCCGCTACCCAGCGACTGTGCTTCGCGGGTCTGGGGCTGTTGCTGCTGGTTCTGCCCGCGGCGGCGGTTGAACAGCTCGGCAAATGGCGTTCCCGCGAAGGGATTGCGGTTCACCTCGACGCGCTGGCGGGTGGCGATGTTGACGACGGCGGGTTGCAGCTGCGCAGTCAAATCCGCGAAGCTGGCAGGGGCGCCGGCCTGCGGCACGACATCCCTCATGACGCTGGAATCGTTTTGCGCCACCTGCGCACCGGCTGGCTGACCGGTCATCAGCGACACCGCTGCACCGCCAACCAGAAGAGCGCTCGTCAATCCATAAACATACCGCACGTTGTTCACGTCCTCTTATTCCTCTTTTTAAGGACCGGTAACGAGCGATGGTGATCGCATGTTCCGGCCTCAGGCCTGTTAATTCTTACGTGCCCACAATGCGCCTGGACGCACTTAACCGCGATTGAACACGGCTGTAGCCGGTAGTCTCATGTCAGCGGTTCGTCGGACGTAGCAATTAAGTTACGCCGAGCGGACTAGCCGTTTGATCGATGTCAGCGCTGTCCTCGGAACTGGCGCAGATATTCATTGTCCGGCGAAAGGATAATCGAGCTGTCGCCGCGTCCCTCACCCTTGGCGAAGCTCTGTTCGTAGCTCTGCATGGCACGGTAGAAATCGTAGAAATTGCCGTCCTTGCCGAAAGCGTCGGCATAGATCCGCGCGGCTTCTGCGTCGGCCTCGGCGCGGATGATCCGCGCGTCGCGGGTGCCTTGCGCCCGGATCGTGCGAGCTTCGCGCTCACGGTCCGATTCCATGCGCTGGAATGCCGATTCAAGCGGGCGACCTTCGGGAAGGTCGGTGCGCTTGATCTGAACATCGATCACCTCTGCGCCGTATTGCCGGGCCTCACGGTCGAGGTTCTCGCGGACATTGGCGAGAGCGGTGCCGCGTTCTGCCGTCAGCATCGCGGCGAATGTCCGGCGGCCAAGCTCCTGACGAAGTGCCGAGTTGAGGATGGGCTCCAGCGCCACGCGCACGCCGTCGGTGGTGCCGGCGCGTTCGACCATGCGGATCGGATCGACAATGCGGAACCGCGCATAGGCGTTGACGAGCAGACGCTGCTGGTCGTTCGAGAGAACTTCCTCATCGGTCATTTCCAGATCGAGCACGCGTTTTTCGATCGTGCGAACGGATTCGATGATCGGAACGCGGAAATACAGCCCGGCCTCGCTCTGGCCGTTGGGAGTGTTCACGGTGCGCACGGGCTCACCGGTGCGGACCACGACCACCTGTTCCTCTTCATTGACGACATAGGCGCTCATCAAGAAGCCGATGAAGGCAAGCGCGACGAGGATGACCGCCCAGCGATAATTGTTCCAGAGAGCTTCCATGATTATTGACCCTGCTGATTTTGACTTGGCTGCGCGGTGATTTGCGCGGGCTGTGCGCGGCGGCGCAGTTCAGGCAGCGGCAGGTACGGGGTGACGCCCTCCGCCTCGACAATGGTCTTGTCGGTTTGCGCAAGGACCCGTTCCATGGTCTCGTAATAGAGACGCTGGCGGGTTACGCCCGGCGCGAGGCGGTATTGTTCGTAAACCTTGTCGAACGCCTCGGCCTCACCTTCCGCGCCTGCGATCGTCTGCTGCGCATAGCCGCGGGCCTGGTTGCGCGCAGCGTCGGCATTCTGTTCTGCCACGGAAACATCGCGGAATGCGTCGACCACTTCGCTAGGCGGGTCGGCCTTCGCAATTTCGACACCGACAACCTGAATACCGGCACGGTATGCATCAAGCGTGGCCTGCATGCGCTCGCGCACGGATTGCTGGATCTCGGCGCGTCCGGCACCGGTAAAGGTCTCATCCAGCGTTTTCTCGGCGACGGATGCGCGCATCGCGGCTTCGGCCACTTCGCTTACGGTTTCAACCGGCTCGGCGAGCTGGAATTTGAAGTCTGCCAGATCGTTGATCCGCCAGCGGACGATGTAGCTCAGATCGACGAGGTTCTGGTCTCCGGTAAGGATCAGCTTCGCGCGCTCGCCCGAAGTCGGGATGTTGACGGCACGAACACCTTCCACGTCTTCGATATCGACCGTCTCGATCGGATAGGGCCACGTGAAGTTGAGACCTGAATCCAGAGTGCGGCTGTAATTACCGAGCGTTTTCACGACAGCCTTTTCCTTCGGTTCGATCAGGTGAGTGCTCGAAAGGAACAAACCGATCAGAACGATGCCGACGATGACCACCGGCACAAGGTTCCGGCCGCCGGGTCCTTCGGGAAGGCGAAAGCTTGGTCCGCCGGGCCCGCCGCCGCGGCGCGGTCCTTCGGGGCCGCGGTTCTTGAAAATATCTTCAATGCTGGCGGAGCGGCGCTTGCCGCCGCCAGAGCCACCGCCCGGGAGCCAAGGATTGCGCGGACCGTCCGAGCCGCCGTCGCCCGGCTTGTCCCCGGTCGGACGGTCGCTGTCGCCACTACCCTGACCGGCACCGCCCGTGCCACTCCCCCACGGGTTTTTCCTTCCAGCCATGGCAAGACCCTGTCCGGCTGTGCCAAAGCGTGCTCTGAAACGATCAAAAATCTGCATAATCCCCTTATAGGTATGCAATCTGGCGAAAAACAGGGGTTCGTGTCCGAAAAGAAGAGCGGACAGGGCGATTTTGATGATAGAGGCTCCGCGCTATGAGTGAGGCTGAGAATCCAGAGGCGATCGAGGCGCGTTTGCGCTCCGGAATGCCGGAGAATATCGAACGCCGCGTGCAATCGGTGCGCCTTTCAAAAGGGCGGGCCATTGTCGTCGCGGATGCCGGCGACATGCGCCCTGAAGAGCGCGAGGTTCTCGAGGTGGCTTACAGACAAGCGCTCGAAGGTGTCGAAGGCGTCGAAGAGGTCCGCGTCGCCCTTACGGCAGATCGCAAGCGCCGGCGGATCATCGCCATCGGGTCCGGTAAAGGCGGCGTGGGCAAATCCACGCTGACGACCAACATCGCCGTCGCACTCGCGCGCCAGGGGCACAAGGTCGGCGTGATCGATGGCGATATCTACGGACCATCGCAGCCCAAATTGCTGGCGACGGAAAACCGAAAGCCCGAAGCGCAGGGCGACAAGCTCATACCGCTCGAAAGCCCGCATGGCGTGAAGGTCCTGTCGATGGGGCACCTCGTCGCACCGGGAAAGGCGCTCGCCTGGCGCGGTCCGATGGCTGGAAAAGCTTTGGGACAACTGGTCGATGCTGATTGGGGGGATACCGATCTCCTGCTGATCGACCTGCCGCCGGGCACGGGCGATGTGCAGCTTTCGATGATGGCCGACAGCAAGCCCGATGGCGCCGTGCTGGTGTCCACACCGCAGGACCTGGCGCTGATCGATGCGGCGCGGGCCGGGCAATTGTTCGAACAGGGAGAGGTCAGCATTATCGGTCTCGTCGAGAATATGGCCGGATACGAATGCCCGCATTGCGGCGAGGTCAGCGATCCCTTCGGACAGGGCGGGGTCGAGAAATTCGCAAAAGCGCTCGAAATCCCGTTTCTGGGCCGGGTCCCGCTGACGCTGGAAACGCGGCAAAGCGGAGATGCGGGAAAACCGCCTGCAGCATCGGACGGCAAAGGGGCAGAGCCTTTTCACGCGATCGCCGAGCGCATTGCAGCATGGCTGCGCGGTGAGGGCATTTAGGCGGTGCGGGTTTCGCGGCGGGGCATTCTGGCAGGGTCGGCGGTCGGCGGCGGATTGCTCGTCGCCTGGTACCTGCTCCCCCGAAACTATCCCGATCCGTTGGAGGCGGCGAGCGGAGAGCATGTCTTCGGCGCATGGCTGAAGATTGCCGAAGACAGCGTTGTGACCGTCGCAGTGCCGCAGCTTGAGATGGGGCAAGGCATCACGACCCTGCTGCCGCAGGTCATCGCGCAGGAACTGGGCGCGGACTGGCGGCAGATCGCGATCGAACCGGCGCCGATTTCGGCTGCCTATGCCAATGTTCCGCTTGCGCAGAAATGGATGCCATTATGGGATCCACTGGCTGCCGGCCTCAGCGAGACGACCGATGAAATTATCGCGATGCGGTTTGCGCACGAGAGCCGGTTCAACGTCACGGCCCACGGGACTTCGATCGAGGCTTTCGAGGGTTCATGCCGGGACGCCGCCGCCGCTGCGCGCGCCATGCTGGCGCAAGAGGCGGCGGAGAGATGGGACGTCGCCTGGGAGGAGTGCGAGGTATCCGGCGGGATCGTGTCGCAGGGGGAAAACCGCGCGACATTCGGTGAATTGGCAGCAGCTGCTGCGCAGAGGGACGTGCCCGATCCACCGCCGCTTCGGCCTGAGCTGCCGGGATCGGACAGTCCGCCGGATATCGCCGATGCGCCGCCCGCTTTCCCGCGCATCGATCTGCCGTCGAAGGTCGATGGGCGTTACCAGTTTGCGAGCGACGTGCGGCTGCCGGGCATGGTCTTCGCTGCGATCCGCCACGGTCCCAATGACGGGGCCGAGCTGACCGAGTTCGATGAGAGCGCGGCGGCAAACGTCGCGGGCATCGTCGGCGCGGTCAGATCGCGAAGCTGGCTCGCTGTAGTGGCCAACACCTGGTGGAGCGCGGAAAGAGCGCTCGCCGCCATGAAGCCGCAATTCCGCGTCGCATTCCCGGTCGACAGCGCAGAGATCGCCGCGCGGCTCGATACGACGGTCGATGGCGGGGCTTCGTTTCGAATTGCGGAGACCGGTTCGGGCGAGGAGGCGATGACCCGGGTCGACATGGCGCGCCGCTACGATGTCGATCCTGCCCCTGCCGCTCCGCTCGAAACGGCGAGTGCGGCGGCGCGGTACGAAGATGGGCGCCTTGAGCTATGGATTGCCAGCCAGGCTCCGGAACAGGCGCGAAAGGCGGCAGCGAAGGCGGTCGGCGCGGGCGCTGAGGACGTGGTGCTTTACCCCATGCCGGCAGGCGGCAGCTTCGATGCACGGCTCGAGCACGAACACGCGATCGAGGTCGCTGTGATCGCGAAGGAACTAGGCCGTCCGGTGCAGCTGACTTGGCCTCGCCGCGACGAGATGATCCGCGCGAAGCCGCGCACACCGGCTTACACCCTGATCGGTGCGCAGCTTTCGCAATCGGGCGATGCATCGATCGAGGCTTTGCGGACTCGCATAGCCTGCCCGCCTGCAATGCACGAGTTTGGCGAGCGTTTTTTCCGGAACCGGACTTCCTCGGCTGCGATCCGCGAAAGTGAAGGGAAGAAGGATCCCCTCGCGTGCGAAGGCGCGGTGCCTGCTTACCGGCTGCCGAGCGTGGTCGTCGACCATATCCCTGTTGAAATAGGCCTTCCAGTTGGCCGGGTCCGAGGAAACTCTCACACCTACACGGCCTTCGCGACCGAAAGCTTCATCGACGAGATCGTGCAGGAGAACGGACGCGAGCCGCTTTCCTACCGGATGGCGATGCTGGGTGACGACGTCCGGCTCGCCGCCTGCCTCCAGCGCGCGGCGCGGATGGCCGAATGGGATGGCGGGCGCGATCAAAGCGGGCAGGGCATCGCCTGCTACCGGCTCGGCGATAGCGAAACCGGCGGCCGCATCGCCTGCGTCGCGACCGCGCGCCAGGGCGAGGGCGGGCTGCGCGTCACGCGGTTAAGCGCCGCGGTCGATATCGGGCGGATCGTCAATGAAGATATTGCGCGCCAACAGATCGAAGGCGGGCTCATTTTCGGTATGGGTATCGCGCTCGGCAACAACATCGCGTTTCGGGCTGGGCTGCCGGAAAGCTACGATTACGCCGATCTTGGCCTGCCGAGCCTTGAGGATTGCCCTGATGTAGAGATCGAATTCGTCGCCAGCACCGCCTCACCTGCCGATCCGGGAGAATTGGGAGCGGTCATCGCGCCGCCGGCGATTGCAAATGCGCTGTTTTCTGCGACAGGCTTGAGACTGCGCCGCCTGCCCTTACTTTCAGGCGGCATCTAACGCGGATCGGAGGCCATCGCCCGAGGTTCGACCAGACCGAGCGAAGGATATAGATCGCCTCCCGGGCGTTACCCAAACCATGACCTGGCAAAAGCAGCGCCTTCCCAATGACCATCCGCCGGTGAAAAGCGGTTCGATCGGCGTACTGCTGGTCAATCTCGGCACGCCGGACGGCCCAGATCCGGGCTCGGTCAAGCGCTATCTCAAGCAGTTTCTGTCCGATCCCCGCGTCATCGAAATTCCGAAGCTGGCATGGCAACCCATCCTGCGCGGAATTATCCTCAACACCCGCCCGCAAAAAAGCGCTCAGGCCTATGCCAAGATCTGGACCGAACGCGGCTCTCCCCTGGCCGACATCACCGCGCGCCAGGCCGAGGCGGTTGCGGATGACCTGGGCGAGAGCGTGGTTGTCGATTACGCCATGCGCTACGGTTCGCCATCGATCGAGCAGCGCCTTACCGAGCTGACCGAGAAGGGCTGCGATCGCATCCTGATCGCGCCGATGTATCCGCAATATTGTGCCGCCACGACTGCAACGGTGTTCGACGAGGTCGCACGGGTCTTGGGCGAGATGCGCTGGCAGCCCGCGCTGCGCTTTGTGCCCCCTTACCATGACGACCCTGCCTATCTCGATGCGCTGGCCGATGACCTCACGCGGCAGGTCGCCGCGCTATCGTTTCGCCCCGAAGTAATGCTGCTATCCTTCCACGGGATGCCGCAGCGGACGCTGGAGCAGGGCGATCCCTACCATTGCCATTGTCACAAGACCGCCCGGCTTTTGCGCGAACGGTTGGCGGAGCGGCCCGAATTCGAAGGCGTGCGGTTCGAGACGACATTTCAATCCCGCTTCGGACCTGCCCAGTGGCTCGAACCGGCAACCGACGCGACTTTGGTGGCCGAGGGACAAAAGGGGACCAAGCGGCTGGTCGTCGCGGCCCCCGGCTTTGCTGCGGATTGCGTCGAAACGCTGGAGGAACTTGCGCTTGAAGGGCGTGATGAGTTTATCGAGGCAGGCGGAAGCGATTACGCGGTTCTCGACTGCCTGAATGTCAGCGCAAGCGGCGTCAAAATGATCGACGCGCTGATCCGCAGGGAGCTTTCCGGCTGGATCTGAGCATTCCCGCTGGATTTGCACGCGCGGCTTACTTACACTGAAGTTAGTTGTTAATCCGAACCCGATACGGACTGTCTCATGGCCACTTTAGCGCAGCACAATCCCGTCACTCCCAAACATTGGTCCGAAGGCGTGCCGTCGGATGATGAGCTTGCTCATATTCCGGGCGAAGGCGGCTGGCCGATTGTCGGGAACACGTTCAAGCAGCTCGCCGATCCGCACGGTTTTACCAAGCGGATGGTCGAGACTTACGGCAAGGTTTACAAAACCCACGCTTTCGGTGGCTGGAATATTGCGCTGATCGGCGCGGAAGCCAACGAGATGGTCCTGTTCAACCGGGACAAGATCTTTTCGAGCGAGCAGGGATGGGGCCCGGTGCTCGACCAGCTGTTCCCGCGCGGGCTCATGCTGATGGATTTCGACCACCACCGGATCGATCGCCGCGCGCTGTCGATCGCGTTCAAGCCTGAGCCGATGCGGCATTATTCCGGTGCGCTCAATCGCGGCATTGCAAAGGATGTGGCGAACTGGGAAGGTGCCATGGAGTTCTACCCGGCGATCAAGAAGCTGACGCTCGATCTCGCGGCTGACAGTTTCATCGGCATTCCGTGGGGACCCGAAGCGGACAAGATCAACGTCGCGTTTGTCGATATGGTGCAGGCCTCGGTCGCGCCTGTGCGCAAGCCGCTGCCCTTTACGAAGATGAAGCGCGGGGTCGACGGCCGCAAATATCTGGTCGATTATTTCACCGCAGAAACGCATAAGCGGCGCGAGCAGGGCGGCGGGCAGGACATGTTCAGCCAGTTCGCCACCGCCACGCGCGAAGATGGATCATTGCTGCCGGTCGACGAAGTGGTCGATCACATGAACTTCCTGATGATGGCTGCGCACGACACCATCACATCGAGCGCAACGTCGCTGATCTATCACCTCGCCAAAAACCCGGATTGGCAGGAAAAGGTGCGCGAAGAGATCATCGCGGTCACCGGCGGCCCCGATGGATCGGGCAATCCGCGGAGCCTCGATTACGACGATCTCGGCAAGCTCGAGCTCACAGAAATGGCGTTCAAGGAAGCGCTGCGGATGGTGCCGCCGGTGCCCTCAATGCCGCGGCGGGCGCTCAAGAGCTTTGAATATGAAGGCTATCATATTCCTGCCGGGGCGCATGTCGGTATCAACATCTACTGGACGCATCATTCGGAGGAATATTGGGACGATCCGTATACCTTCGACCCGATGCGTTTCACGCCTGACAAGATCAAGGCCCGGCATAAATACGCCTGGGTGCCGTTCGGCGGCGGCGCGCACATGTGCCTGGGGCTTCATTTCGCTTACATGCAGGTGAAGGTGCTGCTCGTGCAATTGCTCCAGCGCTACCGGATTGAAGTGCCGGAAGGCTATAATCCGGACTGGCAGGAATGGCCAATCCCGCAGCCGAAGGACGGGCTGAGGGTTAGGTTTGAGAAGTTGTAGTGGCATAAATCGGTCCGCGAAGCGAACCGCAAGGTCGACCGCCCGCCCGCCCGCAGCGACGCGGCCGTCAGGCCGCATGAGCGAGGATTTCGCACGCCGGATGGCGTGCGGAAAAACCAAAATTCAAAAATCCCAGGCGATGCCGTCTTTTTCCCAGTCGCCGTAGCGGGTGGGCGAAATCTCGCGCGGCTCGTCCTTTAATGGATCGACAGCCTTCGGTTTGGGCGGCGGCTCGTTCGTCCAGTGCGCAGGCTTTTCGAAGTTCCGCGCGGCTTGGGATTTCTGTTTGGTCATGGCGGCCTATCAACGCACATGGTGGCGCTTGGTTTCAATGCTGGTATGGGCAAACCGCATATGGCCACAGCCTCAGGATTCCCCGCGCGCCGTGCTGCGCTGCAATTGCTCGACGCAGTCATGCGCCGGGGCGAAACGATCGAGCAAACCGAAAAAGCCGCGATGAAAGGCGTCGATGGCCCGGCCGACCGGGCGCTGGCGCGGGCCATTGCGGGCGAGACGCTGCGCTGGCTCACCGATCTCGACACACTCATCGACAGCGCGACGAAGAAGCGCCTGCCGGACGATGCGAAGCCGCGCATGGTGCTGCGCATGATGCTGGCGCAGGCGCTGCGGCTCGATACGCCGGGCCATGCGATCGTCGCGACCTGCCTGCCGCTGCTTAGCGGAGGCCCGCGCAGATTGGCGCACGGCGTATTCTCCGCGCTGATGAAACGCGAGGCTTCGCTGCCCGAGGTGCCCACATTGAGCGACAGTGTGCTCGTCCGTTGGGGTGAACACGCGCTGGACATCGCGCCGGGCTTGATCGATCCGCCCGAGGTCGACATCGCGCTGAAGGATGCAAGCGAAACGGCTGTGCGCGCGACCGATATGGGCGGGGTAAGTCTGATGCCCGGTCACGTCCGGCTTCCTCGCGGCACGCCGATCGAACAGATGCCGGATTACGCTGAAGGTTCGTGGTGGGTGCAGGACCTCGCCGCCCAGCTTCCGGCGCGATTGCTTGGCGTAGGTGAAGGCGAGCGAGCGCTCGATCTGTGCGCCGCGCCGGGTGGCAAGACGCTGGCGCTAGCCGCAGCGGGCTGGAATGTCACCGCGCTCGACATCAGCGGAAAGCGTCTTAAAATGCTTCGCGACAATCTAAAGCGCACCGAGCTCGAGGCGGAAGTCGTCAAGGCCAATGCGCTCACCTACCACCCCGCCAAGCAATTTGGCGCGATCCTGCTCGATGCACCATGCACGGCAACCGGCACATGCCGCCGCCATCCCGATGTGCTCCACCGTATCGGGCCGCGCCAGATCGGCGAGATGAGCGAGATCCAGCAATCATTGATCAACCAGGCGGTCGAATGGCTGCCGGAAGGCGCGATGTTCGTTTACGCGGTCTGCTCCCTCGAACGCGAAGAGGGCGAAGATCAGGCGCGCTGGATCGATGCGACCTTCGATCTGGAGCCGGTTCCCGTGACGGCAGACGAATTACCTCGAGGTATAGCGCCAACGCCGGAAGGCTGGGTCCGCACCCACCCCGGTATGCTGCCGGACGATGGCGGGCTCGACGGGTTCTTCATCGCGCGCTGGCGCAAACGCTGACTGGCTAGCCTCAGGCCTTCGCGTATTTCTGGAAGCTCTTGCGCAGCTTCATGATCTTAGGCGGAATCGTCGCGAGGCAATAGGGGTTTCGCTGACCTTCGCCGTCCCAGTATTCCTGGTGGTAATCCTCTGCCGGATACCATTCATGCGACTGTGCACCGCCATCGAGCCCTTCGATCGACGTCACGGCCATCTTGCCGTTCTCTGCGTTCCAGCGCCCGATCGCAGCCTCGGCCTCTTTGCCTTGCGCGTCCGAAAGCGGGAAGATCGCGCTGCGATATTGCGTGCCGACATCGTTGCCCTGGCGGTTGAGCTGGGTCGGATCGTGGGTGCCAAGAAACACGTCGTAGATTTCGGGCAGCGAAATCGTGTCGGGATCGAAAGTCACGCGGATCGCTTCGGCGTGGCCGGTCGTGCCCGAGCACACCTCCTTGTAAGTCGGATCGGTAGTCTGGCCGCCGGTATAACCGCTTTCAACCTCGCTCACGCCGATAACATCGCGGAATACCGCTTCGGTGCACCAGAAGCACCCGCCTGCTACAATCGCCTGTTCCATGGCTTATCGTCTCCTTTATTCGACCAAGGACATAGGAGGACGGACCAGTATTGCCAGTGCTGATGCCAAGGACCTTGTCATAGGATGCGCACCGCGTAAGGACATGCACAGAGAGATTGAACGAAGAGAGGACTTCACATGAAACCGATTTATCTTGCTCCGCTCGCTGCGATCGCAGGTGCCGCAACCTTTTCCATTGGCGGTCCGGTCATCGCTCAGGACGAGGCGGCTTCAGCACCGACGCTGGAAGAAGTGCTCGCTCACGAACGTCGCGACGACGACAGGGCGCGCGATCAATATCGCAATCCGGCAGAAACGCTCGCGTTCTTCCAGCTCGAACCGACCATGACGGTCGCCGAATACGGCCCCGGCGGCGGCTGGTACACGCGCGTGCTCGCACCCTATGTGATGCCAGAAGGCGAATACATCGCGTTCAACCAGGATAGCGACGGCCGCAGCTACAACACCCGCGCGCAGGAAGCTCGCTCCAAGGGATGGACCGAGAGCTTCAAGAACGCCCTCGCCGAAGCGATGGATATCGATGCGGACGAAGTGAATGCGTTCGAAACCGATGAAATGCCCGAAGACGTGGCAGGCACGGTCGACCGGGTGCTCATCTTCCGCTCGATGCACGGGCTCAATATCGGCAACACCGCGGACAGCGTCCTGAAGGCTGCGCGGATGATGCTGAAGGATGATGGTCTTGTCGGTGTGGTCCAGCACCGCGCACCCGAAGGCGCCAGTTATGACGATTACGGCGCACGCCAGCGCGGCTACATGCGCAAACAGGACGTCATCAATATCTTCGAGGCCAACGGTTTCGAACTGGCCGGTGAAAGCGAGATCAACGCCAATGCGGACGATCCCGCCAATTGGGAACGCGGGGTATGGACGCTTCCGCCCGTACTCGGCACCGGCGAAGACGACCCGCGCCGCTCGGAATACCTCGCGATTGGCGAAAGCGATCGCATGACACTCCTTTTCCGCAAGGCACAATAGCATTAGAGGGCGGCGGCATGAGTTTGATCACTGTCGCCGCCCTCCAACTGGAACTACAGCGCGAGGACGAATCCGAGAATATTGCAGCCGTCGCGGCTCTGGTGGAAGAGGCGGCGGGCCGGGGTGCGAAGCTGATCCTGCCGCCTGAGCTATTCTCCGGACCTTATTTCTGCCGTGAGGAGGACGAGGCGCTGTTCGCGCTGGCGCGGCCGACCTCGGAGCATCCAAGCGTCCTTGCGATGCAGGAACTCGCCGCGCAGCACGCGGTCGCGATTCCGACGAGCTTTTTCGAGCGCGACGGGCATCACTATTACAACACGCTCGCGATGATCGGCCCCGATGGCGAGATCATGGGCACCTACCGCAAGAGCCATATTCCCGATGGGCCGGGTTATGAGGAGAAGTTCTATTTCCGGCCCGGCAATGACGGGTTCAAGGTCTGGGACCTGCCGGGGGATGACAGCGGACAGGTTCGCATCGGCGTCGGGATATGCTGGGACCAGTGGTATCCCGAATGCGCGCGCGTAATGGCGCTCAAGGGTGCAGAAGTGCTGCTTTACCCGACAGCCATCGGCTCCGAACCATATGATGCCGAACTCGACACCAGCCGCATGTGGCGGCGCGCGATGATTGGCCACGCCGTGTCCAATTGCATGCCGGTAATCGCCAGCAATCGCATCGGCGCGGAAGGTCCGGCAGGCGAACAGCGGTTTTACGGCCATTCCTTCATTTGCGATGAGTGGGGCGACATGGCCGAGGAGTTCGGTGCGACTGAGACTGGCGTTCTTGTCACCAAGCTCGATCTCGCTCGCGCAGCGAAGCACCGCGCAGGCATGGGCTTTTTCCGCGATCGCCGTCCGCAGCTTTACGGCCGGATTTGCGAGGATATTTGAGCAGCACCTACCTTATCGCGCTCGGCTCCAATCGGCGGCACTGCCTTTACGGGCGTCCGCGTCAGATCGTGCGCGCGGCTATGGAGGAACTGGCGGCGCTTGGTACGGTCATCGCGCGCTCGCCCATTATCGCCACCGCGCCGATGGGCGCGGCACAGCGCCGCTTCGCCAATGCCGCCGCTGTGCTGGATAGCGAATACGATCCGCCGGCGCTTCTGGCGGCGCTAAAACGGATGGAGCGCCAGTTTGGAAGGCGGCCCGGACGCCGCTGGGGCGACCGGGTGCTCGATCTCGACATCGTGCTCTGGAGCGGCGGCAATTGGGAGGGGCGAGGTCTTACGATCCCGCATCCGGAATTTCGCGGCCGCGCCTTCGTGCTCGGCCCGTCACGCGCAATTGCACCCGGTTGGAGAGACCCCATCAGCAATTTGTCGCTCGCGCACCTCAATGCGCGCTTGACCAGCCCGCGCACGCTCCTTAGGTGAGCGCTCCGTCCGGCGCGCTGCGTGTTCGCCGAATGCCCGTGGGGGCCCTTAGCTCAGTCGGTAGAGCAACTGACTTTTAATCAGTAGGTCGCTGGTTCGAACCCAGCAGGGCTCACCATCTTTTCGTACAATCAGTAGCCCCGCGCCTCGACGCTACCGACGCGCTGGTCGAGCCATTCCGCCAGCTTCACCCCGGACGTGATCAGGAACGGGACGAGCACTAGGCTGAGCGTAACCTTAGCCAGCACCTGCCCGATCAGCAGGCTGGTGATGTCGAACTCGCCGTAGAAAGCCAGCGTCACGAAAATGATCGAATCGAGCGCCTGGCTCAGCGCAGAGGCGATCGCGCCGCGGATCATCAGCCCTATTGTAGTGGCTTCTCCCGATCCGCGCAGACGCGAGAAAATCCAGACATTGAGCAGCAGCGACGTGATGTAGGCCGCCGGGCCTGCCATCAGGATGCGCGGCGTCTGTCCGAGCACGGTTTCGAATGCGGTCAGATCGGCCGAGCGGAATTCGAGCATTTCGGGCGATGCCGGGAGCGACAGCACCAGATAGATCAGCGCCGCGGACAGCGCGAGCGGGATAAATCCGATCCAGATCAGCCGGTTGGCGAGCTTCTGACCATACAATTGCGCGATGGTGCTGGTGATCACGACCAGCAGCAGGAACGGGAATATGCCCGCCTCGACGGCAAGCTGCGACGGCCACAATTGCACCTGCTTGAAGGCGACCACTCCGGCGAGGACGGTCATTCCGCCATAGAGGATGATGTAGACAAACAGTCCCATTGGCGCGGCCAGCGCGTGCGCAGCGATCGCTTCGCTCGCCGGCGTATCGTGTGTGGTGTCGCTCATGTGCGTGGGCGTAAGGTGATCGCTTTCAAAAAGGAAGCCAGCGGGGCCACGCTTTCACCCACTTGCATCGCGGCGGGCTTCACGCGCTTCAGGACAGAGAGGGTTTGGGAGTTGCGCTCGCACCAGCAAAATGCCACCCCGCAGGTATCGCGCCGTGTTCACGGCGCTCGGGATCGAATCAACAACACTTCCGGGGGCATCTCCAGCCGTGAGCGACAGTATCACGTCCAACCTGTTCAGCCTGATCGGCATCCTTGCCATTCTGTCCGTCGCCTTCCTGCTTTCTTCCGGGAAAAGCCGGATAAGCCTGCGCGTTGTCGGCGCGGCGTTTGCTTTGCAGGCGTTCATGGCCCTGCTCGTCCTGAGAACGGATTTCGGGGTCGCGACCATTCAGTTCCTGTCTGATGGCGTCATCGCGCTGCTCGATTATTCCAAGGTGGGCATCACCAGCGTGTTCGGCCCGATGGAGAGCAACCCGTTCGCGAACACGTTTGTGATTGCAGCCTTGCCGGTGATCGTGTTCTTCGCGGCGATTGTCTCGATCCTCTATCACCTCGGCATCATGCAGCGGCTCGTGCGCTGGGTTGGCGGGGCAATCGGGTGGATCACCGGGATCAGCAAGGTCGAAGCGCTCGGCAGCGCCGCCAATATCTTCGTCGGCCAATCGGAAAGCCCGCTGGTGGTGCGCCCGTACCTCGCCGCGCTCCCCCCGGCGCGTCTCTTTACGCTGATGTCGGTCGGCATGGCAGGCGTCGCAGGCACCATCCTTGCCGCCTATGCGAGCTTCATCGGTTCGGAGGCCGTGCCGTTCCTGCTCGCCGCGGCGTTCATGTCTGCACCCGGAGGCATTCTGATGGCAAAGATCATTATGCCAGATGACCCCGAAGAAGCGCGCGAGCATGATGCCGCGATGGAAACCGTCACCGTTTCGGAAACTTTTGAAGAGGGTGAGCGTCCCGCCAATATTATCGAGGCTGCGGCGCAGGGTACGCAGACCGGCGTGAAACTCGCGGTTGCAGTCGGCGCGATGGTGATGGTCTTCGTTGCGCTCGTGGCCTTGGCCAATGGCATGCTTGGCGGGCTGGGATCGGGACTGGTCTCGCTCGCAGCGGGTGCCGGCGTGCCGTTCGGCGAAGAAACGGCAGTCTGGCTCAGCACGATCAGCTTCCAGAAGCTGCTCGGATATGTGTTCGCGCCGGTCATGTTCCTGATCGGCATTTCCGATTGGGATCAGGCTCAGATCGCAGGCGGGCTGTTCGGCACAAAGATCGTGCTGAACGAATTCGTGGCATTCATCGATCTCGGCGCGATGACCGGCGGCGAACTGACCGAGCGGAGCCGGGCAATCGTTACCTTTGCGCTGTGCGGTTTTGCGAACTTCTCGTCGATCGCGATCCAGATGGCGGTGACGGGCGGCCTTGCGCCCAATCAGCGTCCGGTAATCGCGCGTCTCGGCCTGAAGGCGCTTGCAGCGGGCAGCCTCGCCAACCTGATGAGCGCGGCCCTCGCGAGTATCTTCCTGCCGCTCTAACCAGCGCGCGCCACGATCCTCTTGGCAGCGTCGCGATGCAGGGTGTAAGGCCGCCGGCATGACCGATGTTTCAAACCAGACGACCACCCGCTCCACTGCCGGTATTGCCAGTGTTTCGCTTAAACAGCCGCTTGAGGACATTGCCGACGAGCTGGGCCGCAGCTTCGCCGAATACGGCTTCGCCATCGTGCGCGACCATGGCATCCCGCGCGATCTGATCGACCGTGCCGAGGCGAAATCGAAAGAGTTCTTTGCGTTGCCGGACGATGTGAAGCGCAGCTACAAGATCGAAGGCGGCGGCGGCGCGCGCGGATACACGCCGTTCGGGACGGAGAAGGCCAAGGATGCCGAAATCTTCGACCTCAAGGAATTCTGGCATGTCGGACGTTCGCTGAACGAAGGCCACGAACTCGCGCAATATATGGCGCCGAATGTCTGGCCTGAAGAGGTCGACAGCTTCAAAGCCACTTTTAGCGAGCTGTTCGCCGCATTCGATGAAGCAGGCCTGCGCGTCCTCGAAGCGATCGCGCTGCATCTTGGGCTGGAACGGACATTCTTTGCGCCGACGGTCGAAGACGGCAATTCGGTCATGCGCCTGCTCCATTACCCACCGCTCGGCCCGGAAGCACCCGAAGGCGCGATCCGCGCCGCCGCGCATGGCGACATCAATACGATCACACTGCTGCTCGGCGCGGAAGAGGCGGGGCTGGAGCTGCTCAGCAAGTCTGGCGAATGGCTTTCGGTCGACGTGCCCGAAGGCGCTTTGGTGATCAATGTCGGCGACATGCTTGAGCGCCTTACGAACGGCGCGTTGCGCTCGACCACGCATCGTGTTGTCAATCCCAACGGAGAGGCTGCGCGGCGGTCGCGATATTCGATGCCGTTCTTCCTGCACTTCCGACCGGACTACGTGATCGAGCCGCTGGCGAGCTGTGTCGACGAGGATTCGGACAAGCCGCTGCCCGAACCGATCTCGTCGCATGAATTCCTGTTGCAGCGCCTGCGCGAGATCAATCTCGTCTGATTGCGCCGGATTCGTAGACCAAGACCGCTTCCGCCAGCACTGGTTCAGTGCAATTTGGCGCTGCAGCAAAATACAATATTTTCGTGGCCTGACTGCAACACTCGCCGGCGAATCCGCTGGATTCCGCGCCTTATGACAGCGTCTGGCCGCGCATCGCGGGCAATCGGATTGCGCGCGCCGAAACGTTTCATCGAATTGTCACAAATCCGTCGCTTTTGTGCAGCGCAACGCGCCTAGTCACGGCGCCGTTCCACACGTTTCCACTTTCCACGTCTCAGATCAGGGTCAGGGGCTAATTCATGAAACTCAAATATCTTTTGGCAGCGAGCGTCGTCAGTCTCACTGCCGCCACCACCATTGCAGCACCAGCGGCTGCACAGCAGATTACATCGGGCATCGAAGGTCAAGTGACCGACGCAAACGGTGCAGCGCTGCCGGGCGCAGTCGTAACCATCACCGATGAGCGGACCAACGCGACTCGCACGACCACCACAGGCGTGGACGGCAACTTCCGCGTTATCAGCCTGCAGCCGGGCGGCCCCTACACCGTCACCATCACCGCCTCAGGCTTTGAAGGCCAGACGGTCGAAGACGTCTTCACCACCATTTCCGGCAACACCGGTTTCAACTTTGCCCTGACGCCCACTGCGGCTGGCGGCACTGACAACACCATCATCGTCACCGGTGCCCGCGCGCAGGTCACGCAGCTCGCTGTCGGACCGGGCACCGCATTCGGCACCGAGACGCTCGAAGCGTTCCCGTCGATCACCCGCGACATCCGCGACATCATCCGCATCGACCCGCGTGTCAGCCTCGAAGGCAACAACGACGTCGATCGTATCTCCTGCCTTGGCGGTAACGACCGTTCCAACACCTTCACCGTTGACGGCATCGTCCAGGCCGACGTTTTCGGTCTGAACGGTACGCCGTTCGCAGCCCGTAACGCGCTTCCGCTGCCGTTCGATGTTGTCGATCAGGTTTCGGTCGAGTTTGCACCATTCGACGTCGAGTATTCGGAATTCACCGGCTGTCTCGTCAACGTCGTGACGAAAGCTGGTAGCAACGAGTTCAGCGGCTCTGCCTTCATCACCTATTTCGACGAAGGCCTCTTCGCCGACAGCATCGATGGCGATCCGCTCAACGCCGGTTCGGAAACGCGCTGGGGCGCGACCCTTTCCGGTCCGATCATCAAAGACCGCCTGTTCTTCTCGTTCGGTTATGAAGAAACCGATCTTGGCGATGGCAACGATTTCGGTCCGGCAGGCGCTGGCTTCACCAACGAATCCGAAGGCGTGACAATCGATCAGTTCAACGAGTTCGCCCGCATCGCGAACGACGTGTACGGTCAGGATATCGGCGGTTTCCCAACCCAGCTGGCCGAAAGCTCGGTTCGCTATTTCGGTCGTCTCGACGCGCAGATCACTGATCGCCACCGTCTGGAAGCTACCTATCAACGCCTCGAAGAAACGAACATCGAATCCGATTTCAACGGCGCGTTGACAGGCTTCAACTCGTTCGAAGACGAAGGCACCGAATCCGATTACTACTCGGTCCGCCTCTACTCCGACTGGAGCGACACGATCTCGACCGAGCTGCGCCTCAGCCGCGCAGAGGTTTCCGACATTCAGGGCCCGGTTGGCTTTGGCGAAGCACAGTCCGATGATCCGACTGTCCGTCTCGTAGTCGGTGTTACCCCGGTTGCCGGGCTGACCGACGAGAACGGCGCGCTCAGCACCGGCCCGGGCATCTTCCGCTCGGCAAACCAGCTCGACACGCGGACCGACCAGGCTCGCTTCCAGCTGAACTATGACGCTGGCGATGGCCACTTCCTGAAGTTCGGCGCCGAGGTCAACGATCTCGAAGTGTTCAACCTGTTCGCGATCAACGCGACCGGTACTCTGTACTTCCGCAACCTCGAAGACTTCGAAAACGGTCTGGTTGCCAGCGGCGATTTCTCCAGCGTATTCGGCGATATCGCCGATGACCTGATCGACGGCGATGACGGTGAATTCCTGGGCGGCGGCACCATCCGTTCGACCCCGTCGGGCGACATCAACGAAGCCGCAGCGCTGTTCAGCCGCCAGATCTACTCGGTCTATGTGCAGGACGAGTGGCAGGCGACCGATCAGCTTTCGATCAACACCGGCATCCGCGTACAGCTGTATGACGGTGATGCGCCGACAGCCAACCCGGCCTTCCTGAACCGTTTCGGTTTCAGCAATGCGACGTCTTTCGGCGGGTTCGACACCGTGCTACTGCCGCGTTTCTCGGCCGCATACGAGTTCGACAATGAAGGGTTCTTCTACAACAGCCGTCTGACCGGCGGTGTCGGTATCTTCTCCGGCGGTGACCCTGTCGTTTACTTCTCGAACGCGTTCTCGAACAACGGCTTCTCGAGCGCAGACGGCGATACGTTCAGCGATGCTTGCGATGGCTTCGTGAACGCCGACGGTTCGTTCAACGTGCTTCAGGGCGGCGCTTTCACCGGCTTCCCGCAGTGCGCGATCACCGACGCTTCGGCTTCGGCTGCCGGCGGCTTTGCCGACACCCAGTCGACCGATCCGGACTTCGACGTCCCGACTGTCGTGCGTGCGAACCTCGGTTTCCAGACCGACTTCGGTACCGATACCGGCTTCTTCAGCAACTGGCGCCTGAACCTCGATTACATCTACTCGCGGTTCAACGACACGCTGAACTTCGTCGACCTGGTGCAGACGCCTGACATTCGTACGAATGGCGGCTTCACTGTCGACGGACGTCCAATCCTCGCGGCTATCGACACCACCTTCCCGGGCTGTAACGCAGTGCTTCAGGGTACCGGCGGCACGCCGCCCGTTTACACCGGTGTGACGCCGGAGTGCTTCGAGAACGTAGAGACCGGCGGCTCGGCCCGCGTGGATGACTTCATCCAGCTGACCAATGGCCGCAGCTCGGAAAGCCACAGCATCTCGGCGATCCTTTCGAAGAACTTCAACCGCGGTATCATCACCGAGGGTGGCTCGGTTCGCTTGAACTTCGGCTATGCGTTCACCGACTCCGAGAATGCGCGTAACAACCAGTCTTCGACGGCGACCTCGTCGTTCGACGTAACGGCTGCGTTCGATCGTCAGGATCCGGCGGTCTCGACCGCTACGACCGAAACTCGGCACAACTTCACCGCCACCTTCAACTTCCAGGAAGAATTCTTCGACGGCTACGACACCAGCCTCGGCATTTTCTTCCGGGCACGCGAAGGCCGTCCGTACAGCCTGACCTTCGATGGCGGCGGCGTCTTTGCCGACAGCTCGTCGGGTAACGACAACGCTCTGCTGTACGTGCCGACCGGTGTGAACGACCCGAACGTTTCGCCGCTTTCGGATCCGGCTGCGGTTGCTGCTGTGGTTGATTACGTTGCCAACGAAACGAACTGCGGGTTCACGCCTGGTGCTTCGATCGAGCGCAACACCTGCCGCAATGACTGGCACATCGATCTCGACCTGCGCATCAGCCAGGAACTGCCGTTTCTGGGCAGCCTGACGGGTCTCGTTCAGGACCGCATCGAAGTCTTCGCCGACTTCGCCAACTTCCTGAACCTGATTGACAGCAGCGCAAACATCCTGCGTTCGCGTGGCGGGTTCAACGGTCTGGTGGACGTCGCTGACGGCGGTGTGGACGATCAGGGTCGTTACATCATAGAAGGGTTCAACCCGGACGACGACAACGACATCGCGATTAACGCATCGGCATGGCGTATCCAGATCGGTGCGCGCTACGAATTCTAATTCGTCGCCAACGATACCGACATTAGCAGCGGCGGGGCCTTCGGGTCCCGCCGTTTGCGTTTGGGCGTGGTCACGGTTTTGGATAGGTTGGCCATGTTAAGGTGAACCGCTGTCACCCAGGCAATGTGGGTGCCTGCATATGGGCGGAACCCCTATCCGCAATCGTGAGAAGTTCAGCCGCTAGAGCCTCCTGCACATCGCCACTTCGTGCCATTCTGAGCGCCCGCTCCAGAGCCGCGGCCTGATCGCCCAGTTCAGGTTCACCGAACATGGCGGCGGTCCCCGCGAGTTTGTGCACGATCCGTGCAAGCTCCATCCGATGGTCGTTTTCCATTGAGCCATTTGCCAGCCCGCCGCCCGCCGCCGCAGCCCGGACAGCCTCGACGGCCTCGCTCCGCCGCTCTTGCCATCGTTCGATCAGCTCCGGCGACTGCACCTGGATGGGTTCGCTTTTTCCGCGAGCACTGATGTCCTTTTCCGGGCGCGCGCCTTCGGGTGCCATCTGTTCTTCGACCATTCCTCGGCCGGTCTGGATTTCCGAAGGCTTATCGACGATGCGCGTAGGGAGCCAGCGCTGTAGCACTCGCGCCAGATCGGCAAACACCAGCGGCTTTGCGAGATGCCCCTGCATACCAGCATCGCGTGCGGCTGCGATGTCTTCGGGGAAGGCGTTTGCGGTGAGCGCGATGATCGGGATCATGTCCGCACCGATCCCTTCGGCGCGAATGGCGCGGGTCGCTGCATATCCGTCGCATCCCGGCATTTGGATATCCATCAGCACAAGATCGAAGGGCGCGCGTCGCATCACGCTGTCGATCACCATCGAAATGGCTTCATTTCCGTCGTGCGCGGTCACGACCCGCTGACCGCAGCGTTCCAGCATTTCGGTCGCGAGGATACGATTGATGTCGTGATCTTCGGCCAGGAGGATCCGCCCATTGTCTGGCAATTGGTCGATGGAAACGGTTGTGGAAGCGGATCGTTCGACTTGCGCCGGCTCCGTATGTGCGGCGGGCAAAGTCAGGGTGAAACATGAACCTACTCCTGCCGCGCTTTCAACTTCGATGAATCCGCCCAGCAATTCCGCGAGCTGCCGGCTAATGGTCAATCCTAGGCCGGTGCCGCCGAAGCGCCGCGAGGTATCGCTCTCTGCCTGGGTGAAGGGTTGAAAGATCGTCTCCAGCCGCGATGCGCTGATGCCGATGCCGGAATCGCGTACGCGCACGCTGAACTGATCAGCATGAAGCGAGTAGCTGACATGGATCGTGCCCGTTTCCGTAAATTTTACTGCGTTGCCGATCAGGTTGAGAACAATCTGCCGCACGCGAAGCCCGTCGGTCATGATCCAGTCTGATGATGCCGCAGGCTCGCCGTCCGTACGAGCATGATCGTCAGGACCGGGATCACGTTCAAACGTGAGATTCAGACCCTTCTTCTCTGCGTTGGGCCGATGCAACATCACACATTCGGCAAGGGTCTTGTGCAAGTCGACCGGCGCTTGTTCGATGGCAATCTGGCCTGCTTCGATCTTCGACAGATCGAGAATATCGTTAAGCAGCAGCATCATCGAGCGTGCGGATTGCACGACCATTTCGGTCTGGCGGCGTTGGTCGCTGTCGAGCTCGCTTTGGAGCAGCAATTCCGAGAATCCGAGCACGCCGTTCATCGGAGTGCGGATCTCATGGCTCATATTGGCGAGGAATTCGGACTTCGCCTGCGCTGCGTTCTCCGCGTGGCGTCGCGCACGCGTCAGGAGCAATTCAAGCTCTACCCGCTCGGTCACGTCGCGGGCGGATACCACGATCCCTTCGCGTTGCCCCGTTTCGGAATTGTAAGCGACCGCGCAGTCCGCCTCGATAAAGACGGGCTTGCCTTCTTCGCTGTCGAGGTATCTGCGATAGGTGAACCGCTCCTTGTCCGATGCGCCCGATACCAGCCTTTCCTGTGCCAGCGTGATGCGCTCGCGCGCGTCGGCATGCATCCGGTCGGTCGGGCGCTGTCCGATAAGGACTTCGGGCTCTTCATCGAGCACATCGCGCACCGATGGCGAGGCATAGGTGCACACCCCTTCCAGGTCGTATCGCATCACGGCATCGGTGATGTTGTCGGCGAGTAGGGCGAGACGCCGCTTGCCCAGATCGAGCTCTCCGACGATGCGATCGCGGCCTGCAAGGATGGCCGCTATCGGCAATCCGGTGAGAAAATTGGCCGCGATGAAGGCCTGGACGAGATAAAGCTGCGTCGCAGGAGAATCGGACGCCTTGTCGATGGGCCCATAACCCGCCCAGGTCATTGCGCTCGTCACCGCCGCGACCGAGATCACATAGAGGGCGGTATCGAGGCTTCCCATACGGAACGCGTGGAGGAGCGTGATCGGGGGGATCAGGAAAAGGAGCGGATAAATGTCCTGTCGGAACACGAAATATGCGCACACCATCCCTCCGATCAGAAGCACTGCCTTTTCCGTCGCCTCGATCGAACTCGCGGTTTCGGTGGAGCGCATCGCGTCGAATATCAGCAGCATCGCCGGGACGATCAGCACCATGCCCATGCTGTCGGTCAGCATCCAGGCACTCGCCCCAGCCCAGATCGCCTCAGGATCCGGCCCCATGGCGAGCGATGCAATACAAGCTGATGTGAACGGTCCAACCACTCCGCCAGCCCAGACGAAGCTGGTGAGATGCGGAAGATGGGTCATGTCGGGCCGGTGCCCGCAGGCTCGCCGCGTCAACCCGGTAACCAGAGCGATATCGACTATGTTGGCGATCGAAAATATGGCCGACATGCCCATCGGGGTACCCGCCACACTGTTGGCGAGGATGCTCGCTGTGAACACGCAGCAGTAAAACGGCACCTCATTCGCCAGGCGCGCCCGCATCATGAACGCGACCGCGGTGGCATTGGGAAGCCAGACACTGGCGAGCGTGGTGTCGAATTTGGACAGGGACAGGCTGAGCGTAGCGAGCAGGAAAAACCCGATCGCTCCGGTCAAAGACGCCGCCACGCTGGCGGTGTCGATCGGACCTGTCGCAAGACCGGCTGTCTCGTGCGAGGACTCGCGCGCGCTTGCTCGACTGATCATCCACTGCATCGCAATCGCTCCAGACTTGGTATAGGCAGGCGCTCCGAAAACGGGCGCTAATGCCTGAAGAATGAAAGAGAAAGACGGCCATCGCCTTGACGAAGACCCAAGTAAAAACCCGGTATTCCAGCCCGCTGCGCCGTCCGCGCTGGTGGCTGATCATGCTGATCATCCTGCTCCATGTCGCCGCTCTTTATGGGCTGGCGAGAGCGCTCGCTCCTGAATTCACCTCTTCGGTCGAAGATACGGTGGTGTCCGCTTTCACCGTGACGGTGACTGCGCCCCCCGATCCGCCGCCGCCTGAAAATCAGCCCGAACCGGACGAAGGCGCGCAAGGCGATCCGGGGCAACAAGCTGTCCCGCAGCCGGTCACGGCTCCGGAAACACCGATTGAACAGCAGCCTGTCCCGCTGCCTCAGGCATCCTCGACAGGAACGGCGACGCGTTCCGGTGCGCGGGAAGCGGGCGATGGCACCGGCGCGGCTGGAAGCGGCACCGGCACAGGCAGCGGCAATCGCGGCGGCGGGCAGGGCGGCGTCGCGGTGAGCAAGCCGGTGCACATTTCAGGCTCGATCGACAATGCGCGCGACTATCCCATCCCGGAAGGCGGCAGGTCCGCGCGCCGCGGCACCGAAGTGATAGTCCGGGTCGTGGTGGGCGTTGACGGCCGCGCGCGGCAATGCTCGGTCTACCGCGCCAGTCCCGATCCGGAGGCCGACCGCATCACCTGCCAGCTGGTCGAAAACCGGCTGCGGTTCCGCCCCGCTCAGGATGCCAATGGAAATCCCGTCCCGGCACCGTTCTACTGGCGGCAGCGGTGGTTCTGAAAGGATAATGTCTACCCCAAAATAGCGCGCGATATCAGGGTGGTCTCGACGCAGGCCGCTGATATACCGTGTGTCAGCATTCCTCCTGCAGGCAATGAGAGTGAACAGCTGAACAATGCCTAACCCGATCCATCCGGTCATTCTGTGCGGAGGCAGCGGTACGCGGCTGTGGCCGGTCAGCCGGAAGGACAGGCCCAAGCCCTTCCTGCCGCTGATCGGCGAGCGGACGCTGTTCGAGGAGGCTGTTGGCCGTGTCGCGAGCGATGATCGCTTTGCTGCGCCGATTGTGGTCGCGGGGGAGCGGCACATCGATCTCATCGAAGCGCAGATCGGATCGGCATCGAAACATCGCCTGATTGTCGAGCCATGCGCGCGCAACACCGCGCCGGCGATCGCGCTGGCCGCGGCAATGCTTCCTGCAGACGACATCATGCTGGTCTGTCCGAGCGATCACCATATCGCCGACGAGGCGGCTTTCCGCGCGTCGGCGCTCGCTGCGGCGATCCTGGCTGCCGATGACTGGCTGGTTTCGTTCGGTATCGCCGCCACCCACCCTGAGACGGGTTATGGCTATCTTCAGCGCGGTGAGCCGCTGCCCGGCGGTTACCGGATCGCGCAGTTCGTCGAGAAGCCCGATATCGAGAGCGCCCGATCCTATCTCGCGAGCGGGGACTACGGCTGGAACGGCGGCATTTTCGCATTTCGCGCCGGGTTTCTACTCGATGAGCTTCGCGCGCACCGCCCGCAAATGGCTGATCTGGTGGAGCGCGCCGCCGCGGAAGGCGCGGAGCGCGGCAAGCGTTTCTATCCCGCGCAGCAGCCCTTCGCGGCGATCAATGGCGAATCCATCGATTATGCGGTGATGGAGAACACCGCACGCGCGGCCATGGTCCCTGCGGACATGGGCTGGTCTGACATCGGCAACTGGGCCGCACTTCATGACGCGCTGAAGGATGGCAGAGAGGACGGCAATGTCACACGAGGCACGGTCGATCTCGACGGTTGCGGCGGTGTCCTCGCGCTGAGTGACGGGCCGCGCATTTCAGCCATCGGCCTGGAAGATGTCTGCATTGTTGTGTCGGGCGACGAAGTGCTCGTCACCACCCGGGAAGGCGCCCAGAGCGTCGGCAAACTTCCGGGAGCAACCGAGCAGTGACCGGGCCCGCTGCCTCCGATGGCGCGCGCAAGCTTACCACCCGGTCGGTGGAGAAGGTCTGGGGGAGGGACATTCTACCTCCTCCATTCGCGGCGGAAACTGACACGCGGATCGGCGAAATCTGGTTCGACCCGCCACCGCAGCTTCCGCAATTGCTCGTCAAATACCTGTTCACGAGCGAAAAGCTGTCGGTCCAGGTCCATCCCTCCGATGAGCAGGCTCTGGCCGAGGAGGAAGGCAAGGAGGAATGCTGGCTGGTGCTCGACGCTGATCCCGGGGCCAGCCTTGCGATTGGCTTCAAGCAAGCTGTGTCGCGTGATGCGGTGCGGCGTGCGGCGCAAGATGGCTCGATCGAGGATCTGCTCGCCTGGCATGAGGCGAAACCGGGTGACGTGTTTTACCTGCCCGCGGGCACTGTCCACGCGATCGGCCCCGGCCTGTCATTGGTCGAAGTGCAACAGAACAGCGACACGACCTTCCGTCTCTACGATTACGGCAGACCGCGCCAACTGCACTTGGACCGCGCGATGGCGGTAGCTAATTGCGGACCCTATCCAGCCAGGTACCGCGGGACGGTCAAAAAAGACGGTCCGACTTTGATCGATGGCGCGCATTTCCGTCTCGACAGGGTCGAGGGCAGGCCTGATGCTTCGATTGAGGAAGTTTATAGCAACGGAATGCTGGCCCTGCCGTTATCGGGCGGGGTGTCGGCACGCGATGGCTCGGCAAGCGTCGACGCGGGTGAGTGTCTCTACGCGCCCAATCTGGCCTCGCTCGATTTCAGCGCAGCCGAAGTAACGCTGCTCACCCGTCCCGCGCGGTCCTGACTGTCTCATCCTGGGGGCGCGTGGCTTTTAGCGCTTCTTCAAGATCGTCGCGATCATAAGGTTTGCGTAAAAGGGCCTGCGCGCCGAATTCCTCGATTTCGTTCGCCATTTCCGCATATCCGGTCGCGAGGACAAATCGCACACCGCGCTCTTTAAGTTCACGGGTGACCGGCTCGCTTGATTCGCTACCGAGATTGAAGTCGACGATAGCAAAATCGGGTTCTTTCGCTTCGATTGCAGTGAGGGCCCCCGCGACATTGCCTTCAACGCGGACGGATTTGACGCCGAGCCGCTTGAGGTTCTCTTCTGTATCGAGCGCGATAATCATGCTGTCTTCCACGATCAGAACATGGTTCGGCAGCGGAACGGTGTCCGCCGAACCGGCTTCCTGCTCTGACCCGGTATCGTTCGCCGCGCATGGTTCGGCTTTCTCTGGCGGCTCTCCGACGGCGGATGCAACGAAGCGCGCGGGGATGGTGAAGTCTGCTTCCAGTCCCGAAAGCTTGAACCGCAGGATCGCATCGCCCTTCAGTTCGTGCGGGATCGACCGCTCAATAATTGTCGATCCGAACCCGCGCCGCGTCGGCGGTTTTACCGGCGGACCGCCACGCTCCTGCCATTTGATTTCGAGATCGCCAAAGCCGTTGCGTTTCAGCGTGACGGAGAGCTGACCTGAACTGTCGCACAGGCAGCCATATTTCGCCGAGTTAGTCACCAATTCGTGCACCACCAGCGCGAGCACGGTGTACGCTTCAGGCCGGATAAGCACATCTTCGCCGATCAGGCTGAAGCGCCCCTTCTTCTCGCTGATATACGCGCCCAGCTCGGTGTCGAACAGCGCCGACAAGCGAGCAGGCGCCCAGTTTTCGCGGGTGATGTTGTCATGCGCCGATGCGAGCGCGGAAATGCGCCCCCCGATAATTGCGGCAAAATTCGCGACGCTCATCGCCTCGTCCTGCGATTGCGACACGAGGCCGCGGATCAGGTTGAGAATGTTGCGCACGCGGTGGTTGAGCTCGGCGATCAGCAGTTCCTGCTGTTCCTGCGCACGCGCGCGTTCCTGCGCGGTCTCATCGGTCATGCGCAAGATCACTTCGAGCAAGGTGACGCGCAAGGATTCCGCGATCTGGATCTCGTCGTCGGACCATTCCTCACTCTTGCCCTCGACGCTCTCTTCCCACGCGGCAAAGCTGCCGCGCGGATGCAGTCGCTCGCCCGGCTTGGCGGTCGATTTCGAGGGATCACCGGCCCATGTCACGATTTGCGTAAGCGGCTTGCGCCAGAGGACGAGATAATCGCGCGGGCTGCGTGAAATAGGCAGAACCAGTGCGCCAGCGGCCGTGTCGCCAAACCTGGCTGCATCGCCAATGTGTTCCTTTAGCTCGGATGTGGCGATGATCTGGCTTGTCGGTGCGCTGCTCAGCACCGGGGCTAGCGCCATGAACTGATCCTGGGTCGGTGCGGAACCTCTCGCGCGGTAATCGTTGCCCGTCAGAACCGATGCGCCATCGTGCGGGATGATATCCTGCAGCAGGTCATCAAGCATCGGCAGGCTGTTGGCGAGACTATCACCGTCGGCAAAGCGCAGCATCAGCTGGTCATGCAGCTTGCGACCGCGCGCGTTCTGCGCATCGGAGCGGGCGATCAAGATCCTATCCAGCATCAGCGAGAACATCTGGCTGAACATTTCCGCCACGGTGCGCAGCGAATAGGCCGGCAATCTCGGCTCGGTATGGTGGCAAGAGAACATGCCCCAAAGTCGGCCCTGGCGGACGATCGCGATCGTCAGCGAAGCCTGCACGCCCATATTGCGCATATATTCGACATGCATTGAAGAGTGGGAACGCAGCACGCTCATCGAAAGGTCGAGCGGCTCTCCATACATCGAGGCAGCCGGTTCGATGGGGATGGGATCGGCATCCATGTCTGCGATGATGCGGAACCGGTTGCGCCGGAACAGCTCACGCGCCTGCTGCGGAATGTCGGCTTTGGGATAGCGAAGCCCCAGAAACGGTTCGAGATCGTCCCGGCGATCTTCGGCAATCACTTCGCCGCTTTCGTCGCGGTGAAACTTGTAGACCATCACGCGGTCATATCCGAGCATCTGCCGGACCAAAGTCGCGCCTGTATCGAACAATGTCTGCAAATCGCGGATCGGCTCAAGCCGTGTGAGCACAGGCCCGATCAGCGCGAGGTGGTCTGCATATTCCGTCTCGGCGTGAGGCTCGAACTCGATGATCAGGTTGTTGCCGCTTGCATGCAGAGCGCAGTCGAACAGGTGGCCGCCGCGCACCAGACGCAGCCCGAATATGCGCTCGACCGCATCTTCGCCGGATTGCCGCGCCAAAGCTTCTTTCAGCGTGTCCATGGCGTTCGGCGTGAAGTGGTCGGACAGGCGCTCCCCCACACGGGGCAACTCCTCAAGATCGAGCATCGCGGCACAATTGACGGATCGCTGGGCAATGACCCAATCCGAGTTCACGGCGATGAGAGCGCCGAAATCCTGGACAGCGGCGATATGGTGGATCGCCTCGCGGTCGCATTCGGTGAAATGCGAGCTGGGCTGGTTGTAATTCATTGTAAACTCACAGGACAAGCGTGTGTGTGGTCGCGCAGATCGGAGCCCCGCGCGCCGGATGCCAGCGCGAGAGCGAGAAAGTGGTCGAAGGCAGCAAGCGCGCCTTGTGTCGCGCTGTCGATGTCGCGGCGAGACGCGACACCTTGCATCCGGCGTTTAAGGTCGCTCCAGAAGCCAAGCATGGCCGCATCAGCCAGAAATTCGGTCGGCCAATCGGAACGACCGGCTCTGCCGAGTTCCTTGAGGATCGAGCGGTTGCCGAGGGCCGAGCCTGCGAGCACCCATGCGATGCCGGTTGCCTGCGCGCCGGTCTGCTCGGGCGCCAGGAAGTTCGCGCAAGGGGAGCGGGACATCGCCCACGACTGCGAGCCGAGCGCTGCCAGATCGCGTACGATGGCCGGGCATTGCGGTGGCGGCTGCATGTCCTTCGGCGCGTTGGCCGCAAGCCATGCCTCTATCGGCGATCGCGCGCGGTACTGGAGGGTAAGAAAACGCGCATAGCTCTCGCGATCCTCCCACCCGCTCGCTTCACGCATGGCGGCGTCGAGCTGATCATGCGCAGCCGCGGTGTTCCTGCGAAGGCAGGTTCGTAAATCAAGCGTGGCGGCGGATGTGCCGATGTGAAATGCCTCGTTGCAAAGCGATTCCTGAGTGTCAGTCTGAATTGTCGCTAAATTCGTAAATCAGATATGACAGATGTTGCCGCAAATTGCAATGTTTGCAAGCGGCTCGGAGCGATCTGTCAGCGGATAAGGCTTTGGTTTTGAGGTATTTTGCCCCGAAGGGATCACTCAAGCAGTTTGGTCGCTTGGGTCCGTACCGCGTGTTCCAGCGTGCCGCGAAGGAACCCCAGCATTGCGGGCAGGTTCATCTCGATCACCACCTCGTCTTCGTAGACTTCGACCGCGCCGTTGATCTTCTGGCCCACAGCCGTGACGACCAGATCCATCTGATCCTCGTCGGGCCACGTTGTCTCGATCGTCGCCATTCCGGGCGGGAAGTAACCGGCAATTTCGTGACTGCGCTCGCGCATGCGTTTGCGCACTTCCTCTTTGCCGAGGGTGTGGGGAAGGTTTACGCGCATGGTGTCCCGGTCAATTCGCTTTGCCGGTCATGTCTTCGATGAGCTCATCGCCGCCGTACCGGTATTCCAGGTAGCGGTCCTTGATCGCGAGATCATCGAGCGCGCCTTCGGCGAGACGCCGGGTGACCCGGTCCACTTCATTCGACAGCTTGCCGAGGCTGTCCGTCAGGCGCTCATCGGCGGTTTTGCCGGCATGGTCCTGCGCGCGCAGATGCTCAGGCACTTTTCGATAATTGTCGATCGTCTCCGGAATGTACTCGCCTACGAGCTCGCGCACTTCCCGCACGGAGGGATGGTTCGGATCGACGGTCTCGAGCTGCAGGCCAAGCGCATCGAGCTGCACGCCAAGCTGGTCGACGACTTGGACAGCAGGCGGCGGAAGGGCGGGACGCTGCGATTCCAGCCAAAGCTCCGTGCGCGCCACCATCTGTTTCGGGTCGCCCTTGGACAGCTCGGACCTTTTGGGAACTTTCACCTTCGGGAAGTTGGAGAAAAGCCCTGCTGCTGCCATGACCGCCAGCGCGACCATCATCACACCGACAAAGCCGATCCCGTCCAGGATAACCCCTGCGATGGATGCTGAGACCAAGATCGTGAGCACAGCTCCGGCGAAGTACTTTGCGCGCTTCAGCCAGTTCTTGCGCTTGGCGCTCGCCGATCCCGCGCCGATGCTGTCACCCGGTCGGTGCGTTCCGCCTTCGCGCTGGACGACGAGCGAATGCTTTGCCGCGCGGATGATCTGGTCGGATTCTCGAGTCGTGTCTGTCATCAGTTATCGAGCGCCAGCAGCGATGGTTCGGAGGCGACCTTGGCCTGAGCCTGGGCCTGACCTTCGGCGCGGGCGATATAGCCTTTGGACTTCTCCACCTCGTCGGTGAGGACGTTCACGGTCTGCTTCATGCTTTGCAGCGCGCGAACCTTGAAATCGTCGACCTCGTCCATCGTATCGTAGATATTCTGAAAGGCGCGCTGCAGCGTCTCCAGCGGAATCGTGGAGGAAGCGGCCTGCTCGTGAATCTGCGCGGTCTGCTCGCGCAAAAGCGTGCTGGTGGAATCGATGATGTCAGTGGTCGTCTGGTTGAGCGACGTGATCTGCTGCAGCACCAGTTTCTGGTTCGTCATCGCCTGCGCTACGGTGACAGCGGTGCGCAGCGCACCCACCGTGGTGGTGCTCGCGCGGTCGACGCCTTTCACCAGTTCGACATTGTTCTTTTTCACCAGATCTAGCGCCAGATAGCCCTGAACGCTCACCGCCATCTGCGTCAGCAGGTCCTGCGTGCGCTGGCGGACGTAGAACAGCGCGCTTTCACGCAGTGCCTTAGCCTTTTCGGGATCGCTGGAATCGAGTTCGAGCGCTTTCTGCTCAAGCCGCTCGTCGAGCGTCTTGGCGATGTGGATCATCTGTTCCAGCTCGCCCATCGCCTCCCACAATTTCGCGCGTTCGGTATCGATCGCGGCATTGTCGAGGTGCAGTTCCTTCTTGCCGCCTTCGAGCCGCTCGAGAATCGCTTGGATATGGCCCTGCGCGGAGGTGTAGCTGTCGAAATAGTTCTTCAGCTTGTTGCCGAAGGGGATGATGCCGAACAGCTTGCGCGGGGTCAGCAGCTTGTTCTTGCGACCGGGATCGAGATCTTCGACTGTGCGGCGCAATTCGGCAAGGTCGCTGCCAACACTGCTGTCGGCATCCATCGCACGTACCGGGCGATCGAGGAAGCGATTGGAATGCGCGGCGGCGGCGCGGATCTGCTCCTGGCCCATGCGCGTGATCTGATCGACCTTTTCACCGAATGCGGGCGAATTGGCATCGACGGAAACGAGATCGGTCACGAAGGCATCGACTTTTGTGTCGAGCTTCGATTTCTGCTCCGAGGATACCGGAACTAGCCCGGCCGCCTTTTCCGGAGCAACCTCTGGCACGGGATCGGGCGGCGTCAATTCGAAATCGGTGGCCGTTTTCGTTGGCGCGGCGGTCTTTGTCTCCGGTGTCATTTCGGTGCTCATGCTTGTTGTCTGCTCCCTCATGCGCGCGCTTGCCTGATCTTACGCGGCCCTGATATTCCTACTGTATTAGTGATCTAAAACACGGCTTTCAAGATTTCGGCCCACGCTAGCGCGTTTGGCGCCGCCGATCCAACGATTTGCGATTGTGCTATCCATCGGTTTCAAAGGCTCGTAAATAGCCGGGAATTTCCAAGCCCCAAAGACGGGATAAAGACCGATCGTGAGCGAAACCAGTACCCCCTCTGCGCCCTCAGCGAGCGAGGAAAAAGCGACAACGGAAGTCAAACCGCAGGGCTCCACTTTCGGCAGCGTCGTGTTCAGTTGGCGCCGTTGGTGGCTGCGCGATGTGGTGGGTACGGTCAACCAGGCCGAAGTGATCGAAAAGCGCAGAGAGGACTGCCTGCTTTCCGAACGCTATCTGTTCATGACGGCGATGAGCGCCGGTATCGCGGTGCTCGGCCTGCTGCTGTCATCGCCGGCAGTGGTCATCGGCGCCATGCTATTGTCGCCTTTGATGGGGCCGATCATGGGACTGGGCTTCGCGTTGGCGATTGGCGATTACCAGTGGCTCAAGCAATCCGCGCGGAGCCTTGCCTATGGCAGCGCGATGGGTATCGGGCTGACCGCGCTGCTCGTGTACATGTCGCCGATCCAGACGATCACGCCTGAGATCGCCGCGCGCACGCAGCCGAACCTGTTCGACCTGTTCGTTGCGCTCTTTTCCGCGCTCGCCGGTGCCTATGCGATGATCCGCGGGCGCGAGGGCACGATTGTCGGTGTGGCGATCGCCACCGCCTTGATGCCGCCGCTGGCGGTGGTCGGCTTTGGCCTTGCGACATGGAACTGGACGGTCTTCTCCGGCGCGTTGCTGCTCTACGTAACCAACCTCATCACCATCGCGCTCACGGCATGGGGCATGGCGCGGCTTTACGGGTTCAAGACGACGCTGAGCACGCGCAACACCGTGTTTCAGAACATCGCGGTTGCCTCGGTCTTTATCGGTCTGGCGATCCCGCTCGCCTTCTCGCTGCAGCAAATCGCGTGGCAGACCAATGCGCAGCGGATCGTACGGGCGGAGATACAGGAAAAATTCGACAATCGCTCGCTCATCGACGCGCTGGATATCGAATTCGGAACAGAGCCGCTGTCAGTCAGCGCGACTATGCTGACACCCACTCTGCTGGCCGAGGCAGAGGGAGAGATCGAGCGGGCATTGGCGAGCCGCCTTGATCGTCCGGTCGAATTGTCGCTCACCCAGTATCAGGTCGGCACCAGCGCCAGCGCGGCGGAACAGGCGCAATTATCGGCGGCGCGGGCAAGCGAGGAGGCGGCGGCGACTGAGCGAGCAGAGGACCTTGCTCAGCGGCTGGCTCTGGTCGCAGGCGTGCCGGAGAGCGACGTTTTGATCGACCGCACGAGGCGGCGCGCTCTCGTGCGTGCAGAGCGGCTCGAGGATGCCAATCTCGCCGTCTACCGCGCATTGGAAGAGCGCATCGCTCGCACCGAGCCGGAATGGACCGTCGAGCTGCTACCGCCCGCTGGCGCGTTGCCGGCGGAGATACCGTTCGACACCAATGGACCAACCTTGGCAGGCACGCGCGCGCTCGAAATCATAGAATGGGCGGCGACACGGATCGAAATTCCCATCGTCCTCACGGGTGAGGCTGAAAGCGCATCGGCAGCGGCCGAGATCCTGTCGAGCCGCGGCGTAGACGTCGAAGTGCGACCGGGCACAGGACCCCTGCGCGCGCAATGGGGTCAATTGCGGACCGAGTAGAGCCTGGTCAGAGAATTGAGGTCTATGCCGCCAGATCGAGTGGCACGATCTCGCCTGAAAGATACAGCTTTTTCGCCTTCGCCCGGCTGAGCTTGCCAGAAGATGTGCGCGGGAGCGTGCGCGGCGGGACCAGTTCCACGACGCAGCTCATACCCGTGACCGAGCGGACCTTGTCGGAAATCTGTTCGCGCAGCTTCGCGCGCTCGACCGGGTCGGCAACGCGGCAATGGACCAGCACTGCTGGCGCTTCTTCCCCGCCTTCGGTCTCGACCGAGAAAGCGGCGATGTCGCCGTGGTTGAAGCCCGGCAATTGCTCAACCGCCCATTCGATATCTTGAGGCCAGTGGTTCTTGCCGTTGATGATGATCATGTCCTTCGCCCGGCCGACGATGAACAGGTAACCATCGGCGAGATATCCCATGTCACCAGTATCGAGCCAGTCACCTTTTCCGTCTTTGTCAGGCACCAGGCAGTCCTTGGTGGCTTCCTCGTTGCGGAAATAGGAATGCATGACGCTTGGCCCGCGGCACCAGACCTTGCCGATCTGGTGGTCGCCGCGGGCATTGCCGTCCTCGCCGCAGATACGCACTTCCATATCGGGCAGGGCCTTGCCGCAATTGACGATCGCGCGGTAGCGCGCCGGGCGCGAAATATCACGCGGCGTGCCCGACAGACGCTCTTCTTCGACCAGTTCGACACGGATGCCTTCGCCCGGCGGCATGACGGTGACGGCCAGAACCGCTTCGGCAAGGCCGTAGGACGGGGTGAAAGCGCTGGCCTTGAACCCGGCTTCGCTGAAGGCATTGACGAAGCTCTGCATGACATCGGGCCGGATCATGTCCGCGCCGTTGCCTGCGATCCGCCAGCGCGACAGGTCGAACCTTTCGGCGACATTCGACTGGCTCGATATCCGGCGGGCGCAGATGTCGTACCCGAATGTCGGCGAATAGGAGACCGTACGCCCCGGATTGCGGCTGATCATGTCGAGCCAGGCAAGGGGGCGGCGCGCAAACGCATCCGGTTTGAGCAGATCGACCGAAAACTGATTTGCGATCAGCGACAGGAAGCACCCGACAAGGCCCATGTCATGATACCACGGCAGCCAGCTAACGCAGCGATTGTCATTGCCGAGATCCATGGAAACGGCATGGCCGTAGAGATTGTGCAGCAGCGCCTTGTGCGTCACCGCAACACCGGTCGGAAAACGGGTCGATCCGCTGGAATATTGCAGATAGCAGATATCGTCCGAGCTCATCTCCGGCAGGTCGCAATCGGGCGCCTCGCGCGTGGCAAAATCCTGCCAGCTTTCTCCGTGGCACCCCTGCTTGGCGGCGGCAGCAGCGGCCATTTCGCCGATTTCTTCGGGATAGATCAGGATCGCCGGATCCGAGCTGCCGAGCTGCACGGCAAGCTGATCGATATAGCTGTCCTTGCCTCCGAACGACGTGGGCAGCGGAAGAGGCACGGGCCAGGCGCCGGCATAAATGCAGGCGCAAAACAGGCTGGCGAATTCAGGCGCGGTTTCCGCGATCAGCGCGACCCGGTCCTTCGGCTTGATCCCGAAGGCGATCAGGCGGCGCGCCATGACCAGCGCGTCTTCGCGCATCTCGGAATAAGGATAGACCCGCGAAAGTTGTCCACGCATATCGTGGAAATTCAGGCCCTTTTTGCTCCGCGCAGCGTAATCTATCGCTTCGCCAAACGTATCGAACTGGGCGCGAATGCGCGGCAAATCGCAATCATTTGGTGTCGGCGTCAAAGCGTCGTCCCTCATTTTTCTTCAGCGATACCCGTTATTTGCAGCGCGGTTGTCCGCGCTCTATTATGTCCCATTACGCCCATGGCTTGCGCGCCAAGAGCGATCCACTCTTTTCCATTTGATAACGAGTGTGGCACGAATAAGGCGAAAAAGTTACAATGGGTACGAATTCGTCACCAGATAGTCGCGATTGCGGCAGGCCGAGCTTGGATGGCAAATCCGCTCGCAAGCGCAAGAAATCGCGCCCTCTCGACGATTCGCTGCTGCGCGACCTCGCGCTGTCTTACGCCGCCCGCTTTGCGACCACCGGGGCGAAGCTGGAAGGGTATCTCGCCCGCAAGGTCCGTGAGCGCGGCGTTGCCGAGGATGAGGACGGGCGCACGCGCGATCTCAATATCACGGGCCTGGTCACCCGCCTGATCGAGCTCGGCTATGTCGATGACGATGCCTATGCCCGGATGAAAACCCGCGATCTGACCGCGCGCGGCTACGGCGCCCGGCGCGTCGAACAGGCGCTGTGGGCTGCGGGCGTCGAAGAGACCGTGCGCGAAGACAATGCGCCGGGCGAATACAGATGCCGCGAAGCTGCCATCATGCTGGCAACGAAGCGGCGCTTCGGCCCGTTTGGGCGGGCCGCCGACCCGGATGACGAGAGCGAGGATCTGGACGCGCAGCGAAAGACCCGCGAGAAACAGGTTGCCGCCATGCTGCGCGCGGGCCACCAGTATGAGCACGTGCGGTTCATCCTCGATGCAGCCAATGCGGAGGATGTCGAAGAGTGGCTGGCCGAAGCGCGGGACGATGAGGACAATGAGGGACATTATGGCTTTTAACACTATTCTCCGCATTCTTCGTCGCGCCCTTTTCGGGGCTCTTGGCGGGGCCGCGATGCTGGCCGCTGCGTGCGCGCCCGTTGGCGCTGCCGAGGAGACTCAAGCCGCTCCGCCGGCCGAAACCGCTATCGACCGCCATCCCGTGTCCGGGCTCGAAGTGATCGATGTCGAGGTCGTCAGCGGCGAGGAGCGCCATCCTTTCCGCGTCGAAGTCGCCGCTTCGGCAGAGGAACAGGCGAAAGGCCTCATGTTCCGCACCGAAATGGGCGAGAACGAAGGGATGCTTTTCCCAAGCTACACCCCGCAGGCGCGCAGTTTCTGGATGAAGAATACACCGATGTCGCTCGACATCATCTTCATCGGCACAGACGGGAAAATCACCAATATCGCCGCCAACACTGTTCCCTATTCGACGGATTCCGTCCCTTCGAGCGGGCTGACCTCCGCAGTGCTCGAACTGGTGGCAGGGCGAGCGGCGGAGCTAGGCATCGAACCGGGTGACGAGGTCATCTACACCATCCCCTGACGCGGCCCGGCGCAGCGCAGCCGGATTTGCAAGCGGATGGGCAAAACCCGGCTTGGCGGGCACGGCCAATTCGGCTAATCGCCCGGCCATGGGAATCTTCGGAAAAATCTTCACCTGGTGGGACGGCGCGACGCTGGGCACGCACTGGTGGGCAAAGCGGGTTGGCGGCGAGCATGTCGGCACCGATGCGCTGGGCAACAAATATTATCGCAAGAAAGCCAAGGACACCGGCAAATCGACCGGCTCCTACACTCAGAACGAAAAACGCTGGGTGATCTATAACGGTGCAAACGATGCGAGCCGAGTGCCTTCCGAATGGCACGGCTGGCTGCACGGAGCGTTCGACGATGTTCCCGAAAGCAATCTGCCGCCCGCGAAAATCTGGGAGGTCGATTATACCCCCAATGCCACCGGCACCGCGCAAGCGTATCGCCCGCAGGGCGCGCTTGAACGCGGCGGCAAACGCGCCCGCGCCGATGGCGATTACGAGGCATGGTCGCCCGAAGGCTGACAGGCTGACCATGCGCGCTTCCCATCCGCTTTCGGTAATCGCTCTCGCGCTGGCGCTCGCCGCGTGCGGGAGCGAAACGGAAGACAGCGATACGGTGGTCGTGCCGATCGACCAGTCGCAGGACGATGCCGGCAGCGGGCAGGGCGGCGTCCAAGAGGATGGAGCGGCGTTGCCCGCGCAAACCGGAGCCACGCCCATGGCCGAGCGCGTGGCGACGATCGGTCTGCTGAACAAGCGCAATAATGTGAGCCAGGATTTCGAGATGCGACCGGGGGAAACGGTCGAAGAAGGGCCCGTGATCCTGACGCTTGCGGCCTGCGAGCGGACTGCGCCTTGGGAAATGCCGAAGGAAACAGGTGCTTTCGTTCAGGTGGATATCCGCAACCGCCGGGCGTCCGAACACACCCGCGTCTTTTCAGGCTGGCTCTTCAAGGAATCGCCCAGCCTCAACGTGGTCGAGCACCCGATCTACGACGTCTGGGTCAAGGATTGCGCGATGAGCTTTCCCGGAGACGAGTGAGCTTCGCTCGCGGTTTCAACGAGATCGTCAAACGCCTGAACAAGCGTCTTTGGCGGCTCGCACTCGGCTTGCGATACCAGCGTGAGATAATCCCGCTGCGGCATTTCGACGGCTCCCATCGAGGCAAGATGGTCGGTCATGAATTGGCAATCGAGCAACCTGAAACCCGCATCGCGCATCAGGGCCACGAGCCAGCACAGCGCGACCTTGCTCGCGTCGCTCGCGCGGCTGAACATGCTTTCGCCGCAAAAAACCGAATCGAAAGCGACGCCGTAAAGTCCGCCTGCCAGGGTAGGCTGCCCGTCCTCCGCAGGAAGCCAGCATTCCACCGAGTGCGCATGGCCCGCTTTATGCAATTGCTCGTAACTGGCGATGATGCGGTCGCTGATCCAGCTTTCCGGGTGCCCCGGCCGCGGCTTCGAACAGGCACGGATCACTTGCCCGAACTCCCGGTCGATCGTGACGGTGAACCGGTCGCTGTGCAGCGTCTTGCGCAGGCTCCGGGAGACATGCAGCCGGTCCAGCGGAATGATTGCCCTATCGCGCGGTTCGACCCAGAAGATATCGGTGTCCTCGCGCTTGTCCGCCATCGGGAATATCCCGCTGCGATAGGCGAGCAGCAGGGTGTCCACGGGAATCAAAGGGCTGAACGGAGAGTGCATTGTGAGCCTGAGGATACCATGCGCAGCCCGTCAGACCAGTGGCTTGGTTCTCTGATGCGATAAAGCGAGCGGTGTGCGTTTGGATCGGAGCGCATCAGATGTTGCCTATCCGAAATCGCGAGGCTAAAGCGCGCCTCTCGTGCAGGGGCGTAGCTCAGTTGGTAGAGCGTCGGTCTCCAAAACCGAAGGTCCAGAGTTCGAGTCTCTGTGCCCCTGCCACCTCCTAAAAATTCGTTAGATCTCCAACCTTGGCGCGCCATTCGTCGTGCGCCTGGTGCGCTCGATCGGCTCGTTTAGGGGAACCAACTTAGCCTGGCGCGGTTGAACCCTGCAAAACGACATATCAAAAGCCCAAGGAGATCAATGAGATGACGAGCGCTCCGATCCGTTCTAGCAAGCCGGACAAATGGTCCAATCCGCGCCCGCACACAGACGCAGCGACGCGCCAGATGAAATATGGCCGTATTCGGCCGATGGAAGAGCCTGGCTTGCTGGAGCGCTGGTTCGGCCTGCGGTAGATTCGCCGGCATACATCTCACGAAAAAAGAGCGCTGCGGTTTGGTCCGCAGCGCCCTTTCTTGTCCGAGAGATCGGCAGCGCGCCGGAGAGCGCCCTTAAATCAATACTCCTCAGGTTCCTCCGGCGTATCCGCCGTGAACGTTTTTCCCGCTTTCTTGTTACCCTTGGCAATCGCGAAGACCACGCCCGACAACAGAGCGAGGGCGAGCAGGTTTGGCAGAGCCATCGCGGCGTTGGAAATATCGCCGAGGCGCCAGACCAGCTCGGATGGCTGAGCCGCGGCGAGCCAGATGACGACGCACCAAACCACACGCCAGATGATGTGCAGGGTTTTCTCTCCGCCCCGGCTCGAACCAGGGATCCGGTCGTAGATGAAGGTGATCGCCCGCTCGCCGTAATACGACCATGTCAGCAGGGTGGTGAACACGAACAGGATCAGCGCGACGCTCGCAATGAGAGTCCCGATCGGGACACCTGCCAGCTCGACCGGAAACGCCGCAGCAAATGCGCCGCTTGTCATTTCGAAGCCGACGCGGTCGGATTGCCAGGCATGCAGCACCGCCTCGCCGCCCGCGGTGAAGTCACCGCGCACGGTCAGGATAACCAGTGCCGTCATGGTGCAGATGATGATCGTGTCGATAAATGTGCCGAGCATCGCCATACGGCCCTGCTGCTCGGGATCGTTGGTCTGTGCCACGGCGTGCGCGATCGCGGTCGAACCCTGGCCTGCCTCGTTGGAGAACAGTCCGCGGGCCACGCCTGCGCGGATCGCAATGATGATCGCTGCGCCTGCAAAACCGCCGGTCGCCGCTTGCGGATTGAACGCGCCGTAGAAGATCAGGCCGAACGTTTCGGGCAGATCGGCGAAGTTCAGGATGAGAGCGATGGCCGCCATGATGACATAGGCGCCTGCCATGAACGGAATGATCTTTTCGGCAACGCTGCCGATCGATTTGATCCCGCCAATGATGACGACGAACACCAGCACCGCGACAATCGCGCCGCCGATGGCTTCCTCGATACCGAACAATTCGTTGAGGCCGTCGGCAACCGCATTCGCCTGGATCGAATTGCCGGTGACCAGCGCCGAGAAGAGCGTGCCGATGCAGAACACGATGGCGAGCCACGTCCATTTCGGACCGAGACCCATCATGATGTACGTCATCGGGCCGCCGCGCAGCACGCCGTCGCTGGTGCGCTCACGGTAGCGGATGGCGAGCGATCCTTCGGCGAAGGCGAGTGCCATGCCGAACAGGGCCGTCACCCACATCCAGAAGATCGCTCCGGGTCCGCCCAGCGCGATCGCGGTCGCAACGCCCGCCAGATTACCCGTGCCGACTTGTCCGGAAAGCGCGGTCGAAAGCGCTGCGAAGGGCGAAATCTCCCCGTCGCCCGATCCCTTGCGGCTGGAGAACAGCCCCTTGAACGCGCTGCCAAGCTTGATGAGCGGATAGAATTTCAGCCCGACCATGATCCACAGGCCGATGCCGAGCAGGACGATGGTCATCGGCGGGAAAGGCAGAACCTCCACCCCGTTCCACGTTCCGCCCCAGATGAAATCCGAAACATTGGTGATCGGCGCGATCCAAGCTTCCGCGCCGGTCGGTGCTGCAGCCATTATGGCTTCCCCTCGAACATTGATATGCGTCCCCGAACGGGTGACCCCGAATTGAAGCCCAACACGCTAGAGCCGCGTTCCCGGCTTGACTAGCCCCCGGCTGCGCATTTGAGCGGCAGTGGTGCGTTTTCGCCATGCCCATGGACCATACCCGCGTAACCCACCCAATCTGCGCGCCGCTGCGCTTGCTTTTGCGTGAGGCCGGGCGTAAGGGACACAGCGTCTTCCGACATTGTCAGTTACGAAAAGCCCCTCCGGCGATCTTGTCCCGGACGCAGGCGACACTTACCTGACAGACTTGGCATGCGGCCCCGGGGGCCTGTAGACCGCAGCCGGAAGCAACGCAGTTTTACAAGGACGAGGCTGATCCAATGGCCGAAGAGAAAAAGCGCAAGACATCCCTGCCCGAATTCGTGAACCAGGTTCGCACTGAAACCGGCAAGGTCGTGTGGCCCACCCGCGAAGAGACGGTTCGCACCGCGATCTTCGTGTTCATCTTCATGGTGATCCTGTCGCTGTTCTTCTTCGGGATCGACAGCCTGTTCAACGCAATCGTCAATTTCCTGCTCACGCTCGCCTGATCCGGCGCGGACAAAGCAGGCAGTTTTTCAAGGATAATCCATGGCTCGCTGGTACATCATTCACGCCTATTCCGGCTTCGAGAACAAAGTGAAGGAAGCGATCCTTTCCGAGGCCGAACGCCTTGGCCTGGCCGAGGGCGTCGAAGAGGTCGAAGTTCCGACCGAGACCATTACTGAGGTCAAGCGCGGCAAGAAGGTTCAGGTCGAGCGCAAGTTCATGCCGGGCTATGTCCTCGCCAAGCTGAATATGACCGACGATGTCTACCACCTCGTCAAGAATACGCCGAAAGTCACCGGCTTCCTCGGTTCGGGCAACAAGCCCCAGCCGATCAGCGAGAAAGAGGCCGCGCGCTATTTCGGCGGCGTCGAAGAAGCGAAATCCGCGCCCAAGCAGCAGGTCAATGTCGATTACGAAATCGGCGATCAGGTCAAGGTGCTGGACGGCCCGTTCGCAAGCTTCAACGGCGTGGTGGAAGAGCTCGATTTCGACAAGGCGAAGGTCAAGGTCAGCGTTTCCATCTTCGGCCGCGCGACGCCTGTCGAGCTGGACTTCGAACAGGTTGAATTGGTGAAATAAAAGCTCCGCGAGAGCGCCGTGCACTTCGAAAGAAGAGCGGTTGCATTTCGGGCTTCAAAAATTCCCGGTTCGTGATAGCTTCCTGCGGGATCGGCGGGAGGGAAGACCGCCCTTGACGGGAGGAGCGGCTTCGTCTCGCAGCTTTTGTCGATGAGCCACAGATCGCGGTGCGGTTTCGTGCGAGCGGCAAGCCTCGCGCTAGCGGCAGCGCTTACTCTCGCCTCGTGCTCGCAAGCCTCAAGAGAAGCGATCGGCGTGCCCGAATGCGCGCCGCTGCTCGATGTCGACCTTGCCGTTTCTCCCGACAAGACGCAGGCAGTGAAAAGCTGTGTGACCGCGCTGGTGCAGGCAGAGCCGGCCGATCAGGACCAGTTCGCCAAGACCTATGCCTCGGCATATCCGCAGACCATTCCGGCGTCCCGCTTCGACGAGTTTGTGCCATCGCTGGCAGAGGCAGCTGCGCAAATCTTCGAGGCGATAGCGATCCGGTCGGAAATACGCGCCGAGCCTGATCAAGCCGAAGAAACGATGCAGCGCATGATTGACGACGCGCGCAGCGGCTCGAACCATCAAGCCGAGACAATCCTGATGCACTCGCTTGGCACCGCGGCCTTCTATCGCGGCGACGTCGAACAAGCGCGGAGCCGAAGCGAGCGAGCGCTGGCGCTGGCCGGCGAACACCAGATGATCGGTTTCGCACCGCATATCCGTTCCGGCCTCGGGGCGATCGCGGCGCGTGAAAAAGATGTCTCCGGCGCGTTGGAGCAATACCGTGCCAGCTTCGACATCATTCCGTCATTGAACCACATGGGGCGTAAGCTTCTGTGCCGGAACACGTCGATAATTGCGAGCGACAAGGCGACGCTTAGTGATCAGGCCCTCGATGACCTTATCGACGGTGCCGAAGCCGAAGGACAGCCCGAATATGCCTCGTGCTTGATGCTCGCCAAGAGTTTGCGTGCGCGTGTCCGTTACGACACGGACGAAATGCGCGACGTCCTGCTGACCATCCTCGATCGGACAGAGCAGGGGGAATTGTCGTCCTTCAAGCCAGAGATCGTCTACGCGCTGGGACAACACGCTTATCTGGTAGGCGATTTCGCGGGCGCGCTTGAGAGTTACGAGGAGGTAATCGACCTCTATCGATCGGAAGGCGATCTCACTGGAGAAACCACCGCTACCAACAGCATAGCCAATGTTCTCGCCGATATCGGCGACTATGAGCGGGCGATCGGCATGTACGAACGCGCACTGGACCTGTGGGAGCAGTCACGATTGACGTCTGCATCACGAACATCGACGTTTCACGCCAATATCGGTTGGGCTCTCGCCATGCAGGAAGATCACGCTGCCGCGTTGACCCGCTACAAGGTAGCCTACGATACTCTGCGAGAAGAACCGAAGCACCCGCTCAACGGCTTCCTCAATTATCACTACGCAAAATCGCTTCATGCGCAAGGCCGCACTCAAGAAGCGTTGAAGATGGCGCAAAGTGCTGTCCCGGTCACGTTGGAGCGGCGCAACCCGCTTGAGGCAGCGGCCATGCTCAGCTGGATGTCGGGCGTGCATCTTGAGCGCAATGAGACGGTGGAGGCGGATGCGACGCTTTCGCAGGCGCAGGCGATCATAGAGCGTGAGGATGTCGACCCGACTTCGCTTTCGGGCGACTCCTCCTACCGCTATTGGGAGGCTGACTTCAATTCGAACATGGCGACCCTGCTCGGGCGCATGGGCCGCGCCGATGAAGCGCTTGGTTATGCGCAGCGCGCGCTTGAACTGGGCAATACGCGTTTCGAAAGTGAAAAGCTGGAAGCGGCAGCGAATACCGAACTCAAGTTCGATCTCTGGAACAATGAGCAGGCTCTGTCCTTATCGCAGCGCGAGGCCGAGGTCCGTCAATTGCGACTTGAACGCGCTAACGGATTTGTGGTCGCCGGCGCGGTGTTGGCGCTGCTAGCTCTGCTTGCCGCTTTCTTCGCCTATCGCTCCTACCGGATGCAAACGCGGCTGGTCGCTGTGAAGAATACCTTCCTGCACGAAACTCAGCACAGGGCTGGGAACAACCTCCTGCTGCTCTCGAGCCTGCTACGCATCGGATCGCGGCAAATCGGCAAGGGGACCGATGCCGCGACGCTCGCCAAGTCAACCTCCGACCGGGCGCGGACGATGGCGTTGATCCACCAACACCTTTATCGCAGCGACAGTGCGGGCGACATCGACGCGGCGGCGTTCTTCGACGATCTGCTGGACCTCATGCGCAAAAGCATGGGCCGGGAAGAGGTGGAACTGACGGGCCATTTCGAACAGCTCGATATCCCCGTGGACGCCCTGACACCGCTCGGCCTGATCACCTGCGAAATGGTCACAAATGCCTACAAGCACGCGTTTGGTCCTGAAGGCGGTACGATAGAGGTCGAGCTTAAACAGGACGCGGGTCAGAAAGTTCTGGAAGTGCGCGATAACGGACGCGGACTCCAGGAGCCGGCGCGCAAGGACGACAATGGCTTTCACGGCGTCGAACTGCTTAATGACCTGGTCGATCAGATAGGCGGGCGCATTGACCAAGCCGAGAGCGAACGCGGGACCCACTGGCGCGTTACTTTCTGAGGTTTTGATGCAGGTGACGTAGCGGGTGCGGGTGTGCGGGCAGGCCTTATCTCGACCCGCATGGTTGTGTGAAGCAATTCGCATCACTGCGGTGCCGCGTGATGACCGTTGCTATAACGCGGAGTGCTGTTTTCCTACTCTAGGATGAGCGGGTATCGAGACCGGGCAAATCCGATCGATGTTCTCGGTCATTCTGAAGAGAGCTGATGCAAGGAAAATGGAAGCTGACACTTTGCAGGCTCATAAGGCATCGGAAATCGAAATTAGTTTCGATAAATCAATTCAGTATGATGATTACGAGTTTTTTCGAAAACATGCACTTGCGCGGTCCATGTCTCGGTCGTGGTCATGGTTTAGCGCTTGCAAAAGCGTCCGGAATCGCTATGTGCGCCCCTTCCCTAGCAATGCTTTGGAAATCCGCGCGGGAGGCTGGCGATGTCAGCCGCTGGACCGCTTAACATGAGCCTCCTTCGACAAACTCAGGATGAGCGGGTCATCTGAAGGAGGCAACAGTGAGAAAGGAGGCCATTCATGGCCAAGAAGATTGAGGGCTATATCAAGCTCCAGGTGCCTGCGGGCACCGCAAACCCGTCGCCGCCGATCGGCCCGGCGCTGGGTCAGCGCGGCGTTAACATCATGGAATTCTGCAAGGCGTTCAACGCCGCGACGCAGGACATGGAAAAGAACGCCCCGATCCCGACCACGATCACCGTCTATGCGGACCGTTCGTTCACCTTCACCACCAAGACCCCGCCTGCCAGCTACCTCCTGAAGAAGGCCGCGAAGGTTAAGAAGGGTTCGGGTGAGCCGAACAAGGACAAGGTCGGCAAGATCAGCCAGAGCCAGATCAAGGAAATCGCCGAGACCAAGATGAAGGATCTCAACGCGAACGATATCGATCAGGCCATGAAAATCATCGAAGGCTCCGCGCGTTCGATGGGTCTCGAAGTGGAGGGCTGATACAATGGCAAAGCAAACAAAGAAGCAGAAGGCCGTTGCCGAGCTGGACAACGAAAAGCTCTACACGGTCGATGAAGCTATCGCGACCCTGCGCGAGCACAAGGCGAAGTTCGACGAGACGGTCGAAATCGCGATGAACCTCGGCGTCGATCCGCGTCACGCAGACCAGATGGTCCGCGGCATGGTTTCGCTGCCTTCGGGCACGGGCAAGGACGTGAAGGTTGCCGTGTTCGCCAAGGGCGACAATGCGGAGAAAGCCGCAGCAGCCGGTGCCGACAAGGTCGGCGCGGAAGACCTGATGGAAGACATGCAGGCAGGCAATCTCGATTACGACCGCGTGATCGCCACGCCGGACATGATGGGCGTCGTGGGCCGTCTGGGTAAGGTGCTCGGTCCGAAGGGCCTGATGCCGAACCCTAAGCTGGGCACCGTCACACCGAACGTGGAGCAGGCCGTGAAGGACGCCAAGGGCGGCCAGGTCGAGTTCCGCGTCGAGAAGATGGGCATCGTGCACTCCGGCATCGGCAAGCTGTCGTTCTCGGATGATGCGCTGAAGCAGAACTTCGAGGCGATGACCCAGGCGATCGTCAAGGCGAAGCCTTCGGGCGCCAAGGGTAAGTACGTGAAGAAGGTCTCGCTCACCACGACGATGGGACCGGGCCTGAAGATCGATACTGCCGGTATCGAAGGCGCTTAAACTCGCGCATCTTGGGTGTTCCCTTGGCGGAGCGCCGGACAAAAAGAGGTCGGGAGCGGATGCTTCCGGCCTCTTTTGCGTCCAGCTGCCCTTTTTCAGCTAGGAATTTCAGACCTTTGGGGAACGAAGCCGCACCGGCGCGTTGATCAACCGAAGGAGTTTGGAATGAAGAGCTTGGCTGTGATCAGCGCTGTTCTTGGCGCGATCATTCTCGGCAGCAGCGTGTTCGTGGAGACGCATCTGGTTCCGCTCGTCGGCGCCGTCTTGCTGTCCGGCGGGCTGGTCTACAGCGCCTTGCAGAATGCGAAGGCGGGTTCTGCGGACTTGCTCGAGGCCGATAAAATGGGGCGTCAGCGAAAAAAAACATAATGATCGGGCACCTTTAAATGCACCGGGCGTAACGTATTTCACAAACAGAACGTACACGTACCTGTGGCCGGCGTTGAGGCTGGTCGAAAATGAGGAATTGTCTCCTCGTACGTATGTTCACGCTAGGACCGATTGATGCCTGACTCCCCGGATTCGAACGCTGACAGCTTCTTGAAATGGCCGGTCATTTTTGCGCTTGTCGCCATCATGGTCATGATCGGCAGCTACGATCTCATGATCGCCGGATTTGTCGGCGCCGCGTTTGCCGCGATCGGGCTCATAGCGCTCTGGATCCGCATTCGCCTCGCCACAGGTCCGGACGAGCCTGCCTCGGAGCGGGACGTGATGGGAGACAGATTCCTGCGCAGCTCTTACAATCGTCAGCTGGCGCGCGTGAAGGAAAGCGGCGTGCGTTCTCGACCCCAAAGAAGGCAAAGTGATCGCCTCTAAATGGCGCTTGCTATAGCTTGGTCAGATGCCGCCGGGCGTGAAGTCCCAGCCATTTTCGCCAAGGCCTTCGCACAAACTGTCGTAGCAGCTCTGTAAATCCTCACGGTCGGTCGACCGGATCACGAAATTCGACCCTACCTTGCCGTCCCGGAAGAATGGGTAAGATCCGATCTGGCAGTTTTCATGAGCCTGCTCGACTTCGCGCAGCAGACCGGCAACTTCGCTTTCCGGGATAAACCCGCCGACCGTTTCGGAAATCAGAGGCGCGCCGCCTTCAAGCTTACCGGTCAGCGCATCGAGCATCCCCGCGGTGATGTGCGGCACCCCCGCCATCAGGAAGAGATTGCCGCGCTGGATGCCCGGCGCGCCCGACATGCGATTGGGAATAAGTTCTGCGCCTTCAGGCACACGCGCCATACGCAACCGGCCTTCATTCACGCCGCCCTTGTCCGCGTAATACCGCTCCAGAAGCGCGCGCGCTTCCGGATGGATAATGACGGGTACGCCAAGCGCTTTCGCCACCGCATCCACGGTGATGTCATCGTGCGTGGGGCCGATGCCGCCGGTGGTGAAGAGGTAGTCATTGCTTGACCGAAGCGCATTCACCGCCTCAACAATCCGGTCCTCGTCGTCTGCGACAACGCGCACTTCGGCAAGGCGGATACCTTGCACCTGGAGCCAGCTGGCGACCTGCGCAATGTTCTTGTCATGGGTCCGACCTGAGAGGATTTCATCACCGATGATGACGAGCCCGGCGGTCCAGATTTTGTCGGAAATGGTCATGCTGCGCGGTCTAATCGAAGCGGATCATATTGGCCACTGCCAACCGTGGCAGACTATTCTGCCGGTTCGAGCTGCTCGTCACCGCTGCGCGCATTGGCCCCGACGCGCCGGAAGGTCAGCAAGCCGTCATCGAGCGGATCGTCCGCCATTCGTTTGCGGTCGACGACGTATTCCTGATTGAGCCTCCAAGGATAGCTCACCGAGTTTTTCGGCTGAAGATGCTTGCCGCGCTGAATGTATCCCGATGAAAAATCGAAGATGTCGTCCTCTTCGATTTTGGCTTCTTCTTCCGGCGTCAGAACGGGAACGACCAGATCGGCTTCGCGCGAGCGCATTTCGTTGAGCACTCGGCAGACATAATCGGAATTGATGTCCGCGCGCAGGGTCCAGCTGGCATTGAGATAGCCGAACACGACCGCGAGGTTGGGCAGGTTCGAGAACATGCAGCCCTTGTAATAGAACCGCTCATTGAGATGGACGGGCTCGCCATTCAAACTGAGATCGATCTTGCCCGCGATCGCCATTTTCAGGCCGGTCGCCGTGATGATGATATCGGCTTCGAGAAGCTCGCCCGATTTGAGCCTGATGCCGGTTTTCTCGAAGGCTTCGATATGGCCGGTGACGATGTCTGCTTTGCCGTCTTTGATCGCCTCGAACATATCGCCGTCGGGCACCAGGCACAGCCGTTCTTCCCAAGGGTTGTAGGGCGGAGTGAAGGCCGCTTTGTCATAGTCCGACCCAAGGACTTTCTCGATACCTTTATACAGGTTCTTCTTCACCTTCTCCGGCTTGTTGCGCGCCAGCTTGAAGGTGAAATCCTGCATCCAAATGTTCTTGAAGCGCGTGATGCGATAGGCGAGTTCTTCAGGAAGGATCTTGCGAAGGGTATTGGCAAACTTGTCCTTGGCAGGGCGCGATGCCATCCAAGTCGGGGTGCGCTGAAGCATGGTAACGTGCGCGGCATCCTTCGCCATCGATGGAACTATTGTGACGGCTGTTGCGCCGGACCCGACAACGACCACTTTCTTGCCGGAATAATCGAGATCTTCGGGCCAGAATTGCGGGTGCAGCACCTGTCCTTCGAATGCGCCGAGTTGAAAGCCGGCATCGTACGGTTCGTCGTAATCGTAATAGCCGGAACCAAGGTAGAGGAAGTTCGCGGTCAGCTGCGTCGTGGTGCCGTCGTCCAGCTCCATCGTGACATGCCAACGCGCTTCGTCTTCACGGAAATTGGCGGAGAGAACCTTGTGGCCAAAGCGGATGTGCTCGCGAATTCCGCGTTCGTCCGCGATCCGGTTGAGATAGTCGAGGATGGCGGGGGCATCGGCGATGCTCTTTTCATGCTTCCACGGCTCGAAATCGAAGCCGAGCGTGTGCATGTCACTGTCCGAACGGATGCCCGGATAGCGGAACAGATCCCATGTACCGCCGAGGTTCTCGCGCCGCTCGACGATAGCGTAAGTGTGCCCGGGCGCCTTCATTTCCATATGCGCAGCCATCCCTATACCGGATATCCCGGCACCTACGATCAGCACGTCGAAATCGGGCGGTGTGGCTAACATAATCTGGCTCTCTTCGCTTACTGACACTGATGTAACCACACGCGACCCCGAAAAGCGAGTCATGATGGCGATTTGCAACTGACTTTGAGAGGCGGCTCGGTTAGGCGGGCGCTTATGAGTCGCTCCTATCGTTTTGCCGTTTCGGCCATCGCACTTGCTGTATCGTTTCCGGTCTCCGCCCAGGAAAATGGAGACACCTCGGAAACCAACTACGAAGATGAAATCGTGGTTTCTGGCGAAGGGCTCGACCCGCCGCCTTCCGTGGGTGCCTATTCGATAACAGAGATCGACCGAGAACAGATTGTCTCCAGCGCATCGGGGCGGATTGAGGATGTGCTTGAGAACGTGGCGGGCTTTCAGCAGTTTCGTCGCTCCGATAGCCGATCATCGAATCCCAGCGCGCAAGGCGTCACCCTGAGAGCGCTTGGCGGCAATGCGACCAGCCGGGCGCTCGTCCTGCTCGACGGGGTCCCGATTGCCGATCCATTTTTCGGTTACATTCCGCTTTCGTCGATTGCTCCCGAAAGCCTTGCCAGCATCCGTGTTACGCGCGGCGGCGGGGCGGGGCCGTTTGGCGCTGGCGCTCTCGCCGGAACGATAGAACTCGAGAGCGCCGATGCTAGCACTCTAGGACCGTTTTCGGGCAGCCTGCTGGTCAACAATCGCGAAGAAACCGAAGCAAGCGCGGCGGTGGCGCGCAAGCTGGGCAGCGGTTTTGGCGTGATCAGCGGACGCTGGGACAGGGGGCAAGGTTTCTTCACCACGCCGGCGGACCAGCGCGTACCGGCGACGGCCCGCGCAGAATTCGATAGCTGGCAGGTCGGGGTGCGCGGCGTCGCTCCGCTGACCGACGACATCGAACTTCAGGCACGCGGGAGCATTTTCGAAGACAACCGCACGCTCCGTTTCGATGGCGCGGATTCCGCAACCGAGGGGCAGGATGCGAGCTTGCGCGTGGTTGGGCGCGGCGACTGGGAATTCGATGCCCTCGGCTATGTCCAGGCACGCAATTTCTCGAATGTGGTGATCAGCTCGACGCGTTTTGTCAGAGTGCTGGATCAACGCAACACGCCGTCAACCGGCCTCGGCGGCAAGATCGAAATCCGTCCGCCCATCGATGAAGCGCACACCGTCCGTCTTGGTACCGATTATCGCCGGTCGAATGGAGAATTGCAGGAAGAGGCTTTCAGCGCCTTCACCGGAAATTTGCGCGAACGCCGCCGCGCGGGCGGCACCAACAGCAACCTAGGCATCTTTCTGGAGGACGATTGGCAGATCGGACCATTGCTGCTCACCGGAGGGCTGCGCGCCGACTACACCCGCATCGAAGACGGGTTCTTTCGCGCGGTGGATGCAAGCGGCGCACTGGTTAGCGAAACCATCGCGCCCGATCGCGATGACTGGACATTGAGCTGGCGCGCTGGCGCTGTGCTTTACGCAACGCGCGAGCTCGATCTGCGTGCAGCGGCCTATACCGGTCTGAGGCTCCCGACGCTCAACGAATTGTACCGTCCCTTCGTTGTCTTCCCGGTGGTAACCCAGGCGAACGCAGCACTGGAGAACGAGCGGCTTGAAGGGTTCGAGGTGGGCCTGACGTGGCAGCCGGTCAGTTCGGTTGTTCTCTCGCTCACTGCTTTCGACAACCGGGTCGAGGATGCCATTGCCAATGTGACCTTGGAGCCGAACCTGCGGCAGAGGCAGAACCTGCCGGCCATCGATGCGCAGGGCGTCGAAGGGGGGCTGGCGGTCAAGCTCGGCGAAGTCAGCCTCGATGCCTCGCTCGCCTATACCGATGCGACGATCGACGGGGAGGGCGCATCGATCGCTCTTGATGGGAACCGGCCGCCGCAGACGCCCGAGTTCGCGGCATCGACCACGCTTGCATGGGAGCCCGCCGAAGGCTGGCGGATCGCAGGAACACTGCGCCACATCAGCGCGCAGTTCGAAGACGATCAGGAAACCGATCTGCTCAAGCCAGCAACGACTGTGGATTTCTTCGCGGAAGCTCCGCTGCGAGACCGGCTGAGCCTTGTAGTCCGCGGCGAGAACCTGCTCGACGAGGAAATTGTCACTCGCAATTCGGGCGGAGCGATCGATCTGGGCGTGCCTCTGACCGTGTGGATCGGCCTGCGCTTCGGGTACTGACATCGGACTAAACTAATCCGAACTTGGGCAACAAAATTACGTTTAGCGTGCGCGCGCCGACCGCATGGTGCGCCGCAACATAACATGTTGCATTTTTACTACTGTTTGCGAAGAACCGTCGCGGTCCCTTGGCAGCGCGGATAGCGCTGATAGTCTCTCGCGCGACCAATAGGCCAAAAGGCCATGGGAAATGTGGAGAGGACATTTATGAGACGTAAGCTCGCAGCATACGCTGCCGGCCTGATGGCCTGTAGTTCATTTACAGCACCGGGGCTCGCGCAGGAGGTTTCGGCAGATGACGAGGGCGATACCACGCTTTCGACGGATCCCGATGACAGCGTCATCATCGTTACCGCGACCCGCCGCGCGCAGGATGTTCAGGACATTCCTATCGCTGTGACGGCGGTTTCGCCCCAACAGCTTGAAAACCAGGGCGTCGATAACATTCAGGAAGTCACCTCCGTGGCTCCCAGTTTCACCAGCAGTCAGGCACAGATCGCTTCGGGTTCGGTCGTGCTGCGTATTCGCGGTGTTGGTACGACATCGAACAATATCGGCTTCGAAAGCGCGGTCGGTATCTTCATCGACGGCGCTTATCAGTCGCGCCCCGGTGTGGCGCTGACCGAATTCGTCGACATCGAACGCGTCGAGGTTCTGCGCGGTCCGCAAGGTACGCTGTTCGGACGTAACACGTCTGCGGGCGCGCTCAACATAACGACCGCTCGCCCCGATGTGAGCGAGTTCGAAGGCTTTGTGAACGCCTCCTACGGCAACTTCGACGAGATCAGCGTTCAGGGCGCAGTTAACGTACCGATTGTGGAAGATACACTCGCTTTCCGCCTGACCGGTGCATACCGGGAGCGCGATGGTTTCATCACGTTGGTCGATGGCAACGGCACTCCGTTCGACGATTCCAACGATGTCGACCAGTATCTGGTGCGCGGACAGCTCGGCTGGGATACCGAAAGCGGTATTCGCGGACGGCTGATCGTCGACTATTCGAAGAGCGAATCCAGCTGTTGCAGCCCGATCGAACTCTATCAGACGCCGCTGGTGCCAGCCGGCGCATTCGCAGCGGTTGGCCTCGGCCCGACGGGCGGTAATGGTCAGCCACTGGTATCGAACAATCCGTTCGGACAAGACGAGTTCAGGGAAGCGCTCGACAACCGTGTCGCTTCGGCGAACTTCGCGCCGATTGCTGACATCGACAATTACGGCGCGACCACGGAAATCGAATTTCCGATCTCGAGCAATGCCGATCTCATTTTCATCGGCTCGTACCGCAAGTTTGAATCCATGGAGACATACGATTCCGACTTTACGGCGCTCGACGTGTTCGATGTCGATCTGATCGATCTGGATCTCGAGACCTTCACCGCTGAATTGCGGCTGCAGGGCGAAGCGCTGGATGGCCGGCTGAATTACATTATCGGCGGCTATTTCTCCGACGAGACGATCGATCAATCGGTCACTTTCGCCCTTGGTGAGGATTATGGCGAGCAGGTCGGAGCATTGCTGTTCCCGGCGACTATGGGCGCTCTCGGCCCCAACCCGCTCACCGTGTTCACCGGTGTCGATCCGGCGGGCACGAATGTGACCAACCGGTTCCAGCAGGAAGCGCAAAGCTATTCGATCTTCACCAACAACAGCTTCGAAATCGTCGACGGGCTCGAATTGACGCTCGGCGCTCGGTACTCTTGGGAGGATAAGGAGGGCAGCTTCGATCAGACCGAAGCCAATAACCAGATCTGCCCGGCTACTGTCGGCGCGATCGGTGCTGGAGTTGTGCCTGAGGCACTCGTCCCGGCCTTCATTGGCCTCGGTTGCTTCGGATTTACGGCACCGGCCGACCTTCCAGAAGCGGCGGTACTCCCGCTGGTACGGACATTCGAAGACACCTTCAACGATGAAGAGCTGATCTACACTGCGCGGCTTGGTTATGCTTTCGCTGCACCGGTAAACATCTATGCCAGCTTCACCCACGGCTATAAATCGGGCGGTATCAACCTCGATACCACTGCTGCCGTCGGCGGTGCCGACCCGACCTTCGAATCCGAAGAGGTCGACGCCTACGAAATCGGTATCAAGAGCCGTTTCCTGGATAATGCGGTCACGCTCAACATCGCCGGTTTCCACCAAGAGTTCGAAAACTTCCAGGTCCTCGAATTCACCGGTACTGCATTCCAGACGTTTAATGTGCCGGTTGCCGAAACGACCGGGGTTGAAATCGAAAGCGTCATCCGTCCGAACAGCGAGCTGACATTCAATGCATCGGCAACGATCCTTGATGCGCGCTATCCGGACGACTGCGCTGGCGATCTCACCGATGTTGTTACGATCGTCTCGCTTTGCGGTAACGATCTCACGAACGCTGCCAACGTAGTAGCGATCTTCGGCGGTCTTTGGGAAAAGCCGATCAACCCGAGCACGGAGTTTTTCCTGTCCGGCCAGATCCGGCTTGAAGGGGATCAGCGGACCTCTACTCAGGCAATCGTTCCGCCAGATGCCGCTGCAATCGCAGCTGCGGGAAGCCTGCAGGCAGCGGTCGATGCAGCGCCGTTGATCATCGGCGATGTCCAGACGGGGCAGGAATTCATCAACCTGCGCGCCGGTCTGCGGTTTGCGGACGGGGCCTACTCGATCGAAGGCTTCGTCAACAACCTGACCGACAATGTGGTGCGCGGCGTTACGTTCAACACCACTCTGCGCGGCAGCGGTGCGGCGAACTCGCGTTCGGCCTTCTCGCTGCAGCCGCGGACTTACGGTGTCGCGGTACGCGCCAAGTTCTGATCCGTCAGAATACAAAAAAGGGCGGTCCGGGAAACCGGGCCGCTTTTTCGTGTTTCGAAGGCGCATCCGCGCCTTCGTCCTCGGAGCTGATCCTACGCTTTGCTACGGGCCCCTGCGGGTGGGCAGTCGCCCTTGCGGTCGGCTAGCGCGACCGTGCTCCGCGACACGTCAGCGAGGTCAGAACGTCAACGACGCCGCGCGTCGCAAGGCCGACTGGCCGTCGCGCCTTATGGCGCGGAAGCCAAGCTATGCGGATGCATCGCGCCCGGCGTTTGAGGGCGCAAACAAAAGACTCCGAGGACGTAGCCCCGGATGGGTCTGCGAAACTACATACTTCTCGCGATCAGCATCTTCATGATCTCGTTCGAGCCGCCATAGATGCGAGCTATGCGCGTATCGCGGTACATTCGCGCGATTGGGTAATCGTTGATGTAGCCTGCTCCGCCATGAAATTGCAGACACTTGTCGACCACTTCGCTTTGCAATTCGGTTACCCAATACTTTGCCATGCTTGCGGTCGCGACGTCGAGTTTTCCTTCGAGCAGCTTGGCTATGCAATCGTTCACAAACACCCGAGCCGCTGTACCGCGGGCCTTCAGGTCAGCCAGAGTGAATTGCGTGTTCTGGAAGTCCCAGATCGTCTTGCCAAACGCCTTGCGGTTCTTGACATATTCGACTGTGACTTCGAGCGCTTTCTCGATACCCGTCATCGCGCCCATTGCGATCACAAGACGCTCTTGAGGAAGCTCGCCCATGAGCTGATAGAACCCTCGGCCTTCGACCCCGCCCAGCACGTTATCGCCGGGAATAAAGACATCGTCGAAAAACAGCTCGGACGTATCCTGCGCGTCGAGTCCGATCTTATCGAGTTTTTTGCCCCGCTCGAAGCCTTCGGCGCCGTCGGTTTCCAGCAGCATAAGGGAAATGCCCTTCGCGCCTTCGCTTGGGTCGGTCTTGGCAACCACAATCATGAAGTCGGCTGTTTGACCGTTCGAAATCCAGGTTTTGGATCCATTCAGCCGATAGCCGTTGCCGTCCTTGAGAGCGGTCGTTTTGATGCTCTGCAGGTCCGAACCAGCGTCAGGTTCACTCATCGCGATCGCGCTCACAAGTTCGCCGGTCACGAGCTTGGGAAGATATTTCTTCTTCTGCTCTTCGGTGCCGTGGCGGACGAGGTAGGGCAGGATGATGGTGTTGTGCAGGCTCGCAGCGAACCCTTCGACGCCGTGCTTCGCCTGCTGGTCGATCACAACCATGTCGTGCCGGAAATCGCCGCCGTGACCGCCATATTCCTCAGGCACGGAAACGCCGAGCAAGCCGGCTTGGCCCGCCTCGTTCCAGAACTCCCGTTCGACCTGGCCGTCTTCACGCCATTTGAGAATGCGCTTTTCCGGAGCGTGCTGCTGATAGAACTTGCCAACCGCATCGGCGAAGATCGAGATTTCCTCGTCTTCCATGAATTCGGGCTGGGGTACGTCGATAACGGGCATTTGTATCCTCTCCTTGGTGTCAGAGCCACCCGCTCCCTCCGACCTTCCACCGGGAGCCTACCGGGATACAATCCGGGTGGAAGGGCGGAGGGAGCGGGTGACCCGGCTTCTCAATCAAAAACTCTTACTTACCCTTCCAATTCGGAGCGCGTTTTTCGGCGAAGGCGGCTGCACCTTCGCGGGCGTCTTCAGATACGAAGACCGGCGCGATAAGTTGCGCCTGTTTCTTGTAGCGATCCTCCATCGACCATCCGCGCGATTCCTTCATCACCTGCTTGGAAACGCGCACGGCGAGCGGCCCGTTGGCCGCGATCCGGGCGGCAAGAGCCTTCGCACCATCGAGCGCGGAGCCTTCGGTCACTTCGTTGATCAGGCCAAGCTCGTAAGCGCGGTCTGCGCCGATGAAATCGCCTGTCAGCGCCAGTTCCATGGCAATACGCTCGGGGATCTGATCGGGCAGCATCATCACGCCGCCTGCTGCAGCGACGAGCCCGCGCTTCGCTTCGGGGATGCCGAACTTCGCGCCCGAATTTGCAACAACGAGGTCGCAGGCGATCATAAGCTCTAGGCCGCCTGCCAGCGCGTAACCCTCGACTGCAGCGATCAGCGGCTTTGCCGGCGGGGCCTGCACCACACCTCCGAACCCGCGGCCTTCGACGGTTGGGCTTTCGCCGCGCAGAAACCCTTTGAGGTCCATGCCCGAACAGAACGTGCCGCCTGCCCCGGTAAGGATGCCGACGCGAAGGTCGTCTTCGCTGTCGAGTCGGTCCATGGCCGCTGCGATGCCTTCGGCGGCCGCCTTGGTCATGGCGTTCTTGGCCTCTGGCCGGTTGATGGTGACGATCAGGACGCCGTTATCGACTTCGGTCAGCACTTCGGGGGTGTCGGACAAGGTTCTCTCCTAGCTATTTTGGCATTTCGAAATGAAACTGAATTCTTGTGCGAGTGGTGCGCAACGCTTACGGAAACGTCAACCGCAATTTCGCTAATCCGGAGAGAAGCACATGGCCGAGGCCTATATTATCGACGCAGTCCGCACCCCGCGCGGGATCGGCAAACAGGGTAAGGGCGCACTCGCAGCGGAGCACCCGCAGCACCTGGCCGCTACCGTCCTGAAAGCGATCAAAGAGCGCAATAACCTCGACACGTCGACGGTCGACGATGTGATCTGGTCGGTATCGACGCAAGACGGGATGCAGGCGGGTGACCTTGGGCGCATGGCAGCGCTGGACGCAGGCTACGACGTGACCTCGTCGGGAACCACGCTGGACCGGTTCTGCGGCGGCGGGATTACCTCGGTCAATCTTGCGGCGGCTCAGATCATGAGCGGTATGGAAGACTGCATCGTCGCAGGGGGCACCGAAATGATGAGCCTCACCGCTGCGATGTCGAAAGAAAAAATGCAGGCCGGGCTGAAGCCGCCGATGATGGGCAGCTACAACGAGCGCCTGCAGGCCGTGCACCCGCAATCGCATCAGGGCATTTGCGGCGACGCAATTGCCACGATGGAGGGCTTTACGCGAGAAGAACTGGACGAGGTCGGCTACCGCTCACAGCAGCGGGCTGCCGAGGCGCTGGGGGAAGGCCGCTTCGACAAATCGGTGATTCCGGTCACCGATGACGACGGGAATGTGCTGCTCGACAGGGATGAATATCCGCGCCCGCAAACTACCAAGGAAGGCCTCGCGCAGCTTGAGCCCGCTTTCACCAAAATCGCGGACGTTCCGCTCGATGCGAAAGGCACCACGTTCCGGGGGCTGATCAACCAAAAATACCCGGACCTCGACATTCAGCATTTCCACCATGCCGGGAACTCATCCGGCGTTGTCGACGGGGCGGCGGCAGTGCTCGTGTGCTCGAAGGAATACGCAGAGAGGCACGGGCTTAAGCCGCGCGCGCGGATCGTGCAGACCGCAAACATGGGCGATGACCCCACCTTGATGCTCAACGCCCCGGTTCCGGCGGCAAAGAAGGTGCTCGAAAAGGCTGGCATGAGCCTCGACGATATTGACCTGTTCGAAATCAATGAGGCTTTCGCGGTTGTGGCGGCGAAGTTCGTCCGCGACCTTGATCTCGATTGGGACAAGGTGAACGTGAACGGCGGATCGATTGCCCTTGGCCATCCGATCGGAGCGACCGGCTCTATCCTGATCGGCACGATCATCGACGAGCTTGAGCGCCGCGATCTGAAGACCGGCCTCGTCACGATGTGCGCGGCGGGGGGCATGGCGCCTGCGATCATTGTCGAGCGGGTGGACGATTTCGTTGACTGACGCGTCCTCTGTTTCTGGGGACAATACCCCGGTCATCATCGGGGTAGGGCAGTATTCCGAACGCGTTGGCGAGGCGGGATACGAGGCGCTGTCCTATATGGACCTGGCGGGGCGCGCGCTGGCCGCGGCAATCGCTGACAGCGCCGCTAGTGAGCCCGTGTCCCCGGCAATCGACACCCTGGCCGCAATCCGCGCCTTCGAAATGTCGCGGCCCGACCGCGCACCGCCATTCGGAGCGGCCAGCAATGTCCCGCGCGCGATAGCGAAGCGGGTCGGTGCCGATCCGAAGCGCGCTATCCTCACTCCGACGGGTGGCCAGACGAACCAGCAACTGGTCGGTGAATTTGCCACCGCGATCGCTGGCGGAGAAAGTCAGTGCGCGGTGATCGTCGGATCCGAGGCAATCTCGACCGTGCTCGCGCTTTCGGCGAAAGGCGAAAAGCCCGACTGGTCCGAAGAAGTCGATGGCGATTACGAGGATCAGGGTTTCGGGGTCGAGGGCATGATGGAGCATGCCCTGTTTGCCCACGGCGCGACCGGTGCCATCCCGCTCTACGCGCTCGCCGAGAATGCCCGCCGTGCGAAGCAGGGCAAGAGCCTTCAGGAGTATCGCCGCGATATCGGCGAACTGTTCGCTCCGTTCACCAAAGTCGCCGCCGCGAACCCGCATGCCGCAGCACCCGTGGAGCGGACCGCGGAGGAACTCGCCGAGGTTACGGAGCGGAACCGGATCGTCGCGGAACCCTATACCCGCATGACGGTGGCGCGCGATCAGGTGAACCAAGCTGCAGCCATCATCATAGCGAGCGCAGGTACGGCGCGCGCGCTGGGTGTGCCCAAAGACAAGTGGGTGCACATCCATGCCGTGTCCGCCGCGACCGAGCTGATGCTTTCGAGCCGCCCCGACCTCTCAGCTAATCCGGCATCGATCGCCAGTGTGGAGGCTGCTCTTGCGCGCGCAGGCAAGAGCATGGCGGAGATCGAGCACATCGATTTCTATTCCTGTTTCGCCATTCCTGTCTTCAACCAGATGGATCATTTCGGATTGTCGGCCGATGACCCGCGCGGGCTAACCCTGACCGGCGGCCTCCCCTTCTTTGGCGGCGCGGGTAACAACTACTCGGCGCACGCCATCTGCGAAGCGGTGCAGGCCGCGCGGACAGATCGTGGCAGTTATGCCCTTGTCGGGGCGAACGGCGGTTGGATGAGCAAATATGCGACCGGCATCTACTCCACAGATCCAGCCGATTGGTCGGCGAGCGACCGGTTCGAAAAGCTGCCGATGGCGGACAATGGTGTTCCTTTAGGCAAGGGTCCGACCGGGAGCGCGGTCGTCGAAACCTACACGATCAACAACGCGAAGACGGGCAGCGTGGCGGTCTGGCTCGGCCGCAACGAAGCGGGCGAGCGCGTCTGCGGGAATGTCGATCTGTCGCACGAGCCGACCCGCAAAGCTTTCGAAGGCGGCCAGCCTTTTGGTCTGACACTGACTGTCGAGCAAGACGACAAGAGCCGCAATATCGGGCGCGTCGCCTAATCCACTTTCCTGTTTCCGCCGAGGAAATCGAGCGCATCGAAGCCTTCGGGCGCAGGCACTTCGGTGATGGGATCGTCGCGGTCATCGAATTCGGTGCGCAGCGCCCGGCTCATAACGGCGTGCATCTGGTACATGCAGGTGGTGTAGGTCAGCTCGAGTATCTCTTCGTCGGAGAACCCCGCCTTCAGCTGGGCGAATAACGCGTCGGGCACCCGCCCCTGATGGGTTACCAGCCTGTCTGCGTAGGCGAGCACGAGCCGCTCTTTTGCATCATAGCAGGTCGCCGTTTGCCATACGGGCAGCGCCTCGATCTTTTCCTCGGGATAGGCGAGGCCGCGCAGGCTTTTGCAATGCTGCGAGAAGACGAACTGGCTTCCCGTGGCCCATCCGGCCCATGTCTGGCCTAGCTCCCGCAGGACCGGATCGAGCTTGCGAGCCGGATCGCGGTAATAGGCAAAACCTTGTGCCGCGTGTTTCAAGGTTGCCGGAGAGTTGGCGAAAACCGTCCACCAATCGCCGGGGGTGCCGGTCGCCGTGCCAGGCTCCGCGACCGGATCGCGGTTCCCGAACAGCATCGCATAGAGGGGCAGCGCGACCTTCTCGTCAGCCTCGGACTTCGGCACCTGTCTCAATCGCGGCATGCTCAGGCCTCCACCCGGTCTGCGCTGGTTGCCGGCTCGTGAGCAATATCGTCGGGGCCGAATGTCTTCGTCGTCGCTGCAAATTCCAGCATGATGCCATTGGGGTCGGTGAAATAGACCGAACGGACGAATACCCCGTCGTGCAGCTGTTTGCTCATTCCCATCGGACTGTCGTCGTGATTGACCACTGTGTGCGTGTGCTCGACGCCTGCCTCCTCAAGCCGGTCGAGAGCGGCCTCCAGTTCATCCTCCGCCATGTCGAACGCGAGATGATTCATCGAGCCCACGGCTGTTTTTGCTTCATAAGGGAATTTCTTGACCGAAGCGATGCCAGGCGCCGCCGGAGGTCCATCGGCCCACCAGAAAAAGGCAACGCTGTTGCCATTGCCGCAATCGAAGAAAAAGTGCTGTCCGCCATCGGGGAGCTCCACCGTCTTGAACAGCGGCATGTTCAGGACATTGGTGTAGAATTCCACAGTCTCCTTCATGTCGCGGCACACGAGCGCGACGTGATTGATACCGGTCGTCTTGATCATGATCGTTCTCCCTGAACAAGCCTGCCCCAATCTCCGGGCCCGCGCAATCGCGTCTCTTCCATCGGTCTTTGACAAATCGCCACAAAGAGCGTATTTAGTTTCAAACGTAACTAAATTGACATATTCAGAGGTTGATCCCCATGACCAAGCATCCCGGCGATCTTTTCGACAATCCGGCAGGGCTCGATGGATTCGAGTTCGTTGAGTTCTGCGCGCCGGAAAAAGGCCAGCTTGAACCTGTGTTCGAAGCGATGGGGTTCACGCTCGTGGCCAAGCACCGGTCGAAGGATGTGCACCTGTGGCGTCAGGGCGGGATCAACCTGATCGCGAACTACGAACCGCGCAGTGCCGCGTGGTTCTTCGCCCGTGAGCACGGCCCGTCGGCGTGCGGGATGGCTTTCCGCGTGCGCGACGCTGCGAAAGCTTACGAGCACCTCATCGAGCAGGGTGCGGAGCCGGTCGCCAATGAGCCCGGCCCAATGGAACTGCGCATCCCCGCAATCCGAGGCATTGGTGGCGCGATCCTCTATCTCGTTGATCGCTATGCCGGCGCGGAGGACAAGAGCCTCACCATTTACGACATCGATTTCGATTACCTGCCGGGCGTCGATCCCTATCCGGAAGGCGCAGGCTTCCACACGATCGATCACCTCACCCACAACGTCTATACGGGCCGGATGAAATACTGGGCCGACTATTACGAGACGCTCTTCAACTTCCAGGAAATCCGCTTCTTCGACATCAAAGGCGAATATACCGGCCTCACCTCGAAGGCGCTGACCGCGCCCGATGGCAAGATCCGCATCCCGCTCAATGAAGAAGGCGAAGGCGGCAAGGGCCAGATCGAGGAGTTCCTGCGCGAGTTCAACGGCGAGGGCATTCAGCACATCGCGCTCATCTGCGATGATCTCGTTGCGTGCTGGGATCGGCTCAAGGAATTCGGCGTGCCGTTCATGACCGCCCCGCCCGAAACTTATTACGAGATGCTCGATGAGCGGCTGCCAGGCCACGGCGAGAATGCCGACGAGCTCAAGATGCGCGGCATCCTACTCGACGGCACTACCGAGGGAGGAGAACCGCGTCTGCTGCTCCAGATCTTTGCCGAAGCGCAGGTCGGCCCGGTCTTCTTCGAGTTCATTCAGCGCAAGGGCGATGATGGCTTTGGTGAAGGCAACTTCAAGGCTCTGTTCGAAAGCATCGAGCGTGATCAGATCGCCCGAGGTGTGCTCGATACCAAGACATCAGAGCCTGCAGAATGAGCGCGGTCAAACCATCGGGCATCCATCACGCCGCCTATCGCTGCAAGGACGCGAAGGAGACGGTCGAATGGTATGGCCGCGTGCTCGGCATGGAATACACGACTGCATTCGCCGAGGACCATGTCCCCTCGACCGGCGAATACGATCCATACATGCACGTCTTCCTCGACGCGGGGAACGGTAATATCCTCGCCTTCTTCGAGCTGCCTAACCAGCCCGATATGGGGCGGGACGAAAACACACCGCAATGGGTGCAGCACCTTGCCTTTCGGGTCGCAAGCGAAGAGGAATTGCTCGCGGCGAAGGCGCATATCGAAGGTGAGGGCATCGATGTGCTCGGCCCCACGCACCACGGCATCTTCAAATCAATCTACTTCTTCGATCCAAACGGCCACCGCGTGGAATTGGCAGCCGATATCGGTACCAAGGATCAATACGAAGAACTCGCCCGCGTCGCCCCGCTTATGCTCGACGAATGGAGCGAGACCAAAAAGGCCCCGCGTCACGCCGATTGGCTACACGAGATCGCTCGTAAGGAGCATGCGGCGAGTTAGGCAAACTTAGCCCCAACTACACCATTGATGGAGATTGCCCGTTCGCCGATCGCTCGGTTCGAGGACTGGTTTGGGTAATGGCGGAGACGGAGGGATTCGAACCCTCGATACCCGTTAAAGAGTATGGTTCCTTAGCAGGGAACTGGTTTCAGCCACTCACCCACGTCTCCGCATGTCGCTGCCCTGGCAATTTGGCGGCGAGGGGCGCGCTATAATGGGCGTTATCCGCAGCGGCAAGGTCGGATGCGACATTTTCTGATCTTCGCGCGATTCCGCTTCTGTTCAGCCGCGAACAGCGAACCTTGCCCATGCCGGATAGATTCGGTTCGCCGCATTTTCGATTCGGTTCGCCGCTGAGACTCTTGCCCGGCGGGATGTGAGGGACTCTGCTTCCCGATGGAGGAGCGCGGGTGCGCAAATGCCCGTGCTGTAAGGAACAATTGCCATGATCATACGCACTGCTGCCGAACTCAGAACAGGATTGGCCCGCCATTTCGCCGCCGCGATCGGTGCGCTCGCCCTTGCCGCCTCGCCTGCCGCTGCGCAGGAGATGGAGAGCTTCGACCCGGATGAAGTCTATGCCACCGCGCAGGACGAAGGTGACGCACCCGTCGCCGATACCGGCGCGATCGATGCGGACCTGATCGATGCGGACTTGGCGCAGCCTGAACTGCGCTCCGGCCAGCCGCCCGCCTCCACGGCGACGCTGGACGATCCGCAGCCGGCCACCACCACGGACGCCTCCGATATCGCCGATGCCGAAACTACCGCCTCCACCGCTCCCGATGGCGAGTTCGTCATCTACGACGATGCGTCTTCTGGCACCGCCGATACCGGTACCGAAGCCGTCGCCAGCGCAGACGGCTCTACGACCTATGCCGAGGATGACCTCATCGGCGCCGCGGAAGGCGTGTTCGGCAAAGGCGCGAAGGGGCTCGCAGGCCTTATCGAAGACCTGTTGCGCAAGCAGGGCGAACCCAATGGCTACATTGTCGGGCGCGAAGCGGGCGGCGCCTTCATCGTGGGCGCGCGTTACGGCTCCGGCACGCTGTTCCACAAGGTCGAAGGCGAACGGAAGGTCTACTGGACCGGGCCGTCGGTCGGCTTCGATGCGGGCGCGAACGCGGCCAACACCTTCGTGCTCGTCTACAATCTGTTCGATACCGAAGAGTTGTTCGAACGCTATCCCGCGGGCGAAGGCCAAGCGTATCTCGTGGGCGGCATGCACGCGAGCTACATGCGCAAGGGCGATGTTGTGCTGATCCCGATCCGGGTCGGCGCTGGCGTGCGGCTCGGCGTCAATGCGGGCTACATGAAATTCTCGAAGAAGCAGCGCTGGTTGCCCTTCTGAGGTCGTCAAGTCTCCGGTAATCGACCTGCGCAAAGCAGGCGAATTCGGCAAAGGTTGCAAAAGGCGGTTGCGGCGTCCCGCTTCGCACGGCATTCGGCGTGCATCATGCTGCACCGACTCGAAGAACAATCGCCCGATGCGCTGCTCGCGCTCATCAAACTGCACGCCGCGGACGACCGCCCGGACAAGGTAGACCTTGGCGTCGGCGTCTACCGCACGGGGCAGGGCGACACGCCCGTCTTCGGCGCGATCAAGGCGGCAGAGCAGTCGCTCGTCGATGAGCAGGAATCCAAAAGCTATCTCGGCCCGGAAGGCGATATCGGCTTCGTCAACGCGCTGATGCCCTACATCTTCGGCGAGGACGCGACGATGGGCGGTCGCATCGCCGGTATGCAGACGCCCGGCGGCACGGGCGCTGTCCGTCTCGCCCTTGCGCTGGCGCAGAAGGCGGGCGTCCAGAAGCTGCATATGGGCGTGCCGAGCTGGCCCAACCACGCGCAGATCATCAACGATATCGCGCTCGAGATGGTACCGTTCGACCACGCCAATCCCGATGGCACCGCAAATGTCGAAGCGGCGCTCGCGGCGATCCGCCATGCCGGTCCTGACGAGGCGATTCTGCTGCACGGATGCTGCCACAACCCGACCGGTATCGATTACAGCGCGGAGGAATGGAACGCGATCGGTGATGCGATTGCGGAGAGCGGGATCTTCCCGATCATCGACACCGCCTATCACGGGCTGGGCAACGGTCTGGACGAGGATGTCGCGGGGCTGCGCAGCGTGCTTGCCAAGGTGCCGGAGGCCTTCATCGCCTATAGCTGCGACAAGAACTTCGGCATGTACCGCGACCGCGTTGGCGCGTTCTACATCCTTGCAGATGGCGGCGAGACGCTGGACAAGGCATTCTCCAATGCCAACGCTCTGGCCCGCGCAAGCTGGTCCATGCCGCCCGATCATGGTGCCGCCGCTGTGCGCCTGATCCTGCGCGACGGTTCGCTCACCCAGATGTGGATGGACGAGCTCGACCAGATGCGCGAACGCATGCGTCAGGTCCGCGCTACGCTGGCCGATGCGGGCATGGCGGGCAGCGTCGATCTGACCCCGCTCGGTACGCAGAACGGGCTGTTTTCGGTTTTGCCGGTGAGCAAGGAGCAAGTCGCCCAGCTGCGGGAGGATCACGGGATCTACATGGCCGGATCGGGCCGGATCAACGTGGCGGGCCTCACCATGAACAACATCGAGAAGTTCATCGAAGCGGTGGCCGAGGTCACCGGCTGAAAAGCAGCGCTTGGGACAGCGCTCGGGGGAGACATGGACCGCACAACCGTGCCTTTTCGAAATATTCGAAAGGGGACTCATCGCGCCGCTCCGGCGACGCTCTTCGGGGCGGGGTCGGTGCGCCTGAGCAGCCGCAAAAGCGCCGAATTGTCGGGCTTTCGCGCGATGGAGCGCATCTTCCCGCGATAGATGACGGGACGCCAAAGCCCGGTCTCGTTCATCCAGATCAGCTGCTTGAGTGTCAGTTTCCGCCAATCGGCTACCCGGCAATATCGCACCGGCGGTTCATCAGGCCGTGCCGGTCCACGAAGCACGAAATCCCAGGCGGCGGCGAACCCTTCCGCATCGCTGCGCTCGCGCAAAGCGTAAGCCGTTGCGCGACTTCGCCCAACACGCACGGCCGCCACGCTGACCGCGCCGATCAGGTACAGCTCGGCAAGAAACGCGCATTGCACTTGCCCCGTCCAGCCATCGCGGCGCGCGCGCAGCTTTACCGGCGTGAAGAAGGGCGGGAGATTGCGACGCTGTTGATGGCTGGGCGGCATGCATGCCAGCTAGCCACAAGTCATGGTGTGTAGGAAAGCGCGCGCAACACCCGGCACCACGCGCCGCGTTCTTCAGGCGGCGGTGAGCCCCGCATATTTCGGGCAGTCGGATCGGCACACGCCGTCATGCGACCATTCCGGTGGCCGCCAGAGGTAAGCGAGCTTGTCCTGCCACCTATCCGCGTGATCCATGCGTTCTTTTAGCTGTTTCAATCCGGCGAATTGTGCGGTGAGCGGATTGTAATCGTGAACCGGTTTGACGAGGCCGGGATTGGGCTCTTCGCCGAGATAGGCCGTGCTGGCGAACATGCGGTCGAACAGCAGCGTGACCTGCCCGTAATTCCGGTCGATATATTGCGGCTGATTGGCGTGATGAATCTTGTGCATCTTGGGCGTCATCAGCACGCGGTCGACCCAGCCGAGGCGGGGCACGTAACTCGCATGGTTCCAGATACCGAACGCGTTGGTGCAGACGCTCACCGCGATATACAGAACTGGATCGATCCCGATGAAGGCGGGGGTGACCGCGAAAAGCCGCTTTAGCTGGCCGTCGAGAAAGAAGCCGCGCGCCGCCGTCGAATGATTGAACTCGTTCGAGGAATGATGGATCGCGTGGAAGGCCCAGAAGAGCCCGACGCGGTGGTTCAGCCGGTGGTCCCAGTAATATGCGAATTCATGCGCAATGAAGGCGACCGGGATCGCGGCCCAAAGCGGGATGGCGCCGAACAGGCGCAGATTGTCATACACCAGCACATAGAGCGCGAGCGGCACGAGGATGCCGATGACGAGATTGATCACGCTCGACATCAGGTTCAGCCCGATCGAATTGAGCGCATCCTTGTTGTCGTAATCGGGATTTCCGCGGATCGCCCAGATCCTCTCGAGGATGACGCTGCCGAAATACATGGCGGCGAGGATCCACAGGGCGGCGGGACCGCCGATAAACTCAATGGCTTCGCGCAGGCTTTCCATGCGCGCAAGGTATCACGAACCCGAGAGGGCGCAATCCTGTTCTATCCCGCTGCCGCCAGCCCCTGCATCCGCTTGAGATACCGCGCGAGCACATCGATCTCCAGATTGACCTGATCGCCTTCCTTGAGGTCGCCAAGAGTGGTCACTTCGCTCGTATGCGGGATGATGTTGAGCGCGAAATCGCAGGTGCGATCGGGTTGGTCGCGCACGTCGTTAACCGTCAGCGAGACACCGTTGACGGTGATCGATCCCTTTTCCGCGATGAAGGGCGCCATGTTGGGAAGCGCGCGGATGACGACGAGCCAGCTGTCGCCCTCCTCTTTGACCTTCACCACTTCTCCCACGGCATCGACATGGCCGGTCACGATATGCCCGCCAAGCTCGTCGCCGAGGCGCAGCGAAGGTTCGATATTGAGCGCGCGGCCCTCTTCCCACATGCCGAAGACGGTGCGCGAGACGGTTTCGCCCGACACGTCGACGTCGAACCAAGCATCGCCCGCGCTGCCGCCGCGATCGACCACGGTCAGGCAGACGCCGGAACACGCGATAGAGGCACCGATGTCGATCCGGGCGGGATCGAGCGGTGCGGCGATCCGCGCCCGCAGGTCGCCGCGCTTTTCGATGCGGGTGATGGTGCCAATGGCGGTGACAATACCGGTGAACATGGGGTGCGCGCTCCTCTTAGCGGGTTCGCAGATAGGCGGTGAATTCATCGCTGCCAAGCTGGCGGCGTTCGGTCAGGGTCCAGCGCCCATGTGCCGCCGCCAGTTCTGCGAGCTCAAGACCGCCTAAACCGCGCAGCCCGTCGCCGATAAGGATCGGGGCGCGGTAGATGTGCAGTTCGTCAACCAGGTCTTCGCGCAGGAAGCTCGCGGCGGTCTCCGCGCCGCCTTCAGTGTAGAGATATTGCACCCCGTCAAGCTCGGCGATCTGATCGGGGCGGTTGATTACGGTGACACCTTCCGGCGCAACGCCGCGTGTGAGGAGCAGTCGCCGCGGGCTGCGGTCCTCCAGTCCAGGCAGACGCACATCGAGCCGCGGGCGATCCGCGCGCCACGTTCCGCCGCCCACAAGGATCGCGTCATTGCGTGCGCGCTGGGCGTGGACATGGGCGCGAGCCGCTTCGCCGGTGATCCACTGGCTGGTCCCGTCGGCGAGCGCGATGCATCCGTCGAGCGACATTGCCAGTTTCAGCGTCACATGCGGACGGCCCGCTAACCGGACCGAGAGATATCCCGCGAGGCTCGCGGCGGAGGCTGCATCCTCGAGCAGGACGGTTTCGATCCCGGCGCGTTTCAACCGCGCGATGCCTTTGCCCGAAGTGCGCGGATCGGGATCTTTCTGGCCGATCACGACGCGGGAGGGGCGGGCTTCGGCGATGACATCCGCGCAGGCCGGGCCGCGCGCCGATTCGTGTGCGCACGGCTCGAGGGTCACATACAGCGTTGCACCGCTGGCGCTTTCTTCACTCGCAGCGAACAAAGCGGCCTCGGCGTGCGGACGGCCTCCCGCCTGCGTCCAGCCGCGGGCAATCATGCCGCCATCGCGCACCAGCAATGCACCGACGCCGGGGTTCGGGCTGCTGATCGGGCGTGCGCGCGCGGCGAGCCGGGCCGCGGCTGCCATCCAATCGCTATGGCCTGGAAAGTGCGCGCTTATGGCGCCGGTTCCTCGGGCGCTGCGGGCTCGGCGTTATCCTCGCCAGCGCTGTCGGTAGAGCGGCCCAGCCGCTCGGCCCGAGCTTCGGCTTCGGCGGCTTCTTCGGCGGCACGGCGGGCATCGGCCTCGGCAGCGATCCGCTCCACATCCATGCCCGCAGCGGCGCCCAGCGCCTTGTAAAGATCGCGTTTGCGCTGGGCGAGGCGATCGGCCTGCTCCTCGCGCAGCTCCTTAACCTCCTGATTTTCGATATTCGTCGCGATAATCTCCTCATCGGAGCGCGTCGGATCGAAAGTGGTGATGTAAGTGATGCTGGGGCGGTCTGGATCCTTGTAGACCGTCTCCGAACCGAGCCAGTAGAAGATCACGCCAAACGGCGCCATCGACGCCAGCAGGATCGGATAACGCAGCGGGTTGGGCTTGCGGAACTCGTGCCAGAAATCGACGATGCCGGACGTGGGATTGAAACGCGACAGGATAGCCATATGGGCAATATAGGGCGCAATCCGGGCGAGCGCCAGACGTCAGCTTTCAGCCGAAGCTTGTATAGAGCGTTCTACCCTGTTCCTTCAGCCAGCGATCGGCGCGCGAAATGTCGCCTTCGTAGATATCGGCGAGCAGGGCATGGAAGGACGGGCTGTGATCGAAATGAACGAGATGCGCGACCTCGTGCGCGGCGACAGACCGCCGGACGAAGTCGGGCGCCTGCACCAGCCGCCAGTTGATCCGGATGCGCGATTTCTCGCTGCAACTGCCCCAGCGCCTCTGCGCGCGCGAGATGGCCACGGGGGCGGGGGAAAGGTCGGCCAAAGCGCAGTAATGCGCGACGTCATTTTCGAAGGCGGCAAGAGCCCGCCGCTCGAGCCAGCGCTGAACTCGGCTCGCTAGTCCTTCCGCTGGCCCCCCGACGTACAGCTTTCCGGCGGTTAGCACCGGGCGGCGCGGGGCATGCTTATCCCAAGCCAAGGTCACAGTCTCTCCGGCGATCATCAGAGTGCTGCCATCGCGCACCTCGCGGCGCTGCGGCACTTTCGCGCGCTGCTGCGCGAGCCATTCGGTCCGCGAATGGGCGAAATCGATCGCATCGGCGCTGCGCCCCCAGCGCGGCATGGTGATGCGCACTTCGCTGCCATCGGGGGCGAGCCTCAGCGTAAGCCGCTTGGCAGTCGGATGCCGGCGCAGGGCAATGGGCACCGCCTCTCCGCCAAGCTCGATATAGGGCTGCGCTTCCGCAGCAGGCTCGGCGCGTTTGAGCCAGTCGATCACGCTGAACTCCAATCGACGATATGGTGCTCGAGCGGCCCTGCATCGGTTTCGCTCACGACGCGGCCTGCGACCGAAACTCCCGCCCGGTGCACGTCCTCACGGTCGCCGCTGATGAGATGATGCCAGCCGTGCAGCGGCCGTCCCGCTGCGCGCAAGCGATAAGCGCAAGTGTCCGGCAGCCATGGCACGTCCTCGACAATGGCCAGCGTGAGCCGCAGGCAATCGGGGACGAAAGCCTTGCGATTGCGGTAATCGGAGCATTGCGCGGTGCCCGTGTCGAGCAGCTTGCACGCGACGTTGGTATCGGCGATCTCGGCGGTGTCGGCGTCTTCGATCTTGTGCAGGCAGCAGCGCCCGCACCCATCGCACAGCGCCTCCCACTCGGCCCGCGTCAATTCGGCGAGCGGACGCTCCCAGAACCGGTCTCTCAGCTCACCCATTTGTCGATTTCGGCGGCGACCGCTTCGGCGCCCTGATCGGTCGGCAAGGTCGCCAGCGGCTCACCCGATGGACCGAACAGATAGGTGATGTTCGAATGGTTCATCAGGTACTGGCCGCCGCCCAGATCCTCGCCTTTCTCATAATAGACGCGAAAGGTGTCCGCTGCCGCCTTTACCTGCTCGGGTGTGCCGGTGAGGCCGATGAGGTCTTCCGAGAACGCATCGGTGAATTCGCCGACGACTTCGGGCGTGTCGCGCTCGGGATCGATAGTGATGAAGATCGGCTGGATCTTGGCGACCTTTTCCGGCTCGCTTTCATCCAGCTTCTTGAGGCCGCGCGCCATCTGGCCGACATCGATCGGGCAGACATCGGGGCAATAGGCATAGCCGAAATAGACAATCCGGTACTGCCCATCGAAATCGCCCCAACGCACCGTCTCGCCAGCGGGATTGACCAGCTCGAATTCGCCGCCGATGCTCGCGCCGGCGAGCGGCGGTTCTTCGGGCGGCGCTGCAATCTCCGGCCCGCCGCAGGCCGACAGGCCGAGCGCCGCCGCAAAGGCGATGCCGCCGACTAACAGGCGAGGTCGAGAGGGCTTGGCTAGGTGGTTCATGCTCTGCTAACTGCAATGGGATCAAAGGGACGCTTTCAGGGGTTCCCTCCACAATCGTGTGACATGTTATGGACAAGGATCAAAGCGCGTTGGATTATGTTTTGCGCAAATTAGGGCGCGGCGGGGCAATTGCCAGTGCGGTTTTGGCAAGTCTGCTTGCAGCGGTCGCGATCGGGTCGGTACCGGCGGCGGCGCAGCTGTTTTCGCCCGGCTACGAGTTTCTTCAGGCGGTCGAGGACCGCGATGGCGATGCAGTGACGGCGATGCTCAACGAACCGGGCGCGGGCAAGACGCTGGTCAACACCCGCGACATCACCAGCGGCGATACCGGCCTGCACATCGTGACCCGCCGGCGGGATGCGCTGTGGGTGCGGTTCCTGATCCAGCGCGGCGCAAACCCCAATGTTCGCAACAACAAGGGGGTGATGCCGCTGCAGATCGCGACGCGGCTCGGCTTCGATGCCGGGGTCGAGGAACTGCTGAAAGGCGGGGCGCAGATCAATGTTGCCGACAGCCAGGGCGAAACGCCGCTGATTTCAGCCGTGCACCAACGCAACATCCCGCTCGTCCGGCGCTTTCTGAAAGAGGGTGCAAATCCCGATCGCAGCGACAATTCGGGCCGGTCGGCGCGCGATTACATCGAGTTGATGAACCAGAACACCTTGCTCAAGCTGGAACTGGAAAAAGCCGACGAGGAACGCGGTGATGAGGGAACCGTCGAGCAGTACGGGCCTTCTTTCTGATATGAACCCCACCGCCATGAATGACGCCAATCCCGATTTTGACGACATGACGCTGGACGAGCTGCGCATCGCGCTTGCTCCTGAAATTGCGGCGTCCGCTATCTTCGATGGCTGGAACGAGACCGCGCTGCTGGCAGCAGCGGACATGGCCGGGGCCGATCCCGATATCGCCAAGCTCGCCTTTCCTGACAAGCCGCTGGGCGGGCGCGCGATGGACATGATCGAGGCGTGGATCACCAGCGTCGATCAGCAGATGGAAGCCGCCTGGCCGCCCGAACGCCTCGCCGAACTGAAGATCCGTGAACGCATTCGCACACTCGTCGCTTTCCGGCTCGAGGCGGTCGCCGATGTCGATGAGGCGGTGCGCCGGGCGATGTCGATCATGGCGATGCCGCAGAACGCGCCTCGTTCGCTGCATCTGGGCTGGCGCTCGGCCGACCTGATGTGGCGGCTCGCCGGGGACACCGCGACCGATTACAACCACTATACGAAGCGCACGATCCTCGCCGGGATTTACAGCGCGACGCTCGCGGTGTTCGTCAATGACGACAGCGAGGGCAAGGCGAAGACCTACGAATTTCTCGACCGGCGCATCGACGGGGTGATGAAGTTCGAGAAGGCGAAGGCGAAGTTCACCAATCGCAATGTCGAACTGCCCAGCCTGACCCGGTTCCTCGGGCGGTTGCGTTACCCCAGTAGGTAGAAACCTCCATTTCAGAGGTGGAAAACGGTGTGAGCCTGTCGCGCTGACGGGCGCGCTGCCCTATTACCCCTCAAGAGAATCGCGCGGGACAGTCCGCGCCACGGTGACGATGAAGAGGATATTTGGATGGCGGGTTCGCTCAATAAGGTCATGCTGATCGGCAATCTCGGGGCGGACCCCGAAATCCGCAGCTTCCAGAACGGCGGCAAGGTCGCAAACCTGCGTATCGCGACGAGCGAGACGTGGAAGGACCGCAACACCGGTGAGCGTCAGGAACGCACCGAATGGCACACGGTCGCGATCTTCTCCGAAGGCTTGGTGAACGTGGTCGAGCGCTATCTGAAAAAGGGCTCGAAGGTCTTCATTGAAGGCAAGCTGCAGACGCGCAAATGGCAGGACCAGAATGGCCAGGATCGCTATTCCACCGAAGTCGTCCTGCGCGGTTTTGATGGGACGCTGACCATGCTTGATGGCGCTGGTGGTGCTGGCGGCGGCGGTGGTGGAGGCGGCTATGGCGGCGGAAATCAGGGCGGCGGAGCTCAAAGCAGCGGCGGAGGCGGCTGGAACCAGGGCGGCGGCGGTCAGGGCGGCAGCTCCGGCGGAGGCCAAGGCGGCGGCTATGATGATCTGGACGACGACATCCCGTTTTGATTTGTAGCTCTAGTATGCTCGTCAGACCCGCTAGGCGATTCTAGAATCCGTATGATTGTGCGAGCCTCTTTGCTTTTTACGGGAAAGATAAACACGCCTCCACATGGGCGCTGATACGGGCGGAATGGGGTCAGATCGGCCTTCGGAAGCGTCTTTTTGCTCGAATCGCGAATCGACGAGGTAAGTGAGCCGGCGCCATTCAGCGCGATCAGGTATGTTCCAGGAGCGAGCCTGCTAGGTACACCGAAGCTCCAGTCAATCCATTTTACGGTGAGTGTGGTCGGCGCTTCTCCCACCAAAACCCGATCGACGTCGATTTCGAACCGCGCGTAATCGTGAGTGATGCTTTCCTCTTCGTCTTGATAGACTTGGCGCGACTCTTGAGGAACGTTTGGCGAAGCCAGCATCCCATCGCGAAATGCCTGATCCTTGATTATCCGATAGTCATTTATACTACCGATTACTACGAGGTCCGCGTGCCTCACATCCTTTGCTTCGAATGGAGAGAACATTCTACAGGCATGCGCAGCACTAGGAACCGTCGCTGATATGAAGAACGCGGCGAGGAAAACTTTTCGACCCAGGCTCTTCGCTACCGCTATCACACTGATCACACCCGTGGCACACTGAAGATACTCGCAGACTGAACTTGAAAGCCTTAACGGTAACTTAAAGTCATTGGAGTGCAGCCACGCTCGGCCAATTGCTCGGCAGGTGGTCAGCCTGGGCGCTCAACCCTTCTTCAGCGGCGCCAGTGCGTCCGCCAGAGGGCCATCCTGCTGGCCCTCTTCGACAATACCCGCTTCCTCGCGCGCGGCGTCGGCATTGGGGCCTTCCGCGTAAGGATCGATGGCGAGGCCGAGTGTCTGCGCGACCGCTTCGCCCAGGTCGAACATGTCGCCTTCATATTCGATCTCGTCGCAATCGTCGGCTTCGAGCTCGATTTCCTCGCCCTCTTCATAGTGCAGACTGCCTTCGGGGACGAAGCGCAGGTCGAGCGGCTCCGAAATCGACACGGGGAAATCTTCGAGCGAGACGGCGCAGGTCTGCATGATGTCGGCGGTGACGAGGCCGGTCGCGCGCACCGCCTTGCCCTTGTCCTCAAGCTGGATTTCCGCGTGGAGCCGCTCCACCGAAGCGAGGCCGAACCGCTCTGCTAGCGCAGCGCGAGCGGCGTCATCGGCCGTGATGACCACCGGATCGGCGGGCAGGGGGCGCGCCTTGACGAAGTGCGACAGCTCGTCAGACATCACCAGATACCGCTCGCTTTCAGCATTTCCTCGTCGCTGTATCCGCCGAGCCGCTCCGACAAAGCGAGCAGCTTGCCCGCGACGCACTGAGCGGCGGCGGGCTCATCGGCTCCGTCGGCAAAAGTCACGTTGCGGCCAATCGCAGCTTCCAGCTTTTCGCGGTCGTTTTCGGTGAGCGCGCTGCGATATGCGCCGAGCCTGCCGCCAAGCACGCTCATCAGCTTGCCGACATGCTTGCCGACGACGACATCATTGATGCCGAGTTCGCGCAATTGCCCGTCCATGTCCTCGACGAACAGCTCCGCGAGGAGCGCGCTTTCGGCCCGCATGTCGGATGCCTCGACCCGCACCATGACCGTGCACAGGATCGCGGTGATGAGGTCGAAGCGGCCTGCAACCGTGTCGGCGACCTGGCAATCGCTGTAGAAAGAAGGCTCACGCGCCAGCTCGATCACGCGGTGCCACAGCGGGCGCACGCCTTCGCGCGGATCGGGGGCGGTGCCAAGCATGCGGGAAAAGAAGGACATCGAGGGCAATTTCTTTCATTCTGGCGCGCAATCGAAGGAGGCGCGCGGACAAATAGCTTCAGTCTCGCCAACCCGGAATGCAGGCGGTCGTTCCGCATATGCGGCGAGAATGCACTCGCCGTGACCGTATTCAGGCGCAATTCAACCGCTTCATCCCAATCCGGCTCGCCCGCGAACATTGCAAGGCCGCAGGCTTCGCCTTAAGGGCATTTCAAACAGATATAGGAAGCCGCCCCCGCGCGGCAATGACAGAGCAGACAGGAACTGACCGGGACGATGGCTCAACGAATTCGAGGTTTTGACTGGGTAACAGGGCGCGGCGCAAAAGCCGCCTTGCTCGCGGGCGCGGTGCTGGCGCTCGGGGCGTGCTCTTCGATCCGCGAATCGCGCGGCTACGTTGTCGATCCGCTTCTGGTCCAGTCGATCCAGCCGGGCATCGACAATCAGCGCTCCGTCGAAGGGACGCTTGGCCGCCCGACCTTCACCAGCCAGTATGGCGAGCCGACCTGGTATTACGTGTCCAGCGTCACCGGACGCCGGCCATTCGTGCGCCCGCGCATTCGGACCCATACTGTGCTCGCAGTGCAGTTCGATGAGGCGGGCAATGTCGCGACTGTCGACAATAGCGGGATCGCCGATGTCGTGTTCCTGCAGCCCGACGGCGACAAGACGCCGACCCTTGGGCGGGAGCGCGGCTTCCTCGAAGACCTGTTCGGCAATATCGGCCAGGTTGGCAGTGGCGGAGGCCCAGGCCCTGGCGGCCAGTAAGCCGCCTGCTTGACGCGGTCGATCCAGCGCCCATATCGCTCGCCATGACGAATGACACGGCGAGCCACGGCCTTACCCAGTGGCACGGCACCACCATTGTCGGCGTGAAGCGCGGCGACAAGACCGTGATTGCGGGCGATGGTCAGGTTTCCATGGGCAACACCGTGATGAAGCCGAATGCGCGCAAGGTGCGCCGGATCGGCGAAGGCGGCAAAGTCGTCGCCGGTTTTGCCGGAGCGACAGCCGATGCCTTCACCTTGTTCGAGCGGCTCGAGGCGAAGCTTGAGCAATATTCCGGCCAATTGATGCGCGCTGCTGTCGAGCTCGCCAAGGATTGGCGGACCGACAAGTATCTGCGCAATCTCGAAGCGTTGATGATCGTCGCTGACAGCGAAAGCCTGCTCGTGCTGACGGGCAATGGCGACGTGCTCGAACCCGAAGGCGGTATCGCAGCGATCGGATCGGGCGGCAATTACGCACTCGCCGCTGCCCGCGCACTCGCGCAATATGAAGACGATGCAGAACAGATCGCGCGCAAGGCGATGGGCGTCGCTTCGGACATCTGCGTTTTCACCAACGGCAACGTCACGCTCGAAACCGTCTGAGCGCACGTCCGCGCGTCCCAGAATCAGGCCCAAACCCAGCCCTTCCAGAATTTCAGGATTACATGACCGACAACCTCACTCCCAAGGCGATTGTCGCCGCCCTCGACGAGCACATTATCGGGCAGAAGGATGCCAAGCGCGCGGTTGCCGTGGCGCTGCGCAACCGCTGGCGTCGCCAACGGCTTGGCGCGGATCTGCGCGATGAAGTTACGCCGAAAAACATCCTCATGATCGGCCCGACCGGCTGCGGCAAAACCGAAATCAGCCGCCGCCTTGCCAAGCTGGCCGAAGCGCCTTTCGTGAAGATCGAAGCGACCAAGTTTACGGAAGTCGGCTATGTCGGCCGCGATGTCGAACAGATCGCCCGTGACCTCGTCGAAGAAGCGATCCGGCTGGAAAAGGATCGCCGCCGTGAGGCTGTGCGCGAAGCGGCGAGTGAGGCAGCCATGGAGCGGCTGCTCGATGCGCTTGTGGGCCAGAACGCCAGCGAGGCCACGCGCGAAAGCTTCCGCCAGCGGATCACCGACAACTCGATGAACGATACCGAGGTCGAGATCGAAGTGACCGAAGCCCCCTCGATGCCGTTCGATATGGGCGGCGCGGGCGGCAATATGGGCATGATCGACCTTTCCGACATGCTGGGCAAGGCGATGGGCAAGGCCCCGACCAAGCGTCGCAAGCTGCGCGTGCCCGATGCGTGGGACAAGCTGGTCGACGAAGAAGCGGAAAAGCGCATGGATCAGGATGACGTTGCGCGCGTTGCGCTCGCCAATGCCGAAACTAACGGGATCGTTTTCCTCGACGAGATCGACAAGATCGCTGTGAGCGATGTGCGCGGCGGCTCGGTCAGCCGCGAAGGCGTGCAGCGCGACCTGCTGCCACTGATCGAGGGGACCACGGTTTCGACCAAGTATGGCCCGATGAAAACCGACCACGTGCTCTTCATCGCGAGCGGCGCGTTCCATGTCGCCAAGCCTTCGGACATGCTGCCCGAATTGCAAGGCCGCCTGCCGATCCGGGTCGAGCTGCGCGCTCTCACCGAAGAGGATTTCGTGCGCATCCTTTCCGAAACGCGCGCCAATCTGGTCGAGCAATATCGCGCGCTGATCGGCACGGAGAAAGTCGAGCTCGTCTTCACCGAAGATTCCGTTCAGGAAGTCGCCAAGATCGCGGCGACGGTGAACGAAAACGTTGAGAATATCGGCGCCCGCCGTTTGCAGACCGTCATGGAAAAACTGATCGAGGACATCAGTTTCGAGGCCGAAGAGCACACCGGCGAAACGATCACGATCGATGCGGCCTATGTGCGCGAGCGGCTCGATACGCTGGCGGGCAACACCGACCTCTCCAAATACATCCTCTGATGGTCCGGCTTGTCAGCAATCTTGCGGATATGCTGGCGGGCCTGAAGCCGGAACTGTGCGAGGATCACGGTTGGGCATTCCGAGCGCTGGCGGCAGACGAAGCATTGCCAGCAGACGCCTTCGCGGTGATACGGGAGACGGAGGGGCTCTGCGCGATCATTCCCGCCGCAGCGGGCGATCATCGGCCGATATTCGCCCGCATTACTCTGCAGGTTCATTCCGACGTAGAAGGTGTGGGCCTGACCGCCGCGGTTTCCCAAGCGCTCGCGCAGGAAGGAATAGCCTGCAACGTGATCGCGGGCCTCCACCACGACCATCTCTTTGTTCCGTGGGAACGGCGCGGCGCAGCGATGGTAGCCCTCAAAAAGCGCCGCGACGACGCGCGTCGATGAATCTTGGCGCTTGGCAGGGCGCGCGGGCATAAGTTCTTGAGGAAAGCTCGCCGGATCGCTTTAGTGCGGGCTGCGAATTTGAACCGGGGACTGAATACCATGATCAGGAAATCCATGCTGGCCGGCGTTGCCGCCGCCGCCTTCGTTGCAGCCACGCCCGCCTCCGGGCACGGCACCGACGATCACGGACCGGGCGAGCATGCGGAGCTTTCCGCCCCCGCAATCGAATATTCGCTGTGGACGCTCAAGAACGGTTTGCGCGTTATTGCCATTCCCGATGCGAGCACCAGCACGGTGACTACCTCGCTGTGGTACGATATCGGGTCGAAGCTCGATCCCGAAGGCCGCAGCGGCTTTGCGCACCTGTTCGAGCATATCCTCAGCCGCAAGACCGAGAACATGCCGTACAATATGATCTACGGTCTCACCGCGGATATTGGCGGCACACGCAACGCGTCCAACTGGATCGATCGCACCAACTATTTCGAGCAGGTGCCCGCGGAGTACCTTGAGACGATGCTGTGGACCCACCGCGAACGCATGGCGAAGGTCGTGGTCGACGACGAAGTGTTCGAAACCGAGCGCGGCGTTGTGAAAGAGGAATTGCGCCAGCGCGTGCTCGCGCCGCCCTATGGCCGGTTGCAGCGCTTCGTGATTGCGGAGAACGCTTATGACGTCATGCCGCATCGCCGCCCTGGCATCGGGTCGATCGAAGATCTCGACAGCGCGACACTCGATGATGCGCGGGCGTTTTATGAAGCCTATTATGGCCCCGATACCGCGACGCTCATCGTTGCAGGCAATTTTGAGCTTGAGCGGCTGCGCGCGTTGGTCGAAACCTATTTCGGCGACATCCCGCCGCGTGCGAACCCTGTCGATATCGCGATCGAGATACGTGAGCTCGAAGCGTCCGGCCCTCGCACCGTCAACGCGACTGCGCCCAATGTGCCGCTGCCGGTTGTCGGCGCGGTGTGGAAAGCGCCGCCGACGACTGACCCTGACGCAGCTGCGCTCGAAGTGCTCGAGGCGGTGCTTTCGCGCGGCGACAACAGCCGGCTCGACAACGCGCTCGTGCGCAGCGGGCAGGCCGTGCAGGTTGCCGCAAGCGTCCTCCTGTTTCGCGAAGCAGGGCAGATCGCGACCTATGCGGTCGTTTCCGGAGACGACAAGATGGCGCCTGCGACCGAGACGCTCGATGCTGAAATCGAGCGTATCCGCACCGAGCCCATTACGGACGAGGAGCTTGCCGAGGCCAAAAGCGAAATCGTCTCGGGCACGCTGCGCCGCCGCGAAACCGCGCGCGGGCGGGCTTTCGAGCTTGGCGAGGCGCTCGTATCGTCGGGCGATCCCGACTTTGCCGACTATCGCCTTCGTCAGATCACACAGGTGACGGCGGAGGATGTGATGCGCGTGGCAGCGAAATATCTCGATCCGCAAAAGCGCGTGAGCATCACGTACACGCAGGGCGAAGACGACCCTTCGAAATATGCGAACCCGGTTCCGCTGCCGGAGTTTCGCACGCTTCCGCCTGCGACGGGAGAAATTCGTTCGGTCAAGTCGGAGGGCGAGCGTATGCAGCCGCCCGGTCCGGGTACCGCGCCAGAGGTTGCCGCGCCCGAGATCGTGGAGGCCCGCCTGGCCAACGATATCCGCGTCGTCGCGGTCCAGACCGGGGACGTGCCGATCGCGACGATCTCAATGCTGGTCCCCGGAGGTAGCAAGACCGATCCGCGGACGAAGGCAGGGATTGCGCAGCTTGCCGCCTCGCTCGCTGAAAAAGGCGTGGACGGCATGGATGCACAGGAGATTGCTGCGAAGTTCGAAAGCCTCGGTGCGTCTTTCGGCGGCGGCGCTGGCAGCGACGGCACGGTGTTCAGCCTGACGGCGCCGGTCGCGAATATGGACGAGGCAGGGGCGCTCGCGGCGCGGATTGTGCGCGGGGCGACCTATCCCGAGGACGAGTTTGCGCGCGAACGGGACCGCGCAGCCAGCGGGCTTCGCGTGTCGATGCAGGAGCCGGGCAGTCTTTCGCGCTACATTGCGCGCGTCGCAATGTACGGCGATGCGCCCTATGGCACTCAGCCGGAAGGCACTGCGGAATCGCTCGCGGCGATCACGCGCGAGGATCTGATCGCCCACCGCGAAGCCTATTTCCACCCCGATACCATGCAGATCGTGGCTAGCGGCGGGATTGACCCTGAAGCCGCCATCGCCCTTGCCGAAGACATGTTCGGCGACTGGAGCGTCGATACGGAGGCGGGCGATGTGCCGGCCGAAGCTGCGGGCGAGAGCCAGCCGGTGCGCACGATCGTGGTCGACATGCCCGATGCAGGACAGGCCTCCGTCATTGCGGCCGTGCGAGCTCCATCGCGCAACGATGCCGATTTCTATCCGCTGGAACTTGCGAACAGCGTGCTCGGCGGCGGATCGAGCGGGCGTCTGTTCGAGGAAATCCGGACCAAGCGCTCGCTCAGCTACGGTGCCTATTCGGGCTTCGCCGATCGCGCGGATGAATCGATCCTGACCGCTAGCGCACAGACGAAAAACGAAACGGCGGGCGAAGTCGCTGAAATCCTGCTCAATGAATTCGGCCGTCTCGGCAGCGAGCCGCTTGGCGAAGAGCTGCTGGCCAAGCGCAGGCTCTATCTGGCAGGACGCTATGCCCGCGCGCTGGAGACGAGTGGCGGTTTCAACAGCATCGTCGCAAACCTGCTGCAACAGGGCCTGGACCCGGCGGAGGCCATCGAGCTGGCCGATCGGCTGGAGGCGGTCGGATCCGATGCCGCGAGCGCGGCGGCGCAGACCTATGTCGATCCGGCAAAGGCGACCGTGGTCATCGTGGGCGATGCGGCGCAATTCCTGGAGGACCTGCAGAAGGTGCGCGGTGAGGTCGAAGTGATCCCGGCGTATGAGCTAAACCTCGCCTCGGCTGATCTGCGGCGGGAAAGTGTCGGTGCTGAGGCTACTAGCGACGCAGACTGATCCGCGCCGAAGCTGGGCACAGTTGGATCACTCCGCCGCTTCGGGCTCCGCATCGTTGTTGCGCTCGGCGGCCTGCTGTGCCCACATTTCGGTGTAGAGCCCGCCCATCGCGAGCAGTTCTTCATGCGTGCCGCTTTCGGCAAGTTCGCCGCCATCGAGCACGATGATCCTATCGGCATCGGCCACGGTCGATAGACGGTGCGCGATCGCGATGGTGGTGCGACCCTGTTCGAGCCGTTTCAGAGTGCCGAGGATTTCCTGCTCGGTCCGGGTGTCGAGCGCGCTGGTCGCCTCGTCCAGCAGCAGGATCGGAGGGTTCTTCACCAGTGTTCTTGCAATGGCGACGCGCTGCTTTTCCCCGCCTGACAACTTCAGGCCGCGCTCGCCAACGGTGGTTTCGAACCCATCGGGCAGCCGTTCGATCAGCGGCATGAGCGCAGCATCGCTGGCAGCCTGCGCGACCACTTCATCGCTTGCGCCTTCCGCGCCGTAGGCGATGTTGTAGGCGAGCGTGTCGTTGAACAGCACGCTGTCCTGCGGAACGATGCCGATCGCCGCGCGCACGCTTTCCTGCTGGACCTCTGCGATGTCCTGTCCGTCGATCAGGATGCGCCCGCCCTGCGGATCGTAGAAGCGGAACAGCAGCCGCCCGATGGTGCTTTTTCCGGCGCCCGACGGCCCGACGATGGCAAGCGAGGATCCGGCGGGCACCTCGAAGCTCAAACCCTTCAGGATCGTGCGACCGTCTTCATACTGAAAGGTCACATTGTCGAATGCGACGTGGGGCTCCCGTACGGAAAGCGCGGGTGCGCCGGGCGCGTCCTTAACCTCGATCTCTGTGTCCATCAGGCGGAACATCTCGCCCATATCGACGAGGCCCTGACGGATGGTGCGGTACACCCATCCGAGCAGGTCGAGCGGGCGGAACAGCTGCATCAGATACGTGTTCACGAAAACTAGATCGCCAACGGTCAGATCTCCACGGCTCCAGCCCCACACCGTATAAGCCATTGCGCCTGCCATCAGCGTATTGGTGATGAGCGACTGAGTGATATTCAGCAGGCCGAGCGAGTTTTCGGATTTGATCGCCGCCTCGGCATAGGCTCTCGCCGCGCCGGAATAGCGTTCTTCCTCGCGCTTCTCCGCGCCGAAGTATTTGACCGTCTCGAAGTTCAGAAGCGAATCGACCGCGCGGTGCAAGGCTTGCCCGTCGAGGTCGTTCATCTCGCGCCGCAGTTTAGTCCGCCATTCGGTGATCCAGCGGGTGACGGCGATATAGACGACAACGGTGAAGGCGGTCGCTGCGACCAGTTCCCAACCGAAATTGAGATAGAAGATCACGCCCACCGCGATCAGTTCGACAGCAGTGGGGGCGATGTTGAACAGCAGGAAATAGAGCATGGAATCGATGCTCTTGGTTCCGCGCTCGATAATCTTGGTGACTTCGCCGGTGCGCCGGGTGAGATGAAAACGCAGGCTGAGGCGGTGGAGCCGGTGGAAGACGTCCTGCGCCAGGCTGAGCGTTGCGACCTGCCCAACCCGCTCGAACGCGACGTTGCGCAGATTGTCGAACAGCACCGACGTAAACCGGCCAAGCCCATAGGCCGCGACCAGCGCGAGCGCGACCGAGGCACCGTCTCCGACCGGCCCGGCCATCGCATCCGCGGCTCCTTTATATGCAAAGGGAAGCGCCAGCGTGACACCCTTCGCCGCGAGCACGAACAGCATGGCGGCGATGATCCGGCGGCGCAGCGGCCAATTACCCTTGGGCCACAGATAGGGAACGAACCGCTTGAGCGTTGCCCAGCCTTCGGCCTCGGGCGGGCTCGTGGGTCTGTCGGTTGTGGCGGTATCGGGCGGCATTGCGCTCGCACATGTGGGCGCGCTTTACCGGTTCGGCAAGGCAGCGCGGATCAGGCCGGAGCCCGGCGCATCCCTGCTTCGCGCTCTTACCGCCGCATCGGGCTGTAATAATTCGACTGGTTTACACGCCTGAGCGCGCGGGCCACATCGCGCGGCACGTCAAACAGAATGCGCTGGCTGGCAAAATCGATCGCCACGCGGTCGAACATCTTGAGGTGTTGCATGCCAAGCGAAAGGACAGGCTGGTCCTTAAGTCCAAGCGCTTCGAATGCCGGGGCATCGGCAAAGGCGAGCGGTACGTTCTGCAAGGACAGCCCTTCGATTTCGAGCGTGCGCACGAACGACAGATCGCCGGCCATCTTCACGCCGTTGACGTCCATCGTCATGACTTCCTGTGATCGTTTCGCCTTGATCTTGTTGCGCAGCGCGGTGTT
>NZ_JACXLC010000001.1:2149359-2229359 GCF_014705715.1 Erythrobacter rubeus | reverse complement strand
GCCGGTGATAAGCCGGAGGAAGGTGGGGATGACGTCAAGTCCTCATGGCCCTTACAGGCTGGGCTACACACGTGCTACAATGGCATCTACAGTGGGCAGCTATCACGCAAGTGTGAGCTAATCTCCAAAAGATGTCTCAGTTCGGATTGTTCTCTGCAACTCGAGAGCATGAAGGCGGAATCGCTAGTAATCGCGGATCAGCATGCCGCGGTGAATACGTTCCCAGGCCTTGTACACACCGCCCGTCACACCATGGGAGTTGGTTTCACCCGAAGATAGTGCGCTAACCTTTTAGGAGGCAGCTAGCCACGGTGGGATCAGCGACTGGGGTGAAGTCGTAACAAGGTAGCCGTAGGGGAACCTGCGGCTGGATCACCTCCTTTCTAAGGATTGATTGCGAAAGCGCCTGGGCTTGACCCGGGAAGTGCTTCGCAGCTTCCAAAGAACATTGCCGTCGTCCTCATGTCCTTTCATCAATCAGATACACCGCGGTAGCGGGGCCTCGCCTCGTCATCCGTGTTGTTTGCCTGAGCTGGCTCGCGCCGCAATCGGCTTTTCGGAGCCGGCTTGTTAGGTGCAGGTCCGTAGCTCAGTTGGTTAGAGCGCACCCCTGATAAGGGTGAGGTCGGTGGTTCAAATCCACTCGGACCTACCATCACTTAGCCGTGATGAGCGTTCACCACTAAAGGGGCCTTAGCTCAGCTGGGAGAGCACCTGCTTTGCAAGCAGGGGGTCATCGGTTCGATCCCGATAGGCTCCACCAGGCATTTCTGATTGAATGAAAAGAAACGAGATCCCGTCTTCGGACGGGTCAGGCGGATCTGCCGCCGACATTTGACATTGTGAATGGGTTTTTAAATCGATGCCGTGGCGCATGGATTGCTTGGATGGTCTAGCCGGCCATTCTACACGCGATCGATGCATCACAAATCAATCAAATTGATTATCTGGCTGAGATAATTTCTCCTCACCATCGTGAAGACGCACAGGACTTTATGCAGGCCTGTCGTTGATGGTGTGGATTCTCAAGCGTGAGGTAAGAGCATTTGGTGGATGCCTTGGCATGTACAGGCGAAGAAGGACGTGGCACGCTGCGATAAGCGTCGGGGAGTTGTGAGCAAACTTTGATCCGGCGATTTCCGAATGGGGAAACCCACCTTCACCATTTCTTTCATCTTCTTTTCGGAGAGGCTGAGAGAGGTGGATAAGGTATCACCTTAGTGAATATATAGCTTTGGTGAAGCAAACCCGGGGAACTGAAACATCTCAGTACCCGGAGGAAAAGACATCAACCGAGATTCCCGTAGTAGTGGCGAGCGAACCGGGACCAGGCCAGTGCCTTTTCTATTATTAGCAGAACACTCTGGAAAGTGTGGCCATAGCGGGTGACAGCCCCGTATGCGAAAAGACTAGAAAAGGACTTGAGTAGGGCGGGACACGTGAAATCCTGTCTGAACATGGGGGGACCACCCTCCAAGCCTAAATACTCGTACATGACCGATAGCGAACACAGTACCGTGAGGGAAAGGTGAAAAGCACCCCGATTAGGGGAGTGAAACAGTACCTGAAACCGGATGCTTACAAGCAGTTGGAGCCCCATAGGGGGTGACAGCGTACCTCTTGCATAATGGGTCAGTGACTTAATCTAGCATGCAAGCTTAAGCCGTTAGGTGTAGGCGAAGCGAAAGCGAGTCTGAATAGGGCGAATGAGTATGTTGGATTAGACCCGAACCCCGGCGATCTAGGCATGACCAGGTTGAAGGTGCAGTAACATGCACTGGAGGACCGAACCGTTTAATGTTGAAAAATTATCGGATGAGTTGTGTTTAGGGGTGAAAGGCCAATCAAGCCGGGAAATAGCTGGTTCTCCGCGAAATCTATTGAGGTAGAGCGTCAGATTTTTGCCAATGGGGGTAGAGCACTGGATGGGCTAGGGCTGCGCGAGCGGTACCAAACCTAACCAAACTCCGAATACCATTGAGTCTAGTCTGGCAGACAGACGGCGGGTGCTAAGGTCCGTCGTCAAAAGGGAAACAGCCCTAACCTACAGCTAAGGTCCCCAAGTCATATCTAAGTGGGAAAGCATGTGGGAATCCCAAAACAACCAGGAGGTTGGCTTAGAAGCAGCCATCCTTTAAAGAAAGCGTAACAGCTCACTGGTCTAAATAAGGGTTCCTGCGGCGAAGATGTAACGGGGCTAAAGATATGCACCGAAGCTTAGGGTTGCAGTTTACTGCAGCGGTAGCGGAGCGTTCCGTAAGTGGTTGAAGCCGAAGGGTAACCGACGGTGGACATATCGGAAGTGCGAATGCTGACATGAGTAGCGATAAAGAGGGTGAGATGCCCTCTCGCCGAAAGACCAAGGGTTCCTGCTCAACGCTAATCGGAGCAGGGTAAGCCGGCCCCTAAGACGAGCCCGAAGGGGGTAGTCGATGGGAACCACGTTAATATTCGTGGGCCTGAAGATGTGTGACGGATGGCGGAAGTAGTGTGTCCTTATTGGATTGGGCATGCTGCCAAGTCGTTCCAGGAAATAGCCTCTTCATATAGACCGTACCCGAAACCGACACAGGTGGTCAGGTAGAGTATACCAAGGCGCTTGAGAGAAGTATCCTGAAGGAACTCGGCAAATTGCCTCCGTACCTTCGGAAGAAGGAGGCCCCGTTAGAAGGCAACTTTTAGCGGGGGGCACAGGCCAGGGGGTAGCGACTGTTTATCAAAAACACAGGACTCTGCTAAGTCGGCTTCAAGACGACGTATAGGGTCTGACGCCTGCCCGGTGCTCGAAGGTTAAGAGGAGGAGTGCAAGCTCCGAATTGAAGCCCGAGTAAACGGCGGCCGTAACTATAACGGTCCTAAGGTAGCGAAATTCCTTGTCGGGTAAGTTCCGACCTGCACGAATGGCGTAACGACTTCCCCACTGTCTCCAGGATATGCTCAGCGAAATTGAATTCTCCGTGAAGATGCGGAGTACCCGCGGTTAGACGGAAAGACCCCGTGCACCTTTACTGCAGCTTCAGAGTGGCATTAGGAAAGAACTGTGTAGCATAGGTGGGAGGCTTTGAAACTTGGGCGCCAGTCCGAGTGGAGCCATAGGTGAAATACCACCCTGTTGTTTTCTGATGTCTAACCTAGAACCGTTATCCGGTTCAGGGACCCTCTGTGGCGGGTAGTTTGACTGGGGCGGTCGCCTCCTAAAGAGTAACGGAGGCGCGCGATGGTAGGCTCAGGCCGGTTGGAAACCGGCTGCGAGAGTGCAATGGCATAAGCCTGCCTGACTGCGAGACTGACGAGTCGAGCAGAGACGAAAGTCGGTCATAGTGATCCGGTGGTCCCTCGTGGAAGGGCCATCGCTCAACGGATAAAAGGTACGCCGGGGATAACAGGCTGATGATTCCCAAGAGCTCATATCGACGGAATCGTTTGGCACCTCGATGTCGGCTCATCACATCCTGGGGCTGGAGCAGGTCCCAAGGGTTTGGCTGTTCGCCAATTAAAGTGGTACGTGAGCTGGGTTCAGAACGTCGCGAGACAGTTTGGTCCCTATCTGCCGTGGGCGTCGATACTTGAAAGGAGTTGCCCCTAGTACGAGAGGACCGGGGTGAACATACCTCTGGTGTACCAGTCATGCCGCCAGGCGTGCCGCTGGGTAGCTATGTATGGACGGGATAACCGCTGAAAGCATCTAAGCGGGAAGCCTCCCTTAAGATTAGGTATCTTCGAACCGTCATAGACCATGACGTTGATAGGCTGGGTGTGGAAGCGCAGTAATGCGTGAAGCTAACCAGTCCTAATAGTTCATATCGCGCTTGAGAGTTCGCACTATCAACGACAGGCCTGAATGGGTCTCTCGTTGGAGAAGTTCTCCAGCCAGATACGCCCTTTGTAACACTTGCACCCATATTGAGTGCACATCGATTTAAACCCGCAATTCCGACAAGCTTCATTGCTTGGTGGCTATAGCGTCTGTGACCCACCCGATCCCATCTCGAACTCGGCCGTGAAACCAGACTGCGCCGATGGTACTATGTCTCAAGGCATGGAAGAGTAGGTCGTCGCCAGGCATTGCAGCTTGTCGGGAAAGCGGGATAACCCATTCATAAGTCAAAGGGCTGGCCTTAGAGGTTGGCCCTTTTGGCGTCTTTGGTCGATTGGCCGAGACGCGTTCGTTCGAAGCCGCAGGCTTCGCAAGGCCGACCGGCCGTCCGCAGCGATGCGATCGAAGATCGCGTGAGCGAGGATAGCCAAGCCGACGAATGTCGGCACCGGCGCTTGAGGCGAAACAAAACGGTGCCGCGGGATGGAGCAGTCCGGTAGCTCGTCAGGCTCATAACCTGAAGGTCGTTGGTTCAAATCCAACTCCCGCAACCACCGTGCGAGATATCAACAGACAGTTATCCGATCGCTTCGCGAATAACCTGAAGGCTCGGCTTTGGCTTCGCCCCCCGGGCGAAGCGTCGCCTGCGCTTGGTTCAAATCCAACTCCCGCAACCACCGAAATGCAAAATTTCCAAAAGGCCTCGCTGTTCGTCAGCGGGGCCTTTTTGTTTTGGGTCGTTACAATGGAATCCCACCCTTTCATGCGCGGCGGGGCACATGAAAATTATGTGCGCGCGGCGTATCAGCCTCGAAGCCTTGCCTATTTGCAGGACCGTCACGCCGTAACCTCAGCGCAACAGCTGAAAAGCGATCTACGAACGGCCCGCTGCCCCGATTGCGTCTGATCGGGCTGATAGCTAACCGGTTGGTAACCCGTTGAAGTGCTAGCGATATTGTTCGGCGAAAGTCAGCTGCAGCAGCTTCAGGTTAGGTTCGGCTTTTTCATCGCACTATGATCGGCCGGCGGAGGAGGAATGGCGCAATGCGTTCAGATGATCTGGTGAGGATACAGAGCCATGCGCCTTAAAACCGCCCGCGCGGCGGGTGCACTGGCGCCTGCTATTCTTGCTCTGTCCGCGGCGCCTGCCATGGCGCAGTGGGACGGCTCTTTCATTGATCAGAGCGCAACCCACGAGCCGATGCTAGAGGTATCTCCGATCGGCATAGCGAGGCTCGATGCGGCGCTCGCGCAGGATCCCCATATCGATCTTGTTTCAACAACGGAACTCGCCGCCGACATACGGCAGATCGGCGGCCCTGTGTTCACGAACCGAGCAGCGACGATCGCGCCCGCCGGTATTTATGGTCCGGAGAGTTCCGAAGACGCCAAAGGCGCCGCAATTGCGGAAAGCGAGGCGCGTCCGAGGAGGCCATACGCGTCCTTTGGCGAGGACGTAGCCGCCATCAAGTGGGAGCTGGCCGCAGTTGGTGGGTACTATTTCGCGATCAACGCGCCCAAGCTCTTCGATGATCCTCAATGGCCGAGCTTCCAAAGCGAAGGCTGGTTCGGCGTCAACACGAACAATGTCGGTATCGACAAGCTGGCCCACACTTACTCGACCTATATCGTCAGCGAGCTCCTCTACGCGCGGTTGAACCACAAGACGGGCGGCGCGCCAGGTATCCAGTACACCGCTGCGGCCCTCGCTTCCGGTATCATGATCGGTACCGAGCTGTTCGACGCGATCGAGCCCACGAGCGGATGGTCGTGGGAAGATTTCGCGATGAACACCGCGGGTGCGGGGCTTTCGATCCTGCGCAACAGTGTGCCGGATCTCGACCAGAAGCTGGATTTCCGGCTGATGATCACCCCGAATGACGACATCTACACCACCAGCGGTAAAGAGCATTTCCGGCAACAGCGTTATTTCTTCGCGCTGAAACTCGCCGGATTCGAAGCGTTCGAGCGGAGCCCCTTTCGTCTTCTGGAGCTGCACCTTGGCTATCGCGGGGATGATTTCCTAGCGGAAGATCGCGCGGCGGGTATCCGTCCGCAGCGACATATCTTCGTGGGCTTCGGCCTCAACTTCGGCGAGCTCTTTTTCCGCAGGGCCAAGAGCCCGACTGTTCGCTCAGCGGGGGACGTGCTCAATTACTTCCAGCTTCCCTACACCGCGGCTCACTTCAATCTGACCGAGTGAGCGGGCAGGCTGGCAGGGCACACTGTCGCACCTCAGCCGGATGTTGAGGCTGAGCGTTCTCCTTCGCTGAGATCGCGCAGATTCAGCGCATGGCGCAGGGCAGCGATCGCCGCCTGCTCCGCTGGAGCGTTCCCCTCTTTCCAATAGTCGAGATGCTGAAACCGCAAGCCGTCATTCGGCAGCTCGACATCGCGTATACCCGGTCCGAAATGCGGCGCGCACGGCCCTGCGACCGGATCGCCTGCGAACAGCAACCGGGCGGGAAAGTAGATATTCGACCATACGACCGGCGCAAAGGGCGCGGCATGATGCGGGGTCCTGTGCGATGCTGCGCGGGGGTAGCTGAACTGTTTCACATCCTTCGCCCAGTACTCGTATTCGGGCGGATCGCTGGGAAGCTCGCGGCGCTCCTTGCGAAGCGCGAACGCCTCCTCGCTGTCTGCGAGGAGCACATTCGCCCTGCCAAGCGGCGATCCCAGGGTGACAAGATCGCTCACCAGCCATAGCGGATCGGGCTGACCTGCCAGCGCGCGCCGATATTCACGTTGAAGATCGCGGTAATGCGCGCGCTTTTCCTCCAGGCCTTCGGCGGGCGTGATCGGGACAAGGCGGTCATCTTGCTTGTCGTGAAGGAACAGCGCCGCGCCTGCATCCTCGAGAGTGTCGAGTGCGTGCATCAGGCTTTCCGATTTCGCATGCTGCTGTTTCAGCCGCTCGCTGTCCAGACCGGCCCAGGCGTGCGTGAGGATATCGTAAGCGACCAGCGAACCGAGGCTGTGTCCCACCATGACGATCCGATCGTACCGCTCGGTCGCGCGCAGCCGCTCGATCAAGGCGATTCCCTCGGCGCGGATGCGCTGGCGAGCTTCAACGTTGCGCGGTTCAGCGCGAAGGTAGCGCGCGGCATCGCCCGCTACGTTGACGATCTTCCCAAGTATGACAGCGGCGAGAGCGGGAAAAACCAGGCCGGCGACAGCCGTGAACCACGCGAGATCGGGCGCGAGGGCGAGCCAGGCGACATAGGCAATGATGGCGAGCAAGACCGCCGTCCACCCGGCAATCCAATAGGCCTGATAGGCGCGGGGCAAGCTGCCTTTCCGCCGCCAGAACAGCGAAACCAGCCAGCGCCGGATATCACCCAGCGTGTTGCCGAGCATCATGTGCGCCCAATAATATTCGTAGAAATCGAAGCTTCGGCCCGAATGCTTGTCGCCACGGGTCGTGACCCGGCGCAGCTCGTGATTGTTCTCGGTCCCGCCTGGTGTCGAATACACTTCGCGCTGATAGGGATCGACCATCTCGGGATCGTTGGACCAGGCGGCGTCGATGAAGCTCCACAGCGTGTCCATCGGGCGCTGCTCGCCGATCCCGTGAATAATGATGACAGCAGTTTTCTTGCGCGAGGGCATCGCGGTGCCTCCAGCCGTTTGCCAACGATGCGCGAATGTGCAGGCCAGCGGAGCTGGTGGCAAGCGAACGGGTTAACGCGCGGACGGCAGGCGGCCGATGATCCGCCCAGCTACAGCGTGTGTGATTATCCTTCGCGGACTTGCCTCAGGAAGGTCTCGACCTGCTCGTTGAGGGTGGTCGCCTGCTTGTCGAGATCGTTGGCGCTGCTCAGCACCTGGCTCGCTGCGGCCCCAGTTGAAAGCGACAATTCGCGCACGTCGTCAACATGGGTCGCGACTTTCTCCGTGCCACGCGCGGCCAGATCGATACTGCGCGCGAGATCCTGCCCTGCGACCGACTGCTGATCGACCGCGCTGGCGATCGAAACGGCGGTCGTCTCCAGTTCCTTGACCTGCGTCGCGATCGAGCGAAGCGCGGAAACACTTGCTCCGGTCGTGTCCTGCATCGCCCGGATCTGGTCGGCGACCTGCTCGGTCGCGCGGCTCGTCTGCATGGCGAGTTCCTTGACCTCGCTGGCGACGACCGCAAAACCGCGCCCCGCTTCTCCGCCGCGCGCAGCCTCGATCGAGGCGTTGAGCGCGAGCAGATTGGTGCGCTGGGCGATGGTCTGGATCAATTCCACGATCTGCCCCACCTGTTCTGCCGAGCTCGAAAGCGCGGAGATGGTGGTGTCCGCTTCTTCGGTCGCGTCGGTCGCCAATCGGGCAAGCTCGCTGGAGGACGCTGCTTGGCGGCTGATCTCACCGATCGAAAGGGCGAACTCGTCACTCGCTGCCGCCGCCGCCGTGGCTCCGGCATTTGCCTCGACCATGTCGTTCGACAATTCGCTGGTGCGCTGGCTCGCCTGTTCGGCCGTGCCCGCCATGCGCGTGGCCGTGCTTTGCAGCTCGCGGGATGCCGTGCCGACATTGCTCACGACCTCGCCAACGGTGCGCTCGAATTGCTTGGCGACGTCCGTAAGCAGGGTGGCCCTGCGATTTTCGGCTTCTTCGCGTTCGCGCTCCCGTTCCTGCTGAACACGGATTTCCTCTTCGGCACGGTCTGCGCGTTCCCGGGCCCATTGTTCCAGCTGTCGGCTCGCGCGTTTGAACATGGTGAGCGTGCGGCTCATATCGCCCAGCTCGTCCTTGCGATCGAGACCATCGACCTGAAAGTCTCGGTCGCCCTTTGCCAGGCGGACCATGCCGTGCGTGATTTCCATGATTTTGCCCGAAAAGCCGAAAGAGAGATAGCTCATCCCGGCTAGCAGGATCGATATTCCGATTACGGCGAGCACGGCCACTATGGTGACCATGGAGAAGAAATAGTCGACACCGTCCGCTTCGATCTGGGCGGATTCCACGCTCAGGTCGACGGCGAATTGATCGGCCTGTTCGAACAGCGCATCGCCTTGGTCCGACAATTGATATGCGAGCGCGACGGAGGCGTCGCTGCGGCCTTCGCGGTCGAGGCTGTCGAGCAGCCTTTCGAAAGTCGTGTTGTACTCGACGAAACTGGTGCGGTTTTCCTCCAACCGGTCATTGAGCTGAGGGACATGTTTGTTGACGACGCTCGCCACCTCGCCGAGCTGCTCGCGAGCGGCGGCGAAACTGCGGGCCTGGCGGTCGCGCGCTTGCGCTTCTTCGCCGAAGATCATGCGCACCGTGTTGTACCGCAGTTCACCGGTCGATCCGCGCAGTTCGGTTGCAGCGATCACGCCGTCCTTGACCTCGGCCGAGGTCTGGTAACGCAGATACACTTCGCTGAGGCCGATCGTCAGCACCAGCCCGATCGCAAACAGCACCGCGAAAAAGGTGCCGAAGATCGCATTGATCTTGCCCTTTGTCCGCAAGTCGCGGAACCAGCGGAACTTCTCGAGAAAACTGCTCTGCAAGGATCCGGCAGGCGCGTTCTCAAGCTCGGTTTCGAGATCGATATTTGGCGAACTTGCAAAGTCCGGCACAGCAAGCTCTTCGCGCTCGTCCTGCAGGCTGATCATATTCATGCGGAAGAACCTTCGGTCTCGTACATCACATCAAAAATCCTGAACGAAAATCCTTTCCATTTCCTTGCCCGCAGCCCGTGCAAGTATGGAAATGCGCACTATCCCGCGCGGATTTTCCCGAGAAAGCCGTTTACCTGGCTGCGCAGCGTCGATGCCTGCTGCTCAAGCTCGGTTGCGCTGGAAAGAACCTGACTGGCCGCAGAGCCGGTCGAAAGCGACAATTGATGCACATCTTCGATATGCCCTGAGACCTGCTGCGTGCCGCGCGCGGCGAGATCGATGCTGCGTGCCAGATCCTGACCCGCGACCGATTGCTGATCGACCGCGCTGGCGATGGAAACGGCCGTACTCTCAAGCTGCTGCACTTGCTCCGCGATCGAACGGAGCGCCGAAACGCTCGCGCCGGTCGTGTTCTGCATCGTCGTGATCTGCTCGGCCACACGCTCGGTCGCGCGGCTAGTCTGCATAGCGAGCTCTTTGACCTCGCTGGCGACGACTGCAAATCCGCGACCGGCTTCTCCGCCGCGCGCGGCCTCGATCGAGGCATTGAGCGCGAGCAGATTGGTGCGCTGGGCGATGGTCTGGATCAATTCGACGACCTGGCCGATCTGCTGCGCGGAATCCGAAAGTGCGGAGATGGTGAGGTCTGCCTCGTTGGCTGAAAGCGTCGCCGTGCGCGCGAGCTCCGCCGATGATGCCGCCTGTCTGCTGATCTCGCCGATCGACATCGCGAACTCATCGCTCGCAGCGGCGGCCGCCGTCGCGCCGGTATTCGCGTCGGACATGGCGGTAGACACGTCTTTGCTGCGTCGGCTCGCTTCGTCCGCGCTGGTGGCCATCGATTGCGAGGTGGACTGAAGCTGGGTCGAAGCCGCAGCAACGCTGCTAGTGACATCGCCGATCATGCTCTCGAACTGGTCGGCAAGATCGCGAAGCATGGTTTCGCGCTCGTTTCTCGCCTCTTCCGCCTGAAGCTGAAGCCGGGCCTGCTCTTCGAGCTCGGCGCTGGCCCGTTCGGCGCGCTCACGGTTAAGTGAGGCAAGCTCGATGCTGGCCAGGCGAAGTTTCTCGATCTCGACCGCCATCTCGCCATACTCGTCGATCCGGTCGCGGTGCGGGACGACGATATTGTGCTGGCCTGATGCAATGCGCTGGACACAATCGACGATCTGGCGCGAAGTGCGCACAATGTCGGTCCTGATCGCCGCGAGAAGTGCCAGCATCACCCCGAGGCCGATGGCGACGGCGACAAGCATGACAAAGCGCAGATCATCGGCTTGCTGTGCTGCAAGCGCGATCGTTTCGGGCTGCGCTGCCTGCAAGTCGGCGGAGATCTGACCAAGGCCGACAAAGGAGAGGCTCGCTGTCATCACGATCAGCGCGAGCGGCATTCCGACGGTCAGGAAAACCTTCTGCGGCGTGCTGCGGCGGCGGTACCAACCGGTGATCGGGCCAACGCTTTCTTCGTAGCGATAGTCTTCCTGCACGACTTCCGGAGATTCTGCAGGAGCGAATCCCGCTTCTGCTTTCGCGGTTTCTGGAAATACCGGTGTTACCGAGCTCATGCCGCCTGCTCCCCCCTATTGCTCTCCCCGAGCAATTTTGCCTGCGCGTCCTGCGCTGCAATCAGCTTGTCGATCTCTTCTGCGGGCATGGCCTTGTAAAACAGCCATCCCTGAATCTGGTCGCATCCTGCCGTCCGCACGAGATCGGCCTGCTCGTCGGTTTCCACGCCCTCTGCGGTGACATCCATCCCCAGCGCGCGGGCGACTGCGATGCTGGAAAGCATCATAGCGCGGCTGCCATCATCCTCGCCCGCCTGCACCACGAGAGTGCGATCGAGCTTGAGCTTTTCGAAGCGGAATTGCCGCAGGAAACCGATCGACGCGTAGCCGGTACCGAAATCGTCGAGCGAGATGCGGACGCCGAAACTGCGGATCACATTGAGGCTGCGCTCAGCCACCACCGGGTCGAGCACGAGGCAGGTCTCGGTGACTTCCAGCTCGAGCTGCTCGGCCGGAAAGCCGGTCTCTTCCAGGATTTCGCCGAGCTTTATCGGGAATTCGGGATTGCGAAGCTGCGCGGCGGAAATGTTCACCGATAGGGTGATCTCGCCCCATCGCATGGCGTCGCACATCGCCCGCCTGAGCACCCAGAGCCCGATGGGATTGATGATGCCTGACTGTTCGGCGACAGGGATGAAGATGTTGGGGCCGAGCGGCGATCCTGTGGTGCGGTTCCAGCGCAGCAACGCCTCGACTGCGACGATGCGCCCCTCTTTCGCATCGACCAGTGGCTGGTATGCGATGGCGAATTCATCGTTCGAAATCGCGCTGCGCAGATCGTCTTCAAGCTCGCGCACGGCTTCGCGCCGCTGATCGAATGTCTCGTTGAACCAGGTGCAGCGCATCTTGCCGCCGCGCTTCGACATGTACATCGCGACGTCGCTGCGGCGTAGCATTTCCGAGGAGGAAAGGCGGGCCGCGGCGGTGCTTCGTGCCAAGCCGATGCTCGCGCCTACCACAATCTCTCGCTTGTCGACCTCGATAGCCGTGGCGAGGGTTTCGAGCAGCGACCGGCAAAGCCCTTCGAGGAGAGTACCCGCAGCATCGCCTGCCATGACGGCGGCAAACTCGTCGCCGCCAAGCCGGTAACAGCTCGCCTCACCTGCGCAGATTTCCTTGAGCAAGGTTGCGCATTTCTGGATCAGCTGATCGCCGACGGCGTGGCCGTAATGGTCATTCACCTGTTTGAAGGCATCAAGATCGATCAATGCGATTGCGATCTCGTCATGGACCTCAGACATCGCCTCGATATCGCTGTGCAAGGCCCGGCGATTGGGAAGGCTGGTCAGGCTGTCCTTCGTCATCACCCGTTCCAGCTCCCGCACATTTGCAAGGCCGCTGCGGCTCAGGAAAAGCACGGTCGCTGCGTAAATCGACAATCCGATGATGAGCAGAGTTGCAGGTGCAAGCAGCTTGAACTGTTCGCTGGCGAATACGCCGATGCCGATCAGGCCGAACACCCCGGTCAGAATGACCAGCGGAGCGAGAACCAGTCCCGTCGGAGACAGATTCAGTTTCTTGGCCTCAATTGGCAACGACATTCCCCATCTTGGCCCCATAGGGCACGAACCCGTATGCCGGTGCTGTCTCGCCGCGGCCTAATCTTGCGAAATCTCTAAATTTGAATGGCTAATCTTTCGTAAAAGCGAGGCTGACGGGCCCGAAAAACCCACCTCCTGCGCGCTTTTGCGGTTAGCCTGTAGCGAGCAGAGGGGTTTCATGGGGGCTAGGTGTTGCCTCGTAGATGGAGGCCCGCTTGGGTGAAGGCATGAAGGCCCGCGTCTGCCCGACCACCGTTTCGCCAGCGCCGAGCATCAGAAACCCGTCGTCGGCCATCGCGCTATGCAGCCTGCTGAACGCACGCTCCCGGTTTGCCTGATCGAAGTAAAGCAGGACGTTCCGGCACAGGACAAGATCGAATTTGTGCCGCGATGGCGGATCGCTCAGCACGTTGTGCTGCTGAAACCGCGACATCGCGCGCGTCTCTTCGACGACCTGCCAGCCTTGGCTCGTTTCATCGAAGTGTGTGAGCATCTGCGCAACGCCCAGACCGCGCTGGACCTCGAACTGACTGTAAACCCCGTTACGCGCCGCGTTTATTGCGCGGTGCGATACGTCGGTGCCGAGGATATCTATCGTCCAATCCTTCCAACGATCGGCCATGTCGGCGAAGATCATCGCGATCGAGTGAACTTCCTGACCGGTTGAACACCCGGCGCACCAGATCGAAATGCGTTTCGAATGCTCGCGGCGCTCGGCAATGGTTGGGATGATATCGTCCGCAAGCTGATCGAAGGTCGGCTTGTCGCGGTAGAAATAGGTTTCGTTGTTCAGCAGCGCTTCGACCACTTGCTGGGCAAGTTCCGGCTTTCCAGGCGTGCGCATCGGCAGGTCGAGCAGGCAGACGAGCTGATCGATATTGCTGATGCCATGCTCGCGAAAAACGCCGGACAGTGCGGTTGCGACGCGCCATCTGCGGCTTTCGGAAAGGTGCTGACCGGTACGCGCCTCCAGCAGATCGTCGATGATCTGGTATGAGGCCTGGCTCGCGTCCATGGGATTTTCCGTGCGCATTCTATTTCGAAGCCGCCGCGAGAGTTTCATCCATGATCGCAGCTGCCAATTCTTCCGGCGGGGCGACCAGACTGGCCAGTCCGTCCTTGGCAACGGCGCCGGGCATGCCCCAGACCGCGCTGGTTTCGGCATTCTGCGCGAAGATGGTCCCGCCATTTCGGGCAAGGGACCTGGCGCCTTGCAGGCCGTCGCGTCCCATGCCGGACAGGATAACGGCCAGCACATGGCCATCATAGGCCGATGATAGGCTGGCGAGCATCGGATCGACAGACGGCATACAGCCGCTGGGTGCCGGTTCGCTAGACACCTTGCAGATGAACCGATCGCCAACGCGCCGTACGGCGAGATGGCCGTGACCCGCTGCTACGGTGACCTCACCCGCTCGAATTTCAACACCGTCCTCGGCTATGACTGTCCGGCGCGCGCTGGTCGTTTCGATCTGCCGTGCGAACACCGGAATGAAGGATTGCGGCAAATGCTGTGTCACAAGGATCGGCAGATCGAGGTTCGGCTGTAGATTGCGCAGCAGGATGTTCAGCGCGTGAATGCCGCCGGTCGATGCGCCGATTGCGATCACTTTGGGCCACTTGTGCGCCCGCCGAATGCGCTCGCCGACCGAACCCGTTTCTGCGCGTTCGGTCGCTGTCTCGTCTTCCGGAGAAGCCGGACCAAGCGCGCGGATTTTCCCGAGCAGCTGACTGCGATAGTCTTCGTTAAACCCGCCGGGGCGCGGTTTTAGCATTGTGTCGGCTGCACCCATGGAGAGTGCGGTCACCGTATGCTCCGCGCCGTCCTCGGTGAGGGAAGAAACCACGAGGACCTGCGCGTTCTCGGCAGTCTTCAAGATCGATGGCAGAGCCTCGAGCCCGCCCATGCCCGGCATTTCCAGGTCGAGCAGGATCACGTCGACGTCCACAGTCTTGAGCTGGGCGATGGCGCGTTCGGCGCTGCTGGCGGTGGCGACAACTGTCATGCCGCCATCGCTTTCGACCATGCGTTTGAAGATCGTGCGGACTGTCAGCGAGTCGTCGACGATCATGACCCGCGCAGTGCAAGCATCGCGGTGGCCGAAGGCCGATACGTCAGATGCGCGAGCGGCGCTTGCCAATATACCTTTGGGAGGAGGGGATGCCGCGTTCACGCGAATCCGACCAACTGCAGTTTTATCTGCAGCGTTTCGTGATCGAACGGCTTCATGACATATTCGTCCGCGCCCGCCTGAATGGCCTCGCGAATATGCGCGACGTCGTTCTCGGTCGTGCAGAACACCACTTTGGGCTTGTCGCCGCCGGGTCGCTGACGCAGCTGCGTGATGAACTCGATCCCGGTCATGACCGGCATGTTCCAGTCGAGCAGGACGACGTCAGGCATGTTCGTTTCACACGCGTCGAGCCCGGTCTGGCCGTTTTCGGCCTCGTCGACAGCAAAGCCCAGGGTTTCGAGGATATGTCTCGAAACCTTGCGGATGACCCGCGAATCATCGACGATAAGACACGTCTTCATGAACAACCCCTATTGTTATCGCTCGAGCGGTACGGGAAAGCGGTAACTATTGGATTAAGCTGCGGCATGAAGACCTGCCTGATTGTCGCCAGGTCCGGCGATCAAGGCGGGAAAGTTGATCAGCAGTGCGGGACCTGCCGCGGTCTCGATCATGCCCTTTGCGACCCGTGACCATTCCGGACCGAAACCCCCGCTTACCTGCCCCGGTTCGCTGGTCGTCGTCGTGATGTCCTCGATCGCATCGATCAAAAGAGCGTAGAAGTGTCCGTCGATCGCCACGACCGCCGCACGGTCATCTGTTTCCCAATCTCCCTCAGCAAAACCGAGTGCGAGCCTGCAGTCGATCACCGTTAGCGCCTGGCTGCGCATGGCCGTGATCCCGGCGATGAAATCGGGCGTTTGCGGAACCGGGGTGATGGTGGAAAGCTCGATGACCGACTTCACATCATGCGCGGGAAGGGCGCAGCGGCGGCCCGCGATCTGTGTCATGACCATAAGATCGTTCATTGCGTCGCTCCTCGGGCTGGTCGTGCATCGCCGAGCGCGCGGACCAAGGCTTCGCGGTCGTAGCGATATATGCTGTCATCGCCAGCGCCGGCATCGAGTTCGGAGCGCAGCCGGATGACAGGTCCATCTTCCCCGGCGGGAACAGTGTCATTGTCTTCTGCAAAAACGATACGGACAGCGCCTTCGCCGATGTTCTGATCGTCACTGCCATCCGCGATTTCGTATCCGGCCGACACTACGAGCGGGGCGAGGATTGTTCGCGACCATTCATCATCCGGAATGTGGCAGAGCGGCTTTGCCAGCATTTCCGGCGGTTCGCCGTGGCGCGTGAACAATTCGTGGCCATCGAGAAGCGAGACCGTCGCTCCATTGATGAGTGTCACAGCCTCGATCAGCGGATCGTCGCGCTCAGGTTTAAGCTTGCCCGACAGTTCAACCGCATCGTCGATATCGCGAACCGCGTGAAGCAGCTCGCACTCGCCATCGCTCAGGCGCAGGAGACGGACCTTTTCCGCAGGCACCTGTCCTTCGGGAAGGCCGACGACCGGCAATATCGCGCCGTCGATGACCGCGCGAGGCTTCGTGCCGGTGAGGTCGAGCGCGGAGGCCGGTGCGGTTTCGATACGCTTGACCAGTTCGAGCCGGATCGCGCACCGCCGATTGTCGAAATCGGTGAAGAGCATGGCGCGGCTGACGGTATTTTTGGCAGTCTCGACAATGTCGTCGCCAATCTCGCGCACCCGTGTACGGGCATCTGACACGAGGCCATACCGGCTCGCGATATTCGTCACATCGAGAAGCAGGATCGGCTCGCCATTGTCCAGCAGAGAGGAGCCAGCGTAGATTTCGCTCCTCATGACCGCAGGGGCGAGGGGTTTGACCACAAGATCTCCGTGAGAGTGGATCCGCTCGACAGCCAATGCGAAAAGGTCGCCGCTTGCGAGGCGAAGCATGACCATCGTGTGATCGCCCTCGCCGATATCGCCCTGATCCAGCGCGAGGACCTCGGACAGCATCAGGCACGGCACCCGGTCTCCCCGGAACGTGACGAGCGCCGTCTCGCCGACACGGGTGAAATCGAGCGCCTTGGCCGAGGAATGGATGATCTCTTCGATATAGCTTTGAGGAATGGCGAAACGCTGATCGCCAACCTCGACCGTGAGGCCCGCAATGATGCTGAGCGTGAGCGGGATCTGGAGCGTGAAGAGCGTACCGATACCCGGCTGGCTCGATACCTTGATGCTTCCGCCGACCTTTTCGAGATTGTCGCGCACGACATCCAGCCCCACGCCCCGACCGGAGACATTGCTTACCGTGTCCGCTGTCGAGAAGCCCGGTTCGAAGATCAGCTGGAGGATTTTCTCGCGGCTCATCTCGGCGCGCTGGCTGGCGGTGATGAGGCCGGTTTCGACAGCTTTGTCGGCGATCCGTTTTTCATCGAGGCCGCGTCCGTCATCGCTCACCACGATTGAGATCGTGTTGCCCGATTGGCGCGCCGCGATCGAAAGCAGACCGATTTCCCGTTTGCCGTCTTTCAGCCGTGCGGAGGGCGTCTCGATCCCGTGGTCGATTGCGTTGCGAATAATGTGGGTGAGCGGGTCGCGCACCATTTCGACCATTTCGCGGTCGAGCTCGACATCGCCGCCTTCGAGATCGACCATCACCTGCTTGCCAAGCTCCGCAGAAAGGTCTCGCACCAGGCGAGGAAGGGCGGAAAACAGCGTCTCGATCCGCTGCATCCGCATGCGGGTGATGGCATCGCGGACATCGGAGAGGATGGTGGTAAGCCGCTCGAATGGTCCGTCGATGGTTGGCTGATTGCCCGCCTGGCGTAGCCGGTGGCCGAGGTCGTTGCGGGCAAGCACCATGTCGGAAACGCCGCTCATCACCCGGTCGAGCAGGTCCACAGGCAGCCGGATACTGCGCTGCACAGATGGGTTCGGATCGACCCGTTTCGGTGCATCGCCCTCACTCGCCGCGGCATCGGTGCTGACCAATCCCGACGCTGCACCGTGACCGGAAGTGCCATCTGGTTCGTCGAAAGCCAGATCGCTCGCGTCCTGATCGTTGCCGAGTGCGGCGATCAGGGTGTCATCGCCGCCTTCGGGAAATTCCTCGCCCGCCTCGATAGCATCGACCATGGCCGAAATGCGGTCGACGATGGCGAGCACTGCTGTGACGAGAGCGGCATCGGGCTTTCGCCGCCCGGCCCGGCAATCGGCGAGGGCGTCTTCGGCGGCATGGCTCAATCCGGCGAGCCGCGGAAAGTCGAAAAAGCCGCAATTGCCTTTTACGGTGTGGACGAAGCGGAAGATCGTATCGAGACGCGCGCTGTCCGCCGGGTCTGCTTCCCAAGCGACGATTTCGCCTTCGCTGGCTTCCAGCATTTCTCGTGTTTCGGCGACGAAATCCGCCAGCAGGTCGTCCATTGCCCAAGCGTTCCTGTTGCTAATCAGGCACCGCTATGCCGGAGGATGGTTAACGAAGGGCTACTGCTCCCGCCGCGCCGCGCGCACTTTCAAGACGTAATACATGAGGCCCGCTCCGCTGATCGCTCCGAAGACGTTGGCGGCAAGTTCGGCGGTGTAGATCGCCTCGCTGCCCCAATCGCCTTGCAGCAGAACCGCGACCGGCAGCATGATCAGGAACACGCGGGCAACCGATTGCAGCAGCGCATATTTTGCCTGGTCGATGGCGTTGAGGATGCCGTTGGCCACGATCAGCAGGCCGAACCCGGCATATCCCCACGCGGCAATCTCCAGATAGAGCGCGAATTCTTGGATCACCGCGTCGTCTTCGGTGAAGAGCTGCGCGAACCATTCGCCCGCGGCGAACAGGACCACCGCTGTCGAAAGTCCCCAAGCCACGCAGAAAGCGGCAGCGTAAAGCGCCGCCTGCCTGGCGCGGTCATATTCGCGCGCGCCCCAGTTCTGCCCGACGATCGATCCGATCGCGCCCGACAGCGCCAACAGAGGCACCGTCGCGAAACTCTGAAGCCGGCCCGCCGCGCCGAAGCCTGCGACCGCATCCTGCCCCGCGCTCGCGATAAGCGCGGTCAGGATCGAAAGGCCTATCGGGTTGATGGCGTTGGAAAAGGCGGCGGGCCCGGCAACCTTGACGATGGCCTTGGCCGGATCGACGAGGCTGCACTCTCTCAAGAGCGAAAAATCGAGTGGCAATTCCGCCCGCGTCATCAGGTACACCGCCATCGCCGCACCGAATGCCCAACCGATAATGGTCGCATAGGCTGCGCCCACGATGCCGAAGCCGCCGAATCCCGCGACCCCGGTGATCAGCAACGGATCGAGGATCCAGTTGGCGGCGGCATAGGTCAGCGACACATAGCTCGTCTTGCGGGCCTCCCCTTGTCCGCGCAGCACACCGTTGAAGCCCATGATCGCGAGGATCAGCGGAAAACCGAGTGCAAAGGGCTGCATATAGGTGCGGATCAGCGGCAGGAGGTTTTCCGGCGCATTCATCAGCGTGAACAGCGGATCGAGGAGCAGAAACAGCGCAAGGCCCATCACGAGCCCGCAGCCGACAGCAAACACCACGCCGAAATTCGCGCGCCGAGCGGCTTTTTCGTCGTCCCCTTCGCCAAGCGCGCGCGAGACGACCGAGTTGATGCCGACCATCACGCCGACGCCGAGCGAGGTTAGCGCGACCGATATCGGAAAAATGAACGAGATCGCGGCCAACGCATCGCTGCCGAGTTGCCCGATGAAATAGGCATCGACGAGGCCGATCGACATGATTGCCGCCACGCCGATAATGGCTGGCAGGGTTTGGCCGACGAGATGTCCGGGAATGCCGCCCCGCACCAATTTGGCCGATGAATTCTCAGGTGCGGTCGCCGCTTCGGTCATCGTCTGCTCGCCTAGCCGCAGGGCAGGCTAGGCGTAAAGCGAATCCTTGTGCGCCGCCCCCTCGCCGTGCGATAACGGCGCAAACGCGAATTGAGGAAAGGACGCCGGATCATGGCAACGCAGCTCAAACCAAACATCGAATGCAGCAAGGAAGAATGGCAGGCGCGGCTCGATCTCGCAGCGTGCTACCGGATATTCGACCACCTCGGCTGGTCGGAATCGATCTACAATCACATTTCACTGAAAGTGCCGGGGGAGAAAGACACCTTCCTCATCAATCCGTTCGGGCTGCTCTATGACGAGGTGACCGCATCGAACCTCGTGAAGATCGATGTCGAGGGCAACAATGTCGGCGGTTCGCCCTACATGGTGAACAAGGCGGGTTTCACCCAGCATGCCTATTTTCACAAGCATCTGGGCGAACGCGCCAATGCGATCTGCCACGTTCACACGACCGCGACCATGGCGGTGTGCAGCCACAAGGACGGCCTCGTCCCGACCAATTTCTATGCCTGCAACTTTCAGGACCAGATCGGCTACCACGATTTCGAAGGGGTGACGGTGCGCGCGGAAGAGGGTGAGCGGCTGGTCGAAAACCTCGGCGATCACTCGATTTTGATGCTCCGCAATCACGGCCCGGTCGTGATGGACAAGGGTATCCAGGGCATGTTCGTGAAGATGTGGGCGCTCCAGCGGGCGTGCGAAATCCAGGTCGCAACGCTCAGCCAGGGCGAGGCCAACGTCGTCCCGCAGGAGGTCGTCGATGTTCACCAGCGCGATCTTTCGGTGATGCAACAGCAAGGCGGTGCCGGTGTGTTCGATTTCGAAGCGTGGAAGCGGCGCGTCGACAAGATCGACGACAGCTGGCGTAAGTAATGCGCCCCACCAAGACCTGCGGCAAATGCCAGGGCAGGATGCAGCAAGGCCATTTGATCGATGAAGGCTATGGTGCTGTTCACGTTGCAAAATGGCAGCCCGGTGAGCCGCGCAAAGCGTGGTGGGGATCGATCAAGGTCGACAAGAAAGCAGTCCGCGAAGTTGAGACACATCGCTGCGATCGCTGCGGCCTGCTTGAATTTTACGCTCCGTAAGGCTGGCCCATGCCGCGCATGACAGTGAACGATCGTCCGGTCGAATTCGACCTCGATCCCGAAATGCCGCTGCTCTACGCGCTGCGTGAAGCTGCCAATCTGACTGGCACCAAGAGCTGCGGCGGCGGCGACTGCGTGGGTGCATGCATGGTGCTCGTCGATGGCACGGCGCTGCGATCCTGCCGTATCACCATTGCCGAGGCTGAAGGACGCTTCATCACCACTATCGAAGGCCTGTCGCGAGATCGCTCCCACCCGGTCCAGCAGGCGATGGTGGCGGAGCAGGCGATCCAATGCGGCTATTGCACGCCGGGCATCGTGATCGCGGCAGCCGCTCTGCTCGATCGCAATTCTGCGCCGAGCAAGGCCGAGATCGAAGCGGCGATCACGAATATGTGCCGGTGCGGTGTCTATCCCCGGCTAGTCGAGGCGATCCAGCGGGCCGGGCGCGTAATGCGCCGCGGCGAAAGCATCAGCGCCGCCCCCGCACCGGGTATCAGCGCCGCCGATGCCGCGGCCAGCGTCCCTGCGCTCAGAGCGTCGCCCTCCGATCCGGACGGCGGCTCCTGAACTTTTAGAACCGGCCTGTCACCGTAAAGCGTGCGTTGAGCGGTGCGCCGACGGTGATGTTGTCGGCAATGTGTGCGTTGGGGAAGTAATCCTCGTCGAACAGGTTTTCGATGTTCACCTGCAGGCGCACCCGGTCGGACACGTCGTAATACGCTGCCGCGTCGAAGCGGATGTAATCGGGGAGGGTCACAGTGTTCGCATTGTCCGCGAAGCTCTCATCCTGGAAAGTGAAGCCGCCGCCTAGACCGAACCGGTCGGTCACCTGATACGTGCTCCACAGGCTGAGCATGTGTTCGGGCAGTTCGCGCACCCGGTTTCCTTCGACGCCGAAAGCATCGACCTGGTTGCCGTCGAGGTAGCTGTACCCTGCGGTGAAGAACCAGCGATCGGTGATGTTGCCCTGCAGCTGCAGTTCGACGCCTTCGATTTCGCTGTCTATGATATCGAGCGTGCCCGGATCATCGTCTGCCACCTGCGGCGAGCTTTGTTCGATGCGGAAGATCGCGGCGGTGAAACTCAGCGCGTCGAGAATATCCCATTTCAGCCCGAGCTCGAGGTTTTCGAACGTATCGGGATCGAGCGCGTCGTCCGGCGGATTGATGTCGGCGAACTGCTCGCCCGATCGCGGCAGGAAGCTTTCCGAATAGCTGCCGTAGATCGAGATGTTCTCTTGCGGTTTGAGGATGACGCCGACACGCGGCGAAATTTCCTCATCGACCCGCGTCGCGATGTCGCGTACGCCGGTGTCGATGAACGTCTCGATATTGTCGACCGTGATGTCGAAGCTGTCGAAGCGCGCGCCGAGTACCACGTTGAGCCAGTCGGTCAGTTCGATCTCGTCCTGGATGTAGAGCGAGAACACGGTCACATCGGCTTCGGTGTCGTCGTTCAGCTGCGAGAACGTGTTGACCGTGGTTTCGCCGGATGAATTGACGCCGACACCGCCGCGGATCGCCAGCGGGCGGACAGGAGTGAAAAACTCGACGTCATCCTGCGTCTGGTCGAAGAAGGAATTGAAGCGGTCGTTGTTGTTGACCGTGTCGATGAACTCACCGCCGAACAGGATCGTGTGCCCGATGCTGCCGGTTTCGAATTCGCCGATCAGGTTTGCCGTCAGGATCAGGTTTTCGCGCTGGGTGGTGTCGATATAGCCATCGAGCGCGACTTCGTTTGCGGTCTCATCGAAACCGACCGGGAACAGGTTGGAATAGACCTTGTCGTAATCACCGTAGGATGCGGTGAAATTCCCTTTGAAGCTTTCGGAAAAGGCGTGCTGGATCGTGCCGCGGAAGACATGGGCTTCGAGAGTGGTGAAATTGTCGATCGGATCGCCGAAAGTGATGCGGTCGAATTGCTCAGCCGGCAGGCCCGCTTCGGTCGCGGGAATACCGCGATCGATGAAGCGTTCGTGGTCGATAAACTCGTATGACAGGTCGATGATTGTTGCCGGGCCCAGCTCGGCACGGAAGGTCGGGTTGATCCCGATCCGCTCTCCATCGAAGAAATCGCGTTGATTGTTGAGGTCTTCGTAGGCTGCGTTGATGCGCAGCGCGGTGCTCTCGCTGGTGGCAAAGTTGACGTCGATCTGGCCGGTGAAGGCACCGAAGGTGTCGACCGAGCCGAGATAGCCGACAAATTGCTGGCCGATTGCGCCCTTCTTGGTCACGCGGTTCAGCACGCCGCCGGTTCCGCCGCGACCGAACAGCAGCGCGTTCGGACCGCGCAGGATCTCAACCTGTTCTAGGTTGTAGAGGCTGCGGTAATACTGCACGTCATCGCGCACGCCGTCGACGAAGAAATCGGCGGTCGAACGCACTCCGCGAAATACGACTGCGTCGCGGTGGCCTTCGCCTTGCGAATTGGTGACGCCGGGCGTGTAAAGGACGATATCGGCGATACTGTCGAAGCCCTGCTGAATGATCTGTTCCTGCGTGACGATCGAAACCGATTGCGGGACATCGATAACCGGTGTCGGGGTCTTCACCGAATTGAGCTGATCGCTGTAGAGAACATCGCCGCGCACTTCGATTTCGCGGTCGCCGTAATCGACCGAGTCCGCAGCGCTGTCTGTAGTTTCTGCAGCTGCCGGGAATGCAAAAGTGGCGCAGCCAAGCAGGAGCGCCGCGCGCGAGAGGCGATGAATCATTTGGGTAATTTCCTTCCGTCCGTTGAAAGGCTGCTATTGCAACTTACTCGCAACTGCAAGCTGTAATTGAGAAAAGATCGCAAAAGGTCTTTGATGTGGCAAACAAGTCGCGCCCGGGTTAGCGCGTTGAATCGAAACGGTTAGGAGATCAGGGCATGAAAGCGACCATCTGGCACAATCCGAAATGCGGGACGTCGCGCAAGACGCTCGCGATTCTTGAGGACACGGACGGCGTGGATTTGACGGTCGTCGAATACCTCAAGAACCCGCCTACGCGAGACAAGCTTAAACAGCTTTACAAGGATGCAGGGATCACCCCTGCGCAAGGCCTGCGGCTGCGCGGAACCGATGCCGAGGAGCGCGGCCTGCCCGATGCGGATGCCGACACCGTGCTCGATGCGATGGTGGCCGATCCGATACTCATCAACCGCCCGCTGGTCGAAACCGAAAAGGGCGTGGCGATCTGCCGTCCGCAGGATGAGGTGCATAAGCTGCTTTAGGCGCTCTCGCGGGTCAGCTTGCTGTCGAGCTGGAGCGTCCGAGCGCCGACCAGTGCCACGATCAGGCATAGCGCGATGATGAGCCCGAAGCCGAGCCAGTCGCTGACATTGTAAAGCCACACGCCGAGCGCGGGCGCATAGATGAAGCTCGCTCCGGCAACCGACGCGACGATGCCCGAGGCTTGTCCCTGCTCAGCGCGCGATACCGCCAGCGATGTCCCTGCCGTCGTGCCGGGCCGGAACAATCCGAACCCAAGCGAGGCGATGGCGTAACCCAGCGCGATCATGTGCAGATCGCCCGCCGCGCCAAGCAAGGCGACCCCCGCCGCCGCGACGAGGATACCGGACAAAGTGGCCGCTCGCGGGCCCAGGTCGAAACGCGGGATCAGCCCCCACTGCGCCAGCAATGTCGCGATGGCTCCGCTCATCAGCACGATACCGACCGGGCCTGCGCCCTCCGCCGGGCTATCGCGCAGGCCAAGGCGGTCGAGGACGAGGAAGCCCGATATGCCCAGCACCATCGCCTGCGCATGACCCCCGATCAGCCCGGAGATGACCCAGGGGCGCAATCGAGGCTCGAACCACCGCAGGCGCTTGACCGGCGCGTCCGGTAACGCCGCGGGCCCGCTTTCCTGATCGTCGTCGTCATCGTGATCGTAATGCTCATGCGGCGCGCCTCCCGAGCCATTGGCATAGGGTGCATCATACGCGCGGCCTCGCGCGGGGAATTGCGGCTCATCATTGGGCAGGCGCAGGCGCAGCAGGATCAGCGCGGCGAGGCCGAGCACTGCGAAGCAGATGAAGGGCCCTGTCAGGCCGAGGCCAAGGAAAGGCAGCACCATCAGCGGCGCAAGCGCGGGGCCGATCACCGTGCCGAGGCCAAAGCTCGATGCAATCAGCGAAAGCGCCTGCGTCCGCTCGGCGCGCGGAGTTCGCGCGGCAACGTAGGCCTGAACGGCGGGAGGGGCCGCGCTGCCGAACCCGCCATAAAGGCTGCGCGCGGCCGCGAACGCGATCAGTGCCCAGAACGCGGTGATCCAGCCCGACAGACCGGCCCACAGTACAAGGCCGCACAGCGCCATCGACACGATAAAGCCAGTAAGACCCAGCGCCATCATCGCCTTGCGCCCGCGCCGGTCGGACCTGTCGGCCCAGATCGGGGCGCACACGACCCACAGCAACGCCGACCAGCTATAGGCTAAGCTGATCCAGACATCGTCCACGTCGAGCGCGGTGCCGATCGACGGCATGACCGATTGCATCGCCGTATTGCCCGCCGCCGTGACCAGCATGACCGTGAAGAGCAGCGCCATGCGCCCGCGCGACACGGGCCGGGGTGCGGTTACGCTCGGAAGAGGTTCGACGTCGGCCATCAGGCGGATTGGCTAAGCCAGCGGCTGGGGACTTGCAAACGGATATGCAGTCTGCGAACCGAAGGCTCTGTTTTCAATCGATGATCCGGCAGGGCCGGGCGGCAGAGGAATATGACCGGCAACAACGTAGCACTCGGAAAACGCGGCGGTTTTCGCGCAAGATGGCGCGATTATGCGGCGCAGTGCTCCGTCTTCTTTCGCGGATTTTTGGAGCACCCGCGGATGGTCGGATCGATCATTCCATCCTCCCGCTTCACCGTTCGGCAAATGCTCGCGCCGGTCGATTGGGGAAAATGCGAGGTCTTCGTCGAATATGGTCCCGGAATCGGCACTTTCTGCCGTCCCGTGCTCGATAAATTGCGCGGCGACGGCGCGCTTGTGGTGATCGATACCAACCCGATCTACATCGACTACCTCAATCGCTCGATCCGCGACAAACGGTTCCACGCTGTCTTGGGATCAGCGGAAAATGTCGAGCAGATCCTGCGCGATCTCGGTCTGGGTCAGGCCGATTACGTCCTCTCCGGCTTGCCCTTTTCGACGCTTCCCGCAGGCGTCGCCTCGGCCATCGCAAAGGCGACGCATGATGTGCTGAAGCCCGGCGGCGGCTTTCTCGCCTACCAGTTTACCTCTGCAGTGAGGGACGAATCCGCACCCTATTTCGAACGGATCGACGCGGGCTTCGAATGGCTCAACATCCTGCCCTGCAAATTGTACTGGGCATGGAAAGCGCCTGAGCGCGGCTGACTGAACTCATTCAAAGGTAGACGTCAGCTCCGCCTCGCTCGGTCCGGCGAGCTGCCCGTGCATGGCGACCGCAAGTCCGGATACGATCATGCCGATGCCCATGCCCAGCAACCCGTTGGTGAGCCCGAGGATCAGCATGGCAACCACGCTGTCGCCAGCGAGCGCTGCGATCAGGCCAAAGATCGAAGTGAGAAGCAGCGCGACCACCATATATGCTGCGAACAAGACGCCCCAAAACAGCATGATCGACCACTTTTTCGGGCCCGTCAGGCGGAAGCTGCGCGAAACCGCCTTGATAGGATTGAGCGTCCCTTCCAGCACGAGGACGGGCAGGCTCATCGACATTCTTGCAAGCAGGAAGACGACAAACGCGAGAACCACGATGGCCGCGATGAAGGCCAGGGACGCGAGCCCCGAGAGGCTGACAATAATGCCGACCGGCACCGAAATCACGATTGCGCTCAAAACATACGCAAGGATGAAGATAACGAGCACACCGAAAGTGCTCGGCACGACTTTCAAGCCTGCCTTCAGTGCGTCGCCGACGGTCGGCCGCGCATTGCCCATCAGAGCAACCATCGCGCCGTAACCTGCAAACTGGAATATCATCGCGACGATCCCCACTCCAAGGAGCGGTCCAAGCTTGTCCTGAAGCTGCGCTGCAAGAACCTCGGGATCGGCGGCGGGGTCCATGACCGCCTGCAAATCGGGGATGAGCAGGTAAGCAGCGAGCGTCGGCAGCAACAGGAAGATGCCTGCGATCACCACCAGAAACTGGAAATTGTCGCGCACCAGCTCCATCGCGCGCGACCATATCTTGTTCATATCAAAATTCATCGATCCCCCGCGCGCATCTCGCGTCTTGTCCCTTGATCTGAACACTCAATGCCCCCACCAACAAGGGATGGCAAGCATCGCTCATCAGCAGGATGGTTTTGGTCCCATGGAATGGCGGCGCGAGAGCGCTCAAATCCCTTATCGTGCCGCGCTCGATGAGATGGAGGCGCGCAATGCGGCTGTTTCCGCAGGCGATGCCGCTGAGCTGATCTGGCTGCTTGAACATCTGCCGGTCTACACCGCCGGCACCAGCGCCGATCCCAGCGAGCTTGTCGATCCGCGCTTCGAAGTTGTCGAAGCCGGGCGCGGCGGGCGCTACACCTATCACGGTCCGGGGCAGCGGGTCGGCTATCTCGTGCTCGACCTAAACAAGCGCGGCAAGGATGTGCGCTGCTTCGTCCATGCGATCGAGGGGTGGGTAATCGACACGCTCGGCGATTTCGGGATCGACAGCTGGCGAGCGGAAGGGCGCGTCGGCATCTGGACGCAGGATATCGACGGGCGCGAGGCCAAGGTCGGCGCAATCGGCGTTCGTGTCCGCCGCTGGGTGACGATGCATGGATTTTCCGTCAATCTCGACCCGGACCTGTCGCATTTTGGAGGGATTGTGCCGTGCGGTATCGAAGAGTTTGGCGTGACCAGCATGGCGAGGCTCGGGAAACAGATCTCGCCTCAGGAATGGGACGAGGCCTTGATCGCCCGTTCACAGAGCTTTCTTGACGCGCTCGACAAATCTGCGCGAAAGGCGCGGGCGACATGATGAAGCGATCGATCACTGCCTGTGCGGCTTTCGCACTGCTAGCCGCCTGTGGGAGCGATGATCCCTCCGGCGAAGACACCGCGGCAAATGAGGGCGGCGAGGTGACCGGCAATGTACTGGGCGGTTCGATCAGCGACGACATGCTGCCTCTCGATCAGCTGACATCGCAGTCCCCGCCGATCGAACCCGTGGATGAGGCAGCCACATCAACGACGACTTCGGACGATGGCGATGACGACGGGGAGGCTGAGAGCGAAAGAACGCAGGCGGCTGACGCTGCGAGCAATGGCGAAGGAGGCTCCCTGCCTGTCGCTCCGCCCCAGCCTGCACCACCGGCGCCGCCAGCGGTGCAGGAAGAGGGTGAATAGGGTCTGATCAGGCTGCGTTCGCGGCCTTCTCTTGCTCCATAGTCGGATAATCGATGTAGCCCTGCGGGATCGGGAAGTACCAGCTTTTCGGCACGTCCTTGTTCGGATTGAACGGCGCTCCGGCAGCGATCCGCTTTTCAAGATCTGGGTTGGAGATATACGGCCGGCCAAAGGTCACTGCCTCGCAGCGTCCGCTCGATACATCGTCGGCGGCTTCCTGCGCGGAATAGTCGGAATTCAGGATCAGCGGCCCGGTGTAATTCGCCCGGATGACGGGATCCTGCTTCGGAACATCGGTGCTGCCGAAAGTCCCATCGGGCCCCGGCTGGCGCAATTCGACGAATGCCAGGCCGAGCTCTTCGCAAACCTTGGCAGCGGCACCGAAAGTCGCGGCGGGGTTGCTGTCGTCGGTTCCTTGCGAGTCGCCATTGGGCGAAAGCCGGATACCGACGCGGTCCGCGCCCCACACTTCGATAAGAACTTCCAGCACTTCGCGCATAAGCCGCGTGCGGTTTTCAGGCGATCCGCCATATTCGTCGGTGCGCAAATTGGTCTTGTCGCGCAGGAACTGGTCGATCAGGTAGCCATTCGCACCGTGCAGTTGGACGCCGTCGAAACCGGCCTTCTTCGCGTTCTCCGCCGCGCGGCGATAATCGGCGATCGTCGGGTCGATATCTTCCTTCGTCATGGCCCGCGCCTCGGCGTAGGGCTGCTTGCCCTCGGGCGTGTGCGCTTCACCGGGCGCAGTCGTTGCGCTGGCAGAAAAGGGCGGGTTGCCATCGAGGAAAACCGGATGGACGATCCTCCCCATGTGCCAGAGCTGCATGACGATAAGGCCGCCTTCGTCATGAACGGCCTTGGTAATCGGCTTCCACGCTTCGGTCTGCTCATCGCTCCAGATACCGGGTGCCGAAGGCCAGCCCAGACCTTCGCGGCTGATCCCCGTAGCCTCGGTCAGGATCATCCCGGCACCGGCGCGCTGGCGGTAATAGGTCGCCATCATCTCGTTGGGCACGAACATCGGATCGGCAGCGCGCCCGCGAGTGAGCGGGGCCATGAAAATGCGGTTCTTCGCCTGTAGGGCACCCATGGTGAGCGGCTGGAACAGAACGTCGTGCATAGCGGTGTATCCTCCTGCTGTATTGCTTGGCTATTCACTTGGAGACGAGCGCGCTAGGGCGCAACCATGGAAAAAGAGGGGATCCGCGAAGCAAAACTTTATGATGCGCGCGCAGCCTTGCTGCTCGCCGCACTGCTCGCTGGTAACATCGCACTGGCGCTGGGGCCGTGGCTGGTGCGGCTGGCCGATACCGGTCCCGTCTCCGCCGCTTTCTGGCGCGTCTTCCTCGCTCTGCCGTTCCTTATCGTATTCGCGAAGATGGCGTCGCAGCCGCTGTTGGGAATGCCGCGCAAGACGCTGATCCTGGTCGCGGTCGGATCGACGGCCTTTGCGCTGGACCTTGCCAGCTGGCATGTCGGCATCGGGCTGACCCGGCTGGGCAATGCGACCTTGTTCGGCAATGCGGGGTCGATCATCCTGATGTTCTGGGGCTTTGTTGCCGCCCGGATGCTGCCGCGAGGCAGCGAATGGCTCGCTATCGTTTTTGCGCTGGGCGGGGCGGGCATCCTGCTCGGGCGAAGTCTCGAAATCTCCGCCGAAACGTTCATCGGAGACCTGTTCTGCCTGACGGCGGGCGTGCTCTACGCGGTCTATCTCGTCACCTTGCAAGGGGAGCGCGCGCGCTTCGGATCATGGAGCCTTCTCGTGTGGGTCAGCATTTTCGCCTGCCCGGTGCTGCTTATGCTCGCTATCGCGCTCGGAGAGCCGGTGTGGCCGAAGGACTGGACGCCGATCCTCGTGCTGTTCATTACCAGTCAGCTAATCGGACAGGGTCTGCTGGTCTTTTCACTCGGCCATTTCCCGCCGTTGGTGATTGGCTTGGCGCTGTTGACCCAGCCTGCAATTGCCGCGGTGATCGGGTTTAGCGTTTTCGGTGAAGTGCTTACCCCGCTCGATATCGCAGGGATGATGCTGCTCGGCTGCGCGTTGGTGGTGGCGCGCGCAAGTCAGGCGAAACCATCTGCCGATACCCGCGAACCCTAGCGAACTTGTGAGAAACGCTCTTTGAACGCCTGGTGCTTTTCGCGGACGCGTTCGAGATCAGGTCCCGCTAGCTCGGTTTCGGCCTGTTCGATTAGCAAACGCGCCTCTTCGCGCAGAAGCCCCCGGCGTCCGTCATGGGGGATCGGCAGAGCGGCGTCGGCGAGCACATCCAGCATCACCAGACAGGCATTGGAACTCGCGGCGACAGCGCTACGGATTGAGCCGAAACCGCGCCCGACATAATGATCGAAGCTGTCGGCGAGCGGGATGACGGGGCAATCCTCCGCATCCTCTCCGCACACGTCCTTGCGCAGATCGCGCCGCCCGATGTCGGAAACTGCCGCGCCAAGCCAATGCAGCGCCGTGATCGCCGTAAAAGGATCGTTGATGCCAGGGGAAAGCGCGCGCAGGCCGATCTCGACCAGCTCATCGATAAGGAACTGCGGATCCTGTTCCGGCGTTCGCACCGGGCCGAGGGTAATATCCTCGCGAACGCGCTCTTCGATCTCCTCGGGATCGGCGCCTTTCACGTCCATCAACGGTAGGCCCCGGTGGACGAAGTCTCCCGTGCGCACCCGCAGCGAGAACACGCAATCGCTTTCGCGAGCCTTCTTTTCCAGATCTTCAAAATCGATCAGCTGCACATATCCGGTCGCCCATGCCGTCACCGTCTCGCCGCCTTCGCCCTCGCGGGCATCTGCAAAGGAATCCTCAACCGGGTAGGTTTCGCGGATCGTATCAAGCAGGCGGCGCCCGATCGCTTCCAAGACCTTGTTGATGCGGATGGAGGAAGGGACGTGGTTGAGGAAGAACACCAGTACCGCGACGCATGCCGCCATGAGAATATAGGCGACGAGCAGCGACAATTGCGGCGCGAAACCGGGCAGCATGTCCGCGCCCGCCTGACCGGCAGAGGCAGGCGATTCTCCCTCGGCGCGAACTGCGCGCAGTACGATCAGCGTGTAAACGAAGGTGCCGATAAAGGTCGCCAGGCTGACTTGATTGCCCTTGTCCTCGAGGAAGTTGGTAAGCAGCCGCGGGCCGTAATTGCCGCTGGCGTAGGTCACCGCGACGAGCGTGATCGAAAACACGGTGGAGGCGACCCCAATCATTGCGCCGGCCATGACTGTGAGAATGTCCGAAGCCCCGCTCGGGCGAACCGGGACGAGCCAATCGGTGTCGTTCAAAAATTCGGAGAAACCATACCGGTCGAGATAGACCATTGCGAAAGCGAGCAAAGTTGCAAGAATCGCAAAGAGGGCCGGATAGAACCAGTAATTGGCGTTAAGGCGCGCCCAGAAAAAGCGAATTTCAGCGGTCATGCGCGGTTAAACGCATGAGACGCCGAAATGGCCCACGCTGATCAGTCCCCGCTGGGCACTTCGTCTTCGGGAATATCCTCGATCTCGACTGCGCCGATATCGCCTTTGCCGACGCTGCTGCTCGCCATCTCAAGCATGCGGTCGAGGCTTTCCTTAGCCTTCAAACGGAGATTTTCCTCGATCTCGATCCGCGGTTCCAGATCGCGCAGCGCGACGTAGAGCTTCTCCATCGTGTTGAGCGCCATGTACGGACAGATGTTGCACGAACAATTGCCGTCCGCCCCGGGTGCGCCGATAAAGTTCTTCTCCGGCAGCGCCTTTTCCATCTGGTGGATGATGTGCGGCTCGGTCGCGACGATCAGCGTGTCGCCTTCGAATTCCTGCGCGAACTTCAGGATTCCGCTGGTCGAGCCGACAAAATCGGCGTGATCGACGATGGTTGGCGGGCATTCCGGGTGCGCAGCGATGGGCGCGTCGGGGTGCTCCTCTTTGAGCTTCAGAAGCTCGGTTTCGCTAAAAGCTTCGTGGACGATGCACACGCCCGGCCACAGCAGCATTTCGCGATTGAATTTGCGCGAGAGGTATCCGCCAAGGTGACGGTCCGGGCCGAAGATGATCTTCTGATCTTCAGGGATCTGCTGAAGGATTGTTTCCGCGCTCGAACTGGTGACGATGATGTCCGACAGCGCTTTCACTTCGGTCGAGCAATTGATGTAGGTGAGCGCGATGTGATCGGGGTGGGCTTCGCGGAAAGCCTTGAACTTTTCCGGCGGGCAGCTGTCTTCTAGGCTGCACCCTGCATCCATGTCTGGCAGCACCACGATCTTTTCGGGCGACAGGATCTTGGCCGTATCGGCCATGAATTTCACACCGCAAAAGGCGATGACATCGGCATCGGTCTCCGCCGCCATCTGCGAAAGCTGGAGCGAGTCCCCGACATAGTCGGCGATATCCTGAATATCGGGGGTCTGGTAATAATGCGCGAGGATCACGGCATTGCGCTCTTTGCGCAGACGGTCGATTTCGGCGAGCAGGTCTTCACCGGCAGGAACTTTGGTCTCGATGCTCATGGTCAGCCCTCAGTAACAATATTTCGCTTCATCTAGGGAGGCCCGCGCGCAATTTCGAGCGAATTCGGCAATCAGCGCGTACGCCAGATTTCGACGCCAGCCTCGTGCGAGCGGCCTGCAAGGCCGCGCTTTTCCAGGTCGATGAGATGTGCGGTCACGCTCATTTCTGCGGCAGGGATAAGCCGCTCATCCAGCCCCTTATACATCTGCGGAATAAAGGCGGAGACGGGCCGGGCCTGTTCGCCCATAAGCCGCAAGATCTGGTTCTCGCGCTGGCGCCGGTGGCCGATCATGCCGCGCACCAATTGTTTGGGCTTGGTAATCGCAGCGCCGTGCGCCGAGTGATAGACCGTGTCCTCGCGCGCCTGCAGCTTTTCGAGGCTCGCCATGTAATCGCCCATGTCGCCGTCGGGCGGAATTACCACGCTCGTCGACCAGCCCATCACGTGATCGCCGGTGAACAGAGCGCCGCTCTCTTCGAGCGCGAAGCAGAGGTGGTTGGACGTGTGGCCGGGCGTCGCGACAGCGGTCAGCGTCCAGCCGGTCCCGCGCATCTGCTCGCCATCTTCGAGCACGCGGTCAGGTTCATAAGTGGTGTCGAACGCCTCATCGGCGCGCGGCAGATCGGTCTTGAGCACCAGCGGCGCGCAGCCGACAATCGGTGCCTGCGTGAGTTTCGCCAAGGGCGCAGCAGCGGGTGAGTGGTCACGGTGTGTGTGGGTACACATGATTGCGATGACCTTCGCATCGCCAACCGCTGCCATAATCGCTTCGATATGTGCAGGGTCATTGGGGCCCGGATCGATTACCGCCACATCCGCGCCCGCTCCGACCACATAGGTCTGCGTGCCGGTGTAGGTGTAGGGGGAGGGGTTTGGAGCAAGCACGCGCTGCACCAGCGGTTCGAGCTGTTCGGCCTCGCCCGTAGGCCATGGTTTGGGAGGGATGCCTGCCATACCTTTCCATATGGAGCCCGGCAGGGGGTCTGTCGAGGTCATCCACTTGCGGTGACCGCGCGAGCGATTTAGCTCTGCATGCCAAGAGAGGGGCGTTGCCGAGAATTCCGCTACGCTCAAGCAGCGAAACGGTGGCGCAGAAAACATGTCCGACTACATCCTTGTCCTCGACGAAGGCACGACTTCCACCCGGGCGATGCTGTTTGCGAGCGACGGAGTTTTCGTCGCGTCGGCGCAGCGCGAGCTGACTCAGCACTATCCGCAAAGCGGATGGGTGGAGCATGACGCGGCGGAGATCTGGGACAAGACGCTTGAATGCGCGCTCGACGTCATCCCCAAGGCTGGCGGCGCGGCCGCGATTGCGGCGATCGGCATCACCAACCAGCGCGAAACCGTGGTCGCGTGGGACAAATCCACCGGCGAGCCTTTGACGCGCGCGATCGTGTGGCAGGACCGGCGGACCGAGCCGTTCTGCGCGGAATTGCGCAAGGCCGGGCATGAAGAGACCGTGCAACAGCGCACGGGCCTACTGCTCGATCCCTATTTTTCGGGCACGAAAATGCGCTGGATCCTCGACAATGTGGCGGAGGTCCGGGCCGCGGCGGACAAGGGCACGCTGGCATTCGGCACCGTCGAAAGCTGGCTGACCTTCAAGCTGACCGGCGGCATGCACGTCACCGATGCCAGTAATGCGAGCCGCACTTTGTTGCTCGAGCTGGCAGGCGCGCAATTCGATGAAGGGCTGTGCGACCTTTTCGGCGTGCCGCGCGCCGCACTGCCCGAAGTTATCGATATGTCGGGCGCGCTCGCCGAAACCGACCGTTCGCTGTTCGGGCGCTCGATCCCGATCGCGGGCATGGCGGGTGATCAGCAATCTGCCACCATCGGGCAGGCCTGTCTCTCACCTGGCGAGACCAAGGCGACCTATGGCACCGGCGCTTTCGTGCTGACCAACCAGGGTTCAGCGATCCCGCATTCCGACAATCGCCTGCTCGGCACAGTGCTGTCGCAGATTGGCGGGACGCGGACCTATGCCATCGAAGGCTCCGTATTCGTCGCGGGAAGCCTGGTCCAATGGCTGCGCGACTCGCTCGGCATTGTCGAAGTGGCGAGCCAGACCGAGGAACTGGCGCGTTCAATTCCCGATTCAGGCGGAGTCACGATTGTACCCGCGCTGGCAGGGCTCGGCGCCCCGCATTGGCGAGCGGAAGCGCGCGGCGTGATCTCCGGTTTGAGCTTTGCCAGCGGAAAGCCGCAATTGGCGCGCGCCGCGCTGGAGGCGATGGCGCATCAGACGCACGATCTCGCGAAAGCATTCTCTGCAGATGGTACCGCTTGGGAAACGCTCAGGATCGACGGTGGTATGGCGGCCAACACCTGGATGGCGCAGGACCTAGCCAATGTGCTGAACCTTCCGGTTGAACGACCGGATTTCGTCGAGACGACCGCTCTCGGTGCGGCGATGCTGGCGGCGGCCGGGGCGGGGCTTTACCCGGATTTGCAGAAAGCGGCCGATGCCATGCGCGGCAAGCTTACGCGGTTCGAGCCCGACATGAGCGAGGATATCCGGTCGGCGCGGCTGGAAAGTTGGGCGAAAGCGCTCGCCGCGGCCTAATTCAGCGCTGCGCGGGGCCTGATTTAGCGCTGCGCGGGGCCGGGCTGGCGCAATTCCATGCGCGAGAATTCCTGACCGATCCGGTGCTGGAAGACGCGGACCGGCGATCCCATGTCGAAACCTTGCCTCCACGCGCGGTCCAGCCGCGCGATGCGCCGGTGCAGTGCTTCGGTCTCGGCGATCAGCGCGCATGTTTCAGGTTCGAGCAGGTCGAGCTGTTTCTGATCGGCCGGGCTATCGGGCGGAAGCGCGCCGTGATTGCGCACCTGGTTGTCACTCAATTCGCCCGAGAAGAACGCCCGCTGGTTCAGCAGCCATGCGAGCAAGTGCATCATCCGTGTGGTGGTCTTCAGACCCTCTGTGGACAGAGCGAGCCTTGTGCTCGGATCTTCGCCAGTGGCTGGCTCCCGCGTACCGAGCGCGAAAACCGCGCGCACTTCGTCGGCTAGGACGAGCGCTTCGCTGTAGAGTGCCTCGATTATCGGGCGAGAAAGATTGCTTGTGCGGGCCATGTCTGCATGGCTCGCTACGCCGCGATTGCACGCAGGGCCATACGGGTATGGTTACTATCCGCGCAAAATTTCACTTCGTCTCTCGGCGGGACAGAAATGCGCGGGCGTTCATGAGACGAGGTGCCCGCTGCGTGCGGCAATCTCGCCGAAGTCCATCAAATGACGCCGGAAATTTGGGCGATCACGCGATGATGTCGGGCAGCAGCGTATCCTCGATGATCGAAATCTGATCCTTCAGACGGAGCTTTCTTTTTTTCAGCCGGGCGATCTGAAGCTGGTCGGAAGACCCTGCTTCAGTGAGCGCCCCGATCGCTGCATCGAGATCGCGGTGCTCCGATTTGAGCAGCTCCAGCGTCTTGACCAGCTCTTGCTCATTCATTCGACCAGTTTCCCTATTCTCGCGCTGCCTGCGCCAACCATTTGCCGCGCAATTACGCGCACACACCGTTTCACCCAAATGAAGTGCTTTGCAAGTTAACCCAACTGTGGTTTCATCGAAATTAGCGGCCCGGCCGCCTTGTGCCGAGTCGTTCCCCCGGGGGCATTCCCCCGATCTAAAGGAGAACCTGTATGGCATCGTCCCACGTCAACGCACTCCAATCCAAACATGCCGGCCTCGAAGCCAAGCTTCGCGAAGAAATGGCCCGGCCCGTGCCTGATACTGCGACGATCCAACAGCTCAAAAAGCACAAGCTGCGATTGAAGGAAGAAATCCGTCGATGTTGACGGGCGCACGCTCGCTTACTTCCTGACCGACGGCAAATTCCGGAGCGATTGCGAGCTTTCGTGCACGCCGCGCTTTCGGAATGCGCGGGCAGTCCGGTCGCAATGCGCGAGGCAGCGCGGGCCGCACCGCTTGGCTTTGCTTTTGCGCGCCGGACTGCCTAAGCCGAAACTACAATGACCGCCGCCGCTTCAGCACGCCAGATTCTCACGAGCCTTCACGAGGTTATGGCCTCGCGCCTGCACGCGCAGGCTAAGCTTGATCGCGTGGTGGAGATCGTCGGCGAGAGCCTGACGAGCGAGGTGTGCTCGATCTATCTCTTGCGCGAAGGGAGCCTCGAATTGTTCGCGACGCGCGGTCTGAACAAGAGCGCGGTCCACGTCACCCGCATGGCCATCGGGGAAGGTCTGACCGGCGTGATCGCGGACAATGTCGAGACGCTCAACCTCGCTGAGGCGAAAGCACATCCCGATTTCCAGTACAGGCCCGAAACCGGCGAAGAGAAATTCCACTCCTTCGCAGGCGTACCGATCGTCTACCGCGAACGCGCGGTCGGCGTGCTGTGTGTCCAGCATGTCGAGCCGCGCCGTTACGAAGAGGTCGAGATCGAGGCGCTGCAGACCACCGCCATGGTCCTGTCCGAGCTCATAGCCAACGCCGAGCTGGTCGATGAAGAGGAAGCACGCGGCCTGATCGAGGGCAAGACGGGCCAGCAGACGGTTTCCGGCCTTACCCTGGTGACCGGCCTTGCCGTGGGTCATGCCGTGTATCACCAGCCGCGTGTGCAAATCACTCAGGTTGTGGCCGACGATATCGAAGCCGAACGTCAGCGCGTTTACCGCGCGTTCGACAAGATGCGTGAGCAGATCGACAATCTCACCGGCCAGGCCGAATTCGGCATAGGCGGCGAGCACGAGGAGGTCCTCGAGACTTACAAGATGTTCGCCTATGACGAAGGGTGGTCGAGGCGGATCAACGAAGCGATCGACAGCGGCCTTACCGCCGAAGCTGCGATCGAGCGGGTTCAGCAGCACACGCGCATGCGGATGCGCGAGATCGATGATCCGCTGCTGGCGGACCGCATGCACGATCTGGAGGATCTGGCGAACCGCCTTGTGCGTATCGTGTCCGGTCAGCTGGGCACGGCGGCGTCGCAGGGTCTTCGCCGCGATACGATCCTGATCGCTCGCAATCTGGGTCCGGCGGAATTGCTCGAATACGATCGGCGGCGGCTGAAGGGCGTCATCCTCGAAGAAGGCTCGCTCACCGCGCATGTCGTAATCGTGGCGCGGGCCATGGGCGTGCCGGTCCTCGGTCGGGCGAATGGCATTCGCGGCATCATCCGGGACGGCGATGAAGTCCTGCTCGATGCAAGCGCGGCAACTGCCACCATTCGCCCTACCGCGTCGGTCGCCGAGGCGTTCGAGGCACGCTTTGCGAAATCACGCGAGAAGCAGGCAGCCTATGCCGAGCTGCGCGATGTGGAACCCTTCACCCGCTGCGGCACGCGCATTCAGGTGATGATGAATGCAGGCCTGCGCGACGATATCAGTTCGCTCGCCATGACCGGCGCGGACGGGGTGGGGCTCTTTCGGACCGAATTCCAGTTCCTGGTTTCAGCGACCTTGCCGCAGCGCGAGCGGCAGACCCGGCTCTACCGTGACGTCCTCGATGCGGCTGGCGAAAAACCGGTGATCTTCCGCACGGTCGATATCGGCGGTGACAAGTCCGTGCCTTACCTCGCCTCCGACATCGCTGATAATGACGAGAACCCGGCGATGGGATGGCGCGCATTGCGACTTGCTCTGACACGAGAGGGTCTGATGAAGGCGCAGGCGCGTGCGCTGCTGGAGGCGAGCGGCGGGCGCTCGCTCTACGTCATGTTCCCGATGGTTTCCGAGCCGTGGGAATTCGACGCTGCCAAAAAGGTTTTCGACGAGCAGTTGGCGTTTCTGAGGTCGAAGAAAAAGCTGCTACCCGAAGCGATCCATTACGGCGCCATGCTGGAAGTCCCGGCGCTCGCCGAAGTGCTCGATCTGCTGCTGCCCAAGCTCAGCTTTTTGTCCGTTGGGACCAATGATCTCACCCAGTTCCTGTTTGCTGCAGATCGCGCCAACCCGAAGCTGGCAGAGCGCTACGATTGGCTCAGCGTCCCGATCCTGCGTTTCCTCCGGCGGGTGATGCAATCCTCGATCGGCAGCGGTGTCGATATGGCGGTATGCGGTGAGATGGGCGGAAGGCGGCTGGAGGCTCTCGCGCTGCTGGGGATCGGTTTTCGCCGCCTGTCGATTACACCGGCCGCGGTCGGCCCGATCAAGGAACTGGTGCGAAAGGTCGATCTCGCCGAGCTCGGCGATGCGATGTCGGGCTGGCTGATGGACCCGTCGGTCAATTTGCGCGAAGAGCTTTCCGCGTGGGCTGCCGCAAGAGATATCGATACTGATTGATCGGCGGCGGCCGGAGGTGAAATGCCCTGAGCGAGCGCCCGGCTGCTTTTCGAATCGTTGACAGAAGTGACCGAAAAATATGGTGTGCCGGGCACCAAAAACGTCTAGACCCGCGCGCAAACGGGCAGGATCATGACAGAAGAGCACGACAGCAGCGAAGACGACCTGATCGCCGAGCCTGAAGAGGCACAGGCGACAGCAGGCGGCTATTTGCGTGCCGCGCGCGAGCAAAAAGGGTTTGAGCTCGATCATATTGCCGCCGAAACCCGCATTCCCGTCCGGCATTTGCAGGCCATCGAGGATGGTGCTTTCGACGAACTGCCTTCCCGTGCTTACGCCATCGGTTTTGCGCGAACCTATGCGCGCGCAGTCGGCCTTGATGATGGCGATGTCACTGACCTCGTCCGAGAGGAACTGGCTGAAGGCCACGCCCGGCAATCCGCACTCGCCGGCGGTATGGAACCGGGCGATCCGGCCAAGCTTCCATCGGCGGGTCTCGCATGGTTCGGCGCTGCCGCCGCGATCATTCTCGCCATAGGTGTATTCTCTTTCTACCAGACATATTTCGGAGCAGGCACCACACCGGCCCCGCTAGTTGCCGAGACGGAGGAGGATGAAGCGGCTGAACAGCTCGCCGCGTCCGAAGACGGCGAAGGTACGGACGGAGCCGGGCCCGGTATCGACCCTCAAGGTAAGGTCGTCTTTACTGCGCTTGAGGACGGGGTCTGGGTCCGCTTTTACGAGGATAATGGCGAGCGTTTCTTCGAGGCCCAGATGGCAAGCGGCGATACTTTCGAAGTGCCGGCGGACTCCGAGGCTCCCCTTATAAACACGGGGCGGCCAGACGCCTTTGCGATCACAATTGACGGGCAGGAAGTGCCAAAGCTCGCGGATGAGCCAATCACGCTCGGCGACACGCCGATATCTGCCGCCGCTCTGCTCGCAAGGGCCGAAACCGGACCCGCGGCTCCGCCGCAGCTAAACTGAAGCGGACAACGGCTTAGCAGCCTTTCCCACTGTTTTGGCGACCACTGCGCTCGACTTGGCAGAGCGTAGGCGGCACAGATTCGGCTGACATTGATGCTCGGTCCGGCACACACGCCATTTCGGGAAAGAGCGGCTGATGCGAGCATTCAGCAGCGTGCAACGCCACCTCGGAAACAGCCGCGCGCACACATTAAGAGAAGGAGCAGGCAGGCTCATGAAAATCGCTCTTCGATCGAAAATTTCAGGCACCGTCATGCGCGCTGGGGCGGCATTCGCCATCGCCGCGACGGTGGCGACATCGCCCGTGCCTACGATGGCGCAAGACGGCGTCTCGGAATCGCGCGTCCGCAAGATCGAAGCGGAGATCCGCGCGCTGCAACGCCAGGTCTTTCCGGGCGGCGATGAGCGCTATTTTGAACCGCAGATCACCTCGGAGCAGGGCACCGGTAACCAGTCCTCACCGAACGCACCATCGACCACTGCCGTAACCGACATCCTTGCGCGGCTTGATGCGATGGAAAGCCAGTTGCAGCGTCTCACCGCGCTCAGTGAGGAGAACACCAACTCGATAACGCAAATGGAAAGCCGCCTGGCGCTTCTTGAGGCGGCTCCTGCCGCAGGCGCAAGCGTCGCGAGCACCGTCGATACAGATGACCTGCCTTCGACCGAAACCAATCTCGACGCGATGACGGGCGGCGCATCGTCCGCTGAGCCCGCTGAACCTGATCAAAGCGCCGCTGACCCCCAGACCGGCCCGAGCGCAGAGCGGCTCGCAGCTGTTCAGCAGATCGCAAAGCCGCAGACCGGCGATGCCGCGGACGATGAATATTCCTACGGCTTCCGCCTTTGGAACGCGGGCTTCTACCCTGAGGCCCGCCAACAGCTGTCGAGTTTTGTGGAGCAATATCCGGACCACTGGCGCGTTACCTGGGGGCGCAATCTGTTGGGCCGCGCATTCCTGGATGACGGCATGGCGGAAGAGGCCGCGCGGTGGTTCCTGCGCAACTACCAGGCGGACCGAACTGCACCGCGCGCGCCGGACAGCCTGCTCTATCTCGCCGAGGCGATGATCGCGATGGAAGACACCCGCCGCGCGTGCATCGCGCTTGCCGAATTCGGCGATACCTACCCTGCTGTGGCCAGCGGGCGTCTGCTCGATCAGTACGAGGCCAATCGCCGTAGGATCAATTGCGAAGCCTGACCATGCAGGCTCAAGGGGGCGCTGATTGATACCGAGCTTGACCCGAAGCTGATCGCGCGGTTCCGCGCCACGCTGGAGCGTTTCGGATTTGCCGATGCGCGGCTGGGCGTCGCAGTTTCCGGTGGGCCCGATAGCCTGGCGTTGCTTCTACTGGCGCATGCGGCAAGCGGCGGCGGAAAAGTTGCAGCCGCGACCGTCGATCACGGCCTTCGCCAAGAGAGCGCCAGCGAGGCGGACTTCGTTTCCGATATCTGCGCAAAGCTGGGTGTCGAGCATACAGTGCTGAACGTCGAGGTCTCCGAAGGAAACCTTCAGTCGAACGCGCGCGCGGCGAGATACCTCGCGCTTGGTCAGTGGCATGACGAGGCGCGGGTCAGCGCAGTCATGACCGCACACCATGCCGATGATCAGGCCGAAACTCTCCTCATGCGCCTCAATCGCGGCAGCGGAGTACCCGGCCTCGCGGGCATTCGATCAACCACCGAGATTCCCGGCTGGGGCGGGAGCCTGTTCCGCCCGCTGCTGCGCTGGAGCAAGGCCGAGCTGGAAAGTGTCGTAGCGCAGGCGGGTATCGAACCGGTGCGCGATCCATCGAACGCCGATGAGCAATTCGACCGGGCAAGAATGCGGCGGTTTCTCGCAGAGCAGGACTGGATCGACAGCCAGGCGCTTGCCGCCAGCGCCGAGCATCTCGAGGATGCCTGGCGCGCTATCGAGTGGTTTGCCGCGGAAGACTGGGAAACACACGTCGTCCCCGATTCCGATGAGCAGGGGCGCGGCTTTCGCTACTACGCCAACGTCCCGCGCGCGATATCCATCGAAACGATCTGCCGGATCATCGCCGAGCTTGGCGGAGCGACAACGCGCAGCGAGGCCGGGATGGCTTTCGATCGGCTATGGAACGGCGAGAATGCATCGCTCGCCGGGGTGCTCGCAATCCCGGGCACCGAAAAGATCGAGCCAACGGGCGTGACCATGCGCGTCTGGCGTTTCAGCCCGGAGCCCCCTCGCAGCGCAGGTTAGACGGGTCCGGGCGTTTATCCATGAGCGCCAAACTGGTTGGCGATGCTCACCGACAGGCGCAGCATCAGGGCATAGGCGCGTTCGATCGGATCGATAAAGTCCCTGCCGATTTGCGCGTACCCTTCGCTGGAGGCGTCCGGGTAATCGGCAGGCGCATCCATCGCGAAATCGCCGGGCTCCGGAAAGTGCGTCGGGAAGGCCCGGCGCATCTGCGCAAGCGCCTCGTCGATCCGCAACGAGAACACCATTTCGAGCACATCTTCGCGGCTCACGTCGTTTGCGCGGCTGAAAACCGGGACCGAGACCGCTTTCAGGAAAATGTGCTGCATCAAGGCGAGCCGAACGGACTGTGCCGCCCCGATCATTCGCCGCGTATTCTCGCGTTCGCTGTCGCGGCTTTCGGCGGGCAGCAGGTCCAGCAGCCGGTGGAATTTAAGTGCATCGACCCGCAGCCGCGATGCGAGCCTCCGATAAACGCCTGTGCGATCATCCTTCGTCAGGAACTCGGCCAATGTCTCGCACGCCGCCGAAAGATGCGGCTCGGTCCCGCGATAGGGGCGGCTCGCCCAATAGGCCGAGTTGAAAAGCTCGCCGTGCGCGGCGACAGTTTTGATACTGGCCAGCGCGTTCGAAGCACGCGCCAGGCCCATCAATTGCCGCCCGCGCCGGCTCGATTCGATGAGGCTGGCGAGATCTTCGTAATTGCCGTCCGCAGCGCTGCCGATGCCGGAAATCACGTTCACCGGGTAGCCTAGCTGCTGGAGAATGGAATTGTGCGGGATCGCCCGGATCTGCCGCAGGTTCATGTCGCGGTCGGCGGAGATATCGGACTGGCGGCGCGAGACCCGGCTCCCGGTTGAATTCAGCAAGCCCAGACCGAAAGCGGTCACCGCGCGTGAATATGTTGCGCTGCGCAGATGGCGCCGCTGGTCGGCGCGGATCGCGCGGTAGAAATCGAGGCTGAGGTCGGTCCGGTCGTAAAACGGATCCTTCGCCGCTTTCGGATCGTGGCGCGGCGCGCAGGCGATACGGGTGAGTGTCGCGAGCGCCAGTTCCGGCCGTGCGAAGAACAGATAGCCATCGCCGCCCTGAAAGCTGACTTCGGGCTCCAGCTCGATCTCCGAGCGAGCAAACCGATCGCGGGCCCATGCGCTCATCGGCCACGTCAGGCGTTCCTCGAACCCGCCCGGATGCGCGCCCCGTCCCATGCTTTCGCCGTGGGTGTTGAAGATCAATGCGGCGACATCCGTAAGATCGTTCTTGGCCATCGCCTGCGCGAACCGGCCCTGTAGGCGCTCGATAGCGAGGCTCGCCGGAATCTGTCCGACAAATCGGCCTGCATCGGAGAAACCTGTCTGAATGCAGGCGCGACCGCGCAGGCGGACGTAATTGCGATATTGGTCCTCCGCGCACAGCGCATCGAGGAAGCGGCCCCCATGTTCGAGAGCGCTTTCGGTTTCGAACAGCGGGGAGACATCGACCATGTCCTCAATGCCGAAAGCTCGCGCGAAATAGAGTGCGGCAAGGATTGTCGACGGCTGCTCGCATTCCGCGATCAGCATCCGGATCGGCGTATCGGCATCGATATGTTCGAGGATTTGCGCCATCGCCAGGAATTGCCGGATCGCTGTCGAGCTTTCGATGGCGAGGCTGGCGAAATTGGTGCGCATCGGTTCGATCCGGGCGAGCAGCGTGCGCAAAGCGGCCATCGCGCCTTTGCTGGCGAGGTCGAGGTTCGGCTGATCGGTCAGGCGGCTGCGAATGGCGTTGTGCAGCTGTTTCGCGTTCACGCGGAAATGGATGTGGCCCATCCCGAGGCCGTCGGCGCGCATGCACGAGGCGAGCGTTTTCAGCGCAATAGCCTGCTCGCTGTCTTCGGCCAAGCGCGCCTCGTTTTCGAGCCGCTCGATGATCGCAGCCAGCGAAGTCAGCTTGTCGGGATGATCGTAGGTCAGCCGGTTGGCGGCCTGAGACAGGGCTTCGGGTTCGGACAGATCGCCCGCAAAATCCTCGGCACTGCGGGCCGCATGGTCCGAGCCGGCGCGCAGAGTTTCGACGATCTCGTGATCGGCATCGATCTGCGCGAGGTCATCGGCGAACCGGCGCAGCCGCTCGGCCTTCTCCGACAGTCGGAAACGGATCGAGGTGTACCACTTGATATCAGTCCGCCCATCCATGTCGTATCCGACCCAGGTTGCGAACCGGAACGGCAGGGGATCGAGGTCGAGCCATTTGTCCGGCCATTTGCTGGCTGCATGCGTCAGCGTGTCACGAACGATCTGCGCCCGCGCGTCCTGCGCGTTGGCCAGGGCTTTGCTCACCTCTCCATGTTCGTAATCGAGCGTGATCTCGGGCCGCTCGGAATGCGGCGTGCACACGGAGCGCGTCACGGGAGCATCGGTGCTTGCGGCTTCAGCCACGGCGGCGGTTTGAACAGGCGTCAGCAGAAATGTCGGGTGAGCGGTGAAAACGGCATGCAGCCGGGGGCTCTCCCACGCTTTTCGGAAATCTTCGAAATCGCTCGTTGCCGATAGCGCCTCGGAAAGGGCGGAGTGGTTGGCCTCTGGCGTGACCGGAGCGACAAGCCGTTGCAGCCGCTTGGCACGCGCTTCGACGCCCGAACACTCGAGTTCCTCCACCAGCGCCTCCAGCGCATCGAGATCGGTCGATCCTGCTTCCAGCGCCCGCGACAGATCGAGCCCCAGCTGAAACACCGGGTTGAACAGCGGTGTCTCACGCGTACGTGCGTGCAGTTCCTGAAGGCGCGCGCTGAGATCGGCGGTGGATTTGAGCGGCAGGGTCATGCGCGATTTTCTCCGAGATATTCTTGAGCGAAGGCCGCTGCGGCGCCGAGCAGGCCGGGCTGTGGATGGGTGATGAGCTTGACCGGCAGCGACGCCATCAATCCCGCGAACCGTCCCTTGGCAGTAAACCGCGAGGCAAAGCCGGACGCCCGCAGCGTTTCGCGGATACGATATCCGAGTCCGCCAGCAATCACGACACCCTCCGCGCCCTGGATCAAGGCGATGTCGCCCGCAACGGAACCCAGCGCAAGGCAGAACCGGTCAACCGCTGCGGCGGCCAGGGTGTCCTCGCCATTCGTGCCCGCCGTCCAGATCTCGACGTCGCTTCTTTCCTTCACCGCGCGCCCCTCCATTGCGGCGAGCGCGGCGTAAATATCGGTGATCGCCGGGCCCGAAACGACGCGTTCATCCGATACGCGGGTGTGCCGTTTTCTGAGACGCGCGAGGATGGCATCCTCGATCGCATCCACTGGAGCGAAATCTCCGTGCCCGCCTTCGGTCGCCTGCACGCGGTAGGCACCATCCGTGCTCCGGTGGAAATAGGCCACGCCAAGGCCCGTACCGGGGCCGAGAACGCTGATCGTGCCGGAAGCGGGCAGCGTGACCTCCGGGCCGGCCAGATGCAGAAAATCATCGCCCGGCGCTCTGGCGGCGGCATGTGCGACAGCCTCGAAATCGTTGACGATCGCCGCCTGCGAGCATCCCAGCTTGCTCTCGATCATGAGCGGGCGGATGATCCAGGGATTGTTGGTGAAACGGATGAGATCGGGACTAATCGGCCCGGCGACCGCCATGGCGATACTACCGGGGAGCGTTCCGCCCATCCGTTCACGGTAGTGCTCCCAGGCTGTCTCAAAACTGGCGTGGTCATCTGTGTTGAGGGTGATCGGCTCATCGAGGGTGATCACACCGAGTGGGTCGATCGTCGCAATTGCGAAACGGGCGTGCGTGCCGCCGATATCGACCGTGACGATTTTTTCGCCGCCGCTCACCGTGTTACAGACCCGCGCCTGCAAGGATCGCCGATGCGCCCTTTTCGGCGCTGTCGGCCTGGTTTTGCAGCATGCGGTACATTTCGCGGCCGACGCCCCATTCAGGCTGAGGCTCGGGCGCGGGCGTGCGAGCGGACAGATCGGCAGCGGTCGACAGCGTTCCCGTTTCTGCGCACACCCTTACCACGTCTCCATCCTGCAGGAGTGACAGCGGTCCCCCGCCCAGCGCCTCGGGCGTGCAATGGATCGCGCTGGGAACCTTCCCGCTGGCCCCGGACATGCGTCCATCGGTGACGAGCGCGACCTTGTGCCCGCGATCTTGCAGGACGGCGAGTGAAGGGGTGAGCGAATGCAGTTCGGGCATGCCGTTGGCGCGCGGCCCCTGGAACCGCACGACGACCACGACATCTTTGTCGAGCTCGCCTGCCTTGAAAGCCGCGACCACATCCTTCTGGTTCTCGAAAACCCGGCACGGTGCCTCGATTGTCCAGCGCTCCTTCGCCACCGCGGACGATTTGAAGCAGGCCCGCCCAAGGTTGCCGGTGACGAGCCGCATGCCGCCATCGGGTTGGAACGGATCGGAAGCGGAGCGCAGCATTGTGTCGTCGCGGGTTTCGGTCACCGGGGCCCATGCGAGTGCCTCTTCATCACCGATCACCGGCTCGGCCGTGTAAGCATCCATCCCGCCGTCCCAGACGGTCAGAAGGTCGCCATGCGCCAGTCCCTCTTCGAGCAGGGTCCGGGTGATGTACGACATGCCGCCTGCCGAGTGAAAGTGGTTCACATCGCCCGACCCGTTTGGATAGACCCGCGCGAGGAGCGGGACGACGCTCGAAAGCTCGGCCATGTCGTTCCAGTCGATGATCACGCCAGCTGCGCGGCCCATCGCCGGGATGTGGATCGCGTGATTGGTCGACCCGCCGGTTGCGAGCAGGCCGATGACCGCATTCACAATCGCCTTTTCGTCGACGACCTGCGCCAGGGTGCGCGTCGTCGTGCCTGCGAGTTCAGCGAGGCGGTGCATGGCGGCGCGATCGAGTGCCTGCCGCAGCTTTGTACCGGGCGTGACGAAGGCGCTGCCGGGCACGTGCAGCCCCATCATTTCCATCATCATCTGATTGGAATTGGCCGTGCCGTAGAACGTGCAGGTTCCGGGTGAATGATACGAACCGAGCTCGCTTTCGAGCAGCTCGTCGCGCCCGATCTCGCCCGCGGCGTATTTCTGGCGGGTTTCCTGCTTCTGCTTGTTCGAAATGCCGCTGGGCATCGGTCCGCTGGGCACGAATATCGCGGGCAAGTGGCCGAAGCGCAGCGCACCCATTAGCAGGCCCGGCACGATCTTGTCGCAAATGCCGAGGCAGGCGATGCCGTCATACATCTGGTGCGAGAGCGCAACCCCGGTCGACAGGGCAATGATATCGCGGCTGAAGAGCGACAGCTCCATCCCGTCTTCCCCCTGTGTTACGCCGTCACACATGGCCGGGGTTCCGCCCGCGACTTGTGCCGTGGCGCCGACTTCACGGGCGTAGATCTTCATCCGGTCCGGATAACGGCCATAGGGTTGATGCGCGGAAAGCATGTCATTGTAGGCGGTGACGATGCCGATATTCGGCCCGCGCCGGTTCTTCATCGCGTCCTGATCCTCAAGCGCACCGGCAAAAGCATGGGCAAGGTTGGAGCAGGCGATATCCTTGTGTTCGGGTTTGCGATCTGCTTCGCGCTGCATCAGCTCAAGATAGGATGAACGGGGGCCGCGCGAATTCTCGATTACCCGCTCGGTCACGCGGTGAATGGTATCGTTGAGCTTATTCATGCCAGCTAACTCCGTCCCGCTCGGCAAGGGCGATGGCCGCGCTCGGCCCCCAGCTTCCGGCGCCATAGGTTTTTGGCTTGATGTCGGCGGCTTCCCAGACCTCGCGAATGGCATCGACCCAGTGCCACTGCGCCTCGACCTCGTCGCGGCGGACGAACAGGGTCTGGTCGGCGTTGATCAGATCGAGCAGCAGGCGTTCGTAGGCGATGCGGCGATGCTGACCGACAAAGGCATCGGGCATGGTGATTTCCAGCGGAACTTCGCGCAGCCGCACGCCATCGACGCCCAATCCCGGAACTTTCGCCATAAGCGACAGCGTGATGTTCTCCTCCGGCTGAATGCCGATGACGAGGCTGTTGGGCTGCATGGTCGCGCCCATCTGTTCGAAGATCGAATGCGGCACGCAGCGGAAGCGCACGACGATTTCGGTCACGCGTTCCGGAAGCCGTTTGCCAGTGCGCAGGTAAAAGGGGACGCCTTTCCAGCGCCAATTGTCGACATGCGCCTTGATCGCGGCGAAGGTTTCTGTGTCGCTTTCCTTGCCCAGTTCATCGTCATAGCCGGGCACCGCTTCGCCCTTGATCGCGCCTGCACGGTACTGGCCGGTAACCGTCTCGTTCGCCTCGACCCGGCGCAGCGCGCGCAGGACCTTCACCTTTTCGTCGCGCACCGCGGTGGCATCGAAGCTGGTCGGCGGCTCCATCGCAACAAGAGCGAGCAATTGCAGCATGTGGTTCTGCACCATGTCGCGCAGTGCCCCGGCATCGTCGTAGAACGCGACGCGGCCCTCCAGCCCGACAGTTTCGGCGACCGTTATCTGGACGTGCTCGATATAGTTGGAATTCCAGATCGGCTCGAACAGGATATTGGCAAAGCGCAGCGCCAGCAGGTTCTGGACCGTTTCCTTGCCGAGATAGTGATCGATGCGGAAAATCCGGTCTTCGGTGAACGCATCGGCCACCGCATCGTTGATTGCGCAGCTCGATTCCAGATCGGTGCCAAGCGGCTTTTCGAGGCCGATGCGGACATGGTCGCCTGTCAGACCAGCATGTTTCAACCCGGCGATGGTGGGACCGAACAGGCTCGGCGCGGTCGACAGGAAGATGGCGAGCCCCCCATCTTCGTTGGCGTTGTCGGAAGGGCCAACCTTCTCCGCCAGGGCTTCATATCCTGTCAGAGTCGTCGCATCGAGCGCCTGATACGACAGTCGATTAAGAAATGTCGCCATGCCGCCGCGTCGCTCTGCGGGCAGAAACGTCTCCAGCGCCTCGCGCGCCATATCGCGAAACGTGTTGTCGTCCATCTCGCTCCGCGCCGTGCCGATGATCCGCAGATTCTCGGTCAGCAATCCATCGGCATCGAGAGCGCACAGGCTGGGAAGCAGCATCCGTCGTGCCAGATCGCCGGTGGCGCCAAACAAAAGCAGGCGATCTGCCGTAATCGCTGGTGCGACCATAAAGCGTATTTCCTCTGTTCGCAGGGGGCCGGGAAGGGGATTCCGCGCCTCTTTCCAGCAATATTAGCGAGATGCACGCGTAGGGGCTATAGTCCCGTGCTAGTCTTCGTGCTCGGTCACTTCGACGTTGGAGTACAGAAACTGATTGCGCCCGAATGTCGTCAGGAAGCTGACATCGGCGGCATCGCGCCCGACGCCGATTTTGGCGGTTTTGGCAGGGTCGGCCATCCCCGTCGCATCGATGATCTGCCATGCCCCTCCGTCATCGCGGCTGGGATCGGCCAGAAACACCTCCGCTACTGCATGAAAATCGGGCGGGGTGACGCCCGGCGCATAGCAGGCGACATAGCGCGCCGGGATGGTCGAAGCGCGAGCGAGCGTAATGAGAACGTGAGCGTAGTCCCGGCAGATGCCCTCTCTGGCGATCATGCTGTCGATCGCGGTGGTCGAGGGATTGCTGGCGCCGGGCGAGTAACTGAAGTGCTGCTGAAGCCACTGCGAAATCGCGTCTATCCGCTCGCCGCCGCTGCTTTCGCCAAATTCCGAAGACACGAAATTCTGGAACCGGTCCGCATGGCAATAGCGGGAGTCGAGCAGGTACTGCACCGCCTCGCCTGGCAGATCATGCGGGTCGAGCGCGGATAGCGGCGCGAGGTCGGTCGCAATACGCCGAGGCTCGACCACCGCTTCGTAGCTTACCTCGAAACGTCCTTTCGAACGGATCCAGATGCGCTCTCCGATATCATCCTGCGCGGCGACCCGTGCCAAGTGCTCGGCATCGCTCAGTTCGGTACTCGCCGAGACAATACCCTGTTCCGGCAGCGCCGCCGCTTCGAACTGCAAAAGCGCGTCGGTGGGCTGCTCGGTCTCGAAGGCGAAGCTGGTTTTGATCTGAATGGCCATCACCTAGCCAAGGGTCCGCAGGCCTAGTGGTTCCCGATTACGGGCACTGCAGCTGAATTAAGCGCAAGTTGACGTGTGATCAGGCGATCACGCCGAACAGATCATGTGCATCGGCGTCCTCGATCGCGGCATCGACGACATCGCCCGCAGCCAATGTGCCCGGCACATTGCGCAGGTATACTGCACCGTCGATTTCCGGCGCATCTGCCTGACTGCGCCCGGTGGCGCCGATATCGCCATCTTCGTCCGCCTCGCCGACTTCGTCGATTATGACCGGAATGGTCCGTCCGACTTTCGCCGCCAGTCTGGCCGCGCTGATCCGCTCGGTTACTTCCATGAGCCGGGCGTAGCGTTCTTCTTTCACCTCTTCGGGCACTGGATCTGGCAGGTCGTTGGCGGCTGCACCCTCGACGGGTTCGAACCGGAATGCTCCAACACGGTCGAGCTGCGCCTCTTCGAGCCAGTCCACCAGATATTCGAAATCGTCCTCGGTTTCACCGGGGAAGCCGACGACGAAAGAGGATCGCACCGCGATGTCCGGGCATATCTCGCGCCACGCCTTGAGGCGGTCGAGCACCTTGGCCTCGTTTGCGGGGCGGCGCATCAGCTTGAGCACCCGGGGCGAGGCGTGCTGGAACGGAATGTCTAGGTACGGGGTCAGCAGGCCTTCAGCCATTAACGGAATGACCTTGTCGACATGCGGGTAGGGGTAGACATAGTGCAGACGAACCCACGGGGCGCGGTCATCGGCGGTGCGCAATTGGCCGAGCTCACGGGCGAGATCGGTCATGTGCGCGCGGACGGGCGAACCTTTCCAGTCGCGTTCCTCATGCCGGGTATCGACACCATAGGCGGACGTATCCTGGCTTATGACGAGCAATTCCTTAGTCCCTGCGGCGACCAGCTTTTCCGCCTCGCGAAGGACCGCATCGATCCGGCGGCTGGCAAGCTTTCCGCGAAGCTGCGGGATGATGCAAAACGCGCAGGAATGATTGCAGCCTTCCGAGATTTTCAGATAGCTGTAATGGCGCGGGGTCAGCTTGATATCAGGCTGCGGGATCAAGTCGACGAAGGGGCCTTGGCTGGGCGGCGCGTGTTCGTGGACGGCCTCAACCACCTGCTCGTATTGGTGCGCCCCTGTGACTGCGAGTACCTGAGGGTGCGCGGCGCGGATCGCGTCGGCTTCTTCGCCCATGCATCCGGTCACTATAACTCTGCCGTTTTCCGCGATTGCCTCGCCAATGGCCGAAAGACTTTCTTCTTTCGCGCTGTCTAGAAAGCCGCATGTGTTTACGAGCACCACATCCGCGCCTGCATAATCGGGCGACATCGCATACCCGTCCGCGCGCAGGCGAGTGAGGATGCGCTCGGAATCGACCAGCGCCTTGGGGCAGCCGAGCGAGACCATGCCGACGCGTTTCTGATCAGGGAGAGTGGTACTGCTAACGGTCATGATGCGCGGCCCTCTACACCGCAACAGCGTTTTGCGCTAGCTTAGTCAAACGGCAGGGAGGACCAGGATGGATGATTTTGCACTATGGCCGGTGCTTGCAGGTGCCGCGGCATTCTTCGTCGTAGGCGCGCTCTGGTACGGCGTCATCTTCGGTAAGGCGTGGCAGAAGGCAGCCGGGATATCGGACGAGCAGGTCCAATCCGGAAACATGTTTCTGATTTTCGGACTGACATTTCTGTTCGAAATGCTGATCGCAATGGTGCTCTGGCACCTGCTTGCGCGCACCAATCCGGCACCGCATGTGATCATGATGATGGCGGTCGGTTTTGCAGTCGGCGTGATGATCCCGGCAATCGGGATCAACTACCTCTATCTGCGCAAGACCTTCACACATTTCCTCATCGATGCAGGCCACTTCCTCGTCGGCATGGCAGCGATGGGCGGGGTGTTCGTGCTCTTCCGCTAAGCGGCTTTAGTGCCCGTCGCCTTGGGTTGTACCGTTCTCTGTCGCAACGATTTCGACGATGACGTCGCCGGGTTGGAGGCTCTGGCATTCCTCTTCCCAATACCCGATCGCGCGCCCGTTGCGGTAGATCCGCAGGCCCCGGCCACCGCTGCTTAGCTCGGCGATCGAGCTGCCGCATTCCTCCTCCTTGACCACCCGTTCGACTAGTTGGACGCGGCCGGTGACGGAGGCGAGGTCTGAAAGGTATTCGGCGATATGCGCGCCTTTGGCCGAGCCTGCGAGCAGCAAACCGGTAAATCGGACCGGATTGATGACATTGTTCGCGCCTGCCTGACGCGCGAGCAGTTCATTGTCGTCTGCGCGCACGACCACGCTGATCGGTACTTTCGGTGCGAGGTGGCGCACCGTGAGCACGATGAGGATAGAGGTGTCGTCACGCCCCGCGGACACGAGCACAGTCTGCGCTTCCTGAATGCGGACCGCTTTCAGTGTCTCGTCGCGAGTTGCGTCGGCGGCCATGACATTGACGCCCAGCTTCTCTGCGGCTGTGAGGCGTTCTTCGCTGGGATCGACCACCACGATCTTGCGGGCATCGGTGCCGCGCTCGATCAGTTCCTCGACGCTTTGCGAGCCCGAAATGCCGTAGCCCAGCACGACCACATGACCGGAAAGTTTCTCCTGGATACGGGCCATTCGCCATTTCTCCCAGCTGCGCTTGATAATGAAATTGTAGGCGGTGCCCACGAAAATGAAAAAGACCGCGAACCGGATCGGCGTCACGATCACCGCTTCGATCAGGCGCGCGCTGTCGGTGACCGGAGCAATGTCGCCGAACCCGGTCGTCGTGATCGAGATCATCGTGAAATAGACGATGTCGAGGAAGCTGACTTCGCCATCGACGCTGTCCACCAGTCCGTCGCGATCGAACCAGTGGATCATCACAACGATAAAGATGAGGAACAGTGCAAGGCCGATGCGGATGCCGAGATCGCCCCAGACCGGGATTTTCACTGCGCGGCGCAGCGGCTTGAACTTGCTCGCAGCGACAACCTTGTCCGGCTTGGCCGTGAAGATGCGGTCGGTTTCGCGTTTTGCCATGGTGTCCCCTGCCGCGCCGCCTAATCCCGAAACCGTGCTGCCATCGCATCGAGCGATGAATGATGCGTCAGGTCGAGTTGAAGCGGCGTAACGGCAATATAGCCATCATCGATCGCTTCCAGATCGGTGCCTTGGTCGAGGGTGTGCTCGATGGCGTGCAGACCAAACCAGAAATAGCGGTGACCGCGCGGGTCCTTGCCTTCGACGATGGAGCCGCGTGAATAATCGTGAAAGCCTTGGCGGACGACCCTGATGCCTTGCACGTCATCCGGCGCTCGGGGTGGGAAGTTAATGTTGACGAGTGTTCTATCGTCGAACGGGGCATCGAGCAGCGGCTTGAGCACTTTGGGCCCCCACTCGCGCGCAGCGGCGAACAGGTCCCCATTTCCCGCGCTCTCGCGTGAATAGACCTGGCTCAGCGCGATCGCTCTGACTCCGGCGAGCGCGCCTTCGATAGCGGCGGATACCGTCCCCGAATAGGTGATGTCATCGCCCAGATTGGCTCCGCGATTGACGCCGGAGAGGATAAGATCCGGCGGACCATCCATAACCTCGCGCAGGGCCATCATCACGCTGTCGGTCGGGGTGCCGGTGACGGCAAAGCGGCGCTCGGCGAATTGCTGGAGACGGACCGGATGATTGAGCGTCAGCGAATGCCCTGCGCCCGACTGCTCCTCGGACGGGGCGCAGACCCAAATATCGTCGGAAAACTGCCGCGCGATCTCTTCCAGCACCTCGAAACCGGGGGCGTGGTAGCCATCGTCATTGGTGAGGAGAATACGCATCAGGTGGTCGGCTCCAGCTTGGTCAGCCCGCCTATATAGGGATGCAGTGCCTCGGGCACGATAACGCTGCCATCGGCCTGCTGGTAATTCTCGATCACCGCGACCAATGTCCGGCCGACGGCCAGGCCGGAGCCGTTCAAGAGATGAAAATACTCGGTTTTCTTTGATCCTTCCGGCCGGTAGCGGGCGTTCATCCGCCGCGGCTGGTAAGTCCCTCCATTCGAACACGAGCTGATTTCGCGATAGGCACCTTGCCCGGGAAGCCAGACCTCAAGGTCGTAGGTCTTCATCATGGTAGCGCCCATGTCGCCTGCGCACAGCGCCATCACGCGGTAATGCAGACCGAGCGCCTGCAGCAGTCCCTCGGCAATCGATGTGATCCGCTCATGCTCTTGCGCTGCATCTTCGGGAAGCGCAGCAACGATCATCTCGACCTTTTCGAACTGGTGCTGGCGAATGAAACCGCGCGTATCGCGCCCGGCGGCGCCCGCTTCGGATCGGAAGCAGGGCGTGAGCGCCGTCAAGCGCATTGGAAAGTCGCTTTCAGCGTAAATTTGTTCACGGAACGAATTGCCGAGCACCATTTCCGATGTGGAAATCAGCAGGCGATCGTCGGTCGTGCGGAACAGATCCTCTGCGAATTTCGGCAATTGCCCTGTGCCGTATCCCGCCTCTTCATTGATCAGGAGCGGCGGATTGCATTCGGTGAAGCCATGCTCGCGCGTGTTGGTGTCGAGCATGAATTGACCCAGCGCACGGTGCAGACGCGCCATATCGCCGCGCAAAAATGTAAAGCGCGCGCCCGAAATCTTGGCACCGGTTTCGAAATCCATTCCGAGGGCCGGCGCCATGTCGGCATGCTCCTGCGGCTCGAAGTCGAAATGCGGTTTCTCACCCCATTCGCGCAAAAACACATTGTTTTCTTCGCCCGCGCCATCCGGCACCGATGGGTCGAGAACGTTGGGTAGGGATAGCAGCGCGTATTGCAGCTTGTTTCCCAGCTCCTTCTCGCGCGCTTCGAGCTCGGGCATGTCCTGTTTTATCTGAGCGACTTCGGCCTTGAGCGCTTCCGCTTTCTCGGTATCGCCCTGACCCATGGCCTGCCCGATTGCTTTCGAGGCTTCGTTGCGGCGGGCCTGCACCTCTTGCAGCTCGGTTGCCACCGCGCGGCGTTCCTCGTCCAGCGCGAGGATGCCCTTGGCCACCGGGTCGATGCCTCGGCGTGCAAGCGCTGCATCGAAAGCTTCGGGATCGTCCCTGATCAGGCGGATATCATGCATGGGGAGCGCCTATGCCCGCTTCGCATGACATTTGAAAGTGCGCAGAAGGGGTTGGGGCCGGAGAGCGCCCGAAACGTGCGCTTGCCGACCCCTTGGAGAGAGCGTCAGAAGTTGACTTCGGCTGTCACGTAGAACCTGCGCGGATCGCCGTAAAAGCCGGTGAGCGTGCCTTCGAGGCCGAGCGTCGGGACAAACGGTGTGCCGGGCGGGGTTCCGCCTGCGACGAAATTGTAACCTGCGACGATGTATTCCTTGTCGAACAGGTTCTTACCGTGTGCACCGATCGAGAAACGCCCGCTATCGGCGGTGTAGACGATGCTCGCATCGACCAGCACGAAGCCATCCTGATCGAGAAACGGGTTGGGCACTTCGAACTGGCTCGCATCCGAACGCAGCGAAGCGTTGCCGAGGAAATCGATAATTCCGTCGGCTGCCGGGATGCCGAGAACGAAGCCCATATGCCCGGTGATGTCCGGCGTGTTCTGGAAAACTCTTTCATCGGCGACATCATTACCGAACGCATCGATGAAGGTGTTGAATTCCGCATCGAGGATGCCAAGCGACCAGTTCACATTGAGGCGGCTGCCTTCGCCGGCAAAATCGCGTCCGACCAGGGCGTTCCCTTCAAACTCGATGCCGTTCACATCCGCGCTTGCCGCGTTGGATGTGATGCCGATGAAGCTGTCGTTGACACCATCCCCGTTGGTGTCGAGCCCGACCGAACCGGGGATCTGGACGTCATCATACGAGCCGAGGAAGCCCGCAATTGCGATGTTCAGGCGATTGTCCAGCAGCGATGCCTTCCATCCCAGTTCATAGCTGTCCACCGTTTCGGGTTCGAAGCGCAGGAATTCGAACTGGTCGTCGAAATCCACATCGCCATCGCCGTCCAAATCTGGCGCGGCAGTCGTCTGTCCGCGCGGATCGAAACCGCCGCCTTTGAAACCCTGACTGAAAGTGAAGTAGAAATTGTGATCCGGTGTCGGCTGATAGCTGATCGAGGCGCGGGGATTGAAGTCCTCGAACGTCTCGCTGCCTTCGAAATCGCTGGTCACCGCGATGGGGATCGCGGCGCTGTTCGGGTCGAACAGATCGGAGAAGCCGCCGATGAACGTCGTGCGAAGGACGCGGCTCGTGCGCTGATCATTCGTGTAGCGTCCACCGAGCGAGACGCTCAGCGTGTCGGTTATGTCGAAGGTGAAATCGCCGAAGACCGACCAGGTTTCAGTCCCCACATCGCCTAGGGTCTGCGCGTTCAGGCCCGGCAGCCCGATCAGGTCGCCGGTGGTAAACAGCGCGACGTCGAAAGCGGTAAAGGCATCGGCGTCCAAATAGTAGAAACCAAGCACACCGGACAGTCGGTCGCCTTCGTAAAGGAGCTGCAATTCCTGGCTGAATTGATCGTTCTCGTAGATCGCCGGGACATCGAGATCGGCGGCGGGCAGGCTGTCGAAATCGATCGGCGTGGTCGATTTGTCTTCGCGGTAACCGGTGATCGATTTCAGTGTGACCCTGTCGGTTAATTCAATCGCGATATTGAGCGCACCGCCATAGGCCTCGACCTCCTGTTCGACGATATTCAGACCCGCGCGGGTATCGAACACGTCGTCCAGCACGGGAGCGCCGGAGAGGAGGCCGGGGATAAGGCGCGAGCCCTGCCGCGCTTCGCTTTCGTCGATGATGTAGTCGCCCGACAAGCGAACGAATACCGGACCATTGTCAAACTCGAGCGTCCCGCGCGCAGCCCACACGTCCTTGTTGTAGTTTTCGGTGCCGAGATTGAGATTGTCGCCGAAGCCGCCGCGCGACAGCCGTGCTCCACTCGCACCGATCTTCAGAGTGTCGGTAATCGGCGTCGAGCCGCTGATGATCAGGTCGGCCTGATCGAACGAGCCGTATGTCCCCCTGATCGACAGGCTGGTGTCGTCAGGCAATGCAGCAGTGACATACTTGATCGCGCCGCCGATGGTGTTCCGGCCGTAAAGCGTTCCCTGGGGTCCGCGCAGCACTTCGATCCGCTCCACGTCATAGACGTCGAGCACAGCAGCCTGCGGGCGGTTCAGGTAGACGTCGTCGATATACAGGCCAACGCCTGCCTCGAAACCGGCAACCGGATCCTGCTGACCCACCCCGCGGATGAAGGCGGTGAGCGTGGTGTTGGTGCCGCGGCTGACCTCCAGCGTAATGTTGGGCACTTGCTGGGCGACCTGGGTGATTTCGAGGACGCCCTGCTGTTCGAGCGCCTCGCCGGTTATCGCGGTAATCGAAAGCGGAACGTCAACCAACCGTTCCTCGCGCCGCCTCGCGGTGACGATCATGCCCTGGCCCTGCGTTTCCATCGTCGGCGGTATGGTTTCATCGCCAGCCTGAGTGTCGGGCGCATCGCTATCCTGCGCGAAAGCCGGCGCGGCAAGCATGGCTAATCCCGCGCAACCTGAAAACAATGCGGCGCGTTTGACGAACGTCTTTTTCATAGTGAGGCCCTCTCCCAAATGCCCTGATCTCTGTTCAATATTGAAAGTTGAACCAACTTTCAAGTTTAGTCTTGTGCATGACCGCTTGCGCCCGTAACCCTTGCGTGGGAGGAGTAGCGGATGACGGATCGAGGGGGCAGCCAGACCAAGGTCGTAAATGCGGCATCAGCTGATGCAAAAACGCCGCGCACGGAACGCGGTCGGCGCACTTTGCGCAAGCTGCTGGATGCGTCTGCCGTGGAGTTTGGCGAGAAAGGTTTCCACGAAGCCTCGGTCAGCTCGATCACGCGCCGCGCCGGCGTCGCGCTGGGTAGTTTCTACACCTATTTCGACAGTAAGGATGCGCTGTTCCGCGCGCTCGTCGCGGATATGAGCGAGAACGTGAAATCGAGCGCTCGCTCGGCGCTGGCGCCCGATATGACCGCGCTGGAAATAGAGCGAGCGGCGCTTGCAGCGTTTCTGGATTTCGCGCGCGAGCACAAGGAAATTTACCGTATCATCGACGAGGCGGAATTCGTCGATCCGGAAAGCTACCGCACGCACTATGAAACGATTGCTGAGCGTATCCGGATGAGGCTGGAGGCCGGATCGGCCAGTGGTGAGTTCCGCGCTGGTCTCGGCGAGCTGGAAGCGTGGGCCGTGATGGGTATGAATGTTTTCGTCGGCTTGCGTTACGCCGTATGGGCCGACAAGGGCGAGGCACGCCCCTCAGATGAAATTGCCAGCGCGGTCAACGCCTTGCTGGCCAAGGGTATTGCTCGTCGCAAGTGAGCGCTAGCGGATCGTGGGATAGTGCCTTGCTAATCCTTCGCGAACGCCGAAAGACCACATCAGTGCCACCTTCAGGTAGATGTAGTTTGCGCGAAGACTTCCCAGTTTTGTGATCCGCCGATCGGATGTCTTCACCCATCGATGGACAATCCGCGTGCGCCCCAACTGCGCGAAGTTGGTACAGAGGCCGATTTCCTCCATCACGGATAGGCGTTCGTCGCAGCCACCGATCTCGATGAAATCCACGCGGCGGAAGAACATCGCATGATCACCGAAAAGCAGGCGAACGCCGCGGAAAAACAGATGAGGCCGGAAGAGCAGGGGCGCGTACCAGGTCTTGACGTAATTGTGCAGGGTGGAGCCCCAGCGCGTTCCACGCTTGCCGACGAGCCGGGGCAGAAAGCTCGCGAGCGATGTTCGCCGGTCCGACATTACCTTTCGCATCACTGCGACCGCATCGCGCGGAAGCTCGCTATCGGCATGGAGCACACAAACGATCTCGCCGCTCGCGTGTTCGACACCGTGGTTGATCTGCGCACCGCGTCCCTTCCGCGGCGCGGTCATGCATTCAAAGCCTGCTTCCTCCGCGATAGCGCGCGTAGCATCCTGACTGCCGCCATCGACCAGCAGGATTTCATCAGGCGACGGATCGAGCTTGCGGAGCGCCGCTATTGTCGCAGGCAGGGCCCGCTCTTCATCAAGGGTCGGTATCAGGATCGTGACCCGCGTCACGCACCAAGGTCCGGCCAGCGCTTCAAATCTTCGGGTCGGTCGCAATCCGCCAGCGTATCCAGTAGCAGCGGCTCGATCTCAAGCTCCGAGAGCTTTCGAAGCGTTTCGGGAAGCACCCGGTCAGTGCTCCAGGGAATGTCTTCGACAAGTTCGTGGATCGGTTCGCGCATCGCGATAAGGTAATAGCCGCCATCCTCCGCCGGGCCAATCACAACCCGGTGGGTGGCAAGTCCCTCGATCGCCGCGTTGACATGAGAAGGTTGCAGATCGGGCGTGTCAGATCCGAAAAAGATCACCGGGGCCCGGTCGACAAAAGGCTTCAACCGTTCGGTAAGCCCGCCCTCCGCTTGCTGCTCGTAGCGGGCTTCGCCGCCAAGCCATTCCTTGAAATCTGCAGCGGGCGCTCCGGTGAACGCGACCGTGACTGGCGCGTCTGTCGCTGCAAGAACTTGGAAGGTCTGGTGGGCGAGCTGGCGATGGATCGCAGCTGCGCCTTCGGCTCCGACAGCCGGGATCAGCCGCGTCTTGCAGCATCCCGGCGCCGGATACCGTGTAAACAAAACCAGTGTCGGACGGACGATGAAAACTACCTTTGCGCGTGATCGAGAGGCGCAGATAGCTACAAATCACAGCTCTTTCTAGGCGTCGTTGAGCGACCAGTCGTAGTCGTAGCCGTCGATTGTTTCGGCGCCGTCGAGCAGTTCCATGGTTGGGCCGCGGGCATATGTGCGTGCATGATCGAGCACGCCTTGCGGAGAACCCCAATCGACCTGGTACCAGTCGTATATGCTGGATGCGATGAGCTGCCCGGGCTGACCGCCAAAGCCGCGCGGGTGGTTGACGTAATCAACCGCGGCCGCTTCCAGCATCTCTTCAAGCTTGTCCGCGGTGTAGGCTTCGGCGGCGAGATTGGGACAGCCGATCGACGCGCAATTCACAGCATAGTGAATGCGCGGATCCTGCCATTCGGGCCGCAGGATGTCATGTTCGATATTGTCGAGGCTCAGTGTGCGGCCCGCCACTGTCACCGCGTCATCCTTCCACGGACCCGATCTCAGCAATCCGATGTCGCGGATCGAATCGAGGGGCAGGTTCTTCAGGATGACGTCCACGGTGGCAGCGTTGTAGAGATTGACCCAGAAGGCGAACTGCTCATCCCGGCCGTAATCGTCGATAGCAACAGCTTGCATTGCTTGCAGATATGACGCGAGGGTATCCCCCGCTTCGGTCTTGAGCTTTTCATACTCGACGAGATTCACGCCGTTTTGGCCCTTGACGACATATTGTTTGAGCAGCGCGTCCCACGCAGAATGATCGATCGTGTCGGTCGATGCGTCATTTGATGCAAAGCTGTCGTCGCCAAGGCCACCGGAAGAGGGCGCTCCGCAGGCGGCCAGAAGAGCGGTGGCTGGAATTGCGGCAACCATCGTGCGGCGCGACATTGTCGGTACGGCAAGGCTGGGTGAAAGATGGTCGGGCTTCATGAAATCGTCCTTCGGATTTTCGGTAAATTCATTAGGCTTACGATTGGCGTTCCGGTTCCGTTACACTTGGGATTGCGGAGCAGCGTTGGTGATCGTGACCGGTCGCTTTCGCTTCTCGGCTGCTCCGAAATCTCCGAATGCTTCACGCGCAATCACAAACAGGATCTTGGCGCCTGCGGCGAAGACACCGCGGATCGTGCCGGAGATTTTCGACTGCCCGACCCGCCGCCTGTAGCTGACGGGCCTCTCGGCCACGCGCAAACCGGTTTTTGCGGCGCGGACCTGCATCTCGATGGTCCAACCGAAATCGCGGTCGGCCATCGCTAGCGAGTCGAGCGCGCGGCGCTCGATCGCGCGAAACGGTCCAAGGTCGGTATACCGCACGCCCCAGATGGCGCGGACCAATGTGGGGGCGAGCCAATTGCCGAGACGTTGCGGTGCGGTCATCGCGCCTGTTTCGACTTTGCCCAGGGCGCGAGATCCGATTACCATCTGCGCATCGCCCGAAATGATGGGATCGATCAGCGATTGCGCCTCTTCCGGCAAATCGGAAAGGTCCGCGTCCATAAAGAGGATGACGTCGGTCTCTGCGGGAAGAGCGGCGAGGCCCGCCAAACAGGCCGCGCCATATCCGCGTTCAGCTTCGTGAACCACCACCGCGCCTGCCTCGCGCGCGATTTGCGCCGTGCGGTCGGTCGAGCCGTTATCGGCGACGATGACCTGGTTCAGCCCGCTTGGTGCGGCATCGATGATCCCGCGCACCGTTTTGCCGATCGAGGCTTCCTCATTCAATGCCGGTATGATCGCCGTGACATTGGGGTTCTCGATCGGAGCACGGCGCTGCGGCACGCTCGCGCGCGCCATTATGCGCCTAAGTCCATCTGCGCACAGCGCCACCGCGATCGCAATCCATTGGACCATTGCCGCGAGCGGATGAACTTCAAAATCGCTCAAGGCGGGATCGTCGAGATTGAGACCGGTAAGGTAAGACAGGGGGAGTACTGCGCTGGCGACATAGGGCCAGATGTCCCTGCCGCCGATCGCGAAGGGCAGCACCCAGAGGAGGTACCAGGCGTTCACCGTCGGGGCAAAGAGCAGGATTGCCCCGAACACATATGCCAATGGAACCTGTTCGAATTTTCGGGCTTTCGCATGCGCCCACAAAACTAAGGTTCCGGCGATGAGCAGGGAAGCCATGCGTCCAAGATCAGGGCCAAAGATTGTATCGAGCGCCACAAACGCGAACGGATTGAAATACCAATCGGATGCAAAAACGGCGGTCGTCCCGAAGCCGATGCCTTGTCCTTGCACTGCGAAAATCGCGTAAAGTGCTGCGAGCGTGGCCACTGTAGCGATGAGCGCTCTTGGCGGTAGCCGCAAGAGCATGGGCCATGCAGCGAGCGCGACCAGTTTCACCCCGGCGGCAAGGCCCAGCATCGCTCCAGCCAGTGCCGGATACCGACGTCCGAGCAGGAGTGCGCCGACGATGGGTAACCCCATCAGGATATCGGGATGAAGGTGCAGCGTGGTTTCCGCGACGACCAGAGGGTTCCAGGCGAACAGCGCGACTTGCGACGGGCTGAACCGGCGCAGCGATAGCGCCACCACCAATAGAGAGGCTGAGCCGAACAGCAGTCTCAGCCCAAGCGGATCGGATCCGAACCACGCGCTGTTCAGCGCGAACGATAGCTGCAGGGACGGACCGTAGATCGTCGAAAGCTCTGGATAGTTGATCCAGTCGAGAACCTCCTGCATGTCCGCAGGGATCGAGAGGTCGTCGTAGAATTGCAGGGGAGCGATCCCATAAGGCGTGCCTGTTTCGAGCACACGCCAGCCATCCCAGATAAAACGGTAAAAGTCGTCTTCGAAGAACGTGTTGCCGAACAGCGCAATGCCATGACCTGCAATGGCCAGAAGCATGACCGTACGGGCCGACAGCGTATCGGCGCGCCACAGGCATAATGTGACCACCGCACCGCCAATCAACAGCGGGATAGCGTAGTGCAGGATCGATGGCTCATCGACCCAAGAATACCGCGTCAACCACGCAACACTCGCCAGGAATACGGCCCCGGCGAGTGCTGCGCGAATAGTATCGGCTTTCATGCTTTATGGCAGGGCAGCACGCTCAAACGGCTGCACTGCAAAATCAAAATCTGTAGCGATCACGAAGGTAGAGCAGAACTGCTTGCCTGTCGCGCTGCTTGATCTCGAACTCGCCGTTGACAACGGCCTGAGCGACTTCGACCGCCGTGTTCTGATTCAAGCGATCGTGGTAGGCGCATTTCTTGCAGGTTATGTGTTTGCGGACCTGCGAACGACCGCGGCGGATCTGCCGTTCGGCCTGCTGGTTTACGGAGTTTTCGAAATTCGCTCCACCGCCAAATCCACCGCCTCCGCCGCGTGAACCCGACCCGGAAGCGTGTGCCGGTGCGGCCAATCCACCAAGAACGAAAACAGCTGCTGCGAGCACGTGCATTTTCATGAGTGCATCCTTTCTTACCCTGATCAAATGATAGTGACGTCGGGCGTTCGTGGCGGGCACACAAAAGGTTACAGGATCCGGTATATTTTTTCGCATTTCAGGATCGAAATCTCGAAGGAAGCCGTCAGGTGCTGCTGTTGAATGGACGGAAAAGGTAATCCTTCCAACCCGATAGCGGCCGGTGCCCTTCGATCCCGGTGGGATGAAAGGTCTCATCCTCGGGCATGTGCTGCGTGCCGAAAATCCGATCGTAGAACGAGAAGAAGGAGCAGTAATTGCGCCCCCAATGCTCGATTGCGCGGGAGTGATGGTAGTGGTGGTAGACATTGTCGGCCAGCACGTGACGCAGTGCCGGCGGGAAGGACACCGCCGGGTTGTCGCTGTGCATGTAGTAGTTGGACACGATATAGAATGTCGTGAGGAGCACCAGATGCTGCTGCGGGTTCTCGATCAGGAAGACGAGCGGGACGGTGATGACCGAAAGATACAGGGCATCCTGCGCCCAATGCGAATAGCTGCGCGCAGCGTTGAGGTGTTCGATCTGGTGATGGATGGCATGCAGGCGCCAGAGGATCGGAATGTCGTGAAGCGCCCGGTGCAGCCAATATTCGAAGAACCCGAGGGCAAGCATATATAGCAAGGGAAACACGATCGAGAGCGAACCGAGACTGTCGGCGCGCAACAAGGGTTCGAATTCCAGGGTAGAGACCCAGGCAAACACGATGACTTGCAGCGTGGTGGCGATGACGATCGCGGTCGCCCCGTAAAGCAAGCCTTCGGAATAGCGTTCGCGAAAATTCGTGAAGCCGAATTGCCTCCATTCGAAGAAGCCGAAAAGCAGGACGAGGGCAAATAGCGTCATGACAGCGTTGGCTGTTGCTGCACTCCAACTTGCCATCCCGATCGAAAAACCCGCGTCGAATACGGCCCAGCCGATCTCTTCCTGCATGTAGGCAACGACGCGCAAAAGCCCTTCGGCAGCGATAAGCAGGACGGCAAAAGTCAGCAGGAAACGCCACACGGAGCGCGGGCCTGCGTCCGGTGTCGTGGCGCTTTCGGGAGCCATCGTCTGTTCAATCATCACTGCGTGCCTGCATTTCGAAGCGTTCGATTGTTCAATGCAGGTTCGCCCCAACACCGCATTGGGTTACACTATGCCTTCCAAAAACACTCGCCTTGGCGAAGTTCTCGGACCAGACGAAATCCCGCGGTGGTCTCGTCTTTCTCACTGCCAATTCAGCGCGCCTGCAAAATAAATGTGCACAATCGCCGTAGCCGTGTAACCGCAAACTTCAGCACCGCGTACAGAACGTGTCAGAGGACCATCCGGTCGAAAAATCACTCATACTCGGAGGCGTGAGATGAGCAGCCACCTGAAACCTATATCGGTATCCAAATGGGCGCTGCTCGCGCCGTTTTTCCTGCCCAGCGCAGTTTGGGCACAAGAAGCCGAAGAAACGGAGACGGATGAAGCATCAGCCGGTCTCGATGTAATCCTCGTCACGGCAACCAAGGATGTGGAGGATGCGCAGGACGTCCCGATTTCGCTGAGCGTGGTCGACAGCGAATCGCTCACGCTTTTCCGGGGCGGCGGAGATGATACGCTGTTCCTGTCAGGCCGCGTACCCAGCCTGAATATCGAGACTTCGTTCGGCCGGATATTCCCGCGGCCCGGCATTCGCGGTCTCAACAACACCGATTTCGATTTCAACGCTTCGCAGCCCGTCTCCTATGTCTATGACGAAGTCGTTTGGGAGAACCCGGTGCTCAAAGGCTTTCCCGTGTTCGACCTCGCCCGTGTCGAGGTGCTGAGAGGGCCGCAGGGCACCTTGTTCGGTCGCAATACGCCGGCGGGCGTGCTCAAGTTCGAAAGCGCGAAGCCCGAGGATGATTTCGATGCCTATGCGACCGCCAGCTACGGCCGTTTCGACACCGTCCAACTCGAAGGTGCGGTCAACATCCCGATCAACGACGTTGCTTCGCTGCGCCTCTCCGCAATCTATCAGGAGCGCGATGATTTCATCGAGAACGTGATCGATGACGATCCGAGGGCGGATGCAGGTGGTTATGAGGACTTTGCCTATCGGGCCCAACTTTTGCTCAAACCCACCGATAATTTTGCATGGCTGATAAATGCCCACGGACGTCACCTGACCGACGGCCAGACCAGCTTTCAGGCCAACGCCTTTCTGCCCGGTTCGAACGATCCGCGGCCCGGCTTCGATCGCACAGTCACCTTCGCCGATGCCCAGCGATTTTCTGTGCTAGACACCGACACATTCGGAATCACCTCTCGTGCCGACTGGAATATTGGCGGGGTCGATCTGACTTACATCTTCGGCTGGGAAACGGCGGAAGCCTTCTCTCGCGGGGATGTGGACGGCGGGTTCGGCGCGGCATTCCTGCCGACCGGCGGCGGTCCCGGTCTGATTCCGTTTCCGGCGGAAAGCGGTGACGGTATCGATGATCTCGACCAGATCACTCACGAGGTGCGCATCACCAATGCCGATGCAGAGCGGCTCAACTGGACGGCTGGCTTTTATTACTTCGATGAAGATCTCGATATCTCATCGTTCAGCTTCGACACTCTCGCTGGCGGTATCGAGAATGGAAGCGCGTTCCAGAGCCAGGATACGACATCCTGGGCGGTGTTCGGTGCTGTCGACTACGAATTGACCGACCGCCTGACTTTTGCGGGCGGCGTGCGGTACACGGATGACGACCGGAATTTCGTCGCGGAACGCGTCGTAGGCACATTCGGGGCACCGCCCGCCGGTCCATCTACGCGCGATGTGGGCGATGACGAGATCAGTTTCGATCTCGCCTTGACCTATGAGCTGAGCGAAGACGTCAACGTTTTTGCGAAGATCGCGCGCGGCTTCAGGGCGCCCTCGATTCAGGGGCGTATCCTGTTCGCGCCGATCACCCCCACATTCGATGGCATCACCGTCGCCGACACCGAGACAATCATCTCGTACGAAGCCGGACTGAAATCGAACTTTCTCGATGGGCGCGGCCGGTTCAATCTCACTGGATACGTATATTCCATCGACGACCAGCAGCTGACCGCAATCGGCGGCGCGGGCAATTTCAACCAGCTCGTAAACATCGATCAGGGCCTTGGATACGGCATCGAGGCGGAACTCGATTTCGCTCTTACCGACGCGCTGACCCTTTCGAGCAACTTCTCTTGGAATGAGACCGAAATCAAGGATGAGACGGCGCAAACCGCTCCGTGTGGATCGGCCACCCCGTGCACGGTGCTTGATCCGATCGACCGGGCAACCGGCAATGCGCTGATCGACGGCAATCCTTTCCCGCAAAGCCCGCGTTTCATTGCCAACGCTGTGCTGCAGTACAATCGTCAGATCGGACCGGGTGAATTCTTCGCCACGACCGATTGGTCGTACCGCTCATCGTCGAACATCTTCCTTTACGATTCGGTCGAATTCGAAGCCGAACCGCAAGTTCTCGGCGGGCTGCGCGTGGGGTATCAGCTCGACAGCTGGACCATCGCGGGATGGGCGCGCAATATCACGAATACGGTGGGTACGGTGTCGGCGATCGACTTCAACAACCTGTCCGGTATCTTCAACCAGCCGCGCACTTATGGTGTGGAGATCGGCTGGCGCTATTGACGAGGTGACCGGTCTGCGCCGCCTGTGGAGCTCCTCGCTCCAAGCGCAGACCGGCCGCTCGCCAATCCGTGATCAGCCCGCGTCCGACCAGACCTGCGCGAGCCGGCGATCGCGGCCGCAATTGCTCCGATAGACCCGGTAACGTACGGGGTTCTTCTTGTAGTAATCCTGGTGGTATTCCTCGGCGAGATAGAAATCGTCGCGATCGATCACCATCGTTGCGAATTCTCGCCCCAGTTTGGCCTCGAGCGTGTCCTTCGTCCCCTCGGCTGCTTCCCGTTCGCTGTCTGACTCCGGAAAAACGGCGGCACGGTAGCTGCTGCCTTTGTCACAGAACTGACCGGCCGCATCGAAGGGGTCGATATTCTTCCAGAACACCGAGAGCAGCTCATCGTAGGTCACCTTGGTTTCGTCATAGGTGACCAGAATAGCCTCATAATGGCCGGTATCGCCGAAAGTGACCTGCCGATAGGTCGGGTTCTCCCGGTCCCCGCCGGTGTAGCCAGAGACGACGTCGATTACGCCTTCGACTTTCTCGAAATCGGCTTCCGCGCACCAGAAGCAGCCCATGGCGAACACGGCGGTCGCCTGGTTCTCCGGCAGATCTGCGCTGCTCACTTTGGTGCTTCCTTCGGCGGCCTTGCCGTCGGCAGGCGCCTGATAAGCGCATGCGCTCAAAGCGATCGCCGCGGCAGTCAGCACGCCCTTCGCGAAGAGGGTTGGTTTGGGCAGTTTCATCAATCTATCCTTACTCTATCCAAGTCTTTCAACATAACTGATTGAACATTCAATTTACGATCTCGGTCCGCTCCTGCACGCTTGGCATTGCCAGCGCGAAAGGAGGCATGTGAATCCTTGAATCGAGCGAGAGCCCGATAAGCCATCCGATTGCAATGACCGCGAGGGGCCAGGGCTGCGGGGACCACACTCCCGAACCGAGCCAGAGGTCGAGGACCTCGTAGGTTACCGGAACGCTCGTAACCCACAGCAGAACGGTCCAGCTCGGCCGAAGTGCCAGAAACGGGACTAGAATCATCAGATACCATGGGAAAACCACAGGGCTCACCAAGAGCGGAGTGGCCAAAGCTGCGGTGCAAGCGAGCAGCGCCTTTCCCCGCCAGGCCAGAAAAGCCGAAACCAGCAGCCCTCCCGCCGCCAGAGCTCCGGTAGCGAGCGCCAGCCCGGGCCCGTCAAGGATTTGCTCCAGCGCGAAAAAGACAGGCGATCCTCCGCGCCATTTTTCCAGGAATTCCGGCAGAATTCCCAGAGGGACGTAGCCTAGCAGCAACGCGGAACCATAAACGCCGGCGATGACGAGCAAAGCAGACCCGGCGACCCGTATGAAAGCGGGGCGATCAAGAATGAACAGCAATGGGACGAGCAGCACGAGCGGCGAAAACTTGACGCATGTCACGACGCCCAGAGCGGTGCCCATCAATGCCCAGCGTGATTGTGTCTGGGCCCACAACATGATGGCCAGACCGAGCACCAGGATCGCATCCAGGTGAGCGCCAATCCCCGTTTCAAAAACAAGCAAGGGCGAGAGGGCCAACAGCGCGAAATGTTGCTCGCGATCATAATATCGCAGCACCTTGAGCATGAGGATCAAGCTTGTGATACCGGCGAGAGCTAGAATCGCTTTCCAAACCCAAAACGCCAGATCCGGTCCGAACGACGCGGCGAAGGCGAAAAGCGCGAGCGCCGCCGGAGGGTAGAGCGTCGCATATTGCGCATGTTCGGGCGGTGTCGCCCAGAGCCCGCGAAGGCCAGCCACCGAGGGATGATCGGGAGCGGTCTGGTAAGGATCGAACCCGGCGAGCGCGACGGCCCCATCCCATAGGTATCGTTCCGAATCGTTTGATGTCACGGGATCGGCGAAGGCCACTACCAGTCGTAAGGCGATTGCAAGCCACAGCAAGCTGCGCACCGATAACGACGCGCGCAGCCAAACGGCGAGCATCACGAGGGTCAATGCCGCATGAAGAACGATATAAGCAGTTCCCGGTGCGACACTGCGTGGCAGCCAAGGGAAGAGGAAAACAATCGCTATTGCGATGCTGGCGATCACATAGCTTGCGCCTTCCACCCGCCGCGAAGAACGAGCGATTGAATGATCCTGACGAAAAATCATCGCTAGAGGATCACTTCGTCAGTCTGCAGAACCTCGTCCTCGATAGTCGCCAGCTCCTTGCCAGCGCGATGGATCATTCGGCCTTGCAAAAAGGTGTAGAAAAAGCCTGCGCAGAACGGAGCGAGGAAGAGCGCCCCAAGCCACCATCCGCGCAGAGCGAACATGAGGACGAAGCCAAAGAATATCAGGCTCAATACGAATTCGAGGCGATCCGCACCGCGTGCAGTCAGGGCAGGGTAGTCGCTCAATCTGGCTATCGACCGGGCTTTCTCGACCTCGCTCAAATCTCCGCTTTTGGGAGTCCTGACGAAGGCCGAAACCTGGCCAAGCAGAGCCTCGATCACAGCTCTGGAATTGTTCACGCATAGGCCGATCGATGTTGCAAAAACAGCCGGCATCAGAGCCATCCGCTGCAATATGCCGGACCCCAACCGATGTTGACCGTAGAGGTAGTAAAGACCGTGGCTTAGGCTCGCGAAAACGAACAGCGGGATGTCCAGCCAGAGCCAATAGGCGAACTCGCTATTTTGCCGAATATGAATGGATGGAACCAGAAACAGGACGCAGTCGATAAGCATCAGCAGATAGCAAATGTTCCCGGTGAGGTGGAATGTGGATTCCACCTTGATGTGCAGCGAATGATCGCTCTTCCAAATCGAAGGCAGGACCTTCTTCATGACTTCGATCGCGCCCTTCGCCCAGCGGTGCTGCTGCGCCTTGAAAGCGGGCATCGTGGTCGGCAACTCGCTGGGGCACTCGATGTGCTCGAGGTACTCGAACCGCCAACCGAGCAGCTGGGCGCGGTAGCTGAGGTCCATGTCTTCCGTGAGCGTGTCCGACTGCCAGCCGCCCGCATCCTCTATTGCGGTCCTGCGCCAAACGCCGCCAGTGCCGTTGAAATTGAAAAATGCGCCCGAACGAGAGCGGATGACCTGCTCAACCGCGAAATGCGCGTCGAGCATCAATGCCTGTATCCGGGTAAGCAGGTTCCGCTGCCGGTTGAGGTAGCTCCAGCGGGTTTGCACCATACCTATTCCCTCGCTTTGAAAACAGGGAATGGTCTGTTTGAGGAAGTCGGAATTGGGCAGGAAATCGGCATCGAAAATCGCGATGAATTCCCCGGTCGCAGTCTTCATCGCATGGTCTAGGCCGCCCGCTTTGTACCCGATGCGGTCGGCTCGCCGAACATGCTCGACCTCGATACCAGTAGCAGCGAGTTCGCGGATTTTGCGGGACGCAATCGCCGATGTCTCGTCGTTTGAATCGTCGACCAGCTGGATTTGCAAACGGTCTGCTGGCCAATCGAGTTCGGCGACTTTTTCCAGAAGTCGCTCGACAACATATTTCTCGTTGAAAATCGGCAATTGCACGGTGACTTTGGGGCGAAAGTCCTCCTCTTGGGCCGACGATTCCGCCGCCCAGCTTCGATCCTCCCGGGTCCACGGCCCGAGAAAAAGCAAGTGGTAGAGCCGATGCGCGCCATACGCGCTCAGCCCTGCCAAAAGCGAATAGTGGGCGAACAATATCGCCCACTGGACCACGGTAATGGCCTGCTCATTCATCGAAAATTACTCGAGCTAGAACTGGCCGACGACCGCGAACTGAAAAGTGGTCCCTTGCAGGGTGTTGTCGCCATAGATGTTCGGGGCTGCGGTAAATTCGAAGGCAAAACGGTCCGTGAATTTGTATCCGACGGTCGCTTCCAGACGTCCGAGATCGAACTCGAGCGGTATGGAGGGGTTTGCCGGATTGGCTGTGGCGACATCGGCTGCGTTGCCAACCGACAGAATGCCGTCCAGTTTTGCCCTGGTATAGAGGCTGTCGGTAAGATCGAACCCGTACTCGACCAGATAACGGATTTCGTCCGACGGCTCTTCCGCGCGGTAGCGGTATCCTATCTCGGCGCCGAAATAGCCGAATTTCCCAAGCGATCGTCCGACGAGCAACCGCCCTTCTAGGTCGAGTTGTCCGTTGCCCAGCGGAAGGGCTGCGTTTTCCGAATAGAGGTACGGAAGCTTTGCCAAACCCTGCACAGACACCACGAACGGACCGTCGCTGATGCTGTATTTGAGCCCAAGATCGACGTCACCGATCCCTGAATTGCTGGTCGTGACGCCGGCCGAGCGGTTTTCCAAATCCCTGTATGGAACCTGCACGATCAACGTCGTTTTCTCATCAAGGCCGAACTCGGCATAATAGGCCAGCGTGAAATCCTCGAAGTTTTCAAATTCGGGGAGATCATCGCCGAACCGGTCACTCGTATCGAGAATGTTTATGGCGATCTTCTGATAGCTTTCGCCTTCGCCTGTCGGCCAGGCGCCAGCGTGGGCTGCAGTCGAAAAGGTTGCACAGGCCGCAACCAAGGACCCTCGGATCAACACAGTCATTATTTCACTCCAGAACGCGAAATTATGCGCGCGCGCGCAGCCGCGTGTTCGGAGCAAATCCCCGCTCAGTTACTGCTGATGCAAATTATTCTTGATAAGCGGGCAGCGCACCGCCTAGCCGAATACCCGCTGGCCGAAGGTCACCCGGTCGGCCATGGCCATGGTGGTCATCTGAGCGTTGACCCTCATGCAACTGGGCATCACGCTGGCGTCGGCGACCATCACGTTGGCGGTGCCGTGAACTTTCTGGTCGATATCGACCACGCCCTTAGCCGGATCAGCGTTGATGGTGTTGCCACCATGTGGATGGCTTGATGAGAGTACCACATCATCGGGTTCATGAATGTGGTCCACGAAAAACTGGTCGATATCCGCATCGCTCATCCCGGCTTTCAAAGTTTCGCCGTGCAGCAATGCCGGGTAAACCTCCGATGCGCCGCCCGAAAACTGGATCTTCGTGAGAACCGCAAGCGCCCGGCGCAGGACGGCCAGATCCGCTTCCTTGAGCTTGAAGCTCAGCTTGCCGCCCTTGATCTCGCCAACGCGGTCGACGGGGAACAGTATTCCCGCGGACGCAAGCCGGTTGTAATTGCGCATCCGCTCGAAATGTTCATCGAACCAGCCGGGTACAAGCGTCGCCATACTCATCGGGGGCTGGAAATGACTCTCGATCAGGAAGTCGCCGCGATCGATGTACGTCGCCATCTGGTCCTCGTCCCAGGCCCGTACAGGATCGGGCATCAGGGCCGGGACGGGGCAGGCGATGTTGAGCGAGACGCCTTTGCCGGTTCCCGTTATGCCACTGGCAGAGAGGATGTTGGTGGATGCAATGGTGCCCGCGGCGACGACTACGCCCTTGGTGACGCTAACCGTCTTCGCGCGGCCGTCGGGCAGCACGACCTGCACTGATGTGGCAACACGCCGTCCATCGGGTGCAGGCGCGCCCCAGCCGATTTGAGAAACCTCGGCGTTGGGCAAAATTCGCGCCTTGCGCGGTGCGGTGAGGGTGGCGTGATGCAGAAAGCTTTCGGGCATGGCACGTTTGCGGCCGTAGGGGCAGCCCGTGTTGCAGTAGCCGCAGGATATGCAGCGATTGTCTTCGGTTTTTGCGCCCCAATTCTTGCGGAACCAGCCGGAGGTCGCGCGCTGGTCCAAGGGGTCGCTTGAGCCCGCGCGATAAGCATTCCAACCGCTCAGCAGACGCGTGCCGTTGTTGAGACCGAGCCTGCGATCGATTTCGTGCACACCCAGCCGCGCCTCCACCCGGTCGTAGGATGCGTCGAGCTCATCGGCAGCAATCCCGGCTCCAAGCGATTGCCAGGTTGCGAGTACGTCATTGGCGTCCGGATGGGTTTCGCCTTCGCGTTCCAGTCGCAGGCAGATTCCATTGTTGATGACCGTCGATCCTCCAACAGTGCGCCCTTGGAACACGACGATATCGCGGTCACTTGTGGTCTGGATGGCGCCGCCTTTGAAGAGGGTGGACGACATACGGGCCTCGTGAGGCGATATGCGGCTGCTCGGCAGATAGGGGCCCGCCTCGACGATCAGCACCTCATAGCCTTGGTCTGCGAGGTTCGATGCGGCCACGGCTCCCCCTGCGCCGGAACCGATAACGACCACCTCAACGCTGCTTGGTATCGCGTCTTCGCCAACGAACACGGTATCCGGCAGATCGTTGGCCGTGTGCTCCTCTATCGCCGGATCATCCGGCGTACCTGCGCGGGTGCGATGACGGGGCAAGGTGAAGCCCAAGGAATCGAGCACGGGATTGGCGCGGTTGGCATCTTCCTCCGCTGCCTGTCCGGTATCCGCGGGGTCTGCATCCAGCCAATGACCGTAATAGCCTGCATAAACGATGCCCCGTATGCGGGCCATGTCCTGAAACAGGTCGATCCGGCTGTTTTTCAGTCGCCGCTCGATCCGCCAGATGCGAAAGCGCCGGGGAGCAAAATGCCAAGCCGGCCCGCCGAGCACTGTCCAGGTGGCAACCACCGAAAGCGCCGTCTCTGCCGGTGTCCGACCCGTCATATAGCCAAACATGCGTTGAAGGTTATCGACCACCTGGCTGGGACTGATCGCCATGTCGCGAGGCTCGACAAACAAAGTCTCCGCCAATCTTTTCCAGATTGCGGCTACAAACGGACTGAACGGCTTGGTTGGCATGATACGCTTCCCCCTCGCCGGTCTTTTTACCCTCACCGAACCTCAAGCGATTGTAAGGTTTCGCCGCCGATGCGAGACTGTTCTGGTCGTAGCACGACATGACGATCCGTCCGGACGATTGCGGTAAAGGCTGCCCCTCTACCGCGCCAAGTCTACCGACACAGCTCCTGCTTTTCGAAAGCTGCGGCTCGGGACATCTGTCTTGCTTCAGTAATGGTAAGTCCGCTTGCAAGTTGTAGAGCTATCACCGAACAAGCGTATATGGAATCGCACGTCCATATCCCCTTTCTGCGCGAGGTATTGGTGTTCCTGCTGGCAGCGGGCGTTGCGGTTCCTTTGCTGCAGCGTTTTATCAGCCCCGTTATCGGGTATTTCATTGTCGGCAGCATTATCGGCCCCTTCGGCCTGGGACTGCTGGCCGACATTTACGAACCCGTTTCCTATCTCGTCATCACAGATGTTGAGGGCGTTACCGTCCTTGCGGAACTCGGTGTGATCTTCCTTCTGTTCGTGATCGGACTTGAGCTTTCGTTCGAGCGACTCTGGGCGATGCGCAGGCTCGTTTTCGGGCTTGGTAGCGCGCAAATCCTCGTCACGGGCGCGGTCATTGCCGCAGTCGCTGTGATGTGGGGCAATGCCACTGCAACGGCGATCATCCTGGGTGCGTGTCTGGCGCTATCATCGACTGCGATAGTCACCCAGTTGCTGATCGAAGGGGGACGATTGGGAACGCCGAGCGGCCGCGCGACATTTTCGATCCTGCTGATGCAGGATCTTGCGGTGGTGCCGATCCTCTTCGCGGTAAGCGTGCTGGGCACGATGGCGGTCGGAAATGTGGCATTGGGCTTCGGCCTTGCCGTGGGAGAGGCATTGCTGGTCATTGCGCTCATCTACGCGGCAGGCAGGTTGCTCTTAAGGCCGCTGCTTCAGCTGGTCGCCGGCGCAGACAGCCGAGAGGCTTTCGTAGGGATAATCCTGCTCATCGCTGTCGGCACCGCTGCGATCACCGGCTTCGCCGGGCTCTCGATGGCGCTTGGCGCGTTTCTGGCCGGATTGCTGATCGCGGAAACCGAATTTCGCCACCAGGTGAAAATCGATATCGAGCCGTTCAAGGGCTTAATGCTCGGGCTGTTCTTCCTTTCGGTCGGGATGGGCATCGACTGGCGGATGGTGATCGACAGCCCGATCCTGATCATCGCTTCTGCGATCAGCCTGGTTCTGCTCAAGGTCGCGATCAATTTTGCCCTCTGTCTCGCCTGGCGGTTGCCAAGGCATCGCGCCGCCGAAGTCGCAATCATGCTGGGGCAGGCGGGTGAGTTCGGGTTCCTCGTGATCGGGCTCTCGGTCACGGTGGGGCTATTCCCTTCGGAAACCGGACAGTTCATGTTGATTGTCGTGGGATTGACCATGCTGGCAACGCCTGGGCTGGATTGGTTGGCTCGGCGCGTAGGTTCCGCGCTCGAGCACGATGGCGAAGACGCTGGCTTTGAAGAGACTTCGTGGGCAACCGAGATGGGCGGTCATGTGATCCTCGCTGGCTATGGACGGGTTGGCGCCACAATCGCAGGCGTGCTCGACCGGCAGGATATCCGCTACGTCGCGATAGATAGTGATCCTGAACTTGCGCGCAAGGCTGCCAGTGATGGCCGCCCGGTCCGTATGGGCGACGCGTCGCGGCTGGAGGTCCTGCGGGAAGCGGGGCTCGACAAGGCCGCGGCGGTCGTGGTTACCATCGGCGACAAGGACGCAACCGAAGCGCTGACCCATGAAATCAATCGGCTCGCCCCGCGGCTGCCGATCCTCGCCCGCGCACGCGATGCCAGCCACGCGGACAAGTTGCTGGATGACGGGGCCAATGTGGCAGTTCCGGAGACGATTGAGGGGAGCCTCCGGCTGGCTGAAATGCTATTGATGGAATTCGGGATCGACGGCGACATCGCCAATCGGGCTGTTGAGATGGAGCGACCGCTGAAGGAAAGTTGAGGGAGAAAACAGAGATGTACCGTTCTGCCTTAATCGCGCTTGATCGGGAGGACGAAGCCGGATCGAAGCTTATGGGAGGGCGGTGCCGGGCCCTTATCGCTGGACCTGAAGTCGCGATCCACCTCGTCCATGTTCGCACACCGCTCCCTCGTTCCTATCTGGCCGAACTGCCGAAGAACTGGGAGGCAAACGAGCAAAGCAGCGCTGAAAAGTGGCTCACGGATTTTGCCGAGCGTTATGGCCTCTCCGTGTCATTGGCAGGCGTCCACGCCCCATATGGATCGATCGCGCGCGAAGTGGTGAAGCTCGCGGAGGCGCTCGAAGTGGAAACGATCTGCGTGACCGCGCATAAGCTCGATCTGGGGCGTCTCCTGCTTGGTACAAACACACATGCAATCGTTCGGGATGCGCCGTGCGATGTTATCGTGGTGCGATAGCCGACGAACCCGAAGATTGGTCGATCTCCATGCGTCGTCTCGTGACCTCCAAGTAATGGCCGGGATCAAGCGATTCGCTTGCAGCGCCGATACGATGTGCGCAGTCCGAGAAGCTCAGTGAAATTATGGTGGGCGCGGCAAGGATTGAACTTGCGACCCCACCCGTGTGAAGGGTGCTGACGAAATCGGCGATGCATCTGATTTATCGCCGAAAAATGCAGGAGTGATCAGCGGCGTGTACGGAGATTGTACGAGCACCTTGTTGCCAGAGTGGTTCTTTCCGATGGAGGCTCTTCGGCCTATAATTGCTATCTTCGCGCCATGACCATCATCTCAGCCCTTGCCATTGCCCTATGCCCAGCGCCGCCCAGCGAGCGCTTCACGTGCGTCCACGACGGCGACACATTCTGGCTCGAGGGGGAGAAGATTCGCATTGCCGACATCGACACACCCGAATTGAACGGGCGGTGCGAGCGCGAAAGGCGGGTTGCCCGCGCAGCGCGCGAACGCTTGGTCGTGCTTATAAACGAGAGGGGAATGCGTCTCGAGCGTGTCGGAACCGACCGTTACGGCCGGACGCTTGCGAGAATTGGCACCATTTCGGATGTATTGATCGCCGAAGGACTTGCCCGGCAATGGGGCGATCGGCGAGGATGGTGCGGGTAAGCCGTCGAATCGCGTCGGCAATATCTTTGAGGGGTGTAGGTGCTCACTTCGCCGATCTACGATGACGACAAACGCCTGCGAGCGCTCAAATTCGAGCTTTCACGAATCTCTGACTTGCCGGGGTTCAAGCGCGAACAACACGGCTATTGGCTGAATTTTCGGGCAGCAGTGATGGAGCTGCTCAAGTACGCGCCGCACACCGAGTATGAAGCCCTGCGCCTCGCGTTCGAATGTGTCGCCGAGTTCCCGGAGCTGTTGCCGGACGAGGCGGACCGATGGATGGGATTGAGGCAGGCGACCGAGCAACTGTTCTGCACGGACTGGAAAAGGTTGCCCTGGAGCGGCGCAGATACTCCTACTTCTCGATCACAAGAGGTCAGCGCTGCCGGATTGGATATGTCACCGATCGCTGGTCGACTTGCCCGTTATCCGTCGTAATCTCCACGGTGACCGTGTGATCCCGACCGAGTTCACCGCCGGCGACCCGCCAACTGACTTCGCCACCCTGTACTTGGCTCTGAGAGATAATCAGCGCGTTGCTGTCGGCGAGCACTTGATGGCTGGCGATTGACAAATCATCACCTAGCCAAGCGGTCCAGCTCATCGCATGATCGAGGATCGACGCCGGATCCTTGATCGGCGCGGTAAAACTTGTGCTCATCCGGAATTCCTTTTTTCAATTGTGAACTCTCGCAATTCGTCGCCGACATTGAAGAAACCCTCTTCCGCGGTCACGCCGAAGATGCTCAAATCCGACCCAACAACAAACTCGCGCTGTTGAGCGATGATATTGAAAAAGCGGTTTTCGGGCTGCACTTCGAAGAATAGGATCGGATCGAGCGCGTCTGGCGGCTTGACGATTGGCGAACTAGCAAAATGGGCACTGTAGGCATCGGTCGGCGCCAGCGATGAGCGCGAGACAAGTGCGCTTGCCGCTAAGGCGTGGACATGCGCCAGACCGCTTGGCGACAACGCAGAGCTCGCGTTGAGCGCGCACTGCGAAGAGCTGGCGCCATGCAACACGGACGTTGGCGAAAGATTGAATAGGGGCGCAACGCTGGCATTATCTAACGTGTGCGAATGAGCGGTGTCATTCACCGCGAGACTGGCGAGTGCGCTCAGGACAGGTGCGCTCGCGACTTGATCGTGGGAGATCGCAGCTGGCGCAAGACTTCCGCCAACGGACAGCGATGATTGATCGGCACTATGGTTACTCAGCACGCTCTGCGACGAGAGGGCTGAACTACTCTGCAGCGCTGGCACGCCTGAGGTGTGCGAGGATGCCACCGCCTCAGGGGCTATCGAATTTGATGCGCCTAGCACCAACTCGGATGCCAGATGAATGTGCCTGCCCGGCGAAATGCTTAGCGTACCTGCAACACCGAGCAGTGTCACATCGGCGCTGTGACCGTGATCGACGTCTGCTGGCGACAAGGCAGACGCAGGCGCCAACGCCGCTTGTGCGGTCGCTTGCGCGTGGCTTGCACCCGCCGGCGCGATCAAAGACGCCGGATGGAGCTCCGGCGAGCCTATCGGGTGATCGTGTTGCGACGAGCTCGGCGAGATCGACCCTTGAACGGTCAGCGTCGATGCGGCGGCCGCATGCTCGTGCGATGAGGTGTCGGGTGCAAGCGCTGATTGCGAGGCAAGACTGATCGGGTCGGCTTCATGAGAATGAAGCGTTCTCCCCGGCAGCAAGACCGATTCCGCCGCCAGCGCAGTTGAAATGACTTCGTGAGCGTGATCGCCGTCCTCGATCGCGAGGCTGCCGGCGACGCCAAGCGATGTCTGATCAGCTGAATGCGCATGGGAGACCGGAATCACCGACAGCGCAGCGGCAGCATTGAGCGACGCCTGCTGAACGACTTGAACATGTCCTGCGCTATCCGGCAACAGGGACGATTGCGCATCTATGGCAGCATCATCTGCAGCATGGCCATGTGAGGCGTCTGACGGAGCCAAAGACACAGACACCGACAATCCAGCTTGGCCAGCGGCCTGCGCGTGCGCTGAGGATGATGGCGAGAGCGATGAGGCGGGCTGCAGGGTTGGTTCAGCAGCGCTATGCCCATGCGCCGCACTTTCGGGAGTGAGCGTCTCTGATCCTGCCCCAGCGCTACCGGGATTGAGCGCTGACAGATCGATGACGCCGCGGCTGAGCCGGACATTGTTGCCGGATCGGTGAACCCAGTGCTGGATCGTGCCGGCGGCATCGGTGATGCGCCCGGTCAGACGGCCCCTTGCGTGAGCAGTGCCGGTCCCGCTGGTTGTGGCGAACCATTCGAGCGCAAGCTTGTCGAGATCTCGATCCGTAGGCGCACCAGCTGGGAAACTCGTGGTGCCGTATGTGCCGTTCGTTTCGGCGAAATTCGTGTCGAGCGTTCGCGTGACGCCCATCTCTGAGTTGCCAAGCACATAAGCATAACCGGTGCCATCGTTGCGCGCATTCCCATCGCCCTCGGTCACCGAGAACGTGATCGACGTTGTATTCGCGCCAGGCTGTACGAACGCCAGCACATCGGCGAGCCCTGTTTCACCGCCTGCATCGCCTTCCATCGACGCTTCAATGATCGTGGCATTCGCCCAATTGCTTATATCGACCGGCGATCCGCCGGCACCCGTGCTGTCGCTGCGCAGATCGCACGTTTCGATTGAGCTGTCATGGCTTGCCGAGCGGGCATAGCCGATGGTCCAATTCGAGCCGGTGAACTCCACCACATCGACGTAGACCGTGATCGTTTCGCTGCCCGATCTCCCGCGCGAGACGACCAAATTGCCGCCGCTATCGATATGGCAGGCAACGGTCGTAACTTCGTAATCGCTGGTGCTTGTGACTCCCGTGCTAAGCCCTGTCAGGAACGGAACCGCCTTGCTGCGATCCACAAGGCCCGGAACCGCGACGCTTGCGCTGGTGCCAGTGAGCGTGACTGCCAGATGGCCGCGCACGATGAATTCGTTCGGCCCGCCCGCCGCGCCGGAATAGCGCCAGACCTCGCCGACCTGTTTTGTTGCAACCGTGCCTTGCTTACGGAACGTGAGCGTATCGGTGCCGGTCAGCTGTATCCCGCAATGCGCATCCCGCGGCGCGTTATTGCTGGTATTTCCGACCCGGCCCGTCGCCTTGTCGGTCGCGGTGATCTTGCGGACGAACGCGTTGGCAAGGTCGCCGACATCATTCGTGAGCGTGTGCGTCTGACCTCCCGCCGAGGCATCGACGTCGAATGTCTCAATCTGGATCGCATCGGTTAGGTCCGGGTCTGGGTCCGGTCCGCCGCCTCCACCGCCGCTGTCCCACACCGCGAAGGTGTAGAGGTTTTTGCGCGACGCGCCTTGCGACCAGTTCGGCGGATCCTCGACTTGCGCCGTGACGGTGCGATTGACGCTTAGCTGAGTTCCCCCTGCGTTATTGGTATAGTCTGGGCCAGCGCCATTGTTGTCCGCGCTATAAGGGTCCGCGTACCCCGTAGGTATTGAGCTCGAGGGGGGAAGTCCAGTAGCGCCGAACATGCCGGTGAAGACGAACAAATCCTGCGATGATCCAGCATCGACGGCAGGACTATCGACCGGAGCATCGAGACTCTGATTGTCGGTCGCTTCGGCAACAACGCTGTCCGCCCCTCGGAAGTGATGGACGATGACACTATAGGAAGCCGCCCCGGCCGGGATCGTGAAGTCGAAATTGGTCGGCGGCGATGCGCCTGCGACAATCGAATAGATCCAGCCCGAACCGGCGCTCGATGACACCAGATTGAACCGCTCAATTTCAAGCGTCCAACCAGGAGAAGCCGTTTCACCATCGGTGTTGTTTCGGCCG
>NZ_JACXLC010000001.1:44456-2149260 GCF_014705715.1 Erythrobacter rubeus | reverse complement strand
AAAACGGTGGCGACCAGCAAATCGCCCTCGAGGACGCCGGTGAGCCCCACACTGATCGTGCCGGAGCTGGCAAAGCCAACGAAACGGTTGACGAGTGTGGGGAACGTCATTGATCAGTCGCCGCTTAGGTCGGGTCGGCGATTTCGATGTCCCAAGTGCCGAAGTCGACAGTGCCGCCGCTTGACACGCCTTGAGACGGAGCCGTGGTGACATAGAGCAATTCGGTGCCCGTCACATCAAGCAGAGCGACGTGATTGGCGTTTCCTGTCGTGTCGACAGCAACACCGGCTTTTGCGGCCACCGTGAGTTTACGGCCCGAGCTGTCGCCATCTGCGATAGCGAAGTCACCGGGCGCCATGGTCACATCGGCAAGAGCATAGGTGCTGTTCGCCTCTGTGTAATTGGCTGGCTCTTGAGAGCATGCGACCATCCGCGTCGCGTTATCGATTATGTGCTGCAGAGCGGCGTCAAGCACCGTGTTGCTTACAGATTTTGCCATCGTCTCTTCTCCTATGGTGTTTCAGAAATTGGTTGTTCGGCCGCGGCGATCCCATCCACCGCGTCGATAAGCGCATTCAATTGCGCGGCTTGGTCGCTTGCGATCTGGTCGCATTTGAGCTGGACGGCGACGGGCCGGGTTCCAGAAAGTCCGTAACAACCGGTCGCTTCAGCAATGACGGATCGATCTCCGGCGTCTCCGGGCAATCGCAAGTCTCCGGTCTCACCGGTAGCGTAGCCTCCGGCTCCGGATCGGGCGTCGTCGAGCAAGCGGCGATACTGAGCGCGAATACGCTCACGATCCCGGCGTAAATCAAATGTCGCGGCATCGATGGCCTCCTTCTTTTCCAGTTCGACCCGCACGACATAGGCGGCCTGCTTTCGCTCAGCCTCGGCCTGCGCCGCGCGGTAATTGGTTTTGGTTTGTCGGTGATTGGAGTTGGCTAGATCGCGCTGCAGACGAATGCGGACTACTTGACCTTCAAGCCGTTCGGCGTACGGCTTCCAACCTTCCGGACCGATTGTGCCGATCAAGGGAAGTCGGATTTGTGCGCCATGAACAGAAACCGCCCACCCGACATAGCCGGACAGCATCAGCAGCACCGCGAGCAAAAGCCAGATTCCTTTGATCGCGTAACTCGCTGCCAATATTTGCGGCGGCTGAAATGGAAGGCTCACGGCTTCCACCCGGTCAGGTCCATGCGAACAGCGTCCACCAGGCAAAGCTCATAAGAACCGACCCGTCCCGCATCACCTTTGCGCCGCAGCTCCAGTCCGCGCCAGACGCGTCCGCCCGCCTTATTGTAAAGCAGGTGAGAGCGGCAGCTTTCACGGTAATCGCCAGCGAGATAATTGCGCCGCATCGATGACCGGCGGAACGCGCTTTTGCCAATGTTGATCGAGATGTCAGCATGGGCCGCGTGCATGTACGGCCATTCTTGGATGCCAGGTAGATCGCGCTCAACCGAACCAAGAAACTCGCGGTACATGTCCTTTGAGAGAGCGTCGCACTCCTCTTCGGTGTGAGTCCGCATCTGCACCCGGGTCTCCCCTTCGCAGACGGTCCAAACTCCCACCACATCGCGATACGGGGTCAGCGATCGACCTTCCCAAAGAGCGGTGACGGTGCCGAGCAACATTACGGCAGTGACAGCCGCCAAGCCGCGCTTGCCGCCTTTGATCTTGCGGTTCCTAGTCTTGGCCATCTTTAGTCTCCTCGTCACGATGCTGATTCCAAAGACGTCCACCAAGCCCGAGGATGACGAGAATTAAGGTGACACCAACACCACCAAATGGCTGCAATGATCTCGGCATAAAGGCCAAGAGGGAGGTGAATTCTGCCACATGGTCCACCAGGAAACCGGCAATTGCAGAAACGGCCACGGTGAACTGGTTGGAGGCGTATCTCCAACTCTCTTTCCAATCGGGCACGAGATGTTTTTCTATGAAGCCGGTCATGGTTAGAATCCTTCCATTGCTCGCGGACCGCGCGGACCGGGCGATCCGAACGAAGCCCTCTCAGGTATCGTGAAAAAGATGCGCGGAGTGTTGATCGTGCGGCCGCGCTCTGGAAAATCGAGCGTCACGCGAAACCATGCCCTGCCCGGTGCTGCGCGCTCGGGAACCTGAAACTTGTAGCTTAGCTCGGGCGTGATGCCTTCTGAGAGCATGACGCCCGATGTGCTCGTGCGAACGTCGTGATAGATACCGTCTCCGTTCACGACGATGGCGGTGAGCTCCGGAACGCCGCAATCGCTACGCCGCTCGATATTGTGCCATGTGACAGTCGCCCAATCGCCTGGCGGTGCCGTTTGAATGTTGTGCCCTACCGACGGAATGACGACGCATTGCTCCGGCTCTCTTTCGATCAGAAAGTCGCGGAGGACGCTCCGAACGTTGTCTGCGATTAGCCACCATACGATTGGCAGGACGATGAAAAGAAGCGCTCCAATGGACATGATGTTCTTGGAGTTCTCGCCCAGTTTACCAAGGATCGTGGCCTTGCCCGGGTCATTGGTATTGTTGGCCACTCACGACCCTTTCTTATTTTTTTGGCTTTCGCAGTCGCCATTGGTAGTCTCAGCCGAGCGACGTAATCAGCAACGCAGCGACGTATCCACCGAGCGACCAGAACGCTAAGTCACTCCAAGGATCGAGCCGCTTGAAGTGGCCAACAACTTCATGGAATTCGATGCGAGAGCCGCCGACTTCGGAGAACTCGCGGATGATGCCGAGCCCGCAACCTGCAAGCGCCGCACCGACCAGCCCGCCAAATGCGAACAACATGAAAATCACTATCGCGGCGACAAAGTGAATCGCCTGGTTCATTACCCATCTCATGAGTTCTTCTCCTCTTTGTAGCGCAGGTAGTGCGCGTGAATTTCAGGGTCGGCAGTCTCGAGCGGCTCTTGCGCAAGTTGCCGGGAATCCTTCACGCGGCTCGGTGAACGATGCTTCTTCCCGATAAGACCGTTCTTCTCCGCAGCAGCGATGCCGCGCGCCTGCCGGAGCAGATCGGCAATGACGCGCTCTGCGCACTCATCGATCCACGCATCACTGTCGAAAGTATCCTCGGCATCGAACTGCCGGGTATGAATGCTCTCTTCACCCAAGATGAGCTGATCGCCGATCTTAAGCACGCCGCCGCCCGCATCTATCAGGCTGGCCGACAGGCGGATTTCGATGCGGGGCTGGATTGGCTCTGCGTTGGGCATTTCAAGCCGCTCCTCCGCATCCGGAATCAGAGGCACAATGCGAAGCCGCGCACGGGGCCAGGTATCATCGCCGGTATCATAGCCGTGCTCTGTTCGGTCCGGTCCTTTGGAAAGGCCGGGTTGGTTCTTTATCCGCTTCAATTTGGATGCCTCTCGTTATGGGATCGATCCGCCGCCGACCCATCCGCCACCTGCACCGCCACCACCGCCGCCGGTGCTTGCGCCGCCAGACGCCGGGGTGGTGATGTTTCCGACAAAGCGCCGCCCGAAACCGGTGATGTCGTTTCGGTTTGTGCTGGCGACGTAGGATCGAGCTCCGCCAACGAAGTCAGGATTGGATTCATAGACGTAATACTGCGTGCTCGGATTTAGGCCGCTGATCGATGCCGCCGAAAAGGTGAGCGATCCGGCATCGTCAAAGACCGTGTGCCCGTTGATAGTGATCGTCGAAGAGCTGCCGCTGGTCGTTCCGGTAAGCGGGTTGGTGTTGATTGTCTGAAGCACGCCCGACGCCATGATCTGAGAATTGATCCGACGACTGAGCGCGCGCCCGGTACTTGGATCAAGGCGCGACACGACCGGCTGTTCAACAGTGGCATCCGCATTCGGATCGGGCCTGCCGGGCACGTAGATCGGCGCGACCGTTTGATCCTGCGGAACCTTGCAGATCATTGGCTCCGCAACAATGATGACCGGCGTATTTTCGCCAGTGCTCTCCATGAGCACGTTGACGGTCGCCCACGCCGCGTCTGGAGCGGTGACGACGCGGAACAGGCTCACATCTTCAAATCGGTCCGGATCGCCGTCCTGCCCTCCATTGAGGAAACCGCCCGCCGCACTGACACTCTCAACGAAATTGCCATCCTTGTCGTAGACGCGCAGCTGCACACGGCTGATGCAGCGGTATCTCGCCAGCAATGCTCGCACGAAAGTTTTGTCACCGGGACCGACGGGAAGGGCATATCGGTACTGATTGCCCAGCAAGCTTCCGAGGATCACCGCGTCGGGATACATCGCGATCGCAGTGGTGCCGAGCGCCGGTGTGCCTTGGAACCGGTACTGGAACGTGTTGCGAATGCCTGAGAGCGCGCCAAACGGCGCGTTCACGCCGAAGTCTGTGCCTTGACCGCGCCAGCCCGAAACACCTGCGCTGAAATCAGTATTCACGGCGTAGTTTTGGCCGAATGGAATATCGGCCCGTTTCGCTGCTTCCTCAGTCAGCGCTTCGATCACCCGTTCGCGAGCAGTGGCATAATTGACGAACGCGGCAATGAAATCGGCACGCACAACGAAGTTCTGCACCGAGCTATCGACATTGACGCCGTTTAGGTACGTGATCAGCTCATTGTAGCTCAGGATATAGCTGTCTTGAATGCTCTGCGTGATCTGAAACGCCGACGCGCGGTCGCGCCAGATTGGAAACTCGGCTGAGATATTATCGCGCCTCTCGCGCGCATCCAGCTTCTCGACCGCCGTTAGAATGCCATCGGCAGCGATGTTGATGAGATCGATCTTAGACTGTGCGGCGTCGGCCTGCGCATTCTGCAGATCGGTAAGCAGATCGCCAGCGTCCAATCCGGCTACCGGTGTGCCAGCGGGCGCGCCGCGCGTCGCATCAGGTTCTGCAGGCTGAAGGTCCTCCAACCGCGTTCCGTCGACGTACCGCGGATCCGTGACATCGAGGTACAGCGGATTTAACTGGTAGTCGTAGGTATCCGGCGGCGCCGGCACGACAGCTGCCGACTCTTCCTGGTCCCAAGCGTAGACGAGGGCGTCTTCCTCTCGCAGCAGCATCGAAACTCTGCCATTTGTCTTCACATCGGCATCGAGTACCCGAAACAGCTTGTCGTCGAAGCCTAGCGGTTCGAATGTCAGTTCGACAACGTCGCCCTTCTGGACCTTCCAGGCCGTCGCTTGAAATTCACCGCTGAAGAGGCCGCTGAACTCCATGCGCTGCAAGCGCTGCTTCGCCAGGCGCTGGCACTGCCCCGTCGACTGGACCAGCGGGTAATTGATCGTCTCCACCCGGTCGATCCCGTCCCTGCTGTCGATCTCGATCTCTGGGTAGGCGACGCTCTGGTAAAGAGCATTTGTGCTCGGATCGGTGAACGTCCCGCGCAGTATGTTGAATTGTTCGTCGAGCTTTACCTGCGGTTTCCAATCGACCGCACCGAGAATGTCGTTCTCATCGAATGACGCGATCGGAAGTGCGAGATCGTTGTGCAGGACCTGAAGCCGGATCTGGCCATCGACGTCGTCGAGCGTCGCGTTCATCGATGATTTGAACTGGTCGAGAACCAGCTCCATCGGATCCGCTTCACTGAAGATGCCGTCGGTTCTGTAGCGCGGCTCGGTCCCGCCGGCGGCGAGCGCGATTACCTCATCGCACAGATTGGCGCCCGCAATGAAGCTGGCGACGTCGATCCGCTCGATCGGCACTCCCTTGCCGACCGATAGCTTGCCGTTGATGCGCCATCCCAGGAAGTGGTTCAGTAGCTGTAGTGCAGGATTTCTGTAGGTGTTGCTGCCCCAGTCCCAGGTCGCTTGATCATCCGAGCGGTGCGTGCCGGATCCGCCGTAAGTCGGATCCTTGCGCGGATCGTAGATCGGCATACCGTTGCCGATGATCGTGACGCGGGTCGGAATGGCCTGGGCGAACGGGCTTTCCGACTTTTTGCTGTTGCCGGTCAGCTTGTAGCGAAAGTGGACGTAGGCAAGGCCTGTGAAGCGCCGGGTGCTGCCCATGCGCGAGCTGATATTGATCGCGTTGGCCGCGCTGCCCTCGAGGCGCGTCGCAACGGTGAGGTAGCCCGAAAATTCGCCCTGCACACCGCCGGCCGAAGTCCAGGCGAGCTTGTCGTCGAAATAGATCTGCTCGATGCTGCCGACTTTGTGAGCGGCGACCACGACGAACCGGTGAAAGAACTCCTGGTCGGTGCCAGTGAATTCCTGATCGCGAATGTCGGTCGCCATCGCGGTGCGGCCGTAGACGATCTTGCGCGGCGTCCGCGTGTCGATGTTGGCGATCAGGCGATCGCGGTCGGCGGGAGAGGCCTGCGGAGCGCGAGGTTTCTTCGCGAGCAGACTGGCGCCGAGCGTCGCGGCTGTGCTGACGCCGGCCAGCAGGCTTGCTGAAAGGCCAAGGCTCAGCCCGCCAGTGACGGCTGCTGCAGCGACGCCGGCAACTGCGCCGACGACTTTGAGAACCTTACTCATGCGGGACAGCCCAGGCTTTGATCATCACCGGCACGCCCTGCGACACAAGACCTTCGCGCTCTCCTTCAGCGCCCACAAATACAGCGCGCGGGCCGAGGCAGACGCCGACGGCCTCGCCGTCGAAGACAAGATCGCCGCGCTGAGCAAAGGAGACCGGTTTCTCATCGAACCGGGCGGAAAAAGTGCTTTCGAGGTCGCCGTTGCCGATCGAGCGGAGCGCCCTGACAGATCCGATCTTTGTCGTGTACCGACCGCGGAAATCATGCGCAGGATCGACGCCGGTCATCGCCAGGACGGCGTCCGATGCGAACAGCGCGCAGTCGTTGCTTCCGTAGTCGTGAGGCATGAAGCGGCGCTCAGCCAGCAGCTGCGCTAGCCGATCTTCCCAGTCAGGTAGTCTGATCATCAGAAGAAGCTCACCTGCCTCGAGGTTAAGCCGCCCCCACCTCCCGCGCCTCCTCCGCCAACCCCGGTGCTGCGCCCGAAGTTCGGAGTGTTGTTCGTGATCGGATTGCCGCTGGTCCCGTTCGCGATCGCGATGCCGGCGCGGTAGCTGAGATCGCCCGGATCATATCGTTGCTGGTCATAATCACGGTTGGAAGGTTCGGAAAAAGCCGCGAGGTAGCTCTCGACGATCATCTCGATCACCTGCTCTCTCGGCCGCGACTTGATCGACAGGTCGACCATGTAGCCGGTGTAGTAGTGCTGGATCCCGCCCTGCTGCACGTCGTCGGCGTTATGGATGGTCCGCCAGAAGCGAACCGTTCGGCCCTGCCAGTTTGATCGGTCGCCGATCTCGTTCAGCATGTCGTTGTCGAGATCGATAAGGCCCGACAGTGTCGCCGTAATCTGTTCGCTGCCCCCTTCCCGGGAAACCACGGGGCTGATGTCGACCAGGTCGCCGTCGATGCCCGAGAAGGTGAAGCCATCGAGATCGGCCACTCCCGTCCCGGTGAACGTCTTGTCCGCTCCGCTCGTATTCACGCGTACGGGTTCGTTGGCGAAATCCATGAACGCGAAGAACTTCGGGCGGATGACTTCCGCATCGAGCGCCGCGGAGGCGGCCGCATCGGGACGGCTCATAGCGCTTCCTCGACTTGGATTTCGAATTCCAGGCCGCCGCGGCTTTGCGTCCAGCCATTCCGCGAACTTGCCAGTGCCATCAAGGCGAAAGGATTGACGCTCTCGACTACGGCACCGGCCGCCGGCACTTCGTTGAGAAATGGGCGGACCTGAATATTCGCGTGCCCCGAACTGTTCGACACGACGTCCGCCGTGATCATAACGAGCCGTTGATGGCCCGATGGGAGCGGCACGGTCAGGTAGTCACCGGCATCGAGAAAGGCTGAGCTGACCGGCAATCCTTCGACCGGAATGATCCCGCCGCCGGTTGCGCCGGCCGAGCGGATCAATGGGTTAGCTCCTGCATGTTGGACCGAGGCTACCGGGAGCCGGAAAGTGTTCGCTTCGCCCTGAAGGGCGATCAGGAAGGCTCGCCAGTCTTTGCGTGCCGCAGGATCGTGGATCGTGTGAGTGCTGAACTGCGCGAACCATCGCTGCGCTCCCGGGACAGTGGTCACCTTGCGCCTGCCGGTCCATTCGGATCGGTTCACCTGCTGCCGCTCATCAAGCTCCAGTCGCATCGACACGATGTTCGCGCTGGTGGGGAACGGGATCTCGGCCATCGTCAGAGCTTCGGCCGCGAGAGTTGGCGCAGCGTTTCACCGACGGCCGCCTGGACGATTTGCGGCGCCGACTGACGAACCACATTCGCCGAAACACCTTCGACGCGCGTGTCGAATTCACCGCTTGGGTGAACGTAAAGGTCGACCCGCGGGCGCTCATTGGTACGACCGCTGCCATAGGCGCTCGAGCCTTTGCGGACATCCATGATCTCTCCGGCCGAAACGCGCGCCACCGGAGAGCCATTGAGAGAAAGGATATTCCGATCGATGCCGGCGAGACCGCGAATTCGGAAACTGCCGCCGCTGTCGAGAGCTGGTAGGCTCCCAGGCTGGCCTGAAGAGGGCGTGCTCGGCAGCGAGCCGCCACTGCCGCCGCCGAGACCAAGTACCCCGCCGATAATATCGAAAAGCCCGCCGCCACCCGAATTGTTGAAGACGAGGTCGGCCAGACTGTCAGCGAGGCGGTCGAGCACACGCGAAAGTGCGTTGAAGCTCGCGTCCTCCATCCAGCGCTTGAAGAAGCCCTTGAGGTCGCCATCCAGCGCTGACTGCAGGCCGCCGCGGAACGCGTCCCGGAAGTTGCCCTGGAGATATGCTCGCGATCGATCTGAAGCTTCGCGCAGTGCCTGCTCTTCGGCTTCAGCTCGAGACAAGTCATCGTTCCGGACCAGATCTTCGATCCGCCTGGCAATTCGGTCGTTCTCTTCGAGGAACCTCATCTGTTCTGGATCATCACCGCGCAGCCGCGCAAGCTCGATTTGACGCGAGCGCTCCTGCTCTTCGATGCGCTGCGCAATTGCGTCGGCGCGCGCGTCCTCGAGCCGCAATAGGCGCTCTACCGCGATCTCTTCCGCTTTCGCTGCGTCGAGCCCGCGGCGGCGCAGATCCTCGATCTCCTCTTCGAGGAACAATTCTTGCTCGAGCGATCGCACGCCCTCATGGTCGTTGCGAAGCCGCGCTTCTTGCAGCTGCAGCTGCAGCTGATCGGAGGTCAGAGCTTCGTTGCGCGCGATCCGGCGGACCTCATCCAGCTCGACAAGCTCCTGCTCCGCCTTCAGCCTGGCATCCGCGTTCTCCAGGCCTGCGTCTTCGTAAGCTTCGATCCTGGCTTTCAGCTCGGCCTGGCGCTCAAGCGCGCGGATCCGCTCGATATCGTCCGCCTCGCGCGCCTTTTGCAGCTCATGTTCGAAAGCAAGCTCCTCGCGGCGCTCGGCAAGCTCCTCCGCGGTCGGTCCGGTCTTGCGTTTGCGGCCGCCCTTTTCATCCTCTGGAAGCTCGTAGGGATCGCCTGCCTGCGGCCCGTTATATGCGACGCCGCTCGCCGAGATGATTTCGTCGATCGAATTGTTCTCGAGATTGTCCAGTGCTGCGCCGCCGGCCGCCCCCTGCCGCTCGCGCTTTTCCAGAATTCCGAGCAAAGCGAGTGCGTCATGTAGCCAGTCGACCAGCAGCTGCAGCCGGCCGACCATGTTTGCGACAGCGCGGTCGACAGCCTCACCTGCTGCGTCCCAAGCCGCGCCCCATTCGCCGCGAAGCAGCAGATCGATGATTCTTACCGCGTCGGTGAAATAATCGACCATTGTGCTGATCAAATTGATCACAATGCCGAAGGCAGTGACTACGGCGCTGCCACCGATCTCGACCAGCACTTCGATTAGGCGGCCGAGCTGCTCCATGATCTCGCCAATGAACTGACCGAATTCAGAGTTGGCCAGTCTGGTAAAGGCTTCGCTGACCATGTCGATCGCGCGAGAGACCGCGTCGAGCAGCTGGTTGAATGCCGGGCCAAGGACCTCCTTCGCTCGCTCCCACACGCGCCCAAGCGCATCGACGACATTGTCGCCGAACAGTAGGAAGATCGCGGAAAGTGCCGAAGTTACGGGATTGAGGCGCACCACGAGCGCAATTAGCCTGCTCAGTGCGCCAAGAGCTCCGCCGCTCACCCGGGTAAACGACACGAACTGCCTGACCATCCTTGCTAGAAGAACGGCGAGCGTGCCGATCGGGTTGATGATGACCGAGAGAGCCAGAAAGACGGGACCTAATCTGGCGAGGAAAAGCGGCAGAATCACAACCGCCAAGGTCGTGAATACTGTGATCAGCGGCCCGATCGCTGCGACGGCAACAGCAACTCCTGCAGCGAACCGGAGCAATGCCGGATTTGTCTCCGCCAGATGCTCGATCCAGCTCACGATTTTCTCCGTGAGCTTCGTGAGCATATCGATCAGGCCGGCGTCAACCGCTGCGGCGATGACGCGCTTGAAGGCAATTCCGATCTCGCGCAGCGCTTCCTTGTACTCGAGAAGAGATGCGACTTGGTCAGGCGTGAAAACCTGCGCCTCTTCACCCAGCTTGCGAAACTCCGCTCCGTTGGCCTCGAGCAGCGGCGTCAGCCCGCTCGCCTCGTCGGCGATGGATTCGAGATAGAACACCATCTCGGCAGAGCTCACATTCGCCTGCCGCAGCGAATTGAAATAGAGCTGCAGAGCGTCCTTGCCGGACAGCTCTTTGAACATCTCAGCGGTGACGCCGACTTTCGGCGCAATGTTTTCGAAGAAGTCTGCGAGCTCGCCTTGCCCGGTTGCAAGAAAATCGCCCACCTTGTCGCGCGTATCCTTGAAGATATCGCCGAGCTTTTCGTATTCGACGCCGACACTCCGCGCGGCATGAGCCTGCTGCTGGAACCGGTCGAAATCCTCACCCGCAAGGCGCGCGGCATTACCCATCGCTTTCAGATCGTCGGCCGCACCTTTGGCCATCGCTGCGAGTCCTGCGCCGGCTGCAGTGAGCGGTACTGTGAAGTACTTCGTGATATCGCGGCCGACCGTGCGAAAGCGTTCGCCCAGATCGCGGGCACGGCCGAGCAGGTTTTTCAGGCCTATATCGATATCAGCGGTGCCCCGCTCGAAATCGTCGATATCCCAAGTGAGCGATGCTTTCAGGTCGGCAATACTGCGATCACGCATTCTCACCTTCCTTCTGGCTGCCCGATTTTCGCGCGGCCGTTTTGTTGAGAGCCTTCAGCGTCGCGACCCATGCCCGGGCATTTTGCGAAGGATCCACGTTCTCGTTGATGGCCGCCGCATCGTCTGAAACCGGATCGAGGATGTCCTCGAGCGACGGCGCAGACTGCGGATCGCAGCCGGAAAGCACCCCTGAAAGGTATCCGGCCGTCATGGCGATGCGGCGATTGGCCTCGTTACGCGCGCCAGCGCCCTGCAGCGCAATCACAGTGCTTCGAATGGTCTGGCGCCAGAACAGCTGCGGTTCGAAACCAGCCTGGCACCATGCTTTGAAGAAACTGGTCCAACACCAGCCTACTTCTTCTTCGCCGCCCGTCTCTGCTGACGATTTCCTGCGCGCGCCGACGCGTTTCCCACTTCTGCCATTGCATCTTCAGGGATCTCGATCGAAACAAGCGCCCGTTTGACCGCATCGATCATGCCGGCATCCTTCGACATGGCCATGGCGACCACGTCTTTCTGGCTGATGCCCGGATGATTGATCTTCAGCCCGCCGTAAATCAGCGCGCTGATGTGGCGCAGCTGCGGATTGCGGCCAGCCTTGATCGTCGCGTGCAGCTCGGGCAGCCAGTCCGCGATTGATTCACCGATGACGCCCTCGGCCTCGAGAAGCGCCATGTTCTCGAAAGTGATCGTGAGCGTCTCTCCGCCATACGTAAATGACGCTTCGCCGAACCAATCGGCGGGACTAGCTGCCTCTGCCATTAGACGCTGTCAGCGTAGGAGAGAACGGAAGGCTGACCGGTAAGCGTCGCGATGCGCTCGCTTCCCAGTGCCCCGTCGTCGGGAACGTACCCAAGCAGCAAGATCGTGCCAGTGCCGTCCTGCGTCGTGCCGTCCTCCTCGGGAACGACGATCTTGAACGGCCGCACTTCGCGCGATGCGAGATGCTCCCGGATCAAGAGGTCGGTCGGGCTGCCGATTTCGTAGCCGATCCGGGCGACGAATTCAGGCACATCCGCCATGCCAGGTTTGTAGGTGTGAGTGCCACCGCTGTCCTGGTTGGTCGTCTGTTGCTTCTCGATCGTCAGACCGGGGTCGTTGAAATTCTTGACGTTCGCCAGCTTCGTGAGAGTGCCCTGATCGTTAGTCAGGTGCAGCTCCATTCCGCCGGTGCTGATTACACCGTCGCCTACGGCCATAGAGGCCTCCTTTTCATCAGTATGTAGCTGTTATGTCCATGTCGATGATGCGGCGAAAAATCCGCAGTTCACCGACTGTTTCCGGCGGATAGGTCCGCTCGAAACTCAAAAAGCCATGCCCGAACCGCACTGGTCCAATCGTGGCAGGAGGCTCCATTGCCGCAATGATCTGGTCCCCAAGGGCCTTTGCGCCATCGGAACTGCCGATCGAAAAACACTCCCAGCGCATGCGCGATGTTCGTGATCCAATCGGGCCGCCCTGGCTGTAGTTCTTTGTGCCGGCAACCATGGTCTGGATCGCCGCTGGAAATGCGGAAGGATCGTCCGACTTGCGTTCGTCGTAATCGATCGCAGGCTCACCGTTGAACACGCCCGCAACCTGCACGACTCCGGCATGAGCCCGGATCCGCGCGAGCGCTGCATCTTCCATCAAATCGCTCCGAGAATGTCCTCACCGACCTTCACGGCAAGAATGTCGAACACCAGGTCCTGGTACTTGAAGATCGCTGGCGCCATGAATGGCTGCGCGCGGTTGGTCACCGTGCCGAACTCGATGAAATGCGCGTAGAATACGTGCGCGTAACCGTTATCCGCGCCCGCGCGCAGAACGCCAACGAACACGGCCTTCCCGTCTGTCTCGTAGTCTGCGAGCTCGTTGCTGACTCCGATCGTCTGATACAGGTCGCCGCTGTCTTTCGGGACGAGCCGGCGGGCCTCTTCTGCGATCGGTTCAAGCGCGGCGGCCGCGTTTTCGCCGATACGCTCGTCATTCACCGGCTTGGCGATGCGCTGCACCGTCGCGATCATCTCGACGAGACCGTCGAGGCGGAAGTTCACTTCGTTTTGGTCGAAGCCGATTTCGCTGGCGCGCTCTTCGCTTCTTCCGTGACGATCTCGACCAGCCCGGCGCCGTGATCCGCTGCAGGACGCGGATGTATGTACTTATCGCCCTTCACCTTGTGATACTTATCGCCGTGCGGGTTGGCATGTGGGCGCAGTGCCTTCACTTTGACGTCGCGTAGGTCACCTGCTTTTGCGTTTGGTTTGGTCATCAGCCTCTCCTGGTTAGTGTGATATCGCGCTCTCGCCGGCCGTAAGGAACATTTCCGGTGACGTTCCATGTGGAGCCGTCCAGCTCTGCGAAGCATTCAGAGTTGATTGATTGTGTTTTTTCGGTTGAGATCAGTCTAGCAGTCGCGCCAATCACTGAATTTTCTGATCCGGCGCGCCGGCGCTCCGCGCCTGTACCGTAGTTGACGTTCGCAAACGCGGCGGTGATCTCTTGTGCTCCCCCTTGGATCATGGAGCCTCTTGCAGATTTTGCGCTTGCCCGTTTGTAGAAACGTATCTTGCGATCGCGCCTACCTGCCGCTGTCGATTGGCTCATCTAGTCCGTCCCGATACCCATCAGATCTGCGGCATTCTGTAAGCGCCGCAAAGCGTGCGGAAGGCGAGCGGAACTTCTCCACTTTGCATCGCACCGACCGCCTCGCGGTTCATGTAGAGATGCGCCGCGAAAAGCTTCACAGCCTGTACCAGCGCCGCCGGCCGATTGTCGTCGCCGAAGCCCGCATCGAACGTGATGACCACACCCGCTGCCACATCGCTTGGCGATGATTTCGAAGGCTTGAGCGCAATTCGGCCACGCTGGAGGATCCGCCAATCGGCGATTTCGCCAGTCTGATCGCCCGCATTGCTGTCGAGGTACACGATCGAGGTCAATCCAGTCACCGGCCAGACCCCAAGGTCGAGAACATCGTCAAGCCGCTCCGCGCGCCACTCGACGCCGGTCACTTCGCCAAGCCGAACCCCGCAATACCGCTCGACCATATCGACCGCTGCATCACGATAGATTTCGATCAGCGCATCCTCGTCATCGTGGGTGACCCGCAAATGCACTTTGAGGTCCGCAAGTGAAACTACGCTCTCACCATAGACGGCGGGGAGGTCGAGTGGCGCAAGCTCAAATCGCATCACTCACTCCCCGGGCGCACAGCGCGCATCGCGTTTCAGTCGGCAGACTTGTTCTGCGGCTTCTGCGCCGCTTTGTTCTTCGGTTTGCTGGCGGCCTTGGTCGACCACTTTTCCACCGCACCCTGCCGTTCGAGCCGGTCGAAGTCGGCCTGTGAGAATGTGCGCTTCGCGCCGATCGGATCGCCGTCGAGCGGCTTGATGAGCCGCGCTGTGATGTCAGCCATTTGCATTCCCTTTCAATAAAGCGGGGCGACCGCAGCCGCCCCGCTTTTTGTGTCGCCAACCCGATCAGGCGACCCGACCGAAGTCGCCGTAAATCAGCGCTTCCGGACGGTAGATCGCAAGCGCCAGGCGCTCCTCTGCGCGGATCGTCACCTTGTTCTTCCGGAAGTTATCGCCGTCTTCGGTCGACACTTCGACAGTCGCGTTTTGACGATCGAAGATCTGCGCTGCGAGGTCGAACGCGCCGACCAGGAACTTGTCTTCTGTCAATGCCTGCGTAGGTACGACTGGCAGGTTCCACAGCTGCGCGCCGATTGCACCCTGCGGGTTCCCAATCAGGTAATGACCGTCGCCGTCCTTGAGCGTCTCGATCACCGCCCAATCGATCGGGTTCATCACGATCCCGTTCGCCGGATATTCGGCAAGCGTCACCTGCAGCATCGCAAGGCGAACCGTGTCGATCTGCTGGTCCGCAGTCAGGCCGCTTGGCGCTGCGTATTCGGTCGCAGCTGTGACGAGACCTTCAATATTCTCGCCGGTCCCGCTGCCGTTGAGGAGCTGCTGCTCTTCGACGAAGGCGAGGCCGTAACGAAGGCGGCCGTCGATCATCGACTGCAGCGCCGGGGCATCCGCTAGGATCTGCACGTTGGCGCGCATCCAGTGCGCGATCGTACGGACAGGAGCAGTCTTGTCTTCGTACTGGATGTCAGATTCAGGCTTGTCCGCACCTTCCGCGACCGGAGCAGCATTGTTGGTGAAGCCCTTCTCGCGCTCGTACTCGATGATATTCGAGCTCGTTATGCCCGGTGCGAGCAGACCGCGAATCGTCATGCGGCGGTTGGGCTGCATCACCGGAGCGGGCGAACGGTCGGGATCGACCAGCGCGCCGACGGAACCGGCTGCGTCGGTCGTGAGCGAGGAGATGTCCTTGACATCTTCGATCACGCGGCCGCGCGGGCGGGTTTCGGCAGCGAACGCCTTGAAGGCTTCGCTCTCGATAAAGCGGCGACCGGCGCTCTGCGGGCCGGTGTGCTTGCTTTTGTCGCGAGCCAGCTTCTGCTCAAGATCTTCGAAACGACCCTTAAGATTGTTCATCGCGGCCAGGCCTTCGTCGATGTCGCCCTTGTCCTTCTCGGACAGCTTGACACCCTTCTCAGCCTCGGCGAGCGCTTTTTCAGCCATTTCCTTGACCTTGTCGATCGACTGGTCGAACGACGCCTTCATCTCGGCCGCCAGCTCGGCAGCCGTTTTCTTCCGGTTGCTTTGCGTAGCGCTATGGTCTGGCGCGCGCATGAGGCGCCCCATTCGGCGCTCCGCTGCGGTAAGTTGGGATCCGAATCCTGCAGCGGCGATGGCGCCGGCCAAGCCGAGCGATGGAGCAATAAGCTCGCCGCCGGCAGCGAACGCTGGGTCTGCGCCGACGAAAGATGCGGCAATTGCGCACGCGAGAGCAAACGCTCCCGCAAAAAGGGAGTGCAGTTTCATTCTATGATCTCCGATTACGAGCTCAGTCGGGCTCGCCAGTGAGGTCGACGATCGGCGCGTCGCCCATTGCTTCCGCCAGAGAAGCAAGGAAGGCTTCGGCCTCGTCGGGTTCAGGGTTTCCGCCGGACTCGCTCCGGAGCAGATGAGCAAGGCCGTTACCCGCGATTGCGGTGGCCTCGGTCTTCGAAAAGCCTGCCTCCCGCAGGAACCCTTCGAATTCTGGAAGGGACGGCAAGCCTGCCGCCCGAATGTTTTTCACAGCGCTGACCAGCGCCTTGTCGTTAGCGCCAAGCGAAACGACCGACACTTCAATCAGGTCGATCTCTCTCAACAAGAGGTGTCCGCTGTCCTCATCGCGCTCGCTCTCGCGCACGCGGTATCCAATCGACAGCCCGTCAATGTCACCGGCCTTGAGCAATGCATACGCCTCGCGACCCTGCTGAACTTCCATATTCAGTTGACCTTCGACTCGTAGGCCGGTCTCGTCCTCCTCCATCGCCAACCACTTGCCGATTGGCTGCCAAGGATCGTGCTGCCAAAACAGCTTTGGCATTCCGCCACGCTCTTCGTGCTCGGAAAGCGAGGTGACGAACGCGCCGCGCTCGACGATGTCACCGTAGCTGTCGACGTTACCGAAGATCGAGCCATACCCCGAGAACGTGCCGTTATCACCGAAGTCCTTCACACGAAGGACCGGCATGCCCTGCTTCGTCTTCATTCCTTGTCTCCGTCGATTGCATCGGCAAGCGGCACGTCTTGCATTTGCACCATCGCAACATCGCCGCCCTCGATTGGCGGCAGGTTCTCTTTCGCGCGGGCTTCGTTGCGCGTCATAAGCCCAAGGCGAACCATGATCTGATAAAACTCGGCGCGACCACGACTGTCACCGCGCAGCAATCCTTCCAGGTTGAACTCGATTGTGACACCTGCCTGTCGCTCTGTGCGCGTCAGCAGCTGCTTCATCAACGCCTGCTCGATCCGCCGCAACCGCTTGCGCAGCGCGAATTTAATGAAGCCGAGCACGTCGACCTCTTTGCCTGTACCCCAGTTGGAGGCCTTGTCGCCGTATCCAACCATCGCTGGCGGCACGCCGAAAATCCGGCAGATTTCCTCACCGTCGAACTTCCGACTTTCGAGCAGCTGCGCGTCTTCCGGATTGAGCGTAAGCGCGCTCCACTTAAGTCCGTTGTCGAGCAGCATCGGCTTGCCGGAATTGACCGCGCCGACAAACTTCTCTTGCAACAACGCTTCGAGCTCGGCGCGCTGGTCGCCAGACAGCGCAGTCTCAGTTTCAAGTATGCCGCTAGGACGCACGCCGTTGGCGAAAATAGCCCGCGCGCTTGCGCTCGAATCCATCGCACTTCCAAACGCGCCTGCGCACATCGACAGTGTCGAAGCGCCGCCCAGAGCATTGCCCCCGAATCCGCGGATATGGAGCACTTCGGCCTGTCTCACGACTATCCGCTGAGCGTCTGCAGTCCACTCATACTCCAGCGCCCCATCGTCGCGGCGACGAACGCGAACGATATCCGGACGGACGGGCTCAAGCGCGACAACGCGGCTGCCTGATCGATAAATTCGCGCATACGCATTGCCATGAAGCTCTAGGCTCGCTCCTATGAACTCGATGAATTCGTAAGCGGTTTGGTCGAAATTCGGATCCATCGAGAGCAGCCAGTGAAGCGGATGCGCTCGGTCTTCGCGCTTCACTCCGTTTTCGTCCGGCACATAAACTCCGACCTTAAGGCTGGCCTGCGTCCCCGCGATCAGGTTCACACAAGCAAACGTCGCCGACAGCCCGAGCGGATTGATCCGCCCAATCCGGTCCATGTAGTCCGCGACCGTAACCCGGTTAGTGCGGAAATTGTTACCGTCCGAATAGGCCGCCTCGCGACGTTGTCCGAACGTCACCGCTTTACGCGGCTTGGTCAGCTGGCGCTGCTGCTTCTCCTCAAGCGCAGCCGCCTGGGCGGAAAGGCGATAACCCGTCATGCCGCTCGCATCCCCGCTATCCATTCGTCCGTCGAAAGGCCGCCATCGCCCGCCACGGGGTTGCGCTCCATCAGCTTAACCGCATTGAACAGGGCGACGAGCGGATCGATCTTCGCTTTGCCCGCCGCCTGTTTGGTGATGTAAACCGCATTGCCACGCTGCTCCGCTTTCGCGTTGCCGACGCACCAATTCATCATGTCGGATCCGTCGTGCCGCAGCGTGCCATCGCGCAGCTTGCGCTCGGCAGTCCACACCGCGCTCGACAATTTGAACCCCTGCCCGATCGCCACCAACTGCTCATCTTCCAGACCAGCGCCGACCAGCGCATCAACCAGACCGCCGACGGCCAGCGGATCAAGACCGACCGCGCCACGGTCGGGCAGCAAGCCGCTCTCAAGAACTTGCTTTGCAACCGCCGCGACGCCCTCGACGTCTTCAGTCGCACCGTCGCACAAGGTCAGATGCCCTGCCGCCTCGAAGTCGCGAAGCCGCGGCGCGATGTCCTTGCGAAGATCCAGAACCTCTCGCATCACCCATGCCCGCGAGCAGGATAGCCAGTGCCCCGTCTCGCGTTCACGGCCGAGCACATCGACGCCGGTCAGATCGTCCAGGCCACCACCATCGATCCCGATCACCGCCACTTCACAACGAACAAGCAAATCGTCGAGCGTGAGACCTTCCTCCGCACCGCCAAGCCAGTAATCCGCACCGCGCCAGCGCTGCGAATGCAAGCCCATACCTATCTCGATGTTCAAATGCTGACTTGCCCAGCGGGCAAGCTCGGCATCACCTTTTTCGATCGCTTCGGCAAATTGCTGCTCGAGCAGGTCGAGGCGAACCGATCGGCCAAGGTTGGGCAGCACAAGCGGCCATATTTCTGTGTTGCGCCACGGCTGATCAGGGTCTGTTTGCACGTCCTCGGGCAATTCATAGAGCACGGGCAAGGTCACCGCCGCCTTGCCAGTGATCCGTCCATCACGAATGCCGCGCGCCAGATCGAGCTCAGCCTTGAATACACCTGCCGGCGGCTCATCGCTCTGTGTCGTAATAAGCAGCATGAAGGCGTCGGGTTTCGACACCATACCGCCCCATAACTGCCCCAGCACCCGCTCGGCATAATGAACCTTGCCGAGGATGTGCAGCTCGTCGACGATGATACCCTTAGGGATCGCCCCCGTCGCCACCTTCTCGTCGAAGGTTTGCACTCGCAAGGTCGAGCCAGTAACCAAATCCTCGATCAACTTGATGTGAGCGCGAATTGCGAAGCGCGCTTTCAGCACCGGATCGGCCAAGATCATTCCGCTCGCCTGGTCGAAACCGCGCTGCGCGATCGCCTGCGTCGGCCCGAAAAGGTAGTATGTCTGGTTTGGCGCGACGTCCATCAGCAAGGCTGTCACAGCAATCGCGCCGGCATTCGTAGTTTTCGAATTCTTCTTCGGAACCATGCAGAGCAACTTGCGCACATGGCGATAACCGTCGGCCGTGACCGATCCGAGCAGCGCGGCGACGATGTCCCGAGCCCAGTCCCCCGCCGCTTCACGCATCGGAGGATTTCCAGAAACATCTGGCAGCTTGAGCTTATTGAAGATCGCGACAGCGCGGTTTTTTAACTTCTCATCAAGCGGCAGATCAGGAATCAGGTTTTTGCCCGCCTGCATCCGCTCCCACCAATCAGGGCACGAAAAGTCCCAATCCAGTGCACTGTCACCCATGTCCGGCCGGCGGTATCAAGCCCAAATCACGCCACTCCGGGTCGCCCGCCGCAGCATAGCGAGCATCGTGCACCCGCTGTTCTTTCTTACCGCGCTTCGGCTGCTTAGCCTTTGCGGGTTTCACGTCTGAACGAAGCATATGATCGCGCACGCGAAGGACTTCGATCCGCTTTGCCAATTCCTTTTCGGCCGTGACATTACCAGCATCGGCCTGGGCGTTGAGCCGCTCGAGCTGTCGCATTTCAAGCCGAAGAGATGCTGTCTGCCTGAGACCGACCTCTCGGGAAAAATGTTTCTTCAGCGTCTTGACGTCGCAGTCGATCAGTTTTGCAGTCTGACCAAGCGACAGACCGCGAGCGAAGGCGAGCAATACACGATTGGACCGCTCAAGGGTCCACTGAAATTCAGGACGCCCACGCGCCTCTCTCGGCGGAAAAACAGGGTCGCCGAACAGGTCGGTCTCCAAATTTTCTTCCGCCATTGAAAAAATCTCCGAATGAGATGGACGGCGGTTTTTCGGCAGCCGACCCTCCAAACTTTCACCCACCCCCCGCCTTCACACGAGCACGCGCCCTTCGAGCCCGAGCCTCCGCCGTCTTCGCATTGTGACAGCCGGTGCAGTACCAGTCCGCTTCATCGAACGGAGGGAAGTCCGCCCCGCCATCCCGGCGCTCGACCCGGTGGTCGAGGATCAACCGCCCACTCGCTCCGCAAACGCAGCACCAGCATCCACCCTTCTGTGCGACCGTCCAGGCTCGGTGACGCTTGCGGTAATCTTTCCATTCGGGCGAGGTGTAGAAACGCTCGGCCACCTTCGGCAGCGCGCGCACCCTCGGCGGCAATCCCGCCAACCGCGCCGACATCTGCTTCAACCGTCCCAAGCCATCCTCCGTTGAGGTCGGCGCGTTCATCGGCATGGCCCGCACCGACCTCGTCACAAGGGAGGAACCCTCAAATTCCCGATCAGCGAGGCCCAAGCACCAAGCGATCAGGATAATCTCGGGATACCCCGCCACAGCTACGGAGCCGAAACGCATTATTTGCTACGGAGCCCGCATTCCGCACTTGACAGCGACGCAACCCTAGCTTTCTCGCCGCGCCGCGCTAAGGAACATCACACCGCCAAGACTGCTTCGCGCGCCATAAGCCCGCGCCAATGCCGCTCCGGCACCCCGTTCGCCCGGCAAACCAGCTTGCACAGCGCCTCGCGATACCGCCCGGCAAGCCGCCGCGCCGATCGATCGTAGCCAAGCCGCGCCTTCACCTTCCCCCACGGCACCTGATCCTGCCCGCGATACTTCCACTTCGATGCCTGGACGAGCACCGCGCGGTCGATCGGCTCGGGCAGGGCCTCCAGCCACGCGTCCACCGCATCGCGAACCGCCACCTCGCGCGTCCGCAGCGATGGGCGAGGGCGAGGCGAGTCAATCTTGCGCACCTCGAGCAGCTTGCCCGCATCGGTCTCGATCAGCGTCACCGAATACGATCCCGCAATATCGCCGACCTCACGCTGAGCGAGATGCCAAGGTCCGTCCTTGGCAAACGGAGAGGCACCGTCCCCCGGCGTGCGCCACCACAGCTCGTGCCACGCAATCAGCATCCCTTCCATCGCATCGGCGCTCGGAGGGGCCGCGACACCGCCCACGGAAGGGAAACGGAAGGCACCAAATTCGCTCATTTTCTCAATCCTAACAATGCTTTAATCTCTATATTCCCTCTCTTTGAAGAGAGAGACGGAAGGGTCGGAATAGAATTAGAGGTCAGGGCAGTGTGAAACCGCGCCGCAGTTCTCGCGCGATAGTCACCCCCGAAAACCCTTCCGACCCTTCCATATCAAAAGAAGCGCCTGAAAAGACGCGCTTTTTTCCCTTCCGTGATGGCCAATTCATCCCTTCCGCCGTGTTCATGGCGGAAGGCTTTGCCTTCCCCGTGCATCGGCATCCGCCGACGCGAGTTCCTCGCTCTCACGCCCTCCAGGCGCGTCGCTGCGGGCGGGCGGTCGCCCTTTGGGCACCTCTGGTGCCACTCGGTTTTGGATCTCGAATTGGTCAAACAAACTGTAGCCGCGAAATCGGACATGAGGCACCCAGTCAATCAACCGCTCGTCCGCCGCTCTGATAAAGCAGTCGGCGCAGATGTAGCCCGGCCCTTGAAGCGGACCGATGACCTCGCGCCAGAGCTCGTCCGTCGCATGAATATCGACGGTGATGAAACGAGAGCACCGCGCACAACGAGGGCGAGTGGGTATCCGGGGTTGATCACCAATCGTCATAGATGCCCTCCTCGCCGGCACCGGCATCGCCAGTCGCCTCTTCAGCGCCATCCGCCGCGCTCCAGTTTCCGTCTCGGATTGTTTCCGGGGTCACGCCGTCGCGCAGCGCGATGCCGATCCACTTGATGCCGTCGCTCGTCTTCTGCTCGAACCCCTTGTCGAGCATCGCCTTCTTGAAGCCCTTGTTCGTCCAGCTCGCGCCGCCCGCCATGTCGCACCAGGCGAGATAGGTGTCGTGGAGCATCTTCGCGCCGACGCGCAGGGGGCGCTCAGGCACATCCTCGCCAACCAGGCACGTCTCCGACAGGAACCGCCCCAGCTCGTCGGACTGGTCTCGATAGGCCGCCGTCGCCATCCGCACCGCATCCGGTTCGATCAAGCCGCTCTCGCGCCAGTCGGTCAGCCCCTCGAGAAGCCGGTTCAGTATCCCGCTGGCCTCGCTGCGCAGCTTTTCGGGAAGGTCACGATCGACATCCTCGACCGCCACGGTCACCGCCCACGGCACCAGCTGCATCCGCCGCCAGATCCCGTCGCTCGTGTCCTTGATTTCCGGCTTGTGATTGCCTGAAATCGTCATCTTGAAATCGGGCTGAAACGTGAAGAACCCCTTGTTGAGGTGCCGCGCATCGACCGGATCGCCGCCGGTCACCATCTTGATAAGGCCTTCGTTCAGCCGCGCTCCGCGCTCCGGTTCGGAAACGCGAAGAAACCGCACGCCGGGCAGCCGCGCGAGGTCGGGTGTCGCCTGGTCGCCGCGGCGCTTGATGCCATTGTCCAGGAAACTCTCGATCGGAATCGACCCGGCATAATCGCCTGCCAGATGCGCCACCGCCTCGACCGCCGTGCCCTTGCCGTTGCGCCCGGAGCCGTAAAAGAACGCGAGCTTCTGCTCGCCGATATCGCCTGTCAGCGACAGGCCGAACCATTGCAGGATGAACCGCCGCATCACCGGATCGGGCTGCACCCGCTCCAGAAACCCATCCCAGACCGGCGCTTTGGCGCTGGGCGCGTACTTCACCGGGGCGAGCTTCGTGATCAGGTCGCCGCGATCGTGAGCAGTTTTCACGACCTTCCAGCCATCGACCTTCCACGCCGATTTCCCGGCCGCCACCTCTTCGGGAGATCGCTTCACGCTGCGCCGTTTCAATCGCAGCGTGCCGTTCAGCACATTGACCGCCATTCTGTCAGCATCGAAGGCATCCGGCTCGACGGCGATCCCTTCAAAGGCGCGCGCCAGCTTCGCCACCGCGCCCAGTTTGCCCAAAGCTTCAGAGGCCTTGGCATGCGCATCGATCGCATCCGACCAAAGCTTGCGCTTCGATGGCATCGTCTCGAGTGCGAAATCACGCGTCTCGCATTCGGCAACGAAATCGCGCGCTTCGCCGATGGCCTTGTCGTATTTCGGCCCGCGATTGCCGTCCGCATCGGGCGGATGCGAGCGGGCAATCCCCTTGGCCAGATCCTCCCAACCCTCGTCCTTGCGAACACCTGCCCAAGCGATGAATGTGCCGAACGATTGCTCGCCGCCCGACGAATCCGGAAACCGATCGCGCACATCGGCGATATCGCAGCCCAGCGCCCGCACCAGCGCGGCTTCATTCCGGACGGCGCGCACCGTGGCAAACACCGATTGCATCACCTCGGCCGGCAGCGCGTCCTTTTCCTCGGAAAGCAGCCGCCAGCGCCGCCCGTCCCAGTTGAACCACCCGATCTTGTCGCAAAAGCGAAAGTCATCGCCATGCCGCATCCGCCACCTCTCGGCGTTGCCGAGGTCGGTCAGCGGCAGAAAGGCGCAAGCAAGATCGCGCGGCAGATCGGGAGCGATTGTTATCCTCATGCTCGCGCCTCCGCGCGAGCGTCCTCGGCGCTAACTCGCGCTGTGCGCGAGCACCTGCGGGCGCGCGGTCGCGCTTTGGGCGGCTCCGCCGCCGGATGAATGGCATTCATGGGAGTCACTGGTCAAACAAACTCCCCTGCACGCTCCCGATCTCGGGCTTCGGCGTGGAGAGCGTCGAGAGATTGCCACGCATGCGCTGCAGCCAAGGGGACAACGCCGTTCCCGCAGGCGCGAAGTCGGTCCACCCGATAGGCCAGCCCATCAGCCACTCGACGAAATAGGGATTGAGCTTCCGGCGACTCACCCTCCGGACCCAGGAGCGCTTCCGCTTGAAGGTCGGCATATCGGGCCGCGTCAACATCAGGTAAAGCCGGAGTAACCAGCGGGACGGCTTCGACGATGGCGGGCCAGAGCGGATCGCCTGGACTAGGGGCGAAAGGGGGAAAGAATGCTCCACGAAGTTCGGCAGCTGATCCATGTGCATCCGCCCAGTCCCGTTCGTGGTCACATGATCGGTGCTGTTCGCACCCTTGTGATCCCGGCTCGCTGGCGTCGGCCAGTGCTCCGCTTGCCCCGGGAGCAACATTTCGCTTGAACGTGCACCGCTGCGTGTTTTGCTGCCGCCCTCGGTCAACCCGACGGTAGGCGACTGCCATTGCATCTCCCCCGCCAATTCCATCGCCTTCCGACTGAAATCCGAATTGCCCGCTGCATTGTTTTCGCCCCGCGCTGGACTGCCTGCCATTGGCGTTGGCCAGGTCTGCGCTTTCTCGCTCAACGATACCCCGAAACCGTTCCCGTTGATGCCGCGCGCCTTGTGCCGCTCTCTTCGAGCCTGCACTTTCGCCAGATCTGTTTTTTCTGCCGTATCGATCACCGATGCGGTCAGCCATGATGAACAATCGCTCGCGCTTGTGACTGGCGCCGACTTCGGCCGCGCTGAATATTCCCGCCGCAACGCGGTAGCCCAATGCTTCCAGTGGTCCGACGATGGCGGCAAGCTGTCCGTCCGCGTTCCCCGGCACGTTTTCGCGGAAGACACGATGCGGCCGGCACTCCTCGACGATGCGCAGCACTTGGTCGATAAGGAATCGGTCGTCTGCCTCTCCGCCGCGCTTTCCGGCGACGGAATTCGGTTGGCAGGGATCTCCCGAAGTGACGCAATCCACGATGCCACACCATTCTCGAGCGTCGAAAGTGGCAAGGTCAGACCAGACAGGAGCCGGGTGTAAGGCCCCGTCCTCCATCCGCGCGGCAAGGATCGCTGCGGCATGGGCTTCCCTCTCCACGTAAGCGATGCCGCGCGCGTCGGGTCGGGCAATTCTGATCCCGAGGTCGAGCCCTCCAACCCCGGCACATAGAGCCAGCACATTCACGCCGTCTCCATTTCATGGCGCTTCACAAGATCGCGCAATTGCTCGCATTCGGAAAGGTCGGCAGCATTTTCCTCGGGCCTCACTTTGCAAAAATGGCTGCACCACCAACCGCTGATCAACGGAAAGCCGTCAAGCACCAGCGCGGTGTACAGAACCCCGTCATCGCCTTGCGGGCTACCCTCGATAATGCTGCGAACCCGGTAGATTTGGCCACGTCGCGGCACGCGCCCATCCGGGACCGGCGTTAGGTCATGACAAAGACAAAGCGCCAGGTCGCCAGCCTGCCAATCCTCGTTGAGTCCGCGCCGGTCGATCACCTTCGGCACGTCCGGCTGCCGTGAAGGCACCGCCTGGTTGCCGAGCAACCAATGCAAAATCCCGCGAAACATCACGCCGCCTCCTCCTCGCGCGCACGCGCCACCGGCGCGCGCTCTTTCACTCTTGGCAGGCCGCCATGCTTCAGCCGCGCTTTCAGCTGCTCGCCCGCGCCAGCATCGCATTCGATCGTCACGCTCTCGCCCAGCGACCGGAGCCGCCCGATCGCGCGCGCCCAATCAAGCACGCACAACGATTTCCCTCCTGAACGCAGCCATTCCAGCGGATCGGCAACCAGTCGCAGCACCGGATACCGGCCCGCCAGCGCGCTTCGCTCACAATCGCGGATCGCGTCTTCGCCGAGGCACCAGCCATCGCCGGTCGCCAGCGCGACTTCGGCGGGAAAGCTGGTTGCAAAGGCAGCAATATCGATCAGATGCTCACCCTCGAAACAGGCGAGCATCACGCGCGCATCCGGCCCGCGCGGCTCCCAGAACCGCCCGCCGCCCATGAGGCAGACGCGCGCCTGCCCGATTGCAAGCCGCGCGCCGAGCTCGGCAACAAAGCGCCCCGGCACTCCCAGCGCCATCAATCGCTGGCACGAGGCCCACGAAACGCCATGCGCCAGCATGAAGCCGTTAAGATCGGGCATCCCGCTCATGCTGGCTGCCCCGAAAGCGGTCGCGCGCGCGTCTGGCGCGTCATGCCGTATCGCGCCTGCTCGGCCGCAATCATCGCCCGTTCGTGCGCAAAGCGTCTCTCGCTCACCTCCGCGATCCGTCGCTCCAGTTCTTCGCGCGGCATGATCGGTCCGCTCTCACCAAATACAGCGTCGAATTTGCCGGAGGTAAAAACGTCAGTCGTCGGCAGACGCATCGCAGCGCGGTTAATCTTGTCGCAGCCCGTCTCGGCAGGCGGATCGCGCTCGATCCAACCAGGCAGCGAACGCGCGTCGTCGCCATCGCCCTCGCGCAGAAAGGCGAGCAAGTCCTGGAAGTCAGGATCGCCATGCCGCACCAGTTCATCGGCGCGCTTGATGGCGTAGAGGACGGAGGAATGATCAGCGATCCTCACCGGACGGCCAAGCGCGCGCAAATGCCTATCGGGATATTGCTGCCTCAGGATATGAACCACCGCCCAGCGCAGCCGGGAGACCGGACCGCGCGGCCTGCCCTTGCGCTTGGTCGATTGCACTGCCGAGCGTGGGACATTGCCGTATCGGCAGGCCCGCTCCACCAGGACCGAGGATGGAATGAGGCCGGGAAGGGGAGACGCATCGCTCACGTCGCCTGCTCCCCGATCCGCCCGCAATGCGCGCGCCAGATAGCCAGTGCGTGCGTTTCCGGGATTCCCGTCAGCTTCGCCGCCGGTACGACGCCGCGCCCGTTGGCAATGTGCTCGGCGAGCTCGTCGAGCAATTCGCTGTTTGAGCGCACCACCCTTTTGCAGTCGACGCCGTAACGATCCGCGCCGCGCCGGGTCAGCGCGATCATATTCCACCCGACGCCGCTCTCGGGCTTTGCGCGCCCAAGTTCATCGTCCGCCACCATCGCATCGACGATTGGCTTCACCGCCTGGAACGACCGCATCCAGACAGGCCCGTCTGCGAGCCGCAAGGCAATGGAGTGGCGCACCGAGTCCGGCATCAGGCAGCTCGCTTGTTCCGTCGCTTCGTTTTGGGGCCAAGCATATCGCCCGGTTTCGCGCCCGGCCGTGGGAATTGCTCGCGCACCGGCGCTTCCAGCGTCGACGCTGACACCAATCCCGCCTTGCGCTTCGCACGGCGCGTTAGATCGGTGTTCATCCCGTCTAGGATTAGCCGCGCTTTCGCCAGATCATCGGAATAGACCGCCTCGGCCAGGTCGGCGAAACCACCGTGAATGTTGTGCATGATCCTATCTCCTCATCACCATGATCGTGCCGACGCAGCCATCGGGCTCGGCCGGTTCGAACCGCGCCGGCGCGGCGCCGTCATCGTGGTGCATCACCACGTCTGCCCCACCGATTGCGGCCAGCATCGTGTCGAGATATTGCGCGTTGAACGCGCTTGCCCCGACCGCGCCGTTCTGGATCGCGATCTCCGCTCGGGCCGAAGCTTCGCCGTCACCGCTCCGCATCGACAGCGCGAGCGTGCCCTCCTCCAGATCGAGGTCGACCGCGTTGGTTTTCTTGTCCGAAGCGATGCGCAGCCGCGCGAGCGATTTGCGCACGGTCTCGACGTTCAGCGTCACCGGCGTGTCGCTCTTGCGCGCAATCACTCGGCGATAATCGGGAAAGGTGCCGTCGATATTCTTGGCGATCAGCCGCGCATCGCCGAGATCAAACTCGATCCGCGCTTCGCTCCACCGGAATTGCGCTTGGCCACCGGCCGCGCAAAGCAATTCAGCGATCCGCGCTCCCTTCGGCCCCAGGATGATTTCAGGTGCGCCCTCCGGCCAATCGATTTCATCGACGATCTGCTGAAACAGAATGTTTCCATCCAGCGCAGCAAGCGCCAGCTGGCCGTTCTCGCCGTGCCAAAGCGGACCGTGCAGATAAAACTTTACCTCGTTGGTCGAACGGAACGGCATCACGCGCGCCAGCACCGCGGCAAGCCGCGCGGCATCGATCGCAATCGCAGCCGCCGTCTCCTTGATCGGCATGCGCGGGAAGTCTTCCGCCGGCAGCACCGCCAGCGTCCAGCGGCTTCGCCCCGATCGCAGCACCACCCGGCCATTTCCGTCGGCAGCGAAACAAATGAACGACTTCGCATCCACCGCATTGGCGATCGCCGCAAGCCGCTCGACCGGGATCGCCAGCGCCAGATCGGCCTTCACTTTTGCCGGGATCGACTGCGTGAACTCGACATCGAGATCGGTGGCGGTCACCCGCAACTCTTCATCCGACGCGTCGATCAGGACATGGCCCAGGATAGGCAGCGTGTTGCGCCTCTCGACAACCTGCGCCGCCACCTTCATGACACGTGCCAGATCCCCCGCGCCAACTTCGAATGCAAACTCGCTCACACTGTCACCTCGCGCTTGGGAGCCTCGCCGCGCGGTGTGACCGCGGTGGGATCGCTTGGCTCGCCGCAACCGCGCCCGACTTGGCCGGGATGTTCCGAATTGGTGAAGTCCATCCAGCTGACCCAACCCTGCGCGCAATCGAAGCCCCACTCACGCACCTTCGATCCGGTGACGAACAGGCTGACTGCAGGGCTCTCGCCGCTGCCAGACTTGAACAGCTCCACGCGGTGCATCGCCTCGGCTTCGCGGCCGACCACGTCGCCGGCCTTGCGCTTGAAAACGCCTTCGGGCGTGTGCTCGAGATAGCCGCCCTCAATGATGAAACTTGTCGATGGCCACGGGTGATCGTGCAGCGCGCGGTCGTCATCGCTGCGTCGAAATTCGTGGAGATAGATGTTGAGGTAATTGTTCCGCGGCAGGATCCACCAGCGCCGCAAGTAATTGTCACCGATCACGAAATCAGGCGCGCGCACCATCTGCCCCGCGGCCCACGCCTGCAGATCGGGCAATTCTGCTTTGAAAATGTGACCGGACATCACCGCTCCCCTTTCGTCGATTTGCCGCGCGCGCGGCCTGCTTTCAGGATTGTCACAACCGGCGGACGCGTCGCATCGCCTGCGATCAGTTCGATCGCTCCCTCGCGCTCGAGGCGTTTCAGGAGATATCCGATCCGATCACGCCCGCGCCGCGCTTTGCCGAGGGCAAGGTACTGCGCCAGCGCCGTGCGCGACGGGCAAGGCTCACCGTCATGCGCCGCCTTTCGCAGCCGGTTCAAAAGCGAGCGCATCTGCTCGCGAGTAAGGTCGGGGCGGGGACCGGGATTTTGGGGGGGCGTAGGCCCCCGCCCCTTGCGCGCGTCGCCCTGGGATCGTGGGCGTCCGCGCTTTTCGATAAGCCAGGTCGTGCGCCGCGGATCGTCCGCATGGCGCTGGGTCAGAAGGTGCGCGGCCTGCGCTTGGGCGAGCTCGCGCGCGCGCTTCACGCTCGGCGCATCGCGCGGCAGTTCGAAGCCCTCGGCATAACGCTCGCGCTCGCCCGGCTTGGCCTCGGCAAACCACGCATCGAGCGCATCCACCTCGACCGCGACCGCAAGACGGATCGAATAGGTTTCCTTGGTGGCGATCCCTCCCGAGCCCATCTTACTCCGCACCTCCCGATGCGAGGTTCTCGAAGTCGGGCAGGATGCGCTGGAGAAGATCACGAACAGCGGCTGCATCGCGATGGCAGAACCTCCCGTCCGCATGACGCTCGGCAATGTCCGCTGCAAGCGCGCTCGCCTGGGCGGCAACCGAAAGCGCATTCGCACTGTCGGCACAGTCTCTATCGATGAGCTTCAATCCGGTCGGACGAACCATCTCGTCAGCGAGATGACGTGGTAACTCTCCGAGAAGCGCGCTAAAAACATGAGCGGGCATCTTGGTTCCGTCCGCCCATCGACGAAGATCGCGCGACGTTTCACCGACCGACCCCGCCAAAGCGTCAATGCAGCCACCCTCGTGCTCGAACCGTCGAAGCACGTTGGCAAACCTGTTCGCGAGATTTTGTTGCGATGCGAGGTTAGACGACATGATCTTGCTCCTTGGTCACGCTAACTCCCACGCGATGAGCAAATTCGAGCGCCTTCTCCCCGACTTCGCTTTCCGGCCAGTTTCCGGGCTGCATCAACCAGCGGGCGAATTGCTCGAGCTTGAGATCGGTAATCGCCGATGCCGGATCATCGAGCCGCGCCAGCGCGCCTCCGTGATTCGCGACGAGGCTGGACAATGCGCCGTGCGTCCGCCCGGTCGCTGCGCACCACTCGTCAGCCGCCGCCCGCAATCCGTCGCGCAGCCGCCGGTTCTCGATTTCTGAATGCTTGCTCATGCCGAGCCTTATGCGGGACATATCCCGCATTTGTCAACGGGTCATGTCCCGCTGGCGGTAAATTCGCTTTTGCGGGATGATTCCCCCATGGCCGAAACGACCGAAATTCCGGGCGAACATCGCATGATCGACCGCGTCGAGCGGAAGCGGAAAGAGCTTGGGATAAGCGCCCGCGAACTGTCCATGCGCGTCACGGGCAAGCCTGATCTGATTCGTGATATGAAACGCCGTGGTCACGATCCTTCGGTCGAAAACACGCGCGGGCTCGCCGAGGAACTTGGTGTAAGCATCGATTGGCTGACCGGCAGCGCGCGATCGCCGGAGCAGGTCGTCAGCGAAGTCGGAATTCGCGAAGTGCCTCAGGCGTGGCGCGGGCCGGAGCGCCCCGAAGAGCCTGGCATCCCGCTTGTCGGCACCGGAGATTGCGCCGAGATCCAGCTATGCGACGAGCAGGGCAACCTTGTCGACATCGAGCGATCGAGCTTCGATCCTGATCACACGGTGCGCCTGATCCGGCGCCCGCCCGCGCTCACCGGCAATGCCCAACTTTACGCAATCTATTTCCAAGGCGAGAGCATGATGCCGCGCTTCGAACCGGGCGAGGTTGGCATTGTCGACCCGACCAGGCCACCGCGCCCCGGCGATTACGTGCTGGTCCAATTGAACAATGGCGAGGACAACGATGTCGCGACGGTGCTTGTGAAGCGGCTCGTCAGCCAGAACGCGCGCGAGACAGTGTTGCACCAGTTCAATCCTGATCGCACCTTCATCGTCCCGCGAGAGCGCATCTCCCGCATCCACCGCGTGCTGCAGCAGACCGAGCTGCTATTCGGTTAATTAAGCTCGCTCGCCATCATCGACAGGCATTCGGATTGCAGGTTTTGCGCGGCATCAGTGAGGGTCGGCATACGGCCTAGCGTCGATTCCGCATTTTCAATGGTGATATCGCCGACGCGCTCTCCGATCCGCTGCATCATAAAAAACGCCTGACGGCAACGGAACGCAGTTTCGCCCGCCCGCCTGCTGTCGAACTCTTCCTCGACAGACTTGAAAGCATCGACAGCCGCCGAGCACGCCGTTGCGGTAGCGTTACCGAACTGACGGAGGCGCTCGAAATCGGCAGCCGAGGTGACGCTGGAGAATGCGTCACCCATTGATACCATCGCATCGCTGCAAGGAGCCGCCATCGCTCTTGCTTCCCGCAGTCTCGCGGAAGGACCGCCCGCTCCGCCGCTTTCGGCTATTGGCTGGGACTGGACCTCCGCATTTGCAGTCATCTCTGACTCCGATTCCGGATCAGGGCCAATACCGACGAGCGCGACAACGGCGAGCAGGAACACAAGCGCGCCGGCCAAGAACTTTTTCCCCATGACGAAATACACTCCTTTCAAACGAGCCTAGCGGACAGCTGCCCAAGTGCCAGCGGGACAAATCCCGTATTTATCGTTGACACGGGATATATCCCGCATTATTCATCCCGCAATTCAACAGGAGTATTTCCATGATCAAATCAACTATTGAGCTGCTGGGATTGAGGGCGACAGACCGGGTTTCCGGACTTGAGGGCGTCATCGATAGCGTTTGCTTCGACTTGTACGGCTGCGTTCAGGTCAGCCTCGCCCCCAAGGCGAAGGATGGTGAAGTCCCGAATGGTCGTTGGCTCGATGTGAACCGTGTCGAAGTTTCCGAAGATCGGGTGATGCCTGCGCCCGATTTCGATGGAAAGGGCAAAACGCCGGACACTTACGATCAAGGGCCAGCGATGAAGGCTCCCCGCTGATGATCGCTCTCGACGTTCCCTTCCCGCAAGTCGGCTCGCTTTGTTTCGAAAAGGCAACCGGGCGCAAGCTGAAGATCTTGCAGCACCGCGCCGACGACCGGGTGTTCTGCCGCCGCGAGGATTTGCGCAAACCCAGCTGGGTCCGCACCGGCACCGCGAGCGGTAACATCACGCTTGATCGCGACCAGCTTGCCGAGACCGAGGCCGATGTCGAACTCGAAAGCGGTGAGCCCTTCGCCGCCCCCGAAAGCTGGCGCACGATCGCAGGCAAGCCTCGCGAGTCCCGCAAGGCAAAACGCCCGGCGAAGGGGAGGGCGTGATGAAGGTTGCCGGAAAGCACGACTGGTCTGGACACAACGACCAAGAGCTTGCCGACAAACTTCGGGAGGCCCGCGAAATCGTCGTTTCTGCTCGCGATGAGCTCAAGAAGCGCGGTTTTGACGTTCGCCTGACAAGCAAGTCTGCACAGATCGAGAAGGTTGAGACGAAGACGGTGACGCTGTGAGCGCTCCGACCCGCACCCGCATTGCTACCGAGGAATTCCACCGCCGCCTTACCATCTGCAAGCGCAAGGCGCTCGCGAAGGAATGGAAGCGCGACGTCGCCAACCACCGCGCGCGGCTTTGGCTCGCCATTGCAGCGGCCTTCGATTGCGACCTGCCGCAGCGCGAGGTCGAGTGCATCTGGCCTGCCGGCGCAAAGTCGCAGCTCCGCGCGTGGGAAATCGCCGATCCGGACGAATACCGCGCCGAGCTGGCGCGCGCTCGCGATGTCGCTGTGCGCGCTTGGCTGACCGATCGAAACGATCTCGCCAAGCTTCAGCGCTGCTGGGATTTGCAAGGTCTCGCCGTCGCGCTGGGCTGCGAAGCGACAACGGTGATCGAACCGATCGCCCCCGACCCAAGGCTGATGAAGGAAGCGGCATGACAAACCTTCGCGCCATCGTCGACAGCTTTGCGCTCTGCACCGGACTGGCAATCGTTTTTGCCGCGATCGGGCACGGCGCCCCGCTAATCGTATTTGCAATTCAAAGGATGCTCGCATGACGACCTATCCCTCACCCGATCCCTATCACGATCGGCAACTAATCCGCCGCGCGCGCCACAAAACGGCGATGGTGTGCTTCGTGAGCCTCGCCGCCGGCTGTTGCCTGGCGGGGATCTTCGCGGCGCTGCTCGCATGACCACCTCAACCAAACGGACAATCACCGAGGCGGATCGGGAGGCGTGCAACACTTTCATTCGCGACGGCGCTTCTATCGGCGTTCAAATGCAGATGGCAGGCTCGAACGGCCAGCGCCTCCTGGAAGCGTTCGCTCGTCACCGTGAGCAATCCATCGCCACTCTAGGAGCAGAGAACAAAGCGCTTCGGGAGGCGATTGGGAAGGCGGACGAGTGGTTTAATGAATACGCTGTAAGCCATGCCGACAAAATGCTCGCGACGGATGACCCCGAAGAGCGGCGAGCGCGGCAAGACAAGGCTAATCGTAACGCAAAGCGGTCCCACTACATGAGGAAGGCTCTCGCTAAATGACAACCGGCGTCGCCGCTCTCGACGCAGGCAAGCCGCCGGCCGAATGGGTGAAACTCCTCGAGAAACAGGGGCTTCCCATCTCCGAGCGCACACTGCGCGAGCGCGCCAATCGCCTCGGGGCTTGCATGAAGCTCGGCCGGGCGATGATAATCACGCCCGATCACATGGACGCGATTCTCAAGGACGCAGAAAAATGCCCCTCCAACCCTACCTCCGCGGCGCAACGTGGTGGGCGAAAGGCCGGATCGAATATCTCGGCCGCCCCATCAGCGAATACTACCGCCAAAGCACTGGAGCAGCTTCACGCCAAGGCGCGCTCGAATGGATCGCCGCCAAAGAAGAGCGCGCGATCCGTCGTCACCTCGTTGGCGACGAAGCGGCGCTGACCTTTGCCGAGGCGGTTCTGCTCTATCCCGCCGACGCGACAACCGCCGCCTACCTGATCCCGATCGTCGAACGCTGGGGCGACACCCCGCTCGCGCAGATCACGCCGTTGATGGTGCGTCAGCTCGCGCCTGAGCTTTATCCCGAAACCGGCACCGCCACCTGGACGCGCCAGGTCGTGACGCCGGTGCGCGCCGTGATCAATCACGCTCACGATCTGGGTAAGGCAGCACCAATCAGGATCCGGGGCTTCTCGAAAGAGGAGAGGGCGGGGCAGGATTCGCTGCGCGGGTCGACTGGGCGCAGGCGCTATCCGCCCGGCAGCTGGGAATGGCTGCTGTGTTTTCGCAGCGTCGCAAACGAACGGCTTGGAGCGCTGGCGCTTACGATGTTCGTCACCGGCGCGCGCATCAGCCAGGCGTGCGCAATGCATCCGGGGAAGCACCTGCGATTGCAAGAGGGGAAATTGTGCGTGCCGGGCGCAAAAGGCCACGGCGATCGCTGGCTCGATATCCCGCCCGAGATGGTGGCCGATCTGGCCAACCTGCCGCCGCTCTATCCGAGGGGCTTTGAGCGCAAACCGGCAAACCTCCGCGTCTTCGGATGGAGCTCGAGGAGTGGACCGAGGAAGGCTTGGGCGAACGCTTGCAGGAAAGCGAAGATCGAGTTCCTGCCGTTCCACTCCGCCGGCCGGCACGGCTTCGGACAGGAGATGAACGTCAGGCAGCCGATCGACGAAAAGGCAGCGGGCGCTTTCGGAGGCTGGAGCGATACCGCGCTGATGCGACGGACATACACACACGGCGAGGATGTCGCCGCCAAGGTCCACGAATCATTCTATCGAGGTTTGCGCGCAGCCGAGCAGGAAACGGGCCTGAAACTGGGCAGGGCGGTCGGCTAGCTTGTACGGGAATTGTACCGATACGAGCCGTTTGTTCGCGAATTTTCCTGCAATGTTCCGCATCGAGCAACTACCGAAGATTGTGCGGCAGTTGGAAAAACGCTATATTTCAGAGGCTTTTAATGGTGGGCGCGGCAAGGATTGAACTTGCGACCCCACCCGTGTGAAGGGTGTGCTCTACCACTGAGCTACGCGCCCGCTCGCTTGCCGTAGGGCAAGGGCAGAGGCGCGCATCTACTGCCGCGGCGGTCTCGTTGCAAGGGGTGCCGCGCGCGGCCGCGCTATTTCGCCAGCAGCGCTTGGAAGACCTCGATCAGGCCCGCAGCGGTTTTGCCGCGAGCAGGCGGAGCATCGACAGGGCACTCAAGGCAATAGGCCTGGATGCCGCGCGTTCCGGTGAGGCGATCCGCATCAGCCAGCAGGCGCGAAAGAGTCGCCTCCTGTTGAAAGGCTGCGCGAGCGAACAGGTCCGCGCCTTGAGCGCTCTGAGCGGGTGCCGATGAACTCCCCAGCATCTGCCGAATGAGCGAATCGTAATTGGTCGCCTGCGTGCCGAGGAAGCGCGGGTGCCAGCCGTCTTCTTCAAGGCCGGCTTCCTTGGCTGCCCATTTGAGCGCGTCATCCAGACCGCCGAACTGGTCGACCAGACCAAGCTGGCGGGCCGATCCGCCGTCCCAGACGCGGCCCTGTGCCAGCGTATCGATCTGTGCAGGCGTCATCCCGCGCGCATCGCTGACCCGTTCGAGAAAGTCCGCATAGGTATCGGTGATCGTCGCCTGCAGGATCGTATCGACCTCAGGAGTCAGACCGGCGATGAGGTCGGGCTGCCCCGACAGCGGCGTGGTGCGGAACCCATCCGCATTGACCCCGATTTCCTGCGCTGCGTCTTCGAAAGTGGGTAGCACGGCAAAGACCCCGATCGATCCGGTGATCGTTTCGGGCTGTGCAAAGATGCGGTCGCTCGATGTCGCAACCCAGTAACCGCCGCTCGCCGCGACATTGGCGAATGAAACGGCGACAGGGATATCCTTCGCCCGGTATCGCGCAATCGCGCGGCGTATCTCTTCTGATGCCGTGACCGAGCCTCCTGGCGAATTCACGCGCACCACGAGTGCGGCGAGGTCGTCATCGAGAGCATCGTCCAGCAGGTCCGCAATGCGCGTTCCGCCGGCGGTACCTGGCCCGGCGTCACCATCGACAATGGTGCCCGCGACCGTGACGACGCCTATGGCTTTTCCGCTGCTCGATCGCGAAACATCGGCGAGGTAGGGAAGAAAATCGCTCTTGGCGTAGGTGCCTGGGCTTTTGTCCCAATTGTCGGCTCCGGCGACCTCGGCCACCCGATTGCCGAATTCGACGTTATCACCCAACTTGTCGACGAGGCCCGCTGCCAAAGCTGCTTTGGCCAGATCGCCCTGGCTGGCTTCAACCCATGCGACGGGGTCGGCGGTGACTTGATCGAGATCGATCGCGGGCCGGGCCTTTTTGACATTCGCCTGCCATTCTTCCCATAGCGCGCCGTAAAGCGCGGAGATATTCTCGCGCGCCTCTTCAGACATCGAATTGCGCGAATAGGGCTCCACCGCAGCCTTGAACGTGCCGACGCGGTAGATGCGGGCATTCACGTTCAAGCGATCGAGCAGATCGGCATAGTAAAGGTTGCTGCCGCCCGGGCCTGCGATCAGCGCACCACCAAGCGGGTCTGCCCAAACTTCCGACGCGTGCGCCGCGAGGTGCATATGGTCGTCGCCGTAAGCGAGCGCGTAAGTGAAGACCGGCTTTTCGGCCTTGCGAACGCGGTCCATCGCTTCGCCGATTTCCTGCATGTGGACCTGGCCGCCGCCGATGAAGGTCGTGAGATCCATCACGACTGCCTTGACCCGGTCATCGCTCGCCGCGGCATCAAGTGCGCGGACGAGGTCGCGGGCCTGAAATTCCATGGGCGGCGCTTCCCCGGCGAGCAGTGCAGCGAAAGGATCGACCGGAGAACGTTCCTCCACAATGTAGCCGGAAACTTCCATGTAAAGCGCACCGTCGCGAACCTGGCCGGGGTTAGGCGCAGCGGAGAGGAGGCTGAAAAGCGCGACGAAAAAGAGCAGCATGAAGACGAGGACGAGTGCGTCCTTCACGCCGACCATGAACTTCCAGACTTTACCGACGAAACTCATAAATTATGCGCCCTTTGTATCGCGGACCCTCGCCGCCTCTGATTACAGCTCCCATCTAGGGAGGAAACCCGGCCATTTCCATCGCGAAGTGTGCAAGCAATGGGTTGAGCGCAGCATAGCGCTCGACTAAGGGCATGGCTTTAATGACAGGCACGGAAACTTCCACGACGTCTGGCCGCTTTCCCGCGGGACGTCTCGCATTCCCGCACCGCGACCTGACCGGTATCGGACAGCTGGAGCGGCACGAAATCCTTTATCTGCTCGATCAGGCCGAGCAATGGGTGGAATTGAACCGCCAGAGCGCGAAACATGTCGGCCTTTTGACCGGCCTTACCATAATCAACGCCTTCTTCGAAAACTCCACCCGGACGCTGCTTTCCTTCGAGATTGCGGGTAAACGGCTTGGCGCGGACGTGGTGAACATGCACGCGGCGCAAAGTTCGGTGAAAAAGGGTGAAACGCTGATCGACACGGCGATCACGCTTAACGCGATGCGCGCCGATGCGATCGTGATCCGGCATGGATCGAGCGGTGCGACCCAGCTGATCGCGGACAAGGTCGATTGCCCTGTGCTTAACGCAGGCGATGGCAGCCATGAACACCCGACGCAGGCGCTGCTCGATGCTCTTGCGCTGCGCCACAAGCTGCGTGAGCGCGGGGACGATGCGGAAGACTTTACCGGATTGAAGGTCACGATTTGCGGAGACATCCTGCACAGCCGTGTCGCGCGCTCAAACATCCTGTGCCTGCAGGCCATGGGCGCGAGCGTCAGGGTTTGCGCGCCGCCTGCGCTGATGCCCGCAGGCATTGATGCGCTTGGAGTGGAGCCTTTCTTCGATTTCGATGCGGCTCTGTCCGGAACCGATGTCGTGATGATGCTGCGGCTCCAGTCGGAACGGATGGCTGGGCAATTCATTCCTTCGGAGCGCGAATATCACCACCTCTACGGCCTTACGAAAGCGCGGCTCGAACATGCGGCAGACGATGCGATCGTTATGCATCCGGGCCCGATGAACCGCGGGGTCGAGATCGACAGTGAAGTCGCCGACATGCTCGACCGGTCGATCATCACTCAACAGGTCGAGATGGGCGTCGCGATCCGCATGGCCAGCCTCGACATCCTCACTCGCTCGGCACGCGGTGTGGAGGGCTGGACATGAAGCAGTCGCGCGCCCTGACGATCATTGGCGGCAAGCTCGTCACGCCCGGAGGTGTGACCGATGGCTCGATCCGCCTTGAGCATGGTCTGATCGCGGCACTAGGAGCCGATGTTCGGGCGCAGGATGATGACGAGGTGATCGATGCGGAGGGCAAGCTTGTCTCGCCCGGGCTGATCGATCTCGGCGTCTTTGCAATCGACAAACCCGCGTTTCACTTTGGCGGGATCACGCGTGCTGCGCTGATGCCGGATCAGTCGCCACCGCTCGATTATCCGAGCCGTATCAACTATATAGCGAAGAGCGGCAAACCCGACCTCTGGGTGCATCCTCTTGCTGCGGCGACACGCGGGCTTGCGGGCATGGAACTTGCCGAGATCGCGCTCATGCGGGACGCAGGTGCGCGGGGCGTCGCGACGGGCCGAGGATGGATCGCCGACAGCGGCGTGATGCTGCGGCTGCTGCAATATGCCGCAATGCTGGACCTCGTCGTCGTCGCACATCCCGAGGATGCGGCGCTGACGGGCGGAGCAGCCGCGACCGCTGGCGAGATTGCGACGCGGCTCGGTCTGCCAAGCGCGCCAGCCGAAGCGGAGGCGCTGGCGCTGGCGCGCGATATCGCTCTTGCAGAGATGTCCGGTGCGCGCATCCATTTCCGGCAAGTGACGACCGCGCGCGGGTTCGACCTGGTCCGAGAGGCGAAGGCACGGGGCGTCAATGTGACTTGCGGGATTACGCCTGCGCATTTCCTGCTCTCCGACTTGGCATCGGTCGATTTCCGCACCTTCACCCGTCTCTCACCGCCGCTCCGCTCCGAAGCCGATCGTCAGGCTGCGCTCGCAGCGATTGGCGAAGGCGTGGTCGATGTCATTTCAAGCGGCCACGATCCGCGCGGGCCGGAAGGCAAACGGCTGCCATTCGCCGATGCGGAGCCGGGCATGGCAGGCGCAGAGACGCTGCTTGCAATGACCTTGGGATTGGTCCGTGACGAGGTGATCGATACGGCCCGTGCGTTCCAGTTGCTGGCAGCAGAGCCTGCGCGGCTGCTTGGCGTCGAAGCGGGAGCTCTGAGGGCAGGCCTCGAAGCGGATATCGCGATCATCGATCCCGATGCGCCGTGGTTTGTGGACCGGACCAAAATGAACGCGACCGCAGACAACACGCCGTTCGACCGCCAAGGCACGCAAGGCCGCGTCGTCCAGCTGATCAAGGGCGGTGTGCCGATCTAGTTTCCGGCAAAGAAGAACCCCCGAAGCTGTCGCTCCGAGGGTCCTCGTATTCGGTAGATGGATAAACTTCAGCGAGTGCGGGCAGCAATCCGTACGCCGCGATCGACCGCGCCTGCTGGCGGGTTGGACGCAGCATAGGCGAAGCACCCGCGGCCCGTCGATTTGACTGCCGAGCACATCTGGCTCGCGGTTGCCTGGCCGAAACCGGCTGCGGCCACGCGGAAATATGTGGTGCCGTTCACGACAGCTTCGGTGATCACGACATCGTGCTGCTTCAGCTGCGGGAATTTGGACTTGAACTCGTTCCATTTGCTTTCGGCAATAGCGCGGCTTTCAAAGCTGCCGAGCTGTACGAGATGGGTAGCGGCCTTACCCGACGCGACGGCCATGCGGCGCTGCGACGGCGATTTTGCAATCCGAGCCGGTGCTTTTTTAGGAGCGGGCTTGGCCGCAACCTTCTTCACAGCCTTCTCAGGGAGTTTCTGAACCACTGCCTCGGAAATATAGCGGCGCGCTGGCTTGGCTGCAGGTTGTGCTGCCGGGACCGGAGCGACAGTAGCTTCGGCAACTGCTGGAGCGGCTTCGACCGCGGGTTCATTCTCAGTGAGGTCGGCTGCAACTTCTTCCGGTGCCTGCGCAGCGGATTCGGCCACCAGCATGTCCTGGCTCGGGAAGTTGGCGAGTGCGAGGTGCGTCGGCTGGCCGCCGTCGCTGGTCGGGTTGACGCCAAGCAGGCTTGCGACGCGGACCTGATGGTCTTCGGGCCGTGCATTTGCCGCCCAGCTGGACAGGCGCGTATCGAGCTCGTTGGCTGGCACGTCTTCCGCTGCCATGACGCGCGCTGCACGCCAATTGCCTGCAAGCGCGTAGGTGTAAGCGAGGTTCTGACGGACCTTGGCCGTATTCTGGCCGCCGCGCAGGGCGTTGGTGAGAACGTGAACACCGCGTTCCGGCTGGCCTGCGAGCGCGAGTGCTAGACCGAGATCGGCAGGGTTGATGGCAGCTTCCCAATTACGGAGCATCGCGACAGCTTCGCCGTGGCTGCCCACAGCTGTCTTGGCGAGTGCATAGCTCAGCACGGTGCGGGGATCTTCGTCACCCAGTTCAAGGGCATCCTTGAAACTGGTCGCAGCCGAATCGAACCGGCCGGCTTCGAGATAAGCTGCGCCGAGCATCGCGCGGAAACCGGGATTGCGTGGTTCGGACAGGACGGCGGCTTCTGCGTGGGTGACAGCCTTGTCGACTTGACCCTTCTCAAGCGCGATCTGCGCCTTTGCAAAAGAGCTATGCGCGGGAGCGGCGACCGATGTGGTGCAGCCTGTCAGCGCCACACTGGCCAAGGCGGTTGTCATGATGAGGCCCATTTTCGGCGAGATCATGGTGCCCTTTTCGTTGTGACTATCGGTCCCGACCATTGTCTTAATCCCCTGTCCTGTATCGCTCATATGGCTTGCCGCCAGCTTCAATTGGGTTTCATGCGCTCGGCGAGCGCGTCGAGTTCTGAAAATTGCTCGAGCAGTGCATCGAGCGCTTCTGTGACGAGCGCCTGCGCGCTGATGCCCTGCATCGTCGATGCAAGGCGAAGTTTAAGATGGCGTTCGGTGTCGAGGCGCAGCGTGAAGGCCGCGCGCTTGCCGGTTTTTCCAGCCTTCTTGGTCTTCTTGGCAGCCGACTTCTTCTTCGAAGCGGGTTTCACGTTCTGAGCGGTGTCTTCGCTGCTCGCGACGTCCATGACAGCGTTTGCGAGAATGCGATCCGAGAGATCTTTTTGCTGGCGGAGGACGACCGGGCTTTCGCCGATCGATCCATCTTCGTTGGCCGCCTTCGATGAGATCGACACAATATCCGCGGTTTCGGCCGGGCCGGTGTGAACCGAATTGTCGCCCTCGTCCTGGCCCATATCGTTCCAGCCGAGATCTTCGAGCTGCTCATCTGCGAGCGCCGCCATGGCAGCAGGATCCTGCGGCATGGGCGTAAGCTGCGGACGCATGGCCGGTTTCGCGCCGCCTTTGCGAGCGAGCAGGGCCGGGTTGAGCGAGGCGAAGCTGGCTTCGGACATCACGCGGGTGACTCCTTATTGAGCGACCCGGCGGCCAAAGCCACCGGCTGCGCGCCCTGAACCCATAGCCTGGGGCTGTCCACCACCCGGAGCGGCTGCAAAGACAGTCCGGCGGAAGTTCTTTTCAAGGCGATCCGAGATATATTTCCATAGCGCGGTTATTTCCGCTGCACTGCGACCCTCGGGCTCAACTTCCATCACCGTGCGGCCATCGATCATCGAGGCTGCGAAATCAGTGCGGTGGTGAAGTGTGATCGGAGCCACGGTACCGTGCTGCGACAGAGCGACGGCGGCTTCCGATGTGATCTTGGCTTTCGGCGTCGCCGCGTTCACGACGAACACCAGCGGCTTGCCAGCGCGTTCGCACAGATCGACGGTAGCGCCCACGGCGCGCAGATCGTGCGGGCTGGGCCGCGTTGGAACGACGATCAATTCCGCAACGCCAATCACCGACTGGATAGCCATGGTGATTGCAGGCGGAGTGTCGATCACCGCGAGCTTGAATCCCTGCTGACGCAGGACCGCAAGATCGTTTGCAAGCCGCGAAACTGTGGTCTGCGCGAAAGCGGGGTATTCCGCCTCACGCTCGTTCCACCAATCGGCCAGTGAACCTTGCGGATCGATATCGATAAGTACGACTGGACCAGCGCCAGCGCGCTGAGCCTGTACGGCCAGATGCCCGGACAGGGTCGTTTTCCCCGATCCGCCTTTCTGCGATGCCAAAGCGAGTACACGCAACGCCAGGTCCCCCTATTTAAGACCGTTGATGCCGCACGAATGCGACTGAGTGACATTGGGATCGCAGACTACCCCTAATTTTGGGTTAACATGTGCAGCTGCGGCCGGACCCGCGCGGGTAGAGTGGTTTCCAGGGATCGCACAAAAGCCTCTTACTCTCGGTCAAACTGCTGCTACGCTTGATTGACGGGACAAGGTGGGGATCTTTTTATGAGCGGCGCGACAACGCCAGACATGGCTGGTAGGCAGTTGGCGGCATCGACCGAGCGGACCGGCGAGGGCGCGATCGCTCCGGTGAGGCGCGGGGAGCGGATCGAAAGCCTGGATTTTATCCGCGGTATAGCGGTGATGGGAATACTGGCCGCCAACATCGTTGCGTTCGGACAGCCTTTTCAAGCCTATATGTACCCGGACGCTTTCCTGACCGAGCATGGACCGGTTTCCGACTGGTTGCTGGTGGCACAATTCGTCATCATCGATTCAAAGATGCGCGGGCTGTTTACGCTGCTCTTTGGGGCGGGCCTGTATCTTTTCATGGAGCGGACCTGGGCGCGCGGCGGCACAAGGTGGCGGCAGATCTGGCGCCTCTTCATCCTGCTCCTGTTCGGCCTGATCCATTACTACCTGATATGGGCCGGCGATATCCTTCTCTATTACGCCGTTATCGGTTTTCTGATCGTCCCTTGTCTTAAATGGGGCGCAGAAGCGCAGTTGCTTACAGGCCTAATCGGCTTTGTATTTGGGGCTCTCCTCTATTCGGCGATGCTGACATTCCCGTACCTTGTCGCCGAAACTTCACTGGGGGAGCAGGCCCAGTTTAGCGAAGTGCGCGAGGGAACTCTCGAGGCGCAGGCATCTGCGCTCGCTGACTCCAACGTCGAAACGGAGCTTATCCGGTCGGGCGATTATGCGGGCGTGCTCTCCCACAGGCTGAGCGAGCATGGTGCGGACCCGATCGGTAACGTGCTGATCTTCGCACTCGAGACTATTCCGCTGATGCTGCTTGGCGTGGCGCTCTATCGACTTGGGTTTTTCGGCGGAGGTTTCCCGTCTCGAAAAATGCGCCTTTGGGGCTGGACTGGGCTGATCATTGGTGCCTTGCTGAATTTCGGGATCGGCCTGTTCCTGATGAGCACAGGCTTCGGCTACTATGCCATGCTGGCCGCATTCGTCGGCTGGAGTTCGATTCCGCAGCTGCTGATGGTGCTTGGCTTGGCGGCCCTGATGGTCGAGTACTCGGATCGCTGGAGAGGCGAGTTGGCGGAGCGTGTGCGGGCAGCGGGAAGAGCTGCTTTCACAAATTATCTGGGCACGTCGATCCTGATGCTGTTCGTGTTCCAGGGCTGGGCGCTCGGATTGTTTGGAGAGCTCAGCCGTCCCGAGCTTTATCTGGTCACTCTGCTGACATGCGGTTTGATGCTGCTGTGGTCGAAACCATGGCTTGAGCGGTTTCGTTATGGACCGCTCGAATGGCTGTGGCGCTGCCTGACCTATGGCAAGGTGTTTCCTATCCGCCGCTGACCTGGGGACGGCATTCACTTTTCTGCTTGCTATTGAGAATAATTCGCATATCTTGGCTTTGCAAACGCTTCGCAGGAGTGATTCTTTAGCCTTATGTATATCTGCATTTGCAACGCGATACGTGAAACTGACCTTCGCACGGCAGCTTTGGGCCATGGCGGCGATGCCGAGGCCACTTACGCAACACTCGGCAAACGACCCAATTGCGGCCAATGCCTTGGTAAGGCTGGTGAAATCATCGATCAGGAACGCGCGCTTGCTTCTTGCGAAAACGTCGCAGTCTAGGTTGCCTCCGCGCTATTGCGAGCGGATTGCAAACACCTGAATCCTAACGATATTTTTGGCCCAGCCTCTTGCTCAAGCTGACTTAAGCGCGCATATATGGTGGCACGTAATCACCATTTGGCCGCACATCCATGCGGCTGTCTGCGAAGGGGAACACCGCCATGAAGGGCGATGCAAAGGTCATCGAATATCTCAACAAGGCTCTGACGAATGAGCTGACTGCTATCAATCAGTACTGGCTGCACTACCGCGTCCTCGCCGACTGGGGCGTGACCAAGCTCGCTGAATACGAGCGGCACGAAAGCATCGAGGAAATGCAGCACGCCGACCGTCTGGCCGAGCGCATTCTCTTCCTCGAAGCGCTTCCCAATTTTCAGGCGATCCACCAGCTGAAGGTTGGTGAGACGGTCGAGGAAATCCTGAAGGCCGACCTCGCTCTGGAAGAGGAAGCGATCCCATTGCTTCGCGATGCGGCCGAACACGCCAAGAGCGTGAAGGATTACACGTCCGAGCAGATTTTCGAAGATATCCTCGCCAATGAGGAGGAGCATGTTGACTTCCTCGAAACCCAGTTCGACATGATCGAGCGGATGGGGCTGCAGAATTACGTGCAGCTGCAGAGCCATCCCGCAGGAGAAGGCGAAACCAATGCCGGCGCGAAATAGTCGCCACTGAGGGGCGCCGAGGCTGTGAAAGGCGAGGCCGGTCGGCTTCGCCTTTTTGCATTGTGTCGTATCTGTACAAGACCGTTAACTCTAAGTTTGACAGCATCCGGTCCCGGAGGCAGCAATGCGTCCAGGGAGCGTGAAGCGGGGGTAATTCACACAACCGTCCTGCCGGTTTTTTTGAGGCGGGTACGTCTTCCAATTCGATTGGGTCGCACCTTTCGAACTTTGGAGCTTTTCCATGAAAACACTTGTAAAGACCATCGCGGGCGGGTTCGCCGCGGCGACACTCGCCATGTCCACTCCGGCGCTGGCCGATATCGAAATCTACGAAGACTATGAGCCGGCCGAGGAGGTCGTCGAGATGACCCTCGTCAAAGTCGACGAAGGACAGTTCGAGACCTATCTTGAAGGGCTCAGAAGCACGTGGGTGGCCGCAAACCAGGTCCAGAAGGACCTCGGATATATCAAGGATTTCGCCATCTACGGAGTTCCCTATGGCGAGAATCACTTCAACATGGTGTTGATCGTGGTCTTCCCCGACACAGCATCCGTCGGACCGAGCAAGGAACGCTACATGGCTTTCCTCGACGCGTATGGAAAAGCCAACATCGATCAGGGCAACACGACCGTGCTCGAACTCTACAACAAGATCCGCAAGATTCAGGGCACCTACGCGCTCAGAAAAGTGGAAATGCTGAAATAAGCGCTCGCTTGGCGGGAGACTATTGGAAGGGCGGGGCCGCAAGGCTCCGCCCTTTTCGCATCAGGCGCTTTTATCTTTTCGGTTGGGACCGCCTGCTGCCAGCTGAGTTTCGCGCAGGAACACGAACAGCGCAGAGATCAGGAATGCGATCGTGAGCACCCACATGACCGCGATCACCGTCCCGATCCGCGCGCTGATATAGGTCGATACGAACAGCAAGGCGATCACGATGCTGATGATTACTGCACCGGCGGATGACAGCATTATCGCCTTGCGAGCGAGGGCGCGCCTTTTACACAGCCAATCGACCTCGGCTGCATGCCGAGGCCCCTTGTCCTTCTCGTCCTGAGCTTCCAGCCGCTCGATCCGGCCTGCCACCCAAGTGAGGCGCGCCATCATCACATTCATGACGCTGCCGATGCCGACCAGCAGGAATGCCGGTGCCAGGCTCGATTGCAGCGCCTGCTGGACCGCCGGTGTGCTGGCTGTGCGTTGGATCAGCTCGGTGGCGATGTCTGCGGCAGCGAAAATTTCCAGCATCATCGCTCTCCGCTGTAATTGCCCCCGCCGCCTTTGTTGGCGTTGTATGGGTTCTTGGGGCTCTTGAGCGTCACGCGCACCGGCACTGCCTCGAAGCCGAGCTTCGAACGGATGCCGTTGATGAGATAGCGTTCGTAGCTCTTGGGGAGATCATCGAGCCGCGTGCCGAACACTACAAAGCGCGGCGGGCGGGTGCTCGCCTGGGTGATGTAGCGCAGCTTGATCCGGCGTCCCCCGGGCGCTGGCGGTGGATTGGCGTCGAGCGCGTCATCGAACCAGCGATTGAGCGCGGCGGTGGGCACACGCTTCGACCAGCTTTCGCGTAGCTCAAACGCGGCACCGAGCATGGCATCGATCCCCTTGCCGGTCTTGGCGCTGACGGCGAACAGCGGCAATCCGCGAACCTGGGCCAGCCCATCGTCGAGAGCTGCGCGGACACCGTTGAACAAGCCGCTCGCATCTTCGGCAATGTCCCATTTGTTGATCGCAATCATCAGCGCGCGGCCCTCTTCGAGGACCATGCTGGCAATCTTGAGATCCTGATGCTCGAGGCCTTGTGTCGCGTCGAGCAGCAACACCACCACTTCGGCGAAATCGACCGCGCGGCGCGCATCGGCGACGGAGAGCTTTTCCAGTTTTTCGGTGACGTTGCGCTTCTTGCGCATGCCAGCGGTGTCGATGATCCGGATATCGCGCGTCTCACCGGATTTCGGATCATCCCATCGCCAGTCGATCGAGATCGAGTCGCGCGTAATCCCGGCTTCCGGACCGGTCAGCAGACGGTCTTCGCCCAGCATCCGGTTGATCAGCGTGGACTTGCCAGCGTTAGGCCGACCGACAATTGCGAGCTTCAGCGGACCGAGCGGTGCGTCTTCATCGTCATCGGTGGGAGCAGTCTCCGCCGCTTCTGCCGCTTCGGCCTTCTCGCCGATGATCGGCCATAGCGAACCGAACAGGTCGGCAATGCCTTCGCCATGCTCAGCCGACAGCGGGACGGGCTCGCCGAGACCGAGGGAATAGCTTTCGAGAACTCCCGCTTCGCCAGCCGAGCCCTCCGCCTTGTTTGCGACCAGCACGATCGGCACGTCGTTTTCGCGCAGATACCGAGCGATCTCGCTATCGAGCGGCGTCAGTCCTGCCCGCGCATCGATCACGAACATTGCTGCGTCGGCACCCTCAAGGCTCGCCTCGGTTTGCTTGCGCATCCGGCCGGGGAGGGTGAGATCGTCCTCATCCTCCCACCCGGCGGTGTCGACCACGGTAAACTGCAGCCCGGCGATCTCGGCATCGCCCATCCGCCGGTCGCGTGTTACACCCGGCTGATCATCGACCAGAGCAAGCTTCTTGCCCACGAGCCGATTGAACAGCGTCGATTTGCCCACATTGGGACGGCCGATGATGATGACCTGAGGTTTCATAGCTCACTGCAAGTGGCGGTTGACCTGCCACTTGGCAAGTTTGCTGCGGTACCGGATGCGGCAGGTCCGCTTCGAATGAAATCTAGTCCTTCTTGGCAACCGGCGGATTGTCGCCCAGATCCTCGTACCAGGCCTCCACCGGGCCGGTGAGCTTGATCGTGAGCGGCTGACCCTTGCGATCGACAGTCTTGCCCGCCTGCACACGGACCCATCCTTCGGAGATCGAATACTCCTCGATATCGGTGCGGACGCGGTCCTTGAACCGGATGCCGACGCCGCGCTGCAGGACTTCGGCGTCGAAGGCAGGGCTGTTCGGATTGACCGAAAGGTGGTCGGGCGGAGTGTCGTTTGTGTTGTTGTCGCTCATGCGCGGGCCTTTAGTGGCGCGCGGCGCGCGAAACAAGCACGCAATGTCGCCGCTACGCTTGCCCTTTTCGTCAAGCGAGGATACAGGCCCAGCGCAGATGCGCGCGGGGGCTTTCGAGTTTCCCGCGCGGCTTCGTCTGGGCAAGCGGGCGTGGCGAAATTGGTAGACGCGCCAGATTTAGGTTCTGGTATCGCAAGATGTGGGGGTTCGAGTCCCTTCGCCCGCACCAATACCTCGCCGCAGCCTCAGCGCGAACGAAGATCTTTCGAATCAAAAGAATGCAAGCTCAAGAAGGCTCCAGTACACCCCATGCAGACCAAGCAGACCACCAATGAAGGCCTCAAGCGCGCCTACCAGATCACCCTGACCGCCGACGAAATCGGCGCGAAGATCGATAGCGAGATCAAGAAGATCGCGCCGCAGGTCAAAATGCCCGGTTTCCGTCCGGGCAAGGTGCCGGCGAACCTCGTGAAGAAAATGCACGGTGAGCAGCTGCACGCGCAGACCCTCAACGACATGATTCGCGAATCGGTCGACAAGGTGATCAAGGATGAAAGCTTGCGCCCGGCAATGCAGCCGAAGATCGATCTTGGCGAGGGATATGAAGAAGGCAAGGATGCCGAAATTTCGGTCGAGCTCGAAGTGCTCCCGGAAATCGAGGCACCGAGCACCGATGGGCTGAAACTCGAAAAGCTGGTGGTTCCGGTTTCGGATGAAGCCATCAACGAGGCGATCGAAAATATCGCAGGCCAGAACAAGAGCTACAAGGACGCCGCCAAAACAAAGAAGGCGGCAGACGGCAACCAGCTGATCATCGACTTCGTCGGCAAGCTCGATGGAGAAGAGTTCGAAGGCGGCAAGGCCGAAGACGCTGCGCTGGTCATCGGGTCGGGAACCTTCATCCCCGGTTTCGAGGAGCAGCTGGTCGGCGTGAAGACCGGTGACGAGAAGACTATCACCGTGACTTTCCCGGAAGAATACCAAGCGGAGCACCTTGCCGGAAAGGAAGCGACCTTCGACGTGACCGTGAAGGCGGTGAAGGTCGAAACAGAAACCAAGATCGATGACGAGTTTGCCAAGCAGCTCGGTCTCGACAGCATCGACAAGCTGAAAGAGATCATGAAGGGTCAGCTCGAGCAGCAGACTGCCGGTCTCACCCGCACGCAAATGAAGCGCGCGCTGCTGGATCAGCTCGCCGCCGGACATGATTTTGCCGTGCCGGACACCATGGTCGAAGCGGAATTCGAGCAGATCTGGGCGCAGCTTCAGCAGGAAGCGGCGAACGACGACAATCCCGAAGCAGCGCTGAAGGAAATCGAAGACGAGAAGGACGATTACAAGGCGATCGCAGAACGCCGCGTCCGTCTCGGCCTGCTGCTGTCCGAAATCGGCCAGGCAAATGGCGTCGAAGTCAGCTCGCAGGAAATGTCCATGCTGATCCAGCAGGCTGCGCAGCAATACCGCGAGGAAGATCGCGAACGCTTCATGCAATATGTCCAGCAAGAGCCGATGGCTGCAGCCCAGCTTCGCGCACCGCTGTATGAAGACAAGGTGGTCGACTTCCTGTTCGACAAGGCCGAAGTCACCGAACGCGAAGTGACGCAGGACGAACTGCAGGCGGCCATCGAAGCCGACGACGAAGCCGAAGCTGAAAAGGCGAAAGCCGCACCGAAGAAGAAGGCACCGGCAAAGAAAGCTCCGGCAAAAAAGCCAGCTGCGAAAAAGGCGCCTGCCAAGAAGGCTGACGCCGATGCGAAGCCTGCTGCGAAGAAAGCGCCTGCCAAGAAGCCAGCGGCCAAGAAACCAGCCGCGAAGAAGGCTCCTGCTAAATCGGCTGCGGCAAAACCGGCTGCGAAGAAGCCCGCTGCCAAGAAGGCTCCGGCAAAGAAGTAATCGCTGATTTCGTAAATATTGGGGCGGAGCGTCTGGATCGGACGCTTCGCCCTTTTTCGTTTAGTAATACTCAAGCCAATCTTGGCCCGGCTATTTCTCTGAGTCTGGAGACCGATCGTCGGGGCTCAGCGACGCCATCAGGCTGTCCTTGCCGATATGCACGTGGTGTCCGCGGCCCTCGACAAACGCGATATAGGGCCCGGCCACGACACCATGGATCACGATCGATGCCAGGATCGTGAAACTCGCAGTCGCCCACAACAGATCGAGGTTCGCGAATTCGCCTTTGTTCTGGGCGTAGGCGAGATAGTAGATCGTGCCCATGCCCCGCACGCCCAAGAACGCGACGGCGAATTTGCCGGGCCAGGGCAGGTCGCAATTCACCTCAGCTAGCAGCCCTGAAATCGGCCTGATGATGAAAATCAGGGCGAGACCGACCAGAGCTGCGGGCCATGTCAGCGCATCGAGCACCCCGCTGGCCAGCATGGCGCCAAACCCAAACAGGACCGCAACGAGGACGATCTGCTCGATCTGATCGATGAAGTGGTGGCTGATTTTGTGATAACGGCTAGCATTCTCGCTTTGCCGCGCGGTAACGGCGGCTACGAAAACAGCCAGAAATCCATAACCCTGAAAGACTTCGGCGACGCCGTAGGACGTTAGCAGCGTGCCCAGAACAATAAGCCCCTCTCGGGTCGAATATTCTGCGGATCCCTCACTATCGCTCTCTGACGGATCGTCCATCTCGATATGCTCCATCGGAGCATCCGCCTCGCGCTCGAACACGTACCATGCGCCCACGCGCCCGACTGCCCAGCCGATCAGGCAGCCAGCAAAGATACGCCAGCCGACGTCGAATGCGGCCCATTCGATCGTCCACATCCCAAGCGAGGTCATGCCGATGGCGGCAATGGCAAGATAGGTAAAAGGAAAGGCGAGACCGTCATTGAGGCCTGCCTCGACCGTCAGACTGAACCGTACGTCATGTCTCTCAGCGTCGCCGGGGGGACCGACCTGTACGCTTCGCGCAAGCACCGGATCGGTGGGCGCAAGGGCAGCGCCGAGCAGGATCGCGCTGGCCGGTGCCAGTCCCAGCGCCCACCAGCCCAGCCACGCAACCGATGCCACCGTCAGCGGCATGGCGATCACCAGGAGCGGCCATATCTGCCCCCAGTTTTTCCAGCTTACAGGGCGGTCGATCGCAATTCCGGCGGCCGCGAGCGACGCTATCACGATGAACTCGGTGACATATTCGAGAGCCAGCGCATCGAACCCATCGAAGGTCGGATTGATGTTGGGGAGCCCCAGTCCCGCGGAATACAGCAGGTAGCCAGCGCCGACGTATACGATCGGGAGGGACAGCCAGATTCTCGCGAGGCGCCGTTCGAGTGAAACCGCCAGCACCAACCCGATGCCGAATATTACGAACATCAGGAGGCGCGGTTCAAAATCCATGCACTATCAGTGCGCGGGCTTACCCTTCGGTTCCCAGCGGCGAAAACTTGGCTCGGGTAGCTGGGTGCTGCGAGCCCGCTCGTACGCAGCCCCTGCCTTTAGCACCGCGTGGTCTTCCCACTTCGCGCCGAAGAAGCTGATCCCGACCGGCAAACCCTCCACCGCGCCCATCGGAACCGTGAGGTGCGGATATCCGGCGATGGCGGCAGGCGAACCGAAACCGATCGACCCGTCGAAATTATCGCCGCCGATCAGGTCGCTAACCCATGCCGGTCCCCGTGTTGGCGCGATGAGGAACTCGACATCGTTATCTGCGAGAATCGCATCGAGCGTTTCTTCGCCCGCAATGCGCAGCGCGTTTGCCTTAGCCGTTTCATATTTCTCGCGATCGGTTGTCCGTTCTGCTGCCTGGAAAATGCCCTGACCGAACCACCGCATCTCCTTGTCGGCATTTGCCTCGTTAAACGCGATCAGGTCCGCCAGGGTCCTCGGGGTTTCCTGCCCATCGATTGCTGGGATGGAGGCGAGATATTTGGCCATCTCTTCGCGCAGTTCGAACAGCAGGATCGTAAAGCTGTCCTCCCATATCGCGCTATCGATTTCGAATTCGATGTCGACGAGCACCGCGCCTGCGCGCTCAAGGTCACTGAGGGCGGTTCCGAAGACGGCCTGGACATCGTCGCGCTCGCCGATTTGCGACCGCATAACGCCGATCCGGATGCCTTCAAGCGACGCGTCAGCCAGCCCCGCCGTGTAGTCGTTAACGCGCGGGACATTCACGGTGGCGCTATCCGCCGGGTCTTCACCGGCAATCGCACTCAGCAGTAGCGCTGCATCGTAGACGGTCTGCGTCATCGGACCGGCAGTGTCCTGCGTGCTGGAAATCGGCACAACATGGGTGCGGCTGACGATGCCGACGCTCGGTTTGAAGCCCACGACGCCGTTGATCGAAGCTGGGCAAGTGATCGATCCGTTCGTCTCCGTGCCGATTGCGCCCCAGGCAAACCCGGCGGCCACAGCTGCGCCGCTGCCCGAGGATGACCCGCACGAATTGCGGTCGGTTGCATGCGGATTGCGTGTCAGCCCGCCCACAGCGCTCCATCCGCTGGTCGAGGAGTTCGATCGGATATTGGCCCATTCGGACAGGTTGGTTTTGCCGAGCACCACGCCGCCTGCAGCGCGCAGATTGGCGACGAGCGGCGCGTCTCTGCCAGGGCGGTTGTTTTCCAGCGCCAGACTTCCCGCGGTCGTCGCAAACCCCTTTGCGTCGATATTGTCCTTTACCAGTACAGTGCGCCCTCGCAGGATATCTGTTTCCGCAAGCTCCTGCGCTAGCTCAGGGGCATCGGGATCGTATGCGATTACCGCATTGAGCTGCGGCCCGGCATCGTCCAGTTCCTGGATACGCTCGATATGCCTCTTTGCAGCGATTGCTATGGGCGAGGCGTTCTCGGCGGCGGTGATGCTGGCGTCACTGTCGTTGCTTTGCGCGATAGCGGCGGCGCTCAAGAAAACTGCGGAAATTGCAAGAGCGGACGAAGCGAGAGATTTTGTTGTCATGCGTGACTGATTGCGCGAATTCGCGAGCGCTTCAAGAGGGCACGTCGAAGGTGCGCGGCCACGGTCCGCAAGGTTCTGCCGAGGCATTGTCTCATTCCCGGACGCTGCGATTCTTGGCTTTGATCCAAAAACCGGTGCAGGCGATTACGCGCTTGCGGTCACGCACCACTTGCGCTCGGGGGGACGCAAGTTGCGGCGGGCGCGCCAGCGATCAAACGCGGCGCGCCCGCTTTCTTCTTTCCGTGATGCTCATGGTTATCGGCAAGCAGTGCACCGGTCGAATGCGCTGGCGATGCGCGTTTTGCCCGCCAATTGGTTAAAGCCCTTGAATCCCGCGTCGCGGCCCCCGACATTGCTTGTCCGATATTCAAGAGGAACAATCCCACATGATCGATCTGCTCGGCGAAACCGGCGAAACTCACGGCTCCCAGGGCCAATTCACGACTGACCCACTGACCGGCGCACTGGTGCCCGTCGTTGTGGAGCAAACCAGCCGCGGTGAGCGCAGCTTCGATATCTTCAGCCGTCTGCTGCGCGAGCGTATTGTCTTTGTAACGGGACAGGTCGAGGACGGAATGGCATCGCTCATTACAGCGCAGCTCCTGTTCCTCGAAAGCGAAAACCCTTCGAAGCCGATCAGCATGTACATCAATTCGCCCGGCGGCGTGGTGACTGCTGGCATGGCGATCCATGACACCATGCAGTATATCAAGCCGCGCGTTTCGACCGTGTGCATGGGCCAGGCCGCATCGATGGGCAGCTTCCTTCTCGCCGCCGGTGAGCCGGGCATGCGTGTCGCTCTGCCAAACGCCCGCATCATGGTTCACCAGCCTTCGGGCGGTGCACGCGGTATGGCATCCGATATCGAGATCCAGGCGCGCGAAATCCTGCGGATTAAATCCCGGATGAACGACCTGTACGTGAAATATACCGGCCAGAGCCTCAAAGAGATCGAAAAGGCGATGGACCGCGACACCTTCCTCGAAGCTGAGGAAGCTATGAAATTCGGCCTTGTCGACAAAGTGTTCGAGACGCGGCCTGAAAACGAGGAAAGCGACGAGAAGGAAGGTTCCGGCGGCGCGCCCGAATAATTTGGCTTCATGACGTCGCCTGATCTCGCCCCAGAGCGGGACAGGAGCCAATCCAATTCGAGTTTTTAAGCGCGAGGCAAGGCTTTTGCCCGCTTGCGCAACGCTAAAATGCGCCTCCATGTGTTGATTCATCTGTGGGCGGAGATACAGTTGGCGAATCCCTTCCGGGCGTACTGCCCCCTGCGTGCAAGGGATTCGAGGATAACAGGATGACCAAATTGAGCGGATCTGACAGCAAAAGTACCCTCTATTGCAGCTTCTGCGGAAAGTCGCAGCACGAGGTGCGCAAGCTTATCGCCGGACCAACCGTTTTCATCTGCGATGAATGCGTTGAGCTGTGCAACGACATTATCCGTGAAGAAACAAAGGCTGGAATCGCTGGCAAGAAAGAGGGCGAAGTCCCGAGCCCGCGCGAAATCTTCGAAACGCTGAACGATTACGTAATCGGGCAGAACAGCGCGAAGCGGAACCTGTCGGTTGCGGTGCACAACCACTACAAGCGTCTGAAGCACTCCGGGAAGGCAGGCGGCGACGTCGAGCTTGCCAAATCGAACATTCTGCTGGTCGGCCCGACTGGTACGGGCAAGACGCTCCTCGCGCAGACGCTTGCGCGGACATTCGACGTGCCCTTCACGATGGCCGATGCAACTACGCTGACCGAAGCGGGTTACGTGGGCGAGGACGTCGAGAACATCATCCTCAAACTGCTTCAGTCTTCGGATTACAACGTCGAGAAAGCGCAGCACGGCATCGTCTACATCGACGAGATCGATAAGATCACGCGCAAGGCGGAAAATCCCTCGATCACGCGCGACGTATCTGGTGAGGGCGTGCAGCAGGCTCTTTTGAAGCTGATGGAAGGCACCACCGCCTCCGTTCCGCCGCAGGGTGGACGCAAGCATCCGCAGCAGGAGTTCCTGCAGGTGGACACGACCAACATCCTGTTCATCTGCGGCGGCGCGTTTGCGGGTCTCGACAAGATCATCGCCGACCGCCTGCAAAAACGCTCGATCGGCTTCGGCGCGCATGTCGCCGACCCGGACAAGCGTAAGGTCGGCGAATTGCTCGAAAAGAGCGAGCCGGAAGACCTTCTCAAGTTCGGCCTGATCCCGGAATTCGTCGGCCGACTGCCGGTTATCGCCACTCTGCATGACCTCGATGTCGATGCGCTCGTCACGATCCTGCAAGAGCCGAAGAACGCGCTGGTGAAACAGTATCGCAAGCTCTTTGAACTCGAAGATGTCGAACTCACCTTCACCGACGACGCCTTGAAAGCGATCGCCGAACGCGCGATCCTTCGCAAGACTGGCGCTCGAGGACTGCGTTCGATCGTCGAAGGCATCCTGCTTGATACGATGTTCGACCTTCCCGACATGGATGACGTGTCCGAAATCGTGATTGATGACGAAGTCGTGGCGGGGACGAAAGACCCGATCCGCGTCGTCGCCAACGATGACGATGGCAAGAAGGAAGAGGCGGCCTAGGTTTCGGCGCGCTTGATTGCCAAGGGCGTGCCAGAGCGGACCGACTGGTGGTTTCCTTGTCGCGCAGATAAGGCTTCTCCATGAAAACAATCGGCATTCTTGGCGGGATGAGCTGGGAAAGCTCGGCGCAATACTACGCGATCATCAACCGCGAAGTGCGAAAGCGGCGCGGCGGGATCGTTTCGGCGCCTTTGCTGATGCACAGCTTCGATTTCGACGCGATCGCCGCGCTCCAGCGAGCAGGCGATTGGGACCGTCTGGGCGAGATGCTCGCCGATGCTGCAGCCGGGCTCGAGCATGCAGGCGCGGAAGTCATTCTGATCGCCACCAACACCATGCACAAGGTCGCGCCAGCGGTTGAAGAGCGGATCGACTGCCCGCTGCTCCATATCGCAGACCCTCTGGCCCAAGCGTTCACAGCGGCGAGGCACGATACGGTCGGCCTGCTCGCGACGCGGTTCACAATGGAAGAGCCGTTTTACGCCGACCGACTGGCGGAGCATGGACTTAATGTCGTGATTCCCGATGCCGCGGACCGAGCAGAGATCCACCGCATCATTTTCGACGAACTGTGCGCGGGAGAAATCCGCGAGGAATCGCGCCAATTCTGCTGCAAGGTCATTGAAGACTTGAGCGCGCTAGGTGCCCACGGCATCGCCCTTGCCTGCACCGAAATCATGCTTTTGATCGACCAAGAAGATAGTGCGCTGCCGCTGTTCGACACGACCCGCCTGCACGCAGGGGCTGCGGTGGATTTCGCGCTTTCGAACTGATCTCACCTTAACCTGCATCCGCGTCGATGGCTTCCCCAAACCAAAACCCCGCCCGGCCTGGAGGAAGGTGGCCGAACGGGGCTGGGTAATGCGCCGCTCCGGATGGGAGGGGTTGGGATGATGGAGCGACGCCAAACGGGGAATTCGAAAGTGATCAGGCCGGGAGGAACACTCCGTCGGTCACGTGGATCACACCATTGGACGTCTGCACGTCGGCTTGCGTGACGGCTGTGGCACGGCCGGCGGCATCGGTGATGACGATTGTATCGCCGGCGAGGCGCGCGGTCAGCTTCTCCCCGGCCAAAGTGTCGATGCTGGCTTCGCCGCCATGCTTTTCGATCAGCTTGACAAGATCGCTCGACGTGACCGAACCCGATACCGCGTGGTAGACGAGAACACTGGTAAGCTGCCCCTTGTTTTCAGGGCGAAGCAGCGTCGAGACAGTACCGTCGGGAAGCTTTGCAAACGCGGTATCGGTCGGCGCGAACACGGTGAAGGGCCCTGGGTTCTGAAGCGTGCCGCCGAGGTCGGCAGCGGTCACGGCAGCGACGAGCGTGGTGTGCACGCCAGTGCTCTGCGCGGTCTCGACAATGTTGGGCGCGCTCTTCTTGGAATGGTCGTGTGCGGCAATCGGTGCTGCCGAAATTGCGGCGAAACCAGTCGTCGCGGCGAGGGCAGCGAAAGCCGCCGATTTGAGTGTCTTGGGGGTTACAGGCATTGGTATCTCCTTTGTCTGCAAGCCCCTCCCGGATCTTGCATGTGGAGCTACGCAGACCTGTCCCAAGCGGATGCGAAAAAATCGCAATTATTTGAATTTTCTGATGAATCGAGGGTTTCTGTCGGCGAATTGACGAACTGAAACGCGCCCGCTCAGACTTGGGAGAAGGCGCCTTCTGCCACAACCGGCCCGGCATCGACTCCTTCGGGCTTGCCGCCGATAGGTTCGCGCGTAAGCACCAATTGAGCACCGTCGCTGAGATTGCGAGCGATCTCTTCCGGCAGTTCCATGCTGCGCACTTCGCCGGGCGCGACCACGCCTAAAGACTGCAGGGCGCTGCCATCGGCAGGGACCAACCACAGCTCGTGGTCGTGCACTCCGTCGGCGGTCAGGCCAATTGCGCCGACCAGCATTCGCTCGCTTTCGGGAATATAGGTCACGTCGAGCCGCAGTCCGGTATCGCCGATGGGGACCTGCGCGACGAGCGGATCGGCAGCGGCCATTTGCTGCGGCGGTGCGTCGACCGGGACGATGACGGGCGTCTGGTTACCAGTGATTGCAATAAAGCCGAACAACGCGGCGGCTGCCGTGGAAGTGAGCGCTGCGGTCCACTGCCAGCGGCGGACTCGGTGTTCCAGCATGACGACATTCGCAGCCGAGCCGCCTCCGCCCGAAAGCTCAGCTTCGGCCTGAGCGGCGCGCTGCGCATCCACTCGCTGTTCGATCCTCGCCCAAAGCTCATCGCTCGGCACCATCGGTTCGACTTCGTCGAGCAGCGGCGAAAGGCGCTCTTCCCACTGCGACACTTCAGCTGCGAAGCTCGCATCGGTCGCCGCACGCCCGCGCGCCATCAGCAGCTCTTCGCCTTCCAGCAGGCCAAGTGCGTACTCTGCAGCCATCACGGCGTCGCCGCGTTCGATATCGTTCTCGTCGCTCATTCGCCTGCCTCCAGGCAGGTGCGCAGCTTCATCATGCCGCGGCGTATCCAGCTCTTCATCGTCCCAAGCGGCACATCGGCGCTCTCCGCCAATTGTGCGTAAGTCTTTCCGTCAAAAAATGCCGCGCGGATATTGGTTCGCGCAGGGTTTTCAAGCGTATCGAGACATGCGTGCACGCGCGCCGCACGCTCGCCATCGATCATCATCTGATCGGCGAGTGGCCCTGCGTCGGGCAGCGGGGCGGCCTCTTCGACCGGCACAGCGCCGCCGCGCACCTTCCCCGTCCGCAGCCGGTCGATCGCGCGATTGCGCGCAAACGTCGCCAGCCACGAAATAGGGCTTGCGCGGTCGGGATCGTACCGTCCAGCCCGCTGCCAAAGATTTACGTAGACGTCCTGCAAGGCGTCTTCTGCCTCCTTCTGATCGCCCAAGATACGAAAGCAGATCCCGAACAGTTTCACGCGGGTCGCGGTATAAATCTGCTCGAGTGCAGCGCTGTCTCCCTCGCTAAGGCGAACCATCGCTGCGCGCAGCGCTTCGCGGGCTTCAGGAGAGGCAGGAGTGGGTGTTGCGGCCATCAGCAGCCGGTCTCGCAGTGGGTATCATCATCGCGCTCGATCTGGATCGTGGCGTGGTTGATACCGAAGCGATCTTCGAGCGAATGGGCTATCTCGTGCAGGAACCCGTCGGTGCATGGCGCGCCGGGCATGACAAGGTGCGCCGTCAGCGCGGTTTCAGTCGTCGACATCGGCCAAATATGCAGATCGTGCACGGTCTTTACGCCCTCCAGACCTGCCAGATGGCCGCGCACTTCGTTCACGTCAATCCTTGCAGGAACTGCAAGTAATCCGAGCCTTAGGCTGTCTTTCGCAAGACCCCAGGTGCCCCACGCGATCATGCCGACAATGGCGAAACTCACCAGCGGATCGATCCACCACAGGCCGGTGAAGACGATGACGAGACCGGCCACAACCACGCCCGCCGAAACGAGTGCATCCGCCGCCATATGCAGGTAGGCCCCGCGAATGTTGAGGTCCTCCTGTCCGCGAATGAAGAGCGCGGCTGTGCCGGCATTGATCGCTATCCCGATCCCGGCGACGATCACCATCACCATCCCCTGCGGCTCTTGCGGCTCCATCAGGCGGTGGATCGTCTCGAACAGGATTGCGCCGATCGCGATGGCGAGCAGCAGCGCGTTCGCAAGCGCGGCAAGAATGGTCGAGCTCTTGAAACCGTAGGTGTATCGCTCCGAGGGTGGTCGTTTCGCGGCAACGCTCGCGCCCCAGGCGAGCAGCAGCGCGAGAACGTCAGATAGATTGTGACCCGCATCGGCGACCAGGGCCATCGATCCGTAGAGGAATCCGAAAGTCGCCTCGACCACGACGAAGATGGAATTCAGCGCAATCCCGATGATGAAGGCGTTGCCGACATCCTTCGGCGCATGGTGATGGCCGTGATGATCGTGGAGGCCATGGCAATCGGTATCGCCCTTGCCGCCCCCATGACTGTGCGCGTGGCTATGACTGTGACCCAATCCCATCGGGATCAATCATAAACGCAGGAATCGAGCCCGTCACCCTTCACGACCCGCATGCGCGCTTCGATCGTGTTGCCGTAACGCGCGAGCCAGCCTCTCGGATTCTTGACCGACCTGGTCTTGGGGCTGGGCAGGGCGACTGCCATGCGGCTTGCTTCATCGGCGGAAAGGCTGGCTGCCGATTTGCCGAAGTAACGCCGCGCGCCCGCCTCCGCGCCATAAGTGCCGACCCCGGTTTCGGCCACGTTGAGGTAAACCTCCATGATCCGACGCTTGCCCCACACGGCCTCGATCCAGAATGTGAAGTAAGCCTCCAGACCCTTGCGGAAATACCCGCCGCCTTGCCACAGGAACACGTTCTTTGCGGTTTGCTGGCTGATCGTGGACGCGCCGCGCTGACGTCCGCCTTCGGCGTTTTCTCGGATCGCTTCCTCGATCGCTTCGGTGTCGAAGCCTGCATGTTCGCAGAACTTGCTGTCCTCCGATGCGATCACCGCCGCGACCAGATTGGGATCGATATTGTCGAGGCTCTCCCAGTCCTTTGTTATTCCGTTGTCATCCATCAGCATGGTCGCTGTCACCGGGACCGGCAACCACTTGAACGCAATGACCAGCAGCAGGCTCAGCCCGAATAGAAACAACAGGACTTTTGCCAGAAAGCGGGCGGTTTTCATCACCATGGCGCCGCATTTATCGGCGAGACCTGCCCTGCGCAATCGCGCGTTTGCTTGTGATCCACCGCGCGGCGTGCTCTGAAGAGCGGGACCGGAATCACTGGGGAGACTTACCGATGCGCTCAATCCGTAATGCAACCGCTGCAATCGCTCTTGCTGCCGCGAGCCTCTCGGCGCCGGCGATTGCTGACGATCATAAAGGCGCTCAGGCTGTCGCGCAGGCGGTTGACGCCGATTACGACGAATATCTCGCGCCGCTTTTCGTGCATTTTCACGAGAATCCTGAGCTCTCCTTCCTTGAAACGAAGACGGCCGCCCGGATGGCTGAGGAGCTGCGCGCTCTCGGCATCGAGGTGACCGAAAATGTGGGCGGAACGGGCGTTGTTGGCATGATGCGCAACGGCGAAGGCCCGCTGATCTTGCTAAGAGCCGATATGGACGGCCTGCCGGTGGTCGAGAAGTCGGGGCTCGAATATGCGTCGACCGCTACTCAAATCGGGCAGGACGGTGAGGAATACCCTGTCATGCACGCCTGCGGCCACGATGTGCATATCACCTCCATGGTCGGTACTGCGCGGCAATTGGTCGAGATGAAGGACCAGTGGAGCGGCACGGTGATGTTCGTGGTCCAGCCCGCCGAAGAACGGGTCGGCGGAGCGAAGGCAATGCTTGAAGACGGACTTTATGACCGCTTCGGCAAGCCTGATTACGCGCTTGCCTTTCATGTCTCCTCCGTGATGCCGACGGGCAAGGTCTCCGCCTCCGAGACGATCCAGTATTCGAGTGCGGACAGCGTCGACATCATGGTACCCGGCGTCGGGGCGCACGGCGCCAGCCCGCACCGGGGCCGCGATCCGGTCTACATCGCATCGCAAATTGTGACCGCGCTTCAATCGATCGACAGCCGGGAAATTTCTCCCTTGAAGCCGGTGGTCGTGACCGTTGGCGCGTTTCAGGCGGGGACCAAGCATAATATCATTTCCGACCGCGCAGACCTGCAACTGACCGTGCGCGCCAATGATGAGGAAACGCGCGCGCAGACCCACGCCGCGATCAAGCGGATCGCGCAGGGCATCGGCAAGGCTCACGGTCTTCCCGACGAACTGCCGGTGCAGGTGACCGTCAGCGAAGGCACTCCGGTGACCAACAACGATCCCGAGCTTGCCCGGCGTTTGAACGGCGTGATGGAGCGCGAATTGGGGGCAGAGGCAATCATGCCTTGGGAACAGCGCGGAATGGGGGCGGAGGACTTCGCCTATTTCGTCGCGGATGAATACGGCGTGCCGGGTTATTACTTCGCGGTGGGCGGAACCCCGCAGGCGGCTTTCGATGCCGAGGCAAATGGCGGGCCTGCGGTACCGAGCCACCACTCGCCGCTCTTCAAAATCGCACCGAAAGAAAGCGTTACATTCGGCACCCGCGCCATGATCGCAGCAGTGCTGGACCTGGCTCCGGTCAACTAAACACAAAAAAGCCCTCTCCGGCCTGGACCGGAGAGGGCTTTGATCTGTCTTGTGTTACGAGCTTACGCTACGCCCGGAAGCAGGCGTTCACCCGCGATACGCTGCATTGCCTTTTGCAGCTTTTCGAATGCGCGGACTTCGATTTGGCGGATACGCTCTCGTGACACGTCGTAGACCTTGGAAAGCTCTTCGAGTGTCTGCGGTTTTTCCGTCAGGCGGCGTTCGGCCAGAATGTGCTTCTCGCGGTCGTTGAGCGAATCCATCGCCTCGACCAGCATTTCGTGGCGCACTTCGGATTCCTGGGCGTCTGCAACCAGTTCGTCCTGCAGCGGACCGTCATCGGTCAGCCAGTCCTGCCATTCGCCCGAGCCTTCTTCGCCATTGCGCATCGGCGTGTTGAGCGAGCCGTCGCCGCCCATCATCATCCGCCGGTTCATATTGACGACTTCCTGCTCGGGCACGCCGAGATCGGTGGCGATCTTCGTCACGTCATCGGGCGACAGGTCGGTGTCTTCATACGCTTCGAGCTGCTTCTTCATCCGGCGAAGGTTGAAGAACAGCTTCTTCTGCGCGGCGGTGGTGCCCATTTTCACGAGGCTCCAAGAGCGCAGGATATATTCCTGAATGCTCGCTTTGATCCACCACATCGCATAGGTCGCGAGGCGGAAACCGCGATCGGGTTCGAATTTCTTGACGCCCTGCATGAGACCGACATTCCCTTCGGAAATGAGATCCGACACGGGCAGGCCGTATCCGCGATACCCCATCGCGATCTTGGCCACGAGCCGGAGGTGGCTCGACACCAGCTGCGCGGCGGCATCGGGGTCTTCATGTTCGGCATAGCGCTTGGCGAGCATGTATTCATTCTCAGCCGTCAGCACCGGGTATTTCTTGATCTCCGACAGATAGCGATTGAGGCCTTGCTCACCGCTCAGGGACGGGACCGTCGTTTTGGCTTTACTCACTTATTCCCTAACCTTTCTTGCGTCGACCTCGTGCGCCGGACCCCTGATGGGCATCCGGCATTTCGGGCCACAAAGTTACATATAGCGAATTTGCGCGGAAATGCGCGTGCTTTTCATCGATTAGAACGTGCAAGTTCGTCGATTAGTTCCTGCATATCCGGCGGTGTGGCCGCGTGAAAAGATACGGTTTCGCGGGATATTGGATGCAGAAAACCCAATTCGGCGGCATGCAGCGCCTGTCGCTCGAATTTTAGCCTGGAAAGCAACGGCTTGAGCGATTTCGGGGTCTTTCCATAGATTGGGTCTCCTAATAGCGCATGGCCGATTGACGCACAGTGAACGCGGACCTGGTGTGTGCGGCCTGTTTCCAGCCTGCATTCGATCAGCGCACTGTCATTCATGCGTTTGAGTACCGTATAATGGGTAACTGCAGTTTTACCGCGTGAGGAATTCTTTTCGAGCACAGCCATTTTCTTGCGATTGGCATCGCTGCGGCCGATGCGCGCGTCGATTGTGCCTTCGTTTTGAGCTGGGTTGCCTGCGCATATGGCGAGATAGCGCCTGTGAATGGAATGATCGGCGAACTGAGCGGCAAGCCCTTCATGCGCGGCGTCCGATTTGGCGACCACCAGCAGGCCCGATGTATCCTTGTCGATCCGGTGAACGATACCGGGGCGCGCGACACCGCCGATCCCCGACAATTCGCCGCGGCAATGATGCAGCAGAGCGTTGACCAAGGTACCGTCAGGATTTCCCGCTGCAGGGTGGACGACCATGCCCGCCGGCTTGTTGACGACGATGAGATGATCGTCCTCGAACACGATATCGAGCGGGATGTCCTGCGGCTGAGCCTCGGCCTCGGCAGCGGGAGGGACGGTAATTTGGAAATTCGTTCCTTCTGAGACTTTCAGCGATGGTGAGGCAGCCGGTGTTCCGTCGATTTCGACCCATTTGTCCGCGATCAGCGCCTGCACCCTCGCGCGTGACAAGTCGGTCTCATCGGCTAGCGCCTTGTCCAGCCGGCCCGCTTTGCGGACGATACCGGAGATGATTTCTGGCGCGGACATGGTAGAGCCATGCGCGATGCAAATCGAGGTGACAAGGGATGTGATAGAGGCAATGCGCCTCGCAGCCAGAGACGCGTTGCCACGGGAAGCCTGCGGGATATTGCTAGGGGATGGCCTCCGCATCGTGGTGTTTGAAGAGGCCCGAAACGTACACTCTTCGCCGAAAACACACTTCGAGATTGACCCGCAGGCTTTGATCGATGCTCATCGGGCGGCACGCGGTGGCGGGGCGAAAGTCGTGGGCTATTTTCACTCACATCCAAATGGCGCCCCCAAGCCTTCCGCCACCGATGAGGCCATGGCGGCAGGAGATGGCCTGATCTGGGCGATCGCAGCGGCGGACGACCTGAAGTTCTACAGGTCGGGCAAAGCGGGGTTTGAAGCGCTTTCAATGCAGATAATCGATGGCTAAGACACGCGCATGACTTCTCAAACCGATCTCGCCGCGCTCTTGTGCTCGCGGCTGTGCCACGACATGCTTTCGCCGGTTGGCGCGCTTTCAAACGGGCTTGAACTGCTCGCGGATGAGCAGGACCCGGAAATGCGCAAGCGCTGCGTCGAATTGCTGGAACAGAGCGCCAAGATCAGCACGGACAAGCTCAAATTCTTCCGCCTCGCTTTCGGTGCGGCCGGGGGCTTTGGCGACAATGTTCCTGTCGAAGAAGCGCAGGAAGTCATTGCGGCGCTGGCCGCAGGTAACAAACGGGTCGAGCTGAACTGGGCGGTCAGCGAATCCAGCCTGCCAAAGCCTGCGGTGAAGGTGCTGCTCAACCTGTCGCAGATCGCGCTCGAAGCCTTGGTTCGCGGCGGCACCCTCGATATCGGGGCCGAGAAACGCGATGGCAACGTCGAAATTGTCGCGCGCGCCACCGGCAAGAAGATCGCCTTCGATGAAGTCATCGGCCACGCGCTTCAGGGCGAAATCTCAGCAGTCGAAGTGACGAGCCGCACGGCCGCTGCGCACATGATCGCTACACTGGCGGAAGAGATGGGCGGGGGACTGCAATATGCGCTCAGCGACGACGCTCTGGTTCTTGGCGGCGTCATTCCGCAGCCAGAAGGGATGATCGGCTAAGCGCATGGAGAAAACGGAACTCGTCCACGCTGTGATGCACTCGCCGAATTTCGACGAGCGCGATCAGCCAATCACTATGCTGGTGCTGCACTACACCGAGATGCAGCCGGTCGAACAGGCTCTAGGGAAGCTCACAAATCCCGACGCCAAGGTTTCGGCGCACTACCTGATCAGCGAGGCAGGTGTCGTGACGCAGCTGGTGCCTGAAGAAAAGCGCGCATGGCACGCGGGACTGTCCTTCTGGCGCGGCAACAAGGATGTGAACTCGGCCAGCATCGGGATCGAGCTCGACCACCCTGGCCATGGCGGCGGCTACCGCGAATTTTCGGAAGCCCAGTTCCAGGCTCTTGTGCCGCTCGTCGCGCGGATCGTGGAGGAGCACGATATCCCGCGCGCCAACGTCGTGGGCCATTCGGACGTAGCGCCCATGCGCAAGATCGATCCGGGTGAGCTGTTCCCGTGGGACCGGCTGGCCGAATACGGCCTTTGCCTCCCGCGCCCGAAAAAGCTGGAAAAGGGCGATCCGTTCCCGAACAAGGGAGCGTTCATCCTCGGCCTTGAGCGGTTCGGATATGACATTACCGAGGGTCGCAAGGCGATCGAGGCATTCGAGCGGCGTTGGCGCCCGGAGAAAATCTCCGGCGAATTCGACGCCCAACTTGGCGCCATTCTGTGGCAGCTCCTGCTCGACCGCGACCGGGGAGCCACTCGGTAGCCTTCAAGGCGCTTCCCTCTCCCCGTTTCCTCTTGTAATAGCAGAGCCGTCAGGGGGCCGAGGCAGCCGCGTTATCGCAAGATACCGAGGAAAGTCCGGGCTCCACGAAACGAAGGTGGCGGGTAACGCCCGCCGGGCGAAAGTCTTCGGACCCAAGCTCAGGGAAAGTGCCACAGAGAGTATACCGCCGATGGCGCGCGCTGCTTGCAGCTCTGCGCACAGGCAAGGGTGAAAGGGTGCGGTAAAAGCGCACCGGGGCGCTGGTAACAGCGTCCGCATGGCAAACCCCACCTGGAGCAAGGCCAAATAGGGGTCTCGCGCTCGCCTTCGGGCAGGGCAGGAGTGGTTCGCTCCGAGAGACCCGGGTTGGCTGCTCGAGCTGCTCAGCAATGGGCAGCCTAGACGAATGGCTGCCACCGCAGTCCAGGTCTTTGGGCTTGTCCTGGAGATACCGGCTGCGGAGACAGAACCCGGCTTATGAGGCCCCCTGACGACTTGGATCGTGCTCGAATAGCCTCTTTATCCAATGCTGCGGCAGGAACACCCCGCATCCCGGATCGTTAGGACGTGATGGTGAATTCAGGCTCCCATTCTCGCAGCGCTGCGCAGCGCGTGTCCATCATTCTTGCGGTCATCATTCAGATCGGGGCGACATTCCTGCCCGCACTTGGTTTTGGTGATCCCATCGGCGATCGGTCCGATAGTGTTCGCACGCTCATCACCCCGTCAGGCTGGGCGTTTTCGATATGGGGGCCGCTTTTCCTCGGGTCGGCAGTGTTCGCTATCTGGCAAGCACTGCCCGCGCAAGCGAACAATGCTCTGCTCAACACCATCGGTTGGCCAGCTGCCATTGCCTTGGCGGCGCAGGGGGTGTGGGCGACTTACACCGAATTCGCCAATCTCACGGTTGTTTCTGCAATCATCATTTTCGTCTCGCTGATCGGCCTGCTGATCGTGCTTCGCGCTTTGGTGAAGCATGGCGAGTTCACACCCGGCGAGCGCTGGATCACCGCGCTGGTCTTCAGCGCGCTGGCCGCATGGCTTACTGCGGCGAGCATCGTCAACGTCTCGGCGACGCTGGTCTATTCGGGGATCGCGGCAGAGGATCGGACCTATCCGGTCGTGACCGCCATCATGGTCGGCATCGGCGGGCTGACCGCCGCACTCGCGACCCTGCGAAGCAGAGGCAATCCGTGGTACGCAATCGTCTTTTGCTGGGCGCTCACCGCGATCTATTTTCGCGGCGGTCAGGAAGCCGATGTCATAGCGTGGACCTGCATCGGCGCAGGCGCGGCGGTGTTCCTCGCAGCGCTGGTCGGCCTTTCGCGGGCGGATAACTCGCGCCATTGGTTCGGGTTTTGAAAAGCTACCCCGGCTGAACGCCGACAGCGGGATAAAGTTCATCGAGCGGGCGTGATCGGCCGTCGGCGCATACCAGGCGGACATGGTATCGCTTCATCCCGCGAGGGTTGGTGACGCCGACGCTGTGCGCAATGACGCCGACTTCCTTGCGCATCTGTTCTACGAAATTGGCGACCCGCACCGCCTTGTTGGCCGGGTCGAGCCCGCGCTGGAGGCTCTTGTCGTGGGTCGTGATGCCGGTCGGGCAGGTGTTCTTGTTGCACTTCATCGCCTGGATGCACCCGAGTGCAAACATGAATCCGCGCGCAGAAATGGTGAAATCCGCGCCCGCACAAAGCGCCCAGGCGACGTCTGTTGGCGTCACGAGTTTTCCGCTGGCGACGATGCGTATCCGCCCTTTCAGCCCGGCCTTGTCTCTCAGGTCCACTAGCATCGGGAGCGCTTCCTGAAGAGTAAGGCCGACATTGTCGATCAGCGGCAGCGGGGCAGCGCCGGTGCCGCCATCGCCGCTGTCGACTGTTATGAAATCCGGGGCGCTTTCGATGCCGCGCCGATTGACCTCTGCGAACAGGTTTTCAAGCCAGCCATACGCTCCGACCACGGTCTTGAACCCCACCGGCTTGCCCGTCACCTCGCGAATATGCGCGATCATATCGAGCAGTTCATCGATGCTCCCAATGTCCGGGTGCCGGTTCGGAGAAATCGATGCTTCGCCTACCGGAATACCGCGGATTTTCGCGATTTCCTCGTTGACCTTGGCCGCGGGAAGGATGCCGCCTTTCCCGGGCTTTGCACCCTGCGAAAGCTTAAGCTCGAACATGCGGACCTGTTCGTGAGCAGCCACCTCGCGCAGTTTGTCGTCGGATAGGTTGCCATCTTCATCGCGCACGCCGTATTTGGCCGTGCCGATCTGGAAAACGATGTCGCAGCCACCCTCAAGGTGGTAAGGCGAGAGGCCGCCTTCGCCCGTGTTCATCCAGCACCCGGCCTTGGCAGCGCCGTTGGAAAGCGCGCGGACAGCAGGGGTCGACAAGGCACCGTAGCTCATGCCGGAAATGTTGAAGAGCGACGGGGCGAGATAAGGCTGCCGCGCGGCGCCCTCTCCGATCAGCATCGCCGGTTCCTTCACCGCGTCGCGTTCGAGTGTGGGCCATGGGCAATTGACGAAAATCGGTGTTCCGACCGGCTCCAGATTGCGGGTCGAACCGAACGCCACATTCGTCGATTTGGCTTTCGATGCGTCGTCCACCCAATCGCGTTGAGCCCGGTTGAAAGGCATTTCCTCGCGATCCATCGCGAAAAAGTACTGGCGGAAGAACTCGCCGAGGTCGGACAGAACATAACGCATGCGCCCGATCACCGGGTAATTGCGCCTGACCGTGTCGCTGGTTTGGTACCGATCGATGATGAAAAGCGCGATGAGCGCGAGGACAACCAGTCCGACAACGAATATGAAGAGGCTTGTCAGCCCGTCGAGCACTGCGGTCAAAGATTGTTCCTCCCAATGAACCTATCGCGAAAGAATTCTTGCCGGGACTTTGCAAGGTTACACTATTCACCGGTGCGCGGCTGTCTAGCGCGCAGATGCCTCGCTGTTCACATTATGCTGCGATATCATCACGCACGATTTTGATCACACCGTCGGCGGACCGCGTTTGCAGCGTGCGCTTTCGATCCCCCTCGAGGACGAGGGCGGTTAGCGTTCCGGACCGAAAGGCTCCGGTATCGATCCCGATCCTGTTGCCGCAATCCATGACATCGTCGAATATCGTATGGCCATGCACGACAACCTTTTCGAACGGGTCCTCATGGTCGAGAAAACGGTCCCTGATCCACAGCATGTCGGCGCGCTGCTGGTCTTTTACACGAAATGCCGGATCGATCCCCGCGTGGACGAAGAGGTAGTCCCCGGCGATGATTTTTTCATCGAAACCGGCGATATATTCGCGCTCGGCAGGAGGCACGATCTCCGGTAGCTTTGCGAAGAGATCTTCCAGCGGCATTTTGCTGAACTCTTTCTTCGACAATCCGTAGCTCATGATGGTTTCGCGGCCGCCGTGCTTCAGGAAATGGCGCAGGATTTCGGGATTTTCGAAAGCCTGCAGAAACATTTCTTCGTGATTGCCCATCAGCACGCGGACATCGCGCTGCGCTTGCCAGGCACGAGTTCGCGCGATCACGCCTGCGCTGTCGGGACCGCGATCCACCAGATCGCCGAGCAGGATGATTCGGGTATCCGCCTCGGCGCTTTGTGCATCGTCATCTTCGATTGCGGTGATGAGAGCTTCGAAAAGATCGAGTCGTCCGTGGATGTCCCCGATGACGTAATACCGCGTCCCATCCGGGACGGACGGAGAAGCGGGCTCGGGCTTCAAGCCAAAGAAGGAGCGGATCTTTTCGAGCATAGCCTGTGGTCGTCGAAAGCCGATGTTCCGTAAGGGCAAATGGTCACCCGACCGGATAATTACGGCGCAATATCTCCGCTTAAACAGAGCCCGACTGAACAGCAAATGAGCGCTGCGCCCGCGCCTCCGCTGACGCGAACCGGTTTGATGTAAATATCCCACACCGATGTGGCGTTATGGATGCAGGCGTAATTTCTCTTGTGCAATGCGACATGAATGTGCACGATTGTTCCACATTTGGATGAGATTGCCGACAAAAATGGCGACCAGCAGATGTGCAGGTGGGACGAAGCAACAACAAAGACAAGGAAGTTGTCATGCTCACGTCCATCCGCGGCCTCACGGCTGCGTCAATCTCTGCTGGTGTTCTCCTCTCCGCGGCGCCGGCTTTTGCAAACGAAACCTCAATTGAACCGACCGCTATCGAAAGCGTGAGCGGCGCTGCCGCCAATCTCGACCAATCGATCAGTCCCGAACTGATGATCGCCGCCGCAAATCTTGCGGACGGTGAGGCTGTCGTGAACCTGTCGCCCGAAATCGAACGCGCGAGTGAGCCGGTCGACAAGGAAGCCAGCAGCGGTTTTCTCAGCGAAGCCGGTTTCACCTTCTCCGCCAATGTCGCGCTCGTGACCGAATACCGGTTTCGCGGCGTTGACTTGTCGGGCAGCGAAATCGCGATTCAGGGCGGCTTCGACGTCAGCCATTCTTCCGGTTTCTATGCCGGAACGTGGGCGTCGAGCCTCGATGAAGACACTGTCGGATACGGATCGACCGAGCTCGATCTCTATGGCGGGTGGAGCGGCAACCTCACCGAAGGGCTGTCAACCGATGTGGGCTTCATCGCCTACACCTATCCCGACGCTCCCGATGGCGAATTCGATTACTACGAGCTTTACGGCTCGCTGAGCTTCTCTCTGGGGCCTGTTTCGACCACGGGCGGCATTGCCTATGCGCCGAGCCAGGACAGCCTCGATTTCGGCGCTGGTACCGACGATAACCTCTATCTCTACACGGATGTCAGCGTTGGTATTCCGACCACGCCGATCACGCTGACAGGCCATCTTGGGTACACGGATGGATCGCTGACCTTCACCAACGACAACGACGCGTTCGACTGGTCGATTGGGGCAGAGGCGAACGTGTTCGGTCCGATCACCGTTGGCGTCGCCTACATCGGTATCGAAGGTTCTCCGACATTGATCAGCCAGGCATTCGGTCTGTTCAACTTTACCAAGGACCAGGTGGTCGGGACGATCAGCGCAAGTTTCTGACGCCCGCTATCCGGCACAAACAACGGGCGCGGAACCTCTTCGGGTTTCGCGCCCATCGCTTTCTACAGGTGCGGCTAGTAGCGGGCTCTAATCGAGTGAGAAATTCACCGTCGTGACGACGCGCACCTTTTTGTAAGGGCTGTCCGATGTGCCCCAGCCGCCGCCATCTCCGTCTCGCGCCTCGATCGAGAAATAGCCCTGCGTTGCATCCTTGATCGCGCCGACATGCGCGCCTGAGTCCTCGGCAAATTGCTGCGCAGAGGCGCGCGCATCGCGCGTGGCTTCGGCGACCATCTCCGGCTTGATCGCGTTGAGGCCAGTGAAGGTGTAGCTCATCCCCGATCCTTCTTCGAGGAAGACGCCTTGGCCCACCAGATCGAATTGCTGGGCAACCGCTTTTTGCGCGCGTCCGATATCGCCGCTTCTAAGCGCCATTCTCTGCCGGACGGTGTAGGTCGTCACACCGTCATTGGTGTAGCTTGAAACATTTGCGCCGGTGGGCTGCAACGCTGTCTCTGGAAAGCCGAGCCCTCTGAAAAACTCCTCGATACGCGCAGTGTCGCGCCGCACCTTGCCTTGGGCCTCACCGAGATTTTGCGAGCTGGCGGAATAGGATATCGTCCAGGTTGCGAGATCTGCGGTCACATCGCGCTCGGCCAGTCCGCGGACAGTGACAGAGCGTTCGGCTTCCTTCGCGCGCAGCAATCCGTCTCCCAGCAGATAGCCGCCGATGATCAGCCCGATCGAGGCGATGCCCGCCGTCCCGAACCATCTCGCCGTTGTGGCGCCCGCTTGGCTCTTGCGCGCGCTGGCTGCGTTCTCCATGTTTTGCTGTGATTTCCCCGACGTGTTGCTCATCGTCCGCTCTCCTATTGCACGATGAAATGTGCCTCACTGTCGATGAACTGAGTTTGAATTATCAAGGGACTGAAATGGTAAAATACCTGCATTCAATGATCCGAGTGACCGATCCCGACGCGACGGTGGATTTCTTCAAGCTTATCGGACTTGAGGAAGTTCGCCGCTTCGATGTCGAGGCGGGGCGTTTTACGCTGATCTTCCTCGCCGCCCCGGGCCAGGAGGGCGTTGCCGAGGTCGAGCTCACCTATAACTGGCCAGCCGGAGACGGGAGCGAGCCGGAAGACTACGACGGCGGCCGCAATTTCGGCCACCTCGCCTACCGCGTGGAGAACATCTACGACACGTGTGAGAGGCTGGCCGAGGCGGGCCACACCATCCACCGTCCGCCTCGCGACGGGCACATGGCCTTCGTCAAGTCGCCGGACGGTATCTCGATTGAACTGCTGCAGGACGGCAAGCTTGAACCGAAAGAACCATGGGCCAGCATGGAAAATACCGGAAGCTGGTAAGTGGATCGCCCGGTGAGGCGGATCAGGCCTGGCTCGGCTGTTCGCCCCGATCGTCGCATTCCGCCTCGGGATGAGTGGTCGTCAGTCGCAGGACGATAAACCCGAGTATCGCGGAGATGGCCGATCCGGTCAGAATGCCGATCTTGGCTTCTTCGACGAATAGCGGCTGCTGCGGGAAGGCGAGGCCGCCGATGAAGAGGCTCATCGTGAAGCCGATGCCGCAGAGGATCGATATGCCCCAAATCTCCATCCAGGTCGCATTGGCCGGTCGCGGTGCGAAGCCGATCTTGTCGGACACGAACACGATCGAGAAGATGCCGAGCTGTTTGCCGATCACAAGGCCGGCGGCGATGGCGATCGGCAGGGGATCGGTGAATGCTTCGATACCCATACCGCCCAGTGCGACGCCCGCATTGGCAAACCCGAAAACGGGCACGACGAGATAGGCGCTCCACGGAGCCAGGCCGTGCTCCAGCTTTTCCAGCATCGAGTTGCCGTCGGGCCGTTGAAGCGGAATGGTCAGTGCAGCGAGCACGCCCGCGATGGTTGCATGCACCCCGGTGTTGAGCACGCAGTACCAGAGGACCGCCGACATCAGGATGTAGGGCCAGAGCGTGCCGACCTTGAGCCGGTTCATCGCCAGCATCAGGCCGAAAACAACGGCCGATACCAACAACCACACCATCTTGATCGTCGGCGTGTAGAAGATCGCGATGACAAGCACCGCTCCGATATCGTCGACGATCGCGACGGTGAGCAGGAACAGCCGCAAAGATGCGGGGACACGGTTGCCGAGCAAGCCGAGCACACCCATCGCAAAAGCAATATCGGTCGCGGCAGGAATGGCCCAGCCATTGGTGTATTCGCCGCCGCCCGAGACTGCCATGTACACGGCCGCAGGCACTAGCATCCCGGCGGCAGCAGCCACCATCGGCAAGCGGCGCGCCGCCGGATCGGCGAGCGATCCGCATAGAACTTCGCGTTTCACCTCCAGCCCGACAACGAAAAAGAAGATCGCCATGAGGCCATCATTGATCCACAGGTGCAGATCGTAGAGCTTCGGGATCGGCGTCCACGCGAGCTCGCCGTAAAACAGCTGCTTGTATTCGTAGGCAAACGGAGAGTTCGCTGCCAGCATTGCCGCGGCGGCAACGATGATCAGCAGGACGCCCGCAGACGCGTCACTAACGAACAGCGCGCGCACTGGCGCGAAGATCCTGCGAAGCGGCGGAGCGGTGGGGGCGTTTGTTTCGGACATCTTGCGCGCCCTCTTTTAGAAAACTTGAAGCGGTTGCAAGGGCTATCAGGGCGCGTTAGGCTCTTTTTTCAGACGAGGTAAGGGGGTCGCCTTGGCTCTATGGGGCTTTGACTTGTGGCAATGGCTTGCATTGCTGCAACACGAACTTTTGTTGTTTGCCGGGGTGTTCTTCCTCATTGGCGCGCTTGACGATCTGGCGATCGACTTCACCTGGGTGTGGTTGAAGCTGACCGGGCGAGCAAAAACGCGCGAGGTCGATCGAGACGCGCTGCGGTGCCGCGAACTGCACGGTGCGGCGGCAATCTTCATTCCAGCATGGTCTGAAGCCGAAGTGATCGGCGATACGATCGATTACACTCTTGGCGTGTGGCCTCAGTCGAACCTCAGGCTTTATGTCGGATGTTACCGCAATGATCCGGCCACGATTGCTGCCGTCATGCGGGCAGCACAGGGTGACGAGCGGCTCAGGATCGTCATTCACGATCGCGAGGGACCTACCACGAAGGCAGATTGTCTGAACAGGCTCTACGATGCGATGCGCGATGACGAGCGGCGAATGGGCGGACACTTTGCTTCGGTGATATTCCAAGATGCCGAAGACATGGTCGACCCTGCGGGGCTGGGGCTGCTCGATGAGGCCATCGAAGAGGGGGCGGATTTTGCGCAGCTTCCCGTGGAACCGATGCAGCAAGCGCGCAGCCGCTGGCTCGGCAGTCATTATTGCGAGGAATTCGCCGAAGCGCATGCAAAGGCGATGGTGGTGCGCGGTGAGCTTGGCGCGGGACTGCCCGGGGCTGGGGTAGGGTGCGCAGTGTCGCGCGGCGCTTTGCGGAAATTGTGCCGGAAGCGGGCGGATGGGCACCCATTCTCGTCCGGGTCGCTCACCGAGGATTACGAGCTGGGGCTGGGTGTTTCGGAGGCGGGCGGGGTATGCCGCTTCGTGCGCGCCCGCGGGAAGGACGGACTGCTCATCGCAACCCGCGCTTACTTCCCTTCGAAGCTCGGCCATGTGGTGCGCCAGAAAACTCGCTGGGTCCACGGGATCGCTCTGCAGGGTTGGGACCGGGTTGGCTGGAGCAGTGGCTTCGTCGAGACATGGATGCGCGCACGTGATCGGCGCGGGCCACTCGCCGCCCTTGTACTGGTCATTGGATACTCGCTCCTCGCGCTGACCGCGATCAGCTGGTTGGCGATCGCGCTCGGCTTTGCAGAGCCGGTGGCGCTTTCGCCGCTTCTCAAGTGGCTTTTGATAGCGAATTTCGCCGCTTTCATATGGAGGGCGGCATTCCGGTTCGGCTTCAACGCCCGCGAATACGGCGCTGCCGAAGGGCTGATGGCGGTGCTCAGAATTCCGGTGAGCAACGTCATCTCGATCATGGCCGGACGGCGCGCGGTCGCCGCCTATTGGAAAACCCTGCTGGGCAAGGCCATCGAATGGGACAAAACACCCCACACCGCGCATCCCGCCCGCACGGCGGCAGCCGAAAGAGCTCTTTAATGACGCCACAGAATACAAAGCGGCGGGGAAGCCCGCTGGCAATGCTGATGCTGCTCGTCGCGGTATGGACGGGCGGCAGGGCGCTCATCTGGGAAAACCCTTTTTCGATTGATCTGCCCGATCTGGTCAGCGAAGCGGCGCTTTTTGCGGATGCTGGCACGCAATCCGCGCCCCAGCCGCGTGAAGCGGAAAACTCCAGCGTACTCGGCGAGCTTGCTTCGGTTTCGGAAGAGATCATGGGCAGCAATAGGTACGCATCCGTTCTCGGTGCCTATGCTGGGTTCAACGAGGACCTCGCTCTGGCGAGTGGCTACCGGGCGGCATCGGCGCATCAGATGCTCTGGTTGAATGCGCTGGGTGCGTCTGTCGGTCCTCCGGCACCGGAGCGTGCGGCAATGTACGCGCTGCGGACGACCCAGAAGCTGGCAGGTGTGACGCCGATCTCGCCTCCTTTTCAAGAGCAGCCTCGCTATGATCGATGGTCGGTCGATGCCTGGGCGTTCTGGCGTGAAGGATCGAATGCAACGCTGATTTCGCAGGGGCGCGTTCCGATCTACGGCGCGAGCCAGCTGGGTTCGAACCTTCAATACCGCGTCGCTCCGTCATCGCGCCGCGATCCGCGCCTGTTCCTGCGCGGTTACCGCGCGCTGGTGAACGGCGGCGAGACCGAAGTCGCCGCGGGTGGGTCGGTGCGTCCGCTTGCAAGCGTTCCGGTCCGCATGGCGGCTGAGCTGCGCTACACCGAAAACCGCTTCGGCAGCGAAGTGCGTCCTGCTGTCATCGCGATCAGCGAGCTTCCGCCGCAATCGCTGCCGGTCGATTTCACTCTCGAAGCTTATGGCGGCGCCGGATATGTCGGTGGGAAAAACGCGACGGCCTTCGCGGACGGGCAAGCAGCCGTCACGCGCGAGTTTGCCAGTTTCGCTGGCCCGCTCGATACACGGGCGAGGTTGAGCGCGGGTGCCGGCGCATGGGGCGGCGCACAGGAAGGCGCGAGCCGCCTTGACGTAGGCCCTACCGTGCGGCTGGACATGACGCTCGGCGAGGTTCCGGCGCGCCTCTCCGTCGATTGGCGTGAGCAGGTCGGCGGCGATGCCGCGCCCCAATCGGGTGTGGCCGCAACGCTTTCGACGCGCTTCTGATTGGCTGAGGCCGCGGCGCCCGATATCGCGTGGCGTTTGACGGGGATCAGACCGGTATAGCGGCTATCATCGCGGCGCGCTGTGGGTTAGTGCTCACCGCATGGACGTCTACCTGCCAATCGCGAATCTCTCGGTGAACGGCCTGTTCATCGTGCTGCTTGGCGGGTTGACCGGTATCCTCTCCGGATTGTTCGGCGTTGGTGGCGGATTCCTGACGACACCGCTGCTCATTTTTTACGGCATTCCGCCCACGGTTGCGGCGGCTTCGGCGGCAACGCAGGTGACAGGGGCCAGCGTTTCCGGCGTGCTCGCCCATTCTAAGCAGAACGGCGTCGATTACCGCATGGGCGCGGTCATGGTCGGCGGCGGCGTCGTGGGCGCTTTGATCGGTGCGCTGCTGTTCAGCGCGCTGCAATCGCTGGGCCAGATCGATGTCGTCATCAACGTGCTCTATGTCTTGATGCTCGGCACCATCGGATCGCTGATGATGCGGGAGGCAGTGGACGCGCTGCGGCCGGGCTCGAAAACGGGCGGCAATCAACCGCGAAAGCGCCGCCATCACCCGCTTGTTGCGGGCCTGCCGTTTCGCTGGCGCTTCTACCGATCCGGCCTTTACATCTCGCCGCTCGCGCCGCTGATACTCGGGACGCTGGTGGGCGTTTTGACGATGCTGATGGGTGTTGGAGGCGGCTTCATCCTCGTCCCGGCGATGCTGTATCTGCTGGGTATGAGCGGCAACGTGGTCGTCGGCACTTCGCTGTTCCAGATCCTGTTCGTAACGATGGTCACGACGATGACCCATGCGCTGACCACCAAGGCGGTCGATATCATCCTCGCGGGGCTCCTGCTGCTTGGCTCGGTGCTTGGCGCGCAATTCGGCACGCAGATCGCGATGAAGGCACGGCCCGAAGTGCTTAGGCTGGTGCTTGCGGCCATCGTGATCGCCGTCGCTTTGAGAATGCTTTACGGGCTCGGTGTTCAGCCCGACGAGATCTACACGGTCAGCCCGCTATGACCGGCACGTTCATCGGGCGTGCTCGCGCGATAACGTTCCTGGCGATCGCCGCTCTGTTCCTGAGCGGCCAGCGCGAGCCGATCCTTGTGCCCGAGGTCAGCCAGTCCCGCATCGAGGTGCGCCAGGGCTTTACCGGTGCCAACCTGCTTCTCTACGGGGCTGTCATCGATCCGGATGGCACTAGGCGGCAGACCGAGTACGATATCGTGGTCGTGCTCAAGGGACCGACCGAGCCGATCCGCCTTCGAGAGAAAGACCGGATCGCAGGTATCTGGATGAATGCCGGATCGAGCGATTTTCGCTCCGCTCCGTCCTTCTTTGCGGTCGCGTCCTCCCGGCCGATCGACGAGATCGTCGATCCGCGCACCGCCGCGATTTACGAGCTTGGGACTCAGTTCATCCAGCTCAGCCCGAGCGGCCAGATCGAGCCTGAAGAGCAAGCGCGCTTCGCCAGCGGCCTGGTGGAAATGCGTCAGCGCGGCGGGCTCTACAAGGAAGACCCGCAAGGTGTTCGGATCAGCGAAGGTGTCCTTTACCAGGCGCGGATCGTCCTCCCATCGAATGTGATCACCGGACCTTACACCGCAGAAACCTTTGCGATTGCCAATGGCCGCGTGCTCGCAAGCGCGACGGCGGAGATCGCGGTCGAGAAGGTGGGACTTGAGGGGGAAGTGGTGAACGCCGCCGAGCGTGCCTCGCTGCTTTACGGGCTCGGGGCGATATTGCTTTCGCTCAGCATGGGCTGGTTTGCCGGTCGATTCTTCAACCGGTCTTGACCGGTCGGCACCGCACAGCATCGCGTCATATCGTTGACGCGATTTTAACCGAAATCATGCAACACGAACCCTCACCAGGGGTCGGGCACCGGTGTGCCTGGCGCGCATACCGCTTGGGTAAGGGACGACGAATGAACGATATGGCCAGTCAGAGCTTCGAAACCGGCGCGAGCCAGGCAGCCGCTCAGGGCGATACGCCCGACAATGCGCGCATGCCGATCGGCGTCGTGCTCGAGATTTCCGGTGCAGGCTCGCAAATCGCATTCGACCTCCAGCGGCTGAATGAATGCATGGATGACGAGGATCCTTCGATCGTGCTCGCCGGTCAGGTCGGAAGCCAGATCAAGATCCGTGTGGGCGAATCGTGGCTGCTCGCCAGCGTTCGCGATCAGCGCAAGGATCGCCGCAACGAGGCGGGCGTCATCGCCCATATCGACTTCCTCGGCGAAGGCGGTGAGGAGAAGCTGACCGGCCGGATTCAAGGGTTCCGCCGCGGTGTGACCCGCTATCCGGTCCCAGGCGCGATGGTCTATCCGGCCAGCACGAAAGACCTCGAACAGATTTATGCCAGTGACGGGCGCGCCAACATTACCGTCGGCCGCGTGTTCCCGACGCGCGACATCCGCGCCGGCCTTTATATCGACGCAATGCTCGGTAAGCACTTCGCGCTGCTGGGATCGACCGGTACCGGTAAATCGACCAGTGCGGCACTGATCCTGCACAAGATTTGCGAAGCCGCACCGAACGGGCACATCGTCATGATCGACCCGCACGGAGAATACTCCGCAGCTTTCCGCCAGAGCGGTCAGATCCTCGACGTGTCGAACCTGCAAATGCCGTATTGGCTGATGAACTTCGAGGAGCACTGCGAGGTCCTGTTAACCAGCGACGGCAATGAGAAGCAGGTCGACATGGACATTCTTGCCAAATGTCTGCTCGCGGCTCGGTCCAAGAACCGGCTTGCAGAAACCATGGGCAAGATCACGGTGGATTCGCCGATCCCGTATTTGTTGTCCGATCTCTCGAACATCATCCAGGACGAGATGGGCAAGCTCGACAAGGCGACTTCGTCCGCGCCCTACATGCGAATCAAGAGCAAGCTTGAAGAGCTGAAGGCCGATCCGCGCTACCAGTTCATGTTCTCGGGAATGCTCGTGGGCGACACGATGGCCGACTTCATCGGCAAGGTGTTCCGCATGCCGGGCAACGGCAAGCCGATCTCGATCATCGACGTCTCGGGCGTTCCCTCGGACATTACCTCCACCGTGGTCGCCGTTCTTTCGCGTCTTGTGTTCGACTTTGCGATCTGGGGCCGCGAGGAACAGCAGCGTCCGATCCTGCTGGTATGCGAGGAAGCGCACCGCTATGTCCCGAACGAGAAGAACGCCGATGGCTCTTCGGTCGCGCGCGTGCTTAGCCGAATCGCGAAGGAGGGTCGGAAATACGGCATCTCGCTCGGCCTGATCACCCAGCGCCCGTCCGACCTTGCCGAGGGCGTGCTCTCGCAGTGCGGCACCATCATCTCGATGCGCCTCAACAACGATCGCGACCAGGCTTTCGTGAAGGCTGCCATGCCCGAAGGCGCACGCGGCTTCCTCGATTCCATACCCGCTTTGCGCAACCGCGAATGCATCATCTGCGGCGAGGGCGTGGCGATCCCGATCCGCGTCAGCTTCGACACGCTGGAGGAGCACAAGCGACCGGCCTCGGAAGACCCCAGCTTCGTCGACCTGTGGAGCACAGGCGGCGGAGAAGACGAGATCGTCGAGCGTGTCGTCCTAAGGTGGCGTTCGCAGGGCTAGGTGCCCCGCTCATCGCCGTAGAGGTGGATGTGGAGCCGGTCCGACATCCGGTATCCATGCTTCTGGCAGAGGTCGGAAAGCCATTGCTGCTTCTCGCGCAGCGCAGCGCTCGTGGTGCCCTCTGGCATCAGGAACACATGACCTGACTTGAAACGGTATCGCCTATCCAGCGCGGCGACCTCTTCGACGTCTTCGGGAGAGGCGATCACGAACTTGAAAAACGCGCGCGGGTCGGTCGCGTAGGCATCGAGCCGTTCGGGCACCAGCGCCAGATCCGCCTCATTGCCCGAATGCGACAGTTTGGGGCTGACATTGTACTGATCGACCCGGATATCGACATGTGCCGACGCTTTCGTCGTGCCGTTGGTTTCGATCTCGACCTCGATGTCGGGCAGCGCCGCGAGCATGTCCGCGAGCGGCCCGCACTGCATCAGCGGTTCGCCGCCCGTGATGACCAAGCGTCTCTGCCCAAGCGCGGCGATCCGCTGCGCCGCATCCTTCGGATCGAGCGCGATCTGGTTCGCCTTGCGCTCATAGGCGACATCATCGCGGTGCTCGCGGTTGTCGCCTTCGAACCGCCATGTGTACGCGGTGTCGCACCACGTGCACGCAAGGTTGCAACGCGACAGCCGGATGAAGGCGACCGGCGTGCCAGCACTTGGCCCTTCGCCTTGCAGCGAGGCGAAGATCTCCGGCCCGCCCGTGTCGTCGGTGGCGAGCACTAGCTGCGCCATGCGTAAACCCCATGATCTGAGAGGTTTAGCTGAGACATGGACCGCATGTTACACGGTCCAGGAGAAGAAATCCTTTTGATTGCAGGCAGGGCCTTTGATCGCGCAAAGCGATCATGAGTAGGCAGATATTGTGCTTCGGCGGACATGCCGCCCCCTATGGCACGAAACGGAGGAGTAGGAAATTTCGCGGAGGATCTGCGAGTTAAATTGCGGACCAACCTGCCAGTCGTGCCAAACCGGACAGTCTGCTTGCGACCTCAATCTCGGACCTTCACCGGCGGTCGGGCTGTAGCCAGAAGCGGTCATTTGTGGTTGGCGTCTTGGCCTTCGCAATGGACCTGCAGTTGATCGTTCACTTCTGAGAGGAACGCTTCAATTACCTCGCGCTCGTGGGCGCTTTTTGATCTGGCGATTTGGCTCAACGCCTTGGCGAGCGGAATCATATCGTTCTCGGCCGCGACGAAAGCGTTTTCTGTCAGGCCTACCTTTAAGCTCCTACGGTCATCACGGCGCCGAGAGCGTTCGACAAACCCTTTAAACTCCAGTCGATCGATCAGCGCCGTAGCCGAGCCTGACCTCAGATTAAGGTGCTGGCCAATCTCCTTGGGATTTAGTGGACCTCTAACCTGGATCTGCTCCAGACAAGCAATCTCTGTCAGCCCAAGTTCCATTCGTCGCGCCGCGTAGGATGCAAATGAGTATTGGAGGGCTGCGTGCTTCTGCCAGAGGGCTACAATTTCCATAGATACCTCGATTTTCGAGAAACACGAGAGATAGACAAGAACCTATCTGCCGTCGACCCGTTGCAATGAAAACCCTTTGAAACGGAGTAAGAAAACGATGAGCATGACTTTTCCAAATTCCACCGCAGCTGCCGAAGAGTTCTTCCGCCGGTACAATTCGCGCGACCCCGAAGCCATGGCCGACGCGCTATCCGACGACGCGACCATCGATTATCCGCCGCTCGGCGAACCGATGTCGCTAGAAGACGGTAAAGGCGTTTGGGCGCAGCTGATGGACGTCTTCCCAGACCTCAGCGAAGACGTGCATGAGATCGACGAAACCGCCGATGGAAAGGCTGCTTTTGTCCATGTGACAATCAGCGGCACCCAGGCAAAGGATGGGTTCGGTATAGACAACCAAGGTAAGCGCTATGAGTTGCGACACCTGTTCAAGTTCGATCTTGCCGACGGGGGAACTGTCGATCGCGTGACGGCATATTTCGACGCTGCGGGCTGGTTCCTTCAGCTTGGCAAGACCGACATCAGCGATCAGGTATGAGGCAAGCGATGAGCAAATCTATCTTATTCGTTATGACCTCGAACGACATGCTCGGCGACACGGGTGAGAAAACTGGCATGTGGCTCGAAGAATTTGCGGCGCCTTTTTATGTCTTTACTGATGCTGGAATCGATATCGAGCTGGCGTCGGCCAAGGGCGGAGAAGTGCCAATCGACCCCGAAAGCCTTGAAGATGATTACCAGACCGACGCGACACGTCGCTATCTGGCGGATGACGACTCGCAAGCGAGGATGAAGTCGACCGTCCCAATCGAAGCAGTGGACGCCTCAAGATATGACGCGGTCTACTACCCCGGTGGCCACGGTCCCCTCTGGGACCTGGTCGAAAGCGCGAGGTCTCGCGACCTCATTGAGGCTTTTGCATCGACCGATAAGCCACTCGGAATTGTCTGTCATGCTCCGGCAGTACTGAAAAATGTGCGTGGCACAGAAGGGCAGCCCTATGTCGAAGGCAGATCGCTTACTGGATTCACTAACAGCGAAGAAAGAGCGATGGGATTGGAAGATGCAGTCCCCTTCCTTCTCGAAGACATGCTCAAGGAACGGGGGGCTCGCTTCGAGAAAGCGCCCGACTTCGAAGCCAATGTCGTAGCGGACGGGAAACTGGTCACGGGTCAGAACCCGGCGTCATCGAAGGGCGCTGCAAGAGAAATGCTGAACATGCTGCACTAGGGCGGATTCTTGTGTGATAGGTCCAAGAGCAGACCGTCCGGTTTCCGACCCATTGCAGTACTAGAATGCGGACTCCGCGATGCCCGGATCCTGACGTTTCCTTGGAATACTCTCTGGTAAGCGATGCGCCCCGAACGCAGTCATTCGTCCTTTCTCGACTTTTTCCTGACAGCAGAAGTCGAACCAATAGACGCCGACGGCCGACAAAGAGCGTCTGAGCGGCAAGTCCCATTCAGAAAAGGCGATGGCGAAGACCAGCGTGAACGCACCAAGAGCATTCAGGAAGAGAACCCGGCCGGTCTCAAATGGCACAATTCGCAGCGCGGTTATGTGCTCTGTGACGTAACCCCATCACAGTGGGTGACGGAATTCAGGACCCTGGAATACGTGACTGAGCGCGGCGGCAGCATCGGAACGCGCAAACGCATGATGGTCGAGCAAGGCGTGCCGTCGTCTCTTAACGAGACTTGATTGGAATGGTGCGAACTTGGGCCACTAGGCGACGAGAGGTGTAATTAGCTCGTCGCCTCTCCCACGCTTGATGGAACCGGAGACTAGAAATCCATGATGATCTCTTCACCGGCAACATGCCGCAGCCACCAGTCGCGAGATGAAACGGGATTGCCGTCGCGATCGAGAATGCTAAGCATCCCTGCGCTGTCCCCCTGGCCCGCGATGGTGATGTGATCGCCATCATAACTGGTAAAGGTCGTCTCTACGGGTTCATCATAGGTCGGCGCCTGCTCAAGCAAGATGCCGACCGCAATGCGCTCTCCCAGACGAAGGCTATCGTAATAATCGGAGTAATAGTGCACCCCGGCCATGTTTCGACCGATTGAGATATTTGCAGCGAGCTTATCCAGCTCACCCTGAATCGTGAGCGGCTTTTTCAAGCCCGAGGAGTTAAGACTGCGTCCGTCTGAATCCGGCACATAATCGATGATCTGGCCATCGAAACACAGCGGTCGTTCGACATTGCTGTCGCAATCTTCGAACATTTCGAAGAATGCCTTGACCATTGTCACACATCCGCCCGCCACAGTCGCGTGGCCTGCGCCATAGGCAGGGTGCATCGGCGAACCTTCCGGGAAGGCCATAGGAAGCAGCAGATTGCAATCCGGGTTGAGCCATTTCGGCGCATCGGGGCAATAAATACCGCGCATCTTTGCCATGGCGTCGGTGTTCTGCTCCTTGTTGTGATGAACAATCGCCATGCGCAGTTTGTCGGGAATCTCGCTGAGCGCGCGGGAGAAATCGTCGCCGGCGCATCCGAGCTTTTCCGCATGGCCGCAATCCACCAGTGTAAAGCGTCCGCCCATCAATTCGGGGCGCGGACGACGGTGGAAATTAAACTTTTGGCGACGCACCGCCTTGAGACAACGAGTCGCCACTTCGGTCACTAGTGATAGGATGTGCGGGCCACCGAAGGTCGCAAAACCCGTGCGCTGCGGGGTGCGCCCATCTACCGGGGTAACGAGACCGAGTGGATCGTTACCTATATAGCTTGGCTCCGGGAACCCCTTCGACACCGGCGTCCCGATCGAATCGATCAGCAAAACTGCGTTGAGATATGCCTGATATAGCGCATCAAAATGGACATAGGTCGCCAAGTCACGTGGCGTGGTGATGAAGCGACGGCGGCACAAATACCTGTCCTGTCCGCGCAGGTCCGCACCGTTCTGAACATCACGCCAATGGTTCCAGTCAGTCATGTGATCGAGGCAGGGCTTATGGACGGTTACTCGCTGGTCGATAAATTGGGTGCCGAAGCGGATGAAGCCGTCACCAATGCCTTCGACCGCGTCAAAAAGGCTATTCTCATTAGCTTTGCGCCCAGAGCAATTGTCATCGCTGGCGAGTGAGGGCGAGCCAATCAGCATGAATTGGGAGATGTATGGCCCAGCAAGCGCGCCTGCCGTCGAGCCGCGGAAAATGTTCTGCGGCGTCAGCGCGCCATCATCGCTTTGGGTCCGAGCGAAGCGGCGGTTGCGTTCGTAGCGGTCGAGCCGAGCGCTGCCCTTGGCGCAACTCTTCGGATGGTTAGCATAGCTGCGCTGGGTCGACGATACCGGATCCTTGCCGCTGAAGAACGGCATAGCGTTAAGCAGTCCGGCGATCTCAGCCGAGTCAAGCTGCGCATCCTGCGTGCCCTTTTCATCGCATAGGCGCTTTTTCGATTTGCCTCCGACAATGTCGGTAAAGCGAACGTCGCGCAGTACAGCCAGAGCATAGACTTCTGCCATCTCCGCAGCGAGTTCTGACGAAACGACGCGAGGAGCCGGAGCCATCCCGACGGCACCAGCATCCGGTCCCTCGAGATCGAAGACGTGGCCAGCACGCGGGCTTTCCCAACCGCGCCAGTTTGGTTTGCGTTTGCCGGCTTTGCGTACAGTCTTAGTTGCACAGCCGCAGTCCTCGCGATTTTTCTGTGGGCCAAATTCGACCTTGCACTCGAAGAGCTCGCTAGGGTTTCCTCCATCGAGCGGATTACGGTTCTGCGCGGCAAACATGCCGCTTACGAAAAGGTTGTCGTCTTCCGAATTGATCGCTTCGACAAAGGCCGCATAGTCGTCATGTCGATTGAGCACGCCGAACTCGTCGTGCGCGAGGCCCTTTGTGAAGCTCGCCGGGAAACAGGCACTGGCGTAGTCCTCTTCCTCGCGATTGGTGCGGGTCTGGGCATGCGGTCGCAGGCGAGCGGTCTCGGTCGCAATGTCGCGAACTTGTTTGGCACGACGCGACCGTTCAGTGCCATTGGGGGAAGGCACAGCGTGGGGCAGTTTCATCGGACGTTTCCTCTCGGGTAATTGCCTGTCTGCGAACCCAAAATTCAACACGCGTTACTGTCACGCTTTTCTTTATTCTTCCTACTTTACCGAATAAGAGGAGCGGCGATTGTATATTCGCGGCATAATTTTTGTAATTTTCTTAAGGTACTAAATTTACTTCTCGTAATATGTCGTTTTTTAGACAACTTCGATTAACGAAGGACGTGGTTCGAAATTTTCCAGGCGAAAACTTGGCTACTTCGCGATACATTAGATCCGATACGTCAATCTGAGCGTTCGGCTTTGTGATCTTCCATTACCCATTGAGGCCAAGGATCGGTCGACGGGACGGTCTGGGATGAAATGTGTTGGAGTTTTGCGGCCTGAACTGAGGCCGGAAGCCGGTAGCCTTTCTGCGGTCCAGAGCAGGTCTACCGCTTCATGAACGAAAGAACCCAACTGATATGGGATGAGAAACACTCCATCGCCGCAGCTTGGTCGCCGTCCAATATCGTCTGGTGGATCTCACGATAATTGGAAATGTACTGTTCCCAGTTCTCTCCGGGAGCGAGGTCGGCGAGCATGATTGTATAAAACCTAATATAGGGTCGCTCGTAAAAAAACTTCACGAACCCGTTCCCAGAAATTCGATTCAGAGCGATGTGATAACGGTAAAGCGCATCGACGAAGTCGGCCGCATGGCGCCGGCTCCATGCTTCCTCGATCACCGAGAAATGCTCATCAAGTCGCTTGCGATTATCGCCCTCGTCGATCCGTGTCACGCCTTGGCGAACGCCAAGCATGCAGAGGGCTTCGGTAAACTCCAAAAAGTCGACCCGCTCCTTGCGACTGAGCTTGCGAATGCGCGCCCCGCGATTGGCGACCAGTTCAACGACCCCTTCGCCAGCCAAAACATGCAGGGCCTCACGTACGGGCGCGCGGCTTACCCCGAACTCTTCTGCGAGATCGGTCGCGACAAGCCGCTGTCCCGGCGCATATCGGTGATCCATCACCCCGTCCACTATGGCCTCGACAAGCGAATCCACGAGAGAAGCTGCATCGGCGTTTTTCTGCAAATCAGTCTGCTTGGTCATCGCTGCGTCAATAACGAGGGGCGTGTGGGAAGGCCACAGTAATTGCCGGTTGAATGGTCTTACGAAATTGCATACAAAATTATCGACTCGGAGGATTTTCATGGCAACGACAGCTGAGCAGACAACAAACACCGTGATCCCGCACCTTCAGCAAATCATGGGTACCGACCATGTTTTATTGGATGAAAAGGAGCGCGAATTCTTCTCGACGGACTTAAGCTGGCGCGAACGAGAAATTGCCGACGTCGTCATCCAGCCATCGTCGATCGATCAGCTTTCCTCAGCTGTCGGTGCAGCTAACGAGGCCGGGATGGCGATCGTTCCGCGCGGTGGCGGCATGTCCTATACGAGTGGCTACACCCCGTCTCAGGCCGGCAGCCTGCTGATCGACATGCGGCGGATGTCGAAGATTCAGGAGATCAACACGGACGACATGTATGTGATCGTCGAGGCCGGTTGTACCTGGAAGGATCTGCACGAAGCGTTGGCCCCGTTGGGTGTAAGCACACCGTATTGGGGGCCGCTGTCTGGTGCCTATGCGACGGTCGGCGGCGCCTTGTCTCAAAACAGCCTGTTCCATGGCTCGGGCGTAGGCGGCACGGCAGCCGAAACCGTCATCGGGCTAAAGGTCGTGCTGGCCGATGGCTCTGTCGTCACCACGGGCTCTTGGGCGCACAAGCACTCCAAACCGTTCTGGCGTCATTTCGGGCCGGACTTCACCGGTCTATTCACCGCCGATACCGGCGCGATGGGAGTAAAGGCGGCCGCCGCCTTGCGCCTGGTCACAGCGCCGAAGCATACCGGTTATCTCTCATACAAGTTCGAGACGCTCGATCAGATGCTCGCGGCTCAGGTCCGTATCGCGCGGCTGGGGATCGCATCCGAATGCTACGGTTTCGACCCGTATTACAATGCGAGTTTCGAAGGCCAAGGCATCACCTTCGAAGAAGGCATTTCCAAAGTCGGTGAAATTGCGCGCAAGGGCGGGTTGAAGGGAGTAATGAACGCCGCGAAGGTAGCGATCGGCGGCAAACGTATACTTCGCAACGTTCCGTATTCGCTCCACATGACGCTCGATGGGCTGACTGAGCGAGTGGCGGCCGAACATACCGACTTGGCCGCCGACATCTGTGTCGATGAAGGCGGCACCGAAATGGCCAATTCTATTCCTGTCGTGTTTCGCGGCGCTCCATTCGGCGGTGTACGCACGATCCTGCTCGGTTCCGATGGCGAGATTTGGATCCCGGTCCATGGATATTTCCCGCTTTCCCGCGCTCAGGAAGCAGCGCGCAAGACCGAGGAGTTTTTTGCAGAGCGCGCCGAGCTTATGAAAGAGTGGGGTATCAAGACAAGCTATCTCACCGCCTTCAGTGGCCCGGAATTCGTCATCGAGCCAAGCCTATATTGGCACGACGAACTCGGCGAATTTCGCCTGTCACTGATCGAGGACGAGTTTGCGGAAAAATGGAAATCGATCCCTGCCGCAGAGGATCGCCGCGCTGTGGCTATCCAGATCAGGGACGAGCTTCGCGATCTGTTCGACAGCCTGGGAGGTCTGCACCTGCAGATCGGCAAGTATTATCCCTACGAGGAGATGATCAACAACGAGCCGCTCTTCAACCTCGCGAAAGGCGTGAAGAACACTCTCGATCCCAACGGCAAGATGAACCCTGGTTCACTCGGCCTTTAGCGCGCTCAAGGAACAACCGATTACGAGAGGGAGGTAGGAATGGAGCCCATCACCTGGAGCAAGTTTTCCCACTATCATTACGATCCGACGGATCTGGAGGACGAACCGGATCTTGAATTCCCCTTCGTGCCGGGATCGCGCTTTCGGGCGGTCTGCACTGGCATCGATGAACCCGCACTTCAGCTAAACCTTGAGGACTTTTACAAGGGTGAGGACATTCCATGGACCCTTGGGCACGACGAGGCCCATTACGTCCTTCAGGGTGAGTGCGAGATCGAATATCACCTGCCGCCGCTCATGATCGAGACCGGAAAAGTGGTCGTCAAAGAGGGCAGCAGCTATTTCCTGCCGCGAGGATGCCGTGTTGTCTGGCGCGTCCTTTCGGATGAGCCATTTCGCCATTTGTGCTTCTGCTATCCAAACCCGTCCTATCCCATCCCGGTCGCGCGCAGCAAACAAGCCGAGCTAGCGGCGGAAGCAAACAAAGACGACTGAGCGATAGGCGGGGAGGCCAATCACCATGGAAATGCGCAAGGGATATGCCGACAGTTCAGGCGGACAGATCCATTTCCGGCACGTCGCCGGCGAAGGTATGCCGGTGATCTTTCTCCATCAGACCGCAAGCTCTGGCAAGATGTGGGAGAAGGTGATGGGGCATCTGGCCGGAAAAGGGCCACTCTACGCGCTCGATACCCCCGGTTTCGGCGGCTCGTTCGATCCCCCGCACGATGACAAGCCATCGATGCCGGATTACGCACGGTGGTTGCGGGAAGCGATCGAGGACCTCGGCATTTCGAAATGCGCCATGGTCGGACATCATACGGGCGCCTGTATCGCGATCGATATGGTCGATGGGGATCCTGATCTCGTCGAGAAGCTCGCGCTGATCGGCCCGGTTCCGCTTACGGCAGAGGAGAGGCTCGAATTTTCGAAGCATTTCGGCACGCCTTTCACGCCGACTGAAAGCGGTGCCTATCTGATGGACAATTGGGATTATCTGCGGAATCTCGGCGCGCATGCCGATCCTATGTTGATCCACAGGGAGATGTCCGATCAACTGCGCGCATGGTGGGGCCGTGTTCAATCCTACAATGCCGTTTGGGATCAGGACTTTCTCGGAATGTACAAGCGGCTGACGATCCCTCTGCTGATCGGAGCCGCGCCGGATGACGTTCTTTTTCCTTTCATGGAGAGGTCGAAAGAATTGCAGCCGGATGCGAAGGTCGTCGAATTGACCGGCGCCAATTTCGAACCGGATTTCGACGCGGAAACGCTTGCCCGCGCACTGGCAGATTTCATCTACAGCTGATCGCTGATCGAACGCTCTCAGCAAGTCAGTCTTGAGGTGGCTGCATGATCTTGCGGTTTAAGACCAGCTGAGTTGCCTGGTCGTAAGTCCCGGTCAGCCGTTCCAGCGTGGAAGCGGCGGCGACCAGCGCCTCCTCAAAATCGCGGATATCCTCAGCAAGCTCGATGAGCAATTCGTCGCGCAAATCGGCGTATTCCTTCGTCGCTGCCTCGCCTTCTTCGGTAAGCCGATAGCCTGCTTCGCGTTTGCTGTTGCCGGTAACCCGCTCGATCAATCCAGCCTGCTCGATCTTCCTGAGCGAGTACTGGATTGTCGAAACATCGTTGCGATTCAGGAAGAGTAGCAGCTCGGACAGATTTTGCGCCCCACCTCGCATGCGAATCGAATGCAGTATCCAGACATCCTGAGCGCTCAAGCGCGAGTCGCTCACTGTGGAATGAAGCACCACACACCAGCGCTCGAATGCTTGTGCCGAACGGATGATCGCGAGTTCCGTGCGCGTGAGCGCCGCGCCCGTGGATCGACGCGTCATATAACGACTTGCAGGCCTCATTTCCATCCTCAAAGCAGCTAAATCAGCTGTAATAACATCAGCAAAATCGCATCGTTTCAACCGTAAAAATTTAAGTTGACTTGGCAATTGCTGCATAACAAAATGTATACAATTTCGTAATCTCGGGCAGCGGAGGGTTGTGGGTCCGCCGGGATTTCGATTCTGTGGGAGGGGAAAATGATCAAACAATCGCTATTGCTGGCTTCGGTGGCAACTTGGGCTTTCGCGCCATCCCATGCGCTGGCTCAAGACCAGACGCCGGAGCCGTCTTTATCGGATGACCAGACCGATGAGCCGGAAACCAATACGGATGACGACAATGTTATCGTGGTGACAGGTCTCAAACGAGATCAAGCCTTCGTCGATGTCCCGGTTTCGGTGCAGGTCTTCGGTGAAGAGCTGATCGAGGATGCAGGGATCACACGCCCGGAAGATTTCCTCGCGCTCACCCCCAACGTCGCGTTCCAGACATCGAACAATGCCGGCGAATTTTTCATCAACATTCGCGGGCAGACTTCGGTCCGTCAGTCGGAAGGTGCGGTCGCGATTGTTATCGATGGCGTGCAATTGGCGACCCAGAACGAGTTCAACGGCGAACTGTTCGACATCGAGCAGATCGAAATTCTCAAGGGGCCGCAAGGGGCCCTGTATGGGCGTAACGCGGCTGCAGGCGCTCTGATCATCCGAACGAAAGAGCCAACCGACACTTTCGAGGGCATGGTTCGCGGTCGCTACGGAAACTGGAACTCGGCCAAGCTTGACGCAAGCGTAGGCGGTCCGATCATCCCGGGGTCCCTGCGTTTCCGCCTTTCCGGTTCGATCCGCGACACCGACGGCCCCTATCAGAATATCGCAACCGGTGAGAATGTCATGCGGGCGACCGAACAGATCGGCCGGTTCCGCATGATCTGGGACGATGGAGGGCCTACCACCGTCGACTTTCGCCTGAACGGCAGTGAGTTCGAAGGCGGTGCGATCGCTTTCAACGCACAAGTCATCGGGTCGACTCAAGGCGGTGTGCCAGTCACCGAGATCGATACGGACGATACCAGCCTGCCTTTCACTGCTGACGTGCCGGGCGACAACCTTCAGACCAAGTACAGCAGCGCGATCAAGATCGATCACGATTTCGAATGGGCAACCTTCACCTCAGTCTCATCCTACAGCCGAATCATTGACCGGTATCAGGCGAAGAACTTCCCGTATGGCTCATTCAGTTTTCCCGGGAATGAATTCGTATCGGACGCGCTTTCGCCCGGGCTTGATCTAAATATTCTCGCCGCGTTCGGTGATAATACCCAGCGGTTTCGCATCGATAACGAGGCCTTCATCCAGGAATTTCGCCTGACTTCGCCCGGCGATCAGCGGCTTCGCTGGCAGATCGGTTTTTTCTATCTCAATTCCGATCGCGACTTCACGACCGAGCAAGGCCTTAATGGACGCTTGCAAACCGATGCCATGGGCAATCTGCTTCCGCCTTTCGTGATCCAGGGAACGACCATTGGCGCTCCGGTCGCGCCGGTCGAACGTCTCCTGATCGGTGGCGGGGCGATCCTGCCGACGCGCGGCATCGACGGTCCCGAAACATCGAACGGAACACTCAACTTCGACATGAACAGCTTCGGGGCTGAAAACTTCGCTCCCTTCGGCAACATTCAATACGATATTACCGACGACATCGAATTTCAGGTGGCGCTGCGATACGATATCGAAAACCGAGATGTCACGACGCTAACGCCGGACATTCCAAACCCGTTCTTCGGGATCGCACCGGGGGCACCAGCTGCGACATACAATCTGTGCGTGGCCAACACCGGCAGGACCGCTGACGAGTGCTTTGAAGACCGCACCTTCCGCCAGCTGCAACCCAAGGTCACGCTTACGTACAAATTCCCGAGCGGAAACGGTTCGGTCTTCGCGAATTACGGGCGCAGCTTCAAATCGGGCGGCTTCAACCCGATCGGCACTCGCGCCGTGCTGGTGCAAGGCCTACCCGATATCCTCGTCGAAGACAGCTATGACAAGGAAGTCTCCGATTCTTTCGAGATCGGTTTCAAGAGTCAGTTCCTGAACCGCCGCATCACGGTAAATGGCGCGGTGTTTTACACCGAGGTCGAGAACGCGCAGCAGTTCGAATTCTTCCCGACCGGCGGTATTCAGGCGATCAGCCAGATTGCGCAAACCGAAATTTTCGGTGCCGAGATCGACATCAACGCACGAGTAACGGACTCGCTCACGCTGTTTGCAGGTGCCGGCTTTATCGATGACGAGATCACCGATATCGACAGCCAGGACCCTGCGGATCGCGCCGACATTATCGGCAATCGGATACCATTCGTGCCCGATTACAACATCAATGCCGGTTTTCAGCTCAATCAGCCCATTTCGGACAATCTCGAACTGATAGCGCGCGGCGAGTATACCCGGACCGGCACGATCTGGTACGATCAGCGCAACGCGGTGAATACCGAGCGCAGCCCGATCGATCTGGTCAATGCACGCCTCGGTATCGGCAACGACACTTTGGAATTCGCGCTCTGGTCACGCAATCTGTTCGATGAGGACTACAACAGCGATGCGGTCGTCATTCTGCCGGTAGCGCACGCCGTCTTTCGCGCGCCTGATCGTAGCTACGGCGTCGAAGCGCGGTACAAGTTCTGATAGGATGGGGCAGGAGATTTCCATATGCCCATAGGGTTGGCACCGACACAGCGATCCGGTTTTGCCGTGCACAAAATCGATCAAGACGCCATGGATGGCGCGCCGATGATGCCGCTGCCCTTTGCCGACGGGATCGAAATTCGCGGGTATTCTGCGATCAACGAGCCGAACTGCCAGATCATCGTCGAAGACTTCATGCCGGGCCAGGAATTCGAATGGACCTTCACCCATGACGAGATGCAATATTGCCTCTCAGGAGAGATGGAGCTGACCGTCTGGCTGCCGCCACTTTATCAGGAGAAAATCGAAACAACGATCACGCCCGGCACATTGTATACATATCCCGTAGGCGCGCGGAAGCGTGTGAAGATCACGAGCGACGAACCGTTTCGGCATCTGTGCTTCTGCCCGCCGAGCCCTGACTATCCCTTTCCGACACTGGCAGACCTCAAAGGCGATAAGGGATGAAAGGCGCAGCGCCAGCGACTTCCGATCGGGCATACCATGCCGAACGCTTGCTGGAAATGCTGCCGGGCGGTTGTCCTCCGCCCTATTCGAAACTGCGCCGTGAGGTCTGGCTGCGCGCAGCCTCTCTCTATGCTGCAAACCAAGGGGGGATCACTTTGCGGGCCCTCTGCGCGAAATGCGGTGTGAGTCACCGCACGGCATGGCGAATCCGCGATGCGCTGCGCGATAGCGAGCGTATGATCGAGGAACGAACTCACCCAACGGCGCACCGGTCAGTAGCGCCGCCCAACCCCGTCAACACCAGGAGCCTGACATGAACGCACCAACAGATCTCAAGAACCAGTACGTTCACGCAGTACTGCCTGAAACGACATCGGACGAGTTCGCGCGGCAGGAATTCGTAAAGAGCTTGAAGTTCCATCTGGCAAGCCAAGTGTCGGTCGGCAACAAAGACGCTTTCGACGGCCGCGCAGCGAAAGCGTTTGCCAAGGAGCAGGGCCGGGAGCCCGAAACGATGCACGACGTCCGCAAGGCCATGGAGACCGACAGCTATTTCCGGTTCTGGAGCGCGCTGCAGCGCAACAGCCAGGAAATGATGTGGAAGTCGACCCAAATTCCGGTCGAGCGTCAACTAGGTGATTTGATCGCGAAATCCGAGGATGGAGCAGAATGCGGGTCGTTGCGGCTCGACGAGAGCCTGGAAGTCCCCAAGTATCACAATGCTGTCGACATTCACTGTATGCCGGGCGGTTACCACACCGAATTCACGGATAAGGATGTCGCCAATGGCGCTGTCTATGACCGTGCCGTCTATATTTACGCGATGGGCCGGATGGGACCGCTCAATTCGGATATCGGCGACACCACCATCGCTTATCTGAAAGAGAATTATCCCGATTTCAAACCGCGCCGCATTCTCGATATGGGCTGCACCGTCGGCCATTCCACGCTGCCCTATGTCGATGCCTATCCCGATGCCGAAGTCTACGGCATCGACGTTGGTGCGCCGGTCCTTCGCTATGCTCACGCGCGTGCGAAATCGATGGGCAAGCCGATTCATTTCAGTCAACAAAACGCAGAGAAGACCGATTTCGAAGACGGCTTCTTCGATCTCATCGTCAGCCACATTCTCGTGCACGAGACCAGCCACCGTGCAATCCGGTCAATCATGCGCGAATGCCACCGGTTGCTGAGCGACGGAGGCATTGTCATCCATGCGGAAACGCCGCCCTATCGCGACCTTCCGGCCTATGATGCCTTCATGCTCGATTGGGATACCCGCAACAACAATGAGCCTTTCTGGGGCGCGAGCCACGAAATCAAGGCCGAAGATATCGCCAAGGAAACCGGCTTCGACCCGGGAACCGCATTCGAGGCATATCAGCCAAGTGCGTTCGAGGCGGAAGAAGCTCGCCGAACCAAAGTGTTCCAAGGCGGTGATTTCGGCGGCGGGGGTGCCTGGTGGGTGTGGGGCGCACGCAAATAGCTTTCGCGGATCGTTTTAAGGCACGGAAGGTACGTCCCGACCCCCAACCTTCCGTGCCGCCCCAAAGGTCGTATTCAATCGAGAGGGACTGATGTCGGAAAAAGTCGAACTGCAGAAAAAGGCCAAGGGTCAGCGTCCCGAATATTTCGAGGGTCCGGCGATCGAGAAAAACCTCTCGATCACGATGGCGCTGGCTGGAGAGGTCGCGGTGCTGCGAGACAGGCTCGATACTTTGGAGCGATTACTCGAGGCTGACGGTGCGGTATCGCGATCGGCAATCGACAATTATGTACCGGCCCCGGAGGTCCGCGAGGAGCGCGATGCGTGGCGTGACGAGTACCTCGGCAACGTGCTCAGAATCGTCCACCAAGAGCGCGAGGAACTGCAGAAAGCGGCGGCGAGTGAGCGTCCAAACTACGACGAAGCGATCAAGCTCGTGGAAAATGAATAAGGCGATGATCCATATGCTCGCTCGTTTCCAGCACAGGCTTCCGCCGATGGGATCCGGAACGTGAGCATAAGGCGCCGCTATGCCGACTGCCGCGATGGGCAGATACACCTGCGTGAAGCAGGTGACCCGGCCAATCCGACGATATGCTTCTTTCACCAGACAGCATCTTCTGGCGTCATGTTCGAAAAAGTGATGGCGCGCCTCGACGACAGATATCACTGCATATCGCTGGACAGCCCCGGCTTCGGTCAGTCCTATCAGCCAGGCGAAATACCCGACATGCGTTTTGTTGCGGACCGGCTGATGGAAGCCATAGACGACTTGGGAATTTCGACCTTTCATGCCTGCGGTCATCACACCGGCGGCTGCGCGGCGGTCGAGATGCCGCGCGCCTACCCGGATCGGCTGGAATCGCTGACGCTTATTGGTCCGGTTCTCGTCAACGAGGAGGAAAAGGCCGAGTATCGGAAGACCTTTGTCCGGCCCTTCGAAGCCGAGGCATCTGGCGAATTCCTGATGACCGCGTGGAAGTATCTCGAATTGATCGGCGCAGCCAGCAGCGTCGATTTGCACTGCCGTGAGATGGCGGATCACCTGACGGCACGCGATACTATGCCGATGGCATTCAGCGCGGTCTGGAACCAGGACGTAGAGGGCGCTTTCCGTTCCGTCGACATACCGCTTCATATCATGTGCTCGAAGGACGATGTCTTGTGGCCGCTCTTCGAACGCGCTGGCGAAATGCGGCCCGATGCGAAACAGTCGATTGTGGGCGGCTCCGATTTCCAACCGGATCGGGACCCGGAAGGGGTTGCAAAGGCGCTCGGTGAATTCATCGAAGGCTTGGCATAAGACCATGAAATACTCGCTTCGCAGTCGAAAAGGCCGATCGATTCCCAGACAACTCCAGAAGAAGGGGCGTGAGAAATGAGTGAATTGGAGCAAGCGTTCGACAGTCTAGTCGGAGCGCTCGCAACGGGCGATCTCGATGGTTTCTATGGCCTGATCGAACCCGACGCGGTGATAATGGATGAGGATTTGCCATTCCGGGTCGACCGAGCCGGCTTTCAGGATCACATCTCGTTTCACGGCCCCGAAAACTGGGAGGGCTTTGCCTGGAAACCGCAGCAAATGCGGTTTCGTGAGCACGGTGATACCGGCGTCGCTGTCGGGTTCTCGATGTTCCGAGGCAAACCCAAAGACGCAGGATTTCGTCTGCGCCCGATGATGTTCTCTCAAAGCTGGACAAAGACCGAGGGTGGTTGGCGTGTCACGAGCTGGCATCAGAGCCCGATTGTCGGGCATGTCAGCGAGCAGTCACCAGGTTGAGGGAGCGAAACGATGCAAAACACAAGGCGCAGTTTCATGGTCGTATCTTCCGTTGCCGCTGGTTCGGCGATGGCCCCGGTTTCGGCGGTGGCGCAAAACAGATCGAGCGGTTCGAGCGATGCAGCAAAAGCGTTTCTTGCCGCCCATCAGGGCACTTTCGAGGCGGGGCGGCGGCTCGGCTTTCTCCTGCCCGATGGTCTCGCGGTGACCAATGACGTTCCGTTTCCCATGGATTATTCAGCGTACCAGGATCATCTCAATTTTCATGCAGAGAACTGGGATTTGCACGAATGGATGTCGCAGGATATCGAGATCGTCGAACTTGCCGATGGGAGCGCAGTGGTATCAGCATTCTATATCGAGCGAGGCAAACCGCGCGATGCCGGATTCCGGTTGCGACCGGGGTTTGCCACGGCGACGTGCGTCATGCATGAGGGGGAGTGGAAAGCACTGAGCGTCCATTTCAGCTCGCTGAGATCGCAGGTCCTTGACGCGTCGCCATCGTAAGATGATGTGCCGTTCTATCGGCGCTCAACAATTCAAAGGTCATTGATATGAAAACGCGTGCTGCGGTCGCGTTCGAGGCGAAGAGACCGCTTGAGATCGTCGAGCTTGATCTCGAAGGGCCACAGGCAGGAGAGGTGCTCGTCGAGATCATGGCCACAGGTATCTGTCACACGGACGCCTACACGCTCGATGGCCTAGATAGCGAAGGGCTGTTTCCTAGCATCCTTGGCCATGAAGGCGCCGGGATCGTGCGCGAAGTGGGTGCAGGGGTAACCTCTATCGAGCCGGGCGATCACGTCATCCCGCTCTACACGCCCGAATGCAGGCAGTGTAAGATGTGCCTGTCGGGGAAGACCAATCTGTGCAGCAAGATCCGCGAAACGCAGGGCAAGGGGCTCATGCCCGACGGCACGTCTCGCTTCAGCTATAAGGGCGAGCCGATCTACCATTATATGGGCTGCTCGACCTTCTCCAACTTCACCGTACTGCCGGAAATCGCCGTCGCCAAAATCCGCAAGGATGCCCCGTTCCAGTCGAGCTGCTATGTCGGGTGCGGCGTCACCACCGGGGTCGGCGCGGTGGTCAACACAGCCAAGGTCGAACCGGGCGACAATGTGGTGGTGTTCGGTCTCGGAGGGATCGGGCTCAACGTCATTCAGGGCGCGCGGATGGCAGGCGCGGACCGGATCGTGGGCGTCGATATCAACCCTGACAAGCGCGAGTGGGGGGAGAAGTTCGGCATGACTGACTTCGTGAACCCAAGGGAGACCTCCGATGTGGTCGCGCATCTGGTCGAAATGCTCGATGGCGGCGCGGACTATTCCTTCGATTGCACCGGCAACACCGATGTGATGCGTCAGGCGCTGGAATGCTGTCACAAGGGCTGGGGCACCTCAATCATCATCGGGGTTGCCGAAGCGGGCAAGGAGATCTCAACACGCCCGTTCCAGCTGGTAACCGGTCGCAACTGGCGCGGCACAGCCTTTGGCGGCGCAAAGGGCCGCACCGATGTTCCCAGGATCGTCGACTGGTATATGAACGGAAAGATCGAGATCGACCCAATGATCACCCACGTGCTCACGCTCGATGAGATCAACAAAGGGTTCGATCTCATGCATTCCGGCGAAAGCATCCGCAGCGTGGTGGTGTATTGATGAGAATAATCTCCGAGGTACGATCTTTCGGCGGCGTTCAGGGCGTATACTCGCCTAAATCCGAGAGCACCGGGACCGATATGACCTTCGCGGTTTTCGTTCCCGATCACGTGCCGGGCGCGCGCCTACCTGTGCTGTGGTACGTCTCCGGTCTTACCTGCACCCACGCCAATGTCATGGTGAAGGGTGAGTATCGCGCTGCCTGTGCCGAGTACGGCCTCGTCTTGGTAGCGCCGGACACGATCCCTCGCGGCGATGATGTTCCGGATGCCGAGGATGAATACGATTTTGGTAAGGGTGCAGGGTTCTATGTCGACGCGACGGAGCAGCCCTGGGCAGAGCACTACCGAATGCGCAGCTATCTCGAACAGGAACTGTCGGCACTCATTACCGAAAACTTCCCTGTCGACATGGAGCGTCAGTCGATCACCGGTCATTCGATGGGCGGGCACGGTGCGCTGACCGTCGCGCTTCGCAACCCAGAGACCTTTCGCTCCGTCAGCGCTTTTTCACCTATTGTCGCGCCTTCTCAGGTGCCTTGGGGCGAAAAAGCACTCGGCCGCGACCGCGCAGCATGGCGCGAATACGATGCGGTGACGTTGATCAAGGACGGTGCCAATTGCCCACCGCTCCTCGTCGATCAGGGGACCGCGGACGATTTCCTCGAGGAGCAATTGCAAACCGATCGGTTGATTGAGGCCTGCAAGGCGAACAGCATTAGCGCGGAGATCCGCATGCAAGATGGATATGACCACTCATATTTTTTCATCTCGACATTCATGACAGAGCATATTGCCTGGCATGCACGATTTCTGTCTGCGTGAGCCCGGCATCGACGCATATCGGAGACGACAGCGGCCACATCCGCGCTGAGCTTCGCAGAGGACGACTCTGCAGCGGACTTTGATGATTTGTGGATGAAGTAGAAAGCGTGGCCTTGGACTCGGGCGTCACGCTTCTACTGGGCCTTCCATCGTAATTACCGGCGCTGGATTGCAACACCTGCCGCGGCCACGCGCGGCTTTTGCGCTGTCGCTACCGCCAATTCGAACTGACGCTCGTAGCTGGCCCGCGCGACCTTCAAGCATTTTGCCTGCTTCGTTTTCTCGCGAAGGGTCACATTACTCGAAGTATGGCAGGCGTTCTGAGCCGCAATTTCGAGGCGTCTTTGAAACTTTTCCTGATCTCCACGCGTGCTTAAGTCGAGATCGCTGTAGCTGATTGTCCTTGAAACCGTCGGGTCTTGATGACCCTGCGCTATCACAGGTGTGGAAACGATTGCGGCTGCACCGACGGCAGCAAACAAAGCGGTACGAAGCATGATCTATTCTCCAAAAAAAATTGAAGCGCGCTGTCTTTTCGAAACCTTTGACGAGCGCGGCTGCCATGCTGTTCGGACCAAACCAGCGACTAGTTACGCCGACCCTGTAAAAACTGCTTGTACTGCGGGAATGCTGAAATAGCTATGCTGTCCGACACTTCGGCTGCCATCGCTTTAGCGAGGCGGGCTCGACTAGGTTCGTGGCGACCCGCAGACCGAGCTTATCGCGCAGCTGAGGGCAGTATCGCGTCCTTACCTGCGTTGCGTCTATACATAGATCCTTTACCTCCCATGGCGGTTGCGCGCTCATTGCCCTTCCTTGCAATCTCGGATTTGGACAGTGCCTGATGCGTATGCTTGTGGGACACATGGCCGAAATGGGCGATTTGGCTTCACTTCTTTAGAGGTTGTCTTCCCTCGATCGATTGAGTCAAAAATTGACGCAAATTTCAGATACAACCTTCGTAAATTCATTTAATGCATATCAGCTTCCGTTGCTCTGCTGACAAGCGAACCCAGCTTGGGTCTGGCAGATGAAACGAGAACGAATGGCCGCTTTTCGGCGAGTAATACAACCTGCTCAATGTCCGGAATTGGGGCGCAAAGCTGACGGAAGCAGGCCCAATCCCATCACACCGAGACCTGAGAAAAGATCGACCTGCATCGGATCAGTCGCTTGGCAGCCCACCCAGTTCGGGATCGAGAAACCATGACGCGCCGAGTTCGAAGTCTGCGTTTGCTGTAGGAATGGGGCCATCGGGCTCAGCACAAATGTAAGGCGGACCAGCTGCTTGTACGCTCCCGCCATTTCGCAGGCATTCAGCTGAGATTTTAGTCCGTGCTCGAAGGATGTGCATCAACCACTCGAGATCGTCGAGCATCTGAACGACTCCGCGGCCAGCGAGTGAATAGTACAGGCAGTGCTGAAAATCGTCACACTGGGTCGACAGGATGCGCGCCAGCTTCTCCTTCGCCCCAGCGCATTGCTCGTGGACCGCCTGCAGCGCTTCGAAGAGTTCGAGCGTGGCATAGTAGGCATCGAATGCATCGACGCCGATACAGGCGTTTGCCAGCATGCGGCGGGTAGGTCGATTCGCCTCATCCGCCGCCGCGTCTTTCAGTGTGATGTCGAGATCGAAACTGCCGATATCGAACGAGTCAGGATTGAATGATCCAGGCATTGCTGGCCCCTTTTCCGCTCAGCCTATGGCGATGAGCATTTGCGAGCAACGATCTCTCTCGTCGCGTTGAGGAAATCAGGGATAGGGCAGGTCAGAAAGGGAGGAGAGGGAGGGGAAGCATCGAACAAAGGAGAAGTTCGATGTCCAAAACCAATTTCGCCAACCGCTGGGAACTCAAGAAGCTGATCGATGCGATTGCTGAGGAAGCGGGTATTCTTGCCGGGCCTGCGGCCTATGTCGTCTACCTGATCTACGACCCCTCGCGCCGCGACCCGTATGGTCAACACCCCGGCCTCCCACTCTATGTCGGGGAGACCTCCGAGCTGGCAAAACGCTTCAAGAACCACATGCGGAGCGCGCTCGGCCTTCAGGGCACCAAGGGATCCGTGCATAACGAGATCTACCGGATGGCTCAGAATGGTGCTCTACCCGGCATCATTATCTTGGAAACCTGCAAGTCTCGCGCCGACAGTCTGGAGGCAGAGATTCATTGGGCGCAAAAACTGCTGCATCAGGGCTATCGACTGTTCAACCGGATGCCTGGACAGGCGAAGGCGGTGAACGAGCATCAATACCGCCCCAAACAACGCGACCGGCTATGGCGCATGACATTGGCTGAAGCCTACGCGGCCAAAATTGCGATGAGCCTCCGTTGCCCTAGCGGTTGTTTCGCAACTGACGTCGATATCAGGCACTATGCTGGAGGCGAATTCCCTTACCGCAGGCTCTCGGCGCTGAAGCGCAAGCTGAAGCCGTGTGGCGCATGTGGCATGAAACTGGCTGCGTTATTCGAAGAACGACCGGCAGTCTGAGGTGTGAAACCTACGGACCTCCGCATGGAACCAACGACCGTATTTGCGCGATGACAAGCCAAATCCTGTCATTCGCCTACCGACCTCATTTGTGGACATGTGCAGGCTCACTTGCGCTATCCGGAAGCGGACTCAGAACGGTCAAGTTCGCCGAAGAACCCGATGACCTTCATGATCTTGCCGGCATCGGTCACTTCCGTGACGTCGAACCCTGTCATGACTTCCTTGTCGCCGTGGTGGATTGACCAATGGTAGCGACAGTGATTGTTCTGCATCTGCGGCTCGCAAGAACGCCCATATCGTAGACCAGGGTGCTCTGCCTGAGTCTCGCGCACCATCCGCAAGAACGCATCCCTTCCGACGATGTTATGTCTCGGATCGACAAATTGAATATTGTGCTCCAGCGCCGCAATCGCGAGCCGGTCCTGTTCGGCTTCGTGGGTGGAATTCCACACAGCGAACATGTGGTCGAGGCTTTCAAGATAATCAGTCATGAGGTGGCTTTCCTTAAAACAAACCGGTGGTCGGTTTGCACTTGGCTCGCTTGCTCGTAAAGGTTGGAGAATGGTCAAACAGCAAGAGCGGTCAGCTTCGACGCGAGCAAGATTACTGGAGGCGTTTCGAAGACTGCTGTTGTCGCACGGTCTGCAAGCGACCACGACGCAGCTTACTCTAGATGATACCGGCCTGAGCAAAGGGGCTTTCTATCATCACTTTCGGAGCAAGAGTGAGATCATTGAGGCGCTATACGCACAAGAGTCCGAAGCAACCCTTGAGCGGGCCTTCGGGCGCGGCAGCATTGCCAGTTCTTCATTGGAGCGTCTGAAGACCGGATGCATCGCTTGGCTGGATGAAGTAAAGGATCCCGATGTCGCCGCGATTCTCTTCCGGATCGGACCATCCGCACTGGGCCAAGAGCGGGCCAGCGCGATTGAAGATCTGCATGGGATCGCCCGCATACGTGCGCTGCTCGAAGAAGCGGTTGCAGATGATGGGATTGTGTTCGGAAATGTTGAATTGATCGCATCGTTCATCAATTCGCTGGTGGCGGAAGCGGTTCTGCACCGCCTGGGGTCGGGAAATGAGGTTGGCCCATACCTGGCGAAAGCAATCGATGGGGTGATTGACCGCGCCGCGGCGGGCTCCAACTGAAGCGACGGCGGACCACAGGGGGATTGCTTCTCGAAGTTGAATGCTAATTCTGGTTTGTGGTGGAAATTCCCGAAAGCAGACCTTCCGCTTTCCACCCAATTGCGGACGCCAGCTCGATCTAAGCTGGCGTCCAAACACGGTCAGATTTCGGTTTTCTCAGCAAGCGTGAGAGCGCCTTCAATATCGACACCAAGATATCGGACGGTGTTTTCGATTTTGGAATGTCCCAGCAAAATCTGGATCGCGCGAATGTTACCCGTCGCCTTATAGATGATCGAAGCTTTTGTGCGGCGAAGAGAGTGCGTGCCGTAGTCCTCAGCCCGAAGCCCAATTGCCTCCACCCACTCATCAACGAGCCGAGCATATTGGCGCGTGCTGAGATGGCGCGAGTGGTCGACGCGGCTAGGAAAGACATAGTCCTCGACAGACCCTCCACGAAGCTTAAGCCAAGCAAACAGGCTATCCCGAGCATCCTTCGCAATCTCAAATTGGACAGGTCTTCCAGTCTTGCGCTGCATAATTGCTGCTCGTTTGCGAATATCCGGTCCTGATACAAGGTTGCCAATTTTCAACTCGACGAGGTCGCATCCTCTCAATTTGCTATCGATTGCCAAATCGAAGAGCGCTCGATCTCGAATGCGCCGCTCGCGATCGAGGAAAAACCGGATCGCCCAGATCTGTTTCTGAGTGAATGGCCGTTTGGGACCGATCTTCGCGCCGAAGTTCCACGGCACACGGCTCTGTGCTGCAGGATCGAATTGTGAAAAAGTCATCTTTCTTCTCCTTGGCCGGAATGGCGAGAGAGAAGATAACCAGACAAGTTAGAGGAGGTTTTTGGGCCGTAGGTAGACTGCCCGGTTCCGGCAGCGAAATGCCGCCAAGCGGACGCGGGGCGTCCATACCGAGCTCACAACCAAGCGATGGCACCCTGCCCGCGGCCATAGGGTCGAGGTCTATGAGTGTGGGCTCCCGCCTAAGAATCCACTTAAATAGGAAGTTTCCGATTCGAGTGGCGGTACCACAGCCAAACCGCTGTCCATTCGTTCGCGTTGACCACCGAGGAAACTTCGAGCCCATTCTTCAAATCCACCCCGATGCGCTGAGCTCTGGTTTTACCTTGCGACTGACCGGCACTGTAAGCCCCGGGCGAACTTTCAGCAGCGTCTTGCCCTTCTCTTGAACCGCCTCTTCAATTGCCGCGCGGGCGACCCACCAGGAACGGTGGACTTGGCGCCCATCAACACTCCCCATTTCTTCGATTGCGTCCTTCAACCGGATGAGGATCAAATCTTCCCCAACGCTGGTGTAAACTCGGACATAATGTCCTTCCGATCGCAGGGACCAAATCTCACTTTCGCGCATCGAAGGCTTGAGACGCTTCAAGAACGGTGCCTGAGCGATTTCTTCCCCGGCTTGGGAGGGCGCGGATTGTCCTGCGATTGAAAGCCCAACAAGCATGCGACCACCAACAAGGACACTGCTGATCACCAAGCTGTTTCCGAAATAGCGTACAATTTGTGACGCGGGTTGCAGCGTGCCTAGAGAATTCAGCATGTAGACGATCGGGGTCATCGCAAGCGCTAGGCCGATAGTCAGGCCGATCCCCGTCGCGACAATCCCCCGTCGGTCGACGCCGCCTTTGACGATCAAACTTTCGATCGACAAAGCCAGGAATCCGGCGGCTGTGCACAATCCCAACCAAATCGAGAGCCGCATGCCGATTGGATACTGATAGCTGCCAAGGGCGCCTGTCCACCCCATGAAAAGGCCGCCAACAATCATCGTGATCGCCCATGACCGTAACGGAGCATGGAGAAAGCCTGCATTTCGCGAAGCGCGAAATGCGTTTGGTGGCCATTCGTGCGTTGGATCGGACATTTCGTTCATAAGTGTTTGAAAGTTATATCGCCCCGTCGACAGTTCGTGCCCTAATTTTCGCAATCAACAGGAAGCGAGGCCCCAAATATGTTGGACGCGATTTTCCGCAGCCTCTTGGCATCTAGCCTATCTTTTGTCGCCAGCGCTACCGCGGCTCAGAACGTCAATCCGGCGGAACAGGTCGTCACGGCCGAAATCCTGAAGCGCTTTGTAGACGATTACAATAGCGACCCGATGGCGATCGACACGACGTTCGGCATCGAGGTCGGCGATCATCGCTGGCGGGTCACGTCGACATTGACAGGCAATGAGCGCTCGAGCACCCTGAAGGAAGGCTTCGGGTCCACCGAGATGATGTATTACACGCTCGATCTGGAAACGCTTCATCTTATCGATCGCAAAGTCTGGACCGGCCTCACCGCGATGGCGGCGGCTACTTCCGCCGACGAAACTCCGCTCGAGGTCGAATTCACAAGCGGATACGAGCAACCCGCTGACTACGAAGAAGTGTTCCGCCGTGTGACTTTCCATTTCTGGAATCGCGGGTTCCCGGAAATCACGCGTTACGGCCCGGAAAACAGCCGCATCGCCCACGGCGCGCCCGCGACCGTCCTGTACTATGACAAGGGATTTCGCAGCGCTGTCTATCATGTGCCCGCCGGGCTCGGAAAGGACCAGGCGCCCACTCTCGCCGCTCCGTTTCCGCGGATGATCATCGTGCTCTCTGGTGCTGTCGAGGGCGAAATGGGCGAACACACCTTTGCAGCAAAGCCGGGGGAGATGTTCCTCACGTCGCCTAATATCCCGGTGACCTTCTGGAACGGCTCTCAGGACGAAACCCTCTCGTTCGTCTGGATTGCCTGGGGGGAGGGCGCCTGACCGTTGTCCGGCAAATGTCGAAACCGTTGCGACAAACAATTAAAGATCTTTTGGAGTTGGGATTCGTTGCTCGAACATTGGGGCGCACCTAGGAACTGAACGCAAATCAAGGATTGGGGCGCATGATCAGAATGCAGAATGGGTTGATAGCGCTAGGCTTGCTGGTAGTGCTTGCGGTCTTGCATCTCTGGTCGCTTGCCCCGCCAGATCCACGCCCGAGCCATGCTCCCGCAGAAGTTTTCTCGGCGGAGCGGGCCGCAGCGGACATTGCGAGGATTGCTGCTGAACCTCGGGTGGTCGGGTCGAGCGCCAATCGCGAAGCCCGGACCTATCTGAAAGCGCGACTGGCCGAGCTGGGGGCGGAAGTAGACGAGAGCGGTCCAAGTGATCGGATCAGCGTCGTATCGGACGGGCAGCTGATCTTTGGCACGACTTTGGAAAACGTGGTCGGTCGATTTCGGGCGAGCCCTTCGTCGGTCGGCGCTGAAACAGGCGCCCTTCTGGTCATGGCGCATCACGACACGATCTCTATGTCCCGCGGCGCCAGCGACAATGCGATGGGGATCGCGGTCGCCCTTGAAGCGATGCGTGCTATCACGCAGGCACCGCTTGAGAGAGATATCGTCCTTCTCTTCACCGATGGCGAGGAAGAGGGCCTTCTGGGCGCACGCGAATTTTTCGACAACCACCCGTGGGCCGACGATATCGCTTTGGCGATCAATATCGACAGTCGCGGCAATGCGGGGCCGGTTCGCATGGTCCAGACCAGCGAACAGAATGCCTCGCTGGTGTCGCTTTATGCACGCAGCGTCGCCAGTCCCCATGCGAACGCCGTGATCGACCTGTTCGGGTCCTCTTCGCCCAACATAACCGATCTCGGCGTGCCCCTGGGCCTGGGCATCCCATCGATGAATTTTGCGGCCCTAGGCGGCATCTTCGACTACCACTCCACAACCGACACACCGGCGAACCTTTCGCCGGCAAGCGTCCAGGATATGGGCGAGCAATTGCTCGGTGTGCTAAGCGAGGCATCCAGCGCCAAGGACCTCGGCGTGGCCGGGCGAGCTTCCTTCTTCGATGTCTTTGGCCTGTTTCTCGTCCACTACCCCGCAGGCCTCGATTGGTTGACGCTGGCGATCGGGTGGGTTCTCCTCATCGCTGGTGGCTTCTGGTCGATCCGGCGATCGGAGATGGCGTGGAAGGAACTTCTGGTGGCCATGCCTGTCCAGATCCTCGTCCTGATCTTCGCCTGCCTGGCCGCGTTTGGCATTGCGACAGCCATGGGCGCCAATCAGGATATGACCGATCCGTTCACCGGGCGGGAGTATCTCATCAACTGGCATTGGGCCGTTATCCCAACCGTCCTTGTGGTGCTGGCGATGTGCGTCCTTCCTATGGCGATTTTCCCATCGATGCGCAGGGCCTGGTGGACATCTGGGCTGATCTTGGTGGGCCTTGCAGGATCGGTCTTGCAAGTCGCCTCGCCGGGCTCTGCCTATTTCTTGGCGATCCCTTTTACCGCAGGGGCCGCGGCATTGAGCTACGCCTCGAGAATGGGCGCCCCGTCCGGACAACCATCGCTACCTATCATGCTTATCGCGGCTTTCATCGCAGGCCTCGTCCTAGTGCCCGTCATCGCCGCCTATCACACACTGATCGGCCTCGTTTTCGCACCCGTCACCGCCGTTTTCATCGTGATGCTCATCTGGACGCTTCAGCCCGCCGGGAACACGTCCAGCTCGCGTCAAATATGGTTGCCCGCTTCGCTTGGCGCAGCTGCGGCGATCCTAGCCGTGACGCTGGTCCTGACAACGAACCATTCGCAGCGGCACCCCAGTGCGACTGACATCCTGTTCATCCAAAATGAGGGTCAGGGCTATTGGGCAAGCCGCTACCCGGAACCGGACGACTGGTCGCGTCAACTGTTGGGGGACGATCCGCGTGCGCTTGACTTCAGCGTCAAGCCATACGGACCGAAAACCGACCTCTACGGTGTCGAGGCATCTACGGTTCTGGAAGCACCCGTCGAAGTGTCATACCAAGAGCAAGCGCCAGGCCCGGGTCCCTCATCGGATACGATAATCGCGCTATCAATCGTCTCTCGCGCGGAAGGCTTCAGGGTATGGTTCAAGCTCGATGGGCTGCCCAATGAGACGCGCGCGCAATTGAATGGGAACGCCCTCGATATTGCATTGAAAGACAATGCGTTGTTTCTCGATTATCAAGCCGTTCCGCTCTCCGGCCTGAACTTCACGCTCCGGATGCCGACCGCGGATGAGGACCCCGTCCTTCGCCTCGACATGACTAGCGCAATTCCGGGGCTTCCGGTGTCCAGCGCACATGCGATACCCGACCTTCCCGCAGACAAAATGCCGATCGCCGACCGCTTCGATAGCTGGGCGACGATCTGGAAAGCCGAGTTTGAGCTAGCGGAAGCGCGGGAGGGGACTGGCGGACCCTAATCGCCAACGGCTCAAAATCTCGCCCTACGAAGAGAGATCGCGACACATTGACAAAAACCGGCTAATAGTCGACTACATCTGTAATCGGGAGGTGTGTATGCTTCGTTTCGCGGTCCCTGCAACCCTGTTGTTCGCATTGCCATCGGCAATCGTCGGACAGGAGGCATCAAATGAACCCGATTATGAAGCCTGGACAAGCGAAGACTGGCCAATCGGCGGCGCACGACGATGTTCTCGAAGCCTATGCGCGGTTCGTGCAAAATCACTCCGGGCTCTACGATCTTCAAAACCCGGACTTTCCCTCGCAGCTGGCAACGGCGCGCGCGCGGTTTGGACGCGGCCGAACGGGCGCGAGACAGGTATGGATACGGAAGAGCGCTAGCGGCCTTCTCGGCGGTGCTATCTGATGGCCACGCTTTGGTGGCGGATCCTCGGGCGACCGCAGGAACCGGGGAACCCGCCTGGCCGGGCTTTGTGGCCCTTTGGCGAGACGATGCCCTCTATGCGCGGACTTTCGATCCAGCCGATCCGGCAAACGGAGCGCAGATAGTGTCGTGTGACGGCGTTCCGATCCGCGAGTTCCTGCTCGATCGACTTGAGCTATACAATTTCCGTCCGGCAGAGGCCGGCCAGTGGTGGACGCGACCGAGCCAGCTTTTCTACGCTCATGCGGGTGTGACGCGCGCGCAGCCGAGATCCTGCACGTTTTTGTACGCTGACAGTTTTGAAGAGACGCGCAGTCTCGATTGGCGAGCGCTAAGCAGGCAAGAACATACCTTCAGGCGCGATGCAATGTATGGCGAAGCCGAACCGATCGCACTTTCCGAGCCGAGAGAAGGAATTTTCTTCATCGGTTTGCAGGACTTCCAGCCCGATGCGGACGCGATTGCCGATTACGAAACCCTGTTCGAAGACGTTGCGGCTCGCCGGAAAGAACTGCTCTCTGCGAAAGCGCTCGTGCTCGATCTTCGAAACAACCAAGGCGGGTCTTCGCGCTGGAGCGAGCGCTTGGCTCAATTGCTTTGGGGCGAGAGTTCTCTCGAAGCGCGGCGACACGTCAGCCCGGAGGTCCACTGGCGAAACAGCCGCGAAAACATCCTTCACATGGAGCGTGTCGCGGCCCGGCTTCGGCAAGAAGGTGATGCGCAGCTCGCAAGTTGGGTCGACCGAGTAACAGCTGGCATGCGCGCGTCGAGCAAGCGCAAGAAACCCTTATTCGCGCAGAGCGCGATAGGGGCGCCCGCCCCCGATCGAACCTCCAACTCGGCTATCGGCGATCCGGCTACCGACTTCGCGGCGCCCGTCTATGTGATAACTCCAGGATACTGCGCGAGCGCGTGTCTCGACGCTCTCGACCTCTTCACCTTGTACGAGAACGTCCGCTTGATCGGAGCGCCGACAAGCGCAGATTCCACATATATGGACGCGCGCGTGTCCGACCTCTCCCATGGCCCCGGGAGGGTCGTGATCCCAATCAAGGTTTATGTCGGCAGGCAACGGCTTTGGGGCGAGATATACGAGCCGGATATCGTCATGCGCGATCTGGATTGGTCGACGCAGAGCTTCTTGAACAGGATTGAGCGTGATTTGTCCGGCGCTGAGGAAACGACCCGAGTTGTAAGCGGACGATAAGGTGCTGCTTGGTTCGATGCAGGTGCGCGACGTTGCTACGAGCGTCCTCAGGGCGAACATTGGGCCGATTGCAGACAGTCTGCTTTCGAGAGGCAAAAGCAAAGAGTCGACTTTCGGCTCACGACCCAATTTCAACGTTGGCAGGCTTTTGCAGTTCAACCCGAAGCGAACACATTACCCGAAGCGATCAGTTATAAGTGAGATACCATCGTGTGGGCCTATCCAGCGCGGCCGTACGACTCCTCAATCCAAGCTTTAACTTCGTGGTCGAAATCTGAAGACGTCTCGAGCCGCACGCGGTGGCTGCACATGGCGTTGTAGGTCTCCAGGCGCCCTTTCGCCGGGTCGCCCTTCAGGGCTAGACCGAGATCGATCCGCGTTTTCGTCGCTGCTGTGATAAGCGCAAATTGCTTTTTTCGCCGCAGGCTCACGCTGGCTTTTTTTGGCGCTATCTCGACATCGTCTCCGAGCGAACGAGCGAAGGCGACGATTTCGTCGTACATCGGCTTAAGAGTCGCCTTGGCGCCAGAGTATTGCTCGGCAACGAGGTCGACCGGCTGCTTGGTTTCCAGCGCCTTGCTCGCGATGAGGTTGGCGTAGCCGTGACCAACATCGTGCTCCGACTTCAGGAACTTCACGATTTGGCCGTGCTTTTGAAGATCGGTTTTTGCAAGCAGGCTGAGCCATTGCTCGAGTGTCCTTCCTGTCTTCTCGAGCATGTTCGACATCATCGATGCGAGCTGTTCTTCAGGGGATGCCATTTTGCAATTCCTCCACGTCTACTTAATGTAATTCCCGAGTTTTTGAGGCCCAGTCACTCGGTAAGATCGATTGGTATGCGCTCGCCCGTCAATGGCTGCGCCGCGGCAAGCAAATCCTCCTCGCCCTCCGCCAATCTGATCAGCTCAACGCGTATCTCGTTCGTTTCGAGTGTTCGGACACCGCCTCTACCGCTCAGCGCATGGCCGAGAAGTGTCAGACCCATGCTGGCGGGATCCGGATCGATTGCTTCGACCGCATAGGTTCGCGTTCGTTCGGCCATATATCTGTCCGAAACATCGCTGGAGATACGCAGGCGTTCGGTGTGATATCCGTCCAGCGCGATTGTGATGTCACCGCCAGTGGCTCTGAGCAGTGGGAGGGAACAGGGCGTGCGGCACCTCTGGCCGTGACCGTTCGAAGCAATCGCAGAAGCGGGCAAGGTGGCTACATGTACCGCTTCCGCGGGGGCCAACGCATGCCCTTCGACACCCTCAAACTTCGCGCAACCGCCCAACCCGAGAGTAATTGCAACAATCGTATAGACTGCCATGGTCCTCACGGTGCATCTCCCGCGCGCTCGAATTGCATTGACCAGAGCGTGCGCCATCCTTCGGGCGTTTCCTGCTCGGTAGTCATCGAATAGCTGTCATCTCCTGTCCGGCGCATGATGCTGCGCATGACGATCGTCTCACCTTCGGTGGTCGTATGGGTCTCGCCGGGAAACTCGATGCGGTCATCAAATACCACAACCCGGCCACTACTGATTCCGCCGAGCGAATTGTAGTATGTATACCCGAACTCTCCCGTTTCCGGATCGACGCCGTAGATCGACTCGCCCGAGTAAGGCTGAGAGCGCCCATTGACGACATGGACGTCTCGTATGAAAGCGTCACCAAGCATCGCTTCCCAGCAATGCGTGTCGGTCGCGCCGCCATCGGGGAACGCCGCTGTCCAGCAGCTTCCGGCCAGAAACCGCAAAGCGTCGAGATCGCTCGAACTATCGGTCTTCTCCGCTGAAGCGATCGCGGGGGAGCAGGCTATTGCCAAGGCGAAAGCAAGAGTTCTGATTGTCATTTGCGTTACCCCATGAGCCCGAAGATGAGACCGAAGAGCGCGAACTGCAGCGTGGCGTAGCCCCCATTGATCAGCCAATGGCCGAGCGGTCGCTGCTCGAAGAGATAGATGATGCCGAGTGTGGCAGCGACCCACGCGAGCCCGGCTGAAACACCGGCTCCGACTGCGAAGCTGAAGTCGGGCTTCGGCCCTAGGAACTCACCGAAAATGAAGGCCGCGATCAGCGCCAGCAGAAACGCAATGCTGAATATCTTTACCTGATTTTGCGAGGCGAGTTGCTCGTCCGTAATCCCCGCCTGCACCTGCCAGGCTTTCGCGAATATCAGGCCGTACCAAAGTCCGCCTAGCACGAAGGCCGAAACCGTCGCTGCGAGTACTGCCCAAAGGTCTGCTTCAATCATGCACGTCCTCCATCGTTATGGCTTCAGTTTAGCTGTCCTGCATCGCGCGTTGTTTCATCAGGAGGTCGAGATGCTCTCGCAAGACATCGACATTCCGATCGAACAGGCCAATATCCTGGGCCGTGCGCGCCTGCATGATCGCGCCTTCCATGATTGTCAGAATGAATTCCGCGAGTGCGCGCCGATCCAGGTCGCGCGGGAAGCGGTCTGCGGCTTCGACCAGGCAATTTTCCACTGCATCCACCCAATTGCGAAAATTACGGTCGATCAGTTCGCGAACCCGTGGGTCGGGTTCGTGGAGTTCCAGCGCCAGACTGCCGATCGGACAGCCATATTGGTAGTCTGTTGTCAGCAGATGCGTGCGATATCCGTTCAGGAGCGCGAAGATCTTTTCTACCGGATCCTCAACGCCTTCCCACGCATGATCTAGCAGGCCCACGTCGATCTCGTCGCGATACGTTTCGAGGACTGCGATGAGCACGTCCTGCTTGCCGGGGAAGAAATGATAGAGGCTTCCTGAGTGGACCTGCGTCCGGCTGAGGATATCCGAGATGGAGGTCGAATTATAACCTTTCACCCAAAACAGATCCATGGCCGTGCGGATGATTTTGTCTCGTGTTGCACTGTTCATGGCGCTTTCATAGCTGACTTGATTGATTGTTCAACCAATAATTTGATTGAGCGTTCAAGTTGTGTCCTGAGACAGCACGCTTGATATGAGCGCCAAAAGCGAGGGATTGATCTGGTTCGCTCTAATCTGAGCGCCAGCTCATCTTGTTCGAAGCAACAAGGTGACTTTAGCGAAACCACCCCTATTAAATGCCTTTCAACACGCTTACGATGCACCAAGACCAGACGCGCAGCTCACGAGCCTCATTTCGCCCAATCGTTTTCTCGCGCTGGGTTCCCAAAACCTGCCGCTCACTTTGCATCATCCGATGTTTTGAAGGCGGCAGGTATCGGGCACTCCGAACAAACTTGGTCATCGCACATGCGGCAAATACGACACCGCTCAAGATCGCTTTCGGGCACGCTTCGCAGGAGCTCTTTGAGTAGCTCGTCCAAGCTGGCGAGCTGCGGCGATGTCAGAGGTGCAAGGAGAGGTCGCAGCGATGCGAGGCGCCCCTCAAGCATCCGCTCTCGCATTGCTTCCCCTTTAGCTGTCAGGACGAGTGCAACAGCGCGCCGGTCCTTACCTTTGCGCCGCTCGACAAGGCCGTCCGCGACCAGTCGATCGACAAGGCGCACTGAGCCAGGATGCGAGAGGTCGAGAATGCGACGCAGGTTGTCATTCGAGAGGCCCTGCCCGTAGCCAATCACTATTACCGCCGCCGGTGTCTCGCCCGAGCGGTTCAAGACGTCGCGTGCCGCTTGATGGATCCGGTCAGCAACCGCAAGCCCCAAGGCTCCGAGCAGATTGGCGGTGCCATCAATCATTGGGCAACGCTTATGTGCATTCCGCACAGAATTCAATTGACGATATGTGCGCGGCGCACGTAAATGAGGGCATCTTCAATTTTTGTGAGGAGAACCGCCATGTCGGACGCCAACCTATCGCCGGAACACGCCGGCTTCTTCGAGCGCTTCAAATCATATTGGGCGGACCCGTCCGGCGAGCGCGTCGGCGAAATCATTGCTCCTGATGCGACGATTCATTTTACAGGCGCTGGCTTTATGTCTGGTGCTGAATACGCGACATGGATGGGCGAAACGCTTGCCGGCATGGACGAGCTCGTGGTTACTCCAATGGACTGTGCAGGCAACGAGGACATGCTCTACATCGCATGGGAATCCAAAGCGAACATCCACGGGGAGCGGCGCACCTATCGCGGCGTCGACCGTTTCAAGATCAAGGACGGCATGGCAATTGAAGAGCATGTCATCTTCGATTCCGCAGTGCTTACTCCCGAAGGGCGTGGCGGTATCGAACACAAATGACCACCCTCGAAACTAGGCCGCTTACCGAGAGCACTTGGCCGGATTTCGCTCGATTGGTAGAGGCCAATAATTGCGTATGGGGTGGCTGCTGGTGCATGTGGTATCACGGCGCGGACAAGGATACCCCGCCCGAACAAAAGCGCGTTGAGAAAGAGCGTCGCGTGCGTGAGTCCCGAGCGCATGCTTCTCTAGTGTTCGATGGCGATGAGTGTCTCGGTTGGTGTCAATTCGGATCGCCCGATGAATTGCCTCGAATTCACAATGCGCGGGCGTACGACAGCACAAATCCTGTGCTTCCCGACTGGCTAGTAACTTGCTTCTTCGTCTGGAAGGGGCACCGCGGCAAGGGTGTCGCCGCTGCGGCGCTGAACGGTGCGATCGAGCAGATCGAGGCATTGGGAGGCGGACGAGTCGAGGCCTATCCCGAGGATGCCGTTGGTCGCAAAGTGTCTGCTGCTTTCTTATTCAACGGCACCTTGGCGATGTTCGAGGAGGCCGGTTTCGAGCGATCACGAAAAATCGGCAAGCATAAATGGGTTGCGACTAAAACGATCTAGTCGGGGTCAGCTGTCTTACCGCGATCGATCGGAAGCAGACAGTCCGCTTCCCCACCCAACCCCGACATTCGCCATGTGGATCGCGGATCGAGAAAGCGGACGTTTGCTACCGGGTGTAGGCCGAGCGCAGTCTCACCCCAACCTTTTCAGCGCTGCCTCCAGCCGCTCGGCCTCGCCTGCGTGATATGCGAAGTCCTCGCGCGCCTTCTCGACCGCTTCGGGTTTTGCGCGTTCGACGAAGTTGGCGTTGGACAGCCTCCCTTCGAGAGACTTCGCCTCCTTTTGCGAGGCGGCGAGCGCTTTTTCGAGGCGCGTTTTTTCGGCGTCGATGTCGATAATGCCTTCGAGCGGGATGACGAACACATCGGACGCTGGTCCGCCCTGGGCGGTCACCTGCATCGCAGGGCCAGCAGGCGCTTTGCCGACGGTCACCGGGGTCAGCCTTGCGAGCCTTTCGATGGCCGCGCTGCTGCGCTCGATCGTGCTGCTGGCAAGGTCGCTGGGCGACGGTACGAATGCCGCCAATTTTGCACCCGGCGGGATGCCGAGCTCATTCTTGGCGCTGCGGACATTGGTGGTGAGGTCGATCACCCAGTCGATCGCGTCGGTCGCATCCTTGCTGACTTTAGCGCGCGGATCGGGCCACTTGGCGGTGATGAGGTCGTAGCCCCTATCTCCCTGCGCGTGCCATAGCTCTTCGGTAATGAAGGGCATGAAGGGGTGCAGCATGACGAGGATCTGGTCGAGCGCCCACCCGGCGACTTCGCGGGTTTCCTTCGCCGGCATCGCATCCGGGTCCGCACCTTCTGCGAAGACCGGCTTGATCAGCTCAAGATACCAGTCGCAGAACTTCGACCATGTGAATTGATAGATCGCGTTCGCTGCCGCGTCGAAGCGAAGGTCTGCCATGGCCGCGTCGATTTCGACGCACGCGGCCTGGACTTCGCCGATAATCCATTGGTTGGCGGCGAGGCGCGCGATCGGAGCTTTCAGCGTGGTCGATGCGCCGATGCCGTTCGATTGGCAAAAACGTGTCGCGTTCCAGAGCTTGGTCGCGAAGTTGCGGTATCCCTCGACCCGCTTCTCATCCATCTTGATGTCGCGGCCTTGGCTTTCCATCGCCGCCATGAAGAAGCGCAGCGCATCCGCGCCGTACTGGTCGATCAGGCCGAGCGGATCGACGACATTGCCCTTGGATTTGGACATCTTCGCGCCATCGGCGGCGCGCACGAGGCCATGGAGGTACAGGCGCGGCCACGGGGCCTCGCCCATATTGTACTGCCCCATCATCATCATCCGCGCATCCCAGAAAAACAGGATGTCGAAGCCGGAGATGAGCAGGTTGTTGGGGAAGTGCTTGCCGAGCAAGTCGGTCTTGTCCGGCCAGCCAAGCGTGGCGAAGGGCCAGAGCGCGGAGGAGAACCATGTGTCGAGGACGTCGGGGTCTTGTCGGAGGATGACCTTGTTAGGAGGTATACCCTCGTTGACGTAATCGGCCACTGTCTGGAGCGCTGCGAAAGGCGCTTCGTTGAACTCGATCTCGTATTTGTCACCGTAGTAAGCGCGGGCCTGCTCGCGAACCTCGGCTTCACTTTCGGCGACGAAAACCTTGTTCGTGGAATAATCACTCATGTTCCAAGAGAGATTGCCGCCCTCTTTTGACGGCCCAAACCAAGCCGGAATCCGATGTCCCCACCACAGCTGACGTGACACACACCACGGTTGGATGTTTTCCATCCAGTTGAAGAAGGTCTTTTCCCAGCTTTTAGGGACGATCTCGATGGTACCGTCGCGCACGTCCTTGATCGGCTTTTCAGCGAGCTTTTCCGCGTCGACATACCACTGGTCGGTCAGCCACGGCTCGATCACCACGCCGCCGCGGTCGCCGAAGGGCGTGGCGATCTGGCGCGGCTCAGCGTCGTGCTCGACTTCCTCGCCCTTCTTGGTCTTGGCGATGTGCGGGATTAAGAAACCATCGGCCTTGAGCCGCGCGACCACCGCTTCGCGGGCGCCATCGACACCGTCTCGCTTGAAGCGGTGCAGGCCGATGAACTCGTCTGGCACCAGCCCGTCCGCCGTCTGGCAGACATTCGCCTCCCCATCGAGCACGTTGAGCATATCGCCAGCCGCGATCCCGGCGCGCTTGCCCACTTCGAAATCGTTGAAATCATGCCCCGGCGTTATCTTTACCGCGCCCGATCCCAGTTCCGGGTCGGCGTGTTCGTCGGCAACGATGGGGATGCGGCGGCCTGTGATCGGCAGCACGACATGCTTGCCGACGACGCTCGCATAGCGCTCATCGCTCGGATGCACCGCGACCGCCATATCGGCGAGCATAGTTTCGGGCCGGGTGGTCGCAACCTCGATATAGTCGCGTCCGTCATCCAGCGTGACGCCGTCAGCGAGCGGGTATTTGAAGTGCCAGAAGTGGCCCGGAATGGTCTGCTGCTCGACCTCCAGATCCGAAATCGCGGTCTTGAGCTTCGGGTCCCAGTTCACCAGCCTTTTGTCGCGGTAGATCAGGCCGTCATTGTAGAGGTCGACGAAGGTCTTGAGCACAGCTTTCGTGAAGTGCTCGTCCATCGTGAACTGCTCTCTGGACCAGTCCATTGAGCAGCCGAGCCGCCGCAGCTGGTGGGTGATGGTCCCGCCGCTTTCGCGCTTCCACTCCCACACCTTCTCGACGAATCCCTCGCGTGAATAATTCGTGCGCTTGTCCTGGCGCTCCTCCATCTGGCGCTCGACCACCATTTGCGTCGCGATGCCTGCATGATCGGTGCCGACGACCCACAGCGCGTCCTTGCCGCGCAGCCGCTCGTAACGGATCACGATGTCCTGCAGCGTGTTATCGAGCGCGTGGCCGATATGCAGCGATCCCGTCACATTGGGCGGCGGGTTGACGATGGTGAAGGCTTCCGCGTCCGGGCGTTCGGGCCGAAAGCCGCCGCTCTCCTCCCAGTGTTTGTACCAGCGCGCCTCGATGGCAGCAGGGTCGAAAGTCGTATCGAGGGTCATCGTATTGTTTCTCTTATGCCCTGTTTCTCTTAAGCAAAGCCGCCCGCTCCCCCGCCGTCTTTTCCCCAAGCACATAAAGGCTTTTTCGGGGATGAAAGCGGGGGAGCGGGCTGGCGCAAATTCGTGGGCTCTCTCATGCCAGCCGTGTGTGCGCGGCGCAACAATTCTAAACCCGTGATTGCGACAGGATACTTGTGAAGCGCCGATTTTGCGCACATAGGTCGATGCGATGGATGCGGCCGCGCAATATTCTCTTGAGGATGACGGAGCCGGGGGCGAGCGGCTGGTGCTTTCCGGTTCCTATCTGATTTCGACCATCGGCTTTGTCGATCACGAGCTGTTCGCTCTCGAAGGCCCGCTGTCTTCCATCGACGTTTCCGGTATCGACGAGATCGATACGACAGGCGCTTACATCGCCGTTCGCCTCGCCTCAGAAAACGATGCACAGCTGCTGTGCGCCAATCCATCGGTCCAGCGCGTGCTCGATGCGATCGACCGCACCGGCCACCAGGCCGACCTGTCTCCGCAGCGCATTCCGGTGTGGAAGCGGGTGCCGGTCGAAATGGGGCAGAAGGTCTACCGCGCGCGCTCAGGCATTTACGGTGTGGTCGGGTTTTTCGGCCAGATCCTGCTGGGCTTTGCCAGCCTGATCCGCAGCCCCAGCCGCTTCCCGATGAAACCTCTCGTGCGCCAGATGGAACTGGTCGGTGTCGCCGCGCTGCCGATTATCGGCCTGATGAGTTTCCTTATCGGTGTGGTCATCGCGCAGCAGGGCGCGGTGCAGCTCGAACAATTCGGGGCAGAGGCGCTGACGGTCAATCTCGTCGGCCGGATCACCCTGCGCGAGCTTGGCGTGCTGATGACCGCGATCATGGTCGCGGGCCGATCCGGCAGCGCCTTTGCCGCGCAGATCGGTACCATGAAGCTGACCGAGGAAATCGATGCGATGCGCACGATCGGCATCTCTCCGATCGAAGTGCTGGTGATCCCGCGCATTCTCGCCTGCACCTTCATGATGGTGCTGCTGGGCTTTTACGCGTCGATGGTTGCGATTGTGGGCGGCGCGGTGGTGGGGCAGCTCGCGCTTGGCATTCCGTTCTTCACCTTCCTCGAACGTATTCAGGAAGTCGTGCCGACCTACGATCTGTGGGTGGGCCTGATCAAGGCGCCGGTCTTCGGCCTGATTGTGGCGCTGGCCGGGTGCTATCATGGCATGCAGGTGAAGGGGAATTCCGAAGAGGTCGGCAAACGAACGACCCTTGCCGTGGTCTCCGCCATCTTTGCGGTGATCGTGCTCGATGCGTTTTTCGCGGTGTTCTTCACCGAAGTCGGGTGGGGCTAAGCCATGGTGCCAAGAGCAATACTGCCCGAAGGCGAAGCCCCGATCGTGGTGAAGGGCCTCGTCAACAGGTTCGGCGATTTCACAGTGCATGACGGGCTCGACCTGACAGTGAATTCCGGCGAAATCATTGGCGTCGTCGGCGGATCGGGCACTGGCAAATCTGTGCTGATGCGCTCAATTATCGGACTTCAAGAACCCAAGGCTGGCGATGTCCATGTGCTCGGGCGAGAGATCACCGGAGTCGATCCGGACGAGAATATCGGTGTGCGCTGCCAATGGGGCGTGCTGTTTCAGGGCGGGGCGCTGTTCTCTACGCTGACGGTCGGCGAAAATGTCGAAGTGCCGCTCAAGCAGTTCTATCCCGAAATCGACCCGAGCCTGCGCCGCGATATCGCCCGTTACAAGGTGCAGATGTCCGGCCTGCCCGAAGATGCGATTGCGAAATTTCCCTCGGAGCTTTCGGGCGGGATGAAAAAGCGCGCAGGGCTGGCCCGTGCATTGGCGCTCGATCCGAAACTGCTGTTCCTTGACGAGCCCACGGCGGGCCTCGATCCCATCGGCGCGGCGAAATTCGATCGGCTTACGAAAGAGCTGAAGGAAACGCTGGGCCTGACGGTATTCCTCATCACCCACGATCTCGATACGCTTTACGAAATCTGCGACCGCGTGGCCGTGATCGCTGACAAGCAAGTGATCGCAGTGGGCACCATTCCGGAGCTACTCGAATCCGAACATCCCTGGATTCACGACTATTTCAACGGTCCGCGCGGGCGTGCTGCACGCGATACGCATGATCGGGGGGAGATGGGCTTTCATGGATAAGCCGATGGACATTGCCGGCCAAGAGCGGCCATAGGAGCGGTATGGAAACGCGCGCAAATCATCTTTGGGTCGGTGCGATCACCCTGCTGCTGCTTGCGGCGCTCGCTGCGTTTATCGTCTGGATCGCGCGGCTGGGGCAGGGGGAGCAGAACGAATACGACATCTTCTACGCGCAGTCCGTCTCGGGCCTCGCGAATGGCAGCCAGGTTTCCTATGCCGGGGTGCCGGTCGGACAGGTGACGCAGATCGCGCTGTCCGATGAAGACCCCGAATTCGTGCGTGTGCGTGTCAGGGTGCGCGAGGAAGTGCCGATCCTGGTCGGCACAACGGCAACTATCCAGGCCAGCTTTACAGGCGTCTCCAGCATCCTGCTCGACGGAGCGCGCAAGGATGCACCGCCGATCACCTGCGAGACGACCGCCTGCCCCGAAGGACGCCCGGTCATTCCGCCCAAGGACGGCGGCATCAATGCGCTGCTGAACAACGCGCCGCTTCTGCTGGAGCGGCTGGCAACACTGACCGAAAACCTCAACCTGCTGCTCGGCCCGGAAAACCAGGAGCAATTAAGCGGCATCCTGCGCAATTCGAACAATTTGACCGCAGAGCTTGCCCGCAGCGCGCCGCAGCTTGAGGGCACTTTTGTTGAATTGCAGGTAACGCTGAAAGAGGCAGGCGAAGCGCTCGATGCATTCGAAAAGGCATCGATCACGACCGAAAACCTGCTGAACAGCGAAGGGCCTGCGCTTGCCGAAGAGCTTCGCGGAACGCTGAAATCGGCAAACCAGGCGGCTGCCGCGCTCGCAGCCACGCTCGACGATACGCGCCCAGCCGCGCGGCAATTGCGCGAATCCACGCTGCCGACCGCGGAGGCGACCCTGCAGGATCTGCGCGCCACCAGCCGCAGCTTGCGATCGCTTACCGAGAAGCTCGACAACCAGGGTGCAGGCGCGCTGCTGCAAGGGCAGAGCCTGCCGGACTACGAGCCATGAGGGGAACACGAACGATGAAGTTTCCACGCAGCGCCATGACGCGCCTGGTGAAATCGAGCGCGATCGGCGCAGCGGCTCTCGCCGTGACGGGTTGCATCAGCCTGGGTTCCGAACCGCCTGAAAGCCTCCTGACACTCAGCCCGTCGGTCAGCGCCGAGGCAGGCAGCGGTGCGGGCGCAAGCACTGCTGATGCATCCACTGCGATTTCGATCCTGCCTCTCGAAGCGCCTGCGAAGCTCGATGCGCTGCGTGTTCCGGTGGCCGTTTCGGCGACCGAGCTTGCCTATCTGCAGGACGCGTTCTGGGTCGAAAAGCCCGCGCGCCTGTTCCGCCGTCTGCTCGGCGAGACCTTGCGAGCCCGCGGCGGAACGCTTGTGCTCGACAATGACGATACGCCGCTGCTCGCTGCGCAAAGCCTGCGCGGCACTCTGATGGAGATGGGCTACGATGCCTCTTCCTCGTCGGCGATCGTTCAATTCGACGCGATCCGCACGCAGGAAGACGGCAGCGTAACTTCGCGCCGTTTCGAGGCGCGCGAAACGGGCGTTCTGCCTGAGCCCGGCTCGGTCGGTCCCGCCCTCAATCGCGCCGCCAACACGGTTGCCGATGAAGTCGCAGTCTGGGTAACCGGAGCCAGCTGACCGCGCCTGTTCAGCCCTTCGCGGCCTGCACGAACTTCCATGCGGTAAGGAAATCGCTCTGGCGCTTGGCGCGGTGTTCTTCGGCTTCGGTATCGCGGCCCCACAGATCGGCCTGCCATTCCTCTTCCAGACTGGCCGACCGCCAGAGGTCCGCCGCATCCTTTTCCTGTATTCTGTCGGCGGCTGATAAAGCGATGACGAGTGATGCGGCGAGCGAAGTCATCATTTCAAGACCGGCGAGTTCGAACACGCCCTTTTCGCCGAGCCGCTCTTTCAGCGTTTGCAATGTGTTTTCGTCTTGGGGGCGATGGATGATGCCGCTGATCCGCACCATCTCGATGCCCTCGCTCTGCTCGAAGGCCTCGACGATAGGCTCCCACACTTCCTGCTGCCGCGCGTAAAGCGGCTCGTCCGGATCGGCGCGGTAGAGCAGTGTGTCGGTATCGCCATAGGCCATGAGCTTATCGGCGAGCGATGCCTTGTCGCGCCCGATCACGTCGATCGCGTAGTCGGCCATATCTCTCAGCGGGAACAGTTTCGGGTCGAGCTCTTCGCCCTGAATATCCCATTCGCTCGCCAGCATTTGCGCAAGCGCTTGCGTGCCGACGATTTGCGGCGAGCCCTTTACAGTCTTGAGCCCGCGCCCGTCGAGGGTGACCTGCCAGCCCGCCTCATCGCCTTCCACCGCGCGGATATCGACCGTATCGAAAAACCGCTTCATGGATTGCGTTCCCCGGCACCCGCCTTCCAGCGCCGGGCGAGAGTGCGGGGCGCGAAGAAGAACGCGATAAGGCCGCCCACAGATAGTACCACACCCAATGCAAAGGGGAGGTCGATCACGTTGCGGGCAATCGCGATGCCGAGCAGGATTGCACCGAGCGAGCCAATCCGGACGGCGTTGAGCAGCAGATACCGTTTGCGCGCGAGCGCTTCGCCTCCGTGGATCTCGTTCACGCAGCATTCTCCAATGCGGCCCGCAGATCGGAGACGCGCTCGACCACCTCTGACGCGCCGGTGGCCTGCAATTCCTCGGGCGGGTGATAGCCCCAAGTCACCCCAAGCGCGCGGACATTCGCCGCCTTCGCCATTTGCATGTCGAAACTGGTGTCGCCGATCATCACCGCATCGCCCGGCTGCGCGCCCGCTTCGAACAGAGCCGCCTCCAGCATGGCCGGGTGCGGTTTCGACGGGTGGCGGTCGGCGGTCTGGAGCGAAACGAACAGGTCGGTGAGGCCGTGTCCTGCAAGACAGGCGGTGAGGCCGCGATCGGACTTGCCGGTTGCCACCGCGAGGCTCCAGCCATCATCGCGCAGCGCATGAAGCAGCTCGGCAATGCCATCGTAAAGCGGTTCGTCGAGCAGCCCCTCCTCGCGCCGCGCGCGGAAGCTCGATTTGTAGAATTCGACGACGTCGCGCGCCTTGCGCTCGTCGAGGTCGGGCGCGAGTTCGCGCACCGCAACCCCCAGACTCAGGCCGACCATCCGCCGCACCTCGTTGCTGTCAGGGGCAGGAAGATCGGCACGGGCAAAGGCGCGTTCCATCGCCCAGCACACATCTGCCTGACCATCGACCAGCGTGCCGTCGCAATCGAAAACCGCCAGCTTCACGCTCATTTCTTGCGGCGTCCGGGACGGGGCTTGCCTTTACCTTTGCCCTTGGCCGCCGCTTTCGCTTTCTTCTTGGCGGTTTCCGCAGAAGTGGTGCGAGAGCGCCGCTCGCCCCGGCGGTCCTTGCGGTATTGCTTGGCAAAGCGGCGCGCGGCCTGTTTCTTTTCCGCAGGGGTTCGCTCGGGCGCTTCGTCTCGCACGGGAGAGGCATCCGACAGCGCCGGGTCGAAGCCGAGCGCTTCCATGCTCGCCGCGAAGTGTTCCGGCAGTTCGGCCGTCACGTCGAGCTTTCCGCCGCCCGTCGCTCCGCCCGCTGCTTCGCTACCGGGCTGCGAAATGATCAGACGGCGCGCGTGGAGGTGCATCTTGCGCGAGATGGCGCCGGTCAGAAACGCATCCTGCCCGCCATATTTGCCATCGCCGACAATCGGGTGACCGATCGCGGCCATGTGGACGCGAAGCTGGTGGGTGCGTCCGGTGAGCGGTTCGAGCTCGACCCATGCGGCGCGCGTGCCGGCGCGTTCGACGACGCGGTAACGGGTCTTCGCCGCCTGGCCGCTGTCTTCGTCGACATGCATTTTCTCGCCGCCAGTGCCCGGCTGCTTGGCAAGCGCGGCGTCGATTGTCCCCTCGCGCACCTCGGGAACGCCGACCACCAGCGCCCAGTAAACCTTGCGCGCGCTGCGGCCTGAAAAGCGGCGCGAATAGGACGCTGCGCTGCCCGGCGTGCGGGCGATCAGCAGGACGCCGGATGTGTCCTTGTCGAGCCGGTGGACGAGGCGAGGGCGCGGGGTCTCGTCGCCGTCCACGAAAGCATCGAGCAACCCGTCGACATGCTTGGTCGTCTTGCTGCCGCCCTGCGTCGCGAGGCCCGGCGGCTTGTTAAGGACAATGGCGCTCGGCGTTTCGCGGATCACCATCGCCTGCGCCTCGGCGATTTCGTCTGCGGTCAGCTCGCGCTTGGGACGTGGGCTTTTGTGTTTCGCTTCGCCGCCGGGAGGAACGCGCAGGGTCTGCCCTTCGGCAAGCCTGTCTTCGGGCTTCGCACGCTTGCCATCGACGCGGACCTGCCCGGTGCGCGCCCAGCGTGACACGGTGGCGAAGCCGATCTGCGGAAGATTGCGTTTGAACCAGCGATCGAGACGGATGCCGTCATCGTCTGCGCTCACGGTGAACTGGCGGACCTGCGCCGCCGCCTTGGGCTTCATGCCGCACCCCGCATGATGGCAAGCCCGACATAGAGCGCTGCCAGCCCCGCCGCGACCGACACGGCGGCATAGGTGACAGCCAGACCCGCAAGCCCGCGCTCGATCAGCAGCAGCATTTCGAGCCCGAAAGCACTGAAAGTGGTGAACCCGCCCAGCAGCCCGACGCCGAGCAGCAGCCGCAGCGTCTCATTGGTGTGTCCGGTGCGCGCGAGCCATCCGAACAGCACACCCATGGCGAGGCAGCCGAGCACGTTCGCTGCGAGTGTTGGCCATGGGAACGCCGCGCCCGCGCCTATCTGGTGCGTGATCGCGCGGCCCAGCTGGTACCGGCCGACCGCGCCAATCGCTCCGCCAAGCGCAACGGTGGCAGAGGCGGCGAGAGGTGACAGGGCGGCGGTGGTCATGCGCAGGGCTTTAGCGGCCACTATGCTTCCTGCATAGCGCCGAGGGAGCGACAATCGGCGGGAAATCGCGGGCTCAGGCTTTGATATCTTGCCAATTTCGCCGCTGATCGCTATACGGCCCCCAGTTTGAGCGCTTTCCGAGCCTTGAAAGGGTGGGAATAGCGCCGTTTTCAGCGTCAAATTTACGCGCATATCCGCGATTCGACAGCGGGTGCTGCGCAATTGAAATGAGGTAGTAGTCGTTTATGCAGATCATGGTTCGCGATAACAATGTCGATCAGGCCCTCCGCGCTCTCAAGAAGAAGCTGCAGCGCGAAGGTGTTTATCGCGAAATGAAGCTGCGTCGCCATTACGAAAAGCCCAGCGAAAAGCGCGCCCGCGAAAAGGCTGCTGCCGTTCGCCGCGCTCGCAAGCTCGAGCGTAAGCGCATGGAGCGCGACGGCATCAAGTAATGCTGGCCTTCGGGCGCTCGCCGCTTCAGGAAAAGTGGGCGCCGGTTTTCCGCCCGGAAGTGGCGAAAGCAAACAAAGCCGCTTGAACGCACCGACACGATAAGCCATCAGGGCGCGGTATCATTCCGCGCCCTTTTGCTATGCAAAGCTGGCAGGGCGACCCTCGCCAGAAGCGCGCATCCGATCAGGGAAAAACAATGACTGAAGTTACCCGCGTTCCCATCAAGCCTGTGGCCGCAGGCTCGCTCACCAAGCTGTGGCTTGGCGTGGCGCTCGCTATCCTGCTCGGCGGCGGGCTCGCCTGGGCGGCCATGCCGAAAGGTCTCGATATTGACACCATCCAGGCGGGCGAGGGGCCGAGCCCATCGATCGGCGATGTCGCTTTCGTCAAATATGTCGGCAAGCTGGCCTCGACCGGAGAAACATTCGACGAATCGCAGGACATCCCGCTCCCCATTCAGGGCCTGTTTCCCGAAGGCACGCCGTTCCCGATCGAGGAAGGCGCCACGATCGACGGGTTCTTCACGAGCCTTCAGCAGATGCAAAAGGGCGGCAAATACGAAGTCTACATTCCGGCTGCTCAGGCATATGGCGCAGAGCCGCCTCCCGGTGCGCCGATCCCGCCCAATGCCGACCTGATCTTCGAAATCGAGATGGTCGATTTCCTGAGCAAGGAAACCTTCGACCGGAATCTGCAGATCCTGCAGCAAACGCTCCAGCAGCGCGGGCCCGGCGGCCCTAGTGGGCCTGGCGGTCCGGCACAGAACGTGCCTGGCAATCAGCCGCCGCCTGTTCCCATCCCCGGCAACTGATCCAGAGGCACCTTTCATGTCGGTAGACAAACAGACCGTCGCCAAGATCGCATCGCTGGCGCGCATCAAGATGGGCGATGACGAGCTCGAGCATCTCGTGCCGGAGCTCAACAACATCCTCGAATGGGTCGAACAACTGGGCGAAGTGGACGTCGAAGGCATCGAACCGATGAGCGCGGTTATCCCGAACAGGCTGCGTTTGCGCGACGATGTGATCGACGCCGATCCCAAGACCGCTGGCGGCCGCCGCGACGACGTGCTCGCCAATGCTCCCGCCGCCGAACACGGTTTCTTCGGCGTGCCTAAGGTGATTGAATAGAATGACGGAACTCACGAAACTTGGCGTCAAGGCCATTCGCGACGGCGTGCGTGCAGGAGATTTTACCGCACGCGAAGTCGCGGAAAGCTTCAACAGCGCGGTGGCCGCCGCTGCCGAACTGAACGCGTTCATCGTGACCACACCCGACCACGCGCTCGCCGCTGCCGACGCCGCCGACAAAGCGCGCGCCGATGGCAAGAAGCTGGGCGCGATGGCCGGGGTGCCGATCGGCATGAAGGACCTGTTCGCCACCCACGGCGTCCAGACGACCGCTGCGAGCCACATCCTCGAAGGGTTCGAACCGCAGTACGAAAGCACCGTGTCCCAGAACCTGTGGGATGCAGGAGCGGGCATGTTGGGCAAGCTCAATCTCGATCAGTTCGCGATGGGCTCGTCCAACGAGACCTCGTATTTCGGCAATGTTGCCTCGCCGTGGCGCAAGGATGGCACCAACGCAGCGATGAGCCCGGGCGGCTCTTCGGGCGGTTCGTCCAGCGCTGTCGCTGCTCGCATCGCGCCCGCCGCCACTGGAACCGATACCGGCGGTTCGATCCGTCAGCCCGCGGCCTTTACCGGGATATGCGGGATCAAGCCGACCTACGGCCGCTGTTCGCGCTGGGGCGTGGTGGCGTTTGCTTCCTCGCTTGATCAGGCCGGGCCGATGGCGCGCAGCGTCGAGGATTGCGCGATCATGCTCGGCGCGATGGCAGGCTTCGATCCCAAGGATGCGACCAGCCTTCAGATGGACGTGCCCGACTGGGAAGGCGCTTTATCGGCAGACCTGAAGGGCAAGAAGGTCGGCATTCCCAAGGAATACCGGATGGAGGGAACCGATCAGGCGATCCTCGATAGCTGGGAGCAGGGCAAGGCATGGCTCAAGGATGCAGGCGCCGAAATCGTCGACATCTCGCTGCCGCACACCAAATACGCGCTGCCCGCCTATTACATCATCGCGCCTGCCGAAGCTTCCTCGAACCTCGCGCGCTATGACGGTGTTCGCTACGGCCTCCGCGACCTGCCGGAAGGCGCTGGATTGCAGGACATGTACGCCGAGACCCGCGCCGCCGGGTTCGGGGACGAGGTGAAGCGCCGCATCCTGATCGGCACCTATGTGCTGAGCGCAGGCTTTTACGATGCCTATTACAACCAGGCGCAAAAGGTCCGCGCACTGGTCGCGCGCGATTTCGAGCAGGCCTGGGCGGAGTGCGACGTCATCCTCGCGCCCACCACGCCGACGGCAAGCTTCCCGCTGGGATCGCTCGAGGACGATCCGCTGACGATGTATCTGAACGACGTCTTCGCGGTCCCCGCATCGCTCGCTGGCCTGCCCGCAATGAGCGTGCCTGCGATGCTGAATAGCGACGGCCTGCCGCTCGGCCTGCAACTGGTCGGCAAGCCCTTCGATGAGCAGACCGTGCTCGATGCAGGTCTTGCGATCCAACAGCGCGCCGCATTCGATCACGCGCCGGAGAAGTGGTGGTAGATGACCTTCACCGTCGTCTTCGCGACCATCTTTCTCGTCGCCTTTGTCATCATTGGCGGCGTCGTGATGTACCTTTCGAAGACGATCGACCACGGCGAAGCGCGCTTTGACAGCAGCGGTCAAGAGATCAAGGATGAGCCGGAGCGCGACCGGCCTGTGCGGCCAGCGCGGCGGCTCGGCGATGAAGATGAGCGCCAGTGAGCTCCGGGCTTGACCCGGAGCCCAGCGAGGCAAGAGGCTAAGAATGGAACTGGACTCCTGCTTTCGCAAGAGATCACGAAGGTAGACGAAAGATGAGTAATTACCGCATTCAGGGACAGACCGGCGATTGGGAGGTCGTGATCGGCCTTGAGGTGCACGCGCAGGTCACCTCCAGTGCCAAGCTGTTTTCGGGCGCCTCGACCGCGTTCGGCGCGGAGCCGAATTCGCAGGTCAGCCTCGTCGATGCGGCGATGCCGGGGATGCTGCCGGTGCCGAACCGCGAATGCATTCGTCAGGCGGTGCGCACCGGCATGGCGATCGAGGCGGAGATCCACAAATGGAGCCGGTTCGACCGCAAGAATTACTTCTATGCCGATCTGCCGCAGGGTTACCAGATCAGCCAGCTCTACCACCCGATCGTCGGCGAAGGGCAGCTGACGATCGAAGCGGATGACAAGAGCGGCATCCCAGAGGACAAGGTGATCGGGATCGAGCGCATCCATGTCGAGCAGGATGCGGGCAAACTGATGCACGATCAGCATCCGACCATGTCCTATGTCGATCTAAATCGCAGCGGCGTCGCGCTGATGGAAATCGTGTCGAAGCCCGACATGACCTCGCCTGCCGAGGCCGGGGCCTATGTCCGCAAACTGCGGTCGATCCTGCGCTATGTCGGAAGCTGCGACGGCAACATGGAAGAAGGCTCGATGCGCGCCGATGTCAACGTCTCGGTGCGCAAGGTTGGGGCGGAAGAGCTTGGCACGCGGACCGAAACGAAAAACGTGAACTCGGTGCGCTTCGTCATGCAGGTCATCGAATACGAGGCGAACCGCCAGGTCGATGTGCTCGAAAGCGGCGGGACGGTCGACCAGGAAACGCGGCTGTTTGACGTTGCAACCGGCACGACCCGCACGATGCGTTCGAAGGAAGACGCGCACGATTACCGATACTTCCCCGATCCCGACCTGCTGCCGCTGGTGCTGGAAGACGACTTTCTGGCCGATTGCCGCGCCAGCCTGCCGGAACTGCCCGATGCCAAGCGCACGCGGTATGAGCAGGAATTGGGCCTCACGCCGTACAATGCGCGCGAGCTCACCGCAGAGGTCGAAACTTTCGGCCGATTCGAGACTTTGCTGGCGGTCACGGCAGCGAAGATCGGCAAGCCCGAAGCCAAGGTCGCAACGCAAGTCGCCAACTGGGCGCTTTCGGTCGCGCCAGGCGTGGTGAAGGGGCTGGGCGAAGAAGCGAACCTCGCAAACTCGACGCCCGAGGCGCAGGCGACGATCCTCGCAATGCAGGACAAAGGCGAGATCAGCGGCGGTCAGGCCAAGGAAATCTACGAGATCGTGCTGCGCGAAGGCGGCGACCCTGAAACAATCGCCGATGAAAAGGGCTTGAAGCAGGTCAGCGACACGGGCGCGATCGAAGCCGCGATCGATGAAATCCTCGCGAACAATCAGGACAAGGTCGAGCAGTACAAGGGCGGAAAGGACAAGCTGTTCGGCTTCTTCGTCGGCCAGACCATGAAGGCGATGCAGGGCAAGGCGAACCCGGCGGTCGTGAACCAGATCCTGAAAGACAAGCTCGGCTAGAGCGCGTGCAGTCCGCGCCTCGCGCTATCCCAGCGCGGCGAGGATGACCGGCCAGCGATCAGGCGTCGTCCCGGTCTGCTCCCAATAATCGGTGAGACCGATTTCGCCGAGGATTTCCATGTAACGCGGATTTGCGAACATCGGCCTGCATGCCGGGGCGAGCAGGAACCCGGTACGCGGCGCGGAGACATAGACGCTGGAATGCTTGCCGGCACGGCTGGCATCCATGAAGAAGCGCGGATCGAAGAAGTAGGACTCCGCCAAATCGAACGCGGTCGAAGTCTGGCCGAGTTCACACGCGACTTCGATGGCGGACTCGCAGAATCTGCGGCCTTGCCTTGCCGCGGCCAGATTGGCCGCCATCGCAGCCTCGATCGCCCCCGGCGTGCGCTCGGCATAGGCGGTGGCGGTCGCGCGCAATCGCTCGAACTCGCTATCGGGAATACCCAGAGGGCGGGCGCTTTCATCGGAGATCAGGGCGAGCGCGCGCGCTTCCTGACCTGATCTCAGGAAGATCCAGAACTGCCTGAACCACGTGGCCGTGTCGCGCGGGCGGTCGGCGAGCGCCTGCTCTATCACCATTTGCGCTTCGTCGGTCCGGCCCGCATCCCAATACAATTGCGCGAGCGTGTGCGGACGATTGACGGCGGCGGCATAGGGCGCGAGCTCCTCCGCCGCGTCGCGCGTCCGCCCGACTTCATAAAGCACCCAGGCCAGCCCCCAGCGGGCCACAGCGAGCTCATCGAAATGGGCGATCAGCGCGCGCCATTTCTCCTCGGCATCGGCCCAGTTGCGAAACACCGGTTCGCGCCAGGCAAGCGCGGCGCTGGCCGCAGGATTGTCGGTATCGAGCGCGAATGCGCGGTCGGCAGCGGAGCGGATGCGCATTTCGGCAGCGTCCTGCTCCTCGTCGGGCTGGTACGAGCTGCCGAACTGGTATGCGAGCGCGAGCATGCCCCACCCGTCTGCATATTCGGGCGCGACCCTTACCGCTTCGCGAAACTGGCTGGCGGCGTAGGGATATTGCGGGCCGTCATCCTCCCGCATCGCCTGCATTCCGCGTTCGAAGAATTGCTGCGCCTCGCGCGGGACAGAGCGATTGCCGAACGCCGCATACCCGGCGCCTGCCAGCCCGACGGCGCACACTGCCGCGATGCCGCCGATCAAGGCCTTGCGGCGGTCGATTGCGCCATTGCCCGCGCCCACACCGCCAGCGCCGCTTTCATCCGCCGTGTTCGTCTCCGCGACGAGGCGATAGCCGACCTTGGGCACGGTCTCGATCGAGAACGCCGCATGCGGCATGTCGCCTGCGAGCGCGCGCAGCAACGAGATGGCGCGGTTGATGGCACCGTCCCCGACAACCTGGCCGCCCCAGCACCTCGCGATCAAATCATCGCGCGAGACGATCGAGCCGCGCGCTTTCGCCAGTTCGACCAGCACCTGCATTACCCGCGGCTCAAGCACGACCTCTTCGCCCGTTTCGGACGTGACGACCCGCAGGGACGGGCGGACTTCCATCGCTCCGATACGGAAATCGGGCTCGTGCGCCAGATCGGTCGGGCGCGGGCTGCCGGTTACCTGATCCTGATACATCCTGTGACCCCTCCACATAATGTGAGTCGCACCAAGAATAGCGGGCAGGGGCTCGCAATCCAGCCACATAACCGAGCCGTAAGCATAACATCGCAGCTCGATCATGCCTCCATCACATCGAGGCTGTGTTGCGTAAGGCCCCGTGGGCGCACTCTTTTTCCGGCGGCGCGATCAGGCGTCGACACGAAAAGGAGAGGTTTGATGAAGAGCAGCATATGGACCGGCAATCGGCGTTTTCCTGCGATATGCGCGGCTTTCGTGCTGCTGGCCGGCGTGGGCGCCGTGCAGGCGGAAGCTCCCGCCAGTGCGGGCGAGCCGCAGCAGATGGCCATCGCCTACGATGATCTCGACCTTACGAATGCAGAGGGCAGGGCGGCGCTCCAATCGCGTGTCGATCGCGGGATCGACAAAGCATGCCTGATGAACCGCAGCGCGCCGAGCCTGCGCCAATATATCGAGCAGAAGCGCGCAGCCCAGCGGTGCAAGGAGCGCGCGCAGATGCAGGCGAAGGCGCATATGCGGCTCGCTGTCGAAGCTTCGCAGGCCAAGGCGCGCCTCGCCTCGGCAGATGCCATCAAGGTCGATCTGCCCGAATAAGCCAACCGAATTGAGCTCGCCGTCTAGTGGAAGCGGCGTAAAAGAAAGGCCGCCGGAAGGAGCCCCTCCGGCGGCCTTTCGATGTCTTGGAAAGAAGCCTTAGGCTTTCTTAGTGCCCGTCAGCGGCATGGCGCCGAACGCGCCTGCATTGACGTTACCGGCCAGCGTGTCGCCTTCTACGGTGGCTTCGCAATCGAGCGTCATCGGCATCGGGACGGTCATGTTCATCTTCCAGGTAAGGGTGTTGCCATCGACCTTGCCTTCCTCGACGTCCATCGAGCCCATTCCGCCTTCCATCTTGCCGGAAAAGCTGCCGTCGCCGTTGTCGACCACGGTGAAGGTGCCGCTCTGGTCGCCCATCGGGCTTTTGACGGTGGTGTCGTAGGAACCGGAAATATCAGACATTCAAGATCTCCATGTTGCGCAGGACATTGAACCGTCCCGCATTGGTTTTCGAGCGTGGTCGGCCCGCGTGGCCGCGAAACTCTTGGCGCCGTTGTTTACACGTGTGTCAGTGCCATTCAACCTCAATCCGGCGCTGGAATGCGAAGGGCGGAAGCAGGTCATGCCCGCTCCCGCCCCCCTGATTTGCACCAGGGCTTTGCAGCCCTAGCGTCAATCGTTGTTGCTCACTCGTCTTCTGGCAGTTCGCGCACTTCGACCGGCATGCCGAGACCTTCGAGCTGGCTTTGCACCTGGCTCGCATCGCCGACGACAACCCAGACGAAATTGTCCACGTTGAGAGCGCCGCGCGCTGCGGCATCGAGGCTTTCGGCGGTCTGCGCTTCGTATTTGGCGACGAGCCCTTCGTAATAGTCATCCGAACGGCCATAGAGCGCGTTGCTCTGCATCGCCCTCAGGACCGCCGGCGAGGTTTCGAAGCGTCCGGGCAATTCGCCGATTTCAGCCGCCACGTTGCGGGAGAGTTCTTCCGCGGTCACGCCGTTCGTGCTCAGGAATTCGCCGGTTTCACGGATGAGTTCCGCAACCGAGTCGCCCGTGCGATCGGCCTGGACGCCGCCTGAGATGGTGTAGACCACCGCATTTTCGCGCTCCTGCGGAGCGCCGCGGACGCCATAGCTCCAGCCCTTTGTCTCGCGCAGGTTCATGTTGAGCCGTGCGAGGAAGTTGCCGCCGAGCGAATTGTTGGCGTTGGCGAAGTCGATATAGCTGTCATCGCTGGCATTGAGCGGCGTCAGCTGCGCGCCGAGGATAAAGCTCTGCGGGCTGTTCGGACGGTTGATCAGGATGATGCGGTTGCCGTTATCCGGGGCTCCGTCGAGCGAGAAGCTCTTGGTTCCCTTATCCGCAGCGGGTGCCTCCCAATCGCCGAAGACGCCGTTCAGCGCGGCCACGATTTCGGCCATCGGACGGTCGGAGATTACGAACACTTCGCCATTGTCCGGACGGATCCAGGTGTCCTTGAAGGCGACCAGATCATCGCGGCTGATCGCGCTGACGCTTTCGACGGTGCTGCTGCCGCCATAGGGGCTTGCAGAGCCGAACACTTCGGGCGCGATCGAGCGGAAAGCGATGCCTTGCGGCGTCGTCATCTGCTGCTTGATCCCGGTGATCGTCTGAGCGCGGACACGCTCCAGATCGGCGGGGTTGAAAGCCGGTTCGCGCACGACGCTGCTGAGCAGTTCGAGCGACGGCGTCAGGTTCGATGACAGCGCCGAAAGCGTGAAAGTCGAACGGTCAGCGCCGCCGCCTGTCGCAATCGTTGCGCCCAGACGCTCACGCTCCTCGGCGATTTCCTGGCTGGTCATGTCGGCCGTGCCTTCATCGAACAGCGCCAGGGTGAGGTCTTCGAGACCGCGCATATCGACCGGATCTGCTGCGCTGCCTGCGTCGAACGACATCGTCACATAGGTCGCGGGCACGGCGTCGCGCTGCGCGTAGGTCAGCTGCATGCCATTGGCGAGCATGGCGCGCTCGATATCAGGGAAATCGAGCGATGCGATCGTGTCGATCGGCGGCGCGGGCCGGACTTCGGAGACGGTGATCTCTTCCGGCTCTGCAGCGGACGCATCGGCTTCGGCTGCGCCGCCTGTTGCGACCGACGAGGCCTCTTCGTATTCGCCATCGCGCTCACCCGGTTCGAGAACGAGCGTGAAACTGGGGCGAGTGAGCCAGCGCTCCATCGCGGCCTTCACGTCGGCAGCGGTGAGGGTGGCGAGCGTGTCGAACTGCTTCTTGAACAGCCCTGGATCGCCTGCAAGCACTTCGCCGCGGGCCAGCGTCACCGCCTTGCCGCCGAAGCCGCCAACCTGTTCGAGCCCGCGGATGGTGGACGCCAGCTGGCTGGTGGCGGCGCGGCGTACCTCGTCCTCGGTCGGGCCTTCGGCGATGTATTCGGCGATCAGCTCGTCAAGACGCGCTTCGAGCGTCGCGAGCTCGACGCCGGGTCTCAGCGTCGCGTTCACGAGCAGGATGCCCATGCGTTGGAAATCGAAATTGCCAGCGCCGACACCGACCGCAAGCTGTTCATCGCGCACGAGTATTTCGTCAAGACGGCTGGATGCGAGGCCGCCGAATATGCTCGTGCCGATATTGAGCGCGGTGAGTTCCTCGCTGGTGATCCCCGGTGCGGGCCAGTATTTCGTGACCGTGGTCGCGGCGACCTTGTCACGCATGACGCTGCGAATGTCCTCTTCAAGAACGGGTATCGCTGCCTCTGCCGGATTGTTCACCGGACCGCGGGCAATGGGACCGAAATAGCGCTCGACCAAGGGACGCGCTTCGGCAGCGGAGATATCGCCGGCGAGCACAATGGTCGCGTTGTTCGGGCCGTATTTGTCACGGAACCAGTTTCGCACATCTTCCATCGAGGCGCTGTCGAGATCGGCCATCGATCCGATCGGCGTGTGGCCGTACGGGTGGCCTTCCGGGAACATCTTGTCGAGGATTTCATAGAAAACGAGGCCGCCCGGCTGGTTATCGCCCTGACGCTTTTCGTTCTGGACGACGCCGCGCTGGTTATCGAGCTTTTCCTGCGTGACCGCGCCAAGAAGATAGCCCATCCGGTCGCTTTCGAGCCAGAGAGCACGCTCCAGCGCGGGACGCGGGACGGTCTGGAAATAGTTCGTCCGGTCGAAATTGGTGGTGCCGTTGTAATCCGTGGCGCCCATTTCCTGCAGGTACTGGAAGTAGTCGTTTGGCGCATTTTCGCTGCCGTTGAACATCAGGTGTTCGAACAGGTGAGCGAAGCCGGTCTTGCCTTCCGGCTCGTCCTTCGATCCGACATTGTACCATACGGCGACGCCGACGACTGGTGCCTTGCGGTCTTCATGCACGATCACTGTCAGGCCATTGTCGAGCTGGAATTCCTCATACGGAATGGCGACCTGTGCAACGAGCTCGGTCAAATCGCCCGCTTCGGCTGATGCACTGGCCGAAGTGTCGTCCTGAGCGGCGAAGGCCGGGATCGCCGGAGCGACGGTGGCCAGCGCGATTGCGGCAAAACTTGTGGTGGCGAGGCGGATGCCCGCTTTCATCTGCGACATGAAACTCTCTCTCTTTTTGAAACCCTTGAAGTGCGATACGCTGCGGCAAAACCCGGCGGAATTCAAGGGATCAATCAGGGCGCGTTGGTGACGGTGTAGCGCCGTTTGGCGTTGGCGATCACGTCTTCGCGCCAGAAATGCACCGGCTTCAATTCATGATCGACGAACAGCTGCATCTGATCGGTGTGATGCGGGCTGTCAGGCCGGGTGATTGCTGCTCCGAACGGCTGGATCGAGCGGGACGTCACGCGCTCGCCCTCTTTCCATTCGACCCATTGGATGAAGCTGTCACCGTGGACGAGGCCCAACCGGCCATCCTCATCGACCTGCCAGGTCGTCGAAGCGTGCAGAGTGTCGGACCCGCCATCGAGCGGCAGGTCGACATCGCCCTGACGCAGGCGGAGAAGTTCGCTCATCGGCGGATCGATCCGCCCGAAATGCTCATTAAGGTGGCTGACCGCATCGCTCAGCTTTTCCTCGACATCGGGCGTGGCGCGGTTCTGGTACTCCGCGGACATGAAATCGCGGATCATCAGCAGGGCGAGCGCGTCTGCGCGGCCTTCATTGTCGGCCTTGAAATCCCATGTCAGCAGCAGGTCGCGCGCCTCTGCCAGCTCGCCGTCCACCTCGAGCGTTTCGAGCGCGTCGAACAGATCATCGACATAGCCCACGCGCTCATAGGCGGTATCGTACTTGATCCGCTCCAGCGTCTCCCGGTCGAGCAGAGCGGCTTCGGAAAGCAGCTTGTACGCGCGGCGCGAGCGATTGGTCTGTTTGCGCTCGACCCCCAGCACCGGCGAGAAATCGGCGGGATCAAGATCGCTGCCCGCGCCAGCCGCTGTGAAGGGCTCGTTATTGGCATTGTAGAGCCACCCGCTGTCGGGATTGATCAGCTTGGGAATCTCGTCGAATTCGACCGTCCCCTCCCAGATCAGATCGCTGCGATTGCCTGGCAGGATGCCGCGCCAATTGGCTTTCACTTCGTCCTGTTCGGGCCGGTCTGGAAAGGCGGCGTTGTAGATGTAGGCGATGTTGCCTTCGGCATCGGCGTAGACCGCGTTGAAGTTCGGTATGTCGAGCCGCTCATAAACGCCGAGCCACTCCTCCAGGCTCTGCGATTTGCCGAGCCGGTAAAACGCATCCATCGGCCTGACGCTATCCATCCCGCCATAACGGATCGCGAAATAGCCGTTGTCGTTCTTGATCACCGGTCCGTGAACGCTGCGATAGACCGTCCGGCGGATGGGCAGGGTGACCGGGCCCATCTTCACCGGCAGCGTGACCGTCTTCGCCTCGAGCTTCAGCCATTCATCGTCCAGTCTGTACATTATGTCATCGCCATCGATGCCGGGCGATGTCGTCACTTCAAGCTCATAGACATCGACAAGGTCAGGACGGTTGACGGTATAGGTCCAGCCGAGGTTCCGGTTATGGCCGAGGACGGGGTAGGGCGTGCCTGGCAGGTTCGCTCCGGCATAATGCCAGCCTTCGCCGCTTTCGACGACGAGTTCATACCATGCGACGCTGCCGCGCAGCGGCTGGTGCGAATTGGAGATCAGCGTGGTCGGCCCGCCGGATTTCTCCGGAGCGATGGCCCAGGCATTCGACCCGAGCAATTGTGCATCGTCGCCGATAGGTAGCGGGTGGAGCAGACCAGCCTGTTCCTTCCGGTCCACGACCTTCCCGCTTTCATCGCGCGGGAAGCCGGGAATGTCCGGTCCGAACTCGCGCCGCAGCGGCTCGCCTGCGACCAGCGGCTGGATAACATTGGCCAGACCGAAGAAAAACGGCTGGCGCAGGACGAAGCCAGCGGCGACGTCCTCTCCGTTCACGGGAAACAGGTTCGCCAGCTTCACCTCGTCGGGATTGTTCTTGGCAAACTGGTTCAGCCCGGCAGCATAACCTTCGAACAGAGCGCGCGTATCCTCCGGCAGGGTCGGATATTTGCGCTCCGCCGTGCCGCGCGCATCGAGCAGGTGGTAGACGTAATCGAAGGTCGCTCCGTCCTCGCCCGCAATCGCGCCGTAGCGCCCGCGCGACATCGCAATCACGTCCTGCAGGGTGAAGAAATCGTCCTCGGACTGCGCGATGGCGACGCCGAATGCGACATCGGGATCGGTTTCGCCGTAGATATGCGGCACGCCGTATTCGCTGCGGATGATCTCCGCCGAGTAAACCCGCTCGGGCGGGGCCTCTGCTTGATGCGCATAGAATGGCTCCCACGTCATCAAACCGATGAGCACTGCCAACACCGCTACAAGGGCCGTAACGCCGCCCCCGATCAACCATTTCCGCATCATGATCCCTTCTGCTTGCCCTATTGCTAGCGGCCGATGGCGCGGCGGAAAAGGGGGCGGCTGGCGAAGCGATTGGGGATTAGCGGCTCTTGCGCCCTTCCGCTGCTTGGATTCGGCTGGCTACCCAAGCGGGGTGAAAGCGCAAATCACCATCGGGCACGAAGCCTCCGGCACGCCGGTCGAGTTCGACATCGAAGAATTGCTCGCGACCCGCCTGCTGGTGCAGGGCAATTCGGGCAGCGGCAAATCGCATCTGCTGCGCCGCCTGCTCGAAGAGAGCGCGCAAATGGTGCAGCAGGTGGTGATCGATCCCGAAGGCGACTTCACTTCGCTCGCTGAGGAATTCGGCCATATCGTGATCGACGGCGCGGCCTATTCCCCGCCTGAGATAGAAGCGCTTGCGCGCCGTATCCGCGAACACCGGGCCAGCGTGGTGCTGGCGCTGGAGGCGCTGGAAGTTGAGCAACAAATCCGCTGCGCCGCGCAGTTCATCACCGCGCTGTTCGATGCCCCCCGCGAACACTGGTTTCCAGCTCTTGTCGTGGTGGACGAAGCGCAGATGTTCGCGCCCTCGGTCGCGGGCGAGATTGCCGAAGACACCCGCCGCATGACCCTTGGCGCGATGACCAACCTTATGTGCCGCGGCCGGAAGCGCGGCCTCGCCGGGATCGTCGCTACGCAGCGGCTGGCCAAACTTGCAAAGAATGTCGCGGCGGAAGCTTCGAACTTCCTGATGGGGCGCACCTTTCTCGACATCGATATGGTGCGCGCCGCCGACCTGCTGGGGATGGAGCGGCGCCAGGCCGAGCGTATCCGCGAGCTTGAGCGCGGCTATTTCCTGGCGCTGGGCCCGGCGATCACTCGCCGCCCGGTCGCGGTGAAGATCGGTCCGGTAAAGTCCGGCAAGAAAGACGAGGTGGGCGGCCTGATGCCGATGCCGTCCGAAGCGCCGGAGGATATGGAAGCGCTGCTGACGCGCGACCTGGCGGCAGAGGCGGCGCAGACGCCTCCCGCCCCGCCTCCGCCCGCTGCTCCGCCGATCGAAGCGGTCGAGCAGAGCATCGCGGCGAGCGAAGACGCGGATGAGGTTGACGTTGGCCTGGCCGCGCAAACCGATGTGCAGGCGCGGATCGGCGAGATCATCGAGGAGCTCGCGAGCTCGAGCGAAGCGGCCTTCCAGTCCGCGAGCGCACAATACCAGACATTCCTGATGCATTGTCGCCGGGAGCGGATCATCGGGCCGATGCCGGACATGCAGGCGTTTCGCCGAGCCTTCGCCATCGCCGGAGCTGGGCTCAACGACCTCGAAGAGGCGACCCGCATCCGCATTCTCGATCTTGCCTCGCATGTGGAGGAAGATTTGCTCGCGCCATGGCTCGTGATCGCCCGCGCGGCGCATGCGGGCGAAACCGAAGTGGATGAGGATGCGCTGGCGAGGGCGTATGGCACCAGTTCGCCGGGACGCATCCGCCGCCTGCTCGACCACCTCGAGAAGCAGGGCGTGATCGTCGTCCGCGAAGATTTCGGCGGCGCGCGCACGGTGATGGTCCCCGGCCTGGAAGACGCCTCGGCATAGGAATCCTGCTGCGATCGGCGCATCGGTGGCGCGCAAATTGCGCGTCACCCCTCGCAAGAACAGGACCGACCCCTATATGCGGGTAATACACCTGCAATTTCTGCGAGACAGGTCCTTGTGTTGCTTATTTGCAACGCTATATCGAGGCGGTAAAATCCATTGAGGGGAACACCCAGATGAATCTCGAAAAGTTCACAGACCGCGCGAAGGGCTTTCTGCAGAGCGCACAAACGGTTGCGATCCGCATGAACCACCAGCGGATCACGCCGCTGCACTTGCTCAAGGCGCTGCTCGAAGACGAAGAAGGCATGGCCGCCGGGCTGATCCAGCGCGCGGGCGGCGAAGCTGCGCTTGCGGTCAGCGCGGTCGATGCTTCGCTTGCAAAAATCCCGGCAGTGACCGGGGGCGGGGCGCAGCAGACGCCCGGCCTCGATAACGATGCCGTGCGCGTGCTCGATTCTGCCGAGCAGGTCGCCGAGAAAGCAGGCGACAGCTACGTTACGGTCGAGATGCTGCTGGTCGCACTCTCGCTCGCGCCGGGGGGGACCGGCGAAGCGATGAAGGCCGCTAGCGTCACGCCGCAGGCTCTCAATTCCGCGATCGATCAGCTGCGCGGCGGAAAGAAGGCCGACAGCGCCAATGCCGAGGCGAATTACGACGCGATGGAGAAATATGCGCGCGACCTGACGCAGGCGGCGCGCGACGGGAAGCTCGATCCGGTCATCGGCCGCGACGAGGAAATCCGCCGGACGGTCCAGATCCTCGCTCGCCGGACCAAGAATAACCCTGCGCTGATCGGCGAACCCGGCACCGGTAAGACTGCCATCGCAGAGGGCCTCGCGCTGCGCATTGCCAATGGCGACGTGCCCGACAGCCTAAAGGGTCGCACGCTGATGTCGCTCGACATGGGCGCGCTCATCGCGGGCGCGAAATATCGCGGAGAGTTCGAAGAGCGGCTGAAATCGGTGCTCGACGAGGTCAAGAACGCCGACGGCCAGATCATCCTTTTCATCGACGAGATGCATACGCTGATCGGGGCGGGCGCGAGTGAAGGCTCGATGGATGCCTCCAATCTGCTCAAGCCAGCCCTTTCTCGCGGAGAGCTGCACTGTATTGGCGCGACCACGCTCGATGAATATCAGAAATATGTCGAGAAGGACCCGGCGCTGCAGCGGCGGTTCCAGCCGGTCTATATCGAAGAGCCGAGCGTCGAGGATACGATATCGATACTGCGCGGTATCAAGGACAAGTACGAGCTGCATCACGGCGTACGCATCACCGATGGCAGCATTGTCGCCGCTGCGCGCCTTTCCGACCGCTATATCCAGAACCGGTTCCTGCCCGACAAGGCGATCGACCTTATGGACGAGGCCGCTTCGCGTATTCGCATGGAAGTCGAATCCAAGCCCGAGGAGATTGACGAACTCGACCGGCGCATCATCCAGCTCAAAATCGAGGAATCCGCGCTCGAGAAGGAAGACGACCAGGGTTCGAAAGACCGGCTCGAGAACCTGCGCAAGGAGCTCGCCGAGCTCGAACAGGAATCATCCGAGCTGACCACGCGCTGGCAGAACGAGCGCGACAAGATCGCCGCCGAGGGCGAGATCAAGGAGCAGCTCGACCATGCCCGGCTGGAGCTGGAACAAGCGCAGCGCGAAGGCGATCTCGCGAAGGCGGGTGAGCTTTCGTACGGGAAAATTCCCGAGCTTGAGAAACGTCTGGAAGCCGCGGAAGAGCTTAGCGAGGACGCGCTTCTTCGCGAAGAAGTGACCGAAGAGGACATCGCAGGCGTTGTCGCGCGCTGGACCGGCATCCCGATGGAACGGATGATGGAAGGCGAGCGCGAGAAACTGCTTCAGATGGAGAGCATCCTCGGCAAGCGCGTGATCGGTCAGGAAGCCGCGATTGAATCCGTGTCGAAGGCAGTGCGCCGAGCGCGTGCCGGCCTGCAGGATCCGAACCGCCCGCTCGGCAGCTTCCTGTTTCTCGGCCCGACCGGCGTCGGCAAGACCGAGCTGACCAAGGCGCTCGCGGGTTTCCTGTTCGATGATGACAGCGCGATGGTGCGCATCGACATGAGCGAGTTCATGGAGAAGCACTCGGTTGCCCGCCTGATCGGCGCGCCTCCGGGTTATGTTGGCTATGACGAGGGCGGGGTGCTCACCGAAGCCGTCCGCCGCCGGCCGTATCAGGTGGTTCTGTTCGACGAGGTAGAGAAAGCGCATGGCGACGTGTTCAACGTGCTGCTGCAAGTGCTCGACGATGGCCGTCTGACCGACGGGCAGGGGAGGGTGGTCGATTTCTCGAACACGCTCATCATCCTCACGTCGAACCTCGGCAGCCAGTTCCTCTCCAATTTGGGCGACGATCAGAAGGTCGCCGAGGTCGAGGATCAGGTGATGGACGTGGTGCGCGGTCACTTCCGTCCGGAATTCCTCAACCGGCTGGACGAAATCATCCTGTTCCACCGTCTGGCGATGGAGCACATGGCCCCGATCGTGGCGATCCAGGTGAAGCGCGTTCAGCGGCTGCTGGACGATCGGAAGATCACGATCGACCTTACCGACGCCGCTCTCCGCTGGCTCGGGCGGGTCGGCTACGACCCGGTCTATGGCGCGCGTCCTCTGAAACGCGCCGTGCAGCGGTATTTGCAGGATCCGCTGGCCGAAATGCTGCTTGAAGGCAGCGTCAGCGACGGGATGATTGTGACGGTAGATGAGGGCGATGGCGAACTGACCATCACGGCTGGCGAGAAGCAGGAATAGCCCCGCCTCGCTGCTACGCGAAACACTACACTGCCAATAAAAAAGGCCCCGGTTTCCCGGGGCCTTTTCATTTTCTCAATGGGGCTCGATTAGAATGTGAAGCGAGCGCCCGCGTAGAGGAAGCGTCCGATATTGTCGTAAATACCGCTACCAGCTCCCGTACCGGTCACACCAAGAGGCGGGATGGTATTGAGCAGGTTATCCGCACCAACATAGAATGCGTAACCGTTGTCAAGTTCGAAATCGACACGGAGATTGTGGTAGAACGTTTCGGGATACTCGCTCGGGAACGAGAAATCGGCATCTTCAGGCGGACGACCTTGGAGACTGTTGAACGTCTCGAATTCGTCCACGAACTGCTCGCCAATGTAACGCAGATTGTAGGTTACCCGCGGCAAACCAAAGTCCAGTCCGACAATCATGTTCCCCGCGAACTCCGGATCACCCAACTCGAGAAGCTGCTGATCGATGAAGGTCGGATCCTCGATGTTGGTGAAGTTGTCGCGCTCGATCACGTATGACAGCAAACCGCGGAACGTAAAGCCAACACCGCCGATGTCACGGCTGTAGTTCAAGTCCAAATCGATACCCGACGTCTGCTGACGAGCAAAGTTGAACGGACCAGATAGGAACGACGAATCATCCGGGCCCACATCGAAGGATTCAATCGAGTTATCTGGCAAACGCCGATCAGACTGACCCTGAAACGTGCCATCTGGTCGACGATTGATCGCTGCACAGAACGGGTTATCGATGCCGGTCGTGCTATCATAGCACTGGTCAATAATCGTTTGCGGCAACAGCGAGAAGATCACGTTGTCGATCTCAATATTGTAGTAGTCCACCGACAACGAAAGCCCTGGGACAAACGTCGGCTGGAAAATGAAACCAGCTGTGAAGCTGTCCGAAACCTCAGCTTCGAGGTTCGGGTTGCTTCCGTTCAAACCGCGGATACCCGAGTTAGGCGTGTTCTCGAATGGGACCTCGATGCCGCCTACCGTAATCGTGGTTGGAACACCGTCGGCAGCACAGTTCGCGCGCCGGTTGGGGTTCGCATCGATGAACTGGGCTCCGCATGGGTCCTGAAGACCATTCAGGAACGTCTGACTTGGCTCTGCAAAGAGGTCGTTCTGCGTTGGGATCCGTACCGAACGAGCGTAACTGCCGCGGAGACGGAGACTGTCGATCGGCTGCCAGATAAGGCCCGCGTTGTAAGTCTCTGCCGTGCCAACGTTGCCGATATTATAATCAGAAACTCGGAAAGCACCTTCGAAAGTGAGCTCTTGGAAGCCTGGAACATCAGCAAGAAGCGGTACGCGAATTTCACCGTAAGCTTCCCATGCCTCAAGGTTCGGAGGATCGAAGATCGGGATCGCGTTGAGGAAGGTAGCGCCCGAACGGGTCACTTCGTCGAACGCTGAGAAAGCCGTTTCTTCGCGATATTCACCTCCGATAGCGAACTGCACGGCACCCGCCGGAAGCTCGAAAAAGTCCGAAGTATCGCCTGCAATGTATGCAGTCACCTGGTACTGTTCTGCTTCCTGCTCACGACTGGAGTCGATGACGAAATAATTAAGCGCGGCAGCCGAAGGAGCCCCGTTGCCGAACAGGTTCACCGGAACACAAGCTGCGTCATCGTTTGAAGGATCGGCATCGGCGTTGATGCCGCAAACGATGTTACCAGCACCATCCAAAACTGCGTCTTGCGAGTTGAAGTATTCCGCAATCAACACATTGCCGGCGGTGGTGTAATCGGTTTCCAAACGACCATAGTTGAAAGCAACTTCGTAGGTCCAGTCGTCATTGAACGTGCCGTCGACACCGACCACTGCGCGATAGGTTTCACGACGGTGGTCCTCACCGCGACCGCCGAAGTCGACGTTGAAACGGAAGGCGCGAAATGCTGTGTCGACACCTGCTTCTAACAGCGTTGCGCGCGCCTGATCGTTCAGAAACGGGTTATCGATTGAGAAGGTGTTATTGAAGAAGGTTGGCTGACCCTCCTGAATAGCATCGATACGTGCGTACTTTGCCTCGACAAACGGACGGAAAGCCTCAGTGACCTCGAAGCTTGCGAGTACGTTCACCACGGAACGCTCAATCTCAGGAGCAAGCTGCCCGGTGAGACGGAGAGTCGAGCCGAGTCCACCGATCGCGTTACCCGTCACAGCATTTTCGCGTAGGTCGGCGATGATTGGGTTCGGGATCAGATTTCCGTCAGGCAAAAACACGAACGTTTGCGACAACGGATTGCCGCGGAAGTCGAGGGCGCCTGTGCAAGAGAACGGAACGGGATCGCCCGAGCCCGCTTCTGGCAACCCGGGGCAGCTCGCAGTAAAGAGGCCGCCTTCGGAGATGTTATTGTTGCGAATGCCGCCCAGAAACACCCGGTCTGGGATGCCGTCGAACGCGTTAGGACCCTCGCCCGAAGCGTCTTCTATCAACTGAAGCTGGCGCCGACCTGAGAAGGCTCCAGAAACGCTATCACGGTCTGTGTTGAACAGCGCACGTTGACGGCTGTACTCACCGGCGACCGCGATATTACCACGATTGTCAGCAAAGTTTGTGCCGGCTGTGAGCGATGCGAAGAAAGTGTCGCGCTCACCTTCGTCAGTAATACCACCTTGAATCTGGCCTTCGATGCCCTCGAAGTCACGCCTTGTGATAAAGTTGACAACACCTGCGACCGCGTCAGCACCGTAAATTGCACTGTTGCCGCCAGTGGAGATGTCGACGCGCTCGAGAAGCGAGTTCGGAATAGTATTGACGTCAACGCTGGTAGGCACACCGGGCTGCGAAGTGATGTGACGGCGCCCGTTTACGAGCACGAGAGTCCGGTTAGTGCCGAGACCGCGAAGGTCTAGCAGGTTAAGGCCGGCCGTGCCGATAAAGCGCGTAGAGTTCGCCTGGCTGAATGTGGAGCGAAGCGACGGAAGGTCATTCAGCACGTCGCCGATATTAACTTCACCGGTCGACTGAATTTCTTCTAGCGACAGTGACACGATCGGACTGGTGCTTTCGACGTTTGGGCGCAGAATGCGCGAACCTGTAACGGTGATGACGTTGTCAGCCGCAACGGTGTCTGTTCCCAATTCTTCCGAATCGGTAGCTTCAACGTCGGCTTCCTGATCTTGCGCAGCAAGGGGCGACCCGGCTGCTGTAAGTGCCAAGGCTGCGACCCCGACGCCCGCATAGAAACGAGCACGACCGGCAAAGCCGGCAGAGTTCACTTTGTTCATTGGTTTAGTCCCCAGTGGTATGCTGAAAAATTCAACAGAGTTCCAAAGAGCAATCCCGAAAGATGTGCGCAAGATGGGAGATGGGACTCGGCGACCTTTTTTTGAAATCACACTGATGAGCGTAGCGAAAATGCAACAATCAGGCATTCATCGCGGCGGTCGGAAGCCAGTTCAGACGAAAGAAGCATAGTTGACCCTTGCGAGCGCAGCACTTGGGCTGAAGTGATTCTCATACGCTTCACTTGAACAAAAAAGCCGCGGACCGAAGTCCGCGGCTTTCGCTGTTTTAGTTCTTTGGGAAGATCAGAACCGGAAGTTAAGACCCGCGAAGAACTGCCGGCCGGTGTCGTAGACCGTCGGGAAGGTGTTCCCGTTGCCGAGCGGCGGACCACCAGCGGCAGAGATCGGCGGGTTGTCGTTGAAGAGGTTGATAATACCAGCTCGCAAGGTGATATCATCGGTCACTCCATAAAGGAACGACAGGTCGAAGTAGTTGACCGACTCCAGGTTGTTATCGATCTGCTCCGGAACCTCTGCAGCATCAGCAAACGCATCGACCGAGCTAAAGTGACGCCAGGTCAACGTGGTATCGAGATTGAAGTTCGACTGCCACGTCACCGTCGCACGGTGGCGATATTCGGAGTTGACCGGGTTCAAACATGCATTGTCCGAGAAACCCGCACATTCAACGACAGCAGCATCCGGGAATGGCGTGAAGTCGAATGTGTCAAGATAGGTCGCTGCATAGATGAAGTTCAAACCACCAAGGCTACCGATATCGGTGTTGTAAGTGATCTGCGCATCGATACCCGATGTCTCTAGTTCGGCGATGTTGATATTGGTCTGGTCAAAGCCAGTGCCCGGGAAGCCAGACGCCAGCGTACCGCCAGGACCACGAGTGATGAGGTCGCAGAACAGCGCTTCGCCAGTTTCGAGACAGTTATCCAGAGCAAACTGGGCTGCGATGCCGGCGTTGATGAAATCCTCAACCGTGATATCGAAATAATCGACCGATATCTGAAGACCGGGAACAAAGCTCGGTTCAAACACCACGCCAAACGTGTAGGTGTCTGAGCTTTCCGGCTGGAGATCCGGGTTACCGCTAGTGATCGACTGGGTTTGCCCCGAGATCACGTCGTTAATGCCTCCAAACTGATCGGCAGTTACGCCTGTGTTTGCGCACTGCTCGAACGTCGCGGTAGGAGCCGACGTGGCGCACGGATCAAAGATCGTGTCACCATTAGCATTCGTCCCGGAGTTGAGGTTCGGCAGGTTGGTGCCGATGCCGGTAAACAGTTCGACGACGTTCGGTGCGCGAACGGCACGCTGAAACTGCCCTCTAAACCGAATGTCTTCTACCGGAGCCCAGACAAGCTGCACACCGAAAGCATCGGTGCTGAAGCCATTTGAAGTGCCGTTACCGTCAGTCGTGTAATCCGAATAACGATACTGACCCGATAGTGTCAGTTCCTCGAAGAACGGACGATTGGTTGCGAGCGGGATCTGGAGTTCGCCGAACAGCTCGTAGACATCGACCGAACCCTCGACCGGAAGCGTCGGGCCGCCGACGCCGGTGAAGCCGCCACCGGGAACCTGACTGATTTCGTCGGGGATCCGCTCGAGTGTATCTTCACGATACTCGACGCCCACGAGGAACGCGATGCCTTCTTCACTGAATGGAGACTTAAATCCGTATTCGCCCAGATCGGCCTGGACGTTCGCACCGGCCACCAACTGAGTGGTTTCACCGATCACAATGCCGACGCCCTGGATGAAGTCGAGCTGATCCTGGGTGATCAGGGTTGTACCATCCGGGTTGCGCTGGAACGGGTTATAAGGAACGCAGCCACCCGACGGATCAGAGCAAACGACGTTGCCGTCACCATCATCGACAGCGAGGAATGCCTGCTGCAGATTGGAAACGATAAAGTCGTTGGTTGAAACCGAAGTGTCGGAAGCTTCGGAGTACTGTCCGAAAACCTCGTAAGACCAGACCCCGTCACCGAAATCGCCGCGAAGCCCGCCAACGATACGGAACGTGGAGTTTTCGAGACGTGAGTTACGCGGACCACCTTCAACGTTACGGTGCGTGGCGGTGGCGATCGGAATCAACGTTCCATCGGCAATATCCGCGCCCGTACAACCATATAGAGCAGCCAGGTCGAGACCTGGTGTTCCCTGAATGAAGGGGTTGTCGCAATTGATCGTAAACGCACCGAAGGATGCCGTTTCAGCAATCTGTGCATCTGAGATATTGTCGACGTAGGACAAGTCTGCGAAAATTTCGACATTGTCGGAAATCTCGTAGTGCCCGCGAGCATAAATGTTGAATCGCTCCGACGGACGCTGGAAGAAGTTCTGAGCGCCAAAGTTAAAGGTCTGAGCAGGGCCGCCTGCGAAAGGCACAATCGTGCCGTCCAGTTCCTGGAAGGCAGCATTGATAGGATCACCATCGGCATCGAGTATCAGCGAGTCGCGAAGGCCTTCATTATTGAAGAAGGCTCTGAAGTTCGCCGATCCGACGCAGCCAACACCCTCGAAACCCGACCCCGAAGAGCCTAGCGTACATGCCGAAAAGACGCGATCGGCCTGAAGCACTTGTTCACGCCGTTCATAGTTGGCGAAAAGTGTCACGTTGCCGCGTCCGTCGGCCGTGTTCGCGCCGATGATACCGGTGAAGGAGTATTCAGCCCCATCCGTGGTGTCGCCCGGAATTGGTTGCTGGGCGGTCTCAAGCACATTTTCGAAGAAGTCGATGTTGTTGCCGTGCTGCTGGAAACCGCCTTGTATGTCGAGTTCCACGCCTTCGAAATCGCGGCGCAGAATGAAGTTTGCAACGCCTGCGACTGCATCCGAACCGTAAACGGCCGACGCGCCGCCGGTCAGAACGTCGATGCGCTCGATCAGCTGCGTCGGGATGACATCGAGGTTCGCGGAGGATCCGCCAGCGGCTGATGAACCGAATGGCAGGCGACGGCCATCAATCAGAACCAGCGTACGCTCAGGCCCAAGACCGCGAAGATCAAGTGTCGATGTACCGGTGGCACTGTTGGAGACTTCGCCAGCCTGGCCGGCGAACACCTGAGGAATCTGGTTCACAAGGTCTTCGATGCGAACCGTACCTTGTTGCACGATCTGCTCGCTCGAAAGGCTCAGAACAGGGTTTGCACCTTCGAGGTTGGGGTTAACATTGAGACGCGAACCGGTAACCAGGATCTGGTTATCTTCGGCGGTTGCCGATTCATCACCATCGGAGGTGATGTCAGCGTCCTGTGCGAAGGCCGGAGCCGACGACAGAACCAAACCAACCGCCAGCGATCCGGCGCTCAGTCGGAGCTGCTTGGAAAATTTCATATGGTTTCTACCCTCATGACAGATGCCTTCCCTAAATATTGAAAGGCACGTTTAAGACGGTTCCAGTCACTCGGCCCGGTAAGACCTTGCGGTGTCGCCATCCATTCGTCGGGATATCCGTTCACGGCCCACGCATACCCTGCGCGGAATCCGCCCGTCCGGTCCCTGCACTATGGGTTACGCCCCTTGGTCGGCGAATGAAAAGCGATTACAAGCGTTTTCGCCAAATTGAAATCGCGGTGTAGCAGTGGTGCAACACTCCTAGACAGCGCGAATTAACCATCGGTTTGCACGAAATTGCGTGTGTTCTTGCAATCCGGCCCAGGACCCCGGTAACACATTGCCACACCCGGTAATGGCATTATCGTCGCACCTGGCTTCCGGAGAAATTCAATCATGAACGCGTTTTGCTCGCTGCCAACCAACCCCGCCGCCATCGCAGTGGTGGCCGGGATTTCAGTCTTGGCGTTGTCCGCGCCCTTGTCCGCGCCGTTGTCGGCGCAGACGCCGTCAGACCCGGCCGATGCCCTCGAAACGCCCGAAGTGATCGGCAAGATGTTCGATTGCCGCGAAATCGCCGATCCGACCGAGCGCCTCGCGTGTTTCGACCGCGAAGTCGCCAAGGTGTTCGAAGCGCAGGAATCGAAAGAGCTTGTTCTCGCCGAGCGTGAGCAGATCGTCGAGGCCAAGCGCGGGCTGTTCGGATTGAACCTGCCGAAGATCCGGTTGTTCGGCGGCAGCGATGGCGACGATGACGTGAACGAAATCACGGCGACGCTCGCCAACGCCGAAAAGCTCGGCAATGGCCGGCATATCTTCGAGCTGGAAGACGGCGCCCGCTGGATCGAGACCGAAAGCACGACCGGGTTTCGCAGGTTCGGTGCGGGCGACACTATCGTCATCAAAAAAGCCGCGCTGGGCAGCTTCAAGGCGAAGGTGAATAACAAACGCGCGGTAAAGGTCCGCCGCCTCAACTAACCTTTACATCGAACGCGACCGTCATGCGCTCACTCTGGCCGACAGCGCCGAACGGGGTCGTGCCGTGGTACATCGTTGAGGGGAATAGCGCGAGATGGCCGGGTTTCGGCTTGATAGTCGCCAGCGCGGGTAGCTCGAGCCCGAGATCGCGAGGAGGGCGGCCGAGCTCCAGCCATCCTTGGCGCGCTGTCTCGTCTGCGGCGGCTTCAGGTACGACGAGGTAGAGCGCGCTGGAGACGATGCCCGCCGGGTGAATGTGCGATGCATGGTGATCGTCGCCGCCGGCCAGCCGCACGGACCAAGATCCTGCAAGCGACCACGGGGTTTCGCGGTGCCGCAGGAGCGGGTGGGTTTCGTCGAGGGGAGGGAGGTCTGCGCGGTACTCCTTCAACGTCGCGAGGATCGCATCTCGCAGTTCGGCAAAGATCGGCTCCGCACGGTCGAACAGGATGCCGCGGGTCTGGCTGCCTCCGCGCAACGATTGTCCAATAGGCATCGCCGAATTGTCATGCAGCTTGCGCAATTCGCTGGCGGCATCGCTGACTAGGCCTTCTCGTCCGGCGAGGGGGCGGATTTGCACCAGCCCTTCTTGACCATGAAGCCAGTCCGCCCGTGCGTCACCGCTTATGCGCCACACGATGTCCAGCAGCGCCCATGCCGCGATGTTCCATGGGTCTTTTGCCAGTGCCTGATCAAGCAGGGTCTGCGCTTTGCCGGAGTCTTCAGCGCGCAGCCTGTGCCGCGCTTCCTGTATTAGGCGCTGCGGTGTCGAGCTTGCGAGCGAGGCAAAGATCGCTTCGGCGCGGTCCCACTCGCCCCCTGCTCCCGCATGCATAGCTTCCAGAAGCGTGAAGTGCGGCTCGTCCGGGAAGCGGCTTCGCGCCTGCGCTGCAATGTCCGCCGCCTCGCCTGAGCGATCCACCGCCCCGAGCGCATTGCACCATGCGGCAAGGATGTTGGGATCGCGCGGCTGCCTGGAGGCAGCCTTGGCGTAATGCGAGGCGAAATCAGGCTCGCCCGCCGCCAATCTCATCTCCGCCAGTTTGTCCTGCGCGTCGATAAAGCCCGGAGCCTGGTCCGCGATCTGTTGCGCCACGATCCGCGCGCCTTTCCTGTCGTCTACCAGTTCGAGCGCGCGCGCCTTACCGAGCCACAGCCGTGCATTGCCCGGATCACCCTTTATCGCGCGGTCGAACATCGCCAAAGCGGCAGGATCGCCGCGCTCGAGCGCTCTTTGTGCGTTGGTGGCGAGATCGCTGATGGACATGTCCGGGCCAGCGCTAACCACGCTTGCCGTAGCGACACAAGAGCCAGCGGACGCAAGGCGCGCAGCGCCCACCATTTTGCGTCCTTGATTCCGCGCCGCCCCTCCCATAGGCGAGTGGCAAACAGCAACGTTTACGTAAACGAGAGGACACCCCCGATCATGCCCACAGCCTATATCGTCGATGCCGTCCGCACCGCCGGCGGCAAGCGCGGCGGCCGCCTTGCCGGTGTACACCCCGTCGATCTCCTCGCCAAATCGCTCGACGCGGTTGTCGAGCGCAGCGGCATCGATCCGAAAGCGGTCGACGATGTCGTGACCGGCTGCGTCAGCCAAGCGGGCGAGCAGGCGGGCCAGGTCGGGCGCATGGGCGTGCTCGCATCGAAGCTTCTCCCGCAATCCACCCCGGCGGTTTCGATCGACCGCCAGTGCGGTTCTTCGCAGCAGGCGATCCAGTTCGCCGCGCAGGCCGTTATGAGCGGGACGCAGGACGTCGTCATCGCCAGCGGCGTCGAAAGCATGACTCGCGTGCCGATGGGTTCGAACATGACGCTTCACATGAAAGAGGGGCTGGGCAATTACATGTCGCCCGGCGTTCAGGAGAAATATCCGGGCGTGCAGTTCAGCCAATTCATGGGCGCACAGATGATTGCGGACAAGCACGACTTCTCGAAGGAGCAGCTCGATAGCTTCGCGCTCGAAAGTCACATGCGCGCGATCAAGGCGACCGAAACCGGTGCATTCGAAAACGAGATCGTGCCGGTCCAGATCGAAACGCCGGAGGGCGAGGAGATGCACACGGTCGATGAAGGCATCCGGTTCGACGCGACGCTTGAGGGTATTGCCGGGGTCAAGCTGCTCGCGCCCGATGGCAAGATCACGGCGGCTTCGGCGAGCCAGATTTGCGACGGCTCGTCGGCGGTGATGGTCGTGTCGGAAGAGGCTTTGAAGCAGCACGGCCTGACGCCCATGGCGCGCATCCACAACCTGACCGTGACGGCCGGCGATCCGGTGATCATGCTCGAAGAACCGCTCTTCGCGACCGACCGCGCGCTGGAACGCGCCGGCATGAAGATCGACGATATCGACCTTTATGAAGTGAACGAGGCGTTCGCGCCGGTCCCGCTCGCCTGGCTCAAGCATACCGGTGCCGACCCCGACCGGCTCAATGTCCATGGCGGTGCAATCGCGCTCGGCCACCCGCTCGGTGCGAGCGGTACGAAGCTGATGGCGACGCTCGTCCATGCGCTGAAGCGTCACGACAAGAAATACGGCCTCCAGACGATGTGCGAAGGCGGCGGCGTCGCCAATGTCACCATCGTTGAGGCAGTTTAAGTCAAACCCCAGAGAGGAAAGAGAATAATGGAAGTTTCAGCCAATACCCCAGCTGTCGTCACCGGCGGTGCATCCGGTCTCGGCGCAGCCACCGCGCGTGCGCTCGCCGCGAAAGGCGCAAAGGTCGCGATCTTCGACATGAACGAGGAAAAGGGCAACGCCATGGCCGAGGAAATCGGCGGCGTGTTCTGCAAGGTCAATGTGACCAGCGACGAAGACGTCGATGCAGGCTTTGCCAAGGCGCGCGAAGCGCACGGGCAGGAGCGCATCCTCGTCAATTGCGCAGGCATCGGCAACGCGATTAAGACCGCCAGCCGCGACAAGCAGACGGGCGAGATCAAGCACTTCCCCGTGTCGGCATTCGATTTCGTGATCCAGGTGAACCTCATCGGCACCTTCCGCTGCATCGCCAAGTCGGCGGCAGGCATGATGACGCTCGATCCCATCAATGAAGACGGTGCGCGCGGCGCGATGGTCAACACCGCGTCGGTCGCCGCAGAGGATGGCCAGATTGGCCAGGCCGCCTATTCCGCATCGAAGGGCGGCGTCGTCGGCATGACCCTGCCGATCGCGCGCGACCTTATGCGCGAAGGCATCCGCGTGAACACGATCCTGCCGGGCATTTTCGAAACCCCGCTGATGAACGCAGCCCCGCCGCAGGTGAAAGAAGCGCTCGCCGCGAGCGTCCCGTTCCCGAAACGCCTTGGCAATCCGGAGGAATATGCCAAGCTCGCCATGACCATGATCGAAACCGGCTATTTCAACGGCGAAGACGTGCGCCTCGATGGCGGCATCCGGATGGCTCCGCGGTAAACACCCGGCTGGCCCAACCAATCGAAAGCCCCGCTGCGATCCTCTCGCAGCGGGGCTTTTTCGTGTCGGGTGAGGGACCGGCGTCAGATCAGAGTCCCTGACCGCCTGAAATTTCGATCCGTTCGCCCGACATCCAGCGCATATCGCTCGACAGGATCGCTGCCACCGCATCGCCGATCTCCTGCGGCAGACCAGGGCGGCCAAGCGCCGTCATCGCGGAAACGTGCGCGTTCACTTCCGGGTTGTCGCGCACGGCGCCTCCGCCGAAGTCGGTTTCGATCGCTCCGGGTGCGATGGTGTTCACCCGGATGCCGCGCTCGCCCAATTCCTTGGCTGCGTAGCGGGCCATCACTTCGACGGCACCCTTCATCGCCGCATAGGCCCCGTATCCCGGAAGTGCGAAGCGGGCGAGACCGGTGGACAGGAACAGCACCCGTCCTCCGTCGGTCAGCAGCGGAAGAGCGGCCTGTGTCAGGGCGAGCGGAGCGCGGACGTGAAGCCGGTACATCGCGTCGAGATCGTCCAGATCGGTGTCGGCAATCGGCGCATGGTGCGCAGAGCCTGCATTGTTGACCAGAGCGTCGATCGTCTCGCTTCCGAGATTGGAGAGGGCTTCTTGTACCTTGGCCATGAATTCCGCCAGGTCCGTCGTTTCGGCATCGAATGGCAGCATGGCCGCGCGGCCACCACGTTCGCTGACTTCCTGCGCAACCGTCTCGGCCTCTTCGGCGCGGCTGCGATAGGTGCCAATCACGTTCCAGCCGCTCGCTGAAAGAGCCAGCGCCATGGCGCGTCCGAGTCCGCGGCTCGCCCCGGTGATGAGCGCAGTCTTGCCTGCTTCGTCAAGGGTGTTGTTGCGCGCTGTTGCCGGGGCTGCGTTCGTGGGGTTGGTCACCGTTCTTCTCCTTTTCAAAAAAGCCAGTCTCGCTGGCGACGAAAAGAGAGATGGCAGATGCAGCCTTATGATCGTAGACACATTATCTGCATGTGCTAAATGCAAATAGTGCACGAAGTGAATGCGCCCGATCAGATATTCATCCGCGTCGTGGAAGCGGGCAGCCTGCGCGCGGTCGCCGAGGAAATGGGCGTCGATCCGTCCTCGGTCAGTCGGAAGGTCTCTGCGCTCGAGGATCGCCTGCAGGCCAAACTGCTCCGCCGATCGACCAAGCGCAGCGTGCCCACCGAAGCGGGTCTGCGTTATTACGAAGGCGTACGACGCCTTCTGGATGAGCGGGCCGCGCTCGAAGCGGATGTTGCAGGTCTGATCGATGAACCGCGCGGACGCTTGCGGATCGGCGCACCCGTCGATTTCGGAGCGCGCTTTGTCGCCCCGGTCATCGCAGACCTGATGCGCGATGCGCCCGATCTGGATGTCGAGCTGGTCCTCGGTAGCGGTTTCGACGACCTGACGCAGGGCGGGCTCGACGCAGTCGTCCGGATCGGCACACTAACGGATTCCAGCCTCGTCGCACGTAAAGTCGCGGTCGTGCCCAGGGTAATCGTGGGAGCGGCATCCTATTTCGAGAAGCACGGTATGCCATCGACCCCCGCCGATCTGTCCGGCCATCCCTTCGTGTTCTACAGGGGAGGGCAGCGCCGCCTAGTGCTCGATCTGCAAAGCAATGGCCGGAAGAAACGTGCCGAAGTAACCGGGCGGGTGGCGGCGAACAGCGTCACTGCCATTCGCCAGCTGGTCCTGGGAGGCGCAGGTCTGCATCACGGGCCGCTCTGGGCCCTTGAGGAGGATATCGCGGTAGGCCGGGTGCGGATAGCCTTGCCCGATTGGCACACGCCTGCTTTCCCGGTCCATGTGGTCAGGCTCGCGTCGAGCTATGTTCCTGCAAAGGTGCGCGAGTTTTCAGACCGTTTTGCAGCAGCGATGGCGCAAGAGGATACGCTGCGATAAGCCCGATCGATTTCCAAAAAAAGAAACGCCGCCCGGCCTTCGTATCCGGGCAGCGCTTTTCCGTTTTATGCTGCAGCCTTCTGGGGCGCGGTGTCGATGCCGGTGGGAACGATTGTCCCTTGTGCCACGGCCACCAGAACGGGATCGGCATCTTCGCTTTCCGACCAAACATCGGCGCGGACCACGACCTGTCGCTTTCCCGCCTTGACCACGGTCCCCTTTGATCGGAGCCGTTTACCTTTGGCGGGCGCGAGGAAGTTAATCGTATAGCTGCCCGTTACCACATCTCCGACTGCCGAGCTCGCCGCCCAGGCGCACGCATTGTCGGCCATCAGACCCACGATCGCGCCATGCGCGAAACCATGATGCTGGGTCATTTCCGGCCTCACTTCCATCAATATCTCCGCTTCGCCCTCCCAACATCTGACAGGTTCAAGTGCGAGGAAATTGCTGAAACCGGATCGGCCGACGGCGATCTTTTTCATATAATCGAGGACTTGGGCCTCATTGTCGAAACCTGGGCGGGGCATAGGCTATTCCTTTAGTCTGGAAACAAGACTTATATTGATTGCTCTTGCGGATTTCGCCGTCAAGTCTAGGTTTCAGACTATGGAGAGATTCAAGCGTTCTCATTCGCCGTGCCCTGTCGGGAGAGCGTCCCGAATTCTGGGGGACCGCTGGGTCATCCTGATCCTGCGCGAAGCGTTTCTGGGAGCGACGCGGTTCGAAGAATTTCTCCCGAACACGGGCATCAATCGCGCAGCACTCACTTCGCGACTTGCCGCATTGGTCGATCACGGCATCATGGAACGTGATCCGCCCGACGCGCGCAAAGCACAATATCGCCTGACCGAGGCAGGTCGGGAACTTGCGCCGGTCATGGCTGCGATGCGCGACTGGGGCGATCGGTGGATGTTCGCTGAACGCGGTGACGAGCGCCTGCCCTAGATCCGCTTTCCTACTCTGCGCCTCGCTCCTATCGAAAAAAGCGATGAAAACTTGCCAGTCTTCTCATAATGCTTGCTGCGAAATGGAAACTGACACTCGTCCGCCCGGAAAGTCACACTTTGGGCTTGCCGAAAGCGCAGATGTGCGCGGAATTGCGCGGATTGCCGGCGGTTTCCGGTTTTTTCGAAAAGCCCCGCTTGCGCGGTCCATGTCTTACATTCGGAGAGCAGCGATACGATGACCGACTACACCCAGATCCTCGTTGACAAGGACGATGGCATTGCCACGATCACACTCAATCGCCCGGACAAAATGAATGCCTACACCCGCACGATGGGCGCGGAGATCATCGCGGCGATGGACGATATCGACGCCGATAACGACGTTCGCGCTGTGATCTTCACCGGATCGGGCGACCGCGCTTTCTGCGCCGGCGCGGACCTGACGCCGGACGGGGGAGGGCAAGTGTTCGCCAGCGGAGAGGAGGTCACCGACCTGTCCGATGAGCGTGTGCGCGATGGCGGCGGATTGCTCACGTTGCGCTTGTTCGAAAGCAAGAAGCCGCTGATCTCGGCCTGCAACGGCGTGGCGGTGGGCGTGGGCGCGACGATGCAGCTTGCGATGGATATCCGGCTGGCGAGCGAGACCGCGCGGTTCGGCTTTGTCTTCGCGCGGCGCGGGATCGTGCCCGAGGCCGCCTCCAGCTGGTTCCTGCCGCGGATCGTCGGGATCAGCCAGGCGCTCGAATGGTGCTATTCGGGCCGGGTCTTTGGCGCAGAAGAAGCTCAGCAGGGCGGGCTGGTGCGCTCGGTCCATTCGCCGCAAGTGCTGATGAACGAAGCGCGCGAACTGGCGCGGGAGATCGCGCAGAACACCTCCGCCGTCTCGGTCGCGATGACCCGCGCGATGATGTGGCGCCTGATGAGCGCGGACCATCCGATGGAGGCGCACAAGATTGACAGCCGGGCGATCTATCGCCTGTCGCGCGGGGCGGATGCGAAGGAGGGGATTGCGAGCTTCCTCGAAAAACGCCCTCCGCGATACCCGGCGAAGGTCAGCGAGGACATGCCCGATTTCTACCCCTGGTGGGACGAGCGCCCTTACAAATAGCGCGCGGCCGGGCGGGAGGTCTTGCCAATCGCGATGGTTTCATGAGAAACCACTTGGGATGAATGACAAGACCCTAGCAACCGGCGACGAGTGGAGCCTTTCGGGCTTTCTGCCATATCAGCTCTCGATCGCATCCAACGCCGTCAGCGACCTGATCGCCGAGCGTTATCGCAAGCGTTTCGGGCTGAAGGTCACCGAATGGCGGATCATGGCGGTGCTCGGCGACGGCTCGCAGCGCGCGTGCACGCAGCAGGCGCTGACGCAAGTGACGCGGATGGACAAGGTCGCGGTCAACCGGGCGTGCAAGGTGCTGGAAGAGCGCGGATTGATCCAGCGCGTGCCGAACGAGGCGGATGGCCGCTCGCACTTGCTGGAGCTGACGGAGGAGGGCAGCTCGATCCACCGCGAGGTCATGCCGCTGGCGCTGGCGACCGAGCGCGAACTGTTCGATGGCTTCGCTCCGAAAGAGCGCGCGCAGTTCCGCGAATTGCTCGACCGGATGCATGTGCGCGCGGCCTCGCTTGCAGATGATCGGACAAAGTAGGAAGGGGCCGGGCAGGCGAACCTGACCGACCCCTTTTGTCAAGCGAGCATCGTGCGTCGATGCACTCGCATTTCGTTATTAGTTGATGAGCGAGTCCGAGATCGAGCAGGCCGCTGGGCCAAGGATCACGATGAACAGAACCGGAAGAATGAACAAGATGAGAGGCACCGTCATAATAGCCGGCAGACGCGCGGCTTTCTCTTCGGCGCGCATCATGCGTTCATTACGGAACTCAGCCGACAGGACACGCAGCGCGCTGGCAAGCGGAGTACCGTAGCGCTCGGTCTGGACCATGGTCGTCACCACACCTTTGACTGCGTCTAGATCGACACGGTAGGCAAGATTATTGAACGCGTCGCGGCGCTCGTTGAGGAACGACAGCTCGATCGCGGTCAGAGCGAATTCATCACCCAATTCGGGATAGGCCTGGCCTAGTTCCTTAGCGACTCGATTGAATGCCGCATCCACTGTAAGACCAGCCTCCGCGCAGATCACCAGCAGATCGAGCGCGTCGGGCAGGCCCTTCTGGATTTCCTTCGTACGCTTGTCGGCCTTGTTTTTGAGGAACAGTTCTGGGCCTTTGTAGGACAGGAAGAAAACCATCGCGATCGCGCCAAGCCGCGTGAACGGTCCCCAGTCAGGGAACATTTCGGTGACGTAGATTGCGATGAAACCGATGGTCCCGAACACGATCGGGAGGATCGCGCGGGCACCGATGATGTATACTGCGAGTTCCTTGTTTCGATAACCGGCATGGGCCAGCTTTTGCTGGACCGCCTCGAGCTGGCTTTGCTGCAGCACTTTCATGCTGTTCAGCTTTTCTTTGACCTTGTCGGTCTTGTCGGTCTTGCGAACCAGACTGGCGCGCTTTTTCGACCCTTGCGTTACGATTCCGGCTTTCAATTCGTCCCGGCGATCGTTGAGCGATTTGACGCGCTTGGCCATCGGGTCCCTGATCGTGACCGCGGCATAAATCGCCATGACCACCGCGAAAGCGGCCAGACCGGCTAGCACCGTTCCGACGAGAATAACGTCGAAACCTAGCAGTGTTGGTCCTGCGGGTTGTTCGAGCATGGCTGTTTTCCTTCCCGCTTAGATTTCGAAATTGACCATTTTGGCCATGATGAAGACGCCGATGCTCATCCAGACGAGCCCGCCGAGACCGGCGATGATCAGACGGTCTTCGTAAAAGAAGCCCGCGAGGTAACTCGGGTTCACCATGTAAACCATAATAAAGACCACGAATGGAAGCGAGCCGACGATGTAGGCGGAAGCTTTGGATTCCGAGCTCATCGCCCTGATTTTGAGCTTCATTTGGGCGCGCTTGCGCAGTACATCTGCAAGGTTTGACAGCGTCTCGGCAAGGTTGCCGCCGGTCTCACGTTGGATGGCGAGCGTGATGCAGAAGAAGTTGAACTCTGGAATGCCGAGCCGGGTAGCGGTGTCCTGGAGCGAGTCCTCCATTGTTTTACCGATTTTGATCCGTTCGACGACGCCCTTGAATTCTTCACCCACCGGGCCGGGAATCTCTTGCGCAACGACGGCGAGCGTTTCGGTGACTGGAAGGCCTGATCTCAGGCCGCGGACCAGCAATTCGATCGCGTCTGGAAACTTCTCATTGAATTCGCCCGTACGCTTCTTGATGAAGAAACCGAGCACCAGGTGCGGAAGACCTGCTCCGATGAATAACCCAACGCCAAGCGAAAGCAGAAGCGCTCCCGATTGGAGGAAGACCGCCATCGCCACGACTATTGCCAAGCCAGCTGAAGCATAGGCATACTGGGTGAGCGTCCACTTTTTGCCGCTGCGATCGAGGCGGATCTCGAGCGCTTCGAGACGTGAGCTCGAACCGGCAATCCGGTGGGCCTTTGGTTTACGCGCAGCGATGGCTTTCTTTAGCTGGGATTCGACCTTGGTATCGGTGCTTTCGGAATGGCGATAGCGCAGTGCATCAAGCCGGCGCTTCTGCGCCTTGCCGGCTCCGGAACCAGTGACGAGCAGATAGCCCACAACGATCACGGCGAATATCACGCCAGTAACGAGCAGAGTTTGGGTAAAGTCCATGCTAATGCTTCCCGCCAAGTTCCTACGTTGCGCCGCTTTTTTCGCGGCTTAGCCTGTGAACCCCATATAGGGCTCGCCGCGCCATCCGTATTCTTGCGTCAAATTACGAATAGCGCAGTGAAAAAGCCGTCTATTCAGCCGGTTCTTTCGCTTCAGCCTTGTCCTTTTTCGCCAAGAGCGACTTGAGGTCGAATGCGCCAAGTAGCGATTTCTTTTCTTCGGTGATGGACGCCAAGTCTTCCTCGCTCGCGCCCATGATCCGTTCGCCGATCTGGCGGATCACCGAGCTTGCCTTGCTCGACCGGCTGGCATCGGCAAACACTTGACCCAACTTGGCTGCGTTTGCAGCGGCCTTGGCGTCGTAAGGAATTACGAAATCGATCTTGCGTTCGATTGAGGCTTCGAAATCTGCCTTGCTGATCTCGGCAACACTCGACTGCACCTTGTTAGCGACGATCATTGGATGAGCGTGTGCGGCGTTTGTCTTGAGCCACGACAGCACCCGAATGGTGTCACGCGCCGATGCAAGCGTGAGTTCGCAGGTCAGCACGACCAAGTTCACGTCCGCAAGCAGGTGCGGGAAGTTGATCAGCATGTTGCGCGGCATGTCGATGACAGTCATTTCGAACGCCTGGCGGAATTCTTCCTCCAGCTGAACGAAAGCTGCCCCGTCGGTCATCAGCGGCTGGCTGATCGGAGCTTCCGCTGAGAGGATCGAGAGCTTTTCATTGGCGCGCGTCATGGCACGTTCGATGAAAAGCCCGTCGATACGGCTCGGATTGTCGATTGCATCGGTCAGACCGCGACCCGGTTCCAGATCGAGTGCGAGCGCACCGGTCCCGAAGTGGATGTCGAGATCGAGCAGCGCAGTCGGCGCATCGTGCTCGCTGCTGAACAGCCACGCAAGAGAGGTTGCCAGCGTCGAGGCACCGGCCCCGCCGCGTGTGCCCACGATTGCAGTCGAGATATGTTTCTTGACCGCTTCGCCATCACCCGCTTTTGGCGAGGTAAAGACAGCAAGCGCCTGATTGAGTGCATCGTGGACTTGCTGGGCGTTCAGCGGCTTCAGCAAGTAGTCGTGAATGCCGCTCGCGATGAGATCGCGATAAAGACGGACATCGTTGACCTGGCCGATCGCGATAACCACGGTTCCGGGCTCGCAGACCTCTGCCAAGGCATTGATGTCATTCAGCGGATCTCCGCTTTCCGACAGGTCGACCACGAGGATTGCAGGGCTCGCGCTGACCGATAGCGACTGGATCGCGTTGCGGAGGCCGCCCTTGTTGCACTTCTCGGTTTGCCAGCCCATCTCGATAACGACCGGACGAAGAACGTCGAGGGCCGCATCATCGCAGATATAGGCTGCAAATGCGTCACGATTTCCGGGGAGACCCGATTTCCATGGAGCGTTCATTACTGCTGTCCTCCTTGAGCGTTCTGAAGACCGCCAGCACCCGATGGCGGCGCTTCGCGATAGGTGTCGATCGCTTTTGTTCCTGTGGCGATCACGGTCTCGCCGGTGCCTTCCTGGCCTTTCAGCAGGTCTTCTGGATTTGCGACCATTGCAGCCAGATTGCTGTTGTTAGCGCAGCCGAAATTGGGGCTCATACCGTTGGTGTAATTCATGTCCGAGTGCGCGGACCACTCTGGGCAGCCCGGTACCGAGGCGGTCGAGCGGGTGATAACAACGCGCGCCTGGCCCGGCTGAAGAAAGCCAGCCGTGGTCGGAGCGACCGGTTCGACGATCAGTCCGTACCGTCCTGCGAGCTCACTGACCGCATCGGTGACAGCAGGGCTGTTCGATGGATCCTCAATCGTGACCCTGTCGCCATAGCGAAGGTCCATGGTCTCGAACCAGCCATTGAGACGCGTCTGTTCCGAGACTGTCAGTCCTTGGGCAGTGGTGTTTACGTCGAGTGTATAGTTGGTGCGTTCGACCACCGGTTGCTTTGTGCTGTACAGCGACGTGTTGCTTGGCATTCCCCCGCAGCCAGCAACAGCCAGCCCGATCGAGAGTGCAAGAGCATGGAGCGGCGCTTTGGCCAGTTTGCTTTTGAATGCTGTGTGCATTGTTCTTACCTTTCTCGAATTAGAGGCTGAAGCCGGGAGCCGCAGCGTCTGCCGAGCGGTCCTTCTTGCGGTTCTTCTTGTCTGCCCGGCGCGGATCTTTCGGCGCATTGTTAGGCACGATCGCAGCTGGATCGACATTGCCGACATCCGGGTTCGGTGCATCCTGATCCTTGGCGGTGGGCATTGGGCGTTGTTCGCCCGACACGCCGGCATTGTCCCGATACCCGATGAACTGCTCTAGCTCGTTGGCAGTACGGAAACCGTCCGTTGGCAGCTTGATGTCAGATGCGTCGACCGGTTTCACGAGATACGGCGTGACCACGATCACAAGCTCTGTCTCGCCCTTGCGGAAGTCTCTTGACCGGAACAGGTTGCCCAAGATTGGAATATCGCCGAGGCCTGGGGCCTTATCCAAAAGATTCTGAGAATTGCCACTCATCAGACCGGCGATCATGAAGCTTTGGCCCGAACCAAGCTCCACAGTCGTTTCGGTCCGGCGAACAGTAAGCGCTGGCACCTGGAAACCATTGAGTGTAACCGCGCCTTGCGACGACAACTCGGATACCTCAGGGCGAACTCGCAGAGAAATCCGACCGTTGGCCAGCACTGTTGGCGTGTAAGCGAGGCTCACGCCGAAATCGCGATATTCAATAGCAACGTTGCCGAGGCCCTGGCTGATCGGGATCGGGAATTCACCGCCCGCTAGGAATGTGGCCGTTTCGCCCGAGAGCGCAGTCAGGTTTGGCTCGGAGAGCGTAGTTATAAGACCTAGGGTTTCCGATAGGTCGAGCGCGCCAAGCACGTCGAGCCCGAAAAGACGTCCCAGACCGCTGATTGTTGTGCCGTCAGTCGAGTCGATCGCAGTCCCAGGCGTCGTGATTTCTTCGAACAGGATTGCGCCAGTCTGCGGGTCTGTCGCAAAAGTCCCATCCGGTCTTAGCTGTGGCACTCTGTTTACTAGACTTGCGGCCGCCGCGCCGCTTCCAGTTGTTAGAGGACCGCTAAAGTTTACGTCACCATTTGTGAAGTTACGGCCTGTGCCGATTCCGCCTCGGAAACCGCCGGTGCCTGCATCGAAGGTTGCAAGGTTGCCCCCGATCTGACGAACGAGGCTGCGGCTGACTTCGGCGAATTTGACCTGTAAGTTAACCTGCAATGGCGTAGCTGTTTTCAGGCGTGTGATGACGTTCGCCTCTTCACCCAGGAAAGCCTGCACGAGGCGTTGCGCCTCAGCTGCATCTTCAGGAGCCGCGACAGTGCCGGTCAGCAGCACTGTGTTGGTGCCCATTGTGGCGATGTTCACCTTTGCCTCTGGCATGGCGAGGGCCATCATCTGGTCAACGCTGCCGATATTCGAACCGACCCGGATATTTGCCGAGAAAATCACGTCGCCCCGAGCGTTGCTCGCATAGAGAGTAGTTTCACCGCCAGCCTTACCGAAGACGTAGAGCTGGCGCTGAGATTTCACCTGAACGTCCGCGATGCCATCATTGGCGACGAAGACATCTGCCATCGATCCTGGGATCGTTATGAGCTCGCCCCTGCCGATCGACAGAACGATGTCTTGCGACGGGCTCACGACCTGCTGCGCGATCGCAGTGTTCATCGGGACAGCTGCCAGAGGCGCTGCGGCGATGGAGGCCAAAAGCAATTTGGCGGTAAGTTGGCGTGTCATTTTCCGACCCCCCCTGGGATTCCCTGTTTCCGCAAAAGCGGTTTTCAAGCGGTGTTTGTGACGAAGCATCAGAGTTCTCCTTAGCGCACGAGCGGCGCGCCGGACCGGCTAGATACCGGTACCTCGGTCGTCGTCTTGCCGCGCGTCACGCGCACTGTCGGACCGGTGTGAATGACGATGCCTCCCCCATCACCCGTGCCAGCATTGCTGCGAGCGATTGCTGCGGCTGTGCGCGCTTTCAACTCTTCCTGTTGACGGAATTTCGACACATCGAGTGCGGTCTGCCAGGTCTGCTTGCCATCGACCGGGCGAGCCAGCGCGCTGCGCAGGATACGCTCTTCTTCTTCAGGTGTTGCGTCTTGAGGGATGTTGATGTCGCCATTGGCGATGGCGCGGTCCAGTTCAGCCTGGTTGTCCGCAATCGAGCGCAGGACCAGGCTAAGCGTGCCCATGGTTTGGGCGACGGCTACTTGCTCGGCCAGTTTCGGAGTGACTTCAAGCGTTACTGTGCTGAAAGCGCGGACAACGGTCTTGCCTTCTTCATCCTGACCCGTCTCCGTCGATTGGTCAGTTGCGAGTACGCGAAGGTTTTGCAGAATTGTTTCCGCGCCTTCGAGCGAGCCTTCGGCGACAGCATTGTCAACCGCTTGCGTCAGGACCAGGTCGACTCGGTCACCCGGGAAGACGAAGCCTCCAACACCGGTGCGTGCCGAAACAGGAACAGTGACAGCGCGCATGCCTGGGCCGAGAGCCGCAGCAAGAAAGCCGCGGTCACCGGGGCTGACGAGCGAGCCCTGCGTGACCGGCTCACCGGCGGTGACCGGGAAGCGCACGACAGTACCGAGCAGCTGGTTCACATCGGACTCGCCATCGATGAAATAGGCGTCCTGAACCAGCTCTTCGGGCCATTGCTGATAACCGAGTGCTTCTGCGGTAACGATAGTACCCGCAGGCAGAGCGCGGTTGGCAACAAGAACTTTCGGTCCTGTCGGTTCGGGGGCCGCGACGGCCTCCGGTGCAGAACCTTCGGCAAACATGCTCCGCGCAGCAAAAGCAGTGCCGACCGCGATGATCAGCGCTCCAAGCAGCAGAACCAGCTTCTTCCTATCCATGGCTATTCTAGCCCCCTCGTTTCGGCCCGACAGAATGATCGGGCAGGTATGGTTTCAGTGCGTACGTCTGAATTGGTTAAAATGAAGTTCACGCGACCGGGATGTCGCTTGGAAGATAGTTTACGGCGAGCGCCCAAAGGCCGCCGACTGCGATCGCCACCCCGTAAGGAATCGCAAGCTTCTCCTTTTGGCGGCGCAGAAAATGCCAGCCGCCCATCACGATGGTCAGAACGCCCCCAACAAGCGCCATGACGATCAGCAACTGCATGAACGCTGTCGGCTCAATCCAGAGAGCGAGCGCGGTGAGCAGTTTCACATCGCCGCCGCCCATCATTCCAAGCGCGAACAATCCCGCCAGGATCGCGAAGGCTACAAATGCGATACCGATCTGCCACGCTACATCGGGCCAGATCGACAGGCCGCTGGTCCACCAGAACAGCGGAGCGCCGAACGCGATTGCAAGATTAAGTTTATTGCTGATCTGCCGGCTGCGGATATCGGTGAATGCGGCAACGAGCAGCGCAATTGCCAAGGCAATCACCAGTCCGTAGTGAAGATACGTCGTAAGCATGTGCCCCCCGAGATTAACTGCCGGACTATCCCGCAGATCCTCTTGATCGGTGTGCTACAGGTGAGTGCTTACCAAATAGTAACCACGACAAACGGTCAGGCATTAGGCACGTGAGCAAAGCTTCTTCAGTTACCAGCAAGCCCGCTGCGAAAACGGTCATCGACCGGCGTATAATTCCGCCGACTGCCAATGAGGCGATCTGGGAGACTCGCGACGGCCACAGGCTTCGCCGCATTGACTGGCCAGGAGGTGCCGAGCGGGTTCGCGGGTCGATCCTGTTCCTTCCCGGACGCGGGGACAATTACGAAAAGTATCTCGAAAGCCTGGAGGAATGGCACCGCGCCGGCTGGCGTGTGACCGCCGCCGATTGGCGCGGACAGGCGGGCAGCGGAAGGCTGGGCAAGGACGCAGTCACCGGGCACATCGAGGACTTTGGCATCTGGATCGAGGATCTGGGTGAATTTTGGGAGTCGTGGAAAGCGGAGACGCCGGGCCCCCATGTGCTTGCAGCGCATTCGATGGGCGGGCACCTGGTCATGCGCGCGCTTGTCGATAAACGAGTGGATCCGCAGGCCGTGTTCCTGAGCGCGCCGATGCTCGGCATGAACGGGCCGCCGCTTCCCTTGCCGATGCTCCACGGCGTCGCGACCATGATGACCAAGGTCGGTGATCCAACCCGGCAGGCGTGGAAGTGGAGCGAGAAGCCGGGTGAACTTCCGACCGGGCGGGCAACGCTGCTCACCCACGATCCGGATCGCTATGACGACGAGCAATGGTGGCGCGACCACCGCCCGGAGCTGGTGATGGGTCCTGCAAGCTGGCGCTGGGTGGAGCGTGCCTATGCGTCCTGGCGCGAGCTTGAAAAACCGGGCGCGCTCGAAAGCGTGGCCACACCGGTGCTGATCGTGTCGACCAGCGCGGACAAACTCGTCAGCCATCCTGCCAATGTACGCGCTGCCAAGCGCCTTCTTGGCGGGGAGCTCGTGGAGTTCGGGGACGAGGCGGCGCACGAAATCCTGCGCGAGGTTGACGAGGTGCGCGGCGCGGCGATGCAGGCGATTGCCGAGTTCCTCGACAAGCACGCCCCGGCGAGCCCTGCCTGATAGCAATGGCGCGCGCTCACTACGATTTTGCCGTGATCGGTGCTGGCATGGCCGGCGCAAGCATCGCGGCCGAGCTGGCGCCGCATGCAAGTGTGCTCGTGCTCGAAGCAGAAGATGCACCCGGATATCATTCGACCGGCCGCTCGGCCGCTTTCTGGGAGGAATGCTATGGCGGCCCGGGTGTCGTTCCCCTGACGCTCGCATCCGGAAACTACCTGCGCGAGCACGGCTTTCTTTCGCCGCGCGGCGCGCTCTATGTCGGCAGGCATCAGGACCGCGGCAAGCTCGACGCATTTGTCGAATCCTTTTCCGGCACCGGCGTGACCATTCAGCGTCTGGGGCGGGAGGAATTGACGCAGCGGGTACCCCACATGCGCGAAGAGTGGTGCGATGCGATCTGGGAACCGGCTTGCGCCGATATCGATGTCGCGGGGCTGCACCAACACTACTTGAAAGCGGTGAAGCAGGTGGGTGCAAAGATCGTCTGCCGCGCCCGCGTGGCGTTGCTCAACCGGACCGCCGAAGGCTGGGAAGCCATCACCGAGCGCGGCGATAGCTACTCTGCCACCACCATCGTCAACGCTGCCGGCGCGTGGGCGGACAGTGTGGCAAGGCTGGCAGGAGCACGTCCGCTCGGTATCGATCCGAAGCGCAGGACAGTTGTACAGCTCCGCGTTTCTCCGGAAGCTGTGTCCGACCAGCCGCTGGTGCTCGACATCAATGGCGCGTTCTATTTCAAGCCCGACAATGGCCGCCTCTGGCTGAGCCCGCACGATGAGGTCCCAACCGAAGCATGCGATGCCTCGCCCGAAGAAATCGACGTCGCCCGGGTTATCGACCGGTTCCAGCAAGTGACCGATTGGGACATCGAGGCGGTGGAGCGTCGCTGGGCGGGTTTGCGCAGTTTCGCCCCCGACCGTCTGCCGGTCTATGGGCCCGATCCTGAGATGAGCGGCTTCGCGTGGTTCGCAGGGCAGGGCGGTTTCGGAATTCAGACCGCGCCAGCAGCTGCCCGGCTGGGCGCGCAGATTATGCTGGGGCAAGGGGCGGATGAGCTGACATCACAGATCGACCGCGCGGTTTACAGCCCTTCGCGCTTTCATGAGGCAGCAATTCTTGCGGGCGGCTAGTCAAACCTTTTCGAATCTGTAAGGTGAGGCGCGAGTTTCGATAACCAAGAGAGGGAATGTCAGAATGGCTCACAAGTTCGAGATCTATAAGGACAAAGCAGGCGAGTTCCGTGTGCGCTTCAAATACAATTCGGAAATCATGTTTTCGACCGAAGGTTATTCGAGCAAGGACAGCGCGAAGAACGCGATCGCTTCCATCCAGAAGAACGGTCCGGGTGCGCCTGTCGAAGACAACAGCTGAGCCTTGGCCTGATCACTGAAACGGGCGCGCTCTTTGCGGGGTAGCGCCCGTTTTTATTGCGATGCTTGTTCTTCGCCTTCTGCGATGGCGGCACGCTCCGCCTCATCGCTCGCAAGTTGATCGACGCGCTCGTTTTCCGGGTGACCGTTGTGGCCCTTCACCCAGTGCCAGTCCACCTCGTGGCGAGCGGACACATCGATGAGTTCGTGCCATAGATCGGCATTGCGCACCGGCTTCTTGCTGGCCGTCACCCAGCCGCGTTTCTGCCAGCCATCGACCCATTTCGTAATGCCGTCGAGGACGTATTTGCTGTCCGAATAGAGATCGACCTTGCACGGCTCGATCAGCGCGCCGAGCCCCTTGATGACGGCGGTCATTTCCATGCGATTGTTGGTCGTGTCACTTTCGCCGCCGGACAGCTCTTTTTCGTGCGCGCCCATGCGCAGCAGCGCGCCCCAGCCGCCCGGGCCGGGATTGCCCTTGCAGGCTCCGTCAGTGAAAATCTCGACTTGCTTCATCGGGCGCTTCATCTGTTCGTCTCTAGGTTCGGTCAAACAGCTTTTCGCCTAGATCGTCATAGACGTGCCATCTTGCAACAAATTGCATCGGATCCTTCCTCGTCACAAGCGCATCGTCCGGCGTGTCGAGCCAATCTTCGGCACGGCTCGCGACGAAGCGCAAGGCGGCGCCCTTGGCAATTTCCGGAAGCAGTTCGCGCTCTTGAGCGCCGAGCGGCCGCACGCTCTCGTATCCCGCGATTAGCGCCGCACCGAGGTCGGCGCGGTAGCGGTTCTCGCGGTCGAAGCACCATGCTGCGTGCGTGGTCGCGAGATCGAGCGCCATGGAGCCGGTGCAGGCGAAGTAGAAATCGATCAGGCCGGTGACCTGCTCGCCCAGCATCAGCACATTGTCCGGGAAGAGGTCGGCGTGGATGCTGGCGTGAGGCAACCGAGACAGATCGAGCTCCGCCGCAGCGCGGGCAGGCCCGAGCATGGAAGGCAGACCGGGATCGATCCGGGCCAACCGATCCGCGCCGCATCGCTCGAGCAAGACAAGGTTGTCGGGAAAGCTCATCGTATTGGTGCGGCTGCGTGCGAAGTCCCTGCTTGCAAGATGCATGTCGGCGAGCACTCGCCCTACCGCGCCAGCCTGCTCGGGGCTCGGCTGTGTGGGCGAAACGCCCGGCAGGAATTCTATTAGAGCGACGGCCTTGCCCCGCTTCATCCGGTACGCAGATCCATCGCGGTCGTGGATCGTGCGCGGCACCGGACAGCCTTTTTCGGACAAGTGATCGAGCAGACCGAGGAAATAAGGGAGATCGGAAAGCTCGATGCGCCGCTCATACATCGTCAGGATGTAGCGCGCGCCCGTTCCCTCCGGGCCCGTCGTTTCGATGAGCCAATTGGAATTGGACACGCCTTCCGCGATACCTTTGGCGGAGACCAGCGCGCCGACATCGTATTGGGAAATGAGTGCGGAAAGCTCCTCAGCGCCAAGATGCGTGTAGACCGCCATGAGCGCGTGCTTTTCCCTCTTATTCGGTCAGTTGCCGTGGGAGTTTGAACACCATCTTCTCTTCCGCGGCGGTAATGGTCTGCTCCTCTATCGGTCGCAATTTGCCCAGGGCATCGACCACTTCGCGAACGAGGACTTCGGGTGCCGATGCGCCTGCCGTAAGGCCCAGGGTCTTCACACCGTCCAGCCATGACGGTTCGATCTCATCGGCGCGCTGGATCAGCTTGGCGGGTGTCCCCAGCCGCTCCGACACTTCGACGAGGCGCAGCGAGTTCGAAGAATTGGGCGCGCCGATCACAAGCACGAGATCGCAATCCGGCGCGAGGTCCTTGACTGCCGCCTGCCGGTTGGAGGTGGCGTAGCAGATGTCCTCCGCTTTCGGGCCGCTGATATTGGGAAAGCGCCATTCGAGCGCGGCAATCACTTCTGCGGTGTCGTCCACCGAGAGCGTCGTTTGGGTAAGATAGGCCAGCTCGTCGTCGCTATCGAAAGGAAGCTTTTCGACATCCTCGATCGTTTCCACCAGCGTCATCTGACCGGGTTCTACCTGGCCCATGGTGCCAATGACCTCAGGGTGCCCTTCGTGGCCGACGAAGATGATGTGGCGGTTCTTCTCGATCTGGCGTTCGGCCTGACGATGCACTTTCGAAACCAACGGGCAGGTCGCGTCGAGATAGATCATGTTGCGCCGCTCCGCCTCTGCGGGCACCGATTTTGGCACGCCATGCGCGCTGAAAACGACCGGTGCATCGGCTGGAACCTCGTCCAGTTCCTCGACAAAAATGGCGCCTTTGGCTTTCAGCCCTTCGACGACATATTTGTTGTGGACGATTTCGTGCCGGACATAGACCGGAGCTCCATAGCGCTCGAGCGACTTTTCGACGATTTCGATCGCCCTATCCACCCCGGCGCAAAAGCCGCGCGGCGCAGCGATGAGCAGGTTGAGCGGTTCGTCGGCGGAGGTATCCTTACCGCCGGCGGTGTCGGAAGTGGGAAAGGGCGCGTTCATGTCCCACCCTCTAGCGCTTTGCTGCGCGCACCGCTAGGGCGAGAGCGATTGCCGCGCCGATTGTGCAGCGGCTCACAGGATCGATAATTCAAGGACGTGTTTTTCATGGCATTTCGCACCCGTGTTTTTGGCGCTGCTGCGCTGGCTGCTGCATTGGCAGGATGCGCCGGTGAAGGCGACCTGGTGATCGACCAGGGCGTGGGTATTACCGCGGTGCTATCGTCTTGCCCGGCTGTCGGGATTCCCGATTACACCGGCGACGTGACCGTGTTCCGCACTGCGGGCAGCCCGACCGTCGACAATCTCGACATGACTGCTTCGATGACGAACTTGCGTTCGAGCTGTGATGAGTCCGGCGAGCGCGTCTATAGCGAGGCCACGTTCGACGTGAACGCCCGCCGCGCCGATGTGAGTGGTGCCCGCACGGTTACGCTACCTTATTTCGTTACCGTGCTTCGCGGCGGCAGCGCCGTGGTGACGAAGCGGGTTGGGCAGGTCACGTTGAACTTCGCCGACGGTCAGGAACGCGCGAGCGCTTCGGCCAAGGCCGGCTCCTTCGTGGATCGCGCTGCGGCGACCCTCCCGGCGGATATCCGCGAGAAGATTACGCGTCGCCGCCGCCCCGGAGATGTCGATGCCGCGCTCGATCCCCTGTCAGCGCCTGAAGTCAGGACGGCGATTCAGCGAACCAGCTTCGACATGCTGATCGGTTTCCAGCTGACCGAGGATCAACTGGCTTACAACGCTACGCGCTAAGCTCTTTCGCATGCCACGCGGCATGTGAAATCCTCAACCAGACAAACCGGATAAGCTGGTGTCGAACCGCTGCGCGGTCTTTCGTGCCCGACGCGCCGATCGATTTTCGGCCTTTGTCCCCTTTTCACTTTCCGCTAACTGCGCCGATGAAATGACCGAGAACAAAACTCTTTACGCTGCCTATGCAGCCAAAATCGAAGCTGTGCTTGCCGCATTGGCGGCCGAAGGCGCGCTTCCCGCCGATACGAGCTTTGCCAATGTTGCGGTGGAGCCGCCCCGAGATCCTTCGCATGGCGATCTGGCGACCAATGCCGCGATGGTGCTCGCGAAACCGGCGAAGACAAATCCGCGCGCGCTTGCCGAGCAGATCGTTGCAAAACTGGAAGCCGAGCCAAGCGTGACCAGCGCACAGATTGCCGGTCCGGGTTTCATCAATCTGCGGCTGGAGCATTCGGAATGGCTGGCGGAACTTACCACCATTCAAAGCTCGGGCGATGATTACGGGCGCTCCTCGATGGGCGAGGGACGGGTTGTCAATGTCGAGTACGTCTCGGCGAACCCCACCGGTCCTATGCATATGGGTCATTGCCGCGGCGCGGTGGTGGGGGATGCCCTCGCCAGCCTCCTCGAATTTGCAGGTCACAAGGTGACGCGCGAGTATTACATTAACGATGCGGGCGGACAGGTCGATGTGCTCGCCCGCTCGGCGCACCTTCGTTACCGCGAAGCGCTGGGCGAGGATATCGGCGAGATTCCCGAAGGCCTTTATCCCGGAGACTACCTCAAACCGATCGGCGAATACCTCGCGAAGGAGCTGGGGGACAAGCAGCTGGGGGAGCCGGAAGAGGAATGGCTGCCGTATTTCCGCGCAGAGGCGGTCGAAAAGATGATGGACCTCATCAAGTCCGATCTCGCCATGCTTGGGATCCATCACGATGTGTTTTCGTCCGAGGCGGCGCTGCATCTCGCCGGAAAGCCGGACGAAGCCGAAGCGTGGCTGCGCGCGCACGATCTCGTCTATGACGGTGTGCTTGAAGCGCCCAAGGGCAAGGCTCCGCCAGACGATTGGGAGCCGGTCGAGCTTCCCCTGTTCCGTTCGACCCGGTTCGGCGACGATCAGGATCGCCCGATCAAGAAATCGAACGGCACGTGGACCTATTTCGGTGCGGATCTCGCCTATCACATGCAGAAGGCGGAGAACGCCGACGAATTGATCGACATCTGGGGCGCGGATCATGCGGGAACGGTCAAGCGGATCAAGGCTGCCGTTGCGGCGCTTTCCGAAGGGCAGGGCACTCCGATCCCGTTCGACGTAAAGCTGGTCCAGATGGTTCAGCTGATGCGCGGCGGCGAGCCGGTGAAAATGTCCAAACGCTCGGGCAATTTCATCACTATCGCCGACATGATCGAGGAAGTCGGGCGCGACGTCGTGCGCTTCACCATGCTGAGCAGAAAACCCGAAGCGCAAATGGAATTCGACTTTGCCAAGGTGGTTGAGGCGTCGAAGGACAATCCGGTTTTCTACGTCCAATACGCGCACGCACGTGTCCGCTCGACTTTGCGAAAAGCGAAAGATGCAGGTTTCGAACCCTCGGCGGAATCGCTCGACCTTTTGGGGGACGAGGAGCTGGCTCTGATCCGCACCGCCGCGCAATTCCCGCGTATAATCGAATCCGCAGCGAAAGCGCGCGAGGCGCACCGGATTGCTTTCTATCTCTATGATCTCGCTGCCGAACTGCACGCGTTCTGGAATTTAGGTAACGACGATCCGCAGAAGCGGTTCATCGTGGAACACGACAAAGCTTTGACGCAGGCGAGGCTTTTCCTCGCGCAGGCAATCGGGCAGGTGATCCGCAATGGACTGGATGTGCTGGGTGTGGAAGCCGTTGAATCTCTCTGACGGTTAGCTAACCTCATCCCGCAATCAGGGTTGATGGAAAGGTCATGATCGATGTCGGTCGAAGCTGAGTTCGATAACAGGGACAACACCGAGGGCGAGCTTGACCTGTCGGAAGCCGACAGCCTGCCCTGGCTTGAGGCCGACGAGGAAGACGAAGCCGCAGGCGGCGTCGACAAGGGACAGATCATCGGGTTCACCCTCGTCCTGGTCGCTCTGGCGATCGGCATCGTCGGCACGATCTATTTGCTCACGAACGCCGCCAGCGACGACGAGCTCATTGCGGATGGCAGCATCATTGAGGCGCCCGAAGGCCCGATCAAGGAGCGTCCGGAGGATCCTGGCGGCAAGGAATTTGCCGGAACCGGCAATGTCGCGCCTGCCGTGGGAGAAGGGCAGGTGCGCGAGGGGCAGGTGCGCAACACGGAGGTGGCGGATGCCGCTACCGACGATGCTTCCTCCGGCACCGAGAGTGTCGCTGTTGCAGATACTCCGACCGAAAGCGCGGGACAGAGCGAGCTACAAGGCGTCGGCGTACAGTTGGCAGCCTACAACACCCGGTCGCGGGCGCGGACCGGATGGCAGACCTTGACCCGGCAGACCGACGTGCTCGATGGGCTAAAATATCGTGTGGTCGAAGCCGTGGTGGACGGCAGCACGGTCTATCGTCTTCAGGCGGTGATGCCCGATCGCGCTTCGGCGGTGGAGCTGTGCCGCAAGGTCAAAGAGGACGGGCTGGACTGCGCCGTAAAGTCGTAAGCCAACCCGCCAATCGTCGCTCAAAGAGCACATCGGCACTTAGTTTCCCCATTTTAGAAGGTTAGCGTGCTTGCCTGACCGTGTGCCTCCTGCAAGTCTTCGCGCATGATTCCGGCGATATTCGGATGTTCCGGGCCCAAGCTGACGGCCGATGAGCGCGCGTTCTTCCGCGAGGCGGATCCTGCGGGCTACATCCTGTTCGGGCGCAATTGTGAGACAGCAGAGCAGCTTCGCGCTCTCACCGACGAATTGCGCGCGATTCATGGCCGTGAGCACCTGCTGGTTTCGATCGACCAGGAAGGCGGACGCGTGGCCAGGCTTCGCCCACCTCACTGGTCCGCCTATCCGGCGGGAGAGGCTTTCGACCTTCTGTACAAGGTCGCCCCTGCAAGCGCGATCGAAGCCGCTAGGGCGAATGCCCAGGCCATGGCACTCGAATTGTCGGCGATGGGGATCACGGTCGATTTCCACTCACCGTTCGACGTCCGCCGGCCCGAAACAGACAAAGCCATCGGTGACCGCTCGCTTGGCAGCGATCCGATGCAGGTTGCCGCGCTTGGCCGCGCGGTGCTTGGCGGGATGGCGATGGGCGGGGTGGCGGGTTGCCTCAAGCATATGCCCGGTCATGGCCGGGCCACGGTGGACAGCCACCACGAAATGCCCAGAGTGACCGCAGGCGCCGAGGAATTGGAGACCGATATCGCTCCGTTCAGGACGCTCAACAAAGCGCCTATCGGGATGACCGCGCACCTGCTCTTCACCGCTTGGGACGCGGAGAACCCGGCGACTTTATCGGAGACCATCATCCGCGACATCATTCGCGGCGAAATTGGATTCGATGGGTTGCTGCTTACCGACGACATAGACATGCAGGCGCTCGAAGGCACGATCCCGGAGCGTTCCGCCCGTGCGCATGCTGCAGGGTGCGATGTTGTGCTCAATTGCTGGGCGAAGATGGACGACATGGTCGGTATTTGCGAGGCGCTCCCCTCGATGTCCGATAAGACCGCCGCACGGCTGGAGCGCGCGCTCGCCGAAACCCGGGTTTCTGATGGTCTCAGCGATGAGCAAACCGAATTGCTCGCCAAGCGTGATGCGCTACTCGCGCTGACGGGAGAGGCGGCATGACCGATAAGAGCGAAGACGGCTTCATGTTCGATGGCGACACGTCGGGCTCGGAAGAGCCGACTGCGCTCATGCCGGAGGGCTGGGCCGACGATGACGCGGCCCGGCAAAGCGCCAAGTCGGGCGACGCGGCGCTCTATCTCGAGCTTGACGGGTGGGAAGGGCCGCTCGATCTGCTGCTCGACCTCGCGCGGCGGCAGAAGGTGGATCTGCGCCAGATTTCGATCCTCGCTCTCGTCGATCAGTATCTGACCTATATCGAGCGAGCCGAAGAGCTCAGGCTGGAACTGGCTGCCGATTATCTCGTCATGGCGGCGTGGCTTGCATATCTAAAGTCTTCGCTGCTGCTGCCCAAGGAGGAGCAGGAAGACCCGAGCCCCGAAGCGCTCGCGCTCCGCCTGCAATTGCGGCTTCAGCGACTGGGCGCCATGCGAGAGGCTGCCGCGCGCCTGATGGGGCGCGACCGGATTGGGCGCGACACTTTCCTGCGCGGCTCACCCGAAGGCTTGCGGATCGATCGCAAGACCCTGTGGAAGAGCGATGCCTATTCGCTCATCCAGGCTTACGGGCAGGTCAAGGCTCGCACCGCTCCGCGCATTTATCACGTTGCGGACCGCCCGGTTATGACACTCGACAGCGCTCTGGACCGGGTTTCGGCGATGCTCGGCGTAACGCTCGAATGGATGGAAATCCGGGATTTTCTCCCGCGCCATGCCGAACCGGAGCTGCGCAAATCGGCGCTCGCTTCCAGCTTTGTGGCGGCGCTGGAACTGGCGCGTCTGGGGCGCGCGGAGATCGAACAGGAAGCCGCGTTTTCACCGCTGCGCATCCGCCGCCTTAAAGAGAAGGTCTCGGCGTGAGCGACGAAATATCTGAAGACAATGTACCCAGCGGCGATGTGACACCGGAACGCTCCGCTGAGGAGATCGAGCGGGCTTTGGAAGCTACACTTTTTGCTGCCGAGGAACCAATGAGCGTGGAGGCGCTGTCGTCACATCTCGGCGGACTCGGGAACGCGGCGATCCGGTCGGGGTTGCAGACGCTTGAGGAGCATTATTCAGAGCGCGGGGTTCATCTGGTGGAGCGCGGGAAGCGCTGGCATTTCGAGACCGCGCCCGATCTGGCGCACCTGCTCAGGCGCGAGCGTGAACAGGTCCGGCGGCTGAGCCGCGCCGCGACGGAGGTGCTCGCGATTATCGCCTATCACGAACCGGTTAGCCGCGCGGAAATCGAATCGATCCGGGGCGTCCAGACTGCCAAGGGTACGCTCGATGTTCTGATGGAAGCGGGCTGGATCAAGCTGGCGGGGCGGCGTGAGGTTCCGGGGCGGCCCGTTATCTATGCTACGACGCCTGAATTCCTCGATCATTTCGGCCTGTCCTCCCGCCGCGATCTGCCAGGCATGGACGAACTGCGCGCGGCCGGCTTGCTCGATCCGGTCGATGACGCTCTGGAAGAGGCAATGGAAAGCGCCGGTTCCGGCTCCACCGATGAAGAAGAAGCATCCGGTGACCCCGATGAGGAAAGCTCTGAAGACGCAGGGATCACTAGTTGACCCGCGCATTTGCGCGCTCGACGCAACGCCGACTAGCGCGAGCGCCTGATCACGCCTATATTGGCGTTACACACTATTAGAGAGAGTTCGCATGGGCGGTATCGGCATCTGGCAAATTGTAATCGTGGCGCTTGTCGTCCTGATCCTGTTCGGACGCGGTCGCATTTCCGAAATGATGGGTGATTTCGGCAAGGGCATTTCCAGCTTCAAGAAGGGCATGACCGAGGAAGACGAGGCAAAACCCGCTTCCAAGGCGCAGATCGAGGCTCCGGCGAAGGACGTGCCCGCCCAGGACACCAAAACGAGCGAGCGGAGCGATTCCGCGAGCTGACCTCACCGGCAGCGCATCATTTGCGCGCTTGAAAGCTTCCAATGTTCGATATCGGCGCGGCTGAACTTCTTGTCATCGTCATCGTGGCGATCCTCGTGATCGGCCCAAAGGAAATGCCGCGCGCGATGCGCACCGCCGGACGTTGGATCGGCCAGGTTCGCAAGGTTTCGGCTCATTTCCGCACCGGCATCGATGCCATGGTGCGCGAGGCCGAACTCGAGGACATGGAGAAGAAGTGGAAGGCGCAGAATGAGGAGATCATGAAGCGCACCTCTAAGGCGGCTGAGGATGACGCAGGTGAAACTGTCATGACCGGGCCTCCGCCTGTCGCTCAAGATACGAGTATCGATCCGGATGCAGACGATCCCGCGCCGGTTGCGCCTCCGAAGAAGATGAAGCCGAAGTCGGACCATGCGGCCCCTGAATTGCCGCTATCCCCACAAGACCCGCTGCCTCCGAAAGGTGGTACCGCCAGCGGCAAGAAATCCGCAGGGTAGGCGGCGGCGATGGCTTTCAAGATCCAAGACATAGACGAAACGCGCGCGCCGCTGCTCGATCACCTGGTCGAACTGCGATCACGCCTGATGCGGTCGGTTTTCGCGCTGATGATCGGCTTTGCGATCTGTTTCTATTTTGCCGATCCGATCCTCGCATTTCTGGTTCAGCCGCTCAAAGACGCCTTTCCCAATGGCGAGGGGCAGCTGATCTTCACCCGGCTTCCGGAACTCTTCTTCGTGGACCTGAAGGTGGGGCTGTTCGCTGGCTTCATGGTCAGTTTCCCCATAATCGCCAACCAGCTGTGGGCCTTCGTCGCGCCGGGCCTTTATGCGCGGGAAAAAAGAGCGTTCCTGCCCTTCCTGATAGCCACACCGATCCTCTTCACTGGCGGCGCATCGCTCGCTTATTTCGTGGTCATGCCGACCGCGTTTCGGTGGTTTCTCGGCTTTGGCGGAGACGCCGGGGGACTGGCGGTCGAGGCGCTTCCAGCGGCGGGCGATTACCTCGATCTCGTCATGCAGTTCATCCTGGCATTCGGGCTTACATTTCTGCTGCCTGTGCTGCTGATGCTGCTTCACCGAGCAGGGATTGTCACGCGTGCGCAGATGGCAGGCGCGCGACGCTATGTGATCGTCGGCGTTGTCGCGCTCGCTGCGATCGTGACCCCGCCGGATCCCGGCTCGCAGGTCATCCTTGCGCTCCCGCTGCTCGTTCTGTTCGAAGGGTCACTCTTGCTGATGCGCCTGCAAGAGCGCGCCGCCGCGAAAAACGCCGATACGCCCGATGAGGGGGCGGCAGACGACAAACCGCAGGCCGAAACCTGATATCGATCAATTGGCGCGTTTGCCGCCAACCCACACTTCATAGATAGTTGTCTCGCGAATATCGGCGGGCGAAGCCAGCATCGGATCACGGTCGACCAGGATGAAGTCCGCCCGCTCTCCGGGGACCAGTCTGCCGAACCTGCCATCCGCAAATCCGGCATAGGCGGCGTCGGAAGTGAAGGCTTTCAGCGCAGCTTCGCGGCTGACGGTTTCACTCGGCAACCACCCGCCAAACGGCTCACCGTTTTCATCGGTGCGACTGATCGCGACAGCGATCCCGGCGAACGCATCCGCCGGTTCGACCGGCGCGTCGGAGCCAAAGGCTAGCTTGCCGCCGACCTTGAGCACGCTGCGCCAGGCATAGGCGCCATCCAGGCGATCGGGACCAAGGCGCGCCTCCGCCATCGTCCGGTCAGAGGTTTGGTGCAGCGGCTGCATCGAGGCGATGACGCCGTGCGCGCCAAATTGTTCGAGATCGGCAGGGTCTACGATCTGCGCGTGCTCAATGCGCCAGCGCCGATCGCCCTCGTATGTCTCGGACAATTCCTCAATCGCGTTCAGAACCTCGGCGTTGGCAGCATCGCCGATGGCGTGGATCGCAGTCTGGAAATTGTCGAGCGCGGCGCGGCTCATCAGGTTGCGCAATTGTGCAGGCGTCAGCAGAGGGAGCCCGGTCGTCTGCGGTTCGTCTTCGTAAGGTTCCTTCAGCACCGCCCCGCGCGAACCGAGCGCTCCGTCGACGTACAGCTTGATACCGCCCATGCGCAGCTTGTCTTCGTAGAGCCAAGGCGTCGGGCCGGCGCCCGCGATCAGGTTCATCGTATCTGCATCGGTCGCATAGGACATAATGCGGATATTCAACCTGCCGGTGTCGCCCGCGCGGCGGAATGTCTGCCAATCCTCTATGCTGGTGCCCATGTCGGCGACGGCGGTGATGCCGTTCTCGAGCAGGATCCTCTGCGCTTCGAACAGCGCAGCATCGCGGTCTTCGGGGCGAGGGGCGGGGACCACGGCGTTCACCAGCGCTTCTGCCGCATCGACGAACACGCCCGCCGGTTCGCGGCTGCCGGCCTTGCGAATGATGCGGCCTCCGGCCGGGTCCGCGTTCGCGCTCGTCACGCCAGCGGTTTCCATCGCAAGCGTGTTGGCCCAGCTCGCATGGCCATCCACGCGCTGCAGCCAGACGGGGCGATCCGAGACAACCGCGTCGAGCTCTTCAGCCGTGGGAAACCGGCCAAGGCCCCATTTTTCTTGGTTCCAGCCACGTCCCAGGATCCAGGGGCGCCCGGGGTTCTCTTCTGCGAAGGCTGCAATTTTTGCCAGCGCATCTTCCAGAGACGATGTGTCCGAGAGATCGAGGAGCAGGGCGCCGAAGCCGATACCCATCACATGCACATGCGCGTCGATCATCCCGGGCAGCATGACGCGGCCCTTGCCGTCCACGCCGAATTCGACATCGTCCGGTCTGTCCTCGCCGCGCTCCAGAACCTGCGTGATGAGGCCGTGGTCGTCGAACACCAGGCCGGTGAAGCGCACCACTTCGCCATCCTCGTTCACGGTCACGCCGTCGACATTGTCGATCAGCGTGTCAGCGGATGCCGGCACCGCCAGAATTGCTGCAGTCGCGACTAGCGCCCGCTTGAATAATTGCATCGCGTCTATCCCTGAGTGTCAGCCTGAATGCCGGTTTTCGTCGGTGAACCTTTTGCCAGGCGCGTGATGAGGGCGCTGGTATCCTGCCTGCCGCCTCCTGCCGCCTGCACATCGGCGTAAAATTGATCGACCAGGGCGGTGACGGGCGAGGACAGGCCGAGCCGCTTCGCTTCGTCGAGCGCGTAGCCCAGATCTTTGCGCATCCAGTCGATCGCAAAACCGAAATCGAACTCATCTGCCGTCATCGTCCGCCAGCGATTGTCCATTTGCCAGCTTTGCGCCGCGCCGCCGGAAATCGCTTCGTAGGTCTTGTCCAGATCAAGGCCTGCCGCTTTGGCCAGCCGGATCGCCTCGGATAGGCCGCCAAGAACGCCAGCGATGCACATCTGATTGGCCATCTTGGCGGTTTGTCCTGCGCCGCTCGGCCCCACATGCACGATAGACTTGGCGTAGCAATCCATGACGTTCCGCGCGCGCTCCATCGCACGGTCACGGCCCCCACACATGATTGCAAGCTGACCATTTACTGCGCCCGCCTCGCCGCCGCTCACCGGGGCATCGAGCGCGTCGATCCCGCGCGCCTCTGCCTCTTTCGCAAGATGGCGAGCCATTTTGGCGGAAACAGTGGTATGATCCGCGAGCAGCGATCCGCTGCGCATGGCGGTGAGCACGCCGTCATCGTCCAGCGTAACCGCGTGCAGATCATCGTCATTGCCCACGCAGACGAAGACGATATCGGCCTCAAGCGCAGCCTCCGCAGGCGTTTTCGCGAAAGCGATATCGAGGCCTTCTTCCGCCCATGTCTTTTGCCAATGCGCGGCGCGCTTTTCGGACCGGTTGAAAGCGGTGACGCGGTGACCCGCGCGCGCCAGGTGCCCGGTCATAGGGCCGCCCATCACGCCAAGCCCGATGAATGCGATTGATAGGGGTGCGGTCATGACCCGCAGCCCTAATCCGTTTCGTCGGATAAGCCAATCGGAGCGCAGGGGTTTTTGGCCTGGATCAAGCGCTATCGGCGAGGGGTAAAGCAATTCTTCGCCGCACTTCGGGCAATTCGAATTGCCCTGCGCCCTTGGAAAGCCTAACCCCGCTCGCATCATGACTGCCAATACCGCATCCGCCGCGCCGCTCGCCGCGAGCACAGCCAGCCCAGACGAGCTGACGATCGATACCATCCGTGCCGCCGCTGAGCGGATCGAAGGCGCAGTCGTGAAGACGCCGATGATGCATTCGATCACCTTGTCCGAAATTACCGGAGCGGAGATCTGGCTGAAGTTCGAGAACCTCCAGTTTACAGCGGCCTACAAAGAGCGCGGGGCGCTCAACGCGCTTCTTCACCTTACAGACGAGCAGAAAAAACGCGGTGTTATTGCGGCGTCTGCTGGCAATCACAGCCAGGGCTTATCCTATCATGGCACGCGGCTCGGCGTGCCGGTCCACATCGTCATGCCGCGCACCACCCCGACGGTGAAGGTGATGCAGACCGAAAGTGTCGGCGGCCAGGTCGTGCTGGAAGGAGAGACTTTCGACGAGGCGCATGCCCACGCGCGCAAGCTTGAAAAGGAAATGGGCCTCACATTTGTGCATCCTTTCGACGATCCCCTGATTGCGGCGGGGCAGGGCACCGTGGCTCTCGAAATGCTGGAAGTTCAGCCGAAGCTCGATTGCCTGGTCACACCGATTGGCGGGGGCGGGTTGATCTCGGGCATGGCGACGGTGGCCCGCGCGACTGATCCCGATATCGAAGTGGTCGGAGTTCAGGCGGCGTTGTTCCCGAGCATGTTCGACAAGATAAAGGGCGAGAGTCACGATTGCGGCGGGGACACGCTGGCTGAAGGGATCGCGGTCAAGAAACCGGGTGAATTCACCAGCAAAGTGATCGCCGAGCGCGTCGACGATATCCTTCTGGTCGATGAGCCATCGCTGGAAAAGGCGGTGTCGCTGTTGCTTCAGATAGAGAAAACCGTCGTCGAGGGAGCGGGCGCGGCGGGACTTGCGGCGGTGCTGAGCAATCCCGAACGCTTTGCTGGCAAGACCATCGGACTGGTTCTGTGCGGCGGCAATATCGACACGCGCCTGCTGGCGAACGTGCTGCTGCGCGATCTCGCCAGGCAGGGAAGGCTCGCGCGTTTGCGGATCACATTGCAGGATCGCCCGGGCGCGCTGTTCAAGGTGATGCGGCTGTTCGACGAGCACAATGTCAATATCATCGAAATATACCATCAGCGCATCTTCACTTCGCTGCCCGCCAAGGGCTTGATTACCGATATTGAATGCGAGGCCCGCGATGCTGAGCAGGTGGAGCGGCTCGTAGCAGCTCTGCGCGCCAAGAATTACGCCGTCCAGTTGGTCGAGCTGAACTAGATATCCCGTCAGCCGCGCGCGTCTTTCGAGGCGCCCATTGCTTGGCCGAATTGTGCAAACTAAGCCTTTATTCACCCTGTTTCATGGTTAAAGGTGTTTTACCGAGGAACCTGAATAGGCATAACATAGTCTTAACGAGCACAGATTCGATTCCCCAGCTAAGAGGGCGCAGCCAATCCCGTGACGGCACCGATCCGCTTTCCCCGTTTCTTCGTGACCAGTCCGGCGCCGTGTCCGTACTTGCCCGATCGGCAGGAGCGGAAGGTTTTCACCGAACTGAAAGGGGCACACTCGGACCAGCTTAACGAAGCGCTTGGCCGGATCGGATTTCGTCGCAGTCAGACCGTTGCGTACCGCCCGAGCTGTTTGGACTGTCAGGCCTGCGTTTCGGTGCGCGTTGTCGCCTGCGAGTTCAAGCCTTCGAGCACACAGAGACGCGAGATCAAGCGGAATTCTGACCTTGTCGTAACCGAATGCCGCCCTTGGGCGACCGACGAGCAATTCGAATTGCTGTCCAAATATCTGAGTGTGCGCCATCCGGATGGCGGCATGTCCGCCATGGATGAGCTCGATTATGCGGACATGATCGAACACACACCCGTGACGAGCACGGTGATCGAATACCGTGAGCCGACGAAAGATGGCGAGCCGGGCAAATTGGTGGGTGCGTGTCTAACCGACCGTCAGGGCGACGGACTGTCGATGATCTATTCGTTCTACGATCCGGATCACGAAGGCCGCGCAGGCCTCGGCAATTACATCATTCTCGACCATATCCAGCGCGCGGCGCATGACCGGCTGCCATATGTTTATCTCGGCTACTGGGTCGAGGGCTCGCCGCGAATGCAGTACAAAGTTCGCTATCGCCCGCTTGAACGACTGACGCGGGATGGCTGGCAGCGGATGGATAGCGAGGAGCAGAGCAGGCTAATCGCCAAGGCGACTGCACCTCGCGGTGAAAAGGCTGGAACCTTAGGCGGCGCAAGGGGTAAAGACGGGCAACCGGTCAAATTTCCCGCGAGCTAATATTTGCCACTTTTACAATTGGATCTTCTCCTGGCGGGCGGGCTCTGCGCAGCAGGCGCGTTCGTTCAGGACGGGACCGATGCGCAGGTACAGCCGGAAGACGCATCCGCTCAGCAGGAGCAGACCGCAGCACCCTCTCAGGAGACCCCGCTGCGCACCGAAATTCCTCCCAGCCGGACGCTCGATGATCTGATCCCCCAGAGCGCCGTGGGCGATGCCGAGGATTGGGCCGCGCAGGGTGTGGATGGACCGCAGCAGCCCGGGCCGCAACCCGAAGCCGTGGCAGAAGCAGCGCAGGATGGCCTCGAAGAAGGTCCCGATCCGGCGATCGCAGCCACGCTTGATGGTTTCGAGATCCCTGAGCCGGAGAGGTTGGAGCCCGACCCTGAAGTTGAGGCGCTGGCCGAAATCGATGCTCCGGATCTGATCGAATTCCCCGAGCTGGAAGAGTTCCAAGTCAGCGACGAACTGATACTCGCTTTTCCAGCCGATAACGATGCGTTCCCGGAGCGTACGAACTTCCTCGAACGGTTTGAAATGCTTTCGACGGTCGAGGCGCTGGAAAGCGGCGATGACACCGTGCCGCAGCTTGCCGCGCGCGCGCGGGCGGATGAGGAACTCCTGCTCGAAATGCTGCGGACCTACGGCTATTACAGCGGCGAGGTGGCGCGTCAGCTTTCAGGCGGGAGGCGGGGCGACAATGGCGATGTCGCAGGGGCCGATATCGATCCGCAGGTCCGCTTCGATATCCTGCCAGGCGAGCGGTATTCCTTTGGCGAGATTGATCTCGGCGATCTTTACGATGCGCCTGATAGCGAAGAGCTGCGGGCGAGCTTCGGGATCGAAACGGGCGATCCCCTGCAATCGGACAGGATCATCGAAGAAGAGCAGGATTTGCGTGTCGCTCTTGGTGAAAGCGGATATCCGTTCGCCGAGGTCGATGCCCCGTCGCTGCTGATCGATCATGCGAGGAGCGAAGGCGATCTGTCGCTTCCTGTCGAGCCGGGCGGCAAATACGTCTTCGGCGGCGTGCAGAGCTCCGATCCGGACTTCCTCTCGGGGCGGCATCTATCGCGCATTGCCCGGTTCGAGGACGGCGACGTCTATCAGGCAACCCTTCAGGCCGATTTGCGCCGCGCTGTCATCGCGACCGGCCTTGTGACCAGCGTCGCCGTGACGCCGCGCGAGATCGAGCCGCCGCAGGATGGCGAGCCCGGACAGGTGGCCATGGATGTCGAGTTCGAACGCGCGCCCGCACGGACGATAGCGGGAGCCGTCGGGTTCGGTACGGAAGACGGCGTGAAGGTCGAGGCGAGCTGGGAGCATCGCAATCTGTTTCCGCCCGAAGGTGCGCTGAGACTGCGCGGTATTCTGGGGACGCGGGAACAGCTCGCCAGCGTAACCTACAAGAAGAACAACTTTCGTGATCGCGATCAGGTGCTGACCATCGATACCTATGCGAGCGATATCGAAACCGAAGCGGTCGAGGCGCGCACCATTGCGCTGCGCGGAACCTTCGAGCGGGTTTCCAATCTGCTGTTTCAGAAGCCGCTGAGCTGGCAGGCCGGCGCCGAGATACTCTACACGGATGAGCGCAATAGTGTCGAAGATGGCGAGCCGGGCCCGCGCCAGGTCTACACAATCGGCAGCGTGTTCGGCAGCGCGACCCTAGATGCGAGCGACGATCTGCTCGACCCGACCAGCGGATACCGGATTACCGGCTTTGCAGCGCCTGAGGTTTCGCGGTCTCTTGGAGAAACGACCTATTACGTGCGGACCCAGGCCGACGCGAGCTATTACCAAGAGGTCGGCACAACCGTGCTCGCGGGCAGGGTTCGCGCTGCGGCGATCGTGGGTGCAGAGGCTTTTGAAATCGCGCCATCGCGCAGGCTCTATGCCGGCGGCGGCGGTTCCGTGCGCGGCTATGCCTTTCAGGCTATCGGGCCGAGGGACGAGTTCGGCGAAGCGCTTGGTGGCGGTTCGGTGGTCGAATTGTCGCTTGAGGCGCGCATTCAGACGGGTTTTCTCGACGGCGCGATTGAAGTCGTTCCCTTTATCGATGCCGGTTCTGTTGCGCGCAGCTCCCGGCCGGATTTCAGCGTAATCCAGTACGGCGCAGGTGTCGGCATCCGCTACAAAACCACCTTCGGACCGATCCGGGTCGATGTCGGCGCGCCGCTCAACCCGACCGAATTCGATGCGCCGGTGGTCGTCTATGTCAGTCTGGGGCAGGCGTTTTGATGGCGGAAGATGACGTCATGAGCCCCGAAGAGGCCGACACGCCTGTCCGCAAGCGGAAGCGCCGCTGGGCCAAGCGTGCGGGCTGGGCCATGGCCATTGTGCTGCTGCCGCTGGTGCTCATTGCCCTCTTCCTGAGCTCGCCCATCGGCAAACGCTTCGTGACCGAACAGATAGCTCAGGTCGCGCCGGCATCGGGCCTTCGGTTTCAGGTTGGGCGGATTGAAGGCGACATATACGGACAGGCGGTCCTGCACGATGTCATCTTCAGCGATCCCAATGGAGAATTCCTGACCATCCCGGAAGTGGTTCTCGATTGGCACCCGCTCACATTCCTCTGGAGCGGGATCGATGTGCGCGAACTGACCGCGCGGCGCGGCAGGCTGGAGCGGCTTCCCGAGCTCCTGCCCGGCGATCCGGACGCCCCGTTACTTCCCGATTTCGATATCCGCGTCGATGAGCTTGTCATCGACAACTTCGTGCTCGCGCCGGGCATCGCCGGGGATCAGGCCCATACGGTCGATTTGAGCGGCAGGGTCGACATCCGTTCCGGGCGGGCGCTTGTGCAAGCCGATGGGCGCGTCGGTCCGGAAGATCGCCTCGCGCTGCTGCTCGACGCGGAGCCGGACGGTGACCAGTTCGATATCTCGCTCGATTACCATGCCGCGGCGGACGGACCGATCGCGCTGATCGCCGGTCTCGACGCGGCCTATGACGCGCAGATAGAGGGCGACGGCACCTGGTCGCAGTGGATCGGCTATGCCTTGGTGACCCGTCAGCGCAGGGATGCCGAACAAGAGCGGATTGCGGCGCTCAGGCTGACCAACAATGCTGGCACCTACAGCGCTCTGGGCCAGATCAACGCCCCGGTCGAAGGCGGCAGGATAGTCGATCGCGCGCTCGGCGATGCGGTGTCGCTCGCATTGGTAGGCACTCTGGAAGAGAGTATCTTTGATGGGCGGATTGCAGCGATCACATCGGCTCTGGATGTTCGCGGCAGTGGGGGCGTCGATCTCGCCGGCAATCGCTTCGACGATTTCGAAGCGCGCACTGTGCTACGCGATCCCGAACTGCTTGGCGAAGCATTTGCCCTTCAGGCTGCGCAGCTTTCGGCGACAATCGATGGTCCCTTTCGCGACCTTAGAATCGCGCACGAGCTTTCTGCCGAGCAATTCGCGCTGGGTACAACAGTTATCGATGGGCTTTACCAATCGAGCACAGCAACTTTTGATGGCGAACGGTTCTTGCTGCCGCTCGACGCGCGCGTTGAGCGGATTACGAGCGGCATCGAGCTGGTCGATCCCAGGCTGACGGACGGCACTCTTACCGGCACCCTGACCTTTGCCGGCACCCAGCTGAACGCGGACAACGCGCGTATCACCTTCCCGGGGCTGAACGCTGTTCTCGCGCTGAGGGGCAACACCGCGCAGGGGATCTATGCTGTGGCCGGGCCCGTAAGAGCGAGTGATCTGGTGCTCGACAGCATCGGCACAATCGACGCCACAGCCGATCTTGTGGCGCGTTTCGGCGCTGTCCCTTGGAGTGTGCGCGCAAATCTCAGTGGCGAGCTGGGCAGCGTTTCCAATGCGAGCGTGGCGAGCATCGCAGGGGAGACGCTGTCATTCGACGGTGCATTCGGGGTGGCAGCCGACCAGCCGATAGTCCTGCGCGACGTCTCTCTCGAAAGCGAACGATTGACCGCGCAATTCGACACCCGGGTCGCCAGCGGTTTGACGTCGATCGAGGGTGGCGGAAGCCATGTGCAATACGGCCCCTTTACCGTGGATGCCGAGATCGGCGGAGAGGGTCCGCGCGCGAATCTGGTGCTGGCAGACCCGCTGCCCGCCGCGGGCCTGCGCGATGTGAATCTCGCGATCGCGCCGAGCGAAAACGGTTTCGCCATCGACACATCGGGAGAGTCGCTGCTCGGTCCGTTCGACGGCTCGCTGGGCCTCGTCCTTCCTGCCGATGCGCCCACACGCATCGCGGTCAATCGCATGCGAATTTACCGGACCAATGTGACGGGCGCACTGACGCTGCGCGATGCGGGAATAGCAGGCGAGCTGGCCCTGGCGGGCGGCGGTCTCGATGGCACTTTATCGCTCTCACCTGCTGCCAATGGCGCTCAGAGTTTCGACGTCGATGTGGAAGCGCGGCAGGCGCAGTTCGGCGGAGAGACGCCGATCGGCCTCGCTTTCGCGGATATTGATGCGTCCGGGACCTTCCGCGAAGGCAGCAACCAGATCAGCGCCAATATCGAAGGCTCCGGGCTGGAATACGGCGCGCTGAGTATCGCCAATTTCGCCGCGACCGCCTCGATCGATAACGGGGTCGGCGACGTGGTCGCATCGATCGCCGGACGGCGAAGCGATGGCTTTGCGCTCAAGCTGGACGGCGATATCGCGCCTGAACGCATCGCGCTGTACGCGCGGGGCGAATATGGCGGGCGCGAGATCACCATGCCGAGGCGCGCGGTGCTTACTGCACAGGAAGATGGCGGATGGCGGCTCGCTCCGACCCAGATCGGTTTTGCACGCGGTTTCGCAATTCTCGAAGGGCAGCTTGGCGGGAACGAAACCGAGCTGAGCGCCAAACTGGCGCAAATGCCGCTCCGGCTCGCCGATCTTGCTGGTGCCGACCTGGGGCTCGGCGGACGGCTGTCTGGCATCCTGACATGGAATCAGAGCGCCGGGGCTCCTCCAACGGCAAATGCGCGCGTGCGTATCGATGATTTCACGCGGTCGGGTCTTCTCCTGTCATCGACGCCGATCGACGTTCTCGCCGTCGCCGATCTGACCGCTCAGCGTCTCACTCTGGGAGCGCGTTTGCGTGTGGATGATGATCCGCTGGGAAGGCTGGATGCTCGCATTACGGGCCTCAGCGGCGATAACGGCCTCGCCGACCGGCTGATGCGCGGAAGGCTGAATGCCGATTTCGCCTATGACGGAAGTGCCACCGCGCTTTGGCGCCTCGCTGCGATAGAAACCTTCGACCTGACCGGCCCGATCACCGTTAACGCAAGCGCGACCGGGACGCTCGCAAACCCGCGGATCACCGGAGCACTGGCGAGCGACGACCTGCGCCTGCAGAGCGCGATTTCGGGAACCGATATCGAGGATGTGACGGTGCGGGGACGCTTTGCCGGCTCGCGGCTCGTGCTTTCGCGCTTCGCAGGGACCACACGTGGCGGCGGCACCGTGAGCGGCAGCGGTACCGTTGATCTTGGCTCTATGGGCGCCGGTCGCGGTCCGCAGATCGATTTGCGCGCCGCTGCGAGCGATGCGAGATTGCTGGCGGCGAACGGTCTGGATGCGACGATCACCGGACCGTTGCGGATCGTTTCGAATGGGTCCGGCGGAACCATTGCAGGCCGTGTCTCGATCGACCGGGCGACCTGGAAGCTGGGAATCGCGGCTGAAGACATGTCCCTGCCGCAGATCGAAACGCGGGAGGTCAACCGGCCAGATGGCCTTGGCGCTCAGACCAGAACGGCATCCGCCTCGTGGCGTTACCTCATCAATGCGTCGGCGCCGAGCCGTGTGTCGGTCGACGGCTTGGGTCTGGAAAGCGAATGGGGCGTCGACATTGCCTTGCGGGGAACAGTGGATGACCCGCGCTTGGGCGGCGAGGCGCGGCTTGTGCGCGGCGACTACACCTTTGCCGGGACACGCTTCGACCTGACCGAAGGCCGCATCGCGTTCGATGCCAATGTCCCGATCGATCCGCGGCTGAATATCGAAGCGGAGACCAGCGCCAACGGCACCAATGTCACGGTATCGATCACCGGCAACGCGCAGACGCCCGAAATCGCTTTTTCCTCCGAGCCCTCGCTGCCGGAGGAGGAAATCCTCGCGCAGCTGCTCTTTGGAGGATCGGTCACCTCACTTTCCGCGACCGATGCCGTCCAGCTGGGCGCTGCGCTCGCATCGCTGAGAGGCGGAGGCGGCGGCATCGACCCAATCGGCAATCTGAGGCGTTCAATCGGGCTCGATCAGCTCCGCATCGTCAGCGCCGACCCCGCGCTTGGCCGGCAGACCGGCGTGGCGCTGGGCAAGAACCTGGGTCGCCGTGTCTATGTCGAGATCGTAACCGACGGACGAGGCTACAGCGCAACATCGGTGGAGTACCGTGTAACGCGCTGGTTGGCTCTCCTCGGCACAGTGTCCACGATCGGCCGCGACAGCGTGCTGGCAGAGATCAGCCGGGACTACTGACCGACTAGCCGCCGTCTGCGCCGAGCAACGCTTCAGGGTCAACGAGCACTCCGTCGATCGGAATGACAACGCCGTTCTGTCCGACAACCGGATCGCCTGCGATATTCGCGCTCTGCCCGGCACCGTTGCTGACCACTATCGTCTCACCATCGAGTGAAAGGGTGAGGGCACCCGATCCAAAGGTCGCCATGCTCACCTCGCCGCCATTCTCTTCGATGGCGGTCCGGATCGCGTCAGGGGTTAGCGCACCGGGGACCATGTGGTCGCGCAATACGGCGGCGACGATCGCGCCCCGTTCCTCGTTTTCGAGGGTTTCCTGCGCGTTCTCGCCGAGCCTCTCGAACGCCGCATCGGTCGGTGCCATGATCGTATAGCTTGCTTCGCCTTCGAGCACGCCGCTGAGGCCGGTCCGCTCGAACGCGTCTGCCGCTATCGAAATCGTGCCGACGTCGCCGACGATTTCAGCGAGCGCATCGCCGGAGCGATCAGTCACGCCGTTCGCAGTTTCGATGTCGTCGGTCTCGCTGCCGCACGCTGCTAGCATTAGCGCGATACCGGCAAGCAGAGCAGTTTTCCTTGTCTGTTGAGCCATTTGTATTTTCCCCTCAGATCGCGAGGTCGATTGCCGCGGCGACCAAGGCCGTTTCCGGATCGATTTCGTAGATGTAGCCATCAGCGTATCGGTACCGTGCGCCCGGGCGGTCGTAATAGCGATCGCGATAGGCATAGGGCACGTTGTAAACGTCGTAGCCACGCGGCATGGGCTGACCGACGACGATATCATCGCCTGTGAGCAGCGCCGCTACCGACGTGATTGCCGCCGTTTCCGGATTGACCCGGTAAATGACATTGTCGGCATAGCGATAGCCGCGCGGGTCATCGAAACCGTAGTAATCCTCGTAATAGCGCGGCAGGCGGCGTGCCTCGTAAGTGCTGGGCCAGATGTTGCCGATGCCAAGCGCTCCTGCGAGAAGCGGGACGAACCCGGCGAGCCCATCTGCCCGGTATCTCAGCAGATAGCCGTCGTTGTAGAAGAAACGTCCGCCATCGCCGCCGAACAGGCCGAAGAAGCCCGGATCGTAACGGCGGAAGCGCTGGCGGGCCTGACCAGGCGGAAGGCAGCCATTGCGCTTCTTCGCAAGGCCGGGCGGGCAGCCGCCGATAAGACGCGTCCGGGTGCCGAATGTGTCGCGCGGCAGGGCAGGTGCGAACCCGATATCGATGTCGATCCCGTTGCCGCCACCGCGACCTTGATTGCCGCGATTTCCGTTGCCGCGTACGACAGCGGAACCAATGCCATTCCCGTTACCGCGCACGATTCCGGGGCCGCCGCCGCGATTCCCGCCGCCCCGATTGACCTGACGCGGGGGACCTCCGCGATTTCCTGCATTGCGGTTGCCATTTCCCCCGCCGCCTTGCGCCTGGATCGGCGGGCCACCGCGATTCCCGGCATTGCCGCGACCGCGACCATTGCCGCCGCCGTTGCCGGGATTGCCTCTCTCGGCAGCCGATGGCGGCCCGCCATTGCCCTTACCCTTGCCGTTTCCCTGTCCCTGCGCAAGTGCTGCAGGACTGGCGATAAGCGCGATTGCTGCTGCGCTCGCGAGCCATCTCATCATGCAAATTTCTCCTTGGAAGAGACAACTACGGCGGCGAAGGCAGGTTCCGTCCCGACGACACCTCAGCGTCGCGAGCTCAGTCAGCCCGCCTATACAGCGCCGCCTCTTCTGAGCGGCGCCTGACGAGCCCTTTCAGAACGCGGCCCCCGGCCATGTTCCAGCGAGCGAACTCCGCTGCTGCCCCTTCGTAGTCGCTGGCCACGTGCCGCCGCGTGAGCGTGGCGCGGGCAATTGCGCCTGTATTGTAGTGGAAGCTGACCATGGCGTCGAACTGGTTCTGCGTCGTCGGAGCATCGCCTATCGCGCGCGCCACACCCTGGGCGTAGCGTTTCAGGTCGTTCTCAAGCCGCGTGTCGCATTGGTCCTGTGACCAGACGGTTCCCGCGGCGATGCGGCCTCCGGTGCCGTCCGGCCCTGTTGCTCCCCATCCGATGGTCCATGGGTCGCCGCCTGTTCCAGGGTCCGGATAGGCTTCGATCAGGCCGTCCGGGCGCAACCGCGCGCACCCCTCGAACCGCTTTATGAGCGCAGTGCCCCTTGGCCCGATTGCGGGGGGGCTTTCATCGAGACATGGACCGCATGTTACACGGTCCTGGACCGAACTATCGCGCTCGGTATCCGGTTCGCTTCCATGGAGCGCATCCAAGGCACCGTCGATTGCCTTCACTTCGGATTGACGGAAACCGCGCCGCAATATCGCGCGAATGGTGTCGAACAGGATTTTTCGGGAATTGGTTGCAGGCATAAACTGGCCTCCTTGAATTCATGGGAGACCGGGCAATTAGACATAAAATGTCTGAGTAGGAAAATAGTCTTCCAACCAACCGCACTGCCGATTTGGCACATACGCCGCATTGCTCCAGGCGATCTCGTCTCAGGGTGCAGCGCGCATGATAAATCTGAGTATGTTTACCGTTATCTTACGCTTCTATCGAAACGAATTGTTCCTGTTAGCTACCGTGCAAACCCCCGACTCAGGTCACCTTTTTCACGATGCAGTCTGCCGCCGAGCGGGTGCATATCTCAACCTGCGTGATACCCCACGCAAGTCGGTGAGCGGGGTGATCCATTCGAATTAACTACGGTTCGAAGGGCCAGCTTAAGCATTGTCGGCGAGTTTGGAGGGCGGCGGATATCTAATCCGTCGTCGGGGTCACTTGGCGGGAAAAATTAGCTTTGAGCACAACTATCGATCGTGCGTCTGAGGACGCCTGCGTTGCTGATCGACAGGCCGAAAAGGCCGCCGACAGCGGGGATGCGTCGGCATCGGTTCCTTTCCAGAAAAGCGCTGCGGTAGCAGGGCTCGCAATCGCCACCGCTGCGTGCGGCGGTGGTGGTAGCGGCGGCGGATCGAGCGGCAGTCCCACGGTCACGAGCGGCACGCCCCCACCATCCCCCCCACCGCCCGTGATACGGCGCCCTGAAAACGACACGCAGGCCGCTCGCTTCCTCCTGCAATCCTCATTTGCGGTAAGCCCGGGCGCGATCGATCAGGTGACCAGTGAAGGCTATGAGCCATGGCTGGATCGGCAGATGGCGAGTTCGAATTCACAAAGCGCGCAGGAATTCTTTTCCAGCCGCAGTTTCGATCAGGTGAATGACGAACGCCATTACAACTCGGCCCAGACCGGCGACGGGATGATCTGGTCGCAGCTCATGATCGGGGGCAGCAGCGTGCGGAAACGGGCGGCGCTGGCCCTTTCCGAGTTCTTCGTGGTCTCCTTGAATTCGGTCAATATGACATGGCGGTCGCCTGCCATTGGGGAATACTGGGATATTTTGAATCGGCACGCCTTCGGTAATTACCGGGACCTGATCGAAGACATCTCTTTGAACCCGGCCATGGGCGTATTTCTCAACACGCGCGGGAACCGAAAGGCGGATCCACGCACCGGCCGAGTCCCGGACGAAAACTACGGCCGCGAAATCATGCAGTTGTTTTCGATCGGCCTTTACGAACTCAACCCGGATGGAACGCAGCGCCTGTCTGGCGGTGAACCGATTGAGACTTACGATAACGAAGACGTGACCGGCATTGCCAAGGTCTTCACCGGATACGATTACGATTTTACCGACATCGGATTTACGGTGGAGGTGGGTGGTACCCGCGAAATCCCGGACGCTCGATATACGCGTCAGCCGATGACAGCGGATTCGACCCGTTGGCGATATCCGCGGGACGAATCATTTCACTCGGACGAAGAGAAACAGTTTCTGGGCCTGACGATCCCCGCCGGGACGAGTGCGTCGGAAAGCCTGGCAATGGCTCTCGATCATCTTTTCGAACATCCAAACGTTGGACCATTCTTCGGAAAGCAAATGATCCAGAGGCTGGTTACCAGCAACCCCAGTCCGGGTTATGTCGAGCGCGTCGCGGCGGCGTTCGACGATAATGGCAGCGGGACGCGAGGCGATCTGCAAGCAGTGTTCAAAGCCGTCTTGCTGGATGACGAAGCGCTCGATCCGGCCAACGTGTCGGCAGCCGGTTTCGGTAAATTGCGGGAGCCGATGCTCCGCTTCGTCCAGCTGGGCCGGACTTTCGGCGTCCGCTCAATCACGGGCGACTGGGAAGTCGGCAATTTCTCGGACGCCTCGAACCAGCTTGGGCAATCGCCCCTGCGATCACCGTCGGTGTTCAATTTCTTCAGACCGACCTATTTCCCGACCGGTTCTCAGGCGGCGGACAATGGGCTTCTCGCGCCCGAATTTCAGCTCGTCAACGAGACCTCCGTCGCCGGCTACGTGAATTTCATGGAGCGCGCGATCGAGATGCGCGGTTATCGTTTTCGCGACCTCGAGCTCGATTACTCGGAAGAGGTCGCCATTGCCGATGACAGCCTGCAATTGCTGGACCGGCTCGATCTGCTGCTTACGGCGAACCAGCTGTCGCAGGAGGTCCGCGATGTCATCCAGGCGGCGATGGACGATGTGGTTCTCGATGAAACCAGCACGGACGAAGACAGACTTCGCAGGGTCCATATCGGCGTATTGCTGACAATGGCCTCCACCGATTACCTCATTCAGAAATAAGGGCGCAAAAATGTATATCGGCAAAGATATCGAATTGTCTCGCCGTGCGTTCATGCGCCGGTCCAGTCAGCTGGCAGCCATGGGCGGCGCCTCGGCTTACGCACTGGGTCTCGCAGGGATCGGTGAGGCTGCGGCTTTTTCTACGGACGGCGACTACAAGGCGCTGGTTTGCGTGTTCCTTTATGGCGGCAACGATCATGGGAACACGCTGATCCCATTCGACCCCGTAAACTACGCGCTCTATTCGAACATCCGCGGCGGTGGCGGTTCGGAAGCGGGTGGCGGTATTGCGCTGGCACGCGACAGCTTGGCCTCGACCATGTTGATGACCCCGGACGATCAGACGCTGACGGACGATATCACCTACTCGCTTGCTCCCACGATGCCGCTGCTGAAGTCGCGCTACGACGAAGGGGTGATGGCGCCGCTGCTCAATGTCGGCCCGCTGGAGGCCCCACTGACACGGGCGCAGTATGATGATCGCAGTGTGCCGCGGCCGGCGAAGCTGTTTTCGCATAACGACCAGCAATCGACGTGGCAAAGCTCTCAGCCGGAAGGGTCGCGTACCGGATGGGGCGGGCGCATGGGTGATCTCGCCCAATCTTCGAACACCAATATGATGTTCACAGCGATTAACGCGACGGGGAACGCGGTTTTTCTGAGCGGTGAGCAAGCAGTTCCCTATCAGGTCTCGGCCAACGGGGCGACGCTGTTCCGACCACTGCGGAATGGGCGTCTGTTTCGCTCCGAGGCGGCTGCCGGAGCGCTTGAGACGGTCCTGCGGACCGGAACCGGCAACGTGCTCGCCGCCGATCATGCCTTGGTCAACGATCGCTCGATCCAGTACGGCACCTTCGTCAACGACGCAATTTCGTCGACAACGCTCACGACCGATTTCGGCGAGGACAACTCGCTTGCCGGGCAGTTGCGCGCTGTCGCTTCCTTGATCGCGGCGCGCGGATCGCTGGGCGTGACGCGCCAAGTCTTCATGGTATCGATCGGCGGTTTCGATAACCACGATGGGCTGATTGGACAGCATGAGGGACGGCTGGCGCAGGTGGATTTCGCGCTCGATGCCTTTTACCGGGCCACAATCGAACTGGGCGTCGCCGACAAGGTCACGACCTTCACCGCATCCGATTTCGGCCGGACGCTCGCTTCGAATGGCGATGGCTCCGATCACGGCTGGGGAAGCTTTCACTTCATCATGGGCGGGGACGTCAATGGCGGACGGTTCTATGGCCGCGCGCCGCAAATCTCGGTGGAGACGGACGACCAGGTCGGGCGGGGGCGCCTGCTTCCCACGACCTCGGTCGACGAATACTCCGCGACCTTGGCGCGCTGGTTCGGCGTCTCGGATTCGGAATTGCCGATCATCTCGCCCAATATTGGCCGCTTCGCCGCGCCGAACCTCGGCTTTATGAAAGAGAGAACCCCCGCGCCGTGATGCCGACGTAGCGGGAGGGAAAATCGATCATGCCATATGAAAAGGGCCGCCCGGATTGCTCCGGACGGCCCTTTTTTTGTGCGTAAGCGTAGCGATCAGGCGCTGTAATACATGTCGAACTCGACCGGGCTCGGCGTGGTTTCGAGGCGCATGACCTCTTCCCACTTGAGCTCGGAATAAGCGACGATCTGATCCTGCGAGAAGACATCGCCTTTGAGCAGGAATTCGTGATCGTCCTCGAGCGCTTCAAGTGCTTCGCGCAAGCTGCCGCACACGGTCGGCACATCGGCAAGCTCGGCCGGAGGCAGATCGTAGAGGTTCTTGTCCATCGCATCGCCCGGGTGGATCTTGTTCTCGATCCCGTCGAGGCCCGCCATCAGCAGCGCCGAGAAAGCGAGGTATGGGTTGGCCAGAGCATCGGGGAAGCGGAATTCGACGCGCTTCGCCTTTTCGCCCGCGCCATATGGAATACGGCAAGATGCCGACCGGTTGCGCGCCGAATAGGCGAGCAGCACGGGCGCTTCGAAGCCGGGAACCAGACGCTTGTAGCTGTTGGTCGTGGCGTTGGTGAAGGCATTGACCGCTTTCGCGTGCTTGATGACACCGCCGATGTAGTGGAGGCAGGTTTCCGACAGGCCGGCGTATTCATTGCCGGCGAAGGTCGGCTTGCCGTCCTTCCAGATCGACATGTGGCTGTGCATGCCGCTGCCGTTATCGTCCTTGATCGGCTTGGGCATGAAGGTTGCCGTCTTGCCATATGCATGGGCTACCTGCTGCACGACATACTTGTAGATCTGCACCTGGTCGGCTGCTGTCGTCAGCGAGGAGAAGGTGATGCCAAGCTCGTGCTGCGCAGCGGCCACTTCGTGGTGGTGCTTGTCCATGTTGAGGCCCATTTCGAGCATCGTCGCGACCATTTCGCCGCGGATGTCCATGGCGCTGTCAACCGGCGCGACGGGGAAATAGCCGCCCTTGGCGCGCGGTCGGTGCCCCATATTGCCCATCTCGTATTCCTTGCCTGTGTTGGTCGGCAACTCGATGTCGTCGATCGCATATCCCGAACCGGCATAGCCATCTTCGAAACGGACATCGTCGAACATGAAGAATTCAGGCTCCGGCCCGACATAAACGGTATCGCCAATTCCGGTGGAGGCGAGATAAGCTTCTGCGCGCGTCGCGGTCGAGCGCGGGTCGCGCGAATAAAGCTGGCCGTCCGATGGCTCGACGATGTTGCAGAACAGGCTGAGCATCGGCGTTGCGCTGAATGGATCGATGTATGCCGCGTCCATATCCGGTTTGAGGATCATGTCGCTTTCATTGATCGTCTTCCAGCCCTCGATCGAGGAGCCGTCGAACATCAGGCCGTCTTCCAGCGCGTCTTCATCCATGACCCCGGCGGCCATGGTCAGGTGCTGCCATTTGCCCTTGGGGTCGGTGAAACGCAGATCGACCCATTCGATCTCTTCATCCTTGATCTTCTTGAGGACATCTTTGGTGCTAGCCATGGTGGTATTCTCCAGCTGGTAGTTCGAGAGGAAAGCTCGTCTCTATGACGAGCGAGAGCGGGTTTCGTTCAAAAGGTGCGCGTCAAATCGCGTCATCGTTGGTTTCGCCGGTGCGGATGCGCAATGCGGCCTCGATCGGGCTTACGAAAATCTTGCCGTCGCCGATCCGCCCGGTCTGGGCTGCGGCAGCGACGGCTTCGACCACGCGTTCAGCCTGGTCGTCCGCGACCACGACCTCGAGTTTCACCTTGGGAAGAAAATCCACGACATATTCAGCGCCGCGGTAAAGTTCCGTGTGCCCTTTTTGTCGGCCAAACCCTCGCGCCTCGGTGACGGTGATACCGGACACGCCGATTTCGTGCAGCGCCTCCTTCACCTCGTCGAGCTTGAACGGTTTGATAATCGCCTCGATCTTCTTCACGTGTGCGGCTTCCCCCGGATCGGTCTGATCATGGCATTAATGTACCAAGAATCGTGCCAAGTGATGAGCAACACCGAGTTACTTGATACTCGCGCGGGCGCAAGGGTCTTGCTGCGCCTGAGCGAGATTGAGCAAGAAAATGCTGCTGCTTCGTGCGCTGCCCAGTTTCCGCACTGTGCCTGCCTAAAAATTGGGCAGGCCGCCTGCGGAGGCGTTAGCGCGCCAGGGCCAATCCGGTCGTTTCGGGAAGGCCGCACATGATGTTGAGATTCTGGATCGCAGCGCCCGATGCGCCTTTGCCAAGATTGTCGAGCACGGCGACAAGCCGCGCCTGAGAACCGTCACCGGAATCGTACACATAGAGGTCCATCCCGTCCCAGGCCGTTGCCCCTTCGCGCAGGAGCAATTCGGATGGCAGATCGGAAGCTTTCCGCACCGTCACGATTTCGCTGTCTTCGTAGAAGCCGGTTAGCTCCCCTTCAAGGAATGCCGCAGAGGTCGCGCCGGTCATCGCCGATAGCGGAAGCGGGACGTCGACCACCATGCCCCGGTGCGCGTGGACCACGCTGGGCGAGAAAACCGGCGGATGCGCGAGCCCGATCGTTTGCTGCATCTCGGGCAAATGCTTGTGTCCTAGACTGAGCCCATAGGCGCGAAATGCGATGTCGCTTTCCTCAGCGAACCTGCCGATGAGCGCATTCCCGCCGCCCGAATATCCGCTGACGGCGTTGACGGTGTAGGGCCAGTCTGCCGGCAATAGACCGGCCTTCACCAATGGCCCGACCAGCGCGAGAAAGCCGGTGGGATAACAGCCGGGATTGGCGACATATTGTGCCGATGCGATCGCGTCCCGGCCGGTTAACTCCGGGAAGCCGTAGGCCCAGCCTTGCGCCACGCGGTGAGCGGACGAGGCGTCGATAATGCGGGTGTCGCTGCCGCTCGCGAGCGCCACCGCCTCTCGCGCGGCATCGTCAGGGAGGCAGAGAATTGCCACCTCCGCTTCCGTTAGAGCCTGCTTTCGAGCATCCACGTCCTTGCGCTGCGCATCATCCAGCACGATCAGTTCGAATTCGCTGCGCCCGGCCAGCCGCTCGCGGATTTCCAGACCGGTCGTACCAGCCGCTCCGTCGATGAAGATACGTGTCGTCATGGGAAGCGTTCTACCTGCTTCACACCGGCGTTCAATCGGTAAGGCAACTCGCCTTGCAATAGCCGCTCGGCCCCTCGGGACCAACGCAGCCCCAGGCCCACTCGCCGGCGAAGTCGAGCAGTTCGAAACGCGTGCCCGCAGCCAGATGATGCATGACCTCGCTGTCGTCGCGCGCCGCAAGGTATAGGTCCGCGCCCTGATCGCCGATCGTGCGCAGATGCGGGACTACGTAATGTGCGGCCAAATGGGTTCCGGCGAGTGCGATATGGGCGAGATCACCGCGTAGCGGCAGGCTGCCGGGCCTGGGCTTGGCGACAGGGCCGGTCAGGCCGAGAATGCCCTCCGGTATGCCGTAATCGCCTGATTGCACCTCTGTGCCGCTCATTCAGGAAGAACCTTCCGCCCCGTTCAATTTGCCATGCCAAAGAGGCAGCCGCAGTGAACCTGCGCGCTTAGCGGCAAGCGGATGCACGGGCAAGTCGCCGTTTTGTAACGTCCCGGCGCAAGACGTTCGTCAGTTGCCGAAACGATTTTTCAGCATGTGCCACGCCGCCCGCAGACCATACGCCGTCCCGCCTTTGCTGCGACCGGGTTTCGCAAAAGGGCGCCATGCGAAGGTATCGAAGTGCACCCAGTCGATGTCTTCACCGACGAAGCGGTCGAGGAACAGGCCAGCTACACTTGCCCCAGCATAAGGATTGGTGTGGGCGTTGGCGATGTCGGCAATATCGGATTTGAGGTATTCGCGGTACGCCTCTGGCAGGGGCAGACGCCACGGCTCATCGTCGTTCGCCTTGCCCGCTTTGACCAGCGCCTGTGCAGTGTCATCCTTACGCGCCATCATCGCGGCGTAATCTGGGCCGAGCGCCACTCGGGCCGCTCCGGTCAGGGTTGCGAAATCGATGATCAACTCTGGATTTTCCTCGCTCGCCCGCGTCAGGGCATCGCCGAGGATCAGCCGCCCTTCCGCATCGGTGTTGTGGATCTCGACGGTCAACCCCTTGCGGCTGTTAAGCACGTCACCGGGGCGGAATGCGTTTCCGGAAATCGCATTTTCAACCGCCGGCACGAGCAGATGCAGGCGCACTTTCAATCTGCCGCCCATGATCAGGCCCGCAAGGGCGATGGCATGCGCTGCGCCGCCCATATCCTTTTTCATCAGGCGCATTCCCGATCCCGGTTTGATGTCGAGACCGCCAGAATCGAACGCCACGCCTTTGCCGACAATCGCGAGCACCGGATCGCTCTCCGAGCCCCAGGTCAGATGCATTATGCGCGGTGCATGCTTGCGATCGGCGGCGCGGCCCACGGCGTGCACCATTGGGTATCCCTGCTCCAGCGCATCGCCCTTGGTCACGTTGAGCTCGCCGCCATGCACTTTGACCAGTTTCTCGCATTCAGCCTCCAGTGCGGCCGGTCCCATGTCCTCGGCGGGCGTGTTGACGAGATCGCGGACAAGCATTTCCGCCTGCGCCTCGGCCATGACCGCGTCGATCCGGCCCGGCTGGTCGGTGAGCAGGATGCGCGGCCCTGCGGCATTCTCATCCTCGGTGTAGCGAGTGAAGCGATATTGTGCGGTAAGCCATCCGAACATGGCCGGACCCGCGCCCGTTTCCGCAGCCTTGCCGACAAGGCGGTATGTCCCTTCGGGCAGCTCGTCAGCGAGTTTGGCGAGGCACCAGCTGGAAAGCTCGCCCGGATCGGCAACCCCGCCGACAGCGAAAAAGCCATCGCCGTCAGGGACAATCCCGACCTGATAGCCGCGCCCTTCGAATTTCTGGCCGGTCAGGCTGGCGCGCTGAGCGGCGCTCAATGTCTTGGCGAATTCGTCGAAGCCGTCGGCGTTGACGAGATGGATGGCAATGGCGTCTTGCCCGCGGTCGGGCTGGATCAGGTCTTTAATATCGGTCATGCCCTTCCAATTAGTGAGCGCACGCGGCATGTCACGCAAAGTTTCGCGGCGGGGAGGGCTGCATGAAAGCCACGGGAGTATGCGCGGCACTGGCTGCGATGGCGTTGACCGCGTGTTCGTCGCCCGCCGAGGTTGGCGAGGATGTGGGCGTCAAGCTGGCAAACGGTGTCGAAGCCGAGGGTTTGCGCAGTCTTACCGGCGAATATGAATTCGAATATTCCTGGCCGCGTGAGGCTGCCGCTGTCCCGGCTTTGCGAGAATTGATGCGGACGCTGGCCGAGGAAGATCAAGCGGCGCTGAACGAGGCTGCCCGCGAGGCGAAGTCTGACGCTGACGAATTCGGCTATCCCTTCCGCAGCTACACGCGCGAAACGAAGTGGGCGGTTGCCGCCGATACGCCGCGCCTGCTCTGGCTCTCGGCAAGCACCTATTTCTACACCGGCGGTGCCCACGGCAATACCGACTTCGGTGCAATCGTGTGGGACCGCGAGGCGGAGCTGGCGCTGGCTCCGCTCGCGCTGTTCAATGCATCCGAAGCGATCGAAAACGCTCTTCGCGAACCCTATTGCGCAGGACTGCTCGCGGCGCAGGAGAAACGCCTGGGCGAGGGCTTCGTCAATGAGGGAGATTTGTTCGCAGGCTGTCCTGCGCTGTCCGAACTGACGCTGTCGGCCAGCTCTGCAGAAGGTGCCGCGATCGACGGCCTGATCCTGATAGCGGCGCCCTATGTTGCGGGGTCCTTCGCCGAAGGTCCGTACGAGATCGCGCTTCCGGTGACGCCCCAAATACTCGAGGCTGTGAAGCCGGAATACCGCGGTGCGTTCGCAGTGCCGGAGTAGAATTTCCCGCGAAGTGGAAATCTTCCGCCAGCTTCGCTACATGGGCTGACATGACAGAATACCAACTCGTAGAGAGCAGCGACACCGTCTATCGCGACGGCACGATCAAGCTGCACACTGAAGAAGGCTTTGAGGGGATGCGCAAGGCAGGACGCCTTGCCGCCACGATCCTGGACGAAGTGGCGGACCTGGTCTTACCGGGCGTTACGACCGCGCAAATCGATGATCGCATTCGCGAAATGATGCTCGATGCGGGCGCGGTTCCGGCGACGTTGGGATACCGCGGATACACCCATTCGAGCTGTATCTCGATCAACCATGTGATCTGCCACGGTATCCCGAGCGAGAAAGTGCTGAAGGAAGGGGATATCCTCAACGTGGATGTCACGCCCCTGCTGGACGGGTGGCACGGCGATACTAGCCGTATGTTCTTTGCCGGCGAACCTTCGATCAAGGCAAAGCGGCTGGTCGATGTGACCTATGACTGCCTGATGCTCGGTATCGAGGCTGCCAGCAAACCGGGCGCGAGGCTCGGCGATATCGGTGCTGCGATCGAGGCGCATGCGAAGCAGTTCCGCTACGGGGTTGTGCGCGAGTTTTGCGGCCACGGGCTCGGGCGGTTGTTCCACGACGCGCCCGAAGTGGTCCATGCTGGCAAAGCGGGCACCGGGCCGGAATTGAAGCCGGGCATGTTCTTCACAATCGAACCGATGATTAATCTCGGTAAGCCGTGGGCCAAGGTCCTGGGCGATGGCTGGACCGCGGTGACCCGCGACAAATCGCTCTCCGCGCAGTTCGAACACAGCCTTGCGATTACCGATGATGGGGTGGAGATATTCACCAAGAGTCCTACGGGGCGCGACAAGCCGCCTTATTCGTGATCCGCTGATCCGATAGAGGCGCGGGCAGGATCATATGCGGTCGTTTGCAGACTTGCTCACTATCTATCGCATAGTCGCCGCGCCCGTCGTTGCGGCCATGGCAATTGCCGGACAGCGCGATGCGTTTTTTATCCTGCTCATCATCAGCCTTGCAACAGATGCGGCTGACGGCCCCATTTCGCGGTGGACGGGCACTGCATCCCGGCGGGGTGCGCGGCTTGACACTATCGCCGATGCGCTGACCACCATTGCCGCCCTGTTGGGCCTCTATATTTTCGAGCGTACGACGATCGAGCCCGATATTGTGTGGCTCTACGCTTTTCTAGCGAGCTATGCTGCGGCAGCATTGGTCTGCCTCGCAAAATTTCGAGTGTTGCCCGCCTATCATCTTTATTTGTCGAAGCTTGGAGCTGTTCTGGCCGGGCTGTTTATCGTCGCGCTTTACGTGCTTGGATATTCGCGCGGCTTCCTGATTGCGGTGTTTGCCGTCGGCATTGCCGCCAATCTTGAATCCATCATCACGACGCTGCGCCTCCAGCGATTTCGCGCCGACATCGGCAGTGTCTTCCGTCTCGGCGGGGACGGGCGCGGTGCGGGCGCCTAAACGAAAAACACCGCCAGCACCGCAACCATGACGACGATGACAGCGACCGAGTAGATCAGCATGTCGCGCACTTCGCGCGTAAGGCGGCGCATCGTCAGCCATTCATAGCTCAGCGTCATCAAAACCGTGATCGGCAGCTGCACCGCAATCGCGACTGGGTCGGGGAGGCCAATCACCTGAATGACGCGGGCATAGGCAGGTGTCATCAGCGCCAGCGTGCCGATCAGCATAGCCTGCCGGTGCGGATGGATTCGCCGCTGCCTGGCGAAATGGATGCCTGCAACATACAGCGGGACGAAGGTGACGAACGCCGCGACGTTGACGATGGTGACTTCGAACCGGCCAAGCTCCTGCCCGATATTCCAGGAGATGATAACGCCCGACACCACCATGGCAGCCACGAGGATGATCGATGCGCGGCCCAGAGCCTTGTGCACGCTGAACCGTTTCCAAGCGGCCAGCGAAGCCTGATTGGCGAACAGGGCGAGCCACGCCAGCATGACTGCCGCATGAAAGATGACGATCGGGGTGTAGCGCGCCTGCACCTCGGTGTGGATCAGCGCCTTTGCGCCAAAAGCGAGCACCGTGAACAGCAGCAGCCCGTTGCCGATCCGCCGCAGTCTTATATTGGCGGCGATCTGGTCCCTTGGTTCAAGCAATGTCGCGTCACCCCTAGATATCTCTGGCAGCCCTGATGGCGGCGCCGGCCGCAAATGGCGCGATTGCCACCAGCAGAAGGCTTGTAGCTGCAACGAAGCCGAGGCTCGCTTGATCCTGACGGGCCAGCGCGCCCGCGCCGAATATGAGGATCGGCAAGGCGAGAGGGATGAGCAAAAGACCGGAAAGCGCCGCGCCTGCGCGCAGGGATGCGGTGAGCGCAGCGATCATCAATCCGATTGCGGCAAGGCCAGGAGTGCCCGCAAGCAGACCGAGCAGCAGCAGGTGCAGCGTCGGACCGTCGAGAGCAAGCAAGGCCGCGGCGGGGAAAGCAGCGAGGATCAGCGGCGGGCCGAAACTGAGCCAATGCGCGAGAAGGCGCACCGCCATTATCGCTTCCTCGGTCAGGCCACGCAGTTTGAGCTGATCGAACACGCCAAGCTCGATATCCTGCGCGACCAGTTTTTCGAGCGGCAGGATCGCGGCGAGCAGCGCTGCGATCCAGACGACGCCGCCGCCGGTTCGGGCGAGCATTTGCGGGTCCGGTCCAACGGCGAAGGGATACAGCATTGCCACCGCGACGAAGAACACGACCGGCAGCGCGGCTCCTCCTCCGGCGAAAGGGAAGAACTTTCCCAGGTCGCGTTTGAGGAGAGTGCCGATCATGGCAGTCGCTCCGCAGCAGGCGCATAATCCTCGATTGCGAGAGTGGTTAGCCCTTCGATCGCGAGCGGCTGGTGCGAGGCGATCAGCGCTATTCCTCCGCCCGTCACGTGCTCGCTGATCAGCGCAGTGACCTGCTCCATGGCGCGCGCGTCCAGCCCGCTGAGTGGCTCATCAAGCAGCCAGATCGGCACGTTGCGACCAAGCAGAGCGGCCAGCCCCGCGCGTTTCCTCTGGCCCGTCGAAAGGTACCGGACCGGCACATCGAGCAGCGGGCCCAGGACCAAAAGAGTGACGGTCTCGGCAGGATCGCCGCATCCATCCACGCTCTGCCAGAATTGCAGCGCCCGTCCCAGCGGCTGGTCCGGATCGAGCCCGGTGCGCTCGTCGAGCAAGCCTATCGCCCCGCTGGAGAGCACCTGGCCGATAAAGGGCGTTTTCAGCCCCGCTAGCGCGCGGATCAGCGTGGTCTTGCCCGTCCCGTTCGCGCCGGTGACATGCATCGCGGCGCCTGGGCCGAGTTCGAACGACAGGCCGCGAAACAGCACCCTGTCGCCGCGGCGACAGGCGAGGTCTCTAGCGGAAAGTGAAGGAGCGGCAGAACCTTGCATCGAGATGTGCGTTAGGCAAAAGCAACCCTGCTAACAACACTCTCCCCTAGGAGTTTCCCAATGGCCAATGTTCCCGAGCTTGACGATAAAGAACGCGAAACCCTGTTGTCGGACCGTACGGATTGGGAACTGGCCCGTGAAGGCAAGGCGATCACGCGCACATTCCAGTTCGGCGATTTTTCCGAGGCGTGGGGTTTTATGAGCCGCGTTGCGCTGCTGGCGGACGCACAGGATCATCATCCGGAATGGTTCAATGTCTACGCCAAGGTGGAGATCACGCTGACCACCCACGATGCCGGAACCAACGGTGGATTGTCGCACCGTGACACCAAACTTGCACGCGCCATCGATAATTTGCTCGGCTAATTACTTGCCCAGCAGCGAGGCGGCCTTGCGTTGCTGCTTGCGGATCTTGCCCGGCATCCAGCGCTTGGCAAAATTGAGCTGACGAGCGGTCTTGCCGACAATGTAGTGCATTTCGTGCCCATGGACGGCGCGCCAGATCGTCTCGGCAACCTCCTCCACCGGCGTAATCTCCAGGCCTGCTGCCCGCACCCGGTCGCGCACGGCCTCGTTCGAATGGCGGTTGCCGGTCCCGTCCAGCAGCGGCGTCTCGATGAAGCTGGGGCAGATCGAACACACCGTGATCTCGTCGGGCGCCCATTCGGCATCGAGGCTTTCCGCAATCCCGCGCACGGCGAACTTGGTGGCGCTGTAGACGCTCATTCCGCTGCCGCCGGTAATGCCGGCAGCACTGGCGATATTGACCAGGCATGATCCCGGCGCGATGTTCTTCAGGTGCGGATAAGCCGCCTGCGCGCCCCAGAGCACGCCCTTGAGGTTGATGTCGAGGCAGCGCTCTATCTCGTCCTGCTCGAGCTCCGCCAGCGGTCCGCCAGTGCCGATGCCGGCATTGTTGACCACCGCGTCAATCCGTCCGCCCGCAGCCGTACTGAACGCCTCGAGCGCAACGTCCCACGCCTCGCGGTCTCGCACATCGAGTTTGTGCATGTATTTGTAGCCGCCAGGGATCAGGCCGAGCGTGTCTTCCATACCGCTTTCATTGACGTCGGCGATTCCGACAAACCAGCCGCGCTCACCAAAATAGCGCGCCGTGGCCCGGCCGATACCTGACGCCCCGCCGGTGATGAAAATGCTGCGACGCTGTTCTGCTGCGCTCATGAGATCCCTCTTCCTCAAAACAAATCGCTCGGAGCCTTAGCCCCGGGCGATCCGTTTGTCAGCGTAGGACCGGCGATTATTCGCCGAGCGCTTCCGTAAGGCCTCTCACGTGCTCGGCGCCTTCGACGATCTGTGTTGTCGATGGTTCGAGCACATCGCCGAGAGGCTCGGCCCGGCCGCCAAGGCATTCGGACAGGAAGTTTTCAGCGATGCCGAAGAACGCGATGTTGTTCGCCGGCTTGGCAAAACCATGTCCTTCATCGGGATAGAGGACGTAGGTAACGGGAATGCCTGCTTCCTTCATCGCGCCGACGATCTGGTCGCTTTCGGCCTGCTTCACGCGCGGATCGTTGGCGCCCTGAGCGATCAGCAGCGGCTTGGTGATCTGATCCGCCTTGTAGAGCGGGCTTGCGGCTTTGAGCAGCGCGAGGCCTTCCTCCGTGTTGGGATCGCCCATCCGCTCGTGGAAGAGCTTCACCAAGGGCGCCCAGTAAGGCGGGATGGTTTCGAGCAGCGTTTCCAGATTGGACGGCCCGACGATGTCGACGCCGCAAGCGAACTTGTCCGGCGTAAAGGTGAGGCCTGCGAGCGTTGCATAGCCGCCATAGGAACCGCCCATGATCGCGACCTGATCCGCGCCCGTAATACCTTCGGAAATGGCCCAATCGGTCGCATCGATCAGGTCATCGTGCATCTTCAGGCCCCATTGCTTGTTTCCGGCATTGAGGAAGTCCTTGCCGAAGCCTGTCGAGCCGCGGAAATTGGTGCTCAGCACTGCATAGCCGCGATTGGCGAGCATCTGGTGCGCCGAGTTGAACCCGTAATCGTCACGCGCCCATGGACCGCCATGTACGAGCAGCACCATCGGAACCGCCTCGTCGGGCCGGCCATCGCCATCGGAATCCGAGCCAGGCGGAAGGGTGAGGTAGGATGGCAATGTCAGTCCATCCCTGCTGGTGATCTCGACCGGATGCATCGGTTGAAGCGGTGCGCCTTCAAGCTCCGGACGGCTTGTATAGAACGGCGTCAGCGTGCTTGCCGCGCGATCATAGATATAGGTCGCGCTCGGCGCGGTCAGCGGGTCGTTCCAGACGATCCAGGTCTGGTCGTCATCAGTGCGGCTGGAAATGCCGAACTCACCGTCCAGCCGTTCATCGAGCCAGTCCATCGAAGCCTTGAGTTCGGGATCGATCGCTACCCATTCGTTCTGAAGATAATTGACCGAATATGCTTCGACCTCGCCGGTTTTCGGATCGCGGATCGTGCCGCCCAGATCGGCCTTGTCATCCTCGGCGATCATTGTCTTTTCACCCGTCGCAGTGTCCTGTGCATAGAGCGCTGCGGTGTTCCGCCCGCGGCTGTCGATCCAGTAAAGGGTCGAGCCATCGGTGGTGTAGCCAGCGGGGCTGGTGGTTAGCGAATCCTCCATGGCGGTCGCTTCGGACGGGGTTTGGGCAACCACATTGTCGGTCACTTCGAAATAGTCGGTGCCGCCTTCCGCGTTCTGGCGGAACGCCATGCGTACGGTCAGCGTGTCGTCGGCCATGAACCCGGCATAGCCATTGTTTTCGAGCAGCAGCTCGGTCTCACCCGTTTCGAGGTTCAGCAGGTGGACATCGTGGAATTGCGGATTGCGGTTGTTGAGACCGATGAGGATCCGGTCCTTGATCGTTTCGGACGAGCCGACGATCTGCACGCGCGTATTTTCGAAGGGCGTAAGGGTCGTTTCCTCACCGCTTTCGACGTCGATCTTGTAGAGCAGGAAGTTCTCGTCGCCGCCCTTGTCCTGAATGTACATCACCGCGCTGGAATCGGGTGACCAGAAATGCTGCCGGATCGGGCGGTCGGTGGAGTTGGTAACGGCTTTTGCTGCGTCGGGATTGTCTGCGGGAGCGATGTAGATGTTGAGCACATCGTCCTTCGGCGCGAGCCAGCTCAGCCACTCGCCGTCCGGGCTCAAACGGCCCTGTGCTTTGGTTGGATTTCCAAACAGCGCTTCACGCGGGATGAGCGGGGCGGCTTCGGCGGTGGATGTCATTGAGGCTCCGTCTTGGGCAGATGAATTCGAACTGTTGTCAGCCGACAAAATGGCCGGGACAGTCAGTGCGCTCGCCGCGACAGATGCGGCGAGTATGCGGGAAGCTTTCGAAAGTTTCGGCATTGCTGTGATACACTCCAAACAGGCCTGCGAATTCAGGGTGAACTGCTGGAGGTATACCTACATGTCCGTTCCGGCGCTGCAAGTGTTGAAGGCAATTCGTTAAAGCGCAGGGTTGGCGTAGTAATGCCAGGTGAAGATAGCCATCGCGCCCCTGTGCGGGGACCACCTTTCACCGATTTCGCGCGCTTCCTTTTCCTTGGGCCGTTCTTGGAGTTCCAGCAGTCTTTTCACGCCCTCCTGAACCGCCAGGTCACCGGCGGGCCAGATGTCGCCGCGGCCTTCTGCAAACAGCAGGTAGATCTCCGCCGACCAGCGGCCGATCCCCTTGATCCTGGTCAGTTCCTCGATCGCGGCTTCGTCGCCCGCAGGGAGAGAGTGAAAGTCGATTTCACCAGCATCCACCAGCTCGCAAAGGCTCCGGGCGTAGCCCTGTTTCTGGCGCGACAGGCCGCATGCACGCAGCGTGTCGAAATCGCGCTTGAGGAGATCGGCTGGCGCAAATCCTTCGCCCAGCTCAGCCTCCAGCTTGTTCCACATCGAGCTTGCAGCGGCGACCGAAACCTGCTGGCCGACAATCGTGCGCAGCAAAGTCATGTGCCCGCGATCCCTCACCCGCGGTTCGGGATAGCCAACGCGCTGCAGCGCTGCGGCGATCTTTGCATCGTCGCTCGCCAGTTCGTCCAGCCCGTGTTTGATCTGCTCCGCTGTCAGCCCCACTCATAATTTCCTTAGCTTGCGTTGGAATTCGGAACGTCCTAGCAGCGCGGCTGTTTTATCGATAGCGCGCTGTCTTGCGCTCAACCCGTGTCAAAGAGGAATTCGGATCCATGCCAAAGCTGGTCGTCACCAATCGCGAAGGCGAAACGAGCGAGATCGAAGTCGAAGACGGCCTGACGGTGATGGAAGCCATTCGCGACAACGGGTTCGATGAGCTTCTGGCGCTGTGCGGTGGATGCTGCTCCTGTGCGACATGCCACATCCACATCGATGACGGCGCGACCGACAAGCTGCCGCCGATGAGTGAAGACGAAGACGACCTGCTCGAATCGTCCGAGCATCGCAAAGAGAATTCGCGCCTGTCCTGCCAGATCCCGTTCACGCCTGAGCTTGACGGGCTGAAGGTAACTATCGCCGAAGAAGATTAATGTTGTTTGCGGGGGCGGGGCGAAGGCTCTAAATCCCGGCCATGAACATTACCCAACCTTTCGGCGATCCGCTCGCCCTTATTGGAAATACCCCGCTGGTGCGCCTTGCCGGGCCGAGCGAGGCGGCTGGCTGCGACATCTGGGGAAAGTGCGAGTTTGCCAATCCGGGTTCATCGGTGAAGGATCGCGCTGCGCTTTACATGATCCGCGATGCGGAAGAACGCGGCGAGCTCAAACCCGGCGGGACCGTGATCGAAGGAACCGCAGGCAATACCGGCATCGGCATAGCTCTGGTTGCCAACGCGCTCGGGTACAAGACCATCATCGTCATGCCCGACAACCAGTCCAAGGAAAAGATGGACACGCTGCGGGCACTCGGCGCGCAGCTCGTGCTCGTGCCGCCCACAAAATATGCCGATCCTGCGCATTTCCAGCATGTCTCGCGCCGGATGGCGGAAGAGACCGAAGGCGCGATCTGGGCGGGTCAATTCGACAACGTCGCCAATCGCAAGGCGCATATCGAGGGGACCGCACAGGAATTGTGGGAGCAGACCGGCGGCAGGATAGACGGCTTCACTTGCGCTGCGGGAACGGGCGGCACGATCGCCGGGGTCGGCATGGGGCTCAAGGAGAAGAACGAGAACGTCCGCATCGCTCTCACCGATCCGCACGGTGCGGCGCTCTACAACTATTACGCGCACGGCGAACTCAAGGGCGAGGGATCGTCGGTCGCCGAAGGGATCGGGCAGGGCCGGATAACCGCCAACCTCGAAGGCGCACCGATCGATACGCAGTTCCGCATTTCCGACGAGGATGGTCTCGTCTGGGTCGAGCATCTCCTCCGCAAGGAAGGGCTGTGCCTGGGACTGTCATCGGGCATCAACGTTGCCGGAGCGATCGCGCTGGGCAAGCAATTGGTCGCGGAAGGTCGGGAAAAGCCGCAGGTCGCGACCATCCTTTGCGACACCGGCTTCCGCTATCTTTCGACGCTGTACAACGCCGAATGGTTGGCCTCGAAAGACCTGCCGGTTTTCGACTGGCTGGTACAGGACGCGGCCGCCTGATAGTCTGCGGCCATGGCAGACAAGAACTTACTTGGACGCGCGAACGGTGAAAAATCGGCGCAAGGCTTTCCGCCCGAAGGCGCTCCGCTCGGGGGAACGCGCGCCGAGGCGATCCAGCGTCTGCAAATCGGCTTTTTCGGACTTTTTGCGATGGTTCTGCTGGTCGGGCTGGCGAGCATCATTGGCGGGCAGGCCGAACTGAACGACCAGACCGCCGTGCCCGAGGCCGCGCCGACCACCGAGCCGACCGAGGCGGCCCCGCAGCGCGATCCGCTTGTCGATGCGGGGGTCGTCCCCGATATCCCGGCCGAGCCTTCTCCGGATACAGAGGAGAGCGGCGAGGGCGGCGCTGGCTCGGGAGCTCAGCCGGAAAGCTCCGCTCCGCCGGGCGATGTGGAATTCCCCTAGTGCGCTCTCGGTGCAGAATGTCAGCGATGGCGATCCTCATCGCCGTGCAGTGCAGCCTTTCGGGATGTGAAGCGCGAACTGCCGAGGCCGAACCAGTTGAGCAGCCGGGTTCCCTCGACTTCGCGGACAAACCTCGCCTCGGATTGATGACGAGCTTGCCGCTCTACTGGCCACTTGGGGCCGGTCTAGGCGAAATCCTCAAGGCGGAAGCGCCGGTGTCGCATCAGCGTGAGGTGATCGAGGCGCAGTTCGAGCTGCTTCCGCTGGATACCCTTTCGCCTATTGCCGGCCTTACCGAAAGCGATCCCGAGATCGATCCGCTGGAGGGGCTTGAGAAGCTTGCGATCGTTCAGCCGCGCGGCTTGTCCCCGGCGGACAATGTCGCTTTGGATGAATGGGTGACGGCGGGCGGCAAGTTGCTGCTTGTGCTCGATCCCATGTTGACCGCGCATCACGATCTGCCGCTCGGCGATCCTCGGCGCCCGGTCGATATTGCATTGATCCCTCCGGTGGTCGCCCGGTGGGGCCTCGAGATCACTTTCGACGACAATCAGCCCACGGCGCCGCGCACCGTTGCCATGGACGACACGCAGTTTTCCGTCGCTCTCGCAGGCAAGGTCGGCCTGCGGGAAGAGGGCGCAAATGAATGCGAGATATTGGCCGACGCTGTCGTCGCGCGGTGCCGGATCGGTGAAGGGCAAGTCGTCCTGATCGCAGATGCCCTCATCTTCGAAGGCCATGCGGATCACGAGCATGCGCAAAAGGAACCGAACGGATTGGGCGATGTCATGGACTTCACCTTCGGACAGATCTCATCGGGGAAAAGTGGGGACGGCCTTTCCTGATAGCGACTCCGGCAAGGGACTCGGGCGGGATATTTGGGGAAACGGCACGATTTCAGCGCGTTCCTGCGGGAAATTACGGATTGAGAGAGGCCTTTAAGGTCATAGGAGCAGCGGTATCCAATCGTAAAAAATGCTATAAATCAGTATTTTAACGTTTAATCCCTAGATCTCCCGTAAAAATCCCTTTCATCCCGCTCGTATCCCCGATATTACCGGGTTCCATCAAACATATCTGTTTGCCCCGCGTCACCTTGGTCGGTTGGCGCGTCGTGACCGCTCGCGCGGTGGCGGCGACGGGGAAGGTGTGTCTGGTGCGGCGGCTATTTCAAGGAGGAGTGGCCGGTCAGGGATAAGGGGATTGGGAAGCGTGTCTGCGCTTGGGACATACAGTGGTAAAGCCTATTCGCCCGCTGGCGATAAGGGCCGCTTTGTTCTGCCCCCTGCGTTTCGCAAAGCGGTCAAGGAAGGCTCCGGCGGCAGCAAGACGCTGTGCCTGGCCGCACACGAGAAATTCGATTGCCTGATCGGTTTCGGCCTTTCGCGGATCGATGAGCTCCACAAACAGCTCGACCGCGAAGAAGAGCGCGCGATCCGGATGAACCTCGCCGAATTCGACCGCGATATCCGCGCCCAGCAGCTCTTCGGCTTCGAACAGCTTCCCTTCGACGATAGCGGCCGCTTCGTGATGCCCGATCACCTGCGCGATCTCGGCAAGGTGGGCGACGGTCTTTACTACCACGGGGCGGGCGAGTTTTTCTTCGTCTGGAACCCCGAAGAACTGGCGCGCATGGATAAGAGTTTCCGCGGAGCGCAGGTCACCTGCGCCAGCATGGTCAAGGAAGCCGCGGCAAAAGCCGCCAAGAAAGGGGGCGGCAAATCATGAGCGCGCCTCACGTGCCTGTCCTGCTTGACGAAGTAATCGCCGCTATCGATCCGCGAGCCGGCATGGAAATCATCGACGCGACCTTTGGCGCGGGCGGTTACACGGCCGCGCTGCTCGAAGGCGGCGCGCGCGTGTATGCGTTCGATCGCGATCCGAATGCGATCCGCGACGGTGCGGCCATGGCCGAGAAGAGCGACGGTCGGCTCTCGCTCCACGCAGAACGTTTCTCGCGCATGCGCGAAGAAATGGAGCGCATCGGAGTGCCGCAGGTCGATGCCGTGGTGATGGATATCGGCGTATCGTCGATGCAGCTCGATCAGGAAGAGCGCGGGTTCGCGTTTTCCAGCGACGGGCCGCTCGACATGCGGATGAGCCAGGAAGGCGAGAGCGCGGCGGACTTCCTCAACACCGCCGACGAAGCGGCGATCGCGGACGTGCTTTACCAATACGGAGAGGAGCGGCAGTCGCGCCGCGTTGCTCGTGCAATCGTCGCTGCGCGTCCGCTGGAAACGACCGGCGAACTAGCCCGCGTCGTGCGCAAGGCTCTCGGTCACAAGCCCCACGACAAGAAAGACCCTGCAACTCGGACATTCCAGGCGGTTCGCATCCACGTGAATGATGAACTGGGCGAGCTGAAAGCAGGATTGCTCGCGGCAGAGGCGCTCCTGAAAGAAGGCGGTGTGCTCGCGGTGGTGAGTTTTCACAGCCTCGAGGATCGCATCGTCAAACGCTTCCTTAAAGAAGCATCCGGTGCGGGCCGTGCTGTGTCGCGGCATCTCCCCGGCGAGGTGCCTGGGCCTGCCCCGGTATTTACGAAGGTTTCCAAGGCGATCCGCCCGTCCGAGGCGGAGATCGACCGCAATCCGCGCGCGCGCTCATCCACGCTGCGCCACGCCATCCGCACCGCCGCACCAGCAAGGGACTTGGCAGCATGATCGTTACCCGCACTCAGATTCGCTCGCTCGGTTGGGCTGCTGTTCTCGCGGTGTGCCTCGGGCTGTTCGTGCTTCTCAGCCTGCGCGTTCACGCGGTGAAGAGCGAGGTGCTGCTCGCCGAACGCCAGATCGTCTCGCTCGAACGCCAGACCAAATTGCTTGAAACGGAATTCGAAACCCGCGCGAGCCAGCGGCAGCTTGCCAACTGGAATTCGGTCGAATTCGGTTTCGAAGCGCCGCGGGCGGATCAATATCTCGAAGGCGAACGCCAGCTTGCCAGTCTTGGCGAACCCCTCGGGCCAGACGCACCGCGTCAGATCCGCGTTGCGCGCGCCGATGTATCGGATGCCCCGGGAGCCGAACCGCAGGTTCGTGAAATGGTGTCCCCAATTACCGGCGCGCCGATTACCCTCGCCGCCGCTTCGAGCGATGAAGACGCCAGCACTGTTTTCGCCAGCGCCTTTGGCGATTTCCTGATTGAAGCTTCTCCGATCCGCGCCGCGAATGCGCGCACGGCGGCGAGCTCCGGACTTGTCGGTGATGCGGCAAGAGTCCGCGAATGAATGCTCTCAGTCCGCAATTTGGATTAGCTTTCGCAGAACAACCGCAGACCGCGCCGGGCGCTTCGACGCGTCCTCCGCTGAAGGCTGTGCAAGGACCGGCGATCCCGGTCGGACGCATTCAGCTGGTGCAGCTGCGCTTTCAATCGCTGCTCACCGCGCGGATGCGAATACTCTTCATCGCTGCGATCTTCACCGCTGTCGCGGCTGCGGCCTTGCTGAGGATCACGTGGCTTGGTTTTGCAGGCTCTGCGCCGACGCATTCGAGCCTTGCCGACCGGCTGCTGCCACCGCGCGGGGAGATAACCGATCGAAACGGCGCGCCGCTCGCCAGAGCTTTCCCCGCCTATGCGCTGTGGTTCGATCCCAAGGCGATGGGCGATGGCGGTGATCCGCTGGTGGCGGAGCCTGCGGAAGTGGCAGCAGAGCTCGCCGCGATCTTTCCCGACATGGACGAGACGGAAACGGCAGAGCGGCTCACTAGCGGGCGCGCGGGCTATCTGCGCCGCCGGGTGCTGCCCGAAGACGCCAACCGCGTGTTCGAGCTGGGAGAGATTGCGTTGCAGTTCCCGCAGGAGGCGGACCGCCATTATCCGCAGGGCTCGCTCGCCGCGCATGTGCTCGGCTATGTTGTCGAACAGCAGGGCGGCAAGATCGGGATGGAAGAAGTGCTCGAAGAGCGGCTGTCCGATCCGGAACTGCGCGGCGATCCGGTGGCGCTGTCGATCGATGTCCGCGTGCAGGGCGCGCTCGAAGATGAGCTGCGGCGCGGGATGCTCGCCACCGACGCGCTGGGCGCGGCAGGCATCGTGCTCGACGTCGACACCGGCGAGATCATGGCGATGGCCTCGCTCCCCGAATTCGATCCCAACGTGGTCGGTGCGGATGGCGCGCCCAACGTCTTCAACCGCGCAACCAACGGGCTTTATGAACTTGGTTCGACCTTCAAGCCGCTGACGGTGGCTGCTGCGATCGATGCCGGCGTGGTGCGCAATCTCGGGCGCGATTGGGATGCGACCACGGTCGAGGTCGGCAACCGGCGTATTCGCGATCTCAAGCCCAAGGGTGATCTTCTCAACGTGCCGCAGGCGCTGATCTATTCGTCGAACACGGTCACCGCGCGGGTCGCCGACAAGCTCGGTACGGAACGGCTCCAGCAAATGCTGGTTGATCTCAACATGAATCAAAGGCCGTTTATCGAGCTGCCCGCACGCGGCAAACCGCTATGGCCTCAGAACCCCGATAACCGGCACACGAACATGGTGATCGGTTATGGTCACTCGCTCGCGGTCACGCCGCTGCATCTGGCGAACGCCTATGCGGCGATGGTCAATGGCGGCATCTGGCGCCCGGCGACATTGCACAAGCTTGATGCAAGCGATGTTCCGCGCGGCAAGCGGGTGTTCAAGGCATCGACCTCGGCGCGCATGCGGCAGATGCTGCGCATGATCTCGATCTACGGTACGGGCCGCAGCGCCGATGCGCCGGGCTTCCGGGTTGGCGGCAAGACCGGCTCGGCTGAGAAGCCGGGCAAGGGCGGGTACAGCCGCCGGAAGATCATTTCCACCTTCGCCGCCGCTTTCCCGATGGATCGCCCGCGCTTCGTGGTCGTGGCCATGATCGATGAGCCGCGCGGTACGGTTGCGAGCTCGTTCCAGCGCACCGCGGCCTTCAACGCCGCGCCGGTGGTTGGGCGCTTGGTGCCGCGTATCGGCCCGATGCTGGGGGTCCGCCCCGATGCAAACCGCGATGTCGATATTTCGGACCTTCGCTATCTGGTCGAGAAGGACCAATGAAGCTCGCGCAGCTCATCAAGGGTGCGGGTCTGGCGTCGCAGGGATCGGCGGAGGACATCCGCGTGACGGGCTTCGCTATCGACCATCGCAAAGTCGCGCCCGGCACCGTGTTCGGCGCATTCCAAGGCACGAACTTCAATGCTGAGGACTTCATCCCCGCCGCTATCGAAGCCGGTGCGGTCGCCGTGGTTGCGCGGCCTGAAGCGCAGGTTTCCGGCGCCATCCACATCGCAGCGAGCGAGCCGCGGCGCGCGTTTGCCAACCTTGCCGCGGGTTTCTTCACTCCCGTGCCCGAAACCATCGTTGCGGTCACCGGTACCAACGGGAAGACATCGACCGCTGAAATGACCCGCCAGATCTGGCGCATGTGCGGAGAACGCGCGGCGAGTATCGGCACGCTTGGCGTTACGACGCCCGATGGCAGCGTATCGACCGGGCTGACAACGCCTGACATCGTGACGTTTCTGTCGAATATGAGCGGGCTGGCGCGCGAAGGTGTGACCCATGTCGCTTACGAAGCGTCAAGCCACGGCCTCTCGCAATTCCGCAATGAGGGTTTGCCGGTCACCGCCTGCGCCTTTACCAATTTCAGCCGCGACCACCTCGATTATCATGGCACGATGGAAGAGTATTTCGCCGCCAAGATGCGCTTGTTCGGAGAGGTGGTGAACGACGGTGCGCCGGCGATCATATGGACCGGCGACGATGCTAATGAATGGACTGACAAGGCGCTGAGCCATGCCAAAGAGCGCGGTCTCGATGTGTTGACGGTCGGTGCGAAAGGCGATTTCCTGCGCCTCACCGCGCGCGAGGCGACGCAGCTCGGGCAGACGCTGACCATCGAGCATGGCGGCGAAAGCCAGACAATCAAGCTGCCCCTGATCGGAGCATACCAGGCTGCGAATGCGCTGGTTTCCGCAGGGCTCGCTCTCGCCACCGGTTCCGACCCCGCGCAGGTTTTCGATGCGGTGGGCCGCTTGCAGCCGGTTCGCGGACGCTTGGAACGCGCGGTCATCAGCGCGAGCGGTGCGCCGGTCTATGTCGATTATGCGCACACTCCGGATGCGCTGGAAGCGGCGATCGTCGCACTGCGCCCGCATGTCAACGCCGATAAGGGCGGCAGACTTATCACGGTCTTCGGCGCGGGCGGGGATCGCGACCAGGGCAAGCGCGCGCCGATGGGGGGCGCAGCCTCTCGCAACGCAGATGTGGTGATCGTGACAGACGATAATCCGCGCGGCGAAGACCCCGCAGCTATTCGCAAGGCGGTGCTCTCAGGTGCGGACGGGAACGCTTCGGAAATCGGCGGGCGGCGCGATGCCATTGCCGCCGCGATCGAGCAGGCAGGGGAGCACGACATCATACTCATCGCAGGTAAGGGCCACGAAGAGGGTCAGATAATCGGTTCGGGAGACGATATGCGGGTCTTGCCCTTCAACGACGTGCAAGTCGCACGTGAATGCTCGGCTGAAATCGCCGCAGGCGGCGCTGCATGAGCGCGGCGCAGGCGCTGTTGCGGGCATGGCCTGCTGATCCGCGCGACCAGCTGCCTTTGGCGCTATGGAGCGCCGCGGAAGTCGAAGCGGCGACGGACGGGAGAGCGAGCCACGCTTTCCGTGCATCCGGCGTCGAAATGGACTCTCGTGATGTGCGGCCTGGCGACATTTTCGTCGCGCTGAAAGGCGAGGCCATGGACGGGCATAAGTTCGTCGACGCTGCCTTTGCGAAAGGCGCGGTTGCGGCGATTGTCGATCGCCCCATCGATTATCCGCATGTGCTCGTTAAAGATACGACAAAGGCGCTGCACGATCTCGCGCACGCCGCGCGAGAGCGCTCGTCTGCCGTTCGGATCGCCATCACCGGATCGGTCGGCAAAACCGGGGTGAAGGAAGCGATCTTCACCAGCCTCGACCGGTCGAGCCGCGGCGCCGCGCATCGCAGCGTTCGCAGCTACAACAACCATGTCGGTGTCCCGCTGAGCCTCGCACGGCTTCCCTCGCGCGCCAAATTCGGCGTGTTCGAAATGGGCATGAACCACGCGGGCGAGATCGCTCCGCTGGCGGATCATGTGCGGCCCAATGTCGCACTTATCACCACGATTGCGCCGGTTCATATCGAGCATCTCGGTAGTGAAGAGGCGATCGCCGATGAGAAGGCGCAGATTTTCACGGGCCTTGTTGAGGGCGGCACCGCCATCATCCCAGCCGACAATGCGCATACGCCGCGGCTGATCGATCATGCCAAGGCGCTCGGCTTCAATTTCGTGACTTTCGGCCGCAGCGCCGATGCCGATGTGCGGCTGCTCGATGCTATCCCGAGCGCGCATGGCGGGTCGTTAGTGACTGCCGAGCTCGGCGACCGCCGCGTCTGCTACACCGTGGCCGAGCCGGGCGAGCACTGGATCGACAATTCGCTCGGCGTGATGGCGGCGGTCCGCGCTGCCGGCGGCGATCTCGCTGCGGCGGGACTGGCGCTCGCGGAGATGGGCGGCCTGAAAGGACGCGGGGCGCGCTTCGATATCGCGGTGCCCGGCGGGAAGGCGCTGATGCTCGATGAAAGCTACAACGCAAACCCCGCATCCATGCGCGCGACACTCAGGCAGCTGGGTCAGACGCCCGCGCATCGCAGGGTGGCAGTGCTCGGCACGATGGGGGAACTCGGAGACTTTTCGGCCCGGTTCCACCGGCAGCTCGCCGAACCGCTCGCCGACGCAAAGATCGACCATGCGATCCTGGTCGGCGACGAGATGCGTCACCTCGCTGCGGAATTGGGGAAAGCAGCCGCCGACCCGCTTGGCTTTGCACCGAGCTTCGCGCATTGCGAAGACAGCGCTCAGGCCATCGCGCAGCTCGAGCAATTCGGCTTGACCCATGGTGATGCGGTACTCGTCAAGGGCTCGAACTTCCTTGGTCTCGGCAAATTGGTGACACACTTTACGAACGCCTCGGGCTAAGCGGGGCGAAGGACCTGGATGCTCTATCTACTCGCTGAATGGCTGGGCTTCGAAGGGGCACTCAACCTCGTGCGCTATCAGACGTTCCGCTTCGGCGCGACGTTGATGACGGCGCTGATCTTCGGGCTCATCATCGGGCCGCGCTTCATCAACATGCTGCGCGTGCGTCAGGGCAAGGGGCAGCCAATTCGCGAAGACGGGCCGCAGAGCCACCTCGCCAAACGCGGCACGCCGACCATGGGCGGGCTGATGATATTGATCGCTCTCACATTTGCGCTGCTGCTGTGGATGGATTTGCGCAGCCCGTTTGTATGGGCATGTCTCGCGGTCACGATCGGTTTCGGGTTCATCGGATTTCTCGACGATTACGACAAGGTTTCGAAGAACAGCCATGCAGGGCTTTCCGGCAAGGTGCGCCTGCTGTTCGAATTCATCGTGGCAGGCATCGCTTCGTACCTGATCGTCAGCCAGATCAGCACGAACCTTTACGTACCGTTTTTCTCCGACGTCGAAATCCCGCTGGGGCCCTTCTATTATGTGTTTGCCGCCTTTGTAATCGTCGGCGCGGGCAATGCGGTGAATCTGACTGACGGGCTGGATGGCCTTGCGATCATGCCGGTGATCATCGCGGCAGGCACCTTCGCGCTGATCGCTTATCTGGTTGGCCGGGTCGACTATTCCGAATATCTCGGCATTCCGCATGTCGAAGGGGCAGGCGAACTGGCAGTGTTTGCCGCCGCGATCATGGGGGCGGGCCTCGCCTTCCTCTGGTTCAATGCGCCGCCGGCGGCGGTGTTCATGGGCGATACCGGCAGTCTCGCGCTCGGCGGAGCGCTTGGAGCTATCGCGGTTGCCAGTCATCACGAGGTGGTGCTCGCGATTGTCGGCGGTCTGTTCGTGCTCGAAGCGGTCTCGGTGATCGTGCAGGTGTTCTGGTTCAAGCGAACGGGGCGGCGCGTGTTCCGCATGGCGCCGATCCATCACCATTTCGAACAGCTCGGCTGGAGCGAAAGCAAGGTCGTCATCCGGTTCTGGATCATCGCCATCATCCTCGCGATGATCGGCCTCTCTACCTTGAAGCTGAGGTGAAGCGGCGACCGTGATCACCTCCTCCGCCTTTGCCGACAAACGCTACGCCGTGCTCGGCCTGGCGCGATCGGGTGCGGCAGCGGTCGAGGCACTGCTGGCAAGCGGAGCCGAGGTCACCGCCTGGGACCGTCAAGACGTAGCGCGCGAACCATTCGAGGGGCGCTGCACGCTTGCCGACCCGCTCGGGCTCGACCTCACCGGATATGACGGGATCGTCGTCTCCCCTGGTGTCCCGCTCAATACCCATCCAATCAAACCGCATGCCGGGAGATATGGCGTTCCCGTGATCGGTGACGTCGAACTGTTTGCCATGGCGCGCGGTGACCTGACCGAGCACAAGGTCGTCGGCGTGACAGGCACCAATGGCAAATCGACGACTGTCGCGCTGCTGCATCATATCCTCGAAATGGCAGGCATCCCCACAGTGCTGGGCGGCAATATAGGCGAGCCGATCCTTGCGCAGGAACCGCTTCAACCGAATGAGCAGGGCGTCGGCGTCTATGTTCTCGAACTGTCGAGCTATCAGATCGACCTGACGCGCTCGCTGGCGTGCGAGGCGGCGGCGCTCACCAACATCACGCCCGATCATCTCGACCGCTATGATGGCTTTGAGGATTACGCCTTTGCCAAGGGCCGTCTGTTCGCGATGCAGGGGTCGGGGCAATTTGCGGTGTTCGGCTCCACGGCGGAACCTGCTGGCGCGATCATGCGGGCCGAGCAGTCGCGCAGGCCGACGGGCCGCGCTGTCGCTGCAAATCTTGAACGCTTCGCCGAGATGCAGGCCGAGTGGCCGGGTCTGCAGGGGCCGCACAATCTCGAGAATGTGGCCGTCGCGGTTGCGCTCGCCGAAGAACTTGGCGTTACCGAAACGCAATGGCGCCACGCACTGCCCCGTTTCCGAAATCTTCCGCACCGGATGGAGATCGTGTGCGAAGAAGGCGGGGTGCTCTACATCAACGATAGCAAGGCGACGAATCCGGCATCGGCTGCGCCTGCGCTCGCCGCTTTTCCGCCAAAGCCGGACATTCGCGGCGGCGAGCGGCGGATTCACTGGATCGTGGGCGGGCTGGCCAAGGAGGAGGGGCTCGGTGAAACCGCCGATCATCTCCGCAATATCGCCGCCGCTTACACCGTCGGTGAAGCCGGGCCGATGTTCGCCGACCTTCTGTCTGACAAGATCCCCAATGTCGAACGCTGCGAGCTTGTGAGTGAAGCGGTCAGCCGTAGCCGCGCCGCCGCGCAGCCCGGCGACATCGTGCTGTTTTCGCCGGCCTGCGCCAGCTTCGACCAGTTCCGTGACTACGAAAAGCGCGGCGAGCACTTTCGACAGCTTGTCGGCGTGATGGCGGAAAACGTTGAATGCTCAGTCGACCCTGATGCGGTGAACGGGTCATGAGCGGCGCGGGCACTTTCGCCCCGACGCGCCCAGATAGCGCGGGCCGCGCAGGAATGGTGTCGCGGCGCGCGTGGAGCGAACATGCGCGCATTTGGTGGCGCGAAGTGGACAAGGGGCTGCTGCTGCTGGTCCTGCTTCTCATGGCGCTCGGCACGGTTGCGGTTGCTGCGGCAGCGCCCGCTGCGGCAGAACAGCTAGGCCGGCGCGGTGTCACGGTGAGCGAGTTCTACTACTTGCGCCAGCACGTGATGTGGCAGGCACTGGGCATTGTCGGGATGATCGGCGTGTCCTTCCTCGATCGGGACTCCGCGCGGAGGTTAGGCATTCTCGCTTTCGGTGGTTTCTTGTTCTTGCTGTTCCTAGTGCCGTTCATTGGCGTTGAAAAGAACGGCGCGCGGCGCTGGCTTGAATTCGGCATGTCCCTGCAGCCATCGGAGTTCCTGAAACCAGGCTTTGCGATCATGCTCGCGTGGATATTGTCGTGGCGTCTGCGGGATCAGAACCTTCCCGTGCTGACTTTCGTCACCGCGATCATGGCGCTGGTCGCTGGCCTGCTGATGATGCAGCCGAACCTGGGCGCGACGATCCTGTTTGGCGGAATCTGGTTCGTGCTGGTGCTGCTTGCTGGCGTTTCGATCCAGCGTATCGGCGCGCTGATCGGCCTCGGCCTCGTGTCGATTACGGCGGCCTATTTCTTCTATGACAATGCGCGCTACCGGATCGATTCATTCCTAGGCGGCGGGACCGCGTTCGACCAGGTGGACCTCGCACAGCGGACATTGTTGGCAGGCGGCTGGACAGGAAGCGGATTGTGGTTGGGCATCCGAAAAATGAACCTGCCGGAGGCGCACACCGATTATATCTTCTCGGTCGTCGGCGAGGAATTCGGGCTGTTAATGTGCGGGCTCATCGTGCTGGTGTATCTCGCGATCATCGGCAAGGCGCTCATGCGGCTGGTCGATGAAGACAATCTGTTCGCGCTGCTCGCGGGCGCGGGGCTGGTCACGCAAATCGGTGGTCAGGCGTTCATCAACATCCTGGTGAACCTGCAACTGTTCCCATCGAAGGGCATGACCTTGCCGCTAATCAGTTATGGCGGATCGTCTACGCTTGCCGTGTGTTTCACCATCGGGCTGCTTTTGGCGATCACTCGGCGAAACCCGTTTCTTGAACGGGAAAGCAGCGGATTGAAAGACTTGTTCGAGCGCCCGAAATCGGGCGCGAGGGAGGACCGAGCATGAGCGGTGAAACGAAACAGCATGTGCCCACCGGCGCAAGCCGCCATTTCGTGCTCGCAGCGGGCGGGACCGGCGGACACCTGATACCCGCTTTCGCGCTTGCCACCGAATTGCAGGCCCGCGGGCATCATGTCGCTCTTATAACCGATGCGCGCGGGGCTAACATTCCCGGCAAGCCCTCCGGACTCACAGCGCATGTCCTTCCCGCAGGCCGGTTCGGCAAGAACCCGCTGCAATGGTTCCGAGGCGCCAAGCTGGTCTGGGAAGGGCGCAATATGGCGCTCCGCCTGTTCGAAAGTTTCGAGCCTGCCGCCGTGATCGGTTTCGGTGGCTATCCGGCGCTGCCTGCGCTGCTCGCGGCGACCTCCGCCAACATCCCCACCGTGATCCATGAGCAGAACGCGGTGCTGGGCCGGGTCAACCGGTTGTTTGCAAGCCGGGTGGACGCGATCGCCACGTCCTATCCCGAAGTCGAACGCCTCGATGCCAAGCATCTCGATAAGGCTCACCTAGTCGGCAATCCGGTGCGCGAGGCGCTGCTTTCCCTGCGCGATGAGGAATTCCCGCCCTTTACAGAGGATGGTCTGCTGAGGGTACTTGTGACGGGCGGAAGCCAGGGGGCGAGCGTCCTTTCCGATGTGGTGCCCGATGGGTTGGCCATGCTGCCTCCCGCGATCCGCCAACGCCTGCAGGTCACGCAGCAATGCCGCAGCGAAGATGTCGACCGCGTGCGCGAACGTTACGCCAATCATGACATCCCCGCCGAGCTTGGCACCTATTTCGAAGATATGGACGATCGGCTGGCCGACACCCATTTATTCATCGGGCGAGCTGGCGCTTCGACCATCGCGGAACTCACCGCCGTCGGCCGACCGGGCATACTGGTTCCGCTGCCTATCGCGACCGACGACCACCAGGCGGTCAATACCCGCGAAATCACCAAGGCGGGCGGCGCGCGCATGATCCGGCAGGCGAAATTCACGCCGAAAGAACTGGCAAAGCAAATCCAAGCCATGGCGCAGAACCCGGCAAGCCTCGCAAACGCCGCCCACGGCGCGTGGAATTGCGGCCGCCCGCATGCAGCGCGCGACCTTGCCGATCTCGTCGAAAGCATGAGCGGCATCGATCTGATGGACGTCATCCGCGTCGGCGGAAACAATGCGCGCGGAGCGACACAGGGCGCTCCTGCTGGTCAGGGAACCACGAAAGACCGCGCAGCATGAAGGGTGTTCCCACCGATATTGGTGTCGTCCACTTCGTCGGCATCGGCGGGATCGGCATGTCCGGCATCGCCGAGGTCATGAACAACCTTGGCTACACGGTCCAGGGCAGCGACATTAAGGAGGGCCCGACCGTCGATCGGCTGCGAGAGCAGGGCATTTCGGTCAAGATCGGCCACGATGAGAAGAACGTCGAAGGGGCAGGCGTGGTCGTTACCTCAAGCGCCGTGCGCCGGACCAATCCCGAAGTTGCGCACGCGCTTGAGACCCGTACGCCGGTGGTGCGGCGGGCGGAGATGCTCGCCGAATTGATGCGGCTGAAATCGACGGTTGCGGTCGCGGGGACGCATGGGAAGACCACCACGACGAGCATGATCGCCAGCCTTCTTGATTGCGGAGGTATCGATCCGACGGTGATCAATGGCGGCATCATTGAGCAATACGGATCCAACGCGCGGCTTGGCGACAGCGACTGGATGGTGGTCGAGGCGGATGAAAGCGACGGCAGTTTTCTGAGGCTCGACGGGACCATCGCGGTCGTCACCAATATCGATCCCGAGCACCTGGATCACTACGGTGATTTCGACGGTGTGAAGAAGGCCTTCGTCGAATTCATTCACAATGTGCCGTTTTACGGCGCAGCGATCCTCTGTATCGACCACCCTGAAGTGCAGGCCGTGATCAGCCAGGTTCGCGACCGCAAGGTGCTGACCTACGGCTTTTCGCTGCAAGCGGACATTTGCGGGGTCAACATTCGCCCAAAGGATGGCGGCAACACGTTCGACGTCATCGTTCGCCAGCGCGGCGAAGAGGATCGCCGGATCGAAGGCGTCCACCTGCCGATGCCGGGCAAGCACAATGTCCAGAATGCGCTGGCGGCAATCGCGGTTTCGGTCGAGATGGGTTGCCCCGACGATGTGATCTGCAACGGCTTTGCGAGCTTCGGCGGGGTGCGCCGCCGGTTTACCAAGGTCGGTACAGTGCCATTCGACACGGGCGCTGCCACGATTATCGACGATTACGCGCACCACCCGGTCGAAATCAGCGCGGTGCTCGGCGCAGCGCGCGAACAGGTTGATGCCGCCGGCGCAGGAGGGCGGGTGATCGCTGTCGCGCAGCCGCACCGCTACACCCGGCTGAACGATCTGATGGACGACTTCCAGACCTGCTTCAATGACGCCGACATCGTCTACGTGACGCCGGTTTACGAAGCGGGAGAGGACCCGATCGAAGGCGCGGACGCAGCCGGGCTGGTATCCGGTCTCAAGTCGCGCGGGCACCGATCCGCGGCGACGATCGAGGATGAGAGTGACCTTGCGCGCACGCTCGCAGGCGAAATCGGCGCAGGTGACATGATTGTATGCCTCGGCGCGGGGGATATCACCCGGTGGGCCGCTGGCCTTGCGAGCGCAATCGACTCAGAACGGGGTGCATGAGCGATATGGTTCAACCCGGCGACTGGTTCGACAGAGACGATGGATCTGCACCGACCTGCGCGGTCGAGGGCGGAGTGGACGCGCCCGTGCCAATCGAGGGCATTCGCGGCGATCTGACCCGCGAAGCGCCGCTGAAAAAGCTGGTCTGGTTCAAAAGCGGAGGGGCGGCAGACTGGCTGTTCGAGCCCGCCGATCTCGGCGATCTGAGACTTTTCATGGAGCGGCTTGGCGGCTCGATGCCGGTCATGGCGCTTGGCCTCGGGTCCAATCTGATTATCCGCGACGGCGGCGTGCCGGGCATCGTGATCCGGTTGGGAAAACCGTTCTCCGAATGCGAGGTGACGGGCGAAAACACGCTTACCTGCGGGGCAGGGACACCCGGCATCCTCGCTGCATCGACTGCCCGCGATGCCGGAATTGCGGGTCTGGAATTCCTGCGCGGCATTCCGGGCACTGTCGGCGGGTTCGTGCGGATGAACGGCGGCGCCTATGGCCGCGAGGTTTCCGACATTCTGATCGACTGCGATGTCATCATGCCCGATGGTGAGCTGGTCACGCTCCCCAATGCCGATCTCCATTACACCTACCGCCACTCTGCTTTGCCCGATGGTGCGGTCGTCGTGTCCGCTCGGTTCGAAGGAACGCCGGGCAATCCCGACGAGATCGGCGCGGAAATGGACCGTATTGCCGAAGCCCGCGAAAACTCGCAGCCGCTGCGCACAAAGACGGGCGGATCGACCTTCAAGAACCCGGAAGGACAAAAAGCGTGGCAGCTGGTCGATGAGGCCGGGTGCCGCGGCATGACAAAGGGCGGCGCACAGGTGAGCGAGAAGCATACCAACTTCCTCATAAACACAGGCGAAGCAACCAGCGCCGATATCGAAGGGCTGGGCGAGGAAGTGCGCGAGCGCGTGTTCAAGAATTCCGGCATCGCGCTGGAATGGGAAATCCAACGGGTTGGCCGACCGTGAGCACCGACAACCCCCTCCACATCGCAGTCCTGTTGGGCGGCTGGGCGAATGAGCGCGAGGTATCGCTCATGTCCGGACATGGCGTTGCCGATGCGCTTGAAAGCCGGGGTCACCGCGTAACCCAGATTGATATGGACCGCGATGTTGCTGCGCGGATTGCGGAGGCTGCGCCCGATGTCGTCTTCAACGCGCTGCACGGCGTGCCGGGGGAAGATGGTACCGTGCAAGGCATGCTCGATCTCATGGGCATTCCTTACACCCATTCCGGGGTCGCGACTTCGGTGATTGCGATTGATAAGCAGCTCACCAAACAGGCGCTCGTCCCGCATGGCATCCCCATGCCCGGCGGGCGGATCGTACGCTCGGAGGACCTCTTCGAACGCGATCCAATGCCGCGTCCATATGTGCTTAAGCCGGTCAATGAAGGCTCATCGGTAGGTGTCGCCATCGTCACGGAAGAGAGCAATGCCGGCAACCCGATTGCCCGCGATGCGGCGGGTCCGTGGCAGGACTTCTCCGAGCTGCTCGCCGAGCCCTTCATCCGGGGGCGCGAACTGACGACCGCCGTGATCGACAGTGCGGACGGTCCGCGCGCGCTCGGTGTGACCGAGCTCATCATCGACAACGGCTTCTACGATTTCGAGCACAAATATACCGAAGGACGCACGCAGCACGTCTGCCCCGCAAACATCCCGGCGGAGATCGCGCGGCTGTGCGAACAATATGCTATCAAGGCCCACCAAGTCCTTGGCTGTCACGGCACGAGCCGGACCGATTACCGATGGGATGACGAGGCGGGTGAGGATGGGCTGTTCGTGCTCGAGACGAATACCCAGCCGGGCATGACCCCGCTAAGCCTCGTGCCGGAGCAGGCCAAGCATACGGGGATCGACTATCCGCAGCTATGCGAGATGATCGTACTCGAGGCACTACGGGTGCACGCCGCGAAAGGAGGGCATAATGGCTAGGATCAAGCGTTCCGGAAGCAAAGGCGTCCGCCGCGCAGCCAAATCGCAGGGTCGCGCCGCTGGAGCGCGCCGGGCCAAGGCCAAGACGACCGGGTTCGTTGACAGCGCGATGGGCATCTTGCCCTTTACCGAGGATCAGTGGAGCCGCATCTGGCTCGCCATCATCATCGGCGGCGCGGTTGCGCTCGCATGGGTGATCGCTAATCTCGCCGGGGTGCCCGCTATGGCGCAGGCACAGGTTGCACACATGGCCTCCGACGCCGGTTTCGAAGTGCGCCATGTGCGCGTGACCGGGACCGACCGGATGGACGAGCGCGAGGTTTACGCCCGCGCACTTGCACGGCGCGACCAGCCAATGCCGCAAGTCGATATCGAGCAGCTGCGCGCCGACCTGCTTGAACTGCCATGGGTTGCCGATGCGAGAGTTTCGGTGCAGCTGCCCGAAACGCTCGCCATCGACATCGTCGAGCGGGAACCGCACGCCGTGCTCGAACAGCCCGACAAGCTGATGCTGATCGATGCAGGCGGGCACGAGCTTGCGCCTATCTCGCGTGAGGCCGCTGCGGGCATGCTCAAGATTTCCGGGCCGGGTTCGGCCAAACAGGTTGGCAGTCTCGACCGTTTGCTCGCGGCAGCGCCCGCGCTTCAGCCGCAGGTCGTGTCCGCCGAGTGGATCGGCAATCGCCGCTGGAACGTGACGTTCAAGAGCGACCAAGTGCTTGCGCTTCCCGAAGGCGACGATGAAGCCGCCTCCGCGCTGGTCAAGTTCGCGCGGATGGACGGGCAGAACCGCCTGATCGGAGGCAAGGTCGCCAGTTTCGACATGCGCGATCCGCCGCGCATCTATATGCGCATTCCGGGGCGCGCAGATGCTGTGCAAACGCTTGCCGAGAACGCGCCCTGATGCCGAATTCCAGAACCGGCCCCCGCACCAAGACGCCGCCATCAAAAGCGCGGCTCGCCAAGGTTTTCGGTGCCGTCAATATTGGCAGCTTCCGCATCTCCGCCATGATCATGGGTGAGACCGAAACCGGAGACCTGCTCGTGCTCGGCTCCGGCCACCGGGCTAGTGCAGGGGTCAAGCGCGGATATGTCACCGACATGCGCGCGGCCACCTATGCCATTCGCGATGCGGTGGAGAGGGCGGAGAAAAGCGCAGGGCAAAGCGTGCAGAGCGTCTGGATCGCATGTTCGGGTGCGGGCCTCGAAAGCACGGTGTCCAAGGTCGAAATTGAAATCGGCGGGAGACGGATCGAAGAGGAAGATGTCGAGCACCTGCTGATCGCGGCTCGGGACACCATCCAACCCGACGGACGCACAGTATTGCACGCGCAGCCTGCCCATTACACGCTGGACGGCGCGCATGGTGTCGCCAATCCGCGCGGTCTCCATTCCGAACGGCTGGGAGTGGACGTGCACGTCATGCTTGCGGACGGCGCGCCTGTTCGCAATTTGATGGAAGCCGTTCAAAGCGCACACCTCGAAGTGGAGGGCGTTGTCGCAGCGCCGCTTGCCGCGGGATATGCGTGCCTCTCTGAAGAGGAGCGCGATTTGGGCGTTGCGCTTGTCGAGATCGGATCGGACGTGACCAATGTGTCTGTCTTTGCAGGCGGAATGCTGCTGGGCCTGCGCGCAGCCGCAATTGGCTCGGGCGACATCACTGATGCGGTCGCCAGCGCGTTCGGCATCCGCCGGTTCCAGGCCGAACGGCTGAAATGCGTCTCAGGCTCGGCAATCGCGAGTCCGAGCGATCACCGCGAGATGATCCCGGTCAACGGCCCCAACGACGGCTGGGAAGAGGGCAAGTCCGGCCCGGTCGCGCGCGGCGCCGACGACAAGAACCGTATCGCCCGCGCCGAACTTGTCTCCGTCGTGACTCAGCAGCTTTCCGAGCTCACGCGCGAAATCGGCAAATCGCTCAAGGAAATGGGTTTTTCAGGTTCGCGAGCCGGGCAGGTCGTACTGACAGGCGGCGGCGCGGAGCTGGCAGGTCTCGCCGAATTCACTCAGAGTGCGCTCGGCATGCCGGTGCGGATCGGGCGCGCGCCTTCCTTGACCGGTTTGCCAGAGGCTCATGCCACGCCGGGCTTCGCTACGCTGGCTGGCCTGTGCCTTTACGCCGCGGACGATCCTGTCGACATCCGCGCTATCGGGGGGCGGTACAACGAAGCGCACGGCTTCAGCCCATCTGCTCCCGGCACTTTCGCGGTGGGACGCCTGTTCCGCGCGCTCAAGGAATACTTTTGACGCGCGCTTACGTTCTACTGCGTGGGCAGAGCGGTGCCGGAGTGTTATAAACCACTGTGGATAAGGATTTCTGCGGTATACGGGCTTGATGACGTATGTGTCACAAGCGAACTGAATAAATGGCAAGGCCAGGTGGTAAATAAAACAGGGACGCCCCGCCTGCTTAAAGGAAGAACCAGATGAGCATCAATATCGGACCAGCAGCCAGCGACGACATGCGCCCCCGGATTACCGTGATCGGTATCGGTGGAGCGGGCGGTAATGCAATCGCCAACATGATCGCTTCGGATATCGAGGGTGTCGATTTCCTGGTGGCAAACACCGATGCTCAGGCGCTTAGCAGCAGCCCGGCGGAGAAGCGCATTCAGCTCGGCCCGGATATCACCGGCGGCCTGGGCGCAGGGGCGCGGCCCGAAGTGGGCAAGGCCGCAGCCGAAGAAACAGTAGCCGAACTCGAAGAAGCGCTAGACGGCGTGAACATGGTTTTCATTGCCGCCGGCATGGGCGGCGGGACCGGCACTGGCGCTGCGCCGGTTATTGCCGAGGCCGCGCGTCGTAAGGGCGTGCTGACGGTGGGTGTCGTGACCAAACCGTTCCTGTTCGAAGGTACACGCCGGATGCGCGCTGCAGAAGCAGGCATCGAGGAACTGCAGAATCACGTCGACACGCTGATCGTGATCCCGAACCAGAACCTGTTCCTGATCGCCAGCCCCGAGACGACTTTCAAGGAGGCTTTCGGCCTCGCGGACGAAGTGCTGCAACAAGGCGTTCGCTCGATCACCGATCTGATGGTGATGCCGGGCCTTATCAACCTCGACTTTGCCGATGTCCGATCAGTCATGAGCGAAATGGGCAAGGCGATGATGGGCACGGGCGAGGGCGAAGGCGAAAACCGTGCGCTCGATGCTGCCGAACAGGCGATCGCCAACCCGCTGCTCGATGGTGTCAGCATGCAGGGCGCGAAAGGCGTCATCATCTCGATCCTCGGCGGTGAAGACATGAAGCTGCTCGAAGTGGACGAAGCTGCTAACCACATTCGCGAGCTGGTCGATGAAGATGCGAACATCATCTGGGGCAGCGCGTTCAATCCTGACTTGGAAGGCAAGATCCGGGTATCGGTCGTCGCCACAGGTATCGAGCAAAGCGCTGCGGCAAAGGCGGAGCGGTCTCAGCCGGTATCGCTTTCCAATGCCCGCGCGCCCAAACGCCCGATCCTCGATTTGGGCGCGAGCAGCGAAGAGCCGGCTACCAAAGCGCCGCTCGATCTGGACGAGCCAGCGCCTGAGCCGGAACCAGCCGCCGAAACCATGCCCGAGCCAGCCAACGAGGCGGAGCCGTTCGACCTCACGGGAATGCAGGCGGGCGACGACATGGGGGAAGATGGAGACGACGTCGATGACATCGTCGATCCGCTTGCCGGTCTGCGCGATGCGGAGGAAGACGAGTACGAACTCGGCGGTGAGCTTGCCGAACCTGCCGAAGACGGCAATTTCGGTTCCGCGGGCGAGAGTGGTTTTTCCGGCGCGTCGGGAAATGCTGACGGAGAGGAAGAGCCGCTCGAACTCGGCGGTGAGTATGCGGAGACTTCCGAAGCTGGCGTGGACGATGATCTGCTCGGTAATGCCGACCGCCTCGCAGCCGAGGACAAACCGGTCGAAGCGCGCTCGGGCGGAGAAGGCAAGACCGGCTTGTTCGGAGGCGGTTCTGCGGGCGGAGCAGGTGATGGCCCAGCAGGAGGCGGCGGCAGTTCCGGTGATGGTTCATCGGAAAAAGCCGGAGGCGCAGCCGCCGGGGGCAGCACCCTGTTCGAACGTATGGCCAACCTCTCTCGCAGCGGTTCGGATGACAAGGGCGATGATGACGAGGACGGAGATGATGATGGCCCCGCTCTCAGCATCCCGCGTTTCCTCGGCCGCCAAAACAACCAGTGATCGGCATTTCCGCGCCTGCGTAGAGGGTGCGGAATTGTCATCGGTTTGGCGGACGTTCAGTGCTATTCGCCTCGCATTCAGGCAGGTCGTCCTAGCGCAGCGTGAAATTTCGACTAGCTGATCGATTGATATGATATATCCGGCACCCAAGGCCTTGAGTAATTTGTCGCTTCTTTTCGCGACAGCGTTGATGAGCGCGGTTGCCGGAGCTGCTCCTGTCGCTGCGCAGGATTCCACAGCGCGCGCGGTGGTCCAGCCGCTGCCGACACAGGAGATGCAGGACCTTAACCGCGCGCTCATGAGGCTCGCCAAGCGCCCGAAGAGCGTCGACGCCTTGATCGATGCCGGCGAAGCTTCGGTCAAAGTCGGCGATCTGGACGCGGCGATCGGGTTCTATGGCCGGGCGGAGGATCTTTCCCCTAACAATCCACGCATCAAACTGGGTATGGCGAGTGTCTACCTGCGCTCGGGCAGGCCAGTTGATGCGCTACCGCTTTTCGCAGCGGCGCAGAGCGCGGGCGCGCAGGCCCGCGACCTGTTGAGCGACAGGGGGTTGGCTTTCGATCTGGTCGGCGATTCCGAGAGCGCGCAGGCCGCCTACAAACGTGCGATCACGCTCAATCCCGATGATGTCGAAGTGCGCCGCCGCCTTGCGCTCAGCTATGCAATCACCGGTAACCGTACCGGGTTTGAAGACATGCTGCGCCCGATGCTCGACCGGCGCGACCTGGCATCCTTCCGCACCAGAGCCTTTGGTCTCGCAATCATGGGCGAGCAAGACAGAGCAGCCGCGATCGTCGATGCAGTCATGCCGCGCGATCTCGCCGGGCGAATAACTCCCTATCTTGCCTATATGCCGCGATTGACCCGTGCGCAGCAGGCCGCGGCCGCCAATCTCGGCATTTTTCCGCGAGCTGCCGATATTGGCCGCGAAGATCCGCGGATCAGGGAATTCGTGAGCGCCGCCGGAGCGCAAGAAGGCGGTCCGCGCTCCGATGCGTCGAGCAGACTTGAGCCGGCAGGCGAGCCGCTCGGTGCACAGTCGCAATCCGCAAGTGTCGCGGATGCCTTTGCCGATATGGGCGGCGGGTCGCTCCCCGATGCCGCAGCAGGGAGCAATGCCGTCGATCTCGCCGCGCTCGAAATCCCGCGTGAGGTCGAACAGGCACAGGAGCCTGCAAAGCCGTCACATCCCAGCCGCATCTGGGTGCAGGTCGCCACGGGCCGCGACGTCGCCGCGCTGAAATTCGATTGGCGTCGCCTGACCGAGCAGGCACCCGATTTGCTCGGAAATCTCGATCCGCACGTGACGCCGTGGGGACAAGCCAATCGCTTGCTCGCGGGCCCGGTCGCCGATCGCAATGCCGCGCGCGACCTGATCAATGCGCTGAAGGAAAAGGGTATCGACACTTTTCGCTTCGAGAGCATTGAAGGCCTTGAAATCAAAGAGTTAAAATAGAGCCGGTGGGTCATCCCCCGCTTTCTGTGCACAAGCTTTGAACAGGCGAAGAGCGTTCTCCCCAGCCGCGCAGTGTGGCCGGATTGCCAAGAGACAGGTTGTGCGGGCATCCCTGCAATCGATGACGAACGAGCCCCCAATCCGATGAGACCGCGCGAACAGGAATTCTCAGCGCAGGACGACGCAGCACCTGTCGACATGCTGGCCGCGCTGTTCGAAGCGCGTAACTGGACGTGCGAGGTCGTCTCCGATGACGAGATGGTTGGCGAAGTCCAAGGGAGCTGGGCCAAGTATCAATTGCGCGCCATCTGGCGGGCGCAGGACAACGTTCTGCAGTTCCTTTGCCTGCCCGATATCAGGGTGCAGGATGACAAGAAGCAGCGAGCTTATGAGCTTCTGAGTCTCGTCAACGAACAGATGTGGCTCGGCCATTTCGATATCTGGTCGAACGGGGAGGTCCTGCTGTACCGTCACGGGGCCCTGCTGGGCGATGACGGAATGCTGAGCCTCACGCAGGCGCAATCTCTGGTGGAGAATGCGATCGATGAATGCGACCGTTTCTACCCGGCTTTTCAATTCGTGCTGTGGGGCGACAAGGACCCACGCGATGCGCTCGACGCGGCAATGGTTGACGCAGCCGGCGAAGCATAGGCAAAGGCCGTCACCGAAAGGTGGTTTCCTGCATGGCCGGTATTAACAAGCTTCTCATCATCGGATGCGGCAATATGGGCGGCGCGATGCTGGCCGGATGGCTTGCCTTGGGATTCGACCCTCAGCGATTTGCGGTGCTGGATCCGGCGCTGGAGGACGCACCGGAGGGCGTTGCGCTCTATCGGTCGCCGGACGAAGCCGAGGTCGCTGGCGATCATGACGCGGTGCTGCTCGGTTTCAAACCGCAACAACTCGGCAAGCTCGCGCCGGGATTGCAAAGTGTCGCGTCCCATGGTGTGACGGTTTACTCGCTGCTCGCGGGGCTGACGCTCGCACAGCTTCAAGCCGCTTTTCCAAATGCGGACGCGCATGTGCGAGTGATGCCGAACCTCGCCTCTCGCATAAACAAATCGCCGGTGATCCTGCTGGAAAAGGGCCTCTCGAGCGGCGAACGCGGCGGCGCTTTCGAACTTTTCAACGCCCTAGGGACGGCGTTGTGGCTTCAGGAGGAGGATCAGTTCGATCTAGTCACTGCCTTGGCGGGCTCGGGACCGGGTTTCGTCTACCGCTTCATCGATGCGCTCGCCGGGGCTGCAGCCCAGCTGGGTTTGCAGCGCGACCAAGCCGAAGCACTGGCACTCACCATGGTGGACGGCGCGTCTTCGCTTGCATCCGGAGAAACTCTCTCTCCCGGGGAACTGGCGGACCGGGTCGCAAGCCCCGGCGGTATGACGCGCGAAGGGCTCAATGTGCTCGACCGGGACGACGCACTGCACAAGTTGCTCGTCGAAACCCTTAGGGCGACTGCAGAGCGCGGTGCGCAACTTTCAGCCGGAAGTGATTGAATCTTAGGCATAAGAGCGGACCGGTCAGGGTTAACCTTCGTCAATACCTTCAGACCGGTTTCACTTGAAATTTCGATGCAAAACACCGATATTCTTCGGGAAGGGCGCGGTATGTCGCGCCGGTAATGGAGTTAGGGATCCAATATGGCTGATTGGAAGAACACACAGCGCACCGGATTTGGTTCGGTGCCGCGCGCCGGCGGCGATGTCGCTGGTGTCACCTATGACGAGGGCCTGCGCAAGCACATGCTCTCGATCTACAATTACATGGCCTCGGGCGTGCTGTGGACCGGCATAGTTGCCATCCTGTTCTCTTGGGGCGGAATGGAGTCTCCCGCGGCTTGGCTCGCCATCAATGGCGGCATCCTGCTGTGGGTGGTGAAGCTTTCGCCGCTCGCATTCGTGCTTGCCATGAGCTTTGGCCTGCACAAGATGAGCCAGTCCACGCTTCAGATCGTGTTCTGGTCTTTCGCGACCGTCATGGGACTTTCGCTGTCGACGATCTTCCTTGTCTACACCGGTGAATCCATCGCGGTCACGTTCTTCGCAACGGCGGGTGCGTTCGCTGGCCTTTCGCTGTTTGGCTACACCACGAAGAAGGACATGTCCGGTTTCGGCAGCTTCCTGATCATGGGTGTTATCGGGCTCATCATCGCGATGGTGATCAACTTTTTCCTGCAGTCCGAAACCTTTGCGTTCGTGATCAGCGGCATCGGCGTGCTCGTTTTCGCAGCGCTGACCGCCTACGACACGCAGCGACTGAAGAACGAATATCAGTACGTTCGCGGAACGGAATTTGCGGGCAAGGCCGTGATCATGGGCGCGACGAGCCTGTATCTCGACTTCGTCAACATGTTCATGTTCCTGCTTCAATTCCTCGGCAACCGCGATTGATATCGGTTAACCGAGTGGCACTGATCTGATCAGAGGCACGGTTCCTCGATCAAACTGGTGACATCTCGAATGCCCGGGCCCTTAGCGGGGTACCGGGCATTTTCTTTGCCCGCGATTGGGACTATCAAAAACAGCCCTAATATCATGGTAATGCGGCGTCGGGCATGATCCGGCATCGACAATGAGAGAGTAAGAACATGACAGGTGCAGACGGTCGCTCAGCAAGTGCCTTCCAACAAGACGGAAAATCACCTTCGGGACTTCGAATTACGACGGTCGCAATTGCGACAGCCATGCTGGGCGCGTGCGCAACGCCGCCGCCTCCACCACCACCTCCGCCGCCCCCTCCGCCGCCGCAGGCAGAGGCAGTGCCCTATCGCCCGCTTCCCCCGGGTGGCGCAGCCTATGTGATGAACATTCCGCAGCGCGGGGCGGACGGGATGCACATGACCGTGCACCGCAATGTGTCCGATGACGAGAAGGTCTGGCATTTCCGTTCCGCCTGGAATGTCGCAGCACTCAATTGCACCGCGCCGCAATATCAACCGATCCTCGACGGCTACAGCGCCTTCATCAAGGATCACGCCAGGACGCTTAAAAGGATCAACGACCGCATCGACCGAGGCTATCGTCAGCAAGCCTCATCGCGGCGTCAGGCCGTTCGCGCACGTGAGGCGCAGATGACCAGCGTATACAATTACTGGGCGCTTCCGCCTGCGCGTGCCGGCTTCTGCCGCGCCGCGCTGGACATGTCGAACCAGGCGATGGCCGCGCCGCCGAGCGATCCGGTGGCTTTCGCGATGGCCAATTTCGACACGCTTGAGGCTCCGTTCGAAAAGTTCTTTGCGGACTATCAGGAGTATCGCCGTCTTTCAGCGGACTGGGATGCGAAATACGGCCAGCAATACGGTCCTTCGCAGCCGGGCTGGGTCGCCGTACAGAAGGCTCGCGCCAACGGCGTTGTTATTCCTACAGTGGGTGCGAGTGCACCGGCCCAAACGCTGGCATCGCCCTCCACAGTGAGCGGTACGGTGGTGCAGAACGAAACTGGCGCGGAGGTGCCAGTCGTGCCGGTTCAGGAAGGCGTTGTTTCTCAGCCAGTGGTGGAACCTGTCCCAAGCGGCGAGACGCAGGCGGCAGCTCCCACTCGCACCCCTCAGGGTCTTCGCTGAGGCACGCTCTAGCAGATCGATAGCAATGCAATGGGCAAGCGGTCTGTCGCCGCTTGCCCATTTGTTTTCGCCACGCTAACGCTGCCCAATCACTTCGGTAACGGGAACGCGGTGCAAATCCGCGGCTGTCCCTGCAACTGTAAGCGGTGAGTGTTTGGTTCGCGCGGCTCGCTCCGGGCTGCAGCCACTGAGGGAAACCTTGGGAAGGTGAGGACCAGACATGTTGAACCGTAAGCCAGGAGACCGACCGAGGCGTGTCGCTTGTTGCCAGGTTCAGGGATTGATCCGGCGCGAAATACCTTTCGTTTCGAGCGACGACTAGCTGGCCGTGCAGGGGGCATCCCGCGCGGTCTTTGGTTTTGCTCGAGTGGGAGGGATCCTCCGTGAGAAAAAATTTGTATTTGTACGGCGTCGCGGTTGCGGCGCTTGGTTGGTGCACGCCGATATTGGCGCAGGATGCGGGTGGAAACCCGTCTGATGAAAACGAGGTTCTGGTGACGGCGAGCCGCACCGACACCTCGGTCGCACTGGAAAACTACACCGGCTCTGCCTCAGTCATCTCTGCCCAGGATCTGATCGACCGGCAGGTGCGCGATATCGCGGATGTCTTGCGCGACGTGCCCGGCGTGGCCGTAAGCTCGGTCGCAGGGCAAACGCAGATCCGCTTGCGCGGCTCGGAAGCCAATCACGTGCTGGTGCTGGTCGACGGCATCGAGGTATCCGATCCGTTCGCCGGAGAATTCGATATCGGGACATTGCAGGCGGAAATCGGCAGCCGGTTGGAGGTCCTGCGCGGTCCGCAATCGGCGCTCTACGGCAATGATGCAATTGGCGGCGTGGTCGCCTATGAAAGCGCGAGCGGACGCGATCTTGAAGGCTTCGCCGCGAGGATCGAGGGCGGCACCGAGGACACGATCAACGGTTCGGCTAGGATTGGCCTGGCAGGCTCCGCATGGGACGCAGCGCTCTCTGCAACTGTGGTCAGCACCGATGGCGAGCCGAATGCGAGAGGCGGCACTAGGGACATCGGCCGCGATAGCTACACCGTGTCAGGGAAGGGGGCAGTCGAAGTCGCGCCCGGTTTCGAACTGCGTGCAACCGGTCGGTACATCCGCACCGAGGGCGATTTCAACGATAGCAATTTCGATCCCACATCGCCGACATTCGGACTGATCATCGACAGCCCGGACACCCGTTTCGAAAACGATGCGATCTATGCGTTGATCGGCGCGCGGTTTTCGGTCCTGGATGACCGCTGGACGCATGATCTCTCAGGCCAGATCGCCGATATAGACCGAGACACCTTCGGCCCGTTCGGACGCACCAGCGGTAGCGAGGGCGACAGGTTGAAGGCGTCCTATGTCAGCGCTTTCGCGATCGACGACCGCCACAGCCTGACCTTTGCCGCCGATTGGGAACGCGAGAGGTTCCGCAACGATGATCCGTTCGGCTTCGCATCGGACATGCGCCAGGAAATCGAGAATGTCGGCCTTGTCGGGGAGTACCGTTTCAGCGGAGACCGTTTCGATCTCGCTGCTGCGGTGCGTCACGACATCAACGATCGTTTCGCCGATGAGACCACCTTTCGCGTCGGTGCGGGGTTCGATGTCACGGCGAGCACGCGGATCAGGGCAAGCGCCGGATCGGGGATCAAGAACCCGGGCTTTTTCGAACTGTTCGGATTTTTCGACGGACAATTCATCGGCAATGAAGACCTTGCGCCCGAAAAATCGAACAGCTGGGAAGTCGGCATCGACCAGCGGCTTGCAAACGGAGCGATCCTTTTGTCCGCGACCTATTTCGACAGTGAGCTGGAAAACGAAATTTTCACTACCTTCCCTCCGCCAGACTTCATCGCGACGCCGGCAAACCGGGAGACGGAAAGCACCCAGCGCGGTGTCGAGGTCTCGGCCAGCGCACAGCTGGGCGGCGGGTTCAGCGTGGATGCGGCGTACAGCTTCCTCGACGCGGAAGAGGACGGGATTGAGGAAGTCCGCAGGCCGGATGACATCGCCAGCGCGGCGCTCAACTGGACGCACCCAAGGGACATCGCGTCGGCGACTCTGGTCGTGCGCCATAATGGCGAAGCGGAGGATTTGGCGTTCACCGATCCGAGCTTCATCCCCGTGCGCGTGACGCTGGACGATTACACGCTCGTCAACTTTAACGCGCGGGTTCAGCTGACGGACCAGGTCGAGGCGTTCGGACGGGTCGAGAACATCTTCGACGAAACCTTCGAGCAGGTGTTCAGCTTCGTCTCACCCGGGCGCACCGCAGTCGTCGGCCTGAGCGCACGGTTCTGACAAACTCCGTGCGGTAGTCCAAGAACTCTCGCTTTTTTCAGGAAAATGCATAGGTGGAAGCCATGCATTTTCTCGATCAGGCCAAAATCTATCTCAAATCGGGTGCGGGCGGGCCGGGCGCGGTTAGCTTTCGCCGTGAAAAGTACGTCGAGTTTGGCGGCCCGGATGGCGGCAATGGCGGGAAAGGCGGCGATATCATCTTTGAAGCGGTGCAGGGCCTGAACACCCTCATCGACTTTCGCTACGCCCAGCATTTCAAGGCGAAACGCGGCAATCACGGGCAGGGCCGCAACCAGACTGGTGCGGGCGCACCCGATCTCGTCATCGAGGTTCCGGTTGGCACGCAGGTATTGTCCGAGGACAAGGAAGAGGTGCTCGCCGATTTCACCGAAGTCGGCCAGCAAGTGACCTTCCTCGAAGGCGGCATGGGCGGGCGCGGCAACGCGTCCTACAAAAGCTCGACAAATCGCGCGCCGCGCCAGCATCAGCCGGGCGAACCGGGTGAGGAAATGTGGGTCTGGCTGCGGCTGAAATTGCTTGCCGATGTCGGGCTGCTCGGGCTGCCCAATGCCGGCAAGTCGACCTTCATCAACGCGGTTTCGAATGCCGGTGCGAAGGTCGGGCACTATGCCTTCACCACGCTCATTCCCAAGCTTGGCGTGGTGCGGCACAAGGGCCGCGAATTCGTGCTGGCCGATATTCCCGGCCTGATCGAAGGGGCGGCTGACGGCGCGGGGATCGGCGACCGTTTCCTTGGTCATATCGAGCGTTGCCGCGTGCTGATCCATCTGATCGATATCGCCGGCGAGGATCCGGCAGAAGCAATGCGCACGGTGCTCGCGGAGCTGGAGGCGTACGGCGAAGGGCTGGCTGACAAACCTCAGCTGGTCGCGCTCAACAAGATGGACCTCGCCGACAAGGAATTGGGGCAGGCCTTCGCTGACGAACTCATCGCAGCTGGCGCGGACAAGGTGTTCAACGTGTCGGGCGCCACTGGCGAAGGGATCGAGGATTTGCTCGACGCGGTGCTCGGCTATCTGCCCGACCAAACGTCGACCGAAACGAACGCCGCCGAACTCGAAAGCGAAGATGAGGCCGATGGCGAGTGGTCGCCCATCTGACGCGATGCGCATTCAGGCTATCAGTGACTTGGGCTCGGCACGCCGGCTGGTCGTCAAGATCGGCAGCGCGCTGCTGGTGGAAGACGGCAAGCCCGCTTCGGATCGGCTGAAGTCGCTCGCCCGCGATCTGGCAGAACTGCGAGAGCGGGGCACAGAGATTATCGTTGTCAGCTCAGGGGCGATCGCGCTGGGCGCTGCACGGCTGGACTTGCCGAAAGGCGGGCGCGCAAGCCTTGCCGATGCGCAGGCCGCCGCTTCGGTGGGACAGGTCGCTCTGGCGCAGCTTTGGGCAGAGGCGCTGGGCGAGCACGATCTCTTGGCGGCCCAAATGCTCGTGACGCTTGGCGATCTCGAAGATCGGCGGCGGTATCTCAATGCGGCCGCCACGATCGAGCGCTTGCTCGAAACCGGTGCGGTTCCGGTCGTGAACGAGAATGACAGCGTGGCAACAGAGGAAATCCGCTTCGGCGATAATGACCGGCTCGCGGCGCGGGTGGCGCAGGCAGCGCGGGCCGATGCGGTATTGCTGCTATCCGATGTCGACGGACTGTTTGATCGGCCCCCGGATCAGGAAGGCGCGGTTTTGATCGAGCGGGTCGAGGGCGTGACGCCCGAAATACTGGCGATGGCAGATACCGGCTCGTCTTCGGGTATCGGGTCGGGCGGGATGGCCTCGAAGCTCGAGGCAGCGAAGATTGCCGGGCGCGCAGGGATCATGCTCGCAATCGTCAACGGCACTCGCCTGCCGCCGATCGCGAGCGCAGTCGCGGCCAATCGCGGCACGGTGTTCTTGCCGGTCCGCTCGGACAGCGCACGCAAGGCATGGCTGGGAGGGCGTTTGGCGTGCGAGGGGGCTTTGACCGTAGATGCCGGTTGCGTATCTGCGCTTGCGCGCGGGGCAAGCCTGCTTGCAGCGGGAGTGACGCGGGTCGAGGGTGATTTTCAGCGCGGCGACCTCGTACAGATCGATGGTCCTGATGGGGAAAGATTGGGGCAGGGTTTGGTCGAGTATAACGCGGAGGAATGCCGAGCCATAATGGGTATGCGCGAAGGTGAACAGGAAGCGCAGCTGGGATACGTCCCGCGCGCCGCAGTGGTGCACCGCGATCATATGGTGCGGTCATGAGCATCGCGGTTACCGGGGCGACGGGTTTCGTTGGCGGTGCAGTCATGGATGCCGCGCGGCAGAAGCGGCTGGACGCGCGCGCTCTGACGCGTTCACCAAAGGCGGAGCGCGCGGGGGTGATGTGGATCAAGGGCACTCTCGACCAGGAGAGCACCCTTCGAGACCTCATCCGGGGCACCGATGCTGTGATCCACATTGCAGGTCTGACCAACACGCCCAATCCGGTGCGGTTCGAAGCAGCAAATGTTACCGGCACCGCCAACATGATCGCCGCTGCGAAGGCGGAAGGCGTGCAGCGATTTGTGTTCGTCTCTTCGCTTTCTGCCCGCGAACCCGATCTCTCCGCCTATGGCGGATCGAAGGCGCGCGCGGAGGAGCTGGTCAAGGCGAGCGAGCTCGACTGGACCATCGTGCGTCCGCCTGCTGTTTACGGGCCCCGCGACACGGACATGTTCGAGCTGTTTCGCACGGCAAAGTACGGGATCGTGCCGGTCCCGCCGGAAGGCCGCACTTCGATCATCCATGTCGAGGATCTGGCGCGGCTGCTGATCGCGCTTGTTCCGTCCAGCCACAAGGTCACCGGAAAGATCTTCGAACCGTGGGACGACAATGCATTCGGCTACGAGCATTCCGAACTCGGCAAGATGATTGCCGAGGCGGTGGGCAATCCGAATGCGATCGCGCCCAAGCTTCCAGCGGGAGTCCTGCAATTTGCAGCGAAAGCGGATCAGGCCATTCGCGGGCCAAAGGCAAAGCTGACCCCTGACCGTGTCGGCTACATGCTGCATCCCGATTGGGTGTGCGACATGAAGAAGGCCCCGCCGATTTCGCTGTGGCAGGCCGTATGGTCGGGCGAAGACGGCCTCAAAATGACCGCTGAATGGTACAAGGCACAGGGTTGGCTCTAGGTGATCCCGCTTTGACGCGGGCAGCCTTGCGACTATACCCTCAGCGGGTCGCATAACTTTCGGACCGTGCGAGCTTTGCCGGTCCGGTTATGCTTGGGGGAATTCCATGAGAAATATCGCACTGTTGGCGGCGCTTGCCGCTGTTGCCGCCTGCTCGCCTGCCGAAACCGAAGAGACCGTGGCCGCCGACGCTGCGGCTGTCGACAAAACGGAAGCCGTGGCCGAAACCACCGCTGCCGATGGCGGGCCATCGCATGGCACTTTCCGCATCACTCAGGCCGATGGCGACGTCATCATCGAGGAACTCGCGGAAGACGGAACTTTCACTGCCACCGATCAAGATGGCGAGGTAACGACCGGCACGTACGAACAGAGATCGCCCAACGAATTCTGTTCAAAGGACGACGATGAAGCGGAAATGAAATGCTACGCCGAAGAGGTGAATGCAGAGGGTGTCTGGACCTCGACCGACCCGGATGATGGCGAAACATCAACCGTCGAGCGCGTTACCGACGAGGAAACAGCCTGATACGGCTGAGGCTCTGAGAACCAAATGACAGGCGCCGCCTCGGCGATATCGGGGCGGCGCTTTTGTCTTAGAGGAACGGCTCTTCGCCGGGCTTGTGGATGCCGCATTCGGTCTTGTCCCAGCCCTTCCAGCGGCCTGAGCGGGGATCCTCGCCATCGGCGACCTTGTTGGTGCAGGGCTCGCAGCCGATCGAGGGAAACCCCTGCGCGACGAGCGGATGACGCGGCAGGTCGTGCTCTTCGAGATAGGCCTGCACATCGCTAGCCGACCAGTCGATCAGTGGATTTATCTTCAACCGGCCCTGCTCGTCCGAAGTGTCGACTTCGAAGCGCGGCAGGTTCGCGCGCGTTTCCGACTGGAACGCCTTGCGCCCGGTAAAGCTCGCATCGAACTGCGCCAGCGCCTTGGCCAGCGGTTTCACCTTGCGAATCTCACAGCACCCGTCCGGATCGTATGACCAGCGCAGGCCGCTTTCATCTTTCGCGATGACTTCGGCGGCATCCGGCGTGAGTACTTGCAAATTGGTAAGGCCAAGCCGCTCTACGACTTCGTCGCGGTAACGCAGCGTCTCGGCGAAATGCTTGCCGGTATCGAGGAACAGTACGGGCACGCTGGAATCGACCTGAGCGATAAGGCGCAGCAGCACCACGCTTTCAGCGCCGAAGCTGGACACGACGGCGACATCTCCTGCGAGATTGCCCTTGATGACGCCCTCGAGCATTTCAGCCGTCGAGCTGCCGCGGAACATCCGGTTCAGGCGAACGGCGTCGTGATCCGAAAAGCGTGGGCTGGTGTCGATACGGTCGATCGCGCGGTCCAGCGCCTCGTGCTGATTGAAAGGAGCGGAGCTTTCCGGCTTATTCATGGCGTAATTCCTGAATGGTTTTGCGGCCATCGGCAGCGCTCTGATAGACGTTGTCCCAGGTCGCGAATGCCTTGACGGCGTCCTCTTCATCGAGCCGCTTGTCCGGCGCGAATGCATCGAAACCGCAGCGACGCATGTGCGAAAGCTGATCGATCAGGACGTCACCCACCGCGCGCAATTCGCCGGTATATCCGGCTTCGCGTAAGATTCGCGCGGCCGAATAGCCGCGGCCATCGCCGAAGGTCGGAAAGTTGACTTCGACCAATGCAAGCCGGTCGAGGAAGGGCAGCAGAGCGCGCGCATCGTCGCCGGGTTCGATCCGCACGGCTGTTGCGTTGGTCTGGTCGCAGCACGCATCGACGGTGACGGTGCCGTGGTCGGCCACTTCGTCGTCGCGGAAACGAAACTGTACCTCGTCAGGCGATACGCCGAGCGAGCCTGCTTCGCTGTCGAACGAGTCATTTCCCATAAAGCGCCTCCTTGAATGGGGACATGCCGATGCGGCGATAGGTGTCGAGGAACCGCTCCCCGTCTTCGCGCTGTGCGATGTAGACGTCGGTCACGGTCTCGACCGCTTCGATCACACCGTCTTCGTCGAAACCGGGGCCGGTGATCTTGGCAAGGCTGACATCCTCCGCCTCGCTGCCGCCGAGGGACAGCTGGTAGTTTTCCTTGCCCTTCTTATCGACGCCGAGGATGCCGATATGGCCGGCATGGTGATGCCCGCAGGCGTTGATGCAGCCCGAGATTTTCAGCTTCAATTCGCCAAGCTCGGCAGTCTTGCCGGATTTGTCGAATCGCTCCGAAATGCGCTGGGCAAGAGGGATCGAGCGGGCATTGGCGAGCGCGCAATAATCGAGACCGGGACATGCGATAATGTCCTCGATCGTGTCGAGATTGGGCGCGCCCAGCTCGGCTGCATCCAGCTCGGTCCAGAGCGCGTGGAGATCGGCGATTTTCACATGCGGAAGGACGATGTTCTGCGTGTGCATCACCCGCAATTCGTCGAAGCTGTACTGCTTGGCGAGCCTCGCCATCGTGCGGATTTGTTCACCCGTAGCATCGCCGGGAATGCCGCCGACGGGCTTTAGCGAGATGACTGCGCTGACATAGCTGTCATGCTTGTGCCGGTGCGTGTTGCGATCGACCCATAATGCGAAATCGGGATCGGAGCGGTCGACCGTTTTCGGACCGTCCTCGAAAGGCGGATCGGCGAAGAACGGTTTCAGCCGCTCCAGTTCGGGTCTGGGCGGTTCGACTCCCTGATCGAGCAAATGAGCGAACTCTTCTTCGACCTGCCGGGTGTACTCCTCCGCACCGAGTTCGTGGACGAGGATCTTGATGCGCGCCTTGTACTTGTTGTCGCGGCGACCGTAGCGGTTGTAAACGCGCAGGCACCCTTCGGCATAGGTCACCAGCTGATCGAGCGGCACGAAATCGCGGATCATCGGCGCGATCATCGGCGTGCGGCCCATACCGCCACCCACGAAAAAGCGCGCACCGATCTCGCCTGCGTCATTTTTCACAATCTGAATGCCGATATCGTGAAGCCGCATCGCTGCGCGGTCTTTCTCCGCAGCGATCACGGCGATCTTGAACTTGCGCGGCAAGTAGGTGAATTCCGGGTGGAAGCTCGACCACTGGCGCAGCAGCTCGGCATAGGGGCGCGGATCGACGAGTTCATCGTGCGTGGCACCCGCGAAGTGGTCCGACGAGATGTTGCGGATGCAATTCCCGCTGGTCTGAATGGCGTGCATTTCGACCTTGGACAGGTCGGCAAGGATGTCGGCGGCGTCTTCCAGTTTGATCCAGTTGTACTGGATGTTCTGGCGGGTGGTGAAATGCCCGTACCCGCGATCATATTTGTCCGCGATGTCGCCAAGCGCGCTCATCTGCGCGCTGTTCAGCGTGCCATAGGGAATGGCGACCCGCAGCATGTAGGCGTGGAGTTGTAAGTAAAGCCCGTTCATCAACCGCAGCGGCTTGAACTGGTCTTCGGTCAGCTTGCCTTCGAGCCGCCGTTTCGCCTGGCCGCGGAATTCCTCGACGCGGGCGTCGACCATCTGCTGGTCATAATTATCGTACTTATACATCAGATTACCCAGTCGATCGCTTCGGGGGATTGGGGTTTGAGTGTCAGATCGGGTCGCACAGTGGGCCCTAGCGCACGCACGCGGTCCTTTATGTGTGCGGGCCTGACCTTGCCGTCATCCTCGCGCTCGGCATCGAGCGAGTAGGGCACATTGACCCGTCGCGCGGCTTCTTCGCGGGCCATGATCTCTTCGGCCTGATCGCCCACATCGACTGCATCGTCGACATAGATCGACCAGTCATTGCCGGTCCACCAGACGACAGCGCCGGTCTTGAGATCGTTTCCGGTGAGTATTTTCATTGCGCAACCTCCGCTGCGATCTTGCCAAGGGCGATATCGTCACGAGCGGTGACCTCGCCGATCACGATGAGCGCGGGGCTCTTGATCGCGTGCTGCATTACGAGGTCCGGCAGCCCGGCAAGCATCCCCCGCACCACGCGCATTTCCGGGCGCGCGCCGTTCTCGATCACGGCGAGCGGGACCTCCGGGGCCAGACCGTCGGCCATCAATTTCTCCGCGATCTGCGGCGCGGTCTTTACGCCCATATAGATCACCAAAGTGCGGCCCTTGCCGGCCAGCCCGGACCAATCCTGGTCAGACAACCCTTTGCACTGGCCAGCGACGAAGCTGACGATGCTCGATGCGTTGCGGTGGGTGAGCGCGATATGCGATGCGGCGGCTGCGCCATTGGCGGCGGAGATGCCAGGAACGATCTCGACCCGGAGACCGGCAGCCTTCGCGTCTTCGGCTTCTTCGCCGCCGCGCCCGAAGATCAGCGGGTCACCGCCCTTAAGGCGAACGATGTCTTGTCCGGTGAGCGCTTCGCGGATGAGCAGCGCGTTGATCTGGTCCTGCGGAAGCGTGTGCTTCGAGCGCTGCTTGGCGACCGAAATCAGCCGGGCATCCGGCGATGCGAGCGCGAGGATATCCTTACTTACCAGTCCATCGTGAACGATGATTTCGGCGCTCTCGATCAGACGCGCGGCGCGGAGGGTCAGCAGATCGGGATCGCCCGGGCCAGCGCCCACGAGATAGATTGTTCCATGCTTGCTCATGGTGACGAGATGGCGAGGAGCGCGCGGCAACACCAGCGAGAATGGATTTGCAGTGCGTTAGGAAAGCTTTCGCGGTGGATCAGCTCGCCTTGGTTTCGCGATCCGCCAGGGCTGAGATCAGGCGGTCCATCTGCTCGCTCGCGCGCAGGTTGAGATCGCGTTGCGGGAACGGGATTTCGATGTCGTTCTCTTTGAACAGCTGCCACATCCGCATGTAGACGTCGGATCGAATGTTCGCGATGCCCTCTTCGGGATCCTGGATCCAGAACCGGATGTCGAAATCGACCGAGGAATCGCCGAACCCCATCACATTGACGCGCGGTTTGGGACGTTTGAGCACTCGCGGTGTGTCCTCGACGGCCTGATAAAGCAGCTTCGTCACGAGGTCGAGATCGCTCCCGTAGGATACGCCGACGGGAGCCTTCACCCGCACATCTCGGGAAGAATAGGACCAGTTGACCACTTGGTTGATCATCAGGTTTTCGTTCGGGATCAGGTGTTCGGTCTGGTCTCGGGTAATGACAGAGATCGCGCGGATGCCGATCTTGCGGATCTGACCGACGCTTTCATTGCCCGCCTGGTCGGTCACGCTGATCACGTCGCCCGGCTTGATGGATTTGTCGAGCAGCAACAGGATACCCGAAATCAAATTACCGAAGGTCTTTTGCAGACCGAAACCGATCGCAAGGCCAAAAGCACCTCCGAAGAACGCCAGCGCGGTCAAATCGATACCGATAAGGTCGATGCCGATCAGAAATGCGAGCGCCCAGATGGCAATGGTGCTCAGCTTTTCGGCAAGCACTTTCTGGGTTTCATCGAATTTCGAAATGCGCCGTATCAGCCCGCGGCTGAAGCGGGTGGCCATCCATGCCACCGTGATGACGAGTAGGATGACGCCGATGACCAGAAGCACATCGAGCAGTGAAATTCGCAGATTGCCGATTTCGAAAGCCCAGCCCCTCAGGGTTTCGAGGAATGCACCTGCAGTTTCGCTGCGCTCCCCGACATCTTCGACGAGATTGCGGGAGCCTTCGATGACCTCGACCGGTTCTTCGGGCGTAGGCTCGGGTTCAGGCGTCGGACTGGCTTCTGCGGCGGGCGTTTCCCCAGTCGCAGCCGCTTCACCGGCTTCTCCGCTTTCCGCGGTGGGATCTACCGTCTCGGTTACGTCAGCTGGCAGCGAGGCGGAAGTCGTCATTTATGGTCCATCTTTGCGAGCGTCTGAGCGAGGTCTGCGATCAGGTCTTGTGGGTCTTCGAGGCCAATCGATAGGCGAATGGCCGGTTTTGTGCCAGTGTCCCCACCCGGCTGGGTGGGGGAGGCCATGACTGCGCGGTACTCCTGCGGCACGATTGGCAGCGCAAGGCTCTCGAACCCGCCCCAGCTGTAGCCGATGCCGAAGTGCTCGAGTTCGTCGACCACCCGGCCGCAGGCCTGCGGATCATCGCTTTCCAGAACGAAGCTGAACAGGCCGCACCCCCCGGTGAAATCGCGGCTCCAGATTGCGTGCCCCGGATCGCCCTCGAGCATCGGGCAGAGGACGCTTGCAATTTGCGGCTGCTGTCTGAGCCATTTCGCGATTTCCACCGCGCTAGCCGTGCTCTGTTCCAACCGGATCGCCATGGTACGCAGACCCCGCGCGGCCAATGCCGCGTCGTCGGGCGAGACGACCTGGCCGAGCTGCTGCGAGGTGCGCCGCAGCGCTCGGTACCAGCGCTCGCCTGCGCTTGCCGAACCCATCATGAGGTCGGAATGCCCGCCGACATGCTTCGACAGGCTCATCATCGTGATGTCGCAGCCGTGCTCTAACGGCGAAAAGCCCAGCGGGCTGGCCCACGTGTTGTCGATCATGGTGACCGCGTCGTTTTCGCGGGCGACGGCGGCAAAGGCGGGCACGTCGCAGACTTCCATCGTCAGGCTGCCGGGGCTTTCAAGCCAGACCGCCCTTACGGGTTCATCAAACAGCGCTCTGTAGGCGCCGATATCCAGCGGGTCGAAGAATTCGGCCTTTACACCAAGACGCTTCAGCAGACCGCTCGCCATGCTCCGCGTCGGGTCGTAGGCGTTGTCGGTCATCAGCAGCCGGTCGCCTGGACGTAGCACCGCGAGCATGCAGCCCGCGATGGCCGCGACGCCGCTAGGATAAAGTACCGTCCCATGCGCGCCCGGCTCTATCTGCGTGAGTGCGTCGGCAAGCGACCACTGTGTGGGAGCACCGCGCCTTCCGTAGAAGAAACCGCCATCGGCATTGCTCTTGCCTGCGAGTTTTCGGTCGGCTTCCGTTTCGTAGAGATGCGTCGATGCGCGCCAGACCGGTGTATTGACGACCGGCCCGGTCCATTCCGGGCGTCGGCCTGCCTGGGTCACGCGCGTGGCAGGGCGCGTGTTCTTGGGATCCTTGCCGCTCATGCGGGGCCGTGCGCCTTCGGGGTTGCAGGATCGGCGCTCCATTCCTGCCAGCTTCCATCATACAGCGCGGTGTCGTGTTTGCCGATCAGATGGAGCGCAAACAGCAGGACGCTCGCCGTGATGCCGCTGCCGCATGTCGCTACGACCGGTCGATCGAGATCCACCCCGGCACCGTGGAACGCCGCACGCAATTCTTCTTCCGACCTGTAGGTCCCATCGGCGTTGAAGAGTTTGTCGAACGGCAAGTTGAGCGAGCCGGGTATGCGTCCGTTTTCTCCGCCGTGTACGGGATCGATACCGGTCCCGAACACGCGGTCGGCGCTGCGCGCATCGAGCACCTGCTCGACCTCGTTTTCGAGATTGTTGAGCATATCCTGTTTGCTGCGAACACCCTTCGGAGAGAACACTCCGCCGGTCGAGACTGGGTCGGGCGCGGCGGAGCCACTTTCGAGATCGCGACCTTCCGCCTTCCATTTGCCGAGCCCGCCGTCCAGAATGGCAACGTCTTCGATACCGTGTGCGGTGAGCGTGAACCAAGCCCGCGCCGAGGTCTTGAGGTCACTATCGTCATAAAGGATCACGGCATCCTCTGGCCCTACACCAAGCCGGTCGAGGCGGTCGGAAAGCTGCGCAGCGCTTGGCAAGGCTGCCGGAACGTCTGACGCGGTGTCGGTCAGGCTCGCAAGGTCCAAGAAATGCGCGCCGGGGATATGAGCCGTCTCGAATTCGGCGCGCGGGTCGCGGTCCGCGGCGGGCAAGTGGCGCGACGCGTCGAGGACCACTAGGTTGTCGCTGCCAAGGCGCTTCGCCAGCCATTCAGTCGACACAAGACTTGGTACAGGATCGCTCATGGCCACAATCGGTAGCGCGGCGTGCTTCGATCGCCAAGTGCGAGCGCGATTACGCGGCTTCGGGCACCGCGTTTTGCTTGATCTCCTGCGCTCGCAATCCCGGCAAGCTTCCCGGCGGAGTGTCGAGAGGGATTGGATGCAACCGCGCCTGGCTTGCCGCGCTCGGTGCACCCACTACGAATGTCCGCGTGCGCTCGGGAAGACCGGTCGCCTTCACTGTGATGTGAAGCAGCGGTACGAATAAAGGCGTTTGCCCCTGACGAAGCCCCTGAATCTGGCCCAATGGCAGCCGCGCTTCGCCGGTTACCGTGCGGCTCTGGTGCGGGCCGATGCGTTCGATTTCCTGCGCTTGCCCGGCGCCCTTTGGCGCGGCGAGGTTCGAATTTTTGGAAGCGCTGGTGAGCGCTGCATCGATCGAAATGTCACGAACCGCATGGCCCGAGCGATTGCAGATCGCGATCCGGTATTCGACCGAAAAGTTCATGACACTGCGCTGCGCTGTGACGATATCCAGCTGCAGGTCTATGTGCACCGGATCATGAGCGGTTGTGACCGCGCGTCCATCCGACACTGCCGCAGCGCTGCGCGATGCATCAGCGACGTTTTCCCCGCTGGCCGCTGAGCTGTCGGTGACTCCGCGGGCCAAGCCGCTGGATCGAGACGCCGCGCTGGCTTTTCGCCTCCACGCCCAAACACCGATCGCGACCAATGCGAGCAAGAGCGCAATGAGAGCGGCCACCAAATAGCTTTGAAGGCCTTCACCGTTATCGCCCGCCGAATTGACTTCCCGCACTTCGAGCTCGGTTGGTCGTCCTGCGCCAGCGCTCGGTGCAGCGATGCTCGGCGTGTCGGTGGTGACTTCGCCTTCAGTTACAGCCGGCAGGCTGCTGGAGGGATTTTCAGCCGCCGGAGGGACGGCTTGCGCATTTGGCAAAGATGTGCCGGTTTGCGGCAGCGTTTGCTGGACGGCCTGCTGGCTGGGAGCGACTTCTTGCGCTCGTATGGGCGGCGTAGTTGGCGGTGCGGAACTCGGTTCGGCCGCAGGCGCAGGAGCCGGCGACAACGTCGGAGCAGGGAGGGAGCTCGCTTCTGGTTCTTGATTGCGGTTTTCCGGGATCGTCACCGGACCGAGCACGACGCCGTCCCGCTCGTCAACCGGCCCTTGAGGCGCTGGTGTTGGTGTGGGGGTGGGCTCCGGGAGACTGAAGGTGCCGGGTGAACCTTGCGCGGCGGCGATGGCCGGATTTGCGATCACGCTTACGGCGGTGGCAAGGAGCGCCGCCTTCCGGAAACCGTTCAGAAATCGTGTCGAGTATGTGTGCGCGCGCATCGTGCGTAAGGTCGGTTAAGCAAATTGTCTTGGATCGGGGGCCTGGTAGTTACTACTTCGCCTGCGTTGCCGTCCAGTTCTTAGCTTGCGCGAACGCGCATTTCGCTGCAACAGCGCGGCATGGAAAGCACACCCGAAAACGAACCTAAACCGCAGTTTCTCGGCAAGGACACGCCGCTTCCTTCGTCACCCGAAGAAGCGCAGCTCGACTATGTGCCCAACCCGCGCAAAGGATCGCTGTACCTGGTGCGGTTTGCAGCACCGGAATTCACCTCGCTGTGCCCCGTCACCTCGCAGCCTGATTTCGCGCATCTCGTCATCGATTACGCGCCTGGCGATACGATCGTCGAATCCAAGAGCCTCAAGCTGTTTCTCGGAAGCTTCCGAAATCACAATGGCTTTCACGAGGATGTAACAGTGGGAATTGGCCAGCGACTTGCCGAGGAGATGCAGCCGAGATGGCTCAGGATCGGCGGCTATTGGTATCCGCGCGGAGGCATTCCCATCGACGTTTTCTGGCAGACCGGCGCGCCGCCCGAGGGGCTGTGGGTGCCCGATCAAGGCGTGCAGCCCTACCGCGGACGCGGCTGAAGACGGTAAGCCCGTCAGCCGCGCGCCTTGAGGATTGCCTTGTTTCTTGCCTCGACGGTCCGGAATGCCTTGAAAACCGACAGGCCCTCATCGACGCGCCCCTCGTGACCGAGCATCCATAGCTGCTCGTAGAACCAGTATATTCCCGCAAAGCCGTTGATCGCTTTCATCATCTGGAACCGCTTGAGGAAGCCGAGCCAGCCCGGGATCAGGTCGAGGTCATTCTCGTAGCGCGGCAGGTTTATGCGCCCTTCGATCAGCTGCTTTGGAGCATCTGTGACGAGGCACAGCGGACGGCCAAGCCCGATGACATCGGCCGCGCCCATGTCGAGCGCCTGCTGCATCGCCGCGCGGGTGCGGAAGCCGCCCGTGACCATCAGCGGGACGCCCACTTCATCCTGCATCGCTTTGGCAAAGTCGACGAAATAGGCCTCACGTGCGGCGGTCGAGGGAGCGACATTTTGCGCTTCCTCATCCTCCATGCCGGCCACACCCATCAGCTTTGGTTGTTCATAGGTGCCGCCCGATATCTCGATCAGATCGACCGATGCCGCCTCAAGCCATTGGACAACCTTGAGACTGTCTTCGAATGCAAACCCGCCCTTCTGGAAATCGGCGCTGTTGAGCTTGACCGAGATCGGGAATTCGGGCCCGACTGCGGAACGCACTGCACCCACCGCCTCAAGCAGGATGCGGGCCCGGTTTTCGAGACTGCCTCCGTATTCGTCGGTGCGCAGATTGACGCGCGGGCTCAGGAACTGCGAAATCAGGTAACCGTGGGCTGCATGAACTTGCACGCCGGTGAAGCCTGCATCCTTGCACGCCTTCGCCGCGATCGCCCATCGCTGAACCAGATCGGCGATTTCTTCTTTCGTCAGCGGTGTCGGCTTGCCGAATTGTCCGCCCGGCAATGCAAGCGCGACATCGGATGAGGATTTCGGGTTCGGATTGACGATCTTTTGTGTCTGGCGCCCGCCATGGCTGATCTGAGCCCACAAATGGTTCCCGCCGCGTGTCCCCGCCTTGGCCCAGCTTGCAAGCCGAGCCGCCATGTCGGCATCCGGCTCGCGGTCAATCACGACATTGCCCGGCCGTTCGAGGTGATCCTTGTCGATGATGATGTTGCCCGTTAGCAGCATTCCTGCGCCGCCATCCGACCAGATACCGTAAAGCCGTTCGAGTTCGGGGGTCGGTCGCCCGTCCGGGGTGGCCATCCCCTCCGTCATCGCGCCTTTGGCAATACGGTTCGGCAGCACTGCACCGCAGGGCAGCGTCAGCGGTTGGTCGAGCATCGCGCAAATCCTCTTTCAGTCTCTATTTGAAACTGGACTAGCCTGATCCGCCATAACACTCAAGCTCTCTGCAGCATCTGCCACCTATGTCGGATATTCGCCCGGCATGAGTGCGGCTATACTCGCTGACATGTCCAGCGAGATCAAAGCCGTCGCGACCTTCCTCGCGCAGACCGCGCCGTTCCAGTTTTTGAGCGATGATCGGATCGCAGCCATCTCACGCAAGGTCACGGTTCGCTATGCCAAAGCTGGAAGCGCTATCATCAGGGCAGGAGATCACAACGATCATCTGTTTGTCGTGCGATCGGGTGCAGTGGAGCTGCGATTGGCTGGCGACGAATTGACCGCGCGCCTCGGCACAGGGAGTAGCTTTGCTTATCCGTCGCTCCTGCGCGGGGGCGAGGTCCATAACACCGCGACCGCCAGCGAAGATACTCTGCTTTACACGATACCAGCCGAGCAATTTCACGCCTTGCGCAGCGAAGTACCTGCGTTTCGGCAGTTTTTTGCCGAGGATGAAGCTGCGCGCATCAAGCACGCCTTGGCTGATCGCAAGCGGTCATCGGCTTTTCAGCTCGATACCAAGCGGTTGGGCGATTTGATCGTCAACACCGCTCCTATTTCGTGTCCACCAGATGCTTCGATCGCAAGTGCGGTTGGATTGATGCACGAACACGATGTCAGCACGCTCGCCATTTGCAATCGGCATGAGTTGCGAGGCATCTTCACCGATAAAGACCTGCGCAATCGCGTCGTCGCCCAGGAAATTCCTCTCGACCGTGCTGTAAGCGAAGTCATGACGGCGTCTCCAAGGACGCTACCGACCGAAGCAACCGCTGCCGAGGCCATGGCTCTCATGGCGGCAGGGGGATTCCGGCATATACCGCTGGTAAAGGGTGATGGTGGGCTCGCGGGAATATTGAGCGCAACCGATATCCTTTCCGCGATTGGCAGCAATGCGATCGACGCAGGGACTGCGATCTTTCGCGCCCGCACCGCCGATGCCCTGATCGAGGCGGCGCAGCGGGTACCGCAGAGCTTTGCGGCGATGACGAGTTCGGGCTTTCAGGCGAGTCATGCGATGCAATTCACGTCGGCACTGGGCGAGGCTGTTCACCGCCGCGCTGCTCAGTTGGCAGAGGAGGAGCTGGGCGAACCGCCTTGCCCCTATGCCCTTGTTGTCTTCGGCTCGCTCGCCCGCCGCGAACAACTGGTGGGATCGGATCAGGATAACGGTCTGGTCATCGCCGAGGATCAGGGTCCGGACGGTGCAGCTTACTTCAAAGCTCTGGGCTCCCGCATTTCGGACCTGCTCGACGCATCTGGTTATGTCTATTGCAAAGGCGGGATTATGGCCAGGAAGGCCGACCAGCGGCTCACGCAGGATGCTTGGCTGCACCGCTATGACCATTGGATATCCGAGCCGACCGAAGATCGCATTTTAAGAGCCACGATCTTCTTCGACATGCGCTGCGTGTATGGCGAGGCGAGCCTTGTGCGGTCTCTTAGGAGTGAGGTCGTGGCCAAGGCGGCATCTTCAAGCATCTTCATCAGCTACCTCGCGCGTGACGCGCTCCGCAGTAAAGTGCCGCTGGGCATCTTTCGCAATCTCGTGCTTGAGAAATCTGACGATGGGCAAAAGGTGTTCGATGCGAAAGCGCAGGCGATCATGCCCATCATCGATATTGCCCGCACCTTGGCGCTCGCCCATGGCCTTAACGAGGTAGGGACGGTGGCACGGTTGGAGGGCTTGGCGCAGTCGGGAAGTATGAGCGCCGACGATGCTCAAAGCCTTTCGGACGCAATGCTTTTCGTTAATGAACTGCGGATTGCACATCAGGCGCGCCAGGTCGAAAAGGGTGCCTCACCAGATAACCTGATCTCGCCTTACTCGCTTTCGCCGCTTGAACGAGATTATCTGAAGGACGCATTCGCTGTCATCCGCCAGGGGCTCGACGCATTGCGGCGAAATTATGCTGGCGGCATTACCTAAGATGTTCACCAAGTGGCGGTTCGATAGGCGGTTGAACAGTCTCGCCGCTTCGGGGCACGAGGTGCTGACAGACTATGCCGGATCGGATTGGCCGGATCGCAATTCAGCTGCGTCTGGAGCCGCATATCTGGCGCTCGACTTCGAGCTCGACGGTCTGCGCCGCGATGCGGACTTGCTGCAGGCGGGCTGGGTTCCTTTTGCAGGCGATTGCATCGCAATGGCCAGTGCGCGGTCGGTCGATATCCGCAGCGATGCGAGTTTAGACCCGGCCGCGGTTACGATTCATGGCATCGGGGAACAGCGCGCCGCCAGAGGGCAAAAGCTTGCCGAAGTCGCCGGCTCCCTGATCGCAGCCCTTTCTGGATGCATTATCGTTGCGCATGCGGCCGAGATAGAAGTGAGCGCGCTCCAACGAGTGGGCAAGGCGATCTGGGGCATCAAGCTCCCGGTACGTTCAATCTGCACACTCGCGCTTGAGCGAAAACTGCACCCTCATCTCGTCGGCGCCGAGGCATATAGACTGGGCCCATGCCGGGCGCGCTACGGCCTGCCGGACTATGAGGTACACGATGCGCTGACCGACGCGATCGCTGCTGCGGAGCTGTTCCAAGCGCAACTTTCGCGGCTCCCCGAGGACGTAATATTGGGCGATCTCGAGCAGCGCTAAAGCCCATTTTTCCGGATAAGACTAAAGTCCATCTCGCGCGTTTCTCAGCGCTAACCTAGCCTCTGGCAAAGCTCAGGGATCGTTCCCGGCACCAGAAGGAGGGGAGAACATGGACGACAACGCCACCACCGACCAGACTAGCGAGGCGGAAAACTCGTACTGGCGAGAGAATATTCGCTTGCTTGTGTCGCTTATGGCAATCTGGTTCGCGTGCTCCTTTGGGGCAGGGATCCTCTTCCGCGACTTTCTCGATCAGTTCAGCCTCGGCGGATATCCGCTCGGCTTCTGGTTCGCGCAGCAAGGGTCGATCTACGTCTTCATCGCTCTCATCTTCTTCTACGTCGTCCGTATGAAGCAGATCGAGCGCAAGTACGATCTCGACGATTGAGGGGGCGATAATGGACACGCAAACCCTGATTTACATTTTCGTTGGCATCACGTTCTCGCTCTATATCGGCATTGCGATCTGGAGCCGGGCGGGTTCTACGAAGGAGTTCTATGTCGCCGGCGGCGGGGTTAACCCGGTCGTCAATGGAATGGCTACAGCCGCCGACTGGATGAGCGCGGCAAGCTTCATCTCAATGGCAGGCATTCTCGCCTTTGCGGGCTATGACGGTTCGGTCTACCTGATGGGCTGGACTGGCGGGTTCGTGATGCTGGCGCTCCTGCTCGCGCCTTATCTGCGTAAATTCGGACAGTTCACCGTTCCCGATTTTATCGGCACGCGGTACTATTCGAAGGCTGCACGCGTCGTCGCGGTGATCTGCCTGATCTTCATCAGCTTCACCTATATCGCCGGACAGATGCGCGGCGTGGGGATCGTATTCTCGCGCTTCCTCGACGTCGACATCACGATGGGTGTCATTATCGGCATGGGGATCGTGTTCATTTACGCCGTGCTGGGGGGGATGAAGGGCATCACCTACACCCAGGTCGCACAGTATTGCGTGCTGATCTTTGCATACATGGTCCCGGCCTTTTTTCTCAGCTTCCTCATCACGGGGACGCCTATCCCGCAGATCGGTCTCGGCTCGGAGGTGGCCGATGGCTCGGGAATGAGCGTCTTGCAGAAGCTCGACAGCGTGCTCGTTGATCTGGGCTTCACTGCCTATACAGATGGGTCGAAGAGCATGATCGACGTGTTCTGCATCACGCTGGCACTGATGGTCGGTACTGCAGGGCTACCTCACGTGATTGTGCGCTTCTTCACCGTGCCCAAGGCATCGGACGCGCGCAAATCGGCAGGCTGGGCGCTAATCTTCATCGCATTACTCTACACGACCGCCCCGGCAATCGGGGCGTTCGGTATGCTCAACTTCGTCGATAAGGTGGATGACACCGCCTACAGTGAAGTCGACGAGTTCTTCCCCATGTGGGAAGGCAACGGCCTGCTCGCATTCCAGGACAAGAATGGCGACGGGGTCATGCAGTACCGCCCCGGTGCGGCGTTCGAAGGCAGTCCGGAATATACCGGCGAAACGGGCCCTTCGGGCGAACGACTTTTGTCGAACACGCCGAATGCGGACAGCGCGAACGAGGTTTATGTCGATCGCGACATCATGGTGCTGGCCAATCCGGAAATCGCCAACCTTCCAGGATGGGTCATCGCGCTAATGGCGGCGGGCGGTCTGGCAGCGGCGCTATCGACGGCGGCGGGCCTGCTGTTGGTAATCTCGAGCTCGGTCAGCCACGACCTGCTGAAGAGCACCTTCGCGCCCAATATTTCGGCGAAGAGCGAATTGCTCGCGGCCCGGATTGCGGCGACGGCGGCGATCTGCGTTGCGGGTTACCTAGGCATCTATCCTCCCGGATGGGTGGCGCAGGTGGTCGCTTTCGCCTTCGGGCTTGCCGCATCCAGCCTCTTCCCGGCAATCTTCATGGGCATCTTCTTCAAGTCGATGAACAAGGAAGGCGCCATCGCCGGGATGGTCAGCGGCCTGGTCTTCACTTTCAGCTACATTCTCTACTTCAAGTTGCTGGACCCGGCAGCGAACACGGCGGAGAACTGGCTGTTCGGAATCTCACCCGAAGGCATCGGAGTGATCGGAATGCTGATCAATTTCGGTATCGCCATCGCTGTTGCCAGCGTGACAAAGTCTACACCCGCCGACATTCGCAAGCTGGTCGATTCGATCCGCGTGCCGCGCGGAGCAGGGGAAGCACACGCTCACTGATCCGACCTCTCCACGGATCGCAACTGGGGCGGCGCTGCAAGGTGCCGCCCCTTTTCCTTGCACAATTACGGCGTTTGGCTAGCTTTTAGCGAAGGGGAGGATTGGGATCATGCTCTTCGGCGCGGCCATTGCAGCTGCTACGATCTATCTGGCGTTTCTTTTCTGGCTGGCCGCGCGAAGAGACCGTGAGGGCGCAGGCAGGTTCGGTCGTTACGCCGGGCTAATCTACGGGCTTTCGCTGGCGGTCTATTGCACCAGCTGGACGTTCTATGGCGGCGTCGGTACGGCGGCCACATCCGGGCTCGATTACCTGCCGATATATCTCGGTCCGATCCTGTTATTCACGGTTGGATTTGGCCTGGTGAGCCGCGTGCTTGCCCAAGGCAAAGCTCAGCATTCCACGTCAATTGCCGACTTTTTGTCGGCCCGATACGGCAAGAGTGCGAGCGTTGCTGCGCTCGTCACCATCATCGCAACGATAGGTTCGCTGCCTTATATGGCGCTGCAACTGCAATCGGTCGGCAGCTCTTTGCTGACACTTGATCCAACCCTCGTGGACCAAGTGGCAGCGGACGAACTGGTGCTGCTGGTTGCAGCGCTGATGGCGCTTTTCGCGATCATGTTTGGCTCCCGCCGGGCCGATCAGGCAGGGGATAATGGCGGACTGGTGCTCACCATCGCCGTGGAGGCGGTGGTGAAACTGGTCGCACTGATCGCTGTAGCGGCGCTAGCTGTGGGTGTTTTGATGCAGGGCGATGGTGCGAGCATGCCCGATGCATTCGAGCCGGCCCAGATCGATGCCCGCTTTGCTGTGCTCACGCTGATTGCGGCCTGCGCTGCGCTGTGCCTGCCTCGGCAGTTTCATATGACCATCGTCGAGGCACCTGAAGAGCGCGCATCACCGGCCATGCGTTGGGTGTTCCCCGCCTACCTCCTGCTGACCTCGCTTGTGATCGTGCCGATTGTGCTCGCAGGGCTGACGGTCCTGCCGGAGGGCACCGATGCGGACACGATCGTAATGGCGCTCCCGCTGGCCGCCGGAAATGAAGCGCTCGCCCTGCTGGTTTTCATCGGCGGATTCTCCGCATCGGCAGGCATGATTGTGGTGGCCAGCGTGGCCTTGTCGACGATGATCACGAACGACCTGATCGCACCGCTCGTTTTCAGACAGGCGCTGAGCGGAACGGGGGATCGCAGCCTTGTCGCAGCAAGGCTGCTTACGATCAGACGCGGAGTGATCGCGGCGCTGCTCCTTTTCGCTTATCTGTTTTATCTTGGGTTCGGAGCGGTCACCAATCTCGCCGGGCTCGGCACGCTTGCATTCGCCGCCGTTGCGCAATTCGCACCGGGCCTGGTGCTCGGTGTCTTGTCACGCGCAGGCAACAGAGCGGGGATGATGGCGGGACTGATCACCGGCTTCGCCCTTTGGCTGGCACTGCTGATCTTGCCAGCAGCAATCAGCGCGTCGCCTGTTATCTCGATCCATCCAGACCCGCTTGTGTCCGGTGTCTTGATAAGCCTCTTGGCCAATTGTGCAGCCTACTGGCTCGGCTCCATCTGGTCGCGGCCCACCCTGGTCGATCAAGCTCAGGCCGCGGTATTCGTCGGCTTACCATCAAGCGGCGCCGCGCTGAGCTTTGTCACCAATAAACGCGTCGCGGATGTTCGACTGCTTCTCGCGCAATTCGTTGGCAAGGATCGCGCAAACGCCGCATTGGCATCGATGCCTCGACCCTACCGCGATAAGGACACCGCCAATGAAGACGTGATGACAATGGCAGAGCGGACGATTTCCGGCGTAATCGGTTCGTCGTCTTCGAGAATGCTGGTGTCCTCTTGGTCCGACGGTGACCCCATCCCGCTCGCGCAAGTCGTTGCAATGATGGGAGAGACGAACAAGCGCCTCTCATTCAGCGCGGACCTGCTTCAGATTGCGATAGAAAACATCGACCAGGGCGTTGCCCTCGTCGATTTCGAAATGAACCTGGTGGCATGGAACAGCCGATACCAGGAACTGTTCGACCTCCCGGATGATCTGGTTGCGGTCGGCACGCCGATCGCGGAACTCATCCGCTACAATTTGCGCCAAAGCGAGACCAGTGATGCCGAAATCGAACTGCAGGTCCGGCGGCGACTTGATCACATGCGTGCCGGGCGCGAGCACCGGATGGAGCGCGAGCAACACGATGGGCGGATCATGCGGATCGTCGGATCGCCCGCTCCGGGTGGCGGCTATGTCACCTCCTATACCGACATCACGGCGGACCGGCGCGCAGAGCAAGCGCTCGAGACCAAGGTCGCAGAGCGGACCGAGCAGCTGAGCGAGGCCAACTCCGCGCTCGAGGAAGCGACGCGTTCGAAGACTCGTTTCCTCGCCGCGGCAAGTCACGATCTGATCCAGCCCCTCAATGCAGCGCGGCTTTTTGCATCCGCAGTAGGTGAAGAGGTCACCGGCCAGGCCCATCTTGAACGGCTGGTTGAAGATTTGGACGGATCTATCGCTTCCGCCGACCGGTTGATCCGCGCGCTGCTCGATATTTCAAAGCTCGACAGTGGCGGTATCGAACCGAAAATCGCACCGGTCGCGCTCGATGCAGTCTTTGACGAAGTCTTCCGCGAATTTGCAGTGCAGGCAGAGGCGAAGAAGCTTGAATTGCGCCGTGTTTCGACAAGCTCGTGGGCGATGACCGACCGGGCCTTGCTAACCAGCGTCGTGCGCAACCTTGTCAGCAATGCGATCAGATACACGTCCGAAGGCGGTGTGCTTATGGGGGTGCGCCGCGCGGGAGATGGGGTGCTGCTGTGCGTGCACGACACCGGCCGAGGGATCGCGGAGGCGGACAAGGGCAGGATTTTCGATGAATTCGAGCGTGCTTCCTCGAGCGACCGCGAGGGTCTGGGCCTCGGTTTGGCTATCGTCCGGCGTATCACTCGCTTGCTCGACATCCATGTCGAGACCGACAGCGAGATCGGAAGAGGCAGCCGCTTTGCCCTACACCTGCCGGTGCTTAAATGGGAAGCTCCGGTAAAGCGCGCGATTGCGGCGAGCGCGAGCGCAAAAGTCGGAAATGCAAGAGTGCTCGTGGTCGAAAATGAACCTGCTGCGCTGAACGCGTTGAAGACGCTCCTTGAAAAATGGGGGCTCGACGTGCTGAGCGCAGGTTCGCTTGACGAGGCCCGCGCGGCGTGCCCTTCCGCGCCGGATATAGCGATCATGGATTACCGGCTGGACGAGAATGAGCGCGGGGACGCCGTCTATCTTTCGTTATCCGACGATTGGAACAATGCGCCGCCTGCCATTCTGCTCACCGCAGAAGCGAGCGAAGAAACGCAGCTTGCCGCTACGAGGATGGGCGCGAACCGGCTTTTGAAGCCATCATCGCCAGCCGCACTGCGCGCGCTCGTATCCGATTGCCTGAACCGCCGGAAGGTTGCAGCCGAAGCCTAATCAGCGGAGCAATCGGCGACGGGTTGTTCGACATCGAGTTTTGCGGCAACCAGCGCAGCCTGTGTCCGGCTGACGACCCCGAGCTTGCGAAAGATGGCGGTGATGTGCGCTTTCACCGTAGCTTCGCTAATATCGAGCTCATAGGCGATCTGCTTGTTAAGCAGGCCCTGCCGTATCGCTCCCAATATCCGGCGCTGGGCGGGCGTCAGGCTGGCGATGCGTCCCAGATCGTCATCGTCTTCTATGCCGCTCTCGGGGAACCAGCTGTCCCCTTCGCGCACTGCGGAAAGCGCATCGCGCATCTCGTCGAGGCTCGCAGATTTGGGGATGAAAGCTGCGGCCCCAAGCTGCTTCGCTGCGGAAAATACGCGCGGCTCCTCGCTCGCAGATACGATCGCAACTGGAAGTGCAGGGAAGTCCTGTCGAAGGTCCATCAAGACCGAAAGCCCATGCGAATCCTCCATATGAAGATCAAGCAAGAGTGCCTCCGCGCCCTGATCGAGCTCGCTACGCGCTTCCGCAGCGGAGCTCGCTTCGACAATTTCCGCGGCCGGCCAGACCTTTGCCACCGCGTGACCGAGTGCGGCCCTGAACAGCGGATGGTCGTCAGCAATGATGATGCGGTCCGGCATGGTTCAGCGATTTTGCCGACCTTCGATCAGACGATCAACCAGAGATGGGTCCGCAAGCGTCGAGGTATCCCCCAGCGACCCGTAATCGTTCTCCGCAACCTTGCGCAGGATGCGGCGCATGATCTTGCCAGAGCGAGTCTTCGGAAGGCCATCGGTGAACTGGATGTGATCCGGCGTGGCGATCGGCCCGATCTCTTTGCGGACATGCGCGCGCAATGCCTTGTATAGTTCATCCGACCCATCGATCCCCGCATTAAGCGTTACATAGCAATAGATGCCTTGCCCCTTGATATCGTGAGGATAGCCAACCACCGCAGCTTCTGCGACGAGATCGTGAAGCACCAGTGCGCTTTCGACCTCGGCGGTGCCCATACGGTGTCCAGAAACATTGATGACGTCATCGACCCGGCCGGTTATCCAGTAATACCCATCCTCATCGCGCTTGCAGCCGTCGCCGGTGAAATATTTGCCTGTGTAAGTGCTGAAATAGGTCTGCTCAAAGCGTTCATGATCGCCGTAGATCGAGCGCGCCTGTCCGGGCCAGCTCGCCGTGATGCAAAGGTTGCCTTCGACCGCGCCCTCGAGAACTGCGCCGTCGTTGTCGACCAGCTGCGGCTGGATGCCAAAGAACGGTAGGCCGGCGCTGCCAGGCTTCATGTCGTGTGCAGCGGGCAGCGTCGTGATCATGACGCCGCCGGTTTCGGTCTGCCACCAAGTATCGACAATCGGACAGCGACCGGCACCAACGACATCATGGTACCAGCGCCATGCTTCTGGATTGATCGGTTCTCCGACCGATCCGAGCAGGCGCAGCGACGAGCGATCCCGGCTCGTCACGAACTCGTCACCCTCCCGCATCAAGGCGCGGATCGCCGTGGGGGCGGTGTAGAGAATGTTTACCTTGTGCTTGTCGACCACATCCCAGAACCGCCCATGGTCGGGATAGTTGGGTACGCCTTCGAAAACGACGCTGGTCGCGCCATTCATCAGCGGACCGTAGACAATATAGCTGTGGCCGGTGACCCAGCCGATGTCGGCGGTGCACCAATAGACCTCGCCCGGTTGATAATCGAAGACATAGTTGAACGTGGTCGCCGTCCACACGCCGTAGCCGCCTGTCGTGTGCAGCACGCCTTTGGGCTTCCCGGTCGAGCCCGAGGTGTAGAGGATGAAGAGCGGGTCCTCCGCTGCCATCACCTCGCACGGACAATCATTGTCGGAGGCGATTTCGTGCAACCAATGATCGCGGCCTTCGGTCATTTCGATCGCGGCACCTGTATGTTGGACGACAAGCATCCCGTCGAGCGGGGTTTCGTGATCGAGCTCGGCGAGGGCCGCATCGACATTTGCCTTGAGCGGAACGCGTTTCGAACCGCGCAGTCCTTCGTCCGCCGTGATCACGAAGCGACTTCCACAATCCTCGATCCTTCCCGCGAGTGCTTCGGGTGAGAAGCCGCCGAACACAACCGAGTGAACTGCGCCGATCCGTGCGCAGGCGAGCATCGCAGTGACACCCTCGATAATCATCGGCATGTAGAGGGTCACCCGGTCGCCTTTCGCCACACCCATGGCTTTCATGGCATTGGCCATACGGACCACTTCGGCATGGAGCTCGCGGTAGGTGAGCGTGCGCCCTGCGGTTTCAGGATCGTCGGGCTCGAAGATGATGGCGGTATCGCCTCCGCGGGTGCCCAGATGCCGGTCGACCGCATTGTGGCACAGGTTCAGCGATCCATCTGCGAACCAGCTTATGCTTGCTGGGTCGAAGGACCATTCCCCGCCTAGGGCCGGCTGTTTGAACCAATCGAGCCGTTCGGCCTGATCAAGCCAGAAGCCATCAGGATCCTCAAGAGATTGCCGGTACATTTCTTGATATTGCTCGGCAACGCAGTGCGTCGCGTGCTTCATCGATGGACGCGAGATTGCTTGGATCACGGCGAGTCTCCCTTTTGTCGCTACTTCAGTACCGTGAAACCGAGGCCGCGCGCCTTCAGACAAAGGTCGTACGACGATCCTCCAATTGTGCGCAAAGGGGACCGCGTTCCATTCTGCTTCATCAGATTAGCGAGGGAGGGAGGAACCATGTCGCAGTTGAAAATCTGCAGAAAGGCGCGCGCCGCATTGCTTTGCGCCACATGCCTTGCAGCGAGCCCTGCCGCGGCGCAGGACGCCTCGGTCGACGAGCGTTTGGATCGGCTGGAAGCCCTGGTCGAAGGGTTGATAGAGCGGCTCGACGCGCAGGAGGGTGCGAACGAGCAGGAGCAGATTGCGATGCAGGCTGAGCGCGATGAAATGCGCGCCCAGGGCGCTGCCTTACTGGCTGCCACTCAGGACCTCCAGACCAGGCAGGACGAGCTCGATGAGCAGATCGCGGCCGCTCCGCCATCTGGAGGTGGATCGAGCCCCGGCAAAACGACTTTTAGCTATGGCGGATACGTCAAGCTCGACGCGATCACTCAGCGCACGAGCGGCGGGCAGCTGCCCAACAATTCGATCCTGCGCGACTTCCTGATCCCGGTTGCCATTCCGGTCGGCGGAGAACCGAGCGGTTTCGACACCGACTTCAGCGCTCGCCAGACGCGGTTCCTGTTCAATACAGAAACCGATGTCGGGACCGAGCACGCGCTCAAAAGCCATATCGAGCTTGACTTCAATGTCACCGAAGGCGGGAATGAGCGGATTTCCAACAGCTTTGTGCCGCGTATTCGGCAAGCCTTCATCACTTATGACAAATGGACGTTCGGCCAGGCGTGGTCGACCTTCCAGAATGTCGGTGCGCTGCCCGACAGTCTCGATTTCATCGGCGTGACGCCGGGCACCGTGTTCGATCGCCAACCGCTCATCCGCTACACGAGTGGCGGCCTCCAGCTTGCTGTTGAACAACCTGAAACCGTCGTGACGGACTCTGACGGTTCGCGCGTGATAGCAGGTGATGACCAACTGCCCGATGTGGTCGCCCGCTACAATTGGGGCGGCGACTGGGGCTCGCTCACCGCGACCGGCATCTTGCGCCAACTGCATGTTTCGAAAGACGACCTGCAAGGAGTCGACGACAGCGCGGTCGGTTATGGCCTAAGCGTATCGGGCAAACTCAGAGTAGGACCCCGGGACGACTTCCGCTTCATGGCAACCGCTGGAGACGGGCTCGGGCGCTATATCGGCCTTAACCTCGTCAACGACGCGGCGATTACGGCGGCGGGCGAACTCGATCCGATCTTCACCTATTCAGGTTTTGCCGCGTTCCGCCATATCTGGTCGGACAAGCTGCGCTCGACGATTGCTGGTTCGTATTTCAAGGCGGACAATCCGGTCCTTTTGACGACCGATCAAGTGACCGACGAAAGCTGGAATGCGTTTGCGAACCTCATCTGGTCGCCGGTCGATCCGCTGAGCATCGGTATAGAGTACTTGTATGCGGAACGGACCTTGGAAGATGGTCAGTCCGGCAACCTGCAAAAAGTCCAGGTTTCAACGCAGTACAAGTTCTGACTTAGAGGCAGAGTTCGCCAAAAGACTTCAAGCCTTGAAGCTCAAATCAGGCAACCAACTTAACGCTGCTTGTGCCCGTTGCGCCCCTGGCTTCGCCGTGCTGTGGGCGAACATTGCGCAGCAGGACTGCTGCAGCTTGCGCTTTCAATTCGGCCAGGTCGGCACCGTATGAAGCATCGTAGCTCTGCATGACCTGCACCCAGCCTGGGAGGTTATAGAAGGCTTTCACGCGGCTGTAGATGTCGTCGCTCCACCACGGCATCGAGTACACCAGCCGGCTTTCAACGAAGCCGTTGGCGTCGAACTTGATCCCGTCGAGACTGGAAAGGTAAGCGACGGGCCGGCCACCGCACAAGACATTCATGGCAACCCCGCTATTGCCGCAAATGACGAGGTCGCAGGCGGCTATTTCTTCATCGAGCGGGTTGCCGATCGTCAGTTCGACTCTGTCGTCGTCAAGCGCCAGCCCTGAAAAATCCGTCTTGAGCAGCGTCACGGGATGCTGCCGGATGAGGATGCGCGCGTCGGGTAGGTCAATTCGGATGGTTGCTATCAGGCTCTTGAGAACGTCGATTTTTGTGCCCGAAGTCAGGAATATCCCGATGGTCTCCACTTCCTCGCGCCACTGCATCGGATGAGCCTCTCCTGGCTGCCCGATCAAGGCTATCTCCGCTGTGCAGGAACTGCGGCGCCTGTAAGTTTGCGTTGTCTTATCCCCGTAGAACAGCGCGCAATCGGCATAGACTGGCGGGACCACAGTCCCGTTCGCGGGTACCGTCGCATGATTTGAATAGACGACCTGTCTGTCTGTGCGGTGCGCGGCGGCAGCCATGCCCACGGCTTCTGGGCTGTAATTGCTGGCGATAATCGCCGCTTTTAGCTCCTGGCGATTCTCGAACAGCCACGAAAACCAAATGTAATAGGCAAGCGCACTTGCGATCCGGGCGGATGGCATGAAGCTGTGGCGACGCGCCAGGATTTGCAGAAACGGCCATATCCTGGCGGACGCGCCGATCATTTTCAGAGCGATTGTCAGCTGGCGAAAGTGCAGAACATGCCTGCGCTCAATAGCGAGACGCAAAAGGCGTAAATCGGGCACCAACGCTGCCACGCGGTCGATCGTTTTTTCTTCATTGGAAAAGTTGTGAAGGGCCACGGCTTCGAGTTCAGCTTCCCGATCTTCGACCGGTCCGATCGAAACAGCGCACTTCACCATGTAGAGGAACAGAAAGAACGGCTGAAGTATCCGTTTGTCAGCGCTTTCATAAAGTGCATCGACCGCGCGATAGACAGCGTTCTTGTTCTTGATTTCTTCGTAGACAGCTGCTCGACCTGATGTGGTTTCCAGTGCCCGTACGATCCGGAGTGCGGTTGGAAGATCGTATTGGCGATCGGTGATCTCAATTGCGGCATCGATCTTCGCCGTACTCGAACTTTCGGTGAATAGGCCACTGGCTTCGACTGCATTTAAGGCCACGCTGATCTACCTCAAACAAATGATTGTTGCTTACCGGACGGTCTTGACCAGCCGCTGCTTGAGGGCCTTATCTCATTTATGTCTTAACAATTTGCGTTCAGGTTCATTCAGGTCCAATGAGGTCGAACGCTGCCATATCGGCAAGAAATGGGGTGTCTATCATTCGTCAAGTAATGCATAATCGGAATATAGCCGAAGATAAAATAAACTTGGTCAATTAGTCTATGATTCTTACTCAATTAGACTCCCTGACGAATTTATCACAAAATTTAGATTCAATATTATTATAGTTTCATATATTTAACTTGGCGAGGCAAAAAACTGACTATGTCGATTTCCGTGAAGTACATTTACTCGGCTTGTATTGTAATCGCGACGCCTGATGTCCGCATTTTGTGTGATCCGTGGTTTACAGAGGGCGTGTATGATGGCTCATGGTATCACTTCCCCGAGGTCTCCAATCCGTTGGAAGCGATTGGCGATATCGACATAGTTTATGTATCCCATATCCATCCGGATCACTACGATGCCGAGTTTCTGAAAAGCTATTTTGCAAGGTATGGCGAAAAAGAAATCCTTATTGCCGACCACGACCCGAACCACCTTTTTTACAAGATGAGAGCTGATGGATTGGGGTGTACAGTGCTTTCTGAGCCGCGGCGTATTGGCTCGACCCTAGTAGACATATTACCTCATCGGACGGGCAGTATATCGGACATCGACAGTGCCCTCATCGTCAAACACGAAGGAGAGCGGCGTTGTTGTGTTGCAAACTCGAACGATGTGATTTTCGATGATGACATGATCGATGCATTTGTGGAGCGAGCTGGGAAAGTGGATATCTTATGCTGCGGTTACACTGGCGCCGGGCCGTTTCCGCAGACGTATTTCGACCTCGACGATCCTAAGTTGCCGGAAGCTGCCAACCAAAAGAAGGAGCAGTTTTTCGAACGATATCTTAAATTGGTTGACGCGGTGGGGGCGAAGAAGAACGTGCCATTTGCCGGTAAGTACATTTTGGGTGGTCGGCTCGCCCCACTGAACGAGTTTCGGGGAGTAGCCGATCCGGTCGAGGTCCTCGAACTTGACCCCAATGCGGTTGTTCTTGCGGACAACGGTGGAACCCTCGATACAATTTCATTCGAGCCAACGGCAGTGCGGACCGAGCCCTATAGCCGGGAAGATATAACGAAAAGAATCTCGGAAATCTCCACTCGGTCGATGGATTACGAGCGCCTCATTAACGCAGAGGAGATTGAGCAGCTTCCGATTCGACGATTGTTGGCGCTGGCTGCGAAAAGAGCCTTTGCGCGTTCTGAATGTAATGCTGACTATTTCTACGTTATCCCAGTCGACGAAAAGCAAGCGGCAATTCTCAATATAAACAAGAATAATCCATCATTATCATATATTGATTTGAATGTTGAATTTCCTCAACCCTACTCTTTACTGAAAATTGACCCTCGCTATTTGTTTGGCCTTTTGACAAACATCTACCATTGGAACAACGCTGAGGTCGGTTCACAGTTCGAGACCCGCCGCCAGCCAAACATTTTCAATCGTGATGCACAGCGTTTTTTGAATTATCTTTCGATAGGCTGACGACGGCCTCCCTAAGAAATAGGACGCCGCACCCAGCCGATTTATGAACGACTGCGCTCTACCTCCGAACAAAATTCCCCGAGCTTTGATCGTTTCAGCCGATCGGTGCGGGACGTTTCTCAGACATTCGTTAACGATTTAGGTTTACAGCTTCTCAAGTACTCGCAGGGGCGGGCGCTTAAAGCGTGAGGGCAAAAGATCGGTCGATGGTCCGGAAACTATTCAGTTTAAACGCCAAGAAGTTTCTGGCGCTGCAATCGCTTTTCTACGCTTTCGCGAACGGCATCGAGGCGCTCGTGCCACTGCTGCTGGCGCCGATCCTTACGCGCATGCTCGACCCGACCGGCTACGGGATCTGGGTGCTCTTCATAACCTACGCGACCTTTATGCGCCCGATCGTCGGGCTCACCACACAGGACGCGATCCGGATGAGGTTCTACGATCTCGACCAGAAACAGCTCGACCGGTTCACGCATACGGCGCTGTTCGTGATGGTCGTGCTGGCCGCGTTCGTATCTCTGGTGACGCTGGTATTTGGCGAACTGCTCGCGACGCTGACCAAATTCCCCGAAGCCTGGCTGGTCAGCATCGTGATCGCCGCGTTCCTTTACGAAGTTTTCTACACGGTCCTCGCGCTTCAGCAGTTCCACAACCGCCGCGGAGCCTTCTTGGCGACACAAGGCATCCAGGCGGTGCTGAGTATGGTATTCATCGTCTGCTTCCTGCTGGCGGGTTGGGATTGGCGCGGGGTCGTGCTCGGCCGAATGCTCAGCATGGGCATTGCCACACTATTTTCGCTGAGGTCGCTCGGTTTTACGTTGCCCGCACTGATTCGGGTCCCCGAGCGATCATTCTATCGCAACATCGCATCCTTTGGTGTGGTGTACTGGCCGGCAGGCGCGGTGGTGATGGCCATGGCGACCGCAGACAAGGTCATCGCGGCGCATTATCTCGGGGTCGAGGCCAGCGCGATGTACGGGGTCGCCGCCTTGTTCGCATCGGCATTCTGGATGGCGAACCACAGCTTTGTCCTCGCGTGGACTCCTTGGTTGTTCCGCAAGCTCAAGATCGCTGCCAGCGAAGGCTTGGGCGAGGTCGCGTCGGTATCGGTCCTCTATTTCATCCTTGCTGCAATCGCCGCTGCCGCGTTCTACGTATTCGCATTACTTGTCGCGCCAATACTTCTCGGCGAGGCGTTTCACAGCGCCATCCCGCTGCTGCAATATGTGATGATCGCGATCGTCCTGCAGGGGTACTTCATGCACAATATGAAGTTCCTCCACTTCGACAAGCGCATCGAGCTGATGTCCATCTGCAGCGCCGCGACGATCGGGCTGAACATCTGGCTGAGCATCCTCTGGGTCCAGACCATGGGAATTCGGGGTATCATGCTGGCGACAGCGGTTTCATTCGGTGCGGCATTCATTATTAGCGGTGTGCTTGTCATGGCGCGATATATGAACACTCGTAAGGGAGCGAAGGCCGTTGTTGGATAATAAGAGCATTCTTGTGACGGGGGGCACGGGCTCTTTCGGAAGAGCTTTTGTCCGTCAGGTCCTCGAAAAGTATCCCGGCGTGCGGCGTCTCGTGATCTATTCGCGCGACGAACTCAAACAGTATGAGATGAGCCAGGAATTCTCTCCGCAAAAATACCCCGCGCTGCGCTATTTCATCGGGGACATTCGCGATCAATCCCGGTTGCGGCGTGCATTTGAAGGGATCGACATCGTCGTACACGCGGCAGCACTGAAGCAGGTGCCAGCGGCGGAATACAACCCGTTCGAGTGCATCAAGACGAATGTTCTAGGCGCGCAGAATATCATCGAATCCTGCCTCGACAGCAGGGTCGAGAATGTCGTTGCGCTCTCGACTGACAAGGCTGCGGCGCCGATCAACCTTTATGGCGCGACCAAGCTGTGTTCGGACAAGCTGTTTACAGCTGCCAACAACATCAGAGGTGCGCGCGACCTGCTTCTTTCTGTCGTCCGATATGGCAATGTCATTGGCAGCCGAGGCTCCGTCGTTCCGTTCTTCCTCGACCGGCGTGAAACCGGCGTGATCCCGATAACCGATCCAACGATGACCCGGTTCAACATCTCTCTGGAGGAAGGGGTCCAGATGGTGCTCTGGGCGCTCGAGCACGCGCAGGGCGGGGAAATCTTCGTCCCGAAGATTCCAAGCTACCTGATCACCGATCTCGCCGAAGCGGTTGCGCCTGAATGCAAGATCGAAATGGTCGGCATCCGGCCGGGTGAGAAAATCCATGAAGAGATGATCACCACGAGTGATAGCCTCAACACGGTCGATCTTGGCCCGTACTACGCGATCCTGCCGACGACTACCGATCAAATGCCCGAGGACTATCTGAAGCGGGTCGGCGGCAAGCCGGTCGAAGCCGGCTTTTCCTTCAACAGCGGCACCAATCCAGACTTTCTTTCGGTCGAGCAATTGCGCGGGCTCATCCGCAAACATGTCGATCCAACGCATGAAGCGTGATGGCGGACTTTATACCCTATGGACGCCAATCGGTTACCGAGGCTGACATTGCCGCAGTCGTCGATGTCCTGAAATCCGATTTTCTAACTCAGGGGCCGGTCGTCCCCGCGTTCGAAGACGCAGTCAGATCGGCGGTCGGCGCGCGGCACGCGGTGGCAGCAAACAGTGCGACCAGCGCTCTGCATGTGGCCTGCATGGCATTGGGTGTGGGTCCGGGAGATAGCGTCTGGACCAGTCCCCTTACTTTCGTCGCCAGTTCCAACGCTGCACTTTATTGCGGCGCTGACGTCGATTTCGTCGATGTCGATGAGCGCAGCTATAATATGTGTCCGGTTCGATTGACGGATAAGCTCGAAGCCGCAGCGGCATCGGGCGAGCTGCCGAAGGTGATTATACCGGTCCACCTGACAGGCCAGTCCTGCGACATGGCGGCAATTCACGCTGCGGCGAGCAGGTATGGCGTCAAGATAATCGAGGACGCCTCGCACGCCATCGGAGGGCGTTTCGGCCCTGATCCTGTCGGAAGTTGCCGGTACAGCGACATCGCGGTTTTCAGCTTTCACCCCGTCAAGATCGTCACGACGGGCGAAGGCGGCATGGCGCTTACCAACGATGATGAGTTGGCCCGCCTCATGCGGCTCGATCGGAGCCACGGGATCACGCGCGATGCAGAAATGATGCACGCCGATGATCCTGGCGCATGGTATTACGAGCAACAGCGGCTCGGTTACAATTACCGCATGACAGACATAAACGCGGCGCTTGGTTTCAGCCAGATGGGCAGGCTCGCCGAATTCATCGAGCGTCGCAGGGAGATTGCGCAGACATATGACGCCGCTTTCGCGGCCCATCCCATTCAGACACCGTGGCAGCATCCCGAGACGGCTTCGGCTTGGCACCTCTATGTTGTCCGCGTCGCAGGGCGGCGCGCGGTCTTCGATGCGCTTCGAGACGCAGGGATCGGAGTGAACCTCCATTACATTCCGGTCTATCTGCAGCCCTATTACCGCGATCTCGGGTTCGAGCCCGGCTATTGCCCCAACGCCGAACGCTATTACTCCGAGGCGATCAGCCTGCCGATGTTTCCGTCGATGACGGCCGAGCAACAGCAACGGGTTATCGCAGAAGTGACGCAAGCGGTTGCTGCGGCAGCGGCTGCATGAATATTGCGATCATCCCGGCTCGCGGGGGCAGCAAGCGCATACCTCGCAAAAATATCCGCCCGTTCTGCGGACGCCCGATGATCGCCTGGCCGATCAAGGCGGCGATTGATTCCAACCTCTTCGATCAAGTAATCGTATCGACCGACGATGATGAAATCGCAGAGGTTGCGCGCGGGGCGGGAGCCGAAACGCCCTTCATGCGGCCTGCCGAGCTTGCTGACGATCACACCGGGACGAGCGATGTGGTTTCACACGCACTGTCTTGGGCTGCGGACATAGGTCTAGAGTTAGATGCAGTCTGCTGTATCTACGCGACAGCGGCATTCCTTTCAGGCGAGGACCTGCGCTCCGCGCATTCCCTTCTGTCACCAGACTGTGATTTTGCGTTTCCCGCCGTTCGTTACGGACATCCTCCGCAGCGCGGGTTTGTAAGCGGTGACGGCGGCCATCCCGAACTCCTCAACCCTGAATACGAAGAGACCCGCACGCAGGACTTGCAAGCCGTCTTCCACGATGCGGGCCAGTTTTACTGGGGTACTCGAGATGCGTGGATGGACCGACGTCCATTCTTCGGTCAGCGCACCAGGTTCATCGAACTGCCGCAATCGCGTGCATGGGATATCGATCGTCCTGACGACTGGGAAATCGCGGAGCACCTGTTTGCCGCCATGCGGGAGCCGAAGCGGTGAAGGCGCTGTTCCGGTGCGATGCTACCGCTGATATTGGCTTCGGCCACTTGAGCCGATGCATTGCTCTTGCCGAAGCGCTGCGACTTTCGGGCGTTGAGAGCACTTTCGCCGGGAAGTTCGATGCTGCGGCGCAGGATCAGCTTGCGGCCGCAGGCTTCAACAGCGTCCCTTTGTCGTTCCGGGTCAATTCAGATGCGGACGACACAGAAGTTGCGGGAGGGACATCTGGCGACACCTTCGATTTCACGATTATCGACAGTTACCGCGCTGACGAAGACTATCTTTTGCAAATCAAGTCGCCAGATCGCAAAATCGTGGTGATCGATGATTTTCGAAAACTGAACAGTTACCCGTGCGATGTGGTTTTGAATTTCACATGGGACGCGCCGAAACTCGGCTATCAAGACGATCCGGTGCTTCTTCTAGGCCCCGAATATTTCCTCGCACGGCGCCGCCTTGTTGACGCGCGTGGACGCAGCATCCTGCGAGATCGACAAGGCGAGGTCAGGAACCTTTTGATTGCCATTGGCGGATCCGATCCCAAAGGGCTGACCGGCCGGTTGCTGAAATTGCTGCGGCAGCAACATGCCGGGCTTTGCGTGCATGCCATAGGCACCGAAAACGACGAGGCGGCGACCCTCCTTGGCGAGTTCGATGAAGGCAGCCGGTTTTTGCCGCGACAACCGGACCTCTCGGAACCGTTGCTGTGGGCCGACGCTGCCCTGACCGGCGGGGGGCTTATAAAATACGAATGCGCCTATATGGGTGTCCCGGCAGCTGCCATTGCGCAGAACGAAGGGCAAGATAGTGAGAGCCAGTCTTTTGCGCGCGCAGGGCTGGTGCACGATCTGGGTCTGGCCGATCAAGTAGATGACGAGAGGTTGTCGCAATCGCTCGAAAAGTTCCTCTCGGATGCCAATTTGAGAGCCAGCCTTGTCGCGCGGGCGCGCGAAACTTTCCCATCCGATCCCGCTGCAAACGCGGCAGATGCTATCCTGGAGGCTGTGAAACGCTGAGATGAGCAACCATTTCAAGAACGATATCGACGCCTTGGCGAAGCATTATGGCGAGCTGGTCAAGCGCCACGGCGATGCGGCCGAGAGCGCGCAATATGCCGACCGGGAAACGCAAGAACGACGGATGCAGGTACTTTGCGAAATCGGCGTTACCAAAGACAGCAAAGTGCTCGATTTCGGGTGCGGAACCGGCCAGATGCTCAACCTGCTTCAGCGCACGATGGAGTTCGAGGGAGAATATGTTGGCTACGATATCTCGCCTGAAGCCATCGAATTCGCCCGGTCGGCCCATCCCGGCGGCAGGTTCGAAGTCCGCGATGTGCTGGAAAACCCCTCGGACGAGACCTTCGACTATGTGCTCGTCAGTGGAGTGTTCAACAACGCGATGTCGGACAACCGCGCTTTCTTCCAGGAGGTCTCGCGGCGTCTGATGGCTCAGGCCGGTAAAGGCTATGCATTCAACATGCTCAGCCGGTTCGTCGATTACTTCGACGAAGGGCTTTATTACGAAGACCCCTTGCAGGCATTCCGGTTTTGCAAGGAAGAACTATCGCCGCTTGTCACCTTGCGGCATGATTACGCGGTCCGGCCTGGCTCGATCCCGTTCGAATTCACCATCTACGTAAACCAGAGCGATATTGATCCACGCGCTTTGAACACGCCGAAACCCGACTGAGACAAAATTGTAGTTAACGAATTGTCTACGCCTTCCCCGTAATTGGGATGGCCATGACATTCGAACCCGAGAATTGCGGCGCCATGGCCCTCCTGAAAGGGACCCGCTGCGCATGAAACCCGTCAGGATTGTTGGCGGCGGGCTTACCGGCATTCTGGCTGCGTTTCAGGCCCATCGGCTGGGCGCGCGGCAGATCGAGCTTCATGAGCGGCTGGACCGGTTGGGCGGCGTGGCACTCCCTAAACTCGAAAATGGCCGCGAGATGCGCGAGGGTTGTATCTATTTCGGCCCGGAAGGCGACCCCATCCGCACTCTGCTCGAAGAGCATGGAGCGATCTTTGAAGACTTCGACAACCGTTTCGGATCGGTCAGTCCCGGCGCATACGGGCCCGTATATCTGGACGATTTCGGGGGTCCGGCGCTCCCTGCAACCAAAACGGATTTGCAGCCGCTTTCGGGAAACAGTCTGGGAGACCGGCTGGATTGCTACGAGGATGCGCTAGCATTTCCGCTTGCTCGCTATGTCCGGTGGCATGTCGGCTGCGCGCCTTCGAAATTGCATGCCGATGCAGCCATACCGCTTGCCATCAATCGGGTTTTTCCAACGGGAATTCCACTGGATACCTTGTCCGCTTCCAAAAGGGCGGATGGCCATGCCAACGAACTGTTCGGTATCCCGCGATCGATGTGGAATTATTCGAGCAATGTTCAGGCGAGCCTGCCGGTCGGCGGCTTCACGAGCTTGATTGACAAGTGCCGCGAGGCGCTGGATGCGATCGGCGTCGAGGTCAACGAACGCAGTCTTGCCCGCCCAAATAAACTGCTCAGCGAAATCGCTCCGGACGAGGTGCTTGTCTGGGCTGCGAGCCCGATGCCGCTTTTCAAGGCGGTCGGGCTCGAGGCTCCAAAAGCTCCGGCGAAGAAGTTCGCGACCTACACATTCGAAGTGGACTGGACTGGCGCAAAACCGTTCTATGTGCAGAATTTCACGACCGATGGCAGCTGTTTCAGAGTGTATATTTATGAAAGCAGAGGTGCGACCCTGTTGACGGCAGAATGCGTCGCCGAAACCGAAAGCGACGAGCTTGCCAAGGATATTCGCTTTCTGCTCGACGGTTTCGAAGGTGAGCTGAAGATTTGCGATCAGCTATATCGCTCGATCAAGCCGCGCTGGCTTTACCATACCGTCGATACCGTGAATAAACTTGGCGAATTGCGCACTGCGCTAGGCGCGAGGCTTGGAGACAATTTTGTCGCTGGCGCGTGGGAAGCTTACGCGAAAGGTGCCAAATTCGCTGAGGTGGAGGCCGATTTGCAGAAAGCATTCGGGGTCAGGATGATTGCGAAGGCATCATGATAAGTGCGATCATGCAGCCCACTTTCCTGCCGTGGATCGGATACTTCGACCTGATCGACACGGCGGATACGTTTGTCTTCCTCGACGATGCGCAGGTGCTGAAGCGAAGTTGGGGTGTGCGTAACCGGATCACCGGCCAGAATGGTGAGACTTTTTTGACGGTGCCTTTGACGGGGCACAGCCAAAATGAGCAGAGCACGTTCGTCGGCACCGCGATCGCTGCAGACCCGAAGTGGTCAAAAACCCACTTGGCTACGATACGCCATGCGTACTCCAAAGCGCCTTACTTTGCCGAGGTCCATGCAAACCTTGAGGCGCTCATGTCCGCTGGCCACGCGACGATCGGCGCGCTCAATATCGATTTCATAACCGATACGGCGCGGCTCATGGGTATCAACACGCCGTTTGTGCATTCGTCTGAACTGGCGGGCATCGACGGTCGGAAGGACGACCGCCTGCTCTCGATTTGCCGGACTATCAGATCGAATACCTACGTCGCGGCTCAAGGCAGTGCGGCTTACATCGAGCGTGACCTTGAAAGCGGCGCGTTTGCAGGTACCGACGTCGATCTCCGCTATCACAACTTTGCCCACCCCATTTACCAGCAACTGAGCGATGAATTTGTCAGCCACATGAGCGTAGTCGATCTGCTGATGAATTGCGGTTATTCGAAAGCTCTCGAAATCATCCGATCAGGACGGCGGCCATTGCTCACCAGTGCCGATATGAGGAAAGATATGGCATGATCGATGCCCCTGAAATCAGCATCGCCGGACGGCCCATCGGCGCTGCGCATGAACCCTATATCATCTGCGAGTTGTCAGGAAATCACAACGGTAGCTTGGATCGCGCGATCAAGCTCCTTGAAGCCGCAGCCGCGACCGGCGCCGATGCGATCAAAATTCAGAGCTATACCGCAGACACCATCACAATCGACCATGATGCGCCTGAATTTCGGGTCGAAGGCGGACTGTGGGATGGCCGCACACTCTATGACTTGTACGGCGAAGCGCAGACACCGTTTGAATGGCACGCGCCGCTGTTCGAGCGTGCCAGGGAACTGGGTGTAACGCTGTTTTCATCACCGTTCGACCGCACTTCCGTAGATATGCTCGAAGAGCTTGGCGCGCCTGCTTACAAGATCGCGTCTTTCGAGGCGGTCGATCTTCCACTCGTTGCCTATTGCGCGTCGAAGGGAAAGCCCCTGATTATCTCCACAGGGATGGCTAACCTTCGCGAGATAGACGAGGTTGTTGCGACCGCCCGGGAAAATGGGTGCAAGGAGATCGTGCTGCTCCACTGCGTGAGCTCATACCCCGCGCCTGACGAGCAGTCGAACGTACGCACGGTACCCGACCTGGCCGAACGCTTTGGGGTCGTCTCCGGTCTGTCCGATCACACGTCGGGATCACCGGTGGCGGTAGCTTCGATCGCGCTCGGCGGCGCAGTGGTCGAAAAACACTTCACGCTCCGGCGCGCGGATGGTGGACCCGATTCCGCTTTCAGTCTGGAACCCGCAGAATTCGAAGCGCTGGTGCGAGACTGCAAACGTGCCTGGCGCGCGCTGGGCCGAGCGACTTACGATCTTCAGGGTAGCGAAAACGCATCAGTCCAGTTTCGCCGTTCTCTCTACGTGGTCCGTGATGTCGCAGCGGGCGATGCGCTTACAGGCGAGAACATTCGCTCTATCCGCCCCGGTCATGGTCTTGCGCCTAAACACCTGCCCGAAGTTCTGGGTCATAAAGCGGCGCGTGACCTCAAGCGAGGCGAGCCGCTTGATTGGCCGTTGGTCGATTGACCTGCCTTTGAAGCGCTAGTCTTTTCGGACGTAATATCGAAATCTCACATATTCGCCCTTGTGCTCCAGCACAGGTCGGTATTGAGCGAGCAGGGCGTTGAAACGCGGGTCGTTCGAGAAAACGTGTGTCCAATCCACGATAACATGGCGCAGCGGCCAACTCGTGGTCTGATCGAGGATCAACGCGTCGGGCGGCATATCCTCCCAAAGGCGCAGAAACTCGTCATGCAGAATCTCCCGCCCCGGCTCTTCGAATGTGAGTGGAGGCGGCACCAAGGCTGCATTCTCTGGCGTGTCGAAAGGCTCAAGCTCGGCGGCGACATAGGAGTTGTTGACGCTGGCATTCCAGCGCCATGCCCCGTTCGCCGCAAGGTATTGACTGACCGGAGACGGGTTCATTATCAGCACGCCTACACGTTTACCTTCGACTGAGAACCCGGCTGCCTCCATCGCCTGATCGAGCTCGGTGACACCCTTTTGATAGGGTGTCGTGCTGAGAAGTTCTCCGCCAATCGGTCTGAGCAATACCACGGCAATCCCGACCAACCAGATTGCTTTCACATCGCGGTGGACGATCCAAAGCCACGCGACATAGGCTGCAGTGACCGGGAACAGATGGTGGCTGTACCAGCGCGACTGGATCCATGCTGCGATCACCGTCCCGCTGACTACCGCGAGACCGATCAATGTCTGTCTCGCGGGCACTTTGAAGACGAATGCTATCGCGACGAAGAACGCTGCGAGCGACATACTGATGGCGGCTTGCTGAAGGTTGGTTGTCTGGTCCGTAAGGTTGGCATCGATCGCATTGACAATCACTCCGATAGCCTCGCGCTGGGCAGGGTCCAGGACCAGCCACACGAGCAGGTAGATTGCAACGATAGCGCCAGAAATAAGGTTCTCGATCCGGAAAAGCAGCAGCGGCCTTCGCTTTATAGCCGCGTCGACAAGCTCCACCAGAAGCACGATGACACTGTAAAGGTACTTCATCAGTAAGGTTGCGCCGAGCCAGAGGCCGACGATGATGCGGGTTCTCCCGGCAATGAGCTTTCCGTCCGGGTCGGAAATGCGCAGGACCAAATATGGCCATATACCGAGCATGACCAAGTGCTCTCGAAGTCCGAACACATTCTTGAATACGATCGGCAACACTATGAAGATCGCTGCCGGTGCAATTAAGAAGACTACAGAGGCGCCCGCGGTCTCACGGCGAATTTGATATCCCAGCCCCGCGGAAAAAAGGACCGCCGTGGCAGTCATGATCACCACCGCAATAGGGAGGCTCAGTCTAGTCAACTGACTGAACCACACGGCTAAGGAAAACCACGCGCGCTCGGCTGGAGGAAAATAGCTGCTGAAATCCTCAAATGAGCTGCCAAGCGTGACCGCTAATCGGGCGGTCAGAACGCCTCCGGCCAAGTCATGATGGACCGAATAGATGGAACCGTAGAAGAAAATAAGACCGGCAAAGGCCACTCCTGCGAGCGCGAAATGCGACAGTGTGATCTCAAGTCGGTCCACACTGCGGGAAGTTCCGGGCGTCGGCGCACGGCTGTTCCATAACCCAATGATCATAGCCTGCTTGACTCTCTCGACGGTGCAATTTGATAAAGCTGCATGGCATCCTGTCTGCGATGACGATGATCAGTCTTTCGCAACCTCGTCACGCCATTTCAACAGTATCCAAGGAACTCGATCCGGCGCAAATTGGCGCCGGTTTTGACGATCGAAATAGGGCGGCATGTGGTCGCCGACGATCAGGATATCGGTTGGCGGGAAATCAAGAGCGCTCGCCTCGCGGATGATAGCCTCGTCGATCGCATCCCAAATCGCGAATTGGCGGCAGATCATCGGGTATTGCTCGGCGAGGATCGTGGAGACGCGATGACAATCATCAACGCCAAGATTGTTCTGGAGCGGAACCGGGAGGTGCGAATTCACGGTCAACCAATAGATGAACTGCGGCGTGTCCGAGCTCTTCAGACGCTGAGCCAATTCACTTGGTACGTCGCGATCGCACACCCCTGGGAAAACGCCGCCGCAAGGGCGGGAGCCGCGCTTGAGCAGGTCCTTGCGGAAGTAAGAATTCTCGAACCCAACATTCGGGTACCAGGACGAACGATCGAAGAATTCGCCGTCGAAACTGTGATAGGCGGTCGTCTCGACTCCGTGGCTGGCGAGCCGGGCTGGGAGGCACGTGCTGTCGCCCTGATCGACAAGGCTGTGATATTCGCCCCATCGGCTGCACAATTCGCGGATCTCTCCTGCGGTGGTGGAACTGAAATAGGTGGTTTCGCCGGTTGTCACCTCGAACCGGGAGCGGACAGCCTCGCTGTCATAGCGCAGAAACAGGAGCCGCTTCATCTCTTCGTTTTCAACGGGGAGGCCGAGAGATTCCACCATTACCACCAGAAGGTTTCGCTCCAGCGGTCCGGTTTCCGGGACAATGCCTGACTGGATCAAGGCCGAAGTAAACGGCGTTTCCGCCGACGCAGCGCGGTTGTAATGCCCGCGCATTCCCATGCTCAGCTGAAAGTCGAAGAGAGCAAACGCACCGGCCAGGCAGACCGTCAGGATTGTGATGCGGAGATCCTGAAAATTCGTCTTTTCCCGCATCCGACGAAGCGCTGCCATGACAAGAAACAGCAACAACCCGCCCCCGAGCATGTATTCCTTGGATTCGGTCACATCGAGTTCGATGAGGAAGCTGAGAGAATAGGTCAGCGAAACTATCGAAAGATTGAAGAGCCCCGCTATGAACGACAAAACAGAATACGTCATCACGACCAGAAAACCCGCGCATTGCAAGAGGTAGCGCTGGTCGCGGAGCAGCAATCCAACGGCGGCGAATGCAATGATCTCAGGGAAGCGCGGTGGCGACCCGACAAAATACATCAGGGCAAAGCCTCCATTGGCGAACACCACCCAAACGAGCAGCCAATTGGCGAAAGCGCGCCATTCACCAGGTTGCACCGGCGTCCACCGTAGACCGGAGCGGTCACTTTGCATTGCGGCTTCGGCCATGTTGTCCTCGTTCCCCCCAATCAGCCCGATTCAATCGATCGCTTGCAGATCGCCGGAACGAAGCGTTCGACAGATACAGCGCGCGAAGATCGATCTCTCGCTTGGTCCGATAATTACTGGTAAAATTTATGGTGGAAAAAGGTTAGTGGCTGGTTAAGCAAGCCAGCGGCGATCCGCAACGGCAGGCAAGCGCCGTCGATCGGGAATATCTGCGCAGAAAATGGTGCCGGCTGCAGGAGTCGAACCCGCGGCCTGATGATTACAAATCAACTGCTCTACCAACTGAGCTAAGCCGGCCCATTTCGCTGTCCCGCCGGCGGATTGTCGCGCCGGTTCGGAACGCGCGCCAAATGCTTCAAAGCGCGCCGAATGTCCACCCCTCTGTGTAGGCAATTTGTGCGGTGAGACATTTCGGTTCCCAGCGGCGCTTTTCGGGGGCGACCCTGCGCAGCCAAGCGGCGGTCAGCAGCGCGTCCGATGAGTGGTCGTCGACCTCGCCGATGCGATCGACTGCAGGGCAATCGAGCACCTCAAGCGCAGCGTTAAGGTCGGCGTAGGTGAGCAGCTTTGTCCGACCACCCAGCGCTGCTGTCTCTTTTGAGGCAAGGCCGGTATAGATTTCGACGAGCATGGATCCGCCTTGCTTTAGCCTTTTGTCCGGAATGGGGTCGACCGGCCAGACAGGCAGATGGCCCTGCAAGCGGTGGAGCATCCTCATGCCGGTGAGCGAGCTTTTGCCGACCTGCGCTGCGCCGACGAGATTGAAATTGCTCACCGGCCGACATTTTTGCGCGCGCTGCGCGGTTTCAGCCTCGCGAAAGCGGCCTTCGCGCGTGACCGCACCGGGCAACAGGAATTTGTCGCCCATGCGGTCTTTGCCGTGGCGGAAATAACGCGAGGCCTGCGGATGCTCGACAAAGCTGTGCGCGCCGAGATGCGGGTCGCCATCGCAGATATCGTCGATCAGCGCCCAAAGCCGCTTGGCGCTTTTGGGGCTCGCATCCCATCCGGGAAAGAACGCGCCCGCATCGTTAAATGGAAGGCTGATGCCGAGGTCGAGGCCGACGAGCGAATTGGCGGGGAGATCGTCGCGCAGGATTTCAAGGACATCGTTTCGGGAAAAGCCGCCTCGCGGGGGTTCGACGAGGACCGGCGCGCCGCCCTTTGCCTCGGCGATGGCGATCGCGATGCCCTTGTGCCGCTCACCCTTGGCGCCGGACCAGTCGATCGCGACGAAGTGGTCCCAGTCACGCGTCATTTGTGTCCTGCCGCTTCGCTACTTGAGGACGGGGCGCGCTCCCCCCTCAGCTTGTCCCAGTACGCGATCCGCTCGAGGACCTTGCGTTCGAACCCGCGTTCGACCGGTTCGTAGAAGGTCTGCGGCTCCAACTGTTCAGGCCAGTAATTGTCGCCCGAAAAGCCTTCGTCGGTGTTGTGATCGTAAGCGTAGCCAGCGCCGTATCCGATCTCCCTCATCAGCTTGGTCGGCGCGTTGAGGATATTGGCGGGCGGCATCAGGCTGCCGGTTTCCTTGGCCGCCTTGAACGCGCTTTTCTGAGCGGCATAGGCCGCATTGGATTTGGGTGCAGTGGCGCAATAGAGGCAGGCCTGGACGATGGCGAGTTCGCCTTCGGGACTGCCGAGGAATTCGTAGGCGTCTTTCGCGGCCAGACACTGGGTGAGTGCCTGCGGATCGGCGAGGCCGATATCCTCGGAGGCAAAGCGCACGAGCCGGCGCAGAACATAGAGCGGTTCCTCGCCAGCGGTCAGCATCCGCGCCAGGTAATAGAGCGCAGCCTGCGGGTCCGAACCGCGCAGGCTTTTATGCAGGGCGCTGATGAGATTGTAATGCCCGTCGCGATCCTTGTCGTAGACGGCCACGCGGCGCTGGAGAAACGCACCGAGAGCCGCCGGATCGAGCGGTTCCGTGATAGAGGCGTTGTAAAGCGTTTCCGCCTGGCCAAGGAGGAAGCGGCCATCGCCATCTGCCGAGGCTACCAGCGCGGCGCGCGCATCCTCGGTCAGGGGGAGGGGGCCTTCCAATTCCTCCGCACGGGTCAGCAAGGCTTCAAGCGCAGCATGATCGAGCCGCTCCAGGATCAGCACCTGTGCACGGCTGAGCAAGGCGGCGTTGAGCGCGAAGCTGGGATTTTCGGTCGTTGCGCCCACCAGTGTGACGGTCCCGCGCTCGACGAAGGGTAGGAAACCGTCCTGCTGCGCGCGGTTGAAGCGATGGATCTCGTCCACGAACAATAGCGTGCGCTGTCCGGCATCCGCCATCCTGTCGGCTTCGGCAAAAGCTTTCTTGAGGTCGGCGACGCCCGAAAAGACCGCACTGATCGACACGAACAGCATGCCCACCTCATCGGCGAGCAGGCGGGCAATGCTTGTTTTTCCAGTGCCAGGCGGTCCCCACAGGATTATGCTGGACAGTTTGCCTGCCGCGACCATTCGGCCAATCGCGCCCTCGGGTCCGGTGAGATGGTCCTGACCGATGATTTCGGAAAGAGCGGCCGGGCGCAATCGGTCGGCCAATGGCGCGTCCTCGCGCGGTGAGCCGGGCCTAGCGGGTGCAGGCGCATCATTTCCAAACAGGTCTGCCATTCGCAGACCGAAATAGGCGGCTCGTCGGAAATTACCAACGCGCACTTGTATCGATAGCTCTAAGATATATCTTGAACCTATCGAATACTATCTGGAGATGAAAAGTGACCTGGCAGAAATACGGTAAGGGCGGCTGGAACAACCTCGGCCCGATGATCGCGATGATGGCAGCTTCGGCGGCGAGCGATTGGGAAGAGGGAGAGCGGCGTTCGCGCCGGTCGCGCAACTGGCAGGACGGTCCCCACCGCCGCAAACGCCGGGGGCGGATGTTCGGTTCGGGCGAGTTGCGGCTGGCTCTGCTTGCGCTCATCAATGAAGAGCCGCGCCACGGATATGAGCTGATCCGTGCAATCGAGGACATGACCGGCGGCGCCTACGCACCAAGCCCCGGTGCAGTTTATCCGACCCTGCAAATGCTCGAAGAGGAAGGCCAGATCAAACAGGCCAAACCCAAGTCCAAGGACGACGACGGCGAGCCCAGCGGCAAGAAGCCGTTCAAGGCCACGAAGTCCGGCAAGGCTGAGCTTGAAGAGCGCGCCGCCGAGGTCGATGAGCTGATGGGCCGTCTGGGTGAGCATGGTGAACGCGCCGAGCGTGTGAAACAGAAATCGCCCGATCTCTTCCGCGCGATGGGCAACCTTGCCAACGTGCTCAAAAACCGGGCGAAAGCGGGCAAGCTCGATCAGAATACGATCAACGAGATCGTCGACATCATCGATGAGGTCGCCAAGCGTATCGAGCGCCTCTGACCCCTTTATCGAGCCGTCAACGCCGCCGATCGTTAACACGTTTGCGCGGGATCGCCTCCGCGCTTAGTCTCCCTCACATCGGAGCGGCCATCCCATAAGGTCGCCCGCTGCGAGGAGGGGAACATGAACAGATTGGGTGAGGCCAAGACGCCTTGGCATCTATGGGTGATCGGAGTTGTCAGTCTACTTTGGAATGCGGTTGGTGCGGCCAGTTACACCATGACCGAGCTCGGCATGCTTGACGGAATGGGCATGCCATCCGAACAACTCGACTATTTTTACAGCTTTCCAGCTTGGGCCGTCGCATTTTGGGCGCTCGGCGTTTGGGGCTGTCTGTTCGGTTCACTCGCGTTGCTGTTTCGCAGCAAGTGGGCGGTCTGGCTGTTCGGCATTTCGATCATCGGGCTGCTCGGCACAACCTATTATCAGCGCGCGGTCGCGGACATGCCCCCATCGCTGGCGACCACCGGGCAGGATATTTTCGCTGCGGTGATCTGGATCATCACCATCGGCCTGTTTTTCTACGCAAGCCGGATGAAACGGGCGGGCGTTTTGCGTTAGACCTCAGGCCGCGGCTGCGCGCGCTTCGTCTGCTTTCTGCAGCGCGCGACGGTCTTCGATCAAGCGGATGTAGGTGTCCGCGACGACCTGGTTGATCGCTTCCCAGCCATATTCGCGGCTGCGCGCTTCGCCCGCATTGCCGTGCGACATGCGCAGCGCCGGATCGGTGCAATAAGGTGCGATCGCCTCCGCATATGCCGCGATATCGCCCGGAGGGACGAGCCGGCCCGTCACGCCGTCATTGACGATGCTCGATGCACCGGTTGCGCCCGCGGCGATCACTGGCAGGCCGCTGGCCATGGCCTCCAGCGTGACGTTACCGAAAGTTTCGGTGATTGAAGGGTTGAAAAATACATCGCCGCTAGCGAGCGCCTGACCCAGGTCCGCCCCGGTCTTGAACCCGACGAAAATGCCGCCTGGCAGGATACCTTCGAACCATTCGCGTGCAGGCCCGTCGCCGATCACCAGCACCTTGTGCGGCACTTGGCGTTTGCGCAGTTGGACGATGGTCTCGGCAAAGACGTCGAGGCCTTTTTCCATGACGAGGCGGCCAAGGAAAACCACCGCCACATCGTCGTCCGCAAGTCCGAGCGAACGGCGCCATTCGAGATCGCGCTTTTCGGAGGAGAAGATCGTCCGATCAACGCCGCGCGACCAAAGCGAGATGTCATTGTGCATGTCCATCTCGAGCAATTCCTCGATCATGCTTTGCGACGGTGCGACGAGCGCATCGCAGCGATTGTAGAACCGGCGAAGCATGCGGATGACGACTGGTTCGAGAAACGCCATCTTGTAATAGCGCGGGTATGTCTCGAACCGTGTGTGCACCGATCCGAGCACCGGAAGGTCATATTCCTGCGCCCATTTGAGCGCCGCGTGACTTGCTACATCGGGCGAAGAAAGGTGCACGACATTCGGCTTGAATTTCAGCAGGTCGCGCTTGATCCTGCCGTTCAATCCGGTCGGAAACCGGTATTCACCGCGCCCGAAAGGAAACCCAACCGAAGGCAGGCTGACCAGATCACCCGTCGGCTCGAAAGCAGGTTCGGCAACGGTCGGGGAATACACCCGTACATTTGCGCCTTTGCCCAGCAACGATCCCACCAGCCGATTGAGCGCCTGATTGGCGCCGTCGCGGGTGTAATTGTAATTGCCGCTGAACAGGGCGATGCGGAGATCCGAAGTCTGCATTGCGAGCGACGTTTAAGCGAGTGTCGCAAATATTGCGAGAGGTAAGAACGGCAACAATTCTCTGCCTCCTGCGTTGACTCCACGAACGACATCACTAGAGCGGCCAACGGGCCACGCGGTCCCAACGCCGCGCGAGCTCTCTGTAAGGAGAGAATACATGACTGAATATGCACGTGGGCTCAGCCATGAGCCGCCGCTCAAGCCTGAGCGCCCTCAATTTTCATCCGGCCCGACGGTCAAGTTCCCCGGATGGTCCCTCGACAAGCTGAAAACCGAATCGCTCGGACGCTCGCATCGCTCGGCTGTGGGCAAGGCGCGGCTGAAATACGCGATCGACCTCACCAAGGAGCTGCTTGGGATACCCGACGATTATCTGGTCGGCATCATGCCGGCGTCCGACACTGGTGCTCTCGAAGCGGCGATGTGGACGATGCTGGATCCTGCGCGCCCGGCGACGGTGGCGGCGTGGGAAAGCTTTGGCAATGTGTGGATTCAGGATGCGGTGAAGCAGCTGAAGCTGCCGAACCTGCAAACGCTCTCCGCCGATTATGGCGAAATCCCCGATCTGTCGACCATTCCTCAGCGCAATGACGTGGTGTTCACCTGGAATGGCACGACGTCGGGAGCGATGATTCCGGACACCGATTGGCTGGAGCCGGGACGCGAAGGCATCACCATCAACGATGCGACCAGCGCGATCTTCGCTATGGAGATGGACTGGGCGAAGCTCGATGCGACGACCTTTAGCTGGCAGAAAGTCATGGGCTCCGAGGCGCAGCACGGAATGCTGATCCTTTCGCCCAAGGCGGTCGAACGCATCGAAAGCTACGATCCGCCTTGGCCGCTGCCCAAGCTGTTCCGCATGAAGAAAGGCGACAAACTCAATCGCGGCATCTTCGAAGGCGCGACGATCAACACGCCTTCGCTGCTGGCGACCGAGGATTACATCGCCGCGCTCGAATGGGCGAAGTCGATCGGCGGGCGCAAAGCGCTGTTCGAGCGTGCGAACACAAACGCCGATCTGGTCAAGAACTGGATCGAGGCAAAGCCGTGGCTGCGCAACATGGTCTCAGACCCGGCCAAGCGCACCAATACCGGCGTGTGCATGGTGTTCCAGGGCGACTGGTATGAAAGCCTGTCGGACGAGGACAAGGCCGCCGTTCCGAAGAAGATCGTCAAGCTGCTCGAAGAGCGGAATGTCGGCTACGATTTCAACGGCTATCGCGACGCTCCGCCGTCCCTGCGCATCTGGTGTGGCGGCACGGTCGAGGCGGAGGATATCGAACGCCTCCTGCCGTGGATCGAATGGGCTTACGAGACCGTCAAGAACGGTTGAAACCGCCCTGCGTGAGCTCCTGCGCAAGCAGGAGTCCAGCCCTCAAGCACAGACCACTCAATTTCGGCGCCCCTGCTTTCGCGGGAGCGCACAAAGGAACCCACAATGTCCCAGAAACCCAAAGTACTGATCTCCGACAAGATGGACCCCAACGCCGCACGCATTTTCGAAGAACGCGGCTGCGACGTCGATGTCATCACTGGCGAGACGCCTGAAGAATTGAAGGCGCGCATCGGGGAGTATCACGGTCTCGCGATCCGCAGTTCGACCAAGGTGACTCCCGAAATCCTCGATGCGGCGACGAATCTCAAGGTCATCGGCCGCGCCGGGATCGGCGTCGACAATGTCGACATTCCCTACGCGAGCGGGAAGGGGGTGGTCGTGATGAACACGCCGTTCGGCAACTCTATCACCACTGCCGAACACGCGATCGCAATGATCATGGCGCTCGCCCGGATGATCCCTGCGGCAGACACGCGCACTCAGAAAGGTGAATGGCCCAAGAAAGACTTCATGGGCATCGAAGTGACCGGCAAGACCCTCGGTCTGATCGGTGCTGGCAATATCGGCGGCATTGTCGCCAGCCGTGCGCAGGGCCTCAAGATGAAGGTCATCGCCTACGACCCCTTCCTTACAGAGGACCGCGCGGTCGGAATCGGGGTCGAGAAAGTCGATCTCGACAACCTTCTTTCACGCGCGGACTTCGTGTCGCTGCATACCCCGCTGACAGATCAGACCCGCAATATCCTGAGCCGGGAGCGGCTGGAGAATGCGAAGCCCGGCATTCGCATCGTCAATTGCGCACGCGGCGGTTTGATCGACGAGGTTGCTCTCAAGGAGCTGCTCGAAAGCGGCCATGTGGCTGGCGCCGCGCTCGATGTGTTTGCCGAGGAACCGGCGAAGGAAAACCCGCTCTTCGGCGCGCCAAACTTCATTTGCACGCCGCACCTTGGTGCATCGACCACCGAAGCGCAGGTCAATGTCGCTCTTCAGGTGGCCGAGCAGATGTCCGATTATCTCGTCAATGGGGGTGTCACCAATGCTCTCAATATGCCGTCGCTCTCAGCCGAGGAAGCGCCGAAGCTGAAGCCGTATATGGCGCTCGCCGAAAAGCTCGGTTCGCTGGTCGGTCAGCTCGCGCACGGCAACCTTACCAAGATCAGCATCGAGCGCGAAGGCGCAGCCGCGCAGCTCAATGGCAAGCCGATCACGGGCGCGGTGCTGGCCGGTTTCATGCGCCGCTATTCCGACACGGTGAACATGGTCAACGCCCCCTATTTGGCGAAGGAGCGCGGGCTCGATGTGAGCGAAATCCGGCATGAGCGTGATGGTGCATTCAACACGCTGATCCGCGTCACGGTGGAAACCGACGCAGGGCCGCGCTCGGTCGCGGGAACGCTTTTCGGAGCGGACAAACCGCGCCTTGTCGAGATTTTCGGCATTGGTATCGAAGCCGATCTCGATGGCGACATGCTCTACGTGGTCAATGACGACAAACCTGGCTTTATCGGGCGGATCGGTTCGCTGCTGGGTGAGCGCGGCATCAATATCGGCACGTTCAACCTAGGCCGGCGCGATGCAGGCGGCGAAGCCGTGCTGCTGCTCAGTCTCGACCAGCCGCTGGGTACTGACGTCTTGGCGGAAGCTGAAACGCTCGAAGGCGTGAAAATGGTCAAATCGCTCGCTTTCTGAAGACGAAGCGCTCCCGGGTCCCAGCTTTCGGGGCTTGACCCGGGGACGCTATCGCCTCACGCGCGTTGGCGAAATGACTGACACATCCGATCTCCTTCCCGAAGGTCTCGAAGACCGCCTGCCCGCATCGGCGGCTCGCATAACGACCGCCATGCGCGCCTGTCTCGATGTGCTCGACCAGCACGGTTACGACCGGGTGCGTCCTCCGCTGCTCGAATTTGAAAGCTCGCTGGCGCGGCGGATGCAGGGCATTTCGACCAAGCAGATGTTCCGCCTGACCGATCCAGCGAGCCTTCGCACGCTCGCTCTGCGCAGCGATATCACACCGCAGATCGGGCGGATCGCTGCGACAAGCATGGCAGGTGCGCCGCGCCCGCTGCGCCTCGCCTATTGCGGTGACACCACGCTGATCCGGGCTAGCCAGCTCGATCCGGCGCGCGAACGGCTGCAATTGGGAGCCGAACTGATCGGCGCCGACACCGCGGCGGCTGCGGGTGAAATCGTCGCGCTGGCCGTTCGCGCGCTGCACGCAGCCGGACTGACCGGCATCTCGGTCGATTTCACGCTGCCCGACCTGGTCGATACCCTCGCTGCGAAAGCGATGCCGCTTGCTCCGGAAACAGTGGAGCAGGTGCGCCGCGAACTCGATACCAAGGATGCAGGCGGTTTGAAGGCGGCTGGCGGCGAAGCCTACCTCCCACTGCTCTACGCCACTGGCCCCTTCGACAAGGCGCTGACAAAACTACGTGAGCTCGATGCAGGCGGCGCGCTGAAGAGCCGTCTCGACGGCCTCGAAGCGATCGCCGCGCGTATTGGAGACACCGCGCGCATCACGCTCGATCCAACAGAGCGTCACGGCTTTGAGTATCAGAGCTGGTTCGGCTTCACGCTCTATGCGCACGGCGTACGCGGCGCAGCAGGGCGGGGCGGAACTTACCGCATTGGCGGCTGCGATGAGGCGGCGACCGGCTTCACGCTCTATGTCGATGCCATCGCCGAAGCTGCACCGCAGCCGGAGACATCGCGCACCGTCTACCTGCCGACGGGTTTCGACGCAGCCGCTGCCGATCGTCTCCGTAGCAAGGGCTGGCGCACCCTCGAACAGCTTTCGGATGATGAAGACCCGAGCGCACTCGGCTGCACGCATATACTGGAGAATGGCGAGGCCGCCGAATTGTAAAGCAGCAAAGGAAAGCCGCAATGAGTGACAAGCCAGTACCCGTATCGATCGATCCGGACCCGCTGGAACCCTTTGCGCTCGCTCCGGCATGGCGCGTCGGCAATCTCGTGTTTCTCTCCGGCCAAGCCGCGCTCGCAGAGGATGGCTCGATCGTCGGAGAAGGCGACTTTGATCTGCAGCTGGGCCAGACCCTCGCCAATATCGAGCGCGTGCTGGAGTCAGCGGGAAGTGACCTTTCCAAGATCGTGAAAGTGACGATTTACCTCACCGACATGGCGAATTTTCCGAAGATCGTGGAGGCGCGCAAGAAGCACTTCACGCCGCCATACCCGGCGGATACCACGGTCGAGGTCAGCAGCCTCGCACTGCCCGAACTGATGGTCGAAATCGACGTCATTGCGGCGGTTTGAAGCCCAGCTTCTGGCAGTGATTATTGCAAAAACCTCTGCCGGTGGATGCTACAAGAGCTCTTCAGGACTACCGGATTTCCCTGTGCCAGGGATCAACTCGGTGCCGAGATACATTTTAAGCAGCTCTTCATTGCCAAGCAGCAGGTATAATCTCAATCGATCGACCAAGGGATTCTGCTTTGCGCGCTCTGCAGTCGGTCCGCCGCCTTCATCGTCCAGATCCGAGACCGGTATCGGTGTTCGTGTAACAAGCGCTACCTCGGCGTCATCTTTGAGGAGCAGAGTTTTTTCCTCGCCTCCTTTCCCGTCGCCAATCACCTTGTCGACATGATCCTCGTCAACTTCGAAATAGCTGCCGAGCGACAGGGTCGGGTAAACTCTCAAAGATGAGGCCGGGACGCCCGCTTTCCCGAGCGTAAAACCTCGAAGAAACTTCTGCTTACCCTTTGTTGCAACGAGCCTTTCTATCGTTTCGCTATTCTTGACTGCCATCGAAACCTCCCTTTCGATTAAGGGCAGCCAAATTACTCGATTTTTGTGTCAACAATTTGCCTGTTGAGCTTGGCTATATCGAACAAGGGAAGGCCTTCACCTATCCGAACACCTGCTCCAAAAACGCATCGATCGCCTGGTTCTGTGCAGAGCCTGCCTCGGTGCCGATCTCGCGGTTGAGGCGCCCGTGATCGGTGTCGGGGATCGCGACGGCCTGCGCATTTTTGCCAGCCTCAGTGAGCTCGCTTGCCAGCAATTTCGCTTGAGCCTCGGTATTCTCGCGGCCTTCGACATAAAGCGCCAGCCAGTTAGGGGCATCATCGCCCCCGACATAGGTCAGCGGTGATAGCGCCCGCTGCCGCGCAGGATCGTCCCCGAAGACGTCGACATAAAGGTTGCGCGCGCGCGGCCCCGCTTCAGCAATGTTCTTTGGAATATCGTAGGCGGCGGCATCGAGCAGAATGACGCCGCGGATGGCCGCGAAGGCATCGCCGGCATATTTGGGTTCGGTGCCGATCAACGCGGCGAGATGCGCGCCTGCGCTATGCCCCATGACCACGATGCGATTTGCGTCGAACCCTATGGCAGAGGCCTGCCCGCGCAGGGCCTGAATCGCCGCGCCGATATCGGCGGCCTGGTCTTCAACCGTAACGCCGGGGAGCAAGCGGTAGCCGGTCGAGGCGAAATAGTAGTTGCTGCCTGTGAAATACGCCGGTTTCGACTGCACAAGCTTGTGGTTGCCAGCCGACCATCCGCCCCCATGAATGTGGAGCACCAGCGGCAATTCATCGACTGCGCATTCCGGTTCGAAGACGTCGATCTGCTGGCGCTGCGCGTTGCCATATATGACCGTGTTGTCTGCACGCACCTGCGCAGCCGGTGGTGGTCCGCTTTGCGCCTCGCGCCGCTGCTGCACCCGCTCGCGCAGCTCGCCGGAGCACTCATCGGAAAGCCGGGCTGCATTCTCGCGGACACAGGCCCTTATCTTCGCGCGGTCGCGCCCGCACAGCTCGGTGATTTCCTCGATGCATTCGCGCGATGGCCGCTCGCGCTGCTGGGCGAAGATCGACCCGGCGGCAAGCGCGGCCAATGTGAACGCCGCGAGGGCAGATTTCGCATATTTCAAGACCATTCTCCTGCGCTCCCATGCCCCGATAACGCAGTCTTGCGCGAAGCGACGGCGAGGCCAAGGGAAACTGTGTCGCAAAGTGTATTCGATCCTTTTTCCAAGGCTCATCGCAAGCACCTTGCCCTTACACCTGCAACCGCCTACGCCCGCGCCGTTTGTTCACCCGTAAAGAAAGCTTTTGAATGGCCAACGTCACCGTGATCGGCGCCCAGTGGGGCGATGAGGGCAAGGGCAAGATCGTCGATTGGCTCGCGAGCCGCGCCGACGCCGTCGTTCGTTTTCAGGGCGGCCATAATGCCGGTCATACGCTGGTCATCGATGGCAAGGTCTTCAAGCTGAGCTTGCTGCCATCGGGCATAGTGTCGGGCACGATGAGCATGATCGGCAACGGCGTCGTGCTCGATCCCTGGGCGCTCAGGGACGAGGTCGAAAAGCTCGAAGGGCAGGGCGTGGTGATCAATGACGATAATCTCGCGATTGCCGACAATTGCCCGCTGATCCTGCCGATGCACCGCGATCTCGATGGCCTGCGCGAAGCCGCGGCGGGCAAGGGGAAGATCGGCACGACCGGGCGCGGCATCGGTCCCGCTTACGAGGACAAGGTGGGCAGGCGAGCAATCCGCGTGTGCGACCTCGCGCATCTCGACAGTCTCGACCCGCAGCTTGACCGCCTTTGCGCGCACCACGATGCCTTGCGCGCAGGTTTCGATCAGCCACCGGTGGACCGTGAGGCCTTGATCGAGGAACTGCGCGATATCGCCGATTTCGTGCAGCGTTTCGCGCAGCCTGTGTGGAAGCGGCTAAAGAAGGTTCGCAAGGCGGGTGCGAAAATCCTGTTCGAAGGCGCGCAGGGCGTGCTGCTCGATGTCGATCACGGAACCTACCCATTCGTTACCAGCTCGAACACGGTCAGCGGCACGGCCGCTGCGGGTAGCGGGCTCGGGCCGAATTCGACTGGTTTCGTGCTTGGCATCGTGAAAGCCTACACGACTCGCGTCGGGTCAGGCCCGTTTCCGACCGAGCTCGATGACGAGGTCGGTCAAGGTATCGGCGAGCGAGGCCACGAATTCGGAACGGTTACCGGGCGTCAGCGCCGGGTCGGCTGGTTCGATGCGGTGATCGTCAGGCAAACCTGCGCGATCAGCGGCGTGACCGGTATCGCGCTCACCAAAATCGATGTCCTCGACGGCCTCGATACGGTCAAGATATGCACCGGCTATCGCCTGCGCGGCAATGTCTACGATTACCTGCCGAGCCATGCGGGCGAGCAGGCGGAGGTCGAACCGATCTATGAAGAGATGGACGGCTGGAGCGAAAGCACCGCGGGTGCGCGCAGCTTTGCCGATCTTCCAGCCAATGCGATCAAATATATCCAGCGCGTGCAGGAGCTGATCGAATGCCCGGTGGCGCTGGTTTCCACCAGCCCGGAGCGCGACGATACGATCCTGATGCGGGATCCGTTCGTCGATTGATCGCCCCGGGCCGAGGAAAACTCAGTCCTGCGCTTTGGCTTCGGAAAGCAGCGCGACCTGCACCTGCAAGCGCTTAACTTCGCGCAGGACGGTGAGCATGTTCATGCGGGCGAACATCCACTCTTTCAGAAAGCCCTGCATGATGAGCAGACCGATCGTGGTCAGGCCCCAGCCGATCATCTCCCCGCCCGCATCGGCGGTGACGGCGCGGTAAAAGCAGTATGCGAGCGCCAGGCCAATCACGATGGCGGCGCCGAACCCCACTCGCGCCCAGCCGCCCAGCGGGCCATGCCAGCTGTCGCCGATCTGCTGAAACATGCCGCGATCTTCATCGAGGCTGGCGAGGAAGGCGTGATCGTCGCTCCCCAGCGCGTCGGCAATGCGGCTGTCGGTTGTGTGGCTGTTGCTCATGGCAAGTCTCCTTCGATTGGATCGAGTGTGAGCGCGTCCTTCAGCTTGCGGCGCGCGTGGAACAGACGGCTCTTCGCAGTCCCGGTGGGGATGTCTTGAACCGCTGCGATTTCGGTGAGGGTCATTCCCTCGATAAAGTGCATATGCGCAGCAAGGCGCTGGTCTGGCGGCAAGGCATCGAACGCCTGTCTTAGCGCGAGCGCTTCACCCTGAACCGCCTGCTGCGATGGCTCGGGAGGCGCGGCATCGGTGGTTTCGGGAATGCGGCCTTGCTTGCGCAAATGGTCCGCTCCGCGCCGATGCAGGATCGCAAAGGCATAGCTGCGAAACCGGGCGGGGTCGCGCAGGCCTGCGATGCCTTTCCAGATCCCGATCCAGCATTCCTGCACCAGATCGCGCGCCAGATCGCTGTCGCCGGTAAACCGGTATGCCGCGCGGACAAGCCGGGCGTTCCAGCGGCCGTGCAATCTCTCCAGCGCCTGCCGGTCTCCCTGCTGCACCATCACGACGAGCAATTCATCGAAAAGAACGCCGGATTGCGGCACGAGAGGGCGAGATTTTTCGGTCATCACAAAGGTAGTCGCGTCCTAAGCGCAAAAGGTTCAATCGCGACGCTGGAAAAGATGTGATATCGACGGTTTACTTGACCTGATCACTATTTGTTCTACTCTCGTTCTCATTTGCAGGAGGCGATTCGATGGGCGAGGCGAAACAGGTGGGTGAAGATTTCCGTTATGACATTGCGCAGGATTCCGCAGGCCTGCCCGCGCGGGTCGCGATCTTCGCGGATCGTCCGCGAATGCGCGAAGAGATTGCGGAGGATCTGACCGGAGCGGGGTTTCGCACGGTCGATGGCGGTGAGATCGCTGCTCTGCTCGACGGGCCGATCACCCTGCTCGGCGATGTGGTGATGGTCGATTGCCCTGTGCTCGATGGCCGCTCGCTTGCCTCTTTGGCGCGGCTCGATATGCGCATTGCCAGATCGGGTGCGCAACTGATCGTTGTGACGTCACTCGACGCGCTCGACGATATTTTCGCGGTCCTCGATCAGTCACGCCCGCAGATCCTGGTGGAGCCGAGCAGGGCCGAGCGCGTGGTCGCGGTAGGCCGCACTTTGGCGAATGTTTCGAGCGCGCGTGTGCGTGAAATGTCCGAAGAAGATCGTATGGCCTTGCTCCGGCTGTCGCAGCAGGTGGACGGGATCGCGCAGGAGCTCGACCGGATATCCTTGGCCGATGCGCCGGCCTCCCAGCGCCTCTCCGACCACAAGCGCGAATTTCGGGACTCTGGCGAGCCGCTTACCGGCGGGCACAGCGCGGGCCCGCGATCAGCTTATCCGCCGCTACCCGATCCAAGAATGGTGCGGCAAATGCTCGCCGCGCGGCAGGCGCGAGCGCGCTTCTTCGATGGAGAGCTGTTTGCCGATCCAGCTTGGGACATGCTGCTCGATCTCACCGCCGCCCATGCCGAGCATCAGCGGGTGTCGGTCACTTCCTTGTGCATCGCTGCGGGCGTTCCGGCGACCACGGCCCTTCGCTGGGTCAAGCAGATGGTCGAGAGCGGCATTTTCGAACGGATCGCGGACCGATCGGACAAGAGGCGTGCCTTTATCGCCTTGAGCGAACGCTCGGTCGAGGCGATGGCGCGCTATTTCGCCGAGGTCGAAATGCCGTTGGCACAGGCGGCTTAGCTACCGGACTAGCCCTTGGTGTCCTGCTCCGTGCCGGTCCATCGCAGGATGACAGTAAGGCGCTTTTCGTTTTGCGATGCGGCCGATCGCATGCACTGCGCCGGTCCGCCGTCAGCCCGCGCCTTGTGGCAAACGGCGTTTTCGCACGTCCACCTTTCGGCATCGGCACGCGCGCGGGCCATGATCTCTGCAGGTATGGCGCCGTCGCAGCAGACCGCATCGGCCTCGCCCAGCATGCGCGCCTGCCTGATGGTGAGGTCCTCGGGATCGGCGCTGCTAATGGCGAACTCGGCTGTCTCACAGTGGTCGCTCTCGAGCTCACCGCGCGCCCAGTCTCCCACTCTGCCTGCCGACTCCGGATTGAGCGGGTCGAGCGCGCCGCCCTCTCGTAGCGCCGCATCGATCGCCCGGCGTCGTTCGCCGCCATCGGGAAGCCGTTTGCGCAGCGAAGGGCGGACGCGTTTTAGCGCACCCGCCAAATCACCCAGCGATTGCGGCAGCAGACGCTCAAGGCGCAGGCGAATATGCTTCGCGAGGCCTGCCGATGCACCGCCAGTGCCAACGGCGATAAGCAGCGGATCCCGGTCGAGGATGCTCGGCGTCGTAAAATCGCACAGTTCGGGGCGATCGACCACGTTCACGATCATTCCGGCGCAGCGCAGATTGATTGCTGCCGCTTCGCAGGCCTTTGCATCGTCGTAAGCGATGAACGCGATACGCACGCCTTCATCCACCGCGCGCTGCATGTCATCGACGATGACACCGCCAGCGCGCTCGACGAGCCTTCGTTTCGGTTCGGCGGCATCGCCTTCGCCCAGCACCAGCACTTTCTGTCCTGCGATCTGGTGAAACAGCGGAAGGCTGCCGATCTCAGGTACGGGTGCGCTCATGCAAGCCAGTCCGGCACGCGTTCTGCATCCATGATCGCGCTCGCTTCGATCCGGTCGGCAACCACGGCAAACTTGTCTCCGTCGACAAGCACTTCGGCCACGAAGCCGCGCGAATTGTAGCTCGAGGCCATGGTGGCGCCATACGCCCCGGCGGTGCGAAACACCGCCAGATCACCGCTTTCGAGAAGGTCGCATTCGCGCCCCATCGCGAAGGTATCGCCGGTCTCGCAAATGGGGCCGACGATGTTGGCTGTCATCTGCGCACCGCGCGGTTCGACGGCTGCAAAGTCGTGGTAAGCACCGTAGAGAGCCGGGCGCGCCAGATCGTTCATCGCCGCATCGACGATGACGAACGGATTGTTGAGCCCGCGCTTCACGCGCACCACCCGGGTCAAAAGCACGCCGGCGTTACCGGCAATGACGCGGCCTGGCTCAAAGATGAGGGATACGCCCCAGTCTTTCGTCACGCGCGCGACCATCGCACCGTATTCGGCGGGCGAGGGCAGCTGGTCGCCGCGCTTGTAGGGCACTCCCAAACCGCCGCCGAGATCGACGTGGCTAATCGTATGACCCGCCCCGCGCAGCGATTTGACAAGTGTGCCGAGCTTTTCGAAAGCTCTCTCAAGCGGTGCCAATTCGCCAAGCTGGCTGCCGATATGCACGGCCACACCGCGCAGGTTCACGCTGTCATGGCTTGCAAGCATACCGAAGATCTGGCCGGCCTGATCGATCGGCACGCCGAATTTGTTGTCGGCCTTCCCGGTGGAGATCTTGTCGTGCGTACCGGCATCGACATCCGGGTTGATACGCAGGGCGCACTGCGCGGTCTTGCCCATGCTGGCGGCGATCTTCGCGAGCTCCAGTCCTTCTTCCTCGCTCTCGATATTGAATTGCCCGATGCCGGCTTCCAGCGCCTCGGAAAGCTCGCGCGCGGTTTTTCCAACTCCCGAGAACACGATCATTTCAGGAGCCATTCCGGCGGCGAGTGCGCGGCGCATTTCGCCAACGGACACGCAATCGGCACCATATCCCTGCTTCTGCAGGACCTTGAGTACGGCGAGGTTCGGGTTGGATTTCACGGCAAACGCGATGAGTTTGTCCGGCACATCGCTCAGCGCGTCGCGGAACACGCGCGCATGCCGCTCCAGCGTGGCGCGCGAATAGACATAGACCGGCGTGCCGACTTCCTCCGCAATGCGGGGCAACGGTACGTCCTCGGCGTGCATCACGCCGTCTTGCAGGGCAAAGTGATCCAAGAGTGTTCTCGTTTATTCGGGAGGAAGATCGAACGGATCGTCTTCGCGTTCTTCGCTGCGGCGGCGCAGCTCGACACTGCGCTCCGGCGCGGCCAAGGTGCTGAGTTCGAGCAGCTCCTCCGAGGTCGGCTGATCGGGAGCGCCGTAGGGAGCAACCGGCAGGCTGGCTCCCTCAGGCGGCGTCAGCTCGGTACGCGATCCGCATGCGGCCAGTGCGAGCCCAAGTCCCAAAAGCAAAACCGTACGCATCATTCGTCCATTCCAAGCTCTGCGCGTGCGCGCTTCACCTGCCTGTCTACCTGCTCCGGCGCGGTTCCGCCATAGCTTGCGCGCGCCGCGACCGATGCATCGACACTCAGCGCATCGAAAACGCTTTCATCAATGCGGTCATCGATGGCCTGAAGATCGGAGAGCGGCAATTCATCGAGCGCGCAGCCGCGCTTTTCTGCGAGTTTCACCGCGGCGCCGGTGATGTGGTGCGCTTCGCGGAAGGGAATATCGGCTTCCGTCACCAGCCAATCAGCTAGGTCGGTCGCGGTCGCGTATCCAAGTTCCGCCGCCTCGCGCATGCGATCCATGTTGAAAGTGCTGTCCGCGACCATGCCCGTCATCGCTGCGATGCTGAGCGCCATCAGTCCGGCCGCTTCGAACACGGGCGGTTTGTCGTCCTGCATGTCTTTCGAATAGGCGAGCGGCAGGCCTTTCATGGTGATCATCAGCGCGGTGTGGCATCCGATCACCCGGCCCGCATGGCCGCGCACCAGTTCGGCGGCGTCGGGGTTCTTCTTTTGCGGCATAATCGAGCTGCCGGTCGAGAGCGTGTCAGGCATGCGGACGAAGCCGTAAGGCTGGCTGGCCCAGATGATGAGCTCCTCGGCAAAGCGCGAAAGGTGCAGGGCGCAAACACTCGCCGCGTAGAGGTAATCCATCGCGAAATCGCGGTCGGATACCGCATCGAGCGAATTGGCGGTCGGCCGGTCGAAGCCGAGCGCGCTCGAAGTCGCGTCGCGGTCGATAGGAAAGCCTGTGCCCGCCAGTGCGGCGCTGCCCAGTGGGCTTTCATTGAGCCTTGCGCGCGTATCCGCGAGCCGGGAACGGTCGCGCCGGATCATCTCGTAATACGCCAACAGGTGATGCCCGAGCGTGACGGGCTGCGCGGTCTGCAAATGGGTGAAACCCGGCATGATGCTGCGTGAATGCTCACCGGCGCGGATGACGAGCGCGCGCTGGAGCGCTGCGAGCCCTGCATCCATCTGGTCGATCGCCTCGCGCACCCAGAGCCGGAAATCGGTGGCGACCTGATCGTTGCGACTGCGTGCAGTGTGTAGCCGTCCTGCAGCGGGGCCGATTAGGTCGGAAAGCCGTGCCTCTGTCGTCATGTGAATATCTTCGAGGTCCCAATCCTCCGGCACGCCGTCTTTTTCGTATTCGGCGGCGATGGCATTGAGCCCGTCGGAAATGGCCTTCGAATCGTCTGCACCGACGATCCCCTGAGCCTCAAGCATGGCGATGTGTGCCTGCGAGGCCGCGATATCCTGGCGCCACAGCGCCTTGTCGAACGGGATCGAGGCATTGATTTCGCGCATGATCGCGCTAGGCCCTTCGGCGAACCTGCCGCCCCACATCGCATTCGATTGGGCATCGGTCTTATCTGAGGAGTCGCTCATGATCCGGATTTCACTCGTTTTGGCTGCTTCGGCGCTTGCTCTTGCGGGGTGCGATAGTGCGCCGGAAGAGACTGCGCAACGCGGTAACGAAGCGCAGGTGGGTGGCGGAGCGCCAACGCCGCCGCCGCTGCCGGGTCAAATCGTGCGGTTCAAGGCGGGCACCGAGCTGCCCGATCTCAGTTTTTCCGATCCGGAGGGCGCCCAGCTGAGTTTGAGCGAACTTGAAGGCACTCCGGTCCTGCTCAACCTCTGGGCGACGTGGTGCGCGCCGTGCGTGATCGAAATGCCGACCCTCGATGCGCTCGCCACCGAAATGGGTGACGATTTGAAAGTGCTCACGGTAAGCCAGGACGTGCGCGGGGCCGAAGTTGTCGAGCCTTTCTTTGCGCAGCGCGATTTCGCGAATCTCGAACAATGGCTCGATGAAGATGCGACGCTGAATGCGGCGCTCAACGAAGACGGCCTGATGCCGCTCACGATACTCTTCGATGCCGAGGGCAAGGAACTGTTCAGGGTTGCCGGGGGCTACGAATGGGATAGCGAAGAGGCGGTCGCGCAGATTTCCGAAGCGATCGGATCGGCGGGCGGCGCCGAGTAAATCCGCGATTGTTTGAAAACGTGGTGGGCGATGACAGGCTCGAACTGCCGACCCTCTCGGTGTAAACGAGATGCTCTACCAACTGAGCTAATCGCCCCAACCACGGGCGCCCTTGAACGGGCGAGAGAGCGCTATCTAGCGGCTAAAAACGCAAAATCAATCGCTGATATGGTCGAAATCGTATCGCGGCGCTAAACGCGTCTGCCATGAGTGCACCCAATCTCCTCGTCCTCGCTACCGGAGGGACCATTGCGGGTATTGCCGGCTCGGCCACCCGTCACGATTATCGTCCGGGCCAGATCGCGATCGAGGATTGGCTTCAGCAGGTCGCCGAATTCGGGCTCTCGGCGAAGCTAACCGGCAAGCAGATCGCCAATATTGGATCGGAAGACATCGGTCCCCCGATCTGGACCAAGCTGCACCGTGAAATCACCGCTGCGATGGCCGACGATGCGATCGACGGGATCGTCGTCACTCACGGCACCGACACGGCAGAAGAGACGGCATTCCTGCTCGACCTGACGCTTCCCGCGACCAAGCCGGTCGTGCTGGTCGGCGCGATGCGTCCGGCCGATGTTGTGGGCAGCGACGGGATGCGCAATTTCGTGAATGCAGTGTGGGTTGCAGGAGATGCAGGCGCTAGCGGACGCGGCGTGCTGGTGGTGATGGGAGACCGCGTGCTGGGGGCGCGCGATGTTCGCAAAGTGCGCACGCGCGGGACTGATGATGCGTTCCGCGGCTTTCCGCGCGGCGGCATCGCACTGGTCACGCCGAGCGCGCTCGAATGGTTTGGCAATCCATGGCGCGAAGGTGAAGGCGCGCGGTTCTCCTATAGCGAAGATTTGCCCGAAGTGCCGATCCTCTACGTTGCCGCCGGGATCGAAGCGGACCTCGTTGACCGTATTCTTGGAGAAAACGCGAAGGGGATCATCGTCGCCGGTGCGGGTGAGGGCAACATGCCCGATGGCGTGCGGCGCCGTCTGGCGGAATACGCACGCGATGGCGTGGTCGTCGTGCGCGCCAGCCGCGTCGATGAAGGACTCGTCGACCGCGAAGAGGGCGAGGATGACGCCAACCGTTTCGTCGCGGCGCGCGCGCTCAATCCGCAGAAATCGCGGATCCTGCTCAAATTGTTGCTTTCAGAAGGGGTAAGCGACCTGGAGACAATCCAGGCCGCTTTCGACAATCCCTAGCCGTCAGGTCAGGACCAGGGCGTGACCAGGTATTTTTCGCCGGTCTTCATCTGGCGATAATCGGTGATGGCGTCCTTGGTCAGCATTTCTTCCAGATTGACCTTCGCCTTGTAGTGCGAAGCAAAGGTCGTGGTGAGGTTCTGCTGGACGCGGGTGCGCATCTTCACGACCGTTTCCATGCCGGCCTTCTGAAGGAACGGCGTCAGAAGCCAGCCCGAAATGCCCCATTGCAGGCCGTAGCTTGGCGTGAGGATGGTCGGGCTGAGGTCGAGCCGCCCGTACATGTACATCTTCTTGTCCTGCGTTGAGCCGTAGCGTGAGTACTCGTCCATCTGCGAGGCCGCGACCTGTTCCATCGCTTTCAACACGTTGTCGCTGGCCTGACCGCCACCGATCGGATCGAAGCCGAGATAGGCCCCGGTTTCCTTGATCGCGCTGCGAAGCTGCTTCATGTAATCGTCGTCCGACGAATTCACGATGTACTTCGCGCCGATGCCCTTCAGCAGGTCGACATGCTCCTGCTTGCGCACGACGTTGACGACCTTCAGCCCGTCCTCGATCGCGATCTTGTTGAGCATCTGACCAAGGTTGGAGGCCGCGGCGAGGTGCACGATCGCGTCGTGGCCTTCCATCTTCGCGGTCTCGACAAAGCCCAAGGCGGTCATCGGGTTGACGAAGCTGGACGCGCCAACCTCGCTCGAATGATCGCCCAGCGGCAGGCACATCATGGCATCGGCGATGGCATACTGGCTGAATGCATTGCCCGGTACGCAGGCAACGCGCTGACCCATCAGCGCCTTCGCCATGTCGCCGTCACCCGTCGCGACGACTTCACCGGCACCTTCATTGCCTGCCGGAAGGCGCTGTCCATGGCGGTTCTTCTGACCGGAAAGGAAAGGTTCCGGCATGTCGGCGACAACCTTGCCGGTGGAATAATCCGCGTTCTCGAAATCCGCCGCGCTTGTGAGGATAGCAAGATCGGAGGGATTGATCGGTGCCGCCTCCATCTTGACCAGGACCTGGTTTCCGGTGGGCTGCGGGAAGCTCTCCTCGCTGATTTCAAGCGTGAGTTTGCCATCCGCGCCAAGGGTGGTGAATAGCTGTTTGCCGGTCATGGTCATGGGTTTGTCTCTCCAGTGATTTTCTTTGTGGTTTCGGGATCGGTCTTTTCGCGCGGCGACAGCTCGAGGATTACGGCCATCGTGGCCCACACGGCGAGTGTAGGCTGCAATTTGGGCACCTTTGCGATGCTGAAAAACTCTTCTGCCACTTCCGGCAGGAAATAGATGGCAGCGGCCGTCGATGCGACGTTGAACAAAGTGTACTCGCTCAGCGCGATTGCCTGGATCATCATCACGATTAGCGCGCTGATGCTCAGCATGGCCATGAAGTCCGTGACAGGCAATTCCTGTCCGCCCACGAGTACGAAACCCAATACGGCCCCAAACACGATATTCATCGCGCTGAGCCCGGCGCGGTAGTCGCCTTCGGACATCGCCGAACTGGTGGGGAACTTGTACCACTTCGCCATTGTCAGCCGCCCCCTTCCGGATAAAGTGCCGCCACGAAATACAGCCCGTGCGGCGGCGCGTTAAGTCCCAATTGCTGGCGGTCGCGCGCGGCGAGCGCCTGTGCAACCCGCTCGACCTCCCAAGTCCCCGCGCCGACGAATTTGAGGCAGCCGACCATCGATCGGACCTGGTGGTGGAGGAAGCTTCGCGCCTCTGCATGGATATGGATTTCCGGGCCGTATGGTCCGTCTGTTTGCGCGACATCGAGCCGGTCGAGCGTCTTCACCGGATCTTTCGCCTGGCATTTGACCGAGCGAAAGGTGGTGAAGTCGTGCTCGCCTATCAGCGACTTTGCGGCCTCCCGCATCGCTTCGATATCGAGCTGCGGAGCGACCTGCCACGCGCGGTTCTTCGCGAGCGCGAGCGGCGCGCGGCGATTGACGATCCGGTAGAGATACTTGCGGCCCGTGCAGGAGAACCGCGCATGCCAGTCCTCCGGCACGATCTCGCAGAGGTTCACCGCGATGGGCTGCGGCCGCAGATGGGCGTTGATAGCTCCCATCAGGCGGAACGGCGTCAGCTCGGTTTCCAGATCGACATGGCTGCGCATGGCGATCGCATGTACCCCTGCATCGGTCCTGCCCGACGAATGAAGCACGGCATCCTCGCCGGTGATCGCGTGCAGTGCGTCCTCGATCGCCTGCTGCACGCTTGGCCCATGCTTTTGCCGCTGTAGGCCTTGGTACGGCGTGCCGTCGAACTCGTAGATGAGGGCGAAGCGCGTCATTCCGCTGAAGTCTTAAGTACGCCGATTGGCTTTGGACGCGACATGCACGGCACGGTTGGATTTAGCGACGGCTCTAGGCCCATATTGGAAAAATTCAGGTCGACCACCTCATCCATCTCAAGTTTGTCAAGGTCGACCAGATAAGTGTAGGTTCGAGTAGGTGCCTTCGCGATCAAGGCCAAGCGTTCCCCGAACCAACCGAATTTGCACGTTCCGTCTGTCAGTGGGCATTTCCGATCGGCAAGGTTCTTAACGCTGTCGTATCTCCATACGGCTCCGTCCCAAACAGTGAATGAATAGACGGTGGAACCATTGCCCCGATCCTTTTTGCAAATGATTAGCTGATCAGAAACCGTCAATGGGCTAATCTCAACTAGATCGTCAAAGGCGACTATCGGAACTGGATCAGTACGTGGCGGCGGTGGAGGTTCGCTTTCGAGCGCGCTTGAACAGCTTTCAAGCTGGTAATAAAAGAAGCCTACCGACAAGACAGTCACGCCCAACGCAAACCACGGTTGGCGGCTCATACGATTGTGCTCCCAACTTTAATCGCACGGCCTCTGAGGAAATCGCTGCGGTTCATTGCCGGCTTGCCCGCGCGCTGAAGGCGGAGAGGCTGGATCGCGCCGCTCCCGCAGGCGATCGTCAAGTCATCGTTCAGCACGGTGCCCGGTGCGCCGGATGCGGTCTTGGACTCACCCTTGAGCAGCTTAACCCGCTCGCCTTCCAGTTCGAACCAGGCGCCCGGAAATGGCGCCAGACCGTGCACATAGCGGACCAGCTCGCTCGCCGGGCGTGACCAGTCGATCCGCGCCTCCGCCTTGTCGATCTTGGGCGCGTAGGTCGCTTGGCGCTCATCCTGCGGCTGCGCTGCGAAGCCGCCTAGGTCGGCAAGCACCTCAACCATGGCGCTTGCGCCCAATTCGGCGAGTTCCTCGGTCAATTCTCCGGTCGTCTTGTCTTCGATCGGGGTGCGCACGATGTGCAGCATCGGCCCTGTATCGAGCCCGGCTTCCATCTGCATAATCGTGACGCCGGTTTCTTCGTCCCCTGCCATTATCGCGCGGTGGATTGGCGCAGCACCGCGCCAGCGGGGAAGGATCGAGGCGTGGATGTTGAGACAGCCGTGGCTCGGCGCATCGAGCACCGCCTGCGGCAGGATGAGACCATAGGCGGCGACCACCGCGACATCGGCATTGAGCGCTGCAAATTCGGCCTGCGCTTCTTCGCCTTTGAGCGATCTTGGTGAGCGCACTTCTATGCCCAGCTCTTCCGCTTTGGCCTGCACGGGGGAGGGGCGTAGCTTCTTCCCTCGGCCTGCCGGACGTGGCGGCTGGGTGTAAACGCATGCGACTTCGTGGCCGGCGGCATCAAGGGCGGCGAGCGCGGGCACTGCAAAATCGGGCGTTCCCATGAAAATTATGCGCATGAAGCTTCGCCCCGGCCTTTCTCGTTTCCGCGCCAGCCCCTATCTCTCCCCTCATGGCATCGCAAGAGATCGAAGCGCTTTCCGGCGCATTGGCCCGGCTTCCCGGACTGGGGCCGCGTTCGGCGCGGCGTGCGGTGCTGTGGCTGGTGAAGAACCGCGAACAGGCGCTGCCCGCTCTGCTGGAGGCGCTCGACGCCGTTTCGGAAACGCTGGTCGAATGCTCGACCTGCGGCAATGTCGACACACGCGATCCGTGCGGTATCTGCGCCGATGCCAAGCGCGATGACAAATCGATCTGCGTGGTCGAGGACGTTGCCGATGTCTGGGCGCTCGACCGGGCGCGGTTGTTCCAGGGTCGGTATCATGTACTTGGCGGCAGACTGTCCGCGCTCGACGGAGTGGGGCCGGAAGATCTCAACATCGCCGACCTGCTCGAGCGCGTCGCGGGCGGGGCGGTCGACGAGGTGGTGCTCGCCATGAACGCCACGCTCGAAGGGCAAACGACCGCGCATTATCTCGCCGAACGGCTGGAGCCGCACAATGTCCGCATCACGCAGCTCGCCCACGGCCTGCCGGTCGGCGGCGAGCTGGATTATCTCGACGAAGGCACGCTGGCGCAGGCCCTGCGCGCGCGGCTGCCCGTGGGATGACGCTGCGCATCGAGGGGCTGGCAGATGCTGATTTCGGTGAGGTTGCCGACCTCTGGTATCGAAGCTGGCTTTCGACCGGTGCAGAGCACGGCGAAGGAGTAACGCGAATTGTCCTGGAGCAGCGCCTGCGGGACGAGCCATGGGACATCTGGGTGGGCCGCTCGGACACCGGGATAGCGGCATTTCTTGCCATCGACCGCGAGGACGCCTGCCTGAGCCAGCTCTTTGTCGCTCCCGAACATCAGAACCAAGGCATCGGGGAAAAACTGCTCAGTTTTGCGCAGCGCGAGATGTCACGCGGTTTCTGGCTGCGAACCGACGAAGGCAATTCAGGCGCACGGCGATTTTATGAGCGCCGCGGCCTGAAGCTTGATCGCATCGATGATGGCCGCGCCTATTATCGATGGGATCCTGCAGCCTCAGCGATCACCCTCATCGAACCGTTACGCTTGCGAGGCTGCGCCGCACGCACTAAATTACTTCCATGGCTATTCGCGAAATTCTTGAAGTGCCGGATCCCCGGCTCAAAACCGTGTCCGTCCCTGTCGAACCCGATGAGTTCGACGATGAGCTCAAGCAGCTCGTCGAAGACATGTTCGAAACGATGTACGATGCGCCCGGCATCGGCCTCGCGGCAATCCAGGTCGGCGTGCCCAAACGGGTGCTGGTGATCGACCTTCAACCCGAGGATCCCGATGCCGAGCCGGTTGAATGCGAGCATGACGGGCACAAGCACACGCATCCCGCGACGAAGAAAGAGCCGCGCATCTTCATCAATCCAGTGATCGTCGATCCGGCAGAAGAACTATCGACCTATCAGGAAGGGTGCCTGTCGGTACCGGAAATCTATGCCGATGTGGACCGCCCGGCGACCTGCACGGTCCGGTATCAGGACCTCGATGGCAATCATCATGAAGAGAAGCTCGAAGGGCTGCTGGCAACCTGCCTCCAGCATGAGATGGATCACCTCGAAGGCATCCTGTTCATCGACCACCTGTCTCGCCTGAAGCGGCAGATGGCGCTCAAGAAGTTGAAAAAGCTGCGTCAGGCGGCGTGATGTGTTTTGCGCTCACCCATCCCGGTGAGCGTCCTCGCTAGACGCGTAGCCGAGCTACGCCCGGTGCGGGCGGGCAGTCGCGCTTGCGGGCCGACTATTTGTCGGCCCGACCTCATTTTTCATCCTTCGGTTTTCATGCGGCCGACCGCTTTCTTTACGTCGCGGATCACCTCTTCGCACATCTGCACGCAGCGCTTGCAGTGCCGGTCATCATGCATGGAGCAATGTTCGAGGCACTGCTCGCACGCGACGATGGTCGCGAGACCCATGGCGCGGATCGCGATCACATTCTGACCGGTGCGGCGCGATCCCATGCGGTAAAACGCCGTGCACGCGTCCGAGGCGTCGAGGCAGCGGCGAATGCACTCCGCCCGATCCTCGTCCTTGTGCGCTAAGCAGGCATCGGCGCACGAATTAATGATCGCCGCACCGTACATCGCATGCTTCACCGCGTCGCCGAGGTCCGAATTGTAATCGTCACCCACATGCGGGTGGTCCTGTATCATTTCCTTGATCGACATGGATTTTCTCTCCTTTGGAATTGGAGCGAACGGGGCTGGGGATTGGTTCCGAATTGGCGGCTTTGACGCTTGGCCTGCGCCTTCGTTCCAGCTATGTTCCACAGATGGATGCAAATGTTCTGATCGCTGTCGTGGGAGTGCTGGCGCTGCTCGTCGGGCTGGGCGTGGGGTGGTTTCTGGGCGGAAAGCCAGCAAGCGACCTGCGAGCGCGACTGGATGAGCGCGAGAGCGAGTTCAAGACGGCGATTGCCGAACTCGGCGAGGCGAAGATTGATCTGTCAGCGGCCAACGAGCGCGCCGCCCGGGCCGGGCAATTGGCTGAAGAACTGGAGGCTTCGCGTGCCGAAAACGCCGCGTTAAAAGCAGAGCGCGCAGGATTTGCCGAACAGAAGCGTCTGCTTGAGGAATCGCGCGGGGCGTTGCTGAAGGAATTCGAAAACACCGGCGCACAGGTGCTGGGCAAAGCGCAGGAGGCGTTTCTCCGCCGCGCAGATGAACGTTTCAAGCAATCGGAAGAAGCGGGTGAGCAGAAGATCAAGGCGCTGCTTTCACCGGTCGGAGAGCGGCTGGCAAAGTACGAACAGCAGGTCGAAACGCTCGAAAACCAGCGCAAGGATGCTTTCGGGCAGCTTCACGGCCTGATACAGTCGATGCGCGAAGGACAGGAAGAGGTCCGGCGCGAAGCGCAGCGTCTTGGCAACTCGCTCACCAACGCGCCCAAGGCGCGCGGGCGCTGGGGTGAGCGTGCACTGCAGAACGTGCTCGAACAGTGCGGGCTGGCCGAGCACACCGATTTCCATCTCGAACAATCGGTCGATACCGAAAGCGGGCGGCTGCGGCCTGACGCGATCGTCAACGTACCGGGTCAGAAACAGCTCGTCATCGATGCGAAGGTATCGCTCAACGCCTACCAGGCCGCGTTCGAGGCGGACGACGATGCTGAACGGATCACGCACTTGGACCTCCATGCGAAGAGCATGCGCAATCACGTCCAGACGCTGGGCAGCAAGAGCTATCAGAGCCAATTCGAACGCGCGCCCGATTACGTGGTGATGTTTGTGCCGGGCGAGCATTTCGTCGCCGCCGCGCTTGAGCACGACCCCAAGCTGTGGGACTTCGCTTTCCGCAACAAGGTGCTGCTCGCGACGCCGACCAACCTGGTTGCCATTGCGCGCACCGTCGCGCAGGTCTGGCGGCAGGACAAGATGGCCGAAGAGGCGCAGGAAATCGGCAAGATGGGCGCAGAATTGTACGACCGCCTGCGGGTGGCCGCCGATCACATGAAGCGCGTTGGCGGCGGTCTCGAAAGCGCGGTGAACAATTACAACAAGTTCGTCGGCAGCTTCGAGCGTAACGTGCTCACCTCGGGCCGGCGGATGGCCGAAAAGGGCATCGAAATCTCGAAGGAGATCGAAGATGTTCCGCTGGTCGAGGCGACCCCGCGATACAACAATGACGATATCGATGCTCTGGAGAGCGACAGCGGCAAAGACCGCGACGCTGCCGAATAACTATCCTTCAAGCGAAGCGAGCACTTCGTAGGCGAGCACCGCGCCCGCCACCGCTGCATTCAGGCTGTCCGCGCGCCCGCGCATCGGCATGGTGACGCGCAGGTCGCATTCGTCCTCGTAGGATTCCGGCAGGCCTTGGGATTCGTTGCCGACGAGGATGAAACACGGGGATGCGTACGGTGCGCCGCGATAGGGGACAGCATCGCGCAGGCTTGCCGCGACAAGTTGTCCCGCTCCGCCGCGTAGCCAATGCACGAATTCCGCCCACCGCGCCTGCGCCAAGCCCTGCGTGAAGACTGCGCCCATGCTGGCACGCACCGCTTCGGCGCTGAACGGGTCGGCGCAATCGTCGATCAGGATCAGCCCACCCGCTCCCACGGCGTCGCCTGTACGCAGCATCGTGCCAAGATTGCCGGGATCGCGCAAAGCCTGCGCCACCAGCCAGATCGGCGCGGTATCGCGCTCCATCTGCGACAGCGCGGTGTCCCATTCGTCGAACACCCCGACCACGCTCTGCGCGTTCGATTTTCCCGTAATCTTGGTCAGAATGTCGGGCGAGGTCTCGATGATCTCGCCGCCCGCACCTGCAACTTCGGTTTCAAGCCGCTCGAGCAGGGGATGCGGCTCGCGGCCCTGCGCCATGACAAGCTTGCGCGGCAGCCGGCCGCCATCGCGCGCATCTTCGAGAAGGCGCAATCCTTCGACCAGAAACTGCCCGGCGCGCTTGCGATGTTTCTTGTCGCGCAAGGATCGCAGATATTTGACGGTCGGATTGGAAAATCCGGTGATCTGTTTGCGCATGGCCGCGATGTCTTCCGATCAAGAACGCGCGGCTAGTCTTCGCCGAACCCGTTTTCTATCAGCCCGACGAGCTCTACCAGCACGTTTTCGGCGTCGCTTCCGCCGACGATCACGTCGACATTGTCGCCCTTTGCCGCGCCCAGCATCATCAGCCCCAGGATCGAGCCGCCAGCCGCCTCATTGCCATCCTTCGCAACGCGCACGTCCACACCTTCCGGAAGAGCGGCAACAGCGCCAACGAATTTCGCGCTAGCCCGCGCGTGGAGCCCGCGCTTGTTGACGATAGTGACATTGCGGCGAAGTTCGCTCATCCAGGCCGCCTCACGCTTTGGCCGCAGCCTGCCCGGCATCTTCGCCGAGAAGCTCGCTGGCTACGGTGATGTAGTTGCGGCCCGCCTGCTGCGCGGCCTCGACCGCGTCGACCACATCCATCTTGCCGCGTGCCCCCGCCAGGCGGATGAGCATCGGCAGATTGATGCCGGCAATCACCTCGACCCGCCCGATATCGAGCAGCGAAATCGCTAGATTGGACGGCGTGCCACCGAACAGGTCGGTCAGGATGATGACCCCGCTGCCGGTGTCTACGGTTTCGATCGCCGCAGCGATGTCCGCGCGGCGCTGTTCCATGTCATCATTCGGCCCGATGCACACGGTTTCGATGCCGGACTGCTTGCCGACAACATGCTCCATCGCTTCGACAAATTGGTCCGCGAGGCGGCCATGGGTGACCAGGATCAAGCCAATCATGCGGGAGTCACGTCCGTAAGTTACCTAACCCGGCACACGCTCGATTTCGTCGGCGGCGCGCGAGCCCAAATTTCGATGCCGGACAGTGGGCGAAAATCCGGCCTCGCGCAAGCCTTGGGCCATGCGTTCGGCGGTGAAAACCGATCGGTGTCTCCCCCCGGTACACCCGAAGGCGACGTGCACATAAGCCTTGCCCTGCGCTTCGTAGCGCGGGAGCAGAGTTAGCAGCAAATCGCGGATCTGTTCGAATGCTGCATGAAAAGCCGGGTCTTTCTCGATATGCTCGCCAACCGGCGCGTCACGCCCCGTTAGTTCACGCAGGCCGTCGACCCAATGCGGGTTGTCGAGAAAGCGCATGTCGAAAACAAGGTCGGCCAGCGGCGGCATTCCGCGCGCGAAACCGAAGCTGGAAATGGTCAAGGTGGCGTCGCCGGCTTCACCAATATCGAACAGATCGCGCACATGCGCTTGCAGCTCGTTGGTGGCGAGCGAGGTCGTGTCGATCACCGTGTCCGCGGCGTGGCGCAGCGCCTCCAGCAGGTCGCGCTCCGCTGCGATCCCCTCCTGCAGCGGGCGTCCATGGGTCATCGGGTGGCGGCGACGCGTTTCGTTGAAGCGCCGCTCCAGCTCGCCGTCCGCACAGTCGATAAACATGAAGCTGACAGAGAGATCATTGCGTTCGGTCAGCTGACCCAGAAGTTCGATGATGTCCGCCGGAACGAAGCCGCGCGTGCGCGAATCGAACCCGATGGCCAGCGGCCCGCGTTGCTCGTCCACCGGCTCATCCCCGGGCGCAACCAGCCTTTCGAGCATGCGAACAGGGAAATTGTCGATGGTTTCCCAGCCCAGATCCTCCAGCACGTCTAGCGTGGTCGATTTGCCAGCCCCGGAAAGGCCGGTCACGAGCAGAATGCGCTGCGGGCCGGGATCGGCAGCGGATTGATCGGCAGGATGCGCAGTATCCATGCCTCGTCTTCGCGAAATTGCCACCGAATGGGAAGCGCCTTTTTTGCAAGGGCTGTCGCCCGTGAGAAATCAGGCGGCGCGCATTCCATGCGCGGCGAGCGCTATCTCAGCACGCCGGGCAGGCGCGATCTCTCCGGGAAGGAAAGGCAAGACCGGAACTTGAATGCCGAGCAGGTCGCGGGTTGGCGCGTTGTCCGGCAACCGTTCACCGGTTTCTCCCAGCGTAAGGACCAGAGCGACCGGCGTGGGATCAGCGACCGGCAGGTTGATCAACCCCACTCCGCGGACCTCCAGCAGCCCGGCTATGTTCGGCGGCGGCGAGGCTATTGCCTGATCGCCATGCCGCTCCAGCGTCACACCATCATCACCGATTAGCACGGCGCCGCGATCGATGAGGGCCAGCGCAAGCGAGGACTTGCCGATGCCGGGCGGTCCTTCCATCAACAGCGCGCGGCCTTCGATCGCGACGGCGGTGGCCTGCAAGATGATGGGCGGACTATCCGTCATGCGGCGGGAAGCTTGAACCGCAGGCAAGCGCCGGGCTTACCATCGGGGCGCGCTTCTGCCGTGAGCGATCCGTCATGCGCCTCGGCAATAGCTCGCGCGATCGCCAGCCCAAGCCCTGAATGATTCCCGAAATCTTCCTCTTCAGGACGAACCGAATGGAAGCGGTGAAACACCTTTTCCCGCGACTTTTCCGGGATGCCCGGTCCGGAATCGCAGACCAGCACGGTTACGCAATTGCCATCGTTGTCGATCATTACTTCGATGGGGGCCTCTGGCGGCGAGAAAGACACGGCGTTGTCGAGCAGGTTCTCCACGACTCGTTCCAACCGCGCGCCGACGCCCAGCACTTGCGCCGCGAAACCGCGGGTCTGAAGCTCGATGCGATGGTCGAGATTTTCGGCGCGGTGTTCACGGCTGCCGATGATCTCCTGCACAAGGCCGGTCATGTTGATCCGCTCGAGCGTTGCGCGGGACATCTCGGCATCGATCCGGCTCGCATCGGAAATCTCGGAAACGAGCCGGTCGATCCGCCGTACGTCATGGGTCGCGATCTGTTCAAGCTCGCGGCGCGTGTCCGGGTCCTCGACGCGGGGGAGCGATTCGATCGCACTGCGCAGGCTGGCAAGCGGGTTCTTGATCTCATGCGCGACATCGGCGGCAAAGCTGTCCACCGCGTCGATGCGCTCTCGTAGGCCCCCGGTCATGTCGGACACTGCGCGCGCGAGCAGCCCGATCTCGTCGCTGCGTTCCGGTAGCCGCGGCACTTCGACTTCGCGTTCGCGCCCTTGGCGGACCTTGATCGCGGCCCGCGCAAGTTCTCGCAGCGGCGTGACGATCGTTCGTGCGAGATAGAGCGAGAGCATGGCGGAGGCGAAGAGGACCAGCAGCACGGCTGTGACCAGCGTGGTGCGGGCTGCGCGGACCGTCGCGGTAATGTCCACCGCATTGCGCACGGTCAGCAAAGTTGCGCCATTCAGTCCGACAGGAGCGGCGGCCGTTATGACGGGGGTTCCATCTTCCCAATCGTAGAGCGTGATCTGGCTCAGCCGCTCTTCGCGTGCGCGCACCAGTTCCGGCCAGGCATCGGCCGTTTGCGCTTCGGGTTCGACATAATCGGTCACCGCTTCGGCGCTGACGATGGCGTCGACCGTTCGGTCGAGCCACCGCGCGAATTGCTGATCCCATGTGTCGTCGCTGATATCGTCGAATTCGAACGATGGTTCATCGAGCGCAAAACTGTCTGCCCATAGCAGCCCCTCGGCATCGAACATGCGCAGCCGCATGCCCTGTTCCTTGCCGATCTGGACCAGCAGTGCCTCCTGCCTCTCACGGGTGGCACCCGCGAGCGCTTCTGCGGTGATCTGCGCTTCGATGCGGGCGAGCTTGAAGCGTTCATTGATCAACTGCGTGCGGTAGCTGTCGATGTAGAACAGTCCGCCGCCAAGCAATGCGAGCGGCAGGATATTCACGACAAGGATACGAGCGGTGAGCGAGAACCGGCCGCCGCTGCTCAGCGTTTCGGTTCCGCCGCCGACCTGCGGCGTTTCCAGACTGGCGCTTTGATAAGCGTCTTCAGCCATCGTTGAAACTGTACCCCGCACCGTAGAGCGTATCGATCGCACTGAACTGCGGATCGGCGCTGCGGAACTTGCGCCGCATCCGTTTGATGTGGCTGTCCACAGTTCTGTCATCGACGAAGATATCGTCGGGATAGGCGGCATCCATCAGCTGGTTGCGGCTCTTGATGACGCCGGGACGCGCGGCGAGCGCTTCCAGGATGAGGAACTCGGTGACGGTCAGGCTGACAGGGCGGCCATCCCAGGTCACATGATGCCGCGCCGCGTCCATTTGCAAGCGTCCGCGCTCCAGCTTTTGATGCACGGCTTCGGACGAGCCTGTGTCATCCCCCGACAACTCGCGCGAAGGATCGGCGCGGCGCAGTATGGCGCGGATGCGCGCGATCAGGAGCCGCTGGCTGAACGGCTTGGCGATGTAATCGTCCGCGCCGAGCTCAAGCCCTGCTTCCTCGTCATCCTCGTCATCCTTGGAGGTGAGGAAAATCACGGGCAGCGGCACATGTTCGCGCATTCGCTTCAGCAATTCGAGGCCGTCCATTTTCGGCATTTTGATATCGAACACGCCCAGCGCCGGCGGATTTTCGATGAGCGCCTTGAGCGCGGTCTCGCCGTCGGAGTATAGCCGCGTCACGAAACCCTCGGCCTGGAGCGCGATCGATACCGTCGTCAGGATATTGCGATCATCATCCACAAGCGCGATCACCGGTGCATCTTCCGAAGCAATAGAGGATGCCTGAGAGCCCTCATCGCCGGGGGCGCTTTCCATCGTATCGTTCATACTCAGCTCTCCTGCGGCCTGCGGGGGTAGGGCCGCGTTTCCAGACGATTAGCGCGTTCCAGATCGAGAGACAACGCAGCGCACCCGGGTGCATCCATGCCTTCACCTTACCACTTTGGGTTAATGGCCGTGTGCGCGTTTGACGTGCGCGGAGCGGAGAGATATGCGAGATGAAAATGGGATTAGACGGATTCTAAGGGCATATTTCTGCCCTTTCTGCAGGCTATTCATTCCGCCGTTTGCACCAGTGCTTGAACCGGTGGGAAGTGCCTGCTTCCGTGTGAAAAAAGCCAGTCCTTTGATGGAGAACTTACGTTGACGCCTCTTGCCCAATCGCTGACCAGTCAGGGGATAGAAACCCGCGCGGAAATACACCCCAACCTCGGCACGCCCGCTCTGGTCGAGGCATCGCTTGCAGCCGAAGAGGGCGCCCTGTCGAAGCATGGCGCTCTGGTGGTTCAGACCGGAGCGAAGACAGGCCGCAGCGCCAAGGACAAGTTCATCGTGCGCGACGAAACGACCGAAGACACGGTGTGGTGGGGCAAGGTCAACGCAGCGATGACGCCGGAGCACTTCGCCAATCTTAAAGCGGACTTCATGGCGGCGGTTGCGGACAAGGAAACGCTTTACGTTGCCGACCTGTTTGGCGGTTCGCAGCCCGAACACCGCGTCAATGTGCGGGTGATCAACGAGCTCGCCTGGCACAACCTGTTCATCCGCACGCTGTTGGTGCGTCCGACTGCCGACCAGCTCAGTGATTTCGCGCCCGAATACACCATTATCGACCTGCCGAGTTTCGAGGCTGATCCTGCGCGCCACGGTACCAACAGCGAAACCGTGATCGCGGTGAATCTCACTGAAAAGCTGATTCTGATCGGCGGGACCAAATATGCCGGCGAGATGAAGAAAAGCGTTTTCGGCATCCTCAATTACCTGCTGCCGACCAAGGGTGTGATGCCGATGCATTGCTCGGCCAATATCAGCGAAGACGGCAAGACCGCTGTGTTCTTCGGCCTGTCGGGCACGGGCAAGACCACGCTGTCTGCTGATGCTTCGCGCACGCTCATCGGCGATGACGAGCACGGATGGTCGGATACCGCCGTCTTCAATTTTGAAGGCGGCTGCTATGCCAAGATGATCCGCCTGTCCGAAGAGGCAGAGCCGGAAATCTACGCCACCACTCGCCGCTTTGGCACGGTGCTCGAAAACGTAGTCATGGACCCGCAGACGCGCGAGCTTGATTTCGACGACAACTCGCTCGCTGAAAACACGCGCGGGGCCTATCCGATCGACTACATCCCGAACACGAGCAAAGACAATCTCGGCCCTGTGCCGAGCAACGTCGTAATGCTCACCGCAGACGCATTTGGAGTGCTGCCTCCAATTGCGCGGCTCACGCCCGATCAGGCGATGTATCACTTCCTGTCCGGCTACACGGCTAAGGTCGCCGGCACCGAGATCGGCGTGACCGAACCTGAAGCGACCTTCAGCACCTGCTTCGGCGCGCCGTTCATGCCGCGGCACCCGAGCGTCTACGGCAATCTGCTGAAAGAGCGCATTGCCAAGGGGCAGGTTCAGTGCTGGCTGCTCAACACGGGCTGGACCGGAGGCAAATGCGGCACCGGAAACCGCATGCCGATCAAGGCGACCCGCGCGCTGCTGAACGCTGCGCTCGACGGCGATCTCGACAATGTCGAATACCGCAAGGATGGCAATTTCGGCTTCGAAGTGCCTGTGCATGTCCCTGTTCTGGCGGAGCAAGGCATCGATCAGACGATCCTCGACCCGCGCAGCACCTGGGATGACAAGTCCGAATATGATCGGACCGCGCACAAGCTGGTGCAATTGTTCATCGACAATTTCGCCGAGTTTGCGCCGCATGTGGACGAAGGTGTTCGTCAGGCGGCGCCAGAGGCGCCCGTCGCGGCCTGATCATCTTTCAAGAGTTGGAGAGGAAAAGCCTCGCTCAGCGCAGTGGCGCGGGGCGGGGCTTTTTTTGGCACGAATGCTGTGCTGAAACGTCTGTTTAACAACGGGGATAACCAAAGACAGGAGAGCTGAACAATGAGCCTTTTCGATCAAATCCTGGGTGCAGCCCACAACCACCCGACCGTGAAGAACATGGCTGAGAAACTCGGCATCGATCAGGCGACCGCGGAAAAAGCGATCGCCGCGCTTACCGAAGGCCACCAGGCCGAGGGTGACACACTGGAGGTTGCTTCGGCCAAGAGCGGTCTCGACACCGGTGTCCTCTCGCAGGTGATGGAGCATGTCGGCGGCGAAGGATCGCTGACGGGCTTCATGCAATTGCTCGATCAGGATCACGACGGCAATCCGCTGAACGACATCGCCGACATGGCATCGGGCCTGTTTGGCAAGAAATGAGCGCGCAACGGAAAGCACAATCAGGAGACACGCAATGAGCCTTGCTCAAATGCTGCAACAATCTGGCGCTATCACGTCGATGGCGAGCGAACTCGGTATCGACGAGGGCACCGCAAAGACGGCAGCCGGCGCGCTTCTCCCGGCAATCGTTGCCGGGATGGGGCGTAGCGCCACGGGCGGAGCGACGACGCCCGACCCTCTGGGCGGGCTCGGCGGTCTTGCCGGTGCGATCCTGGGCGGTAGCGGAGCATCCGCTGGCGGGCTGCTCGATGCGGTGCTCGGCAACAGCCCGACGCCGACGGCAGCGGGGAACGACATTCTCGGCAATATCTTCGGCAGCAAGGATGTGAGCCGATCGGTCGCGAGCGAGGTCGCCGCGATGACGGGTCTCGACGAAGGGTTGCTGAAGAAAATGCTGCCGATCCTGGCAATGGCCGTAGCGGGCTATATGGCGAAACAGGCCACCGGTGCGGGCACCGGCGGCGCTGCGCCATCGCAAAACCCCCTTGGCGGTATCCTCGGATCAATCGTCGGCGGGATGATGAAACGGTAGAGGAAGCAGGGGCGCGGCCGCGTCCCTGTTTCAAAACCACGCCACTTGCCGAGCGATCAGCTTAGGCGCTCGCGATCGTCGAGGTAGCTCCAGATTCGGCTGACCACCACGGACCCTTCGCCAACGGCGCTGGCCACCCGTTTGATCGACCCGGAACGCACGTCGCCGACCGCGAAGATGCCATCGGTCCCCGTTTCGAAAGGCGTCTCGCGGCCAACCTCCGATCCGGTCAGGACATATCCCTTCTCGTCGGTCTCGACGAGGCCGGAAAGCCATTCGGTATTGGGCGCGGCACCAATCATGATGAACAGCGCTTTTGTGTCGACGCGGCGTTCTCCTTCCTTTGTCTTGAAAGTCACAGCTTCGAGCCAATCGTCGCCGTGGAGCGCGCTCACTTCGGTATGGTAGTGGATCGTGATCTTCGGATCTGCATCGAGCCGCTGGCTAAGGTAGCTGGACATTGACGCGGCAAGGCTTCCGGAGCGCACGACGAGGTGAACGTGGGCCGCGGTGCGTGAAAGGAACATCGCAGCCTGGCCGGCCGAGTTGCCGCCGCCAATGACCACCGCTTCCGTGCCGCCGCAGAACCGCGCTTCCATCTCCGTCGCGGAATAGAAAACACCTGCACCTTCGAGCCGTTCGAGATTTTCGAGAGGCAGGCGGTTATACTGCACGCCGGTGCTGACGAGGATGGCGCCGGCGCAGAGTTCATCGCCATCGTCCAGCTCCGCACAGAAGCTCCCATCGTCGCGCTTGGCCAGCCCGACCACACGGCGAGGCATGACAAATCGCGTCCCGAATTTCAGCGCCTGTATCTGTCCGCGATAGGTGAGGTCGGTGCCGCTGATGCCGGTCGGGAAACCCATATAGTTTTCGATGCGGCTGGACGTGCCCGCCTGGCCGCCGACCGCAGTATCCTCGATCACCAGCGCGTCGAGCCCCTCGGAACCGGCATAGACTGCCGCTGCAACCCCGGCAGGCCCGCCGCCGACGATGAGCAGGTCGAATTCGCGCTGCGAACAGATGTCGAGATCGAGCCCGAGAAACTGCGCAACCTTGCGCGGTGTCGGATCTTCGAGCTTTTGGTCGGAATCGAGCACGACCGACGGCTCATGCCCGGTCAAATCGCAAACCTGCGCGGTTTCGCTGTCGGAGGCATCCATGTCGTAGCTTCGGAACGGGATGCGATTGCGCGAAAGGAAACGCTCCACCGCCTGAACGGCCGGATCGCGATCGGCGCCGATCACTTTCACGGACGAATTCTTGAGCTCGAATTGCCGCCTGCGCCGCGCCGCGAAAACCGTGATGATATGATCGGAAAGCTCGGGGATGCGGCTCATAAGGTCGAGCATCGCCGTGCGCGGTGCCTCGATCACGCGGGTTTCCTTGGCCGCGCGCATAGGCAGGAACCACGTCCCGCGGTTCATGAAACCGATCTCGCCCATAAACTGCGTCGGACCCAAAGCAGCATCGAACAGGCGCTCTTTCGTATAGGGATCGACGACCTCTATCTCGCCTTCGAGTACGTAGACGAAAGTGTCCATGGGCTCGCCGCTGCGCGCGAACCAGTGCCCCTTGGGATAGGTCTTTTCCTCGCCGATTTCGCAGATCGCTTGGACATGGTCATCGGCCAGCGGAACGCGCCGCATGGTTTCGAGATCTTCACCGAGTTGTTCCATGCGAGCCTCCTGAATTGCTTGCGAAAACTAGATGGGGTCAGGTCCGCGCGGCTGCAATATAGCGCGACACAGTTTTGTCGACGACATCGAGCGGTGCGTTGCCGCCAAGGATGACGGCGGTGTTGAATGCTCTGAAATCGTAGTCGCTGCCCAATTCGGCCTGCGCTCGCTCGCGTTGCCGCACGATTTCGCTGTGGCCCAGCTTGTATCCGGTCGCCTGTCCGGGCCAGCTGCAATACCGATCGACTTCGCTTGCGACCTCTTCGTATTTGGAGCCATTGCGTTCGACAAAGAATTGCCGGGCCTGCTCGCGGCTCCAGCCTTTCGAATGCAAACCGGTGTCGACGACCATGCGGCAAGCGCGGAAGGCGAGCGATTGAAGATATCCAAGCCGCCCCACCTTGAAATCGTCGTACGCGCCGAGTTCGTCGGCGATCTGCTCCCCGTACAAGGCCCAGCCTTCGCTGAACGGATTGAAGGCGAGGATCGAGCGGATGAGCGGCAGGCGGTTGGAATACTCGCCCTCCCACACGTGACCCGGAATGGTCTCGTGATAGGTCAGGTCGGCGAGGTCGTATTTCCGGTGCAGGTCTGTCGTGCGCAGGTTGATCCAGAAACGGCCCGGGATCGTCCCGTCCTTGCTTCCCGCACCGCCATAGGCACCCGGTGCGCCCGCTTCCTCTGCAATCGGGATACGGGTGACTTCGAGATTGGGATCGACCAGCTCGGTGAATGCGCGCGGCATCTGCGCTCTGATCCAGTCGACCTGTTCGTTGATGAAGGCGAAGATTTCCTCGCGGCCCTTGTCCCCTTCCGAGAACTTGTAGCGCGGATCTGCGGCAAGCGTCTGCATGCGCTCGCCGACAGAGCCACTGGTGTAGCCGATCTCTCGCAGGATCGGGTCCATGCGCGCGTGCAATTGTTCAAGCTCATCGAGACCCTGCCGGTGAATCTCGTCGGGCGTCAGGCGCGTGGTGGTGCTCGAACGCAGGGCCCAGGCGTAGAACTCCTCTCCGCTCGGGCGGGCGGCCATGCCCGGATCGGACGTCGCCACTCCGCGCTGCTGCTTCAATTCTTCAAGCTGCGCCTCTAGCGCTGCTGCGATCGCACCGCTCTCAATTGCCAGCGCTTGATCGGCGCGCGTTTCGTCCGTGCCCATCTCCGCAAGCGCCCCGCGCAGGTGATCGGTGAACAATTCGCCTTTGCCTGCGCTTGCGAGCGAAAGCTCCATCTGGCCGATCGCCTTGTCGATCAGGAAATCGGGCGGCACCAGCCCCATCGCCCGCGCATTCCGGATGCGCTCCAGCTCACCGCCGAGAGCCTCGGGAACAGCCTCCATACGCTCGATGTAGAAATCGGCATCGGTTGCACTGCGCAGTGGCTGGTCCGACTGCATGAAACGCGGCAGGCCGATATACGCGCCGACATTCTGGATGACGACATAGGGCGCGGTGCGCCAATTGCCGACAGGCGTATCGCCATAGGGTAGCGCGAACCCATCGAGCGCGAGTTCGTACGCGCTTTCTACGACTTCGATATTCGTCAATGTCTCTGTGTCCAGACCCTCGCGCGGATAGGCCCGCAGGGTCGCGAGGCTTTCACGCAGGGTGCTGGCGTAGGCATCCTGGCCTTCGGGCGACTGGTCTTCCAGCTTGCCGCGCAGATGCGCATAGCTGCCCGTATCGACGCCCAAAGTCGTCGCACGCGTCGGCTCGTGTTCCAGCATCGCGTAGGCGATCCTGTCGAGCATCGCGTTGGCGTTCGCGTTCGCATCGGTAGAGGCCGCCGCGGCATTGCCCGCCTGATAGGCTGCTCCGGCGCATCCCGGCATCAGCGCCAATGCGGAAACGCCGCCAAGCCCCATTGCGGTCGAACGTAGGGCCTGGCGGCGCGTGATATTCTTGTTTGTCTCTCTCATGGCGGACGGTGTTACCGCGCGCCCGAAAGCTGTCAAATCAGTTCTTGAGTTCGCCAGGTACGACGCCCCCAGCCTTGGCGATCTCGTCCATGACGTCGCGGTGCAACTTGATGTTGTCCTCGGCTGAGCCCGAATAGCCGGTATTGCCCATTTCCTGAGCAAGTTCCTTGCGGTTTTCGTAGCTCGGATCGATTTTCACGAGTTTCATCAGATCGACGATCGAAGTGCGCCAATTGAGGTCTTCGGCGCCGGGAATGTTGGCGATGCGTTTCTCGACCTCTTCCTGGCTGATCGGTGCGCGCTCCTTAGGTCCAGATGTGGCCGTCGGTTTGGGATCGGCCTTGATCTCTTCCTTCTCGTCGTCGCCGAAGATCGCGTTCTTGATCGAACTGAAAATACCCATGCATTCCTCCTCTTGTGATCTTGCCTCTTATGAACTTGCAGGTGTAGCGCCCACGCTTGCGTGGCACAATCGGCGGACACTTCACCCAACCAACGTCCCAGAAGGCTAATCGTTCATGGATATTGTTCTTTCCATCGTGATGCTGGCAGCGTTCGCCCTGCTGGCGGGCGCCTTTGTTTACTGGCGGCGCACCGGCGAGGTGAAGCAGCCCGCGCTGATGGTGCTGCTGGCCGTCATCGCGATCGCAAATGTGCTGATCTGGACGGTGCCGACTTCCGATGGCACGTCGCCGATCCAGCGGGCGGAGGAGGCCGGCGGATAACATCCCGCCAGCCCCGTTCGCATCAATTCGGCAATTTCCAATTGATCGAGTTGCGATAAGTGCCGGCAATCGGGTTGCCGTAGCTATCCTTTGCAGGCTCGAACTGGGCCCTACGCTGGATCAGCTTGCACGTCGCCTCATCCAGCGGAGCATGTCCGCTCGACTTGGTAATCGTGCAATCGCTGACCTTGCCCTTCCGGTCGATTGTGAGCGCAAAACTGGCGACGCCAGACATTTCTTCGCGCACCCAGCGGCTGCGATAATCGCTGTCCGTCACCCATCGGCCCGGATTGCCGCGCGGAGACGCCTTGATCGGATCCGGGAGGGCGGGGCTCGGCGTTGCCTGACCGATGGGACCGCCGACCTCGACCGGGCCAAAAGTGTCGGCACCGATTTCGGGCAAGCTATCGATCGGCTTGGTTGGAACGGGATCGTATTCGAAATCGAACGGTGTTTCGACCCTCGTTTCGTAAGTCGGCGTGACCTCGCGTGTCTGCTCGGTTTGCGGTTCGTCCGGGGTCACGGGTGGATCGATCTCAGGCTCGATCACCGTGACGTCATATGTGTCGGGATTTTCCACGATTTCCGGGATGACCGCTTTGACCGCGAGTCCGACGACCAGCACGGCTCCGACCCCGGCAGGCACACCTAGCGCGCCTATCATCGCCAGCGGGTTCGCTCGATTGGCGGTTTGCGCATAGCTCATATTGAAGTTCCTCTCTCACTTTATGCGAGCGGCGCCGGAACCGAGGGGGAGGTGGATCGTCGAAACCGGCACCTCTCATCAGCAATGTTACAACGTAACCTATGCAGAGCAAGAACTTTCGCGTTTCTTTTCAGTACCTTTTATGTTCGCGCACATGACCTTTGGCCGCGTTGCTGTGGGCGTGCAATAGCGCTTGCAGTCGCGAACGACCGTGATGTGGAAACTGCGATGTCGTCGAAGCGGTTCGGCTTTGGAGGCCGAACGAAAGCTACTTGATCGGGCAGTCCGGTGACAGGCGGAAGTCGAGGTAGTTGTCGACCGACAGCATCATGTCATCCATTTCGTTCTCGAAGAAATGGTTCGCGCGCGGGATCTCGTCGTGATGGATCGTGATGTGCTTTTGCGTGCGCAGCTTGTCGACGAGCTTCTGCACGGCTGCTGGCTGGACCACCGTGTCGGCTGCACCCTGCACGAAAATACCGCTGGCCGGGCACGGCGCGAGGAAGCTGAAATCGTACATGTTCGCAGGCGGTGCGACAGAGATGAAGCCGCGCACTTCCGGCCGGCGCATGAGCAATTGCATGCCGATCAAAGCGCCGAAGGAGTACCCGGCAACCCAGGTCGTCTGCGCCTCCGGATGGATCGACTGCACCCAGTCGAGCGCGCTCGCCGCGTCGGACAATTCACCGATGCCGTTGTCGAAGCTTCCCTGGCTGCGGCCCACACCGCGAAAGTTGAAGCGCAGCACCGCAAAGCCCCGGTCCGCGAACGTCTTGTAAAGCCGCTGAACGATCCGGTCGTTCATCGTGCCGCCGCCTTCCGGATGCGGATGCAGGATCATCGCGACGGGCGCGCGCGGGCGCGGAGGAGGGGAGAAACGACCTTCAAGACGGCCTTCGGGGCCGGGGAAGATGACTGATGGCATGAATGGACCTTGCGCTGAATTTAGTGATCGCGCGCCGGGTGGCGTGCGCGAAAGCGGGCTCTATATAGGGTCGGATGAGAAATTCGCAATTTTTTGTGGGCGCGTCCTATCCCTGAACGGACCTATCTCGATCACGCTGCAACATCGCCTTTGCGGCCGGAAGCGCGCGCCGCGATGGAGGAGGGTTTTCGCATCTGGGCAAACCCGTCTTCGCCCCATGCCGAAGGGCGCAAGGCCAGGGCCGCGCTCGAGGATGCGCGCGAGCGGATCAAACGCGCGCTGGGCTGGGACGGCGAACTTATCTTTACAAGCGGGGCGAGCGAGGCGGCTGACCTTGCGCTTAGATCGGCGAAGGCGGGCGCAAGGTTGGTCAGCGCAGTCGAACACGATGCTATCCTGAAGGCTGCGCCAGACGCCGAGCGCTTACCGGTCCATTCCAATGGGGCGCTCAATCTCAACGTTCTTAGCGAAGCCGTGCGACCGGCGCGCGCAATGGTCGCTGTGCAGCACATCAACTCCGAAACGGGGAACATGCAGGATTTGGCAGCGATCTCAAAAATCGTTCGCGATGCAGGTGGATGCTTGCTCGTTGATTGTGCACAGAGTGCTGGCAAGAAGTCTTTGCCTGATTGTGACATGGCGATAATATCGGCGCATAAATTCGGCGGACCGATCGGTATCGGCGCACTGCTGGTGAAGGACTACGCGATGCTCGAACCGAGCGGCGGGCATGAGCGCGGTTACAGGCGCGGTACGGAGAATCTCCCGGGCGCGCTCGGAATGGCTGCTGCGCTCGAGGCAGCTAGTCAACCTTATGTCAGCGGCCTCGTTTCAAAGAAGCTAAAGGAATTTGGCGCGTTCGTTCGCGGTTTTTCCGGGCCCTGCACATGGCTTTCGGATCATTTGAGCTGTCCGACCACTTACATTCAGGCCGTTGCCACTCCGCAATTATCGGGGAGCGCGCAAGTGATGCGGCTCGACCTGGATGGAATTGCAGTTTCTCAAGGAAGTGCCTGTTCGTCTGGAACAATGAAGACAAGCCACGTGCTAGAGGCGATGGGCCTAGACCCCAATATCGCTTCCAATGTTATTCGCATAAGTGTTGGATGGAATTCCAAGGGCGCAGATATTGACCGGCTTACGGAGCGTTGGATCGAAATGGCGGAATATTGATCTATCTCGATTACCAGGCCACCACCCCGCTCGCGCCGGAGGCACGCGATGCGATGCTGCGCTGGCTCGATGGGCCGGATGGCATAGGCTTCGGCAATCCGCATTCGCCGCACCGGATGGGCCGGCAGGCGGCGGCGGCTATCGAACTGGCGCGTGACCGTGTGGCGGCGCTGTTTCCGGCAGGCGGCAAGGTCATCTTCACCGGCGGCGCGACCGAAGCGCTAAACCTCGCGATCCGGGGAAGCGGGAAGGACGGCAGCGTGTCGGTCTCGGCAATCGAGCACGCCGCCGTGCTCGACACGGCCAAAGCAACGGGCCGCGCGCATATTCTCAACGTCTCGAAAGAGGGACAGTGCAACACCGCGCAGGATGTCCCGAACGATGTGCGGCTGATCGCGGTGATGCAGGTCAATAACGAGATCGGTACGATCCAGCCCACGATCGACTGGCACCGCAAGGCGAAGGAAAGCAATGCGCTGTTCCTGATCGACGCCGTTCAGGCCTACGGCAAAATGGAAATCACCGGCGCGGACATGATCGCGATTTCGGCGCACAAGTTTCATGGGCCCAAGGGCGTCGGCGCGCTGTGGGTGCGCGACGGGATCGAGCTCGATCCGCAGGTGAACGGCGGTCTGCAGGAAGGCGTGCGTTCGGGAACGCTTTCCCCCGCACTCATCGCCGGGATGGGCGCGGCGGCGCATCTGGCGAAGGAGGTGCGCAGCGAAGACGCCGCGCATACCGAGGATTTGTGGAACCGCGCACGGGAACTGTTCGCCGACTGGACGCTCAACGGCAGCGAGGACGCGCGCTGGCACGGCAATCTCAACATCCGCCGTGACGGCCTCGATGTGAACCGCCTGATGAGCGAATGCCGCAATGTCATGTTCTCCGCTGGAAGCGCATGCGCCAGCGGATCGGGCCGCACGAGCCATGTGCTCGAAGCGATCGGTCTTTCGAAAGCGCAGGCGAAGTCTTCCATCCGTCTGGGCTTCGGGCGCTACACGAAGATGGCCGATCTTGAGAAGGCGGCCGAAGCGATCAACGCGGCCGCAAAGGAACAGGGCTTGTGAGCGTATCCGTGACTTTCATCGACCCAAACGGCGACAGCGTTCAGGCCAAAGGCGAAGAAGGCGATAACCTGCTGCGCGTCGGCCAGGCTGCCGGCTTGCCGCTTGAAGGTACCTGCGAGGGCCAGATGGCGTGTTCGACCTGCCATGTGATCATCGCCGTCGACTGGTTCGACCGGCTCCAAGAGGCGAGCGAGGAAGAAGAGGACATGCTCGATTTCGCCGCCGGCGCGCGCCGCACGAGCCGCCTCTCCTGCCAGATCGACCTGACGGGTGAGCTCGACGGACTTGTCGTCAGCGTGCCATCGGAAAGCGCCGACGCGCGTAAGATGTAGGCGTCAGCGCACCCGCGACGGCGCGACGATGACAGCATTGGCGAGCAGCAGATCGAGCCCGTCGAGATAAGCGCGCAAGGTTGGATCGTGCGCGAAGGCGATGGTCATCCCCGCGCCGGATCGCTGCGCCATCAGGTAAGGCTTGAAGGCAAGCTGCCGCCGGTTCTCATCCCAGACATAGCCGCTGGCGATCAGGCTGTCGGCATCCGCAAAGCGCAGCACGTTGGTGCCTTTCGACCGGTCCAGCGGAGTGAAGATCTGCGATCCCTGCGCGTTCACCACCGCGCCGTCATCATACCCTGCCGAGAGGAAGTGATCGCGATCGGCCACGGTGTTGAGCAGCGCGCCGGGTAGCGTATCGGGCAGCGCCGACTGATCCTGTATGGCCGATCGGTAGTCTTCCGCCGAGGTCAGTTCGCTGCCCTCGGCAAGCGCTGGACCCTCTGCGTCCTCGCTCTCGTCGGATTCCCCAGGCTCAAGGCCGATTGCGGCCTCGCGTTTGACGGCGAGCAGCGGGTCTTCGCCTGTCGAGAATGCCTCAACGCTGCCTTCGATCGCGATCAGAACACCGCCGCGTTCCACGAATGCAGCAAGCTTATCGAGTCCCCCTTCGCGAAGCTCGCTCGCCGGTGATCCGTCCGGGATGAGCACCACGTCGTATTCCGAAAGATCGGCGCCTGCAAAACGGTCGGTGCGGATCGGGACGACCGGCAGGCCAAGGCGCTGTTCGAGAACATAGCGCGCCGCGCCTGCGCTCAGCTGATTGATCCCGTCATCCCACGCGATCGCGACTTTCGGCAAGGTAAGGCGCACGTACGCCTCGCTGCCGAGATTGGGGCCGGTCTCGACCCAGCTATCCTGCATTGCAACGGTCTGCGCGCCCACCTCGCGCGCCAGCTGCGAAAGCTGGGCCATGCCATCGGCGCCATTCGAGGCCGCCGGGAAGATGACCGTGCCACGCGGGAATGCGCGGCCATCCTTCGTAAAGGCTTCGTCGGTGACGCGCGCCTCCAGCCCAGCGCGCAGCGCGAGCGTGACCAGCCGCGCCTGCCCGCTGTCGGTCCACGGCACTGCCGTCGCGAAATCGCCTGACCCTTCGGCCAACGGCAGGATCGGTGCATCCGCAGTCAGCGCCTCGCCGGAGGCGGAGGTGCCGCACAGATCGACATTGACGCCCGACATCAGCCCGGCGGACCATGCAGTCACATCGTAAAGCTCATGGCGCAGGTCGCGCGCCCGGCGCTGTTCCTGCTGGCGTACAAAATCTTCGGGCAGGGGAGTGTCCCGGTCGAGCAGGCTGCGCACCAGCCGCGCGGCAGGCTGCGCTTGCGGCACCGCCAGGAACCCTTGCGGATAGGAGCGTCCACATGCGCTCGCGGCGCCGCCTTGCCGGAACACGGTGATCCCCTGAGCGGCCAGTCTGCGCCCCAGGGTTTCGGCGTTCCAGCGGCGCTGTACGAGGTCGATGAAATACGTGCTCCGTCCCGCAGCGCCATTGGCATTGGCGGAGCGGTATGCAGCGTAATCGCTCAGCAATCGGTCGGCATTGTCGGCAACCGCTTCGGCTGTCGAAAAACTCGCAATGAAGTGGTTCCGCACGGCGTCGGCATAGGTGAGCACCGTGCCGTCGCGCCTCTCGAACACAAGGCCGCGCGGCGATCCCTGCTCGTATGTGCTGCCGATCGCGCCGTGATGCGTGTTCCAGGTGTCGCCGTAGCCGGGATAGAACAGGTCATAGACTTCCCGCGTGAAATAGGGCTCTCCCATCTGGTCGAACCACATGGCGTTGTTGCGACCGATCATTTCGTATGCGCGCAGCTGTGCGGCGGTGATGTTGGGGTTGAGCGGCTGCGCTGCCGGGCTGAAGAAATAGGTGTCGTCGCCGCTCATCTCGTGCAGATCGACCACCACCACCGGGTTCCACTCGCGAATGGCGGCGACCTTGCCGCGTGTTTCCGGCTGGCTCAGCGTGAACCAGTCGCGATTGAGATCGAACATGTAATGATTGACGCGGCCCGATGGCCATTCCTCATCATGCTCCGCGGCCTGACGGTCGGCGGCAGGTTCGATCCCGACAGCCGCGCGAAAGTGATTGACGAAGCGCGCCCGCCCGTCGGGGTTCTGCATGGGGTCTATGATGACGACGCTTTCGCGCATGATCTGCTCTGCGCGCGCGTCTCCCCGTGCGGCGAGCAGGTGATACGCTGTCATCAAGGCGGCATCGGTGGAGGATACTTCATTGCCGTGGACGCCATATGTCAGCCAGGTCACCGGCAGCGCGCTCCCATTGCTCGCGCGCCCTGCCGAGATCGTGGCGAGGTCAGCCTGGATGGCATCGATCCGCGCCATGTTCTCGGGCGCGGTCAGGACGACATAGACGAGTTTTCGGCCCTCCCAGCTGGTCGCATATTGCACCACGCGCATCCGGTCCGGCGCAGCATCTGCGAGCGCGCGCAGATAGGTCAGCGCTTCGTCAGGAGACGTGATGCGCGCACCCGGTTCGTGCTCCACGATTTGCGAAAGTGTGGGAATGGCGGGATCGAATTCTGCGTCGAGAAAGGACCGCGCGGATGCCTGGGCCGGGAACAGCGCGATTGCACACAGAACCGAAAGACAAGCTCGTAAGTAGAGTGACCGCATCGCAATTCCCCGAATATCGCCAGATCGACAGCCGTTCTCTCCGGCAAGGTGATCGCGCGGTCAAGCGGTCATGGGGATCGAGGCTCTCCGTCAACTGGCCCGCCCGTACGAAAACCCCGCCGCGCAATGAAGCGCAGCGGGGCCCCGAGCTTGTTGCCGATCATCCGACCGACAAGAATAACTTTGTTGTATCAGGCGTTTTCCGGAATTCGCGCCATGTCGTCATTCATCTGCAGGGCGCTTATCAGCGTCGAGGTGAACGCGGGAATATCGCTTGGGTTGCGGCTGGTGATGAGGTTGCCATCCAGTGCGACGGTCTTGTCGACGATGTCGCCGCCTGCATTTTCGAGATCGGTGCGGATCGAGGGCCAACCGGTCACCGTCTTGCCGTCGATAATGTCCGCTTCGGCGAGCAGCCATGGTGCGTGGCAGATGGCAGCAATCGGCTTGTTCGCGCCGTCGAACTGTTTGATGAGGTCGATGACCGTCTCGTCCATCCGCAGGACGTCCGGATTGATCTGTCCGCCCGGCAGCAACAGCGCGTCATAATCGCCTTCGGATACCTCTTCGACGGTCAGGTCGACTTTCACACTGTCGCCCCAATTGCCGTCCTTCCAACCCATGATCTCGCCATCATCGAGGCTGGCGACAGTGATGTCTGCGCCGGCATCTTCGAGCAGCGATTTGGGTTCCATCAGTTCCGATTGTTCAAACCCGTCGGTCGCGATGATCAGGATGCGTGTCATAGTTTTATCTCCTTGTATTCGTTTGATAATAGTACGAAGGAGGCGAGGCGCCGTTCCGGGATGGCAGACGAGGCGTTGCGATGGTAAGGCGAGCTGCGAACGTCCGGCCCACCGCGTTTTCCGGGCCATCGGAGAACTCACGAATGACTATGCAGCAACGCGCGAAGGACCTGGTCGAGGCGCGCTGGTTCGAACGGTTCATCATAACCGTCATCGTCATCAACGCGATCGGTCTGGGCCTGGAAACCTATCCCGGGGCGATGTCTGTCGCAGGCGAGCTCATCCGGCGATTGGACCAGATCGCCATCGCTATTTTCGTGATCGAACTCGCGATCAAGCTGTTTGCCTACAGGCTCGCGTTTTTCCGCAATGGCTGGAACGTGTTCGATCTCGCCATCGTCGGCGCGGCGCTGGTGCCCGCGGGGGAGCAATTCTCTGTCCTGCGTGCACTGCGCATTCTGAGAGCGCTTCGACTGGTTTCCGTGGTGCCGAGCATGCGCAAGGTCATCGTCGGCTTGTTCAGCGCCATTCCCAGTATCGCCACGGTGATCGTGATGCTGCTGCTACTGTTCTACATCAGCGCGGTGATGGCGACGAAACTGTTCGGAGAGGCGTTCCCCGAATGGTTCGGCTCGCTCGGCGCGTCGCTCTATTCGCTGTTCCAGATCATGACGCTGGAAAGCTGGTCGATGGGCATCGTGCGCCCGGTGATGGAAGTGTTCCCGTGGGCATGGATGTTCTTCGTCCCGTTCATCCTGATTACAAGCTTCATCGTGCTAAACCTGTTCATCGGTGTCATCGTCAACGCGATGGCGGAGGCTACCGATGAAGAGGCGCACGATGAGCGGGAGGAAATTCTTCGCGAACTGCGCGACTTAAGAGCCGATATCGCTGAATTGCGCAGTGGCCAGCAGTCTTAGGACCGCTCGCCAAAGCAGATGCCAGAGCTTCGGCCACTGCGCCGGTTTCCAGCTCTAGTTATAGCTCGCATCGAGTTCCGGCGCGTGCTCCCCCAGCCACGCAAGCGCATCCTGAACGTCGCCTTCCGCCACGTCATAACAATCCTGCATGGCCGCTACCTTGCCATCTTCGAACCGCCAAGTGCTCGGCGCGGAGAAATGCAGTAGCGGCAGATCTCCCAGACGGTAGACGCCCATGGCGCGCGCGCAGACGACATTTGGCGCGAACTCCCGAACCCCGACACCGAACCACCATCTTTGGTCGAAATGTTTGTCGAAGTTGGCGATCGACTTTCTGAACCCTGCGAGCACCGCATTGATGCCGATTAAATGGCAGGCGAACGGAACGCCCGAGACGGTGTAAGTGACATTTTCGCTCATAAGAGGACGAAGCGCGTCCCAATCGTCTGCGCCAACAGCTTTGTCGAACGCAGCGATCCATTTTCTCCAGTTCTCGATCATCAATTCTGCTCCTTTCCTGCAGAATGATCTGTGAAGGTAATGGACTCAATTACCTAGACGTCATAATCTCAAGTCATGTCATTCGGATTTAATCTCGCTCGCATTCGGCGTTCGCGCGGATGGTCGCAGGAGGAGCTTTCAGGCCGTGCAGGCTTGTCTCAGAGGCATCTCAGCTTTCTTGAGACAGGGCGCGCCCGGCCTGGGGACCAAAGCCTGGCAAAGCTTAGCAAGGCTCTTGCACTCAGGGGGTGGGAGCACCGCGCCCTGTTCGCGTCGCTCGCGCCGCTTGCCGAGCTTTCGATGTCACGAGAGCATGAAAAACCGTTTATCGATGAAATGGTGGAGCGGGTATCGCATTGGCCTGCCTATGCGTTTCGACCCGATGGCACGCTCCTCGCCGCAAATGGCGCATTAGGCCGGCTACTCGCCGAGGTGGCGCCCAGGCAAGATCTTTGGAATATGACGGCTCCGTCAACCGGACCGAACATATATGATCTGCTTTTCCATCCAGCGGGATTGGTGCGCTGGCTAACCAATCCGCGCGAAACGCTCTCCGAAACACTTCGGCGTGTCCGTATCGAAGCTGCCCAAGACCGGGCACTCTTGCCAGTTCTAAGCCGCCTTGAAGGCTACCCATCTGCCGAGCTGTGCGGAGCATTTCACGACCTCCCCCCGCCTGTGCTTATTGAACGCTATCGCATCGCGAATAAGGACCTCGCGATTATATCGGTGCTTACGCATTTTGCCTCGCCCGGAGATCTCGAACTGGATTCGCTACGGATCGAGAGTTTCGTTCCCGCAGACGATGCGAGTGAAGCGTTGGTTGCGCACATTTGCGGGTAGCGACGCTTGCCGCCGTCATTCAAGTGCGTGCCATCTTTGTGTTGCGCCTGTTCATCTGCCGCCACTAGAGATGCAATTCATGTCCCGGCAATAGCTAGGAGCTTCCCGGCTATCGTGCAGTGCGCTCCGCCAGAGGCCAAGCCGAGATTGAAGAGGAAACTAGCGTGGGTGTGCGTACAACACTGCTGATGCTTCTTCTCGCTTGCCTGAGCCTCGCCGGGGCATGCGCGAGCGTGACGCATCGCGACGTATTTACGATCTATGTGGCCTCGTCAGGCGATGATCGACGTGATGGATTGACCCGCGGCACTGCGATCCTGAGTTTGAACAGAGCGCACGAAATATTGATGGCAGCAAATCCCGGCCAAGACACGGAAATCCGCATCGCGGCGGGAACGTATTATGATCAACATGTCACATGGACATTCACCATGCCGGACAACTCCATCACGTTTTTGCCTCTCGATAAAGACAAGAGCCGCCCCGTGTTCGATGGTTGCCCGGCTCCTGATCCCGAACCTCCCCAATGCGAAGGAGGCACCTGGTTTATCCTCACTTCCGCGAATGGAGCGCAGACCAATCTTCACTTCGAAGATCTTCACATAAAGCGATACCAGACCGCGATATCTTTCGATGGAAACAGGAACCGGCCCTCCGCATCGAACGGCGGCAACAGTGTACAAGGGTCTTACTTCGAAGACATCGGCAATGGCTTCAACACAGATCTCGTCCCTTCGACTGCCGCCATTCGGTTCAGGAATTCCAAAGCGAACGTCATCAGCGACAACCACTTTGCCAATATCGAAAACATCGGACGGGGATCGCGCCTGATCCACGCGCTTTACCTAGCGCATCACTCCAGCGACAACCGGATCGTGCGAAACCGGTTTTGGAATGTCAGCGGTGATGCGATCAGACTGCGCGATGCTTCGGACAATAACGAAATTTCGAAGAACCGGTTCAGCAAGGCAGGCCTGTACGGTTATTCGGACTGGTATTGCGACAAAGAGGCGAGAGACGATTGCACCAAACGTTCGCCGGAATGTCCGAGCTGGGGCAATACGTTCAAGAGCAATGTCCTCGATGGAACGCTTCAATGTAACCCGATGCCGGAATACCATTTCTACCAGGATGACGTGGCCGCGGGCTGCACGCCTCCCCCGGAAAGCGCGAAGCGTCTTTATACAGAGGGCAATACAAACACATCGGAGGTTTGCTCGCTGCGATGACCGAACGTTCGATCTGAACAAACAAAGCTCTTATCCTGTGGAAACGCCTCTCCCCGCGCAGGGCGTGCGTTGCTAAGCGAAGAGGATGTCCGAGACTACTTTGCCCGATGATTCCGATCCGTTCGACGCGATTGTCGATGCGCCGTTCGATGCTGCTCTTTCCGAGCGTTATCTCGTCTATGCGCTGTCCACGATCACCGCGCGTTCGCTGCCGGATCTGCGCGACGGATTGAAGCCGGTTCATCGCCGGCTGCTCTGGACCATGCGGCAGCTGAAGCTCGACCCGGCCAACACCTTCAAGAAATCGGCCCGCGTTGTGGGCGAGGTCATCGGCAAGTATCACCCGCATGGCGATACCGCTGCCTATGATGCGATGGTTCGGCTCGCGCAGAATTTCTCGCTGCGTTACCCGCTCGTCGAAGGGCAGGGCAATTTCGGCAACATCGATGGCGATAACGCGGCTGCCTATCGCTACACCGAGGCGCGCCTGACTCGGACCGCGATGCAGCTGATGGACGGGCTGGATGCGGGCACTGTCGATTTCATCCCTACCTACAATGGCGAGGAGCAGGAACCCGAACTGATGCCGGGCCTGTTTCCAAACCTGCTGGCCAATGGTGCGAGCGGGATCGCCGTCGGCATGGCGACCAACATTCCATCCCACAATGTCGCCGAAATTATCGATGCGACGCTTGAGCTGATCGACAATCCGCATGTCGAACACGAACGGCTGATGGAACTGTTCCGCGGGCCAGACCTACCCACCGGCGGTCAGATCATCGACAGCAAGGACATCATCTCGGAAGCCTACGCGACCGGGCGGGGCAGCTTCCGCGTGCGCGGCGTGTTCGAGGCTCCCGAAGCGGACAAACCGGAAGACAAGGTCGCCGGGATCGAACGTTTGGGTGGCGGGCAGTGGCAGCTTGTCATCTCCGAAATCCCCTATCAGGTCGCAAAGGGCAAGCTGATCGAGCAGATCGCGCAGGCGATTGCCGACAAGAAGCTGCCGATCCTCGAAGATGTGCGCGACGAAAGCGACGAGACGATCCGGATCGTGCTGGTGCCCAAAAGCCGGAACGTCGATCCGGAGTTGCTGAAAGAATCGATCTTCAAGCTGACGGACATGGAAACCCGCTTCGGCCTTAACCTCAACGTCCTCGATGCGACGCGCACGCCGATGGTGATGGGACTGAAGGAATTGCTCCAACACTGGACGGCCTCGCAGATCGAGATCCTCCAGCGCCGTACCCAGCACCGTCTCGATCAGATCGCGCGGCGGCTGGAACTCGTCGAGGGCTACATCATCGCCTTCCTCAACCTCGACCGGGTGATCGAGATCATCCGCTATGAGGACGAGCCCAAGGCGGTGATGATAGCGGAGTTCAGCCTGACCGACCGGCAGGCCGAGGCGATCCTCAACATGCGGCTGCGGAGCCTGCGCAAGCTCGAGGAGATGGAGCTCAATCAGGAAAAGACGGACCTGCTGGCAGAGCAGGATGATCTCGAAAAACTGCTGGGCAGTCCGGCCCGCCAGCGCACGCGGTTGAAAAAGGACTTGCGGGGTCTGCGAAAGGATTATGCCGAGGATACCGCCATTGGCGCGCGGCGCACGCGCATCGAGGAGGCGGAACCCGCCGTCGAGTTTTCGATGGATGCGATGATCGAGAAAGAGCCGGTGACCGTGATACTCAGCCAGAAAGGCTGGATCCGCGCCGCGAAAGGCCACGTGCCGCTCGATCAGGAATTCAAGTACAAGGAAGGCGATGCACTGGCCCATATTCTGCACGCGCAGACCACCGACAAGCTGCTGATCGCGGCGCATAACGGCCGTTTCTACACGCTCGGCTGCGATAAACTGCCGGGTGCGCGCGGGTTTGGAGAGCCGGTGCGCACGATGATCGATCTGGAGGCAGATACCGCGATTGCGAGCATGGTCGTTCACAAACCGGGCGGAAAGCTGCTGCTCGCATCTTCGATCGGCAAGGGCTTCGTGGCGGAAACCAACGATCTGCTCGCTGAAACGCGCAAGGGCAGGCAGGTGGTGAACCTTAAAGGCGATGCGAAATTGCAGGTGATCCGGGAAATCCCCGAAGAGCACGATCACGTCGCCTGCGTGGGCGATAACCGCAAGCTGATCGTATTCAACCTTGAAGAGATGCCGGTCATGGCGCGAGGGCAGGGCGTGATGCTGCAACGCTACCGCGATGGCGGTCTGTCGGACGCGACGACTTTCAAGCTGGAAGACGGGCTGAGCTGGAAAATGGGAGGATCAGGCGATCGCACCCGGACCGAAACCGACATCTGGCAGTGGAAAGTCGCCCGCAGCGCCGCCGGGCGTCTGCCGCCGCAGGGTTTCCCGAAGAACAACACTTTTGATTGATCCGGGCGATTGATGCGCCCGCGCATATCAGCCGCAAAAAAAGAAAGGCCGCGAATGTCCGAATGACACTCACGGCCTTTTCTCAGAATCGATTGGCTGGCGGGCTGGGATCGCCTGCCAAGCGCCGCGGCATTAGCCAGCGTCGGCTTCTGTTTCGGCTTCCGCTTCTGCCTGCTTCGCAGCAGCCTGAGCCGGGGTCAGAATCTCGGCACCTTCGGGCACTTCGACGGTGTTGGCGGCGATGTCTGCAGCCGAGAACAGCACCATCAGGGCGCCGTTGGGATCGACGACGAAAGATTCGCGCTTCAGCGTGATGATCCCGGCGTCGCTCTGAACGATCGCGGTGTCGGCGTCATCGACAGTGTAGACAGTGCCAGCGGGCATTCCGTCTGCGCTGATCACTGCAGCGCCAGCAACGAGAGCAGCGTCACGCGCGGCGTCGGCTTCGGCTTTCTGCGCGTCGAGCATGCTGTTGATCTGGTCTTTCGTGGCATTGACAGTCCACTTGCCTTCACGCTCGGCGAGGAGGTTTGCGGGCAGCGGCGCCTTATGCGCGCCGGTGTCGACGGTCACGATGCCATCGGCATTGCTTTCGACGGTACCGATCGGCGCGTCGTCATTGCCGTAAACAACAGCGCCCGCATCCTGCGCGGATGCCGCGTAGGGGGTCACAGCCATTGCGGTGGCCAGAATTGCCAGCTTTGCGAATTTCATAAGAAGTACTCTCCGTTGATCAAACTCGTGAGGGCCGCCGCAGAACGGAAGGGCAGCGCACGCATGACTGGCTTCGGACCCGAAAGGGCCAACAATGTCGACGCCAACAGCGATGAAATGCGCGCACCCGACCAATGAACGAACCGCGCAGGAAGTTCCCCTAGACAGAGAGCATGCGCTTTTCAACCGGGCGACCGGTGGGTTTCCTATGACGGACCGCAGGTGAAGCGAACCTTAACGTAAACGTTAAGCGGCGCTCAGTTCCTCATCGAGGAGTTGCCCGACCCGCTCTTCGCCGGGAAACCCTTCGGCCACCCAGCGCCGCTCGACCGCGCGCAGGATCCGCGCGACCTCAGGCCCGGCATCGACCCCGCGTGCGACGATCGTGCCGCCCTTCAGCGGAAAGCTCGGTACGTCCCAGCCCCTGACCGCGCTAGCGTCGTCACCGAGCAGGAGCAGCCGGTGCACGGCAATGTCCGTTCCCTCTTCATAGGCGAGCGCTTTGGGATGGTCGCGATCGGTTTCCAATCGCTTGGCCGTTCCCACCAGCACGCTGCGCTGAGCCTTCGACAGGCGCAGACGCGCCGCGACGATTTCCGCGACATCGGGGGAGGGGGGCAGCAGAGCGGCGAGCCGGCGCAGCGGGTCCGGCGGATAACCGAACGACCGCTCCCGCTCGATGACGTCGCGCATCAGCTCGACATGCGGAAGCGCCGTTTCCGGCAAGATCACCCGCAGCACCGCGCGGTTGAACATCCGCTCCACCGTGTCGCCCGGATCGGGCAGGGCCAGCAGCTTGAGCAATTCATCGGCGACACGTTCACGGCTCAGCCCCTTGATCGTGTCGGCCAGATCGGCGCAGGCTTCTTCCGCTTCGTGATCCAGCTCGGCCCCGAAGCGTGCCTGGAACCGGTAATATCGCAGTATGCGCAGGTGATCCTCTGCTATTCGCTCGCGCGGATCGCCGATGAAACGGACGCGGCGCACGGCGAGATCATCCAGTCCGCCGAAGTAGTCCGTAATCTCGAGTGTCTCGGGGTGCGCGTACAGGGCGTTGATGGTGAAGTCGCGGCGCGCCGCGTCGTCGCGCCAGTCGCTAGCGAATGCGACCGTTGCACGTCTTCCATCGGTCGAGACATCATGGCGCAGGGTCGTGATTTCGACCGGCCCGTCTTCGAGTATGGCGGTGATTGTGCCGTGGTCGATCCCGGTGGGCACGGTGCGTATGCCTGCCTCCCGGCATTTGTCGATCACGGCGTCGGGCAGGTGCGTCGTCGCACAATCGACATCGCTGACTTCGCTGCCAAGCAAGGTGTCCCGGACCGCGCCGCCGACCCAGCGGATGTTGTCCGCGCCAAGTGCACCTGTAAGCAGGCGCAGGCCATCGCGCCGCGGCCAGCTCGCATCCTCCAATGAACCCGGAAAGTCGTGTCCGCTCATGCCGATGGCTCGAGCGAGATGCGCCGCGAAAGGTTCGCTATAATCGCTGCGGTCACGCCCCAGATCCGAAAGCCTTGATAGTCCATTTCCAGATAGCGCCGGTTCGCCCCCCGCCAGTACACCTCGTTGACCGACCAGTTACTGCGTTCGAGCAGCAGTGCAAGCGGCGCTTCGAACCATGCTTCGACTTCGGCGGGGTTTGGTACGAGCTCCAGGCCCGAAGGGACCACTGCGAGCACCGGGGTGACGCAGAAACCGGTGCCGGTCTGATAGTCGTCGCTCGTGCCGATTACGCGCACCTTTTCGCGCGGTAGCGATAGCTCTTCCTCCGCTTCACGCAGCGCGGCGGTCACCGCATCTTCGCCCGGATCGAGCTTGCCGCCGGGAAAGGCGACCTGACCGGGGTGATCGCGCATTCCGCGCGGGCGCTGGGTCAGAATGACCTGCGGATCATCGTCTACATCGGTAACGGCTATCAGCACCGCTGCCGGGGTGGAGCGGCCGTCTGCGAATTCCGCATCGGTTAGCAGGTCGGGAATGTCGCGGGCGTGCCCCGCCTCGAAGGCGGCCTTGAGTGAGGTGAAAACCGTGCTCATGCAGCCTGCGCGTTCCTTCAGGGAAGGAGCGAAAAAATCGCGCCCTGGCTCGTCACCATCAGGCCTTGATTGAGATCGTCCCCGCTTGTTTCCATCGCGATATCGGCGAGCTGTCCATAGGTCGAGCGGTTGAGGCGTGCCTCGCAGCCGCGGCGCACGTGGAGATAGATTGCCGGGGTTTCGGGATCGCCCGCCGCACGGATCGCATTGTCGGGGCCTGCCACCACCAGTTCATCGGTGTTGAGGCGGAACGCGATATCGCCATCGCGCATCACGCAATCGACCGCGACGAAAGCCGCGTCGTCAACTTCGATGCTAAGCTTTTCGAATGGCGTGACCAGCCAGTGCTGTCCGGCATCATCGCGAGTCAGGAGGCCCGAAAACGCGCGCACCATGGCCGGGCGGCGGATCGGATCGCCTTCGTGATACCAGGTGCCATCCGCAGCGATGCGCATCTCGCTTTCGCCGATCTGCTGGGGCGCCCAGCCTTCGACAGGCGGCAGCTTGCGGTTTGCAACTTGCTCCGCGATTTCGGCAAGGGTCAGTTCGGCGAGATAGGGGGGCGGTTCGTAAGGCATGACGCTATAATGCGATGCCAGAACTCTGTGTTCCCGCCAAGTCGGGAGACGACCTTAATCGCGCCCTGCGATCCCGCCTTCGGGGTTCCACGGGCCGAGCATGCCGTGTTTCGGCATCGCGGAAAGCGCTGCACCGCGGGCGAGCAGGCGCTCGGGCTCGAATGGGCCGGGGCAGCGCCAGCCGCCGGTAGCCGCCGAAGAAAATCCCCACCTTCCGTAATAATCGGCATCGCCGATCAGGACTTGCGGGAAGGATGGCGACCCGTTTTGCGCAAGTCGGGTATCGGCATCAAGCATGGCTGCCATCAGTCCCATGCCGAAGCCTTCGCCCTGCCGTTCCGGCAGCACCGCGACCGGCCCCACCATCACCAGCGGAACGGGCCGCGCATCTTCATCGATCAGCGCGACCGGCCAGCACTGGATCGTGGCAACCAGCATCTCGTCTTCGTCGAGCGCGGCAAAGCTCAGTGCATCGAGCGGTGCCATGCCTGCGCGGATCCGGTACGCCGTGCGCGCATGGCGGTCTTTCCCGAAAGCGCGGTCGAGCAATTCGTCGACCATTGCCGGGTCGACAGCGGATAGCGGGATAAGGGTCGCAGCGTGATCTGACATGGGGCGGCGCGCTTAAGCCGTTTGGCGCGCCGTGCCCATCAAAAAATCACATGCTGAGCTTGAGCACTCGGCCCTCAGGCCCGTCTTCGGCGATCCAGACGCTGCCATCGGGACCCTCTTCGATCGAGCGGATCCGGCCATCGAACTCGTGACGAGCGACTTCGGACGCTTCGTCACCGTCGATCGCGACATGCACGATAGCCTGGCTGCTGAGCCCAGCGATCAGCGCATCGCCTTTCCACGGTGCGAACATGTCGCCGGAATAGATGATCATGTCGCCCGGCGCGATCACCGGAGTCCATGTCGCGGCCGGCTTGGTAAAGCCGTCATCCGGCGAATGGTCCTCGATCGGATCGCCATTGTAGTGATCGCCGTAGGAGCGGGTCGGCCAGCCGTAGTTTGCGCCAGCGGCCACCAGGTTGAGCTCATCGCCGCCTGCCGGACCATGCTCGACGTCCCAGAGGCGGCCCTGCTCGTCCCAATCCATGCCAAGGATGTTGCGATGGCCGTAGGACCAGATTTCAGCGGTGTTGCCGCCTTGGTCGGCCATCGGATTGCCTGTCGCCGGGGTGCCATCGAGGTTCAGCCGTACGATCGTGCCGAGCGTGTTGGTCGTGTCCTGCGCTGGTTCAAGCTTCTGCCGGTCACCGCTAGCGATGAACATGTACTGCTCGTCCGGCGAGAAGGTGATGCGGTGCGAATAATGGCCCTGTCCGGTCACTTTCGGAGCCTGCCGCCAGATGACATTGAGGTCCTCGATCGCGCAGGCATCGGTCTCTTCGCAGACCATCGTGCCACGTCCCACGACCGCGCCGCGGGTGTCGCCTTCTCCGGCTTCGGCCCAGCTGAGATAGACGGTGCGGCGATTGAACGTGTCGGAGGCTTCCGATGGCAGGAAGGCGATATCGCCAAATCCGCCCTGTCCGCCGTAGGCAACCTCGGGCACGCCGGTGACCGTACCCATCCGGCCTGCGCCGTCATTGGCGGCGGTGTCGATGAATTTGAGCGTGCCCTCTTTCTCGGTCACGAACAGCATTCCGGTGCCGGGCGCGAATTCGATCGCCCATGGCTCATCGAAAGTGCCCATTTCAGTCACGTCGAATGCGATGTCGGCGCTTTGCTCGGTTTCTGCGCTATCCCCGGTTTCTGCCGCCGCGCAGCTTGCGAGCGCGAAGGCCGAAAGGGAAAGTGCGAGCGGAAGCTTGGATGTGTGCGTCATGGTTGAGATAACTCCCGATTGTAATTCCGGTGCCCGGCCAGCCATTATCGGCGTGGATGAAGCGGGGCGCGGGCCGCTGGCAGGACCGGTCGTGGCCGCTGCCGTTGTGCTGGGTGAGGACGTACCGGCAGGGCTCGACGATTCCAAGAAGTTATCTGCCAAACGGCGCGCTGTGCTCGACCAGGAGATCCGGCGGACGTGTCTCTGGGCGGTGGCCGTGGCGCAGCCTGAGGAGATCGACCGGCTCAATATCTTCCAGGCGACGATGGAGGCGATGACGCGCTGCGTCGCCGATCTTGCGGGGCAATGCGGTGAGCCTCTCGAGGTGCTGATCGATGGGAACATGACGCCAGCGGGACGGCGCGCAGGGTGGCGCTGGAACGCGCGCGCGATCGTTGGCGGTGACGGGTTCGAGCCTGCCATCAGCGCGGCATCGATCGTCGCAAAGGAGTGGCGCGACCGGATGATGGTAGAGGCCTCAGCCGCCCATCCGCATTACGGCTGGGAACGCAATAAGGGGTATGGAACGAGAGAGCACATGGAAGCGTTGCGCCTCCATGGACCGACACCCTTCCACCGCCAAAGCTTTGCTCCCGTCGCGCAAGCGACTTTGCTGTAGAACACGCTTGCCCTAAGCGCCGCCCATGCTGAACGCGATTCTCCTGAGCCTTGCCGGATTGGTCGGCCTTGCCATTGGCGGTGAGCTGCTGGTGCGCGGTGCCGTGGGCATTGCCCAGAAACTCGGCGTCTCCACGCTTTTTACCGGCCTCGTCATCGTCGGCTTTGCGACCTCGATGCCCGAAATGGTCGCAAGCGTCCAAGCCGCTCTCGCCGGATCGCCCGAGATCGCGTGGGGCAATATCGTCGGCTCGAACCTAGCGAACACGCTCCTTATCCTGGGTGTTTCCGCGCTGGTGATGCCGATCGTGTTGACCGGGACGGGACGACGTGATGCGGTCTTCGCTCTTGGAGCGACGCTGCTGCTGTGGGCGCTCGTATGGTCGCAGCTCGGCGCGCGGTGGATCGGGATCGCGCTGCTTGGCGGCATTCTCGGCTATATCGTCTGGCGCTACCGTCACCCCGGTGCCGCTCAGATAGAGGAGGAGGACGAGGATGGCCCCTCCAACGCTGTGATCGCGGTCGTGCTGTTTGTGGCCGGCCTCGGCATTCTGGTGGTGGGAGGCAATGCGCTCGTCACCGGCGCGATTTCGCTTGCGACGATTTTCCGCGTTCCTGAAACGGTAATCGGTCTGACGGTGGTCGCTGTCGGCACATCCCTGCCGGAACTTGCCGCTTCGATCGCAGCGGCTTTGCGCGGAAAGCCGGGCCTCGCCCTCGGCAATGTGGTGGGCTCCAACATCTACAACATCCTGCTGATCGGGGGGGCGACCATGAGCATTGCGCCTTTCGCCTTGCCGATCGAGCTGGTCGGCCTGCAGATGGCGCTCCTCACGGGAAGCGCGGTGCTGCTTCTCGCGCTGCTGTGGCGCGGAAAACAGATCGGACGTCTGCTCGGCGCGGCGCTGGTCGCGGCGTTTGCCGCCAACGTCGTGCTCGTTTTCAATTAATCGCGCGGACCGAGTCTTCCCGACCACACCCCTTCATATCGAGTCCCGGATTAACGAGAGGACTCAACATCTTGTGCTGGTCACCTTTCGTTCCGTGTCAAAGGCTGCGCGTTTTACGGCGCATTAACCATAACCCTTCAGAATCTTCGCTTGACGCAGAGTGGGGATGGACTCACCCTGTGGATAACTCTGGGTCCGGCGTGTGGAGAAAGATGTCGTGGGCGTGATCGAAACAGCGAAGGTGCAGGCGAAACGCGCGTCGAAAGCATCGAAAAGGCTTGGTGCGGAAGAAATCCGCGCGCTTCTGCCGATCGGGCAAATTCTCACCGGCGACTGCGTCGAGGCGATGCGATCATTGCCCGACAATTCGATCGACTGCGTGTTCGCCGATCCGCCCTATAACCTCCAGCTTGGCGGTGACCTCAACCGGCCGGACGGCAGCGAAGTCGATGCGGTCACCGATCACTGGGATCAGTTCGACAGTTTCCGTGTCTATGACGAATTCACGCGCGACTGGCTGACCGAGGCCCGCCGCGTCCTAAAACCCGATGGCGCGCTGTGGGTCATCGGCAGCTATCACAATATCTTTCGCGTCGGGGCGATCCTGCAGGATCTGGGCTTTTGGATTTTGAACGACGTCGTCTGGCGGAAGACCAATCCGATGCCGAATTTCAAGGGCACGCGCTTCACCAACGCGCACGAAACTCTGATCTGGGCGAGCCAGGGGGAAAAGGCGCGCTACCATTTCAATTACCGCGCGATGAAAACACTCAACGACGAATTGCAGATGCGCAGCGACTGGGTGTTGCCGATCTGCTCCGGCGGAGAGCGGCTGAAAGAGGATGGGAAAAAGGCGCACCCCACCCAAAAACCCGAAGCGCTGCTGTACCGCGTCCTGCTAGCCACCACCGAAAAAGGCGATGTGGTGCTCGATCCGTTCTTCGGAACCGGGACAACCGGCGCCGTTGCCAAGCGCTTGGGCCGCGACTGGATCGGCTGCGAGCGCGAGGAATTCTATCGCGGCGTCGCCATGAAACGGATCGAGAAAGAACTCCCGCTCGATGAGAGCGCGCTTGAAACCATGCAATCGAAGAAGACCGCACCACGTGTTGCTTTCGGAACGCTGGTCGAGAACGGGCTCATCCCGCCGGGCACCAAGGTGTTCGACAAGAAACGCCGCTGGATTGCGCTGGTGCGCGCGGATGGCTCGCTCGAATATCAGGGCAAGACCGGATCCATTCATGGCCTGGGCAAGGACTTGCAGGACGCACCCAGCTGCAATGGCTGGACGTTCTGGCACTACGAGGTCGAAGGACCCGCCGGGAAAGACGTAAAACCGATCGATGCGGCGCGTCAGATTCATCTGCTTGCGTCCGAAGACGGATAAGCGCGCTTTCGGTCCATCGTTTATAAGTTTCAAGCGCAACATTCTGTCGTGAGACGGAAACAGTTGGTCGCAAGTGCCTGAAACCTGACGCAATTCTCCTCGTTCCTCGTTCGGGCAAGCGCAACTCCCCCAGCGTTTGCGTTCAGAAATGAATGAGGAAGAAATGACCAAAGTATTCTCACGTAGCTTACTCCCCGCAGCGGCCATTGCGTTTTTTGCGGCGCCAACGGCAGCACTGGCCGATGGTCCTTATATCGGCGTCAGCGGCGGTGTAGCTCTGCCCGAAGACAGCACGAATTCGGGCGAATTCGACGTCGATGTCCCGGCGACCGACGATTTCGGCGCGATTCCCGCCGGCACCGAGCTGGGCTGGGAAACCGAGTTCGACACCGGTTTCGCTATCAGCGGTCAGGCTGGTTATGCATTCGACAATGGCTTCCGCCTCGAACTGGAAGCGGCGTATTCAGAATATGACGTCGACACACACAGCGGTCTGACCGTGGGCGGCGCAAATATCGACGGCGCAGACGTTGCGATCCTGACCCGCGGTGTGCCCGATGCTGCGAACCCGACTGTCGGCACGGTGATTGCCGACGGGCAGGGCGATGTCTCCAATTTCGGTGTGTTCGGCAATGTCTATTACGACATCAATACGGGCAGCGCGTTCAAGCCGTATATCGGCGCCGGGATCGGTTATCAGTGGGTCGATGTCGATTTCAGCCCGTCGGGCGTGGCTATCGCCGACGATGATGACAGCGCGTTCTCCTATCAGCTGATGGCAGGCGCGAGTTTTGAAGTATCACCAGGCTTCGACGTCTTCGGCCAATACACCTATCGTGACACCACCGAGGATGCGGAAATTCCGCTTACCCTGCTGCCCGCAACGCTGGATGTGGAATCCTCGCAGTCGATCCTTTCGCTCGGCGTGCGTTTCCAGCTTGGTCAGTAAGCAAGCCGGGATTTTATCCAAAAGCACAAAGGGCCGCGCAGCGATGCGCGGCCCTTTTTCGTGCGGCGTCTGCCGATGCCTGTTTGTGGCTGTTCAAAGCTTGGGCGCTCGAGCTGTCCTACTTCGCGGTCAGGCGCTATCGATATGCGCATGACGAACAGCCGCCTCTATCGACACTCCGCCAGCCCGCTAAATAGGCTCGCGAACTCCCCGAAAAATACTGCGCCAGGACCGTGTAACATGCGGTCCATGTTACGGTGTATCCCATGAGCGATACGGGCGACGCGCGGGTCTACCTCCACCCGATCGGCTTCGCCAGCGGGCCACAGGCAGAGGATGGTGCGGCGATCCGGCTGGCAGGCTCGATGGTCTATGCGAGCCGCTTCGCCCTTGTGGTGCGCGAAGGCGGGGCACCGGTGCAGCGGGTCCTGTTCGGCGCGCGCGAGTTCGAAAGCGCACTAGATGGGCTGGACACCGCTCTTGCCCAGGAAGCGCGGAGGCAATGGGCCAACCTGCAGAAGGTGCACGCGCCGTGGCAAGCCGGAGAGCGGACGATACGCTTCGACCAGCCGCAGGTGATGGGCGTGCTGAACGTGACGCCTGACAGCTTCTTCGATGGCGGCGAGTTCCTCGAACGTCCCGATGCCGGACAAGCCCATGCCGCCGCCATGCTGGAGGCGGGAGCGGCCGTAATCGACATCGGGGGCGAGAGCACGCGGCCCGGCGCTGCGGCGACGTGGGAGGGGGACGAGAAGGATCGCGTGCTCCCTGCAATCGAATACTGCGCGGCCATGGGCGCCGCGATCAGCGTGGATACACGGCGCGCAGGTGTGCTTGAGGCAGCGTTGAAGGCTGGGGCGCACATCGCCAATGACGTATCGGCGCTGCGCTACGACCCTCGCTCCGCGGAGCTGGCGGCGAACAGCGGATGCCCGGTCATCCTGATGCACGCACCGGGCAGCGGCGACGATCTGCATGAGGGCGGCGAGTACCGCGATGTGGTCAGCGAGGTGTTCGACTTCCTGAAGGCCGCTCGCGACCGAGCCGTTGTCGGCGGGGTCGCCGAAGACCGCATCATGCTCGATCCCGGTATCGGCTTCGGCAAGAGCCTGGCGGACAACCTGGCTTTGCTGAACGCCTTGCCGCTGTTCCACGCGCTGGGTTCACCCTTGCTGCTCGGTGTCAGCCGGAAACGGATGATCGGCGCGCTTTCGCATGAAGAGGAAGCGCATGACCGGCTCGGCGGATCGCTCGCGCTGGCGATGCGGGGCATGGATGCGGGCGTGCACATGCTGCGGGTTCACGATGTGAAGGAAACGGTGCAGGCCCGCAATGTCTGGCGCGGTCTGCGCGATGCGGCGCTTACCGATTTCGCCCAATTGCCAATGGATTGACGGCAGCTGCGAAAGAAAACGAAAGCGGTGTAACCGAACGGAGAAAGGCGGCGAACGGGGGGTATCCATAACGGTAACACAAGGGCCGCCTTCCGATGACCAAGACACTCGCTCCCCGCACCATTGCGTTGGCGCTCACACTTCCCGCGGCGGCCTTCGCCACCTCTGCTGCGGCACAGTCATCGGATTTCGAGCCGGAAGGCGGGTTCTATGTGTCCGTTCAGGCCGGTGTATCCTCACCTACCGATGAAACTTTCGATGGAATACAGGATCCGGTCGCAGGATCGCCCGGCGTCGCAGGCGCCCCGGCTCAGGTCGAGGTCGAATACGACGAAGGCTTCAATGGAACGGCGGCAATCGGCTACCGCTTGCCGCGGCGCGTTTTCGGCCTCTTGCAGCCGAGCATCGAGCTGGAATACGCCTATTCCGAAGCGGACGTGAGCGGCGGCAGCTTCAATGGCGGCATCCAGAGGTTCGATGGCGATGTCGAGGTGCACACCGTATCGATCAATTACCAGACGGACTTTCGCTGGGCGGAAGATCAGCGCTTCATCCCTTTCATCGGCGGCGGCATCGGAATTGCTGATGTCGATCACAACGCTGCCTATTTCCCCGCCAACGGGATCGCGACCGCGCCCACTTTCGCCGTGACTGGCGGCGACACCGGCTTGTCGCTCCAAAGCAATATCGGCATCCAGTATGTCCTCACCGATAATATCGAGCTGCAAACCCGCGTCCGTTATCAGCGTATCACGGGGCTCGATTTCGAGCGGCGCTTCGTCGCCGGAGGAGCCGATCTCTTTAATGCCGATCTCGATGGCCGGTTCGAAACCGTGAACGTGCTTGCCGGCGTGCGCTATCGCTTTTGACGCCGGCGCACTTCCGTCATCAAGAAGGAGAGTTGGGCGAAAGTCGCGATAGCGTAATGGTTTGATCCCATGGGATGTGCAATCAGACCCGCAGCACAACCTAGGGGGGACTCGCCCATGCGCCGACTTTCGCTTTTCGCTCTTACAACTGCCGCCGCGGCCCTGGCTGCAGGGCCAGCCACTGCCGACCAGCATGATGCACAGGTTCCGCTTAGCGCAGAGGAACTCCTCCAGCCCTATTACGAGAAGCTTCAGCAGCAAATCGAACTGCCGGTCGCACCGCCGAATGCCGGGATTGCGCCGGAAACGGTCATCACCCGCCTCGCCTTCGGGAGCTGCAATCATCAGTCCCGCTCGCAGCATATGTGGGCGCAAATCGCCGCGACAAATCCTGAGCTGTTCCTCTTCATCGGGGATAACAATTACGGTGATCAGGGCTGGGATGGCGATGCTGCGCTGACGACTTTACGCCAAGCTTATCAGACACAGGCACAGACGCCCGAACTGACTGCGTTTCGCTCGCAAATCCCGATGATGATCACCTGGGACGATCACGATTTCGGGTTCAACGATGGCGGGGCAAGTTTCACCTACCGCGATTGGTCCGAGACGATTTTCGAGACGTTCTGGGGAGCATCCGACGAAGTGAAATCGCGTCCAGGCATCTATGAAAGCCGTACATTCGGCACCGATGGCAGGCTCACGCAGGTGATCATGCTGGACACGCGTTTCTTCCGCTCCGACCTGGCAATGATGGAATACACGCCGGAGCGCCCGCCGCTCGGTCCCTATGTGCCGAGCGAAGACGCTGCCAAGACGATGCTCGGCGGAGCGCAGTGGGAGTGGCTTGAACAGGAGCTTGCCAAACCTGCAGACCTGCGCGTGATCGTGTCCTCCATTCAGGTCATCACCGACGCGCACAATTACGAAAGCTGGGAGGCGCTCCCGCTGGAACGCGCGAAGCTGTACGAGTTACTGGCCGCACGAGAAGACAGCGGCATGGTGCTGCTATCGGGCGACCGTCATGCAGGCGGCATCTACTCCGACACACCCGAGGCAGCAGACGGAGAGCAAATCTGGGAGCTGACCAGCTCATCGCTTAATTACTCCTTCTCCTCGACCGAGCGGAACACCGCGCGCGAACCCGATCCCAAGCGGCTTACCGATTTCATCTCGGAAGAAAACTTCGGACTTGTCGAAATCGACTGGGATGCGCGCACCTTCACCACGAGCCTGCGCGGAAGCGAAGGCGAGGTTCGGGTGACGCGCACCATCAGCTTTTGATCCTCGCTAGCCGGGAGATGCTGCACTCCCGGCTAGCAGCCCGCCATCCAGCGTAAGCTCTGCGCCGGTCATGTACGCGCTGTCATCGCTTGCGAGGAACACGCAGGTGGCAGCGACCTCCTCCACAGTGCCGAAACGTTTCAGCGGCGTGTCCGCCACCAACGCCGCCATGTTCGCCTCCCGCTCCGGGCCATCTCCGAGCATTGGCTCCCACATGGGCGTAAGAATGGCTGCGGGGTGCACCGAATTGCAGCGGATCGACCATCCCTGCTGCGCGGCGTAGAGGGCGACGGACTTGCTGTGATTGCGGATCGCCGCTTTGCTCGCCGCGTACGCGGCCGCTCCGGGGATGCCCACCAGGCCCGAGCGGGAGGACATGTTTATGATCGAGCCGGTGCCTTTCGCCTTCATCGCCCGCAGTGCATACCGACAGCCGAGAAACGTTCCATCGGTGTTGACTGCATGAACAGCATGCCAGTCCTCAAGCGAGGCATTCTCGGGATCGTGCGGACGCGGTCCGTCTTCGAAGCCAGTGATGCCGGCATTGTTGACGAGCACGTCGATGGCAGGAAACTCGGCTTCGAATTTGGCCCAATCGCCTTCGCTACGCACGTCGAGCTCGCGGAATGTACAGCCGAGAGCCTTCGCTGCGGCTTCGCCCTGTTCGCGGTCGATATCGGTGAGGATGACATCGGCGCCTTCGGCGACGAACGACTTGCAGATGGCCTCGCCGATGCCGCGCGCAGCACCAGTGACGACGCAGCGCGCCTGTGACAATTTAGACATGAGGATACCTCGAAATTCAGGTTGGATAACGGACTCGTGAAGGTCCGGAGCTGGGATATGTCCGCCTTAACGGTCGCTCTTGGTCACCTGACTTGCTCCTCGAATTGACTTTCGGCTCCTTAGGTCAGTCCGAAAATCCGATCAAGCGGCGTTGTCGATTCCTAGGTCGGAGAGCTTGCGGTAAAGGGTCGAGCGACCGATGCCGAGACGGCGGGCAACCTCGGTCATGCGTCCCCGGTAGTGCCCGATGGCGAGGCGAATGACATCGGCCTCTATTTCCTCGAGCGGGCGCAGATTGCCGTCTTCGGTGTACAGCATCACGCCCATCCCATCGTGCGAGCTCGCAAGCGGATCGCTTTCGATGTCGCCAAGCATTTCGGACAGCTGCGGGAAGCTGTCTTCGGTCAGCGTGTTGCCTTCGCAATAGACCGCTGCGCGGAACAGCACGGATTGTAGTTGGCGGACATTGCCCGGCCATTCATATGCGGCGAGCAATGCGAGCGCGCTGTCGGACACCGAAAGGTGTTTAAGGCCGGGTTGCTCGCCGATGCGGCCGAGGAAATGACGGGTCAGAGCGGCTATATCCCCGGTGCGTTCGCGTAGAGGCGGCAGCACTATGCGCGTGCCGGAAAGCTTCGCTGCAAGTGCGGCGTCGAAATGACCCGCGTCCACCAGAGCGGACAGCGTGATGTTGCTTGCGACAAGCAAGCGGACATCGACGCGGAAACCATGCGCGGCGCCAATAGGCCGAACGATGCCGCTCTCGAGCGCTTCGGCGAGGCGGTTCTGAACGTCGGGCGTCAATCGGTCGACTTCGTCCAGCACAAGCGTTCCGCCGTCGCATTGCTGCAATGCACCGATTTGCCGATCGAATGCGCCGGGAAAGGCGTTGGGCTCATGCCCGAACAGCACCGATTCCATCGAATTGGGCGTTACGCTCGCAGCATTTATGAAGCGCAGCGTTTCCTTCGCCCGCGGGCTGGCTGCGTGCATGGCGCGCATCAGCATTTCCTTGCCCGTGCCGCTTTCGCCTTCGATCAGCGCATGGCCGTGACCGCGTGCAGCCTTCGCCGCTTGGGCAAGCGCGGTGCGGAATTTCGGCGCAGTGCCGATCATCGCATCGAAATCGAGTGTCGCGGACATCTTCTCAGTCAGCGGGGCGAGTTCATCCTGGGGCGCTTCGCGCGTAGTCACACTCCGCAGCGCTTCCATCAGACGGTCGGGAGAAACGGGTTTGACGAGGTAATCGCTTGCGCCCGCGCGCATCGCCTCGACCGCGAGCAGCGGAGAAGCACTGGTCGTCAGCATGAGGATCGGAAGGGTGGGGCGGCGGCGCTTCAGTTCTTCGATCAAGGCGCAGGCATCATCGCCGGGCACCCATTGATCGAGCAGAATGGCGGATAATTGCATCCCATCGCGGGTGCCCAGCATGGCGATCGCGGATTCGCCGTCGGCGGCCACGACCGTGCGCCAGCCATCGCGCGCGGCGATAGCCGATATCAACCTGCTTTGCGCAGGCTCATCGTCGATCAGCATCACGAGACGCGTATCGGCCACCGCAACCGGCGGGTTTTCGAGGTGCGAATCGCTATCCGACATAGGTTGAGCCGCGAATCCTCCACACTCCCCGGAAACCGTCCCGGGGTGAAACGTGGGGTAGGATTACGGGCTTGAGGTAAAGACCGAATTAAGGCTGACGCGGCGCGGACGGGATTTTATCCGATTTTTGCGTCGACCCCTCTCATCCCGCCTCTCTCGGCAGAGCGGACTTGAGTGCAGCGGCACTCCGCGATACGGGCAATATCCAGCAGGCATCGGCACCTTTTGCCGATTTCGACGTTAAGCATCCAAGGGGATACCAGAGCCATGGCTTCGCACGATATGGACAAGGCACGCCAGACTTACAGCGGCTTTATGAGCACGCTGAAATGGGCTGTTCCGGTCATCGCGATCATAACACTTTTCGTAATTACGCTTATCGCTGATTGAAGGCAGACACCGCCACGTGAAAATTGCTGTCCTTAAAGAGCGCGCCGCAGGCGAAACGCGCGTTGCCGCTACGCCTGAAACGGTCAAGAAATTCATTGCGCTAGGCAATGATTTCGCAGTGGAAACCGGCGCCGGGGGCGGCGCATCGATCCCGGACGATGCCTATGCGGAAGCCGGCGCGACCATCGGCGATGCGGCGACGTGCGTGAAGGATGCCGACATCGTGCTCGGTATCCGGGCTCCGGAGACGGCCGTGCTCGAAGGGGCGAAATCGGGCGCCCGGGTGGCGGCTTTGTTCGATCCGTTCACCAATGGCGATCTGGTCGACGCCTATGCCAAGGCGGGGCTGGAGGCCTTGTCGATGGAATTCATGCCGCGCATCACCCGGGCGCAGAGCATGGACGTGCTGTCGAGCCAATCGAACCTCTCAGGATACAAGGCGGTCCTCACCGCTGCCGACACTTTCGGCCGGGCATTTCCGATGATGATGACCGCGGCGGGAACGGTGAAAGCGGCAAAATGCTTCGTCATGGGTGTCGGCGTGGCGGGCCTTCAGGCGATCGCCACGGCCAAGCGGCTCGGCGCTCAGGTTTCCGCAACCGATGTCCGTTCCGCCACCAAAGAGCAGATCGAAAGCCTCGGTGCAAAAGCGATTTTCGTCGAGGATGTCGAGGGGATCGAAGGGGAAGGTTCGGGCGGCTACGCCACCGAGATGAGCGAAGAGTACAAGGCCGCTCAGGCAAAGCTCGTCTCCGAGCATATCGCCAAGCAGGATATCGTGATCACCACCGCGCTCATTCCCGGCCGCGCAGCACCTCGTCTGATCACGGACGAACAGATCGCGACCATGCAACCAGGCAGCGTGATATACGACCTCGCGGTTGCGCAGGGCGGGAACGTGGAGGGCTCCGTGCCTGACGATATGGTCGTGCGGCACGGCGTCACGATCATCGGCTATGCCAACACACCCGCGCACCTCGCCGCCGACGCATCGGCGCTGTTTGCGCGCAACCACTTCAACTTCCTTTCGGCCTTTTGGGACAAGGCGACGGGCAAGCCCGAACTCGACGAAGAGATCGGCGATGCGATCCGTCTGACGAAAGGCGGGTCGGTTGTGAACGAGCGGCTGAAGGGGGCCTGATCCATGGACTTCATCTCGATCCTATCGATCTTCGTGCTGGCGTGTTTCGTCGGATATTACGTGGTCTGGTCGGTCACGCCCGCGCTTCACACGCCGCTGATGGCGGTGACCAATGCGATTTCCTCCGTCATCATCGTCGGCGCGCTGATTGCGGCGGCTGAGGCGGGCAGCCCGACAGCCAAGTATCTGGGGCTGGCAGGTGTTGTGCTCGCCAGCATCAACATCTTCGGCGGTTTCGCAGTGACCGAGCGGATGCTGGCCATGTACAAGAAAAAGGAGAAGTAAAAGATGACCTTCTCCGTCCTTGCAGGCGCAGCAGACGCCGCCGCGACCCCCGCATGGGTTCCTCTCGCCTATCTCGTCTCGGGCGTGTTCTTCATCCTTGCGCTGCGCGGACTATCGAGCCCTGCCACCTCACGCGCTGGCAACCGCAACGGCATCATCGGCATGCTGATCGCGGTGGCGACGACGCTGGTGACGCATGACATCGCTAACATTGTCGAAATCGGTATTGCGATCGCTATCGGCGGCCTGATCGGGTTTACCATCGCCCGCCGCATTGCCATGACGGCTATGCCGGAACTGGTGGCCGGATTTCACTCGCTGGTCGGTTTGGCTGCCGTGCTCGTCGGTTGGGCAGCGTATCTCAATCCGGGCGCCTTCGGCCTGCTGGTCGACGGCGCGATCTCGCCTGTCAGCAAGGTCGAAATGGGTCTTGGCATCGCCATCGGTGCCATCACCTTCTCAGGATCCGTCATCGCCTTTGCCAAGCTTTCGGGCAAGATGAGCGGCTCTCCCATCCTCTTGCCAGGACGCCACATCATCAATCTGGGCACGCTGGCGGCGATCATCGTGCTGACCGGGCTGTTCGCGGCGGCGACCGGTCCTGCGGCGACATTGCCTTTCATCGTCGCCGTGACGGTGCTCGCCTTCGCCATCGGATCCCTGCTGATCATCCCAATCGGCGGAGCGGACATGCCGGTCGTCGTGTCGATGCTGAACAGCTATTCCGGCTGGGCGGCGGCAGCGATGGGCTTCACGCTCGGCAACACCGCGATGATTATTACTGGGGCGCTTGTCGGTTCATCGGGCGCGATCCTGTCTTACATCATGTGCCGCGCGATGAATCGCAGCTTCATCAGCGTGATCGCCGGCGGATTCGGCGCGGACGATAGCGGCGGAAGCGGGGAGCCTCGCGAGCAGCGCCCTTACAAGCAGGGCAGCGCCGAAGACGCAGCCTACATGCTGGAGCAGGCCGAGAAGGTCATCATCATCCCGGGTTACGGCATGGCGGTAGCGCAGGCCCAGCATGCATTGCGTGAGATGAGCGATGTGCTTGAGGAGAACGGAACCGAAGTTAAGTTTGCGATCCATCCGGTGGCCGGGCGCATGCCGGGTCACATGAACGTTCTGCTGGCAGAGGCCAGCGTCGATTACGACAAGGTTTTCGAGCTTGAGGACATCAACTCCGAATTCGCTCAGGCGGATGTCGCCTTCATCATCGGGGCGAACGATGTGGTGAACCCGGCAGCGAAGACCGACAAATCCTCGCCGATCTACGGAATGCCGGTGTTCGATGTCGACAAGGCCAAGCAGGTCTTCTTCATCAAGAGGTCGATGGGCGGAGTCGGATATGCCGGGGTCGACAACGATGTGTTCTACATGGACCAAACCGTCATGCTGCTCTCGGATGCGAAAAAGATGGTCGAGGAAATCGTCAAAGCGCTCGATTAGGGTTCGCAAGTCATGCGCAACATTGTCATTCTGCTGGTCGTGTTCCTGATCGGCATCGGCGCGTGGTTTCTGCTGCGCGATGGTGGTTTGATCGAGCAGGTGACGGAAACCCGTGTGGAAGAAGCTCTGCTCGCCAACCAAGTACCTGCGCCCATGGCGGCATGCATGGCACCGCGCCTGGTCGATCGCCTAAGCATCGATCAATTACGCAAGCTTGAACGCGCTGCGCCGCAGGATGGTGAGAACACCATCCCGCTATCGACGGGCGAGGCGATGGCAAGGCTCAGGCGGGTCGATGACCGCGAAGCGCTCGAAGCCGTGGTTACGGTTGCGGGCGGGTGCGGCTTTGAGCTCCTTTTGCAAGGCCGCTAAAACTCTCCGCTGGCCGCGGGCCTCCGCGTATTCTCAAGGCCGAGCGCTCTTGCATTCCCGGTGGCTTGCGGCAGAATGGCTTCGGGATAGGGAGACATTCATGTTCAGATTGACGATTGCCGCTTTGGCGCTGTGCGGCACGGCGCCTGTATTCGCCGAAACCCACACCGTGTCGCCGGGCGAAGGCGCACAGGAACGTTTGCAAGAGGCGCTGATCCTGGCGGAGCCGGGCGACGAGATCGTTCTGGAGGCAGGCCGGTATGAACTCACCGATGGCCTCAGCCTCGATATCGATGGAGTGATCGTCAGGGGATCGGGAATGGAAGATACCATTCTCGACTTCACGCAGCAGGCCGGTTCGGGCGAGGGGCTGCTGGTGACGAGCGACAACGTCACCCTGCGCGATTTTGCGATGGAAAATCCCAAAGGCGATGGGATCAAGTCGAAAGGCGCGGACAACATCGTCTACACCCAGATCAAGGTAACCTGGACCAACGGCCCCGATCCATCGAACGGTGCCTATGCGATCTACCCGGTCGAGAGCACCGGAGTGCTTGTCGACGGTGTCATCGTGTCGGGCGCGTCGGATGCGGGCATTTATGTCGGGCAATCGAGCAAGATCACGGTGCGCAATTCGATCGCGGAGAACAATGTCGCCGGGATCGAGATCGAAAACAGCCGGGACGCTCTGGTCGAGCATAACATCGCGAGGCTCAACACCGGTGGGATCCTTGTCTTCGACCTGCCCGGCCTTCCCGTGATGGGCGGCGGAAATGTCGTCGTTCGAGAAAACCTCGTCGCAGGCAATACGACGCCGAACTTCGCGCCTCCGGGCAATATCGTCGCCGGGGTAAAGCGCGGTACCGGGATTATGGTGATGGCCAATGAGAACGTCATGGTGACGCGGAACGTCGTGAGCGAGAACCCCACCGCCGCTTTCATGGTGGTGGCTTACACGCAGGCTTTCGATGACGAGCGCTACAATCCGTATCCGCGCAATGTCGTGATTGGCGAAAACGTGGCGGACGATGTTGGTGATGAGCCGGACTTCGAGGGCGGTGAGCAGCTCGTTCAAGCGTTTGGGGGATCGCTTCCCCCTCTGCTGTGGGATGGCTTGTCCGATTCCGACGGAATGCCGGCGGTTGCGGTGACCGATGGGACCGCGGGGTGGACCCTGGGCCTGACCGAGCAGGGGCAGGGCATCGAAAGTGCTCAGCCCGCTCCGTTCCAGGCGCCCGATGCCGGGATCGAATGGGATATGAGCAGCGTGGGCGCGCCGGCGGAGCTTGAAGAGCGCCTGTAATGCGGGGGTCGGGGCTTCTTCTGGTTGCAGCTGCGGCGCTGGCCGGGGCGGTGGTCGCCGAAGCGCGGCTTGTCGCGCCGACCGTTTCCGACGCGGCGATCCAGCAAGATGGCTATCCGCGCACGCTGGAGGAATTCGGGTTTTTCATTCACGCAGACGCGCAGATTCCCACCCTTGGCGTAGTCCCCTACGAACTCAACACGCCGCTGTTCTCCGACGGGGCCGACAAACTTCGCTTCGTGTATGTACCCGATGGCACCGCGATCGAGCCTGACGGCGAAGGGCTGCTGCAATTCCCGGTCGGAAGCGCGATCATAAAAACGTTCGCTTTCGGGGAAGGAGACGAGCGTCAGCTCATCGAGACCCGCGTCCTGCTGCACCGCGCGGACGGCTGGCTTGCGCTGCCCTATCGCTGGAATGAGGAGCAGACCGAGGCGCGCCTTGCGCTGGCGGGCGCGCGCGTGCCCATTACTACGCCGGTTGGCGAGGAAATCAGCTACCGCATTCCCAACAAGAACCAGTGCAAAGCGTGCCATAGCAAGGATGGCGAAGTCATTCCAATCGGTCCGAAAGCGCGAAATCTCTCTGCTGAATGGCTCTCCGATATGGTCGGCGCAGGTCACTTGGCCGCTGTCCCGCAGGGCGCCGATATCCTTCCTGATTGGGATGAACGTGCTGAGGGGAACACCGCAAGCCTCGCCCGTGCCTATCTCGACGTGAATTGCGCGCATTGCCATCAACCCGGCGGGGGAGCGTCCAATTCAGGGCTCGACCTTCGTTGGGAGCAGGATGATCTCTACGCTCTGGGTGTGTGGAAGCCTCCAGTGGCGGCCGGACGGGGTGCAGGCGGGCATGCGATTTCGATCGCTCCGGGCGATCCTGATGCGTCGATCCTGGTCTACCGGATGAATTCTGCAGAGCCTGGCATTGCCATGCCCGAACTCGGCAGATCAATCATCGATCCCGATGGCGTCGAAGTCGTAAGCCGGTGGATCGATCAAATGGACGGGGCAGAAATCACACAATGAAATGGCCGCTTCGGGTAGTTCTGGCGCTGATCGCGCTGGTCGTAATCGCATTCTTCATCTTCAGAACCCCCGATACCGACCTCGTGGAAATGCGGGCGAAATACGGGAACGCCCCATCTCAGTTCGTGCAGATCGGGGATGGCGTCATTGCGCATGTCCGCGATGAGGGGCCGCGCGATGCCCCCGCTATCGTCCTTCTGCATGGCTCGAATTCGGACCTGCGGACATGGGATGAATGGGCTGACGGACTAAAGCAGGAATACCGTGTCGTCCGCTTCGATCAGGTCGGGCATGGCCTCACCGGTGCGGATCCGAACGATGATTACAGCAGAGCCAATTTTACCGACGATATCCGGGCGTTAACATCGGCGCTCGGGCTCGATCGCTTTATCATCGGCGGCAACTCTATGGGCGGTAAGCACGCGCTTGCCTTCGCCGCTGCCTATCCTGAGAAGGTTGGCGGGCTCATCCTCGTCGACGCGAGCGGTGGCCCTGTCATGCGTCGCGATGATGAGGAAGACAGCGGCAATATCGGGTTTACCATTGCCCGCACCCCAATCCTTAACAGTGTCGCAGAGCAGATTACGCCGCGCAGCCTGATCCAGCAGTCGCTCGAACAATCGGTCGCCGATCCGGCAGTCGTTACCGAGTCAATGGTCAATCGTTATTGGGAACTGCTGCGCTATCCCGGCAACCGCCGCGCGACGATGCGGCGTTTCGCGACGGAATACGACCCACTGGCGGAGGGCGAAATCGCCGGGATTACCGCGCCGACGCTGATCCTGTGGGGCACCGAAGACCGCCTGATCCCGGTCGAAGCGGGTGAATGGCTCGATCGAACAATGCCCAACAGCCGGCTCATCACCTACCCGAACATCGGTCACCTTCCGCAGAAAGAGGCTCCAGAGGCGACCTTGGCGGATGTCCGTGAATGGCTGGCCGCTGTCACCGCCACGGGCGATGAGGAACCGACCGAGAATTAACCTCGTGATATGGACGCAGGATCAAGTTTGGCGTTAGATCGTTCTATCGCTTCTGATCCAATTCAAGGAACTGAATTTGCGCAAACTGGGACTTATCGGCGGAATGAGCTGGGTGTCGACAGGCATCTATTACGAGCGGATCAACAGGCTCGTGCAAAAGCGCTCTGCGCCGATGGCCAGCGCGCCGCTGCTGATCGAAAGCCTTGACTTTTGCGAGCTTTACGGCCTGCAGGATGACAAAGACTGGAAACGCGCCGCAGGCGTTCTTGGCCGCAGCGCCAAACGTCTCGAAGACGCTGGCGCGAAAGCGCTGATCATCGGCGCAAATTCGATGCACAAGCTCTACGACGAAGTCGCGGCGCAGGTCGATATACCGATCCTGCACATCGCCGAGCACGTAGGTCTCGCGCTGAAGGCAGCCGGTCACAAGAACGCAGCGCTTCTCGGCACTCGCAATGTGATGACGGAAAGCTTTTACCGGAAGCGATTGGTGTCACATGGAATTGATCTTCTGCCGCCTAACATGAAAAACGTCGAGACGCTGAACCGCATCATTTACGATGAGCTGATGGTGGGGAAAGTCACCAGGGACGCCGAGCGTCAACTAAGAACGATCATCACTACCAAGGCGCAGGATGGAGCCGATTCCATCGTGCTTGCCTGCACCGAGCTTGATTTAATCGTCGACGTCGACGCGAATGTCTTGCCCGTCTTCGATTCCACGCGGATCCATTGCCAGGCTGCAGCAGATTGGATTCTCGAGCAGGAGCTGGTGGACTAGCGGGCGCTTCATCGCTTTCAAGCCACGGTCCGGCTCAGCATCGCCTAACACTGGATGCAATGTGCATCACCCGCGCCTAGGCGCAGTGTTGAGTTTGTCATGATAGCACAACATGCAAATTCTGGGTCCTCGGGTCGCCTGAGGTCCTCGGGACCGCTCTTCACCCCCCAATACACCCGGAGAGCGGTCCCGCTCCTTCCAACGACAATTCAGTGCGGCGTCGGCGAACCGGTTGCTGTCCACGGCAATCATTTGAGGTTGCCGTTCTGTTCCCGTTGAGCCGTTGCCCGCGCTGACCTAATCGCTGATGCGTGATGACCCGCGCTCCATATGCTGCCGACCCTGCGCAAACACGCGGGCGCGAGTTCGACGTTGCTCGCCGCGTGGGCGAAGCTGGATCGGGAACTCAAGCCAGAGCGGAGTCAAGGGGGCCGCGGAGCGAGTTTCAGCGAGACCGGGACCGCATCATCCATTCGATGAGCTTCAGGCGTCTCAAATCGAAAACACAGGTGTTCATCGCGCCGGACGGAGATCACTATCGCACTCGGTTGACGCACAGCCTCGAAGTTGCCCAGATCGGACGCGTTCTCGCGCGCGCGCTTGCGCTGGACGAAGACCTTACAGAAGGGCTTTGCCTCGCGCATGATCTTGGTCACCCACCTTTCGGTCACGCCGGGGAGGATGCGCTGTCGGAGGCGATGAGCCGATACGGCGGTTTCTGCCATAACGCACAGGCGCTGCGTACGGTCATGCGGATCGAAAGCCCGTATCCTTCGCACGACGGGCTCAATCTGACTTGGGATTTGCTTGAAGGGCTGGCCAAACACAACGGGCCGGTCGAAGCTCCAAACTGGGCGCTTGCCGAGCTTGATGGTGCTTTCCCGCTGGATCTGCGAACTTGGCCGTCTTTGGAGGCGCAAATTGCTGCCGTTTCCGATGATATCGCCTACGATAACCACGATATCGACGACGGGTTGCGGGCGGGGTTCCTTGGCCTCGACGACCTCATGGAGCTCGACTTTCTGGCCGAACAATGGCGCGCTGTAGAAAGACGTTTTCCGAATGCGCCGCGCGACCGACTGCTTCGCGAACTTGTTCGCGATCAGATCGGAATAATGGTGAACGATGTCATCGAGCACACGCGCGAGCAGGCTGAAGGGATGGGCTCGGTGGACGACGTCAGGAATGCAGGCCGCCAGATCGGTGGTTTTTCGCCGCACATGGCCGAGCAAGAGCGGGCGTTGAAACGCTTCATGTATCGGAAACTCTATTATCATCCCGAGCAGGTCGAAGCCGCGCAGCGCGCTCGCGATGTAATTGCGCGGTTGTTCGCTGCGTATTCGCAGGATGAGCGGCTGATACCTGAAGATTGGCAAGCGCGTCTTCCAAACGGTGAACCTCAGCGTTCTCGCATGATTGCCGATTTCATCGCCGGAATGAGCGACAGTTTTGCAATGCAAGCCTGTGCTAGGATATACGGCGAACAACCGCAGGGATTGAGCAATGTCTAACCTCAGGAGCGCCCGGCAAGCGGACAGGACAATGGGCCGCAAGGCACCGGAGCGGATTGGTATGGTCGGCGCGACCGGTCTGATCGGTCGGCGCGTCATCGAGATTTCCAGCGAGACCGATCAGGTCCGGATCGTAGGCATTGCCCGCCGCGAAATCACCCTGCCGGACGGCGCACGGATGGAGATGTTCGTTGCGGATCCCGCAAAATGGGGCGAGGTGTTCGAGGCTATTAAGCCGCGCTCGTTCATCTGCGCGCTCGGCACGACGTGGAAAAAGGCTGGCCGCGACGAGGAAGCGTTTCGTGCGGTCGATCAGGACCTGATCTTGCAAACGGCCGAGGCTGCGCGCGAAGCCGGCGTGCTCAATATGGTCCTCATCAGCGCCGCGGGTGCCAACCCGGGATCCAAGAACCTCTATATGCGGGTTAAGGGCGAGACCGAGCAGCTCGTTTCGAAAGTCGGTTTCAAACGGCTCGATATCCTGCGTCCGGGCTTGCTGCGCGGATCGCGCGAGAACGATTTCCGCTTTGCCGAGAAGGCTGCGATGACTGTCGCGCCATTGGTCGAACCCATGCTTCCGGCGAAATACGGAATGTATCATTCGGTGAAGTCCGATCTGGTCGCAGAGGCGGCGCTCGGCCTCGCCATGCGCCGCGCGCAGGGGCGCTTCACACATGATCTCGATGCCATGAAACGTGCTGCGCGAGAATGGCGCGCCAAGGTCGAGAAGGACCGGGAGCCCGAGGAGTGATGGATTGGGGACTGGTCTTCAGCGCCGTCAATGTCATCGCACTTATCGCTTGGGTCTTCCTCATAGCGTTTCCACGCTGGCCTGCCTTGCTTTCCGCTGTGCTCTACATGGGCGTCGGGCTGCTGTGCCTCATTTACGCTGCCACGCTGATCGCAGTGCTTTCAGGCGTCCTGCCCGCGGGTGAGGGAGGGGCGGACTTCACTTCGATCGAGGGCGTGCGATCGATCTTTGCGAGCGATGTCGGCGTGACAATTGGCTGGACGCATTACCTCGCATTCGATCTGTTTGTCGGTCTGTGGATCGCGCGCGACGCGGACGCGAAATTCTTTTCACGCTTACTACAGGCTCCCATCCTGTTGGCGACCTTCATGGCGGGACCGCTCGGCCTGTTTGTCTGGTTGTTGATCCGTGAACGGCGGGCACGTGCAAGGGGCAGGTTTCAGTAGCGTAAAGCGCTGGACCGCTGCCGCTTGTTTGCCCTAGACTTCCCCGTAAATAACTATTGGGGAGAGATCAGAGCCATGGAGCAGAATGCTCATCACAGCCATGTCACGTTCGACGAAATTTTGAATTTCTGGGCGAAGGAGCGCCCCGATGCGACCGCGTTCGAGCAGGATGGGCGGATCACGACCTACGCGCAGACCGATGATCTGACGCGGCGCCTCATCACTCTGCTCAAGGATCGCGGCATTGCGAAGGGCGACCGGATTGCATGGCTCGGCAAAAACCACGATTTCTATTTTCTGCTCTACCTGGCAGCGGCCCGGATGGGCGCGGTGATGGTGCCGATCGGCTGGCGGCTCGCTCCGCGTGAAATCGCCTACATCCTCGGCGATACCGGCGCCAAACTGCTGTTCTGCGGCGATGAGTTCGTCGAAACCGCGCAAAACGTGTCGCAGGATGTTCCGGCAAAGCCGCAGGTGATCGAGGCCGAAGCGGCACGGCGCGCAGCATCGGAGCTGCCACATGCGAGCTATGAGGCGCCAGCGGTCGATGATCCCATCCTGCAGCTCTATACATCCGGCACGACTGGCAACCCAAAGGGGGCTCTCCTGTCCAATGGCAACCTGCTCGGCCTGCGTAATCCGGGAAATGAGGCAGGTCTGGAGTGGAACTTCTATGAGGATGGCGATTGCATGCTGATCGCCATGCCATGCGCGCATATCGGCGGGACCGGCCTCATGAACATCGCCGTAGCCAACGGTATCCGCAGCGAAGTTCAGGCCGAATTTACGCCCGTCGGGGTGCTCGAAGCGATCGAGAACGGGGCGACCCACATGTTCATCGTGCCTGCCGCTTTGCAAATGGTGGTCCAGCATCCTCGAGCTGCCGATACGGATTTCTCGAACCTCAAATACCTGATGTATGGCGCAGCGCCGATGCCGCTCGAATTGCTGAAGCAGGCAGTCAAGACGATGCCGACGGCGAAATTCCTGCAAGCGTATGGGATGACGGAAACTAGCGGTACGATTTCTCTCCTGCCGCCCGATGATCATAGCCTGGAAGGCAATGAGCGCATGCGCTCGGCTGGCAAGGCTGTGCCCGGCGTCGAGATCGAGGTGAGGGACAGCGATAACAACGAGATCCCTCGCGGAGAGATCGGTGAGGTCTGCATCAAGTCCCCGTCCAACACCGCCGGGTATTGGAAGCTACCCGAAGCCACAGCGAGCACGATCGATGACGATGGCTGGCTGCATACAGGCGATGCCGGGATCATGGACGATGATGACTACGTCTATATCCAGGACCGTATCAAGGACATGATCATTTCGGGCGGCGAAAATGTCTATCCAGCGGAGGTCGAGAACGCGATCTTCGGCCACCCCGCTATCGCAGAGGTCGCCGTGATTGGTGTGCCTTCCGAAAAATGGGGCGAAGAGGTGAAGGCTTGCGTGGTTTGTAAGGCCGGTGAGGAAGTCGACGAGGGTGAAATCATCGCTTACACCCGCGAGCGGATTGCTGCCTTCAAAGCTCCCAAGAGCGTTGATGTGATACCGGAGATGCCTCGCAATGCTTCAGGCAAAATCCTGCGCCGTCAACTGCGCGATCCCTATTGGCAGGGACAGGATCGCCAGGTCGGCTAGATGTGAAAAAGCACGCGCCCGCCACTGAGCGAAATCGAGAGGTCATCGCCGAGGTGCTGGCGAAGGAATTGCCCACTTCCGGCGTTGTTCTGGAGATCGCCAGCGGATCAGGCGAGCACGCGGTGTATTTCGCGCGTCGTTTTCCGAAGCTTGCCTGGCAACCAAGCGATCACGAGGCCGAAGCGCTGGCTTCAATCATCGCTTGGGAGGAAGATCACGGTGCGCCGAATTTGCGCCTACCCACCATTATTGACGCTGCCGATCCTGATAGCTGGGAAGTGCATGAGGCCGACGCGGTGCTGTGCAGCAACATGGTCCACATCAGCCCGTGGTCAGCGACAACCGGCATGTTCGACGGCGCTTCCCGCATCCTGAGCGGCGAGGGCGCGCCGATTATCTTGTACGGCCCGTACTTCGAAAGCGGTGTGGAACCAGCGCAGTCGAACATCGATTTCGACCTCAGCCTGAAGTCGCGCGATGAGCGTTGGGGCATCCGTAAAGTGAGCGATATCGATGCCCTGGCGGAGAAGTACGGCTTTGCCCGTACAGCACGGCACGAGATGCCGGCGAACAATCTGACGCTGGTTTATCGTCGCGGCTGAATACCCGCGCGATCAGTCGATGGCTTCTTCGCCCGCACGGCCGACGGACGATATATCTTCGCCCAAACCCTGGACAGTGTTGCATCCGGCGACGGCTGCCAGGATTGCTGTAATAGTGAGCGCGCGTGCGATCCGATTTTTCATCTGTGAGAAGCCTATCAGTGCCAAAGGGCTATGATCGCTCGGATCTTGTGAATGTGCAATGAAAAAGGGGCCAACCGCCATATCGCGGCTGACCCCGTTTTTCGATTGGCACTACGCAATTCAGTCGATGGCTTCTTCGCCTGCCCGGCCGACCGAGCTGATGTCTTCACCAGCGCCTTGCACGGTGTTGCAGGCCGCCGCGGTGAGGGTCATCGTACCGAGCGCAATCGCGATAATGGTCTTGCGGATCATGAGTAGCTCCTTGATTTATGACGCCGCTTCAATGATCGGCGAGGCTTTCCGGTTCCCTGCCATCGTCCGCTAGTGCGTTTATTCGGGCCAGCTGACGTTCGCGCCACGCAATCAGCACACCTGCACCAATGATGAGAGGTGCGCCGACCCAGAGATTCGCGCCGGGTGCCTGATCGAAGACACTCCAACCGTACCAGGTCGCCCAGAGTAGCGAGGTGTAATCCATTAAGAGGATTACGGCAGCCGAGCCAAACCTAAGCGAAGTGGTGAGCAATATCTGCGCGAGCGCGCCGCACAGCGCGACTGAAATGATGATCGCCCAGGTAATCGGATCGTGCGGCGCGATCACGAAGGGGACCGCGAGAGCCGATATCGGAGCGGTAATGGCGGTGAACCAGAAGACGATACTCCAAGGACTTTCAGTCTTGTTAAGATCCTGAATCTGGAAACTGATCAACGCCACAAGTGCGGCTGCGATCAGACCGACTGCCGCGCCGAAGGGGTCCACCAGATCGCTTCCTCCGCCTAGAAAGCTCGGTTCAGTGATGAGCAGCACGCCTGCAAAGCCCAACACGACTGCGCCCCAGCGATAACGCCCTACGGTCTCGCCAAAAAAGAGCACCGAGATAAGAACTGCAAAGAACGGCGCGGTGAAACTGATCGCGGTCGCCTCCGGCAGAGGCAGCAGCATCACAGCGCCGTATACGAAGAACATGCCGGTAAGCCCATATGCCGCGCGGCGAGCGTGGGCGCCGAACCGATTGGTTTTCACTGTCGCCAACCTGCCCCACGTTGCGAGCAATCCGGCGACGCAGATCAGCGTGATCGCCTGACGCCAGAACACCAGCTCTGCCAGATGGACGCCACGCGTGCCGGCCAGTTTTACCAGCATCGCCATAGTTGCCAGCGTCGCTGCAGTGGCGAGCCTGACGCCTAGCGCGAGGAGGGGGCGAGGGCGGGCGACAGATCCATCCATTGACCGGGCGCTGTAGGCAGCTTGCGATATTGCGCAAGCGCTTCGAGCGATTACATCGCCAGACTGTGACGGATTTCCTGACTCAACTTGCTTTCGCCAGCGACGCCGTTTTGCTGGCCTCGACGGGAGGACTTTTCTGGGTCCTGGCGGGTTTCTGCGCGTTCATGGAGCGCCGACGCAGCAAGGCGCGCTCGGTCGATCGGCTTGAGCGGGTCGGTTTTATGCCCTGGACCACCTTGTTTGTTCTGTGCGCGATTATTGGCGGCGGGATGCTCGCAATGAGCCTCCCGGTGGTTCTCGGGAATCTGTAGCAAGGTGAGCGCACGCTGAAAGGCGCGCGCGCTTCAGATCACAAGCACGCTTCCAGATACGCTTGGTCGAACCCGTACTGACGCGCTTTTTCAAGCGTGTAGGGTCGGAGGCCAGAAGCACGGAATTCGCCGAGGATCTTGCCATCTTCGCTCTCGTCGAGATATTCGAACTTGAACAGGTTCTGGGTGACGATCACGTCGCCTTCCATCCCGATCACCTCGGTAATGTCGGTCGTGCGACGCGAACCGTCGCGAAGGCGCTTTACCTGAACGATCAGATCGACCGATTCCGCGATCTGGCGGCTGATGGCTTCCTTTGGGATCTTGATGTCGCCCATCAGGATCATGTTTTCCATACGGCCAAGGCATTCGCGCGGGCTGTTGGCGTGAAGCGTACACATGGACCCGTCGTGGCCGGTGTTCATGGCGGCGAGAAGGTCGAAACATTCCGCGCCGCGAATCTCACCCAGGATGATGCGGTCAGGACGCATACGCAGCGCGTTCTTCACAAGGTCACCGATCGTAATTGCGCCTTGCCCTTCAAGGTTCGGCGGACGCGTTTCCAGCGGAAGCCAGTGCGGCTGTTGCAGACGAAGTTCGGCCGCGTCCTCGATGGTCAGCACGCGCTCACCCGGGTCGATCATTTTAGAAAGGGCGTTGAGCATGGTCGTTTTACCCGAGCCCGTACCGCCAGAGATGACGATGTTCATCCGGCATGCGCCCGCGATCTTGAGCGCGGTACACATCTTCTCGCTCATCGAACCGAATTCCTTGAGCATGTCGAGGGTGATCGGTTTTTCGGAGAACTTACGAATTGATATGGCGGTGCCGCGCAGTGAGAGCGGCGGGACGATGACGTTAACGCGCGAACCGTCTTTCAAGCGGGCGTCGGCCAGCGGCGTAGTCTGGTCGACGCGGCGGCCAACCTGGTTCACGATGCGCTGGGCAATCTGGAACAGGTGCTGTTCGTCGCGGAACCGGATCGGTGCGATGGTCAGCTTACCCTTTTTCTCGATGTAGGTCTGGTCGGGACCGTTGACCATGATATCGGAGACGTCCGGGTCGTTCAGCAGCTCTTCGAGCGGACCGAAGCCCAGCAGCTCGTCGATCAGAACCTTTTCGAGGGCGAATTGCTCTCGGCGGTTGAGTGTGACCTTAAGCTCAGCCAGCACTTCCATGATAATCGGTCGGAATTCTTCCGACAGCTCTTCCTTGGACAGCGTCGCGGCGGCTTCCGGGTCGACGCGCTCAAGCAGGCGTGGGAGTACCTGTTCCTTGATCTTGTGAACGCTGGCTTCGAACCCACCCTGTTCTTCAGGCGTGTGAGTTGCATTCATGCGTTCGGCGAGGCGATCCATCGCCTCCGCTGAGCTTTGCGATTTCGAATTGGCTGGCGGGGGGGCAGCAGATTCAGCCTTTTCCCCTTCCTCAGGGAGAGGTGGGAACTGCTCGCCGCCTTTCGCGTCATCGCTAGCAGGTTTGCCGGTCTTCATGGGCCGTGCGACGCCGAATGCCGGGCGTCCGCCCGCTTTCGCACCACCTGCACCGCCTTTTTTACCGAATGCGCTCATTCCAAGCCCCCGAGGCCACTTACTTTATAAAACAGCGCTTGCCCGCATCACGGCGAACAGCGCCTCTCGAAGTTTGGTGAATAATTCGGAAACCTTATTTTTTTCCTAAACTCCCGACCTTCGTATCGCGTCGACCCACACCTTCGGAGGTTCCTTGATTTATTACGCCCGCTTTCGCTTGCGTTTGGACGAAGCGGGGTCCACGGCGCCACCATGTACGGCCAGCTCAACATCCGATCATGACCCATGAGGAACGTATCGGTTTGGCGTATGCTGCTGCGGGATTTGCTATCCTAGCCGTGGGCGATGGTGTGGTGAAAAGCATGGCGGGAGAATGGCCGCCATTTGCAGTGGCTGCCTTGCGGTTTTCTATGGGAGCGGCGGTGCTTTCGGTGCTGCTCCTGCGAACCGAAGGCGTAAGGGCATTCGTCCCGCGTAGCCCCTGGCTTCAGGTAGCGCGCGGAGTCTGCCTCGCTCTCGCTTCGGTGTGTTTCTTTTCGGCGATCTATATCATGCCGCTCGCCGAAGCCTTGGCGATTGGCTTCCTCTCCCCCGTACTTACCCAGGTCCTGTCTGGTCCACTGCTTGGTGAAAGAGTCAAGCCGTCTGTGCATCTGGTATCGTTGCTGGCGCTCACAGGTGTTGCGATCATCCTCCGCCCTAATCTGGCGGAATTGGGCTGGAGCGCGTTGTTGCCGCTCGTGTCGGCGATCTTCTTCGCATTGCTGATGATCACGAACCGCGCGAGCGCGGGGCAGGGTAGCGCGCTCTCGATGCAGGTCTTCATGGCAGCGATCTGCGCGCCCATTCTCATACTCCTGAGCCTCGGACTAAAGCTTTCAGGAATCGATCAGCTGGATTTCGGCTGGCCAAGCTGGGATGTGGTCGCTCGCTGCACCATCGTCGCTTTTACCGCCACCAGTGCCCACTGGCTCGCCTATATCGGCACATCGAAGGCGGGAGCCTCGCAGGTTGCGCCGGCCATTTATATTCAGATGCTCATCGCAATCTTGCTCGGTTGGTGGTGGTTTGGCGACAGACCTGATCTGCTGACGCTTTTCGGGGCAGGATTGATCATTTTGGCTGGACTATTCCTGTGGAGGGATGGACTGCGAGACAGTTCGGGTTCAGGGAATTTGTCGTTCAGGAGATAGCGGCTAGGAACGCTCCCAAATCCAGGGCTTTATTCACTCAGTCGGGCCTTTCGCGCTCGTATCAGCAGGAAATCGAACGACAAATGTGCGGTATTATCGGAATCGTTGGCGGTGAGCCTGTCTCAGACCGGTTGGTCGATGGTCTGAAGCGGATGGAGTATCGCGGCTACGACAGCGCCGGTATCTGCACGTTGCACGATGGGCGGCTCGTACGCCGGAGAGCAAAGGGAAAGCTGTCGAACCTTGTCGACGCGCTGCGCGATAACGACGCACCCGGGAGTGTCGGCATTGCCCATACGCGCTGGGCGACCCACGGCGCGCCAACGGCTGAAAACGCGCACCCGCACGCGACTGGCGAAGTGGCGATCGTTCACAACGGGATCATCGAAAACTACAAGGAATTGCGTGCCGAGCTGCGCGATGATGGCCATTCCTTCGAAAGCGAGACAGACAGTGAAGTGATCGCGCATTTGATCTCGCGCCGGATCGAAAATGGTGAAAAACCTGCCGAGGCGGTTCAGAACGTGCTCCCCAGATTGCGCGGAGCCTTTGCTCTGGCGGTTGCGTTCCGGGACCATCCGGACATGCTTATCGGAGCACGGCTTGGGTCGCCTCTCGTGATTGGCTATGGATCCGAAGGCGAAGATCCGGAGATGTATCTCGGCTCAGACGCATTGGCTCTGGCGCCTTTGACTCAGCGTATTTCCTATCTGGAAGAGGGCGACTGGGCTGTCATCACCCGCGATAGCGCCCAGATATTCGATCTCGACGGTAATGAAGTAACGCGTGAAATCCGCACGTCAGGCGCTTCTGCGGCAGCGACGGAAAAGGGCAATTATCGCCATTTCATGCAGAAGGAGATCTTCGAGCAGCCTACGGTGGTGGCGCAGACGCTCGGCTCCTACCTGCGCCGCGATGACTACTCCGTTGCGCTCCCACAATTCGATTTCGATATCTCATCGGTGCGCCGCCTAACAATCGTCGCGTGCGGGACTTCCTATTACGCCGGCCTCGTGGCCAAATACTGGTTCGAGCAATTCGCGCGGCTGCCCGTGGACATCGATGTGGCGAGCGAGTTTCGTTACCGCGAGCCAGTTCTTGAGGATGGCGGATTGGCACTATTCATCTCTCAAAGTGGTGAGACGGCGGACACGCTTGCTGCGCTCCGCCACTGCAAGGAGGAAGGCCAGACCATCGGTGTTGTCGTGAACGTGCCGACCAGCACCATGGCGCGCGAAGCCGATTTGTTGTTGCCGACCCATGCGGGACCAGAGATCGGGGTGGCGTCAACGAAAGCCTTTACCTGTCAGCTCGCCGTGCTTGCCGCTCTTGCGGCGCACATGGCGGTAAAGCGCGGTTTGATGAGCCGGGCTAAAGAAACGGAGGTGGTTCAGCACCTGCTGGAAGCGCCCGCATGTCTGAACGCCGCGCTGGATCACGACGATGACATCGCTTCGATGGCGCACCTGATCGCCCCTGCGCGCGACGTGCTTTATCTTGGCCGCGGCCAGGATTATCCGCTCGCTCTTGAGGGTGCACTAAAACTCAAGGAAATCAGCTATATCCATGCCGAGGGATATGCTTCGGGCGAGATGAAACACGGACCCATCGCGCTGATCGATGAGGATGTACCGGTCGTCGTCATCGCACCGTCAGGCCCCCTTTTCGAGAAGACGGTTTCCAACATGGAGGAGGTCCGCGCGCGGGGCGGCAAGGTGGTGCTGATTTCCGATGCTCAGGGCATCAAGGACGCGGGCGAGGGCTGCATGGCCACCATCGAAATGCCAAAGGTTCATCCCCTGATCGCGCCGCTCGTTTACGCGATCCCGGTGCAGCTGCTTGCGTATCATGTGGCAGTGGTGAAGGGCACGGATGTGGACCAGCCACGGAACCTCGCGAAATCCGTTACGGTCGAGTGAGATTTCCTTTCACGGTGACCGCTTCGGTAATGGGCATGGTTAAGTTCGCCTAAATAGCGATCGTTACACCGAGCCTGATAAATATAAATCATTGTAAAATAGCCTAAATTTTTTCGTGAGACGTCGGCGAAATACTTTCGCCTTCCCTCCGCAATTTTACCCGCCCCTAACCTTTGCTCCCTAATCGAATTTTGGTGAGCAATCCGGTTCCATCCCAACAGCAGGCAGTGCCGCCTGAATTGTCCGTATCGGCGGTTCTCGGATTCAAGAACCGCGGCGATGCCGATTGGGCGCGCCTGCGGGGCATGCAATATGCCTCTTTGGCGAAATTGACCGTAAGCCGCGGATGCGCGCAGGCGGTGCTCGCATTGTTCGTCACTCAAATCTACTCGCCTTCTGTCCCGGTTCACTGGCTCGGTGCGTGGCTGCTGGCCGTTGCTCTCGTCTATGCACGCGGCGTTATGGTCGATCGCAAGCTGGCGGACATCGAGAGCCGCCCTGCGACATCCGAAGACTTCAAAAGGAATCTCTCAAGCGCCATGCTCGCCGGATTAGTTTGGGCGATACCGGTGCTGGCATTCGCTCCGCTGGGAACGCCGACGGACCTTGCTGCACTCTTGCTCGTTCTCGTCCTGATCGTTTCCGGTTCGATCTACTTTGCGACCAATGTTCCGATAAGCATAGTCGGAGCAACGGTACTTATCTCAGGCGCGGCGATGGCCCATGCCGCATTGTCCGAAATGTGGATCGTCATGGGCGTCGCATTCGTTTTCATGGTTGCGTCGGTTTTGGGTGCGATCGAGGTTGGCCGGATCCACCTGGCCGCTCGCATTGCCGAGGCGAGCCTGAGCGAAAAGGAAGAGGTCGTCTCGCTGCTCCTGCGGGAATTCGAGGAGAACGAAGCGGACTGGCTGTGGGAGGTCGACACGACGCGCCGTTTGCGATCGGTTAGCCCGCGCTTCGCTTTCGCGTTGGGACACCGGCAATCCGAGGTTGAAGGCAAGCCGCTGCTTGAACTGATCGCCACGCGCGACTGCGCCCCGCGCGACTATGCGCCTAGCCTGCGGGAACTCGCTGAACGGCTCAAGAACCACGAAAACTTCTCAAACCTTATCGTGCACGTGTCGATCAAGGGCGAGGAGCGCTGGTGGGAGCTTTCGGGTACGCCCATGCGTGATGAACGAGGCAAGTTTGTCGGGTTTCGCGGCGTCGGATCGGACGTCACCGAGCAGCGCGCTTCCAGCGAAAAAATCGCTTACCTTGCGCGTTTCGATACACTCACAGCTTTGCCAAATCGCCTGCAGATCAATGAAGGGCTGGGCGAGGCTCTACGTTACGCGGCTCAGTGGCGCACACGTTGCGCCCTGCTCATGGTCGATCTCGACCGCTTCAAGGCCGTAAACGACTCGCTCGGACATATGATCGGCGACAAGCTTCTGGCGCAGGTGTCATCACGGCTTCAGACCATCATTGGCGGCGACCTGCTTTGCGGTCGCCTTGGCGGAGACGAGTTCGCGATTGTCATTCGCGACGCCAGCGACAGCGATCTGATCAGCGATACCGCGCGTAAGGTGATCGAGGTGCTTTCCGAGCCCTACCAGGTCGATCAGCACACCTTGTATGTTGGTGCAAGCGTCGGTTCGGCGGTCGGTCCGCGCGACGGCAATTCGGTCGAGGAATTGATGCGTAATGCCGACTTGGCGCTTTACCGTGCCAAAGATGTCGGCGGGGGGGAACACTGCCGGTTCGAACCGGAACTGCACGCGACTGCGGAGGAACGCCGGCGGCTCGAAGTGTCATTGCGCAAAGCGGTGCTCGAAGACGAATTCGTGCTGCATTACCAGCCGGTTGTGGACGCGCGGAGCGAGGAGATCGTCAGCTTCGAGGCGCTTGTGCGTTGGAACAGCCCGGAGCATGGCTTTGTGAGCCCCGGTAAGTTCATCGCGCTAGCAGAAGACACCCGCCTGATCGTGCCGCTGGGACAGTGGATCTTGCGTGAGGCCTGCCGTGAGGCGCGGGCGTGGCCTGAAGATATCAAGGTCAATGTCAATGTCTCGCCTGAGCAGCTCTTGGAGCCCGAATTTCACCAGGACGTGGTCGATGCGCTCGCCGCCAGCGGATTGCGTCCTGAGCGGCTCGAGGTGGAGGTGACCGAAAGCATCTTCGTGCGCGACGCCACAACTGCTCGCAATTCTCTGGAGCAAATCATGGCGCTGGGTTGTTCGGTGGCCCTTGACGATTTCGGGACTGGATACTCGTCGCTAGGTTATCTGCGCAAGCTGCGCTTCTCGACCATCAAAGTCGACCGCACCTTTGTTCAGGGCGCTGCTCAGGAGAGCAATGAGAGCCTCGCGATCATCAACGCCGTTGTCGCAATGGCAAAAAGCCTCGACATGACAACCACCGCAGAGGGCGTTGAGACGGCAGAAGAAGCCGAGCTTATTCGGAACCTTGGGTGTGACAAGATCCAAGGGTTTTACTTCGGCCGACCGATGTCGAAAGAGGAAGCTCGCCGCCTGTTCTGTGCCGACAATGGTCAGCGCGAAGCAGGTTGATCGCGTTCTTGGTCAGGCGTCGACCAGTGCGCCTATGACATTTTCGAAGAGCCTGCGACCATGGGCCCCTCCCATCGAAGGGTGGGCGGCCGGGGAAATCGCGCGTTCAGGGTGAGGCATCATGCCAAGCACTCGCCCGTTCGCACTCAGAATGCCAGCTATGTCGCGCCGCGAGCCATTGACGGGTTCGCCGTAGCGGAACGCGACAAGGCCTTCGCCTTCGAGCGTGTCGAGCGTGGTTTCGTCGGCGAAGTAATTGCCGTCGTGATGCGCCACGGGGATGCGCAGTGTTTCGCCTTGCTCAAAGCCTTGGGTGAAGAGCGAAGAGGTGTTTTCCACCTTGAGCGGCACCGTCCGGCATACGAATGTCTGGCCTGAATTGCGCATCAATGCTCCCGGCAGCAAGCCGCTTTCGGTGAGGACCTGAAACCCGTTGCATACGCCGAGAACCGGCATGCCGCGCTTCGCCGCATCGACAACAGCGCGCATGATCGGACTTTTCGCCGCCATGGCGCCTGACCGCAGGTAGTCGCCGTAGGAAAATCCTCCGGGCAGTGCGAGCAAGTCGAGATTGTCCGGCAAAGTCGCATCGCCGTGCCAGATACGGATGGCCGGTTCGCCGGATACCGCTTCGAGCGCGACCGCCATATCGCGATCGCAGTTGGAGCCGGGGAAGGTAATGACCCCTGCGCGGAAAGCCATCAGGCTGGCTCCTTCTCGCTATCCAGCTTCTCGATCGTGAAGTCTTCGATCACCATGTTGGCGAGCAACTTCTCGCACATTGTCGTCAGCGCTTCGTCGCTCGTTCCATCGGCCACATCCATATCGATCATTCTTCCGATACGAACGTCTTCGACACTGTCGAACCCCAGCCCCTCAAGAGCGTGATGGACGGCTCGTCCCTGCGGATCGAGAACTCCTGGTTTCAGGCGGACGAGGATGCGGACGTTCATTCGGCGATTCCTTAGCTTGGCGGCAAGGTGGCAGGTGCACCGCCGCTATAGCGTACGCGCCTGATGGCGCAATTGCAGAGGTGAGCGTTACCAACGGCTCCGGCTGCCGGACTCTCATCTTGCAATTAGTGCCATGACATCGAAGTGGCTATCAGTCCGATGCGGCGCGAGCTTCCTCTCCCGGTACTACAATCACCTCAAGCGCGGTTTCCGGATCGAGGTACTGGTTTGCGACCGTTTTCAGGTCGGCAGGCGTGATCTTCATCAGCAGCTCCGGACCATCGAAAAATCTTTCCAATCGATCCGGCTGGCTCTGCGCATTGTCCGCAAGGCCCATCCAGCCGCCCAGGCTTTTGAGTGCGTTATCATAGGTTTCAAGCAGCGGTTTGCGCGCGCGTTCAAGCAGATCGCCATCGATCGCATCGCCATCGCGGATATCGATCAGCATCTTCGTGATTGCCTCTCGCGTAGCGCCGATCTGATCGACATCGATCGAGGCACCGAGTGAGAAGGTGCCATAGTCGTCATAGACCCGGCTGCTCAGGGTCGTCGCATATGGCGAATATGCCTGGCCCAGCTCTTCCCGAAGCCGGTCGAGCATCTCGAGCCGAACCGCTTCCGACAACAGCCAGATTCGCAGCGTTTCCTCGAAATCATCATCGTCGGTGGTCGGCCAATAGAAACGCAGTATCGCCTGATCGCTTTCGCCTGAGTGGGTAAGAACGCGCGGTGAGCGGTCCTCGGTGAAGCTCCGTATGCGGGCCTCGTTCCTCGGCAGGAAGTCGGCCTCTCGCGGTGGCAGCGCGCCCAGTGTAGCCGCCACTGCGGCAATTGCTGCCTCTTCATCGAGGTCGCCGACCAGTGCAATCTCTATCGCGCCTCGGCGGAGCCGATCCCCGATCGCCGCTTCGAGCCTGGCATAATCGAGCGCAAGGAAGCTCTCCTTCGGCTGCAGAGAAAACCGCGGGTCTCCGTCGGCAAGGATGCTGCCAATCTGAGTGCTCAGCGCACTGGATGGCGTCGCATCGAGGTTGGCGAAGTAGTTTTCTATGCCCCGGCGATAAATCTCGACGCCTTCGCGCCGGTATCCCGGATCGATGAGCGTTGCGGCCGCGACCTGCAATTGTAAGCCGAGATCGCGCGGAGTGGTGTTTGACCCGATCACGAAGCTTTCGGCGTTGCTTGCGAGCCCAAAGCCAACGGTACGTCCAGCCAGGATCGTGCGCAGTTCGTCTTGGCTATGTTGGCCAAGTCCCCCTGCCGCCAACGCCGAAACCATCGCCGTTTTTAGCGGCTCTTCAGCGGTATTCAGGAGATTGCCGCCGTCCACGGATATGCGAAAGCTGATGCGATCCTCGCGGATGTCGGTTTTCTTGAGAGTCAGCCGAACGCCGTTTGCGAACTTGATGTACCGGAAACCGAGGCGTTCTTCGGTGGTATCGGATACGACCACACCCGGATCGCCGAAATCAGTATAGGCGAACTCCAGTGCGCCGGTGTCCTCGGGCGCCGCGATCGGCAGCGCCAATCCGTCCGCAAGCGCCGTTCGCAGCGCGTCTTCCCCGCCCTCCGGTGCCTGTCTGCCCTGGAACCGGATCAGCGGCTCAAGAAGCGGGGCTGCGTCATCTTTGAGAGATGCGAGCACATTGTCTGGCGTGAGCTCATCTTCCACTTCTTCCAGCAATGCCAGACGATATGCCGGCGTCGTCGGTATGCGGTCGTTCGAGACCAATGAGAGGGCCGCACCTGCATATGCCTGATTGGTGCGGGTCGCCTCGCCCTCCACCGCATTCTCGAGCGCTGTGCGAAAACTGGCGAGCTGCTCGTCGATTTCAGCTTGTGTGAAGCCGAAGGTCATCGCCTGATGGACCTCCCGAACCGCTGCGAGAACGCCCTTCCGCCATTCTCCATCGGCGCTCGACACAGTGAGCGTCGTCGCGCGGGCGTCTTCGAAAATGTCATTGCTGCCAAATCGCGCGGCGCGGAACGGCGCATCTTCACCGCGCGAAAGACGCGAGAGGCGGCGGTTGACGATGCGATACCCGAGCGAGCGGATCACGCTCGCTCTGCGCTCTGCGACAGTGTCGGGCCGGTCCCGCCAAGGTGACAGGCGTGAGAAAGCGACACTCTCGGGGAGCGCCGGATCGATGTAGATATCTGTCAGACCCTTGCGCGTGATGTCGAGTGGGCCGGTTTCCGGATCGACCGGCGCAGGGGCGGCCTGCCAATCGGCGAATTTGGCGCGGATCGTGCGCTCCATGAGCTCGGTCGGAAAATCGCCGACAATGACGAGCACCGTATTGGCAGGGGTGTAAGTCCGCTCATATAGCGCTCGCAGCTGCTCGGCCGACGCCGTCTCGAGGCTTTCGATGGTGCCAATTGGCAACCTGTCGGCAAAACGGGCGTCCGGCGCGAGGAATTCGAAGCCGTCTTCCTGTGCTCGCTGGCGAAAACCGGCGCGGTCGCGGCGCTCGGACAACACTACGCCGCGCTCGCGTTCGACAGCATCGGGGGCAATTGTAAGCTCGCTCGCGGTCTCGCGCATCAGCATCAGCGCGGTATCGAGGAGATCTTCATCGTTCCTCGGGAGATTGAGCATATAGGTGATGGCTTCAAAGCCCGTGGAGGCATTGGTATCGGCACCGAATGCGAGGCCCTCTCGCTCAAGCAGCTTGATCATCTCACCTTCGGGGATGCCGGTAGAGCCGTTGAAGGCCATGTGCTCAAGATAGTGCGATAACCCGCGTTCGGTTTCGGTTTCATCGAGCGATCCGGAATCGATCCGCATTCTGACTAGCGCGGTGCCTTCGGGTGTGGAGTTCTGGCGAAGAATGTACCGAAGGCCGTTATCCAGCTCGCCGAACACATAGCCCGGATCGACTGCTACATCGCTTGTCTCAAACGCCCAGGTCGCCTTGTCTTGGTCGGGTGATTGCTCGGTCGCAGGAACGGGCTCCTGTGCGTCCAGACCGGAAGTTAAAGCGAAGCCGGGAAGGGCGAATGTCAGCCCCGCTGCAATAGCACGTGCAGGTAGTCTCATATGTCGTGGCAGTACCTTTTCATCCCCCAAGCCCTGCAGCTTAGCGAATGAACGAGCGCTGTCAGGTCATTTCTTTGTGGGGGGCGTGCCGCGAAGACGCGAACGATGGCTCGACAGGTCGAGCACTTCGCCAGGTCCATTGTCATCGTCCTGGAGCAGACCGAGCCGACGGGCGACCTCACGGTAGGCTTCTTCCTCTCCGCCGAGATCGCGCCGGAACCGGTCCTTGTCGAGCTTTTCGCCCGATTTCATGTCCCACAAGCGGCAGCCATCGGGGCTGATTTCATCGGCGAGGATCACGCGGCTGTAATCGCCATCGTAGAGGCGCCCAAACTCAAGCTTGAAATCGACCAGACGGATATCGATCCCGGCGAACATTCCGCACATGAAATCATTGATCCGGATCGCCATGGAAGAAATGTCATGCATCTCTTCGTGGCTGGCCCAGTTGAAACACGCGATATGTTCTTCGGCGATAAGCGGATCCCCAAGGGCGTCGTCTTTGAAGTAGTATTCGATCAGCGTGTAGGGCAGCGGTTCGCCTTCTTCGAGGCCAAGGCGTTTGCAGATCGACCCCGCAGCGACGTTGCGTACGACGACCTCGATCGGGATGATCTCGACCTGCCGAACGAGCTGCTCGCGCATGTTGAGACGGCGAATGAAGTGTGTGGGGATACCGATGTGCGAGAGGCGGGTGAAAACATGCTCGCTGATGCGATTGTTGATCACGCCCTTGCCGTTGATCGTGCCGGTCTTCTCGGCGTTGAAGGCAGTCGCATCGTCCTTGAAATACTGGATGATCGTGCCCGGCTCCGGACCCTCATACAGGATCTTAGCCTTGCCTTCGTAAATCTGGCGACGACGGGACATGTGAGCAGCCTCCCAGCTCGCCTTGAAAACCGCAGAAAGTGGTGCCCGGGGGCGGATTTGAACCACCGACACGCGGATTTTCAATCCGCTGCTCTACCCCTGAGCTACCCGGGCACTCGCTGCGGCGACGGTCTGGCACGAAACGCTCAAACCGGCGAGCAAATGAGAGCGGGCCTATGGCGAAGCTGCGCGCTCTTGGCAAGAGGGAAATGGGGTATTTGTGGACTTGCCAGCCTATTCCTGCGTGTCCCAATCGGCGGTCGCGATTTCTTCCGGGCTCGCGGGCCTGCTCGGCACCGCATATCCATCGCCGAACCATTGCGCGAGATCGCGATCCTTGCAGCGGATCGAACAAAACGGCGCGTGCTCTTCGGAACGCGGTTTCTTGCAGATGGGGCAGGGTCTTTGGGGCTTCGAGCTCATGATGCGACAATCTGGGCCTGCGCAGCTTCGAGCGCAAGGCCGGGATCAACCTCGATCCGCACCTGTTTGCCGGTGCGGCGCGCGAGTTCCTCGATCCATTCAGACTTTAGCTTTGCCTTAAGGGCTGGATGGACCGCGAGCAGCACGATCGGCCCCGTGCCTTCGACAAATTCCGCTCGGCGCAAAGCCATGCGCGCGCACATGCCGACGCGAGATGTGGCGAAGCGGTGAAGCAGCGAAGGCCCTTCGAGCCGGGCAACGAGTTGGACGAAGCCAAAGCCATTCATCGCCGTGCGCTCGTGCGGCCACTCGAACAATGCCCGCCCTAGGGTCTCATCGACAGCCTTGCGACCAGCTCTGTCGGTGATCGTCGGGAAGTCGATCCCGATACTTCCGCCGAGATCGAACCAGGAAAGCGCCTGCGCAATCGCTGGGATAGCCGCCAGCGAAAGCTCCTTGGCCGATCCGTCTCCGTCGATGTCCACCAATGTCATCGCGGGAGTGGTAGAGATCAGTATTTCACCGCTGGGGAATTCGACGCTGCCTGACGATGCCGCCGACCACACATCCTCCCACAGGCCCGGAGGTAGGCGGCGGACATTGTCGCCCAGCGTGAAAATGTCGCGGGACCGCGGCTCGTCGGTGGTCTTAAATTCTTCCGTGGGAGCACTCCCAACCACGATGCATCGCGCCTGCGCCAGCTTCAGCCGTCCACGCTCCGCGATCGGTGCGCGCGCGATCCTCACGCTGAGCCTCACTCCTTCGGTCGCCTCGGGCGGAAGTCTGTCCACCAGCACGTCCCGTCCGTCCTCAAGGCGGGCCGTGCCGCGCCGCGCGCCAGCATGCTTAGAAATCAGTGTCGCGAAAGCGAGGTCACCCGCGCGCAATTCTCCGGGCCAATGTAGCTTCGCCGTCAGCACCTGGTCACCATCGACGAGCAGCGCACGCGTTTCGCCGATCCCGCGTTCGACCAGCCATTCAGGCAATGGGAAATCCCGCCGATTTGAGCAGCGCGCGGGTTTCGTAAAGAGGCAGCCCCATCACGCTGGAATGGCTGCCTCTGATCCACTGGATGAGCCCCTCAGCCGCGCCCTGGATCGCATATCCGCCGGCCTTTCCGCGCCATTCATCCCCCGAGAGGTAAGCGTCGATCTCGGCACTGGAGAGCGATTTGAAGCGGACAATATTTTCGCTCAACCGTGATTTGCAGCTGCCGTCAGGCGCGCGCAGCACTACACTCGACAGAACAGTATGTCTGCGTCCGGATAGCAATTCGAGACATTTGCGCGCTTCATCTTCGGTTTCGGTTTTCGGCAGGATTCGACGGCCTGCGGCAACCACCGTATCGCCAGCGAGCACAAATTGCGGTGCCTCGATCGCAGCGGCCTTTTCTTGACCCATGCGCAGAGCATAATCGCGGGGTCGCTCATCCTTGAGGGGCGTCTCGTCGATGTCGGCAGGCAATACCGCATCCGGCGCGATCCCGAGCCGCGCTAGCAGCTCCTTGCGGCGCGGACTGGCTGAGGCGAGTGTCAGGTGAAGGGCGCTCATCGGCAGCCCATGCGATTAGGCCGGGCCTGGGCCCTGACCGGGGCCGCCGCGACCGGGCATGAAACGATAGGTGATGCGCGCCTTGGTCAGGTCATACGGGGTAAGCTCGCACAGCACTTCGTCGCCGACCAGCACGCGGATGCGGTTCTTGCGCATCTTGCCTGCGGTGTGGCCCAGAACTTCGTGACCGTTTTCAAGCTCGACCCGGAACATCGCATTGGGCAGCAATTCGACAACGCGCCCGCGCATTTCGAGGAGTTCTTCCTTGGCCATGTAGTTCCTTCAGTCATCTAAAGCGCGAAAATGCGCCGAAAAATTGAAGCCGATTGTCGACTACCGGCGGCCATTTAGCGATGCCGAGAACAAAATGGAAGCCTAGTGCGTTTGCGTCCTTGCCGGTTTGTCCCAGACCCATGTGCATCCTGTTCATGCATGTTCGCGTATTAAGTGGTGCAAACCGATACAATTCAGATGCTTGTCGGCACTGTCACTTTGCTCAAGAAAGCAGCCATGCACCGATCCCGCCCTTTCCATGCCCTGATGCACACGGGCGCGTATCTATCGGCTTTCGCAGCCGGATTCAGCGCTGCACCAGTTGCGGCGGCCTCTGTGCAGGATGGACAGCCGGATCAGCCCGAACCGCCCGATAGGATCAATGCCTCCCAATCGCCTGCGGATGAGATCATCGTGGAGGCCGAACGCCTGCGCGGGCAGTTGATCGTTGAGCAGCCACCCCTGCTTGAGCTGAACGAGGAAGACATCGCGGCTGAAGGGGTCGCGTCGATTGCTGACCTCGTCGAACAGATTACCGCGCAGACTGGGTCGGCACGCGGCCGTGGCGGCGGACGTCCGGTGACGCTGATCAATGGGATCCGGGTCGGCAGCTTTCGCGAATTCTTTCAGTATCCTCCAGAGGCTTTGGCGAGGGTCGAGGTATTCCCCGAAGAAGTCGCGCAGCGTTTCGGCTTCCCGCCCGATCGCCGCGTCATAAATCTTATCCTCAAAGACAACTTCGCAAGCCGCGAGGTCGAACTCGAATTCGAAGGGCCATCACGGGGCGATTACTTCGTCAATGAGCAGGAACTCGGCTATCTCAAGATCACCGACGGCGGCCGGTTGAACCTGAACTTCGAGGCCAACGATACAAGCCTGCTCACCGAATCGGAACGGAATATCATCCAGACGCCTGGCTCGATTTCGGACCTCGCCAGCGACCCCGATCAAGCGGAATTTCGCAGTCTGATCGCCGACAGCAGATCGCTCGTAGGCAATATCAGCTGGGCGAAGGCCTTCATCGACAGCGGTGCCTCGGTTTCAGCCAATCTCAATTACCAGCGCAATGACAGCACGGCTCTGTCCGGTCTCAACATCGTGACGCTGATGGATAAAACGGGTGAGACCGCAATACGGACATTCGGCGAAGACACCCCGCTCGAGCGCCGCGTGTCCAGCGATACGTTCTCCAGCTCAGGCTCTTTCAGCAAATCGGTAAACGCCTTCCGGCTGACCACAACCTTCGACGGATCGCTAAGCGAGACGGAAACGCAGATCGACCGGCGCCTCGATACCAGTTCGTTCGAAGCCGAAGCGGCTGCGGGCCTGCTGTCGCTCGATGGCCCGCTTCCGGCAAATGCGGATGCGGGGTTCGATATCGCCAGCAGCCAATCCATCGCGGCTGTTTCGCAATCCACGCTGCGCGGCCCCGTGGACAACTTGCCGGCTGGGGAGGTGATCGCAACGTTCGATGTGGGGGCAGACTGGCTGCGCATCGATAGCGACGATACACGGAGTTTTCTGGACACTCGGTTGACACGGCGACGCCTTTCGACCGGCGCGAACTTTGTCATCCCCCTTACCAGTCGCCGAAATGGTTTCGCCGATGCGCTTGGCAGCTTCACGCTGACCGCACAGGCTGGGCTGGAGGATCTTTCCGACTTCGGTCTCCTCGGCGATTACAATGTCGGCCTCAACTGGGAACCGACGGAGCGGCTTAACCTGTCGGTCAACTATATTCTGAGAGAAGTTGCGCCGACTTTGGCCCAGCTCGGCAATCCGCAGATCACGAATTTCAACATGCCGATTTTCGATTTCGTGAATGGAGAGACCGTGCTCGCCACGGTCATCTCGGGAGGTAATCCTGACCTGCTTGCCGAAACACAGCGCGACTGGAAATTTGCAGCGAACTGGCAGCTTCCGTTTTGGGACAACACCCGCCTCACGGTCGAATACATCCGCAATCGCTCTGATGATGTAACGTCCGACTTCCCGACAATCACCTCCGAAATCGAAACGGCATTTCCCGATCGGATCACCCGCGACCAAGCAGGCCAGCTGACAGAGGTCGACACCCGCTTTGTGACCTTCGCCGAAACCCGGTCGGACCGGCTGCAGATCAACCTTTTTACACGAGGCACCTTTGGCGCTCCTGATGGTGGCCAGGTCGAAGGGCGCCGGGAGAGGCGACGACCAGAATCTTCTGAAGCGGCCAGGCCCAGGGGCGGACCTCCTCGCCCGTCTGGCGGACCGCCCGATCCGGAGCGCCGTGAGCGGTTCATGCGATTGCGCTCCCGGATCTGCGCCGAAGATGGCGGGGAGGTCTTGTCGCGTCTCGTCAGCGCAGTCGAGAACGGGGAGGATCTTGGCGAGATAGCACCGGGTGTCCCGCCCCAATTCCTTGAGCGTGTGATAGACCGCGCGCGCGGCGAAGACGGTGCAGTATCCAAGGAGGCGCTGGACCAGTTTCGCGAACGGATATGCGCTGGGGAAGGGCGACCCGGAGGAGGAGGAGGAGAGGCAGAGCGGCAGGCGGCGGGCGAACGGGGAGCGCGTCGGGGCGGCGGCGGGCCGTTTGGCGGCGGCAATCCCTTCGCGTCGGGTCAACGGCCCGGATGGCGATACTTCGCGAGCCTTAACCATACGATCGAATTGCAGAATGACATCTTGATCGCTCCGGGTATCGCGCGGTTGGATCAGCTCGATGGAGACGGCACGGGCGCGTTCGGGTTCCCGCGCCACAATACTCGCCTCGAGGCAGGTTTGTTCGGCAAGGGGCTAGGTGTGCGATTATCTGCGCTCTACACCGGGGTAACGCGGCTCGATGGGTCAGGCCTGCCAGGCAGTAGCGATATCTTTTTCGATGATCTCGCGACGTTCGACTTGCGCGTCTTCTCGAATCTGGCCGATCTTTTCGGATCGGATAGTGCTGCGCTCAAAAACCTTCGGGTCAGCCTGCGGGCGGACAACATTTTCGATGGGCAACGTCAGGTGCGAGACGAGAATGGCAACACACCGATCAACTACCAACCCTTTCTGATCGACCCGATCGGCAGATTTATCGGCATCGACATCCGCAAGCTATTCTAGCTGAGCGTGACCTTCGGGAAGAGTATCCGCTGATGAAGCTTGGGCTCGAACGGAGCCCATTCGCCTTCTGCCTGACTCAATCGATCAGCCATCGCCACCATCACCGACGGGTTAAAGCCCAGGCCCAGATGGCTTGCATAGACCTCGATATTCTCGCTGGGATGGTCCGCATGCCCGTTCTCGGGGTGCTGGACGCTCCCGCGCCAGTGAACAATCCCGTCCGATTTCGTGTAGACAGAGGTGGTTGGCACCGGCGGCGCTGTATCGAGACCCTGAAATTGCCCGCCGCGCAGTTCCTCCGGTTCATTACCGTTGAAGAACTCGAATAGACGGGCTGCGTTTGTGTGGTTGCGATCATCCGAAATCGGGCTGCCGAGGCTCATGACAAGGCGGACCTTGTCGGGGTGTATTTTAGCGAGTTCGCGCGCGAGCACGCCGCCGAGGCTCCATCCGATGAGCGAAACCTTGCGGCCGCTCGTCTTGTGGAGACGGCTTAACTGCGACTCCAGTTTCGACAGCAATTCCTCGTTCACGCGGACGTTTCTGCCGGAATCCCAGCCATGCGCGTCATAGCCGAGACGTTTCAGCAATCGCCGCATCGGTGCGGTCGAATTGTTCGTCGCCATAAAACCGGGAAGCGCCACGATCGAATGGCCGTCTCCTTTGGGGAGCGCCGAAAGAAATGGCCGGGCCGCATAAAATGCGCCGAGTTCGAAGAATGCGCGACCTTCAGTGAAAGTCCAGAAGCGATTCGGTGGAACCGCTGCCGGCAATTCACGCCCGCCTGCATGCATACTTGGTGCCATGCTAGCCATTATTTGGTCTCCTTCGATGTACGACCTGTAGTTCGTTTTTTCGTTGTTTTGGTTACTGCCTTGCGCGCAGGCTTCTTCGCTGGCTTGGCATCCACCGCCTTTGCCGCGGCGAGCATTTCGTCAAAACTTTCCTGCAGGCACGCAGCGTAAAATTCCGGATCCGGCATGATGTCGCGGCAGGCAGTAAAGCTGATGATCGCTTCGTCGACGTAGCTTTGAACGATGTGAGCCAGGCCCAATCCGTCGGTCAGGCAAATCAGCGAAAGCGCCATGCTCTCCATGCGCGCGCCGGCGGAATAGATATGGACCGGTGGGCCGGGGACGTTGGTGACGACCGTGTTGAACGGCATTGCCACCCGGTGGGCGAGGCTGACGCGGCTGAACAGCTGCGAACCGAGCGCCATGTAGAGCAGCGGATTGACCTTGCTCACCTCGGTCATTGTGCGCGCGCCCAGCGCGTTGGTCATCGCCTTGGAATTGCTGGTTTTACTGAAGACGTATTCGAGCCGCTCGACATGATCGGCGATGTGCGTACCAAGCGGTGCGATCATCGCGGCGACCTGGTTGCCCATATCGCCTTTTTCGTCGCTCGAGCGGACGGAGATCGGCGCCATCGCCGTCATCGTGCCTTTCGGCAGATCGTCCTTCGCGCTGAGGTATTTATTTAGCGCACCGCCGATGATGGCGAGCGCGACGTCGTTGACCTTCGCTTCCGGCAGAAGCGCGCGGATCGATTTGAGTTCGGTCAGGCTGAAACTGCGGCCTTCGACAACGCGGTGGGAGGAGATCGAACGGTTGAAGCGTGTTCGCGGCGGAACGTAATCGCTCGATAGTTTGAAATCGCGTGTGACCAGACCCTTGATCGCGCTGGCGACCCCAGGAACGGCTTGAGCGGCAACCTGAGCCTGTTTGAGCGGGTTAAGCAGCGCGTTGACGTAGGACTTGCCAAGCAGTTCGACAGCACCGGGTATCTTTTCAGGCTTCCATGTATCGGGTTCGTTGGGCGGTGCGGTGGAAGGCGTCAGCGTGTGCAGCGCCTCCATCAGGTCGATGCCGCTCATGCCGTCGATCGCGGAGTGGTGGACCTTTGTAACGAAACCGAAGCAGCCCTTCGGAAAGTCACGCACATTGTCGAGCCCCTCGACCACGGTGAATTCCCACGGCGGGCGGGTCAAATCCATCGGCCGGGCGTGGATGCGCGCGGTCTGGATGCACAATTGGCGCCAGTCACCAGGCTTTGGCAAGGCAACGTGGCGCACATGATATTCGAGATCGAAGTTCGGGTCTTCGATCCAGTAGGGGTAATCGAGATCGAATGGCACGCGGACGAGGCGCTGCCGCATGGTCTTGGACAGCTGCATCCGGTCCTCGAAGAACTTCAGGATGTCTTTGAACCGAACGAAACCGCCCGGTGCGGTCGCCGGATTGTAGATCAACAGGTTGCCGATATGCATCGGCGAATTCGGCGATTCCAACGCTACGAACGAGGAATCCATGCCCTGCAATTGCCGCAAGGTTCTCTCCCGCAGGCAAGCCGATGTGAGGCTCGCTTCGGCCCGTTTTCGGGCTCTGCATCCGGCCTAGGAGTGTTTCAGTGCTGTGACAACCTTACGCGAACGGCAGACGTTGCCGTTAGGTCACGGAGTCGAGCAATATAATTACGCGGGGGCGGAAACGCGCCGGATCATATCTGGAAAGCTTGGGCCGCTGCATAGCCACTGGACCATGCCCATTGGAAATTATAGCCGCCTAACCAACCGGTTACATCCACAGCTTCACCAATGACGTAAAGTCCTGGCGATTTCTTCGCTTCCATGGTCTTCGATGACAGTTCGTTTGTCGAAATGCCTCCAATCGTGACCTCTGCCTTTGCGAAACCCTCTGTGCCGTTGGGTGTGAACCGCCAATCGGCCAGTTTTTCCCCAACGGATCGCAGGTCCTTGTCGGATACATTGCCCAGTTCTCGGTCGATTCCGAGGCGATCGGCGAGGGCGTCCGCCAACCGGTCCGGGAGGTGTTCGCGCAGGACTGTCCTAAGCGAGGCTTTGGGGCGATCGCGCTTTAGTTCCATCAGCCAGTCCCGCTCGGCCTGAGGCAGAAACCGGATGCGGATGGGCTCATTCTTTCGCCAATAGGAAGAGATTTGCAGGATCGCCGGGCCGGATAGGCCTTTGTGTGTGAACAACGCCGCCTCATCGAAGCTGGCTTCGCCGTTTCCGCTACCAGCCGTGGCACGGACGGGAGCCGATACGCCGGATAGCTCGCGAAACAGCACATCCTCTCCGCCGAGCGTGAGCGGGACAAGAGCGGGCCGCGGCTCGACCACTTTGAGGCCAAACTGCCGCGCCAATTCGTAAGCAAAGCCGGTCGCACCCATCTTCGGTATCGAAGGTCCGCCTGTTGCTATGACGAGATTGGGCGCGCTGTAGCTTTGTCCGCTCGCGAAAACGCCGTATTGTCGATCAAGAGCTTCGACCGCGGTGATCTCTGCATTGCAAATGATCTCGACCCGGTCGTCGGGACATTCATCGAGCAGCATCTGGACAATTTGCTTCGCCGAACCATCGCAGAACAATTGTCCGAGCGTCTTCTCGTGCCAAGTGATCCCGTGCCCGTTCACGAGATCGATGAAGTCCTGAGCGGTATACCGAGCAAGCGCTGACTTGGCGAAGTGCGGGTTGTCCGAGAGGTAGTTCCCAGGACCTGCGTTTACGTTGGTGAAGTTGCAACGCCCGCCGCCGGAGATCAGTATTTTTTTGCCGGGTTTTTCCGCTTTCTCGAGCACGGCCACTCGCAAGCCCCGCTGACCGGCCTGCGCGGCGCACATCAACCCTGCGGCGCCTGCGCCGAGCACGATGACATCGAATTGTTGCATAGCTGGAGCGATAACCGTGATCTCAGAGATTGCCAATCGCGGATCGCCGGACCCTTTGCAGCTGCGTCGTCTCGCCCTATCTGGACCTGATGTCGAAAACGCCCGCCGGCACTCCGCACAATCCGCAAGGGGCCGAACGCTTTAACGAGGAGCGCGCGGCCTACACGGTTGCGCGCGCACAGCCGAACCTCGAAGCCGGAGTGACCGCAATCCGGGAGACGGTGAAGACGCTCAAGCCGGTGCCCGGGGTTTACCGGATGCTCGATGCGCGCGGCGACGTTCTTTATGTAGGCAAGGCGCGCAGTCTCAAGGCTCGAGTGGCGAACTACGCGCAGGTTGCGGGGCTGAGCGGGCGGCTGCAGCGGATGGTGAGTCAGTGCCGGTCGATGGAGATCGTCACCACCAATTCCGAGGCTGAGGCACTGTTGCTAGAAGCGCAGCTGATTAAGCGGTTCCGTCCGCCCTTCAATGTGCTGCTGCGGGATGACAAGAGCTTTCCGTTCATCCTGCTCAGGGGCGATCACAAATTTCCGCGCATTCACAAGCATCGCGGCGCGCGACGGGCGAAGGGCAATTATTATGGGCCGTTCGCCAGCGCTGGCAGCGTCAACACAACGCTCAACGCACTACAGAAGCTGTTTCTGCTGCGGTCGTGCACTGACAGCTTCTTCAACAATCGCGACCGGCCCTGCCTGCTCTATCAGATAAAGAGGTGCTCGGCGCCGTGCGTAGACCGTATCTCAGAGGAGGATTACGAAGGGCTGGTCCGCCAGGCCAAGGACTTCCTCGCGGGAAAGTCGGGGAAGGTGCAGGCCGATCTTGAAAAGCAGATGGCGAAAGCGGCGCAAGACCTCGATTTCGAGACTGCAGCGATCCTGCGTGACCGGCTGCGCGCGGCGACCTTTATCCAAGGCTCACAGGCCATTAATGCCAGCGGAGTGGGCGATGCGGACGTGTTCGCGCTTTCGGCCAAGGGCGGTCACATCGCGGTGCAGGCGTTTTTCATACGCGGCGGGCAAAACTGGGGGCACCGCGCCTTTTTTCCGGCGCACATCAAGGACATCGACGAAGCGCAGGTCCTCGCCGATGTGATGCTGCAATTCTACGAGGAGGTACCGCCGCCGGCGACTGTCCTTGTCGATCGCGAATTGCCTGAGCAGGAACTCATCGAGGCGGCTCTGTCGGAACTTGCCGACAGGAAAGTGCAGCTGTCGATCCCTCAACGCGGCGACCGTCGGAAGCTTATGGAGCAGGCGAGCCGTAACGCGGTGGAGGCGCTGGACCGGCGCTTGGCGGAAACGGGAACCAAGGCGAGGGTCAATCGCGAGCTCGCCGAGTTTCTTGAATTGGATGCGCCGGCCGAGCGTATCGAAGTGTACGACAACAGCCACATTCAGGGCGCGAAAGCCGTCGGGGCGATGATCGTCGCGAGCCCCGAAGGTTTCGAAAAGTCGCAATATCGCAAGTTCAACATCCGCGAAGCGCAGACCAACGATGATTTCGCGATGATGCGCGAGGTCATGCAGCGGCGTTTCACCCGCGCGATGAAGGACGACCCCGACCGTGAGCGCGCCGGAATTTGGCCCGATCTCGTCCTTATCGATGGCGGGAAGGGGCAGCTATCGAGCGTGATGGAAGTGCTGGGTGAGCTTGGGATCGAAGACCTGCCCGTAATCGGCATCGCCAAGGGCCCGCATCATGGCCGCGAGGGGCGCGAGGTCTTCCATTTCCCGGATGGCCGCGAAAAAACCCTTCCGACCAATTCGAAATTGCTCTTCTACCTTCAGACACTCCGCGACGAGGTGCACCGTTTCGCCATCGGAGCGCACCGCGCGAAACGTTCGAAAGCGATCACCGCCTCACCGCTCGATGAAATTCCTGGCATCGGCCCGGCGCGCAAGCGGGCGCTGCTGCTTCACTTCGGCACCGCGAGCAAGGTCCGCGCCGCCGCGCTGGAAGATCTGCAAAGGGCCCCTGGGGTGAGCGATAAGGTCGCTCAACAAATTTACGATTTCTATCATGCTGGCGCTTAGGGTGATCGCGCAATCGATGTCGTGACATTGCAGCATTTGCTACCTAGCGTTGGAAATGAAGACGAATTCGGGAAGAAACGTGACGACCAATCTACCAAGTGACGCCGCGGCAGTTGAAGCCGCTGACGCCGCGAAACCACTCGACCCGCGCAAGCTTGCGCGTGATCTTGCAAAGTTCCGCACGCCCAATTCGGCGCGCAGTTGGTGGGAATTTGCGATCACGATCGTGCCGTTCGTCGCGCTTTTCGGGTTTCTTCTAAGCGCCGTTTCTGCCGGATATTATCTCGCGCTGTTGGCCACACCGCTGGCTGGCCTGTTTCTTTTGCGGCTGTTCATCATCCAACACGATTGCGGCCATGGTGCCTACTTCGAAGATCGGAAGACAAATGACTGGCTTGGGCGCGCGATTGGTGTGCTGACGCTAACGCCGTATGATTGCTGGCGCAGATCGCACGCGCTGCACCATGCGAGCACGGGCAATCTCGACGCGCGCGGATTTGGTGATGTCGACACGCTCACGGTGCGCGAATTCCGCGAGAAATCGTGGCTAGGGCGCTTCGGCTATCGGCTGTACCGGCATCCGATCGTCCTGCTCGGTTTGGGCCCGGCCTATCTCTTCATGCTGCGCCACAGGCTTCCTATCGGGCTCATGAAAGCGGGATCGATTTACTGGATCAGCGCCATGGCGACCAATGCGATGATCGCGGTCATTATGATCGGTCTGATCATTCAGTTCGGATTGATGGCGACGGTGCTGGTGTTTGTACCGGTCCTGCTGACCGCTGCTTCGGTAGGGGTATGGCTGTTCTACATCCAGCATCAGTTCGAAGATGCGCATTGGGACCACGCCAAAGAGTGGACGTTCCACGATGCAGCTCTTCTTGGAAGCTCCTATCTTGAGTTGCCGATTGGCTTGCGCTGGTTCACCGCAAATATCGGTATCCACCACGTCCACCATCTCGCCAGTCGCATACCGTTTTACCGGCTGCCCAACGTGCTCAAGGCACATCCCGAGCTGACCGAGGTGAACCGCTTTACGACCCGCCAGACGATCAAGCCTCTGCTGCTGACCTTGTGGGATGAAAACCGCCGCAAGCTGGTGAGCTTTCGCGAGGCGGCTCGTTTGCCCGCTTAGCGCCGCGGCCAAATCCAGGCGCAAAAAAGCCCGGCTCAGCACATGAGCCGGGCTCTTAATTTTTGGCGTCAATGAAGCCGCGGACTTACTTCGGGTAAGTCCAGGTCGTCCCGCGCTCCAGGTTTTCGCTTGCGAAAGCCCAGTTCAGCTTCGAACCGACAACTGCATCGAGATAGGCCGGACGCTTGTTCTGGTGATCGAGATAATATGCGTGTTCCCACAGATCGATGACGAGGAGCGGATTCACGCCATCGTGATCGGCGAGAGTGTCGCCGTCATGGGTCTCTTCGATCGCGAGACCGCCGTTCTTTTCGGCAAGCCACACCCAACCGCTGGCGAAGTGGCCTGCGCCGCGATCCTTGAGCTTTTCCTTGAGACCGTCGACCGATCCGAAAGAGCTTTCGATCATCGATTTCAGCTGATCTGACGGCGCAGTTTCGCTTTCGGCCATGGAATGCCAGTAAAACGCGTGGTTCCAGCTTTGTGCCGAGTTGTTGAATAGACCCTGGTCGCTATCGCGCGCCGCGCCAATTACATCCTCGAGCGACTTGTCAGCATGTGCGGTGCCTTCAATCGCGCTGTTGGTCTTGTCGATATAAGCCTGGTGATGCTTGCCATAGTGATATGACAGGGTCTCGGCTGAAATCGCAGGATCCAGAGCTGTATCGGGATAGGGAAGATCAATCAGGTTAAACGCCATTTGCGGGCCTCTCTTATTCACGGAGTTGAAGTCTTGTTTGGTGAACGCCTCGGCGCGGTAAAAGTTTCAGCTTCTGATCGCAATGCCGAGGGTATTAGCTCACTAGATTCGCGCGCTTGAATTCAGCATCCGATGAAAGCTGCGAATGCTCGACCCAGGTCGAGTGGACGCCGCTCGATATCTTGTGCGGTAGGGCGAGGCGGCAGATCGGTCCTTTGCCAATATCGCCGGCGTCGAGGATTGCACATTCTGACGTGCCGGTATTCTCGTCTATCAGGAATGTGATGAGGTACGCATCGTCTTCCGCCGTGCCTTCTTTCTTCGGAATGACTGGGCTTTCACTCGCATAGATACCGGCTGGGAGCTCGAATACCTGCTCTTCGCCGGATTCCGTGTCATGCCGGACATAGCCGTTGAAGAGAAACCATCCCGGCCGCGTGGTGGTCGACCAGATGAAGCGGTTCTTGCGCATCAGGTAATCGGGATTGATCATTCCGAATTCGACAATGCGATCGGATAGGCGCTCCTCATGGCATTCGCCTGTGCGGAGGTTAAAGCGCCAGCGGTGCAGCCGCGACTGGAAGGAATGCTCGTCGACATACGCCATCATGTGGCTGTATTCGCCTGCATCCTCGATCGGGTCGGGCATCGGTTTGTCTTGATAATACCCTTCGAGCACGACCTCGTCGCCGTCCGGGCCCGATACTTCATAGGCGTTGGTCCAGTGCAGCACATAAGTGGGTGAGGCCTCGAACCAGCGAATATCCTGGGGCTCGCCATGCCTCGGGATGAGAGCAAAGCGGGTCGGCACTCCGTCATGAATGCGCGCTGAGTGGATGTCGCGCTTCAGCAATTCCTCATCCCAGAACAGCGGCATGTCATTGAGGATCGACCAGTTCTTGGTGATGGCCATGTCGTGCGGCAGGCGCGGACCCGGTAGCGGGATCGGCACGTAATGCACCAGCTTTCCAGCCCGATCGATTACGCCGTAATGCATGAACGGTGCGTGCTTCGAATAATTGAAGAACATCAGCTCTCCGGTCGCTTCGTCCACTTTGGGATGCGCGGAAACTCCGTCTAGCGGTCCCCATGGGGCCTTGCCGAGATTATCCAAAGTGACCGGGTCCATCTGCCAAGCCTCTCCGCATTGGTAGAAGGTCGCCAACGCCACGCCTGCATGGACGACGATGTCGGTGCTTCCTGTATCCTTGAGGCTGCCATGCGCGCCGAAGCCGGGGCGTTTCGATAGAGCAGGCGCGTCCATCAATCCGCCCCACAACGCGCCACCCGCCATCTGCTCTTCGGTAAAGCACTGTGTCCGAACGAACCGGTTGCGATAGCTAGCCTTGCCGCCCGAGATGCTGACCTGATGGATCATCGCGTCGCCATCGAAAGGGTGGTGTCGGCCGAGCGGCTGGTGCACGGGATTTTCCGTGTTACGCAGATAAATGCCGTCGATATCCTCCGGAATCTCGCCTTCGATCACTTCAAGCTGATCGACGCCAACCTCTTCGTGCAGTGGCGTCCAAGGTCCCGAGAGATAGGGATGATTGGACGGCTTAAGCGTTGTCTTGACTGGCGGCTCTCGCGTGATCTGCATGGCGCAACTCTCCTGACTTCGCGATCCTAGCGCAGGTGGCTGCGCAAGAGAACTGCGATAAATCGCCACTCAAATTTGATCTCGATCAAGGCAGCTCGGCTCCAAGAAGCGCATGGTGTTGTCCAACACCAAAGGAGAGCCCCATGAAATCTATTCTTGTTCACGCTGCCGACGATAATTGCATGGAAGCCCGGATGCAGGTCGCGCTCGACATTGCCCGGGCCACCGGCGCACATATTACCTTCTTGCAGGCGGTAAGTTTCGAGGTATTCGCCCCCGGCGATTTTTATGGATCGGCCATGGCAGCGGCCATGCCGCGTATCCGGGAAGCGGCGAAAGAGCTTCGCGAAAAGATTGAGACCGATCTCGCCAACGAAGACGCCGCCTGGGAATGGCAGTTCATGTACGGCATGGCGGAAAACCGACTGCTCGAACAATCCGCGCTGCACGACCTCATTCTGGTCGGCCCGAGAGATGTCGGCGAGGAAGGTTCGCACCGCCCCTCGGCCATGGTCGGAAGCCTGGTCATGAAAGCTCCCATTCCCGTAATGGTCGTACCGAAGGAGACCAAACGGCTGGACCTCAACGCGCCGGTCATGGTTGCGTGGAACGGTTCATCCGAAGCATGCGTTGCGCTGCGGGCAGCGGTTCCGCTGCTCGCCCTTGCGAGCGAAGTGCACCTCGTCAGCGTGGCCGAAGAAAACGACAAGGAACGCTTCGATTTCCCAGCGACCGAAGGCGCGAAATATCTCAGCCGTCACGGGATCGAGGCCGAGATAGTCGAAATACCACGCGGCGAGGCGAAGATTTCGGACACTCTGTTCGCCGCAGCTGAAAAACGTGGCTGCGCGATGATGGTCATGGGTGCTTATGGACATTCCCGCTTGGCTGAGATGCTACTCGGCGGTGTGACCCGTAGGTCCCTGACCGATCCACAGCTTCCGATGTTCCTCGCCCATTAAAGCGCGCGGGTTCAATCGCTACTAGTGGATTTGCTCTTTCGCCTGCGCATCATGCCTTCTTGCGCGACACTCGCAACTAGGTCGCCTGCGCGGTTGAAGATTCGCCCGCGATTGAAACCGCGCCCGCTCCCGGACCACGGTGCATCGGTCGCATAGAGCAGCCATTCATCGGCGCGGGCCTCTTTGTGAAACCAGATTGCGTGATCAAGGCTCGCGCCGACGAGTTCGCCGCGCATCCATGAAAGGCCGTGCGGCAGGGCGCTGGTGCCGAGCAATGTGTAGTCGCTGGCATAGGTGATAATCGCGCGGTGCAGGTCGGGATCGTCCGGAAGCGGCGCGGCGGTCTTGAACCAGGTATGCGCCCGCGGTTCGCGCGGTTCGGAATTCATCCAGTGGAGCCTGTCGATCGTGCGCATTTCGATCGGGCGGGGGCGCAGCATGAGCGCACGCTGTGCGTCCGAAAGCTTGTAGCCCATCTTGTCCGCCATGATCCGGCGCATTTCCATGTCGGATTTAAGCTCTTCCGGGGGCGCTACATCTGGCATGGGGGAATCGACGTGCTCCATGCCGTCTTCTGCGACCTGAAAGCTGGCGGTAAGGTTGAGGATCGGTGTGCTGGTGCCATCCTCATTCTCCTGCGCTGCCACGACCCGGCGGTTCGAGAAGCTGCGCCCGTCGAAGTCCCGCTCGATCCGGTATTCGATTGGAATGCCTTCCTTGCCGCCGCGCAGAAAGTAGGCGTGGAGCGAGTGGGCGGTCTTGTCGTCGGTGATCGAAGCCTGCGCAGCCTGAAGCGCCTGCGCTAGCACCTGTCCACCGAACACGCGTCCGACGCCGCCTTTCTGCGGATGTCCGGCATAAATGTCAGCTGCACGCTTCTCGGCGGTCAAGAGCCGGACGAGGCCGGCCACGAGATCCGCCGGTGCTGCACTCTCGTTCGATGCCATATCCTGTCGTCTCCGCCTTCTAAACCTCTTGCGGTCGGGGCAGGGCCCAACAGCAAACGCAAATCGACGCGGGCGCTAAGGAACGCCCGCGTCGATCTGGTAGTCAGATTGTACGCTTAATCCAAATTCAAAAGAGGCGGCGGGCTATCGCCGTCCGACGGCACGTATGCCGGGTTGTATTTGTCGAGCCACGCAACGGCTTCGTTGATCCACTGCATGTGTACATCGTCGTATGGCAGGTTGTGCGTGCCCTGCTCCTGCACGATGTACTTGAAATCGCGTCCTTCGACCTTGCCCGATTTCTTCAGATTGCGAACTAGGACCTCAGCCTGTTCCATGGGAATACGGGCATCACGCTCTGCCGCTACGATGAGTATAGGTGACCATTCACCATCGGTATTGCGCGCTGGCGAAATGCCTTCTGGATCGTCGGAAGTTGCCTGAAATCCGCTGCTGAAGCGACGGAGGTTTTCGGCATCCCACTTGTTCATCAAAGGCATGTCGTAAACGCCCGCTCCGGCGATGGCACACTGCCAAAGATCGGAATCGCGCTGCGCTCCGCGGGCTGCTGCATAGCCGCCATAGGACCAGCCCATGACACAAGCGCGATCCGCATCGACAAGGCCTTTTTGAGCAAAATAGGTAACTGCATCGTTCAGGTCGTCCTACATGCGCTTGCCGTATCCGCCGGGCCTGCGTCCAAGAGATACGAAGTCTTTTCCGTACCCGCCCGAACCGCGGTAGTTCGGCTGGATTACCACATAGCCCTGTTCTGCGATTGCTTGATGCCACGGAAAGAAACCGATTTCTGCACTGTCGATTGCACCGAATGGACCGCCATGGGGCATTACGAGCACTGGGAGATTTCCCTGGCCCTTGCGGTGCCGTGGATAGGTAACGATGGTCTGGATCTTTGTCCCGTCACTTGCGGTGTACCATTCCGCTTTCATGGGGTTTGCGGGCGCGTCCTTCAAAGATGTCTTTTCCCAATTCAGGAGATTGAGCGAACCCGACTGCGTTTCAAACATGAAGTATCCACCGAACTTTGTCATGCCGCCGGCATAGACGACGATTTTGGACAGGTCCGCTGTGTAATCGATGATGACAGCTTCGTCCTTGCCGAAGACCTCCTCGAGCATCGATTTGACAGCCTTAAGATGCGGATCGGTGAAGACCCTGCACATCGTGCCATCAAAAGTTCGATAGCCGAGAACCTTCGACCTGTCTTCATTCAGGATTATCCCCTGAACATCGAACCCGTCGGTTGAAAACACCTTTTCAGTCAGGTCCAAGGTGGTCATGTCCATCTTGTAGACCGCAGTATGTCCCTGATGGTTCGCCAAGGTATAAACCATATTGGTGCCAAGGATGAACATCGAGGGGTCTGGCGCTCCCGACGTCCATGTTTCATCCGCCTGATTGTAAGCGGTCTTCAGATTACGATCGCCCTCGGCTTTAAACATAACGCGGACTTTGCCGCTATCGCCATCGAATCGAGAGCCGGAGCGTACTTCTCCATTGCTGTCGACGCCCCAGTCACGGACTTCCGGATTGGTCCGTTGAACCATCGAGTATTTGCCCGTCGCCACATCTACTTTGACGACTTCTGGAAAACCGTAGCGCGACAGTGATTCCTGGATTGCATCACGCTGCAGCAGATAAGTTCCGGTGTCGTGGTCGATATGTTTGATGAAGCCGGCATCCCCGCCTGCCTTGTCCCACGCTTGCTGCACAAGCTCTCCGCTATGGACATTGCAAGCCACCAGGCGGCGAAAATCGCCGAGCTGTCCTTCGATATTTTCTCGGCTGATCGTCGTAATCACGATGTGATCGTTGCCGATCCAGCGATACCCGCTCATGGTGCGCTCGCCGCTCTCGCGGGCCTCGGATGCGCGGAGGATGGGAGTTAGCTCCTTAGTCTCTAGATTGAGCGTAACCAACATGGATTCGCCATTGGCGGCTGCCGTATAAGCCAGGCGTTTACCGTCTGGCGAGATGCGTACCGTCTGCATGTTGGGCCTGCGCAATGGCCGGAGCAGGTAACACTGCGAATGCGCCAAGCGCGCTGCAGCTCAGGGCAAGCGCGCTTGTCCCGCGAATACGATGTTCTTGAATGTCATGCTAAATCTTGGCGTCCCAGTTTACTCTACGATCCAGGGAACCAGGCAACAGATGACATCCACCAGCGCCGCCCAACAGGACGGCCAGCTGCCGGAAGTGCAAAAGATATTCTTAGTCCCCAAAGGGGATCATGCCATTTTGGAAGTGAACTGCAAGTGAAAACCCCGCCCGGATTGCTCCGAGCGGGGTGAATCTCCCGAAAAATCGGACTGACTTTTTAGTGAGTTCCGGCCAGCGCCGCCAGCAGAAGCAGTGCGACGATGTTCGTGATCTTGATCATCGGGTTCACGGCAGGGCCGGCGGTGTCCTTGTAAGGATCGCCCACGGTATCACCGGTAACGGCAGCCTTGTGAGCTTCCGAACCTTTGCCGCCGTGATTGCCGTCCTCAATGTACTTCTTCGCATTGTCCCATGCGCCGCCGCCAGCGGTCATGGAGAGCGCGACGAACAGGCCGCCGACGATCACGCCGAGGAGCAATGCGCCTAGCGCTGCGAATGCCTCGTTCTGACCTGCAATGAAGTAGATCACGTAATAGGTCACGATTGGTGCAAGCACCGGCAGGAGTGATGGAATGATCATCTCCTTGATCGCAGCCTTGGTGACGAGGTCGACCGTGCGGGCATAGTCTGGACGGCTGGTGCCCGCCATGATGCCGGGATCGTTCGCGAACTGGTCACGCACGTCGACAACCACGTCGCCCGCAGCGCGGCCCACGGCGGTCATGCCCATCGCACCGAACAGGTACGGGAGCAATGCGCCGAGCAGCAGACCGACGATCACGTAAGGATTCTCGAGGCTGAAATTGACTTCAGCGGTCGGGAAGTACTCACGAAGGTCAGCGGTGTAGGCCGCGAACAGAACGAGCGCTGCGAGACCGGCTGAACCAATGGCATAACCCTTGGTCACGGCCTTGGTGGTGTTGCCCACTGCGTCGAGCAGGTCGGTCTTTTCACGAACGCTCTCGTCCAGACCCGCCATCTCGGCGATGCCGCCTGCGTTATCCGTCACCGGACCGTAGGCGTCGAGCGCGACAACCATGCCTGCGAGCGCAAGCATCGCGGTCGCACCGAAGGCGAGGCCGAGCAGACCAGCCAGCTGGTACGCGCCGATGATGGCTGCGATGATGACGATGGTCGGCAGGGCGGTCGATTCAAGGCTGATCGCCAGACCCTGGATCACATTTGTGCCGTGGCCCGTTTCCGATGCCTTGGCGATCGACTTCACCGGACGGAAGTTCGTGCCGGTGTAGTATTCGGTGATCCAGATGATGATGCCTGTCAGCGCAAGGCCTATAAGCGAGCAGTAGAACAGGTCACGCCCCGTGAACTCGACCATGCCGAGTCCAGGGTTGAGGACCGTGTTCATGTCTGCACCAACGGTTCCGAGCGCATAGGCGGTCGCGAACCAGATCAGCGGGATCGCCAGCACGGCGGTCACGATGAAGCCTTTGTACATCGCGCCCATGACATTGGTGCCATTGCCGAGACGCACGAAATACGTGCCGATGATCGAGGTAACGATACATGCGCCGCCGATCAGAAGCGGAAGCGCCATCAATGGCAGCAGCAAATCACCGATATTGGTAAGCAGCAGCGCCATCAGAACCATCGTCGCACCGACGGTGACGACATAGGTCTCGAAGAGGTCAGCCGCCATGCCAGCACAATCGCCAACGTTGTCGCCCACGTTATCGGCGATGGTCGCCGGGTTGCGGGGGTCATCCTCCGGAATGGACGCTTCGACTTTACCGACAAGGTCTGCGCCCACGTCAGCAGCCTTGGTGAAGATACCGCCGCCAAGACGCGCGAAGATCGAAATGAGCGATGCGCCAAATGCGAGGCCGACAAGACCGTCAATCACAGTGCGGCTGTTCACTGCCTGCGCCATCGGACCGATCAGGACGTAGAAGAAGACGGCGATTGCCAGCAGAGCCAGACCGGCAACCAGAAGGCCGGTTATGGCGCCTGCGCGGAATGCAATGGTGAGACCGTTTTGGAGGCCTTTTTCAGCCGCAGCGGCGGTACGCACGTTCGAGCGGACCGAGATGTTCATCCCGATATAGCCCGCCACGCCTGACAGCACAGCGCCGACGATGAAGCCGACCGCTGGAACTACGCCGAGGAAGACCCCGACAAGCACCGCAGCGACTACACCGACGATGCCGATCGTCGTGTATTGACGGTTGAGATAGGCCTGAGCGCCTTCCTGAACCGCTCCGGCGATTTCCTGCATTTTTGCGTTCCCGGCATCAGCGCCGAGAACCTGGCGGCTAGTGACGATGCCGTAGATCACGGCGAGCAGTCCCAGCCCGATAGATATGAGTATTAGGTCCACGAATTATCCCCTCTCGTGACGCGGAAATATGTTTGGGAAATGCGCCTGATTAAAAGATCCCGCTTTATGATTAGGCGGCGCAAGGACGCACAGTCATACGGGCTAGCTTCAAGCTGACAAGCCTCAAAGACGGACGACCTGGCCCGTTTCACCAGTTTTGGGAGGAAATAAGCGCCCTGACAGGCCTAGCCGTGCTGATACCCCAGCTCGTCGGGCTCTGCTAAGGCCTCTTTGTCGAGGATCAGCGGAGCGTCTCCGCGCTCTACCACCTGGCCGATCACGGCCGCCTTTACCGGGGGATCGCAGCCGGACGGGAGGGTGAAGAGCAGCTCGTAATCATCTCCCCAGCGCATGCAGTCGAGTGCACGATCGCGATCGGCGACCGGGACGGCCAAGCTTTCGATCGAGAAGGTCGTGCCGCTTGCTTCGGCCATTCTGAAGGCATCGAGTAGCAGGCCGTCCGATATGTCCATCATCCCGCCCACTATGGGCGCGAGCGCAATTCCTTCCTCGATCCGCGGTTCCGGCCGCTCAAACGCAAGGCGATGCTCCGCAGAACCTTCGAAGCCGAGCATTGCGCGTCCAATGGAGCCTGTGACGAAGATGCTCTGACCGGGCTTTGCGCCGCTGCGGGAAGGGACCGGCGTGCTGGTCGCTCGCCCAATCGCGGTAAGGCTGAAGGTGCTCGCCCCGGTTGACGCAATGGTGTCCCCGCCCATCAGAGGAACGCCGTAGGTGGTGAGCGCGGCTCGCAGACCTTCGATAAAGCGCTGATCGTTCCCGCCAAGCGCGTGGCCCAGCAGCACACCGACCGGCCTCGCACCTTTAGATGCTAAATCCGATAGATTGAGGGCGACAAGCTTCCACGCGACGTCGGCAAGGTCGGCATTACGGCGGAAGTGAGTGTCCTCCGCCATCACGTCGTGATTGAGGACAAGCGTCTCACCGCCAATCTCGATCAGCGCGCAGTCATCCCTGAGATCGCGCGCTCCGGGATGTAGCGGTAGCGTACGCAGCGCCGCCAGAAATTCGGCTTCGGTCATCATCGCAGCAGCTCTAGCATGGCGGTCCGTAGCTAGAAAATCAGCGGCGCGCATCCTTCGCCACCGCATCGAGAATCCCGTTCACGAACTTCGCCTCGCGGTCGTCGAAAAACGCCTTTGCTACGTCGACATATTCGCTGATCGCTGTGGCCGTTGGCACGTCGGCACGGGCAAGCAGCTCATATGCGCCCCCGCGCAGCACCTGCAGCATGGTTTTGTCCAGCCGAGCGAGCGTCCAGCCCGCCGCGAGCTTGTCGGTCAGCAATGCATCGATCTCATCGCGCCGGGCATCGACCCCGCGAACGAGATCGTCGAAAAACTCCACCTCGGCATCGGCGAAAACTTCGCCCTCATGTTCTTCGTCATCGACTTCCCGGCCCAGCCGGTGCTGGTGGAATTCGTCAAGCAGCTTGGCGAGCGGTGTTTTTTCCATTTGCTGCTGATAAAGCGCCTGCACCGCAGCAAGACGAGCGGTCGAGCGCGCTGTCGATCGGGCGGTTGTATTCATTTGCTTCGAAGCTCCACCGATCTGGCATGTGCTGGCAGGCCTTCCGCATGCGCGAGGGTAGCGGCTGCAGGACCAATTGCCGCGAAGGACGCGTCGTCGAGTCCGAGAAAACTGGTCCGCTTCATGAAATCGAGCACAGACAGGCCGCTCGAAAAACGAGCGCGCCGACCGGTTGGCAGTACGTGGTTGGGCCCGGCGACATAATCGCCGATCGCCTCGGGCGTCATCCGGCCGAGGAAGACGCTGCCAGCATGTTTGATGAGTGGAAGCATGGCCTCGGGATTGTCGATGGCAAGCTCGACATGCTCGGCTGCAAGCCGGTTGGCGAGGGCAGGCGCTTCCGATTCGAGATCGTTCACGACGATCACCGCGCCATTGGCCTCCCAACTTTCTTGCGCAGTCTTTGCAGTCGAAAGCTGGTTCAATTGCAACCTTACGCAATCGGCGACGAGCGAACCGAAACCAGCGTCGTCCGTGATGAGGATCGATTGCGACGTTGGATCATGCTCCGCCTGGCTAAGCAGGTCTGCGGCGATCCAGTCCGGATCGTTCTCGCCATCTGCGATCACCAGAATTTCGGATGGCCCCGCCACCATGTCGATCCCGACAACGCCGTAAAGCTGCCGCTTTGCCTCGGCGACATAAGCATTGCCGGGGCCGGTGATCACATCGACTGGCTTTATCCGCTCTGTCCCGTAGGCGAGGGCACCAAGCGCGTGCGCCCCGCCGACGCGCCAGATTTCATCGATCCCGGCTATATGCGCGGCGGCCAGAACGGTTGGATTGCTGTCCCCGCGCGGTGTCGGCGTGACGACTACAAGCCGCTCCACCCCTGCCACGCGCGCGGGTATCGCGTTCATAAGCAGCGAAGAGGGATAGGCCGCCCGACCGCCAGGCACATAAAGACCTGCTGCATCGACCGGACGCCAGATCGAACCGAGGCGCACGCCTGCTTCGTCCGTATAATCACGATCCGATGGGAGCTGCGCTTCGTGATAGGACCGGATGCGCTTCGCCGCGAGATCGAGAGCGTCCCGCAGCTCTGTATCCAGGCCGTCATAGGCCTCCTTGCACCGCTCGGGCGTGATGACCCAGTCCTCATCCAATGCGAGGGTGTAGCTGTCGAAACGCTGGCTGTATTCGACCAGGGCGTGATCGCCGCGAGATTTGACAGCTGTCAGAATGGCGGACACGCGCCCGGCAACATCCTCGTCCGTTTCGCGGCGAGCATTGACCAGACGAGTGAATTTCTTCTGAAAGTCGGGATCAAGTGTGGAGAGGGTCTGCATCAGGCTGCCTTTTCGGTTCGAGCCTGCGCATCGGCGCGGAAGGCTGCAACCAGATCCGCCACCCTCGGATCCTGCTTGAGCGCTGCCCGATTGACGATCAGGCGCGCGGAGATGTCGATAATGCGGCTGGTTTCAACCAAGCCGTTCTGTTTGAGCGTTCGCCCGGTCGAGACAAGATCGACGATCTGCCGGGCCAGCCCAAGCGAAGGCGCAAGTTCCATCGCGCCGTTGAGCTTCACGCACTCGGCCTGAATGCCTGCCTTCTCGAAATGCTTGCGCGTGAGGTTCGGATACTTCGTGGCAACACGCAGGTGGCTGACCCCTGCGCGATCCTCGGCATCGCTCTCCAATCGCGCGACCGATAGGCGGCAATGGCCGATATCGAGATCGACCGGAGCATAAAGGTCTGCGTAATCGAACTCCTCGATCACGTCTGAGCCCACTATGCCAATCTGGGCTGCTCCGTGAGCGACAAAGGTCGCGACGTCGAAAGCACGCACACGGATCAGGCGCATATCGCTGCGGTCGGTGTCGAAGGAAAGCGAGCGGTTGGACTTGTCGTGAAAGCCATCCTCGGGCACCACGCCGGCACGCGCCATCACCGGCAGCGCCTCATCGAGAATGCGCCCCTTGGGGACAGCGAAGGTCAGCTGCCCGAATGTGTCGTTTGCTTGTTCACCGGTCATTGCGCGGCGGCAAATAGGCATTCGAGGATGAAAGAGCAATCAAAAGGGGGCACTATGAGTGACGCGAAGATCATGGCGATCGAAGAGTTCGCCGAAGCGCTCGAATGGCAGGCCGCCCATGCGGAGAAAAACAACGCCCCTTGTACGGCACGCGTCATTCGCGCGCTGGCCAAGGTCAGAGAGGGAAACACGGCAACCGGCAGGCGCATCGCCGGTTGGGAGGGGCTTACGCTAAAGGATGCCATGCCTCTGCGGATGGCTGGCGGGTTGCATCACCTTCTGTTGTCTGGCGAAGATGAACGCTTGGCGCGTGTTTATTCAGGGCAAATCACCGATCAGGGACAGATCGACGCATTGGTGTGCGAGCTGGTCGAAACATACGACACCCAGCTGCTGCCTTGGCTCGATGGACCGCCGCAGACCAATGAAGCGGGACGCGCAGCAAGCATAATGAGCAGCCTGCTCTGGATTGCGCAGCGCGCGGCGCCGCAATTCGATCTGTTCGAACTGGGTGCCAGCGCGGGCGTCCTGACCATGCTTGAACGCTATCGTTTCAACCTGGGCGGAACCGAAGTCGGACCACCAGGTTCGCCGATGCGGGTTTGTCCTGAATGGCGAGGCGAAGGGGCCCCGCCGCCGCCGCCGGGCGATTTCAGAATTGTTTCCGTAAAAGGTTGCGACCTGGCTCCGATCGATCTCAGTGATCCCGCAAGTGCTCTAAAGCTCAGAAGTTATGTCTGGCCGGACGCGCCGGGCCGCATGGCGCGGATCGATGCGGCGATCGAACTGGCGAAGGCAAACCCGCCTGATCTCGTCAAACAGGATGCTGGAGATTTTGTTGCCCAAATGCTCGCGCGACCGCAGGCAGCCGGCACGACCCGCGCGATGTTTCACTCGATCATGTGGCAATACATGCCCGCCGAAACGCAGGCCGCAATCAGTGCGCGGTTCGAGGAGACAGGAAAGGAGGCGAGCAAAGATCGACCGCTGGCCTGGGTCTCGCTTGAGACTGACCCCAAGACGTTTCGCCATGAATTGACAGTGCGTCTATGGACCGGTGCTGAACATAGCGGCGAGCCCGTACTCCTCAGCCATGCCCATCCGCATGGCGCGTGGGTGGAGTGGCTGGACGGGCATTAAGGTTGCAATTTGAAACTTGATTTGATATAGCGTCGCAATGGCCGAACCGCTTCTTTATTCCGACCTGACCTTAGAGGACGCTCTTCATCAATTTCGCGAAGACAATGGTTTAAACACCAAGTATCGCGATATGCGGAAGACAGCGCAAGAACACTTCGAAAGGCACGACATCATCCACGTCCTTTTCGGGCTCGATACGAGCATGCGACAAGAGGCCCAGGCAGATGGCTGGACGCTGTTTGGGACGGACATTTCAATCGGCGATATCAAGGCTTTCTTCGATCTTCCCGAAGAAAAGGAGCTGATCGAAGATATCGGATGGTGGCCGATCACGAAGACGTACTTTCGAGCGTTTCCCGACTATTTTCGCATCGCATGGAAGTCTCGAAAGCTTCGCAAGAAATGGAAATGGGCTGGCAATCGGGCTTACCGGTCTAAAACCGTCGCTGCCATACGACGGGAATTCGGGATTCTGCGCGCCCTCGGCTGACACTAGCTCGCGAGAAAGGCCTCCATCGCGCTGTTGACTTTCTCAGGCGCTTCCCATGGTACGAAGTGCCCGCAATCGGGCACGCGCTCGATCGTTAACGGCTCGACGAGGTCCTCCAGCCCTTGAAGGTTTTCGGGCGGCAGAGCGAGGTCGTCGAGCGCCCAAATCACCAGCGTCGGTATGGTTAGCTTGGGAAGCTGTGGTGGGGTGTAGTCCGCCGGTACCTCAAACGGCTCATCCATGGTCGGGACAGTCATCGGGCTTGCGCGGTAATAGTTGAGCATTCCGAACGCCGCATCCCGGTTCTGCCAATCGCGGAGCAAGGCCGCCCGCTCCTCCGGCTCCATTGCGCTGGGGCGATCCCACTTGACCTCTTGCAGCATCAGTCCGGTCAGCCCCTGATCCTTTACCAAGGGATCGTTCGCAGGATCGCGGAATCCGCGGATGTATTGGCTCGCCTCGCGCTGGACAGGGTTCGTGTAGAGGAGTGTCTGGAAGATTGCCGGGTGCGGCGCGTTCGCGATAACCGCGCGCTCTACTCGCATGTGCTGACCGCCTAGCGCCACGCCCCAGGCGATCGCGCCGCCCCAATCGTGGCCGACGATCGTGAATTTCGGGATCGAGAGCGCGTCGGCGAGCAAAAAGATATCGCCGATCAGCTTGTCCGGCGTGTAGGCATCGACATCCTGCGGCTTCGAAGATCCGCGGTAGCCGCGCTGATCGGGCGCGATACAGCGGAACCAGTCCTTAAAATGCGCGATCTGGTGCCGCCAAGTGCGATGGCTTTCGGGAAAACCGTGAAGGAAGATGAGAACGGGCGCGTCGACCGGTCCTTCGTCTACCACATCGAGATGTATCCCGTTGGCAAGCTCGACACGCTTCTGCTCCATTGCCGTCAGCCCTCGCTTTCCATCTTTTCCATGTAACCGCTGGCGACCATCGCCGCGACCTGATCGAACAGCTCGTCGGGTGTGCGGCGCAGTTCACCCATACCGGCTTCGGCTCCCTGTGCGACGATGATTTCTCGCTCGCCCGCTGCGATCCCGTCCAGCATTGCCTTGGCCGCATCGGGGGCGGGGATACCTTCGTCGATCACCCTGTCGCTTCGCCCGCGCTTGCTGCCGTCGCCGACCATCGCGTTGCGCGCAACGTCGGTCGCGACGGAGCCGGGGTAGATCACATGCACGCCGACGCCAGTTTGCGAAAGCTCTGCCCGCAGCGCATCGCCATAGCCCGCCAGCCCGAATTTCACCGCGCTGTAGGCCGTGCGCATCGGCACGCCGACTTTTCCGGCAATGGAGGAGATGAAGGCGAGGGCACCCGAGCCGCGCTCGACCATGTGGCCGATCAGGCCCTGGGAAAAGGCTATCTGTGCTGTCAGGTCGATATCGATGATGTCGCGGTAGACCTGCATATCGGTGTTCAGTGCCCGGCTGCGCTGCGACACGCCTGCATTGGCAAACGCGACATCGACCCCGCCTTTCCACGCGATTGCATCCGCCGTCGCGGCCGCAAGCGCGTCGTCATCGCGCACATCGAAGGGAAGAACGAGCGTTTCGCCGCATTCCGCCGCGACCTTATCGAGGCGCTCTCGATTCCGCCCGGACAAAACGATATGCGCGCTGCGTGCCGCCGCATCCCTCGCCAGCGCTGCACCTATTCCCGATGACGCGCCTGTGATCCAGACGACCTTGCCAGCATAATCCATTGCTCTCTCCCAAACCGATTTCAGGGATAGCTGACCGTCTTGGGCACTTCCGGCAAGGGGATAAATTCTTCGTCGTCGCCCGGGACCTTTGGGAACCGGCCTTCGCGCCAGTCTTCTTTCGCCTGCTGTATGCGCTCCCGGTCGGAGCTGACGAAGTTCCAGAACACGTGGCGCTTGGTGTTGAAGGCTTCCCCGCCGAGCAGCATGACGCGCGCGCCATCGCGGCTGGAAAGTGTCATTTCGGCTCCCGGTGCGAGCACCGCCAGCTCGAATGAGCCAAGCGATACCCCGTCGATTTCGGCTTCGCCCCCGACGAGGATCACCGCGCGTTCATCGGCGTTTGCTTCGATCGGTATTGTGCCGCCTGGTCCGAGCAGGATTTCGGCATAGATCGTGTCGGCATAGGTCGTGGTTGCCGCGCTTTCACCCCACAGATTGCCCATGATCACCCACGCCTTTGCGGCTTTGTCTTCGATCATCGGCAGATCCTTAACCGCCTCGAAAGCCGGATCGATCTCTTCCCGTCCGTCGGGCAGAGCGAGCCATGTCTGCGTGCCGTAAAGCATCGGTCCCCTGGCTTTCTCTTCCTGCGGTGAACGCTCAGAATGCACGATGCCCCGCCCAGCGGTCATGAGGTTCACCGTGCCGGGCCTGATCGTCGAGAATGATCCGATGCTGTCGCGGTGATCGATCGCGCCCTGAAACAGCCAAGTGACAGTCGCAAGATTGATATGCGGATGCGGGCGCACGTCCATGCCGGTTCCGATATCGAGCTGACCGGGGCCGAATTCGTCAACGAAGATAAATGGACCTACCATTGTGCGCTGTCTTGACGGGAGCACACGCCGAACCTCGAACTGGCCCAGATCGTGAGTGGTCGGCGTGATTGTTTCGGTGATCATCCTGCGAGCTCCCTCTCAATGAGTTCCGCAAGGTTTTCAGGAAAAAGCGCCTCGTGCCAATCGGAAAGTTCGGCGAGGGTGAACCAGCGATGCTGTGTCATCAACCTTTGTTCGAGCTCGGTATGATGCGAAGTGTCGATTGCGGCCTCTTTGGCGCGCACGAGAAAGTAGCGCTCGTCACCTTGCACAGGTTCGCCTTCGACTGTGACGAATTCCGGTGTGGTTCGGGCGATCTGCCGACCGGGATCCGTTACAATGCCCGTCTCCTCGAAGAGCTCGCGCGTCGCCGCGTCCTCGAAGCTTTCGCCCGCCTCACATTCGCCGCCAGTGGTCACCCAGAAAGGCGGGCGATCGGGCACGTCGAAACGGAACATCAGAGCCCGGTCTTCCGGATCGAGCACGATGATCCTCGCCGATCGGCGCAGGCGCTTTGCGGGATTGAGATCGGCCATCAGGCCGGCGCACTTGCCTTGATCGCGACCGCGTGGACCCGCTCGCCGACGATATCGCCGAGGGCGGCAATCACCGCGCGCTGACGGGCGAGCCGGTTCATCGGCGTAAACGCATCCGCCTCGATCAGAATCGTGAAATGCGATTCGCCCGACCCGTCATCGCCGGAGTGTCCTGCGTGGCTGGCGCTGTCGTTGATGATGTCGAGTTTCGACGGCGTGAAAGCTTCTGTCAGCCGCTCCCGCATTTCCTCGGCGATTGTTCCGCTCATTCCCGATTGTCCCTTTTGCAATCACGTGATGGTTGGAATCTGGTGCGCAAGTCACCATTCTCAACCCTTATGCGTTCTGCAAAGTTCCACGGCCGTCACGAAACCGAAGACCGCGTCTGCGAGCATCCGACATGCCGCAACGCTGGTGAATTTCGTGCGCCGGGATATCGTCCCAACGGTTTTGATGGACCGGGCGAATGGCGCTGGTTTTGCCTCGACCATATCCGCGAATTCAATGCAGGCTACGACTGGTTCGAAGGTATGACTGCAGAGGAAATTCTCTCAGCCCAGTCCCCTGCCAGCGGATGGCGCACCGAAAGTGCGGCGTTTTCGCCCAAGGCAGCGGTGGACGGTATGCCGCGTTGGGCCGATTTCGACGATCCGCTCAATGCGATTGCGGCGCGCGCGAGCGGCATTCGCAGCCGCGCCGAGCGCGAAGCCCGAATGGCCATGGACGGGCGTTTTTCGAAAGACGAGGCCCAGGCTCTGGAAACGATGGGTCTTGGCAGCAACACAGACCGGCGGCGGCTGCGTCGGCGCTATTCCGAGCTTGTTCGCCGGTATCATCCCGACCGCAACGGTGGGGATCGCCAATACGAAGTGCGCCTGAACAAAGTCGTAGAGGCGTATCAACTGCTGAGGAAGAGCGCTGCCATCGCCTAACCTGTGGCGCTGTCCTCGATCAGCTTGGCGTCGATTGCGTTGGCTTCCGAATAAGTTGGGCGATCGGTCACGCGCTCGACATAGGCCTTGAACGCAGGCGTTTCAGGGATCGAACCGAACCGCAGGCCCCACACGAACTGACTGCCTACATAGGTGTCGGCCATGGTGAAGCGCTTCCCCGCCACGAAATCGTTGCCAGAAAGCCAGTCCTCCATCGCCGACAGCGCAAGTTCGAGGCTGCCGAATCCCGCCATGCCGGTCCGCTCTTTCGGTACCTTCCAGTCCATCGCCTGCGCAACCACCGCTTGTTCGAGCGGACCGGCGGCGAAAAAGAGCCAGCGAAAGTAGGCTGCCTTCTCGTGTGCGTCGGGAAGCAAGCCTTTATCGGGATGCGTTTCGGCGAGATAGTGATTGATCGCCGCCGCTTCGGTGATGACGAGATCGTGGCCACCATGGTGATGGACCAGAGCGGGCACCTTGTTCATCGGATTGATCTTGGTGAAGTTGTCAGGCCGAGAGGCAAATTCGAAGACGACCTGATCATAGTCTGCGCCTGCTTCGTGCAGTGCCCAGCGCGAAATCTGACCGCGGCTCATCGCCACAGTGTAGAAAGTGAATTCCGCCATCGTCAGCGTCCTATCTGCCCAGCGTATAGATCGGTTTGAAGCTGCCATAGATGAGCCGCTTGCCAGCGAACGGCATCTCATCAGGCGGTTCCATTTCTCCACTCTCCTCCATTGCCTTCGCCGCGCTTTCACAGGTTTCCTTGTCCGGCCAAACGACCCACGAGAAGACTATTTTCTCGCCTTCCTCGGCCTTCACTGCCTTCCGAAAATCGGTATGCGAGCCTTCGGGAAGATCGTCTTCGATTATCTCGACGATCTCAAGCGCCCCATATCTCTGGAACATTTCGCCAGCCTGTCGCGCCATGTCGATATAGGCGTCTTCTTTGCCCGGCAGCAGCGGAATAACGAAGCCTTGAATATGCATGATCGGTCTCCTCCCGGAGATGCATAATGCCTCAATTCTGACGAAACGCCCAGCGCAATGTCCGGCCCACGCCCCATGTCGCTGCGCGGGCGGGCAGGGCGGTCATCATCGGACGTCTCAAGCGCAGCATTGCGCGCGCCCATTCGGGCAGCATCGCCACCGCTTCGGCCCCGATCATCGTCTGCAATGCGGGCGGGGTGCCTTTCGGGCGCTGGCTGAGGACCAGCTGAGCCACTTCGCGCGCCTCTGGCGAAGCGCGTAAATCGCTGCGGAGCTCCCGGAAGATGGCGTCTGCCTCGTTCTGCGTTTCCGGCACTGGATCGGCGCCAAGCGCGCGGGCGATGACAGCAAACTGGCGGTAATACTCATCGCGGTCGGCGTAAGGCATGTCGGGGCGCACGTGTCTGACATATCCTGCAAGAAAGCTCTGCGCTTCGACGACATGCACCCACGCTAGAGTGCGCGGATTGCTGGCATTATAGGGCGTGCCATCCGGCAGCGTGCCGCCCACTTTCGCATGGATGCGGTTTACCCGCTCGATCGCCTTCATCGCTTCGTCACGGTGGCCGAAAGTCGTCACCGCGATGAATTTGGCTGTCCGGCGCAAGCGGCCGTGCATGTCCTCGCGGAAGTTGGAATGATCGAGCACCCCCTGAAGCGCGTGCGGATGAAGCATTTGGAGAAGCAGCCCGCGAATGCCGCCCGTCATCATGCCGACGAGATCAGCATGGACCATGCGGATAGGGGTGTCGCGTTCGAACAGCGCATCATCGGAAGGCGGAACCGGCTTTTGACCTTGCGAAGTGTCGTTGAAAACGCCGCGCACCTGCTCGACGAGCTTTAAGCGCAGAGTTTCAATCGGGTCGGCCATTTCGCCAATGTAATCACAATGATCGCATTTTTCGAGCGCGCGGGCCCTTTATTCCGCCGATCCGCGAGACCATCTGCGAGAGATGCAGATTAATGCCGATTTCGATGAAGCTGTGGCGATCCACACCGACCAGCTTGAGTGGCAGGCATCACCGATGGCGGGAGTAGAGCGGCGAATGCTCGACCGCATGGGCGATGAGGTCGCGCGCGCGACGTCGATCGTCCGCTACGCCGCTGGTAGCGCCTTTTCCGAACATACCCATTCGGGCGGGGAGGAGTTTATCGTCCTTGAAGGTGTCTTCCAGGACGAGCACGGCGACTATCCGGCAGGCACCTACGTCCGCAATCCGATTGGCACGCACCACATCCCGCGCTCCGATCCGGGCTGCACGATCTTCGTGAAGCTCTGGCAATTCGACGAAGCCGATCAGGACCAGATCGCGGTCGATCTCGGTGCATTGGCGACTACGCCCGATCCGCAGCGGCCCGGCGTCCGTACTGCCGTGGTGGCCAAGCGCTCGTATGAGGAAGTCGCGGTCGAGGATTGGAGCGCTGGCGCCGCGGTCAGGCTCGAGAGCGAAGGCGGATTTGAGCTGCTGGTGCTGTCAGGATCGATCGATCATGCGAGCGAGACCTATGCCGCGCAGGACTGGCTTCGCTGGCCACCCGGCCAATCGGCGGTTTTGGTAGCTGGCAGCGAAGACGCTCGCTTATGGATCAAGCGCGGGCACCTCGCGTCGATCCGGGTTCCTGGCAGATAGGCCAAGAAAAATAGCCTTACTTGTAAATTTAGCAGGCCGAGCCGTCTTGCGGCGCAGGCTCATGCGCTTTAACCGGGGCGCGCAATGAACTCACATTCCTCAGAAGAATTCGCCGGCGCCAGCGCCATTCCTTCGAAGCCGGACACGACGGTCGATGTGCGCGACACGTTCGGCATCGATATCGATTGGCAGGTTCCCGCGTTCAGTGAAAATGATGAGCACGTACCGGAATTCGATGACAGCTACGTCTTCGATCCGGACACGACGCTCGCCATTCTGGCAGGCTTTGCGCACAATCGCCGGGTGATGGTTCAGGGCTATCACGGCACCGGTAAATCGACCCATATCGAGCAGGTGGCGGCGCGGCTCAACTGGCCCAGTATCCGCGTGAACCTTGATGCGCATATCAGCCGGATCGATCTGGTCGGGCGCGATGCGATCGTGCTGAAAGACGGGCTGCAGGTGACCGAGTTCAAGGAAGGCATCCTGCCGTGGGCCTTGCAGCATCCGGTGGCGCTGACTTTCGATGAATACGATGCCGGACGTCCGGATGTGATGTTCGTGATCCAGCGTATCCTCGAATTCGATGGCCGCCTGACACTGCTCGATCAGAACCGCGTCATCACCCCTAATCCGTATTTCCGCCTGTTCGCGACGACCAACACCGTCGGTCTTGGCGATACCAGCGGGCTCTATCACGGGACGCAGGCAATCAACCAGGCGCAGATGGACCGGTGGAACATAGTTGTCGCGCTGAACTACCTGCCCGCTGAAACCGAGCAGCAGATCGTCAAATCGAAAACTCCCGAGAGCGATGACGCGCTGATCGCGGATATGGTGAAAGTGGCGGAGCTGACCCGGCAGGGCTTTATGAGCGGCGACATCTCGACCGTGATGAGCCCGCGCACGGTGATCACATGGGCCCAGAATGCCGCGATCTTCAATTCGGTCGGTTTCGCGTTCCGTCTCTCCTTCCTCAACAAATGTGACGAGGCCGAGCGCACGCTGGTGAGCGAGTATTACCAGCGGGTGTTCGACGAGGACCTGCCCGAAAGCGCAGCTCAGGGAAGCTGAGCAAAGCCACTTGCTTGCAGGTGTAATAGACTGCTAATACACTTCGTATGGGCCTGTTTTCGCGATTTCGAAGAAATTCCCGGCAAGATTACGATCGCGGCGGCGAGGCGGGTTACTTTCCGCTGTACGAATCGCAGCGGGCCTACGCCGGTGATGACGAGTTCGAGACTTCGCCCACGCCGCGTTTCTCGCCGGACTATGATAGGTGGGATAGGCGCCTTTCTTCCCTCGACACGGATGTCGAGCGTGAACGGCGAAGGCGGCTGCCGTGGTGGCGGCCATCGAAATATCGCGGACGGCGCAAGCGTTGGTGGGCGATCCGCATTTTCACGGCGGCCGTCCTCCTGTTCGTCGCGCTCATCGCGTGGCTCGCGATCACCGCGCCGCTATCGAAATCGCTCGAGCCGATCGCCGCACCGCAGATAACTCTGCTCGCGAGCGATGGCACGCCGATCGCGCGGAGCGGAGCGATGGTGGATGAGCCGGTGGAAGTGGCGCAATTGCCGCCGCACGTCATTAAAGCGTTTCTCGCGATCGAAGACCGGCGGTTCTATTCGCATTGGGGCGTCGATCCGCGCGGGATCGCCCGCGCTGTCTGGACCGGGCGAGGCGGGGGCAGCACCATCACGCAGCAACTTGCCAAGTTCACCTTCCTGACGCCTGAGCAGACCTTGACCCGCAAGGCGCGCGAAGCGCTGATCGCTTTCTGGCTGGAGAGCTGGCTGACCAAGGACGAGATACTCGAACGCTATCTGTCCAATGCGTATTTCGGAGACAATCAATACGGGCTTCGCGCCGCGTCGATGCATTATTTCTATCGCAAGCCGGAGAACCTGCTGCCGCAGCAAGCGGCGATGCTTGCCGGATTGCTGCAGGCGCCGTCGCGCTACGATCCGACCAAGCATTATGACCGTGCGAAGCGCCGGATGGATCTGGTTGTCGGCGCGATGGTCGCGGAGGGATATCTCACGCAAGCAGAAGCGGCCGCGTTGCCTGCGCCCAAGCTTGATGTGCGCACCCGCGACGACCTGCCCACAGGCACCTACTTCGCTGACTGGGCTCTGCCGATTGCGCGAGAGGGCGTGGAGGCGAGCTATTCGAGGCAAACCTTTCGGACAACGCTCGATTCCGGACTTCAGGAACTCGCTGGACGGGTTACGAGCAAAGCTGCTCTTGGAAACGCGCAGGTCGCGCTCGTAGCAATGCGGCCTACGGGCGAGGTCGTGGCGATGGTCGGGGGCAAGGACTACGCATCCTCGCCTTTCAACCGGGCGACCCAAGCCAGACGACAGCCGGGATCGACATTCAAACTATTCGTCTATCTCGCCGCACTGGAAGCAGGGTGGGAGCCCGACGACACGATCCCCAATACACCCATCGACAAAGGCAGCTACCGACCCAAGAATTCGCGCGACAATTACTCGCCAACGATAACGCTGGAGGATGCGCTGGCCACATCGAGCAATGTCGCCGCCGTTCGTCTGTTCAATGAGATCGGAAGCGAGAACGTCATCCGTACCGCGAGATCGCTCGGCGTGACATCCCCGCTGCCCGAAGGCGATCCGAGCCTTGCTCTGGGCACATCTTCGATGACACTCCTTGAGCTGACGTCCGCTTATGCGGGCGTCGCCGCGAATTCCTTTCCGGTTCGCGCGCACGCCTTCCCAAAAGCGGAAGACAGCTGGTGGGACTGGCTTCTTACGCCGGAGGACAATGTGTCCAGCCGCGCACATGACGATCTGGAGCAAATGCTTCGTGCCGTCATCAATCGCGGCACTGGCAGGGCGGCGACACTGCCGATCGCAAATTATGGGAAGACCGGCACCACCCAAAACAATCGCGACGCGCTTTTCGTTGGCTATGCCGGTGATCTGGTAGTCGGTGTGTGGGTCGGAAATGACGACAATTCACCGCTCGACGGGGTAACCGGCGGCGGATTGCCCGCGCGCATCTGGAAAGACTTCATGCGCGGTGCGCTGTCGCTGCCGTTACCGAAGCCGAGCGCGGCACCAGATCCTGAAGGTCCGATCCAGCCCTTCGACATCGAAGACGGCGCGACCATCCCGCTTGATGAAAACGGCTCGCGCATCAGTTTCGACGATGACGGCATCACGATCAGTACTGAGGTCGAGGGTATTCCGCTCGATTTCCGGCTCGATGACAATGGTCTCGCCGTTGAACCTGCCGATTCCGAAAGATAGCGATCAAGCCATCAGAATATTCATGACCGCTGTGGCAATTGGTTTGTCGCGGTCGTCCTGCCATGCTTCGACCGAGATGTTGGCGTTGCGCCTGCCGAGCCGCGTGATTTGGCCGATGGCGAAGCTTGGCTGCGATTTCCCCGCCGACAGGTATTGGACGGTGATATTCACCGGTTTCAACTGGGCTTCACGCCCCTCTTCCTTCAGCCGAGCCCGCAGCGCGCCGTAACCTGCGTTTTCGAGCAGGCCTGCAATCGCGCCGCCATGGTAATGCTTGGGGCGTCCCTCGACCGATGATCCGAATTGCACGGTCAAAATCGGCGCGCCGCCTTCGTCGCCGCTGACCTCTATTCCCAAAGCGCGGGCATAGGGAGGCAGTTCGATCTCACTCATCGCCAGTCCCCGCTGCGCTTGCCGATTTGATATTGCCGGGCGCGTCCGCCGGATTGCGGTGCGGCCCGATCGTCATGAAAACGCCTGCGACATGCGCAACCGGATCGTCTGCGTCTCCGTCATGAGCGATGCCTCTGACGAATGACGCGGACTTGGTTGTCTTATAGCACTCGACACGTCCCCAGACAGAGCTGCGCTCGCGCGTAGGGCGCTGGTAGTCCACCCTCAGATCGAGCGTCGCAATCAGCGCCATCTGCTGTTTAACGTGCCAGATCGACATTCCACTCGCCATATCCATCAGACTGATGATCGGCCCTGATGCGAGAACGCCTCGCTCCGGGTCGCCGAGCAGGTCTTCGCGCCAAGGCAGCTCGAGCTCGACCCAATTATCGCCGTGCGCCGAATATTTCATGCCCAGCCAGCCGGTATGGCCGTGGCGAAAGAACAGCTTCGACGCCTCGGCAGGATCGAAGATAGCTGGTGGTTTGGTCATGCGGGCGATCCTTGCGAGGCATCCCAGCGCATTACAATCCTTTAATTTCTCGGGGCCCCTTTCACCCGCCAGATTGCGCATGCGCCATCGGCAACCACGCCGCTGCGCTATCCAAGAAAGGACACATGAATGAACCTTCCCAAGATCGATCTCGCCACCATTCCGGGCCTTGAAACCGCTCAGGGCCTGTATGGATCGGCCACACAGTTCGGCGCGGCATACGAGGACGGCATCGTCGCCATCATGGTTTATGTCTACGACACCGGCGCTCAGGCCATCGTGGCCTGACGGGCAGTCCTTACGATGCAAATGCATTCTGAGATTGCGGCGCTGCGGAGCGATCCCGCCCTGCAGCGCCGCGTTCAGTCGCGGATGAGCCGTGTGGCGAGCGAATGGTCTGCCGACCTCGGTGTCCGGACTGTCGCATCGGAGCTCGCCCGATATGACAGTGGGAGCGAGCTTTCCGAGTGCCCTTCGCTGCAAAGTCTTTTCACGGATCCGAAGGCAGCGGCCAGCTTTACTGCCGAATGGCAACGCCACGTGCTCTGCGCGCTGCGGGACGAGCCGCTGGGAGAGGTTCAGCACCGATATCGATGCGCGGACGGCCTTACGAGCGTACAATTGCTGCAAAGCGGCGAAGCGACGCTCAACCTGGTGGCTTATGAGCGGCGCGAGAGGCCGAATTCCGTTCAAACCCAAACTGCACTCTTCAGCGATCGCGAGAGCATGGAGATCGTCTTGTCAGGTTCTGGCCGGGGTCGCCACTACAGCAGGAACGAAGGTGTGGGTTCCTGCCGTGCGATAACGGCGGACCAGTGCGATTGGCATGTAGGTGACACAATCGCGGTGTCGGGGCCATATCAGGCGCGGCAAGTGGTGGACGTCGACGGATCGATGGTTCTGCTCCAACTTTCGCGCACTCCTCGACAGCCGAAACCCACGCAGGAATTCCGGCTAGTTGACAGCGCGCTGCTGCGTTCGACCAGCGGTGACAAATCGGCGAGCGAACGGCTGATGGCTTTGGCGGTGATAGGTGCGATGGATCATCGCCAAGCCTTGCCGTTGATGGCGGAGCGAGCCCGCGACCTGGATGAAGACCTCGACGTGCGATGGGAGGCGGTCAGACAAACGCTCGGCCTCGATACCGCGCGCGGCCTCGCGCTGCTTGCCAGCCTTCGCGGTTCCTCCCTCGATCCGCTGTCCGGTCCGGCGCGCGATCTGGAGGCCAGATTATTGCGGCGAAGCCCGACCTTCTCATGTTCACAAGAGAGGGAAGTTCCGTGCCGCAACTGATTGAAAACCTGAGCGATGATCCTTGCTCCTTGCCTGAGTGTATCGAGGCGCTCGCAGAGCTGGGTTTCGATCCGAGAGATACCGATTGTACGCACGAGGCCGCCCGGTGGCTCGGGCGATTGACGAACAATCGCGCTTTCCTGGCCGACCGGCTGATCGATCGGCTTGCCGGACGAACCGAAAGCGAGATTGCGAGCGGTTTTGGGCCGCAAGCCATCGTGCTCAGCCCGGTGCGCAGGAACATGTTCCTGCGCGCGAATATCTGGCCTGCCGAAAACGATCTCTGCTTCCGAAACAGCGGAGCCGAAACCTTTGTTTACGGAGTGCCGCATGACCATAACTTCTCGTTCCTGACGAGTGGCTACTTCGGCCCGGGCTATCGCAGCGACTACTTCGAGTATGATTACGAGGCCGTGGTGGGCTATCCGGGTGAGGCTGCTCCATTGCGGTTCATTGAGCGCAGCGCGCTTCATGAAGGCAAGATGCTGCTCTACCGCGCGCACCGCGATGTCCATTCGCAATTGCCTGCCGAAAGCCTCTCAGTCTCCTTAAACGTAATGCATGTCGATCCAGCGCAGTGCTGGCACGACCAGTACGGGTTCGACCTGCAAAGGCGAGAGGTGTCACGCGTGCTCAGCCCCAACGCGACCGAAGCATTTCTGCGGGTGGCCGTCGCCTTCGGGACCGACGAAGCGCTCGAATTCGCCGACTGGGCGGGACGTTCGCATCCCAGCGATCGTCTGCGGCTGGCGAGTTTCGAGGCCAGGGCCGCACGCCTTGGGGCGGGAGAAGAGAGAGATGAACTGTGGCGGTCGGGTGAAGCATCGGGCAGCCGAATGGTAGCAGTAGTCGCGCGGGCACGTCGGGCAGCGCCTGCCGACTAGATCACTCCGCCTGCCAGCCGGTCGATCGCCCCTTGCAGGATGATGGCCGCAGCGTGGCTGTCGATCGCTTTGGCGCGTTTGGCGCGGCTTATGTCCTGACCGATCAGCGCGGCCTCCGCGCTCTGCGTGGACCAGCGTTCATCCCAGAGAAGTACTGGAAGCCCGAATGCTTCGGACAGGTTTCTGGCAAAAGCGCGGCTGGCCTGCACGCGAGGTCCTTCGCTGCCGTCCATATTGCGCGGTAGTCCTAGCACGACGCCTTTGACGTCTCGCGATGTGATCAGTTCGCCAAGGAGCGCCTTGTCGCGCGTCCATTTCCCGCGGCCCAGCGTCTTTCCGTTGGTTGCGAAACGCCAGCCCGCATCGCAGGTCGCCGTGCCGATAGTCTTGGTGCCAAGGTCGAGGCCGAGTAGGACCCCGCCATCGGGGAGCGCTTCAGCGAAATCGGGTGCCGCTTCGGTGATGAGATGGGCGCTGCTCAGTTTGCCGCTTCCATCGCTCGCACACGGCGCGCGACGTCTGCCTGTGTGTTCGCCCAGAAAAGCGGAATGTCGTACACGTGATAATTGTTGCCCGGCAGCACATAGGAACCAAGCTCCGGCGGATCGCCTATCAGCAGCAGGCCGCGTTCATCGCAGCGCGCCGGTACAGCGCCTGGCACTAGCTCTCCGCTCGACATGCTGTCGTCCGGCACCAACGTTCCGAGGTTTGCGCTCTCTGGAGCAGAGCCTCCAAACTTGCCTGTCAGCGGGTTCGTGCAGAGGATCGTGCTATCCCCGCGCATTTTGCCGTCGAAACCCAACGAATTCGAATAGGCTTTCATCACGCTGGAGGGATCGGCAGGTTCGGCGAAGCTGGACCACGAAAGCAGGCAACCGGTCTGAGCAGCGGTTGCGCAGGCTGGCAATCCAACAGCTGGCAAATCGTGATCGACCGAAATCGGCCACCCGATCGCATAGGCGGCGATGAGACGATCCGTTTCGGCTGAGCCTGCAACTTCCTCGCGAAGCAACCGCAAAAGATGAAGCGAACCCTGGCTGTGGCCGGCAAGAACTATCGGCGTATCGTCGTCGATCGAGCTGAGGAAATAGCGATAGGCTTCGAGCACGTCTGCGTAGGCGGCGCCTATCGCCTGCTGTCCTTCGGGAGCGTCCGTCAGGAACGCCCCCATCGTCGCCTGTCGATACCGCGGCGCCCAGATTTCGCTTGCCCCGTTGAACGGGCTCGCCATCCCGCGGATGTAGATGCGGGCGATCCGTTCGGCCTCTTCGTCGGCGTTCTCACCGATTGGCGCGTTCCAGTTGTTCCGGCTGAGGTAGCTGGTCGGGTGGATGAAGAAGACGGCGAAATTCGGAAGCGCTGCGTCGCGGGCGCGATCGACTGGATTCTCACCGCCGCTACTGACATCGGCAGCATAAGCAGGCTGCCAGCGCGCCGGATCATTTACGCCGATGCCGGGCCGCGAATACCACAGCGCAGGATCCTGATAGGCGTTTGCTTCCAGCGGCTCTGTCGGTGTGAATTCGTTCGAAGGAACCAGCGCGAAGGCTGCCAGCTCATCCTTGAACATCTCGTAACCGATCCGGCCGACGAGGAAGAGGACGATGCATATTGCGATGAAATAGAGAAACTTCTTGGCCATGATGTACGTTGAAACGCGCCCGCTATTCTTCGGTTTCATATCCTTCGGCGAGCGGAGGGCGAAGCGTCGTCCACGCTCGATCAGGGCGGAAACTGCCGAACCAGGTGCCAGGATTCCACGTCGTCGATCCGTCGAGCGAGAACGTTATGAACTCCGCGCGGCCGCCGATATTTTCAAGCGGAATGCCCCCGCCGAGCCCGCGCGCTTCGGCGGGTGCGCGGCTGTCGGCGCTTTCGTCACGGTTGTCGCCCATCACGAACACACGGCCCTCCGGAACGGTGTAAGGACCGAAATTGTCGAGCAATTGCTGCCTGTGGTCGATGATGAGGTAGGTCGCGCCATTGGGCAGCGTCTCGCGGTAGGCTTCGACCTCGAAATAATCCTGTCCGTCCGGGCCGGTTTTCTGGTACGGCTCGAAGTTCGTCAAGCAAGGCCTGCCGTCGCACAGCAGGTTCGGTTCGAACGGGATCCGCACGTCCGGGATCTGCTCGCGCCTCACAGGCGTGCCGTTCAGGATGATGCGGCCTTCGCGAACCTCGATCGTATCGCCGGGAAGGGCGACGACGCGCTTGATATAGTCTTCGTCGCGCGTCGGGTGCACCGGGATGACAATGTCTCCATATTCCGGGGTGTCGGGGAAAACTCGCCATTCGCCGCGCGGCAGCAGGTGAAAACTGGCCGAAGCCCACGACCAGCCATAGGGGTACTTGCTGACCACCAGTCGATCGCCGACCCACAGGCTGGGCATCATCGACGTAGAGGGAATGTAAAACGGTTTCGCCACGAGGCTGTGAAACGCAAGCACGGCAATCAGCATGATACCCAGCCCGCGCAGTTCGGCGAACCAGTTGATCTTTTCGTCGCCTGAATTTTCGCTCGCAGCGGGGTTGGTGGTCATCTTGAAAGGTTTCGAATTGCTCGTGTTCACAGGCTTAGCTTTATGATCGCGCTCACTTGGGCGTGGCTTCGATGATAACGAAAGCCTGCGCCCATGGATGATCGTCGGTTAGGGTAAGGTGGATGTGAACCTCATGGCCTGCCGGGACCATTTCTTCAAGCCGCTTTGCAGCTCCGCCGGTCAATGCAAGCGTTGGGGCGCCCGACCGGGCGTTCACCACGCCGATATCCTTCATGAATACGCCGCGCTTGAAACCTGTGCCGACGGCCTTGCTGAACGCTTCTTTCGCCGCAAAGCGTTTCGCGTATGTACCCGCGATGGTGAACGGGCGGCGTCGCGCCTTCGCGCGCTCGATATCGGTGAAAACGCGGTTCTCGAAGCGCTCTCCAAAGCGGTCCAGCGAGTTCTGGATGCGCTCGATGTTGCAAAGGTCGGAGCCCAAGCCGATGATCATGCACCGCTCCTGAGGAAAAGCGCCACCAGCAGCATGAGCACGATAAGATGCAGGAACACCTGCGATTTGAAGAGCGGGTGCGCAAAATCGCCCTTTGCCAGACGCAGCGAGCCGACAAAGCCAAAGACTTGGAGAACAACCCAGCCGGCAGCGAACGGGATCATCGCACTTTCACCCAGCGCATAGCCCAGAAACCCGACCGCTGTCAGGAAGAGTGTCGAACCAAAGAACGCCCAGCGCTTCTGCTCCGACGTGAGATCAGGGGCCTCGCTGGTGTCCATCCTAACGCGCGTCGTCCATCAAATCGCGCATGCGGCGAATTGCACTTTCAAGTCCAACGAACACGGCTTCGCCGACGAGATAGTGGCCGATATTCAGCTCGGCGAGCTGCGGGATGGCGGCGATCGGTTGCACATTGTCGAATGTAAGGCCGTGGCCTGCATGTGGCTCGATCCCGTTTTTCGCCGCGAGCGCGGCCATATCGGTAATGCGCTTCAATTCACGCGCCGTGCGATCGCGGTCTCCATCGAGAATTGCGTGCGCGTATTCGCCGGTATGAAACTCCACGACAGGTGCGCCGAGGCGCAGAGCGGTTTCCAGCTGGCGTTCATCGGCTTCGATGAAAAGCGAGACGCGGATGTCTGCGCTGCGCAATTCATCGACGATAGGGACAAGAGTGTTGTGCAGGCCTGCTGCATCCAGACCGCCTTCGGTGGTGCGTTCTTCGCGCTTCTCCGGCACGATGCAGGCTGCATGCGGTTTGTGCCGCAGCGCGATGTCGAGCATTTCGCGCGTTGCCGCCATTTCGAGGTTCAGCGGCAAGTCCGTCGCATCCTGTATCCGCGCCAGGTCTTCGTCGCGAATGTGACGGCGGTCTTCACGCAGGTGAGCGGTGATACCGTCGCCGCCGACACTCGCGACGATCTCGGCCGCGCGGACCGGATCGGGATGATCGCCGCCGCGCGCATTACGGATGGTCGCAACGTGGTCGATGTTCACGCCGAGCCTTAGCGGATTGGGATGGAGCGATGCGTTCATTGGCAATTACCTCGCGGCCTAATCCTTGCGGCTTCCCGGCTTTGTAATAGGTACGCGGGCAAGCTCCTCGGGGATGCTGCCCGCCGCATATGTGGGAAAATCGAAGGCGGCGAGAGGGTAGAAGGGTACGCCCAGATCGACTGCGCCGACCGATCGATCGATCAGCGCGCATTCTGCGATCACTTCACCGCCCTCGCGAGCGACCGCTGCGATCGCTTCGCGGCTCGAAAGCCCTGTCGTGACGACATCTTCTACCATCAGCACCTTAGCACCCGGATTGATCGCGAAGCCACGGCGCAGATGAAATGCGCCTTCCGGTCGTTCAAGGAAAAGAGCATCTTTTCCAAGTGCGCGAGCCACCTCATGGCCAACAATGATGCCGCCCATCGCAGGCGATACGACCACGTCGACCTGGTCGATGATGTCGGCAGGAATTCCGGCGACGATAGCTTCGGCGAGTCGCGCGGCGCGGGCCGGGTTCATCAGCACCCGCGCACACTGCAGGTAATGGCCACTGTGCTTGCCGGACGACAGTTTGAAATGCCCCTCCAGCAGAGCGCCGGATGCGCGGAATTCGGCGAGCACTTCTTCTTCGGTATGCGGCAGGCTGGCAGTCATGTTCATAAGTTCGAAAGACCAATTTTCCGGGCTAGAAACAGGCAATCTTGCGCATGTGTCATGGCGCATTGCATAATTTTCTCCCTAGAAGCGCTTGAGGCAGTGAGCAAGCGCCGCTAATAGGCACGCAAAGCTGACAGAAGTGTCAGCAATGGCGCTGTCCGCGATCACTCGTACCCGAGGCGATTTCGTTAGGATGGCATGGGATTAAAATCGAAAGCGATCTGGACACCTTTATGATGGGTCATATCCACACCCGTTTGAAATTGGGGCTTATTGCGCTCCTGGCTGCCGCAACGGCAATGATGGCTCCGCAGGCAGCAATTGCGCAGGAAGTCGTTGGGGCGGACGTTCCGGCTAGCGCCGAACCTCAGGAAGTTCCTGCAGGAGAAACCGAAGCGGCTGATGCTTCCAGTGGCTACGTGCCAATGGACCCGGTTGAGGGTAAGGGCATGCCGACCAGCGCCGAAGATGACATCTGGGCCAGCATGACTTTTCAGGATCAGTACACCGCCGACGGCGCATATGCGCTGGGCATGCACGATTACATCCTGCTGCCGGTTATTACCCTGATCAGCCTGTTCGTGCTTGGCCTGCTGCTGTGGGTCATCCTGCGCTACAATCGCAAGGCGAACCCGGTCCCGTCGAAGACTACTCACAACACGCTGATTGAAGTTGTGTGGACGATTGTGCCGGTCATCATCCTCGTGATCATTGCAGTGCCTTCGATCACTTTGCTTGCACGCCAGTATGAAACCCCGCCGGAAGACGCAATCACGATCAAGGCGACCGGTTATCAGTGGTACTGGGGATACACCTATCCCGATCACGGCGAGGTCGAGATCATCTCGAATATGCTTTCCGATGCGGACGCAATCGCCAATGGCGAACCGGCCCAGCTGGCGGTGGATAACCGCATGGTCGTACCCGCCGGTGTGCCGCTGCGGATTCAGACCACTGCGGCTGACGTGATCCACGCTTTTGCCGTCCCGTCGCTCTGGTTCAAGATGGACGCCGTACCAGGCCGTCTGAACGAGAAGATGCTGACGATCGAAGAGCCCGGCCTCTATTATGGCCAATGCTCCGAGCTTTGCGGCGCGCGCCACGCTTACATGCCGATTGCAGTCGAAGCGCTGCCTATGGCTGAGTTCGAGGCGTGGATCCTGGAGCAGGGCGGCTCGCTGCCCGGTGCCGAAGAAACCACGGATGAGGCTCTTCCGTTGGGTCAGGAAACCGGGGTCGAGGTCGACGCCGATTCCGACGCCGCAGATGCCGACATCCCCGCTCCTTGAGCGTGATACGAATTTGAACGACGAATAAGACTGAACCGAGAGACACTGAACGATGGCAACCACCGCAGAAGGTTTTGACGCTCCGACCGCCGGACATGGCGGAGATCACTCGCATGATCACGCGGACCACAAACCGGGCTTTTTCGCCCGCTGGTTCATGTCGACGAACCACAAGGATATCGGCACGCTCTATCTGATCTTTGCGATCATCGCGGGGATCGTGGGCGGTGCCATTTCCGGCATCATGCGCATGGAGCTGGCAGAGCCGGGTATTCAGTACCTGCAGTTCTGGGCTCAGTTCATGGGCGGTACGAGCGACATCAATACCGCTCTGCATATGTGGAACGTCTTCATCACCGCGCATGGTCTGATCATGGTGTTCTTCATGGTCATGCCGGCCATGATCGGTGGCTTCGGCAACTGGTTTGTGCCGCTGATGATCGGCGCGCCTGACATGGCGTTCCCGCGGATGAACAATGTGTCGTTCTGGCTGACTGTTGCCGGTTTCTTCAGCCTGCTGTTCTCGCTGTTCGTACCGGGCGGTACGGGTCCGGGCGCAGGCGTTGGCTGGACGGTCTACGCGCCGCTTTCGACGACCGGTTCGGTCGGTCCCGCGGTCGACTTTGCCATCTTCTCGCTCCACCTTGCGGGCGCAGGCTCGATCTTGGGTGCAACGAACTTCATCACCACCATCTTCAACATGCGTGCGCCGGGCATGACCCTGCACAAGATGCCGCTGTTCGTATGGTCGGTGTTGGTCACGGCATTCCTGCTGCTGCTCGCGCTTCCAGTGCTCGCCGCGGCGATCACCATGCTGCTGACCGACCGTAACTTCGGCACGACCTTCTTCGATCCAGCGGGCGGCGGTGACCCTGTCCTTTACCAGCACCTGTTCTGGTTCTTCGGCCACCCGGAGGTCTACATCATGATCCTGCCGGGCTTCGGAATGATCTCGCAGATCGTGGCAACCTTCAGCCGCAAGCCTGTCTTCGGCTATCTCGGCATGGCCTATGCCATGGTCGCGATCGGCGTCGTCGGCTTCATCGTGTGGGCGCACCACATGTATACCGTGGGCCTCGACGTGAACACGAAGATGTACTTCACCGCGGCGACCATGGTTATCGCGGTGCCAACCGGCGTGAAGATTTTTAGCTGGGTTGCGACGATGTGGGGCGGAAGCCTCGAATTCAAATCGCCGATGGTATGGGCGATGGGCTTCATCTTCCTCTTCACTGTCGGCGGTGTCACCGGCGTCGTGCTTGCCAATGGCGGCATCGACGACAACCTCCACGACACATACTACGTGGTCGCGCACTTCCATTACGTGCTGTCCATGGGCGCTGTGTTCTCGCTCTTCGCCGGGTTCTATTACTGGTTCCCGAAGATGAGCGGGCGGATGCATTCAGAATTGCTGTCGCACCTGCACTTCTGGCTGTTCTTCATCGGCGTGAACGTGATCTTCTTCCCGCAGCACTTCCTGGGCATGAACGGCATGCCGCGGCGCTATCCCGATTATCCTGAAGCGTTCGCCTTCTGGAATGAGATCAGCACATACGGCTATGTCATAATGGCCGGATCGATGCTGATCTTCTTCGCAAACCTTGCCTATGCGTTCACCGCTGGCCGCAAGGCAGGAAACAACCCATGGGGCGAAGGCGCAACGACTCTCGAATGGACCCTGTCGAGCCCGCCGCCGTTCCACCAGTTCGAAACCCTGCCGGTGATCGAGGATCATCACGATTATCACGATCACATGCCGCGCGACGGAAGCCCGGCAACGGCCTGATTGCAAAGGCCGGTGACAGCCGGCTCGCGCATCGACAGAATTAGGGGGAGGGCGCGCTGGCGAAAGCGCGCTCTCCCTTTGACCAGAGACCGATACAGTACGATTTGATGGACACGCTTTTAACCCCGACCGCCAAACCGCAGGCAATGCCGACCGACTGGCGTGATTTTTTCACCCTGACGAAACCGCGCGTGATGACGCTGGTGATCTTCACCGGCATTTGCGGATTGCTGGCTGCTCCGGGAAGCATCCATCCGGTGCTGGGCTTTACTGCGATCCTCGCCATCGCCATGGGTGCCGGCGGTTCGGCCGCGCTCAACCACTGGTGGGAAGTCGACCTCGACAGAGGTATGAAGCGCACCGCCAATCGTCCGCTGCCCAGCGGCCGGATGCGCCGCGAGGATGCCCGCGATTTCGGCATCTTCCTGTCCGTGACGTCGGTCGGTTTGATGGGCGTCGCGATCGGCTGGCTGGCAGCTGCGTCTCTCGCGGTCGCGATCATCTATTACGCCGTGATTTACACGATGTGGCTTAAACCGCGCACGCCGCAGAACATCGTGATCGGCGGCGGATCGGGTGCATTCCCGCCCTTCATCGGCTGGGTTGCGGTAACTGGCGAGATCACTTTGATGCCGGTGCTGCTGTTCGCGATCATCTTCATGTGGACGCCGCCGCATTTCTGGGCGCTCGCGCTCTTTATGAAGTCCGATTACGCCAAGGTCGGAATTCCGATGATGCCGGTCGTCGCAGGCGAGCGTTCGACGCGCCGGCAGATCCTCATTTACACTGTGTTTCTGGCACCAGTGGCCATCGCGCCGTGGGCAATCGGCGCGACCAGCTGGGTCTACGGGTCGGTCGCGGTCGTACTGTCGCTGCTGTTCCTCGCACTCGCCATGCCCGTCGGTACGCGCACGCGCGCCGATGAGGACATGATGAGTGAGGAAAAGACGCTGTTCAAATACAGCATCTACTATCTCTTCATTCTCTTTGGCGCGCTCGTCGCTGATCGTTTGCTCGAAAACAGCGGGCTGATTTCCGCAGGGCCGTTCGGATGACGCCTGAGGACGAAGCCGAAACGAAACGGCGCCAGAAGGCGCGGAATTACGTGGTGGGCGGCACGCTGATCTTCTTCGTCGTGCTGTTTTACCTGATAACTATCGCGAGGCTGGGCAGCCAATGAGCTCGGTCAATCCTTCGATCGATGACAAGAACCTTCGCACGGGCGGCCTGGCGCTCCTCGGCGCGCTTGCCATGCTCGGTCTGGGATACGCCGCGGTTCCGCTTTACGACCTTTTCTGCCGGGTCACCGGATTTGGCGGAACGACGCAGGTCGCGAGCGAAGCCGACGCAAGCCGCGCGGCGCAGGCAGGGATCGATCGCGAGATCTCGATCCGCTTCGATGCTTCGACTGCCCGCGATGTGCCGTGGAGTTTCCGCCCCGCTCAGGCGACCGACACGGTCCGCATCGGCCGACGCGATATTGCCAGCTACATCGCCCGCAATGATGACAGCGTAGCGATCACCGGCACCGCGACCTTCAATGTCGAACCCGCGCAAGCAGGCAAGTATTTCCACAAGATCCAGTGTTTCTGCTTCACCGAGCAAACGCTGCAGCCCGGGCAGGAAGTCAATATGCCCGTGCTGTATTACGTCGATCCGGCCATCCTCGAAGACGAGTTCATGGCCGATGTCGAACAGATTACGCTGAGTTACACTTTCCACCGCGCGAAAGAGGCCGTAAGCACGGGCTCCTGACGCGCAAACCGATTGACCACGTATCCTCTAGGGATGGAACGCAAACAATGGCTGGCAACGTAAACCACGATTATCATATTCTCGAACCGGACATCTGGCCGCTCGTCGGCTCGATCTCGGCGCTGACCTTTACCAGCGGGATGGTCCTCAGCTTCTACCCGGACCTGTTCGGTACGGCGAGTAGCATCGTGATGTGGGCCGGGCTCGCCGGGCTGATCGCAACGTTCTTCATGTGGTTCAAAAACATCGTGGTTGAGGCGCAGCAGGGCGATCACACGCCGGTGGTTCAGCTTCACATGCGCTATGGCATGATCCTGTTCATTGCCTCGGAGGTTATGTTCTTCGTCGGTTGGTTCTGGAGCTTCTTCGACTTCGCTCTTTTCCCCACGCCGCTCGAAGTGATCGGGGCCGGCACTGCCGAGCAGGAAACGATCAACAATTTCGGCGTCGCGGGCGCGCAGGCGAGCCTGGTGCCGGAAGGCATGGAAGTGCTCGACCCGTTCAGCCTTCCGCTGCTGAACACGCTGATCCTGCTGTGCTCGGGCACGACTGTCACTTGGGCGCACCATTCGCTGATCCACGGTGACCGCGAAGGGCTGAAGCAGGGTCTGTGGGCGACCATCGCGCTTGGCGTGCTCTTCTCCGCGATCCAGGCCTACGAATATGCTGTTGCGCCGTTCAACTTCGGCCAGAACACCTACAGCTCGGCATTCTACATGGCGACCGGATTCCACGGCTTCCATGTCATCATCGGCACCATCTTCCTCGCGGTATGTCTGTTCCGCGCATACAAGGGCCACTTCACGCCGCGCCAGCATTTCGGTTTCGAAGCGGCGGCTTGGTACTGGCACTTCGTCGATGTTGTGTGGCTGTTCCTCTTCATCGCCGTCTATATCTGGGGCGGTTGGGGCGCACCGGTCCATTGATCAAGCCGGGCGACAGTCCGACGCACGAGAAAGGGCAGTCGGGATTATTCCAGGCTGCCCTTTCTTGTTTGTGCCCGCGCTGTGCACAACCAACGCTGTTTGAGGCGCCCGCGCGCGTCGCGCTCAAATGCGAGAACTGCCAGTTGGATTTCACCGGCCTTGAGCGCGGAGGGCGTCTCGCGGGTCTGGTAACGGTCTTGATCGCGGCAATCCTGATCGGCCTTGCAACCGCTATTGACGTTGCGATTTCGCCGCCATTCTGGCTTCAAGTTATGTTCTGGGCGCCTGCGACCGTCGCGGCGGTCATTGGCGTGCTGCGCTTCTACAAGACGGCGCTTTTGTATCGCCAGTACGAGGCGCAGACTGGCAAGAGCGCATTCGGCGAATGATTGCGCGCATCCCTCTGATCCCGACAATTATCGTTGCTGCAGCGGCGATTACGATGGTGTGGCTCGGCATTTGGCAGCTGGGTCGCGCCGACGAGAAGGCGGAACTGCTGGCCCGCTACGATGCCGCGATCGCAGCGGGCGACGAAGCGCGCTTTCCCACATGGGGCGATGGCAAGGACGTATGGTTTCGCCGCACTACGATCGATTGCGACGAAGTGCTCGCGATCGAAACTGTCGCCGGGACCGCTTTAAATGGACAAAAAGGCTGGGCGCAGCGCTTCACCTGCGCTGTGGATGGCGGGACGGCCCTCGTCGATCTCGGCTTTTCGCGCGCCATCGAGCCGCCTTCCTGGAACGGAGGCCAGGTCAGCGGCGTGATCGCTCCAGGACCGCGATTGGTCGCCGACCCACCGCAGGCCGGTTTGCGCCCGCTCACGCGTCCCGATCCGAGCGACTTGCCCAATAACCACATGGCCTATGCCGGGCAGTGGTTCCTGTTCGCGTTGACGGCTCTGCTTATTTACGGGTTCGCTTTGCGGTCGCGGCTGCGAAAGAAGGACTAACGGGCGGGCGAGCCGAGCTTGCTTGCCCTTGCCAGCCCGCCCCGCTAACCGCAGCGAACCCATGGAATACATCTCCACCAGAGGAAGCGCTCCGACGCTTGATTTCGAAGGCGTCACCCTGGCCGGTCTCGCCACCGATGGCGGCCTGTATCTTCCCAGCGAGTGGCCGCGCTTCAGCGAAGCGGAAATCCGCGACTTGCGGGGCAAGCCGTACCACGAACTCGCCGCCACAGTGATGCGCCCTTTCGTGAAGGGCAGCCTGACCGATGACGAGCTCGATGCGATGTGTGCGGCGGTATATGGGGATTTCGGGCATGCCGCCGTGACGCCGCTCGTTCAGCTAAACGAACAACACTGGCTGCTCGAACTGTTCCACGGGCCGACCCTTGCCTTCAAGGATGTCGCGCTGCAAATGCTCGGGCATTTGTTCGAAACGTTCCTTGCGCGGCGTGAGCAAAGGATGATGATCGTCGGCGCCACCAGCGGCGACACGGGCTCCGCGGCAATCAATGCGGTGGCGAACCGCGACAATGTCGAAATCGTGATGCTCCACCCGAAAGGCCGCGTCAGCGATGTGCAGCGCCGCCAGATGACGACGGTGCGAGCGGCGAATGTCTACAATCTCGCGATCGATGGCAGCTTCGACGATGCGCAGGCTCATGTGAAATGCATGTTTCGCGATCCGAACGTCACCGGCGCACTGAAACTTGGCGCGGTGAACTCGATCAACTGGGCGCGGCTGATGGCGCAGGTGGTCTATTACTTTTATTCGGCGCTGCAGCTCGGCGCGCCCGAGCGGAAAGTCGCCTACAGCGTACCGACCGGCAATTTCGGGGACGTGTTTGCAGGCTATGTCGCGGCCCGGATGGGTCTGCCGATCGAGCGGCTGATCGTTGCGACGAACGTCAACGACATTCTGTACCGCGCCCTGTCCGATGGCGATTATTCGGCGGGGGGAGTCACGCCGACCATCACTCCGTCGATGGATATTCAGGTCAGCTCCAATTTCGAGCGTCTGCTATTCGATTGCGGCGGGCGCGACGGAGCGGCGCTCGCCGAGCAGATGGGCGCTTTCGAGGCATCGAAGGCGATGCGGCTGACCAACGCTCAGGCCCAGGGCGCATCCGCGCTCTTCACCAGTATCCGTGCCGATCAGGACGAGACGGCGCAGGCGCTTGCATGGGCTTACCGCGAGACGTCGCAGATCATCGATCCCCATACCGGCGTGGGCCTCCACGCGAGCATCGTGGCGGGCGACACCGGATTGATCGCAAAGGACGTGCCGATCATCACGCTGGCCACCGCGCACCCTGCGAAATTCCCCGATGCTGTCGAGCGGGCCGTGGGCGTGCGTCCGGCATTGCCGCAGCGCGTGGGTGACCTGTTCGGCCGCGAAGAACACTTCACCGAAATCTCCGGCGACTATGAGGCCGCCCGCAATTTCGTTCTGCAGAACGCTGCCGACGCCTGATGGCTGAAATCGCTTCGCAGCCTGTGGTAATGGAATGCGCGGGTTGGGACGCGTATCGGCTGCTCGATAGCGGCGCGGGCCGTAAATACGAGGCATTCGGCCCCTACGCTTTTGTCCGTCCCGAACCACAGGCGCTGTGGCAGCCGCGGCTACCCGACTGGCCTGCGGCGGGCGAGTTCATTCCCGGGTCTGACGAGGATGGCGGCGGACGCTGGCATCTCGACCAAGAGCTTCCCGAGCAGGGCTGGGAGCTTGCATGGGACGATGTTCGCTTCACTGCTCAGCCGACACCCTTTCGGCACCTGCAGTTTTTTCCCGACATGGCCCCGGTATGGGACTGGATGCGCGAACAGCTGAGCGGGAGAGACGACGCCGAAGCAATGAACATGTTCGGCTATACAGGGCTGGGGACGTTGGCGTTGAGCCGTCATGGCCGGGTTACCCATGTCGATGCGTCGAAGAAATCGGTCGCACAAGCGCGCGAAAACGCTGTTTTGTCCGGCATGGATGAACGGCCAATCCGCTGGCTTGTCGATGATGCGGCGAAGTTCGCTGCGCGCGAGGTCCGGCGCGATCGGCGCTATGACGGGATCATCCTCGACCCTCCCAAATTCGGGCGCGGACCCAAGAACGAGACTTGGCGGATCGAAGAGGGACTGCCCGGTCTCATCGGCGATTGCGCGCGCCTGCTCGATGAGAAGAGCGCGTTTCTGTTCTTGACCGTCTACGCGGTGCGCATGAGCTCGGTCGCGCTTGCCGGATTGCTCGAAGAAAAACTGCGCCATCTGCCCGGGGTGATTGAACATGGCGACCTCGCCGTGCGAGAGGAGCCGGCGGGGGAGGGCGCTCCACAGCGCCTGATGCCCACAGCTATCTTCGCGCGCTGGGCAAATCCCGGCTAAGGGCATCTGCGGTATGAACGATTCGCTTATTCTCGAAGTCGCCGATCTCGAAGTCGATGTCCTCACCGGCATCTATTCGGAGGAGACCGGTAAACCGCAACCGCTGCGCATTACGGTGCAGGCGCGTTACGATGTCGCCGATCATTACGACGCCGACACGCCGCTCGATGCGAGCAAGAATTATATGGACCTGAAATTCGCCGCTTCGGAAGGTTTGCCGAAAGGGGTGCATTTCAAGCTTATCGAGGCAGTTGCGGATCACATTTGCGAAAGCCTTTTCGTGCAAGACAGGCGCGTGCAGGCGGTGACGGTCAAGATCGTGAAGCTTGCGATTGCCGAGGCGAATGAGAAGATCGGCATCACGCTGCACCGCGAGCGGCCGGCCGACTGATGCAGCAAGTGCTGACGATCGTGGCGCTTCCAAAAAGCGGGATCGAAGCGAACGCCGTTTTCTTCGCAAAGTACTTTGATACCGCTCGCGCGCGGTTGACCGGCGCAGGCGTAACCTCGCTCGTCATCGTGATGCCGCCTGCGGGAAGCGATCACGACGACTGGCGCCGGTCGCTCGCTCGCGATCTTGCACGCGATCACGCCCCGCAGCGGGTTAATATCGTTGGCGGTGCAGGGGATCATATCGAGCCCACGCTCGCATATTTGGGGAATGCGCCGGGCGTGACCGGTCAGTATATTGCCCTCCATGAGTAGTCCGCTGAACACCGGAACGACCGCAAGAGCGGTCCGCAAGCCCGACCTCATATCCGTGGGCGGCGGTGCAGCGCCGCTGGTCGATCAATTCAAGCGACCCATTTCCTACCTCCGCCTGTCGGTGACCGACCGCTGCGACCTGCGCTGCTCGTATTGCATGCCGGAGAAAATGAAGTTTCTCCCGCGCCGCGAAGTGCTGACCCTGGAGGAGCTGTACGAGCTTGCCACCGGCTTCATTGCGCGCGGTGTCACAAAGATCCGGATCACCGGCGGTGAGCCGCTTGTTCGCCGCGACATTGTCGATCTTTTCACGGCGCTCGGGCGAAGGATCGGGCATGGCCTCGAAGAGCTGACGCTTACAACCAACGCCACGCAATTGGCACAGCATGCCGACGCGCTCGCAAAAGCAGGCGTGCGCCGCGTCAACGTATCGCTCGATACGCTCGACCGCGATCGATTCGCTGCGCTGACACGCCGCGACGCTCTCCCGCAGGTTCTCGAAGGTATCGCCGCAGCGAAAGGGGCGGGTCTTAGCGTCAAATTGAATGCCGTCGCGCTCAAGGGTGTCAACGAAGACGAGTTGCCAGATCTGATTGGCTGGGGGCACTCGGAAGGGCACGATGTCACGCTCATCGAGGTCATGCCGCTCGGCGATATAGAGGAGGAGCGCCTCGATCAGTTCCTGTCCCTGGGCGATGTGCGTGCGCGGCTGGAACAGCGCTGGACGCTGGAGGATATCGAGTATTCGACCGGTGGCCCGGCGCGGTATGTCCGAATCGCGGAGACCGGCGGGCGGCTCGGGCTGATCACGCCGCTGACCGGGAATTTCTGCGCAGGCTGCAATCGCCTACGGGTCACGGCGACGGGTCAACTCTACCCCTGCCTGGGCGGTTCGGAGCGGGTCGACCTGCGTGCGGCTCTGCGTTCCGATGAGCCGGAGCGAAAGCTTGCCGAAGCGCTGGCCCAGGCGATGATGATCAAGCCGGAGAAGCATCATTTCCGCATGGATGAGCGCGGAGCCGAGCCTGCGCAACCGCGGCACATGTCGATGACTGGGGGCTAGGGATGGCGGTGACGATCCTGTTTCTCGGGCCGCTGCGCGACAAAGCGGGCGAAGATAGCCGTGCCGTGGCCGCACCGCTCGACTGGACTGGCCTGATCGAGGCAGTGGGATCCGAAATTGCTCGAGAGCTTGCCGACGACCGCGTCAACATTGCGTGCGGTGGAAAGGTGCTTTCCGACAAAACCACTCTCAATGCGCTGGATGGCGATGAAGTCGCGCTGCTTCCGCCCGTCAGCGGCGGTTGATCCGAGGGACAGGTGGCAGAAGCCGTATTCGAAGATATCAGGCTGCTGACGGACCTATTCGATCCGCAAGAGATCATTCGCGCGACGGCGGACCGAACCATGACGAAGGGCGGCGCGGCTAGCTTTACTGGATATGTGAGCTCTAATGACGGTGTAGAAGCGCTTGAGCTGTCACATTACGAACCGCTCACGTTAACCGGGATGAAGAAGCTCGCGATCGCTGCCCGGGAGCGTTTCGATCTCAAGGCAATCACCATCGTGCACCGCGTCGGACGCATGACACCCGGCGATCCTATCGTCTGCGTCGCGGCCGCCTCTCGCCATCGCCGTGATGCGATAAACGCGGTCGATTTCTGCATGGACCATCTGAAAAGCGCGGCGTGGTTCTGGAAGCGCGAGCTCAAGCACGGCGAATGGCACTGGATCGAGCCGCGGCAGGCCGATCACGAGGATCTTGCACGCTGGAATCCGGAATAATTTCGGTGATTTGATCTGGATCAAGGTGAGCGTTGGCCACGCCGCATAATTCTCCTTCCAACGAAGGAGAAGCCCCATGAGTAAGCAAGTTCAAGACCTCATCGCTCGCGGCGAAGCGCGGATCGTGGAAGCGCCGGTTCATCTGCCGAACGGACCGCGTCACCAGGTCGAGCTCGACCGCAACTTTGAACTGCCGACTGCGCTTTATGCAGCGACTGTCGGTTGTTACCTTGCCTTTATCGGCCTCATGTTCGCGGCCTTTAACACTCCCGGCCTCGTCATCCCGATGGCGATCTTTGCGGTGTTCATCGTTGCAGGGTTCGGCGTTCCGGCGATCTGGACCCGGCTTAGGGGCAATCAAACCCGTCCGATGACGAAGGGGAAATTCGATCAGGTCGGCATCATGACCCATACCGGACGGCTGGCACCGCGCGATGCCACAATCCAGGTTCTGATCCTGCCGGTTCTCATTGTGCTTTGGGCCTGCGCTGCAATCACGATCGCCGCTCTGGTGTGATCGAAGGGGCTTGATTGCCCAGACGCTAGATCTGTGCCGGGCCTAGATGGTCTGGCGGCCAGAGAGGGCCTGAAGAAGCGCGGGGTCGACCAGTTCGATCCCGCGTTTTCCTTTGCGCAGAATGGCACCGGATTCTTCGATTTCGCCGAGCTTCCGGCTGACGGTCTCGATCGTCAGGCCCAGCATATTGGCGATCTCTCCGCGCGTAAGCGGCAATTCGAATTCCTCCGCGAGATGACAGGATGACTGGCTGGCAGCGACCGCAAAATCGTGGAGCAACGCGGCAAGCCGGGTTTCGGCGTCAGCCTGTGCGGTGAGTTCAAGCAGACTGCGGGTCGCGAGCAAATCCTCCTGGCTGCGGCGCAGCAGGGCACGTGCAAGGGCCGGATACTCGTCGATCGCCCGCGCGATATCCTTGCGCGCAAAGGTGCAAAGCTTGCTTTCGGTAAGCGCGACAACATCGTGATGCGCAAAGGGCGCAAAGAGCTCCCCAATAAAGCCCGATGGATGGACGAGAGCCAGGATTTGCTCGTTTCCGTCCTGATCGATGGCGGAGACTTTCAGCGCGCCGGAAACAAGGGTGGCGCAAGCCGCATCTTCATCCCCCGCTGCGAAGAGCATCTCGCCGCGTTTGAGAACACGTGTACGGCCCGCCGCGGCGAGCGCGTCGCGCTCCTCTTCCGTGAGGACTGCGCAGGCAGCACTCTCTTTAACCGGGCAGGTTTCGCAAGCGAGGTTCATTACCGGAGCTGTTCCCACAGCGAATCGAGTGTGTCATCCTGTTCCGCGAGCAGGGCGGCAACCTCCTCGCGTGCCGCGTCGATCTCTTCGGTCGGTGCAAAAGTCGTCGCGGCCTCGGCCTTCAGCAGATCGAGGTCACCCACCGCGAGGGTTGTATCGCTGCGCAGGGCCGTGAGATCGGCCAACGCAACCAGAGCGCGCTGGCGAGCGTTGCTCTCGATACCTCGCCCGCGAGCGCTTTCGACGAGCCGCGTCACACCAGTCTGCGCTTCCAGAAAGCGGTCATGCGATTGCTGCGCGCGCGCGGTTAACGCGCCGATATCTGCAGATGATGCTACCGGTCGAATCGGTTCCGGATCTTCAGCCGCAGTTGGCGAAAACTGGCCCATCGCCCGCTCCACATCGCGCACCGCGAGCGAGGGATAGCGGCTCGGATCTCCCGCGCAGCCTGTCACCGCAAAAGCAGCGAGAGCGACAGCGAGGAGGGAGGGGCAGGGCTTTCTCATCTCGGCTCAAGCGAATATCACGATGGAGGGGCTGCGCAAACCCGCGCGCTGGGGGGAAACGGCAAATGTCTCTGTGCGGGCAAATTAGTGGCGCACGAGCGTTGACTTGAAGCGGTGTTTCCCTTAACGGCGACCATCTTTCCGACGCTGCATCCTTTGCAGCGCCGCATTGCCGTTTGATTGGCGCGGACCGTTCGCGCGATATCAGACACGCCAAGAGATTGAGAGTATAAGCCATGTTCGCGATAGTGCGCACGGGCGGCAAGCAGTATCGGGTTGCCGCCGGAGATAAAATTGCCGTTGAAAAACTCGCAGGGGAAGCCGGCGATACGATTACGCTGGGCGACGTCCTGCTGGCAGGTGAAGGCGACAAGGTTGCCGACGCTTCCAAGGTGAGCGTTTCGGCAGAAATCATCGCACAGGCGAAGAGCGAGAAGGTTGTCGTTTTCAAGAAGCGTCGCCGTCACAACTATCGCCGGAAGGCGGGTCATCGTCAGCAGATGACACTGCTGCGCATCACCGATGTAGGCGAAGGCACGAAGAAGGCTCCGGCCAAGAAAGCCGCCGCTCCCAAGACCGAAGCAAAAGCTCCACCGGCGAAGAAGGCACCGGCTAAGAAGCCAGCGGCCAAGGGCGCAGCTGCCGAAGCCAAAGCGACGGCAACCGAAGCGCAGAAGGCAGCTCCTGCAAAGAAGCCAGCCGCGAAGAAAGCACCGGCCAAGAAAGCGCCTGCCAAGAAGGCAGCGCCCAAGGCCGACGAGAGCAAGTAAGGACGTAGAACCATGGCACATAAAAAAGCAGGCGGTTCATCGCGTAACGGTCGCGACTCAGCAGGTCGCCGCCTTGGTGTGAAAAAGTTCGGCAGCGAGAGCGTCGTTGCGGGCAACATTATCGTGCGCCAGCGCGGAACCAAGTTCTATCCGGGCGCGAATGTCGGAATGGGCAAGGACCACACCCTATTTGCGCTCGAGCATGGCGTGGTGCGATTCCACAAAGGCAAGCAAGACCGCAAATACGTGTCGGTCGACGCGATTGCGGAAGCAGCCGAATAACCGGACGGTTCGTTAAAGGGATCGTCCTCCAGGACGGTCCCAGCCGATAGATCGGCACACGAAGAGGGAGATGGGGCTTTCCTGGTAACCAGGGAGCCCGTCTCCCTCTTGTCGTTTCTCCCTCACAATTCGGCGAAATATTTATTTTGCCGCCATGTATTCGTCATCGATTGTCCCTATCTGTTTCGACAGGGGCGGTCTCGACCTTGGTGAGGAGAGAGAGTTCGTGTTCCATCGTAGCGACAGATTGCTGTTAAGACCGATCTGGCCGGAGGACTGGCAGGGCGTCCTCGCCGGCATTTCCGACGAGGGCGTGGTGCGTAATCTCGCCCGCGCTCCTTGGCCTTACGTCGCTGAGGATGCGCGCAAATTCGTTTCCTTACCGATCGATCCGAAATATCCGCGCTTCCTGATAACGCGAGCGCGCGATGCCGAGGTCGTCGGTTGCATCGGCATCGACCCTTTGGAGGACCGCACCGATGCGGTCGAACTGGGATACTGGATCGCGCGGCCGTTTTGGGGACAGGGCTTCGCGACGGAGGCTGGTGCAGCGGTGCTCAATATTGTGCCGACGCTCGGTCACGAAACGGTGGTTGCATCCCACTTTCTCGACAACCCGGCATCCGGTATCGTGTTGCGCAAGCTCGGTTTCGAACCGACGGGCAGAGTGGTTGAACGCCATTCATGCGCGCGCGGGGAAAAGGCGCCGACTGCCGAGTATGAGATATCCTTGACGGAGCGCGATGTGGTGCAGCCGGTAATGGCCGAATGGCGCGCCGCGTAAGATTATTCACTCACTCGCAAAAAAACCCCGGCTACTCGGTTGAGTTGCCGGGGTTTTTTCTTTCAAGATAATCGAACTCATTCAGCTGGCATGACAGCGTCTTTGTACGGGCTTTCCCATTTCTGGATAAGCTCGCGGTCGTCATGCTGCCACGGATGAAAGCTGGGCTTGAGGATGCTCGCCCATTCGAAGAACATGCGGCGCATCATGCCCGGTTTCCACCAGAGAAACGCATAGAGTTTGCGCTTCGCCTGTTTCCGGGTGAACCCATCCTGTTCAAGCAGCCCGATCGCGTCCCTGATCCGGTTGCCGAAATATTTCTTGGTGATGAGGGCGGCGATCATCGCGCGGGTCTTGTACCGCTTCCATGCGCTCCAATCGCGCGTTGCATGCAGCCAGACATCGTAGACCAGCCCCTTGTGCTCGATTTCTTCGGTCGCGTGCCAGCGCCACACTTCGGCGGCCACAGGATCTGCACCTTCGAGATAGTCGGGATACTGTAGCAGATGGCGGCTGATGATCGCAGCAAAGTGTTCAAGCGCGATGGTGATGGCGAGGTTGAATTCCTTCGGCCGCCCTTCGGTCAAAGCGAGCATCGCCTGAATGCCCTGGTCGATGCTTTCGACGTTGTAACCATGGTCGGAAACAAGCCGATTAAAAGCGACATGTTCACGGGTATGATTAATCTCCTGCGTGGTGAACGCCTTCACTTCGCGGGCCAGATTGGCCGGAAGGTCGTCCCTGAAAAGACGCAGAGTGTCGATGAAGAACGCCTCGCCGCGCGGCAGGCTGGCGGAGACCGAATTGTACCAAGCGGTCGCGACAGGATCGCCCGAGTGCCAGTGGCGCGGAACCATCGCTTCCCTCGGGAAACGTTCGTTTCGCACGATCAGCTCATGCTCCGCAGGCGTCGCGCTGGCGCGCGCCAGGCCGAGCGATTTGTCGCTCTGTGGGGTTTCATCGACGGCCGCGGAGCGGTCGATTTCGAACGAGGTTTGCTTGTTCATGGCTTTACTTTTTATTAGGGATGCAAATTAATGACAAGTCGCAAGAGGTTAACGCCCGAAGAGTCGCGCAGTTCCGCCCTTGAGGCCGCGCGCGCACTGCTTATCGAAACAGGTCCGCAATCGGTCACGCTGAAGGCGGTGGCCGCGCGGATCGGGCGTACGCACGCCAACCTGCTCCATCATTTCGGTTCCGCATCGGGGCTGCAAAAGGCGCTGGCCGAGCATCTCGCGAAAACCGTATGCGAGACAATCATCGAAGCGGTTCGGGCCAGCAGGGCCGGGCTAGGGTCCGCGCGCGAAGTGGTGGATCTGGCGTTCGATGCGTTCGACCGAGAAGGTGCGGGTGCGCTCACCAGCTGGATGCTGCTGACGGGTAACGAGGATGCGCTTAATCCCATCATCTCGACCATTCACGAACTGGTAGATGAGATCGCGCCCGAAGAGGCTGAAACCCACGGCGACGACATGCACGTCCACAAGGACACGCTCAGTCTCGTGCTGCTGGCGCTGGGCGATGCGCTTATCGGTGCCGCGCTGGCAAAATCTTTGGGCCTTCCACGTGACACCGCGCGCGAGCGCGCCGCAGCCAATCTCGAAGCATCAATGGCCGAGCATTATCAGAATTAGATTATTCGCCGATCGCGGCAGCCTGCCAGTCGGGTAGCGTCTGGGGATCGAGATCGGCAACGCGCAAGTGATCGACCGCCAGGCCCACATCGGGATAAGCCGCCTTGCGCCGTTTCTCTTCGGATGAGGCGAGCGGCACGACGACCAGCCGCCGATTGACCTTTTGCCGCCAGTTCATCCGGGCGGTGTTCTCCTGACCGATATAACACCCCTTGTCGAAACTCACGCCGTTGAGCTCGACTGCGTTCGTTTCCAGCCACAGGATATCGCCCAGTTCAGCCTGACCTTCCGGCACGCCTAGGGCGAGCCGATGAGCGCGGTAGGCTTCGTCTGTAGCATCCCGGATATCAGCCGGCGCGACAGCGCGATAGCCGAGCGCAGGAAGGCGTGGATCTGGCAATGCTCCATCGAAAGCACGCTCGCTCCAGTATGCGGCGAGGCTTTCATCAACGGCAATGTCGATCGGGCGGCGCAGGCGGTACAGCGAAAGACGCTTCACCAGATCGTCGGCGCTCTCCGCTTCGCAATCGAGCAGCAGCGATCCGTCTTCCCCAGGCCATACGAGGAAATCGAACATCGCCTTCCCCTGCGCCGACAACAAAGCGGCATAGGCTGGCAAGTCGCCTGTCACATCGTTGGTGAGCAGACCTTGAAGGAAATCAGCGACATTCTCGTCACCGTTACGCGGGGCGACCCTAATGATAGCCCTTCGGGCGAGTGGTTTCGCAGTCATCAGTGTGCAACTCGTTTTGCTATGGCGCTGGCGAGCCGTTCGCCCAGCTCTGGTCCTTGCTCGGGATAGAGATAGGGTTCGATCAGCTCGGCTTCCATAACCATCAGCGCTTCATCCTCCGCACGCAGCATGTCGATCCGCGCATAAAGCGGAACGGGGAAGGGGAGCGCTGCGACGATCGAGGAGGCCTCTGCGATTTCTTCGGCGGCCGGATGATAGACGCCCTCGGTCCCACCATAGAGCGATTGGATGCGGTAATCCCCCTTTGCGGGAAGCTTTCGCAAGGCATGGCCGAGCTTTCCATCAATGAAGATGAAGCTGAGTTCGCCTTCGCTCGCTATTGCGGGCAGATAGGGCTGCAACATCGCGCGGTGACCGTAGCGCCAGCCTTCTTTTGGTAAGGCGTCACTGCTGAGGAGCACCTGATCGAGCGCGCCTGCACCAACCTGTCGTTTCACAACCAGTCTGTCACACCCAAACGCGGCCATCGCCGAAAGTGCATCGGCCGGAGTGACGTCGTCCAGCCACTGCGTGGGAATGGTGTGGGCGCCGCTGCTCGCGAGGTCGCGCAGATAGGTCTTGCTGTAGTTCCATCGGACCACCTCCGGCGGGTTGCACACCATGATCCCGCGTGCGCTCAATTTCTCGAGCCGCGTGATGAACTCCTGTGCCTTGTCCTGATAATTCCAAGCCGTGCCGAGCAGCACGAGATCCAGCCCGTCGAAAGCCTCGACAGGCGCTTCCCAATCGACGACCCTCAATTCGAGGTTGTGCTTCTCAAACGCTGGCTCGAGGGCGGCAACCATCAGGTCGTGCTCATACGCGTCGCCGCGGCGGCGGTCGCCGTTTCCGGGTAGGGTCGTCTCGCAAGCGAGGAATCCGATAGTGGGCATGCACTGCGCCCTATTCGTGCGCGGCGGGACTGGAAAGACCCAACGCGCGCGCTTATGGCATCGCGCATGACCGACAGCCTCACGATCCGCCGCCCCGACGATTGGCATCTCCATTTTCGCGATGGCGAGATCATGCTCGGCGTCGTGCCTTACACGGCGCGCCAGTTCGCCCGCGCGATCGTGATGCCGAACCTGACGCCGCCTGTGACGACAGCCGCGCTTGCAAGCGATTATCGCGACCGTATCCGCGCCGCGGTGCCCCCGGGCGTTCGTTTCGAGCCACTGATGACCTGCTACCTCACCGACACAACCGATCCTGACGACCTTGCGCGCGGGGCGGCGGACGGCATTTTCACCGCTGCGAAGCTCTATCCCGCCAATGCAACAACCAATTCGGCAAGCGGAGTGAGCGATGTTGCTAAGATCTACCCGGTCCTTGAGCGCATGGAAGCGGAAGGCATCGTGCTGTGCATCCACGGCGAAGTTACCGATCACGACATCGATGTGTTCGACCGTGAAGCCGAGTTCATCGAGCGACACATGCGCGCCATCACTCGCGACTTCCCGAATCTAAAGGTTGTGTTCGAACACATCACCACAGCGGATGCGGTGACCTTCGTCGAAGAAAGCGGCATCAATGTCGCTGCCACGATCACGCCGCAACACCTTCATATCAATCGCAATGCGATGCTGGTGGGAGGCATCCAGCCGCACAATTACTGCCTGCCGGTCGCCAAGCGCGAGACCCACCGGCTGGCCCTGCGCCGCGCCGCAACATCTGGGTCGCCGAAATTCTTTCTCGGCACGGACAGCGCGCCGCACCTTCGGTCTGCCAAGGAATCCTCTTGCGGTTGTGCGGGTATTTTCAACGCGCCATTCGCGCTGGAAAGCTATCTGGCCGTGTTCGAAGAGGAAAATGCTCTCGATCGATTCGAAGGCTTCGCCTCGCTCTATGGTCCGGCGTTCTACGGTCTGCCAGTGAATGAGGAGCAGATTACGCTGGAGCGAGCCGATATTGCCGTGCCAGAAACCTTGCCGCTGACGGGAGAGGACATCGTCCCCTTCCACGCCGGGCAGACGCTTGGCTGGCGGATCGCGGGCTAAGCGGTCGCTCTTGTTCGGCGGGACTTGGTCCACAGGTCGGCGACGAAAATCGCAACAGCCGTCCAGATCAACACGAAGCTGCCCAATTGCACCGGCTGAAGCTCCTGGCCGAACACTGTCAGCCCGAGAATGAACACGATGGTCGGGGCAAGGTATTGGATGAAGCCGAGCGTTGAGTAGTTCATTCGCTTCGCCGCAATGGCGAACATCAGCAGCGGCACCGCGGTCACGATCCCTGAAAACGCGATCAGAGCGCTGAGGCCGAGGTCTGTACCGAAGGCCGAACCTGCCGGGCTTTGCGCATACCACCATGCAATGCCAGCTGCAGGAAGCAGCAGGATGGCGCTTTCGATCGTCAATCCGGGTAGTGAGCCAACCGGAACTTGCTTCCTCACAATACCATACATGCCGAAGCTTAGGGCAAGTGTCAGGCTGATCCAGAGCGTCGTCAACGCACCGGCGGCCAGCAAAGCGACCGCGCCGGCGGCGATGGCGACCGCCAGCCACTGCCACTTGCTGAGACGCTCCCTCAGCAGCAATGTGCCGAGCAGCACATTGAGCAGCGGATTGAGGTAGTAGCCAAGGCTCGCCGCGTAGACTTCACTTTGCATGATCGCCCAGATGTAAACGAACCAATTGATCGCGATTAGGATCGCGCTTGCGAACAGGGCAAGCATGGTGCGCGGATTGCTCAAGGCTGCGCGGAGCGCGGGAAATTGCTTCCGCAGTGCGACGATCAGCAGGCAAAACGGCAGCGTCCAGATGATCCGCCAGCCGACGAATTCGAACGGCGGAACGGCGGTCACCAGCAACAGGTACAGGGGCATGAAGCCCCAGATGACATACGCACCCAGCGCCGCGGGCAGGCCGGATGGCTCTGCGTGATAAGGAGAGTGCGATGCGGGCTGGGAAGCGGCCATGGAGCCTTGCCCCTAGGCCTCGCCAACCGACCGCGCAAGCTCACACCTTGCGCTCAAACTCATTCAGATTCGAGGTGGTTAAGCTGAACGCTAGATTTCAAATCGGATCGCAGGCCGTTCAGATATATCTCTCTATACATGAACAACCAGATCGAGAGAGGCTGCATGCACCCCGCGCCATTGCGCCTCGCTCCCCCTTCTTGGGCCATCCCCACCAACGGCCTGAGCGCGGCAACCACCTGTCGTGGAAAGCGCCTCCATCCCTTTCTAGGGGTGGGGGCGTTTTCGTTTTCGCGTGGCGAGATGCGAAGCTTAATCCTTGAGCCCGACGCCGATCGTGGCGCGCGGCTGCTCCATTTCGGTACTCGCGACCGGATAGGCGCAGTAGTCGGCAGCGTAATAGGCGGCAGGACGGTGATTTCCGGACAGGCCAATGCCGCCAAAGGGCGCGCCTGACGAGGCACCGTTGGTGGGCCGGTTCCAGTTGATAATCCCCGCGCGGATATTGGCCCAGAAGCGTCCGTAGTCCTCCGGCGAGCCGCCGATGAGCGAAGCGGAAAGGCCGAAACGGGTGTTGTTTGCCTCTGTTATCGCGCTGTCGAGATCGGGCACGCGGATCACTTGAAGGATTGGCCCGAAAAGCTCGATATCCGGGCGGTCCTCGATATCGGTCGTGTCGATAATGCCCGGCGTAAGAAATGGCTTTTCCGGATCGGGCCGTCGCAGATGACAAATCGGTTTGCCGCCAGCCGTCACCAGCGCAAGAAAGCTTTCGCTGAGGCGATCGGCTGTTTCATTGTCGATCACCGGACCCATGAAGGGCTGCGGTTCGCTCAGCGGATCACCGACGATCAGCTTTTTGGTGAGCGGTACCAGCTCGTCCATCAGCGCGTCATAGACACTGTCGACGACGATCAGCCGCCGCGCTGCCGTGCAGCGCTGACCCGCTGTCGTGAATGCGCTCTGGACGATGAGGACAGCTGCGTCCTTCAGCTTGGGTGTCTTGGTTACAACCATCGGGTTGTTGCCGCCCATTTCGAGCGCGACGATCTTGCCAGGGTTTGCTGCAAGCTTGCGATTGATCGCGATCCCTGCATTGGCCGATCCGGTAAACAACACGCCATCAATGCCGGGGTGGGCGACCAGAGCCTTGCCTTCGTCCGGCCCGCCGACAACGAGTTGGACGACGCCTTCCGGAAAAGATGCCTTGCGGAAACACTCGACCAGCGCGGCGCCGACAGCAGGCGTTTTCTCGGAAGGCTTGAACAGGACGACATTGCCCGCGATCAGCGCCGGAATGATGTGACCATTGGGAAGGTGCGCCGGGAAATTGTAGGGGCCCAGAACGGCCATCGTACCGTGCGGCTTATGCCGGACAGAGGCGGTGCCATTAAGGCCGCTGTCGAGCTTCTTCTTTCCTGTCCGCTCGGCATAGGCATTCACGGAGATGTCGACTTTGTTGATGACCGCTTCGACTTCGGTTCTTGCCTCCCACAAGGGTTTTCCGGCCTCGCGAGCGATAAGCTCAGCAAGGCCATCGGCCTCTGCGCGCACCTCGTTGGCGAAGCGGCTGACCATCTCGATCCGGTTCGTGAGCGGACGGGCAGCCCATGACGGCCAGGCGCGGCGCGCCGCGCTGACCGCAGCATCGACATCGCCATGCTTGCCCTGCCACAGCTCCTCACCGGTCGCGGGATCATAGGAAATCAGAACGTTATCGGACACGTTTAACAGGTCACCTTTCGTCTCATCATCCCCAACTTATCGACCAGAACTGGCTCCGTTAACTAGGTCGGTAGTGTGAGACCGGCGGAAAAGATAGAGCGCCCGAGCAAATTGCTGCCAAAGTGGAGCGGCTGAGCCGGTCCGGTGGATGGCGCGGGTTAGCTAATCGGTGAATGCCCCTGCGCTTCGGGAGCCGGGCCGAGCGCGTCGCCCATCTGCCGCATCTGCACGATCTTTTCTTCGAGCGGCTTCCAGTCGTCGCTTTCGTCAATTGCTGCCCAGATCGCTTCGACTTCGTCGATCAGCAATGATTGCGGAGCCATGCCGGACCAGTATTCATGCTGCGCGTCTGCCGCTCGGTACGGGGCAAGCGCTTCGCCAAGTTCTCCGTCTGCATCGCCCCGCTTGGACCGGTGCACAAAGAAGAACGCATCCGGACCCTCGCCCATTTCGCGCATGTGCTTCTCGCATACTGAAACGAGCGCGGCATCGGCCTCTGTCCCGCGTGGCTCCACGCCCAGCCGCCAGCACCACCGCCGGGCGACGGCGGCCATGTAGAGTTCTCCGAACCTGTTCATGGCCGCGACCAGCGGTTCGCTGTCGGCAAGCAAGCGCAGCGCCACGGCCAATTGGCCGCAATTCCAATGCAGCGCTTCGGGCTGACGGCCAAAGGCGTAGAGACCGCCATGGTCGAAATAGGCGGCTGTGAAGCTCGGGTCCCATGTCGGCAACCAGCGCCACGGACCATAATCGAAGCTCTCACCCGTCACGTTCATGTTGTCGGTGTTGAGCACGCCGTGAACGAAGCCAGCGACCATGTAGCTTGCGGCGAGGTCGGCCAGTCGCTCGATAACCTGATGCAGCAGGACCACCGCAGGTTCATCGCGTCCAGGCGCGTCCTCAGGCGGGGTGGGGCCAGGGAAGTGCTTGAGGCAATATGCGACGAGCGCCTCCATCTGCGTGGTTTCTTCCAAAGCCAGAAGCCGCTGGAACGTGCCGATGCGAATGTGCGAGTGGTTGAGCCGCGTCATCACTGCGGACCGCGTCGGCGATGGCTCGTCTCCGCGCATCAGCTGCTCGCCGGTTTCGACGACCGAAAACGTTTTCGACGTATTTACGCCGAGCGCTTCCAGCATTTCGGTCGCGAGTATTTCGCGCACTGCGCCCTTCAAGGTCAGCCGGCCATCGCCCGCCCGGCTGTAGGGCGTCTGGCCCGAACCCTTTGTACCGAGATCGAGCAAGCGCCCATCCGCGCCGCGCAGCTGCGCAAACAGAAACCCGCGGCCATCGCCGATATCGGGATTGTAGACCCTGAATTGATGCCCGTGATATTTGAGCGCCAGCGGCTGGGGCAGGTTATCAGGCAGCGGTTCGAACCTGCCGAAATGCCTCAACCAATCTTCGTCGCCCAGATGATCGAGTCCCACCGATTTCGTCCAGCGATCGTTGCGAAACCGCAGCTGCGTTTGCGGAAAATTCGCAGGTTCGACAGGAGAGCCGAGCCAATCGGCCAGCTCCAGAATCGCAGGATCGGCGATATAGCTGGAAGGTTGCGGTTCTGCGCGCATGGCGCAATAGTGGGGACAAGCGAAGGCGGGCGCAAGCGCACCTGCTTGCAAAACCTGTGAGGGAATTTCGCCGCATATGGCATCCAGCTATGAAGACCGGTCCTGGGTCAGCGAGGACGGGCTGAGCCTCCATTACCGCGATTATCCGGGACCTGAAGGGACGGACAGGCTGCCGGTCCTCTGCATGCACGGTCTGACGCGCAACGCACGCGACTTTGCCGATCTCGCCGAGGATATCAGCCGGACGCGCCGCGTAATCGTGCCTGACATGCGCGGGCGCGGAATGAGCGATTATGCGCCGGATTCGGACACGTACAATCCGCTGCAATATGTCGCCGATGTCGAAAAACTTCTGAGGGAAGAAGGAATCGACCGCTTCGTCGCGATCGGGACTTCGATGGGCGGGCTGATGACCATGATGCTCGCCCATGCACAGCCCGGGCGCATCGCTGCGGTTGTGATGAACGACATCGGGCCGGAGATCGACACATCGGGGGTCGAACGCATCGCCGGTTATGTCAGGCAGGGCGGCAGCTATCCGACGTGGATTCACGCAGCCCGCTCGCTCAGCCAAGTGCACGGCGCAGCTTTCCCCGATTTCGATCTCGATCGATGGCTGGAGATGGCGAAGCGCACACTCAGCGTCTGCCAGAACGGCCGGATCAGCTACGATTACGACATGGCAATTGCAGAGCCTTTCTCCAAGCCAGGCAATGCAGCGCCTGCCAACCTATGGCTTGCGTTCGAGGCTTTGCGCGCTGTGCCGATGGTGCTGATCCGCGGCGAGCTTTCCGACCTGCTCACCGCCGAGACGGTGAAGCAGATGAAGGCGCGCAATCCCAAGATGAGCGTTGTGACGGTTCCACGCGTTGGCCATGCTCCGACGCTGGACGAGCCCGAAGCGCGCGCCGCGATTGGCGAATTGCTGGCCGGCGCAGAATGACCTCGACGCCCAGAATTCTACACTGCCATTCGACATTCGCGGCAGCAGGCGCGGGAGCGCGCTCTGCCAGTCTGATCAATGCGCTGGGCAAGGGGCTGTCGCACCACGTCGTCTCTGCCGATCCGGAGCGGATGGAAGCGCGCGCGCTTATCGACCGGCGAAAGAGCGAGGTTGGCTATCCAGCCGATTTTCCTTCCCTGACCGGTCGCCCGGCACCGGGAAAGCTGATCGCGATCGCGCAAGCGTTGAAACCATACGATCTGATCCTGAGCTATGGCTGGGGCGCAATGAATGTCGCGATGGCGCACACGGTTTTCGCGCAGCAACTCGGACTGCCCCCCCTGATCCACCATGAAGACGGCTTTGATGCGGGCGCGGTGCAGGAGCTCTCTTTCAGACGGAACTGGTATCGCAGGATCGCCCTTGGCCGCGCGCATTCGCTGGTCGTGCCGGGCGAAACGCTGGAGAAGATCGCTGTCGATGTGTGGAAGCAGCCGCGACAGCGCGTGGTACGCGTCCCGCCCGGCATCGACACCAAGGCTTTCGCGCGCAAACCCGATCCGGGCAAATTGCGGCTGGTCAAGCGTGAAGGAGAGGTCTGGATTGGCACTCTCTCCGATCTAGGTGCCAACGAACAATTGCCGCGTCTTGTCGAAGCGGTCCCCGACCTTCCGGAAAACTGCCATCTGGTCATCTTGGGCGAGGGCCCCGAAAAAGAAGCGATACAGGATGCGGCGGTCGGCCGAGAAGTCAGCCACCGCGTTCATTTGCTGGGCGCGATCGACGATCCTTCGAAGGTCATCGGCCTGTTCGACATCTTCGCCCAGGCTCTCACGACCGAACAGTTTCCGTTGGCGGTTGTGAAAGCGATGGCAGCAGGACTGCCGATCGTCGCTCCCGATGTCGGCGACATCAAGGGCATCTTGGGCGAGAGAAACCGCGAATTCATCACCGCAACCGGCGGCGCGGAAGCGCTCGCCGCTATGCTCGGCGAATTCGCGCGCGATCCCGATCTGGCCAAGCGGATCGGCAGGGAAAACCGGGAGAAAGCGCGCAAATTGTTCGATATATCGCGCATGGCTGAACGCTACGCGGATCTCTATTCCGGCGCTCTGGATGGCGCGTGGAAAGGGCCGCGTTAGTCATCGCACAGCGCCCGCTTAATGGGCGGTTCAACTTGGCGGCGGCATTTCAGGCGGGGAGAGACCGGACCCGAGCGGAGGTGCGGCATTGCGGAAGGGCGCGCGCCCGCCTAAAGGTCCGCGAAACACGCAAATGGCATGAGGAAAAGAGCCCCGTGGCGCTAGGCCCAAAAGGTTCCAAGAACCCCGCAAAAGACAACGTCCCCGCTGGTATCGAGACGAGCGCAGAGGACGAAATCCTCATGCGCGAAATCGACGATGCCGTCAGGCAGGACGATGCGCAGCAATTCTTCAAGAAATACGGCGTTGCGCTGGGCTCGGCTCTGGTGCTCGGTCTGGCGGCTTTCGGCGGATATCTTGCGTGGGACCGGTATCAGGAGGGACAGCTTGAAGCGCAGTCGGAAACCCTGATCACCGCGCTCGATTATTCGCAGGCCGGCAATTTCGATCAGGCGAGCGAAGCGGCAGCCCCCCTGATCGACTCCCAGCAGGCGGGACCGCGCACAGCGGCGCGCTTCCTGCAGGCCGGTGCTGCACTCGAGCAAGGCAACACCGCAGAGGCTGTTGAACTATACGCTGCAATCGCTGCGGACGAAACGGCACCGGGCGTGCTGCGTGATCTGGCTCTCGTTCGCGAAGTGGCGTCGAATTTCGACGAGCGTGACCCGGCGGAAGTGATCGCAAAGCTCGAAGGGCTAACCCAGCCGGACAACGCTTTTTTCGGCAGCGCGGCTGAATTGACGGCGATCGCGCATTTGGAGCAGGGCAGCCGGGCGGAGGCTGGTGCGCTCTTTGCAGCCATCGCCAAGGACGATGAACAACCCGAGACGCTGCGCACGCGTGCAAGGCAGATGGCAGGCCTTCTCGGTGTGGATGCTATCGAAGATGTCGAGCAATTGCTCGAAGATGAAGGTGTCAACGCGGAACAGGGGCTGGTGCCGCTTTCACAATAAGCGCCTCTGACGAGGGTAGAGCGCTTCTCAAGAAGACTTGGACGGACGAATGATGACTGAATTGTATCGAGCCAGAACTGCACTTGTTGCAGGTGCATTGGCAGCGACGCTCACGGGATGTTCCGGAGGGCTTTTCGGCGGCGGTAAAAAGGAAACGCCCACTGTCGGAGATCGTATGCCGATCCTGTCGCGCATCGAGAGCGGGGCGGAAGTCGATCCGGCGTTGGCGGGTGTCAGCGTGGTCCTGCCCCCTGCTCAGGCGAACGAAGAATGGGCGCAGGTCGGCGGTTCGGCCAGCAAGTCCTATGGCCACCTTGCGCTCGCCGAGAGCCCGTCGCGCGCTTGGACTGCCAAGATCGCAGGTGCGAGCAATCGGGAGCGGCTCGCCGCGACACCAGTCGTCGGCAGCGACAAGCTGTTCGCGGTTGGCTCCGATGGCACCATCCACGCCTTCAACAAGGAAACCGGCGCGACCGTGTGGCGCACCGACGCGGTGATGGAAGACGATATGCGTCCGTCCGCTTTCGGCGGCGGGGTTAGCTACAATGATGGGCGGCTTTACGCCACCAACGGTGCTGGCGAAGTCAAGGCGCTGGATGCCGATACCGGCGAGCAGATCTGGAAGGTGAAGCCTGCGGGGCCGCTGCGCGGTTCGCCGACGATCGCCTTTGGTCAGATCTTCGTGATGACGCAGGACAACCAGATTATCTCGCTGCAAGCCTCCGATGGTTCCCTCGTATGGGACGAGTCGGGTTCGACCACGCAATCGGGCGTGTTCGGCGTGGCTGCACCGGCTGCGGGGCAGGGCACCGTTATTGCGGGGTACTCGAGCGGCGAGCTTAATGCCTATCGCTATGAGAATGGCCGTGTGCTTTGGGCCGATGCCCTGGCGCGCACGAATATCTCGACGCAGGTCAGCTCGATCACCGATATCGATGCGGATCCCATCATCGATTCCGGTCGCGTCTACGCGCTTGGACAAGGCGGCCGAATGGCGGCGTATGAGCTTGTCACCGGGCAGCGTATCTGGGAACTCAACCTTGCTGGTATCTCGACCCCGGCGATCGCAGGCGAATGGATTTTCACGCTGACCGACGATGCGCGGCTGCTTGCCATTGCGCGCTCGACCGGCCGGGTGCGCTGGATCACCCAGCTGCAGCAATACCGCGATGAAAAAGACCGGAAGGGCCAGATTTTCTGGACCGGCCCGGCTTTGGCAGGCGGGCAGCTATGGGTTGCCAGCTCACGCGGCGAAATCTGGCGGGTCAGCGCGGGCGAGGGTTCGTCGCAGTTGTTTACCGATATCGACAAATCGGTCAGCCTGCCGCCCATCGTTGCGGGCGAGCACCTTTACGTGCTGGACGACAGCGGGACGATCCACGCCTATCGTTGATCGGTAACTTTTCGGAGGCAGGCTAGATTAGCGGAGCGCCGTCATCGGCGTGGTACTTGCGCGCCTCTGTCACCGTCACGTCAATCGACGCGAGCGCCTTCTGGAAGGTTGCCATATGCGGCTCCTGAAAGTGTGAGACGAGCGCAGCCTCATCGACCCATTTTTCGGTGATGTGCAGCGTTGAGGGGTCGAGCACGTCCTGCGCATAGGCATAGCTGATGCAGCCTTCCTCCTTGCGAGAGGCTTCGACCATTGCGGTGAAAGCTTTGCGCCCCTGCTCAAGTGCGCCGTCGCCCAGTTTCGCCTCGGCCAGTACGATCAGCATGGGCTTCCTCCCCCGTCAGAATGAATATTTATAGACCCGCGAAACGTCGCCGTTCCATTCGCCGTGATAGGCATCGAGCAGGCGCTGCGCAGGAGCTTTCCCCGTGCTCACGATCTCGTCGAGCGTTTCGAGATAGCCGGTCTCATTATCGCCGCTGGCGTTCAGGCGGCCGCGTGCAGCCAATCCCTGATGCGCGATCTTGAGTACGTCCCGGCCCAGATCCTTCATCGTCCCGCCGCCGGGCAATCGGGTAGCGAGACCCAGCCGCGGCACTTCGCTCCGTAGCCGTTCGCGCTCTTCCATCGACCAGTCCTTCACGAGATTCCATGCGGCGTCGAGAGCGCCTTGATCGTAAAGCAAGCCCACCCAGAACGCGGGAAGCGCACAAATGCGGCTCCAAGGCCCGCCATCGGCACCGCGCATTTCTAAGAAGCTTTTGAGGCGCACCTCGGGGAACGCGGTTGAGAGATGATCCCACCAATCGCTCGCAGTGGGGCGTTCACCGGGGAGGACAGAAAGCTTGCCGTCCATGAAATCCCGGAAGCTTAGACCTGCCGCGTCGATATATTTCCCGTCGCGGAACACGAAGTACATCGGCACGTCGAGCATGTATTCGGCCCAGCGCTCATATCCGAAACCGTCTTCGAAGACGAAGGGCAGCATGCCGGTGCGATGCGGATCGGTATCCGACCAGATGTGGCTGCGATAGGAGAGGTAGCCGTTGGGCTTTCCTTCGGTGAACGGCGAATTCGCGAACAGGGCTGTTGCGAGAGGCTGGAGCGCGAGACCGACGCGGAACTTCTTCACCATGTCGGCTTCGGACGAATAATCGAGGTTCACTTGGATGGTGCAGGTCCGCAGCATCATGTCGAGGCCCAGAGTGCCGACCTTCGGCATGTGCCGCATCATGATTTCATATCGCCCCTTGGGCATGATGGGCAGCTCTTCGCGGGTCTTGTCGGGCCACATGCCGAGGCCGATGAAGCCGACACCGCAGCGCTCGCCGATCTGCTTGACCTGGTTAAGATGCCGCCCGGTTTCCGCGCAGGTTTCGTGCAGGTTCTCGAGCGGAGCTCCTGACAGCTCAAGCTGACCCGCCGGTTCAAGGCTGACCGTGCCGTCCGCGCCGCTCATCGCAATGACCTTGCCGTTCTCCTCGACCGGTTCCCAGCCGAACTCGCGCAGGCTCAAAAGGATGTCGCGAATGCCGCCTTCTTCCTCATAAGACGGGGCGTGCCGGTCGGATCGGTGGTAGACGAACTTCTCATGCTCGGTGCCGATGCGCCAGTCGGCTGCGGGCTTTTCCCCGCCGATCATCGGAGCGACGAGATCGTCCAGGCTCTCGATGACGGGTTCGTTGGCGTCTGATGCTTCGCGTGTGCTCATGGGGGTGGGCACCTTCCTCTGTTTCGGGTTGCCTTAGGAAACCGATTCAGGCGTGGGAAGCTCAAATTGCACTGCCTGCAACTTAGTTACCTGGTGGCCTGCCAATCGCCAGACGATGCCATCCACGCGGAAAGCGCCGCGATTGCGGCGGTTTCTCCGCGTAAGATCCTGGGTCCAAGAGAGATTGCTCGCGCTTCGGAAAGCGCGCGGATGGCTTCGCGTTCAGCGTTGTCGAAGCCGCCTTCGGGGCCGATCAGTATCGCTGCCGGGCCGGAATGCGCCGCGTACGCCTCCGCCGCCGGCGTTCCGCCCAGCTCGTCGGCGAAGAACAGCGCTCGCTCGGATGGCCAATCGCGCAGCAATGCCTCGAGTTTCATCGGAGCGATCAGCTCAGGCAGCGCCGTGCGTGCACACTGTTCGGCAGCTTCGATGGTGATCGTACGCGCACGTTCCAAGTTGAGCTTGTCCGCAACGCATCTGTGAGTGATGACTGGCTGGATGCAAGCCGCACCCAGTTCGGTCGCCTTTTCGAGCACGAGGTCGAAACGATCTTTCTTCAGCAGTGCCGGGCAGAGCCAGACTTCGGGTACGCTCTCCCGCTCTCGCAGCCGTTCCACCACGGTCACCTCGACGCGGCGCTTTTCGACATCGTCCACGCGCGCGGCCCACTCGCCGGTAACATTGTCGCAAAGCACCACTGCATCGCCTTCGCGCACGCGCATGACCTTGCCGAGATAGTGCGCATGCTGCCCGTCCAGCGCGAGAGCGCGGCCTTCGCCGAGTTCATCTTCGACGAACAGACGCGGAGCGCTGCGGGGCGGCCAGGCGGGCGTTGCGGGCATGGCTTTGCACTAGTCGTGGCGGGCGCTAAGGAGCAAGCCATGACCGCAAGATTGGCACAATTCGGCATCGCGGCGGTGTTCCTGGTGCTGGGCGCCTGGGCGTTGTTCTTTCCCGCAAGCGTGATCGAACTGGCGCTGACCGAGCCGTATCGCGAAAACACGTTCATGACGCGCTTCATCATAGCGTGTTTCGGATCGCAGGCGGTGCTGTTCGGAGCCATGGCGCTGTTCGTGCGCTTCACCGCGCGCGCATTTCTGGCGTTTGCGGTGCTGCTGCTGCCATTCTTCTGGTTCAATTGGTATTTCCATTACGAAATGCTGGTGCTCACCTCGATCGGGATGCTGGATTTCGCCGGTAATGTGACGATGTTTGCGCTCGCGATCCTCGGCTGGCGGGCGGCGAAGCGAGAGGAGGCGGCCGCGTGAGCGAAACCGTCGTCCCGGATAGCGAACATCGGGGGCTTGTCGCGCGTCTGCCGCAGTTCCCCCGCGACCTCGCGCAGCTCGCGCGCTTCGACCGTCCGATCGGCTGGTGGCTGCTATTCTGGCCTTGCGTGTTCGGTGTGTGGTTGGCGGGAGCCGGATGGCAACTGCCCCTGCTCGGCTGGCTGCTGCTCGGCGCGATCGCTATGCGCGGGGCAGGGTGCGTCTATAACGACATCGTCGACGCCGATCTCGACCGGAAAGTCGCGCGCACCGCTGCGCGCCCGGTGGCGAGCGGCCGCATTTCCAAGAAAACCGCCTGGGGCTGGCTCGTCGCGCTCAGCCTGATCGGTCTCGTTGTCCTCCTCCAATTACGCCCGGAAGCCCAGCTGGTCGCGCTTGCCAGCCTTGCGCTGGTTGCGGCTTATCCCTTCATGAAAAGGATCACATGGTGGCCGCAGGCATGGCTCGGCATGGTGTTCAATTGGGGGCTTCTGGTCGGGTGGACGCAATTGCGGTTCGACAATTGGGATGCTCTCGCCGCGATCTATGCAGGCTGCATCTGCTGGGTCATCGGATTCGACACCATCTATGCGTTGCAGGACCGCGAGGATGATGCGCTGGTCGGTATCAAATCCTCTGCCCTGCGCATGGGCGAGCGAGTCCATGCCGGCGTCGGCCTGTTCTACGGTGCAACCATCTGCCTTTGGGGTCTCGGTATCTGGCTATACCGGCCCGATTGGCTGGCACTGCTCGCGCTTGCGCCGGTGGCGCTACATCTGGTCTGGCAGGTCGCGACGCTCGACCCTGCCAACCCGGCAAACCCGCTTGAAAGGTTTCGCTCGAACCGGCTGGCGGGCGCACTCATGGCTGCCGCCTGTTTTGTCGTAGGCAATGCGTGACGCGTCACGCTTTGCGTTGCGCAAGCGAGAGAAAAACACCCGCCAGCGCATTAGCCTGGGCCGCTTGGCGAACAGGGCCAACGGTTGGAGATTTCCCTCGCTTGCCACTGAGAGGAGGTTTACGAGGCGGGCCGAACATTGGTTGTCGGAAGATCGGCTCGTTCATGCCTCACCGCCGGAATAGCTGACCACCTCGAATTCAATCCCGTCCCAATCGAAGAAATAGAACCGCCTTCCCGGGTCGTAATCGTCGTGCGAGAAAGTCTTCAATCCTGCATCGATGACCACGCTTTCAGCCGCGTCGAGGTCATCGACGAGCAGTCCGATATGATTGAGCGGCGCGCCTTTCGCGAAGTCGCCCGTCACCTCATCATTGGTGTAAAGCGCCAGATAAGTCGCGCCATTGCCCGCTTCGCCGATGTGGATGGTGTCGCCGCCCAAGGCCGAATTCCCCCGCCAGCGCTCTTCCCAGCCGAGCAGTTTTGTAAGCAGCGCTGCGCTGCGCTCGGGCTGTGTCACCGATAGATTGGCGTGCTCGATCTTTCCTGTGGGCATGAGTGCCTCCTCTTTCTGCGTCGCCCGAATCACCGGACTTGAGCAGGATGCAATCTCAACCTAACTTGAGATCAAGAGATTCTTGAAGGAGCATGATCATGGCCGTTCGTCTGCGTAAATCGGATCTCATTCCGATCGGCGAAATGGCTCGGCGTACTGGGCTTTCCGTGTCCGCGATCCGGTTTTACGAAGACAAGGGGCTGGTCGAGCCGGTCCGGTCCGCTGGCAATCAGCGCCGCTTCTTGCGCTCCGACATTCGCCGCGTCAGCTTTATCCGTATTGCGCAGCAACTTGGCCTGACGCTAGGCGAAATCCAGGCCGAGTTCGCAAAGCTGCCCTATGGCCGAACGCCGACCGCTCGCGACTGGAAAGTGATCAGCACCTCGATCCGCCGAGTCCTCGATGAGCGGATTGCCGAGCTTCAGCGCACCCGCGATCGGTTGGATGGATGCATCGGATGCGGGTGTCTGAGCCTCAAGAAATGCGCGCTCTATAACGCCGACGATCATCTCGCTGCGAAAGGGCCCGGACCACGCCAGCTGCTGGCCGATTAGGTCTCCGGACCAAGCTCGGGATCGAGATCGCGCGGACGGGCGAAATGCACCACTTCGCCGCAATGGTTCTTCAGATCCGCCCAGCTGTCGATGCGGCACTCGAGCACCGCAAAGGTCGCGGTCGGAAACTTGACCGATGCCTCGCGAAACAGATCGTTCTCTCGAGAGGGGGAAACGAGATCGAGCAAAACCTCCTGCAAGCCGGGATTGTGTCCGGCGATCAGGATCGTATCGAGATCGTCTTCGGCAGATGCGGCGTGATCCTGCACCGTTTCCAGGATCGTGTCCGAGCCGGCGAGATACAGCCGCTTATCATATTCGGTATGCATTGCGGGGAGGGCGGTCTCCAGCGTGGCCACAACACGCGCGGCGGGGCTCGCGATCAGCCGATCCCACTTGATCCCGTGTTCGCGAATGTGATCGCCGATCAGCTTCGCACCGCGCCGTCCGCGATCATTGAGCCCGCGATCGAAGTCTCGCTGGGAGACATCGTCCCAATCGGATTTGGCGTGCCGCAATAATCCGAGGATTTTCGTCACTCGTTCAAACCTCTCAAAGCGTTCGCCTGACAGATGCCGCGCATCGTGCAGAGGTTCTCAACACGTAAGTGGCGCTCGTGTAAAGCAAATGCGGCAGCCGCATGCTTACCGCCGAAGCGAAAGCATGGGCTGCCGCATGGACCAGCGCGAGGAGAGCGCGGGCCGTTGGGGCTGGTTAAGCTCGTCTAAGTCCGCTCAGGCTCGCTCGGATGCATGTGCCGCGCGGGTGCCGAACGAGATCAGCGGTTTCGCGTTGGCGCGGAATTCTTCCTTGTACCGCGGGTGCTCGGTCCCCATCCATCGGTCCCACCAGGTGAAATAGAAGCCGTAATTGTAGCCCGAGGAATGGTGCAGATCGTGATGCGTGGTCGTCGCAATCCAGTCGGTAAGCGGATTGTCGACCCAGCCAGCCGGAAACAGTTCGCTTCCCGCATGGGCCATTACGTTGCGGATGATCTGGTGCCACAGGTAGAGGAAGATCGCGAAGCCTGCATAGGCGATGCCGAGCTGGCTGGTCACGAGCAGGAACAGCGGGACGAAGGCGACTTCGAGCACGGCCTCGATAGTGGTGAAGCTGTAGGCCGTCCACGGAGTGGGCGTGCGCGATTTGTGGTGGTGCAGGTGCGTCGCGCGGAACAGCGCCTTGGAATGCATGGCGCGGTGTATCCAGTAGAACCACGCATCGTGTGCGACAACGATGAGGGCGAAATGCCAGGCGACCGTGATCAGCGGCGCTTCCTGAAGAGAGAGTTTGATGACTCCGAATTCCCTACCCACCAGTGTCGCCAGTGTGACCACGGCGAAGACGAGGATGGTTCGGAAGGACGACGCGACTTCGCGTATATAATCGCTGCGTTTGGCCGTCCGGTCGCGCTGGATCCGCCGCGCCTTGGCCCAACTGCCGAAGACGAACAGCAATATCGTCATACCGCCAGCGGCAATGAGATAGCGCCCCAAATCGAAATAGAGGACGTTGGCGAAGTGCTGTGAAACGCGCTCTGCGATGTAGACAAGAGTTTCGCCGGTGGCGGGATCAATCATGTGTTTCGTATCCCTCTGTTGGATGACGACAAAGGAATGGCGGACCTATCGCGTCTTTTCCTCTCACCAGCGAAAAATCTCGGTCGATTTCGAAATCGACTTAAGTTTTTCAGTTTTGAACAGCCGTTTCGCTGCTGTTCACCCCATCATCGTTGAAGGATAAACGTCTGAATTCGCTGGGTGTTGTTCCTGTCTCAGTGCGGAAAGCCCGGTTGAAGGTCGGCAGTGAATTGTAGCCGAGATCCATTGCGATTGTGAGCACCGGCAGGTCGACATCCTCGGCGCGCGAGAGTTTTTCGCGCGCTTCGGTGATGCGGTAACGATTGAGATAGGCGGAAAAGTTGCGGTGCCCCAATCGCCGGTTGATGAGCGCACGAAGCCTGTGCTCGGGCGTATCGAGCCGCTCCGCTAGCGCGGCGATAGTCAGCCCCGGCTCGCGATAGATTCCATCGGCCATCGCCGCCTCGAGCCTTTCGTGCAGAACCTTTTCCTGCGGCGTTAGGTCGAGCGTTTCGGGTTGCTCGGTCTCCGCATCGTTGGGTCTTTCGCCCAGCAATTCGCCCACGGTGCGCAGCAAAGCAAGCCCGGCAAACAGGATGATCAGGAACATGATCAGGGCGACGGTGAATTCGATTATCGGGATGTTCCGGCTCAAGCCCGCGAAGAGCTCGTATAATTCGTAGACCATGATCGCGACCGTTTGCGCCGCGGCGAACAGCGGAAGCCACAACCGGATGGCGCGGCGTTCTTCGACAAGATCGTCGCCGCGCTCGAACAGCCCTACGCGCAGGAGATCAGCCATAAGGCCCAAGGCGGCGAAATGGAGGATCAGGAAGCCCGCGCGCCCGGTGAAGGGAACAAAGCTGCCAATGAACCAAGCGGCGACGATCAGCGCGGCGACCGCGTAAATGATACGTGGCTCTGCGTCACGTTCGAACAGTCGGCGTGCGAACAGCCATACCCAGAACGGCGTCGAGATCGCGAACAGGTCGATGAACGGATCGAGCGGCCCCTCGCCAAGCAGGGTCACGCTGGAATTGAGAAGGTAGGCGCTGCCGCCCACCAATGCGCCAACCAGCGGAACCTTCATGCTTGTGCGCGCGTCACCGGCGACAAGCTGCGCAATCAGCATTAGGGCAGCGCCCATCGCCAGCAGCCTGAGGTAGAAATCCCACAATTCGATCATTGCGGCCAATCTGGGATATTGTCGTCCAGTTCGCCAGCATTTTGGACAGCTTCGGTCTGCTTTTCACCGATCAGCCCGTCGCGCACGCGGACAAGCGCTTCGTCGAGCGTCAGGCGGTGGATGGCAATGCCTTGCGGGAACGCTGAAAGCAGGCGGCTCGGAAAAGCGGAGGACAGGACGACGAAATGCCCAGAATCGTCCCTGTTCCGGATGAGGCGGCCGAATGCCTGGGCCAGCCGCGCGCGAATGATGCGGTCATCGTACTGGCTGCCGGAGCCCGAGGCCGCTCTGCGTGCCTTGTGCAGGATATCGGGGCGGGGCCATGGCACCGCTTCCAGCGCGACGCATCGCAGCGACCGGCCCGGCACGTCGACTCCGTCGCGCAGCGCGTCGGTGCCCAGCAGGCTGGCACGCGGATCGTCGCGGAAGATGTCGACGAGCGTTCCGGTGTCGATAGGATCGACATGCTGAGCGAAGATCGGCAGCCCCTCTCGCGCAAGCCGGTCTGCAATCCGGCCATGGACCGCGCGCATCCTGCGGATCGCGGTGAAGAGCCCAAGCACGCCGCCGCCCGATGCTTCGATCAGGCGCGCATAGGCTCCGGCAAGGCCCGGCAAATCGCCCTTCTTGACGTCGGTGACAATCAGCACTTCCGCGCGGGCGGCATAATCGAACGGGCTCTCGGCGGCGGAAAGCAGCGGCTTGCTTTCGATGTGCGCCGCGCCCGATCGCGCGATGGCGGTCTGCCATTTCGCATCCTGCGCATCGCTCGCATCCGCGCCGATCCGGTCGGTCAACGTAGCGCTGGTGAGCATCACCCCGTGCGCGGGCTCAAGAACGACCTTGGCAAAAGGTTTCATCGGATCGAGCCAGCGGCGATGGATGGCGACATCGAATTCGCGCGCATCGCTGCGATCCACCGCGAGCCAATCGACGAATTCGGGATCGGCCGGTCCGCCAAGTCGGGCGAGGAGCGATTCCCAGGCTGCGATAAGATCGACCCGCCATTGCAGCGAAAACCGCGCACCTTCGATGCGGGCGCGGCCCTGACCATCCAGCCAGTCGGGCGGGTCGGCCATGATCGCCTCGAGCCGGCCACCAAGCTTGATCAGCGGCGTGCGGATGGCAGCCAGCGCTTCGGCAGCGCCGCCCGCCGCCTCGATCACTTCGCCCGGAAGCCCGGATGCTTCGGTTTCAATCCCGTACCCGGCTTCCTGCCCGCGCGAATTGTTGGCGCTTTCATCGCGGGCATAGGTTGCGGCACGCACCGCAGAGAGCAGCGCTTCGATCGGCCCTGAGGGTTCGCCTTCGTTGAGGCGTTGGAGCCAGCCTTCGCCCGGAAGCGCAGCGCCTGCCTCGCACGCATCTTCTATCGCCTCGCCGCCATCGTCGTCGTAGCTCGCGACATCGGCGAGGCGCGCGGCGAGCCCGCGGCGGCGGCCTCTGTTCTTGCGCTCTGGCCCCATGATCCAGCGCCGAAGCTCGATTGCCTCTTGGCCGCTGAGCGTGGCGGCGAAGGTCGAATCCGCTGCCTCGAACACATGGTGCCCCTCATCGAAAATCAGCCGGGTGGGGCGCTGTGCATGGTCGCGGCCCCGCGCTGCATTGACCATAACGAGCGCGTGATTGGCGATGACGAGGTCTGCCTGAGCGCTGTCCCGCCCAGCGCGCTCGATGAAGCACTTTCGGTAATGCGGGCACCCGGCATAGATGCACTCGCCGCGCTGATCGGTGAGCGCGGCAATCCCCCGCTTGCGAAACAGCGTGCCAAGCCAGCCCGGCAGGTCGCCGCCGATCATATCGCCATCGCGCGTGAACGCCGCCCAGCGCGCCACCAGCTGCGCCAGGATCGCGGGACGACTTGCGAAGCCGCCTTGCAAGGCGTCCTCCAGATTAAGCAGACAGAGGTAATTCTCGCGCCCCTTGCGCACCACCACAGGCGGTGTGCCGTCAGGCCGCTTCATCGGCCAGGCGCGGCGGCTCTCACTGCGAAGCTGCCTCTGCAGGTTTTTCGTAAAGGTCGAAACCCAGACTGTCCCGCCAGAGGCATTGGCCCATAGAGAGGAAGGCGCGAGATAGCCAAGCGTCTTGCCGATACCCGTACCTGCCTGAGCCAGAGCGAGATGCGGCAGGTCGCGCGCATCGCGCGGCGCGAAAATACGCGCCGCTTCCCTTGCATAGGCGCGTTGTCCCTCGCGCTTTTCCGATCCCTCTCCGGTAAGGTGATCAAGCTGTTGGAGCACGTCATCTTCGGGGAGCTCCACCTGCCTTGGCGATCCGCGCTCGGGCGATTCTTCCCATTCGGGCAGGGTTGCAAACAGCCATTTCTCGGCGCGCTCGGGCCTGGCGACATGCGGTTTCAGAACTCCCGCCCATGGCCAGCGCAGCCGCTCCATCGATTGCAGCGCGCTCCACGCACCCTCCCGCTCGAACCATTCGGGGTCCTCGCATGCTGTAACGAGCGCCCCGGCGGTGCGTTGCAGGAAAGCGGGGACATCTTCGTCACCGGCAGGCTCATCGATTTCCAGTGCCTGCGCCAAGCCGCGCGGCGTCGGCACGCAAAACCGCGCCGGATGGACGAATGCGAAGAGCTCCAGCAGGTCGAGCCCCGAAAGGTCGGGATAGCCGAGCCGGTTTGCCACCAGCGGCGCATTGATCAGCAAGACCGGTGTATCCGATGCGGCCATGATCGCATCGCCTTTCGAGACCGCGCCGGTCTCGCCATTCGGTGGGCGGAGCCAATTGCCGCCATGGCTCGCATGGAGCGCAGGAAGCGGGATCGGTTCCGAAGGGGGCGTGGTCGCTGTCACTACAGGAGGAATGCGGGACAGGGAACGGAATGTAAACGATTCGGCGTGATGGTCGGCTTGGATAGGGGGGATTATGCAGAAATTACGTGGATTCTCGGTTGCTTGCGCACTTGCCGCTGCGGGACTCCTCGCTGCTCCCGCCATGGCTGCTGGCGAGCAGATCGAAGAGAGTGCGGCCGATCGCGCGGACGAAGCCCGGATGAACGCCGCGGCAAAAGTCGTGCAACGATCGATCGATGCGTATCGTGCGCGCAATCTGGACCGATGGCTTGCGCAATTCTCGCCAGATGTTCTCGTCGTGGTCAACGGGTACGCCAATGTTGGACATCGCCAGTTGCGAGAAACCTTCGAAACAGCCGTGGAGCTCGGATTGCCGGATCCAGTGATACTGGATAGCGGCTGGACCGGCGAGAGGGTCTACCTGACGGTGCGCGAGTTCCTTCCCGACGGCACTCCCATTCAATCCTATTCCGAATACGTCGTGGAGAACGGCAAGATAACCGAGGTCTACGGCAGGATTTGAGCGGAGTTATGGCAGGAAGGGGCGCAGCCATCTGGCCACGCCCCAACCTTGGTCAACGAAACCATAGGGGCGCGCCCTAGAAGCTTTTCTGCAAGCCGATGGTGAAGCTGTAATTGAGCGGCATCTGCGGGCCATTGAGGTCCTGCACGACAGGTAAGCCTCCTTCGATCCCTAGTCGCCACCCCTTCAGGGTACCGGCTGTCGCCGCAAAATTGATCCCAGCGAACGCGGTCACGCTCTCACCGCCCTGAAAATCGGGATTTGCGGTTTGCACCGGACCCCGGATCAGCGGATCGATGCCGTCAATACGCCCGAGTGTTTCGGCCTGTATCCTGCCCGACAAAGCCACTGCTGGCGACAGCGAAGCTTGGCCCCAGACGGTCGCCATCGCGCGGTTCCCGAATGAGTATCCCTCGTCATTGTCGCCCAGCCTGATCGTGCCCCTGACCTGCGCTCCCCAACCGAACGCATCACTGCGATCGATATAGGTGATGCCTGGCTCAAGGTCCCATGTGCCCGACCCGATCTGCATCGGGTAGGGCGTGCGAACGGTCGGCGTCCCGCCCATCGGGGTCAGGATGTCGTCTTCCTCTGTGATGGTGCCGGTCGGGATGGAAATCCCTGCGTTGAGATGGACCGTATCGGTCAGCCCAATCAGCGCTGCCAATTTCGTATCGCCCAGATCCGCCGTGCGTGTCCGAAACGTGCCGAGCACATCGGTGCCCATACCGCCTGCAAAAGTGGTGTGGTCCATCTCCTTCGTGATGTAATTGCCCATCACCATCAGCGTCACTTGATCGGACAGTCCGTACATCGCGCCCGCCATATGCATATCCATCCGCATGGAGGTCGGCACGATGCGCAAGGTGGGCGGCTGGCCCGGCGCACCGAAGAAGCGGTTCGGGACCGTGGTTACGACCTGCTCGGCCGTAACTTCGTCGGTGCCGATCTGGATGCCCGCCATGTCCATATGCATGAATCGGTAGCTGATCATCCACTCGCCTTTTGCATGGCGGTGATCACCCATCACGCCGATCGGCGCGTGGTCGAGCGCATTGACACCGCTCGATTTGCCATCCTCGTGACCTTCTTCGGCAAACACAGGTGTGGCGGCGCACACGGCACCGGTAATGGCGAGCGCACTGCCCGCCTTGATAAACGCGTTCATTGAATTCCTCCTGAAATCTGAAAATCGGTTTTCAGGTCAGGAAAGGCGGTCCGGTTGCTTCGTATGCTGGGAACGGCGGACGGGTCTTGAGCGCGCGGATCGGTGCGGACTCGGGAATATCGCGGATTGCAGCCAGCGCCGCGAAAGGTGCGGACTCTGGAGGAAGGGTTGGCCCGCATGCGGAACAGCACGGATTGGCTGATGGATTGTCACCGTGCTGGCCGTGCGGATCATCGGAATTGTTGGGGTTTACGGAGTGATGCGCGTGTTCGGCGGCTACGCTCTGATCCGATTGCGGGATCTCCATGCAGCACGGTGCGCCGAACGCGCTTCGCACGGCGATCGCAAGGACCATGAGAGCAAGCAGGACGGGATGCTGGGACTTCGCCATCGCACAAGGCCTTAGCCTAAACGCCCCTGTGCGCAATACCAGTGTGCAACACGCGATTTCGTTACTGCGGTTTCTCCACGACAGCGAGACCGAAGCCGCTTCTACTGCTACTCTTGCGTGAGTTGCCCAGCGTCCGCAATCCGGCAAGTGAGTCTTCGCGCTTGCAACATTCACAGCCTTCCATAAAAGCCGCTCCACTATGAGCACCAATGATCTGATCGAAGCAGCCCGTTCGTCCAAGGCATGGCCCTTTCAGGAAGCGCAGCGCCTCGCGAAGCGTTTGCGCAACGGGAAACCGGACGGATCGCCGGTGCTGTTCGAGACGGGATATGGTCCATCTGGCCTTCCGCATATCGGCACGTTCCAGGAAGTGCTGCGGACGACGCTGGTGCGGCGGGCTTATGAAACACTGAGCGGTGGAGCGCCAACAAGGCTCGTCGCGTTCTCGGATGACATGGACGGCCTGCGCAAGGTGCCCGACAACGTGCCGCAGCAGGACATGCTGGCCGAGCATCTGGGCAAGCCGCTGTCGCGCATACCCAATCCCTTCAACTCGCCCCATGACAGTTTTGCTGCGCACAACAACGCGATGCTGCGGGAATTCCTCGATCGCTTCGGCTTCGACTATGAATTCGTGAGCTCGTCCGACCGCTACAATTCCGGTGCGTTCGACGAGGCTCTGCGCGGCGTTTTGAGAAATTTCGATGCGATCCTCGACATCATGCTGCCCACCCTCGGCGAAGAGCGCCGCAAGACCTATTCGCCGCTGATGCCGATTAGCCCGACCACCGGTGTGGTTCTGCAGGTTCCAATCGAAGTCGTCGACGCTGAAACAGGCACAATCCGCTTCACCGATGAGGATGGCAGCGTGATCGAACAGAGCGCTCTGGGCGGTCAGGCGAAATGCCAGTGGAAGGTCGACTGGGCCATGCGCTGGGTTGCACTCGGCGTCGATTATGAAATGTACGGCAAGGACCTGACCGACAGCGGCGTACAGTCGGGTAAGATCGCCCGCGTGCTCGGCGGTAACAAGCCCGAGGGCCTGATCTACGAGCTGTTCCTGGATGCCAAGGGCGAAAAGATCTCGAAGTCGAAGGGGAATGGCCTCTCGATCGACGAATGGCTCGACTATGGGAGCGAGGACAGTCTCGGTTTCTACATCTTCGCCAACCCGAAGAGCGCCAAGCAACTACATTCGGGCGTGATCCCGCGTGCAGTCGATGACTACTGGCAGTTTCGCGAAAGGCTTACCGAACAACCTCTCGACAAGCAGCTCGGCAATGCTGCTTGGCACCTGCTGCGCTCAAATGAGCGACATGAAGATGCAGAGGCACCCGGTGCGGGCGACAGCTTGCCGGTACCATTCAGCCTGCTCCTCAACCTTGTCGGCGTGCTGGGCGCGGAAGCGAGCAAGGACGCGGTGTGGTCCTATCTCGACAATTACATCGAGAATGCCGATCCTGCCGCGCATCCCGAGCTCGATCTGCTGGTTGGCAAGGCGATCAACTACAACCGCGTATTCATCGCCCCGACGCTCAAGAAGCGAGCGCCGCAGGGCGGTGAGGCGGCGGCTTTGAAAGCGCTGGATGATGAGCTTGCGAAGGTCGAACCCGGCATTTCTGCCGAGGACCTGCAGACCATCGTTTACGAGATCGGGAAGCGCGAGGAGTTTGGTTTCGAAAACCTGCGCGACTGGTTCCGTGCGCTTTACGAGACATTGCTGGGCAGCGAGCAGGGGCCGCGCATGGGCAGCTTCATCACGCTTTACGGGATCGAGCCGAGCCGCAAACTGATCGCGGAGGCGCTCGCGAGAGCCTGATTGACGCACCTCGCGGAGCGCCCGTCTACTTCCAAGTGCGCGTTCTGTACCACTTTGTAATGACGTATTTGGTGCCTTTTAGCACCGGCGTGCCGGCGTGCATTGTCGCTTCGTTGGGTCTGCCGTCCGGCAGCGCATTGTTCCAGACCAGCAACACGCCCGGTTTCGGTTCCACATTGATACCAATCTCGGTGAAGTGCGTACCGCCGCCTTCCTCGACTTCGTTGAGATAAGCCATCGCGGTCCAGCTGCGCTGTCCGCCACGTTTACGCTCAAGCTCCCAATATTTTTCGGTGGTGTAGAACCAGTCATTGTGCGGCTTGAACTGCTGGCCGGGAAGGTAGCGCTGACCCTGGATTGCCTCGCCGCAGACGGGGTTCATGCCGAGCAGATCGTCGATCCGGCGCGATATGCCCATCACGAAACTGTCGGTGGGATCGAGATCGCCCGAATAGGACGTGCGAAAGCCGCTTTCGTATCCGAGCTCATGCAGCGACGAGGGCCGCGCCACGAGATCGATCATCACACACAGCCGTTCGCATTCCGACGCGCTCAGAAAATCACCAATCGCGAACATATCGGCTTTGTCGGTTTCGACCTTGTACGCGCCGGGATCGGCTTCGAGCCGCTCACGAACGCTTTTGCCGAGCCGTTTGAGCGCGGCCTGATCGGGAATCACTTCCGTTTTTGCCATGCGCGGTGATTAGCAATTGGCAATGGCGGTGCAAACAAGGCGCGCGTCCTTGCAAACGAACAGTCTGCATAAGAATGCCCCCGCCGAAACGCTCCGGCGGGGGCCTGTGCCTCATCGTGAAGGCGATGAGAAGGTTGGGGGTGTTACCAGAAGAAGTCGTAGATCACGTCGACCACTTCGCCAGTGTAAATGTCTACAAGTGCGACATCGTCATAGTACCGGACCCAGCGATAGGGACCGTAGACCTGCGGCAGTCGATAAGCCCATGGGTCATGAATGTAGTACCGCGGCTGGAAGAACACGCTGTCGAGGAAGAACCCGACGCGGAACCTGTTGTACCGGTGCGCTCGGAACGGAGCGTAGTACCGGCCCAGGCGGAACACGTGGCGGTTCGAACCGCGCCAGCCGCGCCAGTTGTACCGGCGGTGGCTGCGCCATCCGCGATCCCAGCGGCGGAAATTGCCGTTGCGATAGCCATGGCGGAACCCGCGATTGTAAGCCCGACGATCGGCTCGCCGGAAATCGCGGCGATAGTCACGCCTGTCGCGCCGGAAGTCTCTGCGATCCCGACGGAAGTCACGCCGATCACGTCGGAAATCCCGGCGTTCTGCTCGCCTGCCGTCGCGGAAGCCGCGGTCGCGGGCGCGGTCCACACGCCGTTCTACCCGGTCGGCAAAGCCGCGATCGCGAAAGCCGCGCCTGTCACCGCGCCGGTCGATCCGGTCCGCGCGGCGATCACCCCGACGCTCGATACGGTCGGCCCTGCGGTCTCCGCGGCGGTCAATCCGGTCTGCCCTGCGCTCGCTGCGGCGATCGACTCGGTCGGCTGCACGATCGCGGCCGCGCCGGTCCAACCTGTCCGCGCGCCTGTCACCGCGCCGTTCAACTCGGTCAGCGCGGCGTTCGCTCCGGCGATCGACCCGATCGGCCCTGCGCTCGCTGCGGCGATCGACTCGGTTCGCGCGCCTCTCGGAGCGGTTCGCTCGGTCACCTCGGCCTTGCCATTGATCACGGCGATCGATGCGAGCAGGCCTGCGGTCGCCTGCACGGCGGTTCTGGCGGGCCTCACGGCGCTCACCGCGCCGGTTTGCACGCCTGTCGCGCCGCCCTTCGGGCTGTGCGTCCGAGGCCGACTCTCCGGCCTCTATAGCGCCCGTGGCGGCGTGCGCTTCTTCGGGTGGTGCGACGAGAGCCAACGCGAAAGCGAGAGCCGACAGTGCACTACCCTTCAATAACAAAGTGATATTCAAGAGTGCCTCCTGTGTCGCCGCCCCACCACAAACGGCATTGATAAGTCCTTTCGATAGAACGTGATCTACCGACGAGTCGCTGTCCTGACCCTTAACCGGTCGTTTAGGTTTGCGTTAATGTTAGCGCGTACTTTTCTTAACGGCTTGACCAACTGACTCAAAGCGCCAATTGCGCGGGCACCATGCTGCATACCTTCGAAGACGTGACCCGCGACCTGATCGACCGGCTGACCAATGCGGCAAAGGACCGCAAGTGCCCCATGCATACGCCTGCGGTTGTCACCAGCGATATCGATGCGCGGACGATGGTGCTGCGCGAATTCGATGCGGAGAGCCGAACCTTGCGCTTTCACACCGATACCCGCGCGCCGAAGGTCGCCACGATCGAGGCCGATCCGCGCATGGCTGTGCTGTTCTATGACAAGCCGGCCAAGGTCCAGATCAGAGCGCGGGGCGAGGGCAGGATACTGCGCAGCGGCCCGGTTGCGGACAGCGCGTGGGAGCGCGGCGATAATTTCGCACGGCGTTGCTATCTGGGAGAAGGGCCGGGCACCTTTTCCGATGAGCCGATATCCGGTCTTCCGCCCGAATTCGAGGGGAGCGAACCGAGCGACGAGCAATTGATACCGGCCCGCGAGAACTTCGCGGTTCTGCTGGTGGAGCTACACGCGCTCGACTGGTCCTATCTTGCGCATACCGGTCACGTCCGGGCGCAGTTCATGCGCGGAGAGGACGGTGAGTGGGACGGGCGCTGGGTCTCTCCCTGAGCGCTTCTTGGTAGCGTTGCCTAAGCTGCGGCCTGGCGCGAACCTTTAGCGGGGGTGTCTTCGCGCTCAGAAGTCTGATCTTCCGATATGATCACCCGGTCCCGGCCCGTGTCTTTCGCCACATAAAGCGCCTTGTCCGCCCGCGTGAACATCGATTTGTAACTTTCCGCGCCCTTTCGATGGGTCGCGCCGAAGCTTGCGGTGAGGCGGACATTGTCGCTCATGCCCTCGATCTGCGTCGCAGACAGTTTCCGGCGCAGACGCTCCGCAAGGCCAAGCGCGGCCTCCGTATCGGCGTTGCGGATAAGGATGCAGAATTCCTCTCCGCCAATGCGCCCGGCGAGGTCGTAATAACGGATCTCGCGAGCTATCAGCGCACCGAATTCCGCGATGGCGCGGTCGCCGGTCTGGTGCCCCCAAATGTCGTTCACGTTCTTGAAGTGGTCGATATCGGCGATAATCAGTGCCGCCTTGGTATCCTCCTCCACGCCCGCGGCAAGCACCTCCTCGACCTTGGTCTCGAAGGATTGGCGTGACAGCAGGCCGGACAGCGGATCGATCTCCATTTCGGTGCGCTGGTTGCGGAACTCGTCCTGAATGCTGGCCGCGATCAATGTCAACGCGAGGACCAGCGAGCCGAGCGCGATGGTCGCGTTGAGCACGGAGTAATAGATCGTCTCTCGAAACGCGACTTCGTTTATTCCGGTTTCGAAGATGAAGGAGAAAGCCGGCCGGACGAAGAACTGCGCTGCTGCGATGACGACCATCGCGAAGACAATCTTGTCCGACATGGTTTCGCGCGGGCGGCGGGCCATGATCTGCGCGCCCATTACAATCATCACACCATGCGCGGTGTTGGTAATGTAGAGGCTGGCGACGACACTCGATGACGCGGAATGACCGACGAGCAGCAGTACGCCGCTAGCTAGAAATACCCCGATCAGTCCGAGCCAGGGTGTCTTGAACCGGCTTCGCATGCATAGACCAGCAACCAGCGCGATAGTGCCCACGGAAAATGGTATGTGCGTGATCGGGACCACGGAGGGCAAATAATTCAAATGCCCCAGATGCGAAATGATGAAGCCGATGCCGAGCATGGCATAGGAGACCACGAACGCCGCAAGGTCCAGACGCGCGCGATTGCGCAGCCACATCAAGAGGAATGTGACCGAAAAAATCACCGCGACGAGCGGGTTGATCAATCCGAGAATGAGTTGCTGCACGCGTCCTTACCGTCCTTTGGTCAGGATGCTTTAGACGCCTTTGGTTAACGGAGTGCTTAGGACGAGGGCTTATTGTGGTGGAGCCTAGCGCCATGCCGACCTGGTCATCGCCGCCCGGCGCCTGACCTGGGACCTCACTTAATTTCTTCGTATTCCTATGGACCGCGAAACAAATGACGGACGGGTCTACCTAATGACCAACCGTTACCGAGGCACAATCATTGTCGGGATAACTCTGGACCCTTGCGAGACATGCAAGCCCACATTGCGACAGTACTCGATCTGATCTTTAAGCGAGATCCAAGCTCAAGTGGTTGTATGGGCCAATAAGCTAAAAAAGATCAACGATCCAATTATAGTGGGAAAAACGCCACAAACGCTGTCGCCGCGGATGGAAATTGGACTAGGCGAAGAGAGCGAGTCTAAGCTGAGGGGCTCTCGTCGATTACTCGATTTGACCCATGAAGTGCGCGTCGTCCGAGCCGGAAGTCCAAGAGGCTGAGCCTTTCCGACATCATCCTGGCCCTTAGCCGGAAATACAGTTAATCCGTACTCACAGCCGCCCAAAAAGAACGGACGCCCCGGATAAATTCAGGGGTGAGGGCGATCTGTTAAATGAGGTAAATCTTCAAAGTACTCAACTATGGGAGATGAAGTTTGTTCTCTACTTTGCTTGTAAGCAGTTTTCTCGCTGCAAGCCCGATTGATTTTTTCGACGAATGGGAGATCGACAAAATTGACGGGATAACGATCGGACTTAGCGAGGAGCAGATCCCGCCGACAGTGCGAGAGACGGCGGTGCATGAGACATGGACCACGCATGGCTACCGGCTTGTTCATGATGACCTCAGGATAAGCATTTGTGAAGGCAAGGTTGTTCAGATTAACCGCCATTATGCGCCTGACTTCTTTGCATTCTCAACGCTCGTCGAGAGGATAACCGAAAAGTACGGAACTCCTCGACATGAGATCTTCGGTACTGACATTTCGATTCCCGACAAGGGCGAGGCCAAAGGCGGGACTCTTCGTTTCAGATGGCGGGAAGAGCCAAACTATTTTCTGATGTGGTCGATCACGAACGGGCGCACTACATTTAGCGAAAATCTTGTCAAAAGAGGTGCATGTCACGACGAAAGATGGGGTCGATCTACCTAGTCAGCTTCTTATAAGCCAATCGCGTAGGCCGATCCGCCGCATCCCCAAGCCTCCGCCGCTTGTCCTCTTCATACGCCTCGAAGTTGCCCTCGAACCACTCAACATGGCTGTTGCCCTCGAATGCGAGGATGTGCGTTGCGAGGCGGTCAAGGAAGAAGCGGTCGTGCGAGATGACGACGGCGCAGCCGGCGAAATTCTCGATCGCTTCCTCGAGCGCGCCCAATGTCTCGACGTCGAGGTCGTTGGTCGGTTCGTCGAGCAGCAGAACGTTGCCGCCCTGTTTCAGCATCTTGGCCATGTGCACGCGGTTGCGCTCGCCGCCGGACAGCTTGCCTACATTCTTCTGCTGGTCGGCACCCTTAAAGTTGAATGCGCCGACATAAGCGCGGGTCGAGGTGTCGTGGCCGTTGACCTGCATGTAATCGAGCCCGTCGGAGATTTCCTCCCAGACATTGTTCGTTGGAGTGAGGTCATCTCGGCTCTGGTCGACATAGCCGAGGTGCACGGTGTCGCCGATTTCGATTGTGCCGCTGTCGGGCGTTTCCTGCCCCGTGATCATCTTGAACAGCGTCGATTTGCCCGCGCCGTTCGGGCCGATCACGCCGACGATACCGCCGGGCGGCAGCTTGAAGGAGAGGTCTTCGAACAGCAGCTTGTCGCCGTAGGCTTTGGAGATGTTGTTCGCCTCGATCACCTTGCTGCCAAGGCGTTCGGGCACCTGAATGACGATCTGCGCCTTGCCCGGCTTGCGGTCGTTTTGCGCTTCCTGAAGCTGTTCGAACTTGCGGATACGCGCTTTCGATTTGGTCTGGCGCGCGGCGGGCGTCTGCTTGATCCACTCAAGCTCGCGCGAGAGCGCTTTCTGCCGCCCGGATTCCTCGCGGCTTTCCTGCTCGAGCCGTTTCGCCTTCTTCTCCAGATAGGTGGAGTAATTGCCTTCGTATGGATAGTACGAGCCGCGATCGAGCTCGAGGATCCATTCCACCACATTGTCGAGGAAGTAGCGATCGTGCGTGATCATCAGCACGGCGCCGGCATACTCTTTCAGATGGTTTTCGAGCCATTCGACGCTTTCTGCATCGAGGTGGTTGGTCGGCTCGTCCAGCAGCAGGATCGACGGCTTCTGGATCAGCAGCCGGGTGAGAGCCACGCGGCGTTTCTCACCGCCTGAAAGGTTGGTAACTGGCGCATCGGAAGGCGGGCAGCGCAGCGCCTCCATCGCGATTTCGAGCTGGTTGTCGAGCGTCCAGCCGTCGACCGCATCGATCTTCTCTTGCAGCACGCCCATTTCTTCCATCAGCGCATCGAAATCGGTGTCGTCGCCCGGATCGCCCATCTCGGCGGAAATCGCGTTGAAGCGCTCAACCATTTCGGCGGTTTCGCCCGCACCTTCGCGCACGTTTTCGAGCACCGTCTTGCTCTCGTCGAGCTGCGGTTCCTGCGGCAGATAACCGACGGTGATGTTTTCGCCCGGCCATGCTTCGCCGGTGATATCGGTGTCGATCCCCGCCATGATCTTCATCAGGGTCGATTTGCCCGCACCGTTCGGGCCGACAATGCCGATCTTCGCGCCCTGGTAGAATTGCAGGTTGATGTTGCTAAGCACCGGCTTTTGAGCGCCGGGGAAGGTCTTGGTCATGTTCTTCATGACATAGGCGTATTGCGCGGCCATCTGGGGTCGTCCTTTTGGATCGGGAATCTGTAAGAGAATTGCTTGAGTGCGCAGATAGTGCGCAAACGGGCGCGGGGCAAGCTTGGCGGCGCTTGACGAACAGCCCGGACCATACCGAAATCGGCACGCATTTCTCAACCGTGTATTAACCTTGCCGGGCTAGTCCGGGATCAAGGGGGCTGGCCGGGTCAATGCAAGCGCAAATACTGGGATTTATCACGCCGCTGATAGCGGTCGTGATCGGGATTACTTTCGCGATCATGTGGCGTGTCGGTGGGATGCGTCGGCACGTGCTGGGCTATGCGATCGCCTATGCTTCGTTCGCGATCGGGTTTCTGATCACGCACCTGCTTCCGGCAAGCTCACTCTTCCTGTTTCACGCCACGCAATTCTTCTACAGTTTCGGTGCGATCGTGCTGCTCGCATCGGTATGCGAGCGGGTGGGGCAAAAGCTGCATATCAAGAGCATGATCGCGGTCTATCTGATCTCGGCGGCGGTGCTGACTCTGGCGGTGTCGATTTCGGACGAGGCAGATCCTCGACTCTTGATCGTGAATATCGGCTACGGCGTTATGTTCGCCATGGGTGTGACCACGCTGCTCAATGCGCGGCGGCGCGAAGCGCTCGATATCGCCCTGATCATCGTTCTTACCATCCAGGCGGCCGATTTCCTGATCCGCCCTACATTGACGCTGATGTTCGAGAGGTCGATCGACGTCGCGGTTTATCGCGATTCCATCTATTACTCGCTGATCGGGCTGGTTCTTGCAGTCAAATCGATTTCGACGGCGATGGTGCTGATCGGAGCGACGATTGCCGAATGGGCCGACCTACTGCGCGAACGCGGCAACCGCGACGATTTGACCGGGCTGAGCAGCCGCGGGGTGTTCGAGATCGAGACGCGCGCAATGTTACCGCGCGCCCATGCGGAAGGGGCATCGCTGAGCCTGATCGTCGCCGACATCGACCTGTTCAAGCAGGTCAACGACATCTGGGGGCATCAGGCAGGGGATGCCGCCATCGTGTCCTTCGCCAACCTCATCGCAAGCCGGGTGAGAGGCCATGACGTGACCGGCCGGATCGGCGGTGAAGAATTCTGCATCGCAGTCTGGAATTGCGACAATCGCGCAGCCGAAAACCTCGCCGAACGTATCCGGATGGCATTCGGAAGCCAGGAACACACAGCGCTGGGCGAAGGCATCCGGCTTACGGCTTCCTTTGGCGTGGCGACCGCGCGCGAAGGCGAGGGGTATGCGCAGCTCTTTGCAAGAGCCGACGAGGCACTTTATCGCGCAAAGGCAAGCGGACGAAACCGCGTCGAGAACGCAGAGCGGCAGATGGCATGTGGTGAACCTGAGCAGCACGGGCACGCTGATGACGTACGCGAAGGCGCGGTGCACGTGGCCGCGGGCTGATACACTGCGTACGCACTGTTCCCGCGCGCTCCAAGGTTTACAGGCTTGGGCGTCTCACTTAGCAGCAAAGCCATGAAACAGACCACCTTGCCGTTCGCCGGCGCGTTCGCCGCCCTGTCCCTCACCGCGACGTCTGTTGCTCAGGAGCAACCCAGCATGTCGCTCGAAGCGATGGCTGATGCGACGCTAACGCAGGACACGATAGCTTGGGATTTCGTCGAGGGGATCACGACCGAGGTCGGCCCGCGGCAGGCGGGGACCGAGGCAGAGGCGCGGGCCCGCGATTGGGCGATGGCGTGGCTTACCAAAAACGGTTTTCAGAACGTTGCCAACGAGCCGTTTGAGATGGAAACCTGGGTGCCAGGGGATATTCACCGGGCGGAGATCACGGCACCGTTCCCGCAGCCGCTGACGGTGCAGCCGCTCGGCTCCAGCGCCGCAACGCCGGAGGGCGGGATCGAAGCGGAACTGGTCGAGTTTGAAAGCTTCGAAGAATTGCTCGCCGCGCCAGACGGCAGCCTTGCGGGCAAGATCGCCTATGTCAGCCACGAAATGCGCGTTTCCATGGACGGATCGCATTACGGACAATTCGGCCTGCCGCGCTTCGCCGGGCCGACTGTCGCTGCGAACAAGGGGGCGGCGGCGATCCTCATCAAGTCGATTGGCACCGATTACCACCGCAACCCGCACACCGGCACCACGCGCTGGGGCGATTCCGCAACGCCGATCCCGGCTGCTGCGCTGAGCCTGCCGGACGCCGCCAATCTGGAGCGCATGTTCGATCGGGCGGGAGATCGCCCGCTCACGCTTCGTCTGGAGCTCAATCCGCGCAGCCTCGGCACCACGATGAGCGGCAACGTTGTTGGAGAAATCGTCGGCCGCAACCCTGAACTGCCGCCGGTGCTGCTCGCCTGCCATATCGACAGCTGGTGGAACGCCCCCGGCGCTTTCGATGACGGGGCAGGGTGCGGCATCATCGCCGCCGCGGCGCTGCACGTCTCCCACACCGGGCAGCCGCTACGCACGATCCGCGTGCTGTTCGCAGGGGCAGAGGAGGTCGGCCTGATCGGTTCGACGGCCTATAGCGAAGCGCATATCGATGAGCCGATCGCGGTCGGGATCGAAAGCGATTTCGGCGCGGACCGTATCTGGCGCTTCGAAAGCAATTTCCGCGAGACCAACCCCGATTTGCATGACAAGATTCGGCTAGCGGTCGCGCGTTTTGGTGTCGCCAATTCCAGCGTCGTTGCCACCGGCGGCGCGGATCTCAATATCGTTCGCGATCAGGAAGGCGCGATTATCGATTTGCAGCAGGATGGCACCCGCTATTTCGATTATCACCACACGCCCGACGACACGCTCGACAAGATCGATCCCGAGCAATTGCGCCAGAATGTCGCGGTGTGGACGCAAGTCGTGGGAATCCTCGCCAATGAGGAACGCTCGATCAAGACAGGCGGAATGATACCTTCGGCTCCCGACATCATGCAGGAGTAAGCGGACCCATCCGGCGCCGCGTTCGTTCTCTTAAGTGTTAGGAGAACGGCCATTTTCACTTCGCAGACCGAAATCGACCTTATTGTCCGCAGCCTGGTCCTGGGCACAGTCGCGCTCATCTGGATGACCGTGCTCATCAGGATCAACGGTCTTCGCTCGCTATCGAAGATGACGAATTTCGATTTCGTTATGACTATCGCGCTCGGGAGCCTTCTGGCAGGCGCGGCGCAGGCGAGCGATTGGTCCGGCTTCAGCCAGCCGATGATCGCGATGGCGGCGCTTATCCTTGCTCAGGCGTTTTCGGCGCGCTTGCGCAAATCCTCCGACAGTTTCGAGGAAATCGCTCAGAATGAGCCGCTGATGCTCATGCGCGATGGTGAGATTTTGCGCGATGCCATGACCAAGGCGCGTGTTGCCGAAAGCGACCTGATCGCGAAACTTCGCGAAGCGAACGTAATGGACTTCAGCGAAGTGCGCGCGGTCGTGCTGGAGACTACCGGCGACGTATCGGTGCTTCATGGGGAAGAACTGGATGAGCGACTTATCGAAAACGTCCGCTCTGATCCATCGTGAGGGAGGCTCGAGCCGCTGAGAGATGATGGTCGGGGAGAGAGGATTCATATTCCCCTCTTGAAAGTGAGATTTACCCACAGGTAGCCCAACAAATAGCCCAACGTCCCAAAGTGTCCCATGCGGTCCCAAGTTACTTTAAGCTGCAAGTATTAGTTTTTCAGCAATCCGATTGAAGAGCCCGATCTCAGTCCCGCTTGCGCTTGCTTCAGGGTCAAGTTTTCGCACGAGTTCGACAGGGCAACCGGTTTCGCGCAGTCGGTCTATGATTGCGTCAGCTTGCTTTCGTCCAGTCTGGTTTTCATCGGCCCAAGTCATCGCTTCAGTAGACATAATTTAGTTCCTTTCGATCGTTGCTGCCGCGAGGGTACGGTGAAACAACTAACTGAAAGTAAACGACTAATTTCACTTTTAAGGTGATATTAGATGGCGGGCGGCTCAAGCAAAAGACCGCCCGCCATCATCAATCTCTTCGAAAGCCAATCGAAAAGACTGAACCGACGGACGAAAGGTCGAAATTCCGTCGACGCGCTGGGGACTGGTGCCGGAGAAAAGGCACACCAAAGCCGCAACCGCGCGAAGCTGGGCCTACCGCTGTCCAGGCGGTTCCTTCAAAATGCCTCTCAACAATACGAAGTCAATACCGAAAGGGGATGTAAAAATGACCTGATCCGATGATCTGGAAGGAGAGAATTCAACTTTCTGTTGAGTCGTTTTATGTCTCGTTTTCCGTGGCAAAGTATTCGCGGTGTCCATATTTCTAGGTTTCAGAAACCTATGAATGATTCGCGAAAGGACGCAAGCAATGCTTTTCAATATCTCCGAGATCGCAATGGCAACTGCGGTTGCTTGCTCCGAGGGCGGGAAGATTCCCGCTTATGAGGAACGTATCAAGCGGCTGTTGAAGGCTGGACTTGTTGAGGTCCAGAGCACCGAGAGCGACCATCCCCGTGCGGCGCGACTGCTTTCCGCAGAAGAGGCCTGTCTAGCCGCATTGCTCTCGGCCACCACCGAGATGTTCGATTTCGGCATTCATCTTCAGCGGGCAATCGTCGGTGCGGTGCGCCGCTCCACCGTTGGGCTTGGTCCGAAGGCTGGTACTCGAAAAGCTCACGACCTTGCCCGTGCAGTGGAAGGCATCGCGAACGAAGAGAAGTGGGTGCTAACGCTCTCTTGGCGCGGACGTGAAGACATCGTTGCTCGCTTCGTTCCCTATACCATGGCGCAACCGAATGAGGGCACCGAGAGGCTTATGGAAGCTTCGGGTCGGCCCCTCTTCGGACGGCTGATTCTCCCGCTCAACGGAATTTTTGAGCCATTCGCACGCAGACTGCGAGCCTAAAATGCTCACTGCTTTGCTCAATCGTTTCCGGCCTGAGCGCCGGACGGCTTCGCGACGTTTCGATGCCGCTGCCGAAGGACGCCGTTGGGAGGGTACGCCGTCCTTCGGCAGCCTTGGTCCTGAAACGCTCGCAGCGGCTTCCGTGATCCGTTCACGAGCGCGCCATGCGGTTGCGAACAATCCGCACGGGGCCTCGGGTGTCGAAGCACTTGTCACCGGCCTCGTCGGTGCAGGAATTACCCCTGCCTCCCGCCACTCGGATGCAAATGCTCGCAAGGCCGTAGGCGAGACCTTCATGCGGTGGAGCAATCGCGCCGACGCGGATGGACTCACCGATTTGTTCGGCTTGCAGGCGGCTGTTGCCAGATCAGTCGTGATCGATGGCGAGGCATTTGCGCACCTCACATATGGCGAACGCGGACTATCGATCCGCTTGGTGCCAGCCGAGTTCGTGGATGAAGGAATGACTAGAGAGCTTGGCGGCGGCGCTCGCATCGTTGCGGGAATTGAGTTTTCGAGCACTGGCGAACGAGTCGGCTATTGGGTCCGGCCCGCTGTTCCGACCGACCTTTTCGCGACTGCGCAGGAGCCAATCCGTATTCCCGCCAGCGAAATGCTGCATGTGTTTCAGCCTATGGGGGCAGGACAGGTGCGCGGAATTTCACACCTAGCACCAGTGCTCTTGAAGCTTGGCGAGATCGATCAGCTTTCCGATGCGCTTCTCGTTGGCGCGAAGACCGCCGCCATGTTCGCAGGCTTCCTCAAAGACGTAAACGGTACGACCTCAGGAGAAAACCCGTTTGAAGGGGATCAGATTGGCAGCACTCTCGAAACCGGACTGGAACCTGGAACGCTGAAGTACCTCCCCGCAGGGTTCGACATTTCTTTCGCCACTCCGCAACAGGCGCAACAGACTTCCGATTTCATGGCAGCCGAGCTTCGCGCCGTTGCCAGTGGTCTGGGCGTTCCAGCGCACCTCGTTTCGGGTGATCTTAGCGATGCCAATTATTCGAGCCTCCGCGCTTCGATGGTGAGCTTCCGCCAACGTGTCGAGCGAATCCAGAATCACATCCTCATCCCGCAATTCGTTCGGCCCATTTTCGAGCGAGCCGTGACCGCTGCGGTGCTTTCCGGTGAACTGGACGCGCCGGACTTCGAAAGCGCGCGCGACGAATGGGTGAGCGCTGAGTTTTACCCGCCACGGATGCCATGGGTCGACCCGCAAAAGGACGCAGCGGCGGTCCGCGAGATGCTGGACTCTAAGCTCATGTCGCGCCGCCAAGCCATCGCCGAACTCGGCTGGAACATCGAAGCAGTGGACGAAGAGATCGCCGCCGATCACGCCCGCGAAGCCGAGCTAGGCCTTTCAAACCCAACGGAGACTAACGATGCCCGAGACGCTTGATCTTGTGACCCGCCGTGCCGAGACGCGGCCCACCACCTGGAACGAAGAGGCGCTGACTGTCGAGGCCGTGCTTTCGACCGGCGCGCCCGTGCAACGCCGCGATGCGCTTGGGCCTTATGTCGAGAGGTTGGACCTGAGCACGCTCGCGCTCTCTGAACTCGAAGGCGTTCCGTTGCTTGACGGTCACCGCCAGAGCGGAAGCGAGAACGTGGTTGGGATCATCCAATCGGCCCGCCGTGAAGGTGAAGCCCTCGTGGGCGTTCTTCGCCTGTCGGCAGCCGATGACGCTGCGAATGTCCGTGCCAAGGTGGGCGAAGGGACCTTGCGCGGCGTGAGCGTTGGCTATGCCGTTTCCGCTTTTGAAGATTCGACTGACTCCGACACGGGGCAGCGCGTCCGCACCGCGACTGCGTGGCGCATTCTCGAAGTTTCCCTTGTCGCAATTCCAGCCGACCCATCCGCAAAGATCAGGAGTCATGAAATGCCCGATACCATCGAAGTCCCTAGCGAGGACGTGGTGCAGACGCGCACCGCAATTCGCGAAATTGCCCGAACGGCTGGCCTTGAGCCGACCTGGGCAGACGAACAAATCGACAATGGCGCGGACGTCACGGCAGCCCGTGCTGCTGCGTTCGAACACCTCGCTAACCGCGAGACGCCCACCATCCAAACGCAGCGCGGGCCGAACCCCGATCATGCGGTTATCTTTGAACGGCGCGTTGAGGGGCTGGCGGCTCGAATGGGCGGTGCTGAACCTTCCGACGAGGCACGACCTTACGCAAATATGGCGCTGATCGATCAAGCTCGCTCGTCTCTTCAGGCCGCAGGGGTGGCAGGTCTCAACACCATGTCTCGCGAAGAGATTCTGCACCGCGCCCTGCACACCACGAGCGACTTCCCCAACTTGCTCACGGCTTCCGGCAACCGCGTTTTAATGCCCGCTTATCAAGCGGCTTCTTCGCCGATCAAGCGGCTCGCTCGAAAGACGAATGCGCCGGACTTCCGCCCGCTCTCGCAACTGAAGATCGGTGAATTCGGCAAGCTCGACAAAGTGAACGAGTCGGGTGAGATCAAGGGCACCACCACTTCGGAAACGATCGAAGGCTACCGTCTCGAAACCTTCGGGCGCATCTTCGGTTTGTCGCGTCAGGCAATCATCAATGACGATCTTGCGGCCCTAGGCCGCTGGGCTTCGATGATGGGGCAGGCCGCCGCCGAAACCGAAGCCGATCAGCTTATCTCGCTCATCACTGAATCGAACGGCGTTGGGCCGGTGATCAAAGAGACCGGCAACCCGCTCTTCGACGCCGATCATGGCAACCTCGCCAGTGTCGCGGGCGCGCCATCTGTCGATACGTTGAGCGCGGCGCGTCTCGCCATGCGGATGCAGAAGGGGCTTGGCGGAGATCAACCGATCAACGTGACTCCCAAGTATCTCGTAATCGCGCCCGATCTCGAAACCACCGCCGAAAAGGTGCTTGCCGAGCTTCGCGCCGCCACCGTGGACGAACAAAATCCCTTCAGCGGGCGGCTGGAACTCATGGTCGAAGCGCGCCTCCCCGAAACGGCCTGGTACGTCTTCGCCGATCCGGCAACGGTTCCGGTTCTCGAATACGCTTACCTATCGAGCGCGCAGGGTCCGCAGCTTTCGAGCCGCGACGGCTGGGAAGTGCTGGGGCGCGAATTCCGCGTGACGCTCGACTTCGGTTGCGGCGCGGTGGACTATCGTGGCGCCTACCGGAACGCAGGAGCCTAACCAATGGTCCCCGTCTCCGCTTCCGAAAGGCTAAGCGAAGCCCGCGATGCCTTACACCGCCTGAGTGTCGGCGAGTCCGTTGTCGAAGTCCGTGATCAGAGTGGGGAATCCATCCGGTACTTCCCCACCACCATGCGGGCACTCGAACGCTACATCGCCTCGCTTGAGCGGGAGGTAGCGGGACGGCGGCCACCCCTCTCCATTCATTTCCGTACATCGAAAGGAATTTCGTGATGAAAAACTACGTACAGAAGGGCAATCATCTCGACGTTGACTCGCCCGCAAACGTCGAGTCTGGCGATCTCGTTTTCGTGGGATCGATCTTCGGCATTGCAGCGATCAACGCGAACGTCGGCGATCCGCTCGTGCTCACGCTCGGCGGCGTTTTCGACCTGCCCAAGGTGGCCGCTGAAGCGCTGTCCACTGGCGACCCCGTTTACTTTGACTCTGGTGACAGCCTGGTCACGGGTAGCGACGGTGGCGGCGCAAATGCGCTGATTGGCGTGGCGGTGAAGGACGCGGCGAATCCGTCGGCGTCGGCAATCGTTCGTCTCAACGATACGTTCTAATGACTGACTCCGCGCTCGCAGCGTCCCGTGTTGCGGGCGCGGACCCTCTAAGCATTGATGATTTGCTGGGTGGCACGTCCGCGCTTGATAGGCGGCTGCCTGTATCCCTTTTCCCCGATCTGGCCGGAGACAAGTGCGAGCGAGCGAAACTTTCGCTGCACGAACTCGCGGCCCGTATCGAGCAGACTTCGGCGTCCGCGAAAGAGCGGCTGCCCTTGCTCAAGTTGGCCACCTTCGGAGATCGTAAGAGCGCCAAGGGGGCGCTGCGTCATACCGACAACATCGAAGCGGTTCATGGGATCGAAGGCGACCACGACGCAGGGACTCTGAGCGTTGCGGACGCGCACGCCAAGTTGAGCGCCGCTGGCATTGCGGGACTGATCTACACCACCCCTTCACACAAATCCGAAAGCCCGCGCTGGCGCGTTCTCGTGCCGCTCTCCCGCTCGGTTGTTGCTAACGAGCGGGAAGCCCTCACGGCGGCGCTCAACGGCGTGCTCGAAGGCGCACTTGCCCCAGAGAGCTTTACGGCGGCTCAGGCCTATTTCTACGGGCGCACGGGGAGCGCGGAAATCGAAACCGCGATATCAAGCGGCAAGGAACTAGACCTTTGTACCGGGACGCGTTCCGGGGCGCTCGGTCGCGATGGCAAGCCTTACACCGAGCGCATGACGAACACCGAAACCCATTCGATCGATGACTCGGACTTTCGCCGGGAGCCGGAATGGCCGCGTATCCGATCTGCACTCGCAATTATTCCTGCTGAAGACTTCGACACCGACTATGACGGCTGGTGCAGGGTCGGCATGGCGCTCCACCACGAGGCGCGCGGCTCTGCAAGAGGTCGCACGCTCTTCGATGAATGGTCAAAAGGTGGCCTGAAGTACGACGCGCGCGCTGTTCGTGCCAAATGGGAGTCCTTCAGCCGCAAGTCTGGCGGCGTCGCCATTGGCACACTCTTCGATCTTGCGAAGCGCTACGGCTGGGAACCGAGCACGCGGGAACCTCCCCAGCCGTCCACGCTGCAAGTGCTAACGCCTTCGGACTGCGAGAACTTGCCCAATCGCGGATACGTGGTGAAGGGCCTGATCGCGCCGCGCGACCTCGTGTGCATCTATGGTGCGCCGGGGGCGGGCAAGTCGCTCATCTCTCCGCATATCGGGTACGCGATCGCCCAGGGCCGTGAGACGTTCGGAATGCGCGTGAAACCTGGTCCGGTGCTCTATGTCGCTGCCGAGGACGCACACGGGATGCGGGGGCGCGTGAAGGCCCTGAAGCGGCGCTATGGTGATGCCAACGACTTCAAGCTGGTCGATGGCGTCACCGACTTGCTCAGCGAGGACAGCGGAGACCTGACCGCCCTCCGCGCACTTGTGGACGCTTGGCAACCGCAACTCGTGGTCATCGATACGCTCGCACTCGCCTTTCCCGGTCTCGAAGAGAACGACGCAGCCGCAATGGGCCGTGTGGTGGCCATTTCACGCTCACTGACTGAGGGCGGGGCGGCTGTTGCCCTGGTCCACCATGACACGAAAGCCGGGACGCCCACTCCGCGCGGTCATAGCTTGCTCAACGGGGCGTTAGACGCCGCATTGCAACTCATGCCGAGCGATCAGGGTGTGACGAAAGGCAAGCTCTCGAAGAACCGCAACGGTACGATGGACCGGCTTATCGCATTCTGCATTGCCACCGAAAGCTTGGGGGAGGACGAAGACGGCGACCCGATCAACGCTCCGCTTGTGCAAGAGGTCAATGCGGCTTCGCTCCCCTCCAAGGCCGAGCGACTGAAGCCTTCGGAGCAAGCCGTGCTCAACCGACTGCACACCCTTCTCGAAGAGGGTGGGCGGGTGACGGAGTCTGACTTCCGGGAGGCATGCATTGATGATCGCAAGGTCTCAGCATCCGAAACAAGGGATAGCCGTCGCAGGGTGGCCACCCGCGCAATTGCCGAATTGCTAAGGCGAGACGCGATCGTGATCGATGGTGGCTTTGTCTCGCTCCCTAGTGACGGCTTCGATCTCGATTGGGAGAGCGAATAGTGTCCCATGGTGTCTCACATCGTCTCAGCGAGTCCGCTTTAGTCCGCCTGAGTCCGCGCCAGTCCGGTTTGAAGGGGGTGCGGCATGTCGAAATCGGGACCGGACGGACTCGGACTCGCCCCTTAGGGGCGGTCCGGAGTCCGGTCCGTTCGATGCCCGGACTGATTGGGCTTGGGTCCTTCCCTCGGGGTGCGCCGTTGCGGGGAGCGCCGAGCGCGAAATTCGGCTCGCTACAGAAAATTCAAAATGGAATCGAAAATGGCCGGTGAGATCGGAATCGATGATTTGCTCGGCTCACCTGGTCCGGTCGAAGGCAGGGCGGATGAGCTAGCCGAATGGCTCGGCTTGTCCTCTCGCCAGATTTATCGGCATGAGACCGAAGGCCATGTCGTGAAGCTCGGCAAGAACCGTTTCGACCTTCAGGCGTCGGTTCGCACCTATTGCGAGTGGTTGCGCGATCAGGCGCACTACGGGCGGCCCGCAACGGGGACCGCGAAGTCGGCATTGGCGGAAGAGAACCTGAGGCTGAAGCGTGAGCAAGCCGATGCGGTGGCGCTGAAGAATGCGCAGGCGCGCGGCGAGCTTGTGCCAGCCGAGAACGTGGAGCGCGAATGGAGCGGCGTCCTTCGGACCGTTCGCGCCGCAATGCTTTCAATCCCCGCCCGCGTCCAAGCTCGACTTGCTCACCTTTCAGCCGATGACGTGGCCGTGATCGATCGGGAAGTGCGCGATGCCCTCACAGAAACCGCGAAAGGAAAAGCCGATGATTGATGAACAATGGACTGAAGAGCCGACGGGACGTGGGTTCTCGTACATGGTGCGCGCGGCGAGCGAGGACTCGACCTCATTCATTCGGAAGGGATTCCAGTACCCGCTCGAAGGATACGTGGAAGCTAGGGCGGCCCGCGATGGAGTTTTTGCATTGCGCCCCGAACTTTTCGCGCCCGGTCTCTACGGTTATGTCCACGGTTGGGGGTCATATCACACCCCGTTCTCCATGTATTACGCAGCCGGAAGCATGATCTGGCAGTTGATGATCGTTCGCGATTGCGAGGTAATCTATAACCGTCGCGACGGCGACCGTAGCTGTCGTGTCCCGCGTGCTTGGATCAAATACACCGCTGAAGCTAAAGACCTGTTGGATTTCCTGCGCGAAGAGGGGACGCCATACGCACGCCTCGTGGCGGACAACTTCGAGCGAGAATACAAGTACTGGCCATCGGTTTTTGATCGCGTGCTTGAGAAACGGACGGCCTGTGCTTGAGCAAGTTCGATCTAGCGCCCTTGAGGCCCTCAGGCCGCCGCCGCGCCTCTCGCTAGCCGATTGGATCGAAACCGAAATGCGGCTGCCCTCAACTGTTTCAGCGCTTCCCGGTCCTGTCCGCCTGTGGCCGTATCAGCGGGGCATTGCCGACGCAATTTGCGATCCATCGGTGACGAGGGTCACGATCGTGAAGCCGGTGCGCGTGGGCTTTACCACGTTGCTGTCCGGGACGCTGGCAAGTTACATCGCGAATGAACCCTCGCCTATCATGTGCCTCTTGCCGACGCAGGACGATTGCCGGAACTACATGACGAGCGACGTGGAGCCGATCTTCGAAGCGAGTCCGGCCCGGCAAGGCCTCCTCTCCGATGATGGGCGCGAGCGGGGGCGCAATACGCTTCTGTCGCGGCGCTTTCCTGGTGGGAGCCTCAAGATTGTCGCGGCAAAGTCGCCTCGCAACCTTCGAGCGCACACGGTTCGCATCCTCTTGATGGACGAAGTAGACGCAATGGAGCCGACGGTCGAAGGCAACCCGCTCGCCTTGGCCGAGCAACGCACACTTAGCTTCGCCAACCGTAAGATTATCTCAGGCTCAACGCCCACTCTCGAAGACACGTCCAACATTTTGCGCGCCTATCGCGGGTCCGATCAGCGCACGTTTGAGGTCCCTTGTCCCGAGTGCGGCACTTTCACCGAAATTCTCTGGGGGCACATCAAATGGGAGCCGGACAAGCCCGAGACGGCGTCATTTGAGTGTCCACACTGCCGATCGATGATCGATGAGCGTCACAAGGCTCAAATGGTCGAGAACGGCGTCTGGCGAGCCACTGCGCCTCATGTAGAAGGTCATGCGGGTTTCCGGCTCAACGCGCTCGTGAGCACGCTAAAAAACGCTTCGTGGGGTGTTCTTGCTTCCGAGTTCGTCCAAGCTAAGCGGAATGGGCCTGATGAGCTTCAGGTTTTCGTCAACACCATCCTCGCGGAAGGGTGGCGCGAGGCTGCCGAGGAGATTGACGAGGGTAAGCTGAAGTCGCGGGCTGAGCCGTTCGGATTAGATGACATTCCGCCCGAAGTCCTCTTCGTAACAGCCGGAGTCGACGTACAAGACGACCGGCTGGAAACCACCTTGCTCGGCTGGTCTCGCGATGAGTGCCTTGTGCTCGCTCACCATGTGATTTGGGGAGCATCGCACGAGGACTCGACCTGGATCGAATTGGACGACTTTCTCAAGTCGAAATGGGAACATCCGAAAGGCGGCACGCTCCGAATTGACGCAGCACTGATCGATTCCGGCGACGGTGGTGTGACCGATCTCGTATATCGCTTCGCCCATGCCCGCTATGGGTGGCGCGTGGTGGCTGGGAAGGGCGTAAGCGGCAATCGGCCCGCGCTGCAAATGTCGAAATCGAAAGGGACTCGGCTTTTCCTCGTAGGTGTGGACGGGCTGAAAGCGAATCTCTTGCAGCGACTCGTGCATGGGCGTTCGATGCGCTTCAGCGACACGCTCAGCGAGGAATGGTACGAGCAATTGGCGAGCGAGCGGCGCGTCATACGGTATCACCGTGGCCGCCCGGTCCGGCAATTCGTTCGCATCGCCGGGCGGCGCGCTGAAGCTCTCGACTGCGTTGTCTATGCGACGGCAGCGCGCGAACTAGTTGCTGCAAATCCTGAGCGGCGCGAAGAGGAACTTTCCAGCCGCGCCGCGCCTAAAGCGAAGGCGCCCGTTATCCGATCGAAATGGATAGGATGAAGCCTAGCTTGTCGACTCGTCTTTCAGACGCCCCAATAGATTTCGTCCCCCTGTATGGACCCAGAAAGCAAATCCTGCCGTTATTACGATAAGCGTATAATTTGGCTCATCGAGGGGTAGTTGCTTTACACAAACGGCTATCAGTGCGGCAGCGGCAATCGCGTTTATGGCATTTGCAAGAGCCTTCACTTGCTCATTGGCTCTTTTGGCATCGAGAGGGGTAGGCGGATTGAACGCGTCAACCCGATCAGCGTACAGCGTCGCATTCCAGCGAGTTAGGATTGCAAGCACCCCGACTGTGACGCTGTTTATGTCGGAGTCCTCGATACTGTCGAAGTACTGGCCTGGTGATTCAGTATTTAGAGCGATAAGAAGTAGGACGAACAATGCGTAGGTGAAAAAGTTAGGCAGTCGCCAATTGATATGTGTTTCTTTTGTTTCGGGTTCATTGCTTCGCAAACTCTCTTCTCCTGGCATGGTGCGCGTCAATTGGGCGAGCTAGAGCAATGCCGCTTCGGCCCGTCTGTTGTCGAGATATTGTGCCCACCATTCTAGCATTTCGCGCCGCTTTGGGAGGTACTGTGCCGAATTGTATGCTGCCCGCACCTGGTTCCTTTCATCATGGGCCAACTGCCGTTCGATCCAGTCAGATTGAAATTTGCCCGATTCGTTGAGAACAGTGGAAGCCAATCCACGAAAGCCGTGAACAGTTGCCTTCCCCTTGTACCCTAGCCTGTACAGAGCAAAGAGCATTGTATTCTCGCTCATCACCCCTTTTCTGAGCCCTGGGAATAGGTGAGGGCCGGGAAGTCGAAGTGCGCGTAATTCCTTCAACAGCGCGACAACTGTGGGCGTGAGCGGCACCAGGTGCTCGTATCGCATCTTCATCCGCTTCGCCGGAATGCGCCAAAGTGGCTTTTTGCCGTCCAGATTCTCTAACTCGCTCCAAACTGCGAAACGGGTCTCGTTCGTTCTGACCATGGTGTAAATCGTGAAAAGAAGGGCGATCGTCGTCATGGGCTCTGGGGGATCAGCGTGGAGTCTTTCGAAGAACTGAGGCAATTCACGTTGTGGAAGTGCCTTGTGATGCTGAACAGGGATGCGTTTCCTCAGAGCGCCCAAATGGTCCTTGGATGGGTCTCGCTCTGCAAGTTGAAGCGCCACGGCATACTGAAACACCTCACCGACGATGCTGTTCAAGCGCTTGGCCATCTCAATTGAGCCGCGATCTTCGACTTTGCGTACTGCCGCTAGTATCTGCCTCGATGCCAATTTGGAGATGGGCACGTCGCCAATTTCAGGGAAAATATCTGCTTCGAGCCTACGAAGTGTGATCCAAGCATAGCGCTCGCTCCACCTCGGCTTCCGGCTCTCGTGCCACTCACGAGCGACTTGCTCAAAGCTATTTGCATCTTCAAGTTCGATTTGCCGCCGAGCTTGTTTGCGTGCCTCGCTCGGATCAATGCCCTCGGATAGTTGGGCTTTCGCTTTGTCGCGCCAAGTCCGCGCAGCCGCAAGCCCAACCGACGGGTATGTCCCGCCCGTAAGCTCCTTTTGTTTCCCTGCGAATCGATAGGCTAGTTTCCACGTTTTTCGCCCCTTTGGCGAAACCGCGATTATCAGCCCTCCACCATCCGCGAGCTTATATGTTTTCTCACGAGGCTTGAGGCTGCGAAGCTTTGTGTCCGAAAGTGCCATGTTGGGCTTTTCGCAGCGACGTTGGGCTTTGACAACATACAGCCCAACAAATCCGTGAGATGCCATGAGAAGGCATGAGACGCTTATTCAACGAAAAATGGCCAAATTTCGCTGTTTTCTGCGGTCCCTGAGAGGCAATGGGACCACATGAGACGATGAGATGGTCGGGGAGAGAGGATTCGAACCTCCGACCCCCTGTACCCAAAACAGGTGCGCTACCTGGCTGCGCCACTCCCCGACATTCATCTCTTCGTTCGCACCGCCATGACGAAATGGTGGGCCCGGCAGGACTCGAACCCGCGACCTAGCCGTTATGAGCGGCCAGCTCTAACCAACTGAGCTACAGGCCCACGAGGTCACTTCGAGCGAACGAGCACGGCCCCTACAGCGGTGTTTTGCGATTCACAAGCACAAGCCTCCGCAAATGTGAGAATTTCCTGCTGAAGCGGCCAAATTCCCGCGCAGGCGGTGGGAAACACGCCCCAATGCAGGCGTCAGCCAGCGGCCTGCCGATCTTCCGCCTTGCTCGGTTCCATTTCCGATCCTGAAGGAAGCGGCAGCGTCAGTGTGACCGCGTCGTCCTCCACGATCAGGTTGCCGCCCGCGCTGCGAGCTTCGGCGCGCGCCAGGCGCAAGGCGAACCCCGCGCCAAAGAGCCCGGCATTGATCGCGGTGTCGACCGGTTTGGCATCGGCGGCGAACACATCTTCTTCCGCGATGAGACTTGCGGGCAGTTCGCAGCCCAGCCGAGCCTGAACAGCATCGGTTTCGATCGTCGCGAAGAGCATCTCGCCCGATGCACACAGTCCGCCGAGCGTTGCGAGCAGCCGCCAGATCAGCGCTTCGCAATCGTCCGGATCGAGCGAAACGAACACCGGCCCAGCGGCTTCGGGATCGAAATCGACACCGGCCATCCGCGCTCTCAAAACCTGACCGATCTGCTTGGTGATACGCCCGACGATGTCGGCAAGATCGGTCGCGCCTTCCTCGATGTCGATCGCGCCTGTTTCGAGTTTGGCCAGCCGGTCGAGTTCCTCAAACCCGGCAAGAATCCTCGCCGCGTCGGCTGCGATGGCGGCCGCCAGCGCGCGATATTCATGGGGGGCGGGGCCGAACAGTTGCTGCTGGATGACTTCCGCGTAACCCTGAACCGCGGTGACAGGCGTGCGCAGTTCGTGGAGCAGCTGGCGAATCCGGTCGGCCTCCTGCGCGGCGGGTGACAACCGCTTATCTCCCGCTCCGCCGAGCCTCCGAAAGCGGCCGAGATAGCCTGCAAAGTTGCCTTCATCGGTGAAAGAGGGCTGCGCATCGACTATCCAGTCGCCCGCGATCGCTTCGGCGCCGTGCAGCGGGAAATTCGCCATCGATACCGGCAGACGCCGGGCAAAGGCGCGCTCGAGCGGGGTTTCGTCTTCATTTCGCCCCAGCGTCTGCGGCCGCGTGAGCCGCGTTCCGATGACCATGGGCGCGATTTCGCTTTCGGCCCAATCGATCCGCCCGCTTACGTCGGCAGAAAAACCAAAACCCCTGATGATGCGATCGCGCGGCTGAGTGACCTCGCCCAGCGGCAGGCGCGGGGAGCGATCGGTGTCGGTTGGCGTGGCATCGCGGGTGCGGCGGAACTGGGCGATCCGCTCGACCAGCGCGGAAATCTCGCTGCGACCGGAATCGGCAGGATCGGCCGGGCGGAACATCGGTGGTTCTTCGTCGGCGACCGGTTCCTCCGGCAGCTCGGCGGCGGCTTCGGGTGCGGAACCGGTTTGAGCAGGGGGCGCAGCTTGCGCAGGTGGAGCCCGTTCGGGCTCCGCTGGAGCCTTGGCTACCTCTTGCGTTGCCTCTTCTTCGGGACGAGGCAGGCCGCGATCGTAAACGCCAAGCCTTTCCAGCAATTGTTCCGCATCGACCGGCAGATCGCGGCGCAAGCGCAGAAAGCCCCGCGCACGAACCGGCAACCGGGGGATGAGCGCAGTCCAGTCTTCGCTGGATAGCTGCGCGCGATTGAGCGCGGCGGACGCGACCTCGGGTTCGTGATCGGCAAGGTGTGCGGCCAGATCGGCGCTGCGAAACCGCCAACCGGCTTCACGAACCATGGCCGCGCGGTGCTCCGCCGGGATATCTTCGGCGAGCTTGTCCATTCGCAGCCATGCAGCGGCGACAAGGCTTTGGCTGCGCTCATCCTGCGGTGCAAATTTGCGGTTCCCCAGAATGTCGAGCAATTGCCTGAACTGTGTGCGCGCGCCCGCCTCGCTCGCGGCGCGATGGCGCAGCACGGTAGCAAGGCGGTCGTCAAAGAACATCGAGGCTCCAGCTGTATTCAGGGCGCGCTCCATGCTCCGAGCGCACCGATTCCATCATCGGCCCTACACCATGCGGCATATGTTACGGGCGAACAGTGACTGTGCGTTGCAAAGCGGGACAATTGCTGGCAAACCTAATAATATTAGCGTTGTGCGCATCCTCGCGGGCATGTTCTTACGCTTTGGGGTCAAAAACAAAATGGTGTGCGAGCGATCGCCGCCCTGTACGCTTTGGGGAGATGCCCACCAATGGCCAATCTAGACGAGATCGACAAGCGCCTGCTGGCAGAATTGCAGGCCGAAGGGCGAGTTACCAACGTCGAACTTGCGCAGCGCGTCGGATTGACCGCGCCGCCATGCCTTCGCCGGGTCCGGGGACTGGAGGAAGACGGTGTCATTCGCGGCTACCACGCCGATCTCGATCCTTCGAAACTTGGCTTCGCGATCACCGTATTCGCGATGGTCAGCCTCAAGAGCCAAGCCGAAAGTGCCTTGCGCGAGTTCGAGGATCACATGGCCGGACTGCCCGAGGTGCGTGAGTGCCATATGCTGAACGGAGAGATCGACTTCATCCTGAAGATCGTCAGCCAGGACCTTCAGAGCTTTCAGGAATTCCTGACTGGCAAGCTCACGCCCGCGCCCAATGTGGAAAGCGTAAAGACTTCGCTGACCATCCGGACCTCCAAACAGGTCCCCGGCGTCCCTCTATGAGCAATGCGGATCGCATCGCTCAGCCGATCAATGGCCGGTGCCTGTGCGGGGGCGTGACGATCACACTCGCCGATGCACACCCCGAGGTCGATATCTGCCATTGCGAGATGTGCCAGCGCTGGGGCGGCTCGATGTATGCAGGGATCGAGGCTGACGGTGCGACCGTGAAGGGCGAAGAACTCGTGTCGGTCTACAAGTCCAGCGACTGGGCCGAGCGTGCCTTCTGCAGCAAATGCGGATCGAACCTCTGGTTTCGTTTCCTGCCGACCGGCAATCGGACTTTCCTCGCCGGAATGTTCGACCTGCCCAAGGGGCTGGGGATCAAGCACCAGATTTTCGTCGATGAAAAACCGGATTGGTACGACCTCGTTCAAGATAGCCCGATGAAGACCGGCGCAGAAATCATCGCCGAGGCAAAAGCCGCCGGCTTCAGTTTCGAATGAGGAACGCTGGCGGATGATGATCGATGAACCGCCTCCGCCACCCGTGTCCCCGCATGAACAGGTTGAAGCTGTCGAACCGCACCTGCCCACAGAAACGCGCGCCGATGGATCGATCGCGATCGATCTAATTTCGCTCGCCCCTCCGCCCAAACAGTGCGCCGAAGAAGAGCCGGAGCCCGATCCTTTCAACCCCGAGATCGTGGTCTGCGGCGAAACCGAGCTTTCCGCGCGCCTCGGAGCGGATTACGGCCCCACCGCCGACGAAGTGATCGAGGGTTCCGCTGTTCCCCGCGCGAAGTGGCAACTGTCAGACAATGCGAGTGCGGAATTGAACGGCACTCAAACGGGCGTGGGCGGATTTTCTGCGCAGGGCGGTGAAGTGCGGGTGAAAATCGACTTCTAACCGGCGCTAATGCAGTTTCAGCTTGGGCCTCACGATCCGGTTCACCCGCCCGATCATCATCAGGAACAGCCCCTTCACCCAGCCGTGAATGCCGAGCAGATGGAGCCGGTAAAGCGAGGTATAGATGAACCGCGCCATGCGGCCCTCGACCGCGAGGCTGCCGCCGACCAGATTTCCCATCAGGCTTCCGACAGTCGAAAAGCGGCTGAGCGAGATCAGCGATCCCTTGTCCTGATAGACAAAGGTCTTGAGCTTTTTGCCCTTCAGCGAGCGAACGATGTTGTCGAACACGGTATTCGCCATCTGGTGCGCCGCCTGCGCGCGCGGAGGGATCGGGGCATCCGCACCTTCGGGAATGTAGGACGCGCAGTCACCGAGCGCGAAAATGCGGTCATCGGTGACGGTCTGCATCGTCTCGCGCACCTTGATCTGGTTGCGCGGGTTCGTTTCAAGGCCAAGCTCGCTGAGAAATTCAGCGCCTTTGACCCCGGCGGCCCATACGATCAGGTCGGCATCGATCTGTTCGCCCGAGCTGGTGAGGAGAGTACGAGGCCGCGCCTCGATGACCTGCGTATCGACCTTTACCGACACGCCCAGTTCGGTGAGCTCGTGCCGCGCCGCATCCGATAGCCGCTCGGGCAGGGCAGGCAGAATTCGTCCTCCCGCCTCCAGTAGCGTCACATTCAAACGGCTCTCATCGAAAACCTCGAGCCCGTAATGCCGCAGCGCACCCGCCGCGTTGTAGAGTTCCGCGGCCAGTTCAACTCCGGTCGCACCAGCGCCGACGATGGCAATCTTCACCTGCTCGTTGGCGTCGGGATTGGCCATCATCGCGCGGCTCACGCGCAGGCAGTGGTTGAGCAAGCGGGTCCGAAACCGGTCGGCCTGATCGCGCGAATCGAGATAGATGCAGTGGTCCTTGACCCCCGGCACACCGAAATCGTTCGAAATCGATCCCACCGCGAGCACAAGGTAATCGTAGCGGATCGTGTGGCCCGCGATCACTTCCTTTCCGTCGGCATCGTACATGGGAGCAAGGCTGATCGTGCGCGTCGCGCGGTCGATCCCATCCAGGCTCCCCTGGAAAAACCGGTATCCCCAGCGGTAGCAGTGCCCGCGATATCCAACCTCATCGAGATTGGCATCGAGCGATCCCGCCGCAACCTCATGCAGAAGCGGTTTCCAGATGTGACTGAGGTTCTTGTCGACGAGAATGATGTCGTGATGTTTGCGCCCGAATTTCGCGCCGAGCTTACGCACGAGCTCAAGCCCGCCCGCGCCCCCACCGACGACGACGATCTGGGTTTTGCGATCGGATGAGTTCTCACCGCGCGGGAACCCTATGGCGGCTGCGTCAGGCGCCACGTCCGGTGCGGCAGCTGACGTCTCAGCCGCGGTTTCGCTGCCCCCGGCGTCCAGAACGGATTCGTGCTTCATCCGCTCTCAACTACCACAAGCTCCGTTTGTGCCCAAAGCTGCGGCAAGGGCGGGCCTGCCTTACTATGCCGGCATATCTCGGGACGAACCGGAACGGTTCACCCCTCGCGTTGCTCCAGCCATTCCTCGAGCCACTTGATCGAATAATCGCCGTGCAGGACATCCTTTTGCCGCAGCAATTCCTGGTGGAGCGGAATGTTCGTTTTCACGCCTTCGACGACCATTTCCTCAAGCGCGCGGCGCAGGCGCATGATGCAGCCTTCGCGGGTGCGGCCGTAAACGATCAGCTTGGCGATCATGGAGTCGTAATAGGGCGGGATGCGGTACCCGGCATAAAGCCCTGAATCGACGCGCACATGCAGGCCGCCTGCGGCGTGGTAGTACGTCACTTCGCCGGGTGACGGGGCGAAGGTGAACGGATCCTCGGCATTGATCCGGCATTCGATCGCGTGGCCGCGGAACTCCAGTTCGTCCTGCGCAACCGACAGCGGCTTGCCATCCGCGATGCGGATCTGCTCGCGCACAAGATCGACCCCGGTGATCGCTTCGGTGACCGGGTGTTCGACCTGCAGGCGCGTGTTCATCTCGATGAAGTAGAACTCGCCGTTCTCCCAAAGGAACTCGATCGTGCCAGCACCGCGGTAACCCATATCGCGCATGGCCTGCGCGCACACGTCGCCCATGCGCTCGCGCTCTTCATCAGAGATGATGGGTGAGGGCGCCTCTTCGAGAACCTTCTGGTGGCGGCGCTGCAGCGAGCAGTCACGCTCGCCCAGATGGATCGCATTGCCCTTGCCGTCGCCGAAAACCTGGAATTCGATGTGGCGCGGATTGCCGAGATATTTCTCGATGTAAACGGTCGCGTCGCCGAATGCGGATTTGGCTTCGTTTCCGGCGGCCTGCATGAGGCTGGCGAGCTTGTCCTCGCTCTCGCAGACTTTCATACCGCGCCCGCCGCCGCCGGATGCGGCCTTGATGATCACGGGATATCCAATGTCGGCCGCGATTTTCTTGGCTTCTTCGGGGTCGGAGACTGCGCCGTCGGAACCGGGCACCAGCGGAATGCCGAGCGCGCCAGCGGTCCGTTTCGCCTCGACCTTATCGCCCATGGTTCTGATATGCTCGGGCTTCGGCCCGATCCAGGCGATGTTGTGCGCCTCGACGATTTCCGCGAATTTGGCGTTTTCGGACAGGAAACCGTAGCCGGGATGGATCGCATCTGCGCCTGAGACTTCGGCGGCGGAAATGATCGCGGCGTGGTTGAGATAGCTATCGGTCGCAGACGGCGGGCCGATGCACACCGCATGGTCAGCCAGCCGCACATGCATGGCATCGGCATCGGCGGTGGAGTGCACCGCGACTGTCTCGATACCCATTTCGTGCGCCGCGCGGTGGATGCGCAGCGCGATTTCGCCGCGATTGGCGATCAGGATGCGGGAAATGCTCATGGCGGCTTAACCGATGACGACGAGCGGCTGGTCGAATTCGACCGGCTGCGCATTGTCGACCAGCATAGCCTTTACCGTTCCGGAACGATCGGCGGTGATCGGGTTCATAACCTTCATCGCCTCGACGATCAGGATGGTGTCGCCCTCGGCAACCTTGTCCCCGACCTTCACGAAATTGGCAGCTCCCGGTTCCGGGGCGAGATATACGGTGCCGACCATGGGCGATTTGAGCGCGTCCGCATGGTCTTCACCAGAGGGGGCCTCTGCCGGAGCAGGCGTCGGCGCAGCCGCGGCGGGCGCGGGAGCAGCAACTGGAGCGGGCGAGGGAGCAGCAGCCATCATCGGAACCGCAACCCCGCCGCCGCGCGATACCCGGATCTTGCGGTCGTCATCCTCGACTTCGATTTCGGTAAGCCCGGTCTCGTTGAGGAGCTCGGCGAGCTCGCGGACCAATGCTGCATCGATGTTCATGCCGGATTTCTTACCAGCCGCCGGCTTACTCGTAGCCATGCATACCCCTTGTGTCGTTTCGGATGTGACTATTCACGCCAATTGCGGCTGGCAAGTGGCAATCGATGCAAAACGCGCAATACAAAGGGGATCAGACCTCGCCGGAGGCCACGGCTTCAAGGGCTATGCGATAGGAATCGGGCCCGTGCCCCTCGACGGTTTTCGCCGCGGCCATGCCGACATAGCTGGCGTGCCGGAAGTCTTCGCGGACCTTCGGGTCCGACAGGTGCACTTCGATGACTGGGGTAGTGATGGCCTTGATCGCGTCGAGCAGGGCGATCGAGGTGTGGGTGTAGGCGGCGGCATTGAGCAGCACCGCGCGGGCGCCCTCGGCCTGCGCCTCGTGTAGCCAATCGACCAGCATTCCTTCGTGGTTGGTCTGGCGCATGTCGATCGCAAGACCCAATTCGAGCGCGCGATCTTCGAGCATTCCTGCGATCTCGTCGAGCGTGACCCGCCCGTAAATCTCGGGCTCGCGCAGGCCGAGCAGATTGAGGTTTGGCCCGTTGAGGACGTAGACGGTGTTTGTCATGGCTCAAGGGATAGCGGGTCTGACCAGCTCGGGCCATCCTTAACCCATAGTGGCTGCTTCACGCGCGCACATTCGGGCCGCGGTTGGCCCGATTTCTTAACCTTATTGTGCGAACGCGGTCGCATGATTCGACTGATCTATCAAAGCGAAGCGACGGACAAACTCGGCGCGGGTGAGGTGTTCAAGATCGTCGAGACCTCGGCTGAGAATAATGCCGAGTCAGATCTCACCGGGTTCCTGCTATTCGTCTCGGGACGTTTTTTTCAGGTTATTGAGGGGCCCGAGGATTCCATCGACGATCTTGTCCAGCGGCTGGAGAATGATCCGCGCCACCGATCCATCCAAACAATTGATCGCAGGCCGATTGACGAAAGGGCCTTTGGAACCTGGCGCATGAAACGCTTCATGCCCACCAGCGGTGCCACTTCTCTGCGTGAGGTGGCACCGGAATTGCGAGATGTTCCTGCGTATATGCGACAGACTGCCGACGCATTTCTCGCCTCGTAACCCGTCTACCTTAGGGGGCAGCTACGAGTCCGACATGAGGTCTTCGTACTGGCCTATTTATCCACTCCTTTGACTTTACCCCACTGGCGTGCAGCGGTGTAGCCGAGATAGCCGGTGCCGAAGAGCGCGTAGAGCGGTTCGGGCAGCCCTGCGAGATAGGCGTTCATTCCGGCGGCGATATCCCGCGCGGCACCGGGATTGAACGCCGCAAGTATGCCCATCGGCAGAGCCCACAGGATCAGAGCGTACATCACGTAAAGGAAGCTGGGCCGAGCGCGGCTCGTCCACGGGTCCGTCGAATGCGCTTCGGCAACGATGGCCTGCAAACGCGCCTCGATCATGCGCATTTCCTGAGTGCCTTCGAGCTTTATGAGCTCAAGCTTGGCCTTCGCGCGGGCCTCCTTGTCGGGGATGATCTTGTCGATGATCGAAGTGATGGGGCCGATCAGGGTTTCGAGAATGGCCATAATGCGCTCCTGATGATTGAGTTGCGCAAGATATAACCATATAGGTTCATGTAGGAAAGTCTACGTTCCCGTTACGCTTCGCCGGCCTCCGCGAGCAACCGCTCAGCGAGCGCGAGGTGAGGGCGGTCGAGCATGTTGCCGTCCATCGATACCGTCCCTGCGCCCGGATTGTCGGCGAATGCCTGGATCACCGCGCGGGCGTGCTCGATTTCCTCGGCGCTCGGCGTGAAGGCCTCGTTGATGGGCGCCACCTGCGCTGGATGGATCGCGAGCATCCCGAGAAACCCCTGCGCGCGCACACTTTTAGCCCGCGCCGAAAGGGCATCGAGGTCGCGGAATTCGGGCTGCACCGTCTCAATCGGCGCAACGCCGGCCTTGACCGCGCCGAGCAGGCACAGGCTCCGCGCCATTTCGTAGACATGAGTGTATTCGCCATCGGGACCGCGCTGCTCGCGCGCGCCCAGTTCGCTGGAGAGGTCTTCCGCGCCCCAACTCATCGCCACGAGCCGGGGCGCGCCATCATAGCTGCCGGTGGTGAACATCGCCGCTGCGGTTTCGGTCACGAGCGCGGCGACCCGGATCGCGCCGACATCCATTCCTGTCTCTACTTCGCGCGCAGTCAGCATGGCATCGAGCCGTTCAACATCGTGGCCGCCCCCCGCCTTTGGCAGGAAAATGCCGCCTGGCCCTGCAGGAACCACCGCATCGAGATCGCCCTCGGTCCAGTCGCCGGAGAGCGGGTTGACGCGCACCCATACCCGCGACCGATCTTCCGCGCCCGCAATTGCGCTAGCCACAGCCTCCCTGGCTGCGGCCTTGTTTTCGGGAGTGACCGAATCCTCCAGATCGAGCAGGGCGATATCGGCCTCGCTCGCGATCGCTTTCGCCATCTTCCTTTCGCTGTCGCCCGGCGCAAATAGCCATGATCGCATTCGGGGAAGCGCATTGCGGGTATCGGTCATCGGGTCATCCTCTCGGCGCACCGATTAGGCGGGTGAGGGACGCGGTGCAACCGCCAGCCGGGCGCTCAGAAAGACCCTTCGATATCGATCGAATAGATCGTGCCGAACCGCCGTCGCCGCTCTTCGCGGAAATCGACAAGGCCTGCGACGCGGTCGATAAAGATCGTGCGGTCGAAATTGTCTCTCTGGTCCAGCAGATTGCCCACCCGAAACCGCGCCGTCATGCCGAACACGTCCTTGTGCTCCACGAAAACGCGCGCGAACCCGCGGGTTGCCACTCCTCTCGAAATCTCGTTCAGCCGCACGCTCGGCCGATCTTCATCGAAGCTGTATGATGCGCCAACAGCCCATGGGGAGCCGATGAAGTCCTTGCGCAAATCGACATCCACTTCGATGAATTCGAAGTCCGATAGGCTGCGGGGCGTGCCGAGCAGCGGGTCCAGAACCTCGCTGTCGGCCCATTCGACCTCGGCATCCAGCCGCAAACCGTTCACGCCAATGGGGTCGAACAACAGCGTCAATTCGGCCTCGATCCCGCTTTCGGTGGCTGCATCGATATTGCCGGGAGCTTCCCCGCCGCCGGCAATCGGGATCTGGTCGACGATATCGCTAATTTCTTCGTGAAACGCCCGCAGGTTGAGCGAACCCAGAGCGCCAAGGCCAAGCGCGCTGAGGTCCTGCGTCGCCTCCACTTCGAACAGCCAGCTTTGCGGAGGCACCAGGTTGGCGTTGGTGACATCCACCCGGTCCTGGTCGAGGTCCGTCGTGGCGATGAAATCGAAGAAATTGAGCTGGCCGACGACGCGCTCGACCCTGCCGGACAGGTTCAGTGTCGAGTTCGCTTTCCAGTCTAGCGCGGCAAATCCCTTGGGCCGGTAAAATGTCCGCGTCAGACCTGCAGGACCGGTTTGGCTGATCTGTGAATATTCCCCGCCGAGCGAAAGCTGCATCTGCAGGCTCGGGGCGAGCGCGCGGCTGTAAGTCACGCTGGTTTCGGCCCGATCCTCTTCGACCCGAGCCGTCGCGCCTTCGAACTGGATGGGCTGCAATTCGCCTGCATCATCGCGCTCCTCAAGTGAGGAATCGATGTCGAGGAAATTCCGCACGCCTTCGAGCGCAAGCTGCACATCGCCTCCAAGAGCGCCGAACGTGTATTCGCCGCGAAGGATCGTTTCGCCTTCGTCCGCGTCCCGCCTGAAGACCGACCCCTCCGAGGGGCTGCCGTCTGCAAAGCTGGTGATGACAGTGGATTTAGTAGGGCTGTCTTCGTAGCGATTGTAGCCGATCAGCTTCAGCTGCCCGCCGCCGAGCGAAAAGGCGTAATCGGCACCGATCTCGTAATTAAACTCGTCTTCGTCCGAGGTGAAAGTTCGTACCCGGTCGATGGGATCGATAAGGCCGGTGCGTAGCGACACTTCGCTGTTGCGGCGGATGTTGCCGCCGACGCTACCGGTTACGTTGAGGATATTCCCATTCGCGGCGGTGCGGGCAAATGAGCCCGACAGCGTGGGACGGTCGAAATTGAAGTTTGCCTGTTCATCGCGCGTGTCGATCACGATGTCTTCGGCATCGAATACCCGCTCGATCCCTTCATTGCCGCGGCGCGCGGCGTCGTTTTCGAAGCTTAGTGTCCATTCGGTGTTTTCCCCGCCTCCGGCGAGGGAAATTTGTCCGTCACCCCACCGAAACGGAACACCGAAGGAGCGCCACTCCGCCGAGTACCGGAATTGCCCGGTGACCCCGCCGGTGGAACGGGTGATGACGTTGAGGACCTGCCCGGTCAGACCGCCGATATCGAGGCTTGCGCCATCGACAATTTCCAGCCTGACCACTTCTTCGGCCGGGATGCGCTGAAGCGCTTCTACCGGGCCGTTCGACTTGCCCGATATGCGCTGGCCATTGATGATGACATTGGTATCGGCCTGGCCAAGGCCGCGATTGCCGCCACTCGAACGGATCGTGAACCCCGGAATCTGCTCCGCCATGTCGAGGGCGCTGCGCGGGGCAAACCGCTCGAAATCGGCAGGTGTGAAGACGCGGCGCGTTCTCGCAGAGCCTGTTTCGCTCGAACCTTCCTGCGCCGAGGCTGCGCCATCGTCCCCGACGGGTTGCGTGTCTGCGGCAGCCTCGTTCGCCGGTATGACAGCCAGCGCACCGCTAGCGGTCGCGATCAGGAGCGAGGGGACTGGCATTGGCCGAATTTATGCTTTCGCTGCGCGCACGTTTAAATCAGCGCCATGAACGAATATTGTTGTGAGACAAGCGCTAAGCTTGAAACCGAACGGCAATTTTCGACAAACGTTCCACTGGTCGGGACGACTGGATTCGAACCAGCGACCCCCACACCCCCAGTGTGATGCGCTACCAGGCTGCGCTACGTCCCGTTCCAGTGGAGGCGCGGCCTATACGGGGATGAATGTCCCCTTGCAAGCGCGATTGCTGCGAGCGCCCGATGGAATTTCGATGAAAGCTGCGGGCAGGATTGTGCGGGTCGATTGCGGGGCGCTTGCAATGCTGCTACGCGCGCCCACCTGTAGCCGAAGGGGAGGATGTCGAAAGCGGATTACGCTGCCGGCCCAATCCAGACGCACGTTTCTGCTATCGTTTACTGGGTTCATGACACATGCTTGAAATTCTCGCCGCCGCAGGCGCAGCCGCTGGTGAAGCGCCGCCAGCCTGGATCAACTGGCTGCCGATCATCGGCATGATCCTGATCTTCTGGTTCCTCATCATCCGTCCGCAGATGAAGCGGACGAAAGAGCATCAGGAGAAGGTTGCCGGGCTGAAGAAGGGCGATCAGGTCATCACCCAGGGAGGCCTTGTCGGCAAGGTGGTGAAAGTCGACGACACCTATGTCGAAATCGATCTGGCAAAGGATGTCCGCGTCAAGGCCGTAAAGCACACGATCGGCGACATCATTCCGCCGGGCGGCAGCGCAGCCAACGACTGATCCGCGACACGCATTTCCCTGAATACGACTGAGACACAGCGCTAATGCTCGATTTCCCCCTCTGGAAGAAGATATGGCTTTGGGTGTTGACCCTGGTGGCCGTCGCTGCGGCGATCCCTTCGCTGTATAATGCCACGGGCGGTGAATGGCCCGAGGGTTTGCCATCGCCCACCGTCAATCTGGGACTGGACCTTGCGGGCGGTTCTCACCTCCTGCTCGAGGCGGAATCGGAAGAGGTCGCAGCTCAGCGGCTAGAGAATATGGAAGAGGCCGTTCGCGCGGCGATGCGCAACGCCGAACCGCGCATCCGCATCGGCGATGTTTCAACCGCGAATGGCGAGCTTTCCTTCATGCTCGACAGCGCGGCGGATATCGACCGGGCACGCGGCATCCTCGAACCGATGATGCAGGGCCAGAACCTGGTGCGCGAATGGGACCTGTCGGTGGTCGATACGCAGCGCATGGTGCTGACCCCGACACAGGGCGGTACCGAGAATGCAGTAAACGACGCGATGGAAAGCGCGACCGAGGTGGTCCGCCGCCGGATCGACGAACTCGGCACGCGTGAGCCTACCATTATCCGTCAGGGTGACACCCGCATCGTGGTCCAGGTGCCCGGTCTCGAAGATCCGGAAGCGCTCAAGGAATTGCTCGGACAGACCGCGCAGCTTGAATTCAAGCTGGTCGACGAAAACGCGCTCATCACCAATATTCAGGCCGGCATAGCGCCTCCGGGAAGCCAGATTTTCCCCTATGCCGTTGGTAGCGACTTCGAAGGGCAATCGGTTGCAGTCAAACGGCTTGGCGGCATTCGCGGCGACAGCCTGACTGGCGCGCAGTCCGGTATCGATCCCGAGACCAATGAGGACGTGGTCAACATCCAGTTCGACCAGCAGGGCGGCCAGAAATTCGCGCAGCTTTCAACGCAGAATGTCGGCAAGCAGTTCGCGATCATCCTCGATGGCGAGGTTCTGTCGACTCCCGTTTTCCGCGAGCCGATCCTCGGTGGTTCGGCGCAGATATCGGGCAGCTTCACCGCCGAGAGTGCGAACAATCTTGCGATCTCGCTGCGCTCGGGCGCTCTTCCGGTGCCGCTTACAGTGATCGAGGAGCGTACGGTTAGCGCAGAGCTTGGTCAGGATTCGATCCAGCGCGGTCTCATCGCCATGCTCATCGGCAGCCTTGCCGTGATCGCGCTGATGATCGCGACCTATGGTCGGTTCGGCATCTACGCGACCATCGCGCTGTTCTTCAACGTGTTGATTCTGCTCGGCATTATGGCGGGCCTCAATACCACGCTGACCTTGCCCGGCATTGCCGGCTTCGTGCTGACCATCGGCGCGGCGGTCGACGCGAACGTGCTCATCAATGAACGCATTCGCGAAGAGCGCAAGCGCGGTCGGCGCGTCATCGCCGCGGTCGAGAACGGCTACAAGGAAGCCAGCCGCGCGATTTACGATGCCAATATCACGAACTTCATCGCCGGTGTGCTGCTGTTCCTGTTCGGATCGGGGCCAGTGCGCGGCTTTGCCGTGGTTCTCATCATCGGCCTGTTCACATCCGTTTTCACCGCACTGACGCTGACCCGCATGTGGGTTTCCGGTTGGCTCCGGGCCAAGCGTCCTAGCGACATCAACGTTTGAGGAGGGACCAAACCATGAAACTGCTCAAACTCGTCCCCGCCGACACCAACATCAAATTCCTGAAACTGCGTATCCCGTTCTTCATCCTCAGCATCGTGCTGATCGTGGGAAGCTGGGCCGCAGTGCTGACGCAGGGCCTCAATTACGGCGTCGATTTCGCCGGCGGCCAGGAAGTGCGCCTGACGTTCGAGCAGCGCGAAGAAGCGCCTGTAGGCGAGCTTCGGCAGTTGGTCGGAGGGCTGGGATACGGCACGCCGGTCGTGCAGGAATTCGGTGCGCCGAACATCGTCTCGATCCGCGTACCGCTGCCCGAAGAGGTCGAGGAGACCCCCGGCGCGGCGACCGAGATCGGCAACCAGGTCATTTCGATGATCAACGAGGAATATCCGGGCGTCCGCACTGACGGTAACGAGACCGTCTCGGGCAAGGTTGCTGGCGAATTCCGGCAGGACGCCGTGCTGGCACTCGCGCTCGCGATGCTGGGCGTCGCGATGTACATCTGGATTCGTTTCGAATGGCAGTTTGGCGCAGGTGCGCTGTTCGCGCTGTTCCACGACGTCTCCGTGACGCTGGGCATTTTCGCGATCTTCCAGCTCGAATTCTCGCTCCAGATCATCGCCGCGATCCTCGCGATCATCGGCTATTCGCTCAACGATACGATCGTCGTTTACGACCGCATCCGCGAAAACCTGAAGAAGTATCGCAAGATGCCGCTGCCCGAACTGCTCGACCTGTCGGTGAACGAGACGCTCGCGCGGACCGTGATGACATCGCTGACGCTGCTGGTTGCGCTGCTGCCGCTGCTGCTGTTCGGCCCGGCAAGCCTCTTCGGCCTCGTCCTCGCGATCACCGCGGGCCTGTTTATCGGTACCTATTCGAGCGTCTATCTCGCGGCGCCGATGCTGATCTGGCTGGGCGTGACTTCCGACAGCTTCGTGCCGAAGGAAACCGAAGCGGACCTGCAGGAAAAGAAGGCGCGCGGTCAGGTCTAGGCGTCTTGCCGGGGCCGTGCGCGCAGAGCCAAAGCAGTTTAACCCGAAAGCAGACCATCGTAATGCGCCGCCAGCTCGGCAGCATGCGCGTCCCAACTGAACCGCTCGGCCTGCGCCGCCACGTCCATGGGGTTTGGCGGATAGTTCAACACGGCGTTTACCGATGCAGCGATGGCTTGCGGGGTAGGTTCCGGCAACAGGCGGCCAGCCTTGTCGCTCGTGATGATCTCGCGCGCGCCGCCAACATCGCTCGTGACGATAGGCGTTCCGCAAGCGAGCGCTTCTACCCATGCATTGGCTAGGCCTTCGCTCGCCGTGGGCAGCACCATAACGTCTGCCGCAGATAGGATCAGTGGCAACACGTCATGGTCGAGTGATCCGGCGAACAGGACACGTTCTGCTACGCCCAAATCCTCGGCAAGTCGCCGCAGCTTCGCTTCGTCCTCACCCTTGCCTGCGAGGATCAACCTTGCCCGCGGTATTTCGGGGAGGGCGGCGATGGCGAGATGCTGACCCTTGTGCTCGATCAGGCTGCCTACACTGACCAGCAGCGGCGCATTGTCTGGGAGAGGGAATTTGAGCACCTGCGACAGCTGGCTGCGCAATTGCGTGTGATCGAGCGGGCGGAACCGATCGCGATCGAGGCCGGTGTAGTGCGCGCTCGCCTTGTCCACGGGCAGCCCAAGCTCGTCCATATCCTGCAGTAGCGCTTTGCTTACCGACAGCAGTCCTTCAGCCTGCTCGGCTGCCCGTTGCATCTCCGCGAGAGCGAAATCTTTCCCGCCCCAATACGTGATGTCACGCCCACGCGCCTTCATGGAAAGCGGTTTACTCAGGGCCTTTGCCAGCCTCGCGGCGACAGGGCCGTCAGGGAAGAAACTCTGTGCCTCGATGAGATCGACAGGGTGGGCGGAATCGATCCGCCGGGCCACGGGCAGCGCCGCCTCGGTAATCGCTTTCGTATCGGAATCTGCTGAGGTGCCGGGGACTTGGGTAAACCTGGGACGATGCACCTCGACACCATCTTCAAGCGAAACTTCGGGAGGCTCAGCCTGGCTTCCATTCGCATCCATCACTGGAGCTGTTCCAAAAGGGCTGATCACTGTCACGCGCCACCCCTCGCGCCGGACGAGCGCGGCCATGGAGCGCGCTATGACCGCCCCCGAAAGCGGGTCAGCCGCGCTCGGGTAACTGGTGCTGATGACAAGGACGTGCTTCACCCAAGCTTCCTATCGCAATAACGCGCGAGCTTCCGCCTCGAGCTTGTAAGATGCTTTCAACAAAAACGGTTAACGTGCCGAATTTCCTGCACAATCCTACAATGGGCGGACCAGCATCACTGCTACCGCGATCCACGGGGGATTGTCCACGACCTGCTGTTTCTGACCCGCGCCCGGGGGAAGCAACCCGACCAGTGTTCCGCGCCTGTCGATCAACCGGCCGAAGGCGAAGCGTCCACCAGGGCGCGGGACCAGACAATCGCGATTAATCGCTTCGCTCGCTTCATCCGGAGCCAATTGGCGCAGCCAGAGCAAATCCCCGGGGCGGTATTCACCGATGCTCTCCGTCACGCTCAGAACGGTCAGGGGACGCTCCGATGATTGGGCGGCAAGGTCGGACGGCAAAACGGCCTCTGCGGGCGTTTCGAGCGCTTCCGCACCCACAGCGCCAAGCCGTGCGACAACCTGCGGCAGAGGGTTGTCATCCGAGCGAACGAGCGTTTCCGGGTCCACTCCCAGAGCCGCACCGATGCGGTCCATCCACTTGATGGAAAGATTGCGCATTCCCGTTTCGAGCCGACCGATCGTTTGCGCGGTGGTAGGGGGATCGCATGCCTCGGCGAGTTCGGCGAGCGTGAGGCCCTTGGCCTTGCGGATGTCTCGAATGCGGTTGATCATTGGCTACCCCTCATCGCATAATGAACCCATTTGGTAATATTGGAGCCTTCCTACATCGTCGTGATCAATGCAAGGTCTTTTCACCGTTTCGGTGAAGGAGAAAGCATTATGCCCCGCAAATTGGTGGAAACAGAGTTGACGAGCGAAGGGCCCAGAAGGGCGGGCGGAGCGCGGGGCAAGCGCCGCACGGTGACGGTCAATGTCGGAGAGAGCCCCATTGCCTGGCTGCATTCACGCGGGCATCTAGAAACACGGCTTTTCGAAGCGGGCGAAGCCTTGCGGCGCGATTACGAGCGGGCGCAGCTATCGCCGAATGTCACGATGCGGTGGGATCCGGTGCGGGCGAAGACAATCGGCGAGCAGGGGCTTACCGCAACCGAGCGGCAGATCGCAGCGAAGGAGCGCTTCGATGCGGCGCTGGCCGAGGCAGGCAAAGGCCTGGAGGATGTGCTGTGGCGCGTGGTCTGTGCAGGCGAAGGACTGCCCGAAGCGGAAAAGACGCTCGGTTGGCCTGCACGAAGCGGCAAACTGGTGCTGAAGCTCGCGCTGGAACGCGTGGCCGATTTCTACCGGATCGGGTGACCGCCGGCCTGCCGCAGTCAACCGTGCCGCATTCAGGTGTAATCGCCGGTGCCGTAGAAAAAGCGTTCCTCGGCGATCTTGTCATCCTTGACCGTGTAAACGCCAACTTCCGTCATCTGCGATCGCTCTCCGTCCATGGTCACATCCATGGAATAACGAACAGCGAACTGGTCTCCGAAAACGTAAGGGCCTTGCATATCGCTCGAATGGACTTCCGCATTGGCCTCCCACCATTCGTGCTTTTGCTTGAGCGCCTCGCGCCCTTCCACGCGCGCCATCGGGCTGTCGGGCATCGGTTCGAGGCTCACGATGTCGTCGGCCCAATAGGCCTGATATCCCTCGGCGTCCTCTTCGATCATCAGCTTTATGAAATCGGCTGCGAGTTCATCGGTTGTCACGGGTTTCTCCTCTTCAATCGGGGGATCATATCGCGCGAAAATGACGAGATCGCGGCTAAGCGGGGACAGCGCTCGCAGGCAAAGGGAATTTTCCAGTCAGGACCGTGTAACATGCGGTCCATGTCTCCCCGCCGGGACGCCGCGTCAGGGAAGGCGAGCCGCTACCGCCCGTCGCAATCGCGGCAGCATCTCGGCCTCGAACCAGGGGTTCCTCGCCATCCACATGCGCACCCGCCATGAGGGGTGGGGAAGGGGCAGGAAGGGCGCGAACTCGCTGCCCCGGCGGACGCGTTCGGTCAGCGACAGCCGGCGGGTCTCGGGCAGGTAATGTGCCTGCGCGTAGGAGCCGACAAGCAGCGTCAGCCGGTCGGCTGGCAAGTGCTCCTTGATGGCGCCGTGCCATTGCGGCGCGCATTCCTTGCGAGGCGGGGCATCGCCGCCCTTGGCCTTGCCCGGATAGCAGAACCCCATCGGCATGATCGCGACAAGGTCGGGATCGTAGAAGGCGTCCTTGTCGAGCCCCAGCCACCCACGCAGCCGGTGTCCGCTGTCATCGTCCCATGGCACACCGCTCGCGTGGACCTTGGTGCCGGGAGCCTGACCGATGATGAGGATGCGGGAGCGCGGCGAGAACTGGACCACCGGGCGCGGGCCGAGCGGCAGGTGCTCGGCGCAAAGCGTGCAGGCCGCGATCTCGCGCTTGAGATCGGCGGCGGGCAGCTGGGTCACCCCTCGACCTGTTCGGCGATGGTGAGCCAGCGCTCTTCGGCGGCGTCCTTCTCGGCGCGGGCGTTCTCCAGGCCCTTCGAGATCGTGGCAAAGCGCTGCGGGTCCGCCTGGAACAGGTCGGGATCGGCAAGGATCGCTTCGCCTTTGGCAATCGCGGTTTCCAGCTCCTCGATCCGCGCGGGCAGGACCTCGTAATCGCGCTGGTCCTTGTAAGAAAGCTTGTCCGGCTTGGAACGAGCTGGGGCGGGAGAGGGCGCCGGCGTTGGTGAAGGCGCGGAGCTTGGCTTGGATTTGCCGACAACGCGCCGGCTGCGTTTCGCCTCCCAGTCCTCGTACCCGCCAGCGACCACATCGACAGTACCCGAGCCGTCGAGCCCCAGCGTCAGGGTAACCGTGCGATCGAGGAAGTCGCGGTCATGGCTCACGATAAGGACGGTGCCGTCGAAATCGGCGATCACTTCCTGCAGAAGGTCGAGCGTTTCAAGGTCGAGATCGTTGGTCGGCTCGTCGAGAACCAGGAGATTGGCAGTGCGCGCGAACTCCCGGGCGAGCAGGAGGCGCGAGCGTTCACCGCCCGAAAGGATGCCCACCTTGGTGTCGACGATCTTGGGATCGAACAGGAAGTCCTTGAGATAGGCCTGCACATGCTTGCGATTGCCGCGCACATCGATCCAGTCGCCGCCCTCGGCCAGGATATCGCGGACGCTGGCATTCGTTTCGAGCAGGCGGCGCTGTTGGTCGATCATCACGCCCGAAAGCGTGGCCGCACGGGTTACGGTGCCGCTGTCGGGTGCAAGCTCGCCGGTTAGCATCTTGAGCAGTGTCGTCTTGCCAGCGCCGTTCGCGCCGACGATGCCGATCCGGTCGCCGTTATGGATGCGGAGCGAGAACGGCTTGATGATGGTGCGGTCATCGAAGCTCTTGGTGATGTTCTCTGCCACAATCACAGACTTCGATTTGAAGTCTTCGTCGCTGGCAAGCTTGAGCTTCGCAGTGCCGCTGTCCGAAATCATCGCAGCGCGCGTGGCGCGCATCTGGTACAGTTTCTCGAGCCGACCTTGGTTGCGTTTGCGCCTCGCCGTTACTCCGCGTTCGAGCCAGTGCGCCTCGATCTTGAGCTTCGCATCGAGCTTTTCAGCCGCCCGCGCTTCCTCGGCATAGACCTGCTCCTCCCAGGCCTCATACCCACCAAAGCCGACTTCCTTGCGGCGAAGTGTTCCGCGGTCGAGCCACAAGGTTGCGCGGGTGAGGCGTTTGAGGAACGTCCGGTCGTGGCTGATCGTGATGAATGCGCCCTTGTAGCGGGTCAGCCAGTCTTCGAGCCAATCAATCGCGCTGAGGTCCAGATGGTTGGTCGGTTCGTCGAGCAGCAGCAAATCCGGCTCTTGCGCCAAAGCGCGGGCAATCGCAGCGCGGCGGCGCTCACCACCGCTGGCGCTCGCTGCTTCGGTGGACATATCGATGCCGAGCTGCCCGGCAATGGCTTCGACCTCGTATTCAGCCGGGGGATGTTCGCCCCCCAACGCAAAGTCCATCAGCGTGTCGAAGCCGCTGAAATCGGCCTCTTGCTCGAGAAACACTATGCGCGTGCCCGGCTTCACGCGGCGGGTGCCGCGGTCCATTTCGATCCGGTCGTCGATCAGTCTGAGCAGAGTTGTCTTCCCGGCGCCGTTGCGGCCGATCAGCGCGAGCCGATCACCCGGCAAGACGTGCAGATCGATGGGATCGGTGTCGGGCCCGCCGAACAGCCACCTGCCGCCCTGTTGCAGGCCGAGCCCTTCGAGACTGAGGATGGGAGGTTGCGCCATAGGCCGCGCGAATTAGGCGCTGCGCGGACCTTCGGCAAGGCCGCTATGTCACGGCTGGGCAGCCTTTTGTGCTTCGACCATGGCGGCCACGTCTTCAAGCAGCGCTGGTGCATCGAAGACGATTCCGTCCTTGATCGTCCAGCGAACCCCGCCGACCGTTTCCAGCTGGTTGGTATCGCGGTTGAGGCGCGTGTGGCCGGTGCCGTAAAGCACCTTGAGATTAGCGAGCGGATTTTCAGGCACGATGATGAGGTCCGCAAGCTTACCGACCTTTATCGAGCCGATCGGCGGCTCCTGGCCCTTCGGATCGTAGATCTCGCGCGCGCCGTTGATCGTCGCCGCCTGAATGACTTCGAGCGGGGTGAGGCCGGCCTCGCGCAGCATCTCAAGCTCGGCGATGTAGGCAAAGCCCCAGGTCTGGTAAATGTAGCCCGGATCGGACCCGGCCGTGACGCGCCCGCCGCGGTCCTTGAATTCGCGAGTCAGGTCGAACCACTTGCGATAGAATCCGCGCCACGCGGTTTCGTCTTCGCTGGTCCAATCGTGGTAATAGCTGCCGTGATTGGTCAGGCTCGGCGCGTAGAACTGCATCAGCGATGGCAGCGTGTATTTGTCATGCCAGTCGAGATTGCGGGCCCTCATGACATCGCGGCTCGCCGAATAGATGTTGAAGGTCGGGCTCAGCGTAACGTCGTTTTCGATGAGCAGGTCGATATATTCGTCCCAGCCCTCGCTTCCCGGCTCGCCCACCTGATCCGCGAGACGCGCGACCCATGCGAAGCGTGATTGCTCATCGAGGTAATTGTAGTCCGCCGGATAATTCGGCAGGCGGCTGCCATCGAGCAGGCTTTCGAAATGGCCGTAGAAATGGGTGACGCCATCGAGCCCCAGTTCGACGGCTCTGCGCGCGTTGACCTCCGCGACGCCCCGCTGGCCCAGATGGGCGACCGTGCCGAGCCCCTGCTGTTCGGCTTCATCGAGGATTGGGCCGAGGATATGGGGCGGTTCATTGTTGAAGAACTTGATCCCGTCATAGCCATTGGATTTGATCCAGCGCACCCACTCGCGGCCTTCTTCCGGGCTGTCGATCGTACCGAACGGCCCCACTGCGCCGGGCACGGTGTAGGGGAAGAGGCGGGGCGCCGTGATGGTGTTGGCTGCGCTACGCTGCTTCTGATCGATCGAGGGATCGTTGGGACCGGAACCGAAGCCGACCCCGCGAACGCTGGTGACGCCGTGCGCCAGCCATAGCTTGAAACCATAGGAGGGCTGCGGTGCCTTGGCTGGATCGCCATTGTGGCCGTGCGTGTCGATGAAGCCGGGAAGCACGAACATGCCGCTCGCTTCGATCACGCGGTCTGCTGCAATTTCGGCTCCGCCACCGCGGATGATCCTGGCGATGCGATTGTCCCGCACCACGATATCGACCGGCCCTTCCGGTGGGGCGCCGGTGCCATCGATCATGGTCGCTCCGCGGATCAGCAAGGTGGAGAAGGGCCCTTCGCCTTCGCCTGCCGGGCGGTCGGGCACGCGCTCCATCTGAGGCTGGGCGAGCGCCGGTGCAGCGAAGGTCAGAGCTGCCGCGGCCAATAGCTGTTTGAACATGTGTTTCCCCTCTTTGCGCATTGCATAGCGCTGCTCTGCTCGTTTGCACATATCCGCATTCAGAGGATCGAAAGGGAGCCGCGATCATTGATTGGATCAAGGAGGACAATTCGATGAAAAAGCTGCTTATTCCTGCCGCGATGTCACTTGCGGCGGTTTCCTATGCGCCCCTTAACGCTGCAACTGTGGAGATCGAGGCCGATGGGCCGGTGATCGAGCTTTCGGTGTTCGAAAGTGTGACGACTGAGCCGGACATCGTGACGATAGGTGCAGGGGTCACGACCGATGCGCCCACAGCGGTCGAAGCGATGCGCCAGAACGCGGTGCGAATGCAGGCCGTCATCGATCGCATCAAATCGCTCGGCGTAGATGAAAAGGATATCCAGACGACCGGCATCAACCTGAACGCCCGCTACGATTACGATCGCACTAATCAACGGCAGGTATTTCGCGGATATCAGGTCGCCAACCGGGTCAGCGTGAAATTGCGCGAAATCGAAGAGACCGGCGAAGTTCTCGACGCGCTTGTCGAGGCGGGCGCGACCGACCTCAGCGGGCCGAATTTCTCGATCGAAGACGACGAAGCGGCCAAAACCGAAGCACGCAAACGGGCGGTCGAACGCGCGGCGGAGCGCGCTGCCGCCTATGCCGACATGGCTGGGTATGACGGCGTTCGTATGCTCTCAATCAGCGAGAGCCTGCAAGGCCGCGGACCGATGCCGCAAATGGTATCGCGCGACGTGGCCGAGAATTCCATTGCGTTGACCGCCGCTCCCGTGCAGCCTGGTCAGATCAGCACCGGAGTAAGCATCACCATCAAGTACGAGATGGTCGACGATGACGAAGGTGAGGAAGAAGACGGCTGAACTGGCAGCAACGCTGTCATTCACAGCTTGTTCAACGCAAAATCCCTAGGCATGAAGGCACGATGAAAACGACTTGGGCCCTTTTTGCTGCTGCCGCGCTTGTTTCTGCCGGGTCAATCCCGGCGAGCGCGGCTGAACGCGCTTTCCAGGAGCAGTCGCGCTCCGATCAAGGCGAAGCGCGCAAGGAAATGCGCGCGGGCAACCAGCTTTCGCTGCGCCAGATCGAAAAGCGCGTGCTGCCGCAAATGAAGGGCAGCGAGTATCTCGGCCCTGCCTATGATGCGACTGCGCGGGCGTACCGGTTGAAGTTCATCAAGGACGGCCGCGTCACCTATGTCGATGTCGATGCGCGCAGCGGCCGGATAATCAATCGTTCGCGCTGAATTGGAAACCATGCCAGCAACCATCCATTGGTGGACAGCAGCCGGTGATCCGCCTGCTCATCGCTTGACGCGCCCCTTGCAAAAGCGCACGAACCCAGCGGTTTTTATGAATTTATCTGGTGGAATATGCGCATTCTGATTGTCGAAGACGAACCCACGCTCGGCCAGCAGCTAAAATCGACACTCGAACAGAACGGATATGCCGTCGATCTGTCGACCGATGGTGAGGACGGCCACTTCCTTGGTAGCACCGAGGAATACGATGCCTGCGTTCTCGACCTTGGCCTGCCGGAGATCGATGGGCTTTCGGTGCTGGGCATGTGGCGCAAGGAAGGCCGCGATTTCCCGGTACTGGTCCTGACCGCGCGCGATAGCTGGTCGGACAAGGTTGCAGGGCTCGATGCGGGCGCCGACGATTATCTGGCCAAGCCATTCCAGACCGAAGAGCTGATCGCCCGCCTGCGCGCGCTCATCCGCCGCGCTTCGGGCAACACCTCTTCCGAACTGACGGCGGGCAATGTCCGGCTGGACACGCGGTCCGGGCGGGTCACGCTCGACGGTGAGCCGGTCAAGCTGACGGCGCAGGAATACAAGCTGCTCAGCTACCTGATGCATCACAAGGGCAAGGTCGTCAGCCGCACCGAATTGATCGAACATATCTACGATCAGGATTTCGATCGCGATTCGAACACGATCGAGGTTTTTGTCACCCGTATCCGTAAGAAACTTGGCGCAGAGGTAATCACTACGATCCGTGGCCTCGGTTACAGCCTCGACGACCCCGCAGACGCGCCCCGAGCATAAGGGCGAGGGGTCCGGATCTGCTTCGCCGCCGAGCGAGGCAGCAGGGCGCTCGGCTGGCGAAGATGAAGCGATAGCAACAGGCTCGCCGCTTGCGCCTTCGCGGCGCGGCAGCCTTGCCCGGCGCATGGGCCTTATCGCAGCGGTATGGATTACGGTCCTGCTGGTCGGAGGCGGGCTGGCGCTCGATCGGACATTGACCAATCAGGTCCGGCAGAATTTCGACGAGCAGCTCGAATATATCCTGACAGCCATGATCGCCTCTGCTGAGATCGACTCTTTCGGTGACGTCTATTTCTACCGAAGCCTCGGCGATCAGCGCTTTCTCGAACCGAATAGCGGACTCTACTGGCAGATCAGCGGCGGCGAATCCGACCCCTGGCCGTCGCGCAGTCTATGGGACCGCACGCTGCAGGTAAGCGGCGATCACTTCGATAATCAGGCGCATTTTTACGATTCGGACCAATTCGAAGGCGAACCGGTGCGGATTGCCGAGCGCACGATCATCCTACCCGGCAGCGAAACCCGCTGGACCTTCGCTGTGGCCAGCGCAACCGAGGAGATGGATTACCAGATCCAGCAGGTCCGCCTGATCCTCGTGTGGAGTTTCGCGGTGCTCGGTCTTGGTCTGATGGTGATGGCCCTGCTCCAGATTCGCTACGGCCTGCAACCGCTCCGGCGTGTCCGTGCGGCGATCTCAAAACTGCGAACGACCGGCGAAAACCGCATTACCGAGCCGCTGCCGACCGAGGTCCAGCCGCTGGTGGAGGAGCTGAACGGTCTTCTCGAACATTCCGAGAAGCAGGCCGAAGAAGCGCGCACCCATGCAGGCAACCTCGCGCACGCTCTCAAGACGCCGCTGACGGTCCTCACCAATGCGGCAACCGCGCGCTCGCCCGATCTCAATGAAGCCGTTTTTCGCGAAACACGCACGATGCAGCGGCACGTCGATCACCATCTCGCCAGAGCGCGGGCGGTCGGGCGGCGCGCGGTCGGCCATGCGCGAACAGATGTGCGGGCGAGTGCGGAAGCGGTGCGGCGCGCGGTCGAGAGGCTTTATCCCGAGGGCCGGCTGGACATTGCCGGGAGCCGCGACAGCATGGTCGCTATCGAGCGGCAGGACCTCGACGAAATCCTCGGCAATGTGATTGAGAACGCAGCGAAATATGGCGGCGGAAGCGTGTTCGTAACGGTCGATGTCGATCCCGAAAGCGAGGATTGCCTGATCTGGATCGAGGATGACGGCGTCGGCATTCCCGCGAGCGAGCGCACCCGCATTTTCGATCGCGGTGCGCGGCTCGATACGGGCAAGCCCGGCACCGGTTTGGGCCTTGCCATCGTTCGCGATGTGGCGGAAATCTACGGCGGCGGGGTCAAGCTTGACGAGAGCGAAGACCTCGGCGGGCTGCTGGTCGAACTGCGCTTGCCGCGCGCATAAATTTTTATCGCGGTGCGAAGGGAATTTGCCACCGCGTCGTTTTAAGGTCGGATCGAGCACGCAAACGGGGGCTTTTGCGCGAGATTGTATGACCATTGGCAGCACGCCAAAGGCCGATGCCACAAACGAAGACGCGGCGCTCGTCGCGCGGATTGCCGCGCGCGAGGAAGCTGCGTTTCGCGAGGTTATCGGCATGCACGCGGCGCTGCTCCACCGGATTGCGTACAGAATGACGGGAGATGCACACGAAGCTGAGGATATTGCTCAGGAGGCGATGCTCCGTCTGTGGGATCATGCTCCGCGTCTTGGCCAGCGGGGCGAGGCGATGAAGCTTGGCCCTTGGCTCAAGCGGGTGGCGATGAACCTTGCCTTCGACCGGCTGCGCTCGCGAGGGCGCACTTCCGATGCCGATGTTCCCGAGCGCGTCGACGAGGCACCCCTTGCGGATGAGGCACTGGCGGCCGAGGAGGACATGCTCGCAGCGCGCGCTCTGATGGAGGGACTGCCCGAACGCCAGCGCGCCGCCATTGTGCTGACCTACTATGAGGAGCTGCCCAATGCCGAGGCAGCCGAAGTGTTGGAAATGAAGCTCAAGGCCTTCGAATCGCTGCTGTTCCGCGCCCGCGCCGCGCTGCGCAGCGCATTTGAAGCGAACGAGGCGCAGGGAGGGGCGGCATGAGCGATATCGACAAAAACGCTGGTCCGATCGTGCCTGATAGCGCCCTTGGCAGATCGCTCGGCGCCTATACCGCACCCGACCTTTCCGGGGGCTTCGCAGACCGGATTATCGCGGCGACTGAAGGGCGTGCGGCGCCGCTTCCTGCTTCCCGCCCGGCTGGCTCGCGCTGGCGCAGTGCGCGGCGCCTGGCGGTCGGAGCGCTCGCTGCTGGCGCACTTGGAACGGCAGCAGCGGCCACCGGCGTGCTTGAAAGAATCGGCGTCGATCTTCCCAGCCCCGCCGAAGTTTGGTCCACGATTACCAGAAGCGAACCCGAAGCTGTGCCAGCATCGCGTCAGGGTTCCGGCCTGCCCTCTGGCGCGCTGGATACGCGGATCGAAATCGAGGGACCGGTCGACACGCCTGAAGAACTCGAAGAGGTGTTTCGCCGGGTCGACGAAATCCGCGAGGAGCGCCGCGATATCCGCCGCGAGCGCGTCGATCGCCTTATCGACGATGCGATAGAACGCCGGCGCGAGCAGGGCCTCCCCGCGCCAACACCCGAACGGGAAGAGCAGATGCGCGAGCGGCTCGACCAGTTCCGTGAGCGCCGCGATACGACGCGCGAACAGCGTTTGGAGCAGCGCCGCGAGGAATATCGCGAACGCATAGAAAACGGCGAAGAATTGGTGCCGCAGGATATCATCCGCGAACGCCGCGAAGAGCGCTTCCAGCGACCGGTCGGGCGTCGCCTTGAGCGGCTGCGAGAAATGTCGCCCGAAGAGCGCCGCGACGCGATCCGCCGCTTCCGCGAACGCCGCGAAGAAATGAGCCAGCAACTTAACCCGGCCCCCGAAGAACGGGATCAGGAGCCTGAGGTGCTCCAAGCCCCCCAGACTGACGCTTTTGAAATGCAGCCTGAAATGCCGCCCGAATAATTTTTTCTGACCAGCGCGAAGGGTCTGCGCGACTCCTCCGTTTTACTTCTGTCACCGGCCACGAAAGGTGGATCGGAGTCGGTGCTCCAGACCTTGAACAAGATGAAACGACGAGGAAACCGAGAGATGAGAAAGACCCTGACAATCGCGGTGCTTGCCGCTCTTACCAGCTCCGGCGCGGCGCTCGCGCAGGAGCAGACGCGCACCAAGACGTTCGATGGTCCAAACGTATCGGCTACGCAGACCACCACGGTTGACCGCGAGACCGGGACTATCGACCGCGACCGGACAGTCACCAACAACAACACTGGCAACACCGCGTCGAGCACTCTCGACCGTCAGCGTACCGATACGGGTGCTGTGGTCAGTCGCTCGCAGACCGGTCCGGCCGGTAACACCCGCTCGCTTGAAGGGGAGCGCGTGCGCACCGACAATGGCTCGACCTTCACCGGAACCGCGACCGGGCGTCGTGGTGGCACCTATGGTCTGGCCGGATCGCGGAGCCGCGATGGCCAGGGCAATTCAAGCGCAAGCCAGCGTGTGACCAATTCTGCTGGCGAGACCGTGTTCAGCCGTGACCGCACGACAACGCGCAGCAACGGACAGGTCAACCGCAGCGTCGATCGTTCGCGCAAGGCCGGTGCAACGAGGCCGCCCCGTGCACGCCGTCCACGCTGATCGCCAATCGAGGCAGCGCGGCAACGCCCCTGACGCCCGCATGCCACGTCCCTGCTGACAACCTTGTTTTGGGCAGGGCAACTTGAAGGGCACGGTCGCGCAAAGCTCCCGTGCCCTTTTTGTATGTGAGCGGAAACCCTACTCGATCAGGCTTCGCGCGCTTTTTCGTGATGGCGGATTACTTCGTCGATGATGAAGCGAAGAAATTTCTCGCTGAATTCAGGGTCGAGGTCAGATTCCTCCGACAGTTTCCGAAGACGCGCAATCTGGCGCTTTTCGCGGTCGGGATCTGCAGGTGGCAGCGTGACCTTCGCTTTGTACTCACCCACTGCTTGCGTGATCCTGAAACGCTCGGCCAGCATATGGATGATCGCAGCATCGATATTGTCGATACTCTTGCGGAATATGGCGAGCTGCGGATCGTCAGCGGTCGAGGCGTGCGTTTCATCGGACATCACTTGCGAGGCTAGCAGCAATTCAGCGCTTGCCAAGCGCCTGAGGCTCGACCAAAGCCGCAGCCTATGACCGCAGAAGTCGTCCCCATCCCGCGCAAGCGGCCCACGCTCGATCCGATGCTGGCGCTGACCGCCAGCGGAATGAACTCGGTCAACTCCGTGATTCTCGACCGGATGCAGAGTGAAATTCCGCTGATCCCGCGTCTTGCCGGGCACTTGATCTCGGGTGGCGGCAAACGGCTGCGACCGATGCTGACGCTCGCCGGTGCAGAGCTCGTGGGTTACCAGGGTACACGCCATCACAAGCTCGCGGCGGCTGTAGAGTTCATCCACACGGCTACGCTGCTGCATGACGATGTTGTTGATGGTAGCGAACTGCGCCGCGGGAAAGCGGCGGCCAACATCATCTTCGGGAACCCGGCGACGGTTCTGGTCGGCGACTTCCTGTTCAGCCGCGCGTTCGAGCTGATGACGGAGGACGGTTCGCTGAGGGTGCTCAAGATCCTGAGCAATGCCAGCGCCGTTATTGCCGAAGGCGAGGTTTCGCAGCTTACCGCGCAGCGTCAGATCGAAACCAGCGAAGAGCGTTACCTTCACATTATAGGTGCAAAGACGGCCGCATTGTTCGCAGCGGCGAGCCAGATTAGCGCGGTGGTTGCCGAATGCGGCGAAGAACAGGAACGCGCTCTGGAAGATTACGGACGTAACCTGGGCGTCGCGTTCCAGCTTGTCGACGACGCGATCGATTATGATTCAGACGCGGCAGAGATGGGCAAGGATCAGGGCGACGATTTCCGCGAAGGGAAGATGACGCTTCCTGTCATCCTTGCGCACGCTCGCGGCTCGGATGAAGAGCGCAAGTTCTGGAAGGCGGCGATTTCCGGTCATCGCACCTCGGACGAAGACCTGGCGCACGCGATCGAGCTTATCGAACGGCACAATGCAGTCGAAGATACGCGCGAAAAGGCGCGGCACTTCGCCCAGCGCGCAATCGATGCGATTTCGATTTTCCCGGACAGTTCCGCGCGTGCAGCCATGGCCGAAGCGGCGCAGTTCGCAGTCGCGCGGGGCTATTGAGCGGGGAGCCACCCGCATGTCCGATAGTCTCCCGATAGACGCGGTTCTCGGCGACATTTGCGCCGCGCTTAGCGACAAAGGTGCAGGCGTGCTGATCGCGCCCCCGGGTGCTGGTAAGACAACCGGCGTGGCACCGGCGCTGCTCGATGAAGCGTGGTGCGATGGCCAGATCATCATCACCTCGCCGCGCCGTATTGCCGCCCGCGCCGCTGCGGAGCGCATGGCGGAAGCGCTCGGCGAAAAGCCCGGCGAAACGGTCGGTTACATGACCCGTCTAGACAGCAAAGTGTCGGCAGGCACGCGCATCATCGTCATGACCGAAGCGATCCTCGTCAACCGGCTGGTCGATGATCCCGAGTTGCCGGGCGTATCCGCGCTGCTGTTCGACGAAGCACACGAACGGCACCTCGACAGCGATCTGGGCCTGGCGTTGGCCTTGGAGGCTCGTGAAGTTTTGCGCGATGACCTGCGGGTGCTGGTTATGTCGGCAACGATTGACGGATCGCGTTTCGCTGATCTGATTGGGGGCGATACGCCGGTGATCGAAAGCGAGGGGCGCAGCTTTCCGCTGGAGATCCGCTGGCTCGGAGCCGATGGGACGGCGCCTGTCGAGGACCAGGCCGCGCGCGGGATCATTACCGCTTGGCGGGAAGAGCAGGGCGATATCCTCGCCTTCCTGCCGGGCGTTCGAGAAATCGAAAGGGTGCGCGAGCGGTCGGAGAGCAAGCTCCCCGATACGCCCATTCTTCCGCTGCACGGCCAGGTCGAACCGGCGGCGCAGCGCGCTGCTATCCGCCGAGACTGTGAGGGACGCAGACGTGTGGTGCTGGCGACCGCTATCGCCGAAACTTCTCTGACGCTCGATGGCGTCTCGATTGTGGTCGATGCGGGGCTGGCGCGCTATTCCGAATACGATCGGGCTGCGGGTACGACGCATCTCGTCACCCGCCGCGCAAGCCAGGCGGCGGCGACGCAGCGCGCCGGGCGGGCCGCGCGGCAGGGGCCCGGTATCGCCTACCGCTTGTGGGAGGAGGGCGGACATGGCGGCCGGCCGGAATTTGCTCCCCCCGAGATCGCGATCGCAGACCTTGCTCCGTTGCTGCTGAAATTGGCTCGCTGGGGCAACACCGATCCCGCCGCGCTCGCATGGCTCGATACGCCGCCTGAAGCCTCGATTGCGGCGGCGCGCTCGGACTTGCAAGCGCTTAGCGCGCTCGATGGCGATGGGCGCATAACCGAGTGGGGCGAGGCGATAGGCCGCATGCCTATGTCTCCTGATCAGGCCGCCGCCGTTCTGCAAGGGGCGAGCGCAGGATGTGCGGATGAAGCGGCGCGATTGGTCATGCTGATACAGGAGCGCGGCCTCGGCGGCAGGAGTGAAGACCTCGCACAGCGACTCTCAGGTTGGCGTGGCGAGAGATCGGCTCGGGCAAAGAATGCCGCTCGCATCGCGCAAGGGTGGGCGCGTCTGGCGGCGAAGGAGATGATTGAGAGTACCACTACAGCGCAATCGGCCGCAGAATGCCTTGCGCTTGCGAGGCCCGGCTTCGTCGCAAAACGGCGCGATCCGAAAGGAGAACAGTGGCTGAGCGCCGGCGGACGCGGGTTCCAACTCGACGCTACGTCGCCTCTCGCCGCATCCGAGTGGATAGTGATCGCGGATGCGCAAGGGCGGGCGAAGGGCGCACGGATAACTTCGGGCATCGAAATCCGCCCGGAACGCATCGAAGCATTGTTTGCCAATCAAGTTGAGGAACGATCGACAGCCCTCTGGAATAATACGGAAAACCGGGTGGAATTCCGAAGAGAGAAACGCCTTGGTGCGATCGTCCTCGCCCGCGGACCGGACCCTTCCCCGGATGTGGACCAGGTCGTGGATATCCTTGTGGAAAAAGCATTGGAAAAACTGGGGGAACTTCTCCCGCAAGGCTTTCTGGCGCGTGCCGCGTTCGCAGGTGTCGACACGCTTTCGGAAGCCGGACTGAGTGAGAGCGCGGGTATGTGGCTCGTTCCCTTACTTGCGGGGCGACGCGACCTCGGCCTGCCACCGCAGCGTTATGCCGATGCAGCGTTGAGCCTGCTCGACTGGAACGCGCGACAAGCCTTGGATGAGGCCGCGCCTGTGCATTTTTCGTCGCCTGCCGGAACCCGTCACGCGATCGATTACACTGGTGACGACGCGCCTAGCGTGGAGGTGCGGGTGCAGGCGCTGTTCGGGCTCGACAGTCATCCGTTGATCGGCGCCGGTAAAACAGCCGCGCCGCTCTTGCTCAAGCTTACCAGCCCCGCCGGGCGCCCGATCCAGTCCACCCGCGATTTGCCTGGTTTCTGGCGCGGCAGCTGGGCCGACGTCGCCAAGGATATGAAGGGACGCTACCCCAAGCATCGCTGGCCGGAGCGACCATGGGAAGAAAAGCCGAGCCTGAAGACCAAAAACGCCTTCAATCGCGGTTGAGTTTGGATTATCGGGACGCGGGAACGGTCGCATAGCGACCGCAAGCGCGACTGTGCGCCCGCAGCGACGCGACCGTCAGGTCGCATGAGCGAGGAAACGGAACGAAGATGACCGCACGCATTTACCAGCAGCCGAAAAGCGCGATGCAATCGGGCAAGGCCAAGACCGATACCTGGGTGCTCGAATTCGAGCAGTCCGAGGCGCGCAAGCCCGACCCGCTGATGGGCTGGACCGGTAGCGGCGATACGCAGGCGCAGGTCAAGCTCAGTTTCCCGAGCAAAGATGCGGCCAAGGCGTATGCCGAAAAGTACGGGATATCGGCCCGCGTCCACGCGACGCCGCCAAAATCGCTCAAGATACAGGCCTACGCCGATAATTTTCGGTGATTGATTTTTAGGAGAGCCGACGCCATATCCGCCACCGGGAGTCGGGTGGACGTTTGCGTTCGCTCACCGGGTCAGGTCCGGAAGGAAGCAGCCCAGGTGAATTGCGGCGGGTCGCTCGGCTCCTTTGAATTTCTCCAATCATCGCCATGACAAATGCACGCACAGCGCGTAGCTAATCGTGCATGGTCGATTCACCGGACAATTCGGATTCGCCCCCATGGGAAGGGGATCCTGAGGAAGAGCAGCAGCCGACTGCCGCCGAACTGGAGGCGGCGGGCCAGAATTCCATGTTCGGGGACCCGGATGCGCCTCTGCAGCAGGAAGCGCAGCCCGACACCCCAGCCACAACAGCGGATGAGACGTCCGCGCCTACGCCTCAAACAACCGAGACCACAGAGACGGCACAGCCTTACCGCGTGCTCGCGCGCAAGTATCGCCCCCAGACGTTCTCCGAACTGATCGGGCAGGAACCGATGGTGCGCACGCTGGCCAATGCGATCGAGCGTGACCGGCTGGCACATGCCTTTCTGATGACCGGCGTGAGAGGGGTCGGTAAGACCTCCACGGCGCGGCTTATCGCGAAGGCGCTCAACTGTGTCGGACCCGATGGCGAAGGCGGCCCGACGATCGATCCATGTGGCCAATGCGAGCCCTGCACCGCAATCGCGGAAGGCCGCCATATCGACGTGATCGAGATGGACGCGGCATCGCACACCGGCGTCGACGATGTCCGCGATATCATCGAGCAGGTGCGCTATGCAGCGGTTTCTGCCCGCTACAAGATCTATATCATCGACGAAGTTCACATGCTTTCGCGCAATGCTTTCAATGCCTTGCTCAAGACGCTTGAAGAACCGCCGGCGCACGTAAAATTCCTGTTCGCCACAACCGAGGTAGAAAAGCTTCCAGTGACGGTGCTCAGCCGCACGCAGCGTTTCGACCTGCGGCGTATTCCGTCCGATCTGCTCAGCCAGCACTTTGCGAATGTTTGCAATGCCGAAGGCGTCGAGGCGGAAGAAGAGGCCTTGCGCATCATCGCAGCAGCAGCCGAGGGTTCAGCGCGCGACGGGCTATCCATCCTGGACCAGGCGATTTCGCATGCGGACCTCGATACCGGAGGCAAGGTCACCGCTGAGCGCGTGCGCGACATGCTGGGCCTTGCCGACAAGGGCGCTCAGCGCGCGATCCTGAGCCATCTCCTCGGCGGCGATGCCAAAGCGCTGATCGCGGCGACCGAAGATCAATATGCGCTTGGAGTGGAGCCGCTCGCCCTGATGCGCGCGCTGATGGACCTGGTGCACAGGATCACCGTGGCGCAGGTTTCCGGCGGCGAGCCCGACGCACCGAGCGAGGAAGAGCGTGCCGCGCTCGCTGAGTTTGCGCAGCGGCTGGGGGCGGGGGAACTGCACCGCCTGTGGCAATTACTGCTCAAGGGACATGAGGAAGTGCGGCAGGCACCCGATCCGCTGGTCTCTCTGCAAATGGCGCTGCTGCGGGTGCTCCACGCATCCGGACTTCCCGATCCCGGAAAACTGGCGAAGCGTATCGAAGAACTGGCGAACCGCGCTCCAGCTGGACCGGCAGCAACGGCGGAGACCGGCGGAGGCGAGACCGCGAGCCAACAAGGGCCCGCCTCGGCTCAATCGCTTGATTGGGAAGAACTCGTCGACCGGATCGACAAGGCCGGACAGTTGCGGGTTGCGCAGATGATGCGAGACCGGGTTCGGGTCATCGAGTTAGCACCCGAAAAGCTGGTTTTTGAGCAGGCGGACAGTTTCCCCGATGATCCCTCTCCGGACATGCGCGAAGCGCTGTTCAAGCTGACCGGCAAACGCTGGCTGATTGAGAAGGGCACGGGCGAAGCCTCGCCAAGCCTGCGCGAACAATCCGACGCGAGGGCCGCCGCCGCCCGCGACAAGGTCTTGTCCGATCCATTGGTGAAAGCCACATTGGACGCGTTTCCCGATGCCGAGCTGATCGACGCCGACGACAAGGTGGCCAGCGCCTCCGGCAGCAAATGGAATTGATGGAGTAGTTTCGATGAAATCGATGGAAGAAATGATGCAGGCGGCTCAGAAGGCTGCCGAGAATATCCAGACGCAGATGAACGAGATGCAGGTCAAGCTCGATAATATCGAGGTTGAAGGTGCCTCGGGCGGGGGCCTCGTGAAAGTGCGCGCTACAGCAAAGGGCCGCATCCTTGGCGTGACGATCGACGACAGCCTGATGAAGCCTGAAGAAAAACAGATGGTCGAAGACCTCGTAACCGCCGCCTTCAACGACGCGCGTGACAAGGCCGACCGTGTTTCCGCCGAACAGATGAAGGAAATGCAGGGCGGGATGGGTCTGCCACCGGGCTTCAATCTGCCGGGGATGGGCGGCTGAAGCCGGTTCTTTGCCGGGCATTGGTTCCACAGCTTCATCGCAGCTAGAGTTGCGGCCAAAGGTGCCGCTTCCCATATTCTCGCAAACGGCGCGCCCCAATGGCGGCCTTGGGCCTTAGCATATGACTCAGAACTTTCCTCTTCTTCCCTTGCGCGACATCGTCGTGTTTCCCGGCATGGTCGTGCCGCTTTTCGTGGGACGCGACAAATCGGTTGCGGCGCTCGAGGCAGCCATGGAGGCGAGCAAGGACATCTTCCTGCTCGCGCAGCTCGACCCCGGATGCGACGATCCTGAGGGCGATGACCTGTACGATGTCGGCGTCGTGGCGCAGGTGCTCCAGATGCTCAAACTGCCCGACGGCACCGTGCGGGTCATGGTCGAGGGCACGCACCGCGCAAAGCTGGCCGATCTGCGCTCAGAGGATGGCTATATCCTTGCCTCGGTCGAGATGCTTGAGCCGGAAACGGTTGCCGGCAACGAAGTGACCGCGTTGATGCGGCAGGTTTCCGAACAGTTCGGTGAATATTCCAAGCTAAACAAGAAGCTCGGTGATGATACCAATGTCGAGCTGGGCGAGGTGGATGATGCCGGTCAGCTCGGCGACATGATCGCGGCGGCCATCAATGCAAAGGTGTCTGACAAGCAATCGCTCCTGACCGAGGCGAACCCGCTTAAGCGGCTGGAGCTCGTCATGGCCTTCATGGAAGGAGAGCTCTCGGTTCTTCAGGTGGAGCGCAAAATCCGTGGCCGCGTGAAGCGGCAGATGGAGAAGACGCAGCGCGAATACTACCTCAATGAGCAGCTCAAGGCGATCCAGAGCGAGCTTGGCGGCGGCGATGGCGAAGAGGGCGATGAGATCGCCGAACTCACCGCGCAGATCGAGAAAACCAAGCTTTCAAAAGAAGCAAAGGCGAAGGCCACCGCCGAGCTGAAAAAGCTCAAGGGCATGCAACCGATGAGCGCGGAGGCGACCGTCGTCCGCAACTATCTCGACGTGCTGCTCGGCCTGCCGTGGGGCAAGAAATCGAAGCTGAAAAAGGATATCGCCAAAGCGCAGGAAGTGCTCGACGCCGATCATTATGGCCTTGAAAAGGTCAAGGACCGGATCATCGAATATCTCGCAGTCCAGGCCCGCACGAACAAGCTGAAGGGTCCGATCCTGTGCCTTGTCGGGCCTCCCGGCGTGGGCAAGACCTCGCTCGGCAAATCGATCGCGAAGGCGACGGGCCGCGAATTCGTGCGGCAATCGCTCGGCGGAGTCCGCGACGAAGCGGAAATCCGCGGTCACCGTCGCACCTATATCGGCTCGATGCCGGGCAAGATTGTCAACAACCTCAAGAAAGCAGGGACGAGCAATCCGCTGTTCCTGCTCGACGAGATCGACAAGCTGGGCCAGGATTTCCGCGGCGACCCGGCTTCGGCGCTGCTCGAAGTGCTTGATCCCGAGCAGAACGACAAATTCCAGGATCACTATCTCGAGCTCGATCTGAACCTGTCGGATATCATGTTCGTCACCACGGCGAACAGTCTCGACCTGCCGCAGCCGCTCCTCGATCGCATGGAGATCATCCGGCTCGAAGGATATACCGAAGACGAGAAGGTCGAGATCGCCAAGCGACACCTCATCGACAAGCAGGTCGAACAGCACGGCCTGAAGGAAGAGGAATTCGAGCTGACCGAGGACGCCCTGCGCGACCTCATTCGGTACTACACTCGCGAATCCGGCGTTCGAACGCTTGAACGTGAAATCGCGCGGCTGGCGCGCAAGAGCCTGCGCAAGATCCTCGAAAAAGAGCTGGAGACCGTGCGGATCACGCCGGAAAACCTCGGTGACTTTGCAGGCGTGCGCAAATTCAAGCACGGCGTCGGCGAAGAGGAAGCACAGGTCGGTGCGGTGACCGGGCTCGCATGGACTTCGGTCGGGGGCGAACTGCTCACCATCGAAAGCGTGACGACGCCGGGCAAAGGCGAGATCAAGACGACCGGCAAGCTGGGCGAGGTTATGAATGAGAGTATCTCCGCAGCCTTCAGCTTCGTGAAGGCGCGCGCGCCCGCTTACGGCATCAAGCCGTCGCTCTTCCAACGCAAGAACGTGCACATCCACCTGCCCGAAGGGGCGGTGCCCAAGGATGGGCCGAGCGCTGGCATCGGGATGGTGACCTCCATAGTCTCGACGCTTTCAGGCGTTCCGGTTCGCCCCGACATAGCGATGACGGGCGAGGTGACTTTGCGCGGCCGCGTCCTAGCGATCGGCGGGCTCAAGGAAAAGCTACTCGCTGCGTTGCGCGGCGGGATCAAGACCGTCCTGATTCCCGAAGAGAATGTGAAGGATCTCGCGGAAATTCCGCAGAACGCGAAGGACGGTCTGGAGATCATCCCTGTCGATCACGTCGATGCCGTGCTTGAGCATGCCCTTACCGACATGCCGACGCCGATCGAGTGGACCGATGCCGATGACCTTGCGTCTCAGCCAAGCGGACAATCGGGCGGAGCGGCTGGCGGCTCCGACGTGCCTACCGCGCATTGATGCTTTTTGCGGCCTGGGCGAGGAGCACATCTCCGCCTGGGCTGCCGATTGCAAAGCGGCTGTCCTAAAATACCCAGCTTGGCGCATGGCTCCGCGCGGCGATGACGCTCGGTTCGTCGCAAATGCTTACCAATTGCCTAAAAACGGCGCTTTTCCGCGTTATTTGCCTTTGACAGACCCCCGAAAAAGGGCTCAACCTACGCGCTTTCGGAGAAGCGATTCACCGGAACCACATAACAAATATGCTCTAGAAAAATTTGAGGGGGTTCTCAGAATGAACAAAAATGATCTGATCAGTGCAGTTGCCGAATCTAGCGGACTTTCGAAGAATGATGCAGCAGGCGCCGTCGAAGGCGTTTTCGATGCCATTACGAAGTCGCTGTCGAACGGTGACGAAGTGCGACTGGTCGGATTCGGAACCTTTTCCGTGGCGCGCCGCAAGGCATCGACCGGGCGCAACCCGCGCACAGGTGAACCGATGACGATCAAGGCATCGAACCAGCCGAAATTCAAAGCAGGCAAGGGCCTGAAGGACGCAGTCAACTAAGGCTGCGATCGGTTGAATACCTGTCGGCGCAGGGTGGAACGCCGACCAAAAAGAACCCCGCCGTGCATCGCGCCCGGCGGGGTTCTTTTGTGCGAACTTGGATTTGCGTCTCGCGTCAGTTTCCGCGCACGGCAATCAAGGCGGTAGGAACATCGGTGCTGCGCTGTGACACTTCCCAGCTGAGCATTTTCCCGGTCGCGGTCTCGCTCGCGCCTTCATCCGTGTTGTTGGCGCGAATTTCCATGTCGCCCTGTGTCAGGATCGTAAACGTCCCTTCGAGCTCGGGAATATCGGCGAGGGCCTTGTCACTGTCTTTGCCTTCGCCGAGCGCAGCCATTCCGGCAAGGCTGGCAAGCCCGCCCATACCGCCCATCATGGCGCTCATCGGGTTGTCCCCGTTCTGCGCAGCGAAGCCCGGTGCATTGATGCGCACTATCCGATCATCGCGAATGATCATCTGAACGAAGGGGTTCGTGGTGGGAACATCCTCAATCACAGGGAAGAGGAAGTCGTGTGTAAGTTTCCCGCTCACGCGGTAGCTCACATCGAACACGCCATTGCCCTTGTCTTCGACGCGGTCCCAGCCTTCGTGACGAAGCAGCAACTGAGCGAGTTCCGCGGTCGCCTCCGGATCGGTTGGGTCGATCCCGCCAGTGACAGCGGCCATCTGCGCGGCTTGTTCCTTGGCCTTGGTCTCGCGTGCTTCTGCACCGGCATCCCATTCTGCGCGTTGCTCCGCCAGTTCGGCCTCGGTGCACTCGCGAGTTTCGAAAGTGTCGTCGTCATAGCAATCGGATGGCTCGAACTCGTCGGAAGCAGCGCCCATCTGCGCCAGACTGGACAGGCCGAGGAAGAATATCTCGCCCTCATAGGTGAAGCTGAAGCTTTCATCCTCGCTGATCGCGAGTTCGGATGTGAACTTGCCCGGAGTGATAAAGCACCCTGTCAGGAGTAATGAGAACGCGGCGAGCAAGCCTGCCGCGCGGGTCCGTGTGGATGTGTTTCTGATCATGATCCCCGTTATCCCCCCATAAACTTACGATCTGGTTGCCGCCGCATATAACGATATCGCCGCCGCGTTGGAAACGTTGAGACTTTCGATCGCAGAAGAAATCGGAAGGCGGGCGAGGGCATCGCAGTGCTGAGTGATGTTGTGGCGCATCCCTTCGCCTTCGGCTCCGAGCACGATGGCGACCGGCCCGCTTGGGAGTGCCTCGGCGAGCGTCTCCTCGGCCTCTCCCGCCATCCCGATCCGCCAATATCCAGCTTCCGCAAGCTCTTCCAGAGCGCGCGCGAGATTGACGACGCGGATCCATGGGACAGTCTCCAAAGCCCCGGAGGCGGATTTCGCGAGCACGCCGCCTTCGGGAGGGGCATGCCGGTCCTGCGTGACGATGCAGGCCGCATCGAACGCCGCAGCGGAACGCAGGATCGCGCCGACATTGTGCGGATCGGTCACCTGGTCGAGCACGACCACGGGACGGGCGGGATCGCCCTTGGCAACATCGTCGAGAAATAGGCCGTCGAGTGGTTCGCACTCAAGCACCAGCCCCTGATGTGGGGCATCTTTGGCGACCAGCCGCGCGAGGTCGGCGACGTCGGCATATTCCACCGGGAAATCGGGAGGAAGCTCGCCGTCGAGGCTGTCGATCCCGTCCCGCGTGGCCCACAATTTGCGGTGCTGGCGATCCGGGTTCTTGAGCGCCGCCTCAACCGGATGACGGCCCCACAGCCGCACATGTCCCGACGAAGCGCGGCCGGATCCGCGTCCGCCCTTCATCCGTCCTGCGCGGCCTCTCAATGCGCGTTTGCGATCACCCTTGGCCATGCTGTCTCCGTTCTGCGTGTTCTTTCGTCTGCCCCCTGCCAGCCGCCCCATTGACAGGCAAGCGTCGCTTCGCCAAAGGGGCGCCTCTCGGCAGCGCTCCGGTCCTATCGGACGGGGCACGAATCCCGGCAACGCAGCGATCTAATCCTGCAAGGCATGGTGTGGACAGGTGGCCGAGTGGTTAAAGGCAGCAGACTGTAAATCTGCCCGCGCAAGCGTACGCTGGTTCGAATCCAGCCCTGTCCACCATTTGCCCTTAGCTTCCGATTTTGATGGATAGGATACCGCACTCGCTCTTGCGAGCGCGAGGGCAGAGGATTATTGCCCGCATCCCCAAGATAAAAAGGTCACGCAGAACGTGCAGCTCACTCACCGCCCCGTCATCTCCGCAACCGGCCTATTCACGCCAGAAGCCTCCATCTCGAATGAAGAGCTTGTCGCAAGCTTCAACGAGTATGTCGAGCGCTACAATTCGCAGCATGCCGATGCGATCGAAGCGGGCGATATCGACGCGCTGCAACCCTCTTCGGTCGAATTCATCGAGAAAGCGAGCGGCATCAAATCGCGTCACGTCATGGCGAAAGAGCCTGTGCTCGATCCCGAAATCATGAGCCCCCGATGGGACGAACGCTCTAACGACCAGCTGTCGATCATGGCGGAAATCGGTGTCATCGCTGCGCGTCAGGCCTTGGAGCGCGCTGGTCGCGATGCGAAGGACGTGGACGCTGTGCTCTGCGCGGCTTCCAATATGCAGCGGGCCTATCCCGCGATGGCGATCGAGATTCAGCAGGCTCTCGGCATTGATGGTTTCGGGTTCGACATGAACGTCGCTTGCTCGTCTGCGACCTTCGGTATCCAGACCGCCGCAGATTACGTGCGCGCCGGTAACGCGAAAAGCGTGCTGGTGGTGAGCCCGGAAATCACCTCAGGTCACCTCAATTGGCGCGACCGCGATAGCCACTTCATCTTTGGCGATGTGGCGACGGCAGTGCTGGTCGAAGACGCCGCAATCGCGCCGGCGCAGCACTGGGACATCCTCAGCACCAAGCTGAAGACCGTCTTCTCGAACAACATCCGCAACAATTTCGGCTTCCTTAATCGGGCACATCCTGACACCGCGGGAAATGCCGACAAGCTCTTCGTTCAGGAGGGGCGCAAGGTGTTCAAGGAAGTCGTCCCCATGGTCGCGCAGATGATCATCGACGAGGCGGAGAAGCTGCAGATGGACCCGGCGACCTTGCGGCGGCTATGGCTGCATCAGGCGAATGCCGGGATGAACCGGCTGATTGCGCAGCGCGTTCTCGGGCATGAGGCGGATGATGATGAAAGTCCAACGGTGCTCGACACCTACGGCAACACTTCAAGCGCCGGATCCATCATTGCGTTTCATTCCAACAACGACGATCTGAAAGATGGGGATACCGGCCTGATCTGCAGTTTCGGAGCGGGCTACTCTGCCGGGACCGTTTTTGTGCGGAAGGTCGCCTGATTGGCGACCTTTTCTAGGCGGCGGAGCAAGGCGGAAGGCTAACCAACCTACTCGATTCCCAACGGGTTGGCAGCACATAATCCGAAAACTCGGGCCCACTTTGCTTGCGAGCGCGGGCCGGCCTGACTATCTGGCACGGCATGGCAGGTGAAATTCTCGATAATCAGGGGCGCGGCGATGCTGGCTGGAGCTGGCCGCCGATTCACCCCGAAGGCCGTAAATATGGCATAATCGCCGTGGCAATCAGCCTGGTCCCGCTCTTGATCCTCGACTGGGAGATCATCGGCTGGCCGTTGCTACTGCTTTCAGCGGGTGTATTTGCCTTTTTCAGGGATCCCGAGCGCGTGGTGCCGCAGGCGGACAACGCCATTGTTGCGCCGGCGGACGGGATCGTTTCGCTCATTACCACGGTTGAGCCGCCGCCCGAGCTTCGGATCGATGATGGTTCGGGTCATACGGGGCTTCCCGATGGGCCGGTCACCCGTATCTCGATCTTCATGAGTGTGTTCGACGTCCATATCAATCGCTCCCCGATTGCCGGGACGATCCGCAGGCTGGTCTACATTCCCGGAAAATTCGTCAACGCCGACCTTGATAAGGCCAGCGAGGAAAACGAGCGGCAGCACATCCTTGTCGAGCGCAATGACGGTATGCAGATCGGCTTCACCCAGATCGCAGGTCTCGTGGCGCGCCGGATCGTGCCTTCGGTAAAACCGGGCGACACCGTCGCAAAGGGGCAGCGCGTGGGGCTTATCCGCTTCGGCAGCCGCGTCGATGTGTACCTTCCCGCGGGCACGGATCCGAAGGTCCTCCTTGGCCAGCGCTGCATTGCCGGCGAGACGATTCTTGCCGAGATGGGCACGCAAGGGCTGCTCGAGGGTATTTCGCAGTGATCCGCTTTGCCGAGCTTGCGATTTGAAAAGACCATCTCCCAAGGGTTCTGTCCGACCATCCGGTGCCCGGCTTGGTCCGAAAGCGGCTGAGGATGACGATGCCGAGAGTATCGGCGACGCGCGCCCGCTTAGCCTGCGCGCCATGTTGCCGAACGCGATCACCGCGGCAGCTTTGTGCTCGGGGCTTACCGGCATCCGGTTTGCAGTCGAAGGGCAATGGTCCTTCGCCATCCTCGCGGTAATCCTCGCCGGGGTGCTTGACGGGCTGGATGGCCGGATCGCCCGGCTACTCAATGCGCAATCACGGTTTGGCGCCGAGCTTGACAGCCTTGCGGATTCGCTCTCCTTCGGAATGGCGCCCGCGCTCATTCTCTACATGTGGTCCCTGCAGGAGCTGGACCGGTTCGGCTGGTTCGCGGCGCTTGCCTTCGCGATCTGCTGCGCACTCCGACTGGCGCGGTTCAACGCTCAGATCGACGTGGATGAGCAGCCGCACAAATCTGCCGGGTTTCTCACCGGAGTTCCCGCACCTGTCGGGGCAGGGCTGGCATTCGCTCCGTTCTATATCTGGCAGGAAACCGGCATCGAGCTCTTCCGCGATCCGGTCATCCTGTCGATCTGGATCAGCCTGATGGCGGTGCTGCTCATTTCCAACATGGCGACGCTGAGCTGGGCGGCCATCCGTCCGCGCCGCGGCATCAGGCTATGGCTAATCGCGTTCATGACGCTGGCCTTTGCCGCCTTGCTGCTGGAACCGTGGTGGTCACTGACGGCAATCAGCGCCGGTTATCTCGCGCTGATGCCTTACGCCTTGATCAAGTATGGCAGGATCAAGCGGCGCCGCGCAGCCGAGCGGGCAATGATGCGCGGCGGGGAAGGCGTGTCGCAAACGGACGCGTAGCCGCTGACGAACCTCTTGGTGCAGCAGGACGAAGCCTGACCACCCGGGCCTCCACCTGCGGAACGAAGCCGGCCTTCACCAGATCGCTCTGCCGCTTGAGCAAGGCATAGGCGCTGCTCGCGCGCAGCCAGAAATCGACCAGGGCAAGCGCGGTCGCAATCGTGACCACCGATATCAGGACGGAAAGCGTTGCTGCGATCATGGTCAATTCCTTCGTTCGATCTTTGTTCCGCATCACTTGTTCTATAAGTGTTCTCCCCAGTCAAGCCATTTTGTTCCGCTTGTGTTCCGGATCGTCCGATTGCACTAGATTTTGTGCGAAAGCCCCGCTATTGGCCCCGCCATCGCCGGATCGGAGCATCCGAATCGGCGAAATTCACATGGAAGGCGCACATACCGGTGCCGCACGCGGGATCTCCGCCAGCGGTTCCATGCTTTCCAGAGGAACAACCGGAAAGGAATTACCTATGGCGGGCACCACCGTCACCATGCAGCAATTGATCGAGGCCGGCGCACATTTCGGCCACCAGACCCACCGCTGGAACCCGCGGATGAAGCCGTATATCTTCGGCAACCGCAACGGTGTTCACATCATCGACCTGTCGCAGACCGTGCCGCTGTTCGCGCGCGCTCTCGATTTCGTCGAGCAGACTGTCCGTTCGGGCGGCAAGGTCCTGTTCGTCGGCACCAAGCGCCAGGCGCAGGAACCCATCGCCGAAGCAGCCCGCGCATCGGGCCAGCACTTCGTCAACCACCGTTGGCTCGGCGGCATGCTCACCAACTGGAAGACCATCAGCGGTTCGATCAAGCGTCTCAAGACCCTTGAAGAGCAGCTTTCGGGCGACACCAGCGGCTTCACCAAGAAAGAAGTCCTGCAGCTTACGCGTGAGCGCGACAAGCTCGAACTGTCGCTCGGCGGCATCCGCGACATGGGCGGCATTCCGGACGTGATGTTCGTGATCGACGCCAACAAGGAAGACCTCGCCATCAAGGAAGCCGCTGTGCTCGGAATTCCGGTGATCGCGGTGCTCGATACCAATGTCGATCCGACCGGTATCGCTTTCCCCGTTCCGGGCAATGACGATGCGAGCCGCGCTGTGCGCCTCTATTGTCAGGCCATCAGCGATGCAGCCAATGCCGGTAAGGGCGGGGCGCAAGCGGATTCGGGCGAAGACATCGGCGCAATGGCGGAGCCGCCTGCTGAAGCAGCTGCCGAAGCCTAAGCTTTATCTTTAGCGACGCGCTTCAAATGCGTGTCACAATTCAAAACTACCGCGCCGGGCGACCGTAACGGGCCCCGGCGCCCAAACCCCCGAAGGAATTCAATAATGGCTGATTTCACCGTCGCCGATGTGAAGACCCTGCGCGAAAAGACCGGCGCGGGCATGATGGACGCCAAGAAGGCGCTGACCGAAGCGGGCGGCGACATCGAAGCTGCTGTCGATGCACTGCGCGCCAAGGGCCTCGCCACCGCTCAGAAAAAGTCCAGCCGTACCGCTGCCGAAGGTCTCGTCGGCGTTGCTGTCCAAGGCACCAAGGGCGTTTCCGTAGAAGTCAATTCGGAAACCGATTTCGTCGCCAAGAACGAGCAGTTCCAGGATTTCGTTCGCAAGACGACCGAAGTCGCGCTGACCCTCGACAATGACGATGTCGAAGCGCTCAAGGCGGCGAGCTACCCCGATGGCGGCACCGTCGCCGACAAGCTCACGGACAATGTCGCGACCATCGGCGAAAACCAGCAGATCCGCCGCATGCGCATCGTGTCGGTCGAACAAGGTGCGGTCGTGCCATACGTGCACAACGCAGCGGCTGACGGCCTCGGCAAGATCGGCGTGATCGTTGCTCTCGAAGGCGACGCCAGCGATGATGTTCTCGCGACGCTCGGTAAGGATATCGCCCAGCACGCTGCGGCGATGTTCCCGCAGGCGCTCAACGCTGACGGGCTCGATGCGGACGTAATCGCGCGCGAACGTGCCATTGCACAGGAAAAGGCAGCCGAAAGCGGTAAGCCTGAAAACGTGCAGGAAAAGATGGTCGAAGGCGCCGTCAAGAAATACGCCAAGGAAAACGCGCTCCTTAGCCAGATCTTCGTGAAAGACGGCAAGGCGACCGTCGAAGAATACGTTGCCCGCACCGCAAACGAAGCCGGCGCGTCGATCAAGCTGGTCGATTATGTCCGCTTCCAGCTCGGCGAAGGCATCGAGAAGGAAGAAAGCGACTTCGCAGCGGAGGTTGCGGCTGCCGTCGGCGGCTGATTGGCAAGCGTGAATCCCCGCATCGGCGTGGAACTCGCTTCATCTGGATGAGGTCCCGCCTTCGAGGGGACTCGCGAACCGAGAATGACGGCCGCCGCAGCATCAGTGCTGCAGCGGCCGAATTTCGATCAGCCAGATTTCCGGCCGGGTGAACAGACGGATCGGAAGCAGGCTGGTGCCGATCCCTCCACTCGTCACCAGTATCTTACCGTGCTGCTCGGTTACCCCGCAGGCGTACAGATCGCCATATTCGGACATCGTTGCAGGCGCACCTCCCCATGGATAGGCGATCTGTCCGCAATGGGTGTGCCCGGCGAGCACGAGACCGATATCGACCGGAACTTGAGGGAAGATGTCAGGCGAATGGGTGAGAGCAAGCTTTACGCCGGTAAGCGGTCGCAAAGCGTCGAAGGTCGCGTCGAGGTCGTCCCGCCCGGTAAAGGCATCATCGACACCGCCGACCGCGAGAGGCCCGAATTGGGCGGCTTCGTTGGCGAGAATTGTGATTTGCGGATGGCGCGCGATCTGCGCTGAGAGGGCTGGCCAATCAAACCAGTGATCGTGATTACCTGGGACGATCACAACCCCGTGCGTGGCTCTCAATCTGCCGAGTGGGGCGATCACCTCCCCGGCGGAGTAGACATTCGTTGCCGTGCGCTTCTCGCTGACTAGATCACCAGCGATAGCGACGAGATCGGGCTGCAACGCGTTTACCTGCTTGACGATGCGCGCGAGCCGGGATGGCGGCATGTCCGGCCCTGCCACATGGATATCGGCAAGCAGTGCGACAGTAACCGGCTGCGATCCGGCGCGCAGGGCGTCACTTTCGATCGAAACACGCTGGACAACCGGATCGCGCATCGTGTCGAACAAAGCTTTCGCACCGATGACGAACGCGATCAGAAGCGCAGCGACTATCAGTCTGCGGATCATGCCGAACCATTGCGAGCGATTTTCCTACTCCTCCTGCGCGCTTTAAGAAATGGGCATGATCATTCAGCCTGCGTTACACCCTGCTTTACATGCGCGATGTGCTGCACCGCCAGAGGCAAAATCGGCGGCTGCGCGGAAAGTCACACCGAATTCCGCTTGTACATTGAAAAGTTTGCGAAAAACAGGATTTGAATATTTGCAACGCTCTAGCGATGCGTGTCACAGGTTATGGTCAGAAAGGCGCTATCCCTCTTGGCATTACAGCCCCTCCCGGATAAGGGCAGCGCAGTCTAGTCTCCGAGCGAAAGACCGTTTCGATCATGCCCCTTCCCGAAATCAAGCGCGTTCTCCTGAAACTGTCGGGCGAGGTGTTGATGGGCGAGCAGGAATACGGGATCGATCCGGCTTACGTTGCGCGGCTTGCCGAGGAGGTAAAGGCGGCGCAGGAGACGGGGCTCCAGGTCTGTCTCGTCATTGGCGGGGGCAACATTTTCCGCGGCGTCGCGGGCGCAGCGCGCGGGCTGGACCGGACCACCGGCGATTACATGGGCATGCTCGCGACGGTCATGAATGCGCTGGCGATGCAGAATGCGCTGGAGCAGCTTGGGGTGCAGACCCGCGTGCAGAGCGCGATCCCGATGTCCTCCGTCTGCGAACCGTATATCCGTAGGCGTGCAGAGCGGCACCTCGAAAAGGGTCGCATCGTCATCTTCGCAGCGGGCACGGGCAATCCGTTCTTCACGACCGATACAGGCGCGGCGCTCCGCGCGGCGGAGATGAATTGTGATGCGCTGCTCAAAGGCACCAGCGTCGATGGCGTCTATGACAGCGATCCCAAATATAACCCGGATGCGACCCGCTTCGAGACGATAACCTATGATCAGGTTCTGTCTGCTAATCTGAAGGTTATGGACGCAACAGCGGTCGCTCTTTGCCGAGAGAACGACATTCCGATAGTGGTGTTCTCAATCCGCGATAAAGGCAACGTCGCCACTGTCCTTTCGGGCAAAGGCACGCAAACGATAGTTCAAAAGGAAGCGTAAGCACATGCCGCAGTATGACAAGGCAGATATCGAGCGCCGCATGAACGGCGCGGTTGAGGCGCTCAAAGGCGATCTTTCGGGTCTGCGCACGGGCCGTGCCAACACCAGCTTGCTCGACCCCGTTCAGGTCGAGGTGTACGGAGCGATGATGCCGCTCAACCAGGTGGCGACGGTCAACGCGCCCGAGCCGCGCATGCTCGCTGTGCAGGTATGGGACAAATCGAACGTCGCTGCGGTCGAAAAGGGAATTACTAAGGCTAACCTGGGCCTTAATCCGATGACCGATGGCCAGACGGTGCGTCTGCCGATGCCCGACCTTACCGAAGAGCGGCGCAAGGAACTCGCGAAGCTCGCCGGGCAATATGCCGAGAAAGCCAAGATCGCCATCCGCAATGTGCGGCGTGATGGAATGGAAGACCTCAAGGCGGACGAGAAGAAGAAGGAAATTTCCGAAGACGATCGCAAGCGGATGGAGGAAGAAGTCCAGAAGCTGACCGACAAATACGTCGCCGAAACCGACGAGGCGGCGGCGAAGAAAGAACAGGAAATCCTTACGCAATAACGCGCGAGGGGCGGGGAGGGTCAATGGGCGACATGCCCGCTCAGTCTGGCGAAAGTGCGCATCTGCAGGACGGAGGTTCTGGAGCGCGTCACGTTGCGATCATCATGGATGGCAATGGCCGCTGGGCGAAGAAACGGGGACTGCCGCGTTCGGTCGGTCACCAACGCGGTGTCGAGGCTGTGCGCAGGCTCGTGCGCGGGTTGGGGCCGCTCAATCTCGATTGCCTGACGCTATATGCTTTCTCTTCGGAAAACTGGAAACGATCAGAAGATGAGGTCGATGACCTGATGAACCTGATGCGCAAGTTCATTAAGTCCGACCTTCCCGAATTCGTGGCGAACGATGTGGAGCTTCGGATTATCGGCGATTGGCAATCGCTCGCGCCCGACATCGTTGCCATGCTCGAAGACGCGCTGGCGCAGACGGCGAACGGCACCAAGAAGCTCGCGGTTGCGCTCAATTATGGTGCGCAGCATGAGATCGCGCGAGCTGCTGCAAAGGCCGCGGCGAACGGCGAGATCACCGCGGAGGCAATCGAAGCGCAACTCGATACCAGTGACTTGCCGCCGCTTGACCTGCTGATCCGCACAAGCGGAGAGATACGTCTGTCGAACTTCCTGCTTTGGCAGGCAGCCTATGCCGAGATGTTGTTCGTCGACACGCTGTGGCCCGATTTCAAGCCCGAGCATCTGGCCCAAGCGCTCGATGACTTCGCCCGGCGGGAGCGTCGCTATGGCGGAAGATAGTGCTATGTCGAAACGTCAGCGAGCGAAAGAAACGGTGAAAGGCCTCGCAGATCTGCCGGTCCGCTTCGTTTCAGGTGTCGTAATGGCCGCCGTGGTAAGCGTGGCATTGTGGCTTGGCGGCTGGTGGTGGGTCGGTTTCGTCGCATTGCTCGCTGGGCTTGTGCTATGGGAATGGAACCGCTTGGTGCGGGCGTTCGGATTGTCAGCGCTTTCCGAAGTCGCTTGGTCGTTCGCTGGCGCGGCCTATGTCAGCGCAGCGGCTTATGCCTTGATGCAAGTGCGGATGAGCTATGGGCCGCTGGAAGTGTTGCTGGTCTTCCTCGCGCCCGTTGTCGCGGTCGATGTCGGCGCATACTTCATGGGCCGAGCCGTCGGCGGACCGAAGATTGCGCCTTCGATCAGCCCGTCTAAAACTTGGGCCGGATTGATCGGAGGCGGGCTCGCCGCGAGCGTTGTCGGTATTGGCATTGATGTCACCGATTTCGGGCCAGCAGCATTCGAAGGCTTCGCCTGGCTCAACATAGTGACAGCATTTGCGGCAGGCGCTCTGGTTGCGGTGGTCGCGCAGACGGGCGACTTTTTTGAAAGCTGGATGAAACGCCGGGCCGGGGTCAAAGATTCCAGCAATCTCATTCCCGGTCATGGCGGCGTGTTCGACCGGGCGGATGGGTTCTTGGCAGTCTACTTCGTGGTGTTTCTGATTGCGGTGGTGCCCGCATTGCTTGGATTATGATGGCATGACCCGTTCGATTACCATTCTCGGCGCTACCGGATCGATCGGTGCCTCGACACTCGATCTTGTCAGGAGCAACCCGGACAAGTGGCGCGTGGGAGCGCTGACGGCGAATTGCTCCGCCGACGAGCTGGCGCGGCTCGCACGGGCGTTCGGCGCAAGACTGGCGGTTGTCGGCGATGAGACCTGTCTGGGAGATCTGAAGGCAGCCTTGGCGGGCACCACGATCGAGGCCGCAGGCGGTTCGGGCGCCTTGCGTGATGCGGCTCGCATTCCGGTGGATATGACTGTTGCTGCCATCGTCGGATGCGCGGGTCTGGCACCAGTGATGGCCGCGGCCGAACGCGGAGGAACGATCGCGCTGGCGAACAAGGAAGCGCTCGTGTCCGCGGGTGAGATCCTCAAATCGGCGGTAGAGCGATCCGGAGCAACTCTGCTGCCGACGGATTCGGAGCATAATGCAATCTTCCAATGCCTCTCGGGCAACAGCATTGCCGATGTGCGGCGGATCATCCTTACCGCGAGCGGCGGACCATTCCGAACGCTGGACGCCGATCAGCTGAAGACGGTGACTCGGGAACAGGCGCTAAAGCATCCGAATTGGGAGATGGGCGCAAAGATCACGATCGATTCGGCCACGATGATGAACAAGGGCCTCGAATTCATCGAAGCGCACCATCTTTTCCCTGTAGGGCTCGACAAGATCGAGATCGTCGTTCACCCGCAGAGCATCGTCCATTCTATGGTCGAGTACCGCGACCGGTCGACGCTCGCTCAGCTCGGCCCGTCCGACATGCGCGTGCCCATCGCGTCTTGCCTCGCCTGGCCAGAACGTATGCAGACGGAGCTCAAGCCGCTCAATCTTGCCGAAATCGGCCAGCTCACTTTCGAACCGACAAATGAAACCTTGTTCCCGGCCACACGTATCTGTCGTGAGGCGATCGACGCAGGCGGCGCTGCGCCAGCGATCCTCAATGCGGCCAACGAAATTGCGGTCGCTGCGTTTTTAGACGGTCAGATAGGGTTCATGGACATTACGGCAGTGGTTGAAAGCACATTAAGCAAATATACCGCAGACGCCCCCGGCACGTTGGACGACGTGCTGCACGTTGACGCACAAGCACGCTCTTACGCGAAAGAAGCTCTGGAAAGCCACGCTCTTGTTTGAATCGCCTCCATTCTGGATGTACCTCGTGGGGTTCCTGCTGTTGCTGGGACCGCTAGTCACACTTCACGAACTCGGTCATTATCTCGTCGCTCGCTGGTTCGGCGTGCGGTCCGATGCATTTTCGGTCGGTTTCGGCAAGGAAATCGCTGGATACACCGATAGCCGCGGAACGCGCTGGAAACTCTCGGCGCTTCCTCTGGGCGGCTATGTCCAGTTCAGCGGCGACATGAACCCTGCATCAATCCCTGATCCCAAAGCGCCGATACAGCAGGGGAGCTTTCAGGGTGCGGCGCTCTGGAAGCGTGCGCTGATCGTTGCAGCGGGGCCCGTCGCAAACCTGCTCATAACCATCGCTATATTTGCGTCCTTGTTTGCCGTACTCGGCAAGCCGACGATCGTCGCTTCGGAAGACTCCCGCACTATCGGAGAGTTCTCGGAAACCTCCGTTGCCGAGGCGGCGGGCATGCAGGTCGGCGATACCATAATAGCTGTCGACGGTGTGCCGGTTGACGACTTCGACGGGATCAGGGGAGAGATTGCGCTTTATCCATCGAAGGACCTCACCGTTACGGCTGTGCGTGACGGCGTTGAGCGCGAATTCGCCATGACGACTGAACGCGTCGAGGTAAGCGACAGCTTCGGAAACACCAGCGTGATCGGCCAGATCGGCGTGGGCCCGTCGGGCGGAGAGTACATTATCGAACAAGTCGGCGTGCTTGAATCGGTTCCGCTCGCATTCGCCCATAGCTGGGACGTGCTCGAGATGATGTTGACCGGGCTCAAGCAGGTTGTGACCGGCGAGCGTTCGATCAAAGAGCTCGGCGGCCCTGTAAAGATTGCGAAATATTCGGGCGAACAGATGAGTTTGGGATTCGTCGCGTTCGTCAATTTTGCAGCGCTGATCTCGCTTAACTTGGCATTCATCAACTTCTTGCCAATCCCCGCTCTCGATGGTGGTCATCTGGCATTCTACGCCGCGGAAGCGGTTCGCAGGAAGCCGGTCGGGCCTGTCGCAACAGAGTGGGCCTATCGCACCGGCATCGCCGTTGTTCTGGTCTTCATGGTCGTTGTGACGGTCAACGATGTCACCTCGCTGGCGTTCTTCGGATCGCTGTTCGGCAGTTAGCCGGGGAAAGGAAACGGACGAACCGGGATTGTCCGGGGAGTCGGCTTGATTGCGAAGGCTGCATGGGGCAGAGGCGAATGCGGACCGATTGGGACCGCCAGTTACGCGCCATGGGGATGGCGTGCCCACATGTTTCGGGCGTGGCATAGACGGGTTAAACGGGATTTTTTACTCCATGAATCGACGCAGCGAGAAGGGCAGTTCCACTGCCACTCCAAAAGTGATCACTTGTGCAGGACGATTGGCTATCGCCTTGTCCGGAGCGACGATGCTGGCCGGTGTTCCGTTCACCGCTCTGGCCCAGGATGCAGAGCCGGACGCGGATCCAGCGGCTGAAGCTCCTTCTGCGGCAGAGCAGCAGCCTGCGACCGAACCAGCGCCAGCTCCGCCGCCCGCGCAGAGCGGCGATATAATCCGCACAATCAGCGTTTCGGGATCCGAACGGCTCGAGCCGACCACGATCCTCAGTTACATCCGTTTGAGGGTCGGTCAGGAATACACCTCTGCTGCAGCGGACGAGGCACTCAAGGACCTGGGTGCGACGGAGTTGTTCTCCAGCTTCTCGATCCGCAACGATAATGGCAATGTGGTCATCTCGGTGACTGAAAACCCGGTGATCAACCGCATCGTGCTGGAGGGCAACCGGCGGCTCGATTCGGATAAGATCTTGCCGGAGATCAAGCTTTCGCCGCGCCAGATCTTTACCCGCTCGAAAGTCCGCGCCGATGTTGCGCGCATCGTCGAGCTCTACAAGCGCCAAGGGCGGTTTGCTGCCACAGTTGAACCGCAGATGGTCCAGCTCCCACAGAACCGTGTGGACGTGGTCTTCGAGATCACCGAGGGGCCGAAGTCCAAGGTGCGCCAGATCAACATCATCGGGAACGAGAAGTTCTCCGACGGTGAGCTTCGCGGCGAAATGGTCACGAAACAGTCGCGTTTCTACCGCTTTTTCAGCTCCAACACGAGCTACGATCCTGACCGTCTGGCGTTCGACCAGCAAAAGCTGCGCCAGTTTTATCTGACCGAAGGCTACGCCGATTTCCGCGTCGTTTCGGCTGTTGCCGAGCTTACGCCGGATCAGGAAGACTTCATTATCACCTACGTGGTCGAGGAAGGCGAACGATACAAATTCGGTGACGTGGTCGTCGAAAGTCAGCTCCGCGATTTCGACAGCGACGTGATGAGCGGCAATCTCGCGATGCAGACCGGCGATTTCTACGACGCGAAGGCGGTGGAAGACACCGTCGAGCAGCTGACAGAACTCGCCGGGCGTTTCGGCTATGCCTTCGCCGACGTGCAGCCGCGTTTCAATCGCAATCCAGACGATCTGACGATGGACATAACGTTCATCCTTCGTCAGGCGCCGCGCGTTTACGTCGAACGGGTTGACGTCAACGGCAACACGTTGACGCAAGACAAGGTTGTTCGCCGCGAATTCCGCATCAGCGAAGGCGATGCGTTCAACTCGCTCGGTGTTCAGCGGACGACCGCGCGTATTAACTCGCTTGGCTACTTTCAGGAAAACTTCGAGGTCAATCAGGTCGAAGGCAGCGCGCCCGACCGCATCGTGCTCGAAGCGAACGTCGAAGAACAGCCCACTGGCGAGTTACAGTTTTCGGCCGGTTTCTCATCGATCGAACAGTTCATTCTGGCAGGGAGCATTCGCCAGCGGAACTTCCGCGGGCGCGGACAGACGATCGGGCTCAGCCTGAACTATTCGCAGTTCTCTCGGTCGGCACAGGTCAGCTTTACTGAACCATATCTGTTCGATCGCAACATCTCGTCCGGCATCGACATCTATCGCCGCGATTTCAACAGCTTCAACCGCTTTGGCGGCGATCGCAATACTACGTTCGAGCAGGCGACGACGGGTGGTGCGGTTCGGGTCGGCGTGCCTCTCACCGAATTCATGTCGCTGGTCGGCAGCTACACGCTGAACTACGAACAGGTCAGCCTCGATGAGAACATCTTCTTCTCCGATATCGACGGCGACGGGATAGCCGAGTGCGATCCGCTGCTGGCGGGCCGGTTCCTATGCGATGCACTGGGCGATCGTCTCAGCTCGATCCTCGGCTTGAGCCTCAGCTACAACACCCTCAATTCTCGCCTGCGCCCGACGCGCGGCCGGAACGTCACGTTCAGCACCGAGTTTGCCGGACTTGGCGGTGACCAGCGCTACCTCAGGTTCCGGGGACGTGCCCAGCAATTCTGGAACGTCGCCAATAGCGGCTTTATCTTCTCCGTTTCGGCGGAGGGCGGCACGATCATTCCACTTCGCGATCGCGAGGGCGAAGGTGTGGACGATGTCCTGCTTACGGACCGCTTCTTCCTCGGTGAGCCGCAATTCCGCGGGTTCGATCTTCGCGGGGTAGGACCGCGCATCCTGACCCAGCCATTCAGCTTCAACCCGGCGACGGGCATGACCGATCTCGACGAGGACGGAAATCCGATCGTAATTACCGACCGCGATTCGGTGCGAGACGACGCCTTGGGCGGCCGCAACTACTACCTGGCGCGGGCCGAGCTCGAAATTCCGCTTGGCACGGGCGCTCGCGAACTTGGTCTGCGACCATCGATCTGGGTCGATGTCGGCGCGCTCTGGGGGGTCGAACAGCCAATCCTGCAAGACAATCCCAATGGTGTTCAAAACGTCGATGCAAGCGGAAATCCGCTGTTCATCGAGACCGTTGTGGTCACCAATCCCGATGGTTCGTCGACAGTCACGCAGGTTGCAACCATCAATCCCATCGCTGCCGATGGTGTTACGGAGAACATCCCGAGCATCAGGAGCGGCAGCGCAATCCGAGAGGTCTTTCTCGGGGATACACCCAGCCCGCGTATTACCGCGGGCATCGGGGTCAACTGGAACTCGCCATTCGGGCCGTTCCGTATCGATTTCTCCCAGACGATCCGCAAGGTCGAGGGAGATGACGACAGAACCTTCACGTTCAACGTAGGAACTCAGTTCTAATGAAAAATGTTACGAAATTTCTCGCTCCCGCAGGGCTAGCACTCGCTGCGGCCGCTGCGACCGCTCCGGCCACTGCCCAGGTCCAGGGCGGTATCGCTACGGCCGATATCGCACGCGCCATCCTCGGCACGACCGCGCTGCAGACCGCTTATCAGCAGGTCACCACCACCTACGCAGCCCAGATCGAAACGCGCACGACCAAGCAGCAGGAGCTCGCAACTCTGCTTCAGCCGTTCGATCAGAATGGCAACGGCCAACTCGACGATAGCGAGCTGCCGGCAGTGCAGAACTCCTCGAGCTTCACGCAGATTCAGACCCTTGAGGGCGAAATCGCGACCATCAACGGTCAGGTCAATAATGCCCGGATTTTCGCAGTCGAGCAGATCCTTGCGCAGTATCCGACCGCGCTGCAGGAAGTTGCCGCCGCTCAGCAGGTCGCAGTGGTGTTTCAGCCCGAAGCGATCCAGTTCGCCGGGGAAGGCGCGGATATCACTCCGCAGATCACCACGTCGCTGAATGCCAAGGTGCCGACCGTCGGGATCGTACCGCCCAACGGATATCGCCCAACCCGCAACGGCGCGCAGATTTTTCAGGAAATCCAGCAGACGCTGATCGCGGCCCAGCTGCGTCAGCAGCAGCAGGCCCAGCAGCAGCAACAGCAGGGTAACGCACAGGCACCAGAGGGCCGCTGAGGCTTTCGGGACTAGGAACAAGTAGGGGCAGGGCATGAGCGACGAACCGAAATCTTCGGATCCGATTGTGGATTACGACATCCACAAGGTGCTCAATGCCCTGCCTCATCGATACCCGCTATTGCTGGTCGACCGGGTCAAGGCGATCCACCTCGGCGAGCGCATTCACGCCGTCAAAGCCGTGAGTATGAATGAGGAGTTTTTCCAAGGACATTTCCCCGGCGCTCCCATTATGCCCGGTGTCTTGCAGATCGAGGCGCTGGCGCAGGCCGCAGCGATCCTCGGCATCGAAACGCTGGAGCTCGCCGGAACGGGAAAGCTTGTGATTTTCATGGGCATCGACAACGCGAAGTTTCGCAGCCAGGTCACGCCGGGCTGTCTGCTCGATCTCGAAGTCGAGTTTCTCCAGCAGCGCCGCCGGGTCTACAAGTTCAAGGGCAAGGCAAGCGTCGAAGGCAAGACTTCTTGCGAGGTTGAATTCACAGCCATGATCGCCGACCCGCCGGAGAACTGAGCGGAAGATAGCTTGCATTTTGCTGCGACGGCGCTATTTGCGCCGCTTCCAGTTTTTATAGCGCCGCCGGTCGGTACCGGCGAAAGCTTCAAAGGAATTAGTCATGAAAGCCGAAGGGCATCCCGAATATCACACCATCAAGGTCAAGATGACCGATGGTACCGAGTTTGAAACCCGCTCAACGTGGGGCAACGAGGGCGACACTCTTTCGCTCGACATCGACCCGACCAGCCACCCGGCATGGACCGGCGGCAAGCAGCAGCTTCAGGAAGGTGGCCGTGTCGCCGCATTCAACAAGCGCTTTGGCGGGCTGTCCCTGAAGAAATAAGGGGCGCTCCTCCAGTGAGCGAACACCAGTTTGCAGCCTTCGGGCTGTAAGGGAAGGCGGTCCGACGGGGCCGCCTTTTTCTTTGCGCTACAGAGCAGATGAAATCAGCCGCGCCAGGGCGCCTCGCGGTACCATTTCGTGATTACGTATTTCGTGCCTTTTCGCACCTTCATGGCGTGATGCAGGGTTGCGGCATTGCCGCTTCCGTCAGTGTTGCGATTGTTCCATCCGACAATCTTCCCGCGTTCTGGCTGGATTTTTTTGTCGATCATCTTGAAACGGGTCGCGCCGCCCGCTTCCACATTGTTCAGGTAGATCATGAATGTCCAAGTCCGCTGCCCGGACTTGGCGCAGAATTTCTCCCAGTCCTGACCACCCGGATTGAACCAGTCGGTGTGATCCTTGAATTGCTGGCCCACTTCATAACGCTGGCCCTGCAAGGGCTCGCCATAAGCGGGATCGATGCTAGTGAAGTGCGTCAGCATGGCCTCCAGCTCGCGCACCGCCTTGTCTTCGGGCTTCAGATCGCAAGTCTCGCTGGTTCGAAAAGCGACGTCGCCGTTTTCGTCCGCAAGGGTTGATGGCCTACGATCGAGATCAATCAGGCGCATAAGCTCCTCGCAATGCTCGGCGGTGAGGAAGTTCGGCTTTATCACCATTTCGACTTTAGGCGACGGTACACGCTTCACGCCGTCATGCGCGCGCAGGATGTCGACGGAGGATTCGCCGGGACCGACCATGAAAACGGAATACCGGCTGGTTGCATGGCGGCCAAGGACCTAGACCAAGCGAGAAATAATGTTGCGTCATCGGTCCACTCAAACAGTTTTCGCTTCCCTTGGGAGGCGCTTTGTGCAACAGGCTCGCGCCGCGTTCGCGTAGCCTTGACCGGCGGCGCAACACGCGTAAACCGCCCCTCCTGCGTGGACTTGGCAAAGGCCGGAAGGTTGCGTTGAGAAGGGCTTGTGGCGATCGTAGCTCAGTTGGTTAGAGCGCCGGTTTGTGGTACCGGAGGTCGGGGGTTCGAGACCCCTCGATCGCCCCATTTCCCCCAGTTTCTCAATGTGTGTCGGGCTTCCGCTCACAACGCGCACCATGCGCAGAAGGTAGGGGCTTGTCGCTGATGACCGCATTCTGGACCGAACCCGATTACGACGATCACGAGATCGTCCATGTTGTGCGCGATCGCACGCGCGGTCTGATGGCGATTATCGCGGTGCACTCGACCCATCTTGGTCCTGGCGCAGGTGGCACGCGTTTCTGGCACTATCCCGACCCGAAAGACGGTCTGCGCGATGCACTTCGCCTGTCGCGCGGGATGAGCTACAAGAATGCAATGGCCGGGTTGCCGCTCGGTGGCGGGAAGGCCGTGATCCTGGCCGACGATAATCGGACCAAGACCCCGGAACTGCTCGCGGCGTTCGGCGATGCTGTCGAAGGGCTCGGCGGCAAATATGTGACCGCGGAGGATGTCGGGATCAGCGAAGCGGACATGGTCGCCGTGTCGAAGCGGACGGCCCATGTTTCGGGGCTACCGGTCTCTGGTAATCATGCGGCTGGCGGCGATCCTGGGCCCTTCACGGCGATGGGCATCTATCTCGGCATCAAGGCGGCGGTTCGCCACAAGCTGGGCAAGGGCAGCGTCGAAGGTGTTCACGTTGCCGTGCAAGGCGTTGGGAGCGTAGGAGGCGGTGTTGCAAAGCTGCTCGCCAAGGATGGCGCAAAGCTGACGCTTGCCGATATCGATGCCAAACGCGCCGCGGCGCTCGCGAAAGAGCTAGGCGGAAGCTCGGTCGACGCAGATGGTATTCTGTCTACACCTTGCGATGTTCTCAGCCCGAATGCGCTGGGCGCGATCCTGAACGAGGACAGCATAGCAAATCTCGACACTCGGATTGTCGCAGGCGGAGCCAACAATCAGCTCGCCCGCGCGCATCACGGCCAGACCCTGTTCGATCGCGGAATCCTGTTCGCGCCGGACTATGTCATCAATGCCGGCGGCATCATGTCGGTCGCTACCGAATATCTGGCGCGCCGTGATGGCAAGGAGACCGGCGTCGAAGCCGTTCACGACCGTATCGCCACGATCCCCGAACGGCTTGAGCAGATCTGGGAGGCAAGCGATTCGACGAATACTTCGCCAGATATCGTTGCGGACCGAATGGCCCAGGAGCTGATTGGCCGCGGCTGATCTCGCTGGGCGGCGGCCCTCTATTGCATCAGAGCGATAGCTAATTGCACTATTTGCGACCTTGCGGGGAGCGGCTGGGCGACTAAAACAGTCTCAGGGATCCAACGCATGCATATCTACGCCAATCCCAAACGTTTTCTGTCGCTTGCAAAGTGGCTGCTGCCGCTCCTGTTCTGGGGCGGTCTGGTGCTGTCCGCTGGTGCTTTAGCATGGGGAATGTTCCTGGTCCCGCCCGACCACCTGATGGGTGAGAGCGTCCGCATCCTGTTCATCCATGTCCCTGCCGCCTGGCTGGGCATGGGAGGCTGGACCGGCATCGCCATTGCGAGCGCAATGCTGCTCATTTGGAAACACCCCCTTGCAAGTATAGCCGCAAGGGCAATCGCGTTGCCCGGCATGACTTTCACCGCGATCTGCCTTGCCACCGGATCGATCTGGGGCAGGCCAACCTGGGGCACGTGGTGGGTGTGGGACGGACGTTTGACATCGATGCTCGTCCTCTTGTTTCTTTATGCGGGCTATATCGCGCTAGCGCAGGCTGCTGCCCGTGAAGGCGGGTCAACGAAGATAGCCGCGATTTTCGGGCTGGTCGGCGCGATCAACATTCCGATTATCAATCGCTCGGTTGTGTGGTGGAACTCGCTTCATCAGCCGCCCAGCATCACTGCCGGGAATAGCGCGATCGATCCTACGTTCTTGTGGCCGCTTTTGGCCGCGGTGCTGGGTTTCTCGTTGTTGTTTGGCGCCATAGTGCTCATGCGAATGCGCGCTTTGATTGCTGAACAGCAGGTGGAGGCCCGCTTGCGCCGACGCGCGCTCGCCGATGAGGTACCCGAAGCCGGCGCTCCAGCCATGGCCAATTCATGATGGATGTGCGACATGCGTGAAGCGCTCGATCATTGGGATTTCGTGATTGCGGCCTATGCCATCGGGCTTGGTGCGCTCGCGCTGTTGATCTCATGGAGCTGGCAGACGATGCGGCGCGCCGAGCGGCGCCGCGACGAAGTGAAACGCCAAGGGACCGACCGGTGAAAGCCAAGCATCAGAGAATGGCCCTTGTGGTCTTCGCATTGATTGCAATCGTTGCGGCCGGGCTTCTGGCGGCCTGGACGCTGCGCAACCAGGCGAATTATTTCTATCTCCCCGAACAGATGACCGCTTCGCCGCCCGCCGTGGGGCAGGCCGTTCGTCTCGGCGGTATGGTTCAGCCCGGTTCAATCGCGACTTTGCCGGACGGCGTTACCGTCAATTTCACGGTCACCGGGAACACCGAAAGCACCGTGCCAGTCCGCTATAGCGGCATCCTGCCCGACCTTTTCGTCGAAGGTTCGGGCGTGGTGGCAGAAGGCAGTCTGGGTCCGGACGGGGTCTTTCTGGCGACCAATCTTCTCGCCAAGCACGATGAGAACTACGTTCCGCGTGAGCTCGAGGGGCTGGAAGGCCACCAGGCCGCGGATTACGCCGCCGATACGACTGTCGGTATCGAGTAGGGGCGCAGCTAGGCTATGATCGCCGAACTCGGCCTTGCAGCCTTGTGGCTCTCCGCAGCACTTGCCGTTTTGCAAATGGTGTCGGGAGCGCTCGGTTTGAAAATCGGCGATCAGCGGTTAGCCGCGTTTGCGGCCTATGCCCGGCCCGCAGCCGTGGTTCAGGCGTTTCTGGCCGTCTTGTCATTCGGCATGTTGCTCTGGGCCTTCGCGATAACGGATCTCTCTATCAAGCTGGTTGCTACCAATTCCCACTCGATGAAGCCGTTCATCTACAAGCTGACCGGCACCTGGGGGAATCATGAAGGCTCCATGCTACTTTGGGTCGCCGTTTTAGCGCTGTCAGGCGGTCTGCTAGCCGGGCTCGAGCGCCGTTTGAAAGAGCGCACGATGAACGCAACGCTTGCGGTGCAAGGCTTCGTCGCGCTTGGCTTTTATGCGTTTCTGCTGCTCTCATCGAACCCGTTCGAGCGGCTACCAGTGCCTGCATTCGAGGGGTCTGGCCTGAACCCGCTCTTGCAGGATATCGGCCTCGCGATCCATCCGCCGACCCTTTACATCGGCTACGTCGGCCTGTCGGTTGCATTCAGCCTGGCGATGGGAGCGCTGATTACGAAGCAGGTGACGCCCGATTTCGCCAAGGTGATGCGTCCGTGGGTGCTCTTCGCCTGGGTGTTTCTAACCCTTGGCATCACCGCTGGATCATATTGGGCATATTACGAGCTCGGATGGGGCGGCTGGTGGTTTTGGGACCCGGTCGAGAATGCCTCGCTCATGCCATGGCTGGCCGCGACCGCGCTCCTCCATTCCGTCAGCGTGCTGGCGGCCCGAGATGCCCTGAGGACATGGACAATCATGCTCGGCGTGCTTGCCTTCTCCATGAGCATGCTCGGCACTTTCCTCGTGCGCTCGGGCGTTTTGACGAGCGTCCATGCGTTTGCGGTCGATCCCGAACGCGGCACGTTCATCCTGGTCTTGCTGGGCCTCTATATCGGCGGAAGTCTGGCCATATTCGCTGTGCGCGCCGGATCAATCGCGGAAGGCAAACGCTTCTCCGCGACGAGCCGCGAAGGGGCGCTGGTATTCAACAATGTGATGTTGTCTGCAATCCTGGCGATTGTCCTGCTTGGAACTCTGTATCCGTTGCTCACAGAGGCGTTCGACGTGCGTGTTTCGGTGGGTCCACCTTATTTCAATCCGGCAGGCGCGATCTTCGCGATTCCCATGTTCATCGTGATGGCCATCGGGCCTCTGCTGCGTTGGAAAAGCGACAAACCTGTGCGCATCAAACTCGAACTGATTATACTCGCCCTGATAGTTGTCGGAGCCATCGTGCTAATCGCGGTGCTCGGCGATTACCCGGTCCTGCCGGTGCTCGGCCTCGCACTTGCTGCTGCGCTTGGCGTAGCGGCATTTCTGCCCTTGCGCGGACGGAAAATCAGTCGAACACCGCTGGCGACCTGGGGCATGATCACGGCCCATTTCGGCGTCGCGGTTTCGCTGTTCGGGATGGCCACCGAAAGCGCGTTCACGCAGGAGCGATTGGCTGCGGTTGCTCCGGGCAGCACCGAGGAATTGGCTGGCTGGACGGTAACCCTTGACGGTGTCGATCCGGTCGCTGGGCCAAACTGGACTGCAATCGAAGCGCGGCTGTCAGCCAGTCGGGGCGGAGAAGAAGCAACCCTCCTCAACCCGCAGGCGCGCAATTTCTGGGCTCCCTCGCAGGCGACGAGCGAGAGTGCTCTGATCACCCGGTGGGATGGGCAGCTTTACGCGGTCATTGGAGACACGGCCGGTTTGGATGCCGATGGCAATCAGCGCTGGCAGCTGCGCATATGGTGGAAACCGTTCGTGACCTTCATCTGGTATGGAGGATTGCTGATTTCGCTCGGCGGTATTCTTGCGATCATCGGCCGCGTTCGCGTGGACTTGCGCCGGCGTAAAGCGGTGCAGCTCGGGAACGAGCGCCGCGCCGATAAAGCATTGCTCGATCAGGCGGCTACTCCGCCCAGGGCCGAACCGGAGCCTGTGTAATGAGGACCATCTTCTTCATCCCGTTGGCTCTGTTTCTGTTTTTTGCGGGGCTTGCGGGCTACATGCTTACGCAGGAGAAAAACCAGACGGTTGCCTCCGCGATGATCGACAAGGCGCTTCCCGAATTCGATCTGGAACCCGCATATGACGGTCTGCCCGGCGCATCGCGCGCGGACTTCATCGGCGGGGAGCCGAAACTGCTCAACATATGGGCCAGCTGGTGCCTCCCTTGCATCGCAGAAGCACCGCAGCTCGAAGCGCTCAAAGAGGAGGGCGTTGAGATCATCGGCATTGCGATCCGGGACACGCCGGAGGACGTCACGAATTTTCTCGACCGTCACGGCAATCCTTACACCCGCATCGGCGCCGACGATATCTCGGCGCTGCAGATTGAGATCGGAGCGGCAGGAGTGCCCGAGACCTTCGTAATCGATGGCGAAGGCAGCATCCGATACCAGCATATCGGCGATATTCGCGAGAACGACGTGCCAAAGCTGCTGCAAGTCTTGGAGGACGTTCGCTGATGCGGTGGGTTCTCGCGTTTTTGCTCGCAGTTCTTGGCGCCTCGGCTGCGGCGCAGGACGCGCTGCCTCCCGCGCCATACGCGTACAAGCAGCTCGACGATCCAGTTCTCGAGGCGGAGGCGACCGCTCTCATGGAAACGCTCCGCTGCCTGAGATGCCAATCGCAGAGCATCAACGATAGCGATGCTCCGATGGCGGGGGATATGCGGCACCAGGTCCGCTCACGCATTCTGGCCGGTGAAGAGCCCAAAGAAGTCCGTGCCTGGCTGATCGAGCGCTATGGCGATTATGTGAGCTATCAGCCGGAAGTCAGCTCGACGACTTGGCCGTTGTTTGCCGTACCGATTGCATTGGTGCTTATCGTGCTGCTGGTCCTGCTACGGCGACTGGGCCTCCGCCGTAAAACTGGCGATAGCTGATGGCGGGTTGGATCGCCGTTCTCGCGCTGGCGCTGGTCGCGTTCGCGATCGCCGCGACGGTCCTCCGCCTCCCTCGAGAAGGATACGCGCTGTTCGGGTCCGTCTTGCTCTTCGGTTTGGCCGGATATGCCTGGCAGGGCTCGCCCGAACAGCCGGGTAGCCCAAAAGCAGCGCAGGTACAGGAACCACGCTCGGGTGAGGGGATGGTTGAGGCGCGGCGATCTCTGTTCGGTGAGAATACGCCGACCCCGAATTACCTCCTGACGTCCGATGCTTTTGCGCGGCGCGGACAGTTCGATGATGCAGCGGGTCTGCTACGGCGAGGTCTCAATGAGAATCCGGATCATCTCGAGGGCTGGCTTGCGCTTGCCATGGCGCTGACGGGCCATGCCGATGGGACGGTCACACCCGCCGCAGAGCACGCTTTCGACCGTGCAAGAGCGATCGATCCTGCAAACCCCGCGAGTGACTTTTTCCTCGGCTTTGCGTTTTTGCAGAGCGGTCAGATCCGCCGGGCGCGTTCGATTTGGGCCGACCTCCTAGAACGCTCACCTGACGATGCGCCGTGGCGTGAGGACCTTGCGGCGCGCGTGGGGCAACTCGACCAGATGATCGCCAATGCGCCGATGCTGCAATAGTGCCACAGTTGGGGGCGGGCGAATTGTTGCGAGCGCGAAAAGGCGGTGCTAGGGGCCGCACCTTCGCGCAATGGCGCATTTCGAATGACGCGCTTCCGGAAATGACAGGCGCTTAGGGGCAGTACCGGATTCGGGAAATCCAGATAGAATGAACGATACACCAACATCACCGGCGGTGCCTCCGGCCCATCAACCTCCCACCGGAGGACATGGCCACAATGCCTCGAAGAAGGCGTTGGCGGTGGGCGCAATCGGTGTTGTCTTCGGTGATATCGGCACCAGCCCGCTTTACGCGTTTCGCGAGACTTTTGTCGGGCCGCATCCGCTCGCGCTGGATACACCCCATGTTCTAGGGGTCATCAGTCTGATTTTCTGGTCGATGACGCTCGTCGTGTCGATCCAGTATGTCTCGATATTGATGCGGGCCGATAACAAGGGGCAGGGCGGCTCGCTCGCGCTCGTCGCGCTCATTTCGCGCAGCATATCGAAGTCCAAGTATGGCTGGGTCGCGATCCTCCTCGGAGTCTTTGCGACCTCGCTTTTCTATGGCGACAGTATGATCACGCCGGCGATTTCGGTTCTGTCGGCGGTCGAGGGGCTGACAGTGGTCGATGCGGGATTGCAGCGCTTCGTCATTCCCATTGCGCTCGGCCTGCTGGTTTTCCTGTTCGTACTCCAAAAGCGCGGGACGGCGAAGGTCGGCGCGCTGTTTGCGCCCGTGATGATCGTCTACTTCACCGTAATCGCGGGAATGGGTCTTTGGCAGATCATCAATATGCCGGAAATCCTGTGGGCGCTTAACCCCTACTATGCGATCAATTTCTTCTTCCTCGATGGTTGGCTCGCATTCCTCGCGCTCGGCTCGGTCGTGCTTGCGGTGACCGGTTCCGAAGCGCTGTATTCCGATATGGGGCATTTTGGGCGCGGTCCCATGCGCCTCTCCTGGTTTGGCTTCGTGATGCCATGCCTCTTGCTCAATTACTTCGGACAGGGGGCGATGATCATCAGCCTTCCGCCCGAGCAGGCAGCCGAAGCGATCCAGAGCCCATTCTTCTTCCTCGCATCCGAGGAATACCGGCTGCCGCTGGTCCTTCTGGCAACGATCGCGACTTTTATCGCCAGCCAGGCTGTTATCTCCGGCGCATTCTCGATCACCCATCAGGCAATCCAGATGGGCTATATCCCGCGCCTCAACATCCGCCACACTAGCGAGACTGAGGGCGGACAGATATATATCCCTGCGGTGAATTGGGCACTGATGGTGGCCGTCATTATCCTCGTCCTGACCTTCCAGAATTCGTCCAATCTCGCGAGCGCATACGGCATTGCGGTTACCGGTGCGGTGACGATCGACACGCTTCTGATGGCGGTTCTGTTCGTCGGAGTATGGAAGTGGAAGTGGTGGTATGCCCTGCCGGTCGTGCTGGTCTTCCTGATCGTAGACGGAGCCTATTTCGCGGCGAACCTGACGAAGGTGCCTCAGGGCGGCTGGTTCCCGCTTATGGTCGGCTTCATCGCCTTCCTTTTGCTCACCACCTGGGCCCGCGGCCGCAAGCTGATGCGCGAACGCATGAGCGAACACGCGCTCCCGATGGAGATTTTCGCGAAGTCGGCCAAGAACTCGGCGCTGCGTGTGCCGGGTACCGCAATCTTCATGGCGTCGAGCAGTTCCGGCGTCCCGTCCGCGCTGCTCCACAATATCAAACATAACAAGGTGCTGCATGAGCGCGTCGTCATCCTGACCGTGGACATTCAAGATGTGCCCTATGTCGATCCCGATGCGCGCTGCGAGTACACCGATATGGGCGATGGGTTTTATCGAGCGGTGCTGCATTACGGCTTCATGGAGGAAACCAACGTACCCATCGGTCTGAAAAAGATGGAACGGTGCGGCGGTGAATTCGACATGATGCACACCAGCTTCTTCCTGTCGCGTCAGACGCTGCTGGCCAGCGACAAGCCGGGCATGCCGATCTGGAGGGAAAAGATTTTCGCATGGCTGCTGAGAAACTCGGCCAGCGCGATGGATTTCTTCAAGCTCCCGACGAACCGAGTGGTGGAGCTGGGCAGCCAGGTCGAAATCTAGCCAGGTAGGCTCAGCGATGCAGATATTCTTCGACGACCGCCAGTGCCTTCATAACCCGGCCCGTGAGCTGCATAATGGCGACTGGACCGACTATTACGAATCTGCAGACAGAGCTCGAAAGATTGCGGGCACCGTGGGCGCTGCCACGGCTCCAGCGGATTTCGGTGAAGGTCCGATTGCGGCCGTTCATGCGCCGGAATACCTTCACTTTTTGAAGACAGCCATGACCCGCTGGCGAGAGGCAGGGCGCAGCGGCGATGCGATTGGATATGTCTGGCCAATCGTCCGCCGACGGGCGCTCGAATTCGGGCGAATCGATGCCGAGCTGGGGCAGTACAGCATGGATGCGTCGACTCCGATCTCCGATAGCACATGGGAAGCCGCCTACTGGAACGCGCAATGTGCGGTCGCTGCCGCCCATACTGTTCTGTCCGGAGAAAAGTCTGCCTTCGCCCTGTGCCGCCCGCCGGGGCACCATGCAGGGCGCGATTATCTCGGCGGATACTGCTACCTAAACAATGTCGCCATTGCCGCGCAGCACGCTCTCGATCAGGGGCGTTCGCGCGTTGCGATCCTCGATGTCGACTATCATCACGGGAACGGTACGCAGGACATTTTCTGGAGGCGCGGCAACGTGCTGTTCGCCTCACTACATGCCGATCCAAGAACCGATTTTCCGTTCTACTGGGGGCATGCGGATGAGCGCGGGGAGGGCGATGGCGCTGGCGCAACGCTCAATTATCCGCTGCCTCGAGGCACGACCATTGAGCCCTATCGCAGCGCGCTCAGCCAAGCGCTGAAGAAGATCGAAGCGTCCGCGCCTGAGCTGCTCCTTGTAAGTTTCGGTGCGGACACCTTCGCGCTTGACCCGATTTCCCATTTCGAGCTGCAGCGCGAGGACTACGCCGTCATCGGACGCGACATTGCGGCGCTCGGCCTGCCAAGTGTGATCGTGATGGAAGGCGGTTACGATCTCGACGCGCTTGGCGACAACACGACCGAATTCCTCGGAGCTTTCTGACCGCACAGGGCGCTAGCGCCACTCCAGAGATATCGATCTGGTGTCCGCAGGAACAGCGGGCAAACGCGTGATTTGTAACGAATCCGTCATCTGGACCGTAATGCCCGTCATCGATCTCATTCCCGTTTTCGAGCAGATCCCCATCGACGAGGAATTACGCCATGACCTCCATCCGAGTTTTCGCCCAATGTCGTACCGAGCACAAAAACGGTCATCGCGGCTATTTGAGCCCGAGCAGTGCAAGCCGGACGGTAGACAATCAGGAAGCCGTGGTTTCGGCAATGCTGCAGGAACGTGCGCGCCGCGCGCTCTATGCTGATTGCGATCGTGCGCCGCTCGGATGGGAAATCGTGGCTGTTTAAGCTGTAGGCGGTTCGTCGTTCACCACGTCCTCTTCTTGTCCAACATCGAGCCCGTGCTTGAGCAGCATCGGAAGCTGGGTGAACGTGAACAGGAACGTGAGCGGAAGGAACACCCAAAGCTTTGCCCATAGCCAGCCTTCGAATGTCATGTAGGCGACCAGCGCTTCGTTCAGCGCGGCAAGGATGAGGAAAAATACACCCCAGTTGCGCGATAATTTTAGCCAACCTTTATCGGACAGTCCCTCGAATGCGGCTTCCAAAAGGATTTTCAGCAGCGGACGGCTCAGGAAATAGCCAACCAGCAGAGCTACGCCGAAAACGCTGTAGATGATCGTTGGTTTAAGCTGCACGAAGCGAGGATCGCCGAAGAAGATCGTCAACGCTCCGAACCCGAGGATCAAGGCCGTCGAGAACCACAGCATTGGCGAGATTTTGCCAAGCCGCCACTTGGAAATTACCAGAGCACTGACGGCTGCAACCATGAACGCACCGGTGCCGTACATGATCGCAAGCAGTTCGCCCGCCGGATTGGGATCGTCAGGCGCGTTGAAGCGGTAGACGCCGAGAAACACGAGCAGCGGCCCGTAATCGACCGCGACATTGAGCCAGCTCGAACCGGCTTTCTTGGTTTCGTTATCTGCCATCAGGCCACACCTGCTATCACGCGCGCCACCAGATCCGGGTCGAAGGCGCGCAAGTCTTCCATCTTCTCACCGACCCCTATCGCGTGAATGGGCAGGCCATATTGCTCGGCGGCCGCAACCAGCACGCCGCCGCGCGCCGTCCCGTCGAGTTTGGTCATAATCAGCCCAGTAACGCCCGCCACTTCCTTGAAGACATCTATTTGCGAAAGAGCATTTTGCCCATTGGTCGCATCGAGCACCAGCACCACATCATGCGGCGCCTCGGGGTTGAGCCGCCCCAGGACCCGGCGGATTTTTTCAAGCTCGTCCATCAGTTCGCGCTTGTTCTGGAGCCTGCCGGCAGTGTCCACGATCAGCGCATCGATGCCCGTATCCGTAGCCTGCTTGACCGCATCGAAAACGATGCTAGCCGGATCGCCGCCTTCGGGGCCGCGCACCAGCTCGACGCCCGCGCGTTCGGCCCACGTTGCCAGTTGACCAATGGCGGCTGCGCGGAAGGTGTCACCTGCGGCAAGCAATACACCGTAATCATCCTCGGTGAACAAATGCGCAAGCTTAGCGATGGTCGTGGTCTTACCCGATCCATTGACCCCGATCACGAGGATGACTTGCGGGCGAGGGAACGCAGTCACTTCCAACGGTTTGGCCACCGGGCGGAGAATTTCCGCGATTTCCTCTGCGACAGCCTCTTTGAGCTCGGTCTGCGTTATCTGCGCGCCGAAGCGTTTCTCCGCTAGACGGTTGCGGATGCGCGAGGCGGCTGCTGGCCCCAAGTCTGAGATGATCAGCGCATCTTCGATATCATCGAGCGTCGCCTCGTCGAGCCGTCCTCCGCCGGCAATACCGGTGAGGTTTTCGGACAGCCGGTCGGACGTCTTGCGGAATCCGCCAAGCAGTCGCTCGCTCCAGCCAGCTTCGCTCATACCAATTGCCCCTCTTGGACGCCCCGCACCGTCATTCGCACAATCTCGCCCGCCTGTGTTTCTTCGGGGAGAACTGCGCGCGCATATGCGGGCGCATAGCCTGTCCCGTCACGTTCGGCGAGAATAGGCAGCGTTCCGCCCACAAAGCTTTCGAGCCAATGCGCGCGGACTTCGCTGACCGCTGCCCGCAGTTCGGCTGCCCGGGCTTTGATCAAGGCCCGGTCATGCTGTGGCATACGGGCTGCTGGCGTGCCAGGGCGCGGGGAGAAAGGAAAGATATGTCCGTGCACGATATCGAGCTCGCGGATGATGGAGAGATTGTCCTGGTGATGCTGTGCGGTCTCTGTCGGAAATCCAGCCATCAGGTCAGCGCCCACTGCGATATCGGGACGGCGCGCCTTTAAGCCTTGCACCAGCTTTATCGCATCGGCGCGCAGATGGCGGCGCTTCATCCGCTTCAGGATGAGGTCTGCGCCGTGCTGGAGCGAAAGATGCAAATGCGGCATAACCCTTTTTTCGCTGGCAAGAAGCTCAAACAGGTCCTCGTCGATCTCAATCCCGTCGAGAGAAGAAAGGCGCAATCTGGCAAGGGAAGGAAATGCGTCGAGTATCCCCGAGACGAGCGCGCCAAGCTTCGGTGCGCCTCGCAGATCATGCCCCCAAGACGTCAGGTCGACACCGGTAAGCACAACTTCCTTCGCGCCGAGATCGAGGTGTTGCTCAATCTGTTTGAGCGCATCGCGAATGGACAGCGACCGGCTCACCCCGCGGCCCTGCGGTATCACGCAGAACGTGCAATCATGGTCGCAGCCGTTCTGGACTGCGATAAACGCGCGGGTCTTGGTCGGCGCAAGCGGCGCTTGGGCAACCGGTACATTCCAGGCGCGCGGATCAAGCTTTGCGGTGTTCGCGACGAGGCCGTCGACTTCGTCCATATCGCTTAGCTGGCCGCGTTCGATATCGGCAGCGCAGCCGGTCACGATAAGCCGAGCATTCGGCCGTGCGCGGCGCGCCTTGCGGATAGCTTGACGGGTCTGGCGGACGGCTTCGGAGGTGACGGCGCACGAATTCACGACGACGACATCGCCGGCATCGGCCAGCATCGCGCGCATGCGCTCGCTCTCTGCAATGTTGAGGCGGCAACCGAGAGAAATCACTTCCGGCTTGAGGTCGGCAGGCGCGCTCACGCGAAATCGTCCCATTCGAAACTGCCGCGAAACGCTTCTGTTGCAGGACCGGTCATGCGGATCGTGCCGCCCTGTTCCCACGAAATGGTCAGATCACCGCCGGGAAGCGTGACTGTCACTGGACTTTTCGCGATGCCCTTGCGGATCGCTGCCACAGCAGTTGCGCAGGCCCCGGTCCCGCATGCTCGGGTCAACCCTGCACCCCGTTCCCAAACGCTCAGCTTCAGATGATTGTCTGCAATGGAACTCGCGACGTTCACATTTATGCGCTGCGGAAAAAGCGGGTCGTTTTCGATCACCGGGCCGAGCGTCGCTAGGTCGATCGCATCTGCGTCGTCCACGAAAAAGACTGCGTGGGGATTTCCGACATTGACCGCCATGGGATTTTCAAGTCCATCCCACGCAACCGGCATCGCCGAAGTGTCGACCGCGTAAGCGAGGGGGATATCATCCCAGTCGAAGCGCGGTGCGCCCATATCGACGCTTGCGCCGCCACTCGCGAGCTCGAGAGAAATCATCCCTCCGGCAGTTTCGACCTCGGCTGGTTCGCCGTGCAGCAACGCGACCGCCCGGCTTGCATTTCCGCACGCCTCAACCTCGCCGCCATCGGAATTGAAAATCCGCATCCGAAAAGCGGCGCTTTCGCTTTGTCCCAGCACGATCAACTGGTCGCAGCCAATCCCTTCACGTCGATCGGCGATGCCAGCAGCTATCTTACCTGAGATCTCAGGAATCGGCTGATTGCGAGCATCGAGGACGACAAAATCGTTGCCGAGACCGTGCATTTTGATGAAGGATACGCGCATATCGTCCGCGCATTTATGCTCGGCGGACCTTCACGTCCAGTGCGCGGCATCGGAAGCGAGTGCGCAGACTATAAACTGGCGCGCGTTTTGGTGCTCTCGATGATGTTGGGAGCGGCATTTTCAGCAACCAACGCTGCCGTGTCGGAGGTTGTCGAAAGCAGTCCCATACTTTTGAGCCGAGCGTGGACTTCCTCGGCATTTTCCGGTCTGCCGTAGAGGAAACCCTGACCTTTGAGATTTCCCATTTGCTTCAGCGTATCGAGAATTTCCTCGCTTTCGATACCCTCTGCGGTGATTGGAAGGTCGAGCCCGCGTCCCAGCGAGATGATAGCGTCGACGATTTTGCTGCAACCCTCCGAGCCACGCAATTCGCGAACGAAGGATCGGTCTATCTTCAGACGATCGAAGGGCAACGATCTCAGCTGCTCAAGGCTGGAATAACCAGTGCCAAAGTCATCGAGGCTGATCTTTACGCCTTGGTTTCTCAGGCTCGTGATCGTCGATCGCACCATGCCCACATTTTCGTGAAGACAGCTTTCGGTGATTTCGATCTCGAGCCTGTGTGGCGGAAAATTGTTGGCGACCAGTTGCTTCAGCAGTTTCTGTGCGAACCATGGGTCCCTCAGCTGCACTGGCGAAATATTGACCGATAAAGTGATCGACTCGTCCCACTGCTGTGCATCCCTGAACGCGCGATCCATCAGTTTCTCGGACAGCTCTGCAATCATTCCGATTTCTTCGGTGATCGGAATGAACACTTCGGGACTCACCACCCCGAGGTCCGGGGAATCCCATCGGGCGAGCATTTCAAATCCGACGAGTTCGCCGGTCGCGATATCTACCTGCTGCTCGTAATAAGGCACAAATTCGCCGTCGACGATCCCTCGGCGGATACCGAGTTCGAGTTCATTGCGAAAACGCAGCTCGTTTTCCATGCTTGGTTCGAACCAGAAATAGCGGTTCTTGCCCTGCTTCTTTGCGTGGTACATCGCGATGTCCGCGCGGTGCATCAATTGGGTGGCATCATCGAGGGTTGGGTTCAGTTCGGTCTGCCCGTCATCGGTCGCCACGCCCATCGACATGGTTGCATCGATTACGAGGTTACCAAGGCGAAACGGCAGGATGGCCTGATCGAAAAGCCGGATGACAAGATCGTCGATCCGCCGCCTCTGATGCAGGTCGTATGCCACGACGAACGCAAATTCGTCACCGCCGAGGCGCGCCAGGATCGCGTCGTCTGGCAGTTCCTCTTTCAGCCGCTTGGCCAAAATTACGAGCACCTGATCACCGACCGAGTGACCGTGCATGTCGTTGATCTGTTTGAAATTGTCGAGATCGATCATGGTGTAGGCGACGGCTTGACCGCGTTCGCTTGCCGTTTTTCGCAAGCGCTGGGTGGCTGCTGCCATGCTGCGGCGGTTAAGGCAGTTGGTCAGGCAGTCTATTTCCGCCAGTTCGCGGGCCTGACGTTCGGCGCGTTTGCGCTCGGCGATTTCGTACGACAACTGGCGATATCGCCGCCAGCCGAAAATTATGAGCGCGATATTCAGCAACAGCGCGGATACGAGTAGCCGTTCGGGTTCCTTACCGCCGGAGAACACCGCGTCGATAGCGCGCGGAAGCACCGAGCTGCCGGTACCGACGAAAAGAATGATTGCAGCAATAGCGATGCCGAGTGCGACGAAGTCCTTCTCGGCGTTCCCGAATGTCTTGCTATCGGTCTCTGTCTCTTCCACTGCCATCCAACCCGAACCACGTGCGGTCAGCCTCTCTCAAGACAAGACCGCTACCCCCAAGAAGTGCGAAAACCGTGGTGGTATGCTGTGATCCGATAAAAATCGGGTTAATTGCGCTGCTTGCTTCGTTCTGGGGTGGTGAGCGCGCCGCCAGAAGGTTACGCGTCGGACCAGTTGGAGAATTATAGGAGAAATGCCCGTGGCCAAATCTGCCCGCAATTACTGGCTGATGAAATCCGAACCATTCAAATACAGTTGGGACCATCTTGTCGCCGAAAAGGAAGGCACTTGGGACGGGGTGCGCAACCATCTTGCCAAGAATAATCTGGCTGCGATGGAAGTGGGCGATGAAGCCTTCTTCTATCATTCTCGAGAAGGTTTGGAGATCGTGGGGATCTGCGAGGTAAGCGTCGCCGGGATAACCGATCCGACCGATGAAACAGGCAAATGGGCCGCGGTAAAGGTGAAACCGAAGCGCAAATTCGAAAACCCGGTAACGCTCAAACAGATCAAGGCGGAGCCGAAGCTCGCCGATTGCGAACTCGTTCGCCTGTCACGTTTGTCCGTTGCAAAGATCACGCCGAAGGAATGGGAAATCATTTGCAAGATGGCGGAAGGCTGAAAATGCGGCGAGCCGTAGCATAAAGATCGGAACCCATTTGCCGGACATGCCGTTGGTTTGAAAACAGACTTTAGACCATCGGAGCGATCATGAGCAGGTTCGAGAACAAGCGTATTCTAATCACTGGCGGCACAAGCGGCATGGGCCTCGCGGCGGCCAAGATGATCGTCGACGAAGGCGGAGAGGTCGCCGTCACGGGCACCAGTCAGGATCATCTCGACGAGGCTGGTCGCAGCTTGCCGTCAGGCTCGCTCGTCCTTCGCAGCGATGCCGCAGACCCAGCGGCGGCCAAAGAGCTTGGCGATAAGGTCAAGGATCAGATGGGCAGCATCGATGGCCTGTGGCTCAATGCCGGGTACGGAAAGTTCGGCCCGAACGATAAGATGGATGCCGAATTCTTCGACCACATGAACAACGTGAACGTACGCGGCCCGGTTCTGCAGATGGCGGAGTTAATTCCGGCATTGAACGACAACGCGTCTGTTGTAGTCACGTCTTCCGTCTCTCCGTACCTCGGTCAGGCCGAAGGTGCGGTCTATGCGGGGACCAAGGGCGCAGTTACTGGGATAACGCGGAGCTGGGCGGCGGCGCTCGCTCCCAAGGGCATTCGGGTCAATTCGATCGCACCCGGCCCAATCGATACGAACTTCATGAACGGAATGGGCCTTTCTGAAGAAGAGAAAGAGCAGTTCTTGGAGCAAATCCAGACAATGGTCCCGCTCGGCAGGCTCGGAAATCCTGAGGAAGTGGCGCAGGTGGCGCTGTTCCTGCTGTCGGACCAGAGCTCTTATGTCACTGGATCGCAGTACATGGTCGATGGCGGCATGACAATGCGGTGAAGCTGCGAATGGGGAGTCAGCGAGCGCGCAGCCCGCTGATCGTCGCGCCGCTCGCGGCTAGCTGTTCCACGTCGATTTTCATGTGGATCAGCCTGAGACCAATCCGTTCCTGAGCTTCGGCCAGGGCCTCGCGAAACTCGTCGGTTGTCGATGCGGCTTTGCTCCAGGCGCCGAAAGCCGCGCCCAGCATTGCAAAATCGGGATTGGCGAGCTGCGTGCCGGACACACGGCCCGGATATTCACGCTCTTGATGCATCCGGATCGTGCCGTAAGCGCCATTGTCGACGATTATGACCAAGAGATTGGCACCATGCTGCGCAGCAGTCGCCAATTCCTGTCCATTCATGAGGAAATCTCCGTCCCCCGCGACGGCAACGACCGTGCGGTCGGGCTCGCGCAGGCTTGCGGCCACGGCAGCCGGCAGGCCGTAGCCCATCGCACCAGCTGTCGGTGCAAGTTGGCTCGGAAATCCGGCATAGCGCCAATAGCGGTGCCACCAGCCCGCGAAGTTACCTGCGCCGTTGCAGATAATGCTGTCGGCTGGCAACGTTTCTCGCATGAATGATACGCAGGCCGCCATGTCCAGTGTGTAGGTGTCGCTGGTAGGTTTGGCAGTCGCCCATTCATCCCATTCGCTGTGAGCCTGCGCCCCTGCATCGAACGGAATGATCGAGTGATCTTCCCAAAGAGCGGCGGTCTCGGCGAATTCATCGACCGCGCAACATAGGGCGAGGTCGGTCTTGTAGACGCGCCCTAATTCCTCCGGGTCCGGATGAATATGGACCAGCAGTTGATCAGGATGCTCCAGCGCAGGGACTTCATATCCGTCCGTGGTCGCCTCTCCCAGACGGGCGCCGATCGCTATGACGAGATCCGAAGATTTGACTCGCTCAACCAGCTTGGGGTTGGGGCCGTAGCCAAGATTTCCGGCATAAACAGACGACGTCGGCGCGATCGCGTCCTGCCTGCGAAACGCTGTCGCGACGGGCAGGCCTATGCTTTCGGCGAATTGCTGAAAGTGATCGCGCGCCTTCGCATTCCAGCCCGCCCCTCCGATGATTGCCACGGGGCTGGCCGCATCCGCGATCAGCCCGAACAGCGCTTGCATGGCGTCGGGACAGGCGGCCTGCGCAGGACGCGTCACGAGCGGCCGCGCTTTAAGCGCCTCGTCTACTTGATCGCAGAGCATGTCTTCGGGCAAGGCAATCACGACCGGCCCGGGCCGCCCGCTGATCGCGACGGAATAGGCGCGCGCGATAAATTCGGGAATGCGCGCAGGATCGTCGATCCGCACGGCCCATTTGCAGATGGGCCCGAAGAATGCTTCGAAGTTGATCTCCTGAAAGCCTTCGCGGTCGCGCATTCCGCGCGCGACGTCGCCGACAAATAGGATCATGGGCTGCGAATCCTGATGGGCCACATGCACGCCAATGCTAGCATTGGTGGCGCCAGGGCCTCGCGTGACGAATGCTACTCCGGGCCTTTGCATCATCGAGCCGTCGGCGCACGCCATGAAGGCTGCGCCGCCTTCTTGGCGGCAGACAACCGTATCAATCTTGGTGTTTTCGTGAAGCGCATCGAGCACCGCGAGGAAGCTTTCCCCGGGGACTGTAAAAATGCGGTCGGTGTCCTGTTCAGCGAGGCACTCGACCAGCAGTTCGGCGGCACTTTTCACGAAAGAATTCTCCCAAATCTAGCTTCCGGTCGCGCTTAGACCCAGCTGCGCACGCGCGCAACGTGAGAGCGAGCAGAGAGATGGTTAGCAGACCCTCGGTTCTGTCCCGCTGTGCGACAGCTGAAAACCTGCGCGGCACTCAAGGGTTAAGAATTCGTTAAAATCGTGTACGCCCGGTGACGGGAAGCAAGAAGTAGAGAGAACGATGCGCAGAAGCCTGGTCCTCACCAATGAGACAACCCGTCATCCATTTCGCATGACGTTGCCCCCACATGTGAAAAACGACATTTTCGACATTCCGGCCGAGAGCCTTTGGCGGCTCACGGCCAAGGATGTGCAGGGCTTTGCAAGCACTTATGTCGCAGCAACCGCGGCCATTCTCATTTTCATAATCTAGTTGATTTGCTGAATGATCTGCGCGTCACGCGAGGGCGAGCGCTGCTCTTTCCGCGTTGAACAATAGCCGTCCGAGCCATGCCGAGATAATCGACATGGCCGCCGCTAGCAGCAATTGTTCTGCAACCGGAATTCCAATCGACGTCATCCCGATGGCGATAAGCGAGCCTACCACCATCGACAGCGAATTGACGATATTGTTGGCCGCGATCGTGCGGGATGCCGCATCATGGGCACAGCGAGTGGTCAGAAACGCATAAAGCGGTACCACGAAAAACCCGCCAGCGGTCGAAATGCCCAGAAGCATCAGCAGCAGCGGAATTGCCAAGGGCTCCATCAGGAAGGACCCGACCGAAAGGAGTTCACCTGCTGCGTTGGGTGACCACATTTTTGCCACCACATAAAAGCCGATCACGAAGACTCCCATGACGACTACAGATGCGGGCGAAAACCTGGCAGAAACCTCGCCTTTCAGCAGCGCATTGACGCCGACCGATCCGATTGCGATGCCGATTGAGAAGATGACGAGGAAAAGACTGGCGACTTCCTTGCTCGCGAGCAGCTGGTTCTTTGCAAGCGGAGGGAACTGGATGAACAGCACCGCTCCGATGGTCCAGAAGAAACTGATGGCGATGATAGCAAGAAAAATCTCGCGGTTGTGCATCGTGTCGCGCACAAGCCGCCAGCTCATCACAGCCTGATCGGCGATGGCGACCGGCGCATATCCGAGCCAGCGAAGCACTGGATTGCGCACTTTTTCCGCATAGGGTTCAAGGAGTGGATAGTGCATTTCGTAGTCGCTCTGCGGAGGAGCGTCCGGCACCCAGCGGCTGACAAAATATCCTGCCACTGCAGTCACCACGATAAGCACCATCGCCAGTTCCACATAGATAAATCCGGCGAGGATTGTTCCTGTTAGGATCGCGATATAGGTGCCGGCTTCGACAAGGCCGGTTCCGGGGAGAACTTCGTCCTTTTCGAGATGCTGCGGCAGGATCGCATACTTGATCGGGCCCAAGAAGGTCGATTGCGCAGCGGCGAGGAACACCACGAAAAGGAGTAGCGGAATGGCGAAGGTGTGAACGGCAATGCCCTGCCACGCCATGAAAAGCCCAGCCGCGCCGAGCGAAGCCCAGCCTATCTCGCACAGTTTGACAATGCGGATAATCCTCGCCTTGTCGCGTGTATCGGCCAGCTGTCCCGCCAGCGCAGATAGTAGGACAAAAGGCAGGATAAATACGAGCGAGGCGAGGCCGCTGAAAAACGCCTCGTGCTTCTCCGAATTGTAGACCGAATAGACGACGAAGAGGACCAATGCCGTCTTGTAGAGATTGTCGTTGAAAGCATTGAAAAACTGGGTCGCCATCAAAGGCAGAAAGCGCTTGGAGCGCATGAGGTGCGTCGTGGTGGTCATATCAGATCGTCGAAATCGCTCCTCGATCTCTTCACATAGCGAACGCACTCGCATGCACAAGGGCGATGACAAGAGCGTTCACAAGCGGTGCGAGGAGCCTTTTATGCGGTCAAAAGGGGCGTTAGAGCGGTACCCGTTATGTTGACTGTGCCCAACATCCTGACCCTGTCGCGGATATTCGCGCTGCCGCTTTTGGCGTTTTTCCTGTGGTGGCCAGGTTGGCAGCTGGGATACGCGATCGGATTTGCGCTCTACTGCCTGATTGCGATCACCGACTTCTTCGATGGCTATCTTGCCCGCGCTCAAGGTACGGTGTCGAAGCTGGGAATCTTCCTCGACCCGATCGCGGACAAGATCATGGTTGCCACGGTGATCCTCATCTTGACCGCTCAGGGTTATCTGCGAGGTCCATATGTTGGCGACTTTCACGTGATTGCGGGCCTCATCATCCTGATGCGCGAAATTGCTGTATCGGGCCTGCGCGAATTCCTAGGCGGGCTTCAGGTATCTGTTCCTGTGTCGCGGCTCGCCAAGTGGAAGACGACGTTCCAGCTTATCGCGCTCGGTGCGCTCATAGGCGGTGGGGCGGTCCACGGTCAGCCCTGTCAGTCGCTTGGGATGCCTTGTACGACGATTGCCGAAAGCTGGATTCATATTGTCGGTCTTGCCAGTCTGTGGACTGCCGCCGTGCTGACCTGTGTCACCGGCTGGGATTACCTGAGGGTTGGTCTGAAGCATATGGATTGAATTAAGGGCGAGCTGGTGTGGAAACCGCGCGGAGTTGCAGCCAGCCTAACCGGCGCGCAATTCCTCTGCCAACAGCTTGAAATCCGCCTCGCGCGGGGAGTTCTTGCGCCACACCAGCACAATTTCGCGTTTTGCCGTTTCGCCTTCGACCGGGCGCGCAACCACATCTGTACTTTTCAAGATACCCGCCTCGATTGCCATTTCCGGCAGCATCGTCAGCCCCAAATCGTTGTCGACCATTTGCACCAGGGTATGAAGGCTCGTGCCGATCATCGAGGCACTTCCGCGCAGTTCGCTGCGGTTGCAGGCGGCGAGCGCATGATCGCGAAGGCAATGTCCGTCTTCGAGCAGTAACAACCGCCCTTGGTCTATCATGTCGGGTGGCACTTGCGCGGGCGGATCGCGCGGATCGTCTTTCGGAAACGCAACGTAGAGACGATCATCCGAAATATGCTCGACCTCGACATCGCCCGTATCGAAGGGCAGGGCGAGAAGCACGCAGTCTACCCGACCATGTTGCAACGACTCAATCGCGTCCTGGCTGGTTTCCTCGCGCAGCATCAATTGTAGGTCCGGCCGCTCCTTCTTCAGCCGCGGCAGAAGGCGCGGAATCATGAACGGTGCGATGGTCGGAATGACGCTCATGCGCAGCTGTCCCGACAGCGGCTTTCCTGACGCTTGGACAAGGTCTGAGAGCTCTTCGGCTTCGCGCAGCAAACGGTTGGCTTTGGCAACCACCTGCTCACCCAGAGCTGTAAAGCGTACGACGCGGCGGCTGCGTTCAACCAGTGTCACGCCGAGCAGCGATTCCAGTTCGCGTATTCCGGCGGACAAGGTCGATTGCGAAACAAAGCTAGCGTCTGCAGCGCGGCCAAAATGGCCGTGCTCATGCAGCGCAACCAGATATTGCAGCTGCTTGATCGTAGGGAGATAAATACTCAACTCAGTCGGCCGCCAGCGCTTCTTCCATGCTGGCCTGCATGTCGTCGATATGGGTCATCTTCAGCCGGCCGCCTTGCACAGCAAATCCAAGCTTGCCTTCCACGAGCTGCAGCGCATCCTTGCCGAAGACGTCGTAGCGCCAGCCTTCGAGCACCTTCAAATCACGGACCCCTGCGGCGAGCGCTTCCATCTCATCGGCGCGGGTCAGCAAGCGGGGTGCAACGTCGATCTCGCGCGCGCGGATTTTCAGGAGAAGCTTCAGGAGGTCGGCAACAAGCGCGCCCTCTTTACCCAGCGGCGCGCCGCGCTTCATCTTGGCGGGCATCTCGTCCTTCGGCAGCGGATCGGCGTCCGCAATCACACGCATCAGTCGTTTGCCGATGTCGTTGTCGCGCCAGGCGGCAGAAAGCCCGCGTACCTTTGCCAAGTCTGCCTGCTTTTTCGGCGGATGGCTCGCGATGTCGGCCAGCGTCTCATCGCGCATGATCCGACCGCGCGGGATGTTCTTGTGCTGTGCTTCGCCTTCGCGCCACGCGGCCAGCGCCTTCAATCGGCCGAGGACTTGCGGATTGCGCCCTTGCGAGCGGATGCGCTTCCACGAGGCATCCGGGTTGACGATGTAGTTGCTCGCATCGGCAAGCTTTTCCATTTCGGCATTCAGCCAATTGCCGCGATCGGTCTTGATCAGCTTGCCCAGGATTTTCGGGAAGATCTTGGACAGGTGCGTCACATCGCCAATGGCATATTCGATTTGACGATCCGTCAACGGACGGCGGCTCCAATCGGTGAACCGCGCACCCTTGTCGATCGTGATGTTGAGCCAGGTGTCGACGAGGTTTGCATAGCCGATCTGCTCGGACTGGCTGATTGCCATCATCGCAATCTGGGTATCGAAAATGGGGAAAGGGGTCTTGCCCGTCAGGTTGACGATTATTTCGACGTCCTGACCACCGGCATGGAAGACCTTGAGCACATCTTCGTTTTCGCACATCAGATCGAGCAGCGGCGCAAGGTCGATACCTTCGGCGAGCGGATCGATTGCCGCCGCCTCTTCACTATTGGCGATCTGCACCAGGCAGAGCTCCGGCCAATAGGTATTTTCGCGCATGAACTCGGTATCAACGGCGACGAATTCTGATTGGGAAAGGCGCTCGCACAAATCCGTGAGAGCTTCGGTGGTGGTTATCAGGTCGTGTATTTTCATTTGTCTTCTTGTCGTTTTGAGCGGAGTACCGCTCTCGGGTAGTTTCCCAGAGGCTTGCTATGCTGCACCTTGGCGTCTTGACAAAGTGCGGGTCATGCCCTGTTAGCGCGCCCATATCCGCGAGGCTTTCGAAAGCCCGCAAAATGCTGGCGCGCCTTTAGCGCCATACGCTCAAACAGGACAAGAGTTTAGATGCACGCCTATCGTACGCACACTTGCGCACAGCTTTCCGCTCAGAATGTCGGTGAAACCGTCCGCTTGTCGGGCTGGATCCACCGGAAACGCGACCATGGCGGTGTTCTATTTGTCGATCTGCGCGATCATTACGGCATCACGCAGATCGTGGCGGATGAGGATTCGCCTGCGCTCCCGGTGCTCGAAAAGCTGCGCAACGAATCGGTCGTCACCATCGATGGCGATGTGAAAGCGCGCACCGCGGAGACAGTGAACAAGGATTTGCCGACCGGCGAAATCGAGGTGTTCGCTCGCGAGATCACGGTGCAGAGTGCTGCGGAAGAACTTCCGATGCCGGTGGCGGGCGAGCAGGAATATCCGGAGGAAATCCGCCTCAAATACCGTTTCCTCGATCTCAGGCGCGAAACCATGCATCGCAACATTATGCTGCGCAGCAAGGTCATCACATCGCTGCGCCAGCGCATGATCGATCAGGGCTTCACCGAGTTTCAGACTCCGATCCTGACGGCATCTTCTCCGGAGGGCGCGCGCGACTTCCTCGTGCCGAGCCGGATGCATCCGGGCAATTTTTACGCGCTCCCGCAGGCGCCGCAGATGTTCAAGCAAATGCTGATGGTCTCAGGCTTCGACCGTTATTTCCAGATCGCGCCTTGCTTTCGCGACGAGGACTTGCGCGCCGATCGCAGCCTCGAATTCTACCAGCTCGATTTCGAAATGAGCTTCGTGACGCAGGAAGACGTTTTCCAGGCGCTCGAGCCAGTGCTCGCCGGGACCTTCGAGGAATTTTCGGGTGGATACAGCGTTACTCCGTCGGGCAGTTTCCCGCGCATACCCTACGCCGAAGCGATGATGAAATACGGCACGGACAAGCCTGATCTACGCAACCCGCTGATCATCAGCGATGTGACGTCGCATTTCGAGAAATCCGGGTTCGGCCTGTTCGAAAAGATCGTGGGCGGTGGCGGCGTGGTCCGTGTGGTCCCGGCCCCCAAAACGAACGAAAAGAGCCGCAAGTTCTTCGATGACATGAACAATTGGGCGCGAAGCGAGGGTTTTGCAGGGCTCGGCTATGTCACGCGCAAGGGCGGCGAATTTGGCGGGCCGATCGCCAAGAACCACGGCCCGGAGCGGATGGAAGAGCTTTACAATGAGCTCGGCCTGGGTCCGGACGACGGGCTGTTCTTCGCTGCTGGCAAGGAGAAAGATGCAGCAAAGCTCGCCGGTGCCGCCCGCACACAGGTGGGCGAGCAGCTCGGCCTCATCGAAGAGAACTGCTTCAAGTTCTGCTGGATCGTCGATTTCCCGATGTATGAGTGGGACGAGGACCTCAAAAAGGTCGATTTCTCTCACAACCCGTTCTCGATGCCGCAGGGCGAGATGGATGCGCTCGAGAACATGGACCCGCTCGAAATCAAGGCGTGGCAGTACGACATCGTCTGCAACGGCTATGAGCTGTCATCCGGCGCAATCCGGAACCACCGCCCGGATATCATGTACAAGGCTTTCGAAATCGCGGGCTACGACAAGGCAACTGTCGACCGCGAGTTTTCCGGGATGATCGAAGCGTTCAAGCTCGGTGCGCCACCGCATGGCGGCTCCGCTCCGGGTATCGATCGTATTGTCATGCTGCTCGCCGGAGAGGAAGCAATCCGCGAGGTAATCGCCTTCCCGATGAACCAGAAGGGCGAAGACCTGATGATGAGCGCGCCGTCCAAGGCAGAGCCATCGCAGCTGCGCGAACTGTTCCTGCGGACGATCGAACCGCCGCAGAAGCAAGCCCCAAAAGATCAGGCCGGCGAAAGCGAAAGCTGATTGAGCGGGCGGGAGGCGCTAACTGCATCTCCCGCCGTTCAAAGGCCCGCTACCTCGCTTCGGGGGCGGCTGCTGCGGCATCATCGGGTAGACCGCCCAGATCGTAAACGAGCTTCGAATAGGCATCGAGGTAAGCCAGCACGATAACCTGACCGATCTCGGTGTTCTGGTATCCGCTCGCGCCCACTGCGCCAAAGCCGGTCCACCAACCGCCGCCACCGCCCCCGCGGAAGCGCAAATCCCTCTTGCGCGCGTAGCCCTCGACAAGAGCCTCCTCAACCGTCGTGCGTGCGTTCACGACCGACAGCGTGACGTTCGCCTCTTTCTTTTTGACGTTGATGCCGCCGGCAAGTCCGCCGAGCACCCTGCGCCCCAGCAAGCCGCCAACCAAAGCGCCGACGCCGCCTCCGCCGCTATCCGAATTTGTCGTCACAATATCGGGCTGCAGGAAGTAGTCGGCCGCCTTCACCTGCCCGCGGCCCAGGTTCGAGCCATCTTGCAGCTCGCCCTGATCGGCGAGTGCGCGCTCCATGGCGCGGCTGCGCATCGAGCGGCCACGATTTACCAGAGTGAAGCAGCCTGATCGTTGGACGAATATGCGCATAATTGCCTCGGGGCTGCCGAGGCTCAGTTCCCGCCACCATTGGTTGTCAGGCTCAACGATTGCGATCGTGCCGAGATTGCGTGAACATTGCGGAATTTCAGCGGTGCCCCGCTCCTGATCCTGACGACCGGAGGATCGATCCTGTGCAGAAGCAGGCGCCGCTACGAGGATTGCCAAAGTCGCGGCAAAAGTGGTGGCTAGAGAAGTCTTCAACATGCATCTTGCTCCCGTTCAACATGAGAGTGACGCGGGCCCAATGTTTTGAATACCCAGCAAGAATGCGTTCCCGAATCCCGCTTAGCACAGCTGGTGCGAAATTACACTTCGTGGCGATTCCCCGAGGCTGGGGCGTGTATTGCGGCACGATCAATCGGTAGGTAACACGCAAAAACGCCCGACCGTGAGGCCGGGCGCTTTCGTTTCTGGATGGAAAAGTCTTGGCGGAGCAGCGCAAGTCGCTGAAAATCAGCGCTCCCCAATACGTGGCGCGCTCAACGCCAAAACCGATGTTGGTTCGGGCGGAGCGCGGCGCAGCGCAAGGCTGCGGCGCTCGACACCCTAAGGACGCTCATCCACGCGTCCTATCCTGATGCGGTTACGCGTATTGCTTCTCGAGCATGTCGGTAAAACGTTCGCCTTCGCGTACTTCGCGGTATGCCGATTGGATCAGCATCCTGGTCGAACTGTCGAGTTCGTTGCTGTCGTCTTCAAGGACATCGCGGAACTGTTCGACGAGATAATCTTCGCCTTCTTCGACACGTTCTGCCGCTGCTTCGTTCCCGTTCGAGAACGAGTCGGTAATCGACAGCCATGTCTGGTGCATCTGGCTCATCGTACTCGGCGATGTAATGGGGTCTTCACCGCGCGAGGTCAGCGCCTGGTTCAACGTGTCCAGCGTCTTCGAACGTTCGCTTGCGCGGCGCTCCAGTGCCTGGGTCAGTGCCGGACTTTCGGCCTTGTCGCCGGCCTTGCGATAGCCTTCGACGGAATCAAAAGTGGTTTGTGTAAGGTTCTTCAGAATGTCGACTGTATTAGTCATGGATCTCCTTGATTGTTTTAGCTTCATGATCCGCAAGCCTTTTGCATTGCGGTTTCAATGACTTAACGGGCTGAGGGCATAGATCGTTCCGAGCCTTCGCCGAGACGTTAATCAGCTGCGATGAGCTGTTTATGCGCGGGCTGGGCAGTGCGTTTCCAGTCGATGAAAGGTACATTCACGAGGCATAAAGCGACGCTGCAACAGGCTCCTCCAAATCAATCGGGGGGTTCGAGAATGTCTTCTTCTGCATCTGCGCCTTTGCGCATTTTCCTTGCTGCAATATGCGCGGTGGGCGCCTCCAGCACGGCGCTGGCGGAGACACTGCCGGTAGAAGGCTTTTATGCCGCCCGTGCGGATGTCCCGGCGGAAATCGACATTCTTGCTACCGAGCCATTCGGCGGCGACTGGGGCTACGGATTACAGGCGAGTATAACCGATCTATTGAGCCAACCGGTCGTGGCGGACGAGCCTTACTTCCAAGTTATCCCTGCCGCGCTCGCGCAAAGGGAGCGGATATTCGTGGTCGATCCCGCAACCGAAGACGAAGCGGAGCAGCGGTATATTGAGGTTGCTGGCTCAGACAGCGGCCCCGACGCGGTCCTGCGCGGCGCAGCCCATAGCAGCATATCCGATTACTCCACGTCGCCAAAGATCCGCAAGGAGTGCGTGCTCCGGGACGAGGATGACGAATGCGTAGAGCACGAGGAAATAGAAATACCGTGCCGGCAGATCACAGTCCACTACCGTGCAAGTGTGACGATGGTCGCCGCCGATGGCAGCCGTCTTTATCACGACGATGCGGATCTCGAGAGCTCTCAAACGTATTGCGAAGATGATCACGCTGCGCCTGATCCTGACGCAATGATTGGCGCCCTTGCCGCCAGATATATTGATGCGGTGCAGAGCGATCTTTTGCCAGCGTTCAGGAAGTCCGATCCACGCTTGCTCGAACGGCGCAAAGGACTGACCAAGCAGGACCGGCGAACCTTCAAGGAGGCGCTGCGCCTTACCAAAAACGATCCTTTTGGCGCGTGCATCAAATTTCGCGAGCTCGAAGCTTCAAATCCGGAACACGTCTCGGTCCTATTTAACATCGGGCTGTGCCATGAGAGCGAGGGTGAACTGGACCGGGCGACAACATATTACGAGCGGGCGCTAGCGACCGAACCCGACAAGAACTATCCGAAGGCCGGTCTCAAGCGCGTGGAAAGTCGGGAACGCGGAGAGGCGCAGCTCGCAGCCAAGGGCTTGATATAGAAAGCCTGTCGTCGCACGGTCGCAACCTGACAGCGGCAAAGAGGCGATGAGAAGACATGCGAACCACCCGTCGAACCGCCATGCTCGGGAGCCTTGCAGCAGCTTCCGGTGCCGGTGCCGCGTCCCAGACGCTGGCCAGTTGCGCACCGGAGAGCTCGTCTTCTCCAGATGATCTGACGAAAGTTTCGGTCATTGGGGCAATCCACGGCACGCACCGCACCAGTGAGCTCTATTCGCTCGATGTGCTGCGGGAGGCGGTAAGACGCTTCGATCCCGACATTGTCTTGAGCGAAATTTGCCCTGATCGAATTAAGGCCGCCCGCACCAGCTTTGCGGAGACTGGCGAAGTCACCGAGCCGCGCACACGTGTCTTCCCGGAACTCACCGATGTCGCCTTTCCGCTTTCGGTCGAACTGGATTATTCGATCGCTGGAACTGCGGGCTGGACACAGAAAATCGCTGATGACCGCGCCGCTGCGCTCAAACGGATAGAGGATGATCCAGCCAGAGCCTCGCAATGGGCGGAACATCAGACGGCGAGGGCGCAATATTCCGAGGCGCTGGACGGGCGCGGGCAGGATCCGCGCTTCATCCACACGCCCGAATACGATGTTATCGTTCAGAGTGCGCAAACACCTTACCAGATCTATTTCGACCCCGATCTCGGCCCGGGCGGCTGGACCCGCATCAACCGCGCGCATACCGATCTGATCGAGCAAACGCTGGACACGATAAGTGGGCAAGGGCTCAAAGCCCTTGTGATCTTCGGCGCATGGCATAAATACATGATCGAGCGCGCTTTGATGCTGCGCAGCGATGTCGAGCTGACTTCGGCTCGTCCGCTGTTCGGTTAGAAAACGCGGGAAACGGGGGCATTTGCGTTCTGCACTTGCGCTCTATCGAACCGGCCTTTAGGGCACTTTTTGAAATTCTAACCCCAATACAAGAGGGACACACATGAGCGATACTGCCGACCGCGTGCAGAAAATTGTTGTCGAGCACCTGGGTGTTGAAGGCGATAAGGTAACTCAGGAAGCAAGCTTCATCGACGATCTGGGCGCAGACAGCCTCGACATCGTCGAGCTGGTGATGGCGTTTGAAGAAGAGTTCGGCGTCGAAATCCCCGACGATGCGGCTGAGAAGATCAGCACGGTCGGCGATGCCACCAAATATATCGAAGAACACAAGGGCTAATCGCCCTCAGAACGCCCGCATCGGCGGGCTTCTGACCGACAGGCCCGTGCCCTTTTGAACAAGGGCTCCGGGCCTGTAGTGTTTCAGGGCAGCGTGAAGCTGCCGCAGCATGCGCCGAATGGCTCTTGGCCCGGATGCAATTGGAGATTTTAATGCGCCGTGTTGTCGTAACCGGACTAGGTCTTGTGACCCCGCTTGGCGGTGATGTCGAAACGAGCTGGAAAAACCTCATCGCGGGCGAAAGCGGGGCCGGGCCGATCACGCGCTTCGATCCGGAGGGCCAGAAGGCGACGATCGCGTGCGAGGTGAAGGGCAAGGATCACCCGTGGGGCTTCGATCCTGACAAGCGCGTCGATCACAAGGTTCAGCGGCAAGTCGATCCTTTCATCGTTTACGGCATCGATGCCGCGGGGCAGGCGCTTGAAGATGCCGGCCTGACCGAAATGACCGACGCCGAGAAAGAGCGCACCGGCTGTTCGATCGGCGCAGGGATCGGCGGACTTCCCGGCATCGAAATCGAGAGCGTCAATCTGCATGAGCGCGGCCCAGGCAGGGTCAGCCCGCATTTTGTGCATGGCCGCCTGATCAATCTCGTCACCGGTCAGGTGCAGATCAAATACGGCTTCATGGGCCCGAACCATGCCGTTGTGACGGCGTGTTCGACAGGCGCACATTCGATTGGCGATGCCGCGCGCATGATCGCGATGGACGATGCCGACGTCATGCTTGCAGGTGGCGCGGAAAGCACCGTGAATCCGCTCGGCATCGCAGGCTTCGCGCAGGCGCGGGCTCTCAACACCAGCTATAACGATCGCCCAACCGAGGCGAGCCGCCCATACGACAAGGATCGCGAAGGCTTTGTCATGGGCGAGGGTGCAGGCGTGGTCGTGCTCGAAGAATACGAGCGGGCGAAAGCGCGCGGCGCGACCATCTACGCCGAAGTCACCGGCTATGGCCTGTCGGGCGATGCCTACCACGTCACTGCACCTCATCCGGAAGGCAAGGGTGCTGAGCTAGCCATGCGGATGGCTCTAAAGAAAGCAGGGCTGGGGCCGGGCGACATCGACTACGTCAACGCGCACGGAACCAGCACGATGGCGGACACGATCGAGCTTGCTGCCGTAAAGCGCGTGCTCGGCGACGATCTGAGCGGCGCTTCGATGAGCTCCACCAAATCGGCTATCGGGCATCTGCTAGGCGGGGCGGGCGCAGTGGAGGCCGTGTTCTGCATCCTCACCATGCGCGACGGTGTCGTCCCGCCGACACTCAACCTGCATAATCCGGACGATGGCACCGAAGGTATCGACCTCGTCCCGCTTAAGGCGAAAAAGCGCGAAGTGCGCGCGGTGCTCAACAACAGCTTCGGTTTCGGCGGCACCAATGCCTCGCTGATCATGCAGAAGGTCGATTGATCCGGTGAAACGCCTCGGCCTTTTCGTCGTGAGCCTGTTCATGCTGGCGGCGGTAGGATTGATCCTTGCGGGCTCGTATCTAGGCGAAGCGACGATCGAAGAAGAGTCGCCATTCATTATCCCTGCCGGATCGTCGCTCGGCAGCGTCGCATACAAGCTCGAAGAAGAAGGGCTAATCTCTTCAGGAGACGGCTTTCTGCTGCGTGCGCGTCTGTTTGGCTCCAGCGAGCCGATACAGGCGGGTGAGTTCGCGCTGACGCCCGATATGGACCAGGGCGACATTCTTGCCGCTTTTCAGAACGGCGACGTCATCCGCCGGTTCGTCACCATTCCAGAGGGAACACCGTCCATTCTGGTCTGGGAAAAGCTCATGGAAGAAGAGCTGTTGACCGGCGAGATCGAGGTGCCGGAGGAAGGTTCGGTCCTGCCCGACACTTATGCGTTCGAAAGGGGCCAGGATCGCAGCGAAATCATCGATCAGATGAAGTCTGCGATGGACGCATATCTTGCCGAAGCTTGGGCCGAGCGCGCGCCCGACATCGCCGTCGACAATCCGTGCGACGCTGTCATCCTCGCATCCATTGTCGAAAAGGAAACCGGGACCGCATCGGAGCGCAGGACTGTCGCTGGGCTCTATTCGAACCGGGTTCGCCAGGGGATCATGCTGCAAGCGGACCCAACGATTATCTATCCTATCACCAAGGGTAAACCGCTCGGCCGCCGTATCCGGCAGTCGGAGATCAACGCCGTCAACGATTACAACACTTACACTCGCGTCGGTTTGCCCGAAGGACCGATCACCAATCCCGGTCGTGAAAGCATCGCTGCCGTGCTGAACCCGGAAAAACACGATTATGTGTACATGGTCGCCGACGGAACGGGCGGGCACGAGTTCAACGAGACTCTCGCAGGGCACAATGCAGCCGTCGCGAAATGGTACGCGCTTCGCCGCGAGCGAGGCGAGATGTAGGGCGCGGATGGCTCAGCCCTTCATCGTCACTGCGAAATTACCGCCGGACATGCATAACTGGGCGGATGCTCTACGCCGCAAGCACTTTCCGCCAGAGCGAAACCATCTGCACGCGCATGTCACGATGTTTCACGCTTTTGCGCCTTCGCTGCTGGGCGAACTCTGTGATTTCCTTCCGCGAGTGGCCCGCGAATTTGCTCCGCCAAAGGCGAGGGTTATTGGATTGATGAATCTCGGTAAAGGCACCGCGATCAGACTGGAATCGCCTGAACTGCTCTCTTTGCGCGCGATGATTGCTGACCACTTCCATGGCAGCCTTACCGAGCAGGACCTGCATGAACCGCGCCCTCACATTACTATCCAGAACAAGGTGACCAGGAAAGAAGCGCAAGCACTGCAGTCCGAGCTCGAACCTCAGATCGAGGAGCGCGATTTTGTCTTTCCTGCGCTGGAACTCCACCGCTATCTCGGTGGACCATGGGAGGCTGTGAAGAGGATGCCATTCCGCGGAAAAGCCAGACCATGACACTGGAGGACGGCGTGTGTGCAAGAATGGTTGACCAGCACGCAGACGCGCCCTAAATGCGCCGCTCGCGCAGGGCAAAGCCCTTGCGAATCCTGGCCACCATAACCGGCCCGGAACCCCGATTGGGGCGGAGTAGCTCAGGTGGTTAGAGCAGCGGAATCATAATCCGCGTGTCGGGGGTTCAAGTCCCTCCTCCGCTACCAGTCGTGGATCTGAATAGGTGCGCAGACTTTCGTATGTACCCGAAAATGTGAAAAGGATCAGTCGTGTGCGGCTGGACTCTGTTCGTTTGTGTTTGCTTACATTCGTGTGCAGTCGGATTTGGTGTGGGGTGTTTGGAGGAACTCTCACGGGGTTAGTAAATGGAGCGATAGCTCCAATTTTTTTCAGGACCTTTAGTTCAGAAATGCGCGTGTCGGGGACCATCTCTCTAAACTCGCGGACGGGTAGACGTTTCTTTACTTGTCAAAACCAATGGCTGCAAGCTTTGGCGGTGGAAGTATCGCTTCGGAAGCAAAGAGAAGTTGCTTTCGTTTTTATGCTTACCTTGACGTGGGGATTTCCGCAGCGAGGAAGTTGCGTGCGATTGCGAAAGGCACGCTCGAAAAGTGACCTTAGCTTTTGGCGTTTCGCCGACAAAGGTGATGTGCTGGAAATTGGCGTTCACCTTTCCGTTAAATGTTAGGTCGGGATCATGACGGAAACCGAAGCGGCCATAGTAGGATGGGTACCCAATAAGCACGCACCCTTCCGCACCTAATTGCTTGATCTGCTCCAGCCCGTGGTTGATCAGTTGGCTCCCGATACCGCGCGACTGTAGGTCAGGCTTCACTGATACGGGACCGAGGTCGAACCAATCGCCCGGATTGCCATTTAGCCACACGCGTGAGAACGCGATGTGTCCAACAATCTCTCCTTTCAGCTCCGCAACGAGCGAGACCGGCAATTCTCCATCTGCCCGCAGCGCATCGATGAGGTGCTGTTCGTCGCCCGCGCTAAACGGCATGGGTGCGAACGCGATCTTCGTCAGCTCGTGTATTGCGGAAACATCCTCAGATACTTCGTCTCTGATGATTATTTGATCGGCTGACATCGCAGGTTTCCCATCTCAGGTTCGTAGAGCGTTTACTATGTTCGATCACGAGAACAGGAAAAAGAAGCAGACTGAGGAGCAGGCAAGAAGCATCCAAAGCGAGCTTCCAAGCGCTAAGACGGAAACGGTCCGCTCCTTCGCCTTGGTGGTACTGAACCCTTTTCCAGCGATCGGCAGCGCTTCGCCCGCGCCAAAGGACGCGGCGAGGACAAGGCTCACAATCAGAACACTGAAGGATCCGACGAGCGATACGGCCAAAGGCATGGCTGCCCATGCTGCAATTTCCAAGTGCGGCCAGAAAAGCCCGAACGCGATCAGGGCGGTCCCCGTCTGCACGGCAGTCGTATGCGCGGAGAGACCCATGCGCGGGTTGCGAAAACGCGGGATGGCTGCGCCGATTACGAGCCCGATAGTGAAGATGAGAAACCCGGATTTGCCGAGAAGCAGTTCAACGGAGCCCATATTGAGTTATCCTGAGAGAAGATCTATTTCCGACTAGTGGTCGGTATTTATTGACCGATAGTCGGTATGTCAAGCGGGAGCAAGAAGTTGGTGCGCCAAGAGGAGCGAAGGGCAAGGACAAAAGCGGCCATTCTTCAGGCTGCCACAGAAAGCTTCGGGACCCTTGGTTTCATAGCGACGAGCGTTGACGCGATCGCCTCACGGGCGAATGTCGCCAAAGGAGCGGTCTACCATCACTTTCGCAACAAAGAGGAACTCTTCGAATGTGTGTTCGAGACCGTCTCTTCTAATGTGGCAGCAGCGGTGGCGGCGAGTGCAAAGCCGAATCTGGGGCCTCTTGAGAACATGACACTGACGACCGAGCGCTACTTCGAGTTATGCGCCGATCCACCAACGGCCCGTATCACTTTGCAGGACGGTCCAAGCGTTCTCGGTTACGAACGTTGGAGGGAGCTGGACACCGCACACTTTGGCGGCTTGGTGACTGCCGGCCTGACTTCAGCGATGGAAGCGGGCGCAATCGTGGAGCAGCCTGTCGCGCCGTTATCGAACATTGTTCTCGCCGCCATCCAGGCCGCAGCGCTCGATTGCGCCGTCCAAGAGGACTTTGCGGAGGCTGCATCTCGTTATCTTAGAAGTTTCGAGGCCATCTTGAGCGGTCTTGCAAGAGACACTTAGGTCTCGTCTGGCTAAAAGAGATAATCGGCTTGCACTTCCAGAACCGTTATTCGGCAGTGCATTCCACCCTCTCTGCCTATTAACGAAGTGCGAACGTGGGCCGCTAGCGGACTGGCTGGATTTGGACAGGTTGCTCGAGATGAAGTCCATCGTCTAACATGATGCTGCTGACACTCTTTAGATGGTCGGGGCAATCAAAACTTTGACCTACTCTCCAATAGCAAAGGCATAGCCGAAGGGTCTCGGGTCGTAGTATTCGCGAAATAGCGTGATCTTGCCGTCAGCGTTGACGTGGAACAGGCCGCCATAGGTCTGCTTGTACTCGCGTCCGGTCGGGATAATATCGACCCGCCCACGATACTCGGCGAAGACCATCTGGGGATCCTTGAGTGGATGGATGACCAGATGATCTGTGAAGTTCGGATTGGCGGCATTTGCAGGCCAGCCTGAATAGAGTTCAATCAGTGCTTCACGACCGACTACCCGACTGGGCGTGCCTTCGGTTGCAAATGGCATATCCTGAACCGCGTCTTCAGCCCAGACCCTGTTCACTTTGGCCATATCGTTCTGTTCGAGGCCGGTTAGGAAATCGACCACAGCCTGCCGAGTGCGCTGCCGCTGGATATAGGGTGCTGGGTCTGTGTTCGCTGCTTCAACCGCAGGATCAAAGACGTCGCGAGAACCTTCTTCTCCGGTCACGGTCAAAGTCATTGACGTAACCTGCCAGACACCTTCCTCTTCCGCACCGTCGAGCTCAAACGCATAATTGTAGCGACCGCTGACCTGCCAATGCTGGCCGTCGATCCAATGATCCGCGACGACATTGGCAGTCGCAGTCGCAAGCCGCCCATTCACATCGACATCGATACCAGACACGTCATGGCGGGTCCGGTCGAAGCCCGGCAGGGCGCTGGCCCATTCTGTCATCAAGGCTTGCGGGCTCTTGATCTCGGCTGGCGCGCCATTGAGGCTGGAATAGTCGACCAGAACTTCATCATCGAATAGCTTCTCGAGTGTCTCAAATTCAGACTGGTCAGCCAGATTGGCGATACTTTCGATGACCGTTTCGACTGCGGCGACATCGGAAGATTCAGTTTGGATAGGTTCTGCGAGAGCTGGCGTGGCGGTAGCGATTGCAAGTGCCATGGCGAGAGTCCTTTTTTTTAGGAGCATGTTGAGGGTCCCTTGTTGGAGAGGACTTCCCGGTACCGATCGGGAGGGGAAAGGCACCGGGAAATATGGAGATGGTTAGGCTCAGCTGCGCTCGAAGTGAGCGGTGACAGCTTCAATTGCAGGATCAACGCCGTTGGCTTGATCGTAAAAGTCGAACTGGGTCACGCCATCGAGCCAAACTTGCGACTTGGGTGCGGTCAGGCTTTCGTAGAATTCCTTGGCGCCGTCAGGGATCGCGGCGGCCTCAGAATGCACGATCAAGGTCGGTTCATTGATGCCGCTCGCTGCACGCACGCCATCGAAGTTCAACCAGCCTGTCCAAGAGGCAAGATTGAAGGTGTTTTCCCATTCCGGGATCATTCCACGGCTTGGATCGGAGTAATATCCATCTAGCGCCATCAAAGCGTCGGACCCTTCCGGGCCACCTGCGGTAATCAGCTGAGGCTCGCCAGTTGAGCGTTCTGTCGCCTTTGCATTGCGGGCAGTTTCGAGAAGGCCGTTGACGCCATCTTGGCCTCCATAGACAGCTTCAACGATCGGTTGATTGTGCAGCCAAGGCGCTACCAAAGCGATTGAGCGGAAGATGTCAGTGCGTTCGGCAGCGGTGGCCATGTATCCTGAAGAGGCGCATATCCCGAGTCCATGCACCTCACGCACCTCTGCCCGGGAGGCAAGGTAACGGCCTGCTGCCTCGATATCGGTGATCTTCATTTCCGGATTTTCAAGACTGCGGGTCGAACCTTCGCTCTCACCCCATGTGCGAAAATCGAAGGCAAGAGCGACCATGCCGTTCTGTGCCAAACGTTCGGCATAAAGTGCAGGCATTTGTTCCTTGATGGTTGTCCACGCTCCGGTAACCACCACGGCCTTCGCTGCGTTTTGTGCATCGACACCCGTAGGTACATAAAGTGTACCAACAATGGTTTCACCTGCGGATTGGAAGGTCACGCGCTGCGTCGTGAATGCCGCTTGCTGAGTGTTGGTGGCGGCAATTTCGTTGGACATGGCAAACGCTCCATTGGTTGTCGCCGGAAGGGCTTCAGCAGAGAGGACGACGGCTGAAGCCGACAGTGCGATAGTCTTGAGGGAATTGAGCACTAGGGGTCTCCTTGGGTTCGTTCTGATGAACCCTAGATACGAGACCGCATTCGCCATTGCTTGACGTTGCCTGCTTGAGATTTGAAGATTCCGACTATTGCACCAGCATGCATCTTTTAGGCGTGGCGACGCTGCCAAGCGCTAGGTGTTTCGCCCCGATACTGCTTGAAGACCCGTGACATATGCGGCTGATCGGAAAAGCCACAAGCGTGCGCGACTTCGATCGCTGCCTTGCTTTTGTCAGCGAGCATTTTGGCAGCCTGTTCCACCCGATACCGCATCAAGAATTGATGCGGCGTATCACCCACTGTTCTCTTAAACAGGCGCGTGAAATGCGATGCAGACAGCCCAGCTTCGCGGGCAATGTCTTCGATCGAAATTGCATCACCAAACCGCTGCGACACAAAATCGAGGACGCGTTTGTAATGAGCGGGAGTAAAAGCGCGCGAGAATGCAAGCTCCTCGGATTGTTCATCTCCATAACGCTCTACAAGTTTGACAAGAAATATCCGCGCCAGACTTTCGAACATGATTTGCGAACCGCTGGAGGACTGCCGCAGCGCCTCGTACAGCATAGTCGCAGCCGCAGTAAGGTCGGCATCCTCGAACTGCGGCGTATCGACCAATTGCTGATGCGTGAGCACCTTTCCGAGCTCATTCTGCGTGAACGCCTCCAGCATGGCCGGATCGAGAGTTATTACGATGCATCGTGAGTGCTCGTGCCAGCGCCATCCACTCTTGATCCCTGACGGGGTGACAATGACTTCATTCTTACGGAACGTGAAATCCCGGTGTTCTTCCCCGCGCCAGTTCTCAACTCGGTGCGGTTCGGCTTTCAGATTGATCAGAATGTGATGCTGTGAAAACACCTCATGCGGCATACTTGCCGGTTCGGCTTCGAAATACTCGAGCGAAAGCAGCTCGGCCGCACTCGGCCGAACTGAGCCGTCGCTCATTAGTATCGGAGCAGAAGGATAGATGTCTTGATATCTTCGCATGGCACAATAGCTGTCGTGTCTGAAGTATTCCATTATGGAACGCGGTCAAATCTTAATGGGATCTGGAGGCGGGCTCTGGGTCGAAAGCGGTCGGCCCGCTGTTTGGCAACTTGTTCAAGCAGGCGGCCAATCGAAGTTAATGACGTCACCATCGGCAGGCGCGAATACGCGCCTCTGAATATCGGAATCGACCTTAGCAACCGCTGCCATGAAGTCTTTACGCGACGAAAAACAATGGTCGAGAGCCTCCATGTGAACCGCGATCACAAACGCGTTCTTATTGTAGCGACTAACCATTTCGACCAGCTCGGCTCCTTGCGCTGCATCCATGAGCAGGATTTCCGGTGACAGCGCTTCGACGACAGGCCCGCCAGTGTGGGCGATCACGATGTCCGGCTTATATAGTGAGAGGATGTGATCCATCTCGACTACGTCGAGGATGGTGTCACCGGCCCAATAAATGGTGGGCATGCCTGGCGCGGAAAGCACTATGCCGTTCACGCCGCCCATAAGCTCCCCGACCTTTCCCTCCCCGTGAAGAGCCCAGGTTTGGGTTAGCGTGACGCCCCTGAATGTCGTCGAGTTGCTGTCTTCGTCATCGATTTCGCGCACATCGGTGAAACCATAGTCCTTCAGTCGCTGGCTGTGGCTCACTGTCTTGGCAGGGTCACGAGGGCTTATTGGCGCGCGATTTCGCGGTGTGATGAGCGGGATGTCCTTTGAGAGGATTTTGGCCGCAGCGTCGTCGAAATGATCTTCGTGAAGGTGGCTCACGATGACCGCATCGATGTCCGCCACGATGTCGTGCACAGGTGCTGGCAGCTCAACCGTCGGATTGGGTGCGATTCCTGCAAAAGACGGCAGTTCTCCCTTCGCGGACAGCATCGGGTCGAGCAGAAAAGTCATCCCGGCGTAGTGAAGTCTGGCTGTCGCGTTGCGGTAGAGCTGATATTCAACCTTGGCGACATCCAGCGCAATGCGCTTCTTTCCCGTCGCGATCGGAAGGCCGACCAAGGCTGAAGCGATCGCCGCGGCGCCGGTTTGTCGAAGAAATGAGCGCCGGGTCGGGATTTGGTGCAATCTCATGACACGTCCTTTCAGGAAAGGGGTGCGAGGCGGCGTCCTCCTGAAACCGCCTCGCAAACTTGTTCAGTCGATGCCGCGCGCAGTCAGGAAGGCGCGGATTTTTCTGGCAATCAGCTGGGCGTCCTCTTCCAGGGCGAAGTGCCCGGTATCGAGCAGGTTGAAGTCGAGATCTTCGACATCGCGCTTGAATGCTTCGGCGCCGGCAGCCGGGAAGAACGCATCGTTCTTTCCCCAGACGACGAGCACGGGCGGCTGCTCATTGCGCAGATAGGCTTGCCACTCGGGATACATTGCGACGTTGCTGCGATAGTCATAGAACAGGTCGAGCTGCACCTCGTGCTGCCCCGGACGCGAGAGGCGTTCATGGTCGAGAATCCAGTTGTCCGGGAGAATAGCGTCGGGGTTTCGCGTTCCGTGCGTGTATTGCCAGCGCAGACCTTCAAGGCTGAAAACGTTCTTGGCGATATTCGCCTCAAGCTCAGCGTTTTGGCCGCGACCCTCTTCCCACAACTGCATGATCGGGCTCCACGCCGCTTCATTCAGGCCCGCTTCGTAGAGATTGCCGTTTTGAGTAATGATCGATTGCACACGTTCAGGGTGCTGTGTCGCAATCCGAAGGCCAACGGGCGCGCCGTAATCCTGGATCACAAGAGAGTACTCATCGACGCCTTTCTGTTCGAGGAATGTGTCGACGGTTTCTGCGATATTGTCGAAAGTGTATGCGTATTCGTCGCGCGATGGGAAGTCGCTGGCACCGAAACCGGGATAGTCAGGCGCAATCAGGTAGTAATCTTCGGAAAGTAGGGGGATGAGCTCACGGTATTGGTGCGAGGAGTGTGGAAAGCCGTGGAGCAGAACCAGCGCCGGATTGGAAGGATCGCCGGCTTCACGAAAGAATATCTCGGTATCGCCGACCTCCTCAAATCCATAGGCAACGCTTTGCGATGTGGATTGGGCGATGCTTTGTGGCGCCGCGAAAAGAGCAGTTCCGGCGCCAACAGTCGCCATCGTAGCGGCGACCGAGGCGAGGAGAGCGAAGCTGTTGAAGTGTTTTTTCATGGCTTATTCCTTTGATCGGCTAGGGAGCGGATTTCTTGCTGTCGAAAAAGGAACTAGCTTTGTTGTCATGCGATGATAATCAGCTCATTGTAAAAGAACTTGTTCCGTTTTCAGGAATAATCTAGAGCATCGGCCATGGATCAACTCCGCGCCCTCACAGCGTTCGTTGCTGTCGCCGACGCTGGGACATTATCTGGTGCGGCGCGGTCACTTTCTCTCAGTCCGCCGTCGATCACGCGACTGGTTGGCGACCTTGAGGCCCATGTCGGCACGCAGCTGTTTCATCGGACGACCCGGTCCGTCACCCTCACCGAGGCGGGGACAGCCTATCTGATTGACGCGCGTAAAATCCTTGCCGCGGTCCAAGCGGCCGACGACGCGGCGCGCGGGGCGAACGAACGGCCTCAAGGCACGTTGCGCCTAACCGCATCGGTCCTGTTTGGTCAGCACTACATTTCGCCGATCGTGGCGGAGTTCTTAAAGAGGTTTCCGGAAGTGTCGGTCGACGCATTGTTCGTCGATCGGATCGTCAATATTGTCGACGAAGGGATCGATCTCGCCGTTCGGATCGGGCATCTGCCAGATTCCGCCCTCATCGCATCGAGGGTTGGCAAGGTGCGTTGGGTGCTGTGTGCCAGTCCCGACTATATCGAGAAGAACGGCGTGCCAATGTCCCCGGAAGAGCTAGCGGATCACGACATTATTGGCTTCGGGCCGTACCGCATCGAGAATTGGAGTTTTCGCGACAACAAAACCGTGGCTGTGCATCCACGTCTCAGCCTTTCAACTGTCTCAGGCACGATCGAGGCGGCAAAGCACGGCTTGGGATTAACACGGGTCCTGTCCTATCAGATTGGCCCGGAACTGGGCGATAGCGGGTTGCGGACCGTCCTCACGAACTGGGAAAAAGAACCAGTGCCCATTCACCTGGTCCACGCGGAAGGGCCCCTGGGTTCGGCAAAGGTCCGCGCGTTCAAGAGCTTCGCTGCCGATGCGCTACGATCCAATCACTTCTTGAATTAAAGGTGGTTGCTATGGCCTCTCTAAGAAGCGGGGCCGAAGGTTTCGAAGTGAATGCGATCCGTAGCCACGCCCTGTTGTTCGAGACCCGAGCGGAGGTCCGCGATAAAGGCTCCCGGACCACAAATCATGTAATGTGCCGCGTCCCCCGCATTGAGAGCGATCAGCGTCGCCGCATTGATCCGGCCGGCTGTATCGAAATCTATGCCTTGCCTGTCTTGGCTGTCAGGTCGGCTGTAAGCCATCAAGCTGCTGATTTGTCTATTTGCAGCGACCAAAGTTGCCACCTCCGATCGCATGGCGTGGGTCGATCCGCTGCGAGTACCATGGACGAACCACACCGGCCGATCACTGCTTTCGCCCGCAACGGCATGTAGCATGGACACCATTGGAGTGAGCCCAACGCCGGCGCTGACGAGTATCAGCGGGCAGTTGGTGCAGGGGACTGCGAAATCGCCTGAGGGCCGGCGCGCACGGATACGGTCGCCCACTTTCAGCACATCATGCATATAGCGCGAAGCAAGGCCTTTGCTCTCGCGTTTGATGGTCAGCCGGTAAAATCCCGAGGCGGGCGCGCCCGACAGAGAATAACTCCGGCGCACGGGTCCGGGTTGTCCCGGAATATCCAGCTCAATCGGTAGGTGCTGACCAGCTTCGACGGGTTCGAGAGGTAATCCATCGGCTCTGGCCAAATGAAACGACGTGATCCCCGCCGCTTCCTCGACCTTGTCGATGACGGTGAATTGGAGAAGGTCCTCGTCGTCTTCCGACCAGCGCAGGGACAGTGCAGCCGGTCGTTCGATAACCGCGTCGATTGTCATCTCGATCATTCGTCGAGCGCCCGGATCATGGCTGTCTTCGGGTTCCCAGTTGATTTGTGTTGTACCAGATACATGGAGCAACGCGCCGCTTTCGAAGTCAACGAAAACAAGGCCGATCTTCGGATTTACAAGGAGGTTCCCGATAGTGTTGAAAAAGTTGTTACCTGCGTAGTCGGGAATACGTAGATGGCCCTTGTCTATGACCGCCACGAAGCCAGGCTCGCCGCCGCGATGTGAGGAGTCGAAACCGTTTGATGAATGCTCGCCGTGGCGACGCTGTCCGGTGCCAATAAACATTGTATCTGCCGACTGGATAAGCGCGATTTGGCTCTCGCTCAGCGTTTTAGAACGGATTGCACGCTGCGGCGAAACTTTGCTCACACGTCTCCAACGGCGTTCACGGATATACTGCGGGCAATTCCCAAAGCTCTGAACAACCTTGATGCGCAGGCTCGAATCTGAAGGGAGCACCCTCCCGTTTATTCGATTGCGGCGACGGGTTGCCAATTCAATACCAAGAACACCTACGTCGCCGCCGTCCATCAGCGTTTCGACAAGTGGGTCATGCGCATCGGGTTGCGTTCGAACCGTCAGTGTTCGCTCATCGGGCGAAGAGATGAAGCCCTCGGGCCCGTCAATCAGTGTAACCCAGTGCTTCCCATTCGCATCCGCACCTGACACGACCAAGAAGGGCAGCTCGGAGAAAAACGTACGGTGCTGATCGGGCATGTACGGTCGGATGAAGTCCGCCGCCCACTCTGCGACATCTGTTGCACCCACGCGTTGCTGGGCGCGGATCTCGCCTGGGTGAAAGGGAGTTGCGGTACTCACGGCTTAGAAACCAAAATGGCTCAGGCCCGGATGATCTTCGGGCCGCCGGCCAAGTGGCCAGCGGAATCTGCGGTCGCCTACCGGAATCGGATGCTCGTTGATGCTGGCATGGCGCTGATCCATCAGCCCATTGGCGTCGAATTCCCAGTTCTCGTTACCATAGGCCCGAAACCAGTGGCCGCTGTCGTCGCGATACTCATATGCGTAGCGCACCGCGATGCGGTTGCCATCGTGGGCCCAGAGTTCCTTGATGAGGCGATAATCTAGCTCCTTCGCCCATTTTCGAGTGAGAAACTGCTCTATCTGCTCGCGCCCCTGAATGAACTCGGCGCGGTTACGCCAACGGCTATCCGGCGTGTAGGCGAGCGCCACCTTGGCCGGATCGCGCGAGTTCCAGCCATCCTCTGCAAGGCGGATTTTTTGCGCAGCAGTCTCGGCGGTGAATGGCGGCAAAGGTGGGCGCGTATCTGCGGTCATCTCGACTATCCTTAATCGTTTGGCCCAAAAAGACGGGCTCATGATGAAGACCTAGTTCACTTCGAGGATCGGATGAATGTCAGCATCTTGAAAAGCACTATTCCGAATATCGAAATAATGAGGCACCCCTTAGAACGGGCCACAGTGTACGGTTTTCCACCTTCATGACCGACGCAGGAGATACTCATTGTCCTGCTATTCCTAGTCTCTGTGTGATCCAAGAACGATAGCGCTGTGATTGGACAGTAAGCACGGATCGCATTTGTTCGCTGCGATCAACATGGCTCAGCCTCGCGCAGGCACAAAGGTCAGAGGTGGAGCGGGATGGAGCGCCGCCAGAGCGGACGCGGCGCCACACATCTTCTCGTAAATCCACCGATTGGAGAGCCGGGAAGTTTCGCTTGCTGCTATTCTCGCCAAAGTTCTCATGTTTGGATGGCAGCGGCAAGTGGCTACATGTTGCGAGATGTCTCGCTTTATGACGCTGCACTGCGGACAGAACGCGCCTCATTTGCCATGGCAAACAACACCGGGCGCAATACCCTGGCGGATGCGTAGGCATGCGCGCGTTCGTCTGGGAATATAAGTTGGGGTACCGGCCCAGTTTTCTCGAACTAAATTCATATATTTTGATATTATAAGTTCTCGATTTACGTCCCGCCTCTTCTGCCAATCGTGGATTTTCAGACTTGGGCAGAAGTCCGACACCGAACCAAAACGGTTGCGATGCCTAAAAAGACGATTTCGAAGCGCCAGCTCAACCCCGCAGAGTCGATATTCGTGCATTTCTAGGCCGGTCCCTGGGCGTTTGATTCAATATGAACAAAATCGATGAGCAGGCATTGACTTACAAAAGATCGGTCAATGCAGGAATAATGTACCCCCCGACGATTTGATCGCGCCAGCGGCCCCAAATGCCGCCCATGCGGTAATTACCGCCGGTGATAGCGACCACCAGCTCAAGATCGGGGACGACAATCAGCAATTGCCCTCCATTGCCGCTGGCCTGATATGACGTGTAGCTGCGATCACCCACAACAATAGGGTTCAGAACCCAGATGTACGCTTGCAATCCGCCGAAGTAGCTGTTTTGGAAGGCTTCCGGTGTCATACCCGTCGTTTCAGGACTGATCTCGATATAGGGCTTTGTCGACTCTTCAACCCAATTGGCGCTTATGATCTGGCGCCCATTCCACCTGCCTTCGGACACATACATCTTGCCAATCTTAAGGATGTCGCGTGGCCGGATATAGGCACCGCCACCCAGATAGCCTTCGCCGTTTGGCGCAAGCGCCCAGTGATAGGGACCGAAGTCTAGTGGTTTTGCTATGAGTTCGTCGAAGAGCTGATGGACAGGAGCCTCGCCGAATTCGACCAGACTGGCGCCAACAAGATTAGCGCTGCCGGAACAGTAAGCGTAGCGGCTTCCCGGGTCATGAAACATCGCGAGTTTCGCGGTGTAAAGCCAGTAGTCTGGCTCCTTTTCCTGCTCCCACATGTTCCACTCGTTGCCAGCCGACTCGCTAGAATTGACATCGCAATCGAGGCCGCTGGTGAAGGTCATCAAATCGTGTAGCGTGATATCGGCTTTGCGGTCGTCGCCGGCAGGGATGCCTGCATCCCGCAGCAATCCGGCGACAGGGCGATGCTCGGCCGTGATGGCGTGCCCTTGCTGCTGCAAGGCACCCACCATGACCGAGCCGAACACTTTGCCGAGCGATCGTACATCATGGCGCTTCTCCCAACCGTGACCGTAGAAATACTCCTCGTATACGAGCGACCCTCGTCGTGAGATCAACAATGAATGGATAAGATGCGGCTCGGTCCTGGGATCGAGCCCTGCGATCCTATCCGTCAGCTTGTGCAGCGCTTCACGGTCGAAGCCCGCCTGTTCGGGTGTGCCGACGCGCCATCCGTCATTAAGCTGCGGCGGAGGGCTGTAGCTTTCCGTACCCCGATTATCAGGCCGACTGACGTAAGCCAATCGGTCGGTATGGCTTGCCGGGATTAAGCCGATGGGTTCATTGAAACGATCATACTGGAGCCTTAGCCCTCCGTGTTCCTGTTGAAAGAGGCGATGTCGCTGTTCTTGTTCACCGCTTCCGCTGACGAGGCTCCATCCACCTGTAGATTCTGCCTCCACCCTAAACTGACTTGCGCCCAGAGTATTGTTACCCTCAGGGTTCCTGATGACGGCTGCAGTGCTCCCATCTTTGCCTTTGAATACATCCAGAAATACTGTGAATGGCCGGGGCTGAATTTCAATGTTGGCTCGCCACTTGTCCCGATCCGTGGACTTCAGCACCACAGGCGTAGCGACATATTGGTAGTCGAGTAGATTTGGCGGCTGAAACCAGTATCCGCTCACTTCGGATCTATCGGCATTCAACTGGCCGCGAAAAGCCTGCCCGTCGGGCAGCATCAACAAAATCTCGCTCTTGCTTCCCCTCGCCTTTACTATGGAGCCATCGACGTCGGCGAGCCAACTACCGTCGATCATTTTGAGCGTCAGGGCGCGCGAAGGATCTGGCTCCTCGGCACTCCACACCCACAAGCCGAACGGTGCGGTATTTGCTGCTTCGCCGCTTTGCTCCTGGCTTGTCCCAGAGGCGCTTACCGAGAGCAATGCCGCTCCGAGTGTGGCGCGTGCGATGCGCTTTTTCATTTCTCGTTTCCCAAATGACATCAATCAGCGAAGCATTGTCCCGGCGACTTTTTGCGTCACGTGAAGAAACTTGAAGATTCTTGAAGCATCGCTTTTCTGCGGCGATAAGAGATGCATTGTGCAATATGTCCTCAACGATGTGATCATCGACACTGAAGCGCGTTCAGTCTGGCGAGGCACGCGCGTAATAAGGCTCTCCGATTTGAGCTTCGATACGCTGCTATGCTTGGTTCGGGCAGCTCCCGAGCCGGTCAGCAATTCGGTTCTCGCGCAGGCCGTCTGGAATGCCGAGCATGTCAGCGACGAAACCGTTTCTCAAAGGATCGCGCTGCTGCGGAAGGCCTTGGGCGACGATCCGAAAAACCCCATTTACATTCGCACTGTGCGCGGGTCCGGATATGCTATCGCCAGTACAGCTGGAAGACTGGAGACTAAGGCCGCTAGAAGGAAGTGGCCATCCCTTAAGGCACCACAAGATGCCGCGGCGACCTATGGACTGGCGAGCGTGTTGATTGCGGTCGTCATTTTCTTCGTTGCGCCCGATATCGGTTCGGAAACCGCGCAAGACACATCGGAAGCTAGTAAGGCTTCAGAAGTGTCTCTTTTGGTGACGCGTGCCAACCAGCAGCTTGGTCTCCATCAATCCGTCGAGACCCATCGCGCTATTGCCATGCTCCGCGATGCCTTGCACCGAGAGCCTGACAATTTCGACGCGCGCCTTACGCTCAGCTTTGCTTTGTCGACCAAGGCGACCAAGTTTGGCGGTGGCCTCGAAAACAAGGAAGAAGCCGAAGCTCTCGCTCGCGCGCTGATCGAGGAAAGGCCCGAGGACAGCAATGCTTGGTCTGCGCTGGGTTATACGCTCGGCTCTCAAGGGCGCATGAATGAGAGCTTGTCGGCGCTGCAATACGCTTATCAATTGGATCCGGACAATGCGCCTGCAGGCTCGAGCGCAGCCTACGTGTTGCTGGTACAAGGACAGCTATATCAGGCACTCGATCTGGAATTTCAGGTGCTGGCGGCGGGCGGGAGATCGCGCTACGCCGAGATACAGATCGCTCAGAGTCTCGAACTGATCGATCATCCGGCCGCTGAGCGCTGGCGTAAAAAGGCCCTCACTCTCAATCCGGGACAGGTCGTCGTATTAAGCGAGATCGCGAGATCTCACCTTCGCAATGGCCGCGCTAGTGCTGCACTCGAAGCGCTCGAGCAGGCCAAGGGTGACGATCGCTCGGCTCCCTCGATCCTCCAATTAAAAGGGCGCGCGAAAATCGCGCTTGGACATGTCGATGACGCGAGGCGCGCCCTGGAGGCTGCCGGCTGGAAAGGTCAGTACGATCTCGCAGCGCTGGATGCGATGGCTGGGCGTAAAGCGCGCGCTGGCCAGCTACTTTCACCTTCCAAGCTCTCCGAACTCGACAGCGATCCCGATCCGGAATTTCGGATACAGTTGGCTGAGGTATTCGCTGCCCTCGGCGAAAACGAGGAGGCAAAGGCTTTAATGGCGCAGGCAGTCAACCTGGGCTGGAGGGATATCAAGTGGCTTGAGCAGTCCCCATTTCTCGAAGAGGTAATAGGCTCGATCGAATGGCAAGATTTGGAGGATCGGATCATGCGCGAACTTATTGCGCAGCGGCGATTGACAGAGGGCAACACAAAGCTTGCTCTTGCAATCAAGAGCTGAGCAAGCAGGGCAACATATTTCCGTCACCAAAGATCAGCACGGTGCTGCTTCGCCTGGTCTTTCGAACGCGTGTTGCATGGTCGTCGATCAGAGCTTTGCGGCGCGATGAACTGCCATTCCTGCGACCATGCTCGCGACGAAGATTCCGGCCGACATGGGCTCGATAACCAGCGCTGCGAGCCCGGGGCCAGGGCAAAGCCCGGCCAATCCCCAACCGATGCCAAACATGGCCGAGCCTGTCACCAGCCTGAGGTCGATCAAACGCGTGCCAGGCAACTGAAACTCGTCGGCAAAGGCGGGTGCTGGCATGCGGCCCTGGATGAGCCAGCCCAAGGCCATGACAGCTGTTGCCCCTCCCATGACGAAAGCGAGTGTTGGATCCCAATCGCCAAAGATATCGAGAAACCCTCTGACGCGTTTCGGGTCCATCATGCCGGAGACCGCCAGGCCGGATCCGAACAGGCCGCCTGACGCGAGCGAAACGAGGGCACGGCGCATCACCATGCCCATCCCGCCTCATTTGCAAGTGCGACCGTAGTTATTCCGCTCGCGATAAAAGTCAGCGTGGCGACGAAGGATCGACGGGAGAATCGGGACATCCCGCAAACCCCATGACCGCTGGTGCAACCACTCCCCAGCCGGGTGCCGAACCCCACAAGCAAGCCGCCGAAAATGAGCAAAGCGTTTGAAGGAGGGAAGCTGGATTCGATCGGGGAAATCAGGAAATGAACAGCGATGGCTCCAAGCAGCAGGCCGCCCATGAACATCCATGCAGACGACGCCGAAATGCCGGACTGACTAAGCGATAATGCTCTCGCAGCGATGCCGCTAATCCCCGCTATGCGTCCAGAACCCAGCAGCAGCAGCGCAGCGGCTAACCCGATCAGGAGCCCGCCAATCAGGCCTTCGAAGGGCATCGCTCCAGGGAAGGCTGTTATGGTCACAAGGCGTCTACCGGTACCTTAAGATAGGCGACCCCGTTGCTTTCTGCAGGGGGAAAAGAGCCTGCGCGCATGTTGACCTGGACGGAGGGTATCATCAGGTTCGGCATTGCGAGGGCAGCATCGCGTTCTGTCCGCATGGCGACAAAATCATCTTCGCTGATCCCTTCCCGGACATGGATGTTTTCGCGGCGTTGCTCAGCGACGGTGGTTTCCCAGCGATACTCGGTGCGTCCGGCTGGAAGATAATCGTGATTGAGAAATATGCGCGTCTGGTCGGGCAGGGCGAAGATACGCTTGATCGAGCGATACAGGGTCCGCGCATCGCCTCCGGGAAAATCGCAGCGTGCAGTTCCATAATCGGGCATGAACAGAGTGTCGCCAACGAATGCTGCGTCGCCAATCGCGTGGGTCATACAGGCTGGTGTGTGGCCCGGAGTGTGGATGGCACGTGCCTCGATATTGCCGACTTGGTATGTTTCCCCATCGCGGAATAAATGATCGAATTGGGAGCCGTCCGGAATGAAGCACGATCCGGTGTTGAAAACCTCGCTGAAAACGCGCTGAACTTCGGAAATGTGTCCCCCGATGCCCAATCGACCACCAAGCTCGGCCTTGATACGCTGCGCGGCAGAGAGATGGTCTGCGTGTATGTGGGTGTCGATAATCCAAGCCACCGAAAGACCCTGGCTCTTCACATATTCGATGATAGCATTGGAAGATTCGGTCGACGTTCGTCCCGAGGACTGATCGTAATCCAAAAGCGGATCGATGATCGCGCATTGGCGTGTGTCCGGATCGGCCACGATGTGGCTGACATTCTTGGTTGCTTGGTCAAAGAAAGAGGTGACGACCGGATTGCTCATGCCCGTTCAACCTCACTTTCCGCGCCGGACACCGCGAGGTTTTCCGCGTCGTCGCTGCAAAACCGAGCATAGAGGAAAGACATGATCGCCACGGCATCTTCGTGGCAGATCCGATAGAAAATCGATTGGCCTTCGCGCCGGGCCGCGATGATGCCTTCGCGCCGCAATATGGCGAGCTGCTGAGACATGGCAGGAGCTTTGCGGCCTAGTGCCTGTCCCAGCTCGCCCGCAGACATTTCTCCCTGCGCCAAATGGCATAGAACCATAAGCCTGTCCCGATGCGAAAGCAGTCTGAGGAGCTCGCTTACCTTGGAGGCTTTTTCTTCCATCGCCTTTAATTGCATATTTAATGAATTATGCAATTAAAGGCGATGAGTCAAGTTTCCGCTTCTCAGTGGGCGCCGTGGTATATCTCGCTGGTACCGTGTCCATAGGCGTGCTTGGGAGCCTAAAACCGGAACGGCACGCGCGCGCTCACTGTCACGTCCGGTGCATCGGTTGTCATCCCTACGCCGACGCTGGTGAGCAGTGAAATCCGGTCCGAAATGGCAAAGGTGGCGCCTAGGTTGAGCAGCCCGACGGTAGACCCGCTACCGATGACATCGCTGAATTCTCCTTCGTCAAACCGCAAACGCGTTTCATCGCCATAGCGGAGAGTGAAGCTGGTTGAGATGCTCGATTTTTCGTTCAGGGCGAAGGCGAAGCCTGCGCCGAACTGAATGGCGTTGCCAATATCGACGTCGCCCGGCTGCAAACCTTCTATCTCGTCGATATCTTCGAATCCGCGCTGGAAATTATGGAAGTAGGTGAGGTTCCCGAAAACGATCATCGGATCGAGCGTCTTCAGCACGGACGCGCCGACGGATGCTGCCCAAACGCCGCTGCCCGTGGATAGCGATTCCGGAACTTCGAGATTACCCTCTGTGCCGGGCACTTCGACCAGCCCGATCCCGAACGGGTCGCGGCCGGTCGGACCCTTTACACGGGCGTTTATGACCACATCGGGCCGCCTTACGGTTTCGCGCAGCAGCCGATAGCTCACGCCGCCATTGATATCGCCGATGCCGAATTCCTCGACACGCGCATCGGCGAGGCCAGAGGCGTTACCGCCGGCGCCGCCCGACTGGAAAACGGAGGAGCGGTAGATCACCGGAACGTTCACGTCGAATTGCAGCCGGTCACTCGGGGCAAAGCGTCCGGTGAAATCGGTAGTGATGATATCGGAGCTCTGTTCATCGATGCTGATGAGGCCGAGAAAGATCGCATCGAGCGCCAGGAACCCGCTCAGGTTGATGCGCGCGTCATCGAAATGCGCGTAATTGATGCCGGTCTCGAAGCTGAAGCGCCGCCCGAAATAGCCTTGCGCATCTTCCGTTATATCCGTGACCGACTGTGACGGCGCAGGCTCGCGCCGGGTGGCGGATTCCGTCTCTTCCGGTTCCTGGTCCTGTATGGCGCTCACGAAGCCGCTTGGCCCGCGAAGCAGCTCGATTTGGTCGCCGCGATAGGTCGGTGACATCACGTTCGTACCGAAACCCCGACCGCGCATCGCCGCTTGTTCCGCGGCATTGAGCGGGTATGCACCGGCCAGTCCAGCGACCTTTTCCAAACGGTCTAGCCGGTCCTCAAGATCGGCAATTCTCTGGCGCGAAGCGCTGTCACGCGCGCGCAGCTCTGCAAGTTCTGTAGCCATGTCCGGCTGAACCGCTTCATCAAGCTCCTGGCTGAGATCGTCGCTTTCGATCCACTCCGCTAGAGGATCTGCATCCTGAGCCGCGGCGGTCGTTGCAAAAGGCAGCGCGGTGGCCGTGGCAAGCAGCACGCTTGCTCTTCTCGCTATGTCGGGCATTTTTCACTCTCCCCTCTGGTCAGATGTTTTTCTCTCTGTGCGACCCGGAAGGTTGTGCGCTCCTGCTTGCTATGGGTTGAGCAGCACCCACAAAGTCGCGACGTCGGGGACGCCGCTTTCATCGAGCTTTGCGAGCCGCTGGAATTGGGTGAGCGCTTGCCTGAACTGCGGAGAATCCTTCCCATCGGGTTCGCCGCGATAAAGCCCGCGGCGCGCGAGCTGGTTCTGCGCCCGCCAGATTATCCTCTCGTAGACGACGGCGCTCTTGTCGCCCTCGCGCACCTCGACCAGTTCGGATTTGCTTGCGAGGCGGTGCGGCATCATCGACACGACGAGCCGCTGCGCGACCATCGCCAGACCTTCTTCCTTCGCGCGCTTGCAATGCTGGTCGAGGATCAGCGCGAACGCCTCAGGCGTGTGCCATGGTGTCAGGTCAATAGTGTTGGGTTCGTACCGATTGGCGGCGGTCAGATACCCCTCGATAAAGCCGATGTAGCGGGCCGATTGCCTCGTTCCGCCCTCGCGCGCCGCGAGGTAGTCGGCGCAATTGGCCCGCCCGGCATCCTCGACCGCGAATTGGTGATCGACCGTCTCGGCCCTCGCATGAGGCGCGCTGAAAATGCTCAAGGTTGCAAAGGCGATCAAAGCGCAGGTCGCCCCGCCGATGCCATCCTTGATAGGCGATGCCAGTCGCCGTGCGCTTTCCCTGTTCACATTCCTCTCCCCTTCATCGCTGATAGGGCGGTTTGCACGCTGTGCTGCCTTGCTTGATTGAGGTCATTCACGCCGACGGTGATCGCCATCTCGTTGCGGATTGCGTTGAGGCTGCTTTGGAGGATCACGTGCTGAGCCGCCTGGTTGAGTTCGCCGCTGATGCCTTGGCGAACGGATTCGCTCCCGCGGGTCATCGCGATGCCGAGCTCATTGCGGGCCACGTTGAAATCGATGGATTCGCCTTGGTCGGTCAGATGCGACACGCTCGATGAAATCGAGGAAGCCTCATCAGCGGGAAGCGACTGAAGCGACGCCGCGGGGACGACGGACACGCGCATATTATTGAGGACATTGTTATCCGATCCAGCGAGTTCTTGCGTCTGCACGAGGCCGTCGATGCTGCCGAATTTGCCGATCGAGAGCGCCGGTTCGGACTGGGCCAATTGTGCGCTGTTGGACAAATCGGACTGTATGCCGGACACGTCCATGGTGGAGTCCGCGCAGGTTGCGCAGACGCGATTCCACGAGATCTGAACCGTCGGGACCGCGCCATCCAAGTTGCCCGCGCCGTTCGCGAAGTCGACGTTGAATTGCAGGGTCGCCATCAGCGTCACGCCGTCAGCCGATTGCCAGCTCTGCAACAGTTCGACGCCGAAGAAATGAATGGAGTTGGACCTGATGAATTTACCGCGCATATCCGACATTTCATCGTCGGAAATCTCGCGCCCTAGGCCCTCGAGGCCGGTTTCGGGCGGAGCTGCGGAAATTAGCGAAAGCGATCCAACCGTCAGCAGGCAGCTTCGGAATGCCCGGTGCCAATTCGCGATGGGGCGGGTTCTCGTGCTCTCTTTTTCAAATGGTGAATGTGCCATGGCCGTTTGTCCTAGAAGACGAAGTTGAAGGCTGGCCCGAGACCCTGGTCGTAAATCTCCGCGTTTCTGACGGGAGAGCGCAGGCCATAAAGCCGCGCTGCGGAAAGGGGCGGGGGCGGGTTGAGAAGGACCGTGTCAGGATCGAAGCCATCGCCGACGATGACGAAGACGACGTTGTTCCACGATTTCAGAAAATCGCGCCGTGACATGGTCCGGTTGCCAAGTGCGGGATCGCCGATCTGGACGAAATCATCGCGCACCTTCTTTACGACCACGAAGTGTTTGTAGTTTTTGATATCCAGCAGAGCGATCGCCGGAACCTTCAGGTTCTTGAGCGCGTCGTATTCGACTTCGTAACCCTGCCCGGTCATGCCGACCGCGAGAACGTAATTCTTCATGTCGAGCAGTGAAAATCCCTTCTCCCGGATCACATCCGGATCGGCGATTTTCAGCATGTTCACGAGGACTTGCTGCTCACTCGTATTCTTGCCGTATGCGTAGTTGAATATCGTCGCCAGCGCGGCAGCACCGCAGCTGAAATCGGTCTGCTGACGTACGAGGTTGGTGAATTTGCGGGTCCGCCAGCTGGATACCGGCTTGTAGAGCGGCTGGGCGCGGAGTCCCTCCTGCCCGACGGCAAATGGCTGGATGCCTCCGGGCGCGCTCGCGCACCCTGCAAGGCTGCAAAGCATCCCGATGCTGATCAAGGGCAGGCAGACAGTTCGCATGATCCCGTTGCTTTCCAAAAAAAGGTTGGGGAGCCAGCGAACCGGCTCCCCAAACAGTGGTCAGCCTCAGCTGGGGTCGTCCGGCGGGGTACCGCCACCATTCCCGGCTCCAGCCAGACCGACTGCAGCGATCAGCGAGTTCATCTGATGGTTCATGCTGCCCGCGGCGATATTCACGCCGAGATTGCCTGCACCTTCAAACGAACCGGGGCTCACGATGTTGATCTCATCCTGTACGTCGATGAGGTTTCCGACGCTGGCCTGGATCACACCGGCTGTCGCTTCGGCCATGGCCGAATCGGTCGCGACTGCCAGGACAAGCGCATTCTTCTGCGTGTTCATCGCACCGGCAGCAGCGTTGATCCCTGCATTGCCGTTCACGGTAACCGAGCTATCGGTTGCGAACACGGTGTTCCGGATACGCCAGTCATTGGCGGAGCCACCGGCCTCCTCATCGTCTTCAGCCTGATCGTTCACAGGATCTTCGCCGATAAAGTTGAGCGTCGACAGCTGAAGCGTCGTGAGCGAAGCTTCCGCCATGCCACCGGCATCATCGTCAGTCCCTTCGAAGTTCGAAACTGCCAATGCCGCGATGTTTTCCTGGATATTGTAATACCCGGCGGAAAGGTTGATCCCGACATTGCCTTCAACGTCGAGTGTCAGACCATCGACCGTGTTGACCACGGGCGCGAAGAATCCAACACGGATTTGCGGTTGAAGGTCACCATCGAGGAAGTCGAATGGCGCACCGAGATCACCGTTTTCGCTAAATCCTGGTCCGAAGACCGGATCGACGAAGCCATTTTCGCCATTGAGCTCGTTTTCTTCACTGAAATAGAGCGTGTTTCCGATAAGCGCTTGCTTGTTGTCCACGATCGCAACTGCGGCGGCATCGACATTGATGTCACCATTCAGATTGACCGTACCGACAAGCGTGACATCCTTGGTGAAGTCGACATCGGTTTCGATTTCCGTTTCGATTTCGTTCTCATAGTGCACTTCGGCAGTGCCTTCGAGACCAAGGCTGACGCCTTCATCGGGCCGCTCTTCGAGTGAATCGCCGAGTTCATCGACGATGTCGGCCAGGGTACCATCCTGGGCGATCGTGGTGGCTGGTGCAAACGATACGGCTGCTGCCGCTACGCCTGCGAGGAGCACATGTTTTCGCATTTCAATTCTCCTGTTCTGGGCTCAATTCGTGCCGACCTCCATGGACAGCACAGCGACATTGGCCGAGGTGTTCCCCGTGCCACCGATGAGGCTGACTTGAACGATCCCACTGCTGTTTCCGAACGCAGTCGGATCGATCTGCGCTGTGTATTCGGATGCTGCGGAAGAGTTATTCGCCCCCTTCGGGTCTGAGGAAGCGCGGGTCTGCGAAAGCAATGCGGTGCTCGCGATCTGCCCTTCCAATCCGGTTGTTATCAATGTGAGGTTGGCTTGCTGGTTGTCGGACCCTGCGGCGATATTGATCGCCGTCAGGCCGTGGCTGTCTGCGAAGGCTTCACCGACAATTCGTGCAGAATAAGTGCGACTTTCCTCGGGCTGGGTGTGGTCCGCGGCTTGTGCGACGACGGCCGTGTTGATCGCGAAATCGCCGGAAGCGACAGAGGCGACATTTGCCTGCTGGTTCCCGTTTCCTGCGGCGATATTGAGCTGACGGACGCCATCGAATTCGCCGATCTCGTTACCGATCTCGATATAGTCACCGGGCTTTTCGGGGGAGGGCGCCTGGGCGTCCTGCGCGTCGGCGGTCGCACTGAAGCTAAGTGCCAGAGCAAGACCAAGAATTGAGAGGGGGCTGCGCACTTTGGTCATTGCCCGGTTCCGTTTAGACCGCCGAGTGCGCCTGATACCGAGCCTAGGGCGCTTCCGATCGCCGAGTTTGCTGCTGCTAAGCTCGCATCGACCGAGCCGGAAACGATCGATCCGGCGGACGTCGGTCCCGAGCCGTTCAGGAAGGACAGCCCGTTTTGCTGGAGACTGTCCGCGATCAACGAGTCCGTCGCCGCACTGCCGGCATCGACCTGATTCAGAAAGCTGAGGCCGTTCATTACACTTGAAGTGATCGTTGCCGCCTGCGCATCGTCGAGTTCGGCAAGGCCAAGATCGAGCGCATCGGCGAAGGCGTCATTGGGTGCGAGCGTCACGGTTAGCGCCTCGCCCGCCGCATCGTGCTGAGCGGGCCGGGTCGGGACCTCTCGCAACACGACCATGCTGCCCGGGCTTGTTTCGGCTTCCATCTGGGCGGACTGTGCCGACGCGCTGGTCACCGGAGCAGCCGCAACCAATATCGCCGCGATCGCTATCGGGGCATGGGTTACAGGCCGAAACCGTATGTTCGCGAATATACGTTTGGTTTGAGGTGCCCGCATGTTTTCTCTCCCGCAACGGACCGCCCACCGTGTTCGCCAGTGGGTTGCCGTGTTCGAGATTGATTGTGCCGATACCGCGTGCCGCGGGCTATCCGGCTGATTTACAGCATGATTGTCCCGAGTCGCTTTCCCTTAGGCATTTGCGCTTGGTAAGAACCTGTAGGTAAATTTAACCAAGAGTTCTTCGGGGCGGCCGAAACACGGCGTCATCTGCTCTAGTTCTTCGCGGAAAAAGCGCTTTGACAGTCAGACGCTTATCTATCGATCTTCACAGATCCGAACTGAGAAGCGATCCAGCTGCAGCGCGTCAGTTGACGATAATGCAATAAATATACTATTCTGGATTAGTGAAAAATAAATAATAAAACAAAAATTAGTGTAGTTAGCTAAACAGGCTAACCTATCTTATATTTGAAATTCACAGTTTTGGGTTCGCATAGTTAGTAAAACAACGATGCAGGGATAAAGCTTGTGATTATCAGCGATACCGAGAATTCGATACCGTTAACCAGGCGGGAGAACGAGATACTGAGATGGGCAGCTCGAGGTTTGACGACTAAAGAAATTGCAAAACATGTCGAAATCGCGCCTAGAACCGTCGAACGTCATATTGAGAATGCGAGACTGAAAATGCGAGCGCGAAACCGCGTTCATATGATCAGCAAAGCTGTCGCGTCAGGCATCTTGACGATCGAGGACAATACTCTCCATCCGCAGACGATCCGGCTCGACCCGGTCTGATCCAAACGCGGCAGTGGCACGTCCCAAGTGAGCTATTGCCAGTCCCGGCGATCCGCCTAAACAAGGCCGATGGCCAAGGGGACACACGATTTCGCGCCCGATCCGCGCAATGATGCGGTGCTGATCAACGTCAACGGAACGCTGGTGCCACGCGCCGAGGCGAGCGTATCGGTGTTCGATAGCGGGTTCATGCTGGGAGACGGTGTCTGGGAAGGGCTTCGCCTGCAACGCGGCAGACTCGCGTTTCTGGAAGCTCATCTCGACCGCCTTTACGAAGGCGCGAAAGCCATAGCGATGGATATCGGGCTGAGCCGCGAGGAACTGACCGGCCGATTGTGCGCGACCATCGATGGCAACAACATGCGCGGCGAAGACGGTGTGCACATCCGATTGATGGTCACACGCGGTATCCGCTCGACGCCTTACCAGGACCCGCGCGTGGTGATCTCGCCTGCGACGATCGTGATAATCCCGGAATACAAGGCGCCCCTGCCGGCGACCATCGAAACCGGGATCAGGCTGTTCACGGTCCATGTCCGGCGCGGCGATCCAGCGGTTCAGGACCAGAAGCTCAATTCGCACAGCAAGCTCAACTGCATCACGGCCTGCATTCAGGCGGCGCAGGCAGGGGCGGACGAAGCGCTCATGCTCGACCCGCACGGCTTTGTCGCGACGTGCAACTCGACGCATTTCTTCATTGTCCGGAGAGGCGAGGTCTGGACATCCAGCGGCGATTACTGTCTCGGCGGGATCACCCGCAGCAATGTCATTCAGCTATGCCGCGAAGAAGGGATTCCGGTGTTCGAGAAAAACTTCTCGCTCACCGACGTTTATGGCGCGGATGAGGCATTCGTGACCGGGACCTTTGCAGGTGTCGTACCCGTGACCGAGGTGGATGGAAGGCATCTGACAGATGGGCGTGGTCCGATGGTCGAGCGGTTGCAAGGTCTTTATAAAGCGCTGATGGATCGAGACGCCGCTTGACCGTCCGCATTGCCATGTGGAGCGGCCCGCGAAACATCTCGACCGCGATGATGCGCAGCTTCGGCGCGCGCAGCGATTGCGCGGTGTCGGATGAACCGTTTTACGGCGCCTTTCTCAAGCACAGCGGCGAGCCTCATCCGATGGCCGCGGAGACAATTGCGGATATGGACTGCGACTGGCGAAGCATTGTCGAGACGCAATCCGGCGATGCGCCAGAAAACCAACCTGTCTGGTATCAAAAGCACATGCCGCACCACATGATCGGCCCGGTATCGATCGCCGATTTTCCGGAGCACAGGCACGCTTTCCTTATCCGCGCGCCGGAAGGGGTTGTCGCGAGCTATCGCGCGAAGAACGAGCTGCGCCGGCCCGAAATGCTGGGCTTCGCAAAGCTGCGAGAGTATTTCGATTTTGAAACCGAAAGGGCGGGCGCGCCTGCGCCGGTGGTCGATTCCGACGACATTCTTCGCGATTCGCATCGCACCTTGTCCAGGCTTTGCTCCGTCCTCGGAATTTCGTGGGACCCAGCGATGCTTTCGTGGGAGAAAGGCCCGCATGAAGATGATGGTGTTTGGGGCGCGCATTGGTACGACAAGGTAAACGCGTCGACTGGATTTGGTTCTGCATCGGGCCCGCTGCCTGAACTGGAGGGCGAATATGCGGAAGTCGCGGAGGCTTGCCGTGGGGATTACGAAGCGCTCAAAGCCCATGCAATCTGATCCGGGCCGAGGCGCCTCGCAAATTGAATTGGTCCCTCTTTTGAAAAAGCTCTGCTAGCAGACCTCCCTATGAGTGAATGGATAGACTTGGCGCGCGATGCCGCGCGTGCGGCGCAGGCTTACTCCAACGCCGTTCGAGAGGCCGTTCGGGCGCGGGTTGCATCCGATCCTGCTCTGATGTCAGCGGAGCAGCACGCGGTTCATGGCTTTGCGTGGATCGCGGCGACTGTTGCAGCGATGGAAGCGACGGTCGATTGGTGCGCCCGCGTGGAAGCTGTCGGGCAGATGGGGCCTATCGAAGAACTCACCCTGCGGATCGGGTTCGGCGAATATTGTGCGCAGCTTGCCAATGGCGTCCCAATGAGCGCCAGCGAAGTGGTTCGTCCCTACGCTCTTGGCATGGGTGATGCTGCACATACCCTCGGTAGCGATCCCGCGGTTGGACGTTTTTTCGCAGAGGGAAGCACGCCGGAAACGCGCGCCGACTTCACGCATCTGCTTGTAAGCGGTGCAAGGCCGAATGACAGTTTGGGCGATGAAACGCTCGACCTGGTGCGCGAGCAATTCCGCGCTTTCACCGCAGACCGCATCACGCCGCGCGCGCATCAATGGCATCTTGCCGACGCGCTTATTCCCGAGAGCATCATTGCCGAGATGGCCGAGCTCGGAGTGTTCGGGGTCTGCATTGACGAAAGCTATGGCGGGCTCGGCCTTGGAAAGCTCGCCATGTCGATCGTCTCCGAAGAGCTTTCTCGCGGCTGGATTTGCGCAGGGTCACTTGGCACCCGCTCGGAAATTGCAGGCGAACTGATCGGCGAAAACGGTACCGATGCGCAAAAGCAGAAGTTCCTGCCCGGCATCGCCAATGGATCGATCCTGCCCACGGCGGTCTTCACCGAGCCAGACACCGGTTCCGACCTCGCGAGCGTCCGCACACGCGGGCGGAAGACCGAGAGCGGACAGTGGCAGATCGACGGCGCGAAAACGTGGATTACGCACGCGGCGCGCACCGATCTTATGACGCTGTTGGTGCGCACCGATCCGGATCAGCCCGGCTATCGCGGGCTCTCGATGTTCCTCGCCGAAAAGGCGCGCGGCACGGATGAAGAACCATTCCCCGACAAAGGCATCGACGGCAGCGAGATCGAGGTGCTCGGCTACCGCGGGATGAAGGAATACGCACTCGGCTTCGATGGGTTTGCCGTGGCGAGCGGCGCGCTGCTTGGCGATGCCGAGGGGCAGGGCTTTAAACAGCTGATGCGCACTTTCGAAGGCGCACGAATCCAGACAGCTGCGAGGGCCATCGGCGTGGCTTGGAACGCCTTCGATCTCGCGCTCGACTACGCCGAGGGACGCAAGCAATTCGGCGAGCCGCTGACGCGCTTCCCCCGCGTGTCGGATAAGCTGGCCTTGATGGCGGTAGAGATCGTTATGAGCCGGGAGCTCACCTATTTCGCCGCGCGGCAAAAAGATCGCGGAAATCGCTGCGATATCGAGGCTGGCATGGCCAAGCTGCTGGCGGCTCGCACGGCGTGGAGCGCAGCCGATAACGCCGTGCAAATCCATGGCGGAAACGGCTATGCGCTCGAATACCCGATTAGCCGTGTCCTCTGCGATGCGCGTATTCTCAACATCTTCGAAGGCGCTGCGGAGATACAGGCGCAGGTTATCGGGAAGGGTCTGCTGTCGGCTCAGCGAAGCTGATTCCTGTTGCGGTGCAGCATGTTCATTGACGCCCGGGCCTGACGCTCTATGCCAGCATCATGCATTCCCGCATTGCTCTCGGTCCGCCGCCAACGCTTGCCTCGCTGATCGCGGAGCAGCCTGCCGCGCTGTTTTTGGATTTCGATGGAACACTGGTTGAATTGGCGCCGGGGCCCGATGCAATCGAGCCGCGCGCCGGATTGGCCCGCGAGCTTTCCAAGCTCGCGGATCGGCTGGAGGGGCGCTGCGCGCTCGTCAGCGGGCGCGGGGTTTCCGATATCGAACAGCATCTGGGGTCGCTCGACATTGCAGTGGCAGGCTCGCATGGATCGGACATGCGCCGCCGCGATGGTACGGTGCTTGGTCAGGGCGCCTTGAGCCTCCCGGCGGAGATCGACCACGAAATGCGCGCCTTCGCTACCAGCAACATGATCGATTATGAGGACAAGCCTCACGGGGCTGCGCTCCATTATCGCTCCAATCCCGAAGCTGGCGAGGCTGCTCGCTCGTTCGCCGAGCAATTGGCGGACCGGCATGGATGGGCTGCGCAGCATGGCAAGTCCGTGGTCGAGATTGTCGCCAAGTCCGCCAATAAAGGTGCTGCTGTCGCCGCTTTCATGGCGGAGGAACCTTTCGCAGGTGCGCGTCCGATTTTCATCGGGGATGACCTGACCGATGAAGCAGGTTTCTCCGCCTGCGCGAAGTTTGGCGGGGCGGGCATTCTTGTCGGCACGCGCCCCGGCACAGGTGCGCAATACTCTCTCCCCGATGTTCAATCCGTGCATGAATGGCTGGAATTATGACCGAAGAACGCCTCCCAAACCTTGAACTCTGGCCTGTTGGCAATTGCCAGGTTTCGGGCCTGATCGACCAGACGGGAGCGCTGGTGTGGGGCTGCGTACCGCGCGTTGATGGCGATCCTCTGTTCTCCTCGCTTCTGAATGGCGACCAGCGCGATGCAGGCATCTGGCGGTTTGAATTGGAAGGGCAGGTAAGCGCGAGCCAGGAATACATCCGCAACACGCCCAATCTGGTCACGAGGCTTGAGGCGAAAGACGGCAGCGCTGTCGAAATCCTCGATTTCTGCCCGCGTTATGAGCGTTCCGGCCGGATGTACCGCCCGGTTGCCTATGTCCGCATCGTCCGCCCCATCGCCGGCAATCCGCGTGTTCGGGTCGTTCTGAAGCCGGTCAAGAATTACGGGGCGCAGGTGGCTGAGACCACGCACGGAACCAACCACATTCGCTACCTTGTCGGTCCGCAAGCACTTCGCCTCTCAACCGATGCACCGGTGGGTTACATCATGGAGGGCCGCACTTTTCGGATCGAGAAAGACACGCACTTCTTTCTCGGCCCGGATGAACCCTTTGTCGGGAATGTCCGCGAGCAAGTGCGCTCGATGGAGCAGGCGACGCGCAAATACTGGCAGCGCTGGGTGCGGATGCTGGCGATCCCGCTGGAATGGCAAGAAGAGGTCATTCGCTGCGCAATCACGCTGAAGCTGTGCCAGCATGAGGAGACCGGCGCGATTGTCGCTGCGCTTACCACCTCCATCCCGGAGGCTGCGGATTCCGAGCGGAACTGGGATTACCGATATTGCTGGATCAGGGATTCCTACTACACGATCCAGGCGCTTAATCGGTTGGGTGCGCTCGATGTCATGGAGAAGTACCTCTCCTATCTGCGCAACATCGTGGACGGCGCGAGGGGAGGGCAGATCCAGCCGCTTTATTCGGTGATGGGAGAAAGCGAGCTCGACGAGACCACCGCAAGCTATCTCGCTGGATATCGCGGCATGGGACCGGTGCGCCGGGGCAATGCCGCCTACAAGCAGATCCAGCACGATTGCTATGGTCAGATCGTCTTGCCGAGCGTGCAGGGATTCTTCGACACCCGTTTGCTGCGCATGGCGGACAGCCATGATTTCGAGAATCTCGAGCAGGTCGGGAAGATGGCATGGGCGATGCATGATCAGCCCGATGCCGGCCTTTGGGAGTTTCGCACCCGGCAAGAGGTGCACACCTACTCAGCGGTAATGAGCTGGGCGGCTTGCGACAGGCTCGCCAACGTGGCCGAGCATATCGGCAAGACCGACCGGGCGAAGCTGTGGCGCGAGCGTGCGGATGCCATCCGCGAGAAGATCGAGGCCGAGGCGTGGAAGGAGAACGGGGAGGGCGGGCATTACGGTGCAAGCTTCGAAAGCGATTACCTCGACGCCAGCCTCCTCCAGATGGTCGAATTGCGCTTCCTTTCGCCGGAAAATGATCGTTTCAAACAGACCTTTGCCGCCGTCGAAGAGCACCTGCGCCGCGGCGACCACATGCTGCGCTATGCCGCCGAGGACGATTTCGGCGCACCCGAAACCGCTTTCAACGTGTGCACCTTCTGGCTGATCGAAGCGCTTCATCTCGCTGGACGGGATGCAGAGGCGTGCAAGCTCTTTACCACCATGCTCAGCCACACCACCCAATCGGGCCTGCTTTCGGAGGACCTCGACTATGAAACCGGTGAGCTTTGGGGGAACTTCCCGCAGACCTACTCGCTGGTAGGGGTAATCAACTGCGCCGGATTGCTGTCCAAATCCTGGAGTGAAGTGCGATAATCCACTTATGAGCCGCCCGTCATCAAGACTTGTCGTCATCTCGAACCGCGTCGCTGTTCCCAAAGCGCGCGGGGCGGCAGGTGCGCAGGGCGGACTTGCAGGCGCGCTGAATGCGGCGCTCAGGGATCGCGGCGGCCTGTGGTTTGGATGGTCCGGTCAGGAGAGTGAAGACCGCACTGGGAATATCAACGTCCAGCGCGGTGGAGGCGTAACTACCGCCACAATCGACCTCAGCACCCGCGACGTGGATGAATATTATAACGGCTATGCCAATTCGACGCTGTGGCCGCTGTTTCACTATCGCATCGATCTTGCCGAGTTCGAAAACGAGACCGGTCGCGGCTACGAGCGGGTGAACGAACGCTTCGCCGAAAGCGTCATGCCGCTGATCGAGGAAGATGACCTCGTATGGGTTCATGATTATCATCTGATCCCGATTGGTGACCGTCTGCGGGAGCTTGGCGCGAAAAACCGGATTGGGTTTTTTCTGCACACGCCGTGGCCACCAACACGGCTGCTGACTTCGCTGCCTTTCCATGAGCGTTTGGTTCGCACCATGCTGAGCTACAATCTCATCGGTTTCCAGACCGAGGAATGGCTATCGAGTTTCGTGCATTATTGCGAGACCGAGCTGGGTGCCGAGGTCGAAAAGGAAAGCGGGCGGATCACGCATGAGGGGCGCACCACAACGGCGCGCGCTTATCCCATCGGGATCGATTGGGATCACTTCCAGGAGCAGGGTGATAGCGGCGAGGCACGGCAGGCGACGCAGCGCCTGCTTTCCTCCACTCGTCATCGCACCGGCATGATCGGGGTGGACCGGCTCGATTACTCAAAAGGCCTGCCGGAACGGATCGATGGTATCGGCCGTTTCTTCGACCAGCATCCCGAGCGCGTGCGCGACCTCGTATTCATACAGATCGCCCCGCCGAGCCGTGAGGATGTCGAGAGCTACCAGAAAATCCGCGCCGAACTCGAACAGAAAACGGGGCAGATCAACGGGGCGCGCAGCGAGGTCGACCTGGTCCCTATTCGGTATGTAAACCAGGGATACAGCCACGCGGAACTCTACGGTTTTTTCCGAGGAGCGAAGATCGGATTGGTTACGCCTCTACGCGACGGCATGAACCTGGTCGCCAAGGAGTACGTTGCTGCGCAGGACCCCAACGATCCGGGTGTACTGATACTCTCGGATTTCGCTGGCGCTGCGCACCAGCTCGGATGCGGCGGCAATGGTGCGTTGCTCGTCAATCCGCATAGCCCGGATGCGCTTGCCCGCGCGATCGAAACCGCGCTCGATATGCCTCTAGGGGAGCGCAAGAGCCGCTATGAGGCGATGATCGAAACGGTGCGCGATGACAATGTCCAAGCGTGGACGAAGACGTTTTGCAGCGATCTTGCCACTGGTTGACTGCGTCCTCTAGACCAAGCGCCGCTCCAACGGGCTGCCCTCATCGAGAAAGCCAGCTTCGCGTGCCAGTCTTGTCTTCAGATCGAGATGCCCGAAGTCACCTCGCTTGGCCAAGACCCTATCGATCCGACTAATGAGCCCCGACGGTGTGAAAGGCTTTCGCAGATATTCCTGAGCCCCGGCATAGATGGCCCGGTCCTCGTCCGCTTCGCCGCTCATCGCGGTAAACATGATGACCGGTAGATCGTAGAATTTGGCTGAGCCGCGCAGTTTACGAAGCAAGCTGACGCCGGAGATGCCGGGCATGTCCTGATCCAGCAGCAGGATGTCGGGCCGTCTCTTCTGCATCAGATCCCAAGCTTCCTCGCCGCTCGTCACCCAGCCGCACGCGTGTCCTTCATCGATCAGCAAATCGCACGCCATCTCGGCGATCAGTTCGTCGTCGTCAGCGATGAGTACGTAAGCCATTGATGTGCCTTTGGATTATATGGAATGTCGGCGCGATGGCGATGTGGTTATCCGGAAGGTTACCTCTTTCGCCTTTGCAATGGGCTACGCATGGATACGTAGCGGGGCGTGGCCATTATTCGGCATCCGCGCATTCGGGCGGTTGTACGGGGCCCCGTGCACTGCCAAGTCTTTCGAGCAATGATTCGAGACACGAAAACCGGCCCGTTCCTCTCAACCGAGGCAATTCACAACCTGCGTGACTACGGCGGATACGCAGTCGCTGGCGGGGGGCGCGTCAAGACCGGGCTGCTGTTTCGATCGGGTCACCATGCCAAGGCGACCGAGAGCGATCTCGAAACTGTTTCCGGGCTGGACCTGAAACACGTGGTCGATCTCAGGGGAGACAGCGAGCGCGAACGCCACACCTGCCGGCGGCCCAAGGGTTTCGATGCCGAGGTGCTCTTCTTCGAAGGCGAGACGGCTGGCCTCGCACCGCATCTTGAAGCGGCAGAGGGCAGCGTCGATGCATCGACCGCTCACAAGGCGATGGTCGATCTGTACGGCGCTCTACCTGACCGAACCGGCCTGAACTCGGTCCTGCGCGACTATTTCACCGCCCTGGCATCGGGGACGGGGGCGAGTCTCGTCCATTGCGCCGCTGGGAAGGATCGGACCGGTATCGCGGTCGACCTCCTGCATCACATCCTCGGCGTGCATGCCGATGACGCGATGCACGATTACCTGCTGACCAATCATTCACCGCGCAATGAAGAGCGTATTGCGCATGGGATGGCGTTGATGGGCGGCAAATACGGTGCAAAAGATGAGGCGACTATGCGCGTTCTCATGGGCGTTGATGCGGAATTTCTTGAAGCCGCGCGCAAATCCATGACAGACCGGTTTGGTTCGACCGATGCATATCTGGAACAGGTTCTCGGGGTCGATGCTGCGAAACGTGAGCGGATCAAAGATCAGCTTGTGGATGCATAAGACAATCCTCTCCACCGCGAATTGAAGCGGCGCTGCCGAACGCTTAAGTCGGTGCTTCAGAACAACAGGAATTCGAAATATGGCCACCCATCGCACCAAGATGCTCATCATCGGCTCCGGCCCTGCAGGATATTCCGCTGCGATCTATGCCGCGCGCGCCATGCTTGAGCCGATCGTGGTCCAGGGACTTCAGCCCGGCGGTCAGCTGACGATCACGACCGACGTCGAGAATTACCCCGGCTTTCGCGACGTGGTGCAGGGGCCGTGGCTCATGGAAGAGATGAAAGCCCAGGCCGAGCATGTGGGAACTCGCATGATGTGGGACACGATCGTCTCGGTCGATCTCGAAAATGGACCGCCTTACAAGGCGATCGGCGACAGCGGCGATGAGTATATCGGCGATACGCTGGTGATCTGCACCGGCGCGCAGGCAAAGTGGCTTGGTGTGCCGGGTGAGCAGGAATTGGGCGGGAAGGGCGTGTCAGCCTGCGCAACCTGCGACGGTTTCTTCTATCGCGGCAAGAAAGTCGCCGTGATCGGTGGCGGCAATACCGCCGTGGAAGAGGCGCTGTACCTCACCAACCATTCGGACGATGTGACCTTGATCCACCGCCGAGATGAGCTGCGGGCGGAGAAGATCCTGCAAGACCGCTTGCTCAAACATCCGAAGATTTCGGCTTTGTGGAACAAGACCGTGACAAGTTTCGAGGCGGGCGAGGACGGCGCGCTGCATCACCTCGTGCTCGAAGACACCGTGACCGGCGAGACTTCGACACTGGAAGTGGACGGTGCTTTCGTCGCAATCGGCCACGCTCCCGCGACCGAGCTGTTCAAGGGCAAGCTGGCGATGGATGACAGCGGCTATCTCGATGTGGAGCCCGGCACTCCCAAAACGGCGCTGCCCGGTGTGTTTGCTGCCGGAGACGTCACGGATCACGTCTACCGGCAGGCGGTCACGGCTGCGGGAATGGGCTGCATGGCCGCGCTCGATGGAGAACGCTTTCTCGCAACCATGGAAGCCGCTTCAGCCGAGCCCGAAACCGAAGCGGCTGAATAACGCCCAGAGCGCTTTCCTAGGCGGAGAGGAAGGGGCTCTGATCAGCCCCCGCGCCAAACACGATCATGGCCGCGCTGACAATGAGCGCGATCAGTATCATACTAGACAAGGCGAACAGGACGAAGCGCACCATCACCTTGTTGGCGGTGACCTGAACGACGCTGTGGATCACGCGCAGCAGAACGTATAGCCATGCGAGGAAGGCGCTCATCCCGTCGCCCGCGCCCAGCAGCGCGAGCACGATTGCGACTGCATAGAACACGGTAGGTTGTTCATGGAGGTGATTGTAATTGTGCGCTTTCCACTGGACTTTGTTTGGCAGCTTCTGATCCAGCAGGCCAACGACCTGAGCATCGTCGGGCTGGATGTTCGCCTTGTTCATCGCGGGAATGCGGCTCGCATACATCCACGCCCACATGATCATCGTCCAGATCATCAGCGCGACTGCGGGTTGAAGGATATCCATTCCGATCATTTTCAGTTCCCGTAAGTGTTCAAGAGACGACGCTCGGGTCGGCGAACAGCGTGGCGATCACCGCGCGGACTGCCAAGACCACCAGCACGATTGAGCTCAGGAGGAACAGAACAAAGCGCACGGGCACCTTGTTCACGAGCACTTGCCAGAGTGAGTGCAGGATCCTGAGACCAACGTAGATCCACGCCATCAGAATGTCGAAAGTGCCTGATCCCATGAGCGCAAGCACTACTGTGACAGCATAGAACAGCGTGGGCTGCTCATGCAGGTGGGTGTGATTGTGCGCGGGCCAATTCGCCCGGTCCGGGATCACCCCTTCGAGATCGCCGCCGCGGACTCCTTCCTTTCGAGGGAGAACGGATTTGTCCTCAATCCTGGCAATCGCGCCGAAGCGCGATGGTATGATCCAGAACAGCATGATCAGTGTCCACAGCACCAGCACCGCTGCGGGCGCGAGCATTTGCGCTAGCATTGAAGTGATCCCCTCATTTCCTCGAAGCGTTTCCTGCGCAAACCACGATCGATTGTCAAACGCAACCGATCACCCATCGGCAATGGTCTCGGCGAAGCGCGCGGGATCGGCATTGCCGCCGGTGAGCATGATGACGGTGTCGCTGTCGACCGGCACCTTCCCCGCAAGCGCCGCGGCGAGCGCGGCTGCTCCGCCCGGTTCCAGCACCATGCGCAGATTGGCGAAGGCCCAACGCTGCGCACCCCGCACTTCGTCATCGCTGACCGTCACTCCCGGCTCCGCGCGCCCGCTCAGCATGTCGAGATTGAGCTGCTTGGTCACGTCGGGTTGCAACGCATCGCAGATCGTCCTGGGCGGATCGGCGGCCACGCGCACGAGCTCGCCTGCTTCCAGAGCCTGGCCGACCATGTCCCAGCCTTGGGGTTCGACGATGTGGATGGCGGCATTCGGGCAGGCGAGCGACAGGCCGACCGCCAGCCCTCCGCCGCCGCAGCAGGTGACGACGCGGCTCGGCTCACGCCCCAGCTGCCGGGCCGCTTCCAGCCCTGCGGTGCCCTGACCCTCCATCACCCATGGATCGCCGAATGCGTGGACGAGGGTACCGCCGCGCTTCTCGATCAGCTTCGCTGCAACCTCGTCGCGGTCTTCGCCCCCTTGGTCCTTGGGCGCGCGCTCGTAGAGCACGACCTCGGCTCCCAGAGCGCGCGTGTTCGCCAGCTTCACCTTGGGAGCATCGCGCGGCATGACGATGGTCGCCCTGATCCCGAGGCGCCTTGCCGCCCAAGCGACGCCTTGCGCGTGATTGCCGCTCGACACGGCGACGGCATGGTCATCCTGAAGGTTGCTCAATCGCCACCACGCGCCCCTGATCTTGAAGGCGCCGATGGGTTGCAGGTTCTCGCACTTCACGTGGCACCGCATGCCGTCGACCTCGACAGGCAAGAGCGGTGTCGGGGGGAGGGGGATCGCCCCCAGGCTCGCGAGCGCCTTTGCCACACCCTCGCTCGTCGGCTTGCGCAGTTCAGTCATCGATCTGGGTCGTCCTTTGTTGCGGGCCGGGGCGACCCGCGCCACCCAGCCAACCACCAGACATGGACCGCGTGTTACACGGTCCAGGGACAAGAAAATCTCCCGGAATTCCGCTATTTTCGCACCCTGACACGTGCGCAGCTGTTGGAAATGGATTTGCCATGATTCCGCTATGCCGAATTCGCGCCGCGTAGGAAACATCGGATCAATTGTCGTGGGTCCTGCATTGCCCTAATGCGCGCGCAAGAATCGAGTTTGAAAGGTCAAAGACATGTCGACAGTTCTGGTGATCGGGGCAGGGGGCGTCAGCTCGGTCTGCATCCACAAAATGGCGATGAACGCCGAGATATTCCCAGACATCCACCTCGCGAGCCGGACCAAGTCGAAATGCGATGTCATCGCCGACAGCGTGAAGACCCGCACCGGCGTATCGATCGAGACCTATGAGATCGACGCCGAAGAAGTCCCGGCGATGGTTAACCTCATCAAGAAAGTCGGCGCCACCCTCGTCGTCAATCTTGCGCTGCCGTATCAGGATCTGCCCATCATGGATGCCTGTCTGGAGGCGGGCGTGCACTATCTCGACACCGCCAATTACGAGCCCAAGGACGAGGCGAAGTTCGAATACAAATGGCAGTGGGCCTATCACGACAAATTCAAGGAAGCAGGGCTCATGGCCCTGCTCGGCAGCGGTTTCGATCCGGGCGTGACGAGCGTGTTCACGATGTGGCTCAAGAAGCATCGTCTGAAGACGATCCGCCAACTCGATATCCTCGATTGCAATGGCGGAGATCACGGTCAGGCATTCGCCACCAACTTCAATCCCGAAATCAACATCCGCGAAGTGACTGCGCCCGCGCGCCATTGGGAAAACGGCGAATGGGTGGAAACACCCGCCATGCAGGTATCCACACCGTTCGATTTCGAAGAGGTCGGCACGCGCCAAGCCTACCTGATGTATCACGAGGAGCTTGAGAGCCTCGCGAAGTTCAATCCAGAAATTGAGCGGGCGCGTTTCTGGATGACGTTCGGCGATGAATACATCAAGCACCTGACCGTGCTCCAGAATGTCGGCATGACCAGTATCGAGCCGGTGCGGTATCAAGGCAGGGAGATAATACCGCTGCAATTCCTCGCTTCCGTGCTGCCCAAGCCGGAAACGCTGGGCGAGACTACCAAAGGAAAGACCAATATCGGCGTCATCGCGACGGGCGAGGCGCTGCATGGTTCGGGCGAAAAGACGTACTACATCAACAATATCTGCAGCCATGAGGCAGCCTATGCCGAAACCGGCAATCAGGCCGTGAGCTACACCACCGGCGTTCCCGCCATGATCGGCTCAGCCATGATGTTCACCGGCACGTGGAGCGGTGAGGGCGTTTTCAACATGGAAGAAATGGACCCCGACCCCTTCATGGGAATGCTGAACGAACACGGTCTGCCGTGGAAGGTGAAGGAATTGGACGGACCGGTTTCATTTTGATTGAAACCTTTCGGACGATGCTTCGCTGGTGAAGTGGCGGGGACCACTTGAAACCAGGAATTGAACCGTGTCCGACATCGTAACGCTCATCAATATCTTCACCCCGAAAGAGGGTGATCTCCAGAACTTCGTCGACGCGCAGATCGCCGAATACCGCAGGCTCGATGGGAAGGTGGATGGCGCGATCTGGAACCGGCTTCATGTCAATCGCGAGAACGGGACTGCGGTAAATGTTGCGCTGTTCGAGAGCCGTGAAAAATACGATGCGTGGATCGATAGCGATCTGTTCGAAGAGCACATCGCCAAGATCAAGCCTTTGCTCGATGACGTGTCGCCAGCGCTTTACGAAGTATCCTACGATGCGTTTGGAGCTAAAGATGAGGCATTCCCAGCCGCGAATTGAAGGTTGAACCAGCCACCATGGAAACAAAAGCCGGCGATCCGGAAGTGTTGGATCGTTTCCATGTGATCTGACTCTCACGCAGAGCCATTCATGCCCGAGGCCTGGCCTAGGTTTCCCAAGCCGTCCTGAACGCATTCTGGACCATCGCGGCCTGATCCGGATCGGGATAGCTGTGCGCGATCCTTGCCAGCTGAAGCTCAAGGGCTTCTGCACCGTCCAATTGTTTCAATTGCTGCGCAGCGCTTTTCATGAGCGGCTCGTCTTGCTTTAGGGCGCCGAGGATCATCAGCGACATCCATGAATAGGGATAGCGCGGATTGAGTAGGGCAGCATCGCGCATCAGGTGTTCTGCCGCGTCCGTATCGCCCTGCATAAACCGGGCGAGGCCGCGCTGCAGCATGGGGAAGTATTTCCAAGGAAACAGCGGCGCGACGCGTGCGTGATCGTCCAGGGCCCGCTCGGCATCCTCGGGCCTGCTGTGATGGAGGTAGTGCCGCGCCAGATACAGGTTCGCGATCCAGTGGGCGGGCGCGAGATCGACGGCTTTCTCGGCCAGAGGCAACCCTTCGGCGGGGCGAGTGATCATGAGCAGGGCATGCGCGGTCCATGCGAGGACGGTGGGATCCTCCGGAGCCAATGCCAGCGCCATATCGCACGCCAAGCGGGCTTCTTCCGCGATCGATTGGTCCGCCGCGCCGCCCAGCTCATATGATGCTGCAAGGGCATTGGCGAGCGCGGCATGGGCGGCTGCGAAATCGGGCTCCATCGTCAGCGCGCTGCGGGCTTCTTCCACGGCGACCGAGAGGTTTTCGAGATTGATCCGCTGATAGGCTGCGTTCGCTCTGACCACCGCTTGCCAGGCGGACTGCGCGCGCGGCTCGCTGAGGGATGCGCGCGTCACCTCTTCGATGACGACTGCGCCGATCCGCCCGGCAATATCGAGGACGAGCGAGTCCGCTGGCAGGCCGCTTTCGAGGGCCCGGGGCTCGCCGCCATCGATCGAGGTCGACCATGCGAGCCGTCCTGTCGCAGTCTCGGTCAGGCTGCAATTTATGCGCAGCGTGTCGCCGCTCTGTCGCACTTCGATACCAGCGCGAAAGTCGGCGGGTTGATCGGTTGTGCCGGTTAGGACCACGATATCGCGATTGATGCTGAGCGCAGCAGCCACGTCCGCGCAAAGCAGTTCGGAAAAGTCGCTGCCTTTGGCCGCGTCTCCGCGAAACATTGCCTGCTCGAATTGTAACCGCGGAGGCGAGGCTATGCGATCTTGGCTCCGCGGCGGCGTGGAACCAGTCGGCGCGCCCTCTTCCAGCAGACGGTAGCCGACTTTTGGGATCGTTTCGATTTCGTAGCCGCCAACCTCAGCGGCGAGGCGCCGCAACCTTCCGATGCAGCGCTGGATTGCATCATCGCCGACGATGACGCCGTCCCAGCATTGCTCGACCATCGTGTCGCGGTCCACCGGTTCGCCCGCGCGGCTGGCGAGCAGGACGAGCACCTGCATCACCCGCGGTTCCAGCGAGACGCGCGCACCGTCTGCCTGGACGGCGCGCAGGGCCGGTTCGACGAGCAAACCGCCAAGTGTGAAACTGCTCGTCTTGGAGAGCTCGACAGTCATCGGGTTCTCATCGGCAAATCATCGGGCCTTCAACCTATCTGCGCGGCGCGGGGCAGGCAACAAGCGCGCATCTTCCGCAAAGCAATAAAGGGAAATGTTCGATGTTGGAATTTGTCGCGATACTCGTGGCCATGTTTGCCGTGTTCGCGGTGTTCGATGCCGTGCTGCCGGCTCGCCACCTGCCTGAGAAAAAGCTGTGGCGCACGCGCGGCGTCATCGGTTTTATGCTCTATTACCTGATAGCGTTCACCGCGCCGTTCGCGTGGGATGGTCTGCTGGCGCAGTACACGCTGCTCGATGGCTCTGCGCTGCCCTTATGGGCGCAGGTGGGCGGCGGATACCTGCTGTTCAACCTGTTCATGTACACCTGGCACCGCACGATGCACGGGAGCGATATCCTGTGGCGGCATCTCCACCAGATGCACCATTCCGCCGAGCGTGTGGACATCTGGAGCGCCTATTGGTTCCATCCGCTCGACATGACGGGATGGGCGCTGTTGGGCAGCCTCGTTTTCGTGGGCGTGTTCGGAGTATCGCCAGAGGCAGCCGTCATCATCAACCTGATAGGCAGCTTCATGGCGATGTTCACGCATTCGAACATCAGGACGCCGCATTGGCTTGGCTATTTCATCTCCCGGCCAGAGATGCACGCCGTCCATCATGAGCGCGGCGTCCACCGCTACAACTACGCCGACCTTCCGTATTTCGACATGCTGTTCGGCACGTATCGCAATCCGCGCAAGGCACCGGAAAAGGCGGGCATCGTGGACGGCGGCTCCGATCGAATCGGCGATCTGCTGATCGGTCGCAGCATCGGCTGATCTCGAAGGGTTTCGGGAAGCCTGACCCTGGCCCCTTGCGGCGTGCTTCCCATTGCGGAGGGTCCGGCCCGTGCGCATGCCGCGCGGGCCGGGCCTTTCGCTTTGACGACGGGGACACTAAGTGCAGGGGCATGGAAACAAAAGCCGGCGATCCGGGCGCGTTCGCCCATTTCGATCTCTCCCGTGTCGATAGCCCCGCTTTCGTCGTCGATGCGGCGAAGCTGCGCGCGAATTGCCAGATCCTCGCCGATATCCGTGACCGAGCGGCTGAGGATGGCGCATCGATCAAGGTGTTCGCCGCGCTCAAGGCGTTTTCGATGTGGTCGACCGCGCATATCATCGGCGAGTATCTCGATGGCGTATCCACCAGCGGCCTGTGGGAAGCGCGGCTGGCGTCCGAATTTTACGACGGTGAAATCGCAACCTATTCCGCTGCGTTCAAACCCGAAGAGCTCGACGAGATTTGCCGCTTGTCCGAGCATGTGATCTTCAATTCCCCCGGTCAGATGAAACGCGCCGCGCTGATCCTCGATCAGGCGGCGACCACGGGCGGCGATGTGTCGGTCGGCCTGCGCATCAATCCCATGATCGCAACGGGAGAGGTGCCGAAATACGATCCGTCCGCGCCGGGATCGCGATTGGGCTTTCCGCTGGATCAATTGACCGAAGAGGCGATGGAGGGCGTCGAAGGCATTCACTTCCACAATCTGTGCGAGCAGACCTTCGAGCCGCTGCGTGCAACATGGGACCGTGTCTTCGACGCGATTGAGCCGTGGTTCGGGCAACTCAAATGGATCAATATGGGCGGCGGGCACCACATCACCCGCGCCGATTACGAGCGGGATCAGCTGGTCGAGCTGCTGCGGGACGCCGCCGCCGATACCGGGGCGGAGATCATCATCGAACCGGGAGAGGCAATCGCGCTCGATGCGGGTATCCTTGTCGGGACACTGCTCGATATCGGGTTCAACGAAGTGCCGATCGGCATCACCGATATCTCCGCAACCTGCCACATGCCCGACGTGCTCGAGGCACCGTATCGCCCGGCCATGCTGGGCGAACTGACCGATGACAGCATTGCCATTCGCCTTGGCGGGCCATCGTGCCTCGCAGGTGATGTGATCGGAGATTACCGCCTTCCCGTTCCCGCAGAGGCGGGTGCGCGCTTCGCGTTCCTCGACCAGGCGCATTATTCCATGGTGAAGACGAACACTTTCAACGGCGTGCAGCTTCCGAGCATCTGGCTGTGGGACAGCGAGACCGACGCGCTCGAATGCGTCAAACGCTTCGATTACGAGGATTTCCGCAATCGCCTGAGCTAGCGCTCGCATGATACGGAACTTTTGCGCGCCGCGCGATTTGATCTTGCGAGAGCCCGCAGACAGACTATATGCGCGCTTCCGCTGCCCCAAGGGACACTTTTCACCGCAAGGCAGCCTCAAAAGCTAAATCTTCTGGGGGTCCCTTGAATTGCACACTTACCCTGACGCCCGATATCCTGACGCGCGCTCCGTAGCGCGGGCCCTCCAGCCCGACGAGCCGGTCATCCTCAATCGTCCGCACGCCGCCAAGCGTGCGGCAGAGTTCTTCGTTGGCAAGTTTCCGGGCAAGGTGCTGTACGCGGTCAAGGCCAATCCTGCGCCCGATCTAATCGAAGTGCTGTGGGACGCAGGCGTCACGCATTACGATGTCGCCTCGATCGCCGAAGTGCGGCTGGTGCGCGGCGTCCTGCCCGATGCGACCCTGTGCTTCATGCACCCGATCAAGACGCGCGGCGCGATCCTCGAGGCGTATCACACGCACGGCGTCAAAACCTTCAGCCTCGATACGCTGGAGGAGCTGGAAAAGATCGTCGAGGCATGCCGCGACCCGGAAACGGGCGAGCCGGCGAGCGATCTGCGCCTGTGCGTGCGGCTGCGTGTGTCGTCCGAATATTCGGAACTGTCGCTCGCCAGCAAGTTTGGCTGCGATCTCCTGGAGGCGCCGGAATTGTTGCAGCAAGCGCGCCAGCATTGCGACTGGCTGGGCGTGTGCTTCCATGTCGGCAGCCAGGCGATGACGCCGTTTGCTTTCGTCCAGGCGCTCGATCGCACCCGTGCAGCCATTGCCGAGGCTTCGGTCGTGATCGACATGATCGATGTCGGCGGAGGCTTTCCGAGCATCTATCCCGAAATGGAACCGCCTCCGCTCGAGGACTATTTCGCGATCATCCACCAGCATTTTTATGCGCTGCCGATCGCCTACAATGCCGAGCTGTGGTGCGAGCCGGGAAGGGCGCTGTGCGCTGAATATTCCAGCATGATCGTGAAGGTCGAACGCCGCCGCGGCACCGAGCTTTACATCAATGACGGTGCTTACGGTGCGCTTTACGATGCGGCGCATGTCGGCTGGCGCTTTCCGGTAAACGCGCTCGAAGACGACCTGCTCGATGGGCTGGAGGACTTCGCCTTTTACGGACCGACCTGCGACGATGCCGATTACATGGCAGGGCCCTTTCCGCTGCCGGGCGATATTCAAGCGGGCGATTACATCGAAATCGGCATGCTCGGCGCCTATGGCGCAGCGATGAAGACCGGGTTCAACGGCTTTGGCGATGCCGAATGCGTCGTGGTCAGCGATGAGCCGATGCTCAGCCTGTTCAATGGAACGCGCGTGCGCGAGCCGAGCGACAACGTGGTGAGCCTGCGCTAGCTCTTGCCCGCCTCTTGATTTGCTGTATTACTACGGTAAATCACGAGGAAGAGTTGCTATGAAAACTCCGAAGCTCCTGCTTGTCATAGCCGGCATGCTCGCCTTTCCCGCTGCCGCTCAAAGCGATGACGGCGCGGCGGAACCGGTCGAAGTCATGGTTCTGGGTATGTATCATTTTGCCAATCCCGGTCTCGACGCGGTCAACATGGAAGTCGACGACGTCCTCGCGCCGAGACGGCAGAGGGAAATCGAAATTCTCGCCGCAACTCTCGCCGAATGGCAACCGACCAGGATTGCCGTCGAGAACGAAGCCAGCGCGCCATCGTTCGAACTCGATGGCTACGCCGAATATGGTGACTTGGTGACCTCCCAGCGATCCGAGAGCGTACAGGTCGGATACCGGGTGGCACGCATGCTCGGCCACGAGGCGGTGTTTGGTTATGACGAACGTGGCGGACCCGATGAACCCGACTACTTCCCCATGGGAAAGGTGATGGAATTCGCCAAGGCTGCGGGCCAGGACGGTTTGATCGAGGAACTGCTTGCCGAACTGCAAGAGACAGTGGCCGCCGAGCAGGCGAGATTGCCGGAACAATCGATCGCAGAATCGCTCATCTTCCATAACCGCGAGGATATTGTCGGCGCGCAGCATGACCGGCTTTACTATTCGCTGCTTTCAATCGGAAACGGTAATGAACAGCCGGGTGCCGAACTCAACGCGTATTGGTACATGCGCAATGCAAAGATGTTCGCAAAGCTCGACATGATCGCTGAACCGGGAGACAGGGTACTCGTTCTCGCGGGGAGCGGGCACGCAACCTGGTTGAAGCACTTCGTGCGGAGGATGCCGGGCTACGAGCTCGCCGATCCGCTGCCGCTTTTGCAAAAAGCCGCAGCGCTTTCGGAGGATACTGAGCGTTAGAATTGCCATGCTATTGAGAATCAATTGCGGGCATAAATGAGATGGTGTATCGCTGATTTCCAAGGAGTAAAGCATGCCCATCGATACCATAGCCGTTGCTACCGATTTCAGTTCGCGTGCCGACCGCGCCATCGATCGCGCCCGGCAATTGCGGCAGAGCACCGGCGCGAATTTGCGCTTTATTCACGCGACGTCGCTCGCCGAAGATGATCCGGCCGATATCGCCGCTCTGACCCAGAGAATGCGCCTCACGACCGGCCTTGATGACAAGGAAGATGGCGTCGAATTCGTTTTCCCCGCCGGCTCGCCGCCCGCCGCCATCGCCAATGCATGCGAGCGCGACGATATCTCGATGCTGGTCATCGGCCCGGCGCGATACAACACGCTTGGCGACTTCTTCCTTGGCACGGCGGTCGATTATGTCCTGCGCAATATGGCGAAGCCTGTGCTGGTGGCGAAGATGCGCGCCAATGGGCCGTATCGTCAGATCGTCGCCGGTACCGACTTTTCCGTCGGTTCCGCTCATGCGATCCTTACCGCAGCCAGAATGTTCCCCGAAGCGGCCATCCATGTCGTGCATGCGTGGCACGTTCCCTTTCAGGCGTGGCAAAAGGACAGCTATGTCGCCGAAGAGGTTGAGAAAGCCGAGCTGCAAAACATGAAGCAGTTTCTGGCACGGCTCAAAGAGCACGAAGCACGGCTGGGCGATGCAACCTACGAGCTCGTGATGAGCAATGCGAGCGAGGCCATTCGCCGCGGGCTCGAACTCGATCCGTCGGCGCTGGTCGTACTTGGCAGCCATGGAGCCAGCGGGTTCCGGCAAGCCGCGATCGGCAGCGTCACCAGCGATCTGCTGCGCGCGATCGAGGCCGATACGCTGGTGGTCAACACGAAGGATGCCGAGGTCTGAGAGAGCCAAAAGGCCCGGGTCAGGCTGCCACCTTGATCGCCCGTTCTTCCCGACGCCGATCCACCCGCGCGATGAGGCGGTTGCGCCCTTGCTCCTTTGCCTCGTACAGCAGCGCATCCGCTTCGCGCAGCACTTCGCGCAAGTCGCGGTCGCCGGTTACCATCACGAGGCCCGCGCTCGCCGTGACGATCAATCCGGGCTGCACATCGGTGGCCTGTTCGCTGATCGCCTCGCGCAGCGCCTCGGCCTCACGCGCGGGATCGTCGCTGAAGAAAAGCACTGCGAATTCCTCACCGCCAAGGCGTGCAGCAAGACCGGATGCCGCCCCCAGCGCATCGGCGGTGTGAACCAGTACCCGGTCGCCGATATCGTGGCCGAAAGTGTCGTTGATCGCTTTGAAACGATCGAGATCGAACAGCGCAAGCGCGGTCACATCCGGGCCGTAGGCGTTCTCAAGACCGCGCCGATTGGCAAGGCCCGTCAGCGGATCGGTTTGCGCCAGGGCAAGCAGCATTTCCTCGCGCATCTCCGCGCGGTCACGCTGGCGCCGCAGTGTCATGAACCTGTCGGTTATGCCGAGAGCGGTCACCACAAATTCGATGCCGAGGCTCACGAACAGCAGCGTGAGGAACTGGGGCAGAGGATTGCCGGTCGCGATATGGTAGGGGAGATTGACGATATTGAGCGCGAGGATCGGAGCCCATCCGGCCAATTGAAAGCGCGCCGTGCGGCTCTTGCGTCTCACCGCAACCGCAACGCTCACGATGAGCAGCACAAGGATGCCGAGATAGGCGACGAGCCGGCCGAAATAGTAGGCTGCCGGCGGTTCGGTCATCCAGAAAACCGGTGCAAACATGAGCGCGAAAGGGAACGCCCAGAACAGCGCCCGCCGGAGCCGGTCCGGTATGGCGTCAGGCTCGAGATAGGCTGCGAGAAAGGGCCCGACGAGCGCGACCATCAGGTCGAAGGCGAAATAGCCGATCGTATGGCGCGCCATGCTGTCATGTTCGAAGAACGGGCCAAGATAGACCGGCGAAAGCATCAGCGCGAGAACGCCGATGGCGATGCACCGAGCGGAATACCAAAGAAGGTAGCGCTGGCGCAGCACGCCGAAGGACGCGGCGCTGAAAACGCATGTGAGCAGCACCACGCCCAGGAACAGACCGGCAGTCAGGCCGGACCAATTTACGCTCAGGAATTCCGCCGAGAACATTTTCTCGTGGAATGTGTCCCACGCATCGAACTTCCAGTTGATTTCCATCTTGAATTGCGCCCCGCGACCCCTTCAGCGGGGATAGGCCGGGCGCGTTAAGATAGGGTAAGCGTTGGCCGGAAATCCCGCCCTTTCAGTCTTTGCGGATCGGATCGCGGCTTACGCCAACTCGAGAGACCAAGGCATTGGAAAACATAAGATAGTTCGATGCCTTCGCCCTAGCCGAAAGGCGCGTTGATGAAGGCGATGAGGCGTTCGTCGTCATCGAGCACGTCGACGATTTTCCGGATGACGTCAAAGCCGTTGGCGCCGTTGGTCAGGATCACCATGCCGCGCCTCGCATCGGGGTCGTAAAGCGCGAGCGTCCTTTCGCCGTGATCGCCGCCGGAATGTTCGAAAATCCGGCGGTCGTCCCATTCGTAAATGGTCCAGCCAAGGCCCCATCCCTGGCGCACAGGGCAGAAATCGGCGCGTTCTTCGCCCTTGCAGGCGGCGCGGTATCGCACGTCATCGGCAATCGAAAACTGCTGCGCGCGAAGCTCCTTCGACACGTCATCGCCTTCGAAAACCGAAAGCATGAAGTTCGCATATTCGCGCGGGGTGGTGCGTAGGTCATCCGATGCAGAGGGCTCACGGCGCACGACGTTATAAGGGGCCTCACCCGCCTTGTATGGCACGGCGAGTCGGCCCGGAAAATCACTGCTGAGTGTATAGGACGTTGTCGGCATATCGGCAGGCTCGAAAAGGTACGTTTCGGCAAGCTTCTCAAAGTCTTCGCCAGCGGCGGAGGCGGCGGCTTTCATCATCCACTCATAACCTTCGCCCGAATAGCCGACCTCGGTATCGGGATCGCGCAGGAAGCGCAGTGTGCCCTCTGTTTCGTATCGCCAATTGGGAAAGCCGGTCTTGTGCCGCATGACGAGAAGCGGCGTCAGCTGCGCGCTCCTCGGATCGTCGGCCACATCCTCCTCGACGTGATGATCGATAAGAGGCGTGTCGAGCGCGAAGCGCCCCGCGTGCACCAGCCGCATGACCACCTCCGCGGTGATCGGCTTCGTCAGCGAGGCGACATTGTAGAGCGTCTTGTCATTGGCCGGATAGCCCCAGGATTGATCACCGAAATGCGCGACAAAGCTGATGGCGCCGTCTTCGATATAGGCAATGCCGACGCTTGGGACGTCGTGCTGAGCGAGCCAGAGCGGGACCTTCTTGGTAAGTTTGGCCTGTCGTTCGGCTGCGCTCGTGACGGCGACCTCCTGTGAGAACGCACCCTGCGGAACAGCGTGTGCGAGCGCCGCCGCTGCGGCTGGCGCGAAATACCGAAACATATGAACCCCTCCGATAAGCCTAGCATCGGGCCGTATCGGGATTTTTCGCACAATCGCCTGCCGCTCGACCAAGGGCTGAGTGCGCTCTGCGAACCGGTGCGCGATTGGAACCGCCACTGCGCGGCGTTTTCGGTTTGCCAGCTAGCACTGGTGGGCTATCCGCTCGTCCATGACCAAAGCCACGATTGCAGCCCTACAGATCGGATCGCACCCCGAAAGGAAAGCGGCCACCCTCGACAAGATCCTGTCCTACGAAAGGGAAATTGCAGGAGCGGATCTCGATCTGCTCGTGCTCCCTGAGGCTGTTCTTGGCGGATATCCCAAGGGCAGCGATTTCGGAACGCGCCTCGGCTACCGCCTGCCGGAAGGGCGCGATGCCTTTGCCAAGTATTACGGCAACGCCGTCGATCTTGACGGGCCCGAGGTCGGCGCGCTTGCCGATCTGGCGAAGAGATGCGGCACGACCATCGTCGCCGGCGTGATCGAACGCGGCGGCAATTCGCTGTTCTGCACCGCGCTGTTCATCACGCCGGAAGAGGGGCTTGTTGCCAAGCACCGCAAGCTGATGCCGACCGGGAGCGAGCGGCTGGTCTGGGGGCTGGGCGATGGCTCGACCATGCCTGTGATCGACACACCGTTCGGCCGGATCGGCGCCGCGATCTGCTGGGAGAACCACATGCCTCTCTTCCGGACGGCCATGTACGCGAAAGGCGTCGATATCTGGTGCGCACCGACGGTCGATCACCGTGACGTCTGGCGCAGCTCGATGCGCCATATCGCGCATGAGGGCCGGTGCTTTCTCGTCAGCGCGTGCCAGTATCAACCCAGCCCGGCGGCGCTCGGCGTCGAGGCCGATGGCTGGGGCGAGGACCGCGATCTGATTGCAGGCGGAAGCATGATTGCAGGGCCGCTTGGAGATGTTCTTGCCGGATCTGTCGCGGCGGAAGAAGGGTTGATCACGAGCGAGATCGACACCGCCGACCTCGCCAAGGCGCGCTACGATTTCGACGTCGTCGGCCACTATTCGCGGCCGGACATCTTTCAGCTCAACGTCGATGAAACCGCGCGCCCGGGGGTGCGCTTTTCGGACCGCGACACCGAGGACGCGCCGGAAGACTAATCAAAACCCACGAACCGCGCGGCTTCGCTCACCTTCCGGCGCGTGATCTTTACGGGATTTGCGGGGAAATCGGGATCGGGCCAGCCCATCGCGACGGCTTTAATGATGATCTGATCGTCCGGAATATTTGCATGTTCGCGCACGACCGGCGACTGCATGATCCCTTGTGAGTTGATTACGCAGCCGAGCCCGCGTGACCATGCCGCGTTCACGAGCGCCGTGGTGACCGCGCCGCAATCGAAGGCCGTGTCGTCGCTGGTCGACAGCTCCTTGTCATAGGTTACGATCATGCAGACCGGCGCATCGAACTGGCGGAAGCCGCGAAGCACCCAATCCTGACGCTTTTCCTTGTCGTCGCGCTCGATCCCCATGGCTTCGAACAATTGCACGGCGCAGCCGATTTGCCGCTCGCGGTGAACACCGGCGAAGGGCTCGCCGCGGCGAAATTCGCGGCTGTCCGGCTCGCCTGCAAGAATGCGCTCGGTGTTGCCCTTGCGGATGCGGTCAAGCGGCTCGCCAGTGATCACGTGGAAGTGATAAGGCTGCGTGTTCATGGAAGAGGGCGACCGCATGGCGAGCGCCAGCACCTCTTCGATGAGCTCCTGGGGCACCGGCTTGTCGAGATAGCCGCGGATCGAGCGGCGTCCTTGTACGACTTCGGCAAATGTCTGGTTCTCGCTACCGCCCACGGCGTCTCTCCCGAATCTGTTCGAGGCGAGAGCTAGCGCAGCGCCGCGCCTGCGCAAAGGACGCTACGGTCAGGCTGCCTCTGCTAGCTGCATTTCGAGGCGGTCCCAGATTTCCACCAGAGCCTCTGTCAGCTCGTCCATCATGTACTCGGTGTGGTTGGGGCCGGGGGTGAAGCGCAGGCGTTCCGTGCCGCGCGGGACGGTCGGGAAATTGATCGGCTGAACGTAGACGCCGTATTCGGCGAGCAGGATGTCGCTGATCTTCTTGGCGCGCACCGGATCGCCGACCATCAGCGGGACGATATGCGTGGTCGAATCCATCACCGGCAGGCCAGCTTCGGCGAATTTCAGCTTGAGCATGGCGGCGGCTTGCTGCTGAGCGCTGCGTTCGACGCTCGATGATTTCAGATGCTTTACCGAGGCAAGCACGCCCGCCACCAGCACGGGCGAAAGTGACGTCGTAAAGATGAAGCCGGGCGCGTAGGATCGAATGCAGTCGATGATGCGCGTATCGGCAGCGATATAACCGCCCATCACGCCGAACGCCTTGCCCAGAGTGCCCTCGATAATGTCGATCCGGTGGGCTGCGCCATCGCGCTGCGAAATGCCGCCACCGTGCTCGCCGTACATGCCGACGGCGTGGACCTCGTCGATGTATGTGAGGGCGTTGTACTTTTCGGCGAGGTCGCAGATCGCGTGGATCGGGGCGACGTCGCCGTCCATCGAGTATACGCTTTCGAAAGCGATCACCTTCGGCGTATCGGCGTATTCGGCGCGCAGCATCTCTTCGAGATGTGCCATATCGTTGTGGCGAAACACCCGCTTCTCGCAGCCCGAATTACGGATCCCGGCGATCATGCTGGCGTGGTTCAGCTCGTCGGAGAAAATCACGCAGCCTGGCAGCAACTTGCCGAGCGTCGAAAGCGTGGCGTCGTTGGAAACATAACCGCTGGTGAAGGTGAGTGCGGCGTCCTTACCGTGCAATTCGGCCAGTTCCTTCTCAAGCTCGACGTGAAGATGCGTGTTTCCGCCGATATTACGCGTGCCGCCGGAGCCCGCGCCGACATCGTGCAGCGCCTCTTCCATCGCGCCGATCACTTTTTCGTGCTGCCCCATGCACAGGTAATCGTTCGAGCACCAGACCGTGATCGGCTTGGGCCCGTTGTGCCCGTGAAAGCACCGTGCGTTGGGGTAGGCGCCCTTGTTGCGCATGATGTCGATGAAGACGCGGTAGCGCCCTTCCTCGTGGAGGCGATCGATAGCCTGGTCGAAGATGTGCTCGTAATTCACGGTCGTACTCGTAGCGTTTGCGGCCTGCCGGGCCGCTCTGAACAGCGGTCGAAATAGGCGTTCGGTTCCCGGTTTGCCACCGCGATCTTTGCGAACGGATCGCAGCTAGAAAACGCGAACCTGGTGCAGCCCGTATTCCTCCAGCAGTGCCGGGACCGAGCCGAGTTCAGCTGAGCCAGAGGAAGAGGTTATCACTGCCACATCGTCCCCGCTGCGTTCGAATGACTGCCCCTGAGTGAGAGCGGCAATCCTGCGCGCGATGCCTTGTGCGCCGTGGATGAAATTCACGCCTGGCCCAAACACCTCGGACAATTCCTGCTCCAGCAGCGGAAAGTGTGTGCAGGCTAGGACCACCGTATCGATCTCCTTGCCGCGCTCGCTTTTCAGCAGCCCCGCTACTTCTTGCCTCACTGCGGTGATATCGATCGTGGCTCCGGCAGACTTTGCCTCTGCCATTTCCACCAGGCCCGGAGCGGCCGCGCGGATCAGCAGCTTGTCCGCCGCGAATTCCGCCTCGAGCCGGTCGACATAGGGCTGGCGGACCGTGGCGGCCGTGCCCAGCAATCCGATCACGCCGGACCGCGTCATCATCGCGGCAGGCTTGATCGCGGGCACGGTGCCGACGATCGGGATTTCGAGGACATCGCGGACCATGCCGAGCGCGATCGTGCTGGCGGTATTGCACGCGATGCAGATCAGGCGCGGGCGGTGCCTTTCCGCCATACGCCCGAGCAGCCCGCATACGCGCGCGGCGACTTCGGCCTCGGTCTTCGTGCCGTAAGGAAGTCCCGCGAGATCAGCGGCGTAGATAACCGGAGCCTCGGGCAAGATCCTCCGCAGCTCGCCCAGCACGGTAAGCCCGCCCATTCCGGAATCGAACAGCAAAATCGGGGAGGATGGGTCAGTAATGGTCGTTAATGTCCGCTGTGAACTTGTCGCGGGGCGGTCTATTACTTACGCAGCGACAAAAGAAAAGCGTACGCTTGATCAGCGCGCGCTTGTGCAGGGGTCACGATGGAACCGATTTACGCCGCCATTCTGGGTTATCTCGCCGGATCGATACCGTTCGGCCTGCTGCTGACCAAGGCGGCGGGATTGGGCGATGTGCGCAGCATCGGCAGCGGCAATATCGGGGCGACCAATGTGCTGCGGACCGGGAACAAGGGGCTGGCGGCGGGCACGCTGCTGCTCGACCTGCTCAAAGGTTTTGCGCCAGTGTTTGCCGCAGGGATCATCTGGGCAGGGGATAGCGGCGATGTCGCGAAAGCCTTTGCTGCGGGCGGCGCGGTTATCGGGCACTGCTACCCCGTCTGGCTGAAGTTCAAGGGCGGGAAGGGCGTCGCGACCAATGCCGGCGTCGCCTTCGGGCTCGCTTGGCCGATTGGCCTCGCCTACGCGCTCATCTGGCTTTCGATGCTTGCGATATTCCGCATTTCCTCGCTCGCCGGGATGAGCGCGGTCGTCGCCGCAGCTGCTGCAGCGCCGCTATTCGGATATCCGCAGTTCTTTCCCGTGCTGGGCGCGATTGCGGGTCTGATCATCTATCTCCACCGGGAGAATATCGCGCGTCTTGCCAAAGGCGAAGAACCGAAGGTCGGCAGCAAGAAGTGACGCTTTCGCAGGATGAGGCTTTCGCGCGGATCAGGCTGCTGCGCTCGCCCAATGTCGGGCCGGTCAGCTATGCAAAGCTGCTCGCGCGTTTCGGCACCGCGGCGGAGGCTATCGAAGCACTGCCCGATCTCGCAGCGCGGGGCAAATCGCGCTACCGTCCGGCACAGAAGGACCGGATAGAGGCCGAGATTGTCGCCGTGCGCAAAGAGGGCGCGCGTTACCTTTTCCACGACCAGCCCGATTATCCCGCGCTGCTCGCCCAGCTGGAAAGCGCGCCGCCAATCGTCACATGCCGGGGCAATCTCGCGCTCGCCTCTGAGCCTTGCGTCGCAATGGTCGGCGCGCGCAATGCAAGCGCGGCAGCCGTGAAGCTGGCGCGCGAATTCGCCTCCGAGCTGGCTCAGGCCGGGTTTACCGTCGTATCCGGGCTGGCCCGCGGCATCGACGGGGCAAGCCATGAAGGTGCTTTCCCTCGGACCATCGGCGTGATCGCCAGCGGCATCGATATCGCCTATCCGCCGCAGCATGCCGACTTGCAGGAGCGGATCGCAACCGAGGGGCTGCTGATCGCCGAACAGCCGCCGGGCACCGAGCCGCGCGGTCGCCATTTCCCGAGCCGCAACCGCATCATCGCGGGGCTCGCCAGTGGGACTCTAGTGGTGGAGGCCGCGCCCAAATCCGGCACGCTGATCACCGCGCGGCTGGCGGGCGAGGCGGGGCGCGAGGTCATGGCGATACCCGGCTCTCCGCTCGACACCCGCTCGCTGGGTTGCAACCAGCTCATTCGCGACGGTGCGGTGCTGGTGCAGACGCCCGAAGAAGTGATCGAGCTGCTCGAAAGTTTTACTGGAGCGCCGCGCTCGACCTTTCGGGTGGAAGAGGGCGGGAGCGAGTTCGATTACAGCGAGCTTGCCAGTGCCGACCCGGCGGAGGGCGCCGATGCGATCAGCGGGCTGCTGTCCACCGCACCGATTGCCGTCGATGAACTCATACGGCAATCCGGCGCGAGCGCATCCGCAGTTCAATTGGCGCTGCTCGAGCTCGAGATATCCGGCGAGCTGGAACGTCATCCGGGCGGATTGATCAGTTTGAATGGCGCGGACGAATGATCGCCGATCGATGAGGAGCACCGATATATCATGAACCGCGAAGCGACGCTCTCGTCCCTACTGGACCAGACTTTCACAGAACTCAGCGATAGTCGCCGGATGGTGGCGATCTTCCTCGCCATATGGATCCCCATCACCGCCGTTTCGGGCTATTTCCAAGGCGGTCGATCGGACTTCGACGTCGGGTTCGGCTTTGGGTTCCAGCTAACAGAGAGCCTGCTGGCGCAAGGGGTGCTGGCAGTGGTGGCGGTGATCGGGGCAGCGATTGCCGGTTTGCTGCTTTCCTACTGGCTTTACGCCGCGCTTGTCGGGCGCACGACTGCTCCGGGTTTCGGGCGGTTCTGGCCGTGGCTCGGCATATACATCCTCTATCTGCTTGGCATCATGTTTGGATTAGTCCTGCTGATAGTCCCCGGCCTGATCCTGGGCGTGCGCTGGGCGATGGCGCTGCCGCTTGTCGTCGGTTCGCGGCTGCCAGCGATGGATACTTTTGGTGAAAGTTGGGAGAAGACGCGCGGTCGCAGCTGGTCGATCTTCGGAAGCTTCGTGATCTTGGTGATTGGTGTCGCCGTTTTCAACGCCATCATGGGCAGTCTCGCCGTCCTGCTGGGCGGTCCCGGCTCCATTGGCGGATTATTGTTGCTGGCGATCGGCGACGGCGTCTCCGCAGCCATTTTTACCGCACTTCCGGTGGCGATCTATCGGTTGCTCCACAACAACACCGATGAACTCGCCGAAGTGTTCGAATGAAAATCCGGTGCTGACATTGGGCGGTGAAGGCGTATAGGGCGGTGCCTAATAGCGGCACCGGAGAAACCGTCGGGGTGTCCGCGAATGATACTTGACGCACTGCGAACGCCGACCCCACCCTCGCGCGTACGTACACGTGTAGGGACTTGAGACCAGACCACCATGCAACTTGTCATCGTTGAATCGCCGGCCAAGGCGAAGACTATCGAGAAATATCTGGGCAAGGACTTCAAGGTTCTCGCAAGCTACGGCCATGTCCGCGATCTTCCGCCCAAGGATGGCAGCGTGCGCCCGGACGAAGATTTCGCGATGGATTGGGAACTCTACCGCGACAAGCAGAAGCGGTTCAAGGAAATCAGCGACGCGGCGAAGGATGCCGATCGGCTGGTCCTCGCGACCGACCCCGACCGTGAGGGCGAGGCGATCAGCTGGCACGTCCAGGAACTGCTAAAGAAGCGCAAGAACCTGCCGACAATGGTCGACCGCGTTACCTTCAACGCCATCACCAAGTCCGCCGTGACCGAGGCGATGAAGTCTCCGCGCGAGCTCGACCAACCGCTCATCGACGCATATCTCGCCCGCCGCGCGCTCGATTACCTGTTCGGCTTTACGCTCTCGCCTGTCCTGTGGCGCAAGCTGCCCGGCGCGAAATCGGCTGGGCGCGTGCAATCGGTGGCGCTGCGACTGATCGTCGATCGCGAGCGCGAGATCGAGGCGTTCAAGGCGGACGAATACTGGTCGGTTCTGGCGAAGCTCCAGCATGACGGAACCGCCTTCGATGCCCGGCTGGTGCGATACAAGGGCGAGAAGCTCGACAAGCTGTCGCTCGGCAATGAAGGTGCCGCGATGGAGGCGAAGGCCGCTGTCGAAGGTGGGCGTTTTACCGTTGAAGGGATCGAGACCAAGCCGCTCAAGCGCAATCCCGCGCCGCCATTCACCACCTCGACCATGCAGCAGGAGGCCGCGCGCAAGCTCGGCTTTTCCGCCAGCCACACGATGCGGCTGGCGCAGTCGCTCTATGAGGCAGGCGCCATCACCTACATGCGGACCGATGGCGTGCAGATGGACATGAGTGCGATAATGGCCGCGCGCGATGCGATCGCCGAACGCTTTAGCGACGATTACCGCCCTGAAAAGCCGCGGTTCTACAGCTCCAAGGCCAAGAACGCACAGGAAGCGCACGAGGCGATCCGGCCGACCAATTTCAGCCGCGATAAGGCTGGAACGGGTGACGAAGCAAAGCTCTATTCGCTGATCTTCAAACGCGCCATGGCAAGCCAGATGGCCGCCGCACAGCTTGAGCGGACCACCGTTACCTTGCGCGATGCAACCGGCCAGCACGAGCTGCGCGCGACCGGTCAGGTCATCAAGTTCCCCGGCTTCTTCGCGGTCTATCAGGAAGGCTTCGACGACAAGGAAGACGATGAGGACGGCCTGCTGCCCGCAATGAAGGAAGGCGACGTTCCGGCCAAGACCGCGGTCGAGGCGAACCAGCACTTCACCCAGCCACCGCCGCGTTTCTCCGAAGCCTCGCTCGTCAAGCGGCTGGAAGAGCTCGGCATCGGTCGTCCCTCGACCTACGCATCGACTATCCAGACCTTGCGCGACCGCGATTACGTGCGGATGGAGAAAAGCCGTTTCCATGCCGAGGAAAGCGGGCGCTTGCTCACCGCCTTCCTCGAACGCTTCTTCCCGACTTACGTCGCCTACGAATTCACCGCCAGCATGGAAGAGGAACTGGACGTCGTTTCCGACGGACGCGAGGAATACAAGGAATTGCTCGCCAAGTTCTGGAAGGACTTCAAGCCCAAGACCGACGAGGTCATGGAGAAGCTGCCGAGCGAAGTTACCGAGGTGCTCGACGAGTACCTTTCCGATTACCTCTTCCCGCCTCGCGAAGACGGCAAGGACCCGCGCTTTTGCCCGCTATGCGAGCAGGAAGGGCGCGAAGGCGGAAAGCTCAACCTGCGCGGCGGCAGGTTCGGTGCGTTCATCGCGTGCCAGAACTATCCCGAATGCAAATACACCCGCCGCTTCGCCCAGCCGGGAGCGGACGGTGCGGATCCGGCAGAAGACGGCCTGATGGGCACGCATCCAGAGACCGGCGCGGAAATCCACCGCAAGTCCGGGCGGTTCGGGCCCTATGTCGAAATGGAACACGAGGAAAAGAAGAAGCGCGCCTCGATCCCCAAGGACCTCGACGATTTCGATCTCGAATGGGCGGTGAAGCTGCTCGACCTGCCGCGGATCGTCGGTGCGCACCCGGAGACGGGCAAGGAAATCGAAGCGGCCATCGGTCGCTATGGCCCGTATCTGCGGCATGACGGCAAGTATGCAAAGCTCCAGAGCACGCGCGATGTTTTCGACACCGGCATGAACGCCGCCGTCACGATGCTCGCCGAAGCGGCCAACCGCAAGGGCGGCGGTCGCGGCAAGGCGGAACCGATCAAGACGCTGGGCGAGCATCCCACGAGCGGCGGCGAGATCAAGGTGATGCCGGGTCGCTACGGCCCTTACGTCACCGATGGCAACGTTAACGCGACGATCCCGAAGGACGTGAAGCCCGAGGATATCGAGGCCGCGCAGGCGATCGAACTGATCGATGCGCGCGCGGCGAAGGGGCCCGCCAAGAAGAAGCGCAAGAAAGCTCCGGCGAAGAAGAAAGCGCCTGCCAAGAAGAAGGCTTCGAGCGCGAAGAAAAAGGCTCCGGCGGCGAAGAGCGAAACCTCCTAGTAACCAATATCATAGCGGAAATTTTGACGCTGCGGCGTTGGCATTTCGTCAAGCTTTTGGGCGTATCACGATTGTCTCAGACCAGGGACACCGCCACGTGATTGAAATCGAAGTCCAGAACGAGACCCATCAGAGCCAGGAGCGCATCCGCTTCGCCGCTGTTCCGCGCATCGGCGAAGGCATCCGTCTGCGCGCACCCGATGGGATGTGGGCGAGCTATGACGTGCTCGACGTGTGGTATCAAAAGGCCGAATTCGGCGACGTCTGGATGCCATATCTGCATGTCCGCATCACGCCGGGGGAGGGCGAGACCATCACCCCCCTCGGTGATGAAGACGAGGCGCATGATCTGAGCGGCGAGCATGAGTTCGCCACGCTCGGAGGGGAGCACGAGCCATTCAAAATCTGATCAAACGCAACACCGGCCCGAACCGCAATCGCCGTGAAAGCGACGGCAAAAGCCTCGCCGAGCGGCTGACCGAGGCGCGCGATGGCGCGCAGCCGGTCGAGGTGCCTGAGGATGTGAAGGAAACGATCGCCGAAACCCCCGAACCGGGCAGCACCGAGGCAATGGTCCAGCAGGCCAAGGCGATGCGCGACCGGTTCGGCGATGACGTGCCCGATCAGGATGCAGCGGAGGTGTGCCTGATCGTCGATGACAGCCGCGTGATCCGCAAGGTTTCCTCGAAGATCGCCAAGGGCCTCGGCTATATTCCGGTCGAAGCGGAGAACGGCGAAGAGGCGCTTGCGCGCTGCAAGAAGAGCATGCCTGCCGTGGTCCTCACCGATTGGAACATGCCGGAGATGGACGGGATCGAATTCGTGTCGAAGCTGCGCGCCATTCCGACGCCGAAGGAGCCCATCGTTATCTTCTGCACCTCGAACGGCGAGGCGAAGGACATTCACGAAGGTATCGGCGCAGGCGCCGACGATTATATCGTCAAACCCTTCGATGAAAGCGCGCTCAAGGCGAAGCTGGAGAAGTTGGGGCGGGGGTGAGCCTTAGCTTTAGCTAATCCAAGTCGGCATCGTCTCGGCTGGCGACCAATTGCCATCGTCGGCTCTCCGATAGGTGACGACCGCTCCATTCGCGCATTCCGGCCCACAGACATAACTAGTCTCGAACACTGCCTCGCCTTTCGCGAGATCGACCAGCGGAACCTGTACGCTGTACGTATCGTAAAGGAAGAACAGATTGTCATCCGTGAGCGGTGGATAATCCTCATCGTCATCGGGCTTGTGCGAGTTTTCCGCCTTCAAAGCCTTCAGTGCAGGGCATTCCTTAGTTGGACTAAGATCGCCCAATTTATTCAGCGCTTGAGCCTTTTCTATATGCTCTGGCGTCACATTCGTGTCCTCACCGGGTTTTTCGATCTGCGCCAAAAACGCAGCGGTGCCGGTCACCTCATCAAAAGTAGAGCGGTATGCCCCGTCGGTCAGGAACAACGGTTTGTCCGTTTCTTGGAACCGGGATGACATGTAATCAACAAGAATGGCGCAGCCGATCTCGCGCGCTTCCTCGCTCAGATACGAACTTTGGCTTTTTGCCTCTTCCTGTCCGCGCACCTTGACCGGCCCGGCTTCCTGGCATGCAGAGAGAAACAAGACCGCGGTAGATAGTATCACGATGCAAATTCGCGCTATTTGGTCCATTCCAGCCCCATTTCCTCGAACACTTCCTTGTCCTCGGACCAGTTCTCCAGCACCTTAACGTGCAGGAATAGATGGACCTTCACTCCGAGAATCTCGGACAGCTCCTTGCGCGCGGCCTCGCCGATCGATTTGATCCGCTGTCCGCCTTTTCCCAGCACGATGGGGCGCTGGCTTTCGCGCGCGACCACGATCTGCTGGTGAATTTCGAGCGAACCGTCTGGCCTCGCCTTGTACTGCTCGGGCCGAACCGCGGTGTCGTAAGGCAGTTCTTCATGGAGCTGCTGGTAGATCTGCTCGCGGGTAATCTCAGCTGCCAGCAGGCGTTCCGAAGCATCGGACACTTGGTCTTCGGGATACATCCACGGCCCCTCAGGCATGGCCCTGGCCAGCGCTTCCTTCATCTCTTCCACGCCATCCCCGGTGAGCGCCGACACGAAGAAGATTTCGTCGAATTCGACCTTTTCGGAAAGCTCCTGCGCGAGCGCAAGCAGCGGCTCTTTCTTCGCGCGATCCACCTTGTTGAGCACGAGAATTTTCTTCTCGGGGCGATTTTCGAGCGATTCCAGCAGCGGGATCAATTCATGCCGCCGCTGCTTGATGGGATCTACCAGCAGGATGATCGCATCAGCGCTGTTCGCGCCCTCCCACGCGGCGCTGACCATGGCGCGGTCGAGCCGCCGCTTGGGCTCGAAGATACCGGGTGTGTCGACCAGGATCATCTGCACAGGACCGTAAAGCGCAATGCCGAGCATCCGCGCGCGCGTCGTTTGCGCTTTCGCGCTGGTGATCGCGACTTTCTGGCCGACCAGCTGGTTCACCAAGGTCGATTTGCCCGCATTGGGCGCGCCAAGCACGGCGACCACGCCGCAGAAAGTCGGCGCTGTTTCCAAATTCACCCGTATTCCTCCAGAAATGCTTTTGCGGCGCGCTTTTCCGCCTCGCCCTTGCTTGTCGCGACGCCCTGCGCCTCGCCGACATTGTGAATGCTCACCCGTACGGTGAAGCGCGCGGCGTGGTCCGGCCCGCTGCGATCGATGATGTCGTATTGCGGCATGGCGCGGCGATTGCCTGCGGCCCATTCCTGCAGCGCGCTTTTCGGATGCTTGGCCTTGCCCGAATCGCCATCGAGCTCCGATTCCCACAGCCGGTAAACGCAATCGCGCGTCGCGTCGTACCCGTTCTCGATGAAGCTCGCACCGATCAGGGCTTCCATCACATCGCCGAGGATGTTGGCGCTCTCCGCCCCGCCATCCTCGCGCGCCTGCTTGCCCAGCCTCACGTGATCGGGAAGGCCGATAGCCTGGGCAATTCGTGCACAGGTGGCCCCGCTGACCAACGCGTTTAGGCGCTGCGACAGCCGGCCTTCAGGCGCATCGCCAGCGCTGTAGAGCCAGCTCGCAACCGACAGCCCAAGCACCCTGTCGCCAAGGAATTCGAGCCGCTGGTAATCGCGCTCATTCACGCGGGCCGCGCCGCCATTGTAGCTGCCGTGAGTCAGCGCCTCCACCCACGGCGCGTCGGTGCGTACGGAAAAGCCGTTGGCCTTCAGCCACTCGCGCGTTTCGGGTTCCAGCGTGCTCACAACGTGCTGCCGATCCGGTCCCAGCGTGCCGCCGAAAACCAGGTCCAGGGCTTGAGCCACTCGGCGCTGCCATCGGTGGACCACATGATGATGGCCGCCCTGCCGACAAGCTTGTCCTGCGGCACTATGCCGACCGCGTCTCCGGACATTGCGGGAAAGCGGCTGTCGCGCGAATTGTCGCGGTTGTCGCCCATCACGAACATGTGCCCTTCGGGGACCATTATTTCGGCAAAGGTGTCGCCGCGCGCCATGCCGAAGTCGAGCACTTCATAGCTTCGCCCACTGGGCAGGGTTTCTCTGAAGCGGTTGTAGCGGCACAGCGTGCTGTCCGGCGCGACCATCACCTCTTCCGCGGCCCACGCGCAGGAGGTGTTGGGGGACACGGCAATGTCGAAATCGCGAATGGGGTCTTTCGGTATCGCCTCGCCGTTCAGCACGATCTGTCCTTCGATCATGGCGATGGTATCGCCCGGCACGGCGATCACCCTTTTGACATAGTCGGTGTTGTCGATCGGGTGCTTGAAAATCACGACATCGCCGCGGTCGGGCGAGCGCGCAAATATCCGTCCTTCGGGAAGCCCCAGGTTGAAGGGAAGCGAATTGCCGGAATAGCCGTACGACCACTTGGCCGCGAGCAGGTAATCCCCGTTCCACAGGCGCGGCAACATGCTTTCCGACGGTATCGAGAACGGCGAAAACACCAATATGCGCAGCAGCAGGACTGCAACGACCAGCTTTACGAAAAACAGGGCGAAACCGGCAAAGCTCTCGCTCTCGGTATCGTCCCCCGCACTATCGCTCGGCGCAGTTTGGGTCTTAACATCCATCGCTCGCCCCCTTACTCGCACCTGAGTGAACGCGCAAAGGGGTTTGGCCAATGACGTCCGATAGAATTGCCGCAATATGGTCGAAGCTTGAAAGCGCGGAGCGGCGCACTCTGACGCAGTTGTTCGATGCCCATGCGGACCGGGTGGGCAAGCTCAGCCAGCGGATTGAATTCGACATTCCCGATCACGGCACCAACGGCATGCTGGTCGATTGGTCGAAGACGCATCTCGATGACGATCTGCTCGATACGTTCGAAGAACTGGCCGAGGCCTCGGGCTTTGCGGAGGCGCGCGAGGCCCTGTTCGATGGCGGGATCGTCAACCCGACTGAGGGGCGCGCGGCAACCCATGGCGCCATGCGCGGCAGCGGCACGGAAGCGCAGGTCGAAGAGGCCGAGGCATTGCTCGCGCGGATGGGAATGCTGGTCGAAGCGATCCATCAAGGCGCGCTGGGCGAAATCAAGCACCTCATCCATATCGGCATCGGCGGCTCCGCGCTGGGGCCTGACCTGGCTGTCGATGCGCTGACCCGCGATCTGAAGCTCGTCGATGTGCATGTCGTTTCCAATATAGACGGGCTGGCGCTGGAGCAGGCCTTTGACGCCTGCGATCCGGAAACGACGCTGATCGCCGTCGCCTCCAAGACTTTCACCACGACAGAGACCATGACGAACGCGGCGAGTGCGCTCAAATGGCTGGCCGATAACGATGTGAGCGATCCGAGCGGGCGGGTGGTTGCGCTGACCGCGAACCCGGAGCGCGCGGTGGAATGGGGCGTCGATGAGACGCGCATCCTGCCATTTCCGGAGAGCGTGGGCGGACGATATTCGCTGTGGTCGAGCATCGGTTTTCCGGTGGCGCTGGCAACCGGCATGGACGATTTTCAGGCGATGCTGGCGGGGGCGCACGCGATCGACACGCATTTCCGCGAAAGCGAGGGCCGGGCCAACGCCCCGCTGCTCGCCGCATTCGCCGATCAGTATTACACGCGCGTGCGCGGTTGTCAGACCCGAGCGGTGTTCGCCTATGATGAGCGGCTCGCGCTGTTTCCGGACTATCTGCAGCAGCTGGAGATGGAATCGAATGGGAAAAGCGTCACGGCGGACGGAAAGCCGGTTGGCGGACCGACCGCGCCGGTCACTTGGGGCGGGGTGGGCACCGATGCGCAGCACGCCGTGTTCCAACTGCTCCACCAGGGGACGCACCTGATCCCGGTCGACTTTATCGCCAGCATCGCCCCCGGCGACGAACTGGACCCGGCGCACCACAAGGCGCTGCTGATGAACTGCCTCGCGCAGGGCGCGGCGCTGATGGCGGGTCAGGCTTCGGACGATCCGGCTCGGTCATACGAGGGAGACCGCCCCTCGGCGATGTTCCTGATCGACGATCTCGATCCCGCAATGCTCGGCGCGCTCATCGCCTTTCACGAGCACCGAACCTTCGCCAACGCCGTACTGATGGGCATCAACCCCTTCGACCAGTTCGGCGTCGAACTGGGCAAGGCGATCGCGAAGCAACTGGACACCGGCGAAGGCGAGTTCGACGCGAGCACGCAAGCGCTGATGGAAGCGGCGGGGTTGGGGTGAGCAATCGAGCTTAAGTCCTCGTGTCCTTAGACAAGTTTGAGAAGACCAAATTTTCATTGGACACCTTGTCGCATTGACATTCCGCACTGCAGCATCCAAATGCCCGCCAACCGAAACGCACCTGCCAGCGTGAAGCGGCGGCTCTTTTCCAACCCGCCCCGGCAGCGTTTCGCTCATAATTTCCCAGCTTCCCATTTCACGCGGGCGGTTTTCAAACCCCGCGCTTCGCATGACGCCAATGGCCGTGCGCACCGCATATATTGCGAGTAAAAACTCAATGACATTCGAAACACTCGGGCTGTCTCAGCCCGTCCTCCAGGCCCTCGACATGAAGGGCTACGACACGCCGACGCCGATCCAGGAGCAGGCCATCCCCCCCGTGCTCGAAGGGCGCGACCTGCTTGGCATTGCGCAGACCGGCACCGGCAAGACCGCAGCCTTCATGCTGCCCAGCATCGACCGGCTGCGCGAAAGCGACAACCGCATCCCGTTCAAGAGCTGCCGCATGCTTGTGCTCGCGCCGACGCGCGAACTGGCGACGCAGATTGCCGCCAGTGCCAAGGATTACGGCGCGCTTGCCGGGCTGAAGGTGCAGGTCATCGTCGGCGGCACCAGCGTCAACAAGGACCGGAACAAGCTGCACCGCGGAACCGATATCCTGATCGCGACGCCGGGGCGCTTGCTTGACCTGATCGATCAAAAGGCGTTCAACCTTTCGGGCGTCGAATTGCTCGTGCTCGACGAGGCCGACCAGATGCTCGACCTCGGCTTCATCCACGCGCTTCAGCGGATCAACCAGCTGGTGCCGAAGGAGCGCCAGACGCTGTTCTTCAGCGCGACCATGCCCAAGCAGATCAAGGAGCTGGTGAGCGGATATTGCAACAATCCCGTGACCATCAGCGTCACCCCGGCGGCGACCACGGCGGAGCGGATCGAGCAATATCTGTTCATGGTTCAGCAGGACGAGAAGCAGGCGCTGCTCGAGCTGATCTTGTCGGGCCGGCATGAGGTGCCGGGAGAGATGGAGCGCATCCTGATCTTTACCCGCACGAAACACGGCGCCGATCGCGTGGTAAAGAAGCTCCGCCAGAAAGGCATCGAATCGAATGCGATCCACGGCAACAAGTCGCAGCCGCAGCGTCAGCGCGCGCTCGATGAGTTTCGCCGGGGCAAGGTTGCGATCCTGATCGCGACCGATGTCGCTGCGCGCGGGATCGACATTCCCGGCGTCAGCCACGTCATCAATTACGAGCTTCCCAATGTGCCTGAACAATATGTCCACCGTATCGGGCGGACGGCGCGGGCGGGCCGTGACGGGATCGCGATTGCGTTCTGCGCAGAGGACGAGCGCGCTTATCTGAAAGACATTCAGCGCAACACCGATGCCGAGCTGGAGCGCCTCGACCTGCCAGAGAATTTCCGTGCGGTGGTGGAAGGCGTCGGTCCGACCAAGCCCCCGCCCAAGGGCCAGACCCGCGTTTCGAAAAAGAAGATCAGGCCGCGCCCGGCAGGCGGCGGCAAGCCGCGCGGTGATGGTCCCCCGCGCGGTGAAGGCGGTTCTGGTGGCAAGCCCAAGCGCAAGCATCCCAATCGCCAGGGCAGGCCAAAGAATGCAGGCGGCGGCGGCCGTCCTGGCGGTAATCGCCGGCGCGGTGGCGGTGGAGGTCGCCGCAGAGGTGGCGGCGGACCGCGCGCGGCGGAAGGCTGAAACACGCTGTAACGCTTCAGTCCTGATCCCCGAACCGGCTGCAGACCCCGCGCGCGGTTGGCAATTGCCGTCAGCCGCGCCATAGGGCGCAGGCAATCATTCAGGAGCATCAGGCATGGCAGACACCGAATACGATTTCGATCTGTTCACAATCGGTATCGGATCGGGCGGCACCCGCGCCAGCCGCGTGGCTGCGGCGCACGGCGCCCGCGTCGCTGCGGCCGAAGAGCACCGGGTTGGCGGGACCTGCGTCATCCGCGGATGCGTGCCCAAGAAGATGCTCGTCTACGGCGCGCATTTCGCCGAGGATTTGGAGGACTGCCAGGAATTCGGTTGGACGATCGAAGGCAAGAGCTTCGACTGGGTCAAGCTGCGCGACCATGTGCTGCGGGACGTAGACCGCATCGAGGACATCTACACCGACACGCTCGACAAGCACGACGTGACCCTGTTCCACGAGCGCGCGGAGATCACCGGAGACCACGAGATCACGCTTGCGAGCGGGAAAGTGGTGACCGCGAAATACATCCTCATCGCGACAGGCGCCTGGCCGCACATGCCGGACTTCGAAGGCAACGAACACTGCATCACGTCGAATGAAGCGTTCCATCTCGACGCGATCCCGCGCCGTGTGCTGATCGCTGGAGGCGGCTATATCGCCAATGAATTCGCCGGGATTTTCAATGAATTCGGCAGCAAGGTCGTGATCGCGAACCGGTCCGACGTGATCCTGCGCAGCTACGACTTCTCGCTCCGTGACCGCTTGATGCAAATCTCCATGACCAAAGGGATCGAGTTCTGCTTTCACGCCGAATTCGAATATGTGCGCAAGAACGACGACGGCACTTTCGCGGTCAAGATGACCAATCACGACGAGCGCGAATTCGATTGCGTGATGATCGCCACCGGACGCGTGCCCAACACCAAGGGGCTCGGCCTCGATAAGGTCGGCGTGGAGATGGGCGACAAGGGCGAGATCAAGGTCGACAAGTTCAGCAAGTCGAACGTCGATTACATCTACGCCGTTGGCGATGTGACCGACCGGGTTCAACTGACGCCTGTTGCCATCCGCGAAGGCCAGGCGTTTGCCGACAGCATGTTCGGCGGGGTGGAACCGTATGCCGTGGATCATTCCTGCATCCCAAGCGCCGTCTTCAGCCATCCTCCGATCGCCTCGGTCGGGTTGAATGAGCGCGAAGCAAAAGATCAGTATGGAAAGGTCGCGGTCTATCAGTCCGACTTCCGCCCGATGAAAAACGTGGTGGCGGGCCGCAATGAACGCAGCCTCATCAAGATGATTTGCGATGCCGCGAACGGCAAAATCCTCGGCATTCACATGATCGGCCCGGACTCGCCGGAAATCATGCAGGCCGCAGCGGTTGCGGTGAAAGCAGGCATGAACAAGGCCGATTTTGACGCCACGACCGCGATCCATCCGACGGTGGCAGAGGAGCTGGTGCTGCTGCGATAGGGTGCAAAGCCGCAAAATTCGTCTAGGCTGCGATCCATTCCAGGGGAGAGCGCCATGACGAATACGATTCTTGTCACCGGGGGCACCGGCTATATTGGTGGGGAGATCATCGATCAGGCTCTCGCTGCGGGAAAGACGGTTCACACGACCGTCCGCAACCAAGCGAAGAGCGAACCGTGCCTGCGCGAACGCTGGCCCGATGCGGGCGAACGGCTCAAGGTGTTTCAGGCCGATCTCGAAAATGACGAAGGGTGGGCGGACGCCTGTACAGGGTGCGATGGCGTGGCGCATGTCGCTTCGCCATTCCCGATATCGGTGCCCAAAAGCGCGGACGAGATTGTCGAGCCTGCACGCGCCGGCGCGATGCGGGCGCTGACCTTCGCACAGGCAGCCGGGATCAAGCGCTTCGTCCTGACAAGTTCTGCCGCCGCGATCGCCTATGGTCATCCGCCGGGGCAGACTGTTTTCGATGAGAAGGATTGGACCGACCTCGATAACCCGAGCGTCCCGCCCTATCACCGATCCAAGACGGTTGCGGAGCGCGATGCTCGCACCTGGGTTGCCGCGCATGCGCCGGAAATGTCGTTCTGTTCGGTCAACCCTGTCGCCGTGCTAGGCCCGGTGCCGAACGACGACCTTTCAACCTCCATCGCGCTCGTGCAGCGGCTGGTAACGGGCGAAATCCCGGCTATCCCCGATCTGGGTTTCGGCATCGTCGATGTGCGCGATGTCGCGAAGGCGCACCTGCTCGCGCTCGATGCTCCAGAGGAAAAGGTGCGTAATGAACGCTTTGCCGTCTCGGACAAGTTTCTCTGGATGAAAGACATCGCGGCTATCATTCGTGAGCGGACGCCGGCCTATGCGGGGAAGGTTCCGAGCCGCAAGCTGCCGAGCATCTTCGTTAAGCTGCTCGCGCCGCTCGTCGCCGACCTCCAGCAGATCAAAGGCGAGCTTGGCCGAACGCGCGACGTGTCGGGTAAGCATGCGGCCGAGGTGCTCGGGCTCGAGTACATCTCCGCGAAAGACAGCGTCGAGGCGACCACGCGCAGTCTCGTCGAACATGGCATCGTGAAATTCTGATGGAGCTTTCAGGCAAGACGATCCTATTGACGGGTGGCACTGCGGGGATCGGGCACGCCCTCGCACGTCAGCTGATGGCGAAGGGGGCGAGCGTCGTTCTGACCGGCCGCGATCCGCAAAGGCTCGCCGCGATGGCCGCCGAAGGGTTCGAGACGATGTCCGCCGACCTGTCGGATGCGGAAGGCGTAGACGCGCTGATCGCCGAGTGGGGCGGGCGCGAGATCGATGTGCTCCTCAACAATGCCGGACAATTGGTGGACCATGATTTTCGCAAGGGCCAGCCTGATGCCGATGCAGCCGATGCGGGTGTCTATGCCAATCTCAGCGCTCCGATACGGCTCATCACCGGCCTCATGGCGAACCTGATATCTCGCCCGGAAGCGGCCATCGTCAACGTCACTTCGGGCCTTGCCATCGCGCCTGCCGCCCGCCAGCCCGTGTATTGCGCGACGAAAGCGGGGCTGCGCTTCTATTCGCTGGCGCTGCGCGAACAGTTGAAAGACACGAACATCCGCGTGATCGAGGCGCTGCCTCCGGTCGTCGATACGCAGATGAATGACGGCAATCCGATGAAGAAAATGCCGCCGGAAGAATGCGAGCGGCAAATTGTGGTCGCCATCGAAAAGGACCGGGACGAAGCCAATATCGGCATGACGAAAGCGCTGCGAATGGTCGAAAGCCTGTCTCCTGCCATCGCGCGCAGCGTCACGCTGAAGTTCTAGGGGCGTTGCATTTCGGGCAGGTCAGCGTTGGCACCGCTCCGGCCGGAACAGCCCGGGCTGGATCTCTGCGGCAGTCAGGCGTTCGTCCCATACGCCATCGAAAAGCAGCGCAGCCCCAATTTCTGCAAGGGCGGGCGAGGTCTGAAAGCCATAGCCGCCTTGCCCGGCGAACCAGAAGAAACCGGGCACGTCCTGCGCGAAACCGATTACCGGCAGCTCATCGGGCGCGAAGCTTCTGAGGCCTGCCCAGCTGTGCGCGATGCGCTCCACGGGCAGTGTAGTCGCTTCCTGAACGCGCTCGGCGATGGTGGCGATGTCGATTTCTTCGGGCGCGGCATCACACGGGGTGCTTTTAACTTCGTCCATGGGCGATGCGAGCAGCCGTCCGCTGCCTTCCGGGAGGATGTAGAAACCTGCTCCCACGGTCTTGGTGAAAGGCCATTGGGACACGTTCATCTCGTCCGGCGTATCGAAGGATATAACCGTGCGTCGGCGCGGCTCGATCCCAATGCCGCGCGTACCAGCCATCGAGGCGATTTCGTCGGCCCATGCGCCGGCGGCATTCACGATGGTCGCTGCGCGCGCAGGTCCGGCATTCGTCTCCACCACCCACCGGCCTTCGTCCCGCGCAATCGCGGTCACTCTAGCGTTCACGACGATATCGCCGCCCGCCGCGCGGAGATCGCGCACATGGCCTTGCAGCATCGCATCAGCGTCGAGCTTCAATGCGCCGTGGTCGACGATCGCTTCATGGCAGTGCTCCGGCCCGATCCGTAGCGCCGGGAAGAGCGCGCGCGCCTCTTCGCCCGATATCCGCGCATAGTCGCAGCCAAACGTGCGGTGCACCTCTTCCAATGCCTCCAGTTCCTCCGCCTGATCCGAGCGCCCGATGTGCAGGGCAGGGTGGACAATGGCCGAGCGCGCCCGGTCGTCTTCGGGTACGGCGGCAAGCTCCGACAGGCTCAAAGCGGTGAGCGTTCGCACAATCCGCTCGCCAAGTCCGAAATGCGCGATCGCCACGCTGCGGCCCGACGCGTGATAGCCGGGCGCGCTTTCCGCCTCGAGCACAAGCGTGTCGGTGCGGTGCGCAACGCGCGCGGCGAGCGAGAGCCCGGCGATCCCACCACCGATGATGAGCGTTTCGATGTCGCGCATGCCCGATTCCCTTCTTTTGACACGTTGACGCTCCGGCGCCGCTGAGGCAACGCACCCTCAGACAATCCACACAGGGGTCACGAATGTCCGCCAATATCGCCGAAATGGAACGTCGCCGCGCCGCTGCCAAGCTGGGCGGCGGGGAGAAGCGCATCGCTGCGCAGCACGCCAAGGGTAAGCTGACCGCGCGCGAGCGGCTCGACATCTTGCTCGACAAGGGCAGCTTCGAAGAGCTCGACACCTATGTGGAGCACGATTGCGTCGATTTCGGCATGGAGGATCAAAAGATTCCTGGCGATGGTGTCGTGACGGGCAGCGGCACGATCAATGGCCGCCTCGTCTATGTTTTCTCTCAGGATTTCACCGTATTCGGCGGATCGCTGTCAAAACGCCATGCCGAAAAGATCTGCAAGGTGATGGACACCGCGATGAAGGTCGGCGCGCCTGTCATCGGCCTAAACGACAGCGGCGGCGCGCGCATTCAGGAAGGCGTGGCGTCACTCGGCGGCTATGCCGAAGTGTTCCAGCGCAATGTGCTGGCGAGCGGCGTCATCCCGCAGATCAGCCTGATCATGGGGCCATGCGCGGGCGGGGCGGTATATTCGCCCGCAATGACCGACTTCATCTTCATGGTGAAAGACAGCTCCTACATGTTCGTGACCGGCCCGGATGTGGTGAAAACGGTCACCAACGAAGTGGTGACGCAGGAAGAGCTTGGCGGAGCGGTGACGCACACGACCAAGACCAGCGTTGCCGACGTCGCATTCGAAAACGACGTCGAGACGCTGCTCGCGACGCGCGAGTTCTTCAATTACCTGCCGCTATCGAACCGCGAGGAAGTGCCCGAACTTCCCACCAACGATCCGTGGGATCGCAAAGAGCCGAGCCTCGACACGCTGATCCCCGACAATGCGAACGTGCCATACGACATGCACGAAGTGATCCGGAAGACGGTGGACGAGGGGACGTTCTTCGAAATTCAGCCCGCCCATGCGGCGAACATCATCTGCGGCTTTGGCCGGGTCGAAGGGCGCACAGTGGGCGTCGTCGCGAACCAGCCGATGGTGCTGGCGGGCGTGCTCGATATCAACTCATCGAAGAAAGCCGCGCGCTTCGTGCGGTTCTGCGATGCGTTCGAGATCCCGATCGTGACCTTCGTGGATGTGCCCGGCTTCCTGCCCGGCACCAGCCAGGAACTGGGCGGCATCATCAAGCACGGGGCAAAGCTGCTGTTCGCCTATGCCGAGGCGACCGTGCCCAAGATCACCGTGATCACGCGCAAGGCCTATGGCGGCGCGTATGACGTGATGGCGTCGAAACACCTGCGCGGGGATTTGAACTACGCGTGGCCTACCGCCGAGATCGCGGTGATGGGCGCGAAGGGCGCGGTGGAAATCATCTTCCGCCAGGACCGCGACGATCCCGACAAGATCACTGAGAAAACAAAGGAATACGAAGACCGCTTCGCAAACCCCTTCGTGGCGGCGCAGCGCGGCTATATCGACGAGGTGATCTACCCGCGGAACACCCGCAAGCGGGTGGCGCTGGGGCTAAGGAAGCTGCGAACAAAGCAGCTGGAGAACCCGTGGAAGAAGCATGACAATATTCCGTTGTGAGGGCTGACAGTCGTCATTGCGAGCGTAGCGAAGCAATCCAGTGTGGCTCTCGACGCGCTCTGGATTGCCGCGTCGCCTTCGGCTCCTCGCGATGACAAAGCTGCCTGCGGTTTACATTATGGCTAGCGGGCGGAATGGGACACTCTACACTGGCGTTACCTCAGATCTACCCAGTCGTGTCTGGCAGCACCGTGAAGGTTTGGTCGAAGGATTCACCAAGAGATATGGCTGCAACCGGCTCGTCTGGTTCGAGCAGCATGAGACAATGGAAAGTGCCATTCTTCGCGAAAAGCAGATCAAGGCTGGCAATCGCAAGGCGAAAATGAAGCTTATTGAAGCCTACAATCCGCGATGGCGGGATATGTTCGAAGATATTGCGCAATGATTAGCCATCCGTCATTGCGAACGAAGTTAAGCAATCCAAAGCGGGTTGCAATACGCTCTGGATTGCCGCGCCGCTTCGCGGCTCGCAATGACGAGAGGAAGACATGAAACTAGGCCGTCTCAACCACATCGGCGTCGCAACGCCCTCCATCGCGGACTCCATCGCGCATTACCGCGACACCATGGGCGCAAGGCATATTCACGAGCCATTCGATCTGCCCGAGCAGGGGGTGAAGGTCTGCTTTGTCGATACGCCCACCGACTCGGGAATGAACGGCACGCAGATCGAATTGATCGAGCCGCTTGGGCCGAACAGCGCGATCAACAATTTCCTCGAAAAGAACCCGCTCGGCGGGCAGCATCATGTCTGTTTCGAAGTGCCCGATATCGAAGACGCCCGCGCCGAATTCGAAGGGATGGGCAAACGCATTCTCGGCCCGACGCGCATCGGCGCGCACGGCACGCCTATCTTTTTCGTCCATCCAAAGGACATGCAGGGCATGCTTACAGAGATCATGGAAACGCCCAAGGAAGACGCGCACTGGTCGAATTGACCCGGCGCCAAGCGAGAGAAAGCACATGTCCTACGAAACCATCCGCGTCGAAAGAGACGGCCCGCTCACCCTGCTCACGCTGGACCGGCCCGAACGGCTCAACGCCATGCCGCCGCAGATGGCCGACGAGATCGGGCAGGTGTTCTACGACCTCGGCGATTCCCGCGCGGTGCTCATCACAGGCGAGGGCAAGGGCTTCTGCTCCGGCGCGGACCTTTCCGCGCGCAGCGACGACAACCCGCTGATGGGGAAGGGCGGCAGCCACGAGGCGCTCATCAACCATTACAATCCGGCGATCAGCCACATCATCCGCGCCGATGTGCCGGTGATCTGCGCTGTCAACGGCCCGGCGGCGGGCGTGGGATGCAGCCTCGCGCTGGCGGCGGATTTCACCATGGCGGCCAGAAGCGCGTATTTCCTGCAGGCCTTCGTCAATATCGGGTTGGTCCCCGATGGTGGCTCCACATGGCTGCTCGCCCGCGCGATCGGCCGTCCGCGCGCGACCCGCATGATGATGCTTGGTGAGAAGATCGGCGGCGAACAGGCAGAGGAGTGGGGGCTGGTCTACAAATGCGTCGATGACGAGCTGCTGATGGACGAAGCGCGCGCGCTTGCAGCCAAACTCGCCAACGGACCGACGCTCGCTTATGCCGCCATGAAGCGCAACATCGCGACGGCGCTTGACGGTAATCTGCAGCAGGTCCTGCTCGCCGAGGCCGAAGCCCAGCACAAGGCAGGCGCAAGCGTCGATGCGCGCGAAGGCGGCAAGGCGTTCCTCGAAAAGCGCAAGGCAGAATTCAAGGGAGTTTGATCCCCTGCCTCTTTTGCGCCGCTTCAATGTGTGATTAGAGGCCTGCCATGACCGATACAAACGACTCTCGGCCGACGCCTGCCGACTGGAAAGCCCTTGCCGACAAGGAATCGAAAGGGCGCGACCTAACCTGGGAAACGCCCGAAGGCTTCGATATCAAGCCGCTTTACACCGACGCGGATCACGCAGATTTCGATCCGGGCCTCCCGGGCTTTGCGCCGTTTACTCGCGGGGTGAAGGCGAGCATGTATGCCGGGCGCCCGTGGACGATCCGGCAATATGCGGGCTTTTCGACCGCCGAGGAATCGAATGCCTTCTACCGCCGCAACCTTGCTGCGGGGCAGAAGGGGCTGAGCGTCGCCTTCGATCTCGCGACGCACCGCGGGTATGACAGCGATCACCCGCGCGTCGTCGGCGATGTCGGCAAGGCAGGTGTCGCGATCGACACAGTGGCGGACATGGAGACCTTGTTCGACCAGATCCCGCTCGACACCATGTCCGTGTCGATGACGATGAACGGCGCTGTGATCCCGGTGATGGCGTTTTACATCGTCGCTGCCGAGCGTTCGGGCGTGTCGCAGGACAAGCTTTCAGGGACCATCCAGAACGATATCCTGAAAGAGTTCATGGTGCGCAACACATATATCTATCCGCCCGAACCGAGCATGCGGATTGTCTCAGACATCATCGCATATACCTCCGTCAACATGCCGAAATTCAACAGCATTTCTATCAGCGGCTATCACATGCATGAGGCGGGCGCGACCGCGGTGCAGGAGCTCGCCTTCACCATCGCGGACGGCAAGGAATATGTGCAAAAGGCGATGGCGACCGGGCTCGATATCGACGCCTTTGCGGGCCGCCTGTCATTCTTCTTCGGCATCGGCATGAACTTTTTCATGGAGATCGCCAAGCTGCGCGCCGCGCGTACCCTGTGGTACCGCGTGATGGACGGGCTGGGGGCAAAGAACGACCGTTCGAAGATGCTGCGCACCCACTGCCAGACGAGCGGTGTAAGCCTGCAGGAGCAGGACCCCTACAACAACGTCATCCGCACGACTATCGAGGCGATGGCGGCGACGCTGGGAGGCACGCAGAGCCTGCACACCAACGCGCTCGATGAGGCCATTGCGCTGCCCACCGATTTCTCCGCCCGCATCGCGCGCAACACGCAGCTGGTGCTGCAGGAGGAAAGCGGGATCACCAATGTCGTCGATCCGCTGGGCGGCTCGCATTACATCGAGGCGCTCACCGCAACGCTTGTCGAAGAAGCCGAGAAGCTGATCGCGGAGGTCGATGAGGCGGGCGGGATGACGGCATACGTCGCGACGGGCGCTCCAAAGGCTGCGATCGAGCGCGCGGCGGCGGAAAAGCAGACCAGCGTCGACAAGGGCGAGACGGTGATTGTCGGGGTCAACAAGTACCGCAAGGACAAGGAAGACCCGATCGAAACGCTCGACATCGACAATGCGAAGGTCCGCAAGGGACAAATCGCGCGGATCGAGCGTGTCCGAGCCGAGCGTGATGAGGACGCTTGCCAAGCGGCGCTTGCTGCGCTGAGCGACGCGGCCGCCACCGACCCGGCGGAAGCGCGAGCCGCATTGGGCGACGGGCGCGATGAGCGCGGCGTACCGCTGCCCCCTTCGAAGATCGCCGAACTGGAAGCGAAAGGCGATGTGAACCTGCTCGCAAAAGCGGTTGAGGCGGCGCGTGCCGATGCAACACTCGGCGAAATTTCGGCGGCGATGGAAAAGGCGTTCGGTCGCCATGACGCAACGCCCAAGCCGGTGAGCGGCGTGTACAAGAGCGCGTACGAATTCGACCGCCGCTGGGCGCAGGTGACCGACGGTGTCGACGCTGTCGAACGCAGGCTTGGCCGCAAACCGCGCATCATGGTCGCGAAGATGGGGCAGGACGGGCACGATCGCGGGGCGAACGTGATCGCATCGGCTTTCTCCGACATGGGTTTTGAAGTCGTCTCCGGGCCGTTGTTCCAGACCCCAGAAGAGGCGCGCGACATGGCGCTGGAGCACGATGTCGACGTAATTGGCGCGTCCTCGCTTGCGGCGGGCCACAAGACGCTGATCCCGGAACTGATCCGCCTTCTGAAAGAAGCGGGCCGCAGTGATATCAAAGTGACTGCCGGCGGCGTGATCCCGGCGAGCGATTACGAATTCCTGCGCGAAGCGGGTGTGCAGGGCATTTACGGCCCCGGCTCCAACGTGGTCGAATGCGCAGCGGATATTCTGACGCTGCTCGGCCACAACATGCCGCCGCTGGGCGAGGGGCTGGACGAGGCGGCGGAATAGTGGCGCATCTTGCCCGAATGGCGGTGTTCTTCAGTTTTATGGCTTATGGTCTCTGGGGCTTCATCGCCTTGCCGGAACCATGGCGCTGGCTTGCATTCATTGCTGCGTTTCTTGTGGGCGGTACTTCGTCGATGATCGTGTTCAAGCGGCTCGCGTCGGAAGAGCAGCGCAAGAACGATCTTGAAGCCCGCCTGCACAATGATTGAGGAAATGATGACTCACCCCCGCACCAATTGGACACGCGAAGAAATCGCGGACCTTTTTGACCTTCCCTTCACCGAGCTCCTATTTCGCGCAGCGACGGTGCACCGCGAACACCATTCGCCCGAGCAGATCCAGCTCTGCACTTTGCTCAGCATAAAGACCGGTGGCTGTCCTGAAGACTGCGGCTATTGCTCGCAATCGGTCAAGGCGGACAGCGGGGTCGAGGCGACCAAGCTGATGGATGTGCAGGCGGTGCTGCAGCGCGCGGCTCAAGCGAAAGACGCAGGCTCGCAGCGCTTCTGCATGGGAGCCGCCTGGCGCAATCCGAAAGACCGCGACATGCCCGCGATTGTCGAGATCGTGAAAGGCGTCTCCGCCATGGGGCTGGAGACTTGCATGACGCTCGGCATGCTGGAGCCGCATCAGGCCGACATGCTCGCCGAGGCAGGTCTCGATTACTACAACCACAACATCGACAGCTCGCCCGAATATTACGAGCGGGTCATCTCGACGCGCGACTTCCAGTGCCGCCTCGATACGCTTGATCACGTGCGCAGCGCAGGCATCAATGTGTGCAGCGGCGGGATCGTCGGCATGGGCGAAACGCGCGAGGACCGCGTCGGCTTCATTCATACGCTCGCGACATTGCCGCAGCATCCCGAAAGCGTGCCGGTGAACGCACTGGTCCCGGTCAAAGGCACGGTGCTGGGCGACATGCTCGCCGATACGCCGATGGCGAAGATCGATGACATCGAGTTTGTCCGCACCGTCGCGGCGGCGCGCATCACCATGCCGATGAGCATGGTGCGCCTGTCCGCAGGGCGCGAGAGCATGAGCGAAGCGACGCAGGCGCTGTGCTTCCTCGCGGGCGCGAATTCCATCTTCACCGGCGACAAGCTGCTGACAGCACCCAATGCAGGCGATGACAGCGATGGAGCGCTGCTCGCCAAGCTGGGCATGACAGCGCTCCAAGGCGAAGAACCGGCGCGCGCGGCGAAGCAGGCCGAACCGGCGGAATAGGATGTCGCTCGGCTTTTCGGTCGACGAGCTCCTTCCGAAAGCGCGCGGCGGCGGCCAGCTGCGTATGGGGCTGGTCCGGCTGAGCGAGGATCGGTGGCTCGAGCCACAGCCCGATCTCGCCGCGCGGGCGAGGGGGTTCGCCGAATGGCCCGAGGGCATCCAGCTAACGCCCGAAGCGGATGAGCCGGGACGAGAACTCGCGCAAATGCTCGGCGTGGACGGCGCACTTCCGGAAGCTGCACTGTCCGCGCACGAGGATATGTGCCTGCTGACCAAGGCGGCTGATGATGGTCCGTATCGTCTGGTCGGAGCGGCAGTCGCGTGGCCCTCCGATTGGCATCCCGAGGAAAAGATCGGCTTGCCCCTGCGCGGGCTTCACGCGCCGATTGCAGGTTACGAGGAGCAGCTTGCCACCGGGGTCGATCGCTTCATGGAAACGCTGAAGCCCGGTGCGATCTACGGTCGCTGCAATTGGTTCATCGCTTCGACCGGAGAGCGCCGCTGGCTCGCCCAAGGCCCGCCGGAGCGTGATTTCGCGCATGTCACGCCCGGAAATGCGGGTGACACGATGTTCGTGCGCTCCGAACGGCAAACTCTGCGCCGCCTGCCGGAAACGGGCGCGATCCTGTTCACGATCGGGATCTATGTCGAACCGCTCGGCGCGCTTTCTCCAGACAATATCGCACGGCTCGCGGAGGCAGCGCGGACACTGATTGCGGGCGAGGGCGACCGGCGCGGCGCGCGGGCCTATGCCGACAGCCTGATCCCCTTCGCTGCCGAGAGCGCCCGATGATGCTTCGCCTCGCGCACTAGCGCTGCAATTACAGGCTTTGGCCGATCCGCCGCGGCAGATTTGCCCTGTCGCATTTTTACAAGCGCTCCCTCTTTCAGCGGTGCGATTTAGCGATAAAAGGGTTGCGGGACGGACTTCGGGGTCCGCTAAGGGTCGGACCACCACGGGAGGGGACTGAAAATGCGTAAGACATTGATTTTTGCAGCCGCGATCGCGCTGCCGATGGCCGCGGCACCGGCGCTGGCCGATGATCACACCGCCGAGCAGCCGGAATTGCTCGATCAGAATTGGCACCGGGTCAATTTTGTCCGCTTTCACGAAGGCAAGCAGGGACGGGCGAGCGAGATTATCGCGATGTTCGAGCAAGCGGACGAAAAGATCGGTCGGACCTCGCCCATCCTGATCCACATGAACACCGGGCCGTGGCACATGATCGGCGCTTTCCCGCTGGAAAACGGCATCGCTGAAATGGGTTGGACCCAGACCGCGGATGACAAGGCCTGGCGGGATGCTTTCGCTGAGATTGCGGGTGGCCAGGACCAGGCGCGGGCGCTGTGGGAGGAATTCTCCTCACTCATCGCAGAACGCCAGCGGCATATCGGGCACACGCACTGACGGCCACGGGCGTTTGCCCACATTCGTTAGCTTGATCGGGACCTCCGGGAGCGGCATAGGCGTTGCGACGTCTTTCCATCCTTTCGGAGGTTCCGTTTGTTTTCCAAAATACTGATTGCCAATCGCGGGGAGATTGCGTGCCGGGTCATTACGACGGCGCGTAAAATGGGGATTGCAACGGTCGCGGTGTATTCGGATGCCGATGGGCGGGCACCTTTCGTGCGGATGGCGGATGAGGCAGTTCATATTGGCCCGGCGCCCGCAGCGGAAAGCTATCTTCTGCCTGAAAAGATCATCGCGGCCTGCAAGGAGACCGGCGCAGAGGCGGTTCACCCCGGTTATGGCTTTTTGTCTGAGAGGGCGAGCTTCGTCGAGGCGCTGGAGAAGGAAAACATCGCCTTCATCGGTCCGCCTCCCGGCGCGATCGCGGCGATGGGCGACAAGATCGAGTCTAAGAAACTCGCACGCGAAGCCGGCGTGAATGTCGTGCCTGGCTTCGTCGGGGAAATCCGCGACACCGAGCACGCTGTCGAGATATCGAACGACATCGGCTATCCGGTGATGATGAAGGCGTCCGCTGGCGGCGGGGGCAAGGGGATGCGTCTTGCGTGGTCCGAGAAGGACGTGCGCGAGGGGTTCGAGGCGACCAAGCGCGAAGGGCTCAATTCCTTTGGCGATGACCGCGTTTTCATCGAGAAGTTCATCGAAAACCCGCGCCACATCGAAATCCAGATCCTCGGCGACAAGCATGGCAACGTGCTCTACCTCAACGAACGTGAATGCTCGATCCAGCGCCGCCACCAGAAGGTTGTCGAAGAAGCGCCATCCCCCTTCGTGACGCCGAAAATGCGCAAAGCGATGGGCGAACAATGCGTCGCGCTGTCCAAAGCCGTGGACTACCATTCGGCAGGCACGGTCGAGCTGATCGTTAGCGGTGCAGACCCATCGGGCGAGAGTTTCTATTTCCTCGAGATGAACACCCGTCTTCAGGTCGAGCATCCGGTCACCGAAGCGATCACCGGCATCGATCTCGTCGAGCAGATGATCCGCGTTGCCGCCGGTGAAGAACTGGAGATGACGCAGGACGATATCGGGATCGACGGCTGGTCGATCGAAAACCGCGTCTATGCCGAAGACCCCTATCGCGGCTTCCTGCCTTCGACCGGCAGGCTCGTCCATTACTCACCGCCTGTCGAAGGCTGGAGCGATGACGGCGAGGTGCAGGGCAAGGCGCGTCGCGGCGTTGCCCATGGTGCGGGCAGCATCCGCGTTGACGACGGCGTGTTCGAAGGCGGCGAGGTGTCGATGTTCTACGACCCGATGATCGCCAAGCTGATAACTTGGGCACCAACCCGCGAAGAAGCCGCCGACTTGCAGATCGAAGCGCTCGACCGCTTCCGCATCCATGGGCTCGGCCACAATGTCGATTTCCTGAGCGCGATCATGCAGCATGAACGCTTCCGCTCTGGCGAGCTCACCACCGGCTTCATCGCCGAGGAATATCCGGAAGGGTTCGAGGGTGCGCCGGCTGATGAGGCCTTGCAGCGCCAGCTCGCGGCACTTTTTGCCGGGGCCGAATTCACCCGGCAGGTGCGCGCGCGCCAGATCAGCGGGCAGTTGAACGGCAGCGACAATCCGCCTTCGCGCTGGATGGTCAAGATGGGCCAGCGTGCATTCGATGTGCTGCTTGAAGAAGGCGGCGCAAGTGTCGATGGCGAGCCTGCTTGCGGCACTTGGGATTGGGAAATCGGCATGCCGATCGCGCAGGTAACCGGCGACATGGAGCTCGCGGTCCAGATCGAGCGTGTCGGCGTGCGCTGGAAAATGACGACACGCGGCGCGTCGCACGAGGCGCTGGTGCTCCCTGCAGATGTCGCTCCGCTGCTCGATCACATGATCGAGAAGGTCCCGCCCGATCTTTCCAAGATGCTGATCTGTCCCATGCCCGGCATGCTGGTGAAGCTGCATGTCGGCGAAGGCGACGAAGTTCAGCCAGGCCAGCCACTCGCGACGGTCGAGGCGATGAAGATGGAGAACATCCTGCGGGCCGAGAAAGAGGGCAAGATTGCAACCATCAACGCCGAAGAGGGTGAAAGTCTCGCAGTGGATGCGGTGATTCTGGAACTCGAATAGTCCTCAAACATCGTCGGGAATTGAATCGCAAAGCCCGGTGTAAGAAACTGCACGGGCGGTGATAAATTATTGCTAAGCGTTTGTACGCTAGCGACATTCTTTTCGGCTCGTCGCATTTTTTTAGCTTCGGGACTCGCCTATCGACTTCGGTTTGGGGAAACTTGCGCCTGGAATCGTCCATTGCGACGAACAGTAAACAGGCGGAGGGCAAAGTGGCAAAGCGAGGCACGGGATATTTCGATCGCAGGGGGCATTTCTTCAAAACCCCGCGCGATGCGACAGCAAGCGATATCGCCGCTCTCCTTGGCCAGATCGGAGACGGGGAAAGCCTGGCGCCCGGTATCGCGCACATGCTGCTTGATCGCCGCAGCGATATCGAGCGGCTGTTCGCCGAGCATGACGAGATGATGGCGGAGCACGAATCGGAAGGCTCGACCGCTCCGCTTACCGATATCAGCGCGAAGATTTCCAAACTTCCGAGCCGCCCGGCAGGCTGACACTTGCAGCTATAGCTGCGCCAGGATTGTCGCGGCTAGTTCGCAAGGGCTCGCAGTGCTCGTGTCGATCTCGCCGTCATACGCAATACCTTGGTGCAGGTCGGTAGACTGCCCGCGCGCAAGCCCGATCAACCGGTCGCCTCTGGCTTTTTCGCGCGCCTCGATGACGTCCAACGGGGCCGTGACCTTCCAGATATGAGCATCGCATCCGTTCAGTCCGCGTCGATAGACGTCCATCTCTGCTGCGTAACAGACTTCATCCACCACGAGGTCGAGGCCCTTTTGCGCCGCCTCGATTACAAATTGACGCATGACACTGAGCAGCGCCTCTCCGCGCGGCCCGTTCGAAATACGCGGCAGTTCGCCCGAGCCCCCATCGACCTTGTCGAGCCTGAACCATTCCGGTTTGAACTCGTGGCCATTCGGCAGGAACGAGATGAAGGCGTCCATCTCGACGTGAAGGAAGGTCGTATCGGCCTGATCCTGGATAGCTTTTGCGAGCGATGACTTTCCCGCGCTGCTCACGCCGTTGAGGATGATGACCCTGGCGCTCATTCCTCGATCAGCGCCACCGCCCGAATCCACCCGGCGCTCGCGCGCTCGATCTTCACGGGAAAGCAGCTGAACATGAAATCGTGCGGCGGCAGTTCGCCGAGATTGGTCAGCTTTTCAATCTGGTAATAGGGGCGAATACGCCCGGCCTTGTGGCCCTCCCAGATGATCGAGGCATCGCGCGTCTCGGCCCAGTGGCGTGCCGTGTGGCTGAACGGTGCGTCCCAGCTCCACGCATCCGTGCCGACGACTTCGACGCCGCGCTCGGTCAGCCACAATGTCGCCTCTGCGCCGAGGCCGACGCCTTGATCGGTAAAATTGTCGCTTCCATATACCGCGCCCGACTGGATCAGGACGATATCCAGTGGCTCAAGCTCATACCGGATCCTCGCAAACGCCTCTTCAAGCTCGGCAGCGCTCACCACATGTCCGTGCGGCAAATGCGAGAAATCGAGCTTCACGCCGGGGCGGAAGAACCGGTCGAGCGGCGCTTCGTCGATGCTTGGCGCAGGGACGGCACCGTCATCGGTCGTCGAGTGATAATGCCACGGCGCATCCATGTGCGTGCCGTTATGCGTGGAAAGCTCCAGCATCTCGACCGCCCAGCCTTCGCCATCGGGCAGATCGTCTTTTTCAAGTCCGGGGAAGAAATTCGCGATCTGCTCCCATGTGTGCTCATGGGTCATGTACTGGATCTTTGGCCGGATCACCTCGGGATCGGAAATCACGTCATTGGTGATGGGGATCGAGAGGTCGATGAAACGGGGCATCGTATCAGACTAGTGCGCCTGAAGCTGCTCGTCGAGGAAAGCGGCGATGTCGGCCAAATCCACGTCGCGGGCGAGATAGGCCTCGCCGATATTCTTCAGCAGCAGGAACGGGAGGGTATCGCCCTCCATCTTCTTGTCATGGCGCATGTGGTCGGCGAGTTCCCGACCGCTGGCGTTCAGGGCGAGCGTGCTGATTTCCGATGGCAGCCCTGCGTGAGCGATCGCCCGCGCGGCACGTTCTGCATCGCTCAGCGACAAGTCGTCGCGCCGGGCCGAGTACCGGGCGGCGAGGACCATGCCCGCAGCAACCGCTTCGCCGTGGAGCAGCCGGTCGGAAAACCCGGTTTCCGCCTCGAGCGCGTGTCCGAATGTGTGGCCGAGATTGAGCAGAGCGCGAACCCCGGTCGTCTCGCGCTCATCCTCGGCGACGATGCGTGCCTTCGCCTTGATACTGGTCGCGATGGCATGGCTAAGCGCTTCGGGCTCGCGGGCCAGCACGTCAGTACCATTGGCTTCGAGCCAGCCGAAGAATTCCGCATCGCCGAGCAGCCCGTATTTGATGACTTCGGCATAGCCTGCGCGCATTTCGCGGTCGGGCAGGGTGCCCAGCACGAGCGGATCGATCAGGACGGCGGAAGGCTGGTGGAAGGCTCCTATCAGGTTTTTGCCTGCGCGGGTGTTGATCGCTGTCTTGCCGCCGACGGAGCTGTCCACCTGCGCGAGCAGCGTCGTGGGGATTTGCACGAAGCCGCAGCCGCGCTTGGTAATGGCGCAGGCGAAACCGGTGAGATCGCCGACCACGCCTCCGCCGAGTGCGAACACATGGTCAGAACGCGTCACACCGAGATCGAGCAGCCAATCGGTAAGCTTTTCTAGAACCGGCCAGCTTTTTGCGGCTTCCCCCGGCTCGACGACGAACCAGTCTGCCCTGAAGCCAGCCTTCGAGAGGCTTCGCTCTACGGTGTCGCTGTAAAGCCTGTGCGTATTCCTGTCTGCAACGAACGGCACCGCGCGCCCGCTCTTGTCGAAACCGCCGAGACAGGCGCGCGCATAGCCCGCGAAATCCTCCAGAGCGCCGCTTTCTATCGTGACGTCGTAGCTGCGACCAGCCAGTGCGACAGGGATTACAGCCATTGGTCGATCGCCTCGATAATCGTCTTTGCCGTCTGAGCATGAGGGCCGTTCTCACTCACCACGCGAACCTGCGCCTGCCCGTAGAATTCGCCACGTTCATCCAGCAGCTTCGTGAGGATTTCCTTGGGATCGCCTGTTTTGAGCAAAGGGCGATGGTCGCGGCGCGAGGTCCGCTCGACCAGAGTGTCGATATCGCAATCGATCCATACCGCTATCGCCTTGTCGAGGATGAGCGCGCGTGTTTCGGGATCGATGAACGCGCCGCCGCCGGTCGCGATGACGCCGCTGTTCTCCTCGATCAGCCGCGCGATCACGCGCCGTTCTCCGTCGCGAAAATAGGCTTCGCCAAATTCTTCGAAAATCTCGGAAACCTTGCGCTGCGCGGCGTCTTCGATCGCTTCGTCGGCGTCCACGAAATCCCGATCCAGCAAAGTTGCAAGCTTGCGCCCGACCGTCGATTTTCCCGCCCCCATCAGCCCGACCAGCACCACCGGGCGGTCGATCCGGGCCGCAATCCGGGTGATATCATCTTCGGTTAAAGAGGGCTGCGCAGTCATTGCAGGTTGGCCTATAGATGGGGTAGGGCGCGCGCAATATGTCAAAACTGTCGCGTCGTCCTCATGCACAGGGTAGGGTCCTCGGTCAGGGCAGGAAACGGCGCAGGCCGCCGCTGGCCCGATTGCCGATTTACGCAGGAGTTGGTGTCCTCACCGTGTTGATATTCGCATACATCGATGGCGGTGAAGAACCGATCCGGCCGATAACCCAGCAGGTCGAACTGCCCGGCATCGCCACGGGGAACCTGTAATGCGGCGCGGGGTCTGGCTGGGAAGCGTCGCGGCGCTCGGTATGGTCGGGGCGCTCGGCGGGACGTTCGCGGCGAGCCTTGCGACAGCGCAGGATGCGCCGGAATCGCTGCTTCCCCCCGGGTTTGACGATCCGGCTCCGACGCCAACACCCACGCCTGTGCCGACTGCCCTACCGACAGCAGCGCCGCAGGCGGCTCCGACCACTGCGCCTCCTTTGGCTCCGGGCACAGCGGAGCCGGGCGCACCCGGTTCTCTTCCCGAAGTGCCGACGATCTCGAGCGATGATCTCGCCAGCATTCCTAGCCTGGAGGAACTGGAGGAGCTTTCGCCCGAAGAACTCGACGAGCGGTTGGGGCTGAAGCCCAAATTCGATATTCCGCCGGCTGCTCGGCGGTCGCTGACCGAAGTCGGCTTGCTGGCGCCGTCCGAGGGCGGCCTGCCTACAGCTTCGCTTGCCAATCAACCCGCGAGCCTCGTCCGAGCGATCCTCGCAGGGACGCAGCGCGACATGGTCTCGCGTTGGGGGCACATCCTGATGCGGCGTGTGCTCGCGAGCAGGCTGGCTGCGCCAGAAGGCATGGACCCGGTCGAATTCGCCGCCTTGCGCGCGGCAGTGCTCAACCGGATGGGTGAATTCACCGTCGCCCGCGCGCTGGCGCAGGATGTCGATACGGAGAACTGGAACACCGCGCTGACGAGCCAGGCGCTCACAGCGTACATTGCCTCTGCCGATCTGGTCGGCGCATGTCCGGCGGTTCGGCTGCAGGGATCGTCGCGCGAAGACCCGCAATGGGTGATGCTTCAGGCGATCTGCAACGCTTATGCGGGGGAAGGTACACGTGCCGGATCGCAGCTCGACCGAGCGCTGGGCCAGGATATTGCGCCCGCGATCGATATCCTGCTCGCACAGCGTTATGCCGGCGCCGCCGGGCGCGGGCGCCGGGCGGTGGATATCGAATGGGATGAGGTCGACGATCTTAATCCGTGGCGCTTTTCGCTCGCGAATGCCGTGGGCGAGCCGATCCCCGATGGTCTCGTCGAGGAAGCGGTCGCAGGTCCGCAAGGCGGGTACTACGCCTGGGCGGCGGCGACCGCACCGATGATCCCGCTGGCAACCCGCGAACCCTACGCGCAGGTGGCGGCAAGCGAAGGCATTCTGTCGGCCAATGCGATGGTCGATCTCTACAGCCAGATTTATGCCCGAAACTCAATCGGCGGCGAAGCGAGCGAGCGGGCTGCATTGCTGCGCGAGGCCTATGTGGCGAGCGATGATCAGGCGCGCATTAACGCCATGCAGCAATTGTGGGGCGAGCAAGGATACTTCGCAGGCCATGTGACCACGGCTTACGCCGCGGCGCGGATCACTCCATCGAAGGAGTTCGCAGGATATTCGGGCGGGCTCATCTCGTCGATGCTGACCGCCGGGCTGGACCGCGATGCTGCCGCATGGCGCAGCGTCATCGCCGAGGGCAGCCTTGGCTGGGCGCTATTGCAGTTGACGCAGACCGGTTCGGGCAATGCCGATCAGGAGGCAATCGACACCTTTGCCGATAACGACGAAAGCGCAGATATGCGCGCGACGGCGTTTCTGGTGGCGGGCCTCGCCGGACTGGACCGGATAGCGGCCGACGATCTGGAAGAGTTTACCGAGCGCACGGGTATCAGCCTCGACCGGCAATCGCGTTGGACCAGAACCATCCGGCAAGCGGCAGATACCCGCAACGCCGCGCTCGTGTCCCTCCTCGTAGGTCTCGGCATGCAGGGCGATGACTGGTCGCAGATGACCCCGCTGCATCTGTTCGATATCGTCTCGGCGCTGCAGCAAGTCGGGCTCGAAGCGGAGGCCCGAATGATCGCCGCCGAAGCGGTCGCACGGGCCTGATTGCGGCGCGTGCGGTAACCGATGTCCGCCGCTACTCAGGCATTTCTCGACATGCTCGCTGCGGAACGCGGCGCGGCGGCCAACACGCTCGCTGCGTATCGGCGCGATCTCGAAGGTGCGGAGGAAGCGATCGGCGATCTCGCAAAGGCGCCGCGCGCTAACGTCGCCAAGCTCGCCAATGCCTGGTCCGCGCTCGCACCTTCGACAGTTGCCCGCAAAGCCTCGGCCCTGCGGCAGTTTTTCGGGTTCGCCGTGGATGAAGGCTGGCGCGCTGACGACCCATCGGGTGCGCTGCCATCGCCGCGGACACGCCGGCCTTTGCCTAAGGTGCTCTCGCATGAGCAGGTCGAAGTCTTGCTGGAGCGGGCCGAAGTCGAAGCGCAAAACGGCAAGCCTGCGAGTATCAGGCAGCTCGCTCTGCTGGAAATGCTCTACGGTTCGGGTCTACGCGCGACCGAACTCGTGTCGCTACCGCTAAGCGCCGTCCCGCGTGACGCGCCGCTTATCACGGTTATGGGGAAGGGCGGTCAGGCGCGCATGGTGCCGGTGGGAGAACGCGCCCGCGAAGCCCTGCAGGAATGGATCAAAGTGCGACCGAGCGATCCGCGCTCGCGTTACCTGTTCCCTTCGCGCGCGAAAGCAGCCGGCGACAAACACCTCTCGCGCGTCCGGCTGTTCCAGCTGCTGAAAGACCTGGCAGCGCGGGCGAGGCTCGATCCGACGGGCATCAGCCCGCATGTCCTGCGCCATGCGTTTGCCACGCATCTGCTGGAGGGTGGGGCCGATTTGCGCGTTCTGCAGACTTTACTCGGCCATGCCGATATCGCCACAACGCAGATATACACGCATGTCGATGCCGCCCGCCTCGTGACACTGGTCAATTCGCGTCACCCTCTTGCTACCCGGCGCGCATCGGATTAGCGCGTCTGCCATGATTGCTTATCTCGATTTCGAGAAACCCGTTGCCCAGCTCGAAGAGCGCATTTCCGAACTGCGCCAAACGAGCGAGAACGACGAGGTCGACATTTCCAGCGAACTGGCGCGATTGGAAACCAAGAGCGCGGAATTGCTCGCGAGCACTTACGCTTCGCTTACACCATGGCAGAAAACGCAGGTCGCGCGGCATCCTGCTAGACCGCATTTCCGCGATTACGTAGAGCACGCCTTCGAGGATTTCATGCCTTTGGGCGGAGACCGGTATTTCGGCGACGACCTCGCGATCATGGGCGGTTTTGCAAAGCTCAATGGCCGCCGGGTCATGCTGATCGGCCATGAAAAGGGGCACGACACGCAGAGCCGGCTCAAGCACAATTTCGGCATGGGCAAGCCGGAGGGTTATCGCAAGGCGATCCGCCTGATGGACCTTGCAGGACGCTTCGGGCTACCGGTCGTGACCCTCGTCGATACGTCAGGCGCGTTTCCCGGCATCGAGGCCGAGGAACGCGGTCAGGCGGAAGCTATCGCCCGTTCGACCGAGGCGTGCCTCGCACTTCCCGTTCCGATGGTTGCAGCGATTGTGGGTGAGGGCGGCTCCGGCGGCGCAGTCGCTCTGGCAAGCGCTGAACGGGTGCTGATGCTCGAACACTCGGTGTATTCAGTCATCTCCCCCGAAGGCTGCGCTTCGATCCTGTGGCGAACATCGGAAAAGGCTGCAGAAGCGGCGCAGGCCATGAAGGTCACCGCGCAGCACCTCAAGCGGCTGAAGGTCATCGATCGGATCGTGAAGGAGCCTTCGGGCGGAGCGCACCGCGATCCGGTCGCAGCCGCGAAAAGGCTCGGCAGCGCTCTGGGCGAGGAAATTGACGCGCTCGCCGATCTGTCGAGTGAGACGCTGATCCGCGCCCGTGAAGAGAGGTTTTTGCAACTCGGCGGGTGATGGCCGCGCACTGTCGGAACATCCGGGCCGTGATTGGATTGGTTGGATATACAATCGCTGCGATCGGGACGACAATAGGAGTGCGCAGAACATGAACAATATCAAACGACTGGCGAAGCTGGGCACGGCCTCAGCTCTCGCCCTTACTCTTTCAGGCTGCATGGGCGGCGGGCCTATCCCGTCCGCTTCGACGCCGATTACCCAGCAGGAAGCGCAGCAGGGCGCGCAATATCACCCGCAATTCCTCGCCCAGTTCGGCGGTGCGATGACCGGGCCCCAGGCGGCCTATGTCGAGCAGGTGGGCAAGAATATCGCCGTGCAATCCGGCCTCGGCAATGCGCGCGAAAGCTTCACGGTCAGCCTGCTCAACAGCCCCGTGAACAACGCATTCGCGGTGCCGGGCGGCTATATCTATTCGACCCGCCAACTGGTCTCGCTGATGAACAACGAGGCCGAACTGGCTGGTGTTCTGGGCCATGAAGTCGGCCATGTCGCCGCGCGCCATTCCCAGCGCAGGCAGCAGGCGGCGCAGCGCAATTCGATCCTCGGCGTGCTCGGCGCGATCGGGAGCTCAATTCTGCTGGGCGATAGCGGTATCGGCGATACACTCTCGCGTGGATTTCTGCAGGGCTCGCAGCTCCTTACGCTCAGTTTCTCGCGCAGCCAGGAACTGGAAGCAGATGACCTCGGCATTCAATATCTGACGAGAGCCGGTTACGATCCGCGCGCCATGGGTACTGTCTTGGCGAGTCTCGCCGCACAGAATTCGCTCGATGCACAGCTACAAGGCCGCGACAACGCGACCATTCCGGAATGGGCTTCGACCCATCCGGATCCGGCGAGCCGAGTGCAGGCGGCGTTGAGCAAGGCACAGGGGCTGGCGGGAACTGTGACGAATCGCGATACCTTCCTCTCGCGGATCGACGGGATGATCTACGGCGACGACCCGGAGCAGGGCGTCGTGGAAGGCCGCCGTTTCATTCACCCCGATTTGCGGCTGACTTTCACCGCCCCGCAGGGGTTCTACATGGTCAACGGAACGCGGGCAGTCAGTATCCAAGGGCAAAGCGGTCAAGCGCAGCTCACCTTGGCGCCATATAATGGCGACCTCGACAGCTATGTTCGCCAGCAATTCCAGACGCTGGGCGGTGAAAACAACAATCTGGCACCGGCAACGCTGGAGCGCACAACCATCAACGGTTTGCCTGCCGCGTACGGCCTCGCCCGAGTAAACAACGGAAACGGGCAGGTCGATGTGGCAGTCTTCGCCTACGAGTTTTCGAACAACCAGGCGTTCCATTTCCAGGCGATCACCCCTGCTGGGCGGACCGCGACCTTTACGCCGATGTTCCAGTCCATGCGGCGAATCACGCAGGCAGAGGCGGACGCGGTCATCCCGCGGCGTATCGATGTGGTGACAGTGAGGAGCGGCGACACGGTGAGTTCGCTGTCACGCCGGATGGCATATGAGCAAGGAAAGGAAGCTCGTTTCCGGGTGCTGAATGCCCTCGGATCGAACGAGTCGCTGAGAGCTGGTCAAAAAGTGAAGCTGGTGGTCAGGGGGCGGTAGGGTTCCCACACCAATCCCATACTTATCCGCGCGACTTTTCGATCGCGCACAAAAAAAGCGGCGGGATTTCTCCCGCCGCTTTTCGTGTTCTTGCGACTATTAGCCGTCAAGCGAATCGGACACCGTGGTCATGGTGTTGTCCAGGTTGTTGCCAACGAGGCCCATGGTGCTGATTGCAGCGATCGAGATAAGTGCAGCGATCAGGCCGTATTCGATTGCGGTTGCGCCCTGCTCGTCACGAGCGAGTTTGTTGAAAAAGGTCATTAGTAGTCTCCTGGTTTGGTCTTCGGTACCCATTGCCCGCTCAAAGAAAACGAACAGACAAGTGAGGTTCTAACGAGGGGGTCTTGAAAATTTCCTAATTCGGAGCCTTTCAAAATCCTTAATTTCTCGCCATTGCGTCCTCGACTTCTGTCCCAACTTCGTTCCAGTTCGCGTTCGTCCCGTTGGCAATGCCCCCGAGAGCCCCGACCATGGCGATGGCGATGAGACCTAAGATCAGTCCGTATTCAATGGCAGTGGCACCTGTGTCGTCCGTTCCAATGTGCTTTAGGAATGTGGTCAAACTCATGTGGTCACCTGTAGATACGTTCCTGACAGGATCAGATATCGGCGCAGGGGCTTAAGAAATAGTTGATGGAGAGCCGCGAAGTGGAAGAAATCCCGACATGAGTCGGCGTTGGCTTACAGTGGTGGCAGGTGCTCTGCAGGCGGATGACGGTCGCTGGTTGATGCACTGCAGGCCCTTAGAAAAGCATCACGGAGGTCTATGGGAATTTCCGGGGGGTAAGATTGAACCATCTGAAATTCCTGTGGAATCTCTCATTCGCGAATTGCGAGAAGAACTGGGCATTGGGATCGCACACGGCGTATGCACGCCCGTCTCCTTCGCGGAGGAGCACGCTGCCGAGGGTCAAAAAGGCATTGTCATCCTGCTTTACAAAATCGCGGTTTGGCAAGGATCACCCGCAGCCTTGGAAGGCGGAAAAGTGGGCTGGTTCACTCCGGCAGAGATAAATCGGCTCGATAAACCTCCCTTGGATTGCGAGCTTGCGGATCGCTTGTTCGCGCAAACGGAATAATCGCACGCAGATCGGCAAACAGAGGTTGCCAAGGCGGGCCGACGCTCTTATTTGCCACCCCTACCGCGCGCCAGTAGCTCAGCTGGATAGAGTACCTGACTACGAATCAGGCGGCCGGAGGTTCGAATCCTTCCTGGCGCGCCAAGAAAGCCCATCCCGCAGGGGGTGGGCTTTTTTGGTGGGTCGGTATGTAGGATCGAACCTGTTCGGAATCGGAGGCGGTATAACCGCCGGAGATGACGAGCGAGCACAGCGAGCGAGCCAATCCTTCCTGGCGCGCCAAGAAAGCCCATCCCGCAAGGGGTGGGCTTTTTTCATGGAATTGGATTTGATCGACCGATGAAAGGCGCAGCCTCTGCGGCGTCAGCATCACACGTTAGTCTTTCACGCTCTCTTCGAGCGCGTGCATGTCATCGTCGGAGAAACCGAAATGATGGCCTGCTTCGTGCACGACGACATGGTGGACCAGTTCTTCAAAAGCCACACCGGTTTCCCGCATCTCCAACAACAGCGGTTGGCGAAACAGGCTGATGACGGGCGGCATGTCGCCGCTCGACCACGATGATCGCTCCGTCAGTGGAACACCTTCGTAAAGGCCGCTTAGGTTCCAGCGACTGTCTATACCGACGGAGGCGAGTTGCTCCTTGCTGGCGAATTCCTCGATCCGCAAAACGACAGCGGCAAGCTGCTCGCGAAACTCATCCGGCATTTGCGCCAGCGCGCACCTGGCGGCCACTTCGAATTCGGCTGGACTGGGCTCGGCGCTGCTCATCTCATGCATCTGGTGATCGATCGCAGCCAGCGCAAGATTTCGGAACGCGCGGCGCGCTTACCCGTTGATTGGGCAAAGAGATTAAGGAGTTAAAGATGACCGAACAGACGAATGTTCTCAAACGATTGAAGACCGATCATGACCGTCAGCGCGAACTGCTCGACCAGATTGCGGATACCAGCGGCGATACCGAACGCCGGCGCGAACTCTTCAAGGAACTGACGAAGGAGTTGAAGAGCCACGCTGCCGCCGAGGAACAGGCCGTTTATTCCGAAATGCTGGCCGATCCCGAAGTAAGCGACGAAACTCGCCATTCGGTCGCCGAACACCACGAAATCGACGAGATGCTCAACGATCTGGCCGCGACCGATATGGATTCGCCCGGCTGGCTCCAAAATTTCAAACAGCTCGACGATCGCTATCGTCACCACATCAATGAAGAGGAAGACGATCACTTCCCGGACTTCGCCGAGCAGATCGATGACGCAATGGACAAGGAAATGACCGAGACCTTCGACGAGCGCAAGGAAGCCGAGAAGAAGGCCGCAGAGGTCACTCCCGAGAAGGCGGAGAACGCCAAGGAATAATTGCGCCGACACGGATCGGACCATGCGCGCCCCTCGCCAAAGTGTGAGGGGCGCGCTTCATTTTGCGGGGAGCCGATTGCGCTGACGAACGTTTTGCGCAAAGGCCCGCTTCGGGATCACGCACAAAACAGGAAAAGTATATGAGCTGCGCTGCCGATGACGACATCGATCCCGAAAACCCGCTGAACAAGCCGGACGTGCCGGAAAACGTTCAGGCGGCGATCCGTACCCTGATCGAATGGGCAGGGGACGACCCATCTCGCGAAGGCCTACTCGATACGCCGAAGCGCGTCGGCCGGGCGTGGCTCGAATATTGCGAGGGGTACAAGGAAGACCCGGCAATCCATCTCAGCCGGGTGTTCGAAGAAGTCGGCGGGTACGAGGAGATCGTCCTTCTGAAGGATATCCCGTTCCAGTCGGCGTGCGAACACCACATGGCGCCGATCACCGGCAAGGCGCACATCGCCTATCTTCCGGACAAGAAGGTGGTGGGCATCTCCAAACTCGCTCGAGTGCTCCATGGCTTTGCGTCGCGGCTGCAGGTGCAGGAACGTCTGACCGCCGAGGTTGCCGATTGCATCTGGGACAATCTCGAGCCGCAGGGTGTGGCCGTCGTTATCGAGGCGCAGCATGGCTGCATGACCGGACGCGGTGTCAAAACGCCTGGCGTCGCCATGACGACCAGCCGGATGATGGGTTGCTTCCTGGAAGATCCGCGCAGCCGCAAGGAAGTGATGAGCCTGATGGGCTATTGAATAGTGGACGGATCGCAGCCTTCGATTGGTTGACGATCCGTTTCGCTAATCAGGTGAGCCGAGCGCTGGCTCCGTTCAGCTGAAAATTTTGCAGCTTGACCCATGGTGACATGTGTCACCATATGGCGACATGAAGCCTGCACCAACCGAATTGCCGATCTTGCGTCACCTCTGGAGCCATGGCTCGCAGAGTGCGGGCGAGATACATCAGGCGGTAAGCGATGAGACCGGCTGGTCTCGCTCGTCCACTCGAAAGACTATCGAGCGCATGGTCGACAAAGGTCTTCTGGTGGTATCCGAACAGCACGGGCTGAAAATCTACCGCGCCAAGGCCAAGAAAATCCCGACACTGGCGCGGATGATCCGCAGCTTTGCCTCCGATGTCCTTGGGCTGGAGGGGCCTCTGCCGGTCTCGACACTGGTGGGCAGCCGTATACTCGATGACGAGGAATTGGCTGAGCTCGAGGCGCTGCTCGAACGCGGCGAGGATGTGAACACCGACGCACCGGATGACGCATCATGAGCGCCCTTCTGTTTTACATCGCCGCTTCAATCATCGCAGGTGCATTCGCATTCGGAGCGGCGGTGCTGTGTGCGTCAGTAATGCCTGCAACGCGCCATTGGTCGGGTCTGTGGGGCTCCGCACTTGTCGCCACTTTCGCGATCCCTCCGCTTGGCGCATTGCTCAATCTGGCGAACACATGGTTTCCGCTCGTGCCGAGTGGAAACGGTTTCCTTATGCACTTGGACGGCGTTGTCGATCTTTCAGCTTTTGCAGGGCCGGGCGAGCCGCAAATAATTGCTGCAGGCGGCATGCCATCTTTTGCGACCTTGATTGCGCTTGCTGCGGTCCTCGGCGCAGCGATCTCTCTCAGCCGCCTTTATGTAGGAAGACGAAAAGCCATTGGAGTTGCGCTCGGGGCCAAGGGTCCGATGCGCTTGCACGGCCATACTTACTGGGTTTCGGACCAGGTCGATGCAGCCTTCGCTGTTGCCGGTCTGATCCCCAGGCGTACACCCCGGATCGTGATTCCTGCGCGCATGGCCGCCGATCTGCCGGAGCGTGAATTGCTATTGGTCCTGCGGCACGAGCAATCGCATATCGCGCGGCGCGACGACCAGATCGGATTGATCCTACGATCCATCGCGGCGCTGATCTGGTTCAATCCCTTCGCGCACCTGATCTTCGCGCGCTGGAGCCATTCGGCGGAGGTGCAGTGCGATGAGGCTGCGCTGGCCGATCAACCCAACGAAATGCGTGGCGTCTACGCGAACACATTACTGACGGCGCTTCACATAATGGCGGGCCGGGTACGGCAATACCCGGCCGCCTCCTTCTCAACCCATCGAATTAGGAACGAAAAGATGAGAATTACCCAGATTATGAGCGGTAGCCCCGTTGTTTTCAAGCGTGGCCCTGCGCGCATCGCATTGGCGGCAGTCGCCTTTGCTGCCACGGGGTTCGGGGCGATGTCGGTGTCGGCGCACGGCGATGCACTGAGCTATGAGGAGCCGACGCCTGCGATGATGGCGCAATCCGCGCCGCGCATCGCCGCTCCTGTCAGGATAGTGGAGGGCAAGATAACCTCCCGCTTCGGCAAGGCCGCTGACCCATTCAACCGTGGGAAGCCGCGCCAGCACAAGGGCATCGATATCGCTGCACCCGTTGGTACACCGATCAACGCGCCGTCCGACGGTGCGATCGTGGAGGCGACCAATCTCTTCGATAACAAGCCGAATTACGGCATTGTTGTGGTCCACCGCGCATCAGATGGAACACTGACTTTGTTCGCGCATCTCGACGGATTCACTGTCACGCCGGGCCAGACCGTTTCCGCCGGACAGCAGATCGCCCGCGTCGGCAACACCGGAAAGAGCACCGGGCCGCACGTCCATATCGAAACGATCCGCGACGGCCAGCATCTCGATCCGCAAATGGTCTGGCCGGTCCTGCAGTAGCACCGGGCCGCATATTGCTCGCCTCAAACAAAAAGGGCGCCCGTTCGCTGGGCGCCCTTTTCTGATTCCATGAAGTGCTGGCTTAAAGCTGGCCGAGCATATGCTCCGCGCTGGATACGCGGAAATCGCCGGGGTCCTCGATGTTGAGCTGTTCGACCACGCCGTCATTCACGACCATGGAGAAACGCTGGCCGCGTTTGCCCATGCCGAAGCCCGACCCGTCCATCGTGAGATCAAGCTTCTCGACGAACTCGGCATTGCCATCGGCGAGCATGGTGATGTCGCTCGATCCGGACGCGTCGTTCCACGCGCGCATCACGAATGCATCGTTGACGGCAGTGCCAACGATCTCGTCGACGCCCTTGGCTTTGAGCTCGTCCGCCTTTTCAACGAAGCCCGGCAGGTGCTTGGCCGAACATGTCGGGGTGAACGCGCCCGGCACGGAGAAAAGCGCGACCTTCTTGCCAGCGAAATATTCGCTGGCCTGGACCTGCTGCGGGCCCTCCGCAGTCGCCTTGACCAGTGTTGCGTCGGGCAGCTTGTCGCCTACCGAAATCGTCATGTTGGCATTTCCTTTCGTGTGCGGGGTATCTCGCGACACGATATAGGGGCTCTTGCCCGGCGGGCAACAATTACACATATAAAGATAACTTTATATTTGCGTGAATTGGCTCGGAACGCTACGGCACGAGGAAAGAATTCTAACGACCCCGATTTCCAATCTCAGGAGACATCCATGGCGACCCTCGCTGCTAATCAGGAATATATCATCAAGGACATCTCGCTGGCTCAATATGGCCGCGACGAGATTGCCATTGCCGAAACCGAAATGCCGGGCCTGATGGCTTTGCGCGAGGAATACGGCTCGGCGCAGCCATTGAAGGGTGCGCGCATCACCGGTTCGCTTCACATGACGATCCAGACCGCCGTTCTGATCGAGACGCTGGTGGCGCTGGGCGCGGAAGTGCGCTGGGCGACTTGCAACATCTTCTCCACCCAGGACCACGCCGCCGCCGCGATTGCCGACCAGGGCATCCCGGTCTTCGCGATCAAGGGCGAAACGCTCGCAGATTACTGGGACTATGTCGGCCGCATCTTCGACTGGTCGACGGACAGCGATCCCGATCTCACCGCGAACCTCATCCTCGACGATGGCGGCGATGCGACCATGTTCGCGCTGTGGGGCGCGCGTATCGAAGCGGGCGAGGAACTGCCTGCGCCGGCAAACGCGGAGGAAATCGAATTCCAGCGCGCACTCAAGGCGTTCGTCGCTGAGAAGCCCGGCTATCTGACCAAGAGCGTCAAGGCGATCAAAGGCGTCTCCGAAGAGACCACCACCGGCGTGATGCGCCTCTATCAGATCGCCAAGCAGGGCAAGCTGCCTTTCCCGGCGATCAACGTGAACGATTCCGTCACCAAGTCGAAGTTCGACAACCTTTATGGCTGCAAGGAATCGCTGGTCGACGCGATCCGCCGCGCAACCGACGTGATGCTCGCTGGCAAGGTCGCCTGCGTTGCCGGTTATGGCGACGTGGGCAAAGGCTCGGCTGCGTCGCTCCGCGATGGCGGTGCCCGCGTGATGGTCACCGAAATCGACCCGATCTGCGCGCTGCAGGCCGCCATGGACGGATACGAAGTCGTAACCATGGAAGAAGGCGCGAAGCGCGCCGACATCTTCGTAACCGCAACCGGTAACGAAGACGTGATCACCGGTGAGCACATGAAGGCCATGAAGAACATGGCAATCGTCTGCAACATCGGCCACTTCGACAGCGAGATCCAGATTTCCGCGCTCGACAATTACGACTGGAAGGAAATCAAGGAAGGCACCGACATGGTGACTATGCCCGATGGCAAGTCGCTGCTCATTCTGGCGAAGGGCCGCCTTGTGAACCTCGGCTGTGCAACCGGTCACCCGAGCTTCGTGATGAGCGCGAGCTTCACCAACCAGACGCTCGCTCAGATCGAACTTTTCACCAAGTCCGACGAGTACGAAAACGACGTCTACGTCCTGCCAAAGCACCTCGATGAAAAGGTTGCTGCGCTTCACCTCGACAAGCTGGGCGTTGAACTCAGCAAATTGAGCCAGAAACAGGCGGATTATATCGGTGTGCCGGCGGACGGTCCGTTCAAACCGGATCACTACCGCTACTAAGCCTGGCGCCGCGCTGACTGCGGTTTCAGACGAGAGATCAAAGAGCCCTCGCAAATCATCGTATTTGCGGGGGCTTTTCGTGTCCCCAGCCATTGCATCGGCTGGCCTGCGGGCATAGCTGATTGTTGCAATGGAATTCTCCCCGCTCGCCCTGGCCGTAATTGGTCTGCTGCTCGCCGCATGGACGGTCGCGGCGGCGGTCATGATCCTGCGCGCGAGTGCGAAGACGCGGCGGACCAAGGCGCTGCAAACTTCACTCAAGCGGATGCAGCACATGCTCGATGGAGCGCCTGCCATACCCATGCTGGTGCGGGTTGATGGCCGGATCGAAGCGCCCGATCGGCTGGCTCGCTGGCTGGGCCTCGATGCGATGCCGACCTATCTCAGTGAGCTGTCCGGTGATGATGGCGACGGAGAGGATCGCGGGCTTTCGGAAAAGCAGCTGCAGGCGCTTTCAGAAAAGATCAGGCTCACGCAGAAAAGCGCTGCACCCTTCCAACTGGCCGTCACACCGCCCGGTTCGAAGCGCAGCCTCGCCATGCAAGGCATGCTCGCCGACCCGCAAATCTCGCCTGGCGGAGCCGCGCTCGTCTGGGTGTTCGATTTCACTGAAAGCGAGGACGAGCTTTCCCGCCTGCGCACCGCAACCGCCCGCGCCGAAAGCGATTTTGCCGCGCTCGTGGGACTGATCGAAGCCGCGCCGGTTCCGATGTGGTTCCGCGGCAAATCGATGCGGTTGCAGCTCGTTAATCAGGCCTATGTCGATGCGGTTGGTGCGGAAAGCGCGGATGTCGTGGTGCGCGACCAGGTGGAATTGCTCGAAGCGGAAAGCGGCAAGAGCCCGGCCGAGACGGCGCGCCAGGTGTTCGTCGATCAGAAAGCGCAGAGCGGCACCACCACCGCTACGATCCACGGTGAACGCCGGACCTTGCGAGTCAGCAACCAGCCGCTCGGTAAGGAAGGCGTGACGGGATACGCCATCGATATCGAGGAGCAGCAACAGGTCCGCCGCGAATTCCGTGCCTTCCGCGATGCGCAGCGCGCCATGCTCGATCAGCTATCGGTGGGCGTCGCTCAATTCGACCAGAACGAAGAGCTGACCTTTGCCAATCAGCCGTTCCGCCGCCAGTTCGAGCTGGCCGAAGGCGCTGTAAGCGAGCGGACGCCATTCGAACGCTTTCTTTCGGATGCGCGCGAGAAGGGCCGCACGCCCGAGGTTCGCGACTTTCCCGAATGGCGGCGCGAACATGCCGCCTGGTTCGATACGACCGATATGCAGGAGGAGGCGTGGCCACTACCCGGCGGGACGCATCTGCGCATCGTTGCACAGCCCATGCCCGATGGCGGCCTCGTCCTGATCGCGGAAGACCAGACCGAAAGCCTCGCGCTGTCGGCGACCCGCGACACGCTGCTTCGGACCCGCACGGCCACGCTCGACAGCCTGTTCGAGGCGCTGGCGATCTTTTCGCCCGATGGCTCGGTCCAGCTCTGGAATCGCCGGTTTGCGGGGGTCTGGGGTTTGAACAGCGAATTCCTCGACACCCATCCGAGTGCCGATGCCTTGTTGAAAGCAATTGGCGACAACCTCGTTCGCAAAGGCGATGCGGGCAAGATCAACGCCGTTGTCCGCGCTGCTACGCTTGATCGGCGCGAGAAGGAGGGGCTCGTAAAGCTCGCTGACGGACGAACCTTGCGCTTTGGAGGGGTGCCGCTGCCCGATGGCAATGGCCTGCTGACGGTGCTCGACATCACTGATTCGCAAAAGGCCGAGGAGGCGCTGCGCGAGCGTGCCGTGGCTCTGGAGGAGGCCGACGCGGTAAAGGCGCGGTTCCTCGCCAATATGTCGTATGAATTCCGCACTCCGCTGACGACTATCGGCGGCTATGCCGAACTTTTGAAAAGTGGTGCCGCTGGCGAGCTCGATGAAAGCTCAGAGGAATATGTCGATTCCATTCTCGTCGCGGTCGGGCGGCTGCGCGAGCAGGTCGAAAACGTGCTCGATCTGTCGCAGAGCGAGGCTGGCTTGCTGCCCATCGACAAGGAGGAAATCGACCTCCTGCCGTTCCTGACGAAGCTGGTGCGCGAGCGCGAAAGCGCGATCATCAAGGCGGGGCTTGGCCTCGATCTCAAGGGCAAGCGCGGGAACAAGGTGGACGCCGATCCGCGGCAACTGGGCAGGGCCGTGGGCAATTTGCTCGACAATGCGATCGCGGGAACGCCTGGTGGCGGCCAGATACTGATCGAGATTCTCAAGCCCGATCCTGAAAGCGAGTGGAAATCCAGCTTCGTTATTTCCGATAACGGTGCGGGGATGAGCGAGGAAGAGCTTGCGCTGGCGATCCACGGCGAAGGCGGCGATGACGAGAAACGTGCGGGCCTCGGCATTCCGCTCGCGCGGCAGCTTGTCGCGGCGCATGGCGGGCTGCTCGAGATATCGAGCGAAGAGGGCGCGGGGACCGCCGCGATCATCCACCTGCCGTGACTGCGGAAAAGCGATATGAGCTGCCGGACCTTGCCGCGATGGAGCGGCTCGGCAAGGGAATCGCAAAGGCGCTTCGCCCCGGTGACGTGATCGCTCTCGAAGGCGGGCTCGGCGCGGGCAAGACCACCTTGGCGCGAGGGATAATCGCCGCGCTCGGTTATCCGGGCGAGGTGCCGTCACCGACCTTCACCATTATCGAAACCTACGATGCGCCGCCGCTGCAGTTGCCGGTGGTCCATGCCGATTTCTACCGGCTCAACGACCCGTCCGAGGTCGATGAGATCGGGCTCGACGATTACCGCGAAGGCGCGGCGCTGATAGCGGAATGGCCCGATCATGCGGGGGGATTTGCGCACGAGCCCGGCTGTCTTTCGATCACGCTCGAAATCGCATGCGAAACTGAGGATGCAGGACGAATTGCGATTGCCCGCGCAGGCGCCGATTGGCTAGGGCGGTTGCCATGAGCGATCTGCCAGACGGTATCGAAGAATTCCTCGAACGGGCTTGCTGGGACGATGCGAAAATCGATCCCCTGCCGGGCGATGCTTCGTTCCGCAGATATTTTCGTCTGCGCCGGAGCAGGGGCGAGGGCGCGATGCTGATGCACGCGCCGCCGCCGCATGAAGATCCTGAGCCGTTTCTGCACGTCGCAGAATGGCTTAACGAACACGATATGCGCGCGCCGCAGATACTCGCCGCCGATGCTGCGCAGGGCTGGGTCTTGCTCGAGGATTTCGGTGATGACCGAATGCGCGATTGGCTCGACGATCACCCCGATCGTGAGCAGTCCGCTTATGAGGGCGCAATCGACGCACTGGTCGAACTGCATCAGCGTCCGCCGGGTCCGTTCCCGGAATACGACATGCCGACCTATCTGCGCGAGGCGAGCTTGCTTACCGAATGGTACGCTCCGGCGCAGGGCGTGGATATCGATATCGCCGGGTATGATGCGGCGTGGGAAGAAGCGCTTGCACCGATGCTGGACCGTCAGCGGCCCGGTGTCACCGTGCTGCGCGATTACCACGCGGAAAACATCATGCTGCTCGGCGATCCCGCGAAGCGCGCACCTCAGGGCATTATCGACTTTCAGGACGCGCTTGTCGGCCACCCGGCCTACGATCTCGTCTCGCTGCTGCAGGATGCGCGCCGCGACGTTTCCGAAGAACTGGAGGCTGCGATGCTGGAGCGATACAGGCACCGCGCATCGCCCGATGAGCATTTCGACGCCGACTACGCCCGCCTTGGCGCGCAGCGCAATGCGAAGATCGTCGGCATCTTCACGCGCCTGTACAAACGCGATGGAAAGCCGCGTTATCTCGGCATGATCCCGCGGGTCTGGAACGCGATGGAGCGCGATTTGCGCCATCCGGCGCTCGCTCCTGTCGCGCGCTGGTTCGACGCGAATATCCCGCCCGAATTGCGGCGCAGCGGAGGGGGAACGATCGCATGAGCAAACGCGATCTGGCGAGCGATACGGCCATGGTCATGGCTGCCGGCTTCGGCAAGCGGATGCGCCCGCTCACGGCCTCCCAGCCAAAGCCATTGGTGAGGGTCGCTGGCAAGGCTCTGATCGACCACGCGCTCGACCGGCTGCGCGATAATGGCATCGCCAATGCTGTGGTTAATGTCCACTACCTTGCCGATGCGCTCGAGGCGCATGTGCTGGACCGCAGTTCGCCGAAGATCACCGTGTCCGATGAACGCGAGGGATTGCTCGAAACGGGCGGAGGTATGGTCAAGGCGCAGCCGCATCTCCCCGACCCGTTCTTCTGCCTCAACGCGGACAACATTTGGCTCGATGGACCGCGCGATGCGTTTCGCGATCTTTCGGCGCGCTGGAATGCGGATGAAATGGACGCGTTGCTGCTGGTGGTCGGCCATGCCGGGGCGGCTAATTTCTCCGGGCAGGGCGACTTTCACATGGACAGTGAGGGTAGATTGTCGCGGCGCAAGCCCGGCCGGATCGCGCCGTTCATTTATACTGGCATCCAACTGGTGTCGCATCGCCTTTTGCGAGATGCGCCGGAAGGCAAGTTCTCCACCAACATCCTCTGGAACCGCGCCATCGAGGAGGGGCGTCTCTACGGCGTCGCCTTTACCGGCACCTGGTTCGAAGTCGGCACACCGCAGGCCATCGCCCCGACCGAAGACGCGCTGAAGCGTGGGTGAAAAAGCCGAACCTGCGGTTTATTCGATTGCAGCGCATCGCGGCTTTGCCGATGCCTTGGTCGCAGGTCTTGTGCCACGCTATTCCGAGCGCGATCTCGGCCTTGCGCGGCTGACGCTACTGGTCCCGAGTTCGCGGGCAGCGCGGACCATATCGGAGGCGCTTGTCCGGCATTCGGGCGAGACGGGCATTCTGATGCCGCGCATGGTCACGGTCGGCGATCTCGACCTCGACGAAGCGCTGGGAAGCCTGCTCGATCCGCTCGGCGCAAGTGATATCCCGCCGGCGGTTGAGCCGACGCAGCGCTGGCTGGAGCTGGCAAAGCTCATCGAGATCGAGAACGCGGAGGCGGGGCGCAAACCGCTTACCGGGTCGGCGTGCCTGCGGCAGGCGCGCGACATTGCCCGGGCGATGGACCGGCTGCTCGTCGAAGATGTCGAGCCCGATGCGCTTATGAGCGAGCCCATTCTCGATATGCTGGGCGACTTGTCGGAGCATTGGCGAAAATCGCTTCGGCTGTTCGCGCGCGTGCAGGCGCGCTGGCTCGATCGGCTGCGCGAAATGGGACGGGTCGATGCCGCGACACGGCGCAATATGCTGTTCGAACGCGCCGCTCGCCGGTGGCGCGACGATCCGCCTGCCAGCCCGATTGTCGCAGCGGGCGTGACCAGCGCTTCGCCGGCCCTCGCACGAATGCTGAGAGCGATCGCGAACCTCCCGGATAGCGCGGTGATCCTTCCCGATCTCGACCTTTCGATGAGCGATGAAGCGTGGGACGAACTCGGCAGGGCAGGCGCCCCCTCGGAACCGGGCGGGCAGGTGTTTGGGAAGAAGGACGCGCTGACCCATCCGCAATACCATCTCAAGCTGTTGATTGAGCGCATGGGCATCGCGCGAGCGGAAGTGCGCCAGTGGCATCGGACGGGAGTGGCAGCGGCACCTCCGGCGCGCACCCATGCGATCAGCTCACTTTTCCTGCCGCCACAAGCCAGCCAGTCCTGGATCACACTCTACGCTGACAAAAGGAGACTGTCCGGCATCCGCATGATGACAAGCGCCACCGCCGAAGAGGAAGCGCAGGCGATCGCGCTGCTCGTCCGCGAAGCGCTGGAGGAGCCGGAGAAGCGGGTTGCCGTCGTCACCGCCGACCGCGCGCTCGCGCGCCGCGTGGTCCAGCACCTCGCGCGCTGGAATATCATCGCGGATGACAGTGCGGGCCAGCCATTGTCGCTCACGCCTGCGGGGCGGCTGTTCGGATTGCTGGGGCAGCTCATGTCCGACGGTTTTGACCCCGCGCCGTTGATTGGGACGCTCGCCCATCCGCTGGTGAAGGCCGGCGACGTTGACGAACGCCGGGCGTGGCTCGGGGCTCTGCGCCGGTTCGAGCGCGAATTGCGCGGGCCATCGCCTGCACCAGGGCTGGGCCCACTGCGCGAGATCGCCTCAGAAGCGAAGGTCGCCGAATGGTGGGACGAAACCGAGCAGGTACTTTCGGCGCTGATGCTGTCCGATGACACGGTGCCGTTCGCCGACGCGCTCGATCTGCTGGTGGGAGCGGCCGAAGCGCTCGCAGCGGACAAGGTCTGGGCGCGCGAGGATGGCCGGGCGCTGTCCGCGATGGTCGACGATCTCAGGCTCCATGCACGAGCCACCGATACGCGCGTCGCCCCGTCCGATATCGGTAACATCCTGCGCGACTGTATGGACGAAATCGCGGTGCGCCCGCCCTATGGGGGCCATCCGCGCGTCAGCATTTACGGCCTGCTCGAATCGCGCATGGCCCGCGCCGATCTCGTCATATGCGGCGGACTGAACGAAGGCAGCTGGCCGCAACCGCCCGGCGCCGATGCCTTGCTCGCGCCGCGCGTCTTGCGCGCGCTCGGAGTGCCTGGGGCCGAGTTCCGGATCGGCCTTTCAGCACACGACCTTGCAGGCGCAATGGGCGCGCCCGAGGTTGTGCTCAGCCGTGCGGGCAGAGACAGCGAAGGGCCGACCCTCGCATCGCGCTTCTGGCTGCGGGTCGAAGCGTTGCTGGGCGAAGATCTGGCAGCGCAACACCGTGAAAAAACCGTGCCTGCGATCCTCCCGCAAATCGACCGCGATCCTCCGCGCGCCGCGGATTACGAGCAGCCAAAGCCGATGCCGTCGGCGGATCAGCGCGCGGTGAAGATCAGCGCGACCGCACTCGACCGGTTGCTCGGCGATCCGTATCAGTTCTACGCTCGCGAGATCCTGGGTCTGAAGCAGCTCGATCCACTGGCGGCCGATCCCTTCGGCGATCCGGCGCTGCGCGGGACATTGGTGCATGACATCCTCGACCAATGGCACCGAGCGCGGATTGATGACCCGGCGCTTGCTCTCGTCCCGTTTGCCGAGCGGCAATTGCGCGAAAAGCAGGTGCATCCGCTGTTCTGGGGCCTGTGGCGACCGCGGATCTGCGCCGCGCTGGAGCAGTTCGAGCAATGGGTGGAAGTGGCCGCGCGCGAAGGGCGTGAAGTGCTCGCGACCGAGATTTGGGGCGAGATGCTGTTCGAAGGCGTGAAGGTAATGGGCATCGCCGATCGGATCGACCGCCTGCCCGACGGCACGCTCGCGATCGTCGATTACAAGACCGGCGGATCACCCAGCGCTGCGCAGGTCGAGGCGGGCTATGCGCTGCAGCTTGGCGTTCTCGGGTTGATCGCACGCGAGGGCAGCTTCGATGGCGAGGACGGCAGCGTCAGAGGCGAGGCCAGCCAGTTCGAATATTGGTCGCTCGCCAAGAACAAAGGCGAATTCGGCTATATAGACGAGCCAGTGAAGAAAGGGAGCAAGCGTTCCGGATTGCTGCCCGAAAAATTCCTGCCCGAGCATGAGCGATATCTGCGCGAGGCAATCGCCAAATACATCCACGGCAGCGAACCATTCACGGCCAAGGAGAATCCGGACTATCCAGGCTATACCGATTACGACCAGCTGATGCGGCTGGAGGAGTGGATCATTCGCCTCACAAGCACCGAAGAGGCTGCAACATGAGCGGCGAGGGCAAGGTCTACCCGCTGGCGGGCGAGCAGCGCGAGGCTGTCGATCCCGAGCACAACGTCTGGCTGTCCGCCTCTGCCGGGACAGGCAAGACGCAGGTGCTTTCCGCCCGCGTGCTCCGCCTGCTGCTCCGCCCGGACGTCGATCCCTCCGAAATCCTGTGCCTGACCTTTACCAAGGCGGGTGCGGCGGAAATGGCCAACCGAATTAACGCCGTGCTCGCGCGCTGGGTGCGGATGGAGCCGACCAGGCTCGCAGGAGAGCTTGGCGATCTCGGTGCAGATACCGGCCCTGAAACTCGCGAGCGCGCGCGGACGCTGTTCGCGCAAGTGCTGGACTGTCCTGGCGGCGGGCTCAGGATCGACACGATCCATGCCTTTTCGCAGTGGCTGCTCAGCAATTTTCCCGAAGAAGCCGACCTGCCGCCGGGCGCGCAGCCGATGGAGGACCGCACCCGCGAACTCCTGGCGCGTGAAGTGCTTTCCGATCTGCTGGTCGAGGCCGAGCAATCGAACGACGTGCGGCTTCTGGAAGCGGTCGAGCTGTTCACGACGGCCAAGGATCCCGGCGCGCTTCACGGCTGGCTGATGCGCTGCGCGAAAGCGGACGATCTGTGGGAGGGGCCAGGCGCATGGCAGTCCCCCATGGATGCACGCGTGCGGCGCTTGCTTGGCATCCCGGCGGACGCGGACGAGGCGTGGGTTTACGAAGGGTTGGGGCAGGACAGGTTTCCTGACGATCACGTCCTTGCAATGATCCCGCCGCTTGGAGAATGGGGCACAAAAACAGCGGATAAGTGCCTGTCTTTCATGCGCGAATGGCTCACACTTGATGGGCCTGCGCGGATCGAAAAGCTTGGCGGATTCAAGGGGACTTTGCTGAAAGCCGACGGAACGCCGAACTTTCAGATGAAGAAGCCGCGCGAGGACTTTCCCGATTTCGCAGGTTCGCAGCAACTGGTGTCCGACTCTGTGCTGATGGTGGAAGAGCGCAGCGCTCTGCTCGCGCTCGCCCGATTGCTCACCGCCTCGCTCGAGATTGGGCGTGCGTTCGCGCTCAGGTGGCAGGAGGCGAAATGGCGCGAGGGGCTGCTCGATTTCGACGATCTGATCCGCCGGGCCGCGCTGCTGCTCAAACAAAGCGCGACGGCGGACTGGATCCGCTACAAACTCGATCGGCAATTCGACCACATCCTGATCGACGAGGCGCAGGACACTAACGAGGCGCAATGGGACATCGTGTTTGCGCTCATCGACGACTTTTTCAGCGGAGAGGGCGCCAGCGGTGACAGGCTGCGCACGATCTTCACGGTGGGCGATTACAAACAGGCGATCTTCGGGTTCCAGGGGACCAGCCCCGAAAACTTCTCCCGCGCCAAAGACAAGGTGCACGCCGCGATCATTGCAGCGCGTGAAAACATCGCCGATATGCGCGATCGCAGGCGCGTGCCCGGCTGGCGCGATCTCGATCTTGGCCGATCGTTCCGCACATCGCGCCCGGTGCTGGAATTCGTGAACACGGCGATCGGCGCGCTCGGCTACGAAGAATTCGGCCTGACCGACGCTCCGGAAGATCACGTCGGCGCGGATCGGCCCGGCCTCGTTACCTTGTGGAAGCCTGTCACGTCGGTGAGCGCCGCCGGGGATGACGAGGATCGCGATTGGCTGCCCGCGCACGAAACCGTGCTCGCTGGCAGGATTGCCGAGCAGGTGCGCCGCTGGGTGAGCGGAGACGAGCCCTTCGTCCTCGCCAAGACTGAGCCGCACCGCCATGCGCAGGCGGGCGATGTCATGGTGCTGGTGCGCAAACGCGGTGCGCTTGCCGCGCAAATCGTCGCGAAACTGCATGCCAAGGGTGTGGCGGTTGCAGGTGTGGACCGGCTGCGGCTGGGCGCGCCGCTTGCGGTCAAGGACCTGATGGCGGCGCTGCGCTTTGCTGCGCAGCCCCTGGACGATCTCTCGCTTGCAAACCTGCTGTCGTCACCGCTGATCGGGTGGATGCAGGACGATCTGCTCGCCCATTTGCCGCGAGATAAGGACATGCGCCTGTGGGCTCACCTGCGCGCGAGCGACGATCCCTTTGTCCGAGGCACTTGCGACAAGCTGAAAGCGCTGCTGGCGCGGGCGGATTACGAAACGCCGCAAGCTCTGCTGGCGTGGCTGCTCACCGGACCTTGGGAAGGGCGGCGGCGGCTGATTGCGCGGCTCGGGCGGGAGGCAAACGATCCGATCGACGAGCTGGTGAACGCCGCCTTCGCTTTCGAAAGCGCGCATGTGCCGAGCCTTACGGGCTTTATCGAATGGTTCGATGCCTCGAATGAAGACCTGAAACGCGATGCCGACAGCGCTGGCGGGCAGGTGCGAGTGATGACGGTCCACGGGTCGAAGGGACTTCAGGCGCCGATCGTGATCCTCGCCGATGCGACCGGCGCGCCGGGGCAGGGCGGCGATCTCGAACTGCCCGATGCCCCTTTGGGCGAGCCTTCAGGGCGCAATATCCCGCTTCCTTCGCTATCCAAGGATGAAAAGCGCGGGCCGGTCGAAGCAGCCGAAGAAGCGGTCGATGCGGCCACCATGGAGGAGCACTGGCGGCTGCTCTACGTCGCGATGACTCGCGCGGAGGAGGCGCTGTTCATCGGCGGTTCGCTGGGACCGCGCGACGTCAAGAAGGGTCCTAACGAGGATAGCTGGTATGCCCGGCTTGAGCCGCTGTTCGAGGCGGACGAACTGGCAGACGATTTGTGGGGCGCTCGGCGGGAACTGGGCCGGCGCGCCGATCCGCTGATCGCTGCCGACGCGCCCATGATGGAGAAAGCGAATCCGCCAGTGCCCGAATGGGCAACGACACCGATTGGTCCCGAGCCAAGCCCGCCGCGCCCGCTCTCACCCAGCGCAGCGGGAGAGGAGCAGGGCGCGGACCCGCCTTTGCCGCCCGATGCATTGGCGATTGCAGCAAGGCGTGGAGTGCTGATCCACCGGCTCCTCGAGCGGCTGCCCGACATCGCGAATGATCGCCGGGCAGAGGCGGGTGCGGATTGGCTCGCACGGCAGGCTTCCGACCTCCCCGAGGACGTGCGCGGCGAAATGCTGACCAGTGCGCTGACTGTCTTGGAAACCGCCGAATTCGAAGCGATCTTTTCGCCCGATGCGCTGGCGGAAGTACCGCTGACCGCGACGGTTGGGGGAACGGTGATAAGCGGCACCGCCGACCGGCTGCTTGTGGGTGATGACACGGTGACAGTCGTCGATTTCAAGACAACGCGCCGCGCGCCGGTGGCTCTCAATGAGGTGCCTTCAGCGACGCTCCGGCAGATGGCGGCCTATGCCGCCGCGCTGGAGGTGATCTTTCCCGGGCGCAATGTGCGCGCGGCGATCCTCTACACCCACGCACCCCGGCTGATCGAAATCACGCCCGATGTCCTGGCGTCACACAAGGATCGGTTGGGGACAGCGCAGGAAAGCTATGCCCCGCTCGATATTGAGTGAACGGGGAAAGCCACTAAGTAGGTGGCAACCAAGTTACAGGAGAATGCAGATGTCCACCGTCAACGTGACCGACGAAAGCTTCAAGGCCGACGTGCTCGAAAGCGACAAGCCCGTGCTGGTCGATTTCTGGGCGGAATGGTGCGGCCCATGCAAGATGATCGCGCCGGCGCTGGAGGAGATCAGCAACGAGCTGGGCGAGCAGGTCACTATCGCCAAGATGGACATCATGGAGAACACCGGCATCCCGGCAGAAATGGGTGTGCAGTCGATCCCGCTGATGGTGCTGTTCAAGAACGGTCAAGCAGTCGCGCGCAAAGTCGGCGCTGCTCCGAAAAGCCAGCTGAAAGACTGGATCGAAAGCGAGCTTTGATCGCGGCGAGCGATTATTCGGGCGGGTTCAGCACCCGCCCGACAAATTCATCCCAGATCGCCGGGTTCGACGCCCCGACCAGGCCGGGCTTTCCATGCTCATCGACGCGGTATTCGCTGCCATCGAGGCGCGCGGCTTTGCCTCCCGCCTCGTTCAGCCAAAGCACGCCAGCAGCGTGGTCCCAGGCATAGGTCCGCTTGAAGCTCGATACGTCGTTCTCGCCCAGCGCGAGCCGCGGATATTGCTCGGCGGCGCAGCGCGGAATGTCCACCAATGAGTAATGCGGCGCGAGATTGGCATCGACCTGTGCGCGCTGTTCCTCGGTCAGGAAAATCCGGCTGATGGCGGCGACAGGGGGCGTGTCTCCGGTCGTCTGCGCGCTTACCTTCTCGCCATTGACGAAGGCTCCTTCGCCGAGCTTCGCATGGCACAGGCGGTCCTTGTTCGGATCGTAGAGCCACCCGGCCACCGCTTTCCCGGCATCGGCGAGCGCGACGATGATACCGAAAGGCTCCTTGCCTTCGGTAAAATTGGCGGTTCCGTCCAGCGGATCGATGATCCAGCATTGGCCGGAGAGGTGATCGAGCACGCTTTCATCGGCGTGAACGGCCTCTTCGCCGACGACTTCGACACCGGGCGCGAGCTTCGTCAGAGCCTCGGTGAGAAAGCTTTCGACTTCGCGGTCGACCACGGTGACGGGGTCATCCTCACCCTTCATCTCGATTTCGCTGTCTGCCAAGGCGCGAAATCGGGGCAGCATGGATCGCTGCGCGGCAAAGCGCAGAAGGTCGCGGATTTCTTCGTCGAGTGGGCTCATTGATTGCTATCCTTGCGCGACCCAGCGAAGCGAGGGAGTGTGTCGTCGGTCTGGAACCAACCAATGCGGCTCCGCTCGAAGATATGGAATTCAGGCTCGAAACCATCGGGATCGTCGAAAGTCGCAACCGTGACATCGACCGTGTCGGGCTCGCTCTCGATCAAGGTCGCCAAAGGTGACCCGCAACGGCTGCAAAAGAGGCGCTCGGCACCTGGACTAAGGCGAATTCTTCCGACCAGGGTTTCGCCATCGGAAATCTCGAAATCGGTACGGGAAACTGTTGTGTAGACAGCGCCGGGCGCGCCGGAAATGCGCTGGCAGTTGCGACAATGGCACCAGCTCGTCTCAATCGGGTCGCCCGATAGTCGGTATCGGACCGCCCCGCATGCACAGCCACCTTTCATGTCAGCTCCGATAATCCGCGTTGATCGAAATGTATCCGTGGGTGAGATCGCATGTCCATACGACAGCCCGGCCGCTGCCCATGCCGAGATCGACCGCGAGTTCGATCTCTTTGCCCTTCAAGTGCTCGGCGACGGGCGTTTCGTCGTAATCTTCGACAGGCAGGCCGTCGCGCGCCGCCCATACTCCCCCGAAACCGATCGAGAGCCTGTCACGGTCGGCCGGTTCGCCTGCTTTGCCGACCGCCATGACAACGCGGCCCCAATTGGCGTCTTCTCCGGCAATCGCTGTTTTTACGAGCGGCGAGTTTGCGATGGCGAGGCCGACTTTGCGGGCGCTGTCATCGCTAACTGCGCCGGAAACCCGGACATTGATGAATTTGCTCGCTCCTTCTCCGTCGCGCACCACGAGCTGCGCGAGGTTGCGGCAGACATCGGTGAGAGCGGCCGCGAATGCATCGGCGCCCGGACTTTCCCAGCTATCGATCACTGCATGATCCGCTTTGCCCGTTGCGAACACGAGCACGGTGTCGCTCGTCGAAGTGTCGCCGTCTACGGTAATGCAGTTGAACGTCTCGGCGGTCGCGGCATTCAGCAAGTTCTGCAGGAAAGCAGGCTCTACCGCTGCATCGGTGAAGACGTAGCCGAGCATTGTCGCCATGTCGGGGGCGATCATGCCGGAGCCTTTGATGATCCCGCAAAGCTCGACGCGCTGCTCGCCGATCATGGCGGAGGCATGCGCGCCTTTCGCGAAGGTGTCGGTCGTTCCGATCGCCGTGGCGGCGTCTTCCCATCCGGCGATATCGGCGGCGAATGCTGCGGCGAGCCCTTGGCGTGCTTTGTCCTGCGGCAGGGGTACGCCGATCACGCCGGTCGAGGAAACCAGCACTTCTACAGGCAAGCAACCAATGTGCTCCGCCGTCTGTTTCATGATCGCCTCGACCGCTTCGCGTCCGCGATAGCCGGTAAAGGCATTGGCGTTACCCGCGTTGACGACGAGTGCGCGGGCACGACCGCCTCTCACCTGCTCACGCCCCAATTCTACCTCGCTGGAGGCGCATAGCGATCGGGTGAAGACGCCCGCGAGGGCGGTCCCTTCCGACAGCTCGACATAGGTGAGGTCCGCGCGGTTCCAATCCTTGTACCGCGCCCGCGCGGCGCGCAACGTCACACCGTCGATAGGCGGCATTTCGGGAAAGGACAGGGCGAGCGGCGATACGGCGAGATCCATGGCGCAACCGCTTAGGCGACCGTCCGCTCACAGTAAATCCGGCAAAGGAAGTGGACGAGTGGGGCCAAAACCACTATCTTGTGCGCCAATGACGCGAAGACTTTTAGCCTTTCTGGCCCTGATTTCGGGGCTCGCCGCGCTCAGCGTGCCGGCGGCTGCGTCATATGCGTCCCAACCAGTCCCTTGCGATTCCAGCGTTTCTGCGGCTTCCGAAGACGTGCTGACAGGCGAGCGGGCTCAGACAAAGCAGGGCCCGGGTAAGACCTTGTCGGATGCCAAGGGTTCGCGGATCGAACGGCGCACGCCGCGTCCGCGCTCCTTGCGTATGCCGGTGCTGATGGGGATTGAGCGCGCATACGAATAGCGCGCTCCCAAGAAATTCTATCGTAACCCTCGCGCGCTCATTGCGCGAACACCCCTTACATATTCATGTGTTTTCGAGCCCGCCCACGGGCTGCACGCAATTCAAGGCTACCCTCTCCCATGTTCGATTCCCTCATGAAATCGATCTTCGGCTCTTCGAACGATCGTTACATCAAATCGCTCGGCAAGATCGTCAACGAAATCAACGGTCTCGAACCGGCAATGCAGGCGCTTTCCGATGACGAGCTGCGCGCGCAGACGGACAAGTTCCGCAGCCTGCTCGACAGTGGCAGCACTCTGGATGACATCCTGCCCGAGGCTTTCGCCACCGTGCGCGAGGCGTCGATGCGCGTGTTCGGGATGCGCCATTTCGATGTGCAGCTGATCGGCGGGATCGTGCTTCATCGCGGTGAAATTGCCGAGATGCGCACCGGTGAGGGTAAAACGCTGATGGCAACCCTCGCGGTGTATCTCAACGCGATCGAAGGCAAGGGCGTCCATGTCGTTACGGTCAACGATTATCTCGCGACGCGCGATGCGGAATGGATGGGGCAGCTCTACAACTGGCTGGGCCTGTCGGTGGGCACGATCATCCCGAACATGGATGAATACACGAAGCGTGATGCGTACAATTCCGATATCACCTACGGCACGAACAACGAATTCGGCTTCGACTACCTGCGCGACAACATGAAGCACGAGCGCAGCCAGATGGCGCAGCGCCCGTTCAATTTTGCGATCGTGGACGAGGTCGATTCCATCCTGATCGACGAGGCGCGAACGCCGCTGATCATCTCCGGCCCGACCGAAGACAAATCCGACCTCTACGTTAAGCTGGACGAGGTCGCGAAAGAGATCCCCGAAGAGTGGTACGAGAAGGACGAGAAGAGCAAGAACATCCAGCTCAACGAAGACGGGCTGGACAAGGTCGAAGCGCTGCTGATCGAGCGCGGACTGCTGGAAACCGAAAACCTCTACGACGTGGAAAACACGCAGGTCGTCCATCACCTCGACCAAGCGCTGAAAGCGGTACACATGTTCCGCCGCGACGATCACTACATCGTGAAGGACGACAAGGTCGTGATCATCGACGAGTTCACCGGCCGCATGATGGACGGGCGGCGCTGGTCGAACGGTCTGCACCAGGCGGTCGAGGCCAAGGAAGGCGTGAAGATCGAGCCCGAAAACCAGACGATGGCCTCGATCACGTTCCAGAATTACTTCCGCATGTACCCCAAGCTTTCCGGCATGACCGGCACGGCCGCTACCGAAGCGGCGGAATTCTGGGACATCTACAGCGTCAACGTCGTCGAAATCCCGACCAATTTACCAGTTGCGCGCATCGACGAAGAGGACGAGTTCTACAAGAACACGATGGACAAGTTCGCAGCTATTGCGAAGGCGATCAAGGAAAAGAACGAGATCGGTCAACCGGTGCTTGTCGGCACGGTGTCGATCGAAAAGTCCGAGCTGCTCAGCCAGTTCCTCGACAAGGAAGGCGTGAAACACGAAATCCTCAACGCTCGCCAGCACGAGCGCGAGGCGCATATCGTGGCGCAGGCCGGCAGGCTTGGCGCGGTGACCATCGCGACCAACATGGCAGGCCGCGGCACCGATATTCAGCTGGGCGGCAATGTCGAGTTCCGGATCGAGGACGAAACCAGCGACATGGAGGACGGCCCGCAAAAGGATGCGGCAATCGCCAGCATCAAGGAAGCGGTCGCCGAGGAGCGACAGAAAGTGCTCGAAGCCGGCGGTCTGTTCGTGCTCGGCACCGAGCGTCACGAATCCCGCCGCATCGACAACCAGCTGCGCGGTCGTTCCGGCCGTCAGGGCGACCCCGGCCTGTCGCGCTTCTACCTATGCCTCGAAGACGATCTGCTCCGCATCTTCGGCCCGGATACGCTGTTTGCGAAGATGATGAATTCGAACCTCGAAGACGGCGAAGCGATCGGTTCCAAGTGGCTGTCAAAGGCCATCGAAACCGCTCAAAAGAAGGTCGAGGCGCGCAATTACGATACGCGTAAGCAAGTCGTTCAATACGACGACGTGATGAACGACCAGCGCAAGGTCATCTACGAACAGCGCGAAGAGATCATGGATTCCGATACGGTCGACGACGTCGTGGTGGACATGCGCCACGACACGATCAATTCGATCGTTGGCACCGCGTGCCCTCCGGGTTCGTATCCCGAACAGTGGGATATCGAGCTGCTGCGGGAGAAGGTGCAGGAGATCTTCAATTTGAACCCGCCATTCGAGGAATGGCTGGAAGAAGACCAGGTCGAACCGGAAATCATCGAGGAGCGCATTCGCACCGAAACCGATGCCTTGATGGAAACCAAGATCGCCAAGAACGATCCGGCGATCTGGCGTCTCGTGGAAAAGGACGTGCTGCTGCGTCAGCTCGATTTCCACTGGAAGGAACACCTCGCGACGCTCGATGCGCTAAGGCAGGTGATCTGGATGCGCGGCATCGCGCAGAAACAGCCGATCAACGAATACAAGCAGGAAGCGTTTGGCCTGTTCGAAACCATGCTCGATACGCTCCGCGAGGAAGTGACCAAGCTGCTGTTCAAGTCCGAGCTGCGTCTCGCTCAGCCGGAGACCGAGGCTCTGCCCGATCTTCCCGATTTCCTAACCGGGCACATCGATCCGCTGACCGGGCTCGACAATTCGGGCGATGGCGATGGATCGGAGGAGCGACCGGAACTCTTCGGTTCGCTCGCCGGATCGGCGCGCGCCGCTGCGGGGCCGGGCGGGGCGAACACCGAAGACCCCTACGCAAATCTCAATGTCAGCCGCAATGCGCCGTGCCCATGCGGCAGCGGCAACAAGTACAAGCATTGCCACGGCGCAGCGGGCGCAAAGCAGACCGCCTGATAGCAGTCGCGGGAATTAGGGCAGGGCAGCGATGATCGGAGCGGTTCCGGCGCTGCTCGCGCTCGCTTTCCTCATAACCGCGCTTCTTTATGCTAGCGTCGGCTTCGGCGGCGGATCGACCTATGCCGCGCTGCTGGCGCTTTCAGGGCTCGATTACCGGCTGCTGCCGATTGTCGTGCTGGCCTGCAATATCGTGGTGGTCGCGGGCAGCTCGGTGCGTTTTGCGCGTGCAGGGGTGACGCCATGGCGTGGTGCGATCGTAATGACCGCAATCGCAGCACCCGCTGCATTCCTGGGCGGCCTGACGCCCATCGGTCAATCCGGTTTCATGCTGCTGCTGGGCGCAAGCCTGATCCTGACGGCGGCGACCATGCTCATACCGGTGAGCGAACGGGAAGGTGAAGCTCCGACAAAACTCGCGCGCTTCATCCCGATCATCGCCGCGCCCATGGGTTATCTCGCGGGACTGGTCGGCATCGGCGGAGGGATTTTCCTCGCGCCGCTGCTTCATCTGACACGCTGGCGCGATGCCCGCGCTATCGCCGCGACGGCGAGCTTCTTTATTCTGGTGAATTCGCTTTTCGGGCTCGCCGGGCAGTTGCTGAAGCCGGGCAGTGTGGCCTTCGGGAGCGCGATCGCTGCCGCTCTGCCGCTGCTCATCGCGGTGGCGATTGGCGGTCAGATCGGCAGCCTCATGGCGGTCAAGGTGTTGCCCAAGCGCTGGATCAGATGGCTGACCGCCGCGCTTGTGCTGATCGTCGGTGTGCGGCTGCTGGGCGGTTTCTAGCCGCCCAGGCCTTTAGCTTGCGCGAAGCAGTCTCGCGAAGAAACCGCGCGGTTCTTCCATCGGCTGGATCTTGCCGTAGTGATAGCGGCGAAGGGTGGGATCACGGAACGGACGGGGCTGGGTCCACGGATCGGGCGCGCTGCTGCGAAAAGTGTATTTCGACATGGTGGGGCTCCTTCTTGAAACAGGAGACCCGCCTAGACAGCGCGCACGCGTTAACGAAAGCGTAACCCATACCCAGTCCCAATTCGGGAACGGAGTGGGGCCAAAAGTTAACAAAGTCTTGAGAAAAGAGTGGCTCCCCGAGTTGGATTCGAACCAACGACCAAGTGATTAACAGTCACCTACTCTACCGCTGAGCTATCGGGGAGCAGCACCCGGTTTGTCTGCCGAGTGCGAAGCGCGCGTATATGGGCGGCGCTCTTTCAATGCAAGAGGGTTTTAGCGGGAAATCTCACTCGACCACGAATTGCTCTGCGACGATGCGTTCTTCGAGCGACTGGCCCGGATCAAAAAGCAATTCGAGCTCCGTCTCGTGCGCGATCTCCAGCGTGACTTCGGCGATATCGCGCAGTTCCTTCTGGTCGGCCACGGCCGCAACGGGGCGCTTATCCGGGTCGAGCACCCGCAGCTTGATCCGCATCCGGTCGGGCAGGATTGCGCCGCGCCAGCGCCGCGGGCGGAACGGGCTGATCGGTGTCAGCGCGAGCACTTCGCTGTCGAGCGGCAGGATGGGGCCATTGGCCGACAGGTTGTAAGCCGTCGAACCGGCGGGCGTGGACACAAGCACACCGTCGCACACCAATTCCTTGATCCGGACACGGCTACCGACCGTCACTTCGATCTTTGCGGTCTGGCGGGTTTCGCGGAGCAGCGACACTTCGTTGATCGCGCACAGCGAATGCTGCGTCCCGTCCTGTGTGACCGCTTCCATCCTGAGCGGCGCGATCGCTTTGCTGTTCGCCTTGGCCAGCCGATTGGCGATCACCGCGCGCTTGTCATAGCGGTTCATCAGGAAACCGACCGTGCCGAGGTTCATCCCGTAAGCGGGAATGACCTTGCCCCGGTCCAGCATGGCATGAAGCGTTTGCAGCATGAAGCCATCGCCGCCGAGCACCACCGCCACATCGGCCTCTTCGATCGGCACCCAGTCCTGCTGCGGCAGCATCGCATCGTACGCTTCCTTTGCGCGCGGCGTGTCGGATGCGAGCAAGGCCATGCGTTTGTAGGGATTGGTGCGGCCTTCGCGCGACTTGGTCATAGATCGGTCGGGCCCCCTTAAGACCATTCCAGTTCGCTCTAGCGTCTGCGGCCTGCCGTGATGTTCCAATTTCGGTCGGATTGCAAATGGTGCGGGCTTTGTGCGGGTTTTTGGCCTACCGTTCGATCAAATCAGGACGCCAATGCCAGACAACACCTCGCCCTTTGATCAATCGCTTAGAGAGCCGCTTCGCGGTTTCTTCCCGGGCGTCAAACCTTCTGCGCTGGACAAGGACCTGCTGCGTGCGCTTGATCGCGACGAGATCGAGGTGCTGTTCCAGCCTCAGTTTTCCAGCGCAACAGGCGCGGTGGTCGGAGCGGAGGCGCTGGCGCGCTGGCAGCATCCGACATTGGGAGAGGTAGGCGCGCGCGATCTCTTCGCCATTGCGGAGCGCGCGGCGCTGGTCGCTCCCTTATCCCGGCATGTCGTCGCGCGCGCGCTCGACGATGCTGGCAATTGGCCTCAAGAGTTGAGCCTGTCGCTCAACATCACGCCCGAAGAGCTGGGCGACCCGCGCTTTGCCTCCGATTTCGCTGACCTGATCCGCAAGAGCGCCATCGCGCCGGAGCGGCTCATGCTGGAGATTACCGAGGACCTTCTGGTGCGGAACCTGAAGCAGGCGAGCGAGGCGCTGGGGGCTTTACGCCAACTGGGCTTTCGCACCGCGCTCGACGATTTCGGCGCGGGCTTCTGCAATTTTAGATATCTGCGCGAGCTGCCGCTCGATGCGATCAAGCTCGACAAGATCATGGTCGACGATGTGCCAGGCGATGCCAAGGCGCTCGCGGTCCTGCGCGCGATCGTGGCGCTTGGCAATGCGCTGGAACTGGATGTCTACGCAGAAGGGATCGAAAGCGAGATCCAGCGCGCCGCCATCAAAGCCGAAGGGTGCGAGTATTGGCAGGGTTTTCTGCGAGCCCAGCCGATGAAAAGCGAGGACATGCTGACACTGGCAGCCACCGCCCGAGGCCGCGGCCACGGATAGCAAGGTCAGGCGGGCTCCTTCGCTTTCTTTCGCGCTTTCCTGACAATTCCTGACAAACCCTTCGTCAGCTGGAATAGCCCGTTGAGACGGCTTTCGGGATCGCCCCAGGCGCGGTTGATGACCAGCTTCATGTCGGGACGCAGCTTCGCCGTGCCTTGTAGCTTGTCGACATAGGCGATCAGGCCCGGCCCATCGGGAAAATCGTCATTGTGGAACGTGACGAGCGTGCCACGCGCGCCGACGTCGATTTTCGCGATGTTGGCTTCGATCGCCTGGTGCTTGATCTCGATCAGTCGGATGAGGTTCTTGGTCGGCTGCGGTAGGTCGCCGAAGCGGTCGATCATCTCGGCTGCGAGGCTCTCGATCTCGGCCTTGTCCTGGGCCTGGTTGAGGCGGCGATAGAGCGCCATGCGCACGGCGAGGTCGGGGACGTATTCTTCCGGGATCATGATCGGCGCATCGACCGTGATCTGCGGACTGACGGCATCGCGCGGCTTTTCGAGGCCCATCTCGCCGGCTTTGGCGGCAAGGATCGCGTCTTCGAGCATGGATTGGTAAAGTTCGAAGCCGACCTCGCGGATATGACCGGACTGCTCGTCGCCCAGCAGGTTTCCTGCGCCGCGAATGTCGAGATCGTGGCTGGCGAGTTGGAAGCCTGCGCCGAGGCTGTCGAGGTCGCTCAGCACTTTCAGGCGCTTCTCGGCGACTTCGGAAAGCTGCACGTCCTTTTCATAAGTGAGATAGGCGTAGGCGCGCAGTTTCGACCGGCCCACGCGCCCGCGCAGCTGGTAAAGCTGGGCCAGACCGAACCGGTCGGCGCGGTGGATTATGATCGTGTTTGCGCTCGGCAGGTCGAGGCCGGATTCGACGATCGTGGTCGACAGCAGCACTTCGTATTTCCCTTCGTAGAACGCGCTCATGCGCTCTTCGATCTCGCCCGCGCCCATCTGGCCGTGCGCGCTGATCGCTTTCACCTCGGGCACGTGCTCGTGAAGCCATTCCTCGACTGCTGCCATGTCGGAGATGCGCGGGACGACGATGAAGCTCTGCCCGCCGCGATGGTGTTCGCGCAGCAGCGCCTCCCGCATCACCATGTCGTCCCATTCCATCACATAGGTGCGCACCGCGAGGCGATCGACCGGCGGGGTCTGGATCGTCGAAAGCTCGCGCAGGCCCGTCATCGCCATTTGCAGCGTGCGCGGGATGGGTGTGGCGGTCAGCGTCAGCATATGGACGTCGGAGCGCAACTGCTTGAGCTTCTCCTTGTGGGTCACTCCGAAACGCTGCTCCTCATCGACGATTACGAGGCCGAGATTTGCGAATTCCGTCGATTTGGAGAGGATCGCGTGGGTGCCGACGACGATGTCGATATCGCCGCTCGCCAGCCCTTCGCGCGTTTCCGTCATCTCCTTCGAGGAGACGAGGCGCGACAGTCTGCCGACTTTCAGCGGGAAACCGGCAAAGCGTTCGGCGAAGTTCTGGTAGTGCTGACGCGCGAGAAGGGTGGTGGGAGCGACGACAGCAACCTGCTGGCCGCTCATCGCAGCGACGAAAGCGGCGCGCAGGGCAACCTCGGTCTTGCCGAAGCCGACATCGCCGCACACGAGCCGATCCATCGGTTTGCCGCTTTCCAGGTCGCGCAGCACGTCGGCGATGGCGGCGTCCTGATCGTCTGTTTCCTCCCACGGGAAGCGGTCAACGAACTGGTTGTAGCTGGCTTCCTCGGCCTCGAAGACCGGCGCTTTCTTCAGCGCGCGTTCGGCTGCGACCTTCATCAACTCGCCTGCGATCGCGGTAATGCGCTCTTTCAGCTTCGCGCGGCGTTTCTGCCATGCTTCGCCGCCCAGCCTGTCGAGCATGACCGCGTCCTCGGACGAGCCATAGCGCGAGAGCACGTCGATGTTCTCGACGGGGATGAACAGCTTGTCGCCGCCTTTGTATTCGAGCGCGACGCAATCGTGCTGGCTCTTGCCGACGGGGACGGGATCGAGGCCGAGATATTTGCCGATGCCATGCTCGACATGGACCACCAGATCGCCTCTCGCCAGCGCCTGAAGTTCGGCGAGGAAGGCATCGGAATCCTTGCGCTTTTTCTTGCGGCGGACAAGCCGGTCACCCAGCACATCCTGCTCGGTGAGGATTTCGAGATCGTCATTGGCGAAGCCGGTTTCGAGCGGCAAAACCATCGCCGCCGTCTTTGCACTGCCAGACTTCGGTGCCGAGATCCCGAGCGCCTCCTGCCAGCTATCGGCCTGGACGCTCTCGCACCCAGCCTCCGACAGGATCGAGGCAATGCGTGAGCGGCTGCCGGTCGAATAGGCGGCGAGCAGCGGCTTGCGGCCCGACTTGGCGACCGCTTTCAGATGCGCGGCTGCGGCCTCGTAGACATTGTCGCCGCGCCCGCGCTCGGGCGTGAAATCGCGGGCCGCCTTGAAGCCGAAATCGATGCTGGCTTCGCTTTCGGGTGCGGCGAACACGCTGGCGCGGTGCGCGGGAGCGGCTGTGAGCGCGGTCTCGAATTCGTCCTTTTCAAGATACAGCGCGCCGGGATCGAGCGGGCGGTAGCTGCCGGTCTTGTCGGCGGCGATGCGTTCACGCTGATCATGGTAGTCCTGAATGTCGGTCAGGCGTTCGTCTGCAGCGCCGATCGCGCTTTGATCGATCACCACGACATCGTCCGCGCTTAAGTGGTCGAAAAGGGTCGCCAGTTTCTTCTCAAACAGCGGCAACCAGTGCTCCATGCCCGCTAGCCGCCGGCCATCGCTGACGGCTTCGTAAAGCGGGTCCTGCGTCGCGGCGGCACCGAACATCTCCCTGTAGCGCGAGCGGAACCGTTTGATGCTGTCCTCGTCCAGCAGCGCCTCCGACGCGGGCAGCAACAGGTGCGCGTTTAACGTACCGGTCGAGCGCTGCGTGCCGGGATCGAACAGCCGCAGGCTTTCCAGCTCGTCACCGAAGAAATCGAGCCTCAACCCTTCGTCGAGCGAGGACGGGAAGATGTCGACGATCGATCCGCGCACGGCGAACTCGCCGTGGTCGATAACTGTATCGGTTCGGCTGTACCCCTGACGCGTGAGCAAGGCTGCAAGGCTTTCGTGCCCGATGGTCGTGCCCGCCTTGAATTCGCGCACGCTCTCACGGATGCGGAAGGGCGTGAGCGCGCGTTGCAACACTGCGTTGACCGTTGTGACCAGCAATTGCGACCCGGCGGCGGGATGCTGCAGCTTGAAGAGCGCAGACAGGCGCGCCGCGCTCACCGAAAGGGCCGGGCTCGCGCGGTCGTATGGCAGGCAATCCCACGCAGGGTATTCGATGACTTCGACCTCTGGCGCGAAGAACCGCGCGGCTTCGGCGGCGGCGCGCATCGCCGAATCGTCTGCCGCGATGAAGACGGCGCGCTGTTTCGCCGCGCGCGCCAGGTCGCTCATGACCAGCGGAACCGCGCCGCGGGGCAGCGACGAAAGCGTGAGCGGCTTCTCCGCCGCCAGAATACGGTTCATGTCGGGCATATCTGTCCAGTCAAAGGCCAGGGCGGGCGAGTGTTCCCGGCGCGTGAAGAGAGCGCCGCTTAGCGCGGGATATCGACGTAGTCGAGCGCCTGCATCTTCACGATCTGCTCGCCTTGAAAGCGCTCCGGCACGGGAGCGGTTTTCAGCGCCCACGCCATCACGTCCACATCGTCTTCGGCGAGCAGATCCTCGAACCAACCGAGTGCTTGCTCATCCCACTGCGACGAGTACCGATCGAAAAACCCGCCGATCATATAATCCGCCTCGCGCGTGCCGCGATGCCAGGCGCGAAACTTGGCGCGGGCCAGCCGCTCGTCGAATGTGGGCATATCCGTCATGCAGAGGCAGGTAAGGCACTCGGCAATCGCGTTCAAGGCGGTATAGAGTGCCGCCATGCGCCCCGAGGTTCTCAATCCGCTGTTTGCAGAAGTCCGCGACCTTGACGGCGTGGGGCCGAAGCTGATGAAGCCGCTGGAAAAGCTGGGCCTCACGCGGGTAAAGGACGTCGCCTATCACCTGCCCGAACGGTTCGTGACGCGCCGCGCGATTGCGAACCTCGATGAAGGCGGTGAAGGTGAGCAGGTCATCGTCGCGCTCACGCCGACCGAGCACCGCGCCGCGCGCAATCCGGGACGGGGGCCGTACCGCGTGCTGGCACAGGACGAGGCGGGCAATATCTGCGCGCTCACCTATTTCGGACGCGCGTCCTATACGGCGAGGAAACAGCTTCCGGTGGGGGAGAAACGCTGGGTCGCGGGACGGCTCGATCGCTATGGCGACATGCTGCAGATCGTCCATCCCGACCATATCGAGAAGGACAGCGCGGCCCATATGGGCCGTCTTGTCGAGCCGGTTTATGCGCTGTCGGAAGGGCTGACCCAGCCGCGGATCGCTTCGCTTGCCTCGCAGGCGCTCGAGCGCTTGCCCGAGCTTCCCGAATGGATCGAGCCGGGCCAGTTCGAACACGAAGGCTGGCCGACATGGCGCGATGCGCTGCATCTGTCGCACAAGGATCGCAGCGAGGGCGCGCGCGACCGGCTCGCCTACGACGAATTGCTGGCGAACAGCCTCGCGCTGTTATTGGTGAAAGCCGATAGTCGCCGTCGCAAGGGGCAGGCGCTTGCGGGCGATGGCAGTTTGCGCGCAAAGCTCGACCTGCCGTTCGAGATGACCGGCGCGCAGAAACGCTCGATCTCCGAAATTGAAGGCGACCTGCAGCAGGAGGCACCCATGCTGCGCCTGCTGCAAGGCGATGTCGGCGCGGGCAAGACAGTGGTTGCGCTCGCAGCGATGTTGATCGCGGTCGAGGCGGGCAAGCAGGCCGCGCTGCTCGCCCCGACCGAAATCCTCGCCCGCCAGCATTTCGAGACACTGCGCAAAATGGCCGCGCCTACGGGAGCCGAAGTCGCTTTGCTGACGGGCAGGGCCAAGGGGCGCGAGCGCGAGGGCATCCTGATGGGCTTAATTGATGGTTCGATCGATATTCTCGTCGGCACGCATGCGATCTTTCAGGACACGGTGAGTTACAAAGACCTTGGCCTCGTGGTCGTGGATGAGCAGCACCGGTTCGGCGTGGCCCAGCGGCTCGCGCTGGCGGCCAAGGGCAAGCGCGCGCCGCACACTCTAGCGATGACAGCAACGCCGATCCCGCGCTCCCTCACGCTCGCGCAATATGGGGAGATGGACGTTAGCCGGCTCGATGAATTGCCGCCCGGCAGGCAGGCGATCGAAACGCTTGTCGTGTCGCAGGACCGGGCAGAGGACGTGATCGCCGGGGTTCAGCGTCACCTCGCCACGGGCCAGCAGGCCTATTGGGTTTGCCCTATGGTGCGCGAGATGAATGGCGCTTTCCAGGCGTCCGACATCGCCGCGGCAGAGGCTCGCTACGCCGAATTGCGCGAGCGCTTCGGCGATGATGTCGTGATGGTGCACGGGCAGCTAAAGCCGGAGGAAAAGGACGCCAATATGGAGCGCTTCGCCAGCGGCGAGGCGAAATTGCTGGTAGCGACGACCGTGATCGAAGTGGGCGTGGACGTGCCATCTTCCACGCTGATGGTGATCGAGCAGGCGGAGCGTTTCGGGCTGGCCCAGCTGCACCAATTGCGTGGGCGCGTGGGGCGCGGGAGCGAGAAAAGCCGGTGCCTGCTGCTCCGGGGGTCGGAGCTGAGCGAAACCGCGCAAAAACGCCTCGCCCTGATGCGCGAAACGCAGGATGGTTTTCGCATTGCCGAAGAGGATCTGGAACTGCGCGGCGGCGGCGAACTGCTCGGCACGCGCCAATCGGGCGAGGCGGCGTTTCGCATTGCCGATCTCGATCAGGTGCAGCGCTTGCTTCCGGTTGCCCACGGCGATGCGCGGCTGCTGATGGACCGCGATGGAGGTCTCACCAGCGAGCGAGGCGAGGCCGCTCGGCAATTGCTGTACCTGTTCGAGCGCGATTGGGGCGTGCAATTGCTGCGAGGGGGCTGAAGAGGTCTGACCCCATCCCGTATTATCAACGCAGCTTTGGCGGCTCGCCATTCGGCAAGCGCGCCTAGCGCAGTTGCTCCACCAGCGCTTGAGCGGCCGCCCAGACATCTTGCCAGGTTTCGTCGAACTGATCCTCACCATCATAATACGGGTCGGAAATGGCCGCGCCTTCGCGGCCCGGAACCATGTCCATCAGCAGCGAGACATGCGTGGTGGAGCCTTCGGGGCGAACCGCTTCGATATTGCGCAGATTCTGGTGGTCCATCCCGAAGATGTGCGTGAAGCGGGCAAAGTCCTCGCGCACGAGCTGCCGCCCGCGCAGGCCCGATATGTCGATGCCGTTCGCTGCCGCCGTCTCGACCGAACGCGGATCGGGCGGGGAGTCGATGTGATACGACGCTGTGCCGCAGCTATCGATAACGACGTCGAGCCCCGCATCGGAAGCTGCACGGCGCATCGCTCCCTCCGCCAAGGGTGAGCGGCAGATATTGCCGAGGCAGACGAACAGCAGCGCGGGTTTGGGCATGGTACGCATCCTACTGGACCGCGCGTGGCCGAGGCAATATGGAATGCACCAAACGGGAGACAATCATGCGTCCGATCTTTGCCGCCATCGCCCTTGCCACAACCACTTTGACCGCCCCTGCATGGGCCGGGCCGCAGGAGGATTACGAGGAGCTGCGCGAGGAAGTCTGGCAGGCGGCGCTCGATGCTTCGCCGCAGCTCGCCACCAGTGTTGGCGACCGGCGCGGCGACGGGAAGTTGGGTGATCTGTCGCTGGAAGAATATGAGCGCCAGATCGAACAGACGCGCGGATACCTCGCCCGGCTGAACGCAATCGATGCGGAGCAGCTGCCCGCCGAGCTGCAGGTCGATTACGCGATCCTCAAAAGCAGCTTCGAAGATCAGCTTGCGAGCGCGCAGTTCGATCACGATCGCTACATCCTTTTTACCAATCGCGGTGGCTGGTTCTCCGGCTTCGCTTCGCTCCCCTATAGTTCGCCTCTGTTCACGCTGGCCGATTACGAAAGCTATGTCGGAAGACTGACAGAGTTTGACCGCATGAATGCGCAAGGGATCGAGCGTAGCCGCGAAGCCGTCGCGCGCGGATTGACGCAGCCGTGCGAGCCGATGGAAGGCCTTGACGCCCGCATCGCTCAGCAGATCGCTGAGGACTACACCACCTCGCCATTCTGGCAGCCATTTGCCGGCGACAAGCCTGCGTCCATCTCCGAAGAAGATTGGGAGAGGCTGAAGGCCGAGGCGCGCGCCGCGCTCGAAGGGTCGGTCTTCCCGGCCTACGAGCGGTTCCTGAGCTTCTACAGGGCGGAATACGAACCCAATTGCCGCACCGGCACTCCTGGCATTCTCGCGACGCCGGGTGGCGAGGACTATTACGCCTACCGCGTTCGCAGCTTTACCACGACCGACATGACGCCGGACGAGGTGCACGAGCTTGGGCTGTCGGAAGTCGCGCGCATCCGCGCCGAAATGGGTGAAACCGCGACCGAGGCGGGCTTCGACACGCGCGAGGCCTTCATCGAGCATCTGCGTACCGATCCGCAATATTACATGACCGACGAAGGCGAGTATCTGCGCTATACGCAGGCGCTGGCGAAGGAGATCGATGGCTGGATGCCGAAGCTGTTCGGTCGTCTGCCGCGCCAGCCCTATACGGTCCTTCCGATCCCCGCTGCGAACGCGCCGGGCAACACGACTGCCTATTACGAACCGGGTTCGCTCGAAACCGGACAGGCGGGTATCTACCGACTCAACCTCACCGAGCTCGACCAGCGTCCGCTGTGGGAATTGCCCGCGCTTGGTGTGCATGAAGCGGTGCCGGGGCACCATCACCAGATATCGATCCAGCAGGAACTCGATATCCACCCACTGCGCGCCAACGGCACTTTCTTCACCGCCTTCGTCGAGGGGTGGGGACTGTATTCCGAACGGCTCGGGATCGAGATGGGCCTCTACGATACGCCCGCAAAGGAAATGGGCCGCCTATCTTATGAGATGTGGCGCGCGGCGCGGTTGGTGGTCGATACCGGCATCCATTCGAAGGGCTGGTCGAAACAGCAGGCGGTCGACTTCATGCTCGACAACACCGCGCTTTCACCGGGCAATATCGATGCCGAGGTCAATCGCTACATGACCTGGCCGGGGCAGGCGCTTGCTTACAAGATCGGCGAGCTCAAGATCCGCGAACTGCGCGAGCTTGCAGAAGCGGCCCTGGGTGCCGATTTCGATCTGCGTGCCTTCCACGACACCGTTCTTGAGAACGGCTCCATTCCGCTTTCAGTGCTGGAAGAATATGTCGATCGCTGGATCGCCGAGCAGCAGAGCGCGGGTTAAGCCGCCTTAGCCTGCATCGGCTCGGTCGATGCGAGCACCTCTTCGGTAATCCGGCGCACGTTCACCTGCGCTTTCAGCCTCGCGCCGAGCAGCGCCGTGCCGGAAACCTTGCGCTGCACGAACAGCGTTTCGACAGGCGGGAAGGCCCAGGTTTCCTTGTCCTGCGCGATTTCCCAACCCTCTTCGCGCAGGAGCGGGACGAAGGCGCGGTCGCCGAAGTCGAACGGTTTGTCCTCGCGCATTTCGCCGACCACGATGTCGATCATCCGGTCGACCCGCTCGCGGTATTTCTCGGCGACGACCGGCAGCATGAAACCGGCGGCGATGGTTTCCTCGCGGACCTTGTCGCGGTCGCCTGCGAGCCCGGCTTCGAGCAGACGGCGATAGGCGTTACTCACATCCGGATCGACATCGCGGCATGCGCCGAAATCGAGCACGACTATGTCGCCGCTCTTGGGCCGGAACAAGTAGTTCGCGAAGTTCGGATCGGTCTGCATGACGCCGAATTCGAAGAGCTCGCGCGCGACCAGCTTCATCAGCCTGCTCATAACTTCATCGCGGCGTTCGTCGGTTTCCTGGGCGAGCGCCTCGATCGAGACGCCTTCCTCGAAACTCATCGCCAGAATGCGCTCGCGCGTCAGCCCTTCATGCAGCGTTGGAACCACGAACCCGGGCGTATCGGCGAGCTTCTCCCGGTAGAGCGCCATCTGGGCGCCCTCGCGCTCATAATCGGCTTCTTCGTGCAATTGTTGTTTGGCAGCGGCAAGCAGTTTGTCGATTTCGAGCTCGGGCGGGGCAAACCCGGCAACACGCAGCAGCGTCATCACATTATCGACATCGCTGTCGATGCTTTGCGCGACGCCCGGATACTGGACCTTGATTGCCAGTTCCTGCCCATCGCGGGTCAGCGCCTTGTGCACCTGCCCGATCGAAGCGGCCGCGATGGGGCGCGGGTTGAACCAGCGGAACTGTTTGCGCCAATCATTGCCCCATTCCTCTTTCAGCACCTTGTCGAGCTGACGCGCGGGCATGAAATTCGCCTGGTCACGCAGGGTGGCGAGGATGTCGGCGAGTTCCTTCGGCAGGAAATCGCCCGAATCCATCGAGATCATTTGCCCCATCTTCATCGCCGCGCCGCGTAGATGCGACAGGCGATCGGCCATGCGCTGCACATTGCCTGGCGTCAGGATCAGGTCGCGCGCCGAGAGGCTGTCACCGGTGCGCAGGCGCCGGGCGCCTTCCGCCATCATCCCGCCGGCCACCCCGCTGGCGAGCCTGCCGAAGCTGGCGAAGCGCGAGATGCGTCCGGAAGGAACTGAGCGTTCGCGTGAACGGTCGGATTTGTCGGCCATGTTTCTCGGTGGTGTCCTTTGTGATCCCATACACCAACGACGCGAACCCGGGAATGATCCCGCGGGTCCAAAGCACAAACGACGCGGGCCCGGAGAGAACCTCCGGGCCCGGGCCGCTCGATAATCGTCGAGAGAATGTGTTGGTCGGCTTACGCGATGGCGCGTGTTCCGCCTGCGATGTAGTTCACATACACGGCGTGGATCAGGCCGGGGATGAAGAACAGCAGCGTCAGGATCAGGTTGATGATGAAGTCTGTTCCAAGACCCTTCTTCAGTGCAACGCCGAGTGGCGGAAGAAGGATGGTGGCGATCAGTGCAATAAGTTCGAGCATTGAGCGGGGCTCCTAAATTTGATTGGACATGTGACGCCAATTCGCGTCGTCGTTTGCTCACTCAACGGGTGTGGGTGCTCGATCGTTCCGAAAAAACCTTTGGAACCAATTGCTTGTCTCTGCGTTTGCGTGGGGTTGGTCAGCTTATGCAGAGCCCGCCATCGACAGGCAGGCATTGCCCCGTGATGTAATCGCTATGCGGTGATGCCCAGAACACTGCCAGACCTTCCAACCCCTCGTGATCGCCCGGACGGCGCAGCGGAATGCGCTTTTCCATCCATGCTGCAAACTTCGGATCAGCTGCGGCGGTGATATCCGTTTCGTAATAGCCGAACAGCAGGGCATTGGCGGTGATCTTGTGGCGCGCAAGTTCGAATGCCGCGCCGCGCGTCAGGCCGTTGATCGCCGCCTTGGACGCCGCATAATCGGAACTTCGGTTGACGCCCATGATCGACTGGCCGGAGCTGGTCGCGATCAGCTTTCCGCCCGGATCACCGTTTTTCGCGCGTTCGATCATGTGGCGGGTCACATGCTTGTAGGTGAGGGCGGGGCCGCGCGCATTGACCGCCATGACAGCGTCCCAGCCTGCCTCGGTCATGTCCGGGACACCGGCGCCCGATCCGCTGCGACCGGCATTGGCAAAGCACGCATCGACGCGCCCGAACGTGTCGAGGGTCGCGCCCATCGCATCTTCGATCTGGGTTTCTTCGGCGACATCGCAGATAAGCGTCTTTACCTCTGCCCGGCCGATCGACTGGAGTTCCAGCAGCGCCTTCGCATTCTTCTCTTCGTTGCGCGCCCAGATCGCGACATTCGCGCCGGCCTTCACCAGCCCCCGCGCCATTCCAAGTCCAAGGCCGCCATTGCCGCCAGTGATGACCGCGACGCGGCCGGTGAGATCGAACAGGTCCATGCGAGCAGCCGTGCCTTAAAGGCAGCAGCTGAGCAAGCGCGCGGGAACCACGCCGGTATCCGCGCGATTGAGCAGGCATGGACGGAAAAACCTCGCTCACCCCGGCATCGCGCTGGCTGGGATATGCCGGATTGCTCCCGCAGATCATTTGCCTTGCGCTCGCCGTAAGCGGCAGCGAGTACCGTTTTTCTGCGCTTTCGGGCGGGTACGCCTACGCCGCGGCGATCTTCAGTTTTCTCGGTGGCGTCTGGTGGGGGCAGGCGATCGCCAGCGGAAAGGGCGGGGCAGGCTCCTATCTGCTCGCCGTCATGCCCAGCCTGCTTGCGGTCGCATTGTTTCTGCCATGGAGTTTCGGATGGGACTGGCCGGGGCCGGCACTCATCTATCTTGGCGCGCTGATCCTCGCATCGCCGCTGGTCGACCGCGCGCTCGGTTACGCGGCGAAGGATTTCATGCGCTTGCGCGTGCAGCTGTCGGTGGGCTTGGGCACCCTGACGATCCTGCTGGGCTTCGTTGCCGAGGCGATTGTCTGAAGGCGAGAATGGTCGGGAAGAGAGGATTCGAACCTCCGGCCCCCGCCTCCCGAAGACGGTGCTCTACCAGGCTGAGCTACTTCCCGACTCGTGACCGCGGAGCGCGACGGCTCTGCGAGTTAGGGGCGCGCCTATAAGTGTGGATGGCCGGGGTGGCAAGCAGGCAATTGCCGCGTATAGTTTCGCCCATGGCGACGCTTCACACACCTGATACGATTCCCTCCAAGCTGCACGGTCCCGGCCACCCGGAGTGGCAATATCTCGATCTGATGCGCCAGATCTGGGAGACAGGCAGCGAACGGGCCGATCGGACGGGCGTCGGTACGCGCTCGATTGCAGGGGCGATGCTGCGCTACGATCTTGGCGGCGGCGCGATGCCCCTACTCACGACGAAGCGGGTTTACTGGAAGACGGCCACCCGCGAGATGCTGTGGTTCCTGACGGGCGAGACCAACATTCGCCCGCTGGTGCTTCAGGGCGTGAAGATCTGGAACGAATGGCCGCATGCCCGCTACGTCAAGGAGACGGGCGAGGATATCGCGCTAGGCGATTTCGTGCAGCGTATCGCCGATGACGAAGATTTTGCGAAGCGCTGGGGCGACCTTGGCCCGGTCTATGGCAAGCAATGGGTCGATTGGCCGACCTATCGCTATCGCAAGGATGGGCTGTACGAGCGCGGTGAGGGGATCAATCAGGTCGCGCAGGTGATCGAGAGCCTGCGGAACAATCCGGGCAGCCGCCGCCACATTATCGAAGGTTGGAACGTGGCGGAGCTGGACCGCATGGCTTTGCCTCCCTGTCACAAGACCTACCAGTTCCACGTTGCAGGAAACCGGCTCAACTGCATGCTCTATCAGCGTAGCTGCGATGTCGCGCTCGGCCTGCCGTTCAATCTCTGGTCGGCGGCGCTGCTGACCCGGATGATGGCGCAGCAGACCGATCTGGAGCCGGGCGAACTGATATGGATGGGCGGCGATGTTCACCTTTATCTCAATCACGAGCATTTGATCACCGAACAGCTTGCGCGCGAGCCATCAGGCAACCCCACCTTGGAAATCACCAGAAAGCCAGAAACAATTTTCGATTACAAAATCGAGGATTTCGTGGTGCATGATTACGCGCCGCAGCCGCCGATCAAGGCTCCTGTTGCGGTTTGATCCGGCCCGCTTGACGGTGGGTAAAGCCTGACATAACCGCTATTCCCTAGCGCTGGAATGTGCGCTGCGGCGGGTCTTTGGCCGCTGCATTTCGCCAATGTCTGCGTACCCTCGATGGGAGAGCACCCTTATGGCCGAAGCGGCCGATACGAACTCCAAATCCGGCGACAACCGGCCTGCGCTCGCACTGCACGTGCCAGAGCCGCGCTCGCGCCCCGGCGACCCGGTGAATTTCAACGATGTCGACATTGGCGAGCCCGGTGCCCAGCCGCGCCCCGATGAAAGCGCCAAGCCCGAAGATATGAAGGATCTCGCCTACGGGCTCGTGCGCGTGCTTGGCGACGATGACAAGGCGCACGGTCCGTGGGACCCGAAACTCGATCCCGAAACCCTGCGCACCATGCTCGGCCACATGGCGATGGTCCGGGCTTTCGATGAACGCATGTTTCGCGGTCAGCGGCAGGGCAAGACGTCGTTTTATATGAAGTGTACCGGCGAAGAGGCGACCAGCGTTGCCGCTTCGATGGCGCTTGCTTCGGACGATATGGTGTTCCCCAGCTATCGCCAGCAGGGCATCCTGATCGCGCGCGGCTATCCCCTGATCGAGATGATCAACCAGATCTATTCGAACAAAGGCGACAAGCTCAAAGGCCGCCAACTGCCGATCATGTATTCGAGCCGCGAGCACAGCTTTTTCAGCATCTCGGGCAACCTCGCCACGCAGACACCTCAGGCGGTTGGCTGGGCGATGGCGAGCGCGATCAAGGGCGACAGCCGGATCGCCGCGACATGGGTGGGCGAGGGCTCGACCGCAGAGGGCGATTTCCACAGCGCCTGCACCTTTGCGACCGTTTATAATGCACCGGTTATCCTCAACGTTATAAACAACCAGTGGGCGATTTCGAGCTTCTCCGGTTTTGCAGGGTCAGAGCGTACGACTTTTGCCGCGCGTGCTCTCGGATATGGCCTTGCCGGCCTGAGGGTCGATGGGAACGATGCGCTTGCTTGCTATGCCGCGCAGAGATGGGCAGCGAACCGGGCGAGGGCCAATCAGGGGCCGACGCTGATCGAATACTTCACCTACCGCGCTGAGGGGCATTCCACATCGGATGATCCCTCCGGTTACAGGAGCGCCCAGGAACGCGAGGAATGGCCGTTGGGCGATCCGGTCATGCGGCTCAAGAAACACCTCATCGCGATCGGCGAGTGGGACGAGGATCGCCAAGCGGCAATGGATCAGCGCTGCGCCGAAGAGGTGAAAGCGGTCACCAAGGAAGCCGAAAAGAACGGCATTCTGGGTCACGGCCTCCACCATCCCTTCCACACCATGTTCGAAGACGTGTTCGAAGAGCTGCCCTGGCATCTCGAAGAACAGGCCGCGCAGGCGACCCGCGAACGCGAAACGAAATGGCCGGACAAGCACCCCAAGGATGGAGCGGGCAAATGAACGCTCAAACCGAAACAACCAAACCGCAGGCAGACGAGACCGAAGAACGCCGGATCAACATGATCGAGGCGATCAACGAAGCGCTCGACATCATGCTGGAGCGTGATGACGACGTGATCGTGATGGGCGAGGATGTCGGATATTTCGGCGGCGTGTTCCGCTGCACCGCGGGTCTTCAGGAAAAGCACGGCAAGACCCGCGTGTTCGACACGCCGATCAGCGAATGCGGCATCATCGGTGTCGCCGTGGGCATGGGCGCATACGGCCTGCGTCCAGTGCCGGAGATCCAGTTCGCCGATTACATCTATCCGGGCCTCGACCAGCTGATTTCCGAAGCGGCGCGGCTGCGCTATCGCTCGGCCACCGAGTATATCGCGCCAATGACGGTCCGCTCGCCCTTTGGCGGAGGGATTTTCGGCGGGCAAACGCACTCGCAGAGCCCGGAAAGCATTTTTACCCACGTCGCCGGTCTGAAAACCGTGATCCCGGCAACGCCTCACGACGCCAAGGGCCTGCTGATTTCCTGCATCGAAGACAACGACCCGGTGATCTTCTTCGAACCGAAGCGCATCTATAACGGCCCGTTCTCGGGCTATTACGACAAGCCGGTCGAGCCGTGGAAAAAGCACAAGGATGCCGCGGTGCCGGAGGGGTATTACAAGATCCCGCTCGGCAAGGCGCGCACGGTCACCGAAGGCGAAGCGCTCACGGTGCTGACCTACGGCACGATGGTCCACGTGGCAGAGGCCGTGTGCCGCGAGAAGGGTGTGGATGCCGAAATCCTCGACCTGCGTACGCTCGTCCCGCTCGACATCGAGGCAATCGAGGAATCGGTCAAGAAGACCGGCCGCTGCCTGATCGTGCACGAGGCGACCCGCACCAGCGGGTTCGGCGCGGAGCTTTCTGCGCTCGTCACCGAACGCTGTTTTTATCATCTCGAAGCACCGGTCGAACGCGTCACCGGCTTCGACACGCCCTATCCGCACAGCCTCGAATGGGCCTATTTCCCAGGCCCCGTTCGCATCGGCGAAGCACTCGATACAATTCTGAAGGACTGACCCGATGGCCAAGTTCACATTCAACATGCCCGACGTGGGCGAAGGCGTCGCCGAGGCTGAGATCGTCGAATGGCAGGTCAAGGTCGGCGACACCGTCAGCGAAGACCAGCATCTGGTCGACGTGATGACCGACAAGGCGACGATCGACATCGAAAGCCCGGTCGAAGGCAAGGTTATCGAGGTGGCCGGTGAAGTCGGCGACGTGATCGCAGTCGGATCGATGCTGCTTGTCGTCGAAGTAGAGGGCGAAGTGCCCGACGATGTGGAGGAAGAATCCGCTCCCGAACCGGCGCCCGCTCCGGTCAGCGAAGAGGTTGAAGCGCGGATCGAGGTCGAAAATCCCGACGCCTCCGATGCGGATGATGCGATGGAAGCAGACCCAGAGCCCGCGCCGCCGCAGCCGGTCGCTCCCGCCCCGGAGCCTTCGCCGAGCGCAAAGGTGCTTGCGAGCCCGGCCGTGCGCAAACGCGCCCGCGAACTCGGGGTCAATCTGGCCGATGTGAAGGCTGCGGAAGATGGCCGCGTGCGCCACGGCGATCTCGACCAGTTCCTGTCCTACAATGCGGGCGGAGGGTTCGCTCCGGCGGGCGCGACCCGCGAGGACGAAGCGATCAAGGTCATCGGCCTGCGCAAGCGGATCGCGCAGAACATGAGCGCGTCGAAGCGCAACATCCCGCATTTCACTTATGTCGAGGAATGCGATGTCAACGAGATGGAACGGATGCGCGCCGACCTGAACAGCGCGCGCGGCGAAAAGCCGAAGCTGACGATGCTGCCATTGCTAGTCACCGCGATCTGCAAGCTGATCCCGGATTATCCGATGATCAATGCGCGCTACGATGACGAGGCGAATGTCGTGACGCGCCACGGCGCAGTGCATCTCGGAATGGCCGCGCAGACCGATAACGGCCTGATGGTGCCGGTCATCAAAGACGCGCAGAGCCGCAACATCTGGCAGCTTGCGCGTGAGATCGCCCGCCTGGCAGAGGCAGCGCGCGATGGATCGGCAAAGTCGGATGAGCTGTCCGGATCGACCCTGACCGTAACTTCACTCGGCCCGCTGGGCGGCGTTGCAACGACCCCGGTGATCAACCGCCCGGAAGTCGCCATTATCGGACCGAACCGCATTATCGAGCGCCCGATGTTCGTTACCGGACCGGACGGGCAGGAGCGGATCGAGAAGCGCAAGCTAATGAACATCTCGATCAGCTGCGATCACCGCGTGGTCGATGGATACGACGCGGCAAGCTTCATTCAGGAAATGAAAAAGCTGATCGAAACTCCGGTTCTGCTGCTGTCGGATTGAGCGCAAAATTCGATGACACAATAAAGTTCGAGTTTTCGCGAAGAGGGCCGTTGACAGCATTTGCACGCGGCCCTATTTGCGCGGCTCCCAAGTGGCTGCGCGGGTGTAGCTCAGTTGGTTAGAGTGTCGGCCTGTCACGCCGAAGGTCGCGGGTTCAAGTCCCGTCACTCGCGCCACTTGGGGATTTTCCTCAAAATCCGATCGCCTCGTTCCGGTTCCTAGCTGGCACTATTGTAAACCATCTGGTTGACTTTTCCGCGTCCCGCTGAAATACTAAACCATATGGTTGATAGTAACGCGAGCATCGACACGGTCTTTCGCGCTCTCGGAGAGCCCACGCGGCTGCGGATGATCCAGGAGCTGAGCCGCGGTGAACGCACGATCGGCGATCTGGCCGAGCCGCTCGACATGACGCTGGCGGGAGCATCCAAGCATATCGGTGTGCTCGAACAGGCAGGGTTGCTGACGCGGGAGAAGCGCGGGCGGGAGCGGGTTTGCAGGCTGCGACCCGAAGCTCTCCTTGCCGCGCGCGACTGGACCCAGAAATACAGCGCATTCTGGAATGACCGGCTCGATGCGCTGGATGCGGCCATCAGGGAGCAGGACGATGAGTGATTACGGCAGGCAAACCGGCCCGGCACAGGTCGAATTCACACGCATATTCGATGCGGCACCGGCGCGGGTCTGGGAATTCCTTGTGGATGGCGAAAAGCGAAAATTGTGGTTTTGCGGCGGTTCGACCGACGACCACGCGGGCGGTGAGATCGTGTTCGAATTCGATCACCGGCGTCTATCGGACCGAGACCCGCCGGAAAAGTACGCCTCCGAAGAAATCGCCACGCATCGCGGCAGGATCATCGAATACTGCCCGCCGCACCGTCTGGTCTTCACCTGGTTCGAAGCGGAGGGTGAGGGCGAAAGCACCGTGGACATCACCCTACGCGAAACGGATGGCGGGAAGACCGAATTGCACCTCGTTCATACGGGCCTTGCCGGACGCGATATGTTGGTCGGCGTCCTTGCGGGATGGCATGGCCATTTCGATCTTCTCTGCGAAGTCGTGAACGGCCCGCGCAAGTCCGATTTCTGGGCGCGCGACGGTCAGCTTGAGAAAGAATATGCGGCGCGAGTTTAGCTTGCGTCGGGGCCGGGTTCAGCGGGCGGCGACCAGCGGCCCGTTTCCATCCAGATCAGGAACCGGCGCAGCGGCAGTAGCCAGATGAGGCCGAGCACGAGGTAGATGACGGTTTGCGCCCAACCGGGCCAGCCTCCGATAATGTCCGGCGCGTAGCGGGCTATGATCACTCCATAGGCGATCAGGAATACGAACAGGCCGATGATCCCCGCCGGTATGCGCCATGTCGGTGTTTCTCGCATCAGCTGATCCCGTACATCCTGGTTGGCGTTATCACCGCGTCGAGCGCGATATCGTGCGGTTCGGTAGGCAGGGCATCGCAAAGCTGCGCGTCCCACGCGAGACCAATCGCGATCCGGCCGGGATGTTCCGCGAGCCAGCGATCGTAATGGCCGCCGCCCTGACCAAGCCGTTCGCCCGAAGCGGTGAAACCGATCAGCGGAACAAACAACACATCGGGCAAGACTTCGCGCGCATCGGGGCGCGGCTGCGCAATATCGAACGGTCCGGCTTCGAGATCGCCTTCGCCAAAGGGATCGGTGTGCTCGCGGAATGTCATCGTGGCGCGTTGATCCGTGAAGGCGGGCAGGGCGATTGCGTGCCCTCGCTCATGAAAGAACTTCGCATACCCACCTGCGGGGGCCTCATCGGCATTGGCTGAATAGAGACCAATCACCGCATCATCGCCAATTTTCGCGAGCAGCGGCGCAGGCGGCCTGTGAAACAGCAGCGCGCGAATAGCATCAGGCTGCGCCGCCACATGTTCGCGCCGCATCTTTCGCAAATTTTTTCGAAGTGTCGTTTTCGAGATCACGCTAGCTTTCATCTTCGGCCCGAATGGCCGCAAGCCCGACCGGGCGCCCGCAGCGACGCGACCTTCAGGTCGCAGTGAGCGAGGAAAGCCAAGTGAGCGAATGCGAACGCCGGCGCTTGAGGCCAACAAATGATGACGGGACCACCATGGGTCGTTGCCAGAGAAATCCACTGACGCGAAAACGTCAGGTGGGCGCCGTATGCCCCGGTTCCCAGGACGAACCCGTGTTCCAGAGCAGGGACAGCTCCCGATGGATTGCTTATAGCCTCAGGGATGTTCAATCGGCTCGTGCCGGGCAGCCCCGCCATCGCATAACTTAGGACGCTCCGCTCACCTCTTCAAGCGCAGTGGCGGTCTCTTCGGCGCGGGTAGCGAGTGTTTCCAGCTTCTCGATGATTTCATCGCTGACGGAGGGCGCGCCGAACAGATCGTGCTGGTGGCTGGCGGCCTCGCGCATTTCGGCGAGCTGAGCTTTCAGGTCCTTCACCTCTTCGCGGGCGCGCGCTTCGGCCTTGGTCAGCGTTTCGATTTCGGCGCGAAGTTCCGCTTTCTTACCGCCCGATCGCGCTTTCTCATGCTCGACATTTTCGCTCGACTTTTTGGCGCTTTTGCGTGCCTCCGCCAGCTCGTCGGCGAGGAAAAGTGCGGCGAACAGCAGGTTCTGCGCCTCTTGCGGCGTGCGCGCATTGCCGAGCTTCGCATACCGCTCCTCGATCATCGCGCCGAGCTTCATGATGTGTTCTTCTTCGCCATCGGCGCAGATGATGGTGTAGGATTTCGGGCCGACGGTCAGGGTAACTTCGCTCATGCCAGTATCGTCACCTTTCGAGATCGGCGATGACCGCGTCGAGTTCGCTCACGGTTTCAGCGACTTCCTCGCGCAGTTTTTCGTGTGCGTTAACCAGAGCGAGAATCTTGACGTTGGTGCCGTCGCCGCTCCCGCGATTACCGGAGCTTTCCGAAATCGCCGAGCGCGCAGAGGCGATCCGCTGCAAAGCGGCGTCGATACGCGTCATGGCGGATACGATCCGGCTCTCGCCCATGGCGCGATAAATACCAAGATTGCCCTTGCCGCGCAAAGCTTTGCCGGCGCCTGTTGATAAGTGCTCTTGGCCGCAAATCAGCATTGCCAATTGGGGAGCAAGTGGCGGACGCTGGCGGGGACCGCTTGACCTCACAATAGGGCTCGGCAATGGCATCGCATAATGGATCGAATCGACCGGACCCGCGGTCGTAGTCCGAGCGGCACGGAACATCTCACCGCCGCACGCCAGCAGGAGGCACCCGAGCCGCATGACGATTGATACCGCCCGCTTGCAAGACATGGCCAACGCCATTCGCGCGCTTTCGATGGACGCGGTACAGGCCGCCAATTCGGGCCACCCCGGTATGCCGATGGGCATGGCCGATGTCGCATCGGTGCTGTTCCAGAACCACCTGAAGTTCGATCCGTCGCGTCCCGACTGGGCCGACCGGGACCGCTTCGTGCTGTCTGCCGGGCACGGATCGATGCTGATCTACAGCCTGCTGCACCTGTCCGGCTACGCTCGCCCGACGATGGAGGAAATCCGCAATTTTCGCCAACTCGGCAGCCCGTGCGCGGGGCATCCGGAAAACTTCCTGCTCGAAGGTGTCGAATGCACCACCGGGCCGCTGGGTCAAGGTCTCGCAATGGCGGTTGGCATGGCGATGGCGGAGCGTCATCTGAATGCGGAATTCGGCGATGGTCTCGTCGACCACCGCACGTGGGTCGTCGCCGGTGACGGATGCCTGATGGAAGGCATCAACCACGAGGCGATCGGTCTTGCCGGGCACTTGCATCTTGGGCGGCTTATCGTGCTGTGGGATGACAACAACATCACCATCGATGGCCCGGCCGACCTCTCGACCAGCGAAGATATAAAGGCCCGCTACGAAGCGACCGGATGGCATGTCGTCTCGTGCGACGGTCACGATTTCGATGATATCGACCGCGCTCTCGAAGAAGCGAAAGCGGACGAACGCCCCTCGCTCGTCGCCTGCCGGACGATTATCGGCAAGGGCGCCCCGAACAAGCAGGGCACCGCCGCCACCCACGGCGCGCCTCTGGGCCCCGAGGAAATCGCCGGTGCGCGCGAGGCGCTTGGCTGGGATGCTGAGCCGTTTGAAGTGCCTGGAGATATTCTTGCCGACTGGCGGGCGACTGGTGATGCCGGGCGCGAGGCCAATGGAGAATGGCAGAACCGGCTTGCCGGATCGGAGCTGAAGGATCAATTTGAGAAGCGCATGGACGGCGTTGGCGACAGCGCGTCTGCTGCGGTCACCGCGCACATCCAGACGCTTGCGGCGGACCCGCAGAAAGTGGCGACGCGCAAGGCTTCTGAAATGGCGCTCGAGCCGCTTACGGAGAACATCCGGCACCTGATCGGCGGCTCTGCCGATCTCACCGGGTCGAACAACACCAAGACATCGGCAACGGCGCCTTTCACGGCGGACGATTATTCGGGTCGCTACGTCTATTACGGCATCCGCGAATTCGGCATGGCCGCGGCGATGAACGGCATGGCGCTGCATGGCGGGGTCGTCCCGTATGGCGGGACGTTCCTGATTTTCTCCGACTACTGCCGCAACGCGATCCGCCTGTCGGCGCTGCAAAAGGTCGGCGTTGTCTATGTGATGACGCATGACAGCATCGGGCTGGGCGAAGATGGCCCGACGCACCAACCGGTCGAGCAGGTCATGAGCCTGCGCCTTGTGCCGAACCTCAATGTCTACCGCCCCTGCGACACGATCGAGACGGCGGAGTGCTGGGCGCTTGCTTTGCAGACGCCGCATACGCCATCGGTGCTCGCGCTGTCGCGGCAGGGGCTTCCACAGCTTCGCGGGGAGGGCGATGCCGACTGGTCGGGCGAGACCAATCGCAGCGCCAAGGGCGGCTACCGGATGCGCGCCGCGAGCGCGGATCGCAAGGTCGTGATCGTAGCATCGGGCAGCGAGGTGTCGCTCGCGGTGGAATGCGCCGATCGGCTGGAGCAAGACGGCGTTGGCGTCGATGTCGTATCGATGGTGTGCGCCGAACTCTTCGACCAGCAGGACGAGGATTACCGCGCCGATATCCTTCCCGCAGACGCGCTCATCGTTTCCATCGAGGCGGGAAGTACGCTGGGCTGGGAACGCTATACGGGCTGCGGCGGCCTCAATATCGGGATCGACAGCTTCGGCGCATCGGCCCCGGCGAGCGATCTCTTCTCCCATTTCGGTTTCACAGCGGACGCGATCGTTCCGCAAATCCAGAACAAATTGAACACATAAGCAGGAGTTTCTTTCATGGCCACCAAAGTCGCCATCAACGGTTTCGGCCGCATTGGACGTCTTGTCGCGCGCGCGATCCTGGAGCGGAGCGATCACGATCTCGAACTGGTTTCGATCAACGATCTGGCTGACACCAATGCCAACGCGCTGCTGTTCAAATACGATTCCACTCACGGGCGCTTCCCCGGATCGGTGGATGTGAAGGACGGCGCCATCGTGGTCGATGGCAAGTCAATCGCGGTCACCTCCGAACGTGATCCGGGCAACCTCCCGCACGGCGATCAGGGCGTCGATATCGTGCTGGAGTGCACCGGTTTCTTCCAGAGCCACGAAGCCGCAGAGCCGCATCTCAAAGCGGGCGCGAAACGCGTGCTGATCTCGGCGCCGGCCAAGAACGTGTCGGCGACCATCGTGTACGGGGTCAACCACGATGTGCTGACCGCAGAGGACGTGATCGTCTCCAATGCCAGCTGCACGACGAACTGCCTGTCGCCGGTTGCGAAAGTGCTGCACGACACCGTGGGCATCGAGCGCGGTTTCATGACCACGATCCATTCCTACACAAACGATCAGCGTATGCTCGATCAGATGCATTCCGACATGCGCCGTGCGCGCGGCGGTGCGCAGAACATGATCCCGACGACTACCGGCGCAGCCCGCGCTGTCGGCCTCGTCCTGCCAGAGCTGGCAGGCAAGCTCGATGGCTCTTCGGTCCGCGTGCCGACTCCGAATGTCAGTCTCGTCGATCTGGTGTTCCAGCCCAAGCGCGATACCAGCGCCGATGAGCTGAACGCAGCGCTCAAGGCTGCCGCGGACGGCGCGATGAAGGGCGTGCTCGACTACACCGACGAACCGCTCGTTTCCTCGGACTTCAACCACCACCCGGCGAGCTCGACCATCGACAGCCTCGAAACCAGCGTGATGGAAGGCAAGCTTGCCCGCGTTGTGTCGTGGTACGACAACGAATGGGGCTTCTCGAACCGCATGATCGACACTGCGGGCGTGATGGCGAAGTTCCTCTAAGCCAACGCAAGGGAGACTTTCGCCATGGCTGCTTTCAAGACGCTCGACGATCTCGGCGACGTAACCGGCAAGGTCGCGCTCGTCCGGGTCGACCTGAACCTGCCGATGAAGGACGGTTCGGCGACCGACGTCACGCGCGTCGAAGCGGTCAAGCCGACGATCCTCGAATTGTCGGAGAAGGGCGCGAAGGTTCTTCTGCTTGCGCATTTCGGGCGTCCGGGCGGCAAAAGGTCGTCGGTGCTTTCGACCAGCATGGTCGTGGGCGATGTCGAAGAGGTGCTGGGCAAGGAGTTGATGTTCATTCCCGAAGTCGCTGGGCCGGTGGTCGAACAGTCGATCGGCATCCTGCGCGACGGCGATATCGGCCTGCTCGACAACACCCGCTTCTGGCCGGGCGAGGAGGACAACGATCCCAACTTTGCGCAGGCGATTGCTGCGCATGGAGATTTCTACGTCAATGACGCGTTCAGCGCCGCCCACCGGGCTCATGCGACGACAGAAGGCGTCACGCACCACCTGCCATCCTATGCAGGCCGCGCGATGGAAAAGGAGCTGAAAGCGCTCGACGCAGCGCTCGGCAACCCTGAGCAGCCTGTCGCGGCGGTTGTTGGCGGGGCGAAGGTTTCGACCAAGCTTGCGGTGCTCGAAAATCTCGTCGGCAAGGTGCAGCACCTCATCATCGGCGGGGGCATGGCCAACACGTTCCTCGCCGCACGAGGCGTGGATGTCGGCAAGTCTCTGTGCGAGCACGACCTTGCCGACACCGCATCGAAGATCATGGATGAAGCAGACCACGCGGGCTGCACGGTCCATTTGCCTTATGACGTGGTTGTTGCGAAGGAATTCGCCGAGAACCCGGACAGCCTGCGCACCTGCAACGTTCACGAAGTGGCGGAGGACGAAATGATCCTGGATATCGGTCCGCAGGCCACCGAGGCGCTTGCCGATGTTCTGAAGACTTGCCGCACTCTCGTGTGGAACGGCCCGCTCGGCGCGTTCGAAACCGAACCGTTCGACACTGCGACCATGGCTCTGGCGCGCCACGCGGCTGCACTCACACAGGAAGGCTCGCTGACGAGCGTGGCTGGCGGCGGCGATACCGTCGCAGCTCTGGCGCAAGCGGGTGTGACCGACGACGTGACCTATATCTCGACAGCAGGCGGCGCGTTCCTGGAATGGATGGAAGGCAAGGAATTGCCGGGCGTCGCGGCGCTCAGCGCCTGATCGCAGGACAGGACTTATGGCCAATATCGCTGCAATCATCGAGGCAAACGAGCTTCACTTCATGCAAAGCTGGATGCACCGCGATGCCGGTTCGATCCGCCAGCTGGCGACGCGCGATTTCATGATGATGCTGGGCACGAAGCCGCCCGAACTGCTCGACCGCCCAAGCTTCGTCGCCGGTATCGAACAAGGCTTTCGCTGCACCGGGTTTCGTCTGGGCGAATCCTTCGTGCGCAAATATGGCAGGCTGGCCTGGTATGTTGCCGGAGCGCAGCTCGAACTGAAGCTTGGCGCGAAAGACTGGTCGGGCGATTTCATCATTACCGACCTGTGGCGCAAGGCCCGCATCGGGGGCTGGAAACTGGCCGAACGCAGTCTCGCACCTACCAACAGCGATGACGACCTCGACCACCGGATCCGCAAGCTGCAATTGTGGAGGTGAGGGGCGTATGAGCGAACAGGATGAAGGTTACGGCAGTGCGGTCGTCTGCACAGAGGGCGAGTTTGTCGGATGGCATCACTGGGACCACGATCCTTACGAAAGCCGCTCCGGCCCGTTCTTCATGCGGCGCGAGGATGACGGCTCTTATCTGAGCGCTTTTCGCGCCGAGGATCGGCACATGAATGGAGGCGGCTTCATGCACGGCGGGTGCCTGCTCACCTTTGCCGATTTCGCCCTGTTCGCCATCGCCAATGACGAGCTGAAGTCAGGCGAGCATGCCGTCACCATGAACCTCTCCGGCGATTTCCTGGGCGCGGTTCAATCGGGAGCGCTGGTTGAAGCGCGCGGCGAAGTAACCCGCGGCGGGGGCAAGACGATCTTCGTGCGCGGTCTTGTTACCGGCGACGGCAAGCCGGCGCTGAGCTTTACCGGCATCATCCGGAAATTCTCAAAAAAGGCGTAACGGCTATCGATATTCGGGATTGGGCGCATCGAAACGATAGCCGTCCTCCCATAATTCCTTTGAATTGCCGTAAGCCGGGATGCCGCCTGCATCTTTCAGCATTCTGGCGAGATGCATCAGGTTCCACGTCATGAAGGTCGTGTTGCGGCGGGTGAAGCTGTTCTCGAACCCGGCGCGCGACCCATCGTCCAACTCGTCACCGAAGGACGCACCCGGACCGGCCTCGCCGATCCAGCCCGCATCGGCCTGCGGCGGGATGGTGAAGCCAACATGCTGCATGCCGTAGAGCACGCCCATGCCGACATGCTTTATACCGTCCTCGTTGCCGGTGACCAGGCAGCCGCCCACCTTGCCGTAAAAGATGTACTGACCTTTATCGTTCTGCTGGCCGGAATGGGCATAGAGTTTTTCGATGATCAGCTGGCACACGGAGCTTTTCTCGCCCAGCCAGATCGGCGTGCCGAGCACAAGGATGTCGGCGGCTTCGACCTTTTCCCAGAGCGCAGGCCATTCATCGCTGGCCGCACCGTGTTGGGTCATGTCCGGATAGACGCCGTAAGCGATGTCGTAATCCGCCGCGCGGACCTGCTCGACCGATACCCCTGTTTCGCGCATGATCGCAGCCGACATGTCGATCAGCGTTTCGGTATGGCTTTTCTCGGGGCTGTATTTGAGCGTGCAATTGATGAACAGCGCGGTGAGATCGCTGAAGTCGGTTTCGTTCTCCTTGCAGAGCCGCTCCTGGGTTTCATCGAGCATCGCACTTCCTCCGTTTTTCAAAAGACTTACGCCTCAAGAGAGGATTGTTTCCGCGTCCGATGTTGCAGTACTCCGGCGCTCTTAGTAAGGCGCGCGAGACCACTTCATGCATCGAAATACCAAGGATGGGGACCTCCATGAACACCGAACAGATGACCGCCAAGATCAGGAACGGGCAGGGCTTTATCGCGGCGCTCGACCAGTCCGGTGGTTCGACGCCGAAGGCGCTTCGTGGATATGGTGTGGAGGACAGCGAATGGTCGAACGATGATGAAATGTTCGGCCAGATTCACTCGATGCGTAGCCGGGTCATCACCTCGCCGTGCTTTGGCAGCGGGAAGGTGATCGGCGCGATCCTGTTCGAAAAAACCATGGACGGAATGGTTGATGGCAAGCCGACCGCAGATGCGCTGAAAGATCGGGGAATTGTGCCGTTCATCAAGGTGGATCGGGGCCTTGCCGACGAGGCAGACGGCGTCCAGCTGATGAAGCCGCTCGACAAGCTACCTGCTCTGCTTGAAAAGTCGGTGCGCATGGGCATGTTCGGGACCAAGATGCGGTCCGTCATCAAGTCGGCCAATCCCGCCGGTATCGCCGCGATCGTGAAACAACAGTTCGATGTCGGCGACCAGATTGCCGATGCTGGTCTGATGCCCATGCTGGAGCCGGAATACGACATCACCGCCGCCGATCGCGCTGAGGGCGAAGAGATGCTGCGCGCTGAAATCCTCGAGCATCTCGATGCCCTGCCGGAAGGCCGCGAAGTGATGCTCAAGCTGTCGATCCCGGTTAAGCCCGATCACTACAAACCGGTGATCGAGCATCCCAACGTACTGCGCGTCGTCGCGCTCTCGGGTGGCTTTTCCACCGACGAAGCGTGCGCGAAACTCTCCAAGAACAGCGGAATGATCGCCAGCTTCAGCCGCGGGCTGCTGCAGGACCTGCGCAAAGGCCAGTCGGACGAGGAATTCGACAGCACTTTAAGCCAGGCCATCGGTCAGATTGCCGAGGCCAGCGTCGCCAGCTGATCGGCGATTTGGTTCTCGATCAGTAATCGGAAATATATTCGATATCGAGGCTGTAGCGGCCAAGAGGGATTGCCCCGTATCTGACGGGCTCTGCACCGCTTCTTGTCAGGCGCAGGAATCCACCCGGCACACGCGTCGCTCTGCCCAGCACGAGCGGGATCTCCCGCACAGCTGTGCCGCTATGCAGCACCGCAGCGATGATCAGGCGGTCGTTCTTTCGGCACAGTTCCCTATCCGTGCAACGTGACTCCTCGATGATGCCGAACGGCGTGATCTCGACTTCACCCACTGCGACCCGTTCGAAAAAGGCGACGTCGTAAACGGCGTAATAGCTGTCTTGCGCGGTCGCTGATGCGGCGAGGGCCGCTGCGCCAGCCATGGCCAACGCGCTGCGAATGAATGCGGTCATCAGGTCTGCTCCTTCCCCTGAAGTTATAGCTCGGATCGAACCGAAAATCGCCCGTCGTTTACGATTGGTTCACCATGGGACAGTCAGCCGTTTTAGGTGCGCGGTTTGGCAGCGATTGGCGCGCGTGACATTGCGCGCTATGGGGCGCGGATGAGTGAAATCGCCACCCAATTGTACCTGATCTCGCCGCCAGATGTGTCGGGAGATTTTCCTGCTCGGCTCGAACGTACGCTGGCTGCCGGAAAGGGCGTCGTGACCGCGTTTCAGTTCCGGGTAAAGGGGCTGGATCAGCACGAGGCGGCCGCCCTTGCCGCGCCGCTTCAGGCGATATGCGCCGAACACGAGGTTGCGTTTATCGTCAATGACAGCGTGCCTCTGGCAAAACGGCTAAAGGCCGACGGGGTTCATCTCGGTCAGGACGATGGCGATCCGAAGGAAGTGCGCGAAGAGCTCGGCCGGGAGGCGCAGATCGGCGTCACCTGCCATGCCTCGAAACATCTGGCGATGGAAGCGGGCGAAGCGGGCGCGGATTACGTCGCCTTCGGCGCGTTCTTCGACAGCATGACCAAGGACAAGGGTGATGCAGAGCACCCGACCGCCGACATCATCGAATGGTGGAGCACGCTGTTCGAAATCCCCTGCGTCGCGATTGGCGGCATTACGCCCGATAATTGCAAAGAGCTGATCGCAGCGGGGGCCGATTTCCTCGCGGTGTCCGGCTCAGTCTGGAACGGCGACGAGGTCGCCGCCATCGAAGCTTTCACCAAGGCGATCCGCTCCGCCTGACCAGCTTCGCGCTCAACCGCTTGCTGCGGCCACGAAGCGTTCGACATTTTGCCGCGTGCCCGACACGATCAGCAGATCACCCAGCTCGATCATGGTATGCGGCTGCGCGTATTCGAAGTCTTTGGTCGGGCTTTTAACACCCACTACGGTGATACCGTGATGCGTCCTGATCGCGCTTTGACCGAGTGTCTTTTCGGCGATGTCCTTTGGCGCGGCCAGCTTGGCAATGGCGAAGTCATCATCGAATTCGATGTAGTCGATCATCTTCCCGCTCAGGATATGCGCTACGCGTTCACCCATGCGTGCCTCGGGATAGACGATGTTCGTCGCGCCTGTGCGATCGAGAATGCGGCCGTGGTTGTCATTGACCGCTTTTGCCCAGATTTGCGTCACGCCGAGATCTGACAGGGCGAGGGTAGTCAGCACGCTCGCCTCGATATCGCTGCCGATCCCGACGACGGCCGCTTCGAAATCCTCGACACCCAAGCGGCGGAGCGTTTCAGTGTCGGTGGTGTCGGCTTCCACACATTGAGTAAGCGTATCTGCCATCGCCTGGACGCTTTGCGGGTTGCAATCGACGCCCAGGACCTCGTGACCCATACGCTTCAGGGATTTCGCCACCGCTTGGCCGAACCGGCCCAATCCGATGACGAGGATGGGTTTGCGTTTATCAGCCGACAATGGGGTTCTCCTCAGGATAGCGATAGGGGCGCCGCGCTGCTCCGAGCGCTAGTGCCGTTGCGACGGTGATTGTTCCGACCCGGCCTACGAACATCAGGACGATGATGACCAACTGGCCAAGAACGGGCAGTTCGCCGGTGATCCCGGTGGAAAGACCGACGGTCGAAAACGCCGAGACCGTTTCAAACAAGATATCGCGCAAAGAATGCGGTGTGATCGCAAGAAGGATCGAGGTGGCAACCGCGATGAGCAGCAGCGCTAGAACCACCACGGAGAGCGCCTGACGTTCGACGTCCTGGTGAACACGCCGACCGAACAACACGGCGTCGCGCTGGCCGCGCACTTCGGATACGACAATCGCCAGGATCAGCACGAATGTCGTAATCTTGATACCGCCAGCAGTCCCGGCACTGCCGCCTCCGATGAACATGAGCAGGTAATTGCCCATCAGCGTTTCATCGCGGAAGCTACCAACGTCGAGGCTGTTGAACCCGGCAGTGCGCGGCATCACCGAATGGAACGCAGCATTGAGCGCCTTTTCGCCCAATTGCATTGGTCCGAGCGTTTCCGGATTGGTCCATTCTGCAGCCATCATTCCGAGCCAGCCTGCAAGCAGGAGCACGACCGTGCCCGTCACCGTGATTTTAGAATGGAGCGTCCACCGTTCGAATTCGAAAGGGCGCTCGCGCAATTCCTGCATGACCGGGAAGCCGAGCGCGGTGATAATAACAGCGATCATGATGGGTGCGAGGATGATTGCATCGCTTTGAAAACCCATCAGGCTGTCCGAATAAGTCGAAAACCCCGCGTTGTTGAAAGCGCTTACAGCTTGAAAAAGGCCGTTCCAAAGCGCCGATCCCCAATCGTAATCGTAGGCCAGTCTCAGCCGGAGGGTCAGGATCGCTGTGACGATTGCTTCGACCACCAGAGTTATGGCGAGCACGAGTTTGAGCACCGATTTGGCGTCGCCAATATCGAGTCGGCTGCGCTCGATCTGCGTCGCCATGCGGTCTTTCAAACCGAATGTGCGGCCCGCGACGAGACCCAGCAGCGTGGCGGCGGTCATGATGCCGAAGCCGCCGATCTGGAACAGGAACAAGATTACCCCTTGACCAAAACCGGTCCAATAGGTCGGCGTGTCAACGACGATCAGGCCGGTCACTGCCACTGCCGAAGTCGCGGTGAAAAGCGCGGTCATGAACGGCGCGCCGCCTTCTTCCGCGCGGGCAATCGGTAGCAGGAGCAGGAGGGTGCCCAGCGCAATCGTCGCAAGGAACAGAACCGGGATTAGGCGTGTCGGGTTTTGCAGGGTCTTCGCCTTCTTCGATCGATTTCTACCGAAAGGTCAAAAGCTTGACGGAGGTCGCACAAATCGATTGCCCTTATTGGGAGGAGCAGCCAAAAAAACCGCTCAACGCCGGCAAGGTTCCCGGTGGGTTACGGACGTGTTGGTTGAAAGGCCGCGTGACCGAACCCTGCGCGCAGGCTATTCGGAGCGGATGAAATTCTTCGACCGCTTGCTCACGATCGTCGTCACTGCGACGCTAACATCGATAGTCTGGATCGTTTTTGGCAGTTCGCTGCTGGAAATGGCAGACGAACGACAAGGCGGCAATGAGGCTGCACCGGTTTCGTTGGATGCGAATTCGGTTGATGGGGACAGGCCGGTTGAGGTGCCAGAGTTCACTCCGCCTGGCGAGGGCTCAGTTCCTGAAGATTAATCAGCCCGTCCCGCCGAGGCGTGTGCAGCGCAGTTTGCCGCGCTTCAGTTGGTTCGTCCCCACGCGTTCGAACTGTTCACCCTTCTTCGGGCCGCGCGTGAAGGTCAGCGTATTGCCGCGCATGATGTAGGTACCGCGTCCTTCCGGGCTGGTGTAGCTGGACGCCGGACCGATCGAGAATCCTTCTTCCTCGACGGTTTCGTAGGCCGCTCCCGCAGCGTCGCCGGGCAGGGTGCATTGATAGATGCCGTGCGGCATCGTGCGCAGCATCCCGCCGGGTGAGCCGGACGGTGCGGTCTGTGCGAAGACAGGCCCCGCCAATGCGAACAGTGCGGCAGGAGCCGCTGCCAAAAAGACGTTTTTCGAAGTCATATCGGAATCCCTCACCGCGGGGCCGCTTATAGCGTCCCGCGCATATTTGCGCCACGTCTTAGGCCCGGCTGGCTGAATTCAAGCTGAAAATGCGGGCGGCGGCGCGGCGGGGGCGGGCGATGCTTGCCGAGAGCAGCGGCCTTCGCTATTGGCGCGCATCCCATATTTCCGCGCGCGCCTGCGACACGGCGCGCCGTTTCTTCCGATACAAAGGCACATGGCCCCATGAAAATCAGCGGCGTCGACATTCGTCCCGGCAATATCCTCGAATATGAAGGCGGTATCTGGAAAGTCGCCAAGATCCAGCACACCCAGCCGGGCAAGGGCGGGGCGTATATGCAGGTCGAGATGAAGAACCTGCAGGACGGGCGCAAAACCAACGTCCGGTTCCGGAGCGCCGACAGCGTCGAGAAAGTCCGGCTCGATACGCAGGAATACCAGTTCCTTTACGAAGACGGCGACATGCTCGTGTTCATGGATCAGAACACTTACGAGCAGATCATGCTCCCTTCCGATCTGCTCGGCGATGCCCGCCCGTTCCTGCAGGACGGGATGCAGGTGAAGCTGGAGCTGTGGGAGGAAAAGCCGATCAGCGTCGAGCTTCCCCAGCAGGTCGAGGCCGAAATCGTCGAGGCCGATGCGGTGGTGAAGGGCCAGACGGCGTCTTCCAGCTACAAACCTGCCGTGCTCGACAACGGCGTTCGCATCATGGTCCCGCCGCACATCGAGAGCGGCACCCGGATCGTGGTCGATGTCTACGAACAGACCTATGTCGGGAAAGCGAGCTAAGCGCGCGGAGTTTTTGGCATGAGCATGTTTTCAGGTCTGATCCGCGTCATGGAGCGCGCCGCGCGCAAGGCGGGTGGCCGCCTGCGCCGCGACTTTGGCGAGGTCGAGCACTTGCAGGTCAGCCGCAAGGGACCTGCGGATTTCGTGTCCAAGGCCGATATGCGCGCCGAGCGCACGCTCTATGATGAACTGCTGGCGGCGCGGCCCGGCTGGGGCTTCGTCATGGAAGAAGCGGGCGTGATCGAAGGCGATGAGGGCATGCCGCGCTGGATCGTCGATCCGCTCGACGGGACGACCAACTTTCTCCACGGTATCCCGCATTTCGCAATCAGCATCGCCGTGCAGGAGCCGCGGCTCGATGGCAAAGGCTGGGGCGAAGTCACCGCCGCGGTCGTGTATCATCCGATCAATGACGAGACCTATTGGGCGGAGAAATCACGCGGTGCCTGGCTGCAGGATGCGCGGCTGCGGGTATCCGGCCGCCGCCAGCTTTCCGAGGCGCTGATCGCAACCGGCATTCCGTTTCAGGGGCATGGCGACTTCGCCGAATGGAGCCGCATCTTCGGTGCGATCGGCCCCGAGGTCGCCGGTATTCGCCGGTTCGGCGCAGCATCGCTCGACATGGCCTATGTCGCGCAGGGACGCTTCGACGGGTTCTGGGAGAGCGGTCTCAACGATTGGGACACAGCGGCGGGTTGCCTGCTGGTGCGCGAAGCCGGCGGTTTCGTTTCGGATTATCGCGGCCGGTCCAATCCGATCCATTCGGCTCAGGTGCTCGCGGCCAACGATGCGCTGCATTCACGCCTGCACAAGATCCTGGCTGGAAGTCTGCGCTAAAGCTGGTGCCCCTGGCCCGACTCGAACGGGCACTCCCGAAGGAAAGCGATTTTGAGTCGCTCGCGTCTACCAATTCCACCACAGGGGCACGCCTGAGCAGAGCGCGGCTGTTAGCTGGCTCCTTCACCGGCTTCAAGAGCGCATTTCGCGTATCCTAGCCGCGCCAGCCCGCCCTTGCTCCTGCTACGTCAGTTCACGTCGATGCGAAGCTTGATCACGCCTTCATCGCGGCTGTCGAAAAGCTTGTACGCCTCCGCCCCTTCGCTGAGGTCGAATGAGTGGCTGAATAGTCCCGCCGACTTGATCCGACCCGACTGGACCAGCGGGACCAGATGCGGCCACATATTCTGCACCTCGCAAATCCCGCCGCGCACGGTGACGTTCTTGAACAGGATAAGCGGCAGTGGCAGCGCGTCGTCGGGTTCGGGAATGCCAATAAAGCTGGCCGTGCCCTGCCGCGCGACGAGCGGCAGCACAGAATTGATGGCGCCCTTGGCGCCGGAAGCCTCGAACACCGATTGCACGCCGACGCGGCCGGTTGCGTCCATGATCTGCGCGGTCAGATCGGAGCCGGGGGCGTAAACCTCCGCGCCGAGTGCTGCGGCCATATCGCGGCGCGAGGCCACCGGATCGATCGCGAACACCCGCGAAGCGCCGAGCAGGAGAGCGAGCTCGACCGCGATCAGCCCAATCGGCCCGAGGCCAATGACCGCGACTGTCCCGCCTGGCTGCGGTTCCGCGCGCGTCAGGCCGAAATATGCAGTCGCCATCCCGTCGGTCAGCAGAAGCGATTGCTCGGTCGTAAGGCCATCGGTCGAATAGAGCGTCGCGTCCGCATTGGGCACGTTCACGAATTCGGCCTGACCGCCCTGCAGGGTTGGCCCGATGCCGAATGCGGTCGCCTCGCGGCAGGCCAGTACATCGCCGACGAGGCATTGCGGGCAATTCCCGCAGCCAGTGCCGCCCGCCGCGAGCACCTTGTCGCCGACCTTGAAGGTGTGAACATCGCTGCCGGTTTCTACCACTTCGCCGATGAATTCATGGCCGCAGCAGAATTTCGGCGCGTCCGCGCTGTACTCCGTATTGCCGATATGCGCGCCGTGATACATGTGCAGATCGCTGCCGCAGATCGAGCAGCTTTCGACCTTCAGAATGGCGCTGTTGGCGGTGCGCAGCTCGGGATCGGCATAGCTTTCATAGCGAATGTCGCGCGGTCCATTGAACACCAGAGCTTTCATTTATGCGGCCTTCCTTCAAATCCTCTGCAAGCACCATCGACCGGCGACCTTGCCGAGGCAAGCGCAGCATCCGACTTTATTCGCTTGATCTTCTCGCCTTAAGTTGAGAGATCGCGGGAACCGGACATGATCGAATTTCCATCCTATCATGCACTCGCCGCAATGGTGGTCACCATCCTCATGTTCGTGGGCTTTGTGCGCGGACGGATGTCGATCGAGATCGTGTCGCTGCTCACCATCGCGGTCATTGCTGTCGGCCTCTATTTCTTTCCGCTCGAAGGGACGCGGCCGATCGACGGGCTGGCGCTCGCATTCGGCGGATTCGGCCATTACGCGCTGATCACGATTTGCGCGCTGATGGTGATGGGCAGGGGGCTGGTGGTAACTGGCGCTCTGGAACCTGCCGCTCGCATCCTCGAACGCGTGTTCAGAATGAACTTGCAGCTAGGCCTGCTGGTTTCGCTGCTGATCGCGTTCGTGCTGTCGATGTTCGTCAACAACACCCCGGTGCTGGTTTTGATGATCCCGATTTTTGCGGCGCTGGCGGCGCGCGGTGCCTTGCCGACATCGAAGACGCTCATGCCGTTGAACGCGGCGTCGCTGATCGGCGGGCTGGCGACGACTATCGGCACATCGACCAACATTCTGGTTGTTTCCATCGCGGTGGACCTAGGCATGCGCGAAATCGGCGTGTTCGATTTCACGCCGCTGGTGCTTATCGCCGCGCTCGTCGCGCTTCCCTATATGTGGCTGATCATGCCGCGCCTGCTCGACGACAACCGAGTCGAGACAGAACAGAATTTCAGGCGGTTTCACACGCGGCTGAGGCTCGGCAGCGAAAGCAGCCTGGTCGGCAAGAGCGCGGCGGAACTGGTCACGGTCCTGCCGGAAGGCATCCGTTATCACGGTGAGCCCACCGGGCCGATGCAGGTGCAGCAGCGGCTGCATATTTCCGGATCGCACGAAGCGCTCGAAGATGCGGTGCGCGAACTGAAAGGCGAACTCGCCCCGAGCTGGGTGCTCGACCGGATCAAGCGCAATGCTTCGTCGAGCAGGGAAGACGTCATGGTCGTCGAGATGACCGTGACGGCGGATTCGCGCCTGATCACGCGGACGCTGCCCTCTTCGGGCATCGCCGATCTTTACGGCGTCGCCGTGCTCGGCATTCACCGCCCCGACAGATTGCTGGGCGAGAAGGACCAGTATTCCGGCGGGGGCGACCTCCGCATGATGGAAGGCGACGTGCTGCTCGTCATGGGCCTGCAGGACGATCTGCAGGCTTTCGCGCGCGCAGACAGCCTGCTGATGCTCGAAGGCGCACGGGAATTGCCGCGCCGGTCGAAAGCGCTGCTGTCTGCGGTGATCATGGGTTTTGCGGTACTTACCGCGTCCTTCGGCATCTTCCCGATTGCGATCTCGGCATTGGCGGGGGCGATCCTGATGTTCGTGACCGGCTGTGTGAAGTTCGACCGAGTAGGAAGGGCGCTGTCGGGGCAGGTGATCGTGCTGGTGGCTGCGAGTATCGCCATCGGGCGCGTCATCGATGAAAGCGGCGCGGCCGCGTGGCTGGGAGAAGCGTTATCGATAGGTCTGGGGGTCTTGCCGCCAGCGCTCGTGCTCGCCGCGATCATGGCGTTTGTGACGGTGCTGACGAACTTCGCATCGAATGCCACCGCGGCGACGGTTGGCACTCCCATCGCCTTCAGTATCGCCGCGCAGTTGGGCCTGCCGCCTGAGCCGCTTGTGCTCGCCGTGCTGTTCGGCTGCAATCTGTGTTACGCGACGCCGATTGCGTACCAGACGAACATGCTGATCATGGCGGAAGGGAATTATGATTTCGCCGATTACATTCGCACGGGCGTGCCGCTGGTCGCGCTGATGGTGACCGCGCTGTCTGTCGTGCTGGTGCTGTGGTACGGTTTGTGACCGGTTGCGGGTACGCTTTCCTACGCCTGCATACGTGTGGCAGATAGGTGGGATGACAGGTTCGGCGCGCTTCTTTTATCGAATTAATCGATCAATTGGCGCGTTTCCGGTCATGGGGATTTTGACTTCAGGACCGTGTAACACGCGGTCCATGTGCCCCTCAGCTGCGACGAACGGAGTGCAGGCGAGGGTTGGACGTAAGGGGAGAGAGTGATGCTGAAACGGGTACTGACAGCGGGCGCGGCTCTGGCCGTGGTATGGGGATCGCCTGCGATGGCGGACGACCACGGCGGCGATGGGCTCCGCGCCGAGGTGATGGCCGACATACCGGGGCTGATGGAGGTCTACAAGGACCTGCATGCCAATCCGGAGCTGAGCTTTCAGGAGTTCGAGACCGCCAAGAAGCTGGCAGCACGCGCGCGCGAACTCGGCTTCGAAGTGACCGAGGGTGTGGGCCAGACCGGCGTGGTCGCCGTCATGCGCAATGGGGAAGGGCCGACGGTGATGCTGCGGGCCGACATGGATGGCCTGCCGGTGACCGAACAGACCGGACTGCCCTATGCCTCGAAGGCGCGCGGTGTCCCCGCGAGCGGTGTCGAAAGCGGCATCATGCATGCCTGCGGACACGACACGCACATGGCCGCGTGGGTCGGCGCGGCGCAGCTGCTGGCCGAGCGGCGGGACGAGTGGTCGGGCACGCTGGTGATGATCCTGCAACCCGCCGAGGAATTGGGGCTAGGCGCGCTCGCCATGCTCGAAGACGGGCTGTACGAACGCTTCCCGAAGCCTGACTACGTGCTGGGCTTCCACGATGCGGCGGGCGCTCCAGCGGGCTTCATCGGCTATGCCAAGGGATACGCGCTCGCCAACGTCGACAGCGTGGACATCTCGGTCAAGGGCGTGGGCGGGCACGGTGCCTATCCGCACACGACCAAGGACCCGATCGTGATCGCCTCCTCAATCGTGATGCGGCTCCAGACGCTGGTGAGCCGGGAGACGAACCCGCTGGATTCGGCGGTTGTTACAGTGGGCAGCTTCCTCGCCGGCGCAAAGCACAACATCATCCCTGATGAGGCGAAGCTGCAACTGACCGTGCGCTCCTACGGCGCCGAATCGCGCGCGGCGCTGCTCGACGGGATCAGGCGCATTGCGAAGGCTGAGGCCATGGCCGCGGGGCTCGCAGAAGACATGCTACCGACCGTGACCGTGCAGGAGCCCTATCTGCCTTCGACCTACAACACCCCCGAGTTCACCGAGCAGGTGATGGCTGGTCTGGCGGATCGCTTCGGTGACCGGATCAGGGAAGTGCAGCCGGTCATGGGCGGTGAGGATTTCGGGCAATTCTACCTGGCGGACCCTGACAACATCGAATCGCTGATCTTCTGGGTCGGCGGTGTGCCTTTGGAGCGGTATGAGGCCGCGCAGCGCGGCGAGGTTGAGCTCGTCAGCCTGCATTCGCCGTTCTGGGCTCCCGATGCCGAGGTGGTGATCGCCACCGCAACCGAAGCGATGACCGCCGCGACGCTGGACCTGATGCCGAAAAGCGGAGGCTAGGGCTCACAAGGTAACGGCCGCCGACACGCTGCGGGTCACAGCGCATCGACGGCCGTATTCTCCTCCCCAGGAGAACTGGTGCAGGTTATCGCGCCTCAGTCGGCGGATGGCACGTAGGTGCCCAGCCGGTGGTGCAGCGCGTTGATCTTGGCGAGCTCGTCGCGGTCCTCGGTTCCCCGGGCATGGCTTTCAAGCGCACGGCGCAGCAGCTTCATATCGGCGGTCGAAAGAAGCGCGCGTGCACGGGCCGGTTCGGTTTTCGGGGTATCAGTATCGCTCATCGTATCTCTCTCCCTGGTCCTCTCGCGGACGTGGTGACGATGGTTAAGCTAATGGAGGGCAAGGATGGTTCCCGCAAGGCCGGATCAGGTCCAGCCTTGCAGAAACATCAGTTAATCAAGCAGCTTCGAACTGGTTCATCGTATTGTCGGCACCGCCTGCTTTCAACGCGGCTTCACCAGCGAAGTATTCCTTGTGATCGTCACCGATGTCGGAGCCAGCCATGTTCTGGTGCTTGACGCACGCGATGCCCTGGCGAATCTCCTCACGCTGCACGTTCTTGACGTAGCCGAGCATCGCCTGTTCACCGAAGTACTCCTTCGCGAGGTTGTCGGTGCTGAGCGCGGCCGTATGATAGGTCGGCAGAGTGATCAGGTGGTGGAAGATGCCCGCGCGCTTCGAGGCATCGGCCTGGAAGGTGCGGATCTTCTCATCGGCTTCGGCGGCGAGTTCGGTACCGTCATAATCGACACTCATCAGCGCATCGCGGTCGTAAGCCGACACGTCCTTGCCCGCTTCGGACCATGCGTCAAAGACCTGCTGACGGAAGTTCAGCGTCCAGTTGAACGATGGCGAGTTGTTGTAGACCAGCTTCGCGTTCGGAACGACTTCACGGATCCGGTCGACCATGCCGGCGATCTGCTCGACATGCGGCTTCTCGGTCTCGATCCAGAGCAGATCAGCACCCGCCTGAAGCGAGGTGATCCCGTCGAGCACGCAGCGATCTTCACCTGTCCCGGCGCGGAACTGGTAGAGGTTCGATGGAAGACGCTTCGGTCGCAGCAGCTTGCCATCGCGGCTGAGGAAGACGTCGCCATTCTTGATGTTGGCCGGATCGACCTCTTCGCAATCGAGGAAGGAATTGTACTGGTCGCCAAGATCGCCTTCTTCCTTGGTGTAGGCGATCTGTTTGGTCAGGCCAGCGCCAAGGCTGTCTGTACGAGCGACGATGACGCCGTCTTCGACACCCATTTCAAGAAAGGCGTGGCGGCATGCGCGGATTTTCTGGTGGAAATCTTCGTGCGGAACGGTGACCTTGCCGTCCTGGTGGCCGCATTGCTTTTCGTCCGAAACCTGGTTTTCAATCTGGAGCGCGCATGCACCCGCTTCGATCATCTTCTTGGCGAGAAGATATGTTGCCTCGGCGTTGCCGAAACCGGCATCGATATCGGCGATGATCGGCACGACGTGCGTTTCGTAATTGTCGATCTGGTTCTGGATATCCTTCGCCTTCATCTGATCACCAGCTTCGCGCGCAGCATCGAGATCACGGAACAGTCCGCCAAGCTCGCGCGCATCGGCCTGCTTCAGGAACGTGTAAAGCTCCTCGATGAGCGCTGGCACGCTGGTCTTCTCGTGCATCGACTGGTCGGGAAGCGGACCAAATTCGCTGCGAAGCGCTGCAACCATCCAGCCCGAAAGGTAGAGGTAACGCTGCTTTGTCGAACCGAAGTGCTTCTTGATCGCGATCATCTTCTGCTGCGCGATGAAACCGTGCCAGCAGCCGAGCGACTGGGTGTAGTCCGCAGAGTCTGCGTCATAGGCTTCCATGTCGGCACGCATGATCTTCGCGGTGTATTTCGCGATGTCGAGCCCGGTCGGGAAGCGATTCTGGATTGCCATGCGCGCGGCGGCTTCTGCGTGGATCGCGCCCCAGCTTGGTCCGTTGGCGTCGATGATGCTTTGCATCTGGGCGATTGTGTTCTGATAGGTCATGTCCGATCTCCTAAAAATCTTGGGGAGGTTTATGAGGTCGGGATGCCCTGTTGCGACGCAGCATAACAGGGAAAGTTACAAACTTTGTTGTCTCTATACCGGTCATCGCGCCAGAACTTGTGTAACCGTGTAAATTTATTTACATGCTGAAGCATGACCGAAACAGCACTCCTGGCGGGACCGGCGCTGCGGCGTTTGCGCAAGCGTGAAGGGCTCACGCAGGCGGCAATGGCCGCATCTTTGGGTATTTCCCCAAGCTATCTGAACTTGATCGAGCGCAACCAGCGCCCGCTTTCCGCTCGGGTACTGGTCCAGGTGATCGAGCGCTATGATTTTGATCCGCGCTCCCTTCGGGAAGACGAGGCGATTGGCGGCATAGACGGACTGGTGCGGCGCATGGCGGATAAACGCTTTGCGGATCTCTCGATCGACCGCGAAGAGGTGCAGGAATTCCTCGCCGCTGCACCGCAGGCGGCAGCAGCGTTTGCGCGGCTCTACGATACCGCCGGGGAGGGTAAAGCGCGAGCAGACGACCCCGTTGGCGATGCCAGGCGCGCAGTTGAAAGGTGGCAAAACCACTTCGCCGATCTAGACCATTCTGCTGAGGAAACAGCGGATGAGTTGCGTCTTTCTCGAGGCGATACGGGCGCTGCCTTGATGGAGCGCTTGCGTGAAAAGCATCAGCTGTCGGTTCGCATCTTGCCGACCGAAGTCATGCCGGGGATCGTCCACCGGCTCGATCTTCACGCGAGACAATTGCAGCTGTCCGAAATGCTACCGGGTGCAGCGCGCCGGTTCCAGATTGCGCGACAGGTGGGCGCTCTCGAACAGCGCGAGCAGATCGAGACGCTGGTCGCGGGCGCGAACCTTTCATCTACCGATGCGCGTGACATGTTCCGCGAGCACGTCACCGATTATGTCGCGGGCGCTTTACTGATGCCGTACCGCAGGTTCCTGCGCGCGTGCGAACAGACGGGTTATGACGTCAACATCCTCCAGCGTCGTTTCGCCTCCAGCTTCGATCAGATCGCACAGCGGCTCACGACTTTGCAGCGGGTGGGCGAGCGCGGGCTGCCGTTCTTCAGCGCGCGGTTCGGACGGACTGGTCGCATGGTGCACTTTACGTCCGGGGCGAGCGGCGCGATCCACCCGATCGACGGTGCGCGGTGGCCTGCCTGGGTGACCTACGCAGCATTCGAGAACCGCGGTTCGCTGCTCACGCAATCGGTGATGTTTGGCGAAGGGGAGGCGGTGCCCAAGCACTGGTTTACCATCGCGCGGACGGTCGAGGTCGACGGCGTGGCGTGCTCGTCGCGCAAGGCCGTGGTGCTGGGTCTAGAAGCGCGGTTTGCGGGCGAGCTCGCCCATGCCAGAGGCGTTTCATTGGCACCGGATGATGCCGTTCCGCTTGGAGTGGGGTGCCCGCGCTGCGGCCGGGTGGACTGCCTGACCCCGGCATCGCGCAGGCTCGCGGCGGAAACGGGACCGTAAGCAGGCGCCAAAGACACCTCGCTAAAGCCAAATTAACCTCGCTAGCCCGCGAAGGACGGGGCTTTCGGAGACGCTGTAAAGTTTACCGACACTTAAGGTCTCAGGCTTAAAGCCGAAAACCGAACCTGTCCTAGTTGGTGAAGTTTCGACGCATGATCCGCTGTTTTCAGCCTTGCATTGCAAAGCCGGCCATTGTGCAAAATTGCGCGCTGATTAGTCCGGTCGCGCCCAGTGTCCCTCTGCAGGTTGTCCTTGGATCGGGGAATATGGATGATCGATGATCCGGCCGGCCTTAAGCTCTATGTGAGCATCGCATGCTATATCGCAGGGGCGGTCGTGAGCTCGGGCGCTGCGGTCTGGATTATGCGGTTCGGGGACGGGGCGCGCCGTGACCGGCTGCCGTTGATCGCAGCATGCCTGACAACGGCGACCTGGTGCGGCATCGCAGCGGCATTCGGACCCTTGCAGCCGATTGCAGTGCTCGCAGAAACTGGTCGAAATCTGGCTTTCATCGCATTGATATTTAGACTTTTCTCGGCAGATGGATGCGATGAGAGCCTGAAGCCGATCCGTCCGGTCGTCATCGCTCTTGCACTGGTTCAGCTGTTTCAACCGGTGCTGTTGTTTATGCAGTTGCGCGTTGGCTTTGTCCCGGAAATCGCGGCACTGACTTTCGAAGCCGCGGCGATTTTGAACATGCTGGTCGCTGTCGGCGCGTTGCTACTGGTGCACAATCTCTATGCGGGCGCCGGTGCAGCGTCGCGGCAGGTTCTGCGCTGGAGCGCTGCGGCGCTGGCCGCCATCTTTGCCTACGATCTCAATCTTTTCACCACCGCATATCTCTTAGGCGAGTATCCCGAGTACCTGGTCGCGGCCCGAGGCCTGTTTGTGGGCGCAATGGCTGGTGGTTTGGTCGTGGGCGGAACCGCCGCCAGCGCCGAGCTGCAATTCCGGCCATCACGCTCGGTGACCTTCCAGACGCTCTCGCTGCTCTTCATCAGCAGCTACCTGCTTATCATGACCCTAGTAACGCGGTCTCTGACACTGCTCGGTGGCGATTTCGCCCGTGCCGGGCAGATCCTCTTTCTGATGCTCGGCATCGGTATTGCGACTGTCTTGCTCGCTTCGAAGGGGGTGCGTGGCTGGTTACGAGTTACCGCGACCAAGCACCTCTTCCAGCACCGCTACGATTACCGTGAGGAATGGTTGCGCTTCACGGCCACGATAGGGCGCGGGGCAGACAACAGTGCGAGCTTCCACGAACGCGCGGTAAAGGCGATTGCCGATATAGCGGACAGCCCAGCTGGTCTGCTGCTGGTTGCGAACGAAGAAGCCAGCCTGGAGCTAACCGCCCGTTGGAACTGGGCCACGATCGAAGTGCCCGCAATCGCGGGCGATTACGGCCTGTCCGGTTTTCTCGAGAAGCATGGTCATATCATCGACATGGGAGAGGTTCGGACCGGCATCGAGCATCGGGGCGAGCTGGCGCACATTCCTGACTGGATGACGCAGGAAGAAGACATCTGGGCGCTCGTCCCGCTGATCCACTTCGATCGCTTGGTGGGCGCGATAGTCCTCGCCCGTCCGCGCATAGAGCGCCGGCTCGACTGGGAGGATTTCGACCTGCTGCGGGTCGTAGGGCAACAGCTCGCCAGCTACCTCGCCGAGCAAGCCGGGCAGCAAGCATTGATGGATGCGAGCCGGTTCGACGAGTTCAATCGGCGTATGGCTTTCGTGATGCACGACATCAAGAACCTGGCCAGCCAGCTGTCGCTGCTTTCTGCGAATGCGCAGAAACACGCCGATAATCCGGCTTTTCGCAAGGATATGCTGGTGACGCTGCGCAATTCGTCCGAGAAGCTGTCGGCTCTGCTGGCACGTCTTGGCAGGTACGGCGCGGGGCCGGTTCAGGAGCTATCTGAACTGGAGCTGGGTGAATTCGGGCGCTCGCTGGCCGCGCGTTTCAAACCGGTCCACCCTGTCATTTTCAATCAAACGCAGACCGTTCGCGTAATGGCTGATCCCGAGACCTTGGAGCAGGCGGTCGTTCATCTCGTGCAAAACGCTATCGATGCAAGCGCACCGAACTCGCCCGTTTATATCAGCGCGTCGCATGAGGGACTGAACGGACAGATCGATATCGTCGATGCGGGACACGGAATGACCCCGGAATTCGTCCGCAGCGGCCTGTTCAAACCGTTTGTCTCATCGAAAGACGGCGGCTTCGGTATCGGCGCGTTCGAGGCGCGGGAGATGATCAAGGCGCTCGGCGGGCGATTGATGGTCGAATCGCGCGAAGGGGTAGGCACCCGTTTCAGGGTGATACTCCCGGTCGCCGAAACCCACCGTCTCTCCTACAACTCAAGCGCGAGCAAGTCGCCGCCGAAAGAGGTCGCCAATGGCTGACAAGAAACCCACACTGCTTGTCGTCGAGGATGATGAGGGTCTGCAGGCCCAATTAAAATGGGCTTACGAGGACTTCGAGGTTGTCATCGCGGGCGACCGAGATAGCGCTATCGCTGCTTTGCGGAGCGAGGCTCCGGCCGTGGTAACGCTCGATCTCGGCCTGCCGCCGGATCCCGATGGAACCAAGGAAGGTTTCGCGGTGCTCGACGCGATCATGGAATTGAAACCCGATACCAAGGTTATCGTCGCCAGCGGTCATGGCGCGCGCGAAAGCGCCCTGCAGGCGATCGAGCGCGGCGCTTACGATTTCTACCAGAAGCCGGTGGATATCGATGCGCTGGGCCTGATCGTACGGCGGGCCTTCAACCTCCATCAGATCGAGGCGGAGAACAGGCGGCTGCTCGAACATGCGAGCGAGGATAAGACCGTGCTTGGCCGGTTGATCACCGGGGCACCCGAAATGGTGAAAGTCGCGCGCACGATCGAGCGGGTCGCGAGCACGAGCGTGTCCGTCATGCTGCTTGGCGCGAGCGGGACCGGCAAGGAATTGCTTGCGCAGGGTCTTCACGATGCGAGCAATCGCTGCAACGGGCCGTTCGTCGCGATCAACTGCGCTGCGATTCCGGAGAACCTCCTTGAAAGCGAATTGTTCGGCCACGAAAAAGGCGCATTCACTGGCGCTGTAAAAACCACCGAAGGCAAGATCGAAAGCGCCAATGGCGGCACGCTGTTTCTGGACGAAGTCGGCGACATCCCCCTGCCATTGCAGGTCAAGCTGCTGCGCTTCTTGCAAGAGCGCACGATCGAGCGGATCGGCGGTCGCAAGACGATTGCCGTCGATACGCGGATCGTTTGTGCCACGCATCAGGATCTCGAGGCCATGATCGGTGCCGGGACATTTCGCGAGGACTTGTTCTACAGGCTGGCCGAAATTGTCGTGCGCATACCAGGCCTCGCTGAGCGGCACGGCGATGCGACACTGCTCGCGAAAGCGTTTCTCAAACGGTTTGCCAAGGAAATGAACCCGGCTGTGACCGGTTTCGCGCCCGACGCGCTGACTGCGATCGACGCCCATGACTGGCCTGGTAATGTCCGCGAGCTTGAAAACCGCATAAAGCGCGCCGTCATCATGGCTGACGGGAAGCTGGTGAGTGCGGGCGATCTCGATTTCGATGACCAGGAGGAAGACAGCGCAGAGGTGCTCAACCTGAAATCCGCGCGGGAGCAGGCCGACCGGCGGGTCATCCGTCATGCTCTTGCTCGCAGTGAAGGCAATATTTCGAGCACGGCAAAGCTGCTCGGCATCAGCCGTCCAACGCTCTATGATCTCCTTAAGCAATACGATCTGCACGCCTGACCTTTACGCCGCGGTCTAGCTGCTCGACATGGGCCGCGAGCGCGGGCAGGGCGCTTTTGATGCCGAAACGGAAGTCGACTCTCTCCGATCCGATGATCGCAGTATTGCTGATCGCGACCGGGCTCGCCTTTGTCATACCCGCCGCGCAAGAGGCCCGAGAGACCGCGCAAGTCATTTCCAATATCTCGATCTTCCTGTTGTTTCTCGTCAATGGAATGAGGATTGCTCGCGGTGAGATTGCACGAGCTGCGGCAAACTGGCGGTTCTTCGTACCGCTGACGCTGTTCGTGTTCGGGGCGATGGCTTTGCTAGGAGCCGGTTCGGCCAGCATTGCCGGTTTGCTGGTGCCGCCCGACATTGCGCTGGGTTTCATTTTCCTCGGGGTGCTGCCTTCGACCATCCAGTCGGCGACGAGCTACACAACGCTTGCCGGTGGCAATGCCGCGCTTTCCGTGGTGGGTGCGGCGCTGATCAACATTCTCGGCGTGTTTTTGTGCGCGCCCTTATTCGCGCTGATAGCGGGTAGCGAGGCAGTCGACCTTGGAACCGAGACGATCATGAGGATTGGTGTCATCCTGCTCCTGCCTTTCGCTATGGGGCAGATGGTTCAAGGCTTCACGAGGGATTGGCTGATTGAGCGCAAGGCAAAAATCGTCTGGCTCGATCGGATGGTCATCGGGATCGCAGTGTATGTTGCGATGTCAGGGGCGGTTGGTCAGGGCCTAATTTCCAATATCTCACCGGTAGCGGGTGCCTGGCTGATGGCGGTCACGATCGGTTTCATGACTTTGGCCTATTTCCTCGCGTGGAAAGCTGCCGGGCTGGGTGGATACAGCCGTGAGGACCAGATCGCTTTCCTATTTGCCGGGCCGCAGAAAAGCGTTGCGATAGGCGCGCCCCTGGCAGCGATCCTTTTCGCGCCTGAAATGGCGGGCTTCGTGATAGCGCCGCTCCTGCTTTACCACCTGCTGCAATTGCTGGTGGCAGCGCCGATCGCTACTCGGCTGGCGCATCCGCATTAGAGTTGGCGGGCGCCTGCCGCCGGTTGTGCCGGATCGACCACCACAGCGAAATCCCGATCAGAACAGCGCCGATCAGTCCCGTGATCGTTTCCGGGATGTGGTATTTTGCCGAAAGCAGCATGATGAAGCCCAGGACGATGATCGCCCAGAATGCCCCGTGCTCGAGATATCTGAACTGCGAAAGCGTGCCCGCCCGGACGAGATGGATCGTCATCGAGCGGACGAACATCGCCCCGACCGAAAGTCCAATCGCGATGACGATCATGTTGTTCGAAAGGGCGAAGGCTCCGATCACGCCGTCGAAACTGAAGCTTGCATCGAGCACTTCGAGATAGAGGAACCCGCCAAGCCCCGATCGCACGACTTCGCCTGCTGCCTTCTTCTTCGCCTCGCTCTGTTCGATTATCGCGCCCAGCGCGTGGACGCCGATAAACGTCACGACTCCCAGGATACCTGCTGTCAGGAAGGTCAATGCATCCTCGGGCGTGAGCAATGTCGATACGCCGTAAATCACCGCGAGGACCAATCCGATTTCCACCGCAGGAACGCTAGAGAACCTGTTCACCGCGCGCTCTATTACCGCGATCCAGTGAATGTCCTTCTCCTCGTCGAAGAAGAACGTAAGCCCCACCATGGCCAAGAAAGCGCCGCCGAAACCGGCAATACCGATATGCGCGGCCGATACGATACGTTCGTATTCCTCAGGATTGCCAAGCGATAGCTGGACCGCCTCCCACGGGCCGATCTGAGCCGCGATCGAGACGATGGCGATGGGAAATACGATACGCATGCCGAAAACCGCGATCAGGATGCCGATCGTGAGGAAGCGCTGCTGCCAGACCGGGTCCATTTCGCGCAGCACCGTCGCGTTGACGACAGCGTTATCGAAGCTCAGCGACACTTCCAGAATGGAGAGCACGAAGACGATCCAGAGGATCGAGAGCATTCCGCCCAGCGTGCCCGTGCTGCTCCAACCGTACCAACCGGCGAGAGCAAAACACGCTGCGGTGAAGAACAGCGAAAAGGTGTAGTAACGCAGCAGCGTTTGCATGTGTCGATGGACCCTGAGAGTTTCGATCAGCTCTTGGGCTGATAAGTCTGTTCTGCGGTGGGGAAGCTGCGATCGCGGACTTCTTCGGCGTATTTGGCGACGGTCTTGTCGATTACGCTAGCGATGTCCTCATACCGTTTGACGAAGCGCGGGACGCGCTCGAACATGCCGAGCATGTCTTCGGTGACCAAGACCTGTCCATCGCACTGCGCCGACGCACCGATGCCGATAACGGGAATTTCGAGCGATTGCGTGAGTGCGATAGCGATCGGCTCGATGACGCCTTCGGCTACCAGCGAAAATGCGCCGGCATCCTGAACCGCCTTGCCATCGCGCAGGATCTTGTCGTGCTCCTGTTGGCTACGGCCGCGCGCGGCATAACCGCCCAGCACATTCACCGCCTGCGGCGTGAGGCCTACATGGCCCATGACCGGGATGCCGCGATTGGTGAGAAACGCGATCGTTTCGGCCATCGCCTCTCCACCTTCGAGCTTCACCGCCGCGCAGCCGGTATCCGCCATGATCTTGCTCGCGGTCTCGAACGCCTGTTCCTTTGAACCTTCGTAAGTGCCGAAGGGCATGTCGACCACCACGAGGCTGTGATAGCTCCCACGCACGACCGCTGCCCCATGGGCAATCATCATGTCGGCGGTGACGGGAAGAGTGCTGTCCAGCCCGTAAATAACCTGACCCAGCGAGTCTCCGACCAGCAGGATATCGCAATGCGTGTCGAGCAGCTGCGCCTGCCGCGCCGTATAGGCGGTGAGCATCACCAGTGGCTCCTTGGTCTGGCCGTCCTTCTTGTGGTCGCGAATGCGCGGCACTGTCAGCCGCTTGCGCGGTTTGGGTGTGGGGTTGGCCCGGCTGGTGCTCGTGTCGAGCTGAAAGGTCGTAGACATGACGGCGGCTTTTAACGGCCCGCGGGGCAAAGGCCAATTGTTGATATCTCTTTGGGCCCTTGGCGTCGGGGCAGAATCATTGCAGAGAGGGGGATATGGGATGGTGCGTCGGGAACGCACGGCAAGAGGGTACATTTTCAATCATGGTAGCATCCACCGCCTCGGGCGAACGGGAGGGCTGGTCCTCCCGCAGTGCGTTTATCTTGGCAGCGGTCGGCGCTGCTGTCGGGCTCGGAAATGTCTGGCGCTTTCCGACACTCGCCGGGGAAAATGGCGGCGGCGCATTTGTGTTGTTCTACGTCGCCTGCGTGTTCCTGCTCGGCCTTCCTCTGGTAATTTCCGAAATCTTCCTTGGTCGGACAGGTCAGGACGATGCCGTCGGATCGATCCGGAAGGTCGCCGAGAAATCGGGTGTGTCGAAGCGGTGGTCCGCTTTCGGTATCATGGGCGTCATCGCGGCTTTCCTGATCGTCTCTTTCTACTCGGTCGTTGCCGGCTGGGTGCTTTATTACGCCGGGGTCATGGGCGCCGACTTCATAAGCGCTGTGCTCGCAGGAGACCCTTTCCGCGGGGCTCTGATGGGTGAAAGCCAGGATGCCATACAGGGGCGCATGGGGGATCTGTTTGCGAACCCGGTGCTGCTTCTGAGCATGCATCTGGCTTTCATGGGCGTTACGCTGTTCATCGTCGCGCGCGGCATCGGTTCGGGGATCGAGGCGGCGGCGACGATCCTGATGCCGATGTTCTTCGTCCTCCTGATCGCGATCACGATCTACGGGGCATTCGTAGGCGATATGGGAGATGCCTTGGCATTTTTATTCACGCCCGACTGGTCGAAGTTGACGCCGCAGGTGATGAACACCGCGCTGGGACAGGCGCTGTTTTCACTGTCTCTCGGTGTGGCTGGGCTGATCACCTACGGTTCCTACATTAAGGGATCCTCGGGGCTCGGCCCGACGTCGATCACCATTGCCTTTGCTGATACGGGCGTCGCCCTGCTTTCCGGCCTCATGATCTTCCCGATCGTGTTCGCCGTGGGCCTCGATCCCGCCGCTGGGCCGACGCTGGTGTTCCAGACGCTGCCGTTCGCCTTTCAGACTATGCCCGCCGGGGCTTTGATTGGCTTCCTGTTTTTCGTGCTGATCCTGGTCGCGGCGGTGACGAGCTCGATCTCGCTTCTCGAGGTGCCGACCGCATGGGGCATCGGCGAGATGGGTTGGAGCCGCCGCAAGTCCTCGCTGGTATTCGGGGGAGGGGCATTCCTGATCGGTATTGCATGCCTGCTCGGCTATAACCTGTGGTCCGATGTACGATTGCTGAGCTTCTGGCCGCTCTTCGCCGAACTCGATATTCTCGATACGATCGACGGATTCACTGGCAAGGTCATGCTGCCGCTGGGTGCATTCTTCACGGCGATATTTGTCGGCTGGAAGGCCGACCGCAAACTTGTGGAGCAGATGACCGGCATTTCCGGGTTCTGGCTGGCCGTCTGGCGGTTTTCGATTGCGTGGCTTTGTCCGCTTGCCGTGGGCACGATCCTTATCACGGGTTTGTTCCCAGGTATCTTGGGCGACTGACAAAAAAAGGGCCGCTCCCATATGAGAGCGGCCCTTTTGCGACCCGGTGTTATGTTTTCGTTTCCGGGTGTTTGTTCTTAAAGCGTCGTTTCGGCGTGCTTGTCCTGAACATCGTCGTGGACAGTCATTCCCATTGCCATCTTCGCGGTGGTGAGAATACCCATCTCGCCGCTCCAGATTTCCGCTTCGCGCAGGTCCATGCGGAGGAAGAGGATGTCGGGGTCGTCCTTGCCGCCATCGTACCAGGCCTTCACGAAATTGTTCCAGAACTGCTCGAAGCGGCCCTGATCGTCTTCGATGAAAAGGCTGCCATGGAAACGGGCGTAAACGTCATGGCCCTTGCCTTCGTAAGTGGCGGTGACTGGGCCGAGCTTGGCAAAATCGCTGTTCTTCTGGGTGAAGAACCAGATTGCGCTGTCTGCATCCTTGTCGGTCTGCGCCGTCATCGGAACGGCTGTTTGCGGTTCGCCGTCGCGCTGGAGGAACAGGAAGGGGGAATCGTCCAATGCCTTCCAGAATTTCGTTTTCAGTTCGTCGGCGTTGCCTTGGTCGTAGCGCATTATAATCTCCTGTATTTGCTGGATTAACGCATATCGCAGTCTGGAGTTCCGTAACGACCGATGGGATGAGGCTTTGGGCGGATAGGCTGCAAAGAGCATTGCATCCGGACACCGAGTGTGGAACATAATGGGAACAAATGAGACTCGGGTGAGTCTCCTATCAAGTGTTCTCAAGGTTTCAGATGACGGCTTCCGTTTGCTCCAGCGGCGCAAAAGCGCTTCCAGGTTTTCCCGATCCGGAAATTGGCACGCCGGATATTGGCGTGATGCCGCGTCTTTCCGCCGGGGAAATCGCCGCGCTGTCAAAAGCGCGCGAAGGTCGCTGGCGTCCGGGCCTTTCCGATCAGCCTTGGCATAGCGAGATTTTCGCCAGTTCATCGGACGCTGGCGGTGCGGGGCTGGCATCGGCGCTGGCGCGTGATGCGCTTCGGATAGCAGGGCAGGCGGCAGATCCATTGGCCGAGGACGAGGATCGCCGCCAGGTTCTATGGGTGCAGGACAAGGGGGCTGTGCAGCGCAGCGGCCGGCCCTATCGCCATGGTCTGCCGCCTGAATGGCGCGACCGATTGATTCATGTCGAAGCGGCCAGCCCGGAGGACGCGCTATTCGCCTTGGAAGAAGGTCTGCGTTGCCGCGATCTCGCCTGCGTGATCGGAGAGATAACCGGCAATCCGCGTGCGCTCGATTTCACCGCTTCGCGCAGGCTTAGCCTCGCTGCGGAAAAGCATGGAGTGGCGCTGTGGCTGGTGCGCCTTGATGCAGAGGCAGAGCTGTCCTCTGCACGGATGCGCTGGCGGGTCAGCTCTGCTCCCTCCGCACCGGCGCGCTGGAACGCCGCTGCACCCGGCGCACCTGCATGGAAGGCCGAACTGTTCCGGGCGCGCAGCCATGCACCCGGAGAATGGATTTTGAACAATGATAACGGACATTTGCGAGCGCGGCGCGCCGCAGCTCCACGCGCAGCCAACACGCAGGATATTGGCGATCTGGTTCGCCCGACTGTCGGTCGATCGCTGGCGGCTTTCGCAAGGATGTGAGGCGGGGGAGGGCGTGGATGCTCTTCCCACTGCGCTCATCACCGAAACCGCGCACGGCCCGCGGATCGATGCAGTCAACGACGCAGGCATCGCGGCAGGCGCGCAGGCGGGCATGATGCTGGCCGATGCGCGCGCTTTGTACCCCGGCATTCAAACCGTTCCGGCAGATACGGCAGGTGATCTCCATCACCTTGAAAAGCTGGCGCTCTGGTGTCAGCGCTGGGGCCCGTGGACTGCGCTTGATCCGCCCGATGGGGTGTTGGTGGACATAACCGCCGCCGCTCACCTGTTCGGAGGAGAAGTGGAGCTGCTTGCCGATGTTGGGCAGGCTTTCGCTGCCCGTGGCCTGCGAATCCGCTGTGCGATCGCTCCCACGGCAGGCGCTGCCTGGGCACTGGCGCATTTCGGCCCAGACGGAGCAATATTGGGCCCGTCAGAGGATAGCGCGCACCGCCTCGCCAATCTTCCTGTTGCGGCGCTGCGGCTCGACCAAGATGTGCTGACGATCTTGCGCCGCCTTGGCCTCAAGCGGTTGGGCGATCTGGCAGCGATTGCGACCGGACCTGTCGACCATGCGGAGGCCGCTGCCCGCGATGCGCTCCACCGCCGGTTTCGCAATCGCAAATCGCCATCGGCCAATCCGCTGGTCCGGCTCGATCAATTGCTCGGCAAAGTGCAGGAGCCGCTGCTGCCCATGGCAGCGCACCACGCGCCGTTAGTGCAGCGCCGGCTGATGGAGCCGATCCGTCACCGCTCGCTGCTCGATCAGGTGCTTGCCGATCTCGCAGGCGACATGGCGCGAGAACTGGAGGCCCGGGGGCAGGGTGCCCGGCGGCTCGAATTGGGCCTGTGGCGCGTCGACGGCGAAACGATTGTGCGGGGTCTCGAACTGGCGGCGGCGACGCGCGAGGCAGGGCACATCACACGTCTTTTTGCCAGCAGGCTCGACGATATAGAGGCCGGTTTCGGGATCGAGACCGTGCGGCTGCGGGCGAGCTGGACCGAACCGCTCGCTTTGTCGCAGGGTGATGTCGAAGAAGCATCGGAACGTCAGGGAACGTCGCTGAGTGCCTGTATCGACCGGCTGACCGTCCGGCTTGGCCCGAAAGCCGTGCGCCGCCCAGTGCCGCGGTCCAGTCACCTGCCCGAGCGCGCACAGACATGGCAGCCGCCGTTGGAGCCGGAGCCGACTTCGCAGGCCGTATTGGAATTCCATGAAAGGCCATTGAAACTACTCGATAAACCCGAGCTCATATCGGTGCTGTACGCGTCGCCCGATGGCTTGCCGCAGCGGTTCCGCTGGCGCGGCAAGGTTTGTGAGGTGGCGCGTGTCGAAGGGCCTGAAAGAATTGCGCCCGAATGGTGGCGTGAAAAGTCGACCGTTCGACTGCGCGATTACTATCGGATCGAAAACACCGAAGGCCAGCGATACTGGATTTACCGCCACGGAATAGCCGGTGATGGCCGAGGAGGAATGCCGCAATGGTACCTGCAGGGGCTCTATTCTTGAATTTTCGCAACAATTTCAGCGAGACATCTGATTATTCTTGCTCAGCATTTTTTTACGATTGCTAGCTAGAGCGGGATTATGAACATGCACAGCATCTCGCGCGCTGCAGAGCGCCGCTCGCTCAGCCTGATGGTCAAGGGCCGCGTCAAATCGCGTCCGGTCTATGTCGACCTGATCGATATTTCCGAAGGCGGATGCAAGATCAGGGGATCCGCCGGCTTCGCCAGCGTGGGTGACCGTGTCACCATGAGAGTGGACGGCGTGAATGCCCCTCTTGGCAAAGTGGCTTGGGTCGAAGGCAAACTGGCAGGCATTTCTTTCGAAGGTGAAATGCACGCAGCCGTGCTTGACCACCTATGCAAGGAACGGTCCAAGAGCTTCCTGGATGAAGATGGCGACTCCGACGCGAAGCGTCGTCTGTAATCACGCCAGACACAGGACGAGGGGGCGAGCTTACGATGACTACGCTCTCTTTTTGCTTCCACAATTATCTCCCTTGAAACCCGCTGCAATTCACGTTTTCGGCGGAACCGACCGGCTCTCATTACGTTACAATGTTACCTGTCAGCGTCAGGCCGACAGGACTCATTAAGTCTGCCATGCCGAGTGAAAAGCTGAGGCATGGTCAAGGGAGATATCGACGTGACAAATATTGTTCCCGCTTTGACTAAAGCCGGTTTTTCCGCTGCTATTCTAGGCGCTGCTTTTTCAGTAAGCGCGGTAGCTCAGACATCACAGACTGCACCAATTGGAAGCGATCAACCTCGCGCACCGACAGCAGCACAGCTCGAATGCATCACTGAACCGGAGGTTGTTGCAGCGCAAGAAGCCTGGGGCGAAGGCATTGTGAAAATTGGTAATGTCTACTCGGAAGGTGGAGACTACCGCCAGGCTGCCATCGATCACATCGACGAGTTCTATGCTTATGACGAGAGCCTTGTGTTGTTTAAGCCGACACTCGCATCGGTTGAGCAATTCCGGCCCTCCTTCGATGGCGCGCTCTCGTATTTTGTAGGTGGCAATCCATCCTATCCGGAAGACAAGGGCTTCGCGATTACTCCGTGGACCTCGGTGCGCTGGCAGAACGCCGGAATTACAAACAACATCTGCAACATGGCGGTTGCCATGGGTAATTACTATTTCACTCCGGCAGACGGTGGCGAAGAGACGAAGGTCGAGTACACGATTGGCTACATTCGCGACGCTGCAGGTGATCTGAAAATGGCAGTCCACAAATCGACGATCCCATACAGCCCAGAATAAACAGGCTGGATCGATTTAGTGAGGGTCGGGCATGCGTCCGGCCCTCTTTTCGTTGGGGATTCCGATTGATTGCAACATTTGCATTTGCCCAATTTAGTAGGAGAACATAAAAGGAACATAAGGATGTTCCAATGCCACAGCACACTCTGAGACAGAAACTGGAAATTCTCGCCGATGCGGCGAAATACGATGCGTCGTGCGCGTCTTCGGGCACAGCAAAGAAGAATTCGCTGGGCGGTAAGGGTATCGGGTCGACCGAGGGGATGGGCATTTGCCACGCCTATGCGCCCGACGGACGATGCATTTCGCTGCTCAAGATATTGCTGACCAATCACTGTATTTTCGATTGTCACTACTGCATCAATCGCAAGAGCTCAAACGTGCGGCGCGCGCGGTTTACGCCGCAGGAAGTCGCAGACCTCACGCTGAACTTCTACAAGCGCAATTACATCGAGGGGCTGTTCCTCTCATCCGGCATCGTCAAAAGCTCGAACTATACGATGGAACAGATGGTCGAATGCGCACGCATCCTGCGCGAAGAGCATGATTTTCGCGGCTACATTCACCTTAAAACCATTCCCGAGGCAGACCCCGAGCTGATCCATCAGGCAGGGCTCTATGCCGACCGGGTGTCGATCAATGTCGAGCTGCCGACGCGTCAGGGTTTGAACCGCCTTGCACCCGACAAGGATGAACACCAGATCGAAGGTGCGCTCGCCAAAACAAAATCGCGCATCATCGAAGCGAAGGACGAGCGCAAGCGGTTCAAACACGCACCGCGCTTTGCGCCCGCCGGCCAATCGACCCAGATGATCGTCGGCGCTGACAACGCCAGCGATGCGGATATCGTGGGCAAGGCGAGCAAGCTTTACGGCGCATTCGGCCTGCGCCGGGTTTACTACAGCGCATTCTCGCCGATCCCCGATGCAAGCGCCGTTCTGCCGCTCAAACGCCCGCCCTTGATGCGCGAGCACCGTCTCTACCAATCCGATTGGCTGATGCGGTTCTATGGCTATGCCCCTGGTGAAGTGGCGCAGGCGGCGGATGCTCAGGGGAACCTGCCGCTCGATATCGACCCCAAGCTCGCTTGGGCGCTCAAGTTTCGCGAAAGCTTTCCGGTCGATGTAAATCGCGCTTCGAAGGAGCAATTGCTGCGGGTGCCGGGGCTTGGAACGACGGCAGTGGCGCGCATTCTGGCGGCGCGTAAGCATCGGACGTTGCGGCTCGATGATGTGGCTAGACTGACCCAATCTATCGCCAAGGTGCGTCCTTTCCTTGTCGCGCTCGATTGGCGGCCGACGACGCTTACCGACCGCGCGGACCTGCGCGCGCTGTTGGCACCGAAGCAGGAACAGCTGGAGCTGTTTTGATGAGGGCCCAGAGAGGAAATGTGCAGAACGCGTCTCTCGGCGCGCATTATGTCGTCAACCTGCCGGCGCCCGATGATTTCGCCTTTTGGCGAGAGCGGGCGCGCAGCCTGATCCAGTGCGATGTGCCGCCCGATCGGGTCAGCTGGATCGAGCCGGGCGGCACGGGCGATCTTTTTGCTCAGGAAGGGCCTGCTCGCCGCCAGAAACGTCTGCCGACACCGGGAAAGGATGCGCGGCCTGTGCGGGCGTCGAAGCGCTTCATGAAGCTGGCCCGCAACGCCGCGCTCCATTCTGACCCGGAGCGTTTCAGCTTGCTCTACCGCGTATTGTGGCGGCTTCAGTCAAACCCGCGCGCGATGGAGGACAAGGCCGATCTCGACGTCCGCCGGATCGAAGAGCTCGACAAATCGGTGCGCCGCGATAGCCACAAGATGCATGCCTTCGTTCGTTTCCGCGAAGTGGAGAGTGAGGACGGGGCCGAGCACTACGTCGCCTGGTTCGAGCCCGATCACCACATTGTGCGCGCCAATGCCGGGTTCTTCATGCGCCGCTTTTCCAACATGAACTGGTCGATCCTGACACCGCGCGGCTGCATCCACTGGGACGGCGAGACGATGCGCGAAAGCGGTCCGGCCCAGCGCAGTGATGCGCCGCAAGGCGATCCGGTCGAGGATCTCTGGAAATCTTACTACGCTTCAATTTTCAACCCGGCGCGTTTGAAGGTCGGGGCCATGCTCTCCGAGATGCCCAAGAAGTACTGGAAAAACATGCCCGAGGCCGAGCTGATCCCCGATCTCATCGCCGGGGCGCAGGCAAGGGAAGCGAACATGGTGGAGACCGGCGCACTCGAATTCGAGGATAAGCCCGAGACCCTGGGTGCGATCGGCACGGCAATAGAAAAATGCCGCAAGTGTCCGATCGGGGAGCTGCATAATCAGGCCGTGATGGGCGAGGGGCCGCGGCGCGCTTCCCTGATGATTGTCGGCGAGCAGCCGGGCGACCAAGAGGATCAGGGGGGGAGGCCCTTCATCGGTCCGGCGGGACAGCTGCTCGACGAATATCTGACACGCACCGGCATCGAGCGCTCCGAAACCTACGTCACCAACGCCGTGAAGCATTTCAAATACGTGCAGCGCGGCAAGCGGCGCATTCACCAGAGCCCGCAGGCGAAGGAAATCGACACCTGCCGCTGGTGGCTCGAAGCCGAACGCGACATTGTCAAACCGCGCCTGATCCTCGCATTGGGCGCGAGTGCGGCGCGCAGCCTGCTCGGCAAGACGGTGAGCATTTCGAAAGTGCGAGGCGAACCAATCCCGCTTGAAGGCGGGACGGAACTGTGGGTGACCGCACACCCTTCCTACCTGCTGAGGCTCGATGGCGAGGCGCAGGAAAAGCAGGCCGCACTTTTCGAAGCCGACCTAGCAGCGGTAAGAGAGCGGCTCGCGCAGCAAGAGGCATAATATGCCGGATGCACCGCTCACTCCCGACAAACGCACGCTGGAAATCGATCCCGACCTGATCGATGTGCCGGAGCGCGCACCGTTCGTCGAGTTAGGCCTTGTAAGCTGTTTCAGCTTTCTGCGCGGAGCGTCGGATGCGGTGGACCTCGTGATGACTGCGCGCATGCTTGGCTATGATGCGATAGGCATCGCCGATGCCAATTCCATGGCAGGCGTGGTGCGCATTCACACCGAGGCGACAACGCTCAAATTGCGCCCGGTGATCGGCACCCGGATCGAAACGGTCGAGGGACTGCACTTCCTCGCCTATCCGCGTGACCGCGCTGCCTATGGCCGTCTCTGCCGCCTGATCAGTGCGGGCCGGATGCAGACGCTAAGTGGAGATTGGCAGGAAAAGGGCGTGTGCGAGATCGACCTCTCCATGCTGGCGCAGCATTCGGAAGGGGTGCAGCTGATCCTGCTTCCGCCCGATGACCTGGAAAAGCGCATCACAATCCGCGTCGAGGACAATGTCGTCCCGCTGCGGCCCGATGGGGATGAACGGGATCGGGTCAAACTGACCGCTCCGTTCCCCGAAATCCTGCCGCACCTTACAGCGCAGCTCCCGACCCTGCGGCACCTCGCGGCAAGCCACCTCTACTGCGGTGACGATGTCGCGCGGATCGACCGGCTCGATGCACTCGCACGCGCAAACGGTCTCGCGCTGCTCGCCACCAATGATGTGCATTACCACACCCCCGAACGCCGCCCCCTGCAGGACGTGATGACGGCGATTGCGAACAAGACGACCGTGGCGGAAGCAGGTCACTTGCTTCACGCGAATGCTGAACGGCACCTCAAATCACCTCAGGAAATGGTGCGCCTTTTCACCCGCTGGCCGCACGCCATCCGAAGCGCCCGCAAGGTCGCCGATGCGTGCGACTTTTCCCTGAGCGATCTGAAATACGAATATCCAAGCCGCGATTATCCGGGTGGTATGTCTGCCCAGGATTATCTCGCGCAGCAGGCTTTCGAGGGGGCGGCATGGCGTTATCCGGATGGCGTCCCCGAAACAGTCACGGAAACCATCGAGAAGGAGCTTGCGCTGATCGCCAAGCTTGAGATCGCCCGCTATTTCCTGACTATCAAGGAGATCATCGATTTCGCGCGTTCCCAAAACCCGCCGATCCTGTGCCAAGGGCGGGGCAGTGCGGCGAATTCGGCGGTCTGTTACTGCCTCGGCATCACCGAAGTCGATCCCACCAAGCACCAGCTGCTGTTCGACCGCTTCATCTCCGAAGAACGCACGGAGCCGCCCGATATCGACGTCGATTTCGAGCATGAGCGGCGCGAGGAGGTGATCCAGCACATCTATGACAAGTATGGTCGCACCAAGGCTGGGCTGTGCGCCACTGTGATCCATTACCGCCCGCGCATGGCGATCCGCGAAGTCGGAAAAGCGATGGGGTTGAGCGAGGATGTCACCGCCGCGCTCGCAAAAACGGTGTGGGGTTCGTGGGGCGAAGGGATCGATGAAAAGCATGCGGAGGAAACGGGCCTGAACCTTGCAGACCCGCATTTGCGGCGGGTGCTCAAGCTGACCGAGCAGATGATCGGCATGCCGCGCCATCTCAGCCAGCATGTGGGGGGCTTCATCCTCACCGACAGCCCGTTGACCGAGACGGTGCCGATCGGGAACGGCGCCATGCCCGATCGCAGTTTCATCGAATGGGACAAGGACGACATCGATGATCTGGGCATTTTCAAGATCGACGTGCTGGCGCTTGGTATGCTCACCTGCATTGCCAAGGGCCTTGATTTGCTGCGGGGTCATCACGGTCCGGATCTGACCATGGCAACCGTCCCGGCCGAGGATCCGGCGGTGTATGACATGCTGTGCAAGGGCGACTCCCTCGGCGTGTTTCAGGTCGAAAGCCGCGCGCAGATGAACATGCTACCGCGCCTGCGACCACGCGAGTTTTACGATCTCGTCGTGCAGGTCGCCATCGTCCGCCCCGGTCCGATCCAGGGCGATATGGTCCATCCCTATCTCAAACAGCGCCGGCTGAAGCGGGAAATGGGGGAGAACTTCCGGTTCGACATGCCGAGCCCTGCGCCGGATCAGGGGCCTCAAGATGAACTACAATCCATTCTGAAGCGCACTTACGGTGTCCCGATCTTTCAGGAACAGGCGATGAAGATCGCCCTCGATGCAGCGAAATTCACATCGAAAGAGGCCAACCGCCTGCGTAAGGCAATGGCGACGTTTCGTTCTCGCGGGATGGTCGACGAGCTTCAGGATCTGATGGTCGGGAAGATGGTCGGGCGCGGCTACGATCCCGAATTCTCGCAGCGCTGCTTCAATCAGATCAAGGGCTTTGGCGAGTATGGTTTCCCGGAAAGCCATGCGGCTTCCTTTGCGCATCTCGTTTACATATCGAGCTGGCTCAAATGCCATTATCCGGCGACATTCGCAGCGGCGCTTCTCAATTCGCAGCCCATGGGTTTTTACGCGCCCGCGCAGATCGTACGCGATGCCAGGGAGCACGGGGTCGAGGTGCTGCCAGCGGATGTCAATGCAAGCGAATGGAACTGCACGCTGGAGGATACCGGGTCGGGTGGGGACGCAGAGACGCGAAGGCCGGAGCACCTCGCTTTGCGCCTCGGCCTGCGCCAGATCGATGGCCTGCCAGAGCATATCGCTGCGAAAATAGTCGATGAGCGGGAGGCGCACGGCCCATATGCTGATGTCCGCTCATTGAGCAAAAGAGCAAGCATCACGCCGCCCCATGTGGAACGGCTTGCTTCTGCCGATGCCTTTACATCGATGAACCTGCCGCGCAGGCAAGCACTGTGGGATGCGCGCAGCCTGATCGCCGGACCCGATCTTCCTTTGTTCCGCGCCGCTGCGACACGCGATGAAGGGGCGGAGCGCACGCACACGCATCTACCGCAAATGCCGCTCTCCGAAGAGGTGGTGGCCGATTACCAGACCACGCGCCTCAGCCTGAAAGCGCATCCGATGGCGTTTCTGCGCGCATCGCTGACCGAACGCGGCTTCGTGCGGGCATGCGACCTTCGAAATCGCAAGTTCCGCTCGATGGTGCAGGTTGCAGGAGTGGTTCTGATCCGCCAGCGTCCCGGCAGCGCAAAGGGCGTGTGCTTCATCACGCTCGAAGACGAAACCGGGGTCGTCAATCTCGTCGTCTGGCCTGATCTCAAGGAGAAACAGCGCCGCGTCGTGATGGGGGCGCGGCTGATGGAAGTGCGCGGCCGGGTCGAGTATGACGACGAAGTCATCCACGTGATCGCGCACCACATGACCGATGCGACCGATCAGCTTTACCGCCTGTCCGACGACATGTTGAACGCTCCGATCGCGCGCGCCGATCATGTAAATTCGCCGCTGCCTTCTCAGGTCGGCGGAAAGCGCGTGATGAACCCAAGAGACGATCTGATCGATGCCGAGGGCCATGCCATCCGCCCGCGTGACCTGATCGATGAACTGCCCGATGCCAGCGGAGCGCCGAAACGCGGGCGGGTGCGTGCTCCCAACACCAGGGTTCATCCGCGCAATGTGAGGATACTTCCTAAGTCGCGCGATTTTCACTAGGGGCCTGCCATGAGCCGCAGCCCGCGAGAACCCCGCATCAGTCGCCGCATCGGCCGCTTCACCGCGGACCGGCGGATCCTGTCGCTATTATTGGTCGTTTTCGCCATCGGCATTGCGGGCTGGAGCTGGCTCAGCGAGCATCCGAAACACAATCCCTGGGCTCCGCTCGACCTGCGCGATCCGGTGGGCATGGCTACTGCGAACAAGCTGCTAGCTCTCAAGGACGATGTCGAGCTCTGCCGAGTGACGCTCGACCGCAGCGACGTTGCCTTCCGCGCGCTTGAAAGTACCGGCAGCGGCGCCTGCGAGCGGCCAGACCGAACCCAGCTGGAGGACTACCCACTCTCACCCAATACCCCGATCGTCACTTGTCCAGTCGCGGCCGCGCTCGAATTATGGCGAACGAAAACCGTGAGACCTGCGGCCAGGGAAATCCTCGGCAGCGAACTAGCTCGGATGGAGCATCTCGGTGCCTATTCATGCAGGCGGCTTTATGGAGGCGAAGAAGGTCCCTGGAGCGAACACGCGACCGGCAACGCTATCGATATATCGGCATTTGTCCTGGAAGACGGGACCAGGATCAGCCTGATAGCCGATTGGGACGGCACCGATGACGAGGCGCGCTTTCTGCGCGAGGTTAGAGACGGAGCATGCGGAGTCTTCGCAACGGTGCTTTCACCCGACTACAATGCAGCGCACGCCGACCATTTCCATCTCGATCAGGAAAGCCGCTGGTCGGGTGTGTGCCGCTAACAGCTCTTCAATTCACTTCCAGCGCATAACCTGCTGAGCGGACAGTTCGGATCGGGTCTTTCGCGCCGTCGATCACGATAGCCTTGCGCAGGCGGCGGATATGAACATCGACGGTGCGAAGCTCGATATCGCTGCCCGTGCCCCAGACACCGTCTAGCAATTGTCCGCGGCTGAAAACTCGTCCCGGGCTCTCCATGAAGAACTTCAGCAGGCGGTACTCGGTTGGCCCGAGCTGCAGTGACCGCCCGCGTCGCTGAACCTTGTGAGCGACGGGATCGAGTTTGATGTCGCCGACCTCGATCACCTCCCCGGCAAGGGCGGGGCGGATGCGCCGCATCACTGCTGCGACCCGCGCCAGCAATTCGCGCGGGCTGAACGGTTTGGTTAGGTAGTCGTCGGCACCGGTTTCCAGGCCGCGAACGCGGTCGTCTTCGGCCTCACGCGCGGTGAGCATGATGATCGGAACGTGCGCGGTTTCCTTGTCGCGGCGAAGGCGGCGGCATACCTCGATGCCGCTGGTCCCCTCGATCATCCAGTCGAGGATGATGAGGTCGGGCACGTCTTCGCTGGCAAGCACCAACGCCTCATCGCCATCGCTGGTCGAGCGGACGTCGTACCCTTCGTTCTGAAAGCGGTATTCGAGCAATTCGGACAGCGCCGGATCGTCTTCGACCAAGAGTAATTTGGCGGCGGACATTATCGCTGACTCCCTAACCCCGTGCTCCGGGCTGACCGGAGCCATACCCATGAATATGTTTCAGTTCGGCTACCGTTTGATGACACCGACGCCGGGCCTTTTTCCATGGAGATGGGATCAGAGCCGATCTTCCTCAGGTGGATAGGAGCCGGTTGCAGCAAAGTGCACCATTTCCGCAACATTCGTCGCGTGATCGCCGATCCGTTCCAGATTTCGAGCCACGAAGAGCAATTGTGCCGCGCTGGAAATGGTTGCAGGGTTTTCGACCATGTGGCTGACAAGATTACGGAAAATGCTGTTGTAAAACGCATCGACCTTGGCATCGGTCGCAATGACTTCGCGCGCTAGGCCGGGATCGCGAGCGGCGTAGGCGGTCAGCACATCGTGGACCATTTCGCCCGCAAGATCGCCCATTGCGGGCAGCAAGGTGAGAGGCTCGAACCGATCGCGGCCTTCGATCATGTGAACGCGCTTGGCGATGTTTTTCGAATAATCGCCGATCCGCTCGACAACGCCTGCAATCTTGAGCGCAGCAATGACCTCGCGAAGGTCGTCCGCCATCGGCGCGCGTAATGCGATGATGCGGACAGCCAGCTTATCGACTTCGGTTTCGAGCGCGTCGATCTTCTTGTCACGCGCAACGACGCTGTCGCCAAGTTCCTCGTCGCCGCGTACCATGGCATCGAGCGCTTCCTGGATAGCAACTTCGGCGAGGCCGCCCATCTCCGCGATGAGGCCGCGAAGCCGCGTGATGTCTTCGTCAAATGCCTTGACCGTATGATCAGCCATCAGCCGTACCGCCCTGTGATATAGTCTTTGGTGCGATCCTCGATCGGATTAGTAAAGATATCAGAAGTCCGGCCATATTCCACGATCTGCCCGAGATGGAAGAATGCAGTGCGCTGACTGACACGGGCGGCCTGCTGCATCGAGTGGGTCACGATCACGATCGCGTAGCGGCCAGAAAGCTCGTCGATCAATTCCTCGATCTTCGCCGTGGCGATCGGGTCGAGAGCGGACGCCGGCTCGTCCATCAAGATCACTTCAGGATCGACGGCGATGGCGCGCGCAATGCAGAGCCGCTGCTGCTGACCGCCCGATAATGCGGTGCCGGAATCGTCAAGCCGGTCTTTCACCTCATCCCACAAACCTGCGCGAGTGAGAGACTTTTCGACAATCGCATCGAGATCGGGTTTCTTCTCAGCGAGGCCGTGGATCTTTGGGCCGTAGGCGATGTTGTCGTAGATCGATTTCGGGAACGGGTTGGGTTTCTGGAACACCATGCCAACCCGCGCGCGTAGCTGGACAACATCCATCGCGTTCGAGTGAATGTCGTCACCGTCAAGCTCGATCAATCCCGTGACCTTCGCCGAGGGGATCGTGTCGTTCATGCGGTTGAAGCACCGCAGAAAGGTCGATTTCCCGCAGCCGGACGGGCCGATGAAGGCGGTCACGTAGTCGGGCGAAATGTCGATCGACACGTCATCGATCGCTTTCTTGTCGCCATAATAGACCGAGACATCGCGCGCCTTCATCTTGGCGCCGGTGTCTTCCATATTGTCGTGAATTACTGTCACCAGGTCTTCTCGAATTTGTTGCGGAGATAGATTGCGAGGCCGTTCATCAAGAGGAGGAACAGCAGAAGGACGATGATGGCGGCGCTGGTGCGCTCGACGAACCCACGGTCGATCTCATCGGACCACAGGAAGATTTGCATCGGCAGCACTGTCGATGGGGAAGTGAAGCCATCGGGCGGGGTGGCCACGAAAGCTCGCATCCCGATGAGCAATAGCGGTGCGGTTTCGCCAAGCGCGCGCGCCATGCCGATGATCGTGCCGGTCAGCATTCCGGGCATGGCGAGCGGGAGAACGTGGTGGAACACCACTTGTACAGGCGATGCGCCTACTGCGAGCGCGCCGTCGCGGATCGAAGGCGGCACCGCCTTGATCGCGTTGCGGCCGGAGATCACGATGACCGGCATCGTCATCAGCGCGAGCGTCATACCCCCGATCAAAGGGGCCGAACGATAGTTCGGGAACAGCCATAGGAAGACCGCGAGGCCCAACAAACCGAATATGATCGAAGGAACAGCGGCGAGGTTGTTGATCGACACCTCGATGAGATCGGTCCAGCGGTTCTTCGGCGCATATTCCTCTAGATACAGCGCCGCCAGAACGCCGATCGGGAAGGCCAGGAGGAAAGTCACGATCATCGTCAGGATCGAACCCTTGAGCGCGCCCCAAATACCCGCTGCCTGCGGGCTCGTCGCATCCGAACGGGTGAGGAACCCGGCGTCCCAGTTTTCGGACAGCTTGCCCTCGGATTGCAATTGCTGTGCGAGCGCCTGCATCTCGGGCGAGCCTTCACCAGCAAGGCCCGCTGCCAGATCGGAGGATGCAGGCAGGTAAAAGGTCTCGGATCGCTCGATCAGCGAAGGGTCTGCGGTCAAGGCAGCCGCGACATCGCGCCATGCTTCACGGCTGAGTTCGCTCGCCGCTTCTTCGCCGAGCGCTTCTTCGGCATAGAATTGGACGACTTCCGACAGGCCCTGCAATTCGAGGACCTGAATAGCTGAAGGCGCACTCAACGAAACCTCGTCGCCGGTTACGCCGCTCTCGGGGAAATCGATTGGCACTTCCAGTTCGGCGCGCTGGAATCCACCGACACCGTTGAGCAGCATGTTGCCAAGCAGAAAGATCAGCACAGCGACCGAAAAGACGATCGCGCCCTGACCCATCAGCTTGAAATTACGCTCCGAGCGGTAGCGCTGTGCCAGCCGCTTTTCGAACTCCGGCGTGCGGGTGGGGCCTGTCACATCCGCCTCGTGCGAGACCGATGGGCTGGCTAGCGTGCCAGCTGCTGGATTGGCTGTATCACTCATAAGCTTCACGGAACCGTTTAACGACGCGCAGGGCGATCACGTTGAGAACGAGGGTGACGAGGAATAGCGCAAAGCCCAGCGCAAAGGCGCTGAGATAGGTTGGGTGGTCGGTGCTCTGTTCGCCGGTGAGCAGCTTCACGATCTGCACCGTCACCGTGGTCATCCGGTCGAGCGGATTGGCGCTGAGATTGGCGGCGGTGGATGCGGCCATGACGACGATCATGGTTTCACCGATAGCTCGGCTTACCGCCAGCATGATACCTGCGACGATACCGGGCAGGGCGGCGGGGAACAGCACCTTCTTGATCGTTTCAGATTTCGTCGCACCCATCGCATAGCTTCCATCGCGCATGGCGGCGGGCACGGCAGCGATGGAGTCGTCGGCCATCGAGGAGACGAACGGGATGATCATCACGCCCATCACAACGCCCGCAGCGAGCGCGCTTTCGGTCGAAGCGCCAGAAATGCCGATGGCCACCGCCGCATCACGTATCGCCGGCGCGACGGTGAGAGCGGCGAAATAGCCATAAACCACGGTCGGAACGCCTGCGAGGATTTCAAGCGCAGGCTTCACCCATTGGCGCAATTTGGGATCTGCGTATTGAGTGAGGTAAATCGCGCTCATCAATCCCAGCGGTATGGCCACGATCATGGCGATGATGGCGCCGATGAAGAGCGTTCCCCAAAACAGTGGTATTGCCCCGTAGCGTGAGGCGTCGGGATTGTCGGCGCTGCTCATCGGATCGGGCCCCCAGAAGGTGCCGAAAAAGAAATCGACCGGCGAAACGAGACTGAAGAAACGATAGGTCTCGAACACGAGGCTCGCGAAAATGCCGAACGTCGTGAGGATCGCCACCAACGAGGCGAGCAGCAACACGATCATCACCGTTCTTTCGACCCGTGTGCGTGCCTTGAAATCCGGGCGGACCCGCAGGAACGCGAAGGTGCCGCCGGCGAAGGCTATCAGGACGGTCAGAATGACGCCGATTAGATTGTATCTTCCGATGGCTTCGCGAAACGGTTCGATCAGGGGTTCGGCGCCGGCGTTGAAAACTCCCGGCGCATTGCCGAGAGCGACTGCACGCGCTTCGGCAAGCCACGAGTCCCGCTCGAACCCGAAAGCGGGCAGGTTCTGCGCGCCTGGCGAGGCGAGCACACTCTGGACAACCAATTGCGGGGCGATGAACGACCAGAGCGTGACGAAGGCGAGAACCGGAATGACGATCCAGATAGCCACATACCATGCATGATACGTCGGACGAGCAACCGGGCGCACGTCCGGGCTGCCTTTCTGAAAGCTCCACGCCTTCGCCCGGCCGGCAAGCCATCCGGCCAGTCCCAGCCCAATGGCAATCAGAATGAGCGTAATCGGCGACATGAATTGAACCTGTTTCCCCTGAACGCTGGCTGCGCGGTGTCAGTTACCTGAGGTCGATCGATAAACTGTACGGCGCACGTGCTGCGACACTAGCGGCATGTGCTCAAAGACGGACCTCGCCCGCGTAAGATCGAGCGGGACAACGCCCTTTGCCGGTCCGATGTTCAACAAATAAGACAATGCTAAGACAATTCCCGGCTAATTGTTGGCTCGCCGTCTGAGATTTTTGGGTCCGTGACCGTATCCTTCTGTTCCGCTTGCGGAATTCTGACGACCACCCGAGTCCCCTTGCCAAGATCGCTGTCGATATCGAGCCTGCCACGGTGACGTTCGACTATGTGTTTGACGATCGCGAGTCCCAATCCCGTCCCACCAGAGGCGCGACTGCGGCCCGGATCAGTCCGGTAAAAGCGGCGCGTGAGATGGGGCAATTGCTCGGGCGCGATGCCTTCACCTTGATCGACGACCGATATGCGCGCCTGGTTGTCACGAGATAGATCAAGCGACACGTCAACTTTCGAGCCGGGCGTCCCATATTTCAGGGCGTTGTCGACGAGGTTGCGCACGAGCTGTTCCAACTGTTGCCGATCGCCATGCACCTTGGGCTGATCGCGCAGGTCGAAGGTTAGCTGCTCGATACGATTGGCACCCGCCGCATCGCGCGCGGCGCGTTCGACCAACGGACCAAGCTCGATAAGCTCGCTGGGGAGATCGTGCTTCTCGGCTTCAACGCGGGACAGACTCATGAGGTCGCTGATAAGGCTCTGAAGCCGCTTCCCCTCACGTTCGATGGTGCCGAGGAATTTTTGTGAAATCGGCGAATCGAGGCTGTCTGCGCTTTCGCTAAGCGTTTCGACATATCCGAGGATCGCCGCTAGTGGAGTGCGCAGTTCATGGCTGGCATTTGCGACGAAATCGGTATGCGCGCGGCTGATATCCGCCTCTGCTGTCTGGTTGATCAGTTCGATTACCGCGAGACTGCGATCGACTGCCTGACGATTGATCTCCCAGATATCCTGCCGGCGAACGAGGCCGCGGACGATGGCCCTGCCATTGCGATCCTTACTCAAAAGCGAAATCGCCTCCGGCTGGCGGAAGGCGACCCGCGCGTCCTGTCCGACCATATGCTGGCCGAGGATCCTGCGAGCGGCCGCGTTGGCGATGGCGATCTTGTTCTTTTCGGTCACGAGCACCGGCGTCGAAGAATTCTCGATCAGTTTTCGCATCGCTTCGATGCTGAACGATTGCTCAACCACGACCTTGGGCGGCTCGGGCGGACGACCGCTTGCGAGCATCAATGAGCCGATCCAAACCCCGAGTACGGCGAGCGTGACGATCGGATCGACGCCGAGCAGGAGCATCGCGAAGAACGTCACGACAGCCAGCAATATGCCAGCGAGCGGGATGGTCTGCCTGATGCCCATTTCGCATAGCGCCTTAACGGCAAGCCGAGCCTGTTGGAAGCGCCGAGCGCACGCATGCGCACAGCCGGTCACAAAAAGCGCCGTCACCAATTTCCGAACCTGTAAAGGAAGGTGGTGACCCCTACGGGAATCGAACCCGTGTTTCAGCCGTGAAAGGGCCGCGTCCTAACCGCTAGACGAAGGGGCCACGCTCGTTTGCGAGAGCGCGCATCTAGGGGGGAGCGGGGAACGGGTCAAGCCCCGTCATGGCCCCTTTTGCGAAAAATTGCGCGGCTGGGCAACTAATCGGCGAAAGCGGCGTCCTCGAGATGCAGTTCTGCTGCCGGGCGAGGGCCCCAATCATCGATCTTCACACGTCCGGCAAGATGAAACCGCCGACCTCTGCTGCGATGGAGCAGGGTTTGCGCCATCTCCGTTTCGGCGGCGCGAAAGGCAATGCCCTTGAACGATCTGCCGTCCTCTCCTGATGCGATGATGCGCAGGTGATCCTTGCCCACGATATCGGCCTTGACGATCCGGACCGGGCCCACTGCGATGCGCGGGGCAGGCCAACCGACACCATAGGGGCCTGCAGCGTCCAGCGTCGTGACCAATTCCGGTGTGAGCCCGCCCGGCGCGAGCGAGAGATCGAGCTGCATCGACTGGCCTGCGCGTGCCCGATCGACATCGCGCGCAAGCCGGGTGTCGAGAAATTCGGTGAAGGCAGCGAGCTTTTCGCTCGATATGGTGAGGCCAGCGGCCATGGCATGTCCGCCACCTGCAACCAGCAAACCTTCTTCGCGCGCAGCAATGATGGCCGCGCCTAGATCGACGCCGCTGATTGAACGCCCCGAACCCTTGCCAGTGCCGTCCGATGCATCGTTCGCGATCACGATCGAGGGCTTGCCGGTCTTCTCCTTGATCCGTCCAGCGACGATGCCGATTACACCCGGATGCCAGCCATCGCCTGAAAGAACCTGGACGGCCATGTTGTGCTGGCTCGCCAATTGAGCTTCGGCTTCCTCCTGAACTTCGGCTTCGATTGCCCGGCGCTCTTCGTTGAGGGCGGAAAGCTGCTCGGCGATTGCGCGCGCCTCCTCGGGATCGCTTGTCGTGAGCAAACGCACCCCAAGTGTGGATTCGCCGATTCTGCCGCCCGCATTGATGCGCGGTCCAAGGGCGAAGCCGAGGTCGCTGGCCTGTGGTGCGCGTTTCAAACGGCTCGCATCCATCAATGCTGCCATTCCGATGCGCTCACGCCGACCGAGTATTTTCAGACCTTGCGAAACGAAAGCGCGGTTGAGCCCATGCAGGGCGGCGACATCGGCCACCGTTCCAAGAGCCACGAGATCGAGCAGGCTCAGCAGGTCAGGCTCCTTTCGCTGCTCGAAAAACCCTTGGGAACGCAGAGTCCGAACCAGAGCAATCGCCAGCAGGAAAGCAACGCCGACAGCTGCAAGGTGGCCATGGCTCGCGGCCAAATCGTTTTCGTCGAGCCTGTTCGGATTGACCAAGGCTGCGGTCGGAGGAAGATCGGCTGCGCATTTGTGGTGATCGACCACGATTACGTCGACCCCAGCCTCCCGCGCCATACTCAACGCCTCATGCGCCATTGCCCCGCAATCGACCGTCACAATCAGGGTCGATCCAGCTTCGGCTAGCCTGACCAATGCTTCGCCGCTCGGTCCGTAACCTTCTAGCAACCTGTCGGGAATGTAATTTTCGGCCTCGAGCCCAAGCCCGCGTAGCAGTTCGACCATTAACGCTGCGCTGGTTGCGCCATCGACGTCGTAATCGCCGTAAATAGTGACCTTCTCATCGCTCAGAACGGCTTGAGCGATCCTCTGCGCTGCCTGGTCCATGTCACGGAATTCCGACGGATTGGGAAGGAACTCACGCATGGTCGGGTTTGCATGTCTCTCGACATCGTCGGCTGCAACGCCGCGCGTCATGAGCAATTGTGAAAGTATGTCATGATCGAGGCTTTGCATGCCACCACTGGATGCTGCACCGCGCAAGTCCATGTTTCCGCCACGCCAGTTCCAGGCCTTACCGGAAAGCGATTGAGATACACCGAGGACGTGAGACAGAGACTGGGTGGCCATAAACCATGTCTTACCCTGTTCGTGCCCCCTGCAAAAGCCGCCCGGCATTGACAATCGACAGCGTGCTTGCCTTGCTTCCCCGCATGTCGAAAGATGCTGCTTCTTCCAAATTGCTGGTAATCTGGCACAGCCGAACCAGCGCAAGCGAGCAGATGGCCCGCGCCGCCGCTGAAGCGGGTGCCGCCGATATTGCGCGTGCTCGCGATGTGACGAGCCAGCACATCCTGGATGCTGGAGCATATCTTTTCGTGGGCCCCGAAAACCTCGCAGCGCTAAGTGGCGAAATGAAAGAGATGTTCGACCGGACATATTATCCTGTCCTCGGACGCATTGAAGGGCGGCCCTACGCGACGATAATTGCCGCCGGTTCGGATGGAGAAAATGCTCAGCGCCAGCTCGATCGAATCGCGACTGGATGGCGATTGAAACGCGTGGCAGAACCGATGATCGTCAATTTCGATGCGCAAACACCGGAAGAAATTCTCGCGGAAAAACAGGTTTCTGACAGGATATTGCAGGATTGCGCCCAACTTGGCGCTGGAATTGTTGAGGGCCTGCGCCTCGGGATCTTCTGATGTTACAAAAGTCGTAACAATCTGTGGGCAATCTGGACTCGACGCTTTAGAAATTTCCCGTCAGGGTTTTGCGCTCATAACCGCGCATCGGAATCAAAGGCTTGGGGGTCTTGCAAGATTACTGAACGCCAGCACAAGAAAGCCGCAGGGCTGCATCTGTTGTTTGCGACTGGCAAGCGGCCAACCAGAGCCGCCATTCGCGAATTTGCCGACGGCCACAGGTCGCTCGCGATTTCGCACGATCCGAGCGGGGATCGGTCGCTTCATCTGGTACCGGCAGATGGGTCCGATCACGCACAAGCGCCGGTCGGGCAAGATGCTATCGAAGAAGCGGTTTGGCTTGAGCTGATCAAAGACGGGCTGACTTTTGAAATCGAAGGGCTTGCGCCTGGTACGGCCAGCCAGGTTCCCGACGTCAAGCATAGGTTCGATGTGGAAGACCTGTCCAATCCCCGGCGATTGGAAGGCGTGTACCTTCTACCAAGCCAGCATATTGGCAATAGCGAAGGGATAATGCCGGTACTGCGAAGCCTGGTGGAGATTGCGCGCGATGCCGTCCATTCCTTCGAACATTTGGAGGCAGTGCTCTGGGAGCCTGCGCAAAGCCTCATCGGTCGGCGCTTCTTCGAATCCACTGCCACTGCTTGGATTGACGGCGGGGCGTTCCCGGCGCTTGGCCTGACCGCATTTCGCGAGACCGGTGACGGTGCACTGGAAAGTGTCGGGCTCAAGCACTGGACCGGTCAGGAATTGCGGATCGAACCGCCGATCTCGGACGACAAGGTTGCCGCGACTCGCCTCGGCGTGCGCCTGATCAATCATCTCGTGATTACCGGCGGTCTGACACAGAGCGAACGCATCACGGCACCGGACAACACCCGGCTGGTTCTGAAACCGTCACAAAACGCCAAATTCGTGCGAGTCTGGCGCGAGTAAAAAATTGAACGGGGTCGCAGTTCTCTCAGCTGAATTGGTTCCGGGGATTACGCACGCTCCGCCGTCATCGCGCGTAAAAATCCCCTTTCATTCGGTGAACCAAAGGCGATGCAAGCATTACGATCCCAGCCTCCAGCGGCACCATATCCTGCCGAGGCAATTGTTATCCCAGCGATTTTTCGGAGTGATGTTCGATCAGATTGGCCGCGCAAGTGTCGGCTTCGATGATTTCCGCACCAATGGTTTGCTGCTTCCCGCGACTGAGAGCGCAACGCTGCGAACCGGATTGCCGCTGCATCGTGGGCCGCACCGGCGGTATAACGAGATCGTGATCGATCGGGTCGGCTGTGTTGAGCGTGACTGGTCGCTGAGGCGAGCGGCCGATCCAGCGCGAGCGCTTTTCGATGCCGTGTTTCGGCTCACGCTTTTGCAGTCAGCCTTGCGCCGCCGCTTGCTGACGGAACAGCGACGGTTTGTGCTCAACAAAAAAGACCCGCTTGGGACAGGCTTCGACTTTCGCGAGCTCGATGCGATGGCCGAAACGCTGTGGAGCGCGACCTAGCCCGTCACTCTGCCGCTTCGGCGAGTTCTGTCCATGAGCTGTAGTTGGAATTGGTCAGCAATCGCGCCTTCGCTTCGTGGTACTCGCGTTCCATGCGTGCGACGAGATCTTCGACAGTGCCTACGGACTTAACTGCTCCGACGCCTTGGCCCGAGCCCCAGATGTCCTTCCACGCCTTGGCTTTGGTATTGCCGCCGCTGCCGAAATTCATCTTCGATGGATCGCTGGTCGGCAGATTGTCGGGATCGAGCCCTGCGTTTTCGATCGATGATCGAAGGTAGTTGCCATGCACACCGGTAAAGAGGTTGGTGTAGACGATCCCGCTGGCATCGCCTTCCACGATCCCCTGCTTGTACGCTTGGTCCGCGTTCGCCTCTTCAGTGGCGATAAAGGCGCTGCCGGAATAGCCGAAATCGGCGCGCATGCCCTGGGCTGCGAGGATCGACGAACCGTGTGCGATCGAGCCCGACAACGCCACCAGACCGTCGAACCATTCGCGGATCTCCTGCATCAGGGCGAAGGGCGATAGCGCGCCTGCGTGGCCACCAGCGCCAGCGGCCACGGGGATAAGGCCGTCGGCGCCTTTCTCGATCGCCTTCTTTGCGAAGCGATTGTTGATGACATCGTGCATCGTGATCCCGCCCCAGTTACGCACCGCCTGGAAGATCTCCTTACGCGCGCCGAGCGAGGTGATGATCATCGGGACCTGCCATTTCTCGCATGTGGCCATGTCCGCCATGACTCGGTCATTCGATTTATGGACGATCTGGTTTACCGCGAAAGGCGCCGCCGGGCGGTCCGGGTTTTCCCGATTATGCTTGGCAAGTTCCTCGGTGATCTGGTGCAGCCATTCATCGAGAAGGGTTTGGGGACGGGCATTCAGCGCTGGAAAGCTTCCGACAATCCCCGCCTTGCACTGGGCGATAACCAGTTCGGGGCCGGAGACGATGAACAGCGGCGATCCGATCAATGGCAGGCGAAGGCGGTCAAAGGGAGCGGGAAGCGGCATCAATGTCTCCTGAATTGCGTTTGCAGCGCGGTAGGTGGCACTGCAATCCTACGCAAGCACCTCTTCAATGCGATAGAACCGCGCGGCGTTCCCGGCATAAAGGGCAGCCTTCTCTTCAGCGCTCGCCCCGAGCGTGAGCCGCTTGAAAGCGTTCCACAAGACCGGGTAGGTCGCACCCCAGCGATCGACCGGATAATTGCTTTCGAACATCGCACGGTCCGTGCCGAACGCGTCGATGCAAGTTTCTATGTAAGGGCGCCACAGGCCCGTAAGATGCTCCGAAGTCGATCCCGCTGCCGGTCCTTCTTCCGGCATGGCGCAATTGTGCATGGCCAATCCGCCGAGTTTAACGACCACGTTGTCGCACGCAGCCAGCTCCTTGATATTGTGCCGCCATGTGTCGAACCGTTCGTGCAGTTTGCCGGTATAGCTCGCCATTCCCAGCGGTGTGCCGCAATGATCAAGGCAGATCGGCGTATCGGGAAATGCCCGCGCAAGATCGATCACGTCCGGAATCTGCGGTTCAAGAATCCACGCATCGAAGCTCATGCCGCGCTTGCCGATTTCGGCGAACCCCTCGCGGAACGTATCGTCCCGATAAAGCTGTGGCGGCGCGTGGAAGGGAGGGCCGAGCACGTCGGGGTCTGCATCCCATGCGCCCTGATGGCGGATACCCCTGAACCGCCCTGGCGAGGCGGCGTGAAGCGCATCCAGGACCTCTCCCACTGCGCTGCCATGAGTAAGGTCCGCATGGCCTACGATACCAGCACACGCGCGCAAATCGCCATAAAGTCCGCTTGCCGATTGAGCTGCGACGCCGTTCACATATTCGACTTCGCCGACGGGCTTCAATGCTTCGCCATAGGCGCTGTTGTAGAACGCTCCGCATTCCATGAAGACCGTCGCGATGATGTTGTGGCCAGTCGTCACGTCGGCATAGAATTGGTCGAAAGTGTAATGCGCAACGGGAACCAGCGTTTCGAGGAAGCGGTGGCGCGGTTCGGGAAACATCGGCAGCATCGGCCGCAAATCCCAAAGATGATGGTGCGGATCGATAATCGGCAGGTCCGGCTCGAGTATCTCTTCTGTCATGCTGTCGCTCTCCCAAATTACCACCGCTTTAGGATAGACTTCCGTTGCTGTCGTCCAGCGAAATTGCTGATTAGCCCAGGGCGCGGCGATAGAGATGCCAAGTTGCGTGGCCAAGCAACGGCAGGATCACGATCAGGCCCAGGAATGCCGGGATCATCGCCAGGAACAGCAACACGGCAATAATGATCGCCCAGACCAGCATCACCGCGAGGTTCGACTGCACAGTCTTGAAACTTGCGATGATTGCGGTGGCAAAGCTGACTGGCTTGTCCACCAGCATCGGCAAGCTGATAACAGTCATGGAGTAAAAGGCGAACGCCATGACAGCCCCGATGCCTCCTCCGACCACCAGCATCGCTATCCCCATGCCCGTCGTTAGAAATGCCAGCGACTCAGCGCCGGGACCCGCCTCTGCCATGAAGATGGCGGAAACAGAGTGAGCGACGATCATCCAAAAAGCGAATGCGACGAACACAATAACTCCCATAGAGAGTATCTGTTCATCGCCTTTGCCCTTGAGCGCACCAAGTACACTGGCCCAACTCAAGGGCTCGCCCTCTTCGCGCCGCCGGCTCGCCTCGTACAATCCGACGGCTATAAAGGGGGCAATAAGCGGAAATCCGGCAATCGCCGGGATCAACACGCTTGTTTGACCCATGACAAAAGCAAGATAGCCTAAAACTAGGCCGGTGATCACATAGGCCCCACCGATCGCGATCCCGTATTGCGGCATAGCTGCGAAGTCTTTCCATCCTGCGGAGAGCGCAGCCCATAGATCGCCGATGGCAAGATCATTGGTGATCTTGGCGGGCGGCAGCGGTGTGTCGAGCGGATCGTCAATCGTGGTCATGTGTCGCGCCTCCCTCTCCAAAAAAGGCCTCGTGACGATACGCCGCATCGTTGATCGCGTCATTGCGCTGGATCAAATTAGCAGCGCTCCGGACGAGTTCTTCGCTGTTGCAGCATTTTTCGCAAGCCAAACTGGCAAACATTGCCTATATACGCGCGAACCCCATGCGGGATCGCCCGGCAACCTGCCCTGCGACTCGCCCGCCAGCACCTAAAGCACTGTCGGTCATTCCTTGCGCACGAAAACTCTGCGTGCGTGCGTGCTTTCCATTTTGCCCCGAGTATCCCGCATGTCTTTTTCCAAGCTTCCCTCATCGCTGCAACAGGCTCTCGCCGAGCGTGAGTACAGCACGGCCACCGATGTCCAGGCAGCCGTGCTTGAGCCGGAAGCACGCGGGCGGGACCTCGTGGTCTCGGCGCAGACCGGATCGGGTAAGACGATCGCCTTCGGTCTCGCCATGGCAGATGAACTGCTGAGGGATGATGGCCGGGTCCCGTTCGCGATCCCGCCGAAAGCGCTTGTCATCGCACCCACGCGAGAGCTTGCCTTGCAGGTCAGCCGCGAACTGTCCTGGCTTTACGGCAAGGCCGGCGCACGGGTGACCACCTGCGTTGGCGGGATGAACCCATCGCAGGAGCGCAAGGCACTGCGAAGCGGTGCTACCATCGTGGTTGGCACCCCCGGTCGGCTGCGCGACCATCTCGAACGCGGTGCGCTCGACCTGTCTGAGCTGGCAGTCGCAGTGCTCGATGAAGCGGACGAGATGCTCGACATGGGTTTTCGCGAGGAGCTCGAGGCGATCCTGGATGCGACCCCTGAGGGCCGGCGGACGCTTTTATTCTCGGCGACAATGCCGCGGCCGATCGAGGCGCTGGCGCGCCGGTACCAGCTCAATTCGCTGCGCATCGCCACGATCGGCAAGGAGCGCGGACATGGGGATATCGCCTATCAGGCTGTCACGGTTTCTCCGACCGAGATCGAAAATGCGGTGGTGAACCTGCTGCGCTATCACGAGGCGGAAACCGCGATCCTTTTCTGCGGGACGCGCGACAAGGTTCGGCATCTTCACGCTACCTTGCAGGAGCGCGGCTTTGGTGTTGTCGCATTGTCGGGCGAGCATTCTCAGCAGGAGCGTAATCAGGCGCTGCAGGCCCTTCGTGACAAGCGAGCCCGGGTATGCGTCGCCACCGATGTCGCGGCGCGTGGGATCGACCTGCCGTCCGTCAGCCTGGTCGTGCATGTTGAAATACCGCGTGATGCCGAGACCTTGCAGCACCGTTCGGGTCGGACCGGACGTGCGGGCAAAAAGGGCACGGCGGTTCTGATCGTCCCGTTCTCCCGCCGCAGACGGGTCGAGAGCATGCTCAGAAACGCCAAGATCACTGCCGACTGGACCGACGCACCGGATCGCGATGCGATCAAGGCAAAGGATCACGAGCGACTGCTGTCAGAGCTACTCGCGCCCAGCGATTTCGATGAGGCCGATCGCGTCATCGCACGGAAGATACTGGCCGAGCGCAGCGCAGAAGACGTCGCTGCAATGCTCGTCCGATCGCATCGTGCGAAAATGCCCGAGCCGGAAGAGCTGACCGCCAACACGCCTGAGGCACGGCGCGAGGCTCAGAAGGAACGTCACCGCCCCGGATTTGAAGATACGGTCTGGTTCAAGATGGATATCGGCCGCCGTCAGAACGCCGATGTGCGCTGGATACTGCCGCTCATTTGCCGCCGCGGTCACGTAACGCGCAACGAAATCGGCGCGATCCGCATCGCGCAGACCGAAACGTTCTTCCAGATTCCGCGCGCTCACGCCGACAAGTTTGCCGACGCTGTTCAGCGCACCGCCGATAGTGATCGCGACGACAAACCGGTGCATATCGAGCTTTCGGACGAGGCACCGCGCGATGCCGGGCGCCGCAATCGGAAGGACGGTCCTGGCGGTCGTGTCAAAGCCAAGCCATTTCGTAAGGGTGGTCCCGGTAGCTTCTCCAATGGGACGGGGGACGGCTCAGCAACAGGAAAAGGCAAACCGTTCAAGAGCAGATCGACGAAGACCGGCCCAAAGAAAGGCAAACCGCATAAAGGCAAGGCGGCAAAAGCTTGGAAGTGAACCTGGAGCGCGATACCGAAAGGCGGTCGTAGCTCGGATCTTCTGACGATCAGGAGAACGGATTTCCCTCTTCTTCGACAAACTTCCGTTCTGCGTCGGTCGATAACCGTTCCAAAACTTCGTTGCGATATGGGAAGCGGCCGAAGCGCTCGATAATGTCCCGGTGCTTCCGGGCGTAGTCGATCACGTTCGAAGCGGTCCCGGCGAGGGCGGTGAACCTCTCGATTCCGCGCTGCTGCAGCTCTATGTCCTCGGCGTGCATCAGCGGCATATAGAGAAATTGGCGCTCATCCATACCCAGCCGCTCATCCTCGCCGCCGTCCAGAGCCTCGCATACCAAAGCCTGCGCTTTGGTATCCTGCGTGTAGGCGAGGGCGCTGTCGCGGTGGATGTTGCGAGAAAACTGGTCGAGCACGATGATCAGTGCGAGCCTGCCTCGCGGCGTGTCCGCCCAATGATCGAGCGCGCCCGATGCAGCCTTTTCGAGCAGGTCGGCGAAGCGACTTTCGATTTCGCGATCAATTTCCTCAGACGACCCAAACCAGTTTTCCGGCATCAGCTCGATGAACCAGAAATGCAGCACTGCAATCGCTTCATCCGGCACTGACGCGGTGGGCAGGGCGTCGCTCATTCCGCGCTCGGTTCCTCAACCGCGCAATTGGCTGCACTCAGCACGGCGCGGACGCTGGCCGTGGCGACGTCCTCGTCGATCCCGCAGCCCCAAATGGTGCGACCTTCCGGTGTGGTGCATTCGAGATAGGTGGCGGCATTGGCATCGGTGCCTGCGCCTAACGATTGCTGACTGTAATCGACCACCTCGAGTTCGACATCGAAGACGTCGCGCAAGGTCGCCATGACGCTTGAAATGAGGCCGTTGCCGCGTCCGCTGACGCTCTGTTCCTGGCCCTCTACCGCAATTTTCCCGGAAAAAATGCGTGTGCCGTCCGTGGCGCGCGTTTCGTTATAGTCGACAAGTTGAAAATGCTTGTCCGGCGTCTGAACATGGTATGCCGACTTGAACGCTTCCCAAATGTCATCGGCATTGAGCTCGCGTGAGGTCTGGTCTGCAAGTCTCTGGACATGTTTGGAAAAATCGCGCTGCATGGTCTTGGGCAGTTTAAGGCCCTGCTTCTGCTCAAGCACCCAGGCGAAACCGCCCTTGCCGCTTTGCGAATTGACGCGGATGACCGCTTCGTAATCGCGGCCCAGGTCTGCCGGGTCGATGGGGAGGTAAGGTACGCGCCAGATCTCGTCATTCTGCGCATCGTTGGCCTCGAAGCCTTTCTTGATCGCGTCCTGATGCGAGCCGGAGAACGCCGTGTAGACCAGCTCTCCGCCATAGGGATGGCGCTGGTGTACGGGCAGGTCGTTGCAATATTCGACCGTTTCGATGACCCGATCGATGTCGGAGAAATCGAGGCCCGGATCGACACCTTGCGTATACATGTTGAGCGCCATCGTTACGAGGCAGCAATTGCCAGTGCGTTCGCCATTGCCGAACAGGCAACCCTCGACGCGGTCCGCGCCCGCCATCAGCCCCAGCTCCGCCGCTGCGACCCCGGTGCCGCGGTCATTATGCGTGTGGAGCGAGATGACCGCGCTCTGGCGGTTGGGGAGATTCCGGCAGAAATATTCGATCTGGTCGGCATAGATATTGGGCGTCGCCGCCTCGACCGTGGCGGGCAGGTTGAAGATAATCGGATGGTCGGGTGTGGGGGCGAGCACCTCCATGACTGCCTCGCAAACCTCAATCGAGAAATCGAGTTCAGCGGTTGAGAAAGTCTCGGGCGAATACTGGAAGTGCCAGTCGGTGCCTGGGCGCTTTGCAGCCTCGTCGCGCATGACCTTCGCGCCTTGCGAAGCGATCTCGCGCACTTCGTCCTTGCTCATGCGGAAGACGATGTCGCGCCAGGCGGGGCTGACCGCATTGTAGAGGTGCACGATCGCCGCGCGTGCACCTTCGAGGCTTTCGAAGCTGGTGCGGATCAGGTCTTCGCGGCTCTGCGTGAGAACCTGCACGATCACGTCATCGGGGATGGTGCCGGACTCGACGAGGTGCTTGATAAATGTGAATTCGGTCGCACCGGCGCTGGGAAATCCGATCTCGATCTCCTTCACGCCGATTTCGACAAGCAGGTCGAAAAAACGCGCTTTCTTTACGCCGTCCATAGGATCGATAATCGACTGGTTTCCGTCGCGAAGATCGGTGGAGAGCCAGCGCGGTGCTTTTTCGATGATGCGCCCCGGCCATTCGCGATTGGGCAGATCGATCTGACCGAACGAACGATATTTTTCGGATGGGTTTTTGAGCATGGTCATGGTTTACGACTTTTCGCGGTATCAATGAGGAGGTGGCTGCTGCGGTTCCCTTGGATGCGGGGCCGCGCCTATGTCACGCGCAGCCGCTCACGCCCAAGGGCGCGTAAGTCGTAGAAGCAGGCCAGTCCGCGGTGTCATTGTGTCCGTTGTCGCCGATTACTCTCCTGTGTGCAAGCACCAAGGCTCTGCAGGACCATCGACAAAAATTTTGCGAAAATTTTGTGCGCCTGTAACTTCGGGTCGGGCTTGCGCGAACTAGCTCGTGTCGCCAGGCAGAAGGCTATCCGGCATTTGACGAAGAGTTCTAACGAATACCAAGACGAATTTTAGGAGGAATACCCCATGAAGAAGTCAATTTTTGCAATCGCACTGCTCGCCACTGCCGCAGCGTGCAGCGCACCGGCGAGCGAAACCGCCGACGCCGAAACAACAGCCGCTGTCGAAGCACCGGCAGAAGCAGCTCTGTTCGCTGACCTCGGCGGTGAGCCCGCAGGACCGGTCTACACGCAGTCGAAGGGTGACACGCTCGCCGTTCGTGGCTTCGATGTCGTAAGCTACTTCACCGGCGACGGCGTTCCTGTCGAAGGTTCGGAAGAGTACACCGTGCGTTACAACGGCTACGACTACCAGTTCGCGAGCGAAGATAATGCCAACACCTTCATCGAAGATCCGGCCAAATATGCGCCTGCTTATGGTGGTTATTGCGCATGGGCAATTGGCGCGAACGATGCTCTGGCACCAGGTGATCCGGAAGTTTACGAAATCGTCGACGGCACGCTCTACCTGAACTTCAACGAAGATGTTCAAGACCGTTGGGAAGCCGATATTCCGGGTTTCATCGCTTCGGGTGATGAAAACTACCCGACGCACTCGCCTGACGAGCATTTCCAGGACTAATCAACCCAGCAGCCCCGACTGGGTCGCATGTGAGGCCCCTGTTAGCGCCCCTAACGCTAACAGGGGCCTTCATTTGTGCGGAGGATGCATCCAGTCAGCCGCAGCGCGCGTCTCTGATGATGCCTTCAGGGTCCAGCATCAGGTTGAGGCGCGGGCTGCCCGCGTCGGGCGTGATGTAAGGCTCACCGGGTTCCACAAACCGGATCTCTTCGGTTTGGCTCGCGACGCTCGCGATTTCAGCGCGAACTGCGATGTCGGCGCTGACCCCGATGAAGGGCTGCATCAAATTTGCGCCGCATGTCTCTGATGCGGGATCGCTAACGGTGCCGGGAGTGAACACGACTGGAGCGGCGACCTCGTTCAGCGGGGGCGCGACAGTTGGAGTGGTTTCGGCTGGGCTCGTAGTTACTTCAGGATCGACGACTTCCTCACGCGCGCCAATGGTTTGACCGCTGCCATTGATTCTTGCTGCAAAGTCATTTGCCGCGTCTGTTGAGCCGGGTACGTTGCTCGCCTCGTTGCAGGCCGGCAATGCGACCGAACCAGCGGCAAGCAAGAAAATATGTCGTACTCTCATGACCCGTCCTGTCTTATGCAAAGCAGAACGCCTGTAAAGCGCTAGCGAGGTTTCGCTTTTGTGACGGGGTCGTTCGACGACTCTACCACAAGGGATGGCCTAATGCTCGTCTATCAATAACAATCGATCTTTTCGATCAGGCCATCCGCATCAATGATCACGTTCATGCGTGTCGGATTCAAATCGTCGGTCACAGCCGTCATGTGCGGTATCCAGCGGAAATCAGACACGGCGAGGCGCGGCAGGAGGCTGCGCAATTCGGGGGTCGCTTCAAGTCCCACATATTGCTGCACGCGATCGGCGCCGCATCGTTCAGGCACAACCCCAAGGCAATTGCTGCCCGCCGGGCGGCGGATGTCGGGGTTAACGCCGGGGCAAGGGGGAAGATCGCCCGGTTCCGATCCAGGAGGAAATGAGGGTAAGGGCGGGGGATCATCCGACGGGAGCGAAGGCCCTGTAGTCGTTGCGGTGACCGGCGATGCGGTAGATGAAGCCGATTCGCTCGGCGAGCTGTTATCCGTGCCTTGGGCGCAGGCCGAAAGCAGCATGGCCACGCCGATGGTGCTTAGCTTGTAAGCTGTTGGTTTCATGAACCTCTGCTTGTCTCGGGCTGTCTTAACGCCGCCTGAGGCGCTCGCCTGTCAGCTGGTCCACCCGTGTCACTCCCATCAGACGCATCCCGCGCTCGATTTCGTCCTGGAGAATTGAAAGTGCGCGCTCGACGCCATCCTGACCGGCCGCGGCCAGCGCATAGAGGTAAAGTCGGCCACCCGATGCCGCAGTTGCGCCTCTCGCGATCGCCTTCAGAACGTGGGTGCCGCGCCGCACGCCGCCATCGCAGATGATTTCGATCTCTCCGCCGACCGCATCGACGATCTCGGGCAGTTGATCGAACGGAGCGCGGCTACCATCGAGCTGCCTTCCACCATGGTTGGAGATCATGATTGCGTCCGCCCCGATCTCCACAGCCCGGCGAGCATCATTTGCGCTCATCACGCCTTTCAAAACGAAAGTGCCGCCCCATTGTTCGCGGATCGCGGAGGCGGTGGACCAATCCATCGACGTGTCGAGCATGGTGTTGAAATACTCAGCGATACTCACCGCCTTGCTTGATCCCTCGCTCACATGCGTATCGAGATTGGGCAGGCGGAATTTCTCACGCAGCAGATAATCGAGCGTCCAGCGTGGCTTCGTAGCATAGCTCCAAACGCTGGCGGGTGTGAAACGGGGAGGGGTGGTGAAGCCGCTGCGCAGGCATCGCTCCCGCTTTCCCGAGACGATCGTGTCCACCGTCAACGCGAGGGCATCGAAACCCGATGCCTGGCACCGCTCGATCATATGGGTGTTCAGTCCGGCGTCTTTGTGCACGTAGAGCTGGAACAGCTTGGGCCCGCTGGTGAGAGCTGCGATTTCCTCGATGCTGCGGGTGGCGAGCGAGGAAATCCCGAACCATAGTCCAAATTTATCCGCAGCTTTCGCCACTGCGGTTTCGCCCTGCCAATGAAATGCGCGTTGGACCGCCGTGGGCGAGAGCATCAGTGGCAGCGCGCTTTTCCGTCCAAGGATCGTGCAGGACGGATCGATCTCTTCGACTCCGGCAAGTACATCCGGCACGAGATCGCAGGTTTCGTAAGCGGAGGTGTTGCGGGCCTTGGTCAGCTCATCGTCGGCCGCCCCATCGATGTAATCAAACACAGGGAAGGGCAAGCGAGCCTTCGCCAGCGCCCGGAAATCCTCGATATTATGGCAATCGGAAAGGCGCATTTGATCCTCAGTAAGGCGTCGACGCTCCCTTGGCCGATTGCGCCGAACGTGTCGAGAGCGGCGCAGATGATCATTAGAACGAGTTTTTTTGAAATTTTTTTGAGCGGGTGTCACCAATCACTTGGTCGCCGCGAACTCCATGATGTGCGCAGCCATTCGGCGGCTCTCAGGCCCCAAGCCAGTTCCCCTGCTGGTTGACCCCTGATGACCCCACTGAGCGCCGATCGAATGGCTGTCGCACGAACTGGATATTCTGGAGACCACAAATGACATTCCGAACCCTCATGATTGCTGCTGCCGCGCTTGCCGCGCCGATCGCGGTGATCGCGCCTGCTCATGCCGATGGCGGCGTGTTCGTCGGCGTCGAAGGCAGCAACATCGCTGTCAGCGGCTACGACACGGTCAGCTACTTTCAAGGTGACGGCGTTCCTGTAAAGGGCAGCGCTGATTACAAGGTAAATCACAACGGAGCTGTCTGGTATTTTGCCAACCAAGCGAATGCCGATGCCTTCAAGGCAAACCCTGCCGCTTATGCCCCGAAGTATGGTGGCCACTGCGCTTGGGCAATGAGCCGCGGAGCGCTCGCACCGGGTGACCCCACGCTGTACAAGATTGTCGACGGCGACCTCTATCTGAATTTCAACCCTAACGTTCAGAAGACGTGGCTTGCGGATATCGATGGCTTCATCGCGAAGTCCGATCCGGCATGGACGAAGATCCCGGACGGGAAAAAGTTCGGCGACTAACCCTCTGAAGTCTTTTCGAGTTTGAGCGCCCCGGCCCTCCCTGACCCCCTCAAAAGCTGGGGCGCTCAATACCTTCGATCAGACTCGCATTTCACAACGATATCTGAACGCCTGAAAGGAAATTCCAATGTCTAAGCCAATGAACCTGACCAAGATGCTTATGGTTGCCGGCGGCCTCGCTGTTGCATCCACCGCAGTTCCTAGTGCCGCTGGTGCACAAAGCGCGTGCTGCGCTGCTTCGGCTTGTGCCGGTGCAGCTTGCGCATCGGCGTGCTGCGCCGCTGGCTGCTGTGCCGCATCTGCCTGCGCCTCGGCATGCTGTGCTGCTGCCTGCTGCGCAGCGGCCGATTGCTCGGCTGCCGGTTGTGCAGCTGATGCCTGCGCAGCGGGCGCATGTGCAGCCGGTGCTTGCTCGGCGAGTGCTTGCGAAGCTGGAGCTTGCGCACCGAAAGCCTGACGGTGCGCCACTTGAGGTGTGGCCGGGATATACTTCCTCCTAGGTGTTCCGGTCACACCTTTTTAGACTAAGCCGGACCATTTATCGGTCCATCCTATTAGGAGGAAATCGCGGCCCGCAGAGCGAAAGCTTTTGCGGGCCGTTCGCCATTTGCGCGCATGTTCAGCAATACGCTGGCGTGCTGCGATACCGCGCCTGAAGCCGTTTCAAATCGTATTGCTCCGCTGGCGCGTGAGCGGGGCAGGGCTCGTAACTCGGGTCCATCTTCAGGCAGCCTTCGCCGCAGATCAGGTTTGCAGTTTGCGACTGCCAATCGATTCTCCAGAATCTGCCGCCTGGAGTTGCGAGATAGCCGTCCATGCGGCTCGCGATATCGCTTTGCAGATCCTGCAGCGAGGGAGCCTCGTCATCGTATTTCAGACTCGCACCGCCGTGCGTGTGGAAGCTGGCGACCGGGGTCACTCCCAATCGACCGCGAAAGTTATACTGGCAGCTGGCAATGTCCCCCTCGCTTACGGACATGGTGGACAGCTCGCCGCGCTCGTCTTCTACGATTACGCCGCAGAATTCGCGTCCCTCACTGAAGGATCGCCGTTGGAGATCGTTCAATTGTTGACGGGCATAGGTCTGCACGTCCGCACGCGCCGCCGTCACCTCGCGCGGTTCGTATGCGGGCTCGCGATTGGCGGCCCGCACAACGATCAGCGCCCAGACAACCGCACAGGCGAGCAGGATCAAAGTGTTGTTACGGGTGATCGACATTCCACCCGCATAAGTGGGATCAGTTTTTCGATTTGTCGACCAGCTTGTTGGCGCTGATCCAGGGCATCATCGCGCGCAGTTCGGCCCCGGTTTTCTCGATCGGATGCGCTTCAGCAGTCTTTCGGCTCGCCTTCAGCTCGGGCTGCCCGGCGCGGTTATCGAGGACAAAGTCCTTGACGAAGCGACCCGACTGGATGTCGGCGAGCACCCGTTTCATCTCCGCCTTCGTTTCATCGGTGATTATGCGCGGGCCCGTTTTGATGTCACCATATTCGGCGGTGTTCGAGATCGAATAGCGCATGTTCGCGATGCCGCCTTCGTAAAGCAGGTCGACGATCAGCTTGGTTTCGTGGAGGCACTCGAAATAAGCCATCTCCGGCGCATAGCCCGCCTCGGTCAATGTTTCGAAACCCGCCTGGATCAAGTGCGTGATCCCGCCGCACAGCACGGCCTGCTCGCCGAACAAATCGGTTTCGCATTCCTCGCGGAAATTGGTCTCGATGATACCCGAGCGACCGCCGCCGACGCCGCTTGCATAGGCCAGCGCGATGTCGTGCGCGCTTCCGCTCGAATCCTGGTGGATCGCGATCAGGCAAGGAACGCCGCCGCCGCGCTGATATTCGCTGCGCACCGTGTGCCCCGGCCCCTTTGGCGCAATCATGATGACATCGATATCGGCTTGCGGCTCGATCAGCCCGAAATGGATGTTCAGGCCGTGCGCAAAGGCGATCGCGCTGCCCGGCTTCATATTTCCGGCCAGATCGTTTTCCCAGATCGCGGCCTGATGCTCGTCCGGTGCGAGGATCATGAGGATGTCCGCCCATTTCGCAGCTTCGGTGTTCGACAAAACCTTGAAGCCTGCGTCTTCGGCCTTCTTCGCGGTTTTCGAGCCTTCGCGCAGCGCAATCGCGACTTCCTCGACCCCGCTATCGCGCAGGTTCTGAGCGTGCGCGTGGCCTTGCGATCCATAGCCGAGAACGGCGATCTTCTTCGTTTTGATCAGGCCCAGATCGGCATCGGCGTCGTAATAGACTTTCATTTTTTGTATTCTCCTTAAGCGCCTGTCGCGCCGCGTATCATTCCCACGACCCCCGAACGGCCAACCTCGACAAGTCCGAGGTTGCGCATCAGGGCGATAAAACTGTCGATCTTGTCAGGCGCGCCAGTCAGCTCGAAGACGAAGCTTTCAGTCGTGGTATCGACCACGCTGGCGCGAAAAATATCGGCTACGCGAAGCGCCTCGACCCGTTTGTCGCCCGTTCCCGCAACCTTGATCAGAGCCAGCTCACGTTCAACGTGGGGGCCGGCCGTGGTGAGGTCGCTGACGCCATGGACCGGAACCAGCCTTTCCAGCTGCGCTTCGATCTGGTCGATCACTTCGGGCGGTCCATTGGTGACCACGGTGATCCGGCTGATGGCGTGATCGTCCGAGATATCCGCGACCGTGAGGCTGTCGATATTGTATCCGCGCGCGGTGAACAGGCCCGTGATCTTCGCCAGAATGCCCGGTTCGTTGTCGACCGTCACGTTGAGCACGTGGCGCTCAGAGGCGGCGCTTTTGATTTTCATGTGTTGCGGCCTTCCCAAACCGGCTCGAAAATTCGATTGCTCGTCGCGAATTCAGTCAGAAACTGGCGGCCACGTCTTACCGCTTCAAAATTGTCCGTTTGGTAAGATAAGTCCAATATCGGATCGATCAGCAGCATCCAATTCCCATCTGGGAGCTGTTCAGCAACGTCCATGCCCAAGAACTTGTGGCCGCTGGCTTCGCACCAATCGAGCACCGCCTCGGCATCGTCCTTTGTGAAGAACCGACGTCTAACCGCGCGGTCTGCCAGCGCGAGGGGCAAAGGAACTCGACCTCCCATCAAACCAACGCCTTCGCTTCGTCATCCATCGTTCCCTCGACCTGATCGCCATAGAGGAGCATTTCGGTGTGCGCTGCGCCGGAGGGGATCATCGGCAGGCAATTGGCGTCCTGCGCAACGCAGCAATCGACGATCACCGGGCCGTCATGGGCAAGCATCGCCTCGATGCCGGCATCAAGCTCGTCATTCCCCTGAATACGGATGCCTTTCCAGCCATATGCTTCAGCCAAGGCGACGAAATCGGGCAGGCTGTCCGAATAGGAATTCGAATATCGGCTTTCATAGGTAAGCTCCTGCCATTGGCGGACCATGCCCATATATTCGTTATTGAGGATGAACACCTTGATCGGGAGGCGGTACTGGCTCGCCGTGCCGAGCTCCTGGATGTTCATCTGGATCGAGGCTTCGCCCGCAATATCGATGACAAGCGCATCGGGGTGGCCAAGCTGCGCGCCGATCGCTGCAGGCATGCCGTAACCCATCGTGCCGAGCCCGCCGCTGGTGAGCCATTTGTTCGGCTTGTCGAAGCCGAAATATTGCGCCGCCCACATCTGGTGCTGGCCGACTTCGGTCGTGATGATCGGAGAGCGCTCATGCGTGAGGGCATAGAGCCGCTCCACAGCCTTTTGCGGCATGATCGCCTGCGGGTTCTTCTTCGACTTGTCAGGATAGGCGAGACATTCGCGCGCGCGCCAACCGGCAATCCGCGCTTTCCATTCCCCGAGGTCCTGAGCACGCCTGTCGCCCCAGGCTTCGATCATCTGACCGAGAACGGTGGCGCAATCGCCAACGATGCCGAGATCGACGGGCACATTCTTGTTGATCGAGGATCGATCGATATCGATGTGGATCTTTTTGCTGTCCGGCGAAAACGCATCGAGCCTGCCGGTGACACGGTCATCGAAACGTGCGCCGATGCAAACCATCACGTCGCAGCGGTTCATTGCCATGTTTGCTTCGAATGTGCCGTGCATCCCTAGCATTCCAAGCCAGTCCGGATGCGTGTTCGGGAAACAGCCGAGACCCATCAGCGTCGAGGTTACCGGCGCGCCGGTGATATCCTGAAATCTGCGCAGCAGTTCGGACGCCTCGGGGCCGGAATTGATCACGCCCCCGCCAGTGTAGAGCACAGGGCGTTCCGCCTGTTCGATCATTTCGATCGCTTCGATGATCTGTTCGGGCGAGGCGGCCATTTGCGGCGCGTAGCGGTGCGATGCAGTCAGTTTCGACGCGCGGCTCATCGAAGGGACCGCGATCTGCACATCTTTCGGGATGTCGACGACGACAGGACCCGGGCGGCCAGTCGATGCGATGCGGAACGCCTCTTCGATCGTCGCGGCGAGGTCCGCCGGATCTTTCACAAGGTAATTATGCTTGGTGCAATGACGCGTGATGCCGACCGTGTCGGCTTCCTGGAATGCGTCGGTTCCGATCAGGGCGGTGGGCACCTGCCCGGTGATCACCACCATCGGGATCGAGTCCATGAACGCATCGGCAATGCCGGTGACCGCGTTGGTCGCGCCTGGACCTGATGTAACGAGCACGACGCCCGGTTTTCCGGTCGCGCGAGCGTATCCTTCCGCGGCATGGGCTGCGCCTGCTTCGTGACGGACGAGAATATGACGCAAGCCTTCATGGCCGAAAAGCTCGTCGTAGATGGGAAGCACCGCACCGCCGGGGTAGCCGAACACGAATTCGACGCCCTGTTCGACAAGGCATTGAGTCAGGATGGCGGCGCCGGTCTGTTTTTCCGGTTTTGGCTGCTCTGACACGGATAATTCTCTCACTTTACTGTCACCGCGGAACTGGGTTTGTTCGAATGTTCGCCAGTGTTTTACCAAAAGATGAGGCCCGGCGCAGGGGGGATGCGTCGGGCCAGAATGTGCACCGCTATTCATTATATTCTAACGTGTCAACGCTTATTCACGTAATAATGATGCGAAAAAACTCTTTATATCGATATTTTCAGATTCAATCTTGGTCCATTCGGGCGGTGTTTGACGCCTGAACCACGTAAATTGTCGCTTGGCATAATTCCGCGTGGCTTGCGCGCCGCGCGAAATCAGCTCTTCGCGATTGATTTCTTCCGCCAGAAACGCAGCGATTTCCGGTACGCCGATGGCCCTCATGACAGGAAGATCAGGCGAGAGACCGCGTTTCAGCAATGCTTCGACCTCGGCAACCGCGCCATCTTTGAGCATTGCCTCGAAACGCTGGTCGCAGCGATCGTAGACCCATTGACGCTCGGGCAGGATCACTGCGGCATGCAGGTCGATATGATCGCCGATCCCGCCAGTTTTCGCGAGTTGCCAATCGCCCAGGGTAACGCCCGTCGACCGCTTCACCTCCAGTGCGCGCGCAATCCTCTGACTGTCACCCGGTTCGAGCTCACTCGCACGCTGCGGATCTTCGATCATGAGCGCGGCATAGGCGCTTTGCGTGTCGAGCGAGCGGGTGACCTCCCGGATTTCAGGATCGATCGCAGGGATCGGCGCAATCCCCTCCAGGAGGACTTTCATATACATTCCCGTGCCACCGACCAGCACGGGCAGAGCGCCCGCCTTATGTGCATCGGCGATCGCCTGCTTCGCGCGCCGCGCCCAATCGGTGGCTGAGCAGCTGTCTGCGCCATCCCACTCGCCGTAAAGGCGATGCGGACATACCTTCTGTTCCTTCTCGCTCGGCGCGGCCGAGAGGATCGGGATATCCTTATAGACCTGCATGCTGTCGGCATTGATGATCCAGGTGTCGAGTTTCACCTTCGCGCGTGCTTCCGCAAGCTCGAGAGCAATTGCGCTCTTGCCGGTGGCGGTTGGCCCTGCGATGAGCGCGAGCCGATCCTGAGACGACGATTTCGGAGTTTTCTTTGTGCTCATTGCCCGCCTGATAGCAGACACGGCCGATCTTGAAACACGGCTTGATGCCGCCGCCGATGCTTTCGCAAAAGACGGAATGCCGCTTGCTTCGGCCGTGATGCTCGATTTCTGCGGCGATGTGCTCCAGCTGAGCTTTGCTGACGGCGATACCGAACGGGCGCTCGCTGGCATAGACAAGTTCTTCGCGCCCACAGACGCGTTGGTCAGCGACGGAGAAATTGCCGTCCCGCACCTTTTCATCTCCGACATGGATTCGACCATGATCGGTCAGGAATGCATCGATGAGCTTGCCGATTATGCTGGGCTCAAGCCAGAGATAGCCGCAATTACAGAGCGCGCGATGCAGGGCGAACTCGACTTCGAAGCAGCCTTGCGTGAACGGGTCGCTCTGCTTGCCGGGCTTGACGAGAGTGCGATCCGCCAATGCCTCGACGAGCGGATTGGCGCCAACGCTGGGGCGCGGACGCTCACGGCCACGCTCGCGGCACTGGGTGCGCGGTGCGTTCTGGTAACCGGTGGATTCCATCATTTTGCCGATCCCGTCGGCGAAAGCCTTGGCTTTCACCGCATTGTCGGCAATCGCCTGGATGTCGCTGACGGACAGCTGACCGGACGGCTCGTGGGCGAAATTACTGATTCAGCAACGAAGAAGGCCGTGCTTTCAGAGGAAGTCGGTGAGTTGGGGCAGGGCGCTCTCAGCCTGGCCACTGGTGACGGTGCCAATGACATTCCCATGATCGATGCGGCGACATACGGGTTCGCATATCGCGCCAAACCGAAGGCGCGCGATGCGGCGAATGGTCGGATTGATCGTGGCGATCTTACCGCCATTCTTTCGCTGCTCGGCATTCCGAACAAGGACTGGGTAAGAGGCTGAGGCGATGGAATTCAAAAAAAGCGTTTTGATCGGGAACTGAAATCTGTTATTAACATTGATGTAAGTAAGGACTGTCATACAGTCCTGCACACGCATCAAAGAGGCCAACCCAAAATGTCCGCCCCCGATTACACCGCCCAATTCTCAGAAGATGGAACGGTTCTGCGTCATCCCGAACGCCCAGAGCCGCGCTATTCCCTTCCGCGCGCGATCAAGAATTTCCGCCTGCTTATGAAGGACAAGGAAGACACTAGCCTGGTCTTCAAGATCTACGAATCGCTCCCGTCGAGCAATTTCATGCCGCGCGTCCGTGACCTCACCTTGTCGGAACGCGGCGAGCATCTGCGCCGGACCGAACCGAGCCTGCCCGAGATCCTCGACGACCATGCAGAGCTTCGTAAGACACCCAAGGGCAGCCTTGCGCATGCCTATTGCGATTTCATGGAGAGCGAAGGCCTTTCGGCGGCCGGCCTCGTGGCCGAAGCAGACAAACTTGGCCGTCCGAAATACGACGACCTCGTGCAGTGGTTCGCCGATCGCTCGCGCGATACGCATGACCTTTTCCACGTACTCACGGGCTATGGCCGCGATGCGCTGGGCGAACAATGCGTCTTGCTCTTCACCCACGGCCAGTCTCCGACGCAGGGGCACTTGCTCATCGGCTTTGCAGGTGCTGCCAATATCAAGATGCAGGTCAAGGGCAGCAAGGCTCCCGTAATGGGTGCAGTGATGCAGGCCAAGCAAACCGGCAAGGGCGCGGCGCGCCTGATCGAGCAACCGATCCGCGAGCTTCTGAAATTGCAGATCGAAGATGTGCGTCAGGCGCTGAATATCCCACAACCGACCAAGTATCGTGAGTGCCACAAAATCTGGCAGGCTGAGGGCATTGACCCGTACAACCTGCTCGGCAGCGAAAACACGCAGAGCGAAGAGCTCGCCTCAGCCTAGTTCCGCTCATGGGAGCTCAAAAGCCGCTAGAGCCAGCTTGCAATCTGGCTCAGCGGCTTTTTCTTTAGCGCGTGCGCAGGCACGGTTGCATCCTTGGTCGGGCGGCCGACGACCACGATCATCAGGGGTTTCTCCCACTCGGGTCTTTCGCAAGCCTCTCGCAGGAACCCCATCGGGGAGGGCGTGTGGGTCAGCGTCGCCAACCCCGCCTCATGCAAAGTCGCAATGAGCATTCCGCAGGCGATCCCGACGCTTTCGTTGACGTAGTAATTCTGCGTCGTGCCATCTTCGTCGATGCCGCCCTTTCGCTGGGCGAACACGACAACCAGATAGGGCGCGGTTTCGAGGAAAGGCTTGTCCTCGTCGGTGCCAAGATCCTTTAGCGCGCCAAGCCATTCCTCGCTCGCTTTCGGGTCATCGCCATCGGCGCCATAGAAGCGGCGCTCCTCCGCCTCTGCGGCCTCTCGGATCGCACGCTTTTTCTCCGGCGAAGACACGACCGCGAAATGCCACGGCTGATGGTTGGCACCATTCGGAGCCGATCCTGCCGCCTCGATTGCTGCCTCGATCACTTCGCGCGGGACCGGTTCATCGCTGAAATACCGGCATGTCCGGCGTGCCTTCAACCGATCGCGGAGGCTTCGCGCACGCGATATCGCCTCGTCATCGGGCAGGGTGTCCAGGGAATACGGAACGGTATCGTGACTGCGCATAACGCCCCCTATTGATCGTCTTGGCACAATTGTGAAGTGGACTGTTAACTGACATCGCTGTAAGTAAGTTCATGAGGAGGGCATCATGGCCTTGATCGATCTGCCAATCGTTGCACCCGAGCGAACCATTTCAGGCTTCCAGCCGCGCAAAGTGCTGCACCACTTCAGCAAGCTTGTGGAAGACAAGGAGGACACCGAGCAGGTGTTCCACATTATCGAGGCGACCAAGGGCAAGCGCAGCCATAAGCAGGCAGCTGATTTCATCCAGTCCGATGAAGGCAGGCGCTTTTTGCGCGGCGAGGTCGATATTCCCGCGATGCTCGATGACCATGCGCGCTGGTCGGACCTTCCCGAAAACAGCGTCGCACAAAACTACATCCGCTTCATGAAACGCGAAGGCCTTAGTGCCGCCGGACTGGTCGCGGAAAGCCACAAATGGGCGCCGCCTGGAAATCTCCCGAACGACCTGACACAGTGGTACTTCGACCGCCTGCGGGACACGCACGATCTCTTCCACGTCCTGACCGGCTACGGCCGAGATGCGCTGGGCGAGGCCAGTCTGCTTGGCTTCTCCTATTCCCAGAACAAGAACGCCGGCGTGCTCTTCATCGCCTATGCAGGGGCGCGCCAGATCAAGAAGGTGACGCGCAGCGCAGCCCCGCTGTTCTCATCCGTGCGCGAGGGCCAGCGTCTGGCCAAGGCAGCTGCCAAGATTGCGCATCAGGATATCGAGGCGCTGATGCGTGAGGACATCGATGCAGCGCGCGAACGGCTGCGCATCGGAAAGCCAAGTGTCTATCGCGCATGTCTGCGCATTCTCGAAAGCGAAGGGCAGACGGCAGAAGACCTTGCCCTATCGGAGCAGCGGGCGGCTTGAACCTTACCCATCGGCCTTCCGGACTACGAATTTGAGGCCCGACCATACCTCGTCCACTGCGCATTTCTTGGTGTCGACAAGGCCCGCTTCGAGCCCTGCCTGACGCACGTCATGCTCGCTTATTTCTGTTTCGACACCCGATGTCTTTTTGGGCCAGCTGACCCAAAGCTGACCATCCTTGTCCATGGTCCGGCGTAGATCGTTGACCTTGCTGATCAGGCTCGCTTCGGACCTCACGAATATATGAGCACCGTCGAAACCGAGATCGGGGCTTTCCTGTTCGGACAGGGTGAGGTCGAACTTGTCTATCTCTTTCCGGATATTACCGGGCATGCCGTCGAACCAGACGCGCATTCCATCCTTCAGAGTCAGTTTCTTGGCTAGCGGTGTGCCCGAATATCCTGCGGTCATGTCACAAAGTCTGCATGACGCAGTCTCCGTAGTCCACCGCGAGATGCCAGATTGCGCCGAGCCCAAAAGCGCGGATCGACCAATGCGGCATCGCGAGCATCACGGCGTATACAAGCGCGGCTTCCCAACCGTGCAGGAGGTGGAAACCGATCGAGCAGCGATCGGGATTGAAGATCGGGTCGGCTAGGAAGTGATCGAGATCGATCAGGTTTGCCGCGGCAATCATGGCTCCTGTGCGAAGCCAATTATCACGCCAGAGCAGCCATCCGATTGCGAAGGGAGCCAGCCAGTGGCCGCTATAATGCAAGAGTGGTTGGATAATTTCCAAAGCGGCGATCAAGAAATAGCCTTGAGGCTCACCGGCATCCAATTGGCCGCCCGGCGCTCAACGCGGTTCTGAAGCTCCTCTCCATCGTAATTCACGTCCTGTGCCTGGGCGGGCCAATCCTGATGAGCCTCCAGACAATTGAGGTTGAATACGCCGATCGTCTTGCCATCGCTTTTACAGATGGCAGCGACGACAACCCCGCAGCGTGGGCAGATGAGGAAATCCGCGGTCTCGCTACCAAAGCGGTAGCGGGTGGGTTCGACCGCATAGTTGACTGCCAGCTGTCCCGTGCGGTCCGAAAACCAGTTGGGTCGATGCTTGAGGCAGAAATCGCACCCACAGACGCGCGGGGCGATCTCATCTTCGGCAAACTGCGTCGTAAGCAGCACCCGGTTGGCGCCACAATGGCAAGATCCGGAGTGCTGGTAGGTCACCCCTCCATCCATTCGCGGAAGAAGCTTTCATGCGCCGCCTTCATCTCGGTTAGTGAGACGCCAAGGAGGCTCTCGCCGCCAACGGTTCCGATGCGGTGGAAGCCGACCATCTCCGCTTCGGGCGTTTCCGGGCCCTCGGCGACGATGCGGTTGAAAGCTTCGGCCTTCTCCGGCGACACGGTGAGGACGTAGCGCGCCTGATCTTCGCCGAACCACCATTGCGCCGCGGTGTAGGCGTCATGCGCTTGCGTCTCTGCACCGATGCCGCCAGCCATCGCCATCTCGGCCAGAGCAATGGCAAGGCCGCCATCAGAGATGTCGTGGACGGCGGAAAGCAAGTCTTCCTCGATCAGGCGGCGGATGATCTGGCCTGCGCCGCGCTCGGCAGCGAGATCGACAGGCGGCGCGCGACCTTCATCGCGGCCATGTACGATGTTCAGCCATTGCGATTTGCCGAGATGCGAGCGGGTCGGGTCAGGCTTGGCCCAGAATTCAGGCGCGATCATGTAGATGGCGTCTCCTGCGTTCTTGAAAGCCATCGTCGCCATTTTCGACGAATCTTCGATGATGCCAACGCCGCCGATCGCAGGTGTGGGGAGGATCGCAGAGCCTCCGCCGGTCGCCTTGCTTTCGTTATAGAGCGAGACGTTTCCACTCACGATCGGGAAGTTGAGCGCGCGGCACGCATCGCCCATGCCTTCCAAGGCATGGACGAATTGGCTCATAATCTCGGGCCGCTGGGGATTTGCGAAATTGAGGCAGTTGGTCACCGCCAGCGGTCTCGCGCCCACCGCGCACAGGTTGCGATATGCCTCGGCGATGGCCTGCTTGCCGCCCTCGTAAGGGTCTGCGTACACATAGCGCGGCGTGCAGTCAGTGCTGATTGCGAGCGCCTTATCCGTCCCGTGGACACGCACAACGCCTGCATCGCCGCCGGTTTGCAGCGTATCGCCCATCACCTGGCTGTCGTACTGCTCGGCAATCCAGTGGCGCGAAGCGAGGGCAGGGGAGGCCAGCATCGTTAGCACGTCCGTGCCCGGATCATTCGTATCGGGCGCCCCCTGCATGGGCGTGACGCCTGCCCACTTAGCGTATTCGCTTTTGGAGAGGTACGGGCGGTCATATTCAGGCGCATCGGCGGCCAGCGGGCCGAGCGGGATATCGCAAACGACCTCGCCGCCGAATTCGAGCACCATGTGCTGGGTATCGGTGACTTCTCCGATCACCGCGAAGTCGAGCTCCCATTTCTCGAAGATCGCCGCAGCCATTTCTTCCTTGCCTGGCTTCAGTACCATGAGCATCCGCTCCTGGCTTTCCGACAGCATCATCTCGTAAGGCGTCATGCCCTCTTCGCGGCAGGGCACCTTGTCCATGTCGAGCCGGATGCCGGCCTTGCCGTTGGTTGCCATTTCGACGCTGGAGGAGGTGAGGCCCGCTGCGCCCATGTCCTGGATAGCGACGATGGCGTCGGTTGCCATCAGCTCAAGGCATGCCTCGATCAGCAGCTTTTCGGTGAACGGGTCGCCGACCTGCACAGTTGGGCGCTTGGCCTCGGCATCTTCCTCAAAGTCCGCGCTCGCCATGGTTGCGCCATGGATACCGTCGCGCCCGGTCTTGGAGCCGACATAAACGATCGGGTTTCCGACGCCGGTGGCGGCGGAGTAGAATATCTTGTCCGCGTCGGCGACGCCGACAGTCATCGCGTTGACGAGGATATTGCCGTCATAGGCTGAGTGGAAATTGGTTTCACCGCCCACGGTCGGAACGCCGACGCAATTGCCATATCCGCCAATCCCAGCGACGACACCCTGAACGAGGTGCTTCATCTTGGGATGGTCGGGACGGCCAAAGCGCAGCGCGTTCATGTTCGCCACCGGACGCGCTCCCATGGTGAAAACGTCGCGAAGGATGCCGCCAACGCCTGTCGCCGCGCCTTGGTAGGGTTCGATATAGGAGGGGTGGTTGTGGCTCTCCATCTTGAAGATCGCGGCCTGACCATCTCCGATGTCAATCACACCCGCGTTCTCACCCGGGCCGCAGATTACCCAGGGTGCTTCGGTCGGCAATTTCTTCAGGTGAAGGCGGCTCGATTTATAGCTGCAATGCTCGGACCACATGACCGAGAAGATGCCGAGCTCGACAAGATTCGGTTCGCGCCCGAGCCCCGCGAGTACGCGCTCGTATTCTTCGGGTGAGAGACCATGCTGTTCGACGATGTCAGGGGTAATTTCGCTCATGCGCGCCCCTGTAATTCAGACGCCGGTTGTCGCCAACCCGCCTCGTCTCACGAAATAGCGATTCTCCCCGACCCACCACGCGAAAGCCGTTGCAACTCCGAAAGCGAGGAGCGCCTGCAGGTAAAGCATCGGGCCTGCAGAGGCTGGATGAGGTCCGAACCAGTTGATTGCTTGAAAGGCGCCAAGCACCAATAGCAGAATGAGCGGCGGCCCGATCGGTCCGCGCGTTCGTTTCAGGTAGAATACGAATGCCGCCAGCGTGATGCCTGCCTCAAGCGGGATGGCGGCAAATGGATAGTTCCACAGGCCGAGTCCATACGTTTCCTCGCCCCCTGCGATCGTCATGTCCGGTCGGTGCGTTATCCAGTCAAGCAACCAATGCGACATGACGACAAGGCCCGCAAGCAGGCCGCCGATCAGGTTGCGATTGAGGATCAGGACGACTCCGGCCATGGCGACCGCCCATATCCCGGTGCCTAGCAATGAGTGCGTATAGGGCATGTGATACAAATCGAACGGCACCATGACGGTCGCATCTGGGTCGACACGCATGCGCTCAATTCCGAACAGGGCGAGCGCGAAGAAGCCCCAATCGACGAGCTGCGCCGCAATGAAGTACGTTGCCAGTTTAGGCCCGCTTGGGCTGATGGCGGCTGCGGCAAAGGCCGGCGCCCAGTGTCCAACAAACATGGTCTTGCCCCCTCGATACGGTCGTCAAGACGTGAAGCGCAAAGTCGCCCAGGTTGCAACGGCACTTGTCGTGCCGGTGGCGAATGCTCCCCACATGATGTCCAGCACCGAAATCTTTGTGGCCCAGACCTTGAAGACCGCCTGGCTCGTCAGATCGAATGTCGCGTAGCAAAGCGCACCCAGCAAAGCGCCGTTGAGCAGCGCTGTTGCGACCGAACCGGTTTCGAGGCCAGGCTTGATCGCGAACCAGACCATGCCTGCAAGGTAAATGAGGTAAAACGCGCCCGCCGCCCCGACGTTGAAATCCTTCGCCATGATCTCGCCAATTACGGGGCGGTAAAGGTTGGGTCCGGCCCAGCGCAGCCACAGCGAGTCGAGTATGCCGAACACGATTGCCGCGCAGACATAGGCGATGATGAATTTGGTCATGTGTGCGTTCCCTGTTGCACCCGCTTTAATTCAGGCGGTATTTGTATCTGGCCAGCCTTGACCAGGCAGTCTGGCACGGTCAATGCTCCAGCGCATGGACGAGGGAAATGGTTCCGCACCGAATGCGGATGACATCGCGGCAATGAGTTTCGAACAGGCGCTCGGCGCGCTTGAAAACATCGTGCAGCAGCTGGAGCGCGGCGATGTTCCGCTCGATGAATCGATTACGCTTTATGAGCGCGGTGAGCAGTTGCGGGCCGCCTGTCAGAAACGGCTCGATAGTGCGCAAGCCCGCATTGAAAAAATCGTGACCGGGGCAGATGGCAAGCCTAGTGGAACTGCGCCGCTGGACGGGACCGACTGAAATGACGGTCGTAGGTATTGAAGGCGTGCTCAGCAGTGGACTGAAGCGGGTTCAGGCCGAGATCGATTCGGTTTTCGATGCGTTTCTGCCGGTGCCGAACGATACGCGAGCCAGGCTGGTTGAAGCGATGCGATACGCGACGATCGGCGGCGGAAAGCGGGTGCGCCCCCTGCTGGTTGTCAGCACGGCTGAGCTCTACGGCGTTGACCGTACCGCGGCGCTGCGCGCAGGCGCTGCAGTTGAAGCTATCCATGCCTATTCCCTCATCCACGATGATCTTCCCTGCATGGATGATGATGATCTGCGCCACGGAAAGCCGACCTTGCACAAGACTTTCGATGAGGCGACGGCGGTGCTGGCGGGGGACGCATTGCACGCGCTGGCGTTCGAGATCCTGGCGGATACCGAAACAAGCAGCGATCCGTTCGTGCGCAGCGAGCTGATAGCAACGCTCGGAACGGCGAGCGGCATGAACGGGATGGCGGGCGGACAGATCATGGATATGGTCGCCGATGAAGAGGGCGTCGAATACGACCTCCATTCCATCACGCGCTTGCAGCAGCTGAAAACGGGCGCACTGCTCGCCGCTTCGGTCGAGATGGGCGCTATACTGGGCAAAGTTCCGCCCGAAGGCCGCGCGCATCTTCGGGCCTATTCACGCGATATCGGTCTCGCATTTCAGATTGCCGACGACCTTCTCGATGTTACCGGGGATCAGGAGAAGGCGGGCAAGGCTCTGCGCAAGGACGATGAACAGGGCAAGCAAACGTTCGTGACGCTGATGGGAGTCGACAAGGCCCGCGAGCAGGCACGGGTACTCGTCGACCAAGCCGTTGGTCATCTGGCCAATCATGGCGCGGAAGCTGACCTGCTGCGGGAGCTTGCGCGGTTTATTGTGGAGCGTGATCGATGAGGATTTCTGCTTTTCCGCTTACGCTGGTCTGCGCTTCTCTCGCTGCCTGCTCGGCCCAGCCTGAGCCTTCCGGCCAGAGTGACGCGTCAGCCGAAATGGTTTCTCATGAGGGGCACCACATGGGGCCTTCCGAAGAGGCAGCCCGCGAAAAGCGGCAGATGGTGGCTGAGTTCGTCGACCGTTTCGAAGCGCAGCAATGTGAGGATTCGGAGCTTATCGGAACAATGCGACGCCGAGAGGCGGACGGTTCCGGCCTTTATATTCGCGCCTATCAGTCACCTGTTGGATGCGCAGAGGATATGCCAGCGGTGCTCAAATCCCTGGGCTTCTCGCAGACCGAAGATGGTCGGTTTGTAAGCGAGGACGGCGAGGGAAGCTCCGAGGCGGTCCTGATCAGGATCGCGGACGATGGTTCTGCGGCCGGCATCGAGTGGGAGGTCGATCAGCAATGACACAGCGCGTAGGCATCTACCCGGGCACTTTCGATCCGATCACACTGGGTCACGCGGATATCATCCGCCGCGGCGCAAAGCTTGTCGACAAGCTGATCCTTGGGGTCACCACCAACCCTTCGAAAAATCCGATGTTCTCGACCGAAGAGCGTTTTGCGATGGTGCAGCGGGAGGTGGAGAATCTCGGTCTCGATAACGTCGAAGTCGTGGGCTTCAACGCACTCCTCGTGAAATTCGCGCAGAAACAGGGCGCGACCGTCATCATCAGAGGGCTCCGCGCTGTCGCCGATTTCGAGTACGAATACCAGATGGCGGGCATGAATCAGCAGCTTGATGATGATATCGAAACGATCTTTCTGATGGCAGACGTTTCCCTGCAACCCATCGCATCGAAATTGGTAAAGGAAATCGCGCTCTACGGCGGTGACATCACACCTTTTGTGAGCAAACCCGTGTGCGATGAAGTGATTGCAAGGGTAGAAAAACTGGGACGGAAGGGTGATTACTGACCGCGCTTCGACACCTTCGCACCTGTCGATTGGCGCGCTTCGTTCATTGAAGTGTCAGCCCCGTACAGCTAAATGTCGCGTCATACCCACAGCATTATGAAGAACCCCATGATCAAGAAAACACTTGGCACGCTTGCCGCACTTTCACTGTTTGCCGTTCCCTCGGCAACTTTTGCGCAAGATGAAGAAGCGGTGGAAGCGCCTTCGCGCAGCTTCGTCCCTGTGAATTTCGATGAAACCGAAGACCTTGAAAATGTCTGGGTGCTCGACCTTTCTACGGGCGAGCGCGTGTCGATCCGGCTTATGCCGGAATGGGCCCCCGAACATGTCGAGCGGATCAAGACGCTCACCCGTCAGGGATTTTATGACGGGATCATCTTCCACCGCGTCATCGACGGCTTCATGGCGCAGGGCGGGGATCCGACCGGCACTGGTCAGGGCGGCAGTGAGCTTCCCGACCTGAAAGCAGAATTCAACCCGATGCCGCATGTTCGCGGTACGGTATCGATGGCGCGAGCTTCGGAGGAAGACAGCGCCAACAGCCAGTTCTTCATCGTGTTCTATCCGCGCTTCAGCCTCGACAAACGTTATACCAATCTTGGCCGCGTGATCGACAACATGGCCGCTGTGGATGATATCAATCGCGGCGAGCCACCGCAGGATCCGACACGTATCCTCCAGGCCTCGATCGCCAGCGACAATAAAGCCCCGCCGGTCATCGCGCCTCCTGCTCCCCCGGAACAGGATATCACGGCCGATCTGCTGAGCGCTCCGATCGAAGCGCAGTAAGGCTTTCGCAGAGCCGAGACACACGCTAGGCGCGCGCCCATGCGTGTTGATCTCTTCGATTTCGAACTTCCGCAGGACCGGATAGCGCTTCGCCCAGTGCGACCGCGCGATGCGGCGCGCATGTTGCTGGTGCGCGGCGCTCAGGCGCCATTCGAAGATCGCGGGGTGCGCGATCTACCGGACTTGCTCGAACCGGGCGACGTGCTCGTTTTCAACGACACCCGCGTCATTCCCGCTCAGCTCGAAGGGCGTCGCGCCAAAGGCGAGGCAAGGATCGGCGCGACCTTGCACAAGCGCATGGATTTGCGCCGCTGGCAGGCATTCGTTCGCAATGCAAAACGGATAAAGGTGCAAGACCAGCTGGTCTTCGGCGGCGGCGTGACCGCGATCGCCGAAGAGCGTCACGCCGACGGTAGCATCACGCTTTTTTTCGAAGGGGAAGAGCCGGTCGAAGTTCTGCTCGATCGCGCAGGAACGATGCCGCTCCCACCCTACATCGCGCAAAAGCGCGGCGTGGATGAACAGGATATCACCGATTACCAGACCATGTTTGCGAGAGAGGATGGTGCCGTAGCCGCGCCGACTGCATCGCTGCACTTCACGCAAAAGCTTATCGATGCAATTGATGCGAAGGGGATCAAGCGCGAGACACTGACGCTGCACGTAGGCGCAGGCACGTTCTTGCCAGTAAAGGCAGACGATACCGATGATCACGCCATGCATTCGGAATTCGGGCGCATTACACAAGCAACCGCCGACCGCCTCAACCAAGCGCGGGAGGCAGGCGGGAGGATCGTCGCGGTCGGCACCACTGCGCTGCGATTGTTGGAAAGCGCCGGCGATGCGAATGGAAAAATTCGCGAATTCGCAGGTGACACAGACATTTTCATCACGCCGGGCTACACTTTCAATGGTGTCGACGGGCTGATGACCAATTTCCACCTGCCGAAATCGACACTGATGATGCTGGTTAGCGCTCTGATGGGGCGCGAGCGGATGATGGCAGCGTACGCGCACGCCATCGCCAACAATTATCGTTTCTACTCCTATGGAGATTCTTCGCTGCTCCTTCCCTAGCGCGCGCTTGCATTCCCGCTCGCCTGTGCCAAATGGCGGAAGTGACCGACGAAGCGATCCTCGACATTTCCGGCCTTAGCAAGGTCTACAAAGGCGGCGTCAGAGCGCTGGACAATGTCGATCTGACCATCCGAAAAGGCGAAATCTTTGCGCTGCTCGGCCCGAATGGCGCCGGCAAGACCACCTTGATCGGAGCGGTGTGTGGTCTGGTCCGGCCAACGAGCGGGAAAGTGACGGCGTTTGGCGAGGACCTCGCGCACAATTGGCGAGAGGCGAGGGGGCGGATCGGCCTCGTCCCGCAGGAACTCAGCACTGACATGTTCGAAACCGTGCACCGCGCGGTCAGCTATTCCCGCGGTCTGTTCGGCTTTCCGCCTGACAAGGCCCGTATCGAGGAAGTGCTGCGCAGCCTCACGCTCTGGGACAAGCGCGACAGCCAGATCCGCGAACTGTCGGGCGGAATGAAGCGGCGCGTGCTGATTGCGAAAGCGCTCGCGCATGAGCCGGATCTTCTATTCCTCGACGAACCCACAGCCGGTGTCGATGTCGAACTGCGCAAGGATATGTGGAAGCAGATTGCAGCCCTGCGCGAGCGCGGTACGACGATCATCCTGACCACGCATTACATCGAAGAGGCCGAAGAAATGGCCGACCGTGTCGGTGTCATCCGCAAGGGACAGATCCTGATGGTGGACGACAAGGACGCGATGATGCAGCGGATGGGCCGAACCGAAGCGGTCATCGCGCTCAGCGAGCCTTTGCGCGAACTGCCCCCGAGTATCGCGACATTCCCGGTCGAGCTTCGCGCCGACGGGATGGAGCTTTGCTACCGCGGCGGGGATGGCAGCGGGAAGGGGCGCGAGGATGTTGCGGCGCTTACCAAGGCGCTGATCATCAGCGGAATCGATTATCGCGGCATCGATATCCATGACAGCTCGCTCGAAGACATTTTTGTCGGCCTCGTATCCGAAACGGAGGAAGCGTAATGGGCTTCAACCTCCGAGGGGCGTGGTCGATCTATCAGCGCGAACTGATGCGAGCATTTCGCACCGCATTTCAGTCGGTCATAGCCCCTGTGCTTACGACTTCGCTCTATTTCATCGTTTTCGGCTCTGCCATCGGCAGCAGGATGGAGCCGATCCAGAGCATCGAGTACGCGGCGTTCATCATTCCCGGCCTGTTGATGCTGACATTGCTTGGGGAAACGACCAGCAATTCGAGTTTCGGCATTTATATGCCCCGCTTCACCGGCACGATTTACGAACTTTTGTCCGCGCCCGTCGGGGTGGCAGAGACGCTTGTCGGTTTCGTCGGCGCCGCGGCCACGAAAAGCTTGATCCTCGCGGCAATCATCCTCGCCACGGCGACACTGTTCGTCGATTACGAGATCAAATATCCATTGCTCGCGATCGGATTCATAGTTCTTGTCGCGGCGAGTTTTTCGCTGTTCGGGTTTATCCTCGGCATCTGGGCCGACAGCTTCGAAAAGCTCGGAATCATCCCGGTGTTGATCCTGACGCCGCTGACTTTTCTGGGCGGGACTTTCTATTCGCTCGATATGCTCCCTGACCCGTGGGACAAGATCGCGCTGGCCAACCCGATCGCATTTCTCGTCAGCGGGCTACGCTGGACCTTTTACGGGACGTCGGATGTGTCGATCGGCATATCGCTTGGCTTAACCCTCGGTTTCCTCGCGGTTTGTACGGCCATCATCGCGTTCATCTTCAAGACCGGTTGGCGGCTAAGAGAATAGTGTGCGTTCGTTGGGCTGATCATGGCATCGGTCGGGCCGTAATGGTCGCTGGTCGATCACAGCAAATCTGACGGATTCATTCAGGCAATCGACAGAGCCGCGAAGGCAATTCTTCCCCGTCCCCCTAACGGACGCATTTGGAGGAATTCTATGAAATATCTCAAGTTTTCAGCGCTCTCTGCGATAGCTTGCGGCGCCGTGGCCATCCCCGCGGCCGCCCAGGCACAAACCGATGGCGCGGCCGAACCCTATGTCGGTGCATCAATCGGCTATCACGACATCGGCACCGATCTGCCCGATGACGACGGCGGCATTTACGGTGTAGTCGCGGGTGTTGACGTTCCGGTTGGCGAAACGATCTTTGTCGGGGCGGAGGGCAACTTCCATTTCGGCGACGGCTTTATCGATAACGAGTACGGCGTCGCGGCCCGGTTGGGCGTGCGTGTCGGTGAACGCGGGAAAGTGTATGTCCGCGGCGGCTATCAGGAAGTCGATTTCGATTTCTCGCGCTTTGCCCCTGTTGCGCTGCCCGCCGGGTTCGACACGACCGACGGCGATTACCTCGTCGGGGCCGGTGCGGACTTTGGCATTGGTGACGGCCCGCTGAAACTGCGCGTCGGCATCGACACCATCGCGTTCGATTCAACCCGTGTCACCGGCGGCGTGCTCTTCGCGTTCTGAGGCGCTTGTTAGCAATGTTCGGGGCGCGCGCGGTTGAGGCTGAGCGCGCCCCGTCACTTTGAGCACAGGCGTGACAGAGCTTCGCCAGCGAGCTAAGCGCCGCGCGTATATGAGCGAGCGATTTTCCTTCAAGCTGAGCGCGACTGATGGCCGGGCGCGCTCCGGCACGATTTCCATGCTGCGTGGCGATATACAGACGCCGGCCTTCATGCCCGTGGGCACAGCTGCGACTGTCAAGGCAATGAAGCCTGAGAGCGTGCGCGCCACCGGTGCGGACATCATTCTTGGCAACACTTATCACCTGATGCTGCGCCCCGGCGCGGAGCGTGTGGCGAAGCTTGGCGGGCTGCATCGCTTCATGAATTGGGACCGGCCTATCCTGACCGATAGCGGCGGCTATCAGGTGATGAGCCTGTCGGACCTGCGCAAACTGACCGAACAGGGTGTCGAATTTCGCAGCCACATCGATGGGTCCAAACACATGCTGACGCCCGAGCGCTCTATGGAAATCCAGCGTCTGCTTGGGAGCGACATCGTCATGGCGTTCGATGAATGTCCGCGCGCGGACCGTCCGCGAGACGAAATCGCAGCGAGCATGGAACTCTCGATGCGCTGGGCCAGGCGCAGCCGTGACGGGTTCGACAGCGACGAAGATCATTCGTCGCGCGCTGCGCTATTCGGAATTCAGCAGGGAGCCCTTGACGAAGATCTCAGAAGGGTGAGCGCGGACAAGCTCATCGATATCGGGTTCGATGGCTATGCGGTCGGCGGGCTTGCCGTGGGCGAGGGGCAGGAGGCCATGTTCGGCGTGCTCGACTACGCCCCAGAGATGCTTCCAGACAATCGCCCGCGTTATCTGATGGGTGTCGGAAAGCCCGACGATCTTGTTGGAGCGGTCGAGCGCGGGATCGACATGTTCGATTGCGTGCTGCCGACGCGCTCCGGCCGAAATGGGCAGGCTTTTACATGGGACGGCGCGCTGAACCTTCGCAACGCCCGCCATGCAGAAGACACCGCCCCGCTCGATGCGAAATGCGAGTGTCCGACCTGCGCAAACTATTCCCGCGCCTATCTCCACCACCTGCAGAAGTCGGGAGAAATTCTCGGTGCGATGCTGGTGACGGAGCACAATCTCTGGTTTTACCAGCAATTGATGCGCGCAATGCGACAAGCGATAACTGAAAGGAAGTTTGCAAGCTTTGCTGAGAAGTTCCGCAATCTCTACTCTAGCGACTAGTCGATCTAGCCCGTTGCAATGCGATTAGTCTTTGTTACGTTAAGTTGTCGCAGATGAAAAAGGGGGCAGTCGATGAAGTTTTTTGGAAGGGCGCTTTGCGTCGTGAGCTGTCTTGCCTCGAGCATCGCCGTTCCGGGATCTGCGCAGGACGAGGCAGCGGAAGTAGAAGCCGAAGACGTGGCTGCGCGTTTTGGTGCGCGCTCTTCCGTGCTCGACATAAGCCTGTCTCCCTCGGGAACGAAAGTGGCTTGGGTCGCCGCAGGTCCTGAGCACAGCGAGGTACTGAACGTCGTTGACCTAGCCGGACCTGGCAGTGTGAAACAAATCGCCAAGAACACTGAAGTGACAAGTGATCTATCGTGGTGCCGTTGGGCCACGGACGAACGCTTAGTCTGCCAGGTCGATGGAATGGGAAAAGCGCCAGATGGGACGCTGATCGGCTTCGATCGGATGTTTGCGATAGACTATGATGGGACCGAAATCGAATCGCTTTCTGAACGAAGGAGCCTTCGCGCCTTTGGTTTCAATCAGAGCGGCGGGAGTGTCGTGGCATTCGATGTTGCTGGCGAGGATGGTCGAATCCTCTTGACCAAGACCTATCTCAAGGAAAACTCCACCGGAACGCGATTGGCCAATGAGAAGGAAGGGCTTGGCGTCGACCAGATTGATGTGAACACTGGTCGGCGCCGAGTGGAAGAGCAGCCCGATGACGGCGCCATGCGGTACATCGCTGATGAGCTCGGCGAAGTGAGGATCAAGGCGAGAGCGAAATATGATCTCAACGGAATGCTCACAGGCGACTATTACTACTACTTCCGCGCACCTGACAGCCGTCATTGGCAAGAGCTTGCGGATATATCCTTGGACGGGAAGCCAGTCGAAGGTTTTCTCCCGGTTGCGGTCGATGCAGCGCGCAACAGTGCCTTTGGTTTCACGTCGGTAGGAGGGTTCACTGCGCTCGCCGAGGTTCCGCTGTCGAATCCCCGCGCAGGTAAGGTGGTATTCGCGCGTGACGACGTAGATGTTGACGGGCTTATTCGGATCGGTCGTCAGCGGCGCGTCGTAGGCGCAAGTTACGCGACCGAGAAACGTTCGGTCGCGTATTTTGATGATGAGCTTGCAACCCTGGCAAGGGCATTGGGGAGGCGCTGCCGAATCAGCCGATCATCAATATCGCCGGCGCTAGCGCTGACGAAAGCAAGCTGCTGGTAATCGCCTCGTCCGACACGGATCCCGGTACCGTTTACTTGTTCGATAAGGGCGCGGGCCAACTGGAAGAGCTTCTCGCCGTGCGCGAATACCTCGTGGAACAACCGATGGGTAATATGAAATCCATCTCGTTTCCCGCGCGCGATGGAGCGCAAATTCCAGGATACCTCACTCTGCCACCTGCCTCTGGCGGCATCGGTCTTCCCGCGATTGTGCTGCCTCATGGTGGCCCTGCAGCTAGGGACGTCTGGGGCTTTGATTGGATAGTCCAATATTTCGTGGCCAGAGGGTACGCGGTGCTTCAGCCTAATTATCGCGGGTCGTCCGGTTATGGAGAAGCGTGGTTCGGCAAGAACGGCTACCAAGCATGGGACGTCGCAATTGGTGATGTGAACGATGCTGGTAGATGGTTGGTGAGCGAAGGGATCGCTGATCCAGAGAAGCTTGCGATTGCCGGCTGGTCCTACGGAGGATACGCAGCGCTGCAATCTCAGGTCGTGGAGCCCGATCTTTACAATGCGATTGTCGCGATCGCGCCAGTGACGGATCTGGGTTATCTTCGCAGCGATGCGCGCGCATACACAAGTTCCCGCTTGCGAGCTAAACAACTAGGCAATGGGCCGCACATCGACGCCGGCAGTCCACGCCGCCATGCTGAACAGTTCGCAGCACCGGTCGCGCTATTCCATGCTACTCGCGACGTTAACGTAGAAGTGCGTCACTCGCGCGGCATGGCACAAGCGCTGCAGAATGCCGGCAAGGAGGTCATCTATAACGAGTACGAGGATCTACAGCACGACTTGGGAGACAGCAAAGTGCGCACCGAGATGCTGATAGAAATCGATAAGTTCCTGCAGGAAGTTCTCCATGGCCAATGATAGAGCAAGCCTCTCGACAAAAGGGGCGTGAAAGGCCACATGCGCGGCCATGTCTGCTGATTTCAAAAGTCCTGAAGATTGCGCTTCAATGTCGGAAGTTCGCGAGGGCGTCGATGCCACGGATCGCCAGATCGTCGAACTGCTCGATCGCCGGTTCGGGTACATGCGCGCGGCAGCCCGGATTAAACCAACGCGCGAAGCTGTTCGCGATGAGGACCGAAAGGCCAACGTCATCGATGCTGCGGTCAAGGATGCAGGCGCTCGCGGTCTTCCGGCAGATGTCGTTGCTGATATCTGGGAGAGGCTTGTCGAAGGTTCGATCGCCTATGAGTTTGAAATTTGGGATCGAATTCGAAAGTGATGCGTAATTAAAGTCTCTCTATGAGGCACAATCGAAGGCGGTCCATTCGGGGCCGCCTTTTTTGTATCTGGCGCATATTCGCGATGGCGCAAAAAAGGGCGGCCCGACGGACCGCCCCATTTGAAAACAGAGAATTTGCTACGTCTTAGCGCGAGTAGAACTCGACCACGAGGTTCGGTTCCATGGTAACCGGATAGGGCACTTCGTCGAGCTTCGGTACGCGGGTGAAGGCAACCTTGTCATTGCCTTCTGGTGCGACGTAATCGGGGATCTCACGCTCGGGCAGGCTCTGCGCTTCGATGACCAGCGCCATTTCCTTGGCTTTGTTGCCGAGGCTGATCACATCGCCGACATCGCAGCGGCGCGACGGGATGTTGCACTTAACGCCGTTCACATAGATGTGGCCGTGGTTCACGATTTGGCGCGCGGCGAAGATCGTCGGAGCGAACTTCGCGCGGTATACGATCATGTCGAGGCGGCGCTCGAGCAGGCCGATCAGGTTCTGGCCGGTGTCGCCCTTCATGCGAGTGGCGTCCTTGTAGGTCGAGCGGAACTGCTTCTCGGTGACGTCGCCGTAATAGCCCTTCAGTTTCTGCTTAGCGCGCAGCTGAAGACCGAAGTCGCTCATCTTGCTCTTGCGACGCTGGCCGTGCTGGCCGGGGCCGTAGGAGCGCTTGTTGACCGGAGAGTTCGGGCGACCCCAGATGTTTTCGCCCATCCGGCGGTCGAGTTTGTACTTGGCGCTTTTGCGCTTCGACATAAGTCTTTCCTTCAAATTTGCTGAGCCACCCGGAATGGTGGCCATTCAACCCGGCATCGCACCACGAAATCGATTGTATTTCGTGCGGCTACCGCTTCACCGGGATGCGGAGCCAATCTTTGCGTGGAGGGGCAATTAGCGATCTATGCGCGAAAATCAACTCAAAGTTGAATTCGACTAGCTTTCGCGATCCCCGCGCTGGAGCGAAGACAAGACCCCGCGCAGGGTTCTCACTTCGAGATGGTTCCAACCCGGCTTGGTCAAGACGCCGCGCAAAGTGCGCCGCGTCGCTTCGCTGCGGCTCTCCGGTAGAAAATACCCTTTTGGCTCCAACATGCCTTCCAAGTGTCCAATCAATCCGTCGAGCTCGTCCTGTGGAGCAGGGGGGAGCGCGTCGTCCTCATCGGTGGGCTGAACGAGTTCGCCTGCACCCGCTTCGCGCGCGATCCGCGACCATTCATACGCGCACAGGATAACCGCCTGCGCCAGGTTGAGCGATCCAAATTCGGGATTGATCGGGACGGTCAGGATCCGCCGTGCGAGCGTCACGTCCTCGGTCGACAAGCCGGAGGCCTCCCGCCCGAACAGGATCGCATGGCGGCCACTTTCGCCGTGCATCAGCCTGGCCGCTTCATCAGGTCCGACAACAGGCTTGGTCACGCCGCGCTTACGTACTGTCGTCGCGTATACATGCTCGCAATCGGCGATGGCCTCCGCGGTTGTCTCGTACACCTTGGCCTGGTCGAGCACGATATCAGCGCCCGCAGCGGCCGGACCCGCAGAGGGGTTGGGCCAGCCATCACGCGGGTTCACGATCCGCATCTCGGTAAGCCCGAAGTTCAGCATAGCGCGCGCAGCCTTGCCGATATTCTCGCCCAATTGCGGACGCACGAGAACAATAATGGGCGCGGCCATCGAGGTCAGTCTTTCGCCGCTTCGGCCACGGTGCTCGCGAACTCTTCGAAGTCCCTGGCTTCGGAGAAATCGCGGTAGACGCTGGCGAAACGAATATAGGCGACGCTGTCGATCTGCTTCAGCCCGTCCATGACCAATTCGCCGATGCGCGAAGACGGCACCTCGGCCTCTCCGGCGGTTTCGATCTGTCGCTGTATTCCGGATACGAGTTGATCGATCCGCTCCTGCGAAACGTCGCGTTTGCGGCAGGCGAGAGAAACCGATTTTTCGAGCTTGGAGCGGTCAAAGGGTTCGCGGCGCGCTTCACCGCCATCCAGACCGGCCTTAACGATTGTGACTTCACGCAATTGGACGCGCTCGAAGGTGGTGAAGCGAGCCCCGCAGTGCGAGCACTGCCGCCGCCGCCGGATCGCGGTCGCATCCTCAGTCGGTCGGCTGTCTTTTACCTGGCTGTCATCGTGAGCGCAGAAGGGGCAACGCATGCGGTTTCAGGCTCGGTATCAGGCGTCGGGATAGACTGGGAAGGCGGCGCACAGCTCGGCAACGCGGCTGCGAACGCTTTCCTCGACTTGCGCATCGCCTTCCGGTCCGTTCTTCGCAAGGCCATCGACAACTTCGCTGATGAGCTTGCCGACGGTGCGAAATTCAGCCGGTCCGAATCCGCGGGTGGTGCCTGCCGGTGTGCCGAGGCGGATGCCGCTGGTCACAAAAGGCGAGCGCGTGTCGAAAGGAATGCCGTTCTTGTTGCAGGTCAGCCAAGCGCGGTCGAGGCCCTTCTCCGCCGACTTTCCGGTGACGTCCTTGGCAGTGAGATCGACAAGCATCGAGTGGTTGTCCGTCCCGCCCGACACGATCCGCAGACCGTTCTCTTCGAGGCTCGCAGCCAGCGCGCGCGCATTTTCGACGATCCGGTGCGCATAGTTCCTGAATTCGGGCTGCAATGCCTCGCGGAAGGCCACGGCTTTTGCGGCAACGACATGCATCAACGGGCCGCCTTGAAGACCTGGAAAAACCGCCATGTTGAGCGGCTTGGTCAGCTCTTCGTCGTTCCAGAGGATGATGCCCGATCGTGGACCGCGCAGGCTCTTATGCGTGGTTGAGGTCACGATATCGCAATGCGGAAAGGGCGAAGGGTGCGCGCCGCCTGCCACGAGGCCGGAAATGTGGCTCATGTCGCAAAGGAGATAAGCACCCACTTCATCGGCAATATCGCGAAAGGCCTGAAAGTCCCATGTGCGGGAATAAGCGGTTCCGCCGCAGATGATGAGCTTGGGTTTGTGCTCGCGCGCAGTCGCCGCGACGGCGTCCATATCGATCAGCTCATCGCCTTCGCGTACACCGTAGCTTACTGGATTGAACCACTTGCCGCTCATATTGACCGGTGATCCGTGCGTCAGGTGCCCGCCCGAATTGAGGTCTAGCCCCATGAAGGTGTCGCCCGGCTGCAGCAGCGCAAGGAACACCGCCTGGTTCATCTGGCTCCCGCTATTGGGCTGGACGTTGGCGAAGTTGCAGCCGAACAGCTCCTTGGCGCGCTCGATCGCCAGCGTTTCAACGACATCCGCATAATCGCAGCCGCCGTAATACCTTTTGCCCGGATACCCCTCGGCGTATTTGTTGGTGAAGACGCTGCCGGTCGCCTCAAGCACCGCTTTCGATGCGATGTTTTCACTGGCGATGAGCTCGATCTTGTCCTGCTGGCGTTTCAGCTCGTTGCTGATGGCGGCCGCGATCTCTGGATCGGCAGTCGCAAGGTCATCGTTCCAGAAGGAATCCATCGAATTCAGAACTTCGTTAGGCTGCGTGCTCATTGGTGCGTCTCGATATGATCGGGAGAGGTGGGCGGATTGCCGAGCTTCGCGACGCGGCGTTGGTGACGACCCGACGGATCGCCTGCATCTGCAAATTCGGTGTTCAAAAACGTAGCTACGCAGGATTTCGCCATTTTGATGCCGATGAGGCGCGCACCCATGGCGATGCAGTTTGCATTGTTATGCTCACGCGCAAGTGCCGCGGAGAGCGGTTCGGAGACGAGTGCGCAGCGGACGGCGGGATGGCGATTGACGCTGATCGAAATGCCAATACCTGATCCGCACAGCGCGACGCCATATTCGACCGTGCCATCCGCGACAACACTGGCCAGCTTATATCCATAATCGGGATAATCGACGCTCTCCCCGCCATCGGGACCCAGGTCGGCGACCTCGTAGCCTTCATCGATTAGCCACTCGGCAAGCTCCGCTTTCAGATCGGTCGCGGCATGGTCTGAGGCAATGGCGATACGCATGGCGTCTACATAGAGGCGCGGATCGATTCTCTCCACCCCGGATGAGCGGCTTTTCGACCGATCGCGTCGGATTGTCCGGTCAGCTCCGCGCGAGCTTCTTGCCCAGCCACTTCCACAGCTTCTCGATCTCTTTGGCGGCCTTGCCTTCGGGATCGATCTCAGCCGCGGTTTCGCCCTTCGCAGAGGAACGGTGAAAGGCTGCGCGATCGCCGAGCGAAACCGAGCACATCTTCAGGCCCATTTTTTTCGCGGATTTGCGCGCTTCTTCGGACAAAACGGTTGCGCCGGCCGGTACAGAATTCAGCACCACATAGGCAGGCTTTTTGGCGAACGAAATCAGGTCGGCGATCGGTGCGAGCGCGTGTAGATCGAAAGCGCGCGGCTTCGATGGGATGAGCACGATATCGGCGGCCTTGATGGCTTCGCGAGCGGCGGCGTCGGCATGCGGCGGCGTGTCGACGACAACAAAATCGACGCCGTTTTTCTTTGCGCTCTCGATGGTTCGACCGAGCCGAGCAGGCGGGCTGGTCACGACGACAGGGAGATAATCGCCGCGCCAATCGGACCAAGCGGCAGCGGTCGCTTGCGGATCCGTGTCTACAATGCAGCTCTCCCGGCCAGCCTGCGCGGCGCGGCTGGCCAGATGGACGGCGAGGGTGGTCTTACCCGAACCGCCCTTTTGAGAAACGATGGCGATGACATGGGGAGAAGAGGTGGGCACGTTTGGGTTTTCCTGACCAAGCTACACTGAACGATCTTCTCTCACCTGCATGCTTTGCATGAGAGGCCGGCTATGTCCAACCTGTGAAGCGTCAATGTTGTGAATGTCGGACGGATCAGGAGTGATGGGCGCCAACGGTTGGATAAATCTCCAACTCGGCAATCCGCGCGTGCTCGGGCAGGTCGATGATGTACGCAAATGCCTTCCCGATATCTTCGGGCCTCAGCGCGGTAGGCTTGGGTTCGTCGAAAAACGGCGTGTCGACCATACCCGGATCGATGCTTGTTACCCGGACCCCATGCTCGATCAGCTCATTGGAAAGGTTCTTGGCGTAGCCGCGTATGAACCATTTGGTTGCGCTGTAGACCGACCCTGACAGAGCTACATGCCCTGCTTGCGAGCCGATGAGAACCAGCTGGCCCTTGGTCTTTCGCAGATGAGGAATTGCGAATTTACACGTAACGGTCACGGCGAAATTGTTGACGAGGATCATCTCGTGAAAATTATCGACATCGCCGTGCTCGGTGCCCGTGGCGGAGGCTCCAAGACCTGCATTCGCGAAGACCGCATCGATAGTTCCGAAATGCGCCAGAACCTTTTCGAACATGGCCTCCTGCTCAGCAGGTTTAGTCACGTCGCACTGTACGGCAATCGCGTTTTCTTCTCCAAGCTTTGCGACGATCTGGTCAAGCTTGTCCTGCGATCTGGCCACCAAGGCAACCCTATGGCCGGATGCGACAGCTGCCTCAGCACATGCTACGCCGATGCCGGAGGAACCACCTGTAATAACGATGTTTTTAGCCATGACGCCAGCCCTGAACCTCGTCCTTGCCGAAAGCCGGTTTTACTGATCCAGGAAGGAACGCATTTTCCGTGAGCGGCTCGGGTGCTTGAGCTTGCGCAGCGCCTTTGCCTCGATCTGGCGAATACGTTCGCGAGTAACCGAAAACTGCTGGCCGACTTCTTCGAGCGTATGGTCGGTGTTCATGCCGATGCCGAACCGCATGCGCAGCACGCGCTCTTCACGCGGTGTGAGCGAGGCGAGGACGCGGGTCACGGTTTCCTTTAGGTTCGCCTGAATTGCGGCATCCACAGGAATGATCGCATTCTTGTCTTCGATGAAGTCGCCGAGATGCGAATCTTCTTCGTCGCCAATCGGCGTTTCGAGGCTGATCGGCTCCTTGGCGATCTTCATTACCTTGCGAACTTTTTCAAGCGGCATGGAGAGGCGCGCTGCCATCTCTTCCGGAGTCGGTTCGCGGCCTTCTTCGTGAAGGAACTGGCGCGAGGTGCGCACCAGCTTGTTGATCGTCTCGATCATGTGGACCGGGATACGGATTGTGCGCGCCTGGTCGGCGATCGAGCGGGTGATCGCCTGGCGGATCCACCAGGTCGCATAGGTGCTGAACTTGTAGCCGCGGCGATACTCGAATTTGTCGACCGCCTTCATCAGGCCGATATTGCCTTCCTGGATCAGGTCGAGGAATTGCAGCCCGCGATTGGTGTATTTCTTCGCGATCGAAATCACGAGACGCAGATTCGCCTCGACCATTTCCTTCTTCGCAATGCGAGCCTCGCGCTCGCCCTTCTGCACCATGTTGACGATGCGGCGAAATTCGGGGAGCGCCATGCCGGTCTGCGCGGCGATGTCGGTGATTTCCGCACGGATGCGGTCGATCGCGGCCTCTTCCTTCTCGGCGAAGGCGGCCCATTTCTTGTCCTTCTTCGCGTTGGCGATGATCCAGCTGTCGTCCAGCTCATTGCCGACATAGGATTTGAGAAAGTCGATCCGCTTGATCTTGTGCCGTTCCGCAAGGCGCAGCATCTGCCCGCCAAGCGCGGTCAGGCGGCGGTTGAAAGCGTACAGGTTGTCGACCAGAAATTCGATCTTGGTCGCGTGGAACTGCATGCTTTCGACTTCGGCAGTGAGTTCGTCGCCTAGCTTTTCGTATTTGTTCTCTTTCGCTTTCGGGAATTCGTTGCCCGCAGCGAGGGTTTCGACGCGTTCGGCCTGAAGCTTCTCGAAAGTCTTGAACAGCTTGGTAATGCGCGCAAAACGCTCGATCGCGTCGGGCTTCAGCGTCGCTTCCATCTGGGCGAGCGAAAGGGTGTTGTCCTCTTCCTCTTCGTCGTCCTTCTTGGACTGGCCTTCTTCGCCGTCCTCGCCGTCTTCTTCGTCGCTGTCCGAATCATCGTCGTCATCGTCGCGAATGGTCGGGCCAGCGGTCTCCTCGGAGATCTCGCCGTCGTCGTCCTCGTTTTCTTCCTCCATCTTGTCGGGTGGCGGCTCTTTGGAGAGCATCGCATCGAGATCGAGGATCTCACGCAGCTGCATGTCTTCGGCGTTCAGCGCCTCGGACCACTGGATGATGGCGTGGAACGTGATCGGGCTCTGGCAAAGACCCATGATCATCATGTCGCGACCGGATTCGATCCGCTTCGCAATGGCAATCTCGCCTTCGCGGCTGAGCAGTTCGACCGCGCCCATTTCGCGCAGATACATGCGGACTGGATCGTCGGTGCGTTCGCCCGCGCCGGTCTTCTTGGCCGCAGGCGCTTTCGCGTCCTTTTTGGCGTCTTTCTTGGCGTCGGAGCCGACCGCGATTTCTTCGACTTCGGATTCCTGCTCGGCTTCGGCCTCGGCTTCCTCGTCGTTTTCGACGATCTGAACGCCCATTTCGGAAAGCGCGGTCTGGATGTCCTCGATCTGATCCGGGCTCATCTCACCCGAGGGCAAAGCTTCGTTGAGCTCATCATAGGTGATGTAGCCCTTCTTCTTCGCCTTGGTCATCAGCTTCTTCACTGATGCCTCGTTGAGGTCGATCAGCGGAGCGTCGTCGTTCTCTTGCTTTTTGCTTTTCGCGGTCGAAGCCATGTATCGCGTTCAATCCATCTCAAGGTCGCCTGCCATTTCGCCAGTCTGGCTATCGGCACAACCGAATTTTCAATCCCTGTCCGCCGAAGAAGCGGCCCGTTTGCGTCCAAATGCCTTCAGACGCTCGTCAACTGTAGTGAGCTGCTGCCGTAAGCGAGCCTGTTCCGCAAAAGATCCTTCCGGATCATCATCAAACCTCGCAATCGTTGCTGCCATAGCAGCTTCGAGCGCTGGTTTGTGAGCCAGCAACGACACAGCTTCGGCCAGTTCCTCGCGCGCTTCACCGGGGGGCGTGCCTTCTCTGAGGAAGGTGTAACGATTGTCTACCGGTGGGGCAGGATAGCCTTGCTCCGCTGATATGGCGCTTTGACCGCCCGAATCAAGCGTTTCCGATAGCTCTATCAGCGATTCGATTGCGGGTGCGGCGTTTTGGTCATGCCGGGCGAGCCGGATGAGCGCTTCGGAATGCACCGAAATCTCTTCCGGATGGCGGACCAGCCCGGCAATGACGGCGCCGAGCAGATCGGATCTCTGTCCGCCTGCCATAGCCTTTTGAAGCGCGGCGCGGGCGCCGACCGAAAGCGTTTTGGGAGCAGGTGCTGGACCCCGCCAGGGTCCACGCTTTGCCTGATCGCGCGGCTGACGGGGAGGGTAGGCGAAAGCGGAGAAGCGGTCGAGCAGCTCGCGCCGATAGATCGACTGGATGTCGCGGTCCTGGATGGTGTCGACGTGCTCCATGAGGCGCGCTTTGAGGCCCGCCTTCGCCTCCGGGCTCTCGAGAGGTTGCGCGTCGCGTTCAAAGTCCCATAGCGTATCGAGCAGGCTCTTCGGCTCCGCGAGCAGCTTTTCCATCGCGCCCTTGCTCTGTTTGTTGATCAGGTCGTCGGGATCCATTCCGCTGGGAAGGCGGACGATTGAAAGCGACCGCATCGGGGCGAGCATAGGCAGAGCGCGGCTTATCGCGCGCATGGCGGCGCGCTGGCCGGCAGTGTCTCCGTCGAAACACAGCACGGGTACCTCGACCATGCGCCAGAGCATTTCGAGCTGCATTTCGGTAAGCGCCGTGCCGAGCGGCGCCACGGCATCGGTAAAACCGGCCTGCGCCAGCGCGACCACGTCCATATACCCTTCGACCACGACGATCCGACCTGTCTGGCGCGAGGCGGGCGCGGCGCGGTGCAGATTGTAAAGCGTTCGGCCCTTGTCGAATAGCGGGGTGTCGGGTGAGTTGAGGTACTTGGCGAGCCCTTCGCGGTCTTGCAGGATGCGCCCGCCAAACGCGATCACCTGGCCACGCGCATCGTGGATCGGCAGCATGACGCGGCCTCTGAACCGATCATAGGTCGTGCCGTCGTCGGTTCTGATCCGCATGCCGGTATCGACCAGCATTTCCTCGTCATAGCGAGCGAGGGCGCGGTTGAGCGCCTGCTTGCTTTCCGGCGCATAGCCGAAGCCGAATTCGCGCAGCGTATCGGGCTGCAATCCGCGGCGCTGCAAGTACTCAAGCGCTTCACGGCCATCGGCGCTGCGCAGATTATCGACGAACCATTCCTGCGCGTCGGTGGTGACGTTGATCAGGCTTGCGCGCTTTTCGGCCTTTTTCGCCGCTACGGGATCGGGGGCAGGGACCTCCATCCCGGCCTCGGCGGCAAGTTCCTTGATCGCGTCGATAAAGGACAGCCCGCGTTGTTCGGTCATCCAGCTGATGACATCGCCGTGCGCGCCGCAGCCAAAGCAGTGATAGAACTGCTTCTGATCGTTGACGTAGAAGCTTGGCGTTTTCTCGTCGTGGAACGGGCAACACGCCGCCCATTCGCGCCCCTTTTTGACGAGCTTGGTGGTGCGCATGATCACGGTCGACAGCGTGATACGGGCGCGCAGCTCGTCCTTCCATTGCGGGGTGATGGCCATGCGGGGAAAATGCGCCCCGCACGCCAATCATTCAAGCGTCTGGATCAGCTGCCTGTGGGTATAGCTGTGCAAGCATTGGTCGCGGTGTCATCGACAGCCGGATACGGACCTTCTCCGGTCGCGGTCACATCATTCGCCTTGATCGCGTAAGATTCGGCAGGTCCGGCAGGGGGAAGGACGGATTGCCAATAGAATGTGAGCGGTTCTGCATCCTCCCACTCGTCACCGCCATCGCCTGCATTAATCGTCCACGTAAGGTTGCCATCTTCTCCGCACGTGATGACGAGATTGTTATTCTCACCAATGGCAACTTCGGCTTCGGCTTTCGAAAAGCCTGCTCTGCCGGTGAAACCGAATGATGGCCGCGTCATCATGAATGCGCTTGCCGTTTCGACATCGACGTCATCGGTACCGGCACCTGCGCCGGTGGTCGGGTCCATGTCCTCGCCCGGATAGACGATGTGGACATAGGTGTAGATCGTGCCTTCCGGCGCGTTCGCGGGATCACATACCTCCATTCCATCTGGGCAGGCGACATAGGATGTTATGTCCGCAAAAATTCCGCCAGCATTGGAAAGGCTGGTCTGAACCTCCGGTCCCCGCGGCCCTACGATTTTGGCGCCGAGCTCTAGATCGGCGAAATCGCCGGCATCGATCGAGGCTGCCAGGGCTGCAACCTCGCCATCGGTGGTCGGTGTTTGAAGCTCCGCTGTGCCGTCCGGCATATCCAGCACCGGCGTATCTTCGGCAGGGTCGCCGCACGCGGCAAGCGCAAATACCGATCCAAGCAATGGCGTGAAGATAAGCGGGCGGCGTTTCATAATAGTCCCCTCAGAAACTCTTTTTCAGAATAGCACTGGCTGTGCCCATATCCATAACAGCGCCATACTTCCCCTTCAGTTCCGCCATCACCTTGCCCATATCCTTAATGGAAGTGGCGCCGGTGGTTTCTTTCGCCGCTGCGATTGCCGCGATGGTTTCCTCTTCGCTCATCATCTGCGGCAGGAATTCCTCGATAATCGCGAGTTCCGCGCGTTCGTTTTCGGCGAGTTCTTCACGATCACCGTCAACATACATGGTTATCGATTCGCGCCGCTGTTTCGCCATTTTTTGCATGACGGCAGTGACAAGCTCGTCATCGGGGATGTCCTTGCCGCTGGTGCGCTGCTCGATATCGCGATCCTTGATCTTGGCAGATATCTGACGGAGCGTTGCTGTACGGTCTTTCTCGCCGGCTTTCATGGCGGTGATGGTGGCGGCTTTGATGTCGTCGCGGATCATGGAGTCTCTGTCTTTTCGTCTTAGTTGTGGATGGATCGCTATAAGGCCATGATCTACCGCAATGCGAGTCCCGCGCCTAGGTTGACGCAAGGCTATCGTGCGCCTAGCCGATGGGACTTAGCGACATTGCTGGAAACACCTGACTCGGAGAGCCCCGAATGGCTTCTGCTGCCCAACGTCCTGCGCAACCCGATGGTGCGACGGGAGTCCTCGTTCTGGCTGATGGCACGGCGATCTGGGGAAAGGGTTTCGGCGCGGTTGGAGCGGCAGTGGGGGAGGTCTGCTTCAACACCGCGATGACCGGGTATCAGGAGGTGATGACCGATCCCTCCTATGACAGCCAGATCGTCACATTTACCTTCCCGCATATCGGCAATGTCGGCGCGAATGAGGAAGATGTGGAAAGCCGGGGACTGGGAGCAGTCGGCTGCATCGTGCGCGAGGAAGTGACACCGCATTCCAACTTCCGCGCACGCGATGAATTCGTGGAGTGGATGAAAGCGCACGGGAAGATCGGCCTGTCCGGTGTCGATACCCGAGCCCTTACGCGGCGTGTCCGCCTGAACGGTGCTCCCAACGCGGTCATCGCTTATGAGCCGAGCGGCAAATTCGATCTCGATGCACTGGCGGCGCAGGCGCGTGATTGGAGCGGGCTCGAAGGGCTCGATCTCGTGCCGCGGGTTTCGCGCGAGGAAAACGAGGACTGGCGCGGCGGGCATTGGCAGCTTGGCTTCGGTTACACCGAGGGGAACCGGGAACGCCCGCATGTCGTGGCGATCGATTACGGCGCCAAGGATAATATCTTCCGCAACCTCGTGAAGGCTGGCGCGAAGGTCACGGTTGTCCCGGCGCGCAGCACGGTGGATGAAATCATGGCGCTGCAGCCCGACGGCGTGTTTCTTTCCAATGGACCGGGCGATCCGGCGGCGACCGGCGAGTATGCCGTGCCGGTCATCCAGGAATTGCTCGAGCGCGACGTGCCGCTGTTCGGCATCTGCCTCGGGCACCAGATGCTTGGCCTGGCGGCAGGCGCGAAGACCGCCAAGATGCACCAGGGCCACCGCGGCGCAAATCACCCGGTCCAGCGCGTGGGCGAGGGGTGGGGCGAGAGCCAGGGCCTCGTCGAGATCACCAGCATGAACCACGGTTTCGCGATCGATGCGGAGACTTTGCCCGACAGTCTAGAGCAGACACATGTGAGCTTGTTCGACGGATCGAACTGCGGGATCGCGGTGAAGGGGAAACGAGCGTTCGGCGTGCAGTATCACCCCGAGGCGTCACCGGGGCCGCAAGATAGCTTTTACCTGTTCGAAAAGTTTGTCGGAGGGCTGGGGTGACAGGCTGGCCAATCCTCCTCCGCAGCAAATATCAAGCCATTCGCGGCCCGCACAAAAGTCTTCTTTCGAGGATGAGACAGGCTGCGCTCCTCACTTCGTTCATCGCCACCCCACTAGCTGCCCAAAACCCGGCGATGACGCCGCCGCCCGTTGCCGAGTGGCCCGGTGCGGAAATAGCGCCCGGTGTGGCGTTTCAGGGCGACGGGTCGGTGACGCTCGCGGAGGGGCCGGGGGGCTTGCCGGTGCTCACCTTTTGGCGGCCCATTCTCTTTAGGGAAGACAGCGACAAACCTATTGCCGGCCGGATGGATTGCCGGGTCGTCGCCAGCGAAGGGCTCTATTCCGAAGAGGTATTCGACCCCGAGGCCTTGCATGAGGTAAACGAGCCGCTCCGCGAGGCACAGGGCTATAAAGATCGCGATATTCTTCGCGATCTGTCCGAGACTGTCCGCAAGATCGACGTGGTCGGTCGGCGCAAGGACCCGCGTGAGCACTATGTCCTCAGCTACATCCTGGTGCGCGATGGGGATCGGCTCATCGATATCCGCCGCAATTGCACTTTCATCCATGGCAAGGGGATCAGGCGCATCGACGCGCTGCCTTACGTCCATCGCTACACAAAGCTCACATACGCTTTCGAGCCCAACACGGGGAATAATGCATGATACATGCAAAACCGATTGCCGTGATCATCGGCCTGGCCATGCTTTCCGGCTGCTCCCTGTTTGACAGCAGCGACCCGCGTGAGCGCGATGAGAGCGTCGAAGCATGTGCCAAGAGAATGGCGGGCTGGGATGCGATTGCGGAGATAGGGCGCGTCGACAAGACGGGCTATTTCACGCCGACCTACACGTTCGACATCACCAAGCTGGGCCTAGAAGAGATGCAGGCGCTAACAGTCGATGGCGGCGATGAAACGGCCGGGTCGCGCACTATGGCTTCGACCAACGAAACCTCCACGGCCGTCGATCAGTTCATGCAGCAACCTGTCGATGAAAAGGGCGCATTTTTCCTAGGTAGAGACCCCGCGCTTTTCCGTGTGCGCGGCGAGACGCTGGCGTTCGACCAGATCCTTACCGCGGGATGCGAGCGCCAGCAGCCCGGAAAGCAGCTCATCGACATCGCGCTCGAACCAGCGGCCCCGACAATCGAAGAGGCCGATGCGGCCACAGAAAACGAGAACGACATCTGATGCCCAAACGCACCGACATCTCTTCCATACTCGTCATTGGTGCTGGCCCGATCATTATCGGGCAGGCGTGCGAATTCGATTATTCCGGCACGCAGGCGATCAAGGCGCTGAAGGAGGAGGGGTACCGAGTCATCCTCGTCAATTCGAACCCGGCGACGATCATGACGGATCCGGAGTTCGCCGATGCGACCTATATCGAGCCGATCACGCCTGAGATCGTCGCCAAGATCATCGCCAAGGAAAAACCGGACGCCCTACTACCGACAATGGGCGGTCAGACTGCGCTCAACTGTGCACTTAAGCTCGATGAAATGGGCGTGCTGGCGGAGCACGGCGTCGAGATGATCGGCGCAAAGGCCGATGCGATCGACAAGGCCGAAAACCGCCAGCGCTTCCGCGACGCGATGGACAAGATCGGGCTTGAGAGCGCGCGCAGCGGTGTCGCGAACACTCTCGAAGAAGCCCGCGCCCTGATCGACCATACCGGTCTGCCTGCGATCATCCGGCCCAGCTTTACCTTGGGCGGGACAGGCGGCGGGATCGCCTACAACAAGGCCGAGTTCGACAAGATCGTTTCCGAAGGACTCGATGCCTCGCCGACCACTGAAGTCCTTATCGAAGAGTCGCTGCTCGGCTGGAAGGAATACGAGATGGAGGTGGTCCGCGACCGCGCGGACAATTGCATCATCATCTGCTCGATCGAAAACGTCGATCCGATGGGCGTACACACGGGCGATTCAATCACGGTCGCCCCGGCGCTGACGCTGACCGACAAGGAATACCAGATCATGCGCACCGCCAGCATCAACGTGCTGCGCGAGATCGGCGTGGAGACCGGCGGGTCGAACGTGCAATTCGCGGTCAATCCCAAGGATGGCCGCCTGATCGTCATCGAAATGAACCCGCGCGTCTCGCGATCATCGGCGCTCGCTTCCAAGGCGACTGGTTTCCCGATTGCGCGCGTCGCGGCAAAACTGGCAGTCGGATACACTCTCGACGAGATCACGAACGAAATTACCGGCGCGACCCCTGCAAGCTTCGAGCCGACCATCGATTACGTCGTCACGAAAATACCGCGTTTCGCCTTCGAAAAGTTCAAGGGCACCGAACCCTTGCTCTCGACAGCAATGAAATCGGTCGGCGAGGTCATGGCGATCGGGCGTAATTTCTCCGAGAGCATGCAGAAAGCGCTCCGGGGACTCGAAACCGGGCTCGACGGCTTCAATCGCTTCCCTGAGCTGGAAGGGGTGCATAAGGATGTCATCACCGCTGCGATTTCGCGGCGAACCCCGGACCGGCTTCTCAAGGTGGCTCAGGCCTTTCGTGAGGAACTGACCGTCGATGAAATCCACGCAGTCACAGGATACGATCGCTGGTTCCTGCGCCAGATCGAAGCGATTATTTATGAAGAGCGGATGCTGGCGCACAATGGACTGCCGCGCACGGCCGATGAACTTCGGCGGCTTAAATCCATGGGCTTTTCTGACCGCCGTCTCGCAACTCTCGCGGTAAGGTCGGTCGGCGTTGCCGGCGGACTGGCGGAAACCCAGGCGAAACGTTCGGGCCTGCTTCACGATGCCCTTCAGGCGATGGCAGGAGCAACCAGCGAGGCCGAAGTCAGACGTTTGCGGCACAAGCTTGGCGTCTACCCGGTGTTCAAGCGGATCGACAGCTGCGCCGCCGAATTCGAGGCGATCACGCCTTACATGTATTCGACCTACGAAGCGCCTAGTTTCGGAGAGCCCGAGGACGAGGCGATGCCATCGGACCGGAAAAAGGTCGTCATCCTCGGCGGCGGACCGAATCGGATCGGGCAGGGGATCGAATTCGATTATTGCTGCGTCCACGCCTGTTTCGCGCTCGCCGAGCAAGGCTTCGAAACGATCATGGTCAATTGCAATCCGGAAACTGTTTCGACTGATTACGACACCTCGGACCGGCTTTATTTCGAGCCGCTTACGGCTGAGGACGTGCTGGAAATCCTTCGCGTGGAGCAGCAGGCCGGTCAGCTCGCGGGAGTGATCGTGCAATTCGGAGGGCAAACACCGCTGAAGCTTGCGCAGGCGCTGGAGGACGAAGGCATCCCCATTCTCGGCACTTCGCCCGATGCGATCGACCTTGCCGAAGACCGCGAACGCTTTGCCAAACTCGTCAACCAGCTGAAGCTGAAACAGCCGGAAAACGGCATCGCCTACAGCCGCGATGAGGCTGCGGCTGTCGCTGCGCGCATCGGCTATCCGGTGCTGCTGCGCCCCTCCTACGTGCTTGGCGGGCGGGCGATGGAAATCGTCGATTCCGAAGCCCAGCTCGATGATTACATCAAGACGGCGGTGAATGTGTCTGGCGACAGCCCCGTGCTGGTCGATCAGTACCTGCGCGATGCGATAGAATGCGACGTCGATGCGCTGTGCGACGGGCAAGAGGTTCGGATCGCCGGGGTCATGCAGCATATCGAGGAGGCGGGCGTCCATTCGGGCGACAGCGCGTGTACCCTGCCGCCTTATTCGCTTCCGGAAGAGATCATCGTCGAAATGGAACGGCAGGCGGTGGCGCTTGCGACTGCGCTGAAAGTCCGGGGGCTGATGAATATCCAGTTCGCGGTGAAGGATGGCGAAGTCTATCTCATCGAAGTGAATCCGAGGGCGAGCCGTACGGTGCCCTTCGTTGCCAAAGCGATTGGGCAACCTGTCGCCAAGATCGCCAGCCGCATCATGGCAGGCGAAAAGCTCGCCGATTTCGAACCATTCAAACGCGATCTCCCTTACATGGCTGTAAAGGAAGCGGTCTTCCCGTTCAGCCGCTTCCCGGGTGCGGACCCCGTGCTCACTCCGGAAATGAAATCGACCGGTGAAGTCATGGGGATCGATGAGACATTCCCGGCGGCGTTCCTGAAATCGCAAATGGGCGCAGGTATGGTGTTGCCGCGGGGCGGAACCGTATTCGTGTCGGTGAAGAACAGCGACAAACCTGTCATCGTACCGGCGGTCAAAACCTTGATCGAGATGGGTTTCGAGATCGTCGCAACCGGCGGCACACGGACGTATCTATGTGAGCAGGGTCTCGATGTCGCTCACATCAACAAGGTCGCCGAGGGGCAGCCGCATATCGTGGATAAGATCATCGATGGTGAAATCGCCCTGATCTTCAATACCACCGAAGGCTGGCAGTCGCTGCTCGATTCGAAATCGATCCGGGCGACGGCACTCGAGAAGAAGGTGCCGTACTATACGACAGCCGCCGCTTCCGTGGCAGCTGCGCAGGCAATTGCAGCCATAGAACCGGATCAGCTTGAAGTCCGCAGTTTGCAAGACTATTATAGTTGAGCAATAAAGTTTCCCTCCCGACATTCAGCCTCATTGAGGCCGCCTCAATAAAGAGACGGTCGCAGTCGAAATGATGCGGATTGGTTGGGACTCGAGAGAAAGAATTGGAATGGCTACGATGGAAAAGGTCCCGATGCTCGCCGAGGGGTACGAGCGCCTGACCACGGAATTGAAGACTCTGCGTGACGAGCGCCCCAAGATCGTCGATGCGATCGAGGAAGCTCGCGCACACGGCGATCTGTCGGAAAATGCCGAGTATCATGCGGCAAAGGAACGTCAGGGTCAGGTCGAAGCCATGATTGGCGATATCGAGAGCAAGATCAGCCGCGCGCAGATCATTGATCCTTCGACACTTTCGGGCGACAAGATCGTTTTCGGGTCCACCGTCACTCTGCTCGATGAAGACGATAAGCCGGTGAAGTATCAGATCGTTGGCGAAACCGAAGCCGATGCATCGTCCGGACGGATTTCGTTCAGCTCGCCTCTGGCCCGGGCGATGATTGGCAAGCAGATCGACGACGAAATCGAAGTGACTGTACCTTCGGGCGACAAGTTCTATCTCGTCGAGAAGATCGAATTCATCTGATTATCGAGCGTTGAGCTCCTCAATCGAGAAGCTTTTCCATCGCGTAATTGTGGATCGGGACGGTTTCTTCACCGTGTTCGATTTCGAAGTCGCGGCGGTGAAGCACTGCATATCCTGCACGCTCGAATGCGGGGCGGGCCAATTCGCTCGCCTCAGTATAAAGACGGGGCGCGCCCATGACGCGGGCTTTCGTTTCGCAATCGGCGAGTAGCTGTTCCGCCAGCCCCTTTCGGGTGTGGTCGGGATGGCAATAGAGCATGTCGAAATGGCCGTCCGGCTCCACCAAGGCGTAGGCGACCGGCGCGTCATCGGCATCTGCTGCGACGCTGATTTCAGATCCGCCTTCGGCACGCGCAATGAAACGTTCTGCGCCCGGATGGCGAGAGGCCCACGCCGCAATCTGTGCCGGCCCATACTGACGCGCGCCGACATGGCGTATCGCAGCCAAAGTCAGGCTAGCGAGAGCTGGAGCGTCATCCACGGTGAACGGACGTATAATGTAAGCCATCGGAGACGTTCTGGCGCGCCCTTACGCGTCTGGCGTCAGGAGCTTGTGAATGTGGACGACGACATATTTCATCTCGGCGTCGTCGACTGTCCGTTGTGCCTGAGCGCGCCAGGCATCAACCGCGGCGTCATAGGAGCTGTAGACGCCGACCACGTGCAAGCTTTCCGGGTCCTGAAACTCGATGCCGCGTGGGTCGGTAACGCGTCCGCCCATCACGAGATGAAGTCGCTGCGCTGTGGTGGTTTCTTCCATGAGAATATCCTTGGGGAGGAGAGCGTTTAAGTTGACGCGCCATTTAGCGCATCGGAGCCCGTGGGCAAGAGCGCTCTCTTTACCGTCCACTCAATGCGTTCAGCTGGTGACCTTGTCCTTCAGGTCGCGAACGGCGCGTCCAGCGCGGCGACGCGTCCGGCGCGTGACTTGCTTGCCTTTGTCTGCCGCCGTCCCAGCATAATACTCCGCGTCCCTGCGCAGCTGGCGCGCTTTTGAGCTAGCGCTATCCCCAAGGTCTTCGAGCTTGTCCTGGCCGGCTTGCGCCGTATCGAGCGCGTCATCGATCAGCTTGATGCCATACGCGGTGATCGCATCGGCGAGCAGTGTGCCGAATCTCGAAACCTGCTTTGTCGAAGCATTGCCCACGGCATCCTTGGTGCTGCGGGCGGCGCTGTTCACGGCGTTTACGGTGCCGACGGCCGCGCCCCGGGCGGCGCGGCGTCCACGTGACGTCATCGCGCCCACGACAAGACCAACCGCGATCGCTCCGCCGAGGACAGTCAGCGGATGCTCTCGCGCGTAATTCGTCGCAGCGCCAGCCGCTTCCTTTGCCTGATCAGCAAGCGTCCTTTGCTCGATGCGGCGCTCACTGGCTTCGATTTTTGCGCGGAGTTCGTCGCGCTTGTCTGCGACTGCGGGGGTGTTGGTTTCGGCAGTGTCAGTCATCGGGTTCTCCGGGCATTTCAATTTGCGTATCGTGTTCGTCGGTCGATGCATCCGTGTGTTCGGTGGAAGGCGTTGTCCCATCGCTGGAAGCTATCTCATCGACTTCGTGGTCATCTGAATTCGTGAGACCAAGCATTTCGAAAATGGTCCCTCGCGAAATCCATAGCAGGATCGCGCCGATCAGCGCGGCGATGATACCGGGATTGTCGTCGGCGTTTTCCTTGGCCGTTTGAAACACATCCTTCGCGCCTTCGCCTACGCGGTCGACCATCCGGCCGGCGATGCCCGTTCCCGAAAGGGAGGCACGGACGTGCGCAAGGTCTGCGAGAAACACTTCTCGGGCCGCATCGCGAAGGGCGCGATCTTCGTAGAAGTTCTGATCGAGATCCTTCATTCTCCGTCCCCTTTCTGAGACGACCCGAACATCAGACCAAGCCTGTCGGCGTTCCGCTTGGCCTTCAGCGCGAGCCAGCCGGTGACGAGTAGCAAAACGCCAACGACAATGGCGATCGCACCCCAGATGGTAACCAACGGCTCGAGCGCGATCACCAAACCGACTGCGAGGGCGAGGACAGCGATGTGAAGCGTAATTGCGGCTACGACCAGTAAGGCAACAGCCTTGCCCACGCTCGCGCCCGCCAATTTTGCGCGCGTTTTCTGAAAGCCTATCTCGGCTTCGGCGTAAGTCCGCCCGTCATCAATGAGCGCGGACAACTCATCGGTCAGCGATTCCTCGTATTCGGCATCCTCATCGCTGGAGGGATCAGCTTCCGCGGTTTCTGAATCCACCGGATCGAGAGCGCCATGCTCCTCATCCGACGGACGTTCGTCATCACGCATTCACTGTCCCCCCAAGTATCGAATTACTTGCTCGATCCGCGGAATAGGCGTGCAAGCAGGTAGCCTGCAACTGCCGCGATACCGATCGCAGTGCCTGGGCTCTTGCGTACGAATTCGCGGGCATCTTCGCCGAGTTCCTCGACGCTCTTGGCGTCCAGCTTGGCGGAGGTTTCGGCAAGGCTGCGCGACGCTTTACGAGCATAATCGCCATATTGTTCGCCGAGGCGTTCGTCGATCTGCGGCGCGGTGTCAGCGATAACCTTGCCAATCGACGCAATGCCATCGCTCGTTGCGGACTTCGCATCTACTGCAAGATCGCCTGCACGGTGTTTGGCCTTTTCGCCATAGGCGCGCGCTTCGTCGAGGAATTCATCGCCCTTGCTGCGTGCCTGGTTGCGATACTCACCAGCACGGTCGCCTGCTTCCGCGCGCAACGCGGCGGCGCCTGCCTTGGCTTCCTCCAACGCTGCATTGAAACGCGTCTTCGCTTCGTCAGCAGGCCGCGCGGTTGCAGCGGTCTTCTTCGGCGCAGCTTTCTTTGGGCGGGTCGACTTGGTCGTCGCGCCCTTGGTCGATGTCTTCGCCGGGGTTTTGGTAATCTTCGTCTCAGCCATGGTCTTTCTATTAGCCCTCCATGTTGTTGCTTTTCCAGTCGGAATGCGCGGGGTTACAGTTTTGATTTCAACGCGCCTTGCGCCCCGATGTTCCGACGAATAGGGGGAAGCGGAATTATCGGGATGCGCACTGCGATCTGCCACCGATCAAGGTGTGTTATCTCCATATAACACTTTTGCCTCGGAGCCAAGTATGACAGCCATAATCGATCTGCACGGACGCGAGATTCTCGACAGCCGCGGGAATCCAACCGTCGAAGTCGATGTGCTGCTCGATGACGGCAGTTTCGGCCGCGCTGCGGTGCCTTCTGGCGCTTCGACAGGGGCTTACGAAGCGGTCGAGCTGCGCGACGGTGATGCGGCCCGATATAAGGGCAAGGGCGTGCTGAAAGCGGTGGAGGCCGTGAACACCGAAATCCGAGACCTGCTGATCGGTGCCTTCGATGCCGAAGATCAGCGGGATATCGATCTTTCCCTCATCGCACTCGATGGAACCGACAATAAAAGCCGGATCGGCGCGAATGCGATACTTGGAACGAGCCTCGCCGTTGCCAAAGCCGCCGCCAATGCGCGCGGTCTGCCGCTTTATTCCTATCTTGGCGGGGTCTCGGCTCATGTCCTGCCCGTTCCGATGATGAATATCATCAACGGCGGCGAACACGCCGACAACCCGATCGATATTCAGGAATTCATGATCATGCCAGTCGGTGCCGACAGCCTCGCCGAGGCAGTGCGCTGGGGCTCGGAAGTCTTTCACACGTTGAAAAAGGGTCTTTCGGACAAGGGCCTTGCGACGAGTGTCGGTGACGAGGGCGGTTTCGCGCCCGACCTTGCCAGCACCCGCGCTGCGCTCGATTTCATCATGGCTTCGATCGAGCAAGCCGGGTTCACTCCGGTAGACGATATCGTGCTGGCGCTCGATTGCGCGGCCACGGAGTTCTCCAAGAACGGCAAGTACGAAATTTCAGGCGAAGGCCTTAGCCTCGATGGGGAGGGCATGGCCGACTATCTCGCGAAATTGTGCGCGGATTATCCGATTCGCTCTATCGAAGACGGGATGGATGAGGACGATTTCGATGGCTGGAAAGCCATGACCGACGCGATTGGAGACAAAGTGCAACTTGTCGGCGACGATCTGTTCGTGACCAACCCTCAGCGCCTTTCCGACGGGATTTCCAAGGGTTTGGCAAATTCGCTACTCGTGAAGGTCAACCAGATCGGGACGCTTACAGAAACGCTGGCAGCGGTCGATATGGCTCTCCGCGCAGGCTACACCTCGGTGATGAGCCACCGATCAGGCGAGACGGAGGATGCGACCATCGCCGACCTCGCGGTTGCGACCAATTGCGGGCAGATCAAGACCGGTTCTCTCGCGAGGTCGGACAGGCTGGTGAAATATAACCAACTGATCCGCATCGAAGAAGAACTGGGCGACAGCGCAGTCTATGCCGGACGAGATTGCTTTGGGAACTGATCTCAACAGGCTTTAAACGGCCGCAGAAACCTCCGCGAAATAGGCATCCATTTTCGCGATGGCTGCATCTGAAAGCCTCACGTTAACGCGGCGCTGGTCGTTCGGATCGTGTTCGCGGACGACGAGGTCCTGGTCTGCCAGGATACCAAGCCAACGCAGGCCGGTCGTCGGCGGCGCAGCAGAACCGATGCAGGCGCTCGAAACCGAGACAGTCTTTCCGCTTGCGTAAGCAGCATACAGATCGAGCAGGATATCCCAAGCGGGCTCGCCGAAAAGATCGGCGTCGCCAAAAATGAATTCGCGTCTGCGCCGGATACTGTAGATTGAGCGCGCCATTTTGCCGCGTCCAGCGAGATTGTATGCCGCGCCGTGAATGACTTCAGAGGTCTCTTGCGACTTGTGGGTTGGTTCACCCGAACGGTGAGGACCCTGAAGCGGTGCCGACCGACCCTCAATCGAAACGAGTTTTTGAGCGATGCTGCTGAGCTGTTCCGCAAGGTCTCTCAACGCTATTCCATGCCTCTGAGCGTCTGAGCGAGCATCTCGCGCGATATCAGTGAGGCCCCAGTTTTCTGCGCGCTCCGTCAACAGCCCACCTGCCGCGCCAAGTCGGAGAGGTCTTTGCCTCCCCAGGTTCCCTGCCAAATTTTCTCTCCGGTACGACGACCTACCACTGGTTTCCCTCCGAGGCGGCGCTGCTGTCATCACACGCTCGCATGAGCGGTAAACGCCGGAGCCAGACACTATCTCATTGGCTTCCAAAGGAAATTAAGGGCTGACCCTTAGACCTGCTAAGACAGCCGGTGCTAACCGGCTGAACCGGGCAGCAGACACAGTATCGCAGGATCATACGAAGTGAGGTCGCAATTGGTAATCGCGGACAAGTTGCTGTGTAATTGCTCGATTGCTGCGTTCACATGAATTGCGGCAATACCTGCGCCAAAATCGTCCAATATGACCAATTGATCATCGAGAGAGTCGATGACGGCTTGAAGCTGGTGAGCCTCCGGTAGCGGCTTATTGGCCATGGCAAAATCCCATTAGAAACGTCGTTTACGCCCTCAAATATCCTCGCATGAGTATGCGAGGCCTCCAAAACGAGTCGTAAGCGCGACTTATGAATTTCTATATCCGGGATACTACTTATGTTGGCGAGCTGTCGGCACCCCTGCAGCCAGAAATTGTGGCTAACTGGCAAATCGCTCCGCGAGCGAAAGCAATGACAGCGCGGCCTTGGCTGCCTCGCCGCCCTTGTCCTTTTGCGAAGGATCGGCGCGCAAATTCGCCTGGTCCTCGTTTTCGACTGTCAGGATGCCATTGCCGATTGGGATACCGTCCATTGTCAGCGCCATGATGGCTCTCGCGCTCTCGCCGGCAACGATCTCGAAATGGTAGGTTTCACCGCGGATCACCACGCCGATCGCGACGAAGCCATCGAACTCACCGCTTTCAGCGGCCAGAGCGATCGCGCCCGGAATCTCCAGCGCTCCTGGTACGGTCAGAACCTCGACTTCGTGCCCCGCTGCTTGAAGCGCGGCTTTCGCGCCAGCAATCAGCATATCGTTGAAGTTCTCGTAGAAACGCGCCTCGACAATCAGGAACCTGGCCATACTCTTCTTACTCCGGGATGGATTTGAAATCGGAAATGGTGAGGCCGTAGCCTTCGATCGCCACGAGGTCGGGGCGTGAATTGGAAAGCAGGATCATGTCGTGCACGCCCAGATCGGCGAGGATTTGCGAGCCAATCCCGATATTGCGGATTTCTTCGTCCTGGCTCCATTCCCCGGCGCCGATGCGGCTGGTGAGGATTACGATCACCCCGGATCCATGATCGCCGATAGCGCTCATGGCGCGCTGTAAGGTGCGCTTGCGCGGACCCGGTTGGCCGAGGATATCGTCGAACACCGAAATAGGATGGACGCGGGCGAGGGTGGGTTCGCCGGGTGATACGTGCCCTTTCTGAAGAACATAGGCCTGGGTGTTCTCGACCCGGTTGTTATAAGTGATCAATCGCCACTGACCGCCGTAATCGCTTTCGAAACTGCTCTCATCGATGCGCTCGACAAGATGATCGTTGCGCATACGGTAGGCGATGAGGTCCCGGATTGTCCCTATCTTGAGGTCATGCTTGCGAGCAAACGTGACCAGATCGTCGAGGCGGGCCATGGTGCCATCATCGTTCATGATCTCGCAGATGACACCGCTTGGGTTGAGCCCGGCAAGGCGTGAGATGTCGACCGCGGCCTCGGTATGGCCGGCTCGCACAAGCGTACCGCCATTGCGGGCCATCAAGGGAAAGACATGGCCGGGCGTTACGATATCGTCTGCGCCTTTTGTCGCGTCGATGGCAACCGATACGGTCCGGGCGCGGTCTGCAGCGGAGATACCGGTGGTCACGCCTTCCTTCGCCTCGATCGAGGTCGTGAAGGCCGTCTGCATGCTTTCCTTGTTGTTACGGCTCATAGGCTCAAGGCCGAGCTGATCCACGCGTTCTTTGTCGAGCGCGAGACAGATCAGGCCGCGCCCATGGGTCGCCATGAAGTTGATCGCCGCCGGGGTCGCCATCTGCCCCGGTATGATGAGATCGCCTTCGTTCTCGCGGTCCTCATCATCAACGAGAATGTACATCCGCCCGTTGCGCGCCTCGTCGATGATCTCCTCGATCCCGACCAGCACCGGTCGTTCGTCATTGGCGTCGAGAAATGCCTGAAGCTTAGCGAGCGTTTCAGCCGTCGGATTCCAATCGTCCTCCGCGGCATCCCGCAAGGTGTTTGCGTGAAGCCCCGCCGCGCGGGCAAGACCCGCCTTGGTGAATTCACCTGAGGAGACGAGGTCGCGAACGCGTGTGATAATCGATGTGCTCATGCGATCGCATTATCACATCAGCATGTGATTGCAATGTGTTTCCCCGTGCACTTGTCAGTCCATTCGAAATGGACTTATCGCGTGTCGGTATCTGCAAACGAGGCGGACATGTGATCAATCAGTGCCCGCAGTCGGGCTGGCATGTAATCCTGCGCAGGCCATAGAGCGTGAGCTTCGACCTCACCGAAGTCAAACTGGGAAAGCAGCTGTACGAGTTGTCCGTTCGCGAGCTCATCTGCAATTATGAAGTGGGGCTCGCAAAGGACGCCCAAACTATCGACTGAAGCCGCCCGTAATGCATCGCCGTTGTTCGAAACGAGCTTTGGCACCAGTGTCGCTTGCTCCATTTGCCCGCTATCCGTCCTACCGATCCACACATCCGGCCGGGCTTTGGGTGCGTAGAGCAAGCCTGGGGCGCCATTGAGATCTTCAGGAGCCCTTATGGGCGGGTGGCGGGAGACGAACTCAGGGCTGGCTGCGACCACAAACGGCCATGTGCCGAGACGCTTGGCTCGCAAAGAAGAGCTGGGAAGGTCGCCTACTCTAATCGCGACGTCGAACCCCTCGCGCACAATGTCGACGCGCCGATCGTCGAGGTTAAGATCGAGATCCAAATTGGGGTGTTTGCTCAAAAATTGATTTAATGCGGGGACGACGTACCGCATCCCGAAAGAAAGCGGTGCAGCTACCCGCAATCTTCCGACCAGGGTACCCTGCGCATCGCGCATGCGAACCTCCGCCTCTTCGAGCTGCTCCATTATTTCGCGGGCAGTGGCGAGAAACCGCTCTCCATCGTCTGTCAGTGTCATGGAGCGGCCAGTCCGTGAGAAAAGCTGTGTTCCCAAGCGGGACTCCAAGTCCTTGACGCGCCGACTTACTGCGGACGGCGCGATATGAAGTGCGCGGGATGCGCCATTCACTCCGTGATCCGCCACCGCCGAAAAGGTCCGCATTTCTTCGAACTTGTTCACAGTCGTTCTCTTTAGGAGAATGATAGGTTGATCTTTTGCTCATATCGAACGTGATATTCGAATGCCATATCCTTTTCGTGAACTTTTTCTCTCGCCTTTTCCGCCGATCGTCCGAGCAATACGCGGCACTCACTCGCGCTCAACGAGGATGCTCTCATGACCACTATTCTTCATCTCGATGCGTCAGGCCGACACACCGGTTCTCATTCACGCGCTCTTACTCAAATGGTGATCGATCACCTGGACTCTCCGAACGTAGAGATCATCCGCAGGGACCTGGCTGAACCCAAGCCTGAACTCGTTGACGAAGCCTGGATCTTTTCCAACTTTACACCTGAAGCGGACCGCACGGACGGGCAGAAAGCGCATCTGGCTGCATCGGACGAGCTTGTCGCTGAGCTTCAAAAAGCCGACATTATTGTGCTCGGCGTACCTATCTACAACTTCTCGGTACCAGCCGCATTCAAGGCTTGGATAGACCTCGTGGCGCGTGCTGGCGTGACCTTTCAGTACACTGAGACCGGACCCCAAGGTCTGCTCCAGGACAAGCGGGCCATTGTCGTTCACACGTCAGGCGGAACACCTGTTGGCTCCGATATAGACTATGCCAGCGACTACACGCGCCACGTGCTCGGATTCCTCGGCATCACCGACGTGCAAACGGTCGCTGCCGATGGTCTGATGGGTGATGAGTCAGCTGGGATCGCAAAGGCCAAAGCGCAGATCGAAGCGCTCAAGCTTGATGCGCGCACCGAAGAACCTGTCTGACAGTAAGGCAAACAACCCGCAATCCGACAATCGATTGCGAAGTCAATTCCCCGTAATTTTGGAGAGCTTTCATGGGACTTTTGGTAGACGGCAAATGGGTCGACCAATGGTACGACACTAAATCATCAGGCGGGCGCTTCGTGCGCAAAGACGCAGCGTTTCGTTCATGGGTCACGGCTGATGGCTCCGCTGGCCCTTCGGGCGAAGCCGGGTTTAAGGCGGAACCGGGTCGCTATCACCTCTATGTCGCCTATGCCTGCCCCTGGGCGCACCGCGCTCTGATCTTCCGGGCTTGAAGGGCCTTGAAGACATGATTTCCGTTTCCATCGTGCATTGGTTCATGGGCGAGGAAGGTTGGACCTTCGAAGAAGACGAAGATGGCATTGTCGGCGATCGTCTGGGCGATGCGACACGCATGTATGAGATTTATCTGCGCGCCAATCCCGAGCATACGGGCCGTGTGACTGTCCCGGTGCTGTGGGACACGAAGACGCAAACCATCGTCTCGAACGAGTCTTCGGAGATTATCAGGATGTTCAACTCTGCCTTTGACGACATCGGCGCGAAGCCGGGTGACTACTATCCCGAGGCACTGCGCGAGGAGATCGACGAAGTTAACGAGCGGATCTATCACACGCTCAATAACGGCGTTTACAAGTCGGGCTTTGCGACCACGCAGGAAGCTTACGAAGAGGCGGTGAACCCACTATTCGACACGCTCGACTGGCTCGAAGAGCGACTTTCCACGCAGCGCTATCTCACCGGCGACACAATCACCGAAGCCGACTGGCGCCTGTTCCCAACTCTGGTGCGTTTCGACCCTGTCTATGTCGGGCATTTCAAATGCGACAAGCGCCGGATTGCGGACTATCCGAACCTGTCGAACTATCTGCGCGATCTTTATCAGCAGCCGGGCATCGCCGGGACGATCAACATGGAGCATTCGCGCAAGCATTATTATGCGAGCCATGAATCGATCAATCCGCACCGCATCGTCTCGATCGGGCCGGATCAGGACCTGAGCGCACCGCACGACCGGGACCGGTTCTCAGAACCTGCTCTTGAAGCGGCAGAGTGACCAGCTGACTGTCAAAAAGTTCCGCGATCGGTGAGGTGCAGGGCATGAGCGTTCTTTCGAGAGTTCTGACCTTTGTGGGCGTGCTCGCCTGCACATTCGCCTCGCCGATCGTGGCTTCGGCGTCCGGTCATGACCATGCTGGCCCTGCGCCGATCCCTGCAACGGCGGAGGGCAGCAACCCCGATCCGGCCAAGGGTTATGTCGTCGAAGAAACTCGCGGCGGCCTCTACTGGATTGGCAACGGTGCCTACATGGTGATGGCGATGGTGGGACCAAACGGCGTTGCCCTCATCGACGCGCCTCCTTCGCTGCACCGCCAGATCATGCCGGCACTGGCGGAGATCACCGATCAGCCGCTGACCCATTTGGTCTACTCGCACCTCCATGGCGATCACATCGGAGGGGCGGGCTATATCGCCGAGCGCAATGAGGGGCTGACGATCATCGCGCATGAACGCACAGCCGAGCTGCTCGCGCGCGGCCTTGAGTGCACGGATTGCGTTCCCGGCTCCAACCCGCGTCCTGCCCCGACAATCACTTTCGATGATACCTATACGCTCAATCTCGGCGCGGGTCAGGTTCTCGAACTGCGCTATCGTGGGCCGAACCACGCCGACGGGAATATCTTCATTCATGCGCCCCGGCATCGCACGCTCATGCTCGTGGATGTGGCCTATCCAGGCTGGGTGCCGTTCGATCTGCTTTCGGTATCCACCGACATTCCCGGCTGGATCACAGCTTATGACCGCATTCTGGAATATGATTTCGACACCTTCGTCGGCGGGCATATTGCGCGCACTGGAACGCGCGCCGATATCGAAACGGGACGCGACTATGTCCAAGCCGTAAGAGCAGCCGCAATAGCTGCTTTGCGCGATAACCCGCGCAGCAAAGTCATCCCGCCCTTGGCCAAGGAGCATGGCGGGGCCAACCGTTGGTGGTTGACCGATCAGCATACGATCGCCGTGGTCGATCAATGCGCGCAAGCGGTCTCAAATGACTGGCAGGGTCGCTTGGGAGGCGTTGAAACCTACGCGCGTGAACACTGCAAACGCATGCAGTTCAGCCTCCGCATCGATTAGAGCAGCAACCAAATGAATGAGCAAAGCACCATCACCGGCACGACGCGCCCGGCTTACGCTATTCGTGAAGAAAGAATGCCAGAGGCGTTTCGCATATTGTTGAACGAAACTCCGCGCGACAGCTGGGAAACGCATCCGAGCTTCAAGACGCCAACCCGCAACTGGCTGGGCGCGCATCGGATGTTTCGCAGGCTTGCGGAAACGATCCGAACCACGCTTGAAACTCATCTCGAAAACCGTGCATCGTTTCGCACGACCGTGACCCATTTGAGCTATTACGGCGATGCGCTGGTGCGCAATCTGCACGGCCATCACAATTTTGAAGATACGAGCTATTTTCCCGAACTGCGCAAGGCCGATCCGCGTTTTGCCGGCGGGCTCGAAATACTCGAGCGCGATCACGAGATACTCGATCGGGTGCTGCACGATTTCACGCAGCAGGCGAACGGGCTGATTACGCAGTTCCAGAACAATGTCCTGCCCGGCGAGCGTCCCATTGCGGATATTCATCAGACTTCGCTCGCGATCGAGCGGTTGCTGCAACGGCACCTTGCCGATGAGGAGGAACTGGCCGTTCCGATTATCCTGCACCATCGCCTGCGCGGCTGAACGCAAACACGAAAGGCAATTGCCATGACCAACGCGATCGACACCTCAAAGGAAGAGAGCCAGCAAGACGTCGCCAAGCGCCGCGCCTCGGGCGAGTTCGTGCGCGGGGTGAGCAAATTTCGTGATGTGATCGGCGAAAGCGAGGACTTCCCCGCCGAACCGGGGCGCTATCACCTCTTCGTCGCGCTCAATTGCCCGTGGTGCCACCGCGTCACTTTGGCGCGCGAAGTTCTGGGTCTTACCCACAGCGTGTCACTCGACATCGCCTACCCCAATCGCACCGACGAAGACGATCCGGCGGGCTCCAATTTCTGGCATTTCGCGCCCGACAAGGCCTCTCCGCTGACCGGCGAGCCTTTGCCCGAATGCACCGAAGAAACCGCGACCGAACAAAACCTGCGACTGGTGCCGGAAATCTACGCGCTCGAAGGGTCGGAGGAGCGATCGGTCCCGATCCTCTACGACAAGAAAACCAAGCGCATCGTCTCGAACGAAAGCTCTGAAATCGTCAGGATGTTTGGCCTTCAAGCCGATGCGTTGGGCGCTGAAGGCGACGTACCCGACCTTTATCCGCAGGGTGATGAAAATGCCGCTCTGCGCAGCGAAATCGACGAGCTCAACGACTACGTCTACGTCCACATCAATAATGGGTCCTACAAAGCCGGCTTTTCAAGCGACCAGAGCGTCTACGACAGCGCCTTTGAGAAGTATTTTGCAGCGCTCGGCGAGCTGGAAACAAGGCTCGCATCCGACGACCGTCCCTTTCTGACTGGCGATCGCTTCACCGAAGCCGATTTGCGCCTGTTTCCGACCCTGTTCCGCCACGATCCGGTCTATTATGTCCGCATGAAGCTCAACGGAGCGCGAGTGCTCGATTACCCGCACCTCTGGCGCTGGCTGTGCCGTGTTTATGCTCTGCCCGGCGTCGCTGAAAGCGGCTCGCTTATCCATTGCCGTCAAGGTTATTTCGGGCGGACGTGGAACCGGACGATCCCAGCCGGACCGATGCGACCCATGAGCTATCCTGAAGCCTATCGTCATCCGACATTGGCCGAATAACAAATCGGAAACCGAGCGGGGAGGGCGGAGGTCGCCGACACTCGTTCGACCGCTACCCGCCTCAAAAGAATGACCCGGCTGCTCAACCGAGCAGCCGGGCCGATCCCTTCCGCAGGAGAGATGAGGTCAGAAGCTATATCCGACCGAGACGCGGAAGTTGCGACCCACAATCGGGCGTCCGAAAGTGGCAGTTGTGACGTCCCCGCCGATCGGCGCGAAGAGGTCGGTGCGAGGATTACCCTCTGTGAGGCCGATCGTATTGGTGAGGTTGTCGGCGACGACCGAGAGTTCAAATCCGCTCACGAAACCTAGCCGCGCACCTGCGCCCAAAGTGGTGTAACCGGGCAGAAGGATCGTGTTGCCGATATCCGAGAAACGATCTCCGACATTGTAGATGCTCAGGAAGATCGAGCCATCCGACCCTCCCAGACCGATGTCGTCGCCGGCAAATTCGAAGCGCGGACGAACCGAGATGATCCGCGATGGGATACGCGGAATGCGATTTCCCGTAATTGCGGAGTCATCCACGGTCAGGCCGCCGCCCGACACCGTAAGACCAGCGAACTCGGGGTCCTGGAAGGTGCCTTTCGCGTTGATCGAGAAGCCGTAGAATGGACCGATTTCGGTTTCGATTTCGATCCCGATCGTCTCGCTCGACTGGATGATTGTGGCATCGATCACATCGCCGTTCATATCGTTTACCGGCTCGGTGAAGGGCTGGTCATCCACTTCGCTGTAGAAGCCAGTGATGAACGCCTGGAACCGCGGCAGGTTGACCTTGAAGCCGCCTTCGACCTGGAAGACGGAGCCAACGAGAACATTGCCGGTGTTGTCGGCGCCTGCAGAGGCCAGATCGTCCAGCGTTGGCGTCCGGAAGCCATCGCTGACGCGGGCGAAGGTCGAGAGGTAGTCGGTCCAGACATAATTGCCTGCGATGGTCCATGCGAACTCATCGTAGGTTTCCCTGAAGGACTCGAACTGGCCGGTGCCGCCGACGACCGCATCGTCTGCGGTAGTGGGAAGGGATCCGGTCGGCAGCAGCGTGTTCTGCGCGCTCAGGTCGAAGGTGCCGGGTATCTCGACCGCACCTTCGAGCGTTTGCGTTTCGTAGCGGATCCCGCCGTCGATGCGGAGATCATCGTTCACCTCCCACTCGTCGGAAAGGTACCACGCGAATACCTCGCCATCGCCGGAATAGTTCTGGAAGAACCCGGTGGAGAAATTCGTGAAACCGTTTTGCGAAAGGGTGCCCACGGCATTGCCGTCTGCATCGACCGCGGTCAGCTCGATCTGGCGGGGCGAATTGGCGATCTCATGCACATAGCCGGCAAAGGTCTGGAACTGCTCGATGCTGTAAAAGCTCGAGTAGAAACCTGCCGTGATATTGTGAATGCCGATGCCCGTATCGAATGAGTTGGACAGCTGCAAATCATTGATAAAATTGTCGTAATCGGAATTGACCGGGAAGAACCCGCTCGTTCCGATAAGACCGTTTCCATTGTTGCCGCCTACGCCATTCGCATCGGGAAGGCCGAAGGGCGTGCCGTCGAGGAAGGACGCCGTAACCGCGGCGACATCCGCACCAAAAGCCGCCTGCGCTGCGCCCAGCTGGCCGGCGAGGAAGGTGTTCGCATCCTCGGCACCGAAAGCGATCGCCGAATTGAACTGGGTTTCGCCGTCGACATAGCGGCTACGGTTGGTGACGGTGAAGCCGCCTCCCAGATCGTACTCGAATTCAAGGCCGATCGTGGTCGCGACATTGTTGATGCCGTCCGAAAGGTCGAATTCCTGCGGCCCGGTCGGGAAGAGTAGGGTGGTGTCGCGGATATCGTCGCTCACCAGCGTGCCGAAATTGGCATCGATGCCGGTCAGATCGGTGAGATCGCCATCTTCATCGAGGTCGAGCGGGATGGCCAGGAGGAAGAGGTTGCTATCGTCGATGTGGCTGGCCGAAACCGTCAGTTCGCCGCGGTCGAATTGCTGCGTGAGGTTGGCGCGGATCTGGCCGCCTTCATCGCCTCTGAAACCGGGGTCACGAACGCCGTCCGCAACCCGGTAGAAGCCGCCGATGGAGAAGGTCGTGTCCTCACCGAGCGGACCGGCGTAATTGGCATCGACCCGGTAATGCCCGAAATCGCCCCACTCGAACTTGACGCCGCCTTCCGGCGTGTCGGTTCCGCGTTTCGTGATGTAGTTGAAAATCCCGCCGGGGGCGTTGGAGGCGAATACAGAAGACGAACCGCCACGCACGGCTTCGAGACGTTCGGTAGTCAGGTCGTTGCGATACAGGCCGTCCGGAGTGAGGAAGCCGATCCCGTGCTCTTCGAAAACCGGAAGCCCATCGACCTGGATCTTGGAGAACAGGAACTGGCCGGGGGCGGGGATACCGCGAATGAAGACGTTGGCTGCTGCCTGACCGCCGGAAGACTCGGCCCAGACGCCGGGCACCTGCGCGAACAGGTCGGCTACGGTCAAGGGCGCAACTTCGGCAATATCGGATGCATCGAAAGTCGAAACCGAAACCGTGGCTTCGAACTGGGTTTGCGCGGTGTTCCCGACGCGGCCGGTGACGATGATCTCGTTCAGCGAATTGGTCGGTTCGCCTTCCGCCGTTGCTTGTGCTTCAGCGCTGCTGACATCGGCCTCTTGCGCCAGGCCGGGCGCTGCCAGCAGACTGGCCCCGGCCATGAGGGAAAACTTGATTGAATTGCGCTTCATTAGACCTGCTCCCATTTGTTCCGCCCGTATTGATTCGAGCTTCGACTCTTAGGTGATAAGTAAGGCGAGGGGTGAATGCAAGCGCTTGCAAAATGACGGCAATTTTCACATGATCCGAGCAGTTTCAGTTTCGGAGACTCTCACAGAAATGATATAAAAGACATCAAAAACAGATTGTTATGTATATTTTTCAATCGGGCTTTGCGGAAGTTCGTTTGCCTGCTAACGCTTGCAAAAGTTTGAGGGATTCATCGATGTTGCGAACCGCTCTGTCGATAATCGCCCGTTGAAAGGGTTGGGAGGGACATGCCGACACCGCAGATATCGACGTTCGATATAGGTATCGTGCTCGCCTATTTTGTAGGCATGATCGTACTGGGGCTCGTACTTGCTCGGCGAAGCAAGGGGGCAGAGGATTACTTCCTCGCCGGGCGCAACATGATCTGGCCCTTCATCGGACTATCCCTGTTTGCATCCAACATTTCCAGTACGACCCTAGTCGGCCTGTCCGGAGATGCCTACGCGACAGGGATTTCTGTCTACAATTACGAGTGGATGGCTGCGGTCATCCTCGTGATCTTCGCGGTCTTCTTCCTGCCGATCATTATCCGCAGGCAGGTGTTCACCATGCCGGAATTTCTTGCCGGTCGATATGACGGCAGGGTCCGAACCTATTTCTCGATCCTGACACTGTTCCTTAGCGTCGTCGTCGAGACTGCGGGCTCACTCTTTGCAGGAGCGATCGTAATCCAGCTGGTCCTGCCCGATGTTCCGTTATGGCAGATTATGACGGTGTTGGCGCTCATCGCCGGTTTTTACACGGTCACCGGCGGGCTTTCGGCGGTCATGTACACAGATGCAATCCAAGCCATTCTGCTGCTGATCGGTTCGTCGGTCATCACCTGGATCGCGCTTGAGAAGATCGGCGGATGGAACGCCTTGTTCGATCAGATCGCGCCGGAAAAGCTAAGCCTAGTCAGGCCATTGGGCGATGCGGGCGTTCCCTGGCTCGGTCTGATTACCGGCGTGCCGATCCTTGGCTTTTACTATTGGGCGACCAATCAGGCGATTGTGCAGCGCGCCCTCGCGGCAAAGACCGTGGATCATGGGCGTTGGGGCGCATTATTCGCTGGCGTGCTGAAGCTGCCGCCGCTCTTCATCATGGTGCTGCCCGGCAGCATGGCGATCCTGCTTTATCCCGAGCTTGACAACGCGAACCTCGTCTATCCGACGATGATGTTCGATCTGCTCCCCGCCGGATTGCTCGGGTTGACGCTGGCAGGCTTTCTTGCAGCGATCATGTCGCAAATCGATTCCGCGCTGAATTCGGCGTCGACGCTGGTGACGATGGATTTTGTGCGTCGTGCAAAGCCCGATCTCGACAGCCGTCAGCTGATGTATGTCGGACGCGTTGTGATGGTGTGCTTCCTGATTTTTGCGATCGTATGGGCGCCGGTTATTTCCAACTTCCGTTCGATCTTCGCCTATATCCAGGCCATGTTCTCCTATGCGGTACCGCCAGTCGTCGCTCTGTTCGTGGTGGGCTTGTTCTGGCGCCGGGCGAACTCTGCGGGCGGCTTTGCCTGCTTTGTGACAGGTCTCGCTCTGGGTCTTGCAGGCTTCCTCGCAATCGAGGTGTTCGGCCTGTTCAGCCTGCATTTCCTTTACATGGCACCGCTCCTATTTCTCGCGAGCGCGCTCGCTCTTGTTCTGGGTAGCCTCAGCGCTCCCGCGCCAGACGCGGCCAAGATCGAGGAGTTCGTCTGGTCGCGCTCCTTGTTTGCTGCCGAGAGTGCGGATCTGGCGGGCAAGCCCGCTTGGCAGAATTATCGTTATCAAGCGATTGCACTGCTCGCGGTGACAGCGATCATAGTGGTGATCTTCCGATGAGCTCCGCAAGCAACAGCAGCGCCGAATGGTGGAAGGGCGCGGTTATTTACCAGATCTATCCGCGCAGCTTTGCCGACAGCAATGGTGATGGCGTCGGCGATCTTGCTGGCATCATCGATCGGCTCGGCTACGTGGCCGATCTCGGCGTTGATGGCATTTGGCTCTCGCCGTTCTTCACCTCACCGATGGCTGATTTTGGATACGACGTCGCAGACTATCGCGATGTCGATCCGATCTTCGGCACGCTTGCCGATTTCGATAGCTTCATTGCTCGTGCACATAAGCTCGGTCTAAAGGTGATCGTCGACCAAGTTTATTCGCACACATCGGATCGCCACGAATGGTTCCGTGAAAGCCGCACTTCTGCGACGAACGACAAGGCGGACTGGTACGTCTGGGCCGACGCCAAGGAGGATGGGACGCCGCCCAACAACTGGCTTTCAATGTTCGGCGGGTCGGCTTGGTCATGGGACACGTCTCGGCGGCAATATTATCTGCACAATTTCCTGCGCGAACAGCCCGATCTCAACTTTCATCAGCCCGCAGTGCAGGATGCCATATTGGACATCACCCGTTTCTGGCTGGATCGCGGCGTCGATGGGCTCCGGCTCGATGTGGCTAACAATTATTTCCACGACCTCGAACTACGCGACAACCCCGCGAGCGGTATCGCTGATGGCAGGCGCCCGTATGAATTCCAGCACCATCGCTTCAACCGCTCACGGCCCGAAAACCTCGCCTTTCTCGAGCGCCTCCGCAGTGTCATTGACGAATATCCTGACCGGATGAGCGTCGCTGAAATCGCGAGCGGCTCCAACCTTGAACGCAGCCTGGAATACACGCAGGGCAATTCCCGCCTGCACACCGCCTACAATTTTCATTTCCTTGAGAGCCGCAAACCGGCCCCCGGCTTTGTCGAGGCGGCGCTCGAGGTCTGGAACGACAAGGATGCCTGGCCATCATGGTCGCTGTCCAATCACGATGTGCGCCGGGTGCTTTCCCGCTGGTCGGATGGCACGGAGACCCCCGAGCGCGCAAAAATGCTGCTCGCGCTGTTGCTCAGCATGCGGGGAACGATTTTCCTTTATCAGGGCGAAGAACTCGGCCTGCCGCAGGGCGACGTTCCGTTTGAGCAACTGCGCGATCCCGAAGCGATCCGGTTCTGGCCCGACAATCTCGGTCGCGATGGCTGCCGCACACCCATGCCATGGTCGAGTGAAGGCGCTTTCCTCGGGTTCTCGCAGGAACAGCCCTGGCTCCCGGTTGATCCACGCCACCGTACGCTCGCGGCAGATCGTCAAGACGGCGATGCACAATCGGTGCTTGAATATGCGCGTTCATTGATTGCTTATCGTTGCGCTTCGCAGGTTCTGATACGCGGCGATCATGTTCCAGTGCAGGTACAGAATCCTGACGCGATCGTGTTTGAACGCCGACTTGGCGACGAGCGTATCGTGTGTGCCTTCAATCTATCGGAGACCGATACCGCCACGCTTGATCTGACCGACCTCGAAGAGTCCAAACCTGTTGAAACCGCGAGCCTGTCCTCGGATATCGCTGGCGGAAGGCTGGTATTGGCCCCCAACGGCGTGTTTATAGGTCGGCGACAGGGGGCAAGGTAAAGAGGCGATCATGGCGCGCCGCTCTTCAGAAGTGACGATGGGCGACATCGCCCGCATGGCGAATGTCTCGGAGTCGACCGTCTCGCGGGCCTTATCCGGCAGCACGCTGGTGGCCGAGAAAACGCGCGACCGAATTCTGGAAATCGCGCGCAACGCCGATTTCGCCATCAACGAGCAGGCACGCAATCTCGCGCTAAGGCAGACCCGCACGATCGAAGTGATCTTTCCGATCGAACGTGGAACGCTGCAGCAGGTGTCCGACCCTTTCTTCGTCGACATGCTCGCGGTGCTGACCGACGAACTGGGCAAGCACGGTTATGACGTGCTGATGTCTCGCTCGCCTCCATGGGACGAAGAGCGACCCGGCTGCGCATTTCTCGGTGCGCGTGCAGATGGGGTGATCTTCGTAGGGCAGGGGCGGCACCGCTCGGCTATTCGCGACTTCGCACGGCGGCATGCCTCGGTCGTCGCGTGGGGCGCGGTTTCTGCGGACGATGACTACTGCGTCATCGGAAGTGACAATGTCGGTGGAGGGCGCCTCGCAACCGAGCACATGCTCAAGCTTGGACGTAAGAGGATCGCGTTTCTTGGGGACACGGACTTGCCGGAGATGCGGCAGCGTTTCGAAGGCTATAAACAGGTGCTCGCTTCATACGACATTCCGCTTGACGAAGACCTGGTGATCCACACCCCGTTCGATATCGAGAAAGCGCGCGAAGTAACCAAGCCCTTTGTCGAGCTTTTCCCGCGCTATGACGGCATCTTCGCCTGCAGCGACATGATCGCCATGGCCGCAATTGCGAACCTGCGCCAAGCGGGAATAGCCGTCCCCGACGACGTCTCCGTTGTGGGATTCGACGACATCCCCTCAAGCGCGCATGTAAGCCCGCCGATCACAACCGTTCACCAGCGGATCCGGCACGGCGGCAAGGTCATGGTAGAGAAGCTTATCGGAATCCTCGGCGGCGAAGCGCAAGAGCCGGAAATATTGAAGACAGAACTGATCATCCGGCAGTCCTGCGGCGCGCGGGTGGCTACGCCAAGCTAGTAAGGAAAGCGCGATCTGATTTTGTGTCGTTGGCTCGCCCCTAGGATAGCGAGTGGATTGAGTGCAGCTTTCACGTGTCCGGCCTGATGGGCTCCCGAAATATGCACTGGCATCGATATCTCATTCTACGCGGAAACGAGCGCGTAGTTCGAAAGCGCCTGCCGGAAGGAAGGTGCCTTTCGGATTGACCCGGAACGCCGTTATGGCTTGGTCGCAGCCGTCGCCATCGGCAACCGGCGTGTAGGTCCATGTGCTGCCGCTATCGTTTGAGAATTCCAAATCGTCAGCGGCCGAACTCAGGGTCTGGAAATTGTATGTGAGGCCGGAGCTTCCCGACCCATCCGAGAACCTCACAGGTCCGCCGGCGCTCGGAAGTAGGCATAGGGTGGTGTCACCGGACGGTACGTCGGTCACAAACACGCTGTCCGCGTCGCTGCTCCCATCGCCGCTGTTCTGCACGCTGATGAGATATTCGACGATCGCGCCGGGGATTGCTTTGGGATTGGTAGTACCGTTGACAGGATCCGAGATGATCGAACTGATCTTGGTGACCGAAAGGGAGGGGAGGGACGGCGTGCAGAATGCAAGATCGTGCAATCCTATGCCTTGGTTGGTTGGATTGGCAGGTGCGCCCGGTCCGTTCCCATATTCGATGATGATGGTATCTACAGGATCGGAGAAAGTGACCGTGACATTGCCGAGCCCCTGCGTGTCGGATGATCCCCCATTCCCAAGTGCGGTATCACCGCTCACGGTATTGGACGCGCTCCCGGTAAGCAGTGCATCGACCCGAACGCCGCTTCTCTGGCCGTAAACGGTCACTCGGTCCTCAAACCCGGATGAGGAGTCGACATCGAAGACTTGAAATTGAGCGCCCGTTATCAATTGCGGAAGCGTAATGGTGGTGACGCTTTGCTGAACCCGATTATCGCGATTGACGTGGTAGATGAGCGAACTTCCGCCGTCACTGAAACCGCCCGTCATGGTCGCCGAGGTACCGGGAACTGCGCCGCCATAACGCGTCACGGGAACCCAAGCTCCCTCGTTCGTGATCGAAAAGCCAATCGTCCCAAGAGTGCCCAGAGTGTAACTGTTGCTGGTACTACCACGCGGCCAGGAGATCGATCCCCAACGGAAAAACGATGTTCCGTTGGGGCAAAAAAGCTCCGGCGGAACGCCTGCGGAGTTTGTGGCCACCGTAAAGCTGGACGATGCGTAATCGTCCTCGCTGGTGATCGCATTGTTTACCGTTGAGTCCGGGTCATCAACGCTGCTGGCAACAATTTCAGCCGTGTTGGTAATGGTCGTGCCAGCCGGAGCCACCACTCGTCCGGTCAAATCGATCGATGCACTGGTCCCGGGAGCAAGCGCTCCGACGCTCCATTCCCCCGTGCCCGAATTGAAGGTCCCATCACCGCTCGCGTTGGTGAAGGAGAATTCGGGTGGAAAGGCATCGCGCACCAGAATGCCGTTTGCTGTCGTGCCGGACGTGCTTGCGTTTGAAACCGTCAGGCGCCAGGTGGCTGCTCCTCCATTGGTCGGTGCACTACCTATCAGCTGCTTTGCCAGCGACAGGTCTGCGGAATTCTCACCGAATACGAGATCTGAGACTGTTGCGAATTGTGCGATCGGATCTCCCGTCCCGGTATAACTGAAATAGACGATCCTTATCTGGCGAACCTCCGTCGAACCAAAGTCAAACGCAAGATTGCCATCGCTGGCAGCCGTGGCTGAGGCACCTATCCCGGTCCACCCATTGACGGTCGCGTCATTTGTGCGGCTGACAGTGGTGTTGGCTGTCCAGAATGAGTTGGTCGAGGCCGCGTTGGAGAATGCGCCAGACAAGTTTGGTGAGTGGAAGACCTCGATAGCATCTCGCCAAGGGCCTGAATCGATATCGCTTACAGTAAAGCGGAGATTCCGAACCGCTCGATCAAGGGTGATGGTGATTGTGATCTTATCCCGCGGATCGAAGCTCGAATTGTCGAAGCTTGTGACAAGCGGGGAAGGGTTGCCCCCGACGGTGCCGCTGAAATAGCTTACGAAATCGCCTCCGAAAGCAGGATCGAAGCTTCCGGATCCCTCGGTTTCGACGGACCAGGTCACTGTGGCGGTTGTGCCGTCCGAGCCGGCAACGGTCGTCCCGCTGGGGAAGGGGGTCAGACTGCTTACACCAGCATCCGCCCAATCGATCTCTGCATCTTGCGCCCGCGCCTCATTGGCAGCCGCAAGCAGCGAGGCAACCAGAACGAGCAGGATAACTGCAAGACTATGAAGGCAGCGATGCGCGTGACGAAGCATAAAGCCCGCGTACCGCAGCATGGTAAACAGGGCGTTTACTTCGTAGGATGTCGAGGGGCTCATCGGCGTTCTCCATTGAGCCCGAGGAAGCCAAATGTGTCCGCGTCAAACTTCAGGCGGATCGCTGCAAAAACGCCTTGTTCAGTGTTGCGTGCGGCCGCAAAATCGCCGTCGCGGAAGCCGTCTACGTTGTACCCCAGAGTCAAAAGCACGCCATCCGCAGGGACGAATCCAACGCGCGGGCCGTAGGAGAAACTCGTCACGTCGTCGTCAAGATTGCTCCGCACAGTGCCGCCGGCGCCGATTTCGAATTGGTCGGTAATCCCGATCCGTGCGTCGGCTCCGACAAGCAGGGTGGTTCCAGAGAACTCAATGCCTTCGAACTGGTCGAAATTGTACCGACCGCCAATGAAAAGCGTATACTCGTCGCGGCGGGTTTCGTGCTCGATGCCAAGTTCGTTGATATCGTTGCCACGCGGAGACCAGTTGGTCGACCAGCTCGCCACCAGGCGGCGTGACGTTGCATCGCCGTCAACGATCAGTGCGGTCCGTCCGGCTGCGCCGGCTTGACCTGCGACAGCGCCCGTTACCCGGTCGCTGCGATATTCGAGTTTGCCCAACATGGCGATTTCCGAAGCATCGGGGCGGTGGGCTAACGCGATGCTTGCGTCGAAAATCTCTGTTGTCGGGCCATCTTCATTTTCTGCGCGGGTCCACGTTGCGCCGGATCCGACGATGCTGCCTTCACCCAGCTGACGGATCGCGCCAAAGGTGACGCCTGCGCGGTCGGCTTCCTCGCCATCGCGATATTCACCGCGGCCAGTAATGCTCCAGCGATCCCTGCGCCACCCTGCGCCAAGGGTGAGTGCCGTGAAGTCTTCGAACAGATTATTTCCGGTAAGCTGTCCGCCTGTCGCGACTGGCTGGCCCGTGTTCACGACATCCGCGACATCCGGCGCGCCGCCAATGGTGCGGTTGCCGTCAATGGTCGCATCGAGAGTGAGCGACTTCGTCACTTGCAGGGTCTGTGACAGGCCGAAGGTGGCAAAGGAGCGATCACCGAATTCATCGATCGTCTCCTGCCCCAGAGTGGTGATGATGCGTCCACCCTGCCACGGGGCGACTTCGACGCCACCACGCAGCTGGCGGGCTTCGATATCCTCGCCATCTGCAAATTCGTAAGTGCCGACTAGGCGAATATCGTCGGTGATCGCATAACGAGCGCCAAAGCGATGCCTCGACGGCAGGTCCACGCTCTCTGCATCATCCAGCGCAATGGAGCTGGAGACGCTGAGCTCAAGCTTGCTATCGATAAGCCGGTGCAGGGCTCCGCCGTCGAGCACGGTCGACGTGTTGGTCGAACCATCTGCAAGCCGGTCGTCGAAATGTGTGATGCCGATATGCAGGTCTGTCCGCTGGCGGCTCAGATTTACCTTTGTCTGCGCAGCACGGCGCCTGGAGGTGTCCGTCAGGCTATCGTCCTGCCAGATGCTGCTGACGACGCTCAACTCGTCAGTGATGAGCACGCGTCCATCAACGCCAACCTTGCGGCGTCCCAATTCTACGCCATTTTGCTGGCCCACACCGTAATCGGCATCGAGCTGACTTGCGTAGGCGAGGATATCGAGCGAGCCTGTCTGATGCTGTGCTTCCACCATCCAGCCGGTCGCGGTTTCACCTTCGCTCCGGCTGGCTGCGATTTCCGCGCGAAGCTCGGTCGAGTCGCCCAGTTTGGCCAGCACATCTACGGTGCCGATATTGGTTCGGTCACTCTCTTCCTCATCGCTGATCGCAGTCGCGCCGATGCGAAGCGCGCCGTTATCGCTTGTCCAGTCGACCCGGGCCCCCGCGTTCAATTCCGACGCACCCAATCCATCGATTTCGTAATCGATTACAATGAATTGCGGGTTCAAATCAACATCACGGCTGAGGATGGGTTCGTTGAACGTGATCGTGCCTGAAAGAAGGTCGAGATTGTAGTCAATGAAGCGTTCAAGCGTCTGACTTGAAACGATAATTTCCGAACGGAAGCGGTCGCGCACCTCGATGGTCACGCGTTCGCTGTTTGGCAGAATGCGCCGGCTGTCCAGCTCGTATGGACCGGAGATACCCTGTCCCTGAATCTCTTCGCGCTGAAAACGACTGGCGATCTCGGCTGCAAACCCCTGCGCTTTGAATTGTCCGATCCGCGCTTCGCCTTTCACGCCGGTTGCGGTGCGATTGTATCGTCCGAGCCGTGTCTGGTTAAACTCCGTCGCGAAGTCACCGTACAATGCGTAAAATGTCGATGTCTCGATCCGCACGTAAAGGTTCTCGCGGCTCGCGGCATCGAAGCGGCGCGCGGAGCCATCGCCGAACACCGTGTAATAAGCTTGCGGATCGAGAGCCCCCAGAACCCGCTGATCCTCGCGCTGTTTCGCGCTGTCATAGGCGAGCGTCAGGAGATATTTCCCCAGCACCCTGCCTTTTGCATACAGCGCCACGCGCGCGTCGTCGCCCAGATCGCTGGCGAAGCGGCTCGAACGCTCCATGTTGTCTGCAACGGAGCGAGCACCGACGGTTCCTTCGACCAGGCCCACAATCGTCCATTCGACTTCACCGGGCTCGATCCAGGCTTCGATCTCCTGCTCGCGCGAAACTTCGCCATCATCGAACGCAAAATTCAGCCGCAGCGAGCCGCTGACCATTGTCGGTGCCAGTTCGATCAGCGCAACACCTTCCGTACCCCTAACCACCCAGCGCGCGGAACTTGGCTCCAGACCGGTCAGCTGATTGAGCTGCTGGCGGTCGAGCTGCTCGGCGCTTTCGTATGGCGCGTTGAGATCGAAGTTCCCCGAGACGCCCTCGCGCAGCGGGCGATCGTTTCGGTCAAGCACGCGAATGGCGATTACGGGCCGAGTGCGGCCATCGGCGATAAGGTTGGAAAGCTCCGGAACAAGCTCAACCTTGGTCGGCGTGGTGGTGAAGAAGACATCGCGAGTGAACGTTTGCGATACTTCTCCGAAGGAATTGATCACTTCGGCGGTGAGGGTGGTCTTCTCGCCGTCGAGCGGAACGCCGCGCCATTCGCTGACGGCAAATTTTCCGGCTTCGGGCGTGAGGGTACCGTCGAATGCGAGCGGATTAACGGTTTCCCCGTCGACCTTGAGCGTGATCGTCTGACCTCGACGATGCCGGATCGCCACGCGGATCGCCGGCGCGCGGGGGTTCGCATCGATTGCTGGCGTAAGGAAGCCGTCTTCTCCGTCGCCGAGCGCAATCCAGTTGGTGTTCGGAGCATTCTCGCGCACTGCCGCGGGCGCGGTCGCGGCTTTTGCAGTTGTTTCGGGTACGCCAGCTTCAATCAGCGCTTCGGCATCTCCCCCGAGAGCTTCGCCGAGCGCGATAGCATTGACCGCCCGCGCTCCAACCGCCTCGGGACGCGTTTCAGCGTATTGTGCAGCTGTTTCGAGACCGCCCTCAGGGACGATCGCGTGAAAATCGGCGACAAGCAGGCTACCGCCCTGGCCGATGACGAAACGCGAACTCGCGCTACCCGCATTGCGGGTTGAGCGATGACAATCGACCAGTTGGGAGCCTTCGGGCAAGGTCATTTTAGAAACCTGCACGACATGTGTGCCCGGAACGACGCCTTCGAAGTGATAGCGGCCGTCCGCATCGGTAATTGCAAAGCTGCCATCTTCCAGGACAACCCGAACGCCCGGAATTCCGCGGCGCGGATTGTCGAGGGTGTCCAGACGCGAGCAGCGGCCTTCCGTGATACGGCCGATGATCGTAAGCCGGTCCGCAATCGTCTCGCGGTCGATATCGATTGCCGCGCTTGCCTGAATCGTGCGGCCCAGCGAATCTGTCGCCTCCGCATCATTGATTGCGCGTCCTGGTGCGGCATCGGGTCGTACCGTGGTCGCGTAAGTAACGCGCTTCGATGCACCGCCAGCGATGTCGCCGAGCGATACCGTCAACGAGCTCCCATCGGGAGCAAAGGTTATGGCTTCTGGCGCTTCAAGGCCGTCGATGCGGACCGTATCGGGGCGAAAACGCAGCGCACTGGAAGGGATATCGGTGAGGACCACGTCGCGCTTGATCCGGGTCGGGTCACTGTTGCGCGCGGTCACCGAGTAGAACACGACATCGCCCGGTAAGACGCGCTGGCGCGATGCCGCCTTGGTCAGCTCGATTGCCAGACTAGGCCGATCGAGCGGGATATCAACCTGCACGGGGGCTGCACTGTCGAGCGAGAACACCTCACCATATGACCCTCTCGAAATGACGAAGGCCCGGCCATCCGGGTGCGAAAGGCGGGCGAGGTTTTCGGACGAAACGACAGAAGGAGCGGTATAGGGCTCGGGCGGCTCTATCAGCAGGCGATAATTGCCGAGCGCAGTCAGAGGAAACCAGAATTCGCCAGGCTTCATCGGAAAGATGTTGCCAGCGCCATCGGTGATGGGTTGACCCGAGATCACTGTCGACGGCCAAGGCGTAACGCCATCCTCTGCAAACACGACCGCAGGCAGTCCGGTATCTGCGTCGATCAGAGTGACACGCGCGCCATCGATCGGTTCCGCGGTTTCACTGTCGAACACAACCCCAAACGGATCTGCCAGAACGTCGACGGAAGTGCTGACGATTACGCTTTCACCGTCCGGCGGAAATGCTTCGATCTCGATCGCGCTTCCGTTCACCACGCTGAGCTGGCAGTCGCCCTCGACAGAATTTGGCAACGTGCGAATAGTGTTGATCTGCCCATCGAAAAGGCCGGTATCCGGTCCTGTTTCGTAAATGGTCAGGGTTTCGCGATCGCCACCGGATGTTGTTATGACAACGTCGAGCGTGTCGACAGTTTCTGGATCAGTGTTTGCGGCAAGTGCGATGATTTCGAAAATCAGCGTTTGGCCGGCATTGATCGTGTTGGTTTCATCCGCCAATGCGACGATCTGGGTTGGCTCCGAAGACGCGCTGTCCGGCCCATCGATGACCACACTTTGCGTGCCTCCTGAGGCCGAAGTGCAAATCGGCGCGCGGAAATCGAAATTCACTGCTCCCCCGGGATTGGGACGATAAGCGAAGATCTCTGGTGGTGGGAAGGTGACGTCGATCGAAACCGTGTTTGACGAAGTGCTTTCTTCCAGACCACCGAACTGCCAACTCGCGTCGGCGGTATTGGTGATGGTATGGGTTACCTCTTGCGCAGACACGGCCCCTGCAGACACGACAAATGGCAGCAGCACTGCAAGTAGTGCTGCTGCCATCCGTTTCGGCAGGGAGTTTACACGCAAGATTTTCCCTGGACGATCTTAGTTGATCGTCACCCGGAAATAGACCCCGAGGGTCGTAGCGGCAGGGATGTCGTTCAGCTCGCCCGTGATCAGGTCGAGACCGCCCGTGCCGCCATCTTCGGTGAACGTGCCCGTCTGCGGGGTCGCGGCTTCGCCGTCAGTCCCGCCCGAGCAAGTCGCTACGTCATCGCTGGTCGTCGCAGTGCCCTGATCCGCGATCGAGGCGCTGGCATTTACGAAGATACCGAAATCATCTTCTGCGAATGTCACATCCGCAGGAAGATCATCGCTTACGACAACGCTTGTCGCTGTTGCAGCGCCGGTCGCATTCGAAACTGCGATACAATATTCGATAACCGCGCCCGGAATTGCCTTGGGATTGGTCGTGCCATTGACTGGGTCACTGACGATACGGCTCGATTTGACCACAGAGACATTCGCGCCTGCGACGATGAAATCACCGGTATCGGAGAAATCGCCGGCATTTGCGGCGTCGGTATCACCTGCGCCATCGAACAGAACCGTGTCGACGCCATTGGTGTTAGCGCCAGCAGTGGCGGTAATCTCTGCACCAAGGTTGCCAGCATCGCCGCCTTCATGAGCATCTGCCGTCAAAACAACGTCGAAAGTATCGGCGTTGACCGCGTCTAGATTGATATCGGCAACGACCAGAACCGCGATCGTCTGGGTTCCGGTGCCATCATCCGACGCAACCTCATCAAGATAGGTGATCGGTCCTGCGGAAAGCTCACTGGCATCAAGCGCGCCGTCGCCATCGCTATCGAGATAAATCTCGAAATTGTCGATGTTTGCAGCGTTTCCGCCTGAAAGAGCTGTCGAAAGGTCGAGATCGACGACTGCATTCGACAGGTTAGTCACATCAAAGGCGAGTACCGCATTTTCCTGACCCGGAGAAACCGAGGTCGGCGATGCGCCAGTGAACTGGACGTTGACGTTGATCCGGCGGTCAACGGTAAACGTGTCGCTTGCAGTGACTTCGACCTGATCGACTCCGCCAACCTGATAGCTGACCGAAACGTTGTTGGTGATCGTATCACCAGCGGTGGTCCCCTGGGCCATCGCTGGTGTGCTGGTCATCGCGATGAGCGCAATCGAGCTCACCGCACCCAGCAACTGGGTGGTGGTTTTCATTTCATTTTCCTTGCGTGTGCCCCGCGTCGAAAGACCGCCCGCAGGACTTGGCGGTTACCTTCCGCTAGTCAGCGAATGATGGCTTGATATTCGAGACGGCCGCTTTCGCCGGGCGCGATAGCGTCAAGCGTCCAGCGAACATGCGTCACATCGGCATGAATCGCCGATCGTTCAGCACCGTTTGCGGAAACGATGGTGAGGTTGGCCAAAATGCCCCATGTTTTTGCCCCATCGACCGACACGACCAGTTCGGCATCGGCATCGGGTGCAAGACGGACGGCCTCGGGCAGCGGGTTCGTGACCGTGAAGTTGGTGACGGCTTCGGCGCTGCTGTTCTTGTACATCGTACCGAAGACCAGACGGTCGCCTGGCACGATAAGGTCGGGCTCGACAAGTTCGATGCGCTCAACGCCAGAGGCGTCGGAAACGGTTTTTGCCAGAAGCACATCGCCCGACAATTCGACCGGGGTCGTCGCCCCCAATGTTTCGCCTGGCCCCGCGTCCTGAGCGAAGGCAGGCGCTGCGAAAAGCGATGTTGCACATAATGCTGCGGCAAATTTTGCGAATGTATTCATGGTTTTACCCCCGGTTTGTTTTAGTTTATCGTTACGTCAAAAGTGATTGTTTGCGATGTCCCGCCCGAAACAGTGCCGAGATCGACGCTGATGCCGGATGCGTTGGACGCCTGACCTGCGTCGTCACCCGCGGCATCGGTCAGCGACGCGCCGCCGAGCGCGAGCGTTCCGGCAACGTATGTTGTGTCGGTTGGGATGGCGTCGGCGACGACGAGGTCGTCCACAGAGCCGCTTCCGGCAACTTCGGCGACGATCGTGAAGGTGACCACTGCACCGGGAACGGCGCTGTCGCCACCAAAGGGATCGGCAATAGTTGCGGACTTAGTGAGATCGACCGTGGTGATACCGACCGCGAGCGATCCGGTGGCGCTTGCGGTCGCAGCGGTCGTGCCGACCACTGCGTCTGCACCACCAACACCTGCACCGGCAAAAACGGTGCCAGGCGTGCCGGTTCCGGTTTGAGCCGCGGCAGTCAGCTGCACTTGGCTCTGGTCACCGTCGGCAACACCGGATGGCACAGTGGCGATGACGAAGACCGTGATGGCGTCGTCAGCCGCGAGCGAAGAGGTTGTCTCTGGTCCGGTAAGGATCTCATCGACACCTTCGTCATAAACGCCGTTTTCGTTGGTATCGACTGCGATGCTTTCAATCACCGTCTCAAATTCGTTTCCGGGAACGGTGGGATTTGCGGTCAATTCGAACGCTTCCGGTCCATTTCCGGTGTTTGTGACCTCGAAGGTCAACACGACCTCACCCGGTGCTGCGCTGATCGGCCCGGCGTCGAGCGACGTCGTGGTTACGTCCAGAAGCTCATCAACCCGAACTGTGACGGTGTTGGAATCAACCGTGACCGAACCGGCACCGCCATCGTAGGTTGCCGTAGCGGTATTCTCGATCAGCGAGCCCGCATCCACGCCCTCAGCAAGTGCTGCCGACGAGACACCGGCAACAGATACAGTTAATGCGGTAGCGCCAAGCTGGATAAGGGATTGTGCGTATTTCATGGCCCCGCCTTAGCGAAGGCGGGTTATTGAAAGGTTACTCCGGCCCCGGTTTCACGTTAACATTTGGGCCATTCTGAGGACGTGTTTTTCGATGGGCTTGGAAGTGGTGCGCTCTTCAGCCCGGTGCGTATTGCGTCACCGCGCTGACGAAAGCCGGGCGCGCGACGACGCGATCGCGCCACTCCTCGAACGCGCGCCAATCGCTTGTGTCGAAGCGCGCTTGCATGAGCCGCAGCGCGTTGACGCTCCAGCTGATGTCCGCGAGTCCGAATTGCTCGCCCAGCAGCCATGATCCCGCATCGCCGAGGCAGGCGTCGAGCCGGGCGAGCATGCCCCGCATGTTTTGCTGCGCGATCGCCACACGCTCCTGCCAGGCCGCCCCATCCTCGCTGAAGTCCCGCATGAATGCGACGAGCTCGGGGCGCGCTCCCTCTGACCCCATGGCCGCCACATCATCGGCTGTGACCTTGCGAACTGGCTTGAACAGCAACTCGTGACTGAGCACCTTGATCGCGGGCTGCGCTTCGTCCGAAAGCATGAGAAGCTCTTCCAGCTGCACCGCCGTCCTATCGGATTGTGCGCTGAGGTGCGGGCCTTCGAAAGCTCCATCGATATAGGCAATGATGTCGTTGGATTCGATAATGACCGTGCCGTCGTGCACGAGGGTCGGGACAACGCCGTTCGGGTTCAGCTCGCGATATTCGGCGGTCATGTGCTCGCGCGCGGGCAGGTTCAAATGGTGCGAGGTCCACTCGATGCCCTTCTCCTCGAGAGCGAAGCGGACCCGCTGAGAGCAGTTCGACATGAAGAAATGAAACAAGTGAACACCGACAAGCGATTTCGCGAGCGTGCTGTTGGTCTGATGCACACCCATCGGTCAGCGCGCTCCCGCCGGCTCTGCCTGTCCGATTTCCGAAACCAGCCGGGCATGAGCCTCGTGACCGAGGTCGAAGCGCGCCAGCAGCATGATAACGATCGCCGAGCCCGCAGCGGGCAGTAGCGTCATGATGGTCTTGATGCCGGTCAGAGTCTCCGGCGACTGATCGGTGTTGGCGACAAAACCGACTGCGCCAAGCAAAAGGCCCAGTAGCCCTGCACCGAGCCCGTTCCCCGCTTTTGCGGAAAAGGTGAAGCATCCAAACACTCCGGCCTCCACCCGCTTGCCGGTCTTCCATTGTCCGTATTCTACGACGTCGGGCACGAGCGCCAGGGTCAATACGTTGGCGCCGCCTGCGCCGATACCGATGATCGCCATGAGGCCGAGCAGCACAGGCCTCGCGGTACCGTCGTAGAGATAGAACAAGACCAATCCCGTCAGGATCGTGGCATGTGCAAGCTGAAGCAAACGCGCCTTGTCCACCTTTCGCCCCGTGAGACCCCACAGCGGAATGGAAAGCGCCGTCGCCAGGGTGAACGTCAAGAGCGCAATACCGCCGAAAGCTTCATCGCCCAAATTGTACTTCGCGAAATATAGGACCGTTTTCGCAAAGCTCGGCAGCAACATGACCGCGACGATCCCGACGGCCAGCAATATCCAGAGATAGTGATTGGTGCTGAGGTTCGACCACGCCTCCATCGGCGTGAGTTGTGCCTCGCCCCGACCGGTCTCGACGGTATCGAGGCGCCGGAAGAACCAGGCGCACTGCCATAACGCCAAGACGGCGATGACCGCGCCTATGCCAGCATAGAGCGTGAACCGGTCGTAATTGCTCCCATCGCCTGAAAGAATGGGTCGAACCGCGATTGCGATGGCGACCATTGCGAAGGCGTTGAAGAACATCTTCGCCCCGGCAATAGCCGACCTTTCCGAAGACGATGATGTGACCCGCGCCATCAGGCCGTTATGCGGCACGTCGACTACGGTCAGCGCGGTCCTGAAGAAGATCGCGACCAACAACGCGCTCCATGCCGCTGCCGGCCCCTGAAGCCCGAAATCGGTGAAGAAGAACACAAAGGCGAGCGAGGCAATCGGGGCCGCGAAGAAGATGTAGGGGACGTATTTCCCCCACGGCAATCGCGTGCGGTCCATCCAGTATCCGACCAGTGGATCGGTCACGGCGTCCCAGATCATCGGTGCGAGGATGACCAGTCCTGCCGTCGCAGGAGGAATGTCCAGCACCTCGGTCAGGAAGAAAAGCCAGACCAAGTTCGGGCCGTGAATGAAGAGCGCCTTGCCGAATTCGCTCACGCCATAGCTGAGCTTGTATTTCGCGGGCAGCTTTGTCGCCTGATCGCTCATGCTTGCGCCTTCGGCTTGCGGACGGTTCGAGCAGCCTCGATCATCGCCTGATTGAGCGCGTTGGTCATCTCCTGGCGAAGCGCAGCATGATCTTTGTCGCCGAACCTGTTGTGCAACTCGTCGGGGTCCTGATCGGTCTGGTAGAGTTCCCCGTCACCAGCATTGCCGTACCGCACAGTAAGACGTGCGTTCCCGGTCACGAGCGAGCGCAAATTAATCGGTGCGCCGATAGTCGGATCGGGGAAGATATGCTCTTCCTCGATTAGGATGCTGTCGCGGACTCTAGCGTCGTGGTCCGCGAGGATAGGCGTAAGGTCGCGGCCGGTCATATTGTAGCTCGGGCGATTCCCCGTCATTGCCATGATCGTGGCAGCAATATCGGTCGACGAGGCAAGCGCATCGGTGCGTCCGGCGGCGATGCCGGGGCCAGCCACAACCAGCGGCACCCTGATACAGCCTTCGTAATGCATTCCCACTTTCAACATCAGGCCGTGATCGCCGAACATGTCGCCGTGGTCGGAGGTGAAGATGACAATCGTATCGTCCGCAACCCCCATCTCCTCCAGCTTGCCGAGGATAATTCCCACCGCATCGTCGATCATGGTGATCATGCCGTATTCGGCGGCCGCCATGCGTTTGAACTGCGCTTCGGTGGGGCTGAACGGCATCATGAGATGGGCGCCGTCCCCGCGCTCGCTGGCTAACAAGCGAATGAAGCTGGGTGACTTGGCGTGGTCGTCGAAAAACGTCGCCGGCAGTTCGATGTCCTCGGGCGAGTACATGTCCCAATATTTGCCGGGCGGGGTGAAGGGATGGTGCGGATCGGGGAAGCTGACCTTGAGGAGGAACGGATCGTCGCTCTCCCGCTGCGTATCGAGAAAAGCGCACGCTTCTTCGGCCACATAGGTGGTAGGATAGAGCTCTTCGGGCGTCGAAGTGTGCCACACCTGCTGCGTTTCGAACCCGCTTTCGCGCGCGACCTTCGGCCCCTGCAAGGTCTCTGGATCGACCCCTTTATCTAGCAGCCAGCGGTAATAGTGGCCCGAGCACAAATCCGAATGGAATATGGTCAGGCCGACATGGTCGAAGCCGTAGAAATCGGATGGAACCTCAACCTCGCCCGCGCGCCATGCGTCCATGTCTTCGAGCGCATCCCAGCCCTCCGGCCAGCTCGCCGCCATGCCATCTTCGAGGGGGTCGTCACCCAGAACCCGCCGTGTCGCCTCGGGCACGTCGTTCATGATCTGCAGGTGGGATTTCCCGATGAGCGCGGTTCGATAGCCTGCCTCCCGTGCACTGCGCGCAAAGGTGCGCGCGCCCCAGTCGAGCGAAATGCCGTTCATCGTCGAACCGTGTGCCGAGGGCATCAGGCCGGTCATGATCGAGGCCCTGTTCGGCATGCAGATCGGATTGGCAACATACGCTTTGTCGAACACCGTCCCGCGCGCAGCCAGCCCGTCGAGATGCGGTGTCTGCACCACGCGATTGCCTCCGAAACCGGTATGGTCGGCGCGGTGCTGGTCGGTCATGATCAGCAGAATGTTCGGGCGGCCGCTCACCCGGCCTGCGCAAGCTCTTCGCGCCAGCTGGCCATACGATCGGACACTTCCGCCGACTTCTCGTGCATCAGGCGCACGCGGTCGGGCTTTTCGACATTGGCGATAGCGACGGAATAGCTATCCCGCGCGCGCACGTCGTCCCACCACTTGGCTACGCGCTGCCTGTCATCCCAAAGCCATCCAAGCCCCAGATGCTCAAGCCGGTTGACGTACGGAATCCACGCAGCTTCGGCGAGCGAATAGGAGCCCGCGATAAAGCCTCTGGACGATTCCGCCAGCACCGCGTCAAGCTCGCCGAGTGCGGCATCGAATTCCTGAAGCGCCGTACCCACTGCCGGAAAATCTGCGCCTTGCTGGATCAGGCCCATCTTCGCCGCACGCGCCATCGGATCGGGCGTGCCGTCGATGAGCTTCTGGCCCTTGTCCGGGAGAGCAAGGTATTCGTGCCGGAACGCCAGCGCGAAGGACAACACGCCGGTCATCGCATGGAGACGATCGTCGAGCCGCTTCATCCATCCGCGCATTAACGCACGCGCCGCAGCGCTTTCGGGCCGGAGCGGCCTGCCGGGAAAGCCGTCTTCGAGATATTCGAGGATGATCGTGGATTCGGTGACAGTCGTCTCACCATGTACGAGAACCGGTACGACACCAGCCGGATTGAGCGCCAGGAATTCCGGCGTCTTCTGCTCCCCCGCTCTCAGGTCCAGCTCGACGCTCTCCCAATCGAGCGCCTTTTCGGCCAAGGCGATACGGACCTTCTGCGCACAGGTGGAGAGGTCGTTGTGATACAGCGTCAGGCCCGCATCGCCACTCATCAGCCTATCCTCGTCTCAGCATTTTCACGGGCGACCCGGTTTTCGATATGGCCGATGCCGTCGAACTCGATCCGTACGACATCGCCGACCTCCAGGAATTCCGGGGGCTTTTTTGCCACGCCAACACCGCCCGATGTCCCGGTGAAGATCAGATCGCCGGGCTCCAGCGTGAAGGCCTTGGTCAGTTCGACGATCTGGTCGTAGACGTCGAAGACAAGGTGCTTCGTGTTCGAGCGCTGCTTTTCCTCGCCATTCACGGTGCAGATGAAGCCGACATTGTGGCAATCTTCCAATTCATCCGGTGTAACGATCCAAGGCCCTGTGGGACCATGCGTGTCGAAGCTCTTACCGATTGTCATCGTGGGCGTTCTCAGCTGCCAGTCACGGACCGAAACATCGTTCCCGCAGGTGAAGCCGAACACGACCTCATGCGCGCGCTCGCGCGGCACATGCTTGCAGGTCTTGCCGATCACGGTGACCATCTCGGCTTCGAAATCGAGCTTGTCCGAGACCGCGGGCATGTTGATGTCGGCATAGGGACCGTTCACGCAGGTGCGCTGCTTGTTGAACCAGATCTGGTGCTCGGGTGTGCCCATCCCAGACTCTTTGATGTGATCGGCGTAATTCAGCCCGATGGCGAGGATCTTGCCCGGATTGAGGACGGGGGCCAGCAGTTCCACTTCATCGAGCGCGATGGCCGGCGCATCTGCCGCTGCTGTGCGCAGCTGGTCTAGCGCGCTTTCGCCACCGTTCATCAAAGCGATCATGTCGCCCGCAATGTCTTCTGCGCCGCGTAGGTCGCGGATGGCTGGAGAGCCGTCACCGCTCTCTACTACGCCAAGTCCGACTTTTCCTCCGTGTCGGAACGTTGCGAGTTTCATTTTCCGCCTCCCAGCATTGCGTGCGGTGGTCCCCATTGCGATCCGAGCAAGGCCATCAAGTCATGCGTGCCTTCCGGATCGCTGGAGTCGATGAGGTCGCCATCCGTCCAGTGTTCAAGTGTGAAACCGAAGGGGTCGCGCCAGTAATCGAAAATATGCGCGCCGAGCAGGTGCCGTCCGATGCCCCATTCCTGTTCATAGCCCTGCGCCTTGAGGTGATCTGCGCCCGCCATCAAACTGTCGAAGTCGGCCACTTCGAATGCCGCGTGCTCGATTTTCGCGACGCCGCCCGGGCTTTGCATGAGGAACAGGCTGTGATGGTCGGTCACTTCCTCGCCGCGGTCGCAGCGCAGGAAAGCGCCAACCGTCGTCTTGCCGTCGGGGCCGAGCACGCGGTCGGACATGAGGAGCCCGAAACGGTCCTGATACCAGGCAAGGCTGCTCTCGAAATCTGTCACCTGAAGCACGACATGGCCGAGCCTCAGCACCTGCGAAGGACCCTTGGGTACAGCGAGGCGCGATCGGGTGCGGGTGCGCGTACCGCTTTCATTGCGTCCCACAGGCGGAGCCTTTGGCCCGGGTGTGTGCTCTGGGTTGAGTGCACGTACGCTGAACCCGTCCGGATCGATCAAGCTGACGGACAATCCTTGGCCGTTCTCACGCGTTTCGGCATCTAGCTCATCCGCCAACGCTTCGATTTCGTTCGCTGAGGTGGCGGCAAACGAGAAGCCGGCAAATCGCGCTTCATCGTCGTCTGATGCTTCGGCAAGATAGGCGATGTTGCCATGGGCACCCCGAGCGATCAGGCGGTCATCGCTCCGTTCGACAGCAAAGCCGAAATCGATCAGGAATGCCTCCGCTTTGGCGAGATCCGGCAGCGCGAAACGAACATCGGCGACGTCGATCGCCTTGGCTATGGATGGATGCGATCGGGCCGTCATTGTGCAGCCTCTCGTGCCTGCGTTTGCGTTTCGGAGCCCTTTGCAAAGCCGATGATCGCCTCGGCAAGCTCGGGTCCGGCGTCCTCCTGGATGAAGTGGTGCCCGCCCTCGATGGTACGATGCGCCTGTCCCTTGGCACCCGGTATCCGGTTGCGCACGATCTCGTCCCATCCCGCAGTCACCGGGTCCTGGTCACCAAACAGCGTCAGTACAGGGCGGTCGAAGGTGCGCAGGATCTTCCAAGCCTCGCGGTTGTCCTTCGCGCCCGGATAGTTGCGCGCAATTGGCACCAGGCTCGGGAAAATGCGCGCGCCGGCCTTGTATTTGCGTGAGGGGAAGGGGGCATCGTAGGCCGCCATTTCACCTTCGCTGAGCTCGCGCGTGCTGGCCCGGTTGAGGATGCGGCCGATCGGGAAGACCGGCGAATACCGCGACATCCTGCGCCACCTCATGAACTGCTTGGACATCGGGGCGCCTTCGGGAAGACCAGTGTTGCTGATGACGAGCCGCGCGAAGCGATCCGGCTCGGCAGCCACCAGGCGCAGTCCGATCAGTCCGCCCCAATCCTGGCAGAAGAGCGTAATGTTATCGAGGTCCAGCTGCTCCAAGAAGGACAGCATCCACTCCACATGGCGGGCATAGGAATAGTCCGACTTGCGAGCAGGTTTGTCCGACTTGCCGAACCCGATGAGGTCCGGAGCGATGACGCGAAAACCGGCCTCCACCAGCGGCGGTATCATCGAGCGATAGAGGTAGGACCAGCTCGGTTCGCCATGCATCAGGAGGACGAGCGGCCCGTCCTGCGGCCCCTCGTCGAGATAATGCTGGCGAATGGGCCCCAGATCGGGATCGTCGATATCGATGTAGTTCGGCGCAAAAGGATAATCGGGCAAAGCCTCGAACCGATCCTCGGGGGTGCGCAGCACTCTTGCCATAGTCATGCCCTCGCAAAACCGGGAAGGAAGGAGCCGTCATCGACGCCGATTTCGCGATCGATCAGGCGGTTGAGTTTCTGGTTCATGTTCGCAACGAGCGGGGCCGAAGCAGGGTCGGCGGCGAGGTTCACGATCTCGCTCGGGTCCGCTTCGACATCGTACAGTTCGAGGTCGTTCATCGCTGTAAGCGTTGCCGCGTCATCGGGCCGGTGGTGCTGGTTCGGCGCAAAATAGCGCGCGAACTTGTAGCGCCCGTCGAACACGCCGCGCATCTGTCCACGCTTGTCCGCCGCATCCGCCATCTCGTTGCGTTGCATCTGCCAATAGGCGTAGGCCTGACCCAGCCCGGTGCGGCTCGCGACATCGCCAAAGGCATTGGCCGCCTTGTGATCGATGAACGCAAGGCTGGTCCAGTGGAGCAGCACACCGTCCTCATCCCGCGGACCGGGGCCCGCTTCGCCCATCGCGACCTTTGAGAGATCTTGGCCCGCAAGCTGCGCTTCGGTGATCACCGGCCCCGTATCGATACCGGCAAGGCCGAGGAGAGTGGGAACGAGATCGACGAGGCTGACAAGCGCATCGCTCGTTTCACCGCGTGGACCATCTGGCGCCGAAACCATAAGCGGTATCGCGCTTGCCTCGCGATAGGCCGTGACGCCTTTTCCGCGAAGACCGTGCGCACCCAAGAATTCGCCATGGTCGGAAGTGAAAACGACGATCGTGTCATCGAGCGCGCCCATGTCTTCGAGCCCGTCGATCAGCAGGGCGAGGCTGCGATCGCAGTCGCGGATCGCGTTCCAGTAATAGTTCTGGAAGTCACGCGCGACGCGTTCGTCGTCATAGGCCATCTCGCCGAAGATCGTCTCGTAGGCGCGGACATATTCGGCGACGGCGGGCGGCTTCCCGGCGCGCGTTGCTGGGCCCCAAGGCCCGATTACGTCGTAGCCCAGATCCTCATCGTAGAGCGGATCGCGCGGCGGCCGCATGATAGGTTGCAAATCGACCTTGCGCGAAGCGGTCATCGCATCGCCAGACGAATAATACATGATGTCGTGCGGGTTCACGAGGTTGACCGCCATGAAGAGCGGCTTGCCATCCTCACCGCGCCGTGCGGCCTGAGCCAGCGCCTGCTCGACCGTCTTGCTGTCGTAGCGGTAGCCCGCAAAAGGACCGTCGACTTCCTTCTCGGTCAGCGCGATGTCGAACCCTGCCTGCGAGACGATTTCCGCGACGCGTTCCGGCGCATAAGGTTCGCCGCGCTGGCCGAGGCGGCTGAGGTGCCATTTGCCACAATAGGCCGTCTGGTAGCCCGCGTCCTGGAACAGCGTCCCCATCGTCGGGATCGCCTCCTTCATATCGGTCGCATAAGGTATGGGCACGTTCTCCCAGACCGACGAATTCTGCGGGTGGCGGCCTGTATAGATCGTACCGCGCGCGGTTGAGCACAGCTGGCTGGGTGACTGCGCACGGGTGAAGTTCATCGACCGCGCCGCCAGCCTCGCGCGGGCTGGGCAGTGCGTTTCGATAAAGCCGGGCGGCATCTGATCCCAGCTGCGTTCCTGATCGGAGGTTACGAGGATGATGTTGGGCTGACGGCCTGTCGTGGCGAGCGTCATGCGTTGCCGCTCGGGTGCGACGCGCATCCGGTCGACGGCCACGTAGCCCGCGCCGGCAACACCTGCGGCGCCGAGGCCTGCGAGAACAGTCCTGCGGCTAACCATCGGGTCGCTCCGGCTCCGTAAGCCCGTTGGTCAGTCGCAGACGCACGGCGACGAGTGCGTCGACCAGCTCTTCCTCCGGCATGGCGAGGTCGCTTTCTACCCAATGATTGAGCATCTCGGACATCAAGCCGATCTCGCACCGCGCAAGGAATTCGGGATTGATCCCCGGCCTGTAGAAGCCAACTGCCATGCCTTCGCGAAAGGCATCGGCCCGCTGTTCGACAAAAAGTTCGTGGAGGTCGCGATCGGCCAGCTTGCGAGCGCCTTCGTCATTAATGGCAATGGAAATGAGCGCGCGGTTTTCGGCCGTGAACCGCACGATGGTCTTAACATCGTTGCGATGGAGCTCGGCCGCCGATCCTTCGAGCGTATTGGCCTCTCGTAGCTTTGCGGCAAGCGAGGAGTAGGCCTCCTTCAGGAACTCGTCGACCAGTTCACCCTTGTTCTTGTAAAAATTATAGAAGGTTCCGTTCGCGACCTGCGCATGGCGGCAGATCTTCGCAACAGACACTCCTTGCACGCCCTCCTTGGCGAACAACTCAAGACTCGCGTCACGGATGCTGCGTTTAAACTCGTTCGCAGAAAGGTCGGCAGTGCGTATCATGGTCAGAAACCCGTCGAGAAGGCTACGTAGACGAGCCTCCCGCGCGGGTCGGCCACAAGCGGATCATAGCCGCCGCGGTCATTGACGAAAGGTGGGTCTTCGTTGGTCACGTTGATCGCGCCGATGCGCAATTCGGTGTCGCGCTGCGAGAACAGCGAGCCGAGATTAAATGCGTATTGCAGATCGAGCGTGGTCTGGCTGTCGATCCGCGCGTCGGCGTTGAGATCATCTCGATAGGAATCGGTGTGGCGGACGATGGCGGTGAGCCGGTGATCGTCCAGCTCCCAAGAGAGGCGGAAATTGCCGCGAAGCTCGGGCGTCGGGCGAGTGAAACTCGTCACATTGCGACTGCCGAGCCGGTCAACGAGCGGGGCGCCCGGTGTTTCCGACACATCGAAGCTGGTAATCCACGTGAAGGCCAGATCTGCGCTAAGCCCTCCAGCGCCTCCGAGATCGAAATCGTAGCCAACAGCAACGTCGAGGCCATCGGTCTCGATGCCGCCGGCGTTTACGAAATCCACCGCGATTTCGGCGATCTGCCCGGTCACTGGATTGAGCGTGATGCCCTCGGCTACCGGCACAAAAACGCCTGGGGCGACTTCAACGCACTGCGCGTTTGCTGCGACCGCCTCGACAGATTGCCGCGTAATCACGTCCTCGTAGTCGTAATTCCAGTAATCGACGCTGGCGCGAAAGCCGCGGGGTTGGCGGTAGGCCAAGCCGGCGGAGAAAGTCGAAGCGCTTTCGGGCTCAAGGTCGCCATTGCCGCGTGTCAGGAACGAGGTGGCTAGGCGTTGCCCGGTGCACGGATTGACAATCGGACCGACCTGGCTGGTCTGGCCGCCAGTCTGCAATGGCGTCGGCGCGCGGAAGGAAGTTCCGTACGAAGCACGCGCGACGAGATCGTCGGTCACATCCGCCGTTACTGCGACTTTCGGGTCGAGCGTATCTCCGATCCCGTCCGAATAGCTTTCATAGCGCAGCGCCGCCTGTACATCGATGCGCTCGCCAATGGGGATCGCCAGCTCGCCATAGATCGCAGTCGCCTCGATCGCCTCGCCTTCAAAATCGGCCTGCGGGAAAAGGAAAACGAGCTGACCGGGGCTTTCGATAAGGTCGGGCACGTCGAAACTCGCCTGGTTCCGGCGATACTGCACACCCACCGCATATCCCAGCGGCTCCGACCCCAGTTCGGCGAGCACTCCGGTGGAGGACAGTTCGACGACATCGACACTGCTCTCGAATGAAAACGGAACTTCGGTCGTAACCGCGTCGATGATAGCGGCATCGTTTGCCTGTGCTGGATTGGTCAGCGCGGTAGCGAACACGTTGAAATCGTTACGGACAGTGTTGGTTCCGGGAATGAAGAATTCGGAGGCCAGCAGATCGTTCGCGACCAGCTCGAAATCGTTCTCCGCCCGGACATAGGATGCGTCGATCCTGATCCTGCTGTCGAATTCATACCCCGCACCCACCGCAACGCGGAATGTCTCGCTTTCGGATCGGTCGGTAGCAGTAGCCTCCGACAGGTCGAGCGGGCGACCGATGAAGACTGCAGGGGCGCCGAATGGGTTGAACGCATTGGCAGGCGAGACGATGATCGCACCCGATGCACCCGCGCCAGGAAGCGCGGCAGGACGGCCGGAAACGCTCGCTTCGCTGTCAGAATAGAGTAACTCGACGAAGCCCTCGAAGCCGCTCGGGCTTTCGTGCCGGATATCGCCGTAGACGGAAATCCGCTCTTCATTCGGGACAAGTGCAAATTGATCGCGCGCCGAAACCTGACAGAATTGTCCGCCAGGTGTCGCCACGGGGTTTCCGCCTGCGCTCGTGCAACCCGGATCGGCGAAGGGCACTCCCACCGGCGTGCCAGCAAAGGCGGGGTTGCCCGGAGGTGCGAGCAGCAGGAAGGCGCCCGGCTTGGTCGTGGCGATTTCGTTTTCGGTGCCTTGGTCGGTGAAATCGCGATCGGTAAAGCGCAAGTCCGAACGGTCGAAATAGGTCGCGGCGAAGGTGAAATGCGTGTCGCCTGCACCAAAACCGCCAAGGAGATTGACGACAATGTCTTCCTGGCTTGCTTCGGTCGTTGTCTGGAACTGCGCGTCGATTTCCAACCCTTCGAAATTGCGATGAGTGATGAAGTTCACGACTCCGGCAACAGCGTCCGACCCGTAGATCGCCGATGCACCGGTTTTGACGACTTCGGTCCGTTGAATCAGGCCGAGTGGCAGCTGGTTGATATCGACGAACTGGCTTCCGTCATTTGCAAAGGTAGCCGACAGGACATTGCGCCGACCGTTGAGAAGCACCAACGTCGCCCCAAGCCCCAGCCCGCGCAAATTGACTTGCGCGGTTCCAAGAGTGTTGTTCTGGGTGAATGCAGAGCGGTTCGCTTCGGAACCGATATTCGACGGAATCTCGCGGACCAGATCGGTCACAGTCGCGAAGCCAGCCTGTTCGATCTGCTCTTCCGTGAAGACGTCGACCGGCGTGACGGCTTGGAAGCGATCGTCTCGAATGGATGTACCGGTGACGACGATGGTGGTGTCTGCGGCATCCGTCTCCGCGCTGTTCTCTTGCGTTTGAGCAAGTGCGGCATTCGACATCATGAACGCCCCAAGCCCGATCGACGATAGCCAGATCGATTTCGTCATCACTCTCTCCCTCCCCAAGCAAGCCGGTAAGATCCAGCCTTGTCATGAGATACCTCTCACGCTTATGAGAGATATCTCATGACGAATTGTCAAGAGGGTCTATGCGGGACACGATTTAGGCGCACAGCTAGATGAGATAAGTCAATGAAAGTCGTTACATTTCAGAATAATAATGAAGATTCGCGCATGGGGTTTCTGGTCGAAGGCAGGCTTCTTGACCCAAGTCAGGAAAGCTCAGACAGCGTCTTTTTAAGCACGCAAGCTTTCATAGAAGCAGGTGCGGAATGCTGGGCCGAAGGGCGCGCAATCATCGCAAGGGCAAGCGCGCGAACGGTCGATCTTTCGCCAGACATCCGTCTGCTCGCGCCCATTCCCGTGCCTGTCCAGATGCGCGACTTCATGTGCTTTGAAGGGCATGTAAGGCAGTCAATGGAGGGCATCGTGCGCCTGCAGGCCATGAGTGCGGGCGAGGATCCCGAAGCAGCTCTTGAAATCGCCCAGCGCGAAGGTCGCTGCGATCCTCCTCAAGCCTGGTATGATCAACCCCTTTATTACAAGGCGAACAGGCACGCAGTGTCCGGTCCGGGGGACACCATAGAATGGCCAGCCTATTCGTCGATCATGGATTACGAATGCGAGCTTGCCTGCATCATTGGCAATGGCGGAAAGGACATCGATGCCGCGGAAGCACGCTCGCACATTTTCGGCTTCACAATCTGGAACGACTTTTCAGCACGCGATGCACAATTTGACGAATTGCCGGGATTTCTGGGGCCAGCGAAGGGCAAGACTTCGACGGGGCGAACGCAATGGGGCCCTGTATCGTCACGCTCGACGAGATCGGCGATTTTTACGACCTCCAGATGCAAGTCTCGATCAATGGGAAAGTGGTTTCAACGGGCAACTCGGGCATGATCCACCACTCCTTCGAGACAATGATTGAGCGGGTTAGTGCCAGCGAGGCAATTCGCGCGGGAGAGGTACTCGGCTCCGGAACAGTGACTGGTGGCTGTGGTCTCGAGCGAATGGTGTTTCTCGAAGACGGAGACGAGGTGGCACTTAGGGTGTCAGGAATTGGAGTACTAGAGAACACTGTAATTCAGACGGGTCGTGACGGTCCGGCCAATGGGATGACTGCGGATCAGCGAGCTTGCTAGCCGGAGTGGATGAGCTAGCCCCAGCATTCATGGTCATGCAATTTGCTACTCGCTGACTGAAATATTCGTGTGTTTGGGCATCGCTACAGCCCGTATTTTCGCGCTCGCGCGGAGCGATCGCGTCGATACGCGTCCAAGTCGTGTCGTCGCCACTGGGTGCGCCGATTGAATTGAACAAACGTTCGAGCCGTGGGCCCCTGCAGAAGTGTGAAAGGCGGACGACCCGAGCCGGGTGCTAGCAATCTGCAGCTGTATGCGCCATCAACTGGGGTCACCTAATTAGGCGAGTGAAGGGCGACCGTCCCAGAAAATAGTCGCAACGAATTGGGTCGGACCCCGCGCATACTCATCTTTCCAGGCTGCCGAGCGGGAGCAGATTTCATTCCAGCGGTCGCAGCGATTGCCTCCAATGGGTTGATGGCGCTTTGGGTCGTCTTTGCCTTTGACTCCGCAAGCGCCGCCGCATTGTTATTCTGCCTATAGCCTCGGCTTTCAAAAGCAGAGGCAAGATACAACGTGCCGACTCAGAAAACGCACTGCATCCCAGAATGAAAGCCGTTACAAACAAATGAAGGAAAATGGTGGACGCACTAGGGTTCGAACCTAGGACCCGCTGATTAAGAGCGGCGTTTTGTACTCTTTTCGTTTCTTAGAAATGTTACGCCAAACTACGCTCAAAGACTTGAAACGGTTGGAGTTTTTCCGCCGTGGATTAGTCTAACCTACGCCACGACTTTCCGACAACCGATTACGTGGCGATTACGTGGGAAGAGCGTCTCACCATGCCAAACCAGTCGATAACTATTCGCACTGTTCGTTCCATCATGCCTGATCCAGAGCGCGACATTTACGTGTGGGATCCTCGTCTCAAGGGCTTCGGTTTGAGGACCACGCCGACCGGCGCGCAATCGTTCGTTTTCCAATATCGAGTTAACGGAGGTCCCGCACGGCGCAAGACCATTGGTCCAGTCGGGAGTCCTTGGACACCCGTAATGGCGAGAAAAGAAGCTGAGCGGCTTCTGATTCAGGTCTATCAGGGAATCGATCCCGTCGAAGCCCGGCGCGAGGAGAAGCGTAAGAGGGAGACCCTCAACGTTCGCGCGTATTGCGAGAAGTTCACCGACCTCTATCTTAAACAGAACTGGCGAGGCACGTGGAAGGCAGCAGACTGCACTTTAAGGAATGTTGTCATTCCCCGTTGGGGGACCAGGCCCATGCATGAGCTTACGCGAGCCGACATCGTCAAAGTCATGGATGATTATTCCGACCGCCCCGCTCGGCGAAAGGAAATTCATTCTGTCCTGCGCAAACTGTTTAACTGGGCAACCGATCGACAGGATATCGAGGTTTCGCCTCTGGCCGGGATGAAAGCGCCAAAGGCCGTTCCGGCGCGCCGACGTGTCCTCAACGATGAAGAGCTCGTCGCATTGTGGAAAGCAAGCGAGCAGACAGGTTGGCCGTGGGGGCCCTTTGTCCGCATGCTGATCTTGACGATGCAACGCCGACGGGAAGTGGCGGAGATGGACTGGTGCGAGGTTGACCTTGCCGCGCGCAACTGGACTCTACCAGCAGCGCGGGCCAAGAATGACGAAGAACACATAATCCCTCTATCTAACCTCGCTGTCGCCGAACTCGAACGCATCGGGCCAAGAGACAGCGGGCTGGTTTTTACCACGACAGGCACGACGCCGGTATCAGGCTTCTTCAAGGGCAGGGTGGCACTGAACGAGACCATGCTCGCCTACATGGCGAAGAGAAAAGCCGAGGCGGGCGACGATCCCAACTCAGTGGAAATTCCGAACTGGCGACTTCACGATCTCCGGAGAACCGGCGCGACCAACCTTCAATCGCTCGGGGTCCCGGTCGAAGTGACCGAGTCGGTCCTCAATCATATCAGCGGCACAAGGGCAGGGGTCGCGGGCATCTACAACCGCTACAAATACGATGCCGAGAAGCGCACAGCACTCGATGCCTGGGATGCGAAACTCGTTGAGCTTTGCGCACCTAAAAGCTCAGGGAATTGAGTCGACCTTTCGCGCTATTCAATTGTCCGCGCATAGCTTTCGCTTCACTGAATCGCAGGCTTTGGTATTCTGCGATCCAGCGCTGAACCGATGCGACCTGGCTGAGCTAAAGAGAATAAACCGCTGGCGTGCATGGCTTGGCCATGCCGCCTGCCTTCCGGCGAGGATGGGAGGGGGAGGGAAAACCGCAAATCGATGCCCTGGCGCGGGCCAGCGGGCGGCAGCCCGCCACCCGGGGGTGTCTATTTGCGGTTTCGGGAACGAGAGGGCGAAGCCCTTGGCGTTCCCGCGCAAGGATCGCGGCAGCGATCCACACAAAGGGAGGTACCCTTGCGGGTGTCCAGTGACAAGATGGGCTAGAATACGTGTGGATTAGCTAAGCGAGGCCATACCATTGTGAGCATATCGCCAGATGTGCGCGAAAGAGCGCGTACACCCGAACTTTCGGCTCAACTTCCAATTGCTTCGGATCGTCGCCCGAATGGGCTGGAACTATAGGCACAGTCTGCGCGCGGATAGAGCAGGTCGTCCGCTATCCTTTTTCTAGATCGATAAAACGGACTGTCGGCTAACGACCTCATCTCAGACGTCACATCTCGATTGCAAAACTCCCGGAAGCTGTCATTCGAAAGCAGATGAGAATGAATGATCAGCAAATGCGCGAAATCGCCCGATGGTATGAGTGGTTTTCTGTCCACGAAGCCAAAGGCCACTCGTCATTGTGGGCTGATATCACAGCGCAGGTGGCCCTGGACAGTGAGATCCTTGAATTCCTTTCAGATCTTCCACAACCCAAACGCCAACCAAATCTATTCCTTGCGAGCTATCGTTCGCTCTTTGGAACTCCCGCCGATTGGTCGACTTTCCGCGCGCAACTATTGGCTGAGCCAACCAAAGTTGCCGATAGGATGCGCGAGCGTTCCACCCAAACGAACGAACCTGGAAGATGCGCTGTTCTGCTCCCAGTTTTGGCGCGCCTTCGCCAACCTCTCGCGTTGATTGAAGTTGGTGCTTCAGCAGGACTGTGTCTCCTACCGGACTTTTACGCCTACGACTACGGACAAGGCGAACTCTTACCGCACGGTCAAAAAGCGCCACCACTCTTTAAGTGCGCTGCATCTGCTAACACGCCTATCCCAGAGAAGATGCCAAATATTGTCTGGCGTGCCGGACTTGATCTGAACCCACTCGACGTTTGCAATGCTGAAGAAATGGCATGGCTCGAAACATTGGTTTGGCCCGGCCAGGAAGAGAGGCTAGCGCGTTTGCGAAAGTCCTCAGCCATTGCGCAGCAACAACTTCCACGAGTTGTTCAAGGCAATCTTTCCGATGACCTTGAGACCCTTCTCAACGACGTGCCTATAGGTCTTACTACTGTAGTATTCCACTCTGCGGTTTTGAACTATCTAGGTACGCAGAAAAAACGTGATGACTTTGAAAGGTTGGTGACGGCGACAGCGGACCATTGGATCTCAAACGAGTCCCCCAAGGTTTTGCCCCAACTCGCCGCTAAGGCACCAGCGCAGTCAAAGGACGGTTTCCTTCTATCTCTTGATGGTAGGCCAGTCGCATGGACTGATCCACATGGTGCTTGGCTCGATTGGATCGAAGGTTAGGGAAGAGCACCGCACAGAACTAAGCGATTTTGTTTAGGGCATCTAACCAGTTGGCTTAACCGCAAACCCGACATTCCGCTTCCCACCCCACAGCAGTCAATCAGCTTTCGACCCCAATGTCAGATGGTTGGAAGCGATTATTCTCTTCCCAGAACCGGAAATAGTTTTAGCTGCGTATGTACGTACGAGATTGGGGGCAGCGGGCAAACTAGAAGCGGGGTGGCGCGCCTGCCTTACTTGCCAAACGAGGTTTCAGCATCCTCGACTTGATCTACCTCGGTCCTTTGCTTGTCGTCTCACTCCATCGCCTTATGAGCGGCTCATATTCGTCCGCTCGTAAATTCGGCAGATGCGATGCCTCCTCCCAAGCTGGGTGTTTGCTCTCAACTCCGAAGTTTTCGGTCGGGAAGAAGCCGGAAGGATCATCAAAAGAACCAACGGTCAGGTCCATGTAGTTGGAACGGTCGTAGGCAAATCCTAAAGGCGTCCCACAAGTTGAGCAGAACGGCCGCTTTGCGATTGGAGATGACACATACCAGTCAGGTTGCGTCTCCCAAGTTATTGTCGACTTTTTGAGGCTCTTAAACGCAATAGAAACGCCTCCGGTGGCCCGCTGACACATCCGACAATGACAAAGATAAGCTTCCATGTGCGATACCTCTGCCCGATATCGAACACGTCCGCATTGGCATCCTCCAGTCATCATCGGCATGTGAGCAACCTAGTCGTATCCAGAAAGGTCCACAACCGGGTCGATAGCCACGATTGGGGCAGCACGAACATGACGTCTGCTATCACAACACTGAGTCACAGAAGCCACCGTTCCGCTTTCCAAACCGAACTAAGTCGAATTCACAAGGCTCGAATTTTTGGGCCGTAAGCCGACTGTCTGCTTCTGGCTTAGAATAGGGCAAAGCAGCCATTCGGCTTTTGGAGCATGCCGAACTTTGATTGGTGGGCCACTTTCCTTCATCTTTCGGACTACGGAGCCATCCTGCCTTCGATCAAGACGTTTGAGAGCATCTGCGTCCGAGGCTATTTGACATTCAACTCGCCTTAGGCACGGTCCCCGTCAGTTCGTGGCCAAAATAAGGCCACGCCCATTTTGCGCTATCGACTCTGCGACCGCGATGCATCTTACCTAGAGGCCCAACAATGGAGCCTCTAATGAAACGCCATCACCTACCAATCATCGCTCTTGCACCAGGCTTGGTTGCGCTGTCTGCCTGCGAACAGCCCCCTGAAGATCCCGCAGGCGGAGAGTTTGAGAGCACTGAGCCGGTAGTGGAAGAGCAGTTTGAAGTCGAGAACATTCCCGATCCGAACGCAGCAGACCCAGCTTTGCCTTCAGAGACAGAGCCGCCAACAGCCGAACCAGAAGTGTCCGAGATATCGCCCGAGGCTGCTGAAGAAGAAATGGTCGAGGACAGCGCTCAAGAGACTGCCGAGATCGAGAGCGAGGCACCTGAATAGGGTCAAATAGCAAACAGGACAATCGAGATTGGCGCGCCTTTTGATTGCCATCCGATCTTGCTCACCGCCTGCCAGTCTCGCCCTATCTCACTGCATTGTAAGCCACCCGCTGAGCGCCACGTCTCAGCGAGCCAGTTAACCGCAGTTCATCTGCATCGCTAAGAATGACGCCAGCAGGGGTGGCAACTAAGGACTTTGAACATGAATATCAAATTGATGATTTCGACCGGCGTGAGCGGCGGCTTGCTGATAGCCATGCCGTTGGCAGCTCAAGACTACACCCCAAACAATGAAACGCCGCCCAGCGGAGAAATACCGCCAGCAACGATCGATACTGACGGCGATGGTGTAATGGATGCATGGGATCAGCGCGGAGATGGTCAGGCCGACACCTGGGATACCGACGGTGATGGCACCCCCGATGCTGTCGACGCTGACGGTGACGGACAGCCCGACGATCCAAACGCCGAGCCTGATGCGGGCGAGAACGGTCCAGCAGCAGAGGCCTCCAATCCGCCTACAATCGACAGCAATGGCGATGGTACCATGGATGCCTGGGACACGAATGGCGATGGCCAAGCCGACACTTGGGATATCGACGGCGACGGCCAGCCCGATTCATACGATACCGATGGTGACGGTGCGCCAGATCCTACCTGAATCAAACCACCTAACGCCTTGGTCATTGAAAGATGGCCAAGGCGTACATTCTAAGCATACTTGGCAATTGCTCTTTGGTGGCCGATAGAAGACGGCCCGCTGTTGGCGACTAATATGTCAAAAGTCGACGTTCTAGTGGTGCCCCTGAGTGCGGAGGTTTAGTCAGGCCGAAGATTTGTCGCCTTATCACCATGGCTAGTAACGGCGGAGCGAATGCCGTAGGCTATTGGCCAATACCTGAGGGAGACTATGCCGGTGAAGCAGCTGATTTACCACTCGCAGCCCTTTGGGTTTGATCACGCAATGCTTGCCGGCATTCTTGTCCAAGCCCGGCATAACAATCGGCGCAACGACATCACCGGCGCGCTGATTTGTCGCCGCGATGTTTATCTCCAGTTGATCGAGGGGCCCGCGCGAGCAATAGATGCGCTATACTCGCAAATTCTTCGAGATGACCGCCATTGCAACATCCGCATGGTGCACTCCGAGACAATCAATGAGCGGATTTTCCCGGAGTGGGAGATGCTTGATGACGAGCTACCCACACTGATCTGGTCAGAAGCAGAAATCGAAGATGGCGCTGTCGAAAAGGCTGAACCTCGGGAGCTGCACACGGTTTTCGAACGGATCGCGTATAAGGCGCGGGGGACAACTTCGTAGCGTACGGGATAAGCGCCGTCTCATGCTGCCCGTTCGAGGTCGTCAACGGCCTAGTTGGTCTACCGAATTGATTTTTCGGAAACATCATAGAGCTTGAGATTTAGGCGATTGCGTCTAGCGCGTGTGAGCGGCTGTTTCACACTCTACTGCAAGGCATTCGAAATTGGCCCCGAGCGAGTAGCAGAGGCCTCCTCGCGGTCCAACTCGATCAAATACGGTGCGATGAACCCAGCGTAGTCGTCTTTCCGCTGCTGCGGCAGGTCTTTCCAGCCTGTGATCACCTTGCGGCAATTTTTGTTCCCGCACTCACATACCACCGGGAAATGCTCAATATTGTAATTTCGCATGGCGTAATCATACGTTGCTTCGTCGCCGATCGCGATGGCATGCATCGCAACAATATCGTGTCCGCCTGTGTCGTTGATGATAATGCCGCAGTTCGGATCACAGGAATGATTGAACTTGGAGCCTAATCCCGTGTGGAACCCGAACGTGTTCTTGCCAAGCTGTGAGGCATGAGAATGGTTCTTTGTCGAACCGCGATCAAGAACGCCTACGTACAAGGTGTCGCCACGTCTGAACGATTTAAGAGCAAAAATCCCCTCCCCACGACCGGGTGTCGCCCGATGTTCGATAATGGCGTTCATGTCAGTTTCCTTTCGAAAGATGAATGCGCGCACAGCGCCACATCGTTCTTGGTGTTCGCGACAAAACATCTGACAATGCGCTGTGCGCGCGGCGCCAGATGGCGCGACATCTCGAAGCCATGAGCCGGGACGGGTGCTCACCGGCGACATTTCATACGGGTCCGGCGCCAGTCGGTTTAGCCTAATGATTATTTAATAGACTGCGATTCTCTACCGGCTTTCGTTCGCGGTGCGCGAGCCCAATTGTCTCGAAGTCGATGAGGTGCATCGGATTGGAAGTCGATCCCGATCAATTTGATGTAGTGCCTCTCATTGCAATTTACAAACTATTGGCCAAAGCCGGAACCAGGCGTCAAGAGCAGAAAGATCCTTGCTGCAAACAAGTTCTCATTTCGGCTTCCCACACCAACTCGACCACCGGTGGGCGATGGGATCGGGCTGGAACCGGAATATCTTCTGCTTGGTGCTGCGATCAAAGAAGCGGACATACGACTTCGACCAAGTGTGGACGCGAACCAGTAACTCACTTACGCTGAACAGGGACACTGAGCGCAAGCAGTCATTCAACAGGTGGCTGTTCGGCAAGCAGTGCCTCCTGACGCGCCATCGAGTCTTCTAGCAGCAGTCTTTTCGCTACGATTTGCACGTCCTCCACGGACGCCTGGGCCAAGCTCGCACTAGCAGCCAATTTCAGCTCACGCTTCATCGCGGCGATGACCCGCCGATTGGCAAAACTATGCGCATCGGACGGGTCGTCGCTCTGGTTGGCTTCGAAACGCCTTATTAAACGGTCACGGCTCTCGTCCGCTGTACTGAGTTCCACGAGCTTGGCTCGGTATTCAAGCTCCCACCCCATCAAGTCTGGAAACGTGCTATAGTCGCGGAAATGCTGGCTTTCATGCGCCAGAAAGCTGACTTGGAAGCGTTCGTCTTCCAAGCTTTTCCAGCGAGGTACGACAACATAAAGAGCGTCCGGTTTCGCCCAGCCGCCGGTGCCAGTGCGATTGCAAGTGAAGTAGCTGCTCCAGCCACCGCTGACGAAGTCATCGAGATAGACTACACGCGTTGTGACCTGCCCCTCTGGCAGTTCGACGGTGTGGGTCCGTTCCGCTTGGGAGCGCCAAATCATCAGCTCACGCAGCTTGCCCGTTTTTCCTTGGAGAGAGTGAAACCCTTCGGCAGCCAAGTGCGCTGCGATAGCTTCTTCAAGCATTGCGATATCATCCGGAGGCGTCTGCTTGAGTGTGCGAGAAACACTTTCAATCAGGCGCTCCTGTGCGTCATCTATGGGCATCGCGTGATTTAGGCTGTTCTTCCAGTATGCACGATAGTCGGCAAGAAGTGAGCGAACGAGTGGACTTGCTACTTCAGGTGGGAATGACGATGGATTGCGCGATTTGAGTTTGTCGAGCGCACATGTTGCGAAAGCCTGATCATCTGCGGATAGATCCTCTAGCTCTAGGCCGGAGAGAATTCGAATTGCCTCGCCGCCATCGGCGCGAAGGATGGCCCCTCGCGCGCTCGACAAAGCGCGCTCTGCCTCCATACTTGTTTCGTCATGTGGTGCTGTTTGGAGACCAAGCAGCAGTGTTGCGGGCACAGCCCAGTCGAACGAATAGATCACGATACAGCACTCACCTTTGATCTGCCGAGATGAGGTGATCTAGCTATGCTGCAGAAAGACGATCTTGAACGGTTTTGATTTTCCGCCATTTGCCCGGCGTGCGTCCGGTAAGCGCGGTAACGGCGCGAGACATATGAGCCTGATCCGAAAAGCCGGTCAGATAGGCTATGTCTGCCAGGCTCTCGTGACCGTTCAAGATGATACGCAACGCAGAGCGTGTTTGCGCCTCGCGCCGATAACGAGCTGGTGTCGTACCATACACCCTGCGAAACCCGCGGCTTACCGTTTCGAGCCTTAGGCCGGCTTTCTCGGCCCAGCCCCCCAAATGGACCGGTGCATTGAGCAGGTCATGGGCCAGTAAATCCGGCCAGTCTGTGATAAGTGGCTGATTGATCTCGCTAGGAATGAGATGGCGCGCAATCGCTTCGCCGTCGCTGGCCGCCGCCTTCAAAAGTTCGTCGGGTCTGTTGATCTTGAAAACAGCCGGAAGTGCGAGATACTGCGGAATGTCGATGTTTATAATGGCGCATTCGGACGAAATTAGATTGCGATGCGCTTCAAATGCGGAGTGGTACACGACGTCACCCTCTTGAGCTTGCCAGCGGCCGGTATCACCAATCTCCTCATATGTTCCCGACAAAACGAAAGCTGCATAACCGATCTCATGCCGATGTCTTGGTTGCGCGCCGCGCTCCAGATATTGGTGTCGCATGAAGAGAGGCATATCATCGGATTGGAGGGCTGTCTGTATCGTGAAACGGACTCGCCCAGCGGCCTGACCTTTCCATCTCATTCTCGATCCTTGAGCATTCGCTGAAGTTTTGGGCCGGAAGGAGATTGTCTGGTTTCGGTCGACAATCGCCAGGAGCGGTCATTCGGATTCATGCCAGGCCGAGCGTTACGGAGCCGCAGTTACGAAGGCTGCATGCAATGTGCCACTAGATTTCGATTAAAGCTCCGCCGAGTGCCAGGCTGGCTCCAATCCCGATACCCATCCGCTTGATCGTCTTGGCATTGCATCGTGGTTTGATATGCCGGGCGTGGATTTCGGCTTCCCGATTACCCATCACTCGGAGCATCTCCCGCATTTGATGATGCTCAACGTCGTCGACAAGCTGGGTTATATCGTCAGCCAATAGCTCGGCATCTTCGATCAGCATCGTAGCAAGATAATAATCGCCATGGTCAAGAGCTATGGAAGCGCGCTGCTGAAGCGACGTGGTGTGCTCCATCAGCTCATCGAAATGACTCTTCGCCGGAAGTCCTTCTGTCCCTCTCATGCGCGTGTCATAACAGATGAAGACGATCAGGCCTATGATGGTTTTCTTTCGCAGTTATGGTGCATGACTTATCTAGGCTCACGACGTGCGTTGGCAGCGCTCCAAAAGCAGAGCCTATTCGCGCTGGAGCTCTGGACCATGCTATCATGCAACGATGAACCAGCCCACGCCAAACACCACATCGACCGATACCCCGAAGGTCAATAGCTCTGACGAGAACGGCTACGCGTCAAAGCTCTTCAAACTGGTTGAGAGGTTTCTGCTTATCATCACGATGATCATGACGCTGGCAGCGGTTGGCGTCGAAGTCTCGACGGTAATCGAGCGTGGGACAATTGAACTCGCAGACCTGCTCCTAATGTTTCTCTACACAGAAGTGGTGGGGATGATTGCGGTGTTTTACACCGGCAAGGGGCTCTTCTTCGTCTTCCCGATCTTTATCGCAATTACAGCGATCGCTCGCCTGATCGTGTTGCAAGGAAAGGACATGGCCCCAGAGAATGTCCTCTATGAAGCTGCAGCAATCTTGCTTCTTACGATCGCCGCCGTGGTCATGGGACGTTTTCGTTCCGAATGAGCAACGCTTCGAGACCGCTCAGGGCGCACTGGTAGGTCACGTGATCGAGAAGCGATCTTTCTGGTGCCACGCGCATCGACAGCCCGATTGACCGGTGTTGCACGGCTACGTCACGTTACCGCGTTTGGGCCGATTGCGGTCAGTCCGCTACCGGGGGTCTTGAAGCGGAAAGCTGCCATCCGGCTTCCGGACTTCATTGCGGACGTCCGGTAATGTCCAAAAAGTTGTCGTGGGGCGCGACTGTGTATCCTTGGCACACTCTTCCTCAGATGCTGACGCCGATTCATCTGTCTCTTAATTCAAAGCACGGGTGACTCTAAAGCTGATCGATGGAATGGCCCGTTGGGGCATTACGGGGCTTCTCAATCTTGCGCAGCGCTGCCCCTGAGCAGCTAAATGTTGTCCAGCCCCATCGCTCAACCATGGACCAAAAGGAATTTGCATCCGCTGTTCTACACCCAACCGCTGCGCGAGAAGGATCGTCAGCCGGTACCGTGTCTACATCTGAACTTTTGCAGCTCCGGCTCTTCCCACCTGCCGAACACACGATGGGCCCCAAACTGGCATCGACGGGTTTGCAAATTGGTATGACAAAGTTTTCAACATAGGTCTGTAGCTTGGGTTGACAATAATTTATGCCAATCTATCGTCTGGCCCAATAACTAAAGAATCACATGGGAGAGGGATAATGGGGATTCGGCTCGCGCCGTCGTGCGTTTCTGCACGCAAGCAGCGGTTTATCGCTGGCATACTGGCTGGCTCGGCAATTGGATTGGTGCCGGGGGCTGCTTTGGCTCAGGACAATGACGCGGATGCGTCCATTGTCGATGACGATCAAGATAACGTGATTATGGTCACAGGCATTCGTGGCTCGCTACAAAGCGCACTGAACGAGAAGCGCAATGCCGATAGCCTGATCGAGGTCATTCAGGCTGAGGATATCGGCAAGCTTCCAGACCAGAACCTCGCTGAGGTACTTGAGAACGTCACCGGGGTTCAGATCACCCGAACGGCCGGTATTGGTACCGGAGTCCAAATTCGCGGCACAAACGACAACCTGGTGCTCATCAACGGCGTTAAGACCGTTGCCACCGGAACGGGCCGCGGCGGACTTAATTTCGAAGATGTCAATTCGGCGATCATCGGTGCGGTCGAGGTAATTAAGGCTCCGACAGCGGCAAACATCGAAGGTTCGGTTGGTGGAACCGTAAATCTTCGCACAATCCGACCGCTCGAACTTACCGACCGGCTCTTCTCGTTTCGCGCCCAAGGTGAATACAGCGAGCTATCAGACAGTGTGAAGCCTCGCCTCTCCGCTAACTTCGGCAATGTATGGGAGGCAGGTGACGGGGAAATCGGCTTCGTTATCAGCGGGAGCTATACCGAGCAGGAGGGCACCTCTTTCCGGCCGCGTGTAGACCGCGACAACCTGATCGGCGCTGGCCAAGCCGTAACCGCAGCAGGTGCTCCGGGCCCCGACTTTCCATTTCTGAACATCCAGTTCCTCAACCAGGAACTGGAAAACTTCGAATTCGAAACAATCAACATAGCGGGTACGCTCGAGTGGGCACCAAGCGACAACCTGAAGTTCTTTGCAGACGTGATCTACAAGGATCAGGAGCGTCGCCAGGACAGTTCGCGTGTTCAAGGCTCCGGCGTCAGCGCTGTCGATACCGTCAATGTGCCGGATGGCTTTGAGACGATCACTTTCGGATCCCTGGACGGCCTTGATCTTGGCAGCATTGAGGCTGCTCTGTTTGGCACCATCCAGCCGAATCTTGCTCAGGACGACGATGACCCGAACCTTCGTTTCTCCAGTGATACAGGCGCACGTGTTACCGAGACCGAGCTGTATCGGTTGGGCACAGAATTTACGACCGGTCGTCTGACGACGCAAATTGAGGTCTCGCGCTCCACTTCGGACACCGCCAACCCGAATTTGAGCACCACGCTCAACTTCATTAATCCAAACCCGCTGACGCCGCTGGATGGTACCAGTAACGATAACAGCGTTCCGTTCATTTACGATCTGCGTGGTGGTGCGCTGACTTTCGGCCTCGATTTCGACTCGCCGTTTGCGCCTACGGTCGAGCAGCTGCTTGATCCCAGCAATACGGTGCTTGACGCTGTTACTAACAGCAACAACATGACCGAAAACGAGGAGGATGCCTTCCGCATTGATACCACGCTCGATCTTGATGGTGTGCTGGGCTTCATCACTTCGGTCGACGCAGGCTATCGTTACAACGATACTTCCACGGAATTTACTCAGCTCCGATCCACCTTCGGCACTGGCGCGATAGCAAACAGCCCCAGCGGCTCAGTGCTGGCGGGTTTGATTGTTCCCGGACCGGACAATTTCGATGAGGCTGATGGGCGGGCCCTGGCATTCCGTAACTTTGTGGTGATCGATCCCGACCAGGCATTTTCCGATCGGGATAACGTGATCGCTGCCCTTCAAGCTGCGCTGGATGCGACGCCAGGCGGGCAGGCTGCGATTGCCGATGGCGGGCGTCTCCTGGCCGATATCGATCCCAATGCAGCAGGAAACCTCGGAGCCTCTTTCCGGATCGAAGAAGAGACGCATGCGCTTTATGCGCAGGCCAATTTCGAGGCTGGCCCAGTTCGCGGGAATATCGGTTTCCGCTGGGTGGACACTAGTGTCGACTCGTTCGGCAACGAAATCGCTAACGGCGTTGCCTCGCCGGTTGCCGCTAGCGGCAGCTACAGTGAGTTTATGCCGCGTATCAATGTGGTCGCGGAGCTGGCCGACGATCTGTTTCTTCGTACTAGTTTCACCGAAGACATCAACCGTCCCGATTTCGACGATTTGTCGCTATCAGTGTCGTTCCCAACGGGGCCGAACAATGCCGTAGAACTCGGTAATCCAAACCTCGCACCAGAGACGGTCCAATCCTACGATGCCTCGCTTGAGTGGTACTTCGCGCCGTCGTCACTGATCAGCATCGGTTTCTTCCACAAGGACCGCACCAACCTGTTCGTGACGCAGGTCGAGGATGCGTTCGAAGATCCGGTAACCGGCTTCCGCGACATTACTCCTCCTTGCGAAGGTGGTGGTATCTTCAACCCCGTGCCTGACCGTAATGTTCTCGCGTCCGACGCGGATCAGGGCAACGGTCTTTGTGTGCCACTTGAAACGATCGTCAACGATTCTGCCAACACCACGCAAACCGGCATTGAGTTTTCTTTCCAGTACGACCTCTCTCAATTCGAGGATGCGCTGGGATTTGCCTCGGGCTTCGGCATCATTGCTAACTATACGTGGCAGGACTTCGGTGGAGGCGAGGCAACCCAGACCGCATCGGGTCGTGGCCAGCAGATTTTCGAGGCCATTAATCCAAATGTTCCCGATCCGGTCGAAGCCGTTCAGGGACTGCTCGATTTCTCGGAGAATGCCTACAACGTCACTCTCTACTACGAGAAATACGGCCTCTCGGCTCGTGCCCGTTACACCTGGCGCGACGCGTTCCGCACACTCGATACGGCGGGCGGCGCGTCGCTCAACTCAACACTCGGCTTCCCGGTCGTCACCGACTCTCGGGGTCAGTTGAACGCGAGCGTCGTTTACGATGTAACGGACTATCTGAGCGTCGGTGTAGAAGGTGTGAACCTTACCAAGTCGGACATCAGCCAATTCTGCGTCAACGATGGTGCTTTGCTGTGTTTCCAGGGGCTTCCTGATCGTCGGCTCACGTTCGGCGCGACGCTGCGTTTCTAAAGAGGGCAGCTCACCGGCGATCTGCCAGCCGTCGCCATTGGGGGCATCGGCGGCGGCTGGCAGGATCGCGGATTGAAGAGTTCAATTGTCTAGGAAAATTGGTATAGGACCGATCATCACCCCCAATCTGGAGCGCGATCCAAGATGAACAGTAAGCGACTTTTTCAATCGGTGGCCGAGCAGATCGCTCAACTGATCGACGAAGGCGCTTACCCTCCCGGGACAAGATTGCCGGGGGAGCGCGAGCTTGCTGAAAAGCTAGGTGTCAGCCGGGTTACAATCCGCGAAGCTGAAATCGCCTTGCAAGCCGTTGGCCGTCTGGAAATCAAGACGGGCTCCGGTGTGTATGTAAGCGAAAACAAGCCATTGGTGGGCGACGCGCTCCCAAGCGCAAGCGCTTTCGAAGTTACCGAGGCGCGCCTGCTTGTAGAGTCTGAATCCGCGGCACTCGCGGCTCACCACATCTCGGATGAAGCGATCGCTCGGCTCGAAATTCTCGTCGAACGCATGCGAACCGGCACGCCTGAAGAGGCTGATGAGGCCGACGAGCAATTTCACCTCACGATTGCTGAGTCGTCGAACAACGCGGCGATGGTGCATACGATCCAGTCGCTTTGGCGCATGCGGGAAGAGATACCCGAAGTGAAAGCGACATATCAGGCAGTATGCATCCATGATGCGGAGTCCCGTACGGAAGAGCACCGCGCAGTGTTCGATGCCCTCAAGGCGCGTGACCCCGCAGGTGCACGTGCGGCCATGCGGGAGCATTTCCATCGGCTGCTTGAAAACATGCTTGAGGCGACAGAGCGAAAGGCGCTGGAAGAAGTGCAGCAACAGGCTTCGCAAAGTCGTGAACGCTTCCTGGCTGCCGCCAAAATCGGCTAGGCCGATTGGCATTACACATTATGAACATGTGATATGCCAGATTGATTGACAATAAATCGACTCGCGATATAGTCTCTCCATAAGAACACGGAGAGGACTGAGGGGATGGTAGCGAGGCTTTGCCTTGTTTCAGCAGCATTTTGCGCGTTTTCGAGCCCCGCTCTCGCCGAGCGCATCCTTGTCAGCACTCAAGCGGAATATACGGCGGCGGCGGCTGATATCGAAGCTGGCGACACGATCGTGCTGGCTTCAGGCGAATGGGACGACTTCGAACTCGTCATTACCGGTGGAGGCAGTGCCGATGCACCGATAACTATCATTGCAGAAAGGCCCGGCGATGTCATTCTTACCGGGCAATCGAGTCTGCGCATTGGCGGCGAGCATATCGTGGTGTCAGGCCTAGTTTTCCGCGACGGGTTCAGTCCTAGAGGAGAGGTGATCTCCTTTCGGGTTTCGGCGAAAGACCAGGCGAGCAACAGCCGGGTCACGCAAGTCGTTGTCGACGGCTTCAGCAAGCCCGACCGATATGAGAGCGATTACTGGGTCGGCATCTACGGCAGCAACAACCGCTTCGATCACAATCATCTCACCGGCAAGACCAACAAGGGCGTGACGCTCGCTGTACGGCTCGACAGCGAGGAAAGCCGCGAGAACAACCACCGGATTGAATACAATTATTTCGGCCCACGCTCTGTGCTTGGATCGAATGGCGGCGAGACGTTGCGGATCGGCACGAGCCGCTACTCGATGTTCAATTCGAACACGCTGGTCGCTCACAACGTCTTTGATCGCACTGGCGGCGAGGTGGAAATCATTTCGTCCAAGTCCGGCGGTAACGTCTTTCGCGGCAATGTCTTCCTGCGCTCCCGCGGAACGCTGACTTTGCGTCATGGCGATAACAACGTCGTTGAGGGCAACGTTTTCCTCGGCGGAGGGACCGATTACACGGGCGGCATTCGCGTCATCAATCGCGGGCAAACGGTTCGAGGCAATTATCTTGAGGGCCTGCGCGGCGAAGCGTTCTCCAGCGCGCTCGCGATCATGAACGGTGTGCCGAATTCGCCAGTGAACCGCTATGTCGAAGTGGCCAATGCGCGCATCGAGAACAACACAATTGTCGATAGTCGCAGAGTGGCTTTCAATGTCGGCGCGGATGAAGAGCGCTCGGCGGCTCCCAGCGGCAGCATTTTTGCTCGCAACCTCATGAGCGGACTCGAGGGGGAGGCGTTTCTCGAAGTCTATGACGATGTTTCGGGCATTGCCTTTAGCGGTAATCGTGTCGCGCAGGGCGGCGTCGCTGACGAACTTGCATCGCTGACGCAGGCCCCGGTCGCGATGGAGCGCGGCGAGAATGGACTGCTTTACCCCACAGCTCCGGAACTCGCCGATGTTGGCGCTCCGCGCGACCTTCGCGTGGTGTCACTCGATGAGGTCGGCGTCGATTGGTATGCCAAGCCGGGCGAGCGCACCGACTTCAGCTCTTCAGGCCGCGTTTTCGAGGTCGCCCCGGGGCAAGGCACTCTCGCGGAAGCGGCGATGGCTGCGAAGGACGGTGACGTTCTGGCTCTAGCCGCTGGTGATTTTATCGTAGACCGCTCGATCCCGCTTGAAGCAACCGTGTCGATCAGGGGTGCTGGATCGGATGCCACCACGATCCTGTTCACCCGCCCCTCGCTATTCGAGCTGCGCGAAGGCGGCGAGCTGATGCTGCAAGGCCTCGCAATCGATGGCGAGCTTGCCCCGGATTCGGTTGGCAATTCGGTGATCCGGACGACCATCTTTCCGATCCAGTCCAACATGCGGATCGCGATGGATGGCGTGGCCGTGCGCAATCTTGCGGTCAATAAGTCGTTCAACGTCCTAACCTTGGGCAAGAACACGCTGGCCGATCGCATCTCAATCCGTCGCAGCAGCTTTGCCGACATCACCGGAACGATCGTCTCCGCCGCCGCGGAGACCGAGGATTATGGCCAATACAACGTCGAATATCTCGATATCACTGAAAGCGCGTTCGCCCGCGTCGGCGGGCCGCTGGCTGACATTTATCGCGGCGGACGGGATGAAAGCACGTTTGGACCGAATGTGAGGATCGCGCGCAACGCGCTCGATGATGTCGGTCTTGCCGCGACCAACGGAACGGGCGGGTCAATCCATCTTCATGGCGTGCAGATCGCTGCGGTCGAGGACAACGCTGTGCGCGCCTCGGCACCGTTCCGCGTCGTCCACACAGTCGGCACGCCCAAGACGGCGATCACCGACAACGCGTTTGCCGCGACCGGCGATTTGATCCTCGAAGAGCTGATCTTCGATGGCGAGCACCGCGCCTCACTCTCTGGGAATGTCTTCGGTGATGGAGACACCCAATGAGCCGCGCAGCTCTTCTCGCAGCAACGATCATCGCTGGCAGCCTGCCACAGGCGGCTCTTGCGGTTGCTTCCCAAGACAACACCTCGCTTGATGCGACTGAGCCAGCCTCGTCCCACTCTCCACTGTTTGCGGCAGAACTGGAGCGGGCGCGCGAATTCGTTGACGGAATGATCACCGAGGGTGTGGTCGTGCCCGTCCCGAAAGATCCGGGCGGCGGCTACACCCACGAACAGCACAAACGCAACTTCCGTGCGATCTACCAAGGCGGGCAGCTTTACCGGATCACCGGCGAAGAGCGCTACCGCGACTACGTGCGCAATATGCTGCTCGAATATGCCGAGCTTTATCCAACGCTGGACGATCATCCGGCGCAGGCCAATCAGAACGTGGGCCGCCTTTTCTGGCAGGTGCTCAACGATGCGATGTGGCTCGTCCATGCCGTGCAGGGATATGGCGATATTCGCGATACTTTGAACGCCGAAGACCGCCAGCGGATCGACGACAACGTCTTTCGACCTGCGGTTCATTTCCTTTCGGTTGAATCCGAGCGGACGTTTAACCGCATTCACAACCATGCCACCTGGGCGACGGCCGGGGTCGGCATGACCGGCTATCTGCTGGGCGATCAGGACATGGTCGATCGCGCATTGCTCGGTTCGGACAAGAGTGGTGAAACCGGCTTCATCCGCCAGACCGAGCTGTTGTTCTCACCAGACGGCTATTATACCGAGGGGCCGTATTATCAGCGGTTTGCCTTGCTCCCGTTCCTGGTCTTCGCCGATGCGATCGAGCGGAACGAGCCCGAACGGCGCATCTTCGAACATCGCGACGGCATCCTGCTGAAGGCGCTGCGGACGACCGTGCAGCTTAGCTATCGCGGATATTTCTTCCCGTTCAACGATGCGATCCGCGACAAGAGCCTGCGCACAGCCGAGCTCTATGAGGGCGTTGCCATCGCCTACGGTCAGACGCGCGATCCTGCGCTTCTGTCGGTTGCCGATTTTCAGGGGCGCACCGTTCTCAGACCGAATGGCGCGTTGGTGTCGCGCGACCTTGCTGCGGGCATGGCAGAGCCGTTCCCGTTTCGCACGCTGCTGCTGAGCGACGGGCCGGACGGCGATGAGGGCGCTGTCGCTATACTGCGGCAGGGACCAACCAATGCCGAAGGCGAGCCTGCGACGGCGCTCATCGCGAAGAACAGCTCGCAGGGTATGGGGCACGGCCATTTCGACAAGCTTGCCTGGCAGCTTTACGACAATGGTAACGAGATTGTGCGCGATTACGGCGCAGCGCGATTCCTCAATATCGAAGCCAAGCGCGGCGGGCGTTACCTGCCGGAAAACACGACATGGGCTAAAAGCTCGGTCGCGCACAATACGCTTGTGGTCGATCAAACGAGCCACTTTGGCGGGGATGCCAAGCTCGCCGACACACTCTGGCCAACGCAGCTGTATTTCTCTGACGCGCCCGGCCTCCAGGTAACGAGCAGCGTTATGGACAGCGCCTATCCGGGCGTCACCATGCGGCGCACTTGGCTGATGCCGACAATCGCCGGACTGGAAGCTCCGCTGGTGATCGACCTCGTCCACGCGCAGAGCGACGAGCCGCACCAATACGATCTGCCCTTGCACTATTCCGGGCACATCATGGAGTTCGATTTCGAGCCGATTTCGAACACAGCCGAGCGCCCCGTATTGGGAAGCGACAACGGCTATCAGCATATCTGGGTCGACGCCGAAGCGGGCCTCCAGGATGGCAGAGGTGCGCTGACCTGGATCCTCGACGGGCGCTTTTACACCTACCGGTTCGCCGGGAATGGACCGCTGACCGCCATCCTCGGTGAGAGCGGTGCGAACGATCCTGAATTCAACCTGCGGCGCGAACCGCTGATCATGCTGCGCGCCCAACGCGAGGGCGAGGCAAGCTTTGCGAGCCTGCTCGAAGCCCATGGTAGCTATGACGGCGCGGCCGAACAGACGCTCGACAGCCGCAGCCTCGTTTCTGACCTCAATCATCAGCGCATCGATGGAATGGACCTCGTTCGCCTGACCCTGAAATCAGGGCAGCGCTTTGCGATCGCCGTGTCGCACAATCCTGATCCAGCAACGGCGCATAGCGTCACGCTCGATGGCGAGAGCCTAGAATGGGATGGGTTCGCAGCGGTGATTGCGCTTCCTGGAGAGGATAACTGACAATGGCTGCAATTGCAGAAGCGCACAGCTCGCCCTTCGTAGTCGCGAAGGACACCCCCAAGGAAAATCTGGGCGAGGGCATAACGCGACAGATCCTGGGCTACGGGCCGGAAATCATGGTCGTGCGGGTCTGGTTCGATCGCGGCGCGGTCGGGCAAGTGCATGCTCACCGGCATAGCCAGTCGACCTATGTCGAAAGCGGCAGGTTCGAGGTTTTCATCGATGGCGAGAAGCGCGTGCTCGAAGCGGGCGACAGCTTCTACGTAGCCCCGCATCTCGACCATGGAGCGGTGTGTCTGGAGGCTGGCGTGCTGATCGACACGTTCAGCCCGCTGCGCGAAGATTTCCTGAGCGAGGGGGCTTGATCCATGAAGATTAAAGGCTTTCGCTGGTGGGTTGTGGGCCTCGTGGCGCTCGCAACCATCATCAACTATATCGACCGCCAGACGATCAACGTGCTATGGCCGGGAAACATCGCTCCGGAACTGTTTCCGGACATGGATGCCGACGGGCACAAATACATCCTCGGTGTCATCAGCACGGTCTTCATCTTTGCCTATGCGGCGGGCCAGGCGATTTTCGGCAAGATTTTCGACTGGATCGGAACGCGGCTCGGCTTCGTGCTCTCGATCGGCGTATGGTCGCTCGCGACTGCCGCCCACGCTCTTGCACAAGGCGTTCTGAGCTTCAGCATCTTCCGCGCAATCCTCGGCGTCGCAGAAGCGGGCAACTGGCCCGGCGCGACCAAGGCGAACGCGGAGTGGTTCCCGACCAAGGAGCGCGCGCTCGCCCAAGGCATCTTCAACTCCGGCGCTGCCATCGGCGGTATCATCTCGATCCCGCTGATCGGCTACATGGCGGTGTTCCTCGACTGGAAGATCATTTTCATCCTCGTCGGTCTGGTTGGCTTGCTGTGGCTCGTGCCGTGGTGGTTCATCGTCAAGGCCCCGCCACAAGGGCATGACTGGCTGTCCGATGAAGAGCGCGAATACATCCTTACTGGGCAGAAAGTCGAAGACAGCGGAAGCGACGATGGGGACGGCTACAATCCAGGAACAGGCGAGCTGCTGTCGCGCAAGGAAAGCTGGGGCGTTATCATCGCCTCGGCCGCGATCGACCCGATCTGGTGGCTCTTCATCGTGTGGATTCCGACCTATCTCGTCGAGGTCCATAATTTCAACGTGAAGGACGTCGCAGCGTCGGGCTGGCTGCCGTTTGTCGGTGCGATGCTGGGGGCGTGGTTTGGCGGGCTGCTTGCCCAAAACCGCCTGAAGGCGGGCTGGAGCGTCAACGCGACCCGAAAGCTCACGATCACGCTCGGCAGCCTCATCATGCTGCCCGCGCTTCTTGCCCTGTCGGCGGCATCAACACCGTGGCTCGCGCTGTGGCTCATGTTCACGATCCTGTTTGGCTTCCAGACCGCAATCGGAAACGTGCAGACCCTTCCAAGCGATCTTTACGGCAAGCGTACCGTGGGCACGCTGTCGGGCATCGCCGGAATGGGTGCGAAGCTAAGCGCGGCCGCGCTGACCTATCTTGTGCCGATCATGACCGCAGGGGCGAACTACTACTCTGTCTTCGTCCTAGGCGCAGCGCTTTCGCTAACAGCGATTGCCAGCGTCTGGCTGCTGTGCGGCGAAATCAAACCACTGAAACCGACAGCGGCCGCTGGCCGCGCTCATTCCTAAGGGGGACTATCAATGAAATTCGCAGGCAAGACCGCAGTGGTGACCGGAGGCAGCCGCGACATCGGGCGTGCAATTTGCGTCAAGCTCGCCAGCGAAGGCGCGAGTGTCGTTGTCAATTACAACAGCAACGAGAAGGACGCTGACGCCACAATTGCCGAGATCGAAACCGCCGGTGGCAAGGGTATCAAGGTAAAGGCGGACGTCACGAAGTCAGCCGATGTCGAGGCATTGATCGCTGCAACCCGTGAGGCTTTCAGCGATGAAATCCACCTGTTGGTCAACAATGCAGGCGGCCTTGTCGCGCGCAAAACACTCGCCGAAATGGACGAGGAATTCTTCAACTTCGTCATGCAGCTCAACACGACCTCGACGTTCCTCGCCTGCAAGGCCGCCGTGCCGCATATGGGTGGAGGCGCCGCGATCGTGAACCTTGCGAGCCTCGCCGGACGCGATGGCGGAGGTGGCGGAGCCATCGCGTATGCCACATCGAAAGGCGCGGTGATGACGATGACCCGCGCCCTTGCGAAAGAGCTTGGTCCAAAGGGCATCCGGGTTAATGCGATCTGCCCTGGCATGATTGCAACGACGTTCCACGACAAGTTCACCCCGGATGCCGCGCGCGAGAATGTCGCCAATTCAACCCCGCTCAAGCGTCAGGGTCGTGCAGACGAAACCGCCGATCTCGTCGCTTATCTCGCTTCGGAAGAAGCCTCTTTCATCACCGGCGCGAATATCGACATCAATGGCGGCCTTGCCTTCTCATGATGGGATGAGATGATGAGCGACACACTTCCTGAACGCCTGGCCGCCGCGCCTGTCGTCCCGCTAATCGGCGAGAACAATCCTTCACGCGCGGTGAGGATTGCCCAAGCCTTGGCCGCCGGGGGGCTGGCCGTGCTCGAAGTGGTCATGCGAAGCTCAGACGCGCAAAAAGGCATGGAAGCGATCCTTGCCGAAACCGAGGGGCTGATTGTTGGCGCGGGAACCGTTCTGACCCTCGATCAGGCCAAGTCGGTGCGGGCGAGCGGAGCAGAATTCATCGTCTCGCCCGGCCTCGTTGACGAGATTGCTCTATACTGCCTGGACGAGGGCATCCCATTCTTTCCGGGCACCATGACTGCGGGTGAAGTCCAGCGCGCCTTTGCGCTGGGCCTGCGCGAGGTCAAATTCTTCCCCGCAAGCCTCGCGGGCGGTGTGCCCATGCTCAAGGCGTTGTCCTCGGTCTTTCGCGAGATGCGGTTCATGCCGACGGGCGGCGTGTCAGCCCGCAACCTCGCAGAATTTCTCGAACTTCCCAGTGTGCTGGCCTGCGGTGGCAGCTGGCTTACGCCCAAGGACGCCGTCGCAATCGCCGACTATTCCAAAATCACCAACCTGGCGAGCGAGGCAGTGGCCATCGCCAAAGCAGGTCGCTGAACGAAAGCTCCTTCCCATGGCTGAATTCCTGTCTTTCGGTGAAATCATGCTTCGGCTCAAAACGCCGGGCCATCAGCGATTTTTCCAGTCCCCCGAGTTCGAGGCGACTTTTGGTGGTGGCGAGGCCAATGTCGCGGTCGCGCTCAGCAATTACGGTCTTGATGCCGGGTTCGTAAGCGCGCTGCCGAACAATGACATCGGCGACAACGCCATCATGGAACTGCGCAAGTTCGGCGTCGATACCGCGCATGTCAGCCGATCGGGCGACCGGGTCGGAATTTACTTTCTCGAAACCGGCTCTAACCAGCGCCCGTCCAAGGTCATCTATGATCGCGCGAATTCTTCGATCTGCAATGCGAGCGCCGATGAATTCGACTGGCCTACCATCTTTGCAGGCGCAAAGTGGCTTCACATCACCGGTATCACTCCAGCGCTCAGCCAATCGGCCGCAGACCTGTCGATGGCTTGCGTCACAGCCGCCAAGGATGCCGGACTTACCGTCAGCTGCGACTTCAACTTTCGCGGCAAGCTCTGGAAATACGGCAAGACCGCTCCGCAAGTCATGCGCGAACTCGTCAAGTACGTCGATGTCGGCATCGCGAACGAGGAAGACTGCCAGAAGTCGCTCGATATTTCGGTCGATGTCGATGTGGAGTCGGGTGAGCTCGACACCGCCAAATATGAAGCGCTGGGCCAGAAGGTGCTGGACACCTATCCGGACATGCACACGATCGCGATTACGCTTCGCGAAAGCCTGAGCGCGGATCGCAACAACTGGTCGGCCTGCCTGCGCACCCGCGATGATGGCTTCATGCTGTCGCGCAAATATGAACTGACCGACATCGTCGATCGCGTCGGTGGTGGGGACAGCTTCGCCTCGGCACTGATCTTCGGCCTCAACGCTTATAAAGACCGTCAGCAAAGCCTCGAATTCGCGGTCGCCGCGAGCGCGCTCAAGCACACCATCATGGGCGATTTCAACCGCGTGACCGTACCTGAGGTCGAAAAGCTCATGAGCGGTGACGGGTCAGGCCGAGTGCAGCGGTGAGGCGTTATGGCGAAAACCATGCTCGAAGTCTTCTTGGGACATAGCTGTCCAAGCTTGTCGGCCGTGCAAGATCGGTCGGCGAACGACAACTTAGCGCGCGATCAGGAGCTCTTCGAGCACAGTATTTCCAGAGAGCTGGTAGAGGACTTGGCGAGCGATTGCCTTCACTCTGGCTTATGAGCACTGCGAGATTTGCCTCCATGGCCTCGCCATCGATCATTGGCACAGCGAATGTCCGCTTTTGAGCTTGCGGCGTGGGCCCCGAATGTCCGCTATTGGGGCGCATAGCAGACTCCACCTAGTCGCAACTTCAGGATGACTACTGCCGGTTGTCAATCTGATTGACCGCCTTGCGTTTGCGCTCGACCAGGGTCCTCAAACTCTCAGTCAATACCAACGTCGAGCTACCAAGCTTGATGTACTCGATCTCTCCTTCGCCGATGAGCACGTAAAGCGTGCTGCGACCGATCCCGAGATAGCGACAGGCCTCCGGCACGCGCATCGCGATCGGCTCGATGTCGGTTTGGCGTTTCTGGCTGGCTCGTGGGTCGTTGGCGCCTGATGTCGACATGCCCGTCGGTCCTCTCATTTACCGGGTGATGACGGACCGACCTGGGGGACATGGAGCGGAGCAGGTCTGGCCCGCCATCGAGATCGATTATCCCTCAATGAGGGCGGGATGCGCCACATGACGTTTCTACGCTGGGGTTGCCGTTTTCACGCCATTGCGCCGATGGATCACCGTGCTCGGTCGAAATGCATTCAAGCGCATCCCTACGGACGAGCACGGACTTGCACTTTGGGGTATGTCGAGGCCGCATTGAGCAGAACTCGACCAAGCGCCGTCGCCAGATTGCTTGAAAAGAAACAGCTTTTGGAGGGAGCCGCCGCCGGGTTGTTCCGGGTGCTGTCGCCTATTGTTCAACAAAACCAACCACCTGCAGACCGACCGACGGCGCTGCTTTAATCTTGCCATCCCACTCATCTCAAAAATCAGACGTTCACGGACGATGGTCTTTTCGGCGCGCACAGCTTGCACAGAACCTGCAAACGCCATGCATTCGATCTGCAGCGTGGCTGCACCGAGCGCGCACCTAGCGTGTGTTTCTGACCCCGCCTTTGAAGGTTGGCTTGAAGCTCTTCGGGCGCTTCGCAAGCCGAGCCGTGACGAATTCCAACCAGATCAGTTCGCACCCGGTTGGCGGACGATCGGCCCGTTGCTGGTTGCAGCGTTGGTGCTTCAGGAGACCATTGTTGAGCGTTCTGCCGCCGCCTGCACTGCGCGTCGTGACATGATCGAAGTGGTGTATGAAGGCTCGAACCTCTTCAGCCGAGAAGCGCTCGGCACATGCTCTCAGCACCCCGCGCATAGCGATCCTTGCGCCCAGCGAAGGGCCCGGAGCTGTGCTGCACGTTGCCTGGTAGCGACCATGGTAAATGCATCTAGACTGTCAGAATGGAAACCGGGTTAAGCCTTGTCTGGTCGCGCCCTTGCGTCAGCCTTGAGCTTTTCGAGGCGCTCGGTGCACACCTCGTGGACAACGCAGCCCAGGTCCTCGACCTGCTCACCGAGCCATTCGAGTTCTTCTTTGGTGATGCGATAGTGCTTCGAGTAGCGCGCCTTGACGTAGGCTTCCTTGAGCTTTTCGAAGCGGGCGCGGTCGCGCTTTGTCTCGCGCGGCCAGACATGGGTCAGACGCGCATCGATGCGTTCGGCCTGGGTGCGCAGGAAGCCAAGATTGTGCACATGCGGTGTGTAAAAGGTGCAGACCAGAAGCACACAATGGTACAGGCGCTCGCACGCTTGGTGCATGTTGAACGCAGCTTCGCGTAAGCCACCGTCGTCCGCTAGAAACCCTGCTGCCTTCTTGAAGCGGTTAGCGCTCGGCATCCACTCGTCGAAATATTCCTGCGCCATGGCCAGCGCCTGCGTGGGCGTCTTGGGCTTCGGCGTGTGCAGCTCTGCGTCGTCTGACTGGTAGAGCGCGACTCCGTCATCCTTTACGTCCATGAAGAAGTAGCGCCCATGTGCGAGCCCATCGTTCACTTCCTGCAGGGTGTGAACGATGAAGTTGACCGGTGTCTTCAGCGTTTTGGTGACACCATATTCGCGCATCAAGCGGTCATCGAGCTTCGCCCAATACTTCACGCGGTCGGTCAGCCGCTTGTCATTGACAATGATAAGCAGGTCGTAGTCTGACTGGTAGCCTTTGGCCGTATGCGGCTCGTCGACCCAGGTGCCGCGCGCGTAACTGCCGTAGAGTATCACTTTGAGGATGCGCCCGGCCTTCTTCCATTCGTGCCGGGCCAGCGCAAAGGCATCGTCGAATTCTTCGAAGATCAGCTGCACCACGCGTTCCAGCTCGCGCTGCTTTTGCGGAGGCAGATGATCGAGGTCGGTCTTCATCACTCAGTTTCTAGCAAGTTGCTGGCATACTTGCACCTGCCGAGCACACTTCATCCGCAACACTAAGTGATTTGAAAAATCGACTTGGCTCGTCCGGACGCCGTCAATACCAAGAAATGGGGAGGGGTGCGAAACGGACCCGTGCTAGTCGAAAAATGGATGATCTGGGACGGTCTTGGATCGGTGCCGAGAAGGATTTGGAGAGTACATCGCAATGTGCCGCGCGGCGCGGGCACTCCCGAAATCCTGACGAATCAGCGCTAGGCCGCGCGCCTCTACGCCAGCATTTCCAAAGGCTTCCCGCCACAGCGCGGGGGCAATTGATTACGTGGTGATTAAACGGGCCTCGACACCCCTTTGGAAGGGGTGTACTATCGACGGTAAGTCTTTGAGAAGATTGGTGGACGCACTAGGGTTCGAACCTAGGACCCGCTGATTAAGAGTCAGCTGCTCTACCAACTGAGCTATGCGTCCTTATCGATCAACATCGATTGCTTTACATTCGAGCGAGCCTGGCTACGCGTCGAATCAACTGAGGCGCTGCATATAGCTACACTTTCCCAGATGAAAAGGGGTCATGCTGCATCGCTGTGCGCGATCTCATCGAGGTTCTGCCGCATTTCAGCGGTCAGCTCCAATCGAGATTGAAGCACATCGTGAAGATCGCGTTCGATGATGATCATCTTGGAACGCTCAAGTTCCGCGGCCGCCCTCAAAGCTTCGGGCTGGGACAGCTGCGTAATATTGTGCAAATGCCGCAAGGTGGTCTCATAACCTTGGCTTTCTCGCACGCGAATGGCCTTGGCAATCGCCGCAGCGTGAGCCGCCCCAGCGTTACCTTGAGGTTCTGGGACACGCCCGGTGCGGAACACTTTCCCGCACAAGCGAACGGTAATCTCGCGGAAGCGAAACACGGCTGTCTCCATTCAATTGACGGCGTGGCTAAAGAGTGCCTGGCGACAGGGGCCCTTGGGGGTGAACCCGGCCGCCAGGGCTTTCACGTCCAACGTTGCCGACTGGGAGGACCGTCGGCGTGCGACCCGAACGCGGGCGCTCCGTGGAGCAACCGTAACTCCATATGGCGCTAGTTTACGTTAGCGGAAAGTCGCCCAGTTAGGTGACGTGGTGTATCCTGTGCCATCGTCATGCAGCGTTATTTTGGCAAGATCGAAGGGCTTCAGGATATCGGAGACGTGCTCTGGTATGCGGTCGGCGTGTGCGAGGATTTGGGGGTCATCCGCCAAAGCTATCATTTCACTCCGCTTTTTGAAGATCCGACGTCGGCGCGCACGGTTGTCCATGCCGTTGGCTTCGACCGCGAATGGCTCAAATGCTACGACGAATCGGACTTTCGCCGGAAGGACCCGATTCCGGCCCGCATTATGGGCCATGGCAGCATGATGACCTGGCAGGAGGCCATGAAGCTCGGTCCCAATACGGCGGAAAACGAAGAATACTTCGTAGCGATGAAACGGTTCGGTCTAGTCCATGGCTTCGGTGTTCCGCTTTTTGGCCCGCGCGGGCGCAGTGCATACGCGTCGTTCGACTTCGGGCATCCGATCTCCGAAGAGAGTGAGGCCACACTCGGGACTATACGCAGCGTATCACAGGCAGCGCATCAGCGCGTTTGTGTTTTGCTCGATGAGCATGAGGGCACTGTCGACCTCTCGCAGCGCGAGCAGGAGGTGCTGGAATGGATCGTGAAGGGTAAGTCCGTATCCGCTATTGCGGGTATTCTGGAGCTGTCTCCTGATACCGTCAAAACCTATGCCAAGCGGATCTATGCAAAGCTGGACACGACAGACCGGGTAGGCGCGGTTGTCAGAGCCCTGAAGCTAGGGCTGGTGAACGTTTAAACTGCGGGGTTAGCTCTCAAGTCCGCCGCGCGGTGCGTTGCGGTTCCAGCGGTTCACCATCATCAGTGCACCGATGCAGATCATGTTGGTGAGCATCGATGATCCCCCGTGGCTCATGAAGGGGAGGGGGATGCCGACCACGGGCGCGAAACCCATCACCATCAGCAGATTGACCGCGATGTAGAAAAATATCGTCGCAACCATACCGGAGGCGAGAAGGCTGGAGAACCGGTCGCGCGATTGCAGCGCGACCTTCCAGCCCCAACGCATGATGATGGCGAAGATGGCGATGACGAAGAGCCCGCCTATCAGCCCCCATTCCTCGGCCATGGTCGCAAACACGAAATCGGTATGCGGTTCGGGAAGGTATTGCAGGTGGCTTTGCGAGCCGTTGTTGAAGCCCTTGCCGAAGATGCCGCCGGAACCGATCGCGATCTTTGACTGGGTAATGTGATAGCCAGCGCCCAGCGGATCTGCCTCAGGATCGAACATCGTCAGCACGCGCCGCTGCTGATACTCCTGCAGCCCGAAATAGAAAACGAGCGGGGCGGCCGCGGCCGCCGCGACCCCGGCTCCTATGAACCAGCGCAGGGGCAAACCGGCGAGAAGCATGACCACGCCTCCTCCGAACGCGATCGCGAGTGAGGTCCCAAGGTCGGGTTGAAGCAAGACGAGGCCCACGGGTACCGCGATCATGGCGCCGGGAACCAGCAGCGAGCGCCAGCTGGCTATCAGTCCGACAGGTAGCGAGGAGAAGTACAGCGCCAGCGCGACGACGATGACCGGCTTCATAAGCTCCGATGGCTGAAGCACCATGAAGCCCAGGTCGAGCCAGCGCTGGCTTCCGCCGCCGACCTGCCCGATGATTTCCACCGCGATCAGCAGCATCAGCACTACGATGTAGGCAGGGTAGGTAAGGAACCGTACCAGCTCGCGGGGAAGCGAAGCGATGATGGCGGCCATCACCAGAAACACTCCGAACCTTACGAGATGCGACGAGGCATAGGGATCCATCGATCCGCCCGCCGCCGAATACAGGACGGCAGCACCGAAGGCGACGAGCAGGAACAGCGGGATGAGCATGCCCCATGGCTGGCGCGATATCGGATCGGGGATAATCCGGTTCATTCGCCCGGCACCGAAACTGGCGGCGGAGAACCCGAAGCAGCCGGGTCGGGGCGGGGCGCAATCGCGTCACCGGCAATCGCCTCGGACTGCGCGGCAGCGAGCCGAGCCTCGGCCTCTACCTGGTCGAAAATGTCCTCATCGCGCCGCGGTGGCGGCTTTACGGTGGCGCCGCGTTCGGAAGCATAGGCGGCGTAGCGTTGATCGAGACGTTGCTGCGCGGTGCCGCCCCATTGTTCTTCGAGCGCTTTCAGCGCCTCGATTCCCTTTTGAGGATCGAACATGAAGGTCATCACGTCGCGGGCGATCGGATAGGCTGCACCCGAGCCGCCGCCATGCTCGATCACCACGGCCCCCGCATAGCGCGGGCTTTCGAGTGGGGCGAAGAAGGTGAACAGGCCGTGGTCCCGGTACTTCCACGGACCGCTTCGTCCGTCCGAAACGGAAAGCGAAACGACCTGCGCCGTGCCGGTCTTGCCAGCCATCTTGATATCGTCGAATGGCAAACGCCCGCGTCCGGCTGTGCCCGGACCGTTGACGACATCGCTCATCGCCTGACGGATGTAGGAAACCTGATCGTCGGGAAAATCGACCTGGTTGAACCCGCGCGGCTCTGCATTCATCGTCAACCGCGGCTCGACATGACGCCCGGTCGCGAGACGTGTGCTCATCACCGCGAGCTGAAGCGGACTGGTGAGATAATATCCCTGCCCGATCGAAGCGTTCACGGTGTCGTAGGGCTGCCATTCGCTGCCGAACTTGTTGAGCTTCCAATCAGGGGTGGGGACAGTCCCGTAAAACTGGCTGGTGACCGGGAGCGGAAACTCTTGGCCTAGCCCAAGATACTTCGCCATCGCCGCGACTTTATCGAAGCCGACACGCTGCGCGAAGTGGTAGAAATAGCTGTCGCAAGACTGGTAAATCGCCTTGCCCATGTTGACGACGCCGTGATTGCTCCAGCAATTGAAAAAACGGTTCCCGATCCGGCGTCCGCCGCCGCACACGATCGTCTCTTCGGGATCGATCCCTTCCTGCAAGAACGCCATGCAATGCATTGGCTTTACAGTGGAGCCCGGCGGATACAGTCCCTTCAAAACCTTGTTGCGGAGCGGCACGCGCTGGTCTTCGCGCAGCATGGCGTACTCAACGCTGCCGATACCGTCTGAAAAACTGTTCGGATCGAAGCTTGGCATCGATGCCATGCACAGCAGGTCGCCGGTTTGGCAGTCCATGACCACCACCGATCCGCTTTCGAGGCCGATGCGGCGGGCGGCGTAGTCTTGAAGCGGGCCATCGATGGTCAGTTTGACCGGATCGCCCTGAATATCTTCGCGCGTTTCGAGATCGCGAATGATCCGCCCGGAAGCCGTAACCTCAACCCGGCGCGCGCCGGGAGTTCCGCGCAATTCCTGTTCGAACTGCTTTTCCAGGCCGTCCTTGCCGATCTTGTAACCGGGGGTGATGAGCAGCGGATTGCGGTCCTGTTCGTATTCCTCCTCCGATGCCGGGCCGACATATCCGATCAAATGGCCCACGGTGGCGCCGGTCGGATAGAAGCGGGAAAAGCCGCGCTGGGGAACCACGCCCTGCATGTCGGGCAAGCGGACGCTGAGCGCTGCAAATTGCTTGTAGTCGAGACCGCTGGCGACCTCCACAGGGGCGAAGCCGCGTGCGACCGAGAGCTCCTGCTTGATATCGGCAATGCGCGCTTCGTTCAGTTCGAGCAGCTCGCCAAGCCGATCGATGGTCTCGTCGGGATCCGCCAGTCTTTCAGGGATGACATCAACGCGAAAATCGGCCCGGTTCGAAGCCAAAGGCGCGCCATTGCGGTCGAGTATCCAACCCCGGCGGGGAGGAATGAGCGTGAGGTTTACGCGGTTGCTCTCCGATTCAAGCCGGTACTTCTCGTTTTCGGCAATCGCGAGATAGCCCATGCGCACAGCCAGCAACACACCGATACCGCCCTGGATTGTGCCGATCACCATGCTGCGCCGGTCGAACCGGTTCTTCAGAGTGGCGGCGTTGACGAGCGGCCCGCGGCTTCTGACGCCGCCTTTCTTCTTTTTGAACAATCCAGCCATTAATCGACCCTTCTGGAACGAGCGAGCCGGAAACGGTCAAGCCACGCGATCACGCGCGCGGCTACCGGATATAGCAGGATTGCCAGAACGATCTGCGGGATCGCGGCAAGAAACAGATAGGATGTGAGGGTCGCGCCGGAAACCACCATAGCCAACAGAATATAGCCAACCAGCGCTAGACCTGCGGTGAACCAATCCTGCCAAAACCCGCGCCATGGGAAGCGTGTTTCGATGATCTCAAGTGCAATCATGGTCACCGACCATAGCAGGATCGCACTGCCGAACGGTTGACCGCTGAACAGATCATCGAATGCACCAAGGGGCACGCCGATCCAGAGCGGCAGGAAACCGGGACGCATGATCCGCCAACCCACCAGCATCATGAAACCAAGCGGCGGCAGGAGCGGCATCGTCGGCGCAAGAAACAGCGCAGGGATCAGCGAACCGATCAGGATGCTGACATAGGGCACCGTGTTCGCGCGCCACGGGGCGACTGTGCGATTGATTCCGCCGCTAAAGCGGCTCGCGCTCCGCTGGGGAGGAGGGCCAAGCGTATCTCTCATCGATCGCTTTCGGCCTCTTCAAGCGTGGTTTCGGTCGGTACCAGCGCCGAATCTGTGGCGGCTTCTTCATAGATCGGCTCGATCGACACAAAGTCGGTGGCCGAAGGATCTGCGATAAGCCGAGCGATGCCGCCATCAGGTGTCAGCTCGCTCAGGACCCCGACAGCAACGCCGGGGCGATAATATCCGCCCGTTCCGCTCGTCACGAACACATCGCCAACTTCCAGCGGGTTGAGCCCAAGATTAATCAGCCGGATGCGAAGCAGACCGTCTCCGCGCCCCTCCGCAAACGCTACCGTTTCATCGGTGGATCGCCGGACCGGCAGCACGCTTTCCGTGTCGGTCAGCAGCAGGATACGCGACGAGCGCCTTGCGACCTCGAGCACGCGCCCGACCACACCGCGCGCCGACCGCACGGGCATGCCCACTTCGATGCCTTCGCTCCGACCCTTACCGATATAGGCGAACCGCCGACTGCTGGTCGCGGTCGATCCGACCAGCCGCGCGACTGCGACCGGTTCGATCTGACTTTCGGAAAGGGCGACGAGCGATTTCAACCGCTCGTTTTCCTGTTCGACCGCTTTTGCTTCCTCAAGCCTGATGCGCGCGATCTCCACTTCCTCGCGCAGGGCTGCGTTCTGACGCCCGGCATTCCAGAAGGCCGAGATTGTGTCCCACACATCATTCGAGGTGCTGCGAACAGCCGCAGTGCCTTCACCCACCGGCGAGACAACATCGTTGGCGCCGCCTCTCAGCGGGGCGAGGGCGGGGGGCTGCCAAAGCGACAATGCGAGAAGGGCGAGGCCAAGCACCGCACCGAGAGCGGCGAGCACGTAACCTGTAAAAACCGAATACTGGGCCCTTTTCGAAAATCCCGATGATCGGCGCGATGACGGCGGCGCCATACCCGCATTTCCCTTCTTCTAGCTCACCGGGCAGGGCCGGTCGGCAGCGATTATGCGCTCATCAAGACGCCGCGATAGATCGGATCTTCCATGGCACGTCCGGTTCCAATGGCGACGCAGGTGAGCGGGTCTTCCGCAATCGATACCGGCAGACCCGTTTCCTCGCGCAGATGCTCATCGAGGCGGCGGATCAGCGCGCCGCCGCCGGTGAGCACGATGCCCTGATCGACGATATCGGCTGCGAGTTCAGGCGCGGTGTTCTCAAGTGCGATGCGCACACCTTCGACAATGGCACCGATCGGCTCGTTAAGAGCCTCGGCGACATGCGCCTGGTTGATGGTGATTTCCTTCGGCACGCCGTTCACAAGGTCGCGGCCCTTCAGTGTGATCGTTTCGCCCACGCCGTCTTCGGGCGTGACGGCGATGCCGTAATCCTTCTTGATCCGCTCGGCAGTGGAATCGCCGATCAGCAGGTTGTGGTGGCGGCGGACATACGAAACGATCGCCTCGTCCATCTTGTCGCCGCCCGTTCGGACGGAGGTGGTGTAAGCGAGGCCGCGCAGCGAAAGCACCGCAACTTCGGTTGTACCCCCGCCGATATCGACGACCATGGAACCGACCGGCTCGGTTACCGGCATGTCGGCGCCGATGGCAGCGGCCATCGGTTCGAGGATCAGGTGAACTTCCGAAGCGCCAGCATTCGAGGCCGCATCGCGGATCGCGCGCTTTTCGACCGAGGTCGAGCCCGAGGGAACGCAGATCACGATTTCGGGATAGCGGAACAGGTTACGCTTGCCATGCACCTTGCGAATGAAGTGCTTGATCATCTCCTCGGCGATTTCAATGTCGGCGATCACACCGTCGCGCAAAGGACGGATCGCTTCGATCGTGTCGGGCGTCTTGCCCATCATCATCTTGGCATCGTCGCCAACCGCCTTGACGCGCTTGATCCCGTTGATGGTCTCGATGGCGACCACGGACGGCTCATTCAGGATGATCCCCTGATCCTGAACATAGACCAGCGTGTTGGCTGTCCCGAGGTCGATCGCCATGTTCTGCGACCCGAATTTGAAGAGATTTGCGAAGAAGCTCATTATATCGTTTTTCCATGGATATCGGGCCGCTTAATCGCGATCCCCCTGCAATAAACCAAACCCCACAAGGCATGACCAGTTCCGCCTAGCGAATACGTTCATAAAACGCCAAAATAATTGTTGACGGACGCCCGAAATATGCCCGGATACCCTCGAATTTGCGGTGCATGAACGCTAGCCTGCGACAAATGCCGCAAATTCGCCGTCTTCCCGATGATCTGGTCAACCGCATCGCCGCGGGCGAGGTCGTGGAGCGCCCGGCTTCCGCGCTCAAGGAGCTTGTTGAGAATGCGATCGATGCGGGCGCGGCGCGAATCGCGATTGCGCTTACCGACGGCGGTCTCACCCGGTTCGAGGTGACCGACGATGGCTGCGGGATGAGCCGGGAGGACATGGCGCTCGCGCTCGAACGCCATGCGACCTCGAAGCTGCCCGATGGACAGATCGAGATGGTCGAGACGCTGGGCTTTCGCGGAGAGGCGCTGCCGTCGATCGCCAGCGTTGCGCGCATAACCATCGAAAGCCGAGTTCGCGGAGCCGAGGATGGGTGGCGCATGGTGCTCGACCATGGCCATCTGATCGAGGAAGGTCCGGCAGCGCTCCCACCGGGCACGCGCATTCGCGTGGAAAACCTCTTCGGCAAGGTGCCCGCGAGGCGAAAGTTCCTGCGCACGCCGAGAAGCGAATATATCGCATGTCTCGATATCGTGCGCCGCCTCGCAATGGCCCGCCCGGAGATTGCCTTCACCCTCGAAAACGGGACAGACGGTAAGACTAGAAAGGCGCTGACGACGCAGGCCGATGAGCCGCTTCCAACGCGCGTCGCTCAGATCATTGCACGCGAGCTCAAAGACAATTCGGTCGCGATCGATCTGGGCCGTGAGACAGAGCACGGGACGATGCGGCTGACCGGGATTGCGGGGCTGCCAACCTACAATCGCGGGGTTGCGGATCACCAATATCTGTTCGTGAACGGGCGCCCGGTAAAGGACCGTTTGCTGACGGGTGCGGTGCGCGGAGCCTATTCGGACATGCTCGCACGCGACAGGCATGCAGTGCTCGCCCTGTTTCTCGATCTGCCACCGCAGGATGTCGATGTGAACGTCCATCCAGCGAAGACCGAGGTGCGGTTTCGCGATGCCACGGGAGTACGCGGCTTCATCGTCTCGGGCCTTCGCCAAGCGCTCGCGACCGGTGACCGCCGCAGCGCGCAGGGACCGGACCGGGCGGTGATGGAGCGCTGGCAGCAGGAGCCTGCGCAGCCCGAACAGGCGCCCGCGCTCCGCTCGATATTCGATGGTCGCGATTGGTCTCCCGCGGATCAACGATCCCGTGTCGGCGAGCAGCGCCCCGAATGGACGCCGCAATCTGCAGAGGCGCTTCCCTCGGGAAGGGCGGAAGAGGCGGCTCCCATTTCCGAGGATGCCCAGCAATTCCCGCTTGGCATTGCGAGAGGGCAGGTCGCGAAAACCTATATCGTCGCAGAAAGCGCAGATGGATTGGTGCTCGTCGATCAACACGCGGCGCATGAGAGGCTTGTGCTTGAACGTCTGCGGGCGGCGGGCGCAGCGGAGGGCGTTACGCGGTCGCAGGCGCTGCTCGTGCCCGACGTCGTCGAAATGGATGAAGCGGACTGCGACCGGCTTGAAGACGCAGCCGAGGGGCTGGGGCGTTACGGCCTGATGATCGAGCGGTTCGGGCCCAGCGCCATGCTGGTTCGCGCGGTGCCTTCCGCCATTGCAAAAGCGGACAGCGCGAAATTGCTGCGCGATCTGGCCGATGACATCGCCAAGCATGGGAAGAATGAGGATAGCGGTTCGCTGCTGCTGGCCGAGCGGCTCGAATATGTGCTCGCGACCATGGCGTGCCACGGATCGGTGCGGGCAGGGCGGGTCTTGAGCCTGGCGGAGATGAATGCGCTGCTACGCGAAATGGAGGCCACGCCGCGCTCGGGCCAGTGCAATCATGGTAGGCCGACCTGGGTCAAGCTCGACATGGAAGATGTAGAGAAGCTGTTCGGGCGGCATTGACCGCATGGCGGGCTGGGTTCTTGCTGGTGTAGACCGCCGCAATCGACTACGCATCGAGTGCGTTTGCCGCTTGGTCAGCATGTCCGATCGCTGACCGGAATTGGAGGCCGAATGACCAGTTCTCTCCCCGCACCCTTGCTCAAAATCCTTCCCATCTTGCTGCCGCTCATCGCGATTGTCGGCGCGAGGCTGGCGACCTATTCATCATGGGCAATGGCCAATTCGGGGATCGCGGCGGCGCTCTACGCCTGGATCGTCACGGATGCTTTGCTGCTTGGTCTCATTGCAAAATCGCCGGATCGCAAACCGGAATTGTTTCAGGTTGTCGGCGTCGTTTCGCTTGCGAGCGCGGTGATTATCATCGGTGCGTCGGAGCCGCTTCGGGAAGTATATCTAGACCTGCCGCACGTGCTTGTCGCCGCTGCCGCCACTGCTGGTTTGTTTGCTCTATGGAGCAGTTTCCGGATCGTTGTAGGCTGGAGGTCGTCCGGATCGCTGGTGGCAGGCTTCGAGCAAGTCTTGCCGGAAAAGCTGGTGCATCTCGTCGTGTCCGAGTGCCGCGTACTGTGGCTGGCACTCTTCCGCTGGCGTGCACCCGTGGATGTACCTTCGGGCGCGAAGGCTTTTGCCTATCACACTTACCTCACCCCGATGATTGCTACTTTCGTAGCGCTTCAAGTGATCGAGCTTGGCGTGGTGCACCTGCTATTGATGTTGTGGAATCCAGTGGTCGCATGGATCGTATTTGGGCTGAGTATGTGGGGGCTGATCTGGACGATTGCGCTGCTGAAAAGTTTTAGGATCAACCCGGTATTAGTCGCGCCGGGCGCGGTCCGTGTTCGCAGCGGCATGATCTACGATTTCGTGGTGCCAGTTGGTTCGATTGCCGAGACCCGGTCCGCTTTTTCGAGCGGCGAGCTCGAACGCAAAGATGTTATCAATCTCGCGATCATGTCTTCGCCCAATGTCAGTTTGCGCTTTTCCGAGCCGGTCATGATCCGCACATTCACAGGCGGACAGCGGCCGATTTCGGGCGTAGCACTCCGTCTGGATGAGAGCGCCGAATTCCTGGCCGAACTGGACCGCGCCGCGAAGTTCGAGCGCTAAACTGACGCATCCGACGCCGCCAACCGGCGCCGGATGCTCTCTATTCACTATGCAGTGCGGAATTCGGGCACGCCCGCATCGCGGTCAAGCTCCGGAATGATCCTGTAGCGCGCGAGGATGAAGCTGAAGAGGCCGAACAGCAGCAGGCCGATCGCGGTCACCGTGAAGAGCCAGCCCGTGCCCGCCAGCGATGCAACCGCACCGCCAAGCGTCTTCACGTTTTCAGCGCCGCTCGACAGGAAGCCGGTCTGAAACAGCGACCAGCCGATCACCGCGTAGACGACAGCTCTCGCGGCAAAACCGGCACCGCCGAGCATCCGCGTAAAGCCAGGTGCAGAGGCGCTGATGCGGTTCATGAAATCTCCGCTGATCGCTTTCTTGGCCTGCGCCGCTGCCGCTATGAAGAACGCCAATCCGAGGATACCGATCACAACCCCGCCGAAGCTGATCGAGAGCACGCCGGCAGCCGCTTGCGAAGCGCCAGCGCTGCCCTGTCCGCCGCCCGAGCCGGTGGCGAATTGATACGCGGTCCAGGCAAGCACGAGATGCGCAATGCCGCTGCCCGCGTGCCCGATACGCTTGCCCCATCCCTTTGTATCGGAGCCGTTATTTTCGATATCGAACAGTGGTGAGGCAAAGCGGAAGAGAGCGTAGGCGGCGAGGCCGATCACCAGGATCCACAGCAGCGCGGTCCCGCCCGGCAGGTTCTCGACCGCCTTGAAGATACCGTCTGTGCCTTCGCTGATTTCGCCTGCGCTGGTGAGCGCAATGTAGCCAAGGACAGTGTACAGAACGGCCCGGCTGAAATATCCGACACGAACCAGCCAATTGAATTTCTCAGATTTGTCTACCACGTAACTTCCCCGATGAGTGTTTGAAAACTCAACGGAAAAGAAGGCCAGCGGGTTCCGAGAATATCAGACGTTGAATTTGAAGAGCATCACGTCGCCATCCTGGACGACGTATTCCTTGCCTTCCTGGCGCAATTTTCCGGCCTCTCGCGCCGGTCCTTCTCCGCCTAGGCCGACGTAATCTTCGTAGGCGATCGTTTCTGCGCGGATGAAGCCCTTTTCGAAATCGCTGTGAATCTCGCCGGCAGCCTGCGGTGCCTTTGCGCCGTCGGGGAAAGTCCACGCGCGTGATTCCTTGGGCCCTGCGGTGAAGAACGTTTTCAGCCCGAGCAATTTGTAGCCTGCGCGGATCACGCGGGCGAGGCCGCTTTCCTCAAGGCCGAGTTCTGTGAGGTATTCTGCGCGGTCTTCAATCGGCATTTCGACGAGCTCCGCTTCGATCGCGGCGGAAACGACCACTGCCTGCGCTCCCTCCGCTTCTGCCTTCGCGAAGACCTTCGCGGACAGGTCGTTGCCGTTCGCCGCATCTTCCTCGGCGACATTGCAGACATAGAGCACCGGCTTTGCGGTGAGCAGCTGCGCCTGTTCGAACAGCCGCGCTTCTTCATCGTCCTTCGGTTCGGTTAGCCGCGCGGGCTTGCCATCTTTCAGCAGGTCGAGCGCCTGACCCAGCACGCTCGCGAGCGCCTTTGCTTCCTTGTCGCCGGCATTGCCGCGCTTCTGCGCATTGGGAACACGCTTTTCGAGGCTTTCGAGATCGGCGAGCATCAGCTCGGTCTCGACCACTTCGGCATCGGCGATGGGATCGACATGGTTGGAGACGTGCTGGATGTCGTCATCTTCGAAACAGCGCAGGACATGGACGATGGCATCGACTTCACGGATATTGCCGAGGAACTGGTTGCCCAGGCCTTCGCCTGCGCTCGCGCCTTTCACCAGCCCCGCAATATCGACAAAGCCCAGCTGGGTAGCAATCACCTTCGCGCTCTTCGCAATCGCGGCAATCTTGTCGAGGCGCTCGTCCGGGACCGCGACCTGGCCGACATTCGGCTCGATCGTGCAGAACGGATAGTTCGCGGCCTGCGCAGCCTGCGTTTCGGTAAGTGCATTGAAAAGGGTGGACTTGCCCACATTGGGAAGGCCCACGATCCCGCAACGGAAACCCATGGGAAGCTCTTTCTAATCGTATGAAAGACGCGCCGATAGCGCCGCGCGCGCCGTTTGGCCAGTGTGATCCTCTGGCGCTGCTATGCGCCATGGACGGCCTTCACCCACGGACCAAACGGCGACTGTCCGAGCCAATCGACCTGTACCTCTGCCGTAAGTTCATTGATCGGCAGTTGCGGCTTGTTACCGGGATGGACTGCGCGGCGCAGCGGGCGCGTACCTGCGGGCATTGCGATTATCTCGGCGATAGCCCGCGGTACATCCATTGGATCGGCGGTGCGGCGGGTGCCGTCCTCTTCGCCCATGCGCGCAACAAGCGCGGGATAAGCGGCGGCGCGTTCTTCCGACATGCGCTGTTTTAGCTCGCTGGCGAGGCGGTTGCGATTGACCCACACCTTCGTCGGATAACCGCCAGGTTCGATCACGCATACTTCGATGCCGTGCGGAACGAGCTCGTACGCCATCGCCTCGCTCATCGCTTCGAGCGCGAACTTCGTGGGGGAGTATTGTCCGGCGGAGGGTACGATCACGCGCCCCAATTGCGACGAGATGTTGAAGATCAGTCCGCTTTTGGCTGCGCGCATGGCGGGCAGGGCAGCGCGCGCCATCCGGTGCGGGCCATATACATTGGTATCGAAGATCAGCTTGGTCGCCTGCATGTCCTGCACTTCGATCGGTCCGGCGTATCCGATCCCGGCATTGTTGATCAGGACGTCGATCGCGCCGCCCGCCAGCCTGCCGGTCTCGGCAACAGCGCTTTCGACCTGCTCATCCGACATTACGTCAATCTGCAGGACCGTCAGGTCGAGATTTTCCGCCTCGGCCAGCGCTTCAAGTTCGTCTGCCTCAGGTCGCGGGAGGTTGCGCATCGTCGCGAAAACCTTCGCGCCTTTACGCGCATAGTCCTCGGCCATGAGGCGTCCGAAGCCGGACGAACAGCCTGTTATCAGGATGCTTTTGCCGGTGAGATCGGATCCGGCCTCAATCTGATCGGGCTGGGCGATGGTCGCAGTCGCGGCGAGCGCGCCAGTTGCGGCGGCTCCGGCAAGGAGGGTGCGGCGGTTGATGGCGGTCATTCGAGTTCTCCGGCAGGGTCCGGTGACCTTAACAACCCGGCATTCGCAACGCCAGACGCCTCATGCGTCTACAGATTGCAATTGCTTCGCGAGTTCCGCGATGTCGGCGTCCTCCCGTACGATCCGCCACTGGCCCGGCGTGCGACTGTCAACCATTATCAAGCCTTTCTTCGGGCAGACATCGAGGCATCCGACTTCGACTATGCCGAGCGGCGATTTGCGTCCCTTTTTTGCGCCGAGTTCCCGCTTCAGCGCTTTCGGAAGGCTCTTGCGATCCGTGCCGAACGCGGCCCCACGCTTGGCGGCTTTCTTCCCGCATTTCTTGCACACGAGAATTGCGTGCGACCAGTTCGACCGGATTTCGGTTTTCATCGGGGCTGCAAATAGGGTGCGCACCCCCAATTGCGAGTCGTTCGCGATTGCTAATTCTGCATCCTCAATGCGACTTCGCTCATGAAACGCGGATTGTCGCCCTTCGCCAGCCATTCGGCTTCGGCTCCGATTGCACCGAGCATCTGCACCAGATCGTCCTGCTCGGCCTTTGCGTAATTTCCGAGGACGTGGCCGGTCACACGGTCCTTGTGTCCCGGATGCCCGATGCCGATGCGCACCCGGCGGAAATCCGGGCCGAGATGCTGGTCAATGGAGCGCAAACCGTTGTGGCCCGCATGGCCGCCGCCTTCCTTCACCTTCACCTTGAACGGCGCGAGATCGAGTTCGTCGTGAAAGACGGTAAGCGCGTCGGTGCCGAGTTTGTAGAACCGCAAAGCTTCGCCGACGCTGCGCCCGCTTTCGTTCATGAAGGTCGCAGGCTTCAGCAGCAGGACCTTCTCGCCACCGATCCGGCCTTCCTGAACCCAACCGGAGAATCTCTTTTGCACCGGGCCAAAGCCATGCATTTCGGCGATGACGTCGCACGCCATGAAACCGATATTGTGCCGGTGCATCGCATAACGCGGTCCCGGATTTCCTAGGCCAGTCCAGATTTGCATTTTTGTGCTTTAGCAGGCTTCGCCTGCCCCTCAAGCGCCGGGCGCAGCGCGTCCGCGCTGCTTGGCTCCGCGGCATCGGCCGCGACGCCCGGTTGGGCTTGTGACGCCTCTGGCGTCGAGCAAGTGCCAATATTTCTTGCGGCGTCGGGACATGGTCGTCTCTGCCGACTTCAAGCGCGAATGGATCTAGTCGCTCTCAAGTCTGTGCGCCCTAAACAAAAACGCCGAGCTCTTTGCAGGGCCCGGCGCTCTTGGTGATTGCGTGAAGAAATATCCGCGACTTATTCGCCGTCGGGCGCCTTTTCTTCCTGTTCCTCGGCAGCATCCGCATCGGGACCCTGTTCGGTGGCTGCAACGCCATCTGCCGGAACTTCCTCTTCGCTTTCGCCTTCTTCTTCGCTCTTCTTGAGCGCAGACGGAGCAACGAGGGTTGCGATGGTGTAATCGCGATCGGTGATCGCGCTTTCGGCACCGTCGGGCAGGTCCACTTCACTGATGTGAATGGAGTCGCCAACTTCCTTGCCCTCGACCGAGATCTCGATCTGATCGGGAATCTTGTCCGATGCGCAGATGAGGTCGAGCTCGTGACGGACCACGTTGAGCACGCCGCCCTTCTCAAGGCCGGGCGACTTCTTCTCGTCGGTGAAGACAACCGGGATCTGAACTTCGATCTTCGCGTCCTTGGACAAGCGCAGGAAATCGACGTGGGTCGGACGGTCGGTGACCGGGTGCAGGGCCACATCCTTCGGGATGGTGCGAACCTTCTTGCCGCCGACTTCGACCTGCACGATCGAGTTCATGAAGTGACCGGTGTTGAGCATCCGGACCAGCTCTTTGGCTTCCAGATGAATGGGAGTGGGTTCTTCCTTACCGCCGTAAATAACAGCGGGGACCCGACCTTCGCGGCGAAGTGCACGGGAGGCTCCCTTGCCTGCCCGTTCGCGCGCTTCGGCCGGCAGTGTAAGAGCTTCGCTCATGTTACAAGCCTTTCGAATGCATTGTTGGATATGTTTATCGGTGGCCGCCTCCAGGGATGACCATGACACCGAAGAGCGCGCCCCTACCGCTGCGGGGCGCGGTTGGCAAGGAATTACTGGCCTAGGCGGGTGACCCGATATCCGCGCTGCTGAAGCATCGTGACGAGGCTGTCTTCGCCGACCAGGTGGCCCGAGCCGACGGCGACTAGCGGACGCGCACTCTCGCGCAGATCGTCTTCGAGTTGCTCAGCCCAGCGCCGATTGCGCTGTACGATCAGAGCGTCGCGCAATTCCGGGTCAGCCATGATTCCAGTGCGGGTCGCTTCCTCGAGAATCGCAACGTCTCCCGTAAGCCATGCATTGCGCAATCGGCCGGGTCGTTCCAGCGTCTGCTCGACCTCCGCAATCACGCCTTCTAACAAGTCCCGCTGATCCGCTTCGGGTAGTTGATCGAAAATGCCGAGTTGAGCCAGAGCGCCTTCGAATTCACGCACTTCGCGGCCGGCAAATTTGCGCGTTATGACCCGGTCGACCCCGTTGGCGGGATCGCCCGTAGCAGCTACGCGGGCGAGGATCAGCGCGGCGGCCCATGTTTCGGTTGTGCTGAAATCATCGTCGGAGCGATTGGCGCGCGCCATGAGGTCGCGGAGGGCGGGGCGCAGCTCTGCCTCGACACGCTGCGTCAGGTCTGTCTGTCCGGGAGAAGTTGCCAGCTCATTGAATGTTCGGCCGATCGCCGCGCTGTCATCCAATGCTGCGATTTCGACGATCAGGTAGTCGGCTTCGTCGACAACGCGCTGGATGGTGCTGGTTTGCCAATGCACGTCATCGGGCAAGGCGTGGATTGTGCCGAGCATCCATCCCTCGACCTCGCCATCCGCGCTCGCGATTTCGAAGAGCAGAGGGTTGGCCTCCGGATGGGGTTCCTCCGGCGCTTCCGAGCAGCCGGCGACAGCCAGCATGCCCAGAAACGCCGCGAGGAGAGATCGCGAAACCGGGATCACTGCACCCGGTTTACGGTGATCCCGCGGGTGGCAAGGTAGTCCTGCACGCTGCGCTCACCGGCGAGGTGACCTGCACCAACCGCAATGAAGACGGTCCCTGGATCGTCCATGCGTGTGTCGATCCATTCGGCCCAGTTCTCGTTACGCATGTAGAGCAATTGCTCGGCAAGGTTGGGATGGGCCATCATACCCTCATTCATCAGATTGCCGAGTTCTTCGACATCGCCCTCGGCCCATTCGGTGACGAGCTGATTGAGCGTTTCGATACCGGCCATCGGATCGCCAGCGCCTTCCAGCAGGAACAGGATCTGCTGATCGACCGGCAATTCGTCGAAAATCGAAATCTGGAATTCGACCGTCTCGAGCGCCACACGCTCGGTACCTTCGGGCACGGTCGCCTCGAGAACTTTCTCAACGCCGAGATCGTCGCTGAAGCCCGACGCCTGTGTCACGATCTGCAGCAGCGCGATCGACGCGAGCCAGGGTTCCATCCCATCGAAAGCCTCTGGCGGGATGCCGACCTTGGCGAGGCCTTCTTCATAAGTCGCGCGCTGTTCATCGGTCATCAGGCTGCGCAGGGTCTGGCCATCCGTCAGCATGCCTTTTTGCCCGATCAGTTGGCCCATCGCCGCCGTCAGTTCGGGGTTCATGTCGATTTCCGTCACGAGCGAATCGGAGCTGGAGATCGCCTCCTTCACCGGACCGCTGTACCAATCGACGTCCTGCGGCAGCATGTGGACGGTGCCGAAAAGGTAGATGGTCGTGTCCTCGTCGGACACTTGCCAAAGGGCAGGGCTACCGGGTTGCTCTTCGACTGCTTCAGTGGCCTCTGCGGCATCGGCTTCTGTCTGCTCGACCGGAGCGGCGTCTGCTTCCTGAGCAAGGGCAGGGGCGCCTGCAAACAGCGCGAACGCACCGACGGTGGAGCAGAGTAATGTGTTGAATTTCATCAAGAGTCCTTTCGTTTGGAATGAATATAGATCGGGTGTTCGTGAAAGGTGAAGGGATCGAAGGGTTGGTCAGAGGATTAGCGGAACCCCAATTTTCGAAGGCAATAGGCCACGAATGTTCCCGCGATCAGCGCGCACATTACTCCGAATGCCGTGGGATAGCTGGAAAGCCCAAGATCGCCCGACAAATACCAGCCCATAAATACGATAACTGCGGTGTAAGTGCCAATAAGGTGAGCCCAGAGATTGTCCATCAAGTCCAATTCATCGACCCTGCGGAAATAATCCCAAGTGAACCAAATCAACGCAGCGCATACCATGATGGCCAGCGTGATTGGTACCCATGTCGGCAAATCTCCTGCTTTGTAGGAATCTTGAGCGTAACCGCTGATGAACCCGGCGATCGCAAAGCCGACAAAGGCCAAAGCCAGATACCGCCAAAAAGAATTGCGCCGACGGCGGAATCGCTCCTCACCGCTTTGCGCATTGTCATGCTTGGTCATCGAATATGTCCTCGATATTCATGGAGAATAAACGGGCGATCTTGAACGCCAGGGGGAGGGAAGGATCGTGCTTCCCCGTCTCGATCGCGTTCACTGCCTGACGCGAGACATCAAGGTGTCCGGCAAGCTCTGCCTGCGACCAGTCGCGTTCGGCGCGTAGGACTTTAAGGCGATTTTTCATTATGTCAGAAGCCCAGTGCGCTGGCCGTTTTGGCAAGTATATTGCCCGCGGCAAATCCGCTCATGGCTAACAGGAGATAGGCCTGCCAACGTTTCATGGAGATGGTGTCTGTGAGCTTTTCCATGTTTGTCTCGATCAGATAATGATGATTTTGATCCCGTTGTGCGGGTCAGGCGAGAAGAATGGGGTTCATTGCGCGGATAGGTGAGCTCGTTGCCGGTGATGTTCCGGCGGCGAGAGAAATGGTCACAAGCGCAACAACCAAGACGGCAGAGATAGCGGAGAGGAGGGCTTTCATCGTTGCAACACCATTGTTTGGATTTGTCAGGTTGTCCTGACTATATGTCGCGACTCGCTGACTATGTCAATATGACCTGACATTTAGTCGCACATTGACGACACGGTTCGCTGTGCTTCGTGCCGCTACGCACCCGAAATACCGGCTTCGCTGCACCGCGGCATTGACGGTGTTGGGGGCATCCGCCAAAGCCCGTCGCCATGGAATCCGAGGTTAAAACCGCCACGCACGAATCGTCTGCCGGGACGCGCGATCCGAGCCGCTCATTTCAGGACATGATCCTGACGCTGCACGATTTCTGGTCGGCAAACGGTTGCGTCATCCTGCAGCCCTATGACATGCGCATGGGGGCGGGGACGTTTCACACCGCGACGACTTTGCGTGCGCTCGGGCCGGAGTCGTGGAATGCAGCGTTCGTTCAGCCCTGCCGCCGTCCGACTGATGGGCGTTATGGCGAGAACCCGAACCGGCTGCAGCATTACTACCAATACCAGGTCATTCTGAAGCCATCGCCCGCCGACATTCAGGAGCTGTATCTCGACAGCCTGAAAGCCATTGGCGTCGATCCACTCAAGCACGATATCCGCTTCGTCGAGGACGACTGGGAAAGCCCGACGCTTGGCGCATGGGGACTGGGCTGGGAGGTCTGGTGCGACGGGATGGAAGTCACCCAGTTCACCTATTTCCAGCAGATGGGCGGCTTCGATTGCAAGCCTGTTGCGGGCGAACTGACTTACGGGCTCGAACGCCTCGCCATGTATATCCAGGGCGTCGACAATGTGTACGACCTCGATTTCAACGGCCGCGGCGTAAGCTACGGCGAGGTGTTCCTCGAAAATGAAAAGCAGATGTCGAAATGGAACTTCGAAGTCGCCGACACCGATGCGCTGTTCGATCTCTTTGCCAAGGCGGAGGCCGAGTGTCGCAACGCGCTCAATAACAATGTGCCCATCGCTGCTTACGAGCAGGCAATCGAGGCGAGCCACATCTTCAACCTGCTACAGGCGCGCGGCGTGATCAGCGTGCAGGAACGCGCCAGCTATATGGGCCGCGTGCGCGACCTCGCGCGCTCGTCCTGCGAAACCTACGCACAGCAGATGGCGCCCGAATGGGAAGCGAAGTTTCCAGGTTGGAGTTTGGTATGAGAGCTCCGATCCGCTCGTGCACTCCTGCGAAAGCAGGAGCCCAGACGCGCCATGGACTCCTGCTTTCGCAGGAGATCATCTGGGAGATAGCCCATGGCTGATTTCCTTCTTGAACTCCGCTCCGAAGAAATCCCCGCGCGGATGCAGGCTGGCGCACGCGGCGAAATGGAAAAGCTGTTCCGCCGCGAGATGGATGCCGCGGGCGTGTCCGTTGGCGACTTGACCGTATGGTCGACCCCGCGCCGTCTTGCCCTGATCGCGCGCGACCTGCCGACTGAAACCGAGGCAGTGCGCGATGAGGCCAAAGGCCCGCCGGTCGGCGCACCCGATCAGGCGGTCGACGGGTTCTGCCGCAAGAACGGCGTTTCGCGCGAGACCCTGGAAGTCCGCGAAGTAAAGGGTCGCGAAACCTATTTCGCCGTGGTCGAGAAACCGGGTCAGGCCGTCAGCGATCTGCTCGCGGCGGCGATCCCTGCGATCATTCGGGATTTCTCCTGGCCGAAATCGATGCGCTGGGGCGAAGCCTCGCTGTCGAGCGAGAGCCTGCGCTGGGTCCGCCCGCTCTCCGGCATTGTCGCGCTGCTGGATGGCGAAGTGGTCCCGTGCATCATGGACGGCCTCGCCAGCGGGCGCGAGACGATGGGGCATCGGTTCCACTCGGACGGCGCAATCACGATCGACGGCGCAGACGATTATGCCGATAAGCTGCGCGCAGCCTCGGTCATCGTCGATCACGAAGAACGCCAGAACGCGATCCGCGAGGGCGCGAAGGCAGCTGCGGAGGCGGCGGGCCTGACATTGGTCGAGGATGAGGGGCTGGTGGTCGAGAATGCCGGGCTGACCGAATGGCCCGTGCCGCTGCTCGGACGCTTTGACGAGGACTATCTCGACGTCCCGCCCGAAGTCATCCAGCTTACTGCGCGGGTGAACCAGAAGTATTTCGTGTGCGAAGAGGCCGCGAATGACGGCGACAACCGCCTCGCCAACGCCTTCCTATGCACCGCCAACATCGCCGCTGCGGATCCGGCGGTGGTGGTCGACGGCAACCGCAAGGTGCTCGCCGCGAGGCTATCTGATGCGCGGTTCTTCTGGGAGCTCGATCAGAAGACGCCGCTGGCCGAGCATGCGAAAAAGCTGGAGCGGATCACGTTCCATGAGAAGCTGGGCACGGTCGCCGACAAGGTAGAGCGCGTGGCGAAGCTGGCGCGCTGGCTTTGCCAGGAAGGGATTGTCGATGGCGACCCGGACCTCGCCGAACAAGCCGCGCGACTGTGCAAAGCCGATCTCGTCACGGAAATGGTCGGCGAGTTTCCGGAATTGCAGGGCCTGATGGGCGGCTATTACGCCGAGAAGGAAGGCCTGCCGCAAGAAGTATCGGACGCAATCCGCGATCACTACAAGCCGGTGGGGCAGGGTGACGAAGTGCCGACCGCGCTGGTGACTGTGGCGGTGTCGCTGGCGGACAAATTGGATACGCTAGTCGGCTTTTTCATCTCTGGAGAGTTTCCGACAGGCTCCAAGGACCCGTTTGCTTTGCGGAGGGCCGTCCTTGCGATCATTCGCATCAACAGTCTTGGCCTTCGATTTCGTATGCAGAAGGTGATTGCTGAAGCAATCGAACTACATCTGCCAGCCTCCGAGTACGATGTTGAAAGCGAATTTAGAGCTATCTTCGTTGAGGACGCTCGGAAGTTTCAATGGACCAACGAAGATCGCGTGAAGGCCCAGGAGATCGCTGAAAACCTGACCGGACAAATGTCTGCGACACGAGCCAATTGGTACGGAGGTCTAGCGGCATTGCCAGCATTTTTCGCTGACCGCCTCAAGGTCCAGCAACGCGAAGCTGGCGTCCGTCACGACCTTATCGACGCTGTCTTCGCGCTCGGTGGGGAGGACGATCTCGTTCGGCTACTCGCCCGCGTGAAGGCGCTTCAGGCCTTCGTCGAAACCGAAAATGGCACCAACCTCCTCGCAGGCTACAAGCGCGCTGCTAACATTCTGAAGAAGGAAGGGTGGGAATCCAGCACTTCCCGTCACCCCGGACTTGATCCGGGGTCCCGCTCTGCTTCGGACGATGAAGAAGCGGGGTCCCGGCTCAGGGGCCGGGATGACGAAAGTGCAGAAACGCTCGACGGATTGGGCGAAGAAGACCCGCTTGCCCTCGCGGGCAAGCCGGAGTTCGACGCCGCCTTTAGCGACACACAAAAGGCGTCTACCAAACCTCTTTCCTACACGCCGGAATCCGCCGAAAAGGCTCTGATCGAAGCGCTGGACGCCGCGGCACCAAAAGCTGCCTCGTCCGTTGAAAGCGAAGATTTCGAGGCTGCGATGGCCGCGCTCGCCAGTCTGCGCGCGCCCATCGATGCGTTTTTCGAAGAGGTGACGGTGAATGACCCTGACGAGGACAAGCGCGAAAACCGGCTTGCACTGCTCGCGCGGTTCCGCGATGCCGTCCACCGCGTGGCGGATTTCAGCCGGATCGAAGGGTGAATTTCCCGCCCGAAAAGAACTCCCTGGACCGTGTAACATGCGGTCCATGTCTCCCGAAACGCCCGACCCGATAGAGGCCCCGATATGAGCACCAGCGTCTACCCTTTTGGCGGAAAGGCCGCGCATGACGACCCGCGCCAAGGCGACAAGACGGTCACCGGGGGGAAGGGCGCGAACCTCGCCGAAATGGCCAGCATCGGCCTGCCGGTACCGCCGGGTTTCACCATCACGACCGAGCAGTGCCTGGCGTACCTTGCGGGCGACAAGACCTTCGATGACAGTCTGCGGGCCGCGGTGGCCTCTGCGGTCGCGCATATCGAGCAATCGGTCGGCAAGACGTTCGGCGATGCGGCGGACCCGCTGCTGGTCTCGGTCCGCTCCGGCGCGGCGATCTCGATGCCTGGCATGATGGACACGGTGCTGAACCTGGGGCTCAACGACGAGACGGTCGAAGGTCTTGCGAAGACAAGCGGCGATGCCCGCTTCGCATGGGACAGCTACCGCCGGTTCGTGCAGATGTACTCCGATGTGGTGCTCGGCGTCGATCACGGCCTGTTCGAAGAAGCGCTCGAGATCACGAAGGAAGACAACGGCTACTACGCCGATACCGAGCTGTCCGCCGAAGAGTGGCAGGCGCTGGTCGGCGAGTTCAAGTCCATCGTCGAGCGCGAGCTGGGCGAGCCGTTCCCGCAGGACCCGCAGGCGCAGCTGTGGGGCGCGATCGGGGCGGTGTTCGACAGCTGGGATACCGACCGGGCGAAGATCTACCGCCGCCTCAACGACATCCCGCACGACATGGGCACCGCGGTCAACGTGCAGGCCATGGTGTTCGGCAATATGGGCGATAGCAGCGCGACCGGCGTTGCCTTCACTCGCGATCCGGCGACCGGCGAGCGCGCCTATTACGGCGAATACCTGATCAACGCGCAGGGCGAGGACGTGGTCGCCGGCATCCGCACACCGCAATACCTGACGAAGGACGCGCGCGAGGCGGCAGGCGCGAAACCGCTCAGCATGGAAGAGGCCATGCCCGATGCCTATGGCGAGCTAGCGCGCGTGTTCGACCTGCTCGAAAGTCACTACAAGGACATGCAGGACATCGAGTTCACCGTGGAGCGCGGCAAGCTCTGGATGCTGCAGACGCGCACAGGCAAACGCACTGCCAAGGCTGCTCTCAAGATGGCGGTCGACATGGTGGGCGAGGGGTTGATCGATGAGAAAGAGGCTGTGCGCCGCGTCGATCCCATGGCTCTCGACCAACTGCTGCACCCGACGCTCGACCCGAAGGCGAAGCGCAACGTGCTGACCACGGGTCTCCCCGCATCGCCGGGCGCGGCGGCGGGCAGGATCGTGCTCGACGCCGACACGGCCGAACAATGGTCGCAGCGCGGCGACAAGGTGATCCTCGTCCGCGTCGAAACCAGTCCTGAGGATATTCACGGCATGCACGCGGCCCAGGGCATCCTGACCGCGCGCGGCGGAATGACATCGCACGCGGCTGTTGTCGCGCGCGGCATGGGCAGGCCATGCGTCTCCGGGGCGAGCGGCGTGACGATCGATCGCGAGGCGAGAACCCTGCGGATCGGCTCTCAGGAGCTCAAGGAAGGCGACGAAGTCACGCTGGATGGCGCGAATGGTCAGGTGATGCTTGGCATCGTCCCTACCGTGAAGCCGGAGCTTGCGGGCGATTTCGGTACGCTCATGACATGGGCAGACAAACTGCGCCGGATGAAAGTGCGCACCAACGCCGAAACGCCTGAAGACTGCCGCATGGCGCGCCAGTTCGGGGCGGAGGGGATCGGCCTTTGCCGCACGGAGCACATGTTCTTCGACGCGGGCCGGATCAGCGCGGTGCGGCAGATGATCCTCGCCGAGGATGAAAGCGGACGGCGCAAGGCGCTCGACATGCTGTTGCCCGAACAGCGCGCGGATTTCACCGCGATCTTTGAGGTGATGACCGGGCTACCGTGCACCATCCGCCTGCTCGATCCGCCGCTTCACGAGTTCCTGCCGACACAGGATGCGGATTTCGAGGAGTTGGCCGACGCGACCGGGCTCGGCGTCGATCACCTGAAGCGCCGCGCGGGTGAGCTTCACGAATTCAATCCGATGCTTGGCCATCGCGGCTGCCGGCTCGGGATTACCTTCCCCGAAATCTACGAAATGCAGGCGCGGGCGATCTTCGAAGCAGCGTGCGCCGTGCAAAAGGAGAGCGGCGAGGCACCGCTGCCGGAGATCATGATCCCGCTGGTCGCGACCAAGCGCGAACTCGAATTGCTGCGTGCGCTCGTCGACCGCGTCGCGGCAGAGGTGTTCGAAGAACAGGGCGAGCGGGTCGATTACCTCGTTGGCACGATGATCGAGCTACCGCGCGCTGCGCTGATGGCGGGCGAGATCGCCAATCACGGCGAGTTCTTCAGCTTCGGTACGAACGACCTGACGCAGACCACTCTGGGCGTATCGCGAGACGATTCCGCGCGTTTTCTCGCGCCCTATGTCGACAAGGGCATTTTCCCGCGCGATCCCTTCGTCAGCCTCGACATCGACGGGGTAGGTCAGCTGGTCGAAATGGCGACGGAGCGGGGCAGGGCGACACGGCCAGACATCAAGCTCGGCATTTGCGGCGAACATGGCGGCGATCCGGCGAGTATCGCGTTTTGCGAGAAGGTGGGGCTCGATTACGTCAGCGCCTCGCCCTATCGCGTGCCGATCGCGCGGCTCGCAGCGGCGCAGGCGGCGCTCAAGGATTAGCGCCAGCCTGTCAGGGTGAGGATTTCGAACGTCTCGGTGACTTTGCCATCGGCGTCGCGCATCTCATCGAAGGCCGCGCGCGCGTGCTGCCACTCCTCGCGGGTGATGGGGGGCGCGGCGCTGGCAAGCGAGCTGGTAAGCCCGTGATCGCGCAGGTCCGAGATCATGCGATCGAGCGACGAGAACCGGACCCTGATCGGATAGCTGTCCACCACCTGCCGTGCAAAACCTGCGCGTTCGAGCAGGGCGGACCCTGCGCGATTGTCGACCTGCGGATGAATGCGCGCGGCGGGTCTGTCCCCATCGGCGGCAAGCGTAAGCTTACGCAGGACAGGCACGCTGCCGGCTCCAGGGAAGGCCGCCATGAACAGCCCGCCTTCGACCAGCGAATTGCGGGCATGGATGAGTGCTCCCGGCAGGTCATTCACCATGCCAAGGCCGAGCAGATGGACGATCAGGTCATGCGCTTTAAACGGGCTGGGTCGCTCTTCATCGAATTCACCAAGCTTCGCGGTCTTAAGGGTATCGGCCGGCGATGCGAGTGCATCTGACAAGGTGGCAGTGGCAGGGCCGACCAGCAGCGGCTTCTTCGCTTCGACCCGCATGAAATCGAGGCGCTCGGCAATATCCTCCGCCATGCTGTCGATGAGGTAGTCGGCCGTGTCCTGCCCTTGCCGGCGATCCCGTGCGCGTGCCCATTTCGCGGCGGCTCGCTGGCGATTGAAGATTTGGGGTGGCGCCGTGTTCATCGCTGTGCGCACTGCCGCGCTTGCTTCGACAGTGCAAGCCGTGCGAGGCGGAACAGATGATGTTAGCCGCGCAGATTGCCGATGGATTGAGACCGGTGGTCGATCTTGTCTATCCGCCGCGCTGCCCACTTTGCGGGGATGCCGTGGCGGCGCAAGGTGGGTTGTGCGGGGAATGCTGGGGCGATCTCGAGATGCCGGGGACGCCCGCCTGCCGATTGTGTAATCGCCCTGTGGCGCAGAGCGATAGCACATGTCTGATCTGCGAAAACACTCCACCGCGCCATGCCGGCATCCACGCTGCGACTTTGTATAACGACGCTTCGAGAAAGCTGATCCTTGCCTTTAAGCATGGAGGGAAGATTTCGCTCGCCGGATTGCTCGCGCGCTTGATGGCGGCGCGGCTGCCCGAATTTGCCGGCCAGAAGCCCTTGTTGGTCCCTGTGCCATTGCGCCGCTGGAGGATTTGGCAACGCGGTTTCAACCAGGCAGCGCTGCTTGGGCGGGAGCTGGAGCGGCTCGGCAAAGGCGAACTGCTCGTCGATGCTCTGGTACGCGACAAGTGCACGCCGAGCCTTGGAGGCCTGGGACGCGGGGAGCGTGAAAAGGCGCTGTCCGGCGCGATCTCTGTGCGGAGTTCGCGGGTGAGCGACGTGGCGGACCGCGATGTGGTGCTGGTCGACGACGTGCTGACGAGCGGTGCCACAAGCGATGCGTGCGTGCGCACACTGCTGGAAGCGGGCGCACGATCGGTGCGCATTGCCTGCTTCGCACGGGTCGTTGATGGATTGGGGCTAAGCCGTAATTCGAGTAGCTCAGGCCAGAAAATCGAGCCGAAAAACATAACGCCCGAGGTCATGAAGACCTCGGGCGCCACGTGACGAAATGATGCGGAACCGCTCTTAAAGAGCTCAGAGGCCAACCCCCTAACTTCGGCCTCAGGATCCTATCCCTCATCGTTCAACCAGACCAATCCAACACCCCGCTGTTGGGCCTTGATCTGACCACCCCCTGAACCTGGCACTATGCTGCGCCGTTGTTCGGTGGAGAGCTTTTGACGGCTCGTGCGTTCTTTGTTTCATCCGTCAGCCGGATTCGGAAGATGAAAGATTTGTCACATTGGATTTTGGCTAACATCTGTTGTCATAGTGCAACAAATCGTCGCAAGTGATGACCTGTTGAGCGCCATCACGTATCGATACGGGACGAAATGAGGAGCCGAGTGACCGTGAATGCCAATTCAATTTCCAAAGTGGAGCGAGAATCCGGTTCGGTTTTTGCTCCGAAATTCGATTCGGGCGGTTTGCTGACAGCTGTAGTGGTCGATGCCGAATCGAATGAGGTGCTCGTGGTTGCATTCATGAATGCTGAAGCCTTGGCTAAAACAAGAGAGTCCGGGCGAGTGCATTTCTGGTCGCGTTCTCGCGGAGAGCTGTGGCTGAAAGGTGAAACTTCCGGCAACTACCTCAACGTCGAAGAGATCCTCGTAGATTGCGATCAGGATGCGTTGGTGATCCGAGCAAAGGCCGATGGTCCGACCTGCCATACAGGTGCGCGATCATGCTTTTATCGCAGGCTCGATCCGGAAGCCGATGATGAGCGCGCGCTTTCTCCCATCTCCCGTTAAGGTCAGGGCTTGACGTTCACGTAAAGGGAAGGTAGACCACTTCTCATGGCTACCGCACCTGCAAATGAGAACACGCGTAATGATGCCGGATCAGAGCAGCGCCGCAACGGCGCGCATCTCGATCGTCCGGACAAGCATGAGCGCGAACAGTTTTCGATCTCCGACCTGACCTCCGAATTCGGCTGTACCGCGCGAGCGCTGCGGTTCTACGAAGATGAAGGATTGATCAGCCCGGCACGCGTCGGTCTGACACGCGTCTATTCAAAGCGTGATCGCGCCCGGCTCGCATGGATCATGCGGGCGAAGAATGTCGGATTCAGCCTCACCGAAATTCGCGAAATGATCGACCTTTACGATCTGGACGATGGCCGGGTCGAACAGCGCCGCGTGACGGTGGAAAAGTGCAAGGCGCATATCGACAAGCTCAAGGCTCAACGCGCGGATATCGATTCCTCAATCAAGGAATTGACCGATTTCGTGAGCGATATCCAAAAACTCGATCTCGGATAGCGATATCCAAAAACCCGATCCGCTTTAAACTCGGCTTCGATTGCCGAGTCGCCAACAACAATCCTCAAACGCTCATCAAGGGAATCTTTTGATGCCGACTTACACCGCTCCAACCCGCGACACTCGTTTTGTGGTCAACGAACTGCTGGATCTCGCAAGCTACGGAAACCTTCCTGGTTTTGAAAACGCGACGCCGGACATGATCGATGCGATCGTAAACGAAGCTGGCAAGTTCGCTTCTGAAGTTCTCGCTCCGATCAACCAGATCGGCGATGAGCAGGGCTGCACCCGTCACGAAGACGGCACCGTGACCACGCCGGACGGTTTCAAGGAAGCTTACGAGGCATATGTCGAAGGTGGGTGGGGCACGCTCGCCAAACCGGAAGAGTTCGGCGGGCAGGGTCTGCCGCACGTTCTCGGTTTCGTTATGGAAGAGTTTACCGCAACCGCGAACCAGGCCTTCGGCATGTATCCGGGCCTGACCAATGGTGCATCGGCGGCGATCGAAGCGGCCGGTTCTCAGGAGCAGAAGGAAACCTACCTTCCAAAGATGATTTCGGGCGAATGGTCGGGCACCATGAACCTGACCGAACCGCATTGCGGAACCGATCTGGGCATGATCCGTACCAAGGCAGAGCCGCAGGGCGATGGTTCGTACAAGATCACCGGCACCAAGATTTTCATTTCCGCCGGTGAGCACGACCTCACCAGCAATATCATTCATCTGGTGCTCGCAAAGACGCCGGGTGCTCCGGACAGCTCCAAGGGCATTTCGCTGTTCATCGTGCCGAAGTTCATCCTCGATGAAAACGGCGAACCCGGTGAGCGCAACGGCGTGACCTGCGGCTCGATCGAGAAGAAGATGGGCATTCACGGCAACGCGACTTGCGTGCTCAATTACGACGAAGCCACCGGCTACATGGTGGGCGAGGAGAACAAGGGCCTCGCAGCAATGTTCGTGATGATGAACGCCGCTCGTCTGGGTGTCGGGCTTCAGGGTCTGGCCCAGGCAGAGGTGTCGTATCAGAACGCTGTCGACTACGCCCTCGACCGCCGTCAGGGCCGCGCTTTGACCGGGCCGAAGGATCCCGAAGCGAAAGCGGACCCGATCTTCGTCCACCCGGACGTGCGCCGCATGCTGATGGACGCCAAGGTCTTCAACGAAGGCATGCGCGCACTTTGCCTCTGGGGCGCTCTGCAGGTCGATCTGACGCATAAGGCGCAGACCGAAGAAGAGCGTGAGCTTGCCGACGAGCTGATCGGCCTGATGACTCCGGTCATCAAGGGTTACGGCACCGACAAGGGCTACGACATCGCGAACAACATGCAGCAGGTCTATGGCGGGCACGGCTACGTCAAGGAATGGGGCATGGAGCAGTTCGTGCGCGATAGCCGCATCGCCATGATCTACGAAGGCACCAATGGCGTGCAGGCGATGGACCTTTGCGGGCGCAAGCTCGCATCGAAGGGCGGCAAGGCCGTGCAGGCATTCTTCGCCATGATCGATGAGGAAATTGCCGCAGCCAAGCAGGACGAAGCGCTGAAGGACCTTGCCGAGCGCCTTGAAAAGGCTCTGGGCGAGCAGAAGGCCGCGACCATGTGGTTCATGCAGAACGCCATGCAGAACCCGAACCACCTCGGCGCGGGCGCACATCACTACATGCACATCATGGGCATCGTCACGCTCGGCTTCTTCTGGCTGAAGATGGCGAAGGTTGCCAAGGATGCGCTCGCAGGTGAGCCGGACGACAAGGCATTTTACGAAGCCAAGCTTACCTCGGCTGCCTATTACGCCGAGCGCTTCCTCCCCGATGCAGGCGCACTGCGCCGCAAGCTCGAAGCGGGCAGCGAGAACATGATGAAGCTGTCGGAAGAGGCATTCGCCACCGCAGCCTGATCGAATACAGGATCGTCACGTAAAGAGGCTCGGGAGTGGGGACTCCCGAGCCTTTTTCGTCGCGATGTATCGATGCCGGGTTTCAGATCTCGCCGCGTTCAGCGCGCGCGAACACGCTTTCCCAATCGGCGAGATTGTTCTTTGCGTCCTGGACGAAATGGCTGCGGCGAACATAGCCGAGCGTCGCTGCTGCAACCCACGATCCTGGCGCCTTGAGCGGGCGAGCCACTTGGCACAGCAGCACAATACGCGTCTCGTCGGTATCGTTATGGACCTCGTGCTCATACGTGTCGTCGAACACGGTCCATTCCCCCTCGCGCCAAGAGAGGCGCTCATTGCCCACGCGCAGCCAGCACGATTCGCGATCGCGCGGGACCTTGATTCCCAGATGGGCCGTGATGAAGGCCTTCGTCACACCGCGGTGCGGGACGATCCGCGCGCCGGGTGCCAGTATGGAAAAGAACGCGGAATTCAGACCGGGTATGCGGCTGACGAGTTCCGCTGTGCGCGGTGCGCGCGCGATGTTTTCCTCCTGACGGTGCCCGTACCCGATGAGGAAGAAGCTGCGCCATGAATTGTCGCGCATGATGCGCCGATGGTCAGGAGAAATCTCCCGCAGAGGCGGAATGGCATCGCGGTGTTCGTAAATGGCGAGCGCTTCGTCGCGAATGCTTTCCCATTCATCGGTAAGTGGCTGTGTCCAATCGAATTCCGATGCGCCGAACACTGGACGATCGTCGATGAGCGAACTCGAAGCGATCACGGCGTTGAGCCGGTGCCGCTGTTTCTTCGCAAACCTGTAATGGAGCGGCTTGGCCGATTTTTTGACAGCCGGGCGGGGTCCTATCGACAACTCCATCGAAACCTCCTTCGTTCGAACGATGTCTTGGCGCGACCAAGTCTATCGAACGAGCTCGGTGGTTTCTTACCAGTTTCGATCAATCCTTTTCGGAATCCGGCCTACGACATGTCCCTGGCCGGGCTGTCCGCAAGCCGTGCACTACTCCACGGGGAGGAATTCCGGCACCGAGAGGTAACGCTCACCGGTGTCGTAATTGAAGCCCATCACCCGCGAGCCCGCGGCAAGATCAGGCAGCTTCTTCGCGATTGCTGCCAGGGTCGCTCCGGAGGAAATACCGATCAGCATGCCCTCTTCGCGCGCCGCGCGGCGGGCCATTTCCTTCGCATCGTCAGGATCCACGGTGATCGCCCCATCGATGGCATCGGTGTGAAGGTTGTCTGGAATGAAGCCTGCACCGATGCCCTGGATCGGGTGCGGGCCGGGTGAGCCGCCATTGATCACGGGCGATCCTTCCGGCTCCACACCGTATGCCTTGAAACCGCTCCAATGCTTTTTGAGCTCTTCCGCGCATCCGGTCAGGTGGCCGCCGGTGCCTACACCGGTGATCATCACATCGATCGGATTGTCGGCGAAATCGGTGAGAATTTCCTGAGCAGTCGTGCGGACATGTACCGCGACATTGGCGGGATTCTCAAACTGGCTGGGCATCCACGCGCCATCGGTGCTCTCGACGATCTCGGTCGCACGCTCGATTGCGCCCTTCATCCCCTTTTCCTTGGGCGTAAGGTCGAATGTCGCACCGTACGCGAGCATCAGGCGGCGACGCTCGACCGACATGCTTTCCGGCATGACCAGCACCAGCTTGTAGCCTTTGACGGCGGCGACCATGGCGAGGCCGATGCCGGTATTGCCGCTGGTCGGCTCGACGATGGTGCCGCCTGCCTTTAGCTTGCCCGTGCTTTCGGCATCTTCGACCATTGCCAGCGCGATCCGGTCCTTGATCGATCCGCCGGGATTGGCGCGCTCCGATTTCAGCCAGACTTCGTGATCGGGAAACATCCGCGACAGGCGGATATGCGGGGTGTTGCCGATCGTTTCGAGAATGCTGTGCGCTTTCATGTCAGGCCTCCTGGGGATTGGTTCTATCTTGTTTCTGATCGTCTTCTAACAAATTGTCCGGCGGATCGAAGGTCTTTGTTGTTCGCAGCACCGGGAATACGCGGCTCCATAGCCCGACAGTTACAATAGCGCCGATCCCGCCTGCGACCACGGCGGCGACCGGACCGATGAGGAATGCGAGGGTGCCGGAGAAGAAATCTCCGCCTTCGTTAGAGGCGCTTATCGTAAGCAGGCTGACCGAGGATACCCGGCCGCGCTTATCGTCCGGCGTGTGGAGCTGGATCAGCGATTGGCGGATATAGACGCTGAACATGTCCGCTGCGCCGACGATAAATAGCATCGCGAGGCTGAGCGGCATGGATTTGGAAAGGCCGAAAATGATCGTGGCCAGGCCGAATACGGCAACCGCCCAAAGCATTTTGGGCCCGACGCCTGTCTTGATCGGGCGGAAGGAGAACCACAGCGCTGTCAGCGCCGCTCCGACAGCGGGAGCCATCGCGAGTTGACTGAGCCCGGTTTCTCCCACTTGCAGGATGTCGCGTGCGTAGACCGGAAAGAGAGCGGTTGCGCCCGCGAGAAACACCGCAAGCAGATCGAGCGTGATTGCGCCAAGCACCATCTTATTGTGCACGACATATTTCATGCCGTCGACGATGGCACCGATGGGGCGCTGGTCCTTGCGAATGGCGGGCTGCGGGACTTTCCCAATGAGTGAAAGCGCCACCACCGACACCGCGAACAGACCGGTCGCCACTGCATAAGGGAGGGCAGGGCCGATGGCATAGAGGTAGCCGCCCAGCGCCGGCCCTCCGATCATTCCGACCTGCCAAGAAATCGAAGATAGCGCGATCGCGGTGGGCAGAATGTCCTTCGGAACGAGATTGGGCGCCAGTGCGGAGAGTGCAGGCCCGGCAAACCCGCGCGCCACGCCCAGCAATACCGCGATGCCGAACAGGATCGGGATCGAGATCGCGTCGGTCCATGTTGCCCAGCCAAGCACGGCTGCGCAGATAAGTTGCAGCAGAACTGTTAATCGCCCGAGCGATCGGCGGTCGAAACGATCGGCAGCGAGCCCGGAAAAGGGCGTGAGTATGAACAGCGGCAAGAATTGAAGGAGGCCGATAAGAGCGAGCTGGCCGGAGGCCCCGGCAATGGTCATCCCGCCATCGCGCGCGATGTTGTACGTCTGCCAGCCGATGATCAACAGCATCGCGTATTGCGCCAACGTCATCGACAGGCGGCTCAGCCAATAGCAGCGAAAGTTATGGATCCGAAACGGATGGGTCGAAGGATCGGTGCTTGTCTCGGTCACGCAAGCGCCATGGCAGCAGACGCCATGTCTGCCAAGCCAGCTATACTATTCCGTAATGAGCCGCTGCTTTTGCGGCGGTGCTAATTACCGATTGCGACGCAGACGCGGATTGGGCTGCAGCGTGTCGATGATATCCATGAAGTCATCGAGGCGGATGATACGCTCGAACTGGAAGCCCGCGCGATTGTCGCGGGTCCAGATGACATAGGCCTCTATCCGGCCGACGATGGGCAAGCGAATGATTACGCGGTCGCCGCGGCTGAGCTTTTCCGCGTCATCGACCATGAAACCGTGGGCGGAAATGTTGCTGACATGAAGGTTCAGGTCGCCATGCGCGAAGTGCTCGACGATCACCGGATAGTCGACCGGATGACGCGCTGCGCGGCGCAAATCAGTGACGCTTAAGTTTGCTCCCGCTGACACGTTTACACGACCTCCATTATCAAACCCTGCGATCCCTAATGCACCGCAAAGGCTGATAATTGGTAAATCGCGCGGGTCGGGCGCTTTTGCGCTCAGGTCAAAGGGTGACGATGCCGTGCTTCTTCTTGCCCAGGCTGAGCTTCAATGCGTCCCCTTCGGCAGGCGCGATTAGGAAACCGGGATCCGTGATCGCCTTACCCTCGAGCTTGACTGCCCCTTCGGCGAGTTTGCGCTTTGCCTCGCCATTGGAAGCGGTGAAGCCGAGTTCCGTCAGCACCGCTCCGATGCGCATGCCGTCCTGCCCGACAGAAAGCGTCGGCAGGTCTTCGCCAGCGCCTCCGCCAGCGAATGTATCGCGCGCTGTCGCTTGAGCAGCACTTGCGGCCTCCGCGCCGCGGACCATGGCCGTTACCTCGTTGGCCAGCACCTCCTTGGCATGGTTGATTTCCGCCCCTTCCAGCGCTTCGAGACGAGCGATCTCGTCCAGCGGCAAGTCGGTGAAGAGCCGCAGGAACTTTCCCACGTCCTGGTCATCGGTGTTGCGCCAGTATTGCCAGAAATCGTAGCCGGGCAGCTTGTCTTCATTGAGCCAGATCGCGCCATCGACCGACTTGCCCATCTTCGCGCCATCTGCACGGGTGATCAGTGGAGCCGTGACGCCGTAGACCTCTTTCCCGTCGATCCTGCGGGTCAGCTCTATACCGTTGACGATATTGCCCCACTGGTCGCTGCCGCCGAGCTGTAGGCGGCAATCGTAATCGCGCGCCAGCACAAGGAAGTCATACGCCTGCATTATCATGTAGTTGAATTCGATAAAGGTGAGCGGCTGCTCACGGTCGAGCCTGGTTTTGACCGAATCGAACGTCAGCATACGGTTGACGGTAAAATGCGGACCGACATCGCGCAGCATCTCGATATAGCCGAGCTTGCTCAGCCAATCGTCATTGTTGATGAGAAGCGCGCCTGTTTCGCTGTCGTCGAAGCGCAGGATCTTTTCGAAGCTGCCTTTAATCGAGGCGACATTGCTCGCGAGCCGCTCTTCGGTCAGCATCTGGCGCGTTTCGTCCTTGCCCGAAGGATCGCCGACCTTTGCCGTGCCGCCGCCCATGATGACGATTGGCTGGTGCCCTGCCTGTTGCAATCGTTTGAGCAGCATGATCGAAGCCAGGTTGCCGATATGCAGGGAAGGAGCGGTCGGGTCGAAGCCGACATAGCCGGTTACCACCTGTTTCTGTGCAAGCGCATCGAGCGTGCCAGCATCGGTGATCTGGTGCAGATGGCCGCGGCTTTCCAGCAGGCGCAAAAGTTCGGATTCGTAATTCTCACTCATGGCGCACGCGCTTAACAGCGGGGGCGGGGCTGGGGAAGGGCTTGCCCGCTCTGCCAGGCTCCGCAATAGGACGCGCATGACACCTCTCATGCTTCACCAGACATGCGATCTCGGACCCATCCGGGCCGTGACCGCTTCTCTCACGCCGACCGAGGCAGGGTGTGAGGCGGAATTCCGTCTCGATGGCCGCGCGGATGCCATCGTCGTGCCGCCTCAGGCAGAACCGGAGCGGATGGACAATCTGTGGAAGACCACTTGTTTCGAGATTTTCTGGCAACCGATCGGAGGCTCCGCCTACCGCGAGTTCAACCTGTCGCCATCGGGCCGCTGGGCGGCGTACGACTTCGACAGCTTTCGCGAAGGTATGCGCGATGCGCCGGTCGCCGCAATCAGCGTTGCGTCATCATACGATGAGACCGGACTTGTCCTCACAGCGAGCATCGCCGCCGAACTGCCCGATCCCGCGCAGGTGGCGCTCAACGCCATAGTCGAGCATCAGGGAGGCGATCTGCAATTCTGGGCGCTCGCCTTTCCGCCAGGCAAGCCGGAATTTCATTCGGAAGCGTGCCGCCAGATGATTGTCGACAGGCGTTAAGCGGTCGCTTTTCCGAACGGCGCGTTGAGCTGGACGATCTTCCAGTTGAGCAGCATCGCGAAGCTCACCCAGGCGAGATACGGAACGTTCAGCCATCCGGCGAGCGATGAGTATTGCGGCAGGATTACGCACAGCGACAGCACCGAAGCCCACAGGAACACGTTTTCGAACAAGGCCCAGTCCGGGCGCTTTACTTTGAAGAACAGCGGCGACCACGCGAGATGCAGCACGAAATTCACGGCGAACAGCGCGATAACAATGTTGCGATCTGCAATGGTCGGTGCGCCCACCCACGCGCGGTAAATGCTCCACGCCGATAGGCCGAGAATGATCGTCCATGCCGGACCGAACGCCCAATCGGGCGGCTGCCAGCTGGGCTTGTTGAGATTTCGGTACCACTCGCCGATCTCGGTCAGCGCGCCGCCCGCGCCGCCGAGGATGATTGCCCAAAGGCCTGCAATGATTGCGGGTGTCCACTCCATGGATGGAGCCTTACGCGCATGCATGCGCAAATACCATTGCCTTTGGATGGCCGGTGTTCCAACCACGGCCCATGAAGTTTGGAATCGACCGCCTGCTCGCCGACCCGCAATTGCTTAGCGAATTGCAGGGAAAGCGCGTCGCCCTTGTCGCGCACCCTGCGAGCGTGGCCGAAGATCTGACCCATAGCCTTGATGCGCTGATCGCTGCGGGTGTGAATGTCACCAGCGCCTTCGGTCCGCAGCATGGTCTCAAGGGCGATAAGCAGGACAACATGGTCGAAACGGCGGACGAAACGGATCCGCAATACGGCATTCCGGTGTTCTCGCTCTACGGCCCGGTGCGGCGCCCCACCGGGCAAATGATGACGAGCGCGGATGTATTCCTGTTCGATCTGCAAGACCTTGGCTGCCGCATCTACACCTTTGTCACTACTCTGCTGTATCTGCTTGAAGAGGCGGCGAAAACTGGCAAGGAAGTGTGGGTTCTCGATCGTCCCAATCCGGCGGGCCGTGCTGTCGAGGGCACGCTGTTGGTTCCTGGTAACGAGAGCTTCGTTGGCGCGGCTCCCATGCCGATGCGCCACGGCCTGACGATGGGCGAGATGGGGCATTGGTTCATCGAGCATTTCGGCTTGGACGTTGGCTATCGCGTTGTGAAGATGGAAGACTGGAAGCCCGATGGCCCCGGTCATGGCTGGCCGGTGGACCGCGTCTGGATCAACCCCTCGCCCAATGCTGCCAATGTGAACATGGCGCGCGCCTATGCCGGTACGGTTATGATCGAAGGCGCGACCGTCAGCGAGGGGCGGGGAACCACGCGCCCTCTCGAGGTTCTGTTCGGCGCGCCGGATGTGGATGCAAAGGCTGTGCTGGCAGAGATGCGCAAGCTTGCACCGGATTGGCTAAATGGTTGCGCTCTACGCGATTGCTGGTTCGAGCCGACCTTCCACAAGCATGCAGGTACGCTCTGCAATGCCTTGATGGTCCACGCAGAAGGCCCGCATTACGATCACGATTCGTTCAAGCCATGGCGGTTGCAGGCGCTCGCTTTCAAAGCGATCAGACGGCTTTATCCAGGCTATCGGATCTGGCGCGGGACCGATTTCAAATACGAGTATACCGAGGATGTTCTCGCAATCGATGTGATCAATGGCGGACCGGCTTTGCGCGAATGGGTCGATGATCCAAGTGCCATGCCCGACGATCTCGATGCGCTCGCCTCGACTGACGAAGCGGCCTGGATCGAGCAGGTGAGAGGGCACCTGCTGTACTGAGCTATGGCTATTGACCGACCTAATCCGGCTATGGACGAGGCCGAAGCAGACCGGCGGCTCGGCGCGGACAGGCGCGATGCGCTGGCCATGCTCGCCAAGGCCGACAACCGCATGCTTGCCGGGGATCACAGAGCTGCCAACGCGTACTATGGCCAAGTCGGAAGGCTGGCGGCCGAGGGCGCACCCATCAATCGCTCGGAACTGCTGCGAGCACGCGATGCGTGCGAATGGCTGGCGCGCCGGTTCGGTGACGTCATCAGGGAGGGGCTGGTCGAGCGGGGATTAGCCGTAGGCGACATGCACCCCCGTTTCGCCAAATCGCTGGCTCTCATGCTGGGTGAAAGGCAGCGCGAGGCAGTTTACGTGCGATATCCGCAGATGCCGCAAATGTACTTCTATCCGGACCTTCCGCATGTTGAATTCGCGGACCCGAATTCGGCTGAATGGGCGGCAATGATAGAGGCCCAGACCGATAACATCCTCAGTGAAGCCAAAGCGCTGCTCGCCGGCGGTGCGGATTTCGGCCCCTACGTCAAAGCGACGCAGGATCGTCCGCAGGGCGACGTGCACGGTATGCTGGAAAACTCGTCCTGGAGTACGCTGGACCTGACGGACAAGGGTGCGCCCGTGCCTGAAAGGATCGAATTGGCTCCAAAGACATGGTCCAGCGTGTCGGAGAATGCGCCGCTGTGCGATATAGGCAACCGCGCGCCTTCGGTGATGTTCTCAATGCTGCGCGCAGGTTCGCGCATTCCGCCGCATACTGGGATGATCAACACCCGCTACGTGTGTCACCTGCCGCTCATCGTACCCGGCAACGGCGCGCTGCGCGTGGGAGAGCAAAAGCGCGAATGGGAATACGGCAAGCTGATGATGTTCGATGACACGGTCGAGCACGAGGCATGGAATGACGCCGCGACCGACCGATTGGTGTTGATCTTTGATGTGTGGCGGCCGGAGATCAGCGCCGAAGAGCGCTCTCAAATTCGGACTCTGTTTGAGGTGGTCGACGCCTACTAGCGCGCGCTGTGGTGCGGCGCTTAGTGCCCTTGCTTGCGGCTTAGCTCGCGCATCGCATCATCCAGCCCCTCCAGGGTGAGCGGGTACATGCGGTTGTCGACGAGTTCTTTCATCATCTTCGTCGATTGCGAATAGCCCCATTGCTTCTCAGGCACGGGGTTTAGCCAGATGGTCGCAGGATAGGTGTTGGTCACGCGCTGCATCCATACGGCGCCGGCTTCTTCGTTCATGTGTTCGACACTGCCGCCCGGATGCGTGATTTCGTAGGGGCTCATCGCGGCATCGCCGACAAAGATCACCTTGTAATCGTGTCCGTATTTGTGGAGCACGTCCCACACCTTGGTCCGTTCCTGCCAGCGGCGTTTGTTGTCCTTCCAAACACCTTCGTAAAGGCAGTTATGGAAGTAGAAGAATTCGAGGTTCTTGAATTCGGCATTGGCTGCGCTGAACAGCTCTTCGCAAAGCTTAATGAAGGGGTCCATCGAGCCGCCCACATCGAGGAACAGCAGCAGTTTCACGGCATTGTGACGCTCGGGCCGCATGTGAATGTCGAGCCAGCCCTGTTTCGCGGTGCCATCGATGGTCGCATCGAGATCAAGCTCGTCCGCGGCGCCCTCCCGCGCGAACCGGCGCAGGCGGCGCAGCGCCATCTTGATGTTGCGGGTGCCCAGTTCCTTGGTGTTGTCGAGGTTCTTGAACTCGCGCTTTTCCCAGACCTTGATCGCGCGCTTGTGCTTGCTCTCGCCGCCGATGCGCACACCTTCGGGGTTGTAGCCAGAATTGCCGAACGGCGAGGTGCCCCCGGTGCCGATCCACTTGTTGCCGCCTTCGTGGCGCTTTTCCTGTTCGGCCAGACGCTCTTTCAGCGTCTCCATGATCTCGTCCCAGCTGCCGAGTTTCTCGATCTCGGCCATTTCCTCTTCGGTGAGGAATTTTTCGGCAACGTTTTTCAACCAATCTTCGGGAATATCGACCGGGTTCTGCCCGTAATCGGTCATCACCCCCTTGAACACTTTGTGAAAAACCTGGTCGAAGCGGTCGAGAAGCCCTTCGTCCTTCACGAAGGTAGCGCGGCTGAGATAGTAGAACGCCTCGGGCGTCTGCTCGATCACGTCCTTGTCGAGCGCTTCAAGCAGCGTCAGGTGCTCCTTGAAGCTCGCGCCGATACCTGCTTCGCGCAGTTCGTCCATGAAGTTGAAAAACATGGGTGTGGTGTAGCGGCGCAGAGACAGCGTTTCCAGTCTTTTAGCGACGTCAGTCGCCGCCCCTTAAAGCTTCGCTAACCATCAACGCTTACTGCGGCAAAGGTACTGTTCATACTCAGGGGTCGCAGCCGCAATGAAATCTACCGCCATCGATGCAACCGACGCAGTCGCGCTCGAGAGTATTCCTGAAAGCTGCGGCGCTGTAACGGTCGGATGCACCGACGTCGCCGGGGTCGTGAAGGCGGTCATTCAGTCGTCTGAAAAGCTGCGCGAAGAACACGAGGCGCTGCGCGGGACCGTGCGCGCGCTGGAGGTGGATCAGGAAAAGGTGGCAGAGGCGAGCGACGAAGCGCGCCTGCTTTCCGAACGCGCGATCGAGCGCTTGGGTGAGGGGACCGCGCTGATCCAGGCTTCGCTCGATCAGATCAACGGCCTGCTCGACCTTGTCGGCACCCTTGGCCAGCACGTGACCAGCTTTTCCGCGGCGATGGAACAGGTACGCCGCAGTGCGCAGGACATCGACGATATCGCCGAGACGACCAATATTCTCGCGCTCAACGCGACAATCGAGGCCATGCGCGCAGGCGAGGCGGGGCGAACCTTCGCCGTGGTTGCGAGCGAGGTGAAGAGCCTCGCGAACGACACCCGCAAGGCTACCGAAGAAATCGCCCAGACCGTCGAGGCGCTCGGCGGTGAGGCGAACGAGGTTATCGGCCGTATCGAGGCTGGCTCACAGGCCAGCAGCGAAGCGAAGGCATCGGTCGCGCGGATCGAAACGACGATCAGCAGCGTTGGCGAACTTGTGGAAGAGGTGGATAAGCAGAATGACGTGATCGCCCGTTCCACCGGCACGATCAGTAATCACGTGGGCGCCGTGCAGGATGTGCTCAACAGCTTCGATCAGGCCGCGCGCGATAATGAAGAGCAACTTGAAGGCGCCCATCACAAGATGGGCGACCTTGAGCTTACCGCTAGCGAGATGTTCGACCGGATCGTCCATGCCGGGCTTTCACCGCAAGACAGCGTGATGGTGCAAAAGGCTCAGGAAATCGCGGCCGAGGTGAGGCAACATGCCGAAGCGGCGCTGGCGTCAGGCGCGCTCAGGGAAGAGGCGCTGTTCGACACGAATTACGAAGAGATCTCCGGCAGCAATCCGCCGCGTTTCCGTACCGCGCTGACCGATTGGGCCCATGCCGAGTGGCGCACATTCCTGGACGAGGCAAAGGCCGGGAGCGAGCACGTTATCGCCGCTGCCTGCACCGATCTCAGCGGGTATCTGCCAACGCACCTGACCGAACGTTCACGCAAGCCCACCGGTGACCTGACCCACGACACCCAGTTCTGCCGCAATGGTCGGATGATCCTCGATCCGATCGACAAGCGCGCCAAGGCGAGCGACGCGCCTTACATGATGGCTGTCTACCGGCAGGAGGGCGACGGCGAGCAATATCTAGTCGTGCGCAATGTCTACGTGCCGCTCATCATCAATGGCCGCCGCTGGGGCGATTTCGAACTGGCTTACACCTTCGATTGATCGGAGGCGGGCCGCTGCCATTCGGCGGAACCGGGGCCGGCCTCAAGCACAGTCATGCCATCAGGGAAAGGCGCCCATGATGGCGCGCTCGGCCCCCAGATGATCGAAGTCGGCGGGCAGATTTCGGGATCGTCGAGCGTGCCTGCGCGCACGCGCATCGGCTGCTCCGGCCCCTTTACCGTCTCGCTGTAAAGCTGCGATCCGCATTTCGCGCAAAAGCCGCGCTCGACCGTGTTGCCGCTGTCGGCGACACGCTGGATCGTGGTGATCGGCCCGGAATATTCGACGGAGGGGGCGGGGAACAGAACATTGACCGTCGCCATGCCGGAAGCGATCCGCTGGCAGTCCCGGCACCAGCAATAGCGGGCGCCCTGTGGTTCGGCGGCGATGGTGAAACGCACCGCCCCGCAAAAGCATCCGCCCTGGTGCGCCATCAGGTCGGATTGCGGCGAGCCATGAAGGCAAGCCGTTCGAACAGCATCACATCCTGTTCGTTCTTGAGCAGCGCGCCGTGCATCGGCGGGATCGCGCTGTTGGGATTGGAGTCCTGCAGCACCTCTAGCGGCATGTCTTCGTTGAGGAGCAGCTTGAGCCAATCGAGCAGCTCGCTGGTCGATGGCTTTTTCTTGAGGCCGGGCACTTCGCGCAGCTCGTAGAAGATATCCATCGCCTTTTTCACGAGCGTCTTCTGGATGCCTGGATAGTGCACGTCGATGATCGACTGCATCGTCTCGCGATCGGGAAACTTGATGTAATGGAAGAAACAGCGGCGCAGAAAGGCGTCCGGCAGTTCTTTCTCATTGTTCGAGGTGATCACGACGATAGGTCGCTCCTTCGCCTCGATCCGCTCCTGCGTTTCGTAAACGTCGAAGCTCATCCGGTCGAGCTCCTGAAGAAGATCGTTCGGAAATTCGATATCGGCCTTGTCGATCTCATCGATCAGCAGCACGGGAAGCTCTTCGGACGTAAACGCCTCCCACAGCTTGCCCTTCTTGATGTAGTTGCGAATATCGTGGACCCGCTCTTCGCCCAGCTGACCGTCACGCAGGCGAGCAACGGCATCGTATTCGTAAAGGCCCTGCTGCGCTTTTGTTGTCGATTTGACGTTCCATTCGATCAGCGGCGCATTGATGGCCTTCGAAATCTCGTGAGCGAGAACCGTCTTGCCTGTGCCGGGTTCGCCTTTGACCAGGAGCGGGCGGCGCAAGGTCACTGCGGCATTGACAGCCACCTTGAGGTCATCGGTCGCTATGTAATCGCTCGTGCCTTCGAAACGCTGCTGGCCATTGGGCTGATCGGTCATGGGAATCCTTCGATTGGTCCGTATTCGAAACTTAAATGCTGCGCTGCGATAGGGCGGCCCGCGCACTGGCGCAAGAGGTGAGGGCGCGGGCTATCTGAATAGAGAAGCGCCGATGCGGAAAGGCTTTTTGGAGAAGAGGTGTAGCGATTTGCGCCCTTTTCCCGAATATGGGTGAAAGGAGGACACCTATGCCGATGGAATCGCTTTCAATCGCCACGCCGAGCGGACAGACATTGTCCGGCGCGCTCGAAATGCCGACCGGGCTGGTTCGCGGTGCTGCGGTATTCGCGCACTGCTTCACCTGCACGAAGCAGAGCCGCGCTGCGATCAGCGTCGCGCGCGCCTTGGCCCGGCAAGGGATCGCATGCCTTCGTTTCGATTTTACCGGGCTTGGCGGGAGCGACGGTGATTTCGGCAAAGCCGGGTTCGCGACAGACATCGTCGATCTCATCGCCGCTGCAGAGCATCTGTTCGAGCGCTTCGAAGGCAAGCTCCTGCTCGTCGGGCACAGTCTAGGCGGCGCGGCGGTTCTTGCTGCTGCTTCGCAGCTGGGCAGCTCCAAGGTTGCCGCGGTCGCTACCATCGGCGCGCCTTCGGATGTTCCGCACGTCCTGCACAACATCTCCGGCGATCTCGACGCGATCGAGCGTGATGGCGAGGGCGAAGTGACAATCGGAGGACGCCCCTTCAACCTAAGCGGCGAATTCCTCGAAAAGACGCGCTCGGTGGACTTGCTCGCCTTGGTGAAAGACCTGCGCATTCCGTACCTCGCGCTTCATTCCCCCTCCGACGACATTGTCGGTGTCGAGCACGCCAGCGCTCTCTTCCAGGCCGCGTTTCACCCGAAGAGCTTCGTAAGCCTCGCGGGTGCAGACCACTTGCTTACCAACCCCTCCGACGCTGAATTTGCCGCGAGCATCATTGCGAGCTGGGCGCAGCGATATCTGCCGCTGCGCGACGATTGGCCGATGCCGGAAGACGGAGTTGTGGTGCAGACCGGGCACGGCAAATTTGGCACCGAAGTGCACACGGCTACGCACCGGTTCGTCGCGGATGAACCCCGGAGCTATGGCGGTGACGATACCGGGCCGACCCCATACGACCTGCTGCTGGCCGCTCTGGGCACCTGCACCGCGATGACGATGAAGATGTATGCCGACCGCAAGGAATGGCCATTCGACGGCGCGCGTATCCATGTCACTCACGAGCGCAACCACGCGGAAGACTGCGGACACGCGCTTTCTGCAGAAGAAGAGGGCATGACCGCACAGGCGCTCAACCGAGTGATCGAGGTGTTTGGCGATGAGCTGACCGAGGAACAGCGCCGAAAAATCATCGAAATTGCCGACAAATGCCCGGTTCACAAGACGTTAGAGGGGCATCTTCACATTCACACGGAAAGCTAGAGCCGGTCTAGCGAACCTGCGCATACGAGCAGGAATGTGAGAGTGAGGATGGCGAGGGTCGCGACCTTCCATCCGGTGCCCGCGTCCTTCATCCCGCGATCCCAGGTCCACGCTCCGATCGCGCCGGTGACCAGTGCGGACAGCGCAATAGTGATGGCTCCATGCTGACCCAGCAGCAGGATGAAGATCGCGAAAACGGCCACCATCTGGACCACCAACGCGCCGGTAAACCAAACTATCGGGATCGGCCTGTACGCCGTGTCGGGCACCTCCCAATCGGGCAGCGAGCTGTCGGGACGCGAAATGCGCCGGTCGCCCGCCATGATATCCTCTTCGCGGGGGTTGGGATAGCGCGGCTTTTCCTCGTCAGGCATCGATCATGTCGCGGTCCATTTCGCCCGCGCGGTTCTGGATGAAGTTGAAGCGGTGCTCGGGGTTGCGGCCCATGAGCTGATCGACCAGCTCTTTGACAGCCGCCCGGTCTTCGAATTCTGGCGGCAGAGTGATGCGGATCAGCGAGCGCGTGTCCGGGTGCATCGTGGTTTCGCGCAGTTGCTGAGGGTTCATCTCGCCGAGGCCTTTGAACCGGGCAACCTCGACGTTCTTGCCCTTGAAAACCGTCTGTTCCAGCTCGGCGCGATGTTCGTCGTCGCGCGCGTAGCGGCTCTCTTTCCCGGCGGTGAGACGATACAGGGGGGGCTGGGCGAGGAACAGATGCCCCTTGCGAACGATGTCAGGCATTTCCTGGAAGAAGAACGTCATCAACAAGGTCGCGATATGCGCGCCATCGACGTCGGCATCGGTCATTATGATGACGCGGTCGTAACGCAGCGCCTCGGCATCGCAGTCCTTCCGGGTGCCGCAGCCGAGCGCAAGGGACAGGTCGGCGATCTCGCTATTGGCGCGGATCTTGTCTGCGGTCGCGCTGGCGACGTTCAGGATCTTTCCCCGGATCGGCAGGATCGCCTGCGTCTTGCGGTCGCGCGCCTGCTTTGCGCTGCCGCCTGCGGAATCGCCTTCGACGATGAACAGCTCGGTTTCGCCGTCGGTTTCGCCGGAGCAATCGGTGAGCTTGCCGGGCAGGCGCAGCTTCTTCGCATTGGTCGCGCTCTTGCGCTTGATCTCGCGTTCCTGCTTGCGCTTCAGCCGCTCATCCATGCGCTCCATGACCTCTCCCAGCAGCGCCTTGCCGCGCTCCATGTTGTCGGTCAGGAAATGGTCGAAATGGTCGCGTACGGCGTTTTCGACGAGGCGCGCGGCTTCGGGAGAGGTCAAGCGGTCCTTGGTCTGCGACTGGAACTGCGGGTCGCGGATGAAAACCGACAGCATCACTTCGCCGCCCGTCATCACGTCGTCAGCGGTAATGTCCTTTGCTTTCTTCGTGCCGGTCAATTCGCCGAACGCCCGGAGCCCCTTGGTCAGCGCAGCACGCAGCCCCTGTTCGTGGGTTCCGCCATCGGGTGTGGGGACGGTGTTGCAGTACCAGCTGGTCGACCCATCGGAATAGAGCGGCCACGCAACGGCCCACTCCACCTTGCCCTGAGACTGGCCGTCCGGTCCCTCGGGGAAATCCTGATTGCCGGTGAAGGGCTGTGCGGTCACGCATTCGCGCGCGCCGACCTGCTCGGCGAGATGGTCTGCAAGACCGCCGGGAAACTTGAAAGTTGCCTCGGCAGGCACGTCATCGCTGGCAAGGCTCTCGGCGCATTTCCAGCGGATTTCGACACCCGCGAACAGGTATGCTTTGGAGCGCGCCAGTTTGAACAGCCGATGCGGCTTGAACTTGCGGTCGCCGAAAATCTCCGTGTCGGGCGTGAAGCTGACCTGGGTGCCGCGCCGGTTGGGCGCCGCGCCGATTTCCTCGATCTTGCCAAGCGTCTGACCCTTCGCAAACTCCTGCGCATAGAGTTGCTTGTCGCGGGCGACTTCGACGCGGGTGTGAGACGACAACGCGTTGACGACGCTTACGCCGACACCGTGCAGGCCGCCGCTGGTCGCGTAGGCTTTGCCGGAGAACTTGCCGCCAGAATGCAGCGTAGACAGGATGACTTCGAGGGTCGATTTGCCCGGAAACTTGGGATGCTCGTCGACCGGGATGCCGCGACCATTGTCCGAAATCGTCAGCCTGTTGCCTTCCTCGAGGCGCACCTCGATCCGGTTTGCATGGCCGGCGACCGCTTCGTCCATCGAATTGTCGAGCACCTCGGCGGCGAGATGGTGGAGCGCGCGGTCATCGGTGCCGCCGATATACATGCCGGGGCGGCGGCGCACCGGCTCCAGCCCTTCGAGCACTTCGATCGAGGAGGAATCGTAATCGCCGCTCGATGTCGGCGTGTTTTCGAAAAGGTCGTCGGACATAGCTCCGATATGGCGCGCCTGGCGCCTGCTAACAAGCGCAGCCCGAGGTGTTTTGCGCCGCTTTAATTGCCGAAAGTGCCCGGCGCAGCATCCACTGCGACCACGCGGTCGCCGCGAACTTCGCGCACTTCCAGCATACGCTCGGCCACTCCGTTGCGGCCAAAGCGAAATGCGCCGTCCACGCCGAGGAAGCCTCCGCGATCATAGAGCTGGTTTTTGGGGAAGTTGTTGCCGACCCTCCAATCGCGCGCCACGCGCAGGGTCAACAGCACCGCATCATACCCCAGCGTCGCGATGCGGTAGGGCCGTGATCCGAAGCGCGTTTCGTAGCTGTCGGCAAAGCGGCGATAGCGCCCGTCGGAAACCGCCGAGAACAACGCGCCGTTGATCGCATTGGAGCGCGTTAGGACAGACTCGCCGCTCCAAAGCTCCGTGCCGAGCAGCCGAGTCCCGCTGGCGCCGCCGCTTTTCAACTCGCCTGCCGCCTGCACGGCAAGCCGCGCGCCATCGGCGATGAGGACAGTATCGTACCCGCCTGCCTGGCGCAGACGCTGCGCCGCGCTGACAATCGAGGTGTTGCCGCGGGCATACCGCGCCGACCCGATGAGATTGCCGCCATAATCGCTCAGCGCGTTGTTGAGCGCATCGAAGGAGCGCTGTCCATAATCGCCTTCGGGCACGAGCGCAGCGAAACTGTTCGATCCTCGTTCGCGGGCATATTGCACGGTGCGCCGGATCGACTGTTCGGGAATGTGACCCATCACGAAAACATCGGAGCCTGCAACCGTCACATCGTTCGAAAACGCGATTGCAGGGACATTCGCAGCGCTGGCTGCAGCCCGCACCGCTGGCACATTCTGCCCGAGCAGTGGGCCAAGGATGAGCTTGTTTCCGTCCGCAATCGCCTGACGGGCTACCGCTGCCGCACCATCAGCCGTGTCGTAAGTTGTGATGCGCAGATTGTCAGCATTGGTATCGAGCAGCGCCATCGTGGTCGCATTCGCGAGCGATTGCCCGACATCGGCAGTGTTGCCTGACATCGGTACGAGTAGCGCAACGCGGTGCCGGGTGGCATCGGTGGGCAGGGCAGAGCTTGGCTCGGGCGAAGGGCCGACATCCGGGCCGGTCGATCCAGGACCTGTCCTTGGAATGACCGCACACCCGCTCAGCAGGGCCGCAGTGCCCGCGATGGTAAGCGCGCGTTTCGAGAACACGCGGCCGATGGCGCGCGAAAGTGTTGCGTGCGTAAGCTTCATTCTTGCCGACCCCTGATCGCTGCTTCATGGAAGGCCTCTCATGCAGACGCCTCAATCTGAATCAGCCCTTAGTGAACCTCTGGAAGCCGGGCTTTATATTGTCGCAACACCGATTGGCAATCTTGGCGATATAACGGTGCGTGCTGTCGATGTGCTGCGCGGGTGCGAAGTGATCGCGTGCGAGGACACGCGGGTGACGGGCAAGCTTTTGAAGCATTGCGGCGTTTCCACGCGGATGCAGCGATATGACGATCATGCATCGGAACGGCAACGAGCCACGTTGATAGAACAGGCACGCACGCAGGCCGTGGCGCTGGTAAGCGATGCGGGCACGCCGCTGATATCGGATCCGGGGTACCGCTTGGTACGCGACGCGCGTAAGGCGGGTATCACCGTGACCAGCCTGCCCGGCGCCTGCGCGGCGATCACAGGGCTGACGCTGGCGGGCCTTCCCAATGATCGCTTCCTGTTTGCGGGATTTCTTCCCGTGAAGGAGAAAGCGCGCGCGAACATGCTGGCCGAACTCGGCGAAGTCGCCGCGACGCTGATCTTCTACGAAACCGGCCCCCGGCTTGAAAGGAGCCTGCGCGCGATCGCCGACATCTGGCCGCAGCGCGAAGTCGCCGTTGCGCGCGAGCTCACCAAATTGCACGAGGAATGCCGCACCGGCGCGGCCGCGGAACTGGCCGAGCACTACCGCGAACATCCGCCAAAGGGTGAGATCGTCCTGCTTATCGGTCCGCCTGCTGAAAACATCGGCGATGGCGATCCCGATGCGCTGCTTACCGAGGCGCTCATCGATCACAGCCCCAGCAAGGCGGCAGGAATCGTCGCCAAGGCCACTGGCCTGGACCGAAAGGATCTCTACTCACGCGCCGTGGAGCTCAAAAACCAGTGACAGCAAAGCGTGAAATCGCAGAGCGGCGCGGGCGCGAAGCGGAGGCGCAGGCCGCGCAGTGGCTCGCGGTGCAGGGCTGGCACATTCTCGCCGAGCGGGTGAAAACGCCGCTCGGAGAAATCGATCTCATCGCGCGTAAGGACGGGCTTACCGCCTTTATCGAAGTCAAATGGCGCAAGCGGGCGCGCGATCTCGCCGAGGCGATCGACGAGCGCCGCCTTTTGCGCGTTGCCGCCGCGGTCGAGGCGGTCGCGCATGAATACGCCGAAGCCGGTGACGATCTGCGGATCGACGTAATCCTGCTTGCACCCGGCACCCGCCCGCGCCACATCACCAACGCGTTCCAACCGTAAAGGATATCTGCATGAGCCTGCGCGTCGCGGTCCAGATGGACCCCATCGAGAATATCAATATCGCCGGGGATTCGTCGTTTGCCTTGATGCTCGCAGCGCAGGAACGCGGATATTCCATCTTTGAATACCATGTCGAAAGCCTGACGCTCGACGCCGACGACCGCCTGTTTGCCGAGTGTTTCCCGGTGACGGTCCAGCGCGTCGAAGGCGATCATTTCAGCAAGGGCGAGGCGCAGCGGCTCGATCTTGGCAAGGACATCGATGTTGTCTTGATGCGGCAGGATCCGCCCTTCCACATGGGCTACATCACCGCGACGCATATGCTCGAGCGCATCAAGAGCGAAACGCTGGTCGTCAACGATCCGGCTAATGTCCGTAATGCGCCTGAAAAGGTGATGGTGCTCGATTACCGCCGCTTCATGCCGCCCACCTTGGTCACCCGGTCGCCGGACGAAGTAAAACGCTTCATGGAGGAACATGGCGCGGTCGTGGTCAAGCCGATCCACGGGAATGGCGGCAAGGCGATTTTTCGCATCCCGGAAAGCGGCGACAACCTCACCGCTCTGTTCGAGGTCTTCAACCAGACCTGGCCCGAGCCGCACATGGTCCAGCCCTTCCTTCCCGAAGTGGCCGAGGGCGACAAGCGCATCGTCCTGATCGACGGCGAAATCGCAGGCGCAATCAATCGGATACCGGGCGAAGGCGAGTTCCGTTCGAACCTCGCCATGGGCGGCAGCGCGGAGGCAACGCAGCTGACGACACGCGAGCGCGAGATTTGCGAGGCGATGGGGCCGGAGCTCAAGCGTCTGGGCCTGACCTTCGTCGGCATCGATGTGATCGGCGGCAAATGGCTGACCGAGATCAATGTGACATCGCCGACTGGGATTGTGGCGATTTCGAACTTCGACGGGACGGATCTGGCTGGGATGATCTGGGACGCGATTGAGGGGCGGTTGGGGTCGCTTTGATCTTTAGGAAAAGCTTGATCGCGGTCGGACTCGGATGCCTTGCTATTATGGTCGCCTTTATTATCGCTGCGGCGTTTGGCCTTACATGTGCATGGGACATCCTTTTCGGCATCGCTTACTGCCTTGATGGGTACGGCGGCTGCCCCTGGGACTAAGCACCTCGTCATTGCGAGGAGCCGAAGGCGACGCGGCAATCCAGCTTCTGGGGTTTTCACTTGAAGCAAGGCCAGAAGCTGGATTGCTTCGCTCCGCTCGCAATGACGATCTAGAGGCTTGTGCCCCGCTGCCAAAAACACATAACCGCCATCGAACAAGGCGCGTATAAAAAGGCAAACAGGATGTAGTCGAAGCTGTCGCTCGGATCGAAGTATGTCACCGAGTAAATGTATGGTCCGATCAATTGATAGTCGAGCAGTAGAGCCGGGAAGGAGGCGATCGTGAGGCTACTCAGTTCGTTAAGTGCGATTAAGATCGTCTTCCAGATCATCTATCACCCCTTCTTCGCTCTCGGATGCGCCCTCCGGTAATTCTCCAGCAAACTCGCTGCATCGACTTTCGTGTAAATCTGGGTCGACCCCAGCGAGGCGTGCCCAAGCAATTCCTGCAAACTGCGCAAATCTGCTCCCGCGCCCAGCAAGTGCGTTGCGAAGCTGTGCCTCAGCGCGTGAGGGGTGGCAGTGTCGGGCAGACCTAGCGCGCGGCGTGCCTTGGCCATCGCCTTTTGCACCATGCCCTGTGACAACGCGCCGCCCTTGGCACCGCGAAACAGTGGTTCCTTCGCCGACAGGGGGTAGGGGCATGCTTTTGCATATTCGGCGACCGCGTCCCGCGTGATTGGCAGCACCGGGACGATGCGCTGCTTGCCGCCTTTGCCGGTCACCTGCAGGGTCTCGGCCAAGGGGACATCGCGGCCCTGCAGCGATAGCGCTTCGGCGATGCGCAGGCCCGATCCATACATCAGCAGCAGCACAGCCCGGTCGCGCGCTCCGATCCAGTCCTCGCTCGCGGTCCCCTCGATCAGGTCGGCAATGTTCACGGCATCGTCGGGCGTAACGGGGCGCGGAAGCCCCTTCTTGAGCCGAGGTCCGCGCACCCGCGGCGAAGCGGGATCGGGATCTCCGGTTTCGCTGCGGGCAAAAGCGATCAGGGATTTGAGCGCGGAAAGCTCGCGCGCGGCACTGGTATTGGCAAGCCCTTCCGCCCGGCGCGCAGCCAGATGCGCGCGCAGGTCATGCGCTTCAAGCGCTGCAATCTCGGTAAAGCTCGACAGATCGCGGCCGTCGATCAGCTTGCGGGCGGCGAGGCAGTAAGCGCGCACGGTATGCGGTGACCGGCGCAGGCTTTGGGTCAGATGCGCTTGCCACGCCTCGAGAATTTCCGCGCGGCTCATGCCTTCACCAGCGCATCGGCCACGATCTCGGCAAGCAAACCGTCGAGCAAGGGCCGCCCGGCGGCGCTGACGCCGAGGTGTGGACCATCCTGCCAAAGGAGACCAAGATCGGTGTATTGGGTCACTTTCTCCGGAACGATAAGTTCGCTCCGCGCAATGCCGAAGCGTGCTTCCAATGCCGCGATGTCGAGGCCCTCTTTCAGCCTGAGACCCATCAGCAGGGCCTCGCTCGCCTGTTCGGGTATCGCCAGCGATCTCTGCTCGGCTATCCCGTGGCCGCGCTTCTCAACAGCGGCGAGGAAATTCTCCGGCTTCTTGTGTCGCGCAGTCGCAAAGCCGCCGCGCCGCCCATGCGCGCCCGGCCCAATCCCGGCATAATCCTGATACCGCCAATAGGTAAGGTTATGGCGGCTTTCCTCGCCGGGGCGGGCGTGATTGCTGGTTTCATAGGCGGGAAGACCGGCGGCCTGGGTCAGTTCCTGCGTCAGCGCGAACAGTTCTGCGGCTTCGTCATCGTCCAGCGGCGCGAAGACACCGCGCCTTACATCGGTGGCAAAGCGTGTGCCCGGTTCGATCGTCAGCTGGTAGAGCGACAGGTGCGACGTGCCGAAATCCAGCGCTTCCTCCAGCTGAGATCGCCACTGACGGGCAGATTGGCCGGGGAGGGCATAGATCAGGTCGAAACTCACCCGTTCGAATTGCTCCCTCGCGGTCTGCAAGGCATCCCGTGCCTCCGCCGAACCGTGAAGGCGCCCCAGCCATCGCAGCGTCTCGTCATCGAGCGATTGGACGCCGAGCGAGGCGCGGTTGATTCCCGCCGCTGCAAGGTCGGCGAAATTGGCCGCTTCGACCGACGACGGATTGGCCTCCAGCGTGATCTCGATGTCGCTGTCGAACCCCCACAAGTCCTGCGCTTCGCTCAGCAAGCTTTCGACGAGGCGCGGCGGCATCAGCGAGGGTGTTCCGCCGCCGAAGAAAATGGAAGTGAGCGTTTCGCCGCCCGCTTCCGCAGCCTCGGCGCGCATATCCTTGAGCAGCGCGGCTTCCCAGGCGGCAGTGTCGACGCGCTCACGGACATGCGAGTTGAAGTCGCAATAGGGGCATTTCTTTTCGCAAAAAGGCCAGTGAATGTAGAGCGCGCGTGCCACTTCTCGACTCTATGCGATGAGCGCGGCGAAAAGCCAATCGGTCACTTCAGCTCATTCCCGCACCGGGTGAGGCATCGGCGGTTGCGCATTCGAGCCGAGCGGTTTTGACTAACGAGAATTAAGCATGTTGGTTCAGGCGGAATTAGACATGCGGGGTCGATAGAAATTTCATGAAAACAGGACGCGATTTGCTGCGCTCATCGAGCATACTCGTCTTCGCTTTGCCGTTCTTGCTGGCAGGTTGCGGAGGCGGAGGGTCTTCTTCGGGCGGGGGCACGGCTGTCGCCGTCGCGCCGCTTCCAGGCTCACCTCCCGCGCCAAGCCCTACGCCGTCCCCATCGCCGACCCCGACGCCCGCTCCCACACCTTCGCCATCGCCCACCCCACCGGGCACTGTGACGACGGTTCAGGACGAGTTGCTGCAAGTGATGTTGCGCGATCATAATCGGGCGCGCGCAGAGGTCGGTGTCCCCGACCTGGTACTGGACGATGACCTCAGCCGCGCGGCGCTCGCCTACGCTGAGGAACTCGCAGCGTCAGGACGGTTCGAACACAGCCCGGGGACCACGCGTCCAAACCAAGGTGAGAACCTATGGGCGGGCACCGAAAGCGCGTTCACCTTTGAAGAAATGGCCGCAGGCTGGATCGATGAGAAGCAATACTACATCCACGACAGCTTCCCCTATGTCAGCACGACAGGGCGCTGGCAGGATGTCGGCCATTACACCCAGATCATCTGGCGCAATACGGAAAGGCTAGGCTGCGGTATCGCAACCGGGACGGGCCGCGATTATCTCGTCTGCCGATATTCTCCGCAGGGAAATATCGTCGGTCAGTTCGCCTATTGATCAGCTGCCGAACTGGTCCGCGACCAGTTTTGCAAACGCATCGGCGCGGTGGCTGATGGAGTGCTTTTCAGCCTGGTCGATCTCGGCAAAGGTTTGCTCGCGGCCATTGGGAATGAAGACCGGATCGTAGCCGAAACCCATTTCTCCGCGCGGCGGCCAGGTGAGCGAACCGGGGCATTGCCCTTCGTAGATCGCATGCTCTCCGTCGGGCCACGCAATCGCCAACACGCAATGAAATGCCGCGCTGCGATCAGTGTCGGAACCAAGCTGTTGCAACATCCCTTCGACCTTGCCCATGGCCATGTACCAGTCGCGGCCCGGATCGCCTTCGAACCATTGCCGCTCGGCCCAATCGGCGGTGTAGACACCCGGGCGTCCGCCCAGCGCATCGACGCCGAGGCCGCTGTCATCGGCCAGGGCTGCAAGGCCTGATGCTTCCGCTGCCGAGCGCGCTTTTATGAGGGCGTTCTCGGCAAAGGTCGTTCCGGTTTCAGGCGGCTCCGGCAGGCCAAGCGACCCGGCAGAGATGCACTTCATTCCATACGGGTCGAGCAGCGCCGAGATTTCCTTCAGTTTGCCGGAATTGTGGGTTGCAATCACAAGCGACCCGCCGCCAAGTTTCCGCGTCATTTTGTCGCTTCCAGCTGCTTGGCGAAGATGCCGTCGCAGCCGATCCGGGCGAGGCGCAGCAGGCGCAGCAGGCCTTCTTCGTCATAGGTCGCGCCTTCGGCAGTGGCTTGCACTTCGGCGATTTGACCGCCTTCGATCAGGACGAAATTGGCATCGGCCTCTGCGGAAGAATCCTCGGGGTAATCGAGATCGAGCACCGGCGTGCCATTATAGATGCCGCAGGAAATGGCCGCGACCTGGCCCGTGATCGGATCTTCCTTGATATCGCCGCTCTGCATCAGCCCGTTCACCGCGAGACGCAGCGCGATCCACGCGCCGGAGATCGATGCAGTGCGTGTTCCGCCGTCGGCCTGGATCACATCGCAATCGAGCGTAATCTGGCGCTCGCCCAGTTTCTTGAGATCAACCACCGCGCGAAGGCTGCGACCGATCAGACGCTGAATCTCCTGCGTGCGGCCGGACTGCTTGCCGCGGGCGGCTTCGCGGCTGCTGCGCGTGTGCGTGGAGCGCGGGAGCATCGAATATTCGCCGGTAACCCAGCCTTCGCCCTTGCCGCGCAGCCATGGCGGGATGCGTTCTTCGACGCTTGCGGTGCACAGCACGCGGGTATCGCCGAAGCTGATGAGGCAGGAGCCCTCTGCGTGCTTGGTAAAACCGGTTTCGATGGTGATAGCGCGCATTTCGTCGGGCGCGCGTCCTGATGGGCGCATGAATAAAGCTCCTGGGTGTTCGATTCGTGTCTTGCCGCGCGGTGTGGCGGGGAACATCGCTGGCCGCAAGGCTTGGCGAATGCGCGATGTGCGCTAAATGGACGATATGGCTTCACCACCGATCACCGAACTGGCCGAGAGGGCGCGCGAGATTTTTCGCCGTGTGGTCGAAGGGTACATCGAGAGCGGACAGCCTGTCGGTTCGAAGACTTTGGCGGCCGATGGCACGCTCAGCCTCTCGCCGGCTTCCATCCGGTCGGTTCTGGCAGAGCTGGAAAGTCTCGGGCTTCTGGCTGCGCCGCATACCAGCGCGGGCCGGATGCCGACCGATGCAGGACTGCGCATCTTCGTCGATGGAATGATGCGCGTCGCCGAGCCGACCCATGAAGAACGCGCGCAGATCGAAGCGCGCCTTTCGGAAAGCGGCCCGGTGGAGCAGGCGCTGCAGAAAACGAGCGCACTGCTCTCCGACCTGTCGGGAGCCGCGGGCATGGTGATGGTCCCCACGCGCGAACAGAAACTGGCGCAGTTCAGTCTTGTCGATCTGGGACAGGGCAGGGCGCTCGCCGTGCTTGTTGGCGAGGATGGCGGGGTCGAGAACCGGGTCATGGAGCTTGGAGGTGCGCTCAGCCCCAGCGCGCTCGATCAGGCCAGCAATTACATCACCTCGCGCCTATCCGGCAGGACGCTGGCCGACGCTGCGCAGGCGATGCACGCGGAACTCCGGGCGGGGAAAACTCAGCTGGACGATGCCAGTAGAGATCTGGTCGAACGCGGCCTCGCGGTGTGGAGCGCGGATGCCGATGAGCGTCCGGTCCTGATCGTGCGCGGCGCGGCCAACCTGCTGGATGAAAGCGCGCTTGACGATATCGACCGGGTGCGATCGCTGCTCGATGATCTGGAAAACAAGCAATCGGTCGCCAGTCTGCTCGAAAGCGCGCGCGAAGCCGATGCGACGCGCATTTTCATCGGCAGCGAAAACCGACTGTTTGGGCTCTCCGGATCATCGGTCATCGCCTCGCCCTACCGCGACAGGGAAGGGCGCATCGTCGGTGTTCTGGGCGTGATCGGGCCCACGCGGTTGAATTACGCGCGGGTTGTCCCCATGGTTGACCTGACCGCAAGATCGCTTGGCCGTTCGCTGGACAAGCTCATCGTTTGAATGGAAAATCAAAGCACATGATCGACAATGACAAGCCGCAGGAAGATGCGGTGAATGAAGACGTAAAGGCAGAACTGAAGGGCGTGCCGGAGGAATTCCTCACCGATGATGACGAGCTGGAAGCGCCGGAAAGCGACACCGACCTGACCGAAGCGCTCGAAGCCTTGCGCCGCGATCTGGACGAGGCGAAGCAGGAAGTGCTTTATGCCAAGGCCGACACGCAGAATGTCCGCCGCCGCGCGGAAAAGGACATTCAGGACGCGCGCAACTATGCCGCGACCGGCTTTGCGCGCGACATTCTGAGCGTAGCGGACAATCTCTCACGCGCCATCGATGCCATCCCGGGATCGCTGCGCGAGGACGAGAAGATGAAAGGTCTGGTGGTCGGCCTTGAAGCAACGCAGCGAGAGCTTGAAAAGGTCTTCAAACAGCACGGCATCGAACGGATCGCCGCGATGGGCCTGCCGCTCGACCCAAACCAGCATCAAGCGATGATGGAAGTGCCGACGGACGACAAGGAGCCGGGCACTATTGTGCAGGAAATGCAGTCGGGCTGGATGATCAAGGACCGCCTGCTGCGCCCAGCAATGGTGGGTGTGGCGAAGAAGCCGGATTGATCGAAATTGGCGTTGACGGGCTTTCTCATCGCGCTCGTTATTGGTGTGTCGATTGTCTGGCTACTTAGGTCGATCTTTTCAGCTAAGACTGAGAAAGATCGTCCAGAATTGTCCTATTCGGTGTTCACTACCGAGTACGACATTGTCTGCCATGGCACCGAGGTCGACCGGCTACTTGAAGAGCATGCGCTTAATCGCGCGCCTGCACGTCACCTCAGTGAAGAGAGTAATCCAGACCGGATTGCCGTCGCCAAAGCCGCTAGAGATCGTACTTGCGAGAACCTGGGAAGCCGTGAGCATGTGGATCTGTCGGACACGTCTATCCTTGTCATGCTGGACCAATCCGGTTCGATGGCGGAACGGATGCCTCAAGTTTCGGCGCAATTGGCCGGCTGTCTCGAGCATTTGGAGATTTGCGATGCAAGGACGTCTCTTGTTGGTTTCACAACGGTAGGCTGGCACGGTGGTCGCTCGCGCCAAAAATGGTCATCATCGGGAAAGCGCAAGTATCCTGGACGTTTGTGCGACTTGCTTTTCGTGCGGCACTCAGATTTCGACGAGCCTGCCCGGAAGATAGACCTTGAGCCGATGAACCTCCACAACGTTCTTTTCGAGAACGTGGATGGAGAGGCGTTGGCGTGGGCGTGCGAACGTCTCAAAGAGGAACGAAGAGAACAGAAACTGCTGATTGTGGTAAGTGACGGAGCACCGGTAGATGACTCCACTTTGCAAGCCAACGAACCATCTTTTCTGTGGCGCCACTTTCTAAATACCGTTCAAGAGATTGAGAATGATCCGGAAATAGCAATTGCTGCAATTGGCTTGGATTACCGCGTAGATTCAGTTTACTCGCACGCAATTTCCGTCGACGCGGAAAATGAGGTTGCCGCGGCAGTCTTATCGCTGATGAAAGAACTGCGAGTGCGATAGCTTCACCCAAAATCAGGGAGCGGGCTTGCTTCGATATCGTCGATCAATTGGCGGTTCATTGCCGCCTTGTTCGCGTTGAAAGCGCCTGCGTTCAGGCCCTTCATGTGGGCGAGCTCCTCGGTGAGCGCGCTGTCCACCTCGTTTGGCTCGACGACCCGGTCGAAATAACCCGCCTCGCGCGCGGCGTCGGGGGCGAACATCTCTGACGTGGCAACTGCTTTGCGGCCATGCGGGCCGAGCCGCGCCGCGCCGAGGATCATGGGATAGATCGGCAGCGCCATCCCGATCGCGCTCTCGTTCATGCCGGTCACGAAATCGCCGCGCGTGCCGATGGCCTTGTCCGCCGCCAACATCAGAAAGGCGCCCATAGGATAGGCGTGGCCTTCGCAAAGGGTGATCACCGGAGCCGGGTGGCGCAGGATGGCGAGGATCGCGTCCTTGCCTGCCTGAAGCTGTGCGGTGGCGGTTTCGGGCCCGGCAGCGAAGCCTTTGAGGTCGAAGCCTGCCGAGAAAATGCCGGATCGCCCGCGAATAGCTACAGGTGCCTGATCACCGGCGCACTCGGCCAGGGCCGCTACCAGCGCATCGAGCTTTTCCTTGTTAAGCGCGTTTACCTTGCCGTCGTCCATGGTGATGAGATGTGCGCCGTCCAGCTGGGTGAGAGTGATCACGGTCTGCTCCTTTTTTCAGGTCCCGGGCTCGCCGCTATCCCACGAATTCGGGGCAGGCAAAGCGCATTTTTGCCATACCGCTACGGCGCGCTGCGGCAATGCGATTACAAAGTTGCGCCCTTGAAGCGCACGAGCATGTCATAGGCAGCCTTGTCCGCGATCCCGGCGACCTTCGCACCGTGCCTCAGCCAGAAGGCGTGCTTCACGATTTCGGCCTGCTGCTCGATGCCATAGGCACTGAATGGCTGGCCCGGTTTCAGCGTGTAGTCGTAGCGGCAGAAAGGGTGGCGGTTGAGGATGAGATACCAGTCGCCGCGCGTCTGCGTCTGCCAGACATGAGCAAGCTCGTGGATCAAAAGGCCCTGGCGCGCGAGATTCTCGGCAGAGAAGTCATCGCAATAGGCCGAACCGCCGGGATGGAAATGCACATGCCCGCGCGGTGCCATCGTTATTCGTTTGGGCTGAAACGGAAAGAACTTGCGGCGTTTCAGCTTGACCGAACGGTAATCGATCGCATCGCCATAGACGGTGCGGGCGAGGGTGACCTCGCCCGGCGTCAGATGCCGTTCGCCGCCCACCGGGCAGGCGGGCAGCGGAGTATCGGTGCCGGTCGGTAGGTCGCCGTGCTTCAGCTGTCGTCCCCGCTATTCGGTGCAGGAAGGCCGCGCTCGTCCCCTGCGGGCAAGACATCCGCCTCGAAAGTGTGGGTGCCCCCGCCGGAGACGGTCAGCGTAACTTCGGCCTTGTCACCGGGTTTGAGTTCGGGTGACGGCTCGAATGCCATGACATGCAGACCGCCCGGCTCGAAGCTAACCTCCGAACCCTTCTTGATCGCAATCGGTAGCGCTTCCATCATCTGTACTTTGAAATCGTACTCGCCGTAATCGTGCAAGGTCGCGCTGCCTGCCTGAGTAACGTCGGCCCGGCGAATGGTGAGGCCCCGATCTCCTTCGTAGGTGAGGTCGAAATAGACGGCTGCCGGGTTGCCTTCGACGGCCCCAAGGATCATCCGCGCGTTATCGACGCTGATGCCCGGCACTTGCCCTTCGACTGCTACCGGCGCTTCGACTTCGCTTTCGCACGCCCCCAGCATAATCGTGCTGCCAAGCGCGGCAGCGACCAGCAATTTCTTCATATTGCGTCCCGTTTTTGTAGTTGCATCCACGTTTGTGTCCCCTCCTTGGATGGTTTGAAAACTAGTGCGGCCAATCTCTTGTGCCAAGCAAAACCGCACCTATATCCGCCTCATATTCGAGCCGCCGAGGCGCTTTGCCCAAAGGATTTTCCACCGGGGAAGCACACGAAGGCGGTGTCCAAAGACCATGATAGGATGGGGAAATAATGGGTAAAGTAATCGGTATCGACCTCGGCACGACCAACTCCTGCGTTGCAGTGATGGATGGCGGCAAGCCCAAGGTTATCGAAAATTCCGAAGGCGCGCGCACGACGCCTTCCATCGTCGCCTTCACCAAGGATGGTGAGCGATTGATCGGTCAGCCTGCCAAGCGCCAGGCGGTCACCAATCCGGACAACACTCTGTTCGCGATCAAGCGGCTTATCGGCCGCCGTTTCGACGATCCTCTGACCAAGAAGGATATGGAGATCGTCCCTTACGACATCGTAAAGGGCAAGAACGGCGATGCCTGGGTCGAAGCAGGCGGTGAGGAATACTCCCCCAGCCAGATTTCCGCCTTTATCCTGCAGAAGATGAAGGAAACCGCCGAAAGCTATCTCGGCGAAACGGTTGAGCAGGCCGTCATCACGGTCCCCGCTTACTTCAACGACGCGCAGCGCCAGGCGACCAAGGACGCCGGCCAGATCGCCGGTCTAGAAGTGCTGCGCATCATCAACGAGCCAACGGCTGCTGCGCTTGCCTATGGCATGGACAAGGAAGACGGCAAGACCATTGCTGTTTACGACCTTGGCGGCGGTACTTTCGACGTCTCGATCCTCGAGATCGGTGACGGTGTGTTCGAAGTGAAGTCCACCAACGGCGACACTTTCCTGGGCGGTGAAGATTTCGACAACGCGATCGTCGATTACCTCGCCGAGCAGTTCCAGAAAAAAGAGAACATGGACCTGAAGACCGACAAGCTCGCGCTTCAGCGTCTGAAAGAAGCGGCGGAAAAGGCCAAGATCGAGCTTTCGAGTTCGGCCACGACCGAAGTCAACCTGCCCTTCATTACCGCGCGCATGGAAGGTGGTTCATCTACCCCGCTGCACCTTGTTGAAACTATCAGCCGCGCCGACCTCGAAAAGCTGGTCGGCAAGCTGATCGATCGCACGCTCGAGCCCTGCAAAAAGGCTCTGGCCGATGCGGGCGTCAGCAAGGACGAGATCGACGAAGTGATCCTGGTGGGCGGCATGACCCGCATGCCGCGCGTCCGCGAAGTGGTCGAGAAATTCTTCGAAGCGAAGCCGCACACCGGTGTGAACCCCGATGAAGTGGTCGCCATGGGTGCTGCAATCCAGGCCGGCGTCCTTCAGGGCGACGTCAAGGATGTGCTGCTGCTCGACGTGACGCCGCTTTCGCTCGGTATCGAAACGCTGGGCGGGGTCTTTACTCGCATGATCGATCGCAACACGACGATCCCGACGAAGAAGACCCAGACCTACTCGACCGCCGAAGACAATCAGAACGCGGTGACGATCAAGGTCTATCAGGGCGAGCGTGAAATGGCGGCTGACAACAAGCTGCTCGGCAATTTCGACCTTGTCGGCATTCCGCCCGCACCGCGCGGTGTCCCGCAGATCGAGGTCACCTTCGATATCGACGCAAACGGCATTGTGTCGGTTGCTGCGAAGGACAAAGGCACCGGCAAGGAACAGACGATCAAGATCCAGGCATCGGGCGGTCTGTCGGATTCCGACATCGACCAGATGGTGCAGGACGCGGAGAAATTCGCGGACGAGGACAAGAAGCGTAAAGCCGCTGCCGAAGCGCGCAACCAGGCCGACAGCCTCGTGCACGCCACCGAGAAGCAGCTCGAAGAGCATGGCGACAAGATCGACGCCGGTACGAAGGCCGAAGTCGAGGAAGCGCTGGCCGCCACCAAGACCGCTCTTGAAGGCGACGATGCGGACGAGATCACAGCGAAGGCCGAAGCTCTGACGCAGGTAGCGATGAAGATGGGTCAGCAGATCTACGAACAGGAGCAGGCAAACGCCGCCCCTGAAGGTGGTGACGCAGGCGCTGACAGTGCTGCCGAAGAACCGGCCGACGAAGAAGTCGTCGACGCCGAATTCTCCGAGGTCGACGAAGACAACAAGGGCTGATGTCCTGATGAAACCGGCAATCACCACCGGCGCTCAGCGTGCCGGTGGTGATTAGCTTTGGGACGGATACCTATGGCAGCTACTCAAGTCGATTATTACCAGACACTCGAAGTGTCGCGCGATGCCGATGGCTCGACGCTCAAAAGCGCGTATCGCAAGCTCGCAATGAAGTATCACCCGGACCGCAATCCGGGCGATGCCGATGCTGAAGCCAAGTTCAAGGCGTGCAACGAGGCGTATGAGTGTCTCAAGGATCCGCAAAAGCGCGCAGCCTATGACCGCTACGGGCACGAGGCGTTCACGCAAGGGATGAACGGCGCGGGCGGTTTCGGCGGAGGCCGGGGCGGTCAGGGTGATTTTGCCGATATCGGCGACATTTTCGAAACGATTTTCGGTAGCGCATTTGGCGGTGCAGGCGCAGCGCGCCAACAGCAGCGCCGCGGAGCCGATCTGCGTTATGACATGCAGGTTACGCTCGAAGAAGCGTTTGAGGGCAAATCCACCGAGATCGAGATCGAGGTCTCGCAAAGCTGCGATACGTGTGATGGCTCCGGCGCAACGCCCGGTACGGGTGAGCGCCAGTGCAATCTGTGCCACGGACAAGGCTCGGTGCGCGCGAAACAGGGTCTGTTCGTGGTTGAGCGGCCATGCCCCACATGCGGCGGGCGCGGCGCAGTTATCGAAGACCCGTGCGGTGATTGCCGCGGCGAAGGCCGCGTGGACCGCGCACAGGCACTCGAAGTCGATATTCCGCCGGGCGTCGATACCGGTACGCGTATCCGACTTTCAGGGAAGGGTGAGGCGGGGCAGCGCGGTTCCCCTCCCGGCGATCTCTATATCTTCATTCATGTGAAGGACCACGCCGTGTTCGAGCGCGAAGGCACCACGCTCGCCGCGCGCATCCCGGTCAGCTTCACGACAGCCGCACTCGGCGGAAGTGTGAGCATCCCCGATCTCGATGGCTCGACCAACACTGTCGACATTCCGGTTGGCATCCAGTCCGGCAAACAGCTGCGAGTGCGCGGCGCCGGTATGCCGGTGCTCCAAGGGCGCGGGCGCGGCGACCTCGTCGTCGAGATCAAGGTCGAGACGCCGACCAAACTCAGCCGCCGGCAAAAAGAGATCCTCGAAGAGTTCCGCGAGACCGAGACTGGCGACGAGTGTCCGGAGAGCAAGGGCTTCTTCAGCAAGATCAAGGATGTCTTCGGCACATAGCGCGCTCGACACGGGTTTCATCGCAGGTTAGTCCTCTCACGCAAGAGGAGAGAATGCCATGAACCGTTTCGCCGCCCTTTCAATTGCCTCCGCAGCCCTGCTGGTCGCATCGCCGACGATTGCCCAGCGCAATTTCGATAACGTCGAAGTCACTTCGGAAGAAATCGCACCAGGCGTCGCGGTCCTGTTTGGTGCGGGCGGCAATATCGGGGTGAGCTACGGCGAAGACGCGACCGTGATGATCGACGATCAGTTCGCGCCTTTATCGACCAAGATCGAGGCAGTGGTTGCCGATCTGGGCGCAACGCCGGTCAAATACGTCGTCAACACGCATTGGCATTTCGACCACACGGGCGGCAATGAGCATTTTGGCAAGACAGGAGCGACGATCTTTGCGCATGACAATGTCCGCATCCGCATGGCCGAAGGAGGTACGGCAGCGGGCAACAACACGCCGCCAGCGCCGAAAAAAGCTCTCCCTATAGTTACTTACGGACAGGGCCTGAGATTTCACCTCAACGGTGATACGATCAACCTAGCGTTTGTCGGCGGCGGTCACACGGATGGCGACAGTGTGGTGATGTGGGAGGAAAAGAACATCGTTCACATGGGCGATCTCTATTTCAACATTCCCGGCTATCCCTTTATCGACGTCAATTCGGGCGGTAACGTCTACAACGCGATGCAATCGCTCGATCTTGTCATTGCCATGACCGACAGCGATACCAAGGTCATTCCGGGCCATGGCCCGATGTCGAACAAGGCCGAACTGGTCGCCTACCGCGCGATGATCGGCGAGGCCGTGTCACGGGTCGAGAAACTGCATTCCGACGGCATGAGCCTTGAGGAGGCAGTGGCTGCACAGCCGCTGGCGGATATCGATCGCGGGGAGGGCGGTTTTATCAGCGCCGATGCGTTCGTCACTGCGATCTGGAACAGCATCGAGCAGTAATCGGACCTCTTCTGGTCAGACGTCTGAAAACTTCGCGATCACTTCTTCCCGGACGGTTTCGAGCAAGCCTTGCTGGCACCGTCCTGCTGCCTCTTCCTCCGCGATGATCGCGAGGAATGCCGCGCGTTTCACGCGGCGCACCATGGTATCCGGCAGCCCAGTTTCGACCGTGGACGAAACAAAATCGACCATGCGCTCAGCCCCGTGGAGGCGGCCCCAGAGGTAGTCGTTTTCACGGTAGGACCTGCTGAAGAATGCGCCGAAATTGTAAAATTCGATCCCGCGCAGGGTGGCCTGCGTGCCGCCTTCGCGAATGGAGCGGGCGTCGTCTGGGGAAATGCGATCGATTTTCGCCGGATTGTACTCCGCGAGTTGATCGCTCTGGACTAGCGGAAGCGTGGCGACATCGTAAAAAGGAAAGCCGAGATAGGTAAGCAGCATGCGCCGCTTAAGGTTTTTGGGCATCGCCTCGAGCGCTTCTGCGAACATCTCCTCCGCTTCGATATCGGTTTCCGGCAAGAGCCTGCGCGATGCGAGGTAATCGAGCACCGATCCCGGATTTTCCAGCACATGTATTGCGATCTGCCTGAATTCGCCGCACCTGATCGCGCTGTCGTCCGCGCGGAGGTACAGGCTCAGGATATCGTAGATCTTGCCGCGGGCGACATCGAGCGCGTCGTCCGGAATATCGGGGTCGGTTTCCCAGTCGCGCGAAAGGCGCCGCGCAAGCAGCTGCAACCGGCGAATTCGAAAGCCGATATCGTGCGCCCGGAAGAAGGCGATGGCTTCGGGTGTCGCGCCGCCGCTTTCCTGGGTGAGTGTCTCTATCCCGCGCGCCGCCAATTCCCGCCGCAGCACTTCGGCGATGAGGCCGCTATCCGCCAGCGTCAGTTCGGGTGCGGAGGCGTGCGTCAGCTCGGCTAGGCGATCAATGATCGCGCTGAACTTTGTCTGGGCATAGGATCCGAAGGCATAGCCGGCACGCTCGGCGGCGGCCTGCTGCGCTTTTGCGCGCCAATTTCCCAGGCGTTTGGGTGTCGGACTGTCGAGGAAGAAGGTCCGCCCGAACAGCTTTTCGACGGCGCGCTCGATCTCGGGCCGCAGCCCTCTGACGATGCGGCTCAACCGTTCGGCATCGCGCGCTTGTTGCTCGATCCGTTCCAAGTCATCGCGGATCGGCTGTTCGCGCGGGATCGTCGAAAGCGAGCCGAATATTGCTCCGAAAAAGCCGATTGGCCGGTCGAGTTGATCGCCCACGGAAACCGTGCGGTCCGGACGCGGTTCGATATAGACGAACCGCCGGTCGACTTCGCGCTGCGACGTGCGCCGCGCAAGCGCATCGAGGGCGGCTGCGAACGGCGCGTTCACGAGCACAGCACCGTCAATCAAGGCGACGTTCTCCACCGTGCCATCGCGAACATGGATTGGCATCACCCGATTGAGGAAGGCTCCACGCGACGACCAGTCATGTCCCTCAGCGTCCCCAAGCCGGTCAATCTCGGCCATGGTAAGCGGCGGGAATGCGCCGGGAAAGCTGGCTGTCGCCCGCGCGGCGAGAACCAGTTCGAGCGGGTCGGCCAAGGGCGTTTCGCGTGCCCGCGACACATTCGCCCTGAAGGCGATCGGCATGCGGTGCTCTGTTTCCTCGACGATCGGCGGAGAGTTCAGCCGCAGCATTTCCGCGTGTCCGCGAAAATCGGTCGCCGTCACGAACAGGTCGATCGGATGGCCATCGGGGAGTAGCGGCGGGCCATCCTCGGTTGCCTCCATGCTTTCCAGCGCCTCGAACAACATCGCGGAGAAGCGATCGCCCGAAAAAGGCGGGCTGAACCAGCGCCCGCGAACAAGCCTCGAAACTTTGCCACGAACTTCAGAACGGGTTTCGGGCGAGACGCTTTCGCTGACCGCATTCCCGGGACGTTTGAGAAACCAATCGGCAATCGGCTGCGCCCAAAGCTTTGCAAAGCGCCACATCGGTTCCGCATCGGGGTCGGTCAAACGGCTGACATCGGCGTTTTCGAGCCAAAGATCGGTGAGCGGCTCGAACGACCGGCCCGAATGCAATGCCTGAGCCAGGAAAATAGCGTTGATCCCCCCAGCGCTTGCTCCGGTCAGAATATCGGGAAGCACGCGCAGCCTCACGCCATGATCACGCTCGATCTCGGCAATGAAGTCACGGTACACACGGGCGACGCCTGTCAGCGTACTATCCTCGTTCGCATGATAGCACCGGCTCGCGCGGGCGAGGTGCCACACTTCCTTCGTTACTCCGTGCATGTAAACGGCGAGGCTGACGCCGCCGTAACATACCAGAGCAAGACGCAGTTCCTTTTGGCGCATGATTCACGCTCTGCCGGGGAAAGGTTGGCTTTGCAATTGCGTTCTGCAAATGTTCCAGATATTGGCGGGCCATGGCAAAGAGCAAGAAACGGTTTGTGTGTCAGTCCTGCGGCAGTGTTTCTCCGCGTTGGCAGGGGCAGTGCCCCGATTGCGCGGAATGGAATACACTGGTCGAAGACGCACCTGCGACGGTCTTCTCGCAAAAGCACGATCTGTCGCGCGGTGGGCGCGGTATCGAGTTTGTGCCGCTCAACAAGCCGACCGAGCTACCGGTGCGCAAATCGACGGGGTTGGCCGAATTCGACCGCGCGCTGGGCGGAGGTCTGGTGCCAGGTTCGGCGGTGCTCATGGGCGGTGATCCGGGGATAGGAAAATCGACGCTGCTGCTGCAAACCGCGGCGACCATTGCACGCGGCGGTAATGATGTCGTGTATGTGAGCGGGGAGGAAGCCGCAGGCCAGGTTCGCTTGCGCGCATCGAGGCTGGGGGTTGCCGACGCGCCGATCCGCCTCGCCTCGGAAACATCGGTTCGCGATATCTTGACGACCCTGGGCAATGGTCCGGCTCCTGCCTTGCTGGTGATCGATTCCATCCAGACGATGCATTCCGACACGATCGAAGGGGCTCCGGGCACCGTCAGCCAGGTCCGAGGCTGCGCGCTCGAATTGATCCGTTATGCCAAGGAAAACGGGACGGCTCTGTTCCTCGTCGGCCATGTCACGAAGGACGGGAATATCGCCGGCCCGCGCGTGCTTGAACACATGGTCGACGTCGTGATGAGCTTTGAGGGAGAGCGCAGCCACCAATACCGCATCCTGAGGGCGCTCAAGAACCGTTTCGGTGCGGTCGATGAAATTGGCGTCTTCTCGATGGCGACCGAGGGGCTGGAAGAGGTTGCCAACCCGTCCATGCTGTTCCTGTCCGGGCGGGATCGAGCGTTGGCAGGCAGCGCGGTGTTTCCGGCTTTAGAAGGCACGCGGCCTGTGCTGGTGGAGATTCAGGCGCTCATTGTCCGCTTGCAATCGGGTGCGACGCCGCGCCGCGCCGTGGTGGGCTGGGACAACGGGCGGCTTGCCATGCTGCTTGCCGTGCTTGAATCCCGGTGCGGACTGAATTTCAGCTCTGCCGAAGTGTATCTCAATATCGCGGGCGGATATCGCCTCGCCGACCCGGCGGCCGATCTCGCGGTGGCCGCCGCGCTTGTGTCGGCGCTGGCGGACAAACCGCTTCCCGACAAGGCTGCCTGGTTCGGCGAGGTGTCGCTCGCGGGTGAAATCCGACCGGTTGCGCATTCGGATTTGCGGCTGAAAGAGGCGGAGAAGCTCGGCTTTTTGAAGGGTTATGGACCGTCCGACATGAAGAACGGATCTTCCACCATGAAGTATCTTGGTTTGGGACAACTTTCGAACCTCGTTGACCAGGTGATGGGCAGCGCATAATCGAAGCGGCCATGGGATTGTTCGACATCATCGTGCTGTTGCTGGTCGGCTTCGCTGCAATCGGCGGATTTATCCGGGGCCTCGTGCAGGAAGTGCTTTCGCTCGCGGCCTGGATACTGGCCGCGTTCTCCATCCATTACCTGCATGGACCGCTGACAGAGGGGCTGGGCACTTTTTACAACGGAGCGGCCGTTACGCCGATCCTCGCCTTCGCTCTCCTCCTGCTGATTCCCTATGCCGCCATGCGCGTTATCGCGGGTAATGTCGGCGAAGCATCGCGAAATTCCATTCTTGGGCCGATCGACCGGGTGCTTGGCTTCGGGTTTGGCACCGTCAAGGGCGTGATCATCGTCGTCTTTGCCTTTTCCATCGTTGCCATCGGGTTCGATACCGTGTGGGGATATAAGGGACGCCCGACCTGGATCACGTCGGCGCGGACCTATCCTGCGGTCGACACATTCTCGCGCGAACTTGTGCAGATGATCGCGGAGCGGCGCGCCCGTGTTCAGAGCGAGGCCGATGCGGCGGAAGCGGTCGTTACGGAAGAATAGAGGCGATGGCCGATCCCGCCGGTACCAAGCTCTATTCACCGCAATTGCTGGCACTGTCTGCTTCGCTGGCGAACTACCCGCTCGACAGCGCATTTTCGCGTCGCGCCGAGGCGCGCTCGCGCACATGCGGTTCGACCATCATTGCCGGGCTTGATACCGATGACGACCAGCGCGTTTCCCGGATCGGCATGCAGGTTTCAGCCTGCGCTGTCGGGCAAAGCTCCGCGGCGATCATGGCAGGAGATATCCGCGGCCGGAGCGAGCGAGACTTGCGAAACATGCTGAGCGACATCGAAGCTTGGCTAGAGGATGCGGGGGCTACGCCGGACTGGCCCGGTTTCGAGGCGCTTGTGCCCGCGAAACCCCACACCGGCAGGCACGGTGCATTGCTGCTGCCGTGGAAGGCCGCACTGGCGGCGCTTTCCAGTGATGATCCCAGCGGCTAGGACAGGTTGCATGTTCAGCCCGGAGACACGGGCGTTAGGGGTTTTTGGGGATTATGGCAGAGGCGCAAGCGCTCGCGGATCGTGAACCGACGGAAAAGGAAATCAGGCTCGTCATCGGCGCATCGAGTGCCGGTACCATATTCGAGTGGTACGATTTCTTCATCTACGGCACGCTGGCTTACATCCTGAAAGACGCGTTTTACGACGTCGATAACGACACTCTCGGCCTGCTGCTCGTGTGGTCTACCTTCGCGGTAGGTTTCGCTTTCCGTCCGATCGGGGCGATCCTGTTCGGCTTCCTCGGCGACAGGCTGGGGCGCAAATACACATTCCTCGTGACGGTAACGCTGATGGGGATCGCGACTGCAGGGGTTGGGTTCATACCGACGGTGGAAACGATCGGCATAGCCGCGCCCATAATCGTGATCTTGCTCAGGGTTCTTCAAGGCCTCGCGCTTGGCGGCGAATATGGCGGAGCGGCGATCTATGTGGCCGAACACGCTCCGCCTGAGAAGCGCGGATTTTACACCAGCTTCATCCAAGCGAGCGTCGCGGGCGGTTTCGTGTTGTCGATCATCGTAGTTCTGGCCTGCCGCTTCCTTATTCCGGAGGATGATTTCGTCAGCTGGGGCTGGCGTGTACCGTTCCTGCTTTCCATCCTGCTGCTTGTGATTTCGCTGTGGATGCGGCTGATGCTGTCGGAGAGCCCCGTGTTTCAGGCCATGAAGGAAGCGGGCGAGACCTCGGGCAACCCCTTCGTCGAAAGCTTCACCTATCCGGGCAACCCGAAGCGCATCTTCGTCGCCCTTTTCGGCGTGACGGGGATCCTCACGACGATCTGGTACACGGCGTTCTTTTCCGGGATGAGCTTCCTGCGCGGACCGATGCATGTCGCCGATCTGACAGTGGAACTGATCCTGCTGATCTCCGGCCTTATTGCCATGAGTTTCTACCTCGTGATCGGGAAGTGGTCGGATCGGGTTGGGCGGAAAAAGCCAATCATCATCGGCGCGCTTGCTACGCTAGTTCTGCTGTTTCCGGCGTTCTGGGGGCTGGGCAGTCTTGCGAATCCCGGTCTCGCCCAAGCGGCTGAAGAGACCCCGATCACGATCAGCGGTCCCGAATGCGTCACCGATCCGTTTGCCGACCTGTTCGACCGGGAACAGACCGATTGCGGTAAGGTGCTTGAAACGCTCACCGCATCGGGCGTCTCGTACACCCTGACCGAAAGCGATACGCTCAGCCTGAACGCGGGCGGCGAAGCGATCGCGATTGACCCTGCGTGGTTTGACAGCGGTGCCGCGCGCACGGAGGGCATTCAGGGTGCGCTTGGCGAATACGGCTATGACTTCTCAAAGCAGCAGCCCGATACCGCCAACATCATCGGCATCATCGCGATCTTGCTAATGCTGGGCATGCTGTCGGCGCTGACATACGGATCTGTCGCAGCGTTGCTTTCAGAGATGTTCCCGCCGCGCATCCGGTATTCATCCATGTCGATCCCCTACCACATCGGCGCTGGTTATCTTGGCGGGTTCCTGCCCTTGATCGCAGGTGTGATCGTGGCGAGTACGGGGGATATCTATTCGGGGCTCTGGTACACTTGGGGCGTGGTCGCATTCGGCGTCCTCGTGGCGTGGTGGGGCCTGCCTGACGGTCCGCCGCGAGATTTCGCCGATGACGTCGCAAGCTGACGCGCCGGAGCCGACGCACCGGCTGCGGATCGATACCGAAGCGCTGGCTCACAACTGGCGCGCTCTCGATGCGATGTCAGGCAGGGCGCAAGCCGGTGCAGCGGTCAAGGCCGATTGCTATGGGCTGGGCGTCGACATTTGCGTGCCCGTCTTGCGCGATGCCGGATGCAAGCACTTCTTCGTCGCGCACTGGAGCGAGGTCGAAGCTGTCCTCAAACATGTCGCCGCAGATCAGATTGCGGTCTTGCACGGGCCGTTGACCAGCGCCGAGGTCGATTACGCGATCGCAACCGGTGTGCGCCCGGTCATCAACTCGGTTCCTCAGGCGGAGCGATGGATAGCGGGCGGGGGAGGCGTCTGCCACCTCATGATCGATACCGGCATCAATCGCCTTGGCGTGTCGACGGGTGAGCTGGACAGCGAAGCACTGCAAGCGCTCGATATCGACCTGCTGATGTCGCACCTCGCCTCGGCAGACGAGAACGGCGACATGAACGCGCGGCAGCTGCACGCCTTCCGCGGTGCGATAGGGAAGATTGCGCATCGCCGTCTCAGTCTGTCCAACAGTGCAGGCATTGCGCTGGGCGAGGATTTCGCTGTCGATGTCACGCGCCCGGGCCTTGCACTTTATGGGGGCGTACCCCGGCCTGAGCTCGCCGACGCGATCCATCAGGTCGCCTTCATCGAAGCGGCGATCATCCAGGTACGTGAAATCGGCGCGGGCGACAGCGTCGGCTATAATGGTGAGTTCACCGCGACCGGGCCAATGCGGGTCGGAACCATTTCGCTCGGTTATGCGGACGGTTTCCTGCGCGCGCGCGGAAAGGGCTTCGCATTGCGGCATGGGGACCGGCATCTGCCGCTGCTTGGAAAAGTATCGATGGACATGATCGTGGTCGATCTCGCAGCAGCGCCCGATCTGGGCGAAGGCGACTGGCTGGATGTGCCGTTCGATCTGAAAAATGCTGCGCAGCAAAGCGCTGTTTCTCAATACGAATTGCTTACCGTATTGGGACAGCGCCTGCGCGGCTGACACGCCGATATTGCACTGCACATTGTGCAGGTGCTAAGCGACTTGAAGCAAAGTTGAACTGGGATCGTTATGGCCAAGAAATCAAGCGCCGCTGCGGGCGAAAGCATTACCATCAAGAAATACGCCAACCGGCGGCTCTACAACACGAGCTCATCGAGCTACATCACGCTCGATGACCTCGCCAAGATGGTGCGAGAGAACGTCGATTTTCAGGTGGTCGATGCGAAGAGCGGGGATGACATCACGCATCAGATCCTCACGCAGATCATCATGGATGAAGAGGCGAGCGGAGAGCAGATGCTCCCGGTGAGTTTTCTGCGCCAGCTTATCGGCATGTACGGCAATTCGATGCAGTCGCTGATGCCGTCCTATCTCGAAGCGAGCATGACCAACTTCCGCGAGAACCAGTCGAAAATCCGCGAGGCTTTCGAAAAGGGCATGTCCGCAGGACCGCTCGCAGCGATCCATGAAACCAATATGGCGATGGTCCGCGCGGCCGCGGAGACCTTCATTCCGGGTCAGAAGAAAGCCGCAGCGGCGAAACGCTCCGCCGAGAGCCAGGCGGCGGCCCAGTCCGCTTCGACGCAGGACGAGATCTCGGCCATGCGCGAGCAGATGGCGGCGATGCAAAAGAAGCTCGACGAACTCAGCAAATAGCGGTTAGCCCGCGTACAACAGCGCTCAAGCGCCAATCCATTACAGCAGGAATATCACCGCCCGTGTCCAACATCCGTCACGCCCTTACCGTGAAGCGCGAAGACGATTTCGCCAAATGGTATCAGGAAGTCATCAGCGCCGCCGATCTCGCCGAAGAATCCGGTGTGCGCGGCTGCATGGTTATCAAGCCATGGGGATACGGCATCTGGGAGCGCGTGCAGCGCCTGATGGATGATCGGATCAAGCAGGCCGGCGTCCAGAACACCTATTTCCCGATCTTCATCCCGCTCGCCAATTTCGAACGTGAGGCGGCGCATGTCGAAGGCTTCGCCAAGGAAATGGCCGTTGTCACCCATCACCGCCTGATCGCCGATGGAAAGGGAGGTCTGATCCCCGATCCCGAGGCAAAGCTGGAGGAACCGCTGGTCGTGCGGCCGACCTCCGAAACGATCATTGGCGATGCGATGAGCCGCTGGGTGCAATCCTGGCGCGATCTGCCGCTATTGCTCAACCAGTGGGGCAATGTCGTGCGGTGGGAAATGCGCACACGCATGTTCCTGCGCACGAGTGAGTTCCTTTGGCAGGAAGGGCACACCGCACATGCGACGCGGGAGGATGCGCTCGAAGAAACGCACCGCGCGCTCGAAATGTACCGGGCCTGCGTGGAAGAGGATCTCGCGCTGCCGGTCATCGCCGGCGAGAAGCCGGAAAACGAGCGCTTCCCCGGCGCCGATGAAACCTGGTCGATCGAGGCGATGATGCAGGATGGCAAGGCGCTTCAGGCGGGCACCTCGCACTATCTCGGCACAAATTTCGCGAAGGCCGCGAGCATCCAGTATCAGGACCGCGAGGGCACACAGCAATATTGCCACACCACCAGCTGGGGCACATCCACGCGGCTTGTCGGCGGTCTCGTGATGACCCACGGCGACGATGATGGCCTGCGCGTGCCGCCGCGCGTTGCACCGCATCAGGTCATCATCCTTCCGATCCTGCGCGACAAGCCGGAAGACGAGGCTTTGCTCGCCTATTGCGAGGAATTGCGCGCTGGTCTGGTGGCGCACAGCGCGCTTGGCGAGCCTGTCCGCGTGCTGCTCGACAAGACACCGGGCAAGGCGTCTGCGAAACGGTGGGACTGGGTGCGCAGAGGCGCGCCGGTCATCCTCGAAGTCGGTCCGCGCGATATGGAAAACGGCAAGGTTGCAGCGATCCGCCGCGACACGCTGTGGAATGCCGAGACCGGCAAACTCGCGACTGAGTTCGTCCTTCGCGATGAATTCGTATCGGGGATCGGCGCGCTGCTCGAAGACATTCAGGGTAGCCTGTTCAGCGAAGCGAGCGAACGCCGCGATGCGAACATCACACGCGGCGTGACCGAGTGGGATGAGGTCGTGCAATTCTACAAGTCGAACGGCAAGTATCCGGGCTGGGTCGAGGTGCAGTGGTCCAAACCCACCAGCGAGGCGCTTGAGAAGGTGGTTGAGCGATTGAAGGCTGAAAAGCTCACCATCCGCAACGTGCCGCGCGGAAGCGACGCGGCGGACGGTGCCTGCATCTTCACCGGCGAACCGGCGGTCGAAAGGATCCTTGTCGCGCGCGCATACTGACGCTGGTCGGCGGATACGCTGATACAGGGCAGGCGCAGAGCGATCGAAGGTGACAGGCGAGGGGCACTCGTCCATAGGCCGTGCCATGGCCAAACGACACAATCAGCGCCCGCAGGGTATGCCCAGCAAGGCGCAAGTCCTTGAATTTATCCAGTCCTCTGACAAGCCCGCAGGCAAACGCGAGATCGCCAAGGCGTTCGGCCTCAAGGGCCAGGAAAAGATCGGGCTCAAGAAACTGCTGAAGGACATGGCCGAGGAAGGCCTGATCGACGGCAAGAAAACCGCCTATCACCGCATGGGCGGTGTTCCCAAGGTCACCGTGCTGCGCGTGGTCGCGATCGAGGATGGCGAACCGATTGCCGAGGCGGACAACTGGGCGCCCGACGCTCCGGGAAGCCCGCCGCGCATCACGCTCAAGGAAATGAAGGGGAAGGGCGGGAAACGTGCCCCGGCGCTGAAGCGCGGCGACCGGGTGCTGGCGCGCACCGAAGAGCGCGATAGCGGTTGGATCGCGCATCCCATGAAAAAACTGCCCGCCAGAACCGAAGGTTTGCTGGGCGTGGTCGAGATCGACGGCGGCGGTAAGGCATGGCTGGCACCGGTCGACAAACGCATCCGCAATTCCTCTCCGATCAGTGATCTGGGCGAAGCCGATGAGGGGCTGCTTGTGCTAGCCGAGCGCACCGGCCGCAATGAGCGATCGGGCGTGAAGGTGGTCGAGGTCATCGGCGATCCGCTCGCCCCCAAAAGCTTCAGCATGATCGCGATTGCCAAGCACGGGATCCCGCATGTCTTTCCCGATACGGTCCACGAAGAGGCGCGGCGTGCTGCCGAATTGCCGCTTTCGGAGGATAAACGCGAAGACCTGCGGCATTTGCCCATCGTCGCGATCGATCCCGCCGATGCGCGCGATCATGACGATGCGATCTGGGCCGAGCCGGACCAGCAGGGTGGGTTCGACGCGCTGATCGCCATCGCCGATGTCTCCTATTATGTCCGGCCCGGATCGGCGCTCGACAGGGAAGCGAGAAAACGCGGCAATTCGGTCTACTTCCCCGACCGGGTGGTGCCGATGCTCCCCGAAATCCTGTCCGCCGATGTGTGTTCGCTGCGCGAGGATGAAGACCGCGCGGCGATGGCCTGTCACATCAAGATCGATGCAAGCGGCCACGTCACCGGTTTCCGCTTCACACGCGCGATCGTTCGCATCCATCACAACATTCCGTATGAAGACGCGCAGGCGGCGGTCGATAACGGCGATCCGCCCGAATACCTCGCCAATCTGTGGGCGGCATGGAAACTGCTTGCCGATGCGCGGGCCAAGCGAGATCCGCTGGAGCTGGACTTGCCCGAGCGGCGGGTGATGCTGAACGATGAGGGACAGATCGAGGAGATCGCCGTACGCGAACGGCTCGACGCTCACCGCGTGGTCGAGGATTTCATGATCGCCGCGAACGTCGCTGCGGCAAAGGCGCTTGAGGCGAAGAACTCGCCTGTCGTCTACCGCGTCCACGAAACGCCAAGCCGCGAGAAGCTGCTCGCTTTGCGCGAATACATGGCGACGATGGGCAAGAAACTGGCGCTCGGCCAGGTCGTCACTCCAGGGTTGTTCAACCGGATGCTGAAGGATGTCACCGACGAATCCGAAAAGGCGCAGGTGATGGAGGCGGTGCTGCGCAGCCAGACGCAGGCCTATTACGGCCCTGCCAATGCCGGGCATTTCGGGCTCGCGCTCGGTTCGTATGCTCACTTCACATCGCCGATCCGGCGCTATGCCGACCTGCTCGTCCACCGCGCGCTGGTCGATGCCTACAAGCTCGAACAGCCCAAGCCAGGCAACGGTCTGCCGGAAGGCACCGGCCTATCTGACAAGGACCGCGCGAGCCTGCAGGAGGTTTCCGACGCCATCAGCACGAGCGAGCGACGCGCGATGGAAGCAGAACGCGACACGATCGACCGCTACGTCGCCGCATGGCTTTCGGGCCGGGTGGGGGAGACATTCGACACGCGCATTACCGGGGTGCAGGGCTTCGGCTTCTTCGCGACCATTGTCGGCGTCGGCGGCGACGGCCTGGTCCCGATCTCCGTGCTGGGCGATGAGTACTTCCGCCATGATGAGGCATCCCAATCGCTGATCGGCGAGAGGTCGGGCACGACCTATTCCGCGGGCGACCGGCTCAAGCTCAAACTGGCCGAATCCAACGCGCTTACAGGCGCGCTCAAATTCGTGCCGGTCGATGCCGATGGCAATGCGATCGAGGCGCGCGGGCGCAGACCCGAACCGAGGCGGCGAGGCGCGGGAGGGCCGAAGAAGGGCAAGTACCAGACGGGCAAACGCGGGCGCCCCGGCAATATCCGGCATCAGGGGCGGCGCAAGAAATAACGGAACGCGCGGGCGCAGCACTCATTGATCCCGTGAAGGAGAAGACAATGCTCAAACCCGGACAGAAAGTGCCCACCCTCGACCTGCCGCTGACAATAGGCGCGCAGTACGACCTTGCCAAGCAATCGCCTGAAAACTTCACGGTCGCGGTCTTCTATCGCGGCAAGCACTGCCCGATCTGCAAAGGCTATCTGGAAGAGCTCGCCGGAAAGCTTGGCGAGTTTACCAAGCGCGGCCTGAACGTCGTTGCCGTATCCATGGACGCCAAAGAACGTGCGATGGTCGTCGACAAGGAATGGGACACCGGTGACGTGCCGCTCGCATACGACATGAGCGAGGATACCGCGCGCGAATGGGGTCTTTACATCTCGCAAAAACGCGAAGGTAGCGACGAACCGGAAGTGTTTTCCGAGCCAGGCCTCTTCGTGATCCGACCCGATGGCGAGCTCTATTTTGCCAGCGTCCAGAACGCACCGTTCACGCGCCCGCCCCTCGATCAGCTTCTGCAGGGCCTCGATTACGTGATGAACAACGATTACCCGTCCCGCGGCACGCTCACCTAGTTCGTATGGTCGCTCTTGGTCTCGTCGTAATCCGCCGGGATGACATAGAGCGGGCAGGGCAGGTCGCCTGCATGGGCTGAGAAGTGCTGGACGAGCGGGCCGGGGCTGCTGCCCCTGGCCGCGCCCAGAACCAGCGCGGCGACTTCCCGATGTCCGTCGAGAAATTCGGTAACAATTTTCTGGCCGTTGCCGATCTTTACCGAAATCGTCGGCATCAACCCGCTTTCGGCGAGCAGATTTCCGGCGACGCCGTGAGCCAGCATTTCGGCGCGGTCACGGGCCTCCTGCTCGATCGTCGCCTGCACGGCGCCGAACGCGCTCACATTCTGCTGGCGCACGATTGCGAGGATGTGCACCGCACCGTCGACTGCAACGGCGCGCCGCGCGGCATAACGCAGCGCCGAGCGCGCTTCTTCGCTGTCGTCGGTCACCACCAGAAACGTGCGCATCGCTGCCCTCCCGAAGCCTGCCTGTGCGAGCTATCCTTTCAAATGGTTTCGTATGCAAGGTCTTGCCGCGAGCCTGTGGATTCGTCACAGACTACAGGCAAACGCCCCAACGGAGATCGACGAGTCCATGGCCATAGAAATCAAGATGCCCGCATTGTCGCCCACGATGGAGGAAGGGACACTTGCGAAATGGCTCGTAAAGGTTGGAGACACGGTAAATTCCGGCGACATCATGGCGGAAATCGAGACCGACAAGGCAACGATGGAATTCGAAGCGGTCGATGAAGGCACACTTGCCGCAATCGTGATTGAGGAAGGTACGGAAAACGTCGCCGTCGGCGCCGTCATCGCGATGCTCGCCGAAGAGGGCGAGGATGCGGGCGATGTGAGCGCCCCTTCGCAAGACGAAACGCCCGCGCCATCTCCATCACCGGCACCGGCACCCGCTCCTGCGGCGAAAGATGGTCCGCCCGCAACACCGACAGCGCGCAAGCTGGCCGAGGCGAACGGGGTCGATCTGACGCAGATCGAGGGGACCGGGCCGAATGGCAAGATTACCAAGGGCGACGTCGAAGGTGCGATGGGCGGGGGAGAGGCATCGTCCGTTACCGGCGCGGCGCCTGAGCCCAGCCCTGCACCTGCACCCTCGGCTTCTTCGGGAGAGCGCATCATCGCCTCCCCGCTTGCAAAGCGCATCGCCGAGCAGAAAGGCATCGATCTGTCGGCAGTGAAGGGCACAGGTCCCAATGGCCGCATCGTCAAAGCCGATGTCGAAAGTTTCGATCCGGCGAGCGCGCCTACTCCAACTCAGGAAATGGCAAAGCCTGCAGCTCCAGCGAAAACGCCCGCAGAAACCGAATTCGGCGCACCTTACGAAGAGGAAAAGCTCACCAATGTGCGCAAGGTGATCGCGCGGCGTCTCACCGAAAGCAAGCAGACCGTCCCGCATTATTATCTCGCCATGGACATCAACCTCGATCCACTGCTTGCGCTGCGCACGGAGCTCAATGCCAGCCTCGAGGCGGACGGCTTGAAGCTTTCGGTCAACGATCTGATCATCAAGGCGCTGGCCCGGGCATTGATGCGCGTGCCGCAGTGCAATGTCAGCTACCAAGGCGACACGATGCACAAATATTCGCGCGCCGACATCTCGGTCGCGGTGGCGGCGCCGACAGGCCTGATCACGCCGGTCATTACCGAGGCCGATACCAAAGGCTTGGCGCAGATCTCGAAAGAGATGAAGGAACTCGCCGGGAAAGCGCGCGACGGCAAGCTTCAGCCCCACGAATACCAGGGCGGAACCGCTTCGCTTTCGAATCTCGGCATGTTCGGGATCAAGCAATTCGATGCCGTCATCAATCCTCCTCAGGGCATGATCCTGGCGGTTGGAGCGGGCGAGCCGCGTCCCTATATCGTTGATGGAGCGCTGCAGGCTGCAACAGTGATGACGGCCAGCGGCAGCTTCGATCACCGCGCTATCGATGGTGCGGACGGTGCGCAATTGATGGAGGCGATCAAACAGCTGTGCGAAAACCCGATGGGATTGGTGGTTTGACGAAAGACCGAAGTCGGCTCTGGTTCGGGATTATCGCGGCGGCGCTGACAGTGACCGCCTGCGCTCAGGGTGATGAGCGCGATACGACCGCGCCCACGGCCCGGACGATTGACGCCGGGACTCCGCCGCGCCCTGTTCAGATCGGTTTCGACGGGCCGCGTTTCGATGCCTGCGCGGGCTATGGCCGCGTTACCAACCTCAACGCGAGCAGCGACCGCGAATTGCCCGTGCGCTCCGCTCCATCGGGCAGTGCGGACGAAGTCGACCGGCTCGCTGCGGGACGCGGTGTGTCGATGTGCCAACAGGTCGGCAACTGGATCGGCATCGTTTACGCGCCAGCGGGCGAGGGAGAGAACCAGGGGCAGGGCGAAGAACGTTGCGGAACCGGATCGCCAGTGCCGAGTGTGCGCGCCTATGAAGGGCCATGCAAGTCGGGCTGGGTGAACGAAAACTTCATCGAGCTGATCGCGAGCTGATCACTTGGATCAACGTGACCCCATGATCCGTGCGACCGCTATGCCGACCGATCTCAATCCCTATGGCGGGGTGTTCGGCGGTTGGTTGATGGCGCAGATGGCTCTGGGAGCAGGTTCGCTTGCAAGCCGCGTTGGCAAGGGCAAGGCGGTGGTCGTCCATGCCACCGATTTCACCTTTCCGGGCGCAATGGATGTCGGCGATGAGCTGTCGGTCTACTGCGATGTTACCGCGACCGGAAACACCTCGCTGACTATCATAGCCGAAGGGGTGGGGCGAGAACGCAACGGCGAGGGGACGACAACAGTGTCACGCGGGACATTCAAATTCGTGCTGCTTGATGAGGATGACCGGCCCAGATCGGTGCGATCCGAGAATGATTAATCGCTGTCCTACAGGCCGCGCATCGTGCCATGAAACGCGCATGTTTGAGGCTGCGTACCCCTTCCCGACCTTCGTGCGAAAAAATCCCGTAAAATCAGCGTGCTTTTCACGCCCAGGACCGTGTAACATGCGGTCCATGTCTCCGCGCAGACCACTCTATCGAAACCCCCTCCCCAAGGAATTGATCAATGGCTGACACATCGTACGACGTCGTCCTTCTAGGCTCTGGCCCCGGTGGGTACGTCGCGGCGATCCGCTGCGCGCAGCTCGGGCTGAAGACCGCCATCGTGGAGCGCGAGAACCTGGGCGGCATCTGCCTCAACTGGGGCTGCATCCCGACCAAGGCGATGCTGCGCTCGGCCGAGATCAAGCACTTCATGGACCATGCGGCGAGTTATGGCCTGAAGGTGGCGGGCGAAATCGAGGCTGATCTGGATGCCATCGTAAAGCGCAGCCGCGGTGTTGCTAAACAGCTCAATCACGGCGTCGGGCACCTGATGAAGAAGAACAAGATCGCCGTTCACATGGGGGAGGGCACGCTGACCGGGCCGACTTCGCTGACGGTAAAGGGTGAGAAGGGAGAGGAGAAGCTCTCCGCCAAGCACGTGATCGTCGCCACCGGCGCCCGTGCGCGCGACCTCCCGTTCGCGCCCGCTGACGGCAAGCGCGTTTGGACCTATCGCCATGCCATGGTGCCGCCCGAAATGCCGAGCAAACTGCTGGTGATCGGATCGGGCGCAATCGGTATCGAATTCGCAAGCTTCTACAACGACATGGGCGTCGACGTGACCGTGGTGGAGATGCTCGATCGGATCGTGCCGGTCGAAGATGCGGACGTGTCGACCTTCTTGGAGAAGAACCTCAAAAAGCAGGGCATGACGATCATGACCGGCGCCGGGGTCGAAGACCTGAAGGTCGGCGGCAAGGGCGTGACAGCCAAGATCAAGGACAAGGCGGGCAAGACCGAAACCACCGAGTTCAGCCACGTCATCGTCGCTATCGGCATTGTCCCGAACACCGAAGATGTGGGGCTTGAGAAGCTCGCCGAAATGGACCGCGGTTTCATCCAGATCGATGATTACGGACGCACCAAGTCGAAAGGTCTCTGGGCAATTGGCGATTGCACGCCCGGCCCGTGGCTGGCGCACAAGGCGAGCCATGAAGGCGTGACATGTGCCGAGGCAATCGCGAAGGAACTCGGCAACACAGACGTGCACCCGCATCCGCTGAATCGCGATGCGATCCCCGGTTGCACCTACTGCCATCCGCAGGTCGCGAGCGTCGGCATGACCGAGGCGAAGGCGAAGGAAGCGGGCTATGATGTGAAGGTCGGCAACTTCCCCTTCATCGGCAACGGCAAGGCGATTGCGCTGGGCGAAGCGGAGGGCTTCATCAAAACAGTGTTCGATGCGAAGACCGGTGAGCTGTTAGGCGCACACATGGTTGGCGCGGAAGTGACCGAGCTGATCCAGGGCTACACGGTCGGGAAGACACTGGAAACGACCGAGGCCGAGCTCATGCAAACCGTGTTCCCGCATCCGACGCTTTCGGAAATGATGCACGAAAGCGTGCTCGACGCCTACGGCCGCGCACTGCATTACTGAGCTATCGATGACAGATCGCAAGGACGCCGCTGACAACCCCTTTCTGAGCAAGGATGACCTTATCGCTCACCTGAAGGGCAAGATGTTCCCGAGGGGAAAGCACTTTGCGCCCTCGCTGGTGATGTGGGGCGATCCCCATGGCGAGGAGCATGACGTGGACCACCTGGAACACATGCCCAAGCCAGATGAGGAATGATGGCGCGAGAGGCTATCAGGCGACCTGACGCCGATTTGGCGAGGCTGCGCGATCCGGGCTGACAAATGCCGATGGCTTCGCAAAATGATATCCCTGCAAGCAGGTGCAGCCCAGTTCGCGCATCGCGTCCGCTTGTTCGCCCGCTTCGATCCCTTCGGCAGCAACAACCATATCGAGCGACTTTGCCATCGAAACCACGGCGCTGACGACCGCCTGGCTATTGGCAGATCCTTCGGCGGAGGACTGCGCGAATTTCGGGTCGATCTTGATCATGGAGAAGCGCATCTTCTCGATGTAGTTGAGAGACGAATAGCCGCTGCCGAAATCGTCGAGGGCGAACGAAACTCCGATAGCGTTGAGCCTTTTGACCAGATCCTGAAGGTCATCGTCCATTTCGAGTACAGCGGATTCCGTAAGTTCCAGGACAAGTCGGTCCGGTGACAGCCCGCTCAAGGAAAGAGCTTCGACCACAGTCGCAAAAAAGCCGTTGTTGATCAGCTGGAGCCTCGACACATTGACGGCCAACTTCACATGCGCAGGCCATTTCACGGCCTCTGCGCAGGAGGTGTACAGAAGCCATCCTCCGAGCTCATCGATCAGTAGATTCTCCTCGGCGATCGGGATGAAGTCCGCAGGCGACACCGATCCCCTAATCGGGTGGGTCCAGCGCATCAATGCCTCGTAACACAGCACCCGGGAGCTGGAGGCATCAAACATAGGCTGGTAAGACACCGTGATCTCACCGCGTCCAAGCGCAAACTGTAGATCCCGTTCGAGCAATGCCCGCTCTTCCAGACGCCCGCGCATTTCCCTGCGGTATGCCGCATAAGTGCCGCGGCCCCGGTTCTTTGCTTCGTACAATGCGAGGTCCGCATTGGTCATCAGTACACTGGTCGACGAAGCCTCGCGGTCGATTGCGGTCAGTCCGATTGATGCGCCGATCGACACATCTTTCCCTTCTATGCGGAATCCGCTGCCTACTTCTGCGATGATTTCTGCGGCGACCTGCTCTGCTTTCTCCATCGATTCAGGGTGCGGCAGAAAAAGACCGAATTCGTCTCCACCCAGACGCCCGATGATTGCGTCCTCACCGCCCGCCTTGCGGAAACGTTTGGCGGTCTCGCAAAGCAATCCATCGCCAACCGCGTGACCGTAAACATCGTTTACTTGTTTGAAGCGATCCAGATCGATGAGCATGAAGGCCGCGGTCTGGCCTTTACTCGCGCACTCTGTTGCTTCCTGATCGAGCAGGGCGCGGAAGTGGTCGCGTGCGAACAATCCGGTGAGGCTGTCGTGCCGTGTGATATAGAGAAGCTGCTCGTTGGCAGCCTTTATCGCTGCGCGGTTATTTGTCACCGTTCGCAAGACAATGAGCGTGATTGAGCAAGCGAAAATCGCCAGCGCGATCATAAAAGAGAGCAAATAGTTCTGATTCCGCGCGACAGTGAGCCTTGCTGCCGTGGCCGCATCGTTTGAAGGCGACGCAGCTGGCTGCGCCGCTCGAGGCGACGGACTTCTTTCCTCTGTTTGCAGACCCCCTGAAGCATTGGCTTGGGAGGCTTGTGCACTCGTCAAATCAAGCGCTGGCATCGCACCAACAGCATGCGCGCTGCAAGCCAGCGCAAACGCCGCTGCGAGTGTCCCCCATGAGAATAGCTTCATAGCTCCGATCCGATGCTCTCGGGCGCGATGCCTACGCCGATGACGGGGCATTTTTAGCGGAGGGACCTCTCAAACGGAGTTCATCGATATCGTTAAAATAGTAAGAAATTCGCCGCGAGCCGCTTGAAGGGATCAGCATGAGGAATCTTTCCGAGGCTTGCAGTGCTGCGATTATGACTGGTTAGCGAAAGGTAAACCCGCGCAGCCATCCCAAACTTACTTCAAATATCCCGTTATCGATATTTGCGATTTGAAGGCCTGGTGACGCTGATGGCCCCGCCGATTCGAGTTCGCGACCGTGCCAATTGGCTGGAAGAGTGGCGGACAGGGTGGGATTCGAACCCACGAAGGGTTTGCACCCTTGCCGGTTTTCAAGACCGGTGCATTCAACCGCTCTGCCACCTGTCCGCTCGGCAATGCGCGCTAATGGCATGTTGAGCGCTTGTCACGCCTTTCGATGAATCGCTCCGACTGTTTGGTGACGACAATCGTGCCGAAATGACCGGATAATAGCCGGATCCGTTGTTGGGGATTCATGAAAAGTGTGAGAAATGAGGGGGATGATTATTCGCTCCCTTCTCGCCGTTGCCGCGCTTCTTTCGCTCTCCGCTCCTGCGTCCACTGGCCTTGCCCAGAGTACGGCGGTCGATGGCATTTCCTTCGACGCCTATGTCGAGCAATTGAAGGCGCGCGCCAGATCGGAGGGGGTTAGCGAAGCGACGATCCAGCGCATGACGGCAGGGCTCACACCCAATGAACGCGTTATTCGCCTTGATCAGGGACAACCGGGACGCCCCACGCGGCGCGGATATCCGGCACTCGCGCCGTATATCTCGACGCACGTCAATTCGACCCGGATTGCGGGCGGCAGGACTGTTTTTCGAGAAAACCGCAGGCAGCTGCGTGCAGCCGAAGATAGGTACGGCGTCCCGGCGGAAATTATCGTCGCCATTTTCGGGCACGAGACGAGTTATGGCCGGATCCGAGGCAATTTCGATCTGGCGCGCAGCCTTGCGACCTTGGCGTGGGAGGGGCGCCGCAGGGAGCTGTTCTCCGGCGAATTCATCGCTCTGATGAAGGTCGCGGATCGAGGATATTCGCGCGATCAGCTTGTGGGTAGCTATGCCGGTGCCTTTGGCAATCCGCAATTCCTCCCATCGGTATATCTCCGCCTGGCATCGGATGGAGACGGGGACGGGCGCGCGAACATTTTCACCAATCGCGCGGACACCTTCGCCTCGATCGCCAATTATTTCCGCGACGCTGGCTGGCGCACTAGTCAGCCATGGGGTGTCCGCGCCTACGTACCGAGCGGTTTCAACGTGGATGCCTACAAGACCGAACTGAAGGCGCAGGTGTGCCCGCGTGTTCACGAGCGGCACAGCCAATGGAAAACTGTGCGCGAATGGCGCGATCTCGGCGTGCAGCCGCAGCGCCCCTTGCCCGATGATACGCTCGTCTCGCTATTCCAGCCCGACGGTCCCGGTACACGGGCATGGCTTCTCACCGGAAATTACCGCGTGATCCTCGAATACAATTGCTCGAACTATTACGCGATGAGTGTCGGATTGCTCGCGGACGAAATCGTGAACTAAGCGCACGGCGATCCTCGCAAAGCCTGGGCGCTCGCGTTATATGCCGCGCGTGAATTCGTCTCTTTCCAGATCGATCCTGGCTTTTGTTATAGCCATTTCCGTGTTTGCGCGCGGAGATATAGTGCAGGCTCAGGCAAACGCGTCTGCGAGCCTTCCTTCAGCGGAAGACGCGCCTATTGCGCTGCTGGTCGACATAAGTTCCGGCCAGACCCTGCATTCGCGCGGCGCGGCGCGCCGGTTCATTCCGGCGTCGATAACGAAGACGATGACGATCTTTCTCGCGTTCGAGTTGATCGAGGAAGGGCGGCTCGATCCGCGGCAGGTGGTTACTGTCAACCCCGAAAGCTGGCGCGAATGGAGCATGAAGGGATCGACCATGTTCCTCCCCGCAGATGCGCGAGTGACAGTGGGCGATCTCATCTTTGGTATAGCCAACGTGTCGGCAAACGATGGCTCAATCGCCTTGGCGGAGGCCTATTCCGGCACTGTCGAAGGCTGGACCGCTGAGATGAATGCGAAGGCTCGCGAGATCGGTATGACGGACAGCAATTTCGCCACGCCCAACGGTTGGCCGGATGAAGGACGAACCTTCACCACGGCTGCCGATCTGGCGAAGCTGGCCGAGGCGATGATCCGCCGCCATCCGGAAAAGTTCGCGCGCTATGTCGGTCGCCCGGAATTCACATACAACGGCATCACCCAGCGTAATCACGATCCCCTGCTTGGCCGGGTGCGCGGGGCAGATGGGATCAAGACGGGCTACACCAACGAATCCGGATATGGCTTTCTGGGGACCGTACAGCGCGGGCCACAACGGCTCGTTCTTGTGGTGGCGGGATCTCCGCGTGGCTCGCTTCGTGCGCGTGCCGCCCGGCAATATGCCGAGTGGGGCTTTGCAGCATTCGATCAGACGCTTTTGTTCGGAGCCGATAACGTCATCGGCCGCGTCCAGGTACAGGGAGGCTCGACCCGGCGTCTGGAAGTCATTGCCGGCAGGGAAGTCTTCCTGAACGTGCCGACAGGCCAGACCGCCAATCCCCAAATCCGTATCGTCTACGATGGCCCCTTGCGCGCGCCCATCAATGCCGGCGATCGAGTAGCCATCCTTGAAATCGAGATGGCCGGAATGGACACCGCTCGGATCCCCCTGCGCGCGCGGTACGACGTCGAAGGGGCCGGGCTCTTCGCGCGCATTCTCAACGGCATCGCCGGGTGGTTCGCATGAGCGAGACAAAGAAACGCGGGCGTTTCATCGCTTTTGAAGGAGGGGAGGGCGCCGGCAAGTCTACGCAGGCCAAGCTGCTCGCCGACGCGCTTCGATCGCGGGGCTTCACGGTCGATGTCACGCGCGAACCCGGTGGTACTCCAGGTGCCGAGGCGATCCGCAAATTGTTGCTCCACCCGCCAGGCGAGGGCGATGCAGGGTGGGGCGCGAAGGCCGAAGCACTTCTGTTCGCCGCCGCAAGAGCCGACCACGTTGAGCGACGTATCCTACCTGCGGTTGAAGCAGGCAACTGGGTGGTGTGCGATAGGTTCGTCGATTCGAGCCGTGCCTATCAGGGCGGTGCGGGGGGACTTGGTGATCAAGCCATTGTCGCCCTGCATGATTTCGGCAGCGACGGATTGCGGCCCGATCTGACCATCCTGCTGCAGGCTGATCCGGACAAAGTGGCCGAACGCTTGGCGATCCGCGACGGGACAGAAGCCGATGCGATTGGCGGGCGCAGCGCGGAGTATCATCGCCAGGTGGCCAAGCGCTTCGTTGCTCTTGCCGAAGCCGATCCGACCGGTTTCGCGGTGATCGATGGCAGCGCCGACGAAGATACGGTGCATCGCAAAGTGCTCGAAGCGCTCGAACCCTTGGTCGCAGGCAAGGCGTCGTGACCAATTGGCTCAATCATCACGCCGCTTGGCACGAATGGCGCCGCGCGATGGCCAGCGACCGGATGCACCATGGCTGGATACTTGCCGGCAAAAGCGGTCTGGGAAAGCGCGACTTCGCCGTCGCCGCAGCGCGCGAACTGGTCGCCGAAAACGGCGTGCACCAACCCGAAGGCGATCACCCAGATATCCTTATCCTGACCCACCTTCCAAAGGACGAAAAGGAGGAGAAGAAGCGGGATGAGGGCAAACCCTACCAGACCAAACGCAACATCTCGGTCGCGCAAATCCGCGCGATGCAGAAGCGGCTGACGACCCGGCCCACGCTCGGCTCCCGGCGGGCAATCATCATCGATCCCGCTGACGACATGGAACCAAGCGCGTCGAACGCCCTTCTCAAAAGCCTTGAAGAACCACCGCAGGGTACGTTTTTCCTGCTGGTGACGCATCGGCCCTCCCGGTTGCTGCCCACCATCCGATCACGATGCCGCCTGTTGCGGTTTCCCACGCTTTCCGACGAGGAACTTCGCCGGATGCTCGATGAGAGCGGCGCGGCAGATGGCGGCGCGCGCGATGCCGCGATCCGCGCTGCGGAAGGGTCATTCGGGGCCGCAACGCGTTTCATGGACCAGGACATGGGAGCGCTCGCAGACCTGATCGAGCGGCTTTTGGGGGAGGGGGATCCGGGATTTGCAGCACGCGGCGAACTTGCAAGAGCGATCGGTCCGCGGGCCGACCGCGACCGGATTCAGGCCGCCCTGGAGCTGGCTCAGGCCATCGTCGCCGATCATGCGCGCCGGGCAATAGGCTCTGCGCAGGCCCGCGCACTGATCGACACGCATGGCGAGCTGGTAACGCTCGCCGGACAGGCACCGACATACAACTTCGATACCGGGCTGCTCGCGATGGAGATCGGAACCTTGCTTAGCTCCGCCAGCGCGGCTAGCGAGCACGCCAATGGCTGATCGAGACCCCACACCGTTCTATATCACGACCGCAATTAGCTATCCCAACGGACGGCCGCACATCGGCCATGCCTATGAGGCGATATCGGCTGACGTCATCGCACGTTTCCAGCGGCTGATGGGGCGCAAAGTCCGCTTCCAGACCGGCACGGACGAGCATGGCCTCAAAATGGCCCGCAAAGCCGAAGAACAAGGCCGGACTGCGCGCGATCTCGCGGATGAAATGTCCGGATATTTCCGTGAGATGTGCGATGAACTTAACGTCTCCTACGACCGCTTCATACGCACCGTCGAAGACGATCATCACCGCGCCAGCCAGGCCATATGGAGCCGCATGGAGGCAACTGGCGATCTTTACCTCGACCGGTACGAGGGATGGTATTCGGTTCGTGATGAAGCCTATTATGACGAGAGCGAGCTGACCGAAGGGGAGGGGGGCACAAAGCTTTCCCCGCAAGGCACGCCGGTCGAATGGACGGTTGAGGAAAGCTGGTTCTTCCGCTTGTCCAAATATCAGGACCGGCTGCTAGAGCTCCTGCGCTCACCGGGTTTCCTCGAACCGGCGAGCCGCCGCAACGAGATGATTGCGTTTGTCGAGCAGGGCCTGCGCGATCTTTCGGTAAGCCGCACGAGCTTCGATTGGGGCGTGAAGGTCCCCGGCAGTGACGACCACGTCATGTATGTCTGGGTCGACGCGCTGACAAATTACCTGACCGGATTGGGCTTCCCCAACGATACGCAGGAGATGCGCGACTTCTGGCCCGCAGACCTGCATATCATCGGCAAGGATATCGTCCGTTTTCACACGATCTACTGGCCTGCATTCCTGATGAGCGCGGACTTGCCGCTGCCGAAGAAAGTGTTCGGCCACGGATTCCTGCTGAACCGTGGGCAAAAAGAATCCAAATCGCTCGGCAATGTCACCGATCCATCGGAGCTCGCCGGGACATTCGGCGTCGATGCCTTGCGCTATTTCCTGATGCGCGAAGTCGCCTTCGGTCAGGACGGCAGCTACTCGCCCGAAGCGATCGTGACGCGCGCAAATGCCGAGTTGGCAAACTCCTTCGGCAATCTGGCGCAGCGCACGCTGTCGATGATCGCGAAGAATATGGACGGCAAGCTCGCGATATTCGAGCCGAGTGATGATGATTGGAAATTGCTCGGAACGGTGCGCTCTGCCTGCGCTGAGGAACTGCCTGAGCAGTTCGAGAAGCTGGCATTTTCAACCGGGATCGAAGCATGGATCAAAGCGGTCTATGCCTGCAATCAGTATGTTGACGAGCAGGCACCCTGGGCACTTCGCAAGACCGATCCGGAACGTATGCAGATCGTGCTACTCACGCTCTTCGCTACACTTCGCGACCTTACGATCGCAATTCAGCCCGTCGTACCCGAAAAGGCTGCGAGCCTTTTGGATCAGCTCGGAATTCCCGAAAACGAGCGCAGGATCGACGCAATTCCGGACCCTGACTGGTATAACCGTTTGGTCGAAACCGGCTTCACAGTAAGCAAACCGACACCGATATTCCCACGTCTGGAGTTACCCGAAGAGGCCGAGGCTGAATGATGCTCGTCGATAGCCATTGCCACCTCGAATATAAGGGACTTGTCGAAGATCAACAGGGCGTCCTGTCGCGCGCGCGCGAAGCCGGGGTGGGGGCGTTTCTCAACATCTCGACGAAGCAGACCGAATGGGCGCAGGTCGTCGCCACGGCCGAGCGCGAGGCGGATGTTTTCGCAAGCGTGGGCATACACCCGCACGAAGCGGACAAGCATGAGGATTTGGGCCGCGCGACATTGTTCGCAGCGACTGAAAATCCCAAGGTTATCGGTATCGGCGAAACGGGGCTCGATTACTATTACGAGCATTCGGACCGCGATACCCAAGCAAAACTGTTCCGGATGCACATCGACGTAGCGCGTGAAACGGGGCTGCCGGTGATCATTCACACGCGCGATGCAGAGGACGACACGTTCGAAATTCTGAGCGAGGAGATGGAGAAGGGCGCGTTTCCGGCGTTGATCCACTGCTTTACCGCTTCGGCGGAGTTCGGCCGGAAGGTGCTCGACCTTGGATTGACTATCTCGCTTTCCGGCATCGTTACCTTCAAGAACGCCAAGGATTTGCAGGAAGCCGCCAAACTCGTCCCTGGGGGTCGGCTGCTGGTCGAAACCGACAGCCCGTTTCTCGCGCCGGTGCCGCACCGTGGCCGCCCGTGCGAGCCTGCTTACGTCGCTGACACAGCCAAGTTCGTCGCACAGCTGCGCGGCGAACATCCCGAGGCGCTTGCGGAGCAGACAACCGAGAATTTCGCCAGGCTGTTCAACAAGGCGGCGCTGTGAAAGTCATAATGCTGGGCTCGGGCACATCGACAGGTGTGCCGCGTGTCGGCGGGCCGGATGGAACAGGCGACTGGGGTGATTGCGACCCCGAAGAGCCGCGCAACCGGCGCACGCGCGTTTCCATTATCGTCGAAAGCGATGCGGGCGCGCGTCTCTTGATCGACACGTCCAGCGATTGCCGCGCGCAATTGCTGGCGAACCGTATCCCGTCCATCGATGCGGTTTTCTGGACTCACGACCATGCAGACCACTGTCACGGCATCGATGATCTTCGGGTGATGCGATATGGTCGAGGCGGTCCGATACCGGGATACGCTTCGACCGAGACTGTGAGGCGTCTGCGCAATCGGTTTGGTTATGTGTTTGCCGGTCAGGACGGTTATCCCACAATCATCAATCTCGATACGCTTGACCGGCTGCGCATTGTCGCGGGCTTTGGTGTTGAATGGTGTCAAATGGAGCACGGACCAGGTGAAACCACCGGATACCGCTTTGAATCCGATGGGAAGTCAATTGCTTATGCGACTGACTTCAGTGCTATTTCCGACGAAATGGTGGACCTCTATGACGGTGTCGACGTGCTCGTGAGTGATTGCCTGCGGCGGGATCCGCATCCGACACATGCGCATCTCGCGATGGCAATCGAGCTGTCCGAACGATGCGGAGCGAAGTCACTGGTGCTCAGCCATCTCGATAAAAGCATGGATTACAGAACGCTCGTGAACGAGGTGCCGGATGGTGTCATTGTCGGCTATGATGGTTTGGAGGTGATTGCATGACCGAAATGGGCGTAATCTCGATCGTGGCATTGCTCGGCTGGCTGTTCCTAGCTGGAAGCGCGCTCGCGTCGTACAAGCTCGGCTTCAGCAAGATTGTGCAAATGGCGCTGATCTGGGTGGCGATTTTTGCGGGAGGCTTCCTTGTGGTGAGCTTCTTTATGTAGCCCTCTACCTATCCTCTATTTAACATAATATATATTATCATTCCAAAGGTGAGGCATGCGAGAGGGCTCCCCCGACAGCGCGAAAAACAGCGAGATGCGGCGGTTGCAGTCAATCATGGCGCGGCTGCGCGATCCCGAGCGCGGTTGCGAGTGGGATCTCGCGCAGGATTTTGCGAGCATCGCGCCGTACACCATTGAAGAGGCTTATGAAGTCGCCGACGCGATCGAGCGAGATGACATGGCCGAGCTTCGGGACGAACTCGGCGATTTGTTGCTCCAGGTCGTCTTCCACGCCCGGATGGCAGAAGAAGCCGGTCTTTTCACCTTTGAGGACGTCGCACGGTCGATCAGCGAGAAGATGGAAAGCCGTCATCCCCATATATTCGGCAATGAAGACGGCCAAATGGGCGAAACGCGCTGGGAGAACCTCAAGGAGACCGAACGCACCGCCAAAGGCGCGACCAGCGCGCTCGATGGTGTTGCGCTCGCACTGCCGGCCCTGATGCGAGCACAGAAGATCCAGAAACGCGCTGCGAGGACCGGCTTCGATTGGCCTGATCCGGCCGGACCGGAATCGAAAATTACCGAGGAAATCGAGGAACTTAAGTCGGCCACCGCGGAATCCGACAAATTGGAAGAAGCAGGCGATCTGCTTTTCGCTGCGGTCAACTATGTCCGCGCCCACGGGGTCAGCGCCGAGGATGCCTTGCGCGCCGCCAATTCCAAGTTCGAGCGCCGTTTTCGCGAAATGGAAGACAGGGCCAGAGGCCGCTTCTCGGACCTAAGCCTCGATCAGCAGGAAGAGCTGTGGCAGGCGGTCAAGAAAGATGAAAGCACCTGCTAATCAGTCGCTTATAGCGGCGTATTGACCCAATTCCTTCGGATTTAGGCGGACAGTCAATCTCCGAAGCGGGCCGCTATCCCCCTCGCCTGCATCGGCGTCCTCCACTACGTCGCCATGCGCATGCAGCCAAGCGATGCGCCGACCGTCGCTTACAGGGAGCGTCACAGTCATTTCCTTAGCCTGAGATGTCAGCATTTCAGCGATCTTGGCATTGAACGCATCCAGACCATCCCCGCTCGCGGCAGAAATGAGGACGGCGTTTTGCGCTTCGGCCAGTTCGCTGAGCTCATCGCGCACGTCAGTGCCGAGCAAATCGACCTTGTTCCAGATCTCAAGGATTGGAATATCGCTCTCGCCAGTGTCCGCATCGACAACGTCGAGGTCGGCGAGGACCTCCATGACCTGCTTCTTTTGCGCCGCATTTGCCGGGTTAGCCATGTCGCGGACGTGACAGATTATGTCGGCTCCCGTGACCTCTTCGAGAGTGGCGCGGAAAGCGGCGACCAGCTGCGTGGGAAGATCGGAGATGAAACCCACCGTATCTGAAAGGATCGCTTTTTCGACACCGGGCAGGCTGATCGCCCGCATTGTGGGGTCCAGCGTCGCGAAGAGCAGATCCTCGGCCATCACATCGGCGCCCGTCAGCCGATTGAAGAGCGTCGATTTCCCGGCATTCGTGTAGCCGACCAGAGCCATTACCGGCCAGGGCGCCCTTCCCCGCCGCTCCCGGTGAAGAGTACGTGTCTTGCGGACTTGTTCGAGCTCGCGCCTCAGCCTGCCCATGCGCTGACGGATCATGCGCCTATCGGCTTCGATCTGGGTCTCGCCCGGTCCGCCGAGGAATCCAAAACCGCCGCGTTGCCGCTCGAGGTGGGTCCAGCTGCGGACAAGACGGCTCTGCTGATAATCCAGATGTGCCAGCTCGACCTGCAACCGACCTTCTGCCGTAGCCGCCCTCTCCCCGAAGATTTCAAGGATCAGTCCGGTGCGATCAATGACTTTACGCTTTAGCTTTTCTTCGAGGTTGCGCTGCTGGATCGGCGAGAGCGCGCCGTCCACTATCACCAACTCGCATTCGTATTGTTCGCACCAAGTGGCGATGTTCTGGACCTGCCCGGATCCGAACAGGGTGTTGGGCTGCATCTGCCTGACCGGGAGTATTTGGGAATGCCCGATCACCACGCCGATTGCGAGCGCGAGGCCTTGAGCTTCCTCAAGCCGCTCTCGCGCATCGAGATCGTATCGCAGGCTGCGGATGTCCGGGCACAGGACAAGGGCCCGCGCACCGCGGGTCACCTCGTCCATCAAGTCATCATCGAAACTCAGTCGTCGGCCCCAAAGTCATCGCCATAGTCGGCGTCTTCATCGTCGCTCAGGTCGACAGGGCTCGCAGGCTGGATCGTCGAAACCGCATGCTTGTAGGCAAGCTGAACCGCACCGTCCCGTTCCAGAAGCATGCAGAACAGGTCGTATGCGGCAAGCCGCCCCTGCAGCATGACGCCGTTTACGAGGAACATCGTCACCTGGACATTGCTTTCGCTGACGCGGTTCAGGAACACGTCCTGCAGCAATCGCTGCTTCTTGTTTCCAGCGCGGGTCTGAAACTGTCCAGCATCGACCGATTGGCCCGGCATGATGGTAGAGATCGCATGCTTATAAACGAGCTGCGACTGGCCATCGCGGCGAAGCAGTATCGAGAAGTTATCGAACCAGGTCACGATGCCCTGGAGCTTTACGCCTTTGACGAGGAACATCGTCACCGGAGTCTTGTTCTTACGCAGCAAATTCAGGAAAGCGTCTTGCAGGTTGCCCTGCCCACCGCCGTTTCCGCTGGATTGCCTGCCGCCTTGCCGCGCAGGTGTCTCAGCTTCTTCGGGGCTCGATATTGGACGCGGAGAGAGTGTCCGTCCATTCGACATGTTTCATGCTCCTGTTTTATTGGCGGCCGCTTTTACGGTCCGCAGAAAAGGCAAATGCCAGCAACCCTCCTGCTAAATATCTTGGTGCTTATCATGGGGAATATACGAAGCACGGGCAACAGTTCAATTTAAACGACCGTATGGCGTTTGCCCAAGAAAGCTCATTCCTTGCGCGCGTTTTCCCTGCGCTCCGCCATTCCGAGCAGTTTCAATTTGCGGTGCAACGCGGACCTTTCCATCCCGATGAAGGTCGCAGTTTTGGAGATATTGCCGGAGAATCGGCGGATCTGGATCGTAAGGTATTCACGCTCGAAGCTTTCCCGCGCTTCGCGCAGCGGCACTCCCATCATCGCCGACAGACCCTGTCCCGAGGCTGCAAGGCGTCCGCCTGTGACTTCAGCAGGTAGCATGTCGGTTTCAACCTCGGTCAAGCGGTCGCGCGGCGTCATAATGATGGTGCGCTCGATCACATTGCGAAGCTGGCGAACATTTCCCGGCCAATCATATGCCTGCAGCGCCGCCATCGCTTCTTCGGAAATGCTGGGCGGAGTGAGCCCCTGATCGTTCGAATAGCGCGTGAAGAAATGCTCCGCCAATGCGGGGATATCGTCGCGCCGTTCGCTCAAGGAAGGAATGGTGACGGGAACCACGTTGAGGCGGTAGAACAGGTCTTCGCGAAAGCGGTTTTCCTCCATCTCCACCGCGAGGTCGCGTGTGGTCGAAGACACGACACGCACGTCCACGCCGATCTGGCGCGTTCCGCCAACGCGAACAAAGCTTTGTTCGGTCAGCACCCTCAGAATGCGCGCCTGGGTTGAAAGCGGCATGTCGGCGACTTCATCGAGATAGAGCGTCCCGCCATCTGCCAGTTCGAGAAGGCCGGGGCGGACCTGTTTACCGTCGGATTCCTCACCGAAAAGCTCCTGTTCGAAACGTTCGGGGGTGATCCGGGCGGAATTGACGAGCACGAACGCGCCATCCGCCCGTCCGCTCCATGTGTGAAGCAAACGCGCCGCGACTTCCTTCCCCGCCCCCGCAGGACCGGAGATGAGAACGCGGCTACCGGTATTCGCCACCCGTTTGAGTGTCGCGCGCACGGCGTTGATGGCGGAGGAATTGCCGGTGAATTCGGCCTCGCTCCAGCTGCTGTCCCGCAGGCGATTGTTCTCGCGCCGCAACCGTTCGGTTTCGGTCGCGCGTTCGACCAGCAGAAGCAGCCTTTCGGCCTCGAATGGTTTCTCGATAAAGTCCATCGCCCCGCGGCTGACCGCGGAAACTGCGGTGTCGATATTGCCATGCCCCGAGAAAATAATGACCGGAAGGTCAGGCTCACGCGCTTTGATGGCATCGAGCAGCTCCAGGCCGTCCATCTCGCTCCCATGCAGCCACACGTCCAGCAGAACGAGGCTTGGGCGGCGTTCGTCTATGGCGGCCAGTGCACTGGTGCTCTCCGCTGCCGTGCGGCACTCATAGCCTTCGTCTCCCAGAACTCCGGAGACAAGATCGCGGATATCGCGTTCATCGTCGACAATCAGGATTTCGAGCGCCATGCGAGGCTCCTTAGGGGCATTACAATTGAAGGTGTTGAGGGGCGGATCACGCAGCCTCTCCGGTAGAGACCTGGGGATCGCGGGCGAATTGCAGGGTTACGCGCGATCCGCCGGTATCGGTGCTGGCAAAGCTCATTTCGCCGCCATGCTCGTCGACGATCTTGTTTACGATGGCGAGGCCAAGGCCAGTCCCCTTTTCGCGGGTTGTCATATAGGGTTCGGTCAGGCGGTCTCGGTCTTGCGGAAGGCCAATGCCGTTGTCTTCGATCTGGATCGAAATCTTCTCGTCGTCGCCGAGCATGGTAACCGCGATCTGTCCGGCATATTCATCGCCCGCCTCCGCCGCGCGCGCTTCAATCGCTTCGACCGCGTTCTTGAGAACATTGGTCATCGCCTGCCCCATCTGGTGGCGGTCGCAGCTGATGCTGCGCTGATCGAGCTGGCTCGCCGAGACGCTGAATTCGATGCCGGGATGCGCGACCTCTTGCAGGAAGACTGCCTGCCGGACGAGGTCGACCGCGTCCTCTGCGCGGAACACAGGTTTGGGAAGCCGCGCGAATGATGAGAACTCGTCCACCATCTTGCGCAGATCGCCGACCTGGCGAACGATCGTGCTTGTCAGTTCATCGAACAGCTCGCCGTCGCCCTCCTCTACCTGTTTGCGATAGCGCCTTTTCAGCCGCTCGGTTGCGAGCTGGATCGGCGTGAGCGGGTTCTTGATCTCGTGTGCAATCCGCCGCGCGACGTCGGACCAGGCAGCCTGCCGCTGGTCCAGCAATTGGCGCGTGATATCCTCGAAGGTGATAACGTGTCCGCGGCTACCGGGAGCGACCTTCACTGCCAAGGTGAGGAACTCGCTCCCTTTTGCGTGGGTGACGATCGCGCGCTGCTGACCGGAGCGGACCATTTGGCATATCTCGGGCGAGAGAGTATCGAGCGCCTGTCCGACGAGATCGCTGGCCCCCTCCTCCGCAAGCAGGTCCTGTGCGGATTCGTTCATCAGCATGACGGTGCTGTTCTCGTCGACCGAGATCACTCCGGCACTTACGGATTCGAGCACCGCCTCCATGAACGCACGGCGGTCGTCAATCTGGCGGTTTGCGCTAACCAGCGCTTCGGTCTGCTTTTCCAGCTGCGCCGTCATCCGGTTGAACGCCCGGTTGAGCAGGCCGATCTCATCAGCGCCGGTCCGGCCTTCGACCCGGAGTGCAAAGTTGCCCTGACCGACTTTCCTGGCTGCTCCCACAAGGTCCGTCAGCGGCTCGACCTGACGATCGGCAAATCGCAGCGCGAACCAAACCCCGACGCCGACAAGCAAAAGGCTCACCACGACGAGCGCGGTGTTGAATCGGAGCTGCAGCGTACTCGATTCATTGGTGAGTGTTTCATATGCCGTCGCGACGGCTTGCGCGCGGGTCCACGCGTTGAACATCGTCGCCTCGGTGTTTCGCGCGTTATAGAGGTAGATCCCGCTGTCCCTATCGATAGCAGCCAGGGCGGCGATGCGATCCGGACTGCCTCTGACCACCACGAATTCGCCTTCGTCTAGCTGCGGGAGGACTTCCTCGCTGAATTCGAGCGGCCGGTTGTCGGCGAGCAATTCGTAGGTTGCAGCCGTCCGTAGGCTGCCATCGGCGAGGCGCTGCAGAATGACGCTTTCGGAAATGTCGCGCGATTGCGCCTGAAAAGCATAGAAGTCTGCGAAGTCCTGCTCGGTGATCGGGACCCGTTCCAAGATGACGCGCATATCGCTCGCCATCGTGATCGTTTCGTCCTGCACGTCGCGCTGGTTCGCGTCGTAATAGCTCTGCGCCAGCTCATTGGCGTTGTCCATCAACCCGCGCGATGCATCAGAATACCAGAAATCAACCCCGGTCTGGAACAGGAACGCGGCGAAGCCCGACACCAGTAACGTCGGGACCGCGGCCACCATCGAAAAGAAAAAGACGAGGCGGACGTGAAGCCGTGCGGTGCTGCCAGCGGCGCGTTTCAGCGCGAGCCTGCGCCCGATCAGAATGAGCAGTGCCATCGCCGGGACAAGCACCGATATCAACAGCAGCGTCACTTCCATTGGCGAGGCTATTTCGCCTTGCTTCGCATCGCCCGAATAAGCGAAGTAATTGGCAATGATGGCAGCTATCAGTGATGCGACGGCGAGCAGTTCGAACAGGCGATATATGTTCGCGCGCCGCGAGGAGACGACGAACTGTCTCCACCACCGGGGTAATTGTCGCGGCGATTGGTTCTGAGATGGTGACGCACTACTAGCCATCGTTGCTCAGTTACAACGTGAGTGTTGCAATTATGCAAGCGCTATTCGCCATTTAGCCCCGGATTGTGCGTTAAAGCGGGCGTGCGAAGCGATCAGGCTCAATCCCGAGTTCGCCGATCCTTTTCCTGAGCGTATTCCGATTGATGCCGAGTAGCTTGGCTGCGCGCAGCTGATTGCCGCTGGTTCTCCCCAACGCATGTTCGATGAGCGGTTTTTCGAACGCAGCTATGGCCTGGGAATAGACCGAGCCTGCGGATGGGTTTTCCGCTGCAAGCCATGTCTCGAGCGCCTGCCCAATACCGCTTGTCCGCACATCTCCCGATTGACCGATCGGCAGCTGTTCGTCACCGATTATGTCGGCAAGACTGCCGGGATCGATAACGTCATCCCTGGCCATCAGCGCGAGCCGGTAGACCACATTGCGGAGCTCGCGCACATTGCCGCGCCAGTTCCGGCCCCTGAGCTTTTCAAGCGCGTCGGCCGACAGCTGGCGGCGTGGCAACCCCTCCTCCACCGCTTGCGAAAGGAAGTGCTGGCATAGCACGTCGATGTCTTCACGCCTGTCGCGCAAAGGGGGAAGCTCGATCGGAACCACGTTAAGCCGGTAATAAAGATCCTCCCGAAAGGTACCGGCTGATATCATCGGGACGAGATCGCGATTGGTCGCGGCGACGATCCGCACATCGACAGCGATCTCCTGCCGCCCGCCGACGCGCCTGATCCGGCCCGATTGGAGCGCGCGCAGCAGCCGCGTTTGCGCTTCGGCAGGCATGTCGCCGATCTCATCCAGGAACAATGTACCGCCATTGGCCTGCTCGAACTTGCCGATCGCTTGGGCTACCGCGCCGGTGAACGCGCCCTTCTCATGCCCGAACAGCTCGCTTTCGATGAGGTCCGCAGGAATTGCCGCAGTGTTGACCGCCACGAACGGCCCGGACCGCCGGCTGCCGAGCTGGTGGATCGCTTCGGCAACCAATTCCTTGCCGGTTCCGCTTTCGCCGGTGACAAGGACTGTGAGATCGTTTCGAAGCACTCGTGTGATCATCCGGTATACGCTTTGCATGGCCTGACTGCGGCCAACCAGCGGCATACCGTCATCATCGGGCTCGTCGGGCAGATTGGCGCTGCTTCCGCTCCCGCCGCACGCTTGCTGTACTGCCTGCACCAGCTCATCGAGATCGAACGGTTTCGGAAAGTACTCAAACGCGTCGCTGTCGCTCGCCCTTACAGCGGTATCGAGAGTGTTCTGTGCCGAGAGCACGATCACCGGCATGTCTGGCGCGGCCTTCCGAACGCTGTCGAGGCTTGCCAGTCCGTCGCCGTCTTCAAGCATCACATCGGTCAGCATCACATCGAAAGCGTGCCCGCGCAGCCAACCATCGCGTGCCGCGACGCTGGTGCAGTGTTCGATCTTGAACCCCTCATCCTCCAGCGCGGCGATGATGACCGTGGCAATTGCGGTGTCATCCTCGACCAGCAGGACATTCCTAGCGCTTGCGCGAGACATCGGCTGTCCTTTCCTTGCGTGCGGCCTGCGGTAGGTGGAGCCGGAAATGTGTGTGCCCTGCCCTCACGTCTCGCTCATGGCTCACACTGCCATTCATGTCTCGTACCAGCTTGCGCACGAGCGCTAGCCCGAGGCCCTGCCCCGATGGCTTCGACGAAACGAACGGTTCGAACACATGATCGCGCAGTGCTTCATCGATGCCGGCGCCGTTGTCGGTGATGGTGATTTCGATCGGCAGCCGGACTGCCCGGCCAAGACGGATCGCACTGAAGGCAAGACCGCTCACGAACCGTGTCTGTACGGTAATTTCAGGCGTGTCCCGGGACCCGACAGCAGCATCGCGCGCATTCGATATCAGGTTGATGATGACCTGTTCTAGCGCGTCACGATTTGCCAAGACCGGAGGCAATGACGGGTCGAATTCTTCGCGGATTTGCACCTGCTTGGTTCCAGCAGCACGCACTGTGGCGATCGCGCTGCGTATCGCTTCGTGGGGATTGCAGGGAGCGACAGGCTCCGTCTGGGTGCTGCCAAGCTGCTGCATACGGTCGATGAGCCGCGCGATCCGGTCGACCTCATCGGTGATCATCCGCGCCAGTTTCTTGTCCTTTTGCGGTAGCTTCCGTGCGACGAGCTGCCCGGCCCCGCGAATGGCCGAAAGCGGGTTCTTGATCTCATGCGCCAGGATAGATGGCGCGCCGATCGTTGCGCTGAGCTCGGCTTCCCTTGCGGTGTCTTCGTGCGAAACCTCGGACAGGGTGACGACCCGCCAACCGGGAAACCCGCCGAGCGGAGAAACGGTCAGGTTCACCCGGGTCTCGGCGCGGGGCGCTTCGATACGGATGTCGCGGGCGACGAGAGCAGCGTCGTTTGCGGCAAGTTTCTCGATGACGCGCTCTTCCAGGCCCCCGAGTATCTCCAGTATATTTCGTCCAGTCAGACGCTTTGAACTCTGGCCCAGCAGGTTTTCCGCCGCATGATTGGCTTCGCCGATGCACCCTTTCGGGTCGATCAGGACCATCGCGAAGATCAGCCCGCCAATCTGAGCCTCGGCTGATGGTTTGTCCGTCATGCGATCATCGGCGCTCACGCTGCCTGCAAATGGGTCCCCGACGCCCCCGTTTGAGCCCATTTCAGGCTGCCCGGCGATGGAGGAACGGTTCGTAAAAACGCGCGATTTCCCCCAGCACTTCATCGGGATCGTCGATGAAGTTCGCCTTGTTGCGGAACTCGGCCGACCCGTGCATTCCCTTGGTGTACCAGCCAAGATGCTTGCGCGCGATCTTGGTACCGACATCGCGGCCATAATGGTCGAGCATGCGGTTATAGTGCTCGATCAATACGCTGTACTGCTCATCGAAACTCGGTGTTGCCACGGTCTCACCCGTCCGCCACCAATGCATCACCTGCCCCAGCAGCCAGGGTTTTCCGTAGGCGCCGCGACCGATCATGAGGCCGTCTGCGCCCGACTGCTCGAGCGCTTTTGCAGCGTCGTCGATAGCACAGATATCGCCGTTGACGATCACCGGGATCGATACGGCATCCTTCACCTTGCGGATGAAGGACCAGTCTGCACTGCCCTTGTACATCTGGTTGCGAGTGCGCCCGTGGACGGTGATCATTTTCACGCCCAAATCTTCGGCAATACGGGCCATTTCTGGCGCGTTGAGGCTCTGGTGATCCCAGCCCATCCGCATCTTCACGGTAACTGGTACGTCGACAGCTTTCACTGTGGCTTCCATCAGCTTGGTCGCCAGTGGAACCTCCCGCATGAGCGCCGAGCCAGCGAACTGTCCGACGACTTTGCGCACCGGGCAGCCAAAGTTGATGTCGATAATCGCCGCGCCGTTGCCTTCCTGTAGCTTCGCGGCCTCGGCCATGCTTTCCGGGTCACAGCCGACGAGCTGCATCGACACTGGCTCTTCGATCCTATCCCAGGCCGTTTTCTGGATAGACTGGCGCGTTTCGCGAATGGCCGCCTCGCTCGCGACCATTTCGGTGACGTTGAGTCCCGAGCCATAGCGGCGCACCAGCGTGCGAAACGGCATGTCAGTCACGCCGGTCATCGGCGCAAGCAATACGGGCTCCGCAATCTCGACGGGGCCGATCTGGATCGGCTTGATCGCCGGAGGAATGGGAAGCGCAGTCATTTCATCAGTGCCTAAATTATGGGCAGCGCATAGTGGATTGCGCATTGTGCGTCCAGACCCTAAGCGCGGGGCCGCGATGGCCAGCCAGACCCCCCTCCCCGCATTTTCCGCGATAATCGTCGCTGCGGGTAAAGGACTGCGAGCGGGAGGCGATACGCCCAAGCAGTTCAGGACATGGCGCGGGAGGCCGGTCTTGCAGCACTCGGTCGATGCGCTGAACGCAGCGGGCTGCCAGTCCATAGTCATTGTCGCGCCAACTGGATTGCATGCAGAAGCGCTCGCGGCCGCAGGTGATGCGGCAAATGCTCTGACCGTCGATGGCGGCGTCACGCGTCAGGAATCGGTTCGTGCCGGATTGGACCGCCTTACCGATGCGAAGCCTGAGCTTGTTCTGATCCACGATGCGGCACGCCCCGATCTGCCTGTGGAGGTCATCGAAAGGCTGTTGGCGTCGCTCTCCACGCATGCTGGAGCGATCCCGACCCTGCCCGTGGTCGACAGCCTCGCCGTGTCGAGCAAGGATGGCACCATGGCGGGGAAAGCGGATCGCGAGATTCTTCGCCGGGTTCAGACACCCCAGGCATTTCGTTACGAAGATATCCTCGCCGCGCACCATTCCTGGACAGGAGCCCCGGATGCAGGTGACGATGCGCAGGTTCTTATGGCAAGCGGTGGTTCAGTGGCGCTCGTGCAGGGTGACGAGAGGCTCAAGAAGATAACCTTTGCAGAGGATTTCGCAGACCCGATGACAATCCCTCAATTCCGCGTTGGACAGGGATATGATGTCCACCGACTTCAGGCGGGCGAAGAGTTGTGGCTGTGCGGCATCAAGCTCGATCATGACAAGGGATTGGCCGGACATAGCGATGCGGATGTCGCGCTCCATGCGATAACGGACGCGGTGCTCGGGGCAATCGGTGATGGCGATATCGGGACGCATTTCCCGCCAAGCGATCCGCAATGGGCTGGCGCGCGATCGGGCCAGTTTCTCGAACATGCGGTGAAGTTGGCGCGCGAAGCAGGATTTGCGCTCTATAATCTGGACCTGACCATCATCTGCGAAGCGCCGAAGATCGGACCTCACCGGCCCGCAATGCGTAGCGAGGTCGCGCGGCTCACCGGACTGTCCGAGGACGCGGTGAGCATCAAGGCAACCACCACCGAACGGCTCGGCTTCACCGGGCGCGAAGAAGGCATCGCGGCGCAAGCGATAGTCGGGCTCTCCAAGGCCCGCTAAAGGGAACGAAAATGAGCAAGCAACTTCTCCCCGACGATATCGATGAACTGGCAGCGCGCGTGGTTTCGGAAAACGAGACTGCGGGCCGCAAGGTTGCTTTGGCGGAAAGCTGCACCGGCGGCCTTGTCGCTGCGGCCATCACCGAGATTCCCGGTTCCTCTTCGGTCCTTGATCGCGGGTTCGTCACCTACTCCAACGAAGCGAAAATGGAATCGCTTGGCGTGGCACAGGACATCATCGAAACCTTCGGCGCGGTCTCGATCGCTTGCGTATGGGCCATGGCTCAGGGAGCGCTCAAGAACTCAAACGCCGATGTAGCCGTGGCGATCAGCGGTGTTGCGGGACCTGGTGGCGGGACCCAGCTGAAGCCGGTCGGCACGGTCGTATTCGCGCGAGCCTACCGCAATCAGGACGGCGAGCCTGAGGGCGAACTGAAACACTTCGATGGGAATGAGGATGCCGCGAGCGGGCTCAGCGAGCGCGCCTCGATCCGGCGTCAGGCGACGATCTGCGCGCTCGAGCTGTTATTGCCGTAAAGATCGTGCGCGCGCTGTTCGAAAGCGGCGACCATCTTGCGGAATGCGCGCTCAAAATACTGGCCCGCTAGCGCCTGGAACACGCGGTTCTTGAACTCGAAATCGACGAAGAAATCGATCTCGCAGGTGTTTTCGTCGATTGGGCGGAAGGTCCAGATATTGTCGAGATCGGATAGCGGCCCGTCGACATAGTGCACGTCGATCTCCCGCGGGCGATCTTTCGCTACGCGGGAGGTGAATTTCTCGCGGATCGATTTGAACCCGACGACCATGTCGGCAACCATTTCGGTCTCGGTGTCCGAGCGCACGCGGGTCGCAATGACCCATGGCAGAAACTCGCCATACCGCTTCACATCCGCAACCAGATCGAACATCTGTGTCGCGCTGTAAGGCAGCCGGCGGGTTTCGCGAATACCGACCATCAGGCGTCCAGCCGGTCCCTTTTGCGAAGCTTTTCCTCTCGCGCAGCCTTCATCACGGCGAAGTCGTCGCCAGCGTGGTAGCTTGAGCGAGTAAGCGGGCTGGAGGCGACCTGCAGGAACCCCTTCGCCCTTGCGATTGAGCCGTAGGCGCCGAACGCCTTTGGCGTAACGAATTCTTCGACCGCCGCGTGTTTCGGCGTTGGCTGCAGGTATTGCCCCATCGTGATGAAATCGACCTCTGCGCTGCGCATGTCGTCCATCACCTGATGCACTTCCAGGCGCTGCTCGCCGAGGCCGAGCATGATGCCCGATTTAGTGAAGATCAGCGGATTGTGCGCCTTCACCTCTTCAAGCAAGCGAAGCGAGGCATAATACCGCGCACCAGGCCGGATCGTGGGATAAAGACGCGGCACGGTTTCGAGATTGTGATTGTAAACGTCGGGGCCAGCTTCGCAGATCGCCTCGACCGCAAGACGCATCTTGCCGCGGAAATCGGGAGTGAGAATTTCGATGGTGGTGTCCGGCGTATTCCGGCGCAGCGCCTCGATCACCTTGACGAATTGCCCTGCCCCGCCATCGGGCAGATCGTCGCGGTCGACACTGGTGATGACGATATGCTTGAGGCCCATCTTCGCCGCAGCGATCGCGGTATTCTCAGGCTCCATCGGATCGGCGGGGCGCGGCATCCCGGTCTTCACATTGCAAAACGCACAGGCCCGCGTGCACACATCGCCGAGGATCATTACGGTCGCGTGCTTCTGAGTCCAGCACTCACCGATATTGGGGCAAGCCGCCTCTTCGCAGACGGTGTTGAGGTTGAGATCGCGCATCAATCGGCGCGTCTCATGATAGCCTTCGCTGACCGGCGCACGAACGCGAATCCAGTCCGGCTTGCGCTGGCGCCGAGGGCGCTCGTTTTCAGGCTTCGGCGAGTTCGCAAGATCGTTCATGCGCGTTCATTTAGGCTGCCGCAGCGTCCGCCGCAAGCGCGCAGCCGTGCTTAAGGCGCGCTATTCGGGCAAGCCGGAACAAATCTATCGCAACCGCTTTTGCTTTTCATGCAACTCATGGATCGTTAAAGGGGCGGCAATGTTCGAAACTGCAATTCAGACCTTCACATCCCCGGTGGTCCTTTTCTTCGTACTGGGGTTGCTTGCAGCGTTCGCGCGGTCCGATCTTGCGATCCCGGAGGCCATTGCCAAGGCGATGTCGCTCTACCTTATGGCCGCGATCGGTATCAAAGGCGGCGTTGCGGTGGCGAAATCCGGCATTGATGCGACGGTGATATCGGCGCTGGGTGCAGGCATCCTTGCCGGGTTCTTGCTCCCGTTTTTCGCGTATGCGGTGCTCAAGACATTTGGAAAGCTCGACCGCATCAATTCCGGCGCGGTCGCGGCGCATTATGGTTCCATCAGTGTCGTCACCTTCGTGACCGCGGTTGAAATCCTGACCGGCCAAGCACGCGAGCCCGGTGGTTATATGGTCGCCGTGATGGCAGCGATGGAAGCGCCGGCGATCCTGTCCGGCCTGCTGCTCGCCCGCGGTCTTGGCAGCAAGGATGAAGGCAGTCAGAGCACGGGCGAAATGTTCCACGAGGTGTTCACCAATTCCTCGATTGTCCTGCTGCTCGGCGCATTCGCCATTGGGATGATCGGAGGACCAGACGGCTTCGCTCCTGTCAGCCCGTTCTTCGAAGCCGGGTTCAAAGGCGTTCTGTGCATCTTCCTGCTCGATATGGGGCTTATCGCCGCTCGCCGCATGATGGATGCGCGCGCGATCACGTGGCGCCTTACCTCCATCGCTATCTTCCTGCCGCTGGTGAACGGGGTGTTCGGAACCGCACTTGGCGTAGGCATCGGGCTCGATGCTGGCTCTGCCGCGGCGCTAGGCGTGCTGTGCGCCAGCGCGAGCTATATCGCCGTGCCCGCAGCGATGCGGCTTGCCCTGCCGGAGGCTGACCCTGGCATTTATCTGACCATGTCGCTCAGCATCACCTTCCCCTTCAACGTGCTTATCAATATCGGCATTATCAGCGCATTCGCAGTGTATCTGACAGGCAGTGGAGGGGTTGTGCCATGATCGAGACGGTAATTCGCAAGCGGATCGAAATCCTCGCCGACACCCAGCTGCAAAAGCGGGTGACCGCGGCTATCGACAAGGTCGGCATCACCGGGTGGACCATCGTCCCTGTGACCAGCGGAAAGGGCCGAGAAGGACCTTGGCGCGAAGAACGCGTGATGGGCACGGACAAGGTGCTCGTGCTCACAATAGCTGCGGAAGACAAGGCGATGGCCCTTGCCGAAGATCTGGCTCCCATGCTTACCAAGTACGGCTTTATCCTGAGCATGTGGGATGTTCAGGTGATCCGGGGGGAGCGATTCTAGCGCGCTCTATCCCGCGGAAGGGAGAGGAAAGTGCCGGAATTTGCCGAACTTCTGAAAGGCTATCGCCGCTTTCGCGCGGATACGTATCCGCGCCAACGCGCCCGCTTCGAAGAAACGATAGCGCAAGGTCAGCATCCCAAGCTGATGATCATCGGCTGCAGCGACAGCCGGGTCGACCCGGCACAGATATTCGATGTGGATCCGGGTGAGATTTTCGTGGTTCGCAATGTCGCCGCACTGGTCCCGCCCTTCGAAACCACACCAGGCCAGCACGGCGTTTCGGCTGCGGTCGAGTTCGCCGTTCAGATGCTCGAAGTGAAGCAGATCCTTGTCATGGGACATGGCCGGTGCGGAGGTTGCAAGGCCGCCCTCACCCGCAGCTTTGAAGGATCGGACCGCGGTTCCGGCGGGTTTGTTGCCGACTGGATCAAATTGCTCGATGAAGCGCGCGAACCGGTCGCACGCAAGCACGGGACAAACGGCCGGAAGGCCGAACTCGCGATGGAATTCGCCGCCATCCGCCAAAGTCTCGCCAATCTGCGCACGTTTCCGTGGCTCGCAGAGAAAGAACAATCCGGCGCGCTAAAGCTGCGCGGCGCTCATTTCTCGATCCGCGAAGGCGTGCTCTATTCGCTCGATGAAGAAACCGGCGAATTTCTTCCTGAAGATTGATCCCTTGCCCTTACCTGCTCGCCGCGTCATGTGAGCGCTCATGTCCACTGAACTCAAGAATATCGCCCTGCTGATCGATGCGGATAACACGACGCCGCAGGGTATCGATCCTGTCCTCACCGTCATGGCCGAGCTGGGCCAGGTCAATATCCGCCGCGCCTATGGCAATTTTGCGAAGGACAACCTCGCACGCTGGGACAAGATCACGAACAAGTTCGGCATCCGCCCGCAGCAGCAATTCGATGTGTCCAAGGGCAAGAATGCGACCGACATGGCCATGACGATCGACGCGATTGATCTGCTCTATCAAGGCAAGGTCGACGGGTTCGGCATCATGACATCGGACAGCGATTTTACTCCGCTTGTTACGCGTCTGAGGCAGGACGGCATTCTGGTCTACGGCTTTGGCGAGAAGAAGACACCGCCTGCGTTCCAGGCCGTTTGCACCAGGTTTCTCTACATTGACGAGCTGATTGCCACGACGACGGACGATAACGGCAAGAAGCCCAAGTCCAAGCGCGGATCGAACGCCGAAATGGTCGATCTCAATGACCTCGTCCTGGCCGCTTACCGCGAAGCAAAGCGCGACGATGCGGGCTTTGCGAAGCTGCAGCAGGTCGGTCAGATCGCTGGGAACCGGTCAAGCTTCGATGTGCGCAATTACGGTTTCAAGAGTTTGTCGGAACTCATTGGTTCGCTTGACAATTTTAAGCTTGAACGCCGGGACGACAACCAGGTCTATGTGAAACGGCTGCACTGAACCCTGCGCGCTTGCGGCACGAAAAAGGGGCACCGGGAGACGATCCCGATGCCCCTTTTCCTTTTTTGTCGGATAGCCGATCAGCTGGTCGCGTCGGCAACCTCCGTCACGCTTTCACCGGTGCTAGCCGACGGCGCGCTCATCTGATTGGCATAGGCAATCCAGAGCTGCGCAATCGGAGCTCGCAAGCCTTCGACTTTTGAAAGCGTCGTGCGCGCCGCATCATACTGCCCAAGACCAACCTGAGCCATCCCGAGACGCGTTAGCACTTCGGCGCTCTCAACACCTGGCATGGTCAGCGCCTTCTCATAGAATTTGGCGGCCTTGGCGTAATCGCCATAGCTGTAAAACGCGTTCGCAGCGGCGGTAACCGTGCGCAGCTGCGCCCCGGCAGCATCGGCATCCGATTCGAGCGCGGGCAGGTCCGCACGGTCGGTAGCGATACGTCCATCAGCCGTTGTGAGCGCATCGGCCACGAAGATATCATCGCGGCTGACGGCATCCTTCGCATATGCCTCTTCGATCACATCCTTCACTTCTTTCGGAAGACGGCGCGGATCGGCCGACTCCACGTAGTAGATGTAATCCTGCTTATCCTTGAGCGCGTTGACCGTGCGCGACAGACGCAGTAGATCGAGCATCTGCGCAGCTTCGTACGAGTTCAGATTGCGCGTCAGGTTGATCGCGTCGCGCCAATTGTCGGGCGACGGGAATTCGGCAATCCAGAGAGTCGCGAAGTCGTAGACCTGCGGCACGATCTCTTCGTTGTAGGCAACGGTCAGGCCGCGGCGATACCACTGCTCGGGAACGTCCAGCCCCTGCCCCTTACGCGCTTCGATGGCCTGATCGAGGAAGGCAAGTCCTTCGACATTCTGGCCAGCGGCGAAGAAGTTCTCAGCCATGGCGATCTGCAGATCAGCTTCCGAAATGTCGGCGGTCGTGAAGTTGTTGTCGATTGCGCCCTGCAGGTATGTCCGCGCTTTCGGGAAATCCTGCATGGCATTGGACAGCTGGTAAGCGATGAAGTTGTACCGGCCGACCTGCTCTGCAGGCACCTTGCCGCTTGCCAGCATCAGTTCCATACCCTGCAGCTGAAGCGGGCGATCGCTCAGCTTGATGCCCGAATTGAAGATCAGGCCGCCGGCGGCGATCTTCTCGTCATTGGTGTTCGACAACGGGATCAGTGCTTCGAGCTGCGTTTTGTAAGGCGCGGCGTCAGCGCCTTCTTCCTGCAGAGCTTCGTTGACGGGCTGATATGCGGCGATGAACTCATCAGAATAACCGCCGCCATCTTCTTCCTTGTCTTTCTTCTTGCGCTGCGCCTGTGCTTCGGCGGGATAGACAGCAGTGGCGACCACGGCAGAACCTGTTGCCAGAGCTACGGTCAAGGCGAGATTCGAGCTACGCTTACGCATATTGAAAAGTGTCATTCGGGGTATCTCCTGCGGTGTTGTACGCCGCGCTGCCTAGAATTTCGGTTCGCGGTCGGATTTGTGCCTGACGCGCTTTGAACCCAAGCGCCCAGATTTGCAATTCTGCCTAGGTGAACCGGGCTGAATGGCCTTTGAATGGTTTTCATAAAAACGGATCGAACGCCCTGTGGTTCCGGAGTTTGCCCTCGAGTGCTTTCTCTCGCACTGCATCGGAGTGCGAGCTGTATGGCAAGTGTGGAAAAGATCGCTTTGTTCTAACAATGTTCCGCTCGGCGCGTGGCGATTTGCAACGCGAAACCCTACATTGATAGTTGTACATCATAGCAATCAGAAACGGCCCTCACTTTGAGCGACGATAACGACATCATCGATTCCCCAAATCCTTCACCCATGGGTGATTACGAACGCATCGACATCGTCGATGAGATGAAGACGAGCTACCTCGATTACGCCATGAGCGTGATCGTGGCGCGCGCCCTTCCCGACGTTCGCGACGGGCTGAAACCGGTGCATCGCCGCATTCTCTACGCCAGCCAGGAAGGCGGCTTCGTCGCCGGACGCCCTTATCGCAAGAGCGCGAAGATCGTCGGCGACGTGATGGGTAACTACCACCCACACGGCGATTCAGCGATTTACGATGCGCTCGCTCGCATGACGCAGGACTGGTCGCTGCGCGTGCCGCTGGTCGATGGCCAGGGCAATTTCGGCTCGATGGACCCGGACCCGCCCGCCTCGATGCGTTACACCGAGGCACGGCTCGCCCGCGTGGCGAACACGCTGCTCGACGATCTAGACAAGGATACGGTCGATTTCGCCGATAACTACGACGGCAGCAGGCAGGAGCCTACCGTCCTTCCCGCTCGCTTCCCCAACCTGCTCGTCAACGGCGCGGGCGGGATCGCGGTCGGCATGGCGACCAACGTTCCGCCGCACAATCTGGGCGAAGTGATCGACGGCTGTCTCGCCTATATCGAAGACCCGACGATCACGACCGAGCAATTGTTCGAGATCATTCCTGGACCCGATTTCCCCACCGCTCCGCTGATCCTTGGATCCAGCGGCGCGAAAGCGGCCTATACGACTGGGCGCGGCTCCATCCTGATGCGCTGCCGCCACGAGATCGAGGAAAAGCGCGGCGATCGCCAATCGATCGTCCTCACATCGATCCCGTTTCAGGTCGGCAAGTCCGGGCTCGTCGAAAAAATCGCAGATGCGGCGAAAGAGAAGCGGATCGAAGGCATTTCGGATATCCGCGACGAAAGCTCCCGCGAAGGCGTGCGCGTCGTTGTCGATCTGAAGCGCGACGCTTCGCCCGAAGTCGTTCTCAACCAGATCTGGCGCTACACACCGGCCCAATCGAGCTTCCCGGCCAACATGCTTGCCATTCGCGGCGGCCGCCCGGAAACGCTGTCGCTGCGCGACATCATCCAGAGCTTCATCGGTTTCCGCGAAGAAGTCATCACGCGCCGAACCAAGTTCGAATTGAATAAGGCGCGTGAGCGGGCGCATCTCTTGCTGGGCCTCGTCGTCGCGGTATCCAACCTCGACGAAGTGGTCGCGATGATCCGCGGCGCTGCGAACCCTGCCGAGGCGCGGAGCAAATTGCTCGCGAAACAATGGCCGATCGGCGACATCGCGCAATATATCCGCCTTGTCGAAGCGATTGAACCGAATGCAGAGGAAGCAGGCGGCACCTACACCCTGTCCGAGCGGCAGGTGAAGGCGATCCTCGAACTGCGTCTGCACCGCCTCACCGCGCTCGGCCGCGACGAAATCGGCGAAGAGCTCAAGGAGCTGGCGGTCCAGATCGAGGAGCTGCTTTCGATCCTTGCCGACCGCGTGAAGCTCTACGGTCTGATGCGCGAGGAGCTGGAGGAGATCAAGGCGACCTACGCGACGCCGCGTGTCTCCGAGATCGCGCCTGCATGGGACGGGCTCGATGACGAAGACCTGATCGAGCGCGACGACATGGTCGTCACCGTGACGCTCGATGGATACATAAAGCGCACGCCGCTTTCGACTTTCCGCGCGCAAAATCGCGGCGGTAAAGGCCGTGCCGGTATGTCGACCAAGGATGAGGACGCCATCTCGGAGATGTTCGTCACCTCGACGCACAACCCGGTGCTGTTCTTCTCGACCGCGGGTAAGGTTTACCGGATCAAGGTCTGGAAGCTCCCCGAAGGCGGGCCGACCACTCGCGGGCGGCCGATTGTCAACATGCTACCCGCGCTCGACGATGGCGAAACCATCCGCACTGTCCTGCCTCTGCCCGAAGACGAGGATGAATGGGGCGCACTCTCGGTCGTGTTTGCGACCGCGAAAGGCAATACGCGCCGAAACTCGATGGATGCGTTCACGAACATCCCGTCGAATGGCAAATATGCGATGAAATTCGATGAGGACAGCGACGATCAGCTTATCGGCGTGCGGCTTGTTGCAGCGGGTGATGATGTGCTGCTCGCCTCGCGGCAGGGCAAGGCGATCCGCTTTGCCGCCGAGGACGTGCGTGAGTTCACCTCCCGCACCTCGACCGGTGTTCGCGGGATGAAGCTTGCCGAAGGCGACGAGGTTGTGTCCTTGTCCACCCTTGGCGCAACCGGAACCACGCCCGAAGAGCGCGAGCAATATCTCAAATACGCTCCGTGGAAGGGCGAAAAGGAAGGCGAACCCGACCTGACCGAAGAGCGCTATGAGACGCTCAAGGAAAAGGAGCAGTTCATCCTAACCGTCTGTTCGAACGGCTACGGTAAGGTGTCCAGCGCCTATGAATATCGCCGCATCGGACGCGGCGGTCAGGGCCTGATCAACATCGACAACATCGCTCGCAATGGCCCTGTCGTCGCAAGCTTCCCGGTCACAACCGGCGAGCAGTTGATGCTGGTCACCGATCAGGCAAAGCTCATTCGCATCGGGCTCGAGAGCCTGCGCGTTATCGGCCGCAATTCGGCAGGCGTTCGTCTGTTCGATGTCGGAAAAGGCGAAACGATCGTCAGCGCGGTGAAGATCGACGAAACCGAAGAGCCGGAAAACGAAGCGGAAGAACTGGTGGTCGAGGAAATGGTGGAACGGCGCGGTGGCGGCGATGAAACCGCTCCCGACACGACGGCGCATTCGGACAAGAATATCGACGACGAGCCGGGCGGATAACCAACTGCGCCCGGCGCCCCGCCGCTATCTGGCGGGGTGTTCGCCGCGCAGCGTCTGCACCACGCCGGTCGCGATCATCAATTGACCGGCGTAATAAAGCGGCCAGACCAGAATGTCCGGTAGCACGCCGAGGTCGAATGCACCCATACGGCTGAAGATGAGCCAGTCGCTGACCACGAACAGAACGGCACCAATCCCCACACGGTAGCGTGGGAAACGGCTCATCCATGCAGCACCCGCCATCGCGCCGAGCGCGGCGGCGTAGATCGCTATCATCGGATCACCGCTCAGCAGATAGGATATCGCTGGAACTCCGATCAAAAGCACCAGTGCGAGCAGTTTCTGGCTCGTACTCGTGCGATTCCGGCGATTGCGCAGGTACAGCACGATCGCAGCAAGATGCGATGCGAAGAACAGAGCGCCGCCTGCCTCGAATGACAATTCCAGCACCGTGTCCGCCGCCGCCGACAGGGCAAACGCGAGGACCAGGATCCCCCCATCAAGCCCGTTCGTTCGCTTGAACGCATAGACAGCCAGCAGCCCAACCCCTGCCCCTTTCAGCAGAAACAGCCAAAGCTCGCCGATCGGATTGTTCCAGAGGAAGTAGTAAGCGCATGCCGCGACAACGCTCGCGAGCAGCCATGGTCGATGTTCGATCAATGCGCGTTTCGACACCTTGCTTCCCTCGCCTCCCCGAATGACTGGACCGTGCACCATGCCCGATTGGGCTTGCCGTTCGGCTACCACGCAATTACCTCGCGCTCCATGAGCAACTCCCAAACTACCCACGATGTTCATATTATCGGCGGCGGGCTCGCCGGGTCCGAAGCCGCGTGGCAGCTTGCCCGGCGCGGGGTGAAAGTGCGGCTGTCGGAGATGCGCGGATCGGGCGAGATGACGCCTGCGCACCAGACGGATGGGTTGGCGGAGCTGGTGTGCTCGAACAGTTTTCGCTCCGATGACGATACAAAGAACGCGGTCGGCCTGCTCCACCATGAAATGCGCGAGCTCGACAGCATCGTCATGCGCGCAGGCGAAACCGCGCGCGTGCCCGCCGGCAGCGCCATGGCGGTCGATCGGGACGTGTTCAGCGCGGCAGTAGAAAGGGCTCTATCAGAGCGTCCCAACATCACTATTGTGCGCGAACGGGTCGATGCCCTTCCCGAAGCAGGTCTGACAATTGTCGCGACCGGCCCGTTAACGGCGCAGTCATTGGCCCAGAGCATTGTCGGGGCGACCGGGGAAGAGCGGCTCGCTTTCTTCGATGCAATCGCGCCCATCGTCCACCGCGACAGCATCGACATGTCTAAATGCTGGATCCAGTCGCGCTGGAATAAGCGGACCGAAGCTTCAAACGAGGATGGCGATTACATCAACTGCCCAATGACCAAGGATCAGTACCTTGAATTCCATCAGGGGCTGATCGACGCGGAAAAGACCGATTTCAAGGAATGGGAGAAGGACACGCCTTATTTCGATGGGTGTATGCCGATTGAGGTCATGGCCGCGCGCGGGGTCGAAACGCTGCGATACGGGCCGATGAAGGGCGTCGGGCTCGACAATCCCTACGACACGACGGAAGAACATCCGCAGGGCCGCTGGCCCTATGCCGTGGTCCAGCTGCGCCAGGACAACAAACTCGGCACGCTGTGGAACATGGTCGGCTTTCAGACCAAGATGAAGTACGGCGCGCAGGTCGAGCTTTTCCGTACCATTCCCGGCCTTGAAAATGCCGAGTTTGCAAGGCTTGGCGGGCTACATCGCAACACATTTCTGAACTCGCCGCAGGTGCTCGACCGTCAGCTTCGCTTGAAAGCAGCGCCGCATATCCGCTTCGCCGGTCAGGTCACAGGCTGCGAAGGCTATGTCGAAAGCGCCGCCATCGGTCTCGTCGCTGGCATGATGACCGCGAACGAGCTGGCTGGGCGTGACTGGACGCCTTTGCCAGCGACCACTGCTCTCGGCGCACTGCTCAGCCACATCACCGGTGATGCCGAGGCGTCCACCTTCCAGCCGATGAACGTCAATTTCGGACTGTTTCCGCCACTTCACGAGGTGAAGAAGAAACAGCGCAAGGAAGCGTACACTTCACGGGCGAAAAGCGATCTGAAAGACTGGCTTGCAACGACTGGCGAGGCCGTACCCGCCTGATTTCAGCAGCGGCAGCTGGTGCGCCTCGCCTTGGGCTTCGGCGCGCTGGTGGCGAACTCAGCCGGAGAAAGCTCCGCATTGGCATCGGCGTCCATCTCATCGAAGCGAGTAACGGTGGTCACTGCCCATTCTTCGAAAGTCAGTAAGTTGTTGCCATCGACATCGAGCTTGCGAAAACCATCGGACCGGCTTGAGAGCATCTCGTTGCGCGTGATCTTGCGGTCGCGGTTGCGATCGTAGCGGAAGAAACGCTTTTCCTCACGGGTAAGCTCGCTTGCCTCGGGCGGCGTCGGCCCGGTCATTTCCCCTGGATCGCTGATCGGCAGGATTGCAGGCGACGGGCCAAGCTCTTCGGCAATCGGCGGCGGCGGGGCGTTTGCCTCAACCTTGGCGGTGCCTTGCCACCAGAATACGCCAACCCCGGCAAAGATCAGCCCAAGAAAAACCCCCAATATTGTCTGGCGCACCGGCCCCTCCGCTCTTTCGATTATCGAGTGATAACACGGAATTACGCGCCGAGGATACCCGCTCTGAGAGCGGTAAGCGACGCGCCTCGCCCTTCCATGAGCGGACGCCCTCCCGACTTGAGGGCACGCATCGCGAGAGCGTCCAGCACCGCAAGGCCTCTAAGCGCGCGCGGCAACCTTCCGCCGGCCCGGATATTCAGGGCCGTTCGCACGATCTCCGCCCGTTCGGCGTCATCCGACACCCGGCGCGCAGCATCCGCCAGCGCCCAGCGAATACCAGCGGCCTGTGCGCGGTCTCGCTCGTCATCCGTGGCATCGCCGAGGAAGTGCAGGAATGCGCAGGCCCGCCCCTTGCCGAAATCCAGCAATTGCGAGCTCGCCAGCTGGTCTGAAACAATCAGCACTTCCCAGCCGTCGATGACAGGGACCATCGCAGGTTCGTTTCCTGCCCAATGCTCCCCGATTGCATCGAGGACCGCATCGCCCGAGGGCCTCTCGGCGGATGGCTTGCCAAGCATTTCGCGCCACCATGCGAGCCGCATTTGGCCCAGTATCGGCTCGGTCGTTCCCGAAAGAATCCGCGCGAGCCGCCCGTCCAATGCGAAATAGGTGCGCATCGCCGGTCGGATGGCGGAAGGCGTGTAAGCCAATGCGAGCTCCAGCTCCGGCGGCAGGTGTTCTTCAGTGTCCGTCATTTCGAAGCCGCTCTGGCACCGAGTTTTGGTGCCTTGTCAATACGCGTCCGAGAGGGTTTAGCACCGGTAAGTTAAAAAGTGCCCATTTTAACTTCTCGCTAACCATGTGGTTCAACAGATCGGATACCACGGCTGCGCTAAACCGCCTCGATACACGTCGATTTGCATTGACACTACGAGGGCACAATGGGTTCATTCCACACATTTCTGAAGAAGTTGCGTCAAGACCGTAAAGGAAACGCAATGGTTATCGGAGTGGCCGCGATCTTCCCGATCGCTGCCATGATCGGCTCTGGCCTCGACATGAGCCGCGCATATCTGGCTCAGGCCAAACTTCAGAATGCCTGCGACTCTGCTGCGCTGGCAGCTCGCCGTTCCATGGCCGGCAACGTCTTCGAGGAAAGCGACCGGGTTGAGGGGCAACGCTTTTTCGATTTCAACTTTCCTGATGGGACTGCCGGAGCTTCGGTAAACTCGGTGACGATTCAGCAGTCCGCGACCAATACCTCGACAGTCGAAGTATCGGCGAATGCCGAAGTGCCGACTACTTTGATGGCGATTTTCGGAAATGACGCGATTCCCATTTCAGTCACTTGTAACGCCGACCAAGATTACGGCAATAACGACATCATGGTGGTGCTCGACGTCACCGGCTCGATGAACAATTCGCCGTCCGGTGGCGGTGCCTCAAAGATCAGCATGCTTCGTAACGGTGCAGCTGGTCTGTATCGTGCACTTTCTGGTGCTGCAAATACGCGCACACGTTACGGCATCATCCCGTATTCCATGTCGGTGAATGTCGCCCGTCGCCTGCGCACGCGAGATATCTTGCGCGAAACCTATTACTTGCAGTGCGATAACGGCGATGATGACGAGCCGAACGATCCCGACGATTGCACCTATCGCGAAACCGAGCTGGTCCCGATTCACATCAATGATACTAAATGGGCATCGGATGAGAATACAACAGGCCAGAACATCCGAGATTTTCGTCAGAGCGGTGAAGGTTGTGTTGAAGAGCGTCCGTCAATCGGCGAAAGCGATCACCCAATCGTGATCAGGACCACTGTTTCTGAGGACGACATTGATCTCATCGCTAGCAATGGCAACGACCGCGCGCGTCAGTGGGGCCGCTACGATCCCGATCAGCAGCATGCCCAGGATTACGATGTTTGTCCGGCTGAAGCGACAAAGCTCAGAACCTATGGAGGCGAAGCCGCCTATCAAAACGCGATCGACGCGGCCACCGCGACGGTAACTGGTAACACTTATCACGATCTCGGCATTATCTGGGCATCGCGCTTTCTTTCTTCGACGGGGATGTTCGCGAGCGATAATCCTGAAGAGTTTAATGGTGTGCCTGTAGCAAAACACATCGTGTTCTTGACGGATGGCGAAATGTGCCCGGAAGATGACGCTTACACTAGCTATGGTGTTGAAGACGTAGAGGATCGCATTACCGGAACGGCCGGCAGGATCTATGGATGCGGCAACAGCACCTTGAGAGGCTTGCACACCGAACGTTTCCTTTCTGCCTGCAACACCGCAAGAGGGATGGGGATGACGATCTGGGTCATCGCCTTCGATGTAACCGATACCGATGACATCGCGCCGTGCGCTACAAGCACCGGCCACTTTTACACCAGCGATGGCTCTAATCTTGAGGCAGTGTTTGAGCGTATTGGACAGGGAATCGGTCGATTGAGGTTGACACAATGATTGGATTTTCTTCGAAACTCCTTCATGCAATCCGCGATAGGAGCGGGGTTGCCGCGACAGAATTCGGTCTGATCGCACTTCCGTTCTGCGTGCTAATCGTTGGAGCACTGGATGTCGGGTATGAGAACTACTTGCGAGTTCAGATGCAAGGCGTGCTCAACGATGTCGCGCGGACCGGCACCGTGCAAAACCCGGATTTTGGTGCCTCTGGTGCAACGCCGGAGGAACAGATTGAAAACGCGTTGAAAAACCGGATCAACCTGGTCGCACGGAACGCAACGTACACCATCGAACAGACAAATTATTACGAGTTTTCCGGTGTCGGACGTTCGGAGAAGCTTGTCACTGACGTAAACGGAAACGGAGAGTTCGACGCTAGCGAGGACTGCTGGGAAGACCTGGACGGTGACGGCGAATTTGACGAAATTGCCGGTCGTGATGGTTTGGGCGGCGCGGACGATGTCGTCTTTTACGAGGTCAATGTTGTAATGCCGAGGCTTCTACCAATGACTTCGCTTCTTGGATTTGACGGAAACTACAACCTTACCGCTCGAGCAGCGGTTCGAAATCAGCCATATGGCGATCAGGCGGTCCCCTTGGTGGAGTGCGGATCATGAAAAAGCGATCTGAACGTGCCTCAGTGCGCGAGCTTAAAAATGAAACCGAAGGTGTGGTGCTCATAGAGTTTGCGCTCATCCTCCCCCTTCTCATCACGCTGATTTTTGGCTGTCTGGAACTAGCAAATTATGCGCTATCGCATCTGCGCGTTAGCCAAATTGCCTTGACAGTTGCCGACAACGCCGGGCGTGTTCAAACCTCGATCGACGAAGTCGATATCTACGAGGTATTTGAAGGTGCCCGAACGGTTGGTGATCCTATCGATTTCGCAGCTAACGGGCGCTTGGTGCTCTCTTCTTTGCAGAATAATGAACAGACGGGCAGTGATGCAGGCCAGATGATCAATTGGCAACGCTGCATGGGCCAACTTGATGTCGATCCCGCCTACGGTGAAGAGGGCGATGGTCGAAACAACGATGACCTGGAAGACGGTTTGGGACCTGCCGGGAACAAAATCGTGGCTGCTGACGGAACAGCAGTTATGTTTGTAGAAGTGACATACACTTATCAGCCGCTAATCAATCTCGGATTTATCAACAACGCGAGCGAAATCCGGTACGAAAGCGCGTTCAACGTTCGCGAACGGGCTAACCAGGACATCACAAATACACAGTCATTGACAACCAACGACTGCGACTGACTGTCTAATCCGCGTAGCAGACCTTCTTCGCCGCCGCGACGATGCGGTCGGCGTCGATGAGGGCCAGCTTTTCGAGGTTGGCAGCGTAGGGCAGAGGAACGTCTTCATTGCATACCCGCAGGACGGGCGCATCGAGATCGTCGAAGCCTTCCTCCATGCAGATCGCGATGATTTCACTGGCGATCGAGCAGGTTGGCCAGCCCTCTTCGGCTATGACGAGCCGGTTGGTCTTCGCGAGGCTCGTCAGCACTGCTTGCTTGTCTAGCGGGCGCAAGGTGCGCAGGTCGATCACTTCAGCATCGATACCCTCGCCAGCCAGAGTCTCTGCGGCTTCCAGAGCCATGCCAACGCCAATGGAATAGCTCACGATGGTGACGTCCGATCCCTCTCGCATGATCCGCGCCTTGCCGATCGGCAGCACATGGTCATCCAGATCGGGGACATCGAAGCTCTTGCCGTAAACCAGCTCGTTTTCCAGGAACACGACCGGGTCTTCCGATCGGATCGCGGCCTTCATCAGTCCCTTCGCATCGGCGCTGTCATAGGGCGCGATTACGATCAGGCCTGGGACACTTGCGTACCACGGACCATAATTCTGGCTGTGCTGAGCGCCGACGCGGCTGGCCGCGCCGTTTGGGCCGCGGAAAACGACGGGGCAGCGCATCTGACCGCCCGACATGTAATTCGTCTTGGCGGCAGAGTTCACGATGTGGTCGATCGCCTGCATCGCGAAGTTGAAAGTCATGAATTCAACAATCGGACGCAGACCGCCCATGGCAGCGCCGGTCCCTACCCCGGCGAAACCGTATTCGGTGATCGGGGTGTCGATCACCCGCTTGGGACCGAATTCCTCGAGTAGGCCTTGGGTCACCTTGTAGGCGCCCTGATATTCGGCGACTTCCTCTCCCATCACGAAAACGCGCGGATCGCTGCGCATTTCCTCTGCCATCCCATCCCGCAGCGCCTCGCGCACCGTGGTGCTTGTGAAGGTGGTGCCTTCCGGGATGTCGGGATCGGATTTTGGCTCGGTCTTGGGTCTTTCGGGTGCACTCACACCGCCCGGCTCGTCTCGGCCTTCGTCCTTCCCCTCGCCCGGGACAGGATCGGCCGGCTCAGGCGTCGGCGCGGGAGCAGCGGTTTCCTCGCCTTCCCCTTCGAGATGGGCGATCACGGTGCCGACTGCCACGTCCTCGGTCCCTTCCTTGATCAGGATCTTGGATAACACGCCCTCATCGATGGCTTCGAATTCCATCGTTGCCTTGTCGGTTTCGATTTCGGCGATGATGTCGCCGGGCTCGATCGCGTCCCCTTCGGACTTGAGCCATTTCGCGAGCGTGCCCTGCTCCATGGTCGGCGACAGCGCCGGCATCTTGAGTTCGATAGCCATGGATCAATACTCCTCCACCAGAACATCGGTGTAGAGTTCTTCCGGCGCAGGCTCAGGCGAATTCTCTGCAAAATCAGCGGATTCAGCCACAATCTTGCGAATTTCCTTGTCGATCGCTTTCAGCTCCTCCTCGGTCTTGCCGGTTTCGATGAGGGTTTTCTTCAGCCGTTCGATCGGATCGTGATGATCGCGCTGATCCTGCACTTCCTCGCGGGTTCGGTATTTCGCGGGATCCGACATTGAATGACCGCGATAACGGTAGGTGTTGAGCTCCATCAGCACCGGCCCCTTCCCATCGCGCACATGCTTGAACGCAACCTCTGCCGCCGCCCGCACCTCGAGCACGTCCATGCCGTTCACATCCATGCCCGGAATGCGGAATGCCGTGCCGCGGCGGTGGAAGCGTGTTTCTGCGGAAGAGCGCTTGGTCGCGGTGCCCATCGCATACTGGTTGTCTTCGACCACGAATACGATCGGCAGGTTCCAGAGCGCAGCCATGTTGAAGGTTTCGTACACCTGGCCCTGGTTCGCCGCACCGTCACCGAAATAGGCGAGGCACAGACCGCCATCTTCATTGTACTGATGCGCCAGAGCGAGACCGCCGCCGAGCGCGACTTGTGCGCCCACAATACCGTGACCGCCATAAAACTTGTGCTCGGTGCTGAACATGTGCATCGAGCCGCCCTTCCCCTTGGAAATGCCGGCCTCGCGCCCGGTCAGCTCTGCCATGATCACTTTCGGGTCGATCCCATAGGCCAGCATGTGGCCGTGATCGCGGTAACCGGTGATGACGCTGTCCTTGTCTCCGTCCAGCGCACTTTGCAGGCCGATGGCGACCGCTTCCTGACCGATATACAGGTGGCAGAACCCGCCGATCAGCCCAAGCCCGTAAAGCTGGCCCGCCTTTTCCTCGAACCGGCGGATGAGCAGCATCTGCCGATAGAATTCCATCATCTGGTCGGTATCGGCATCGAAGCGTTTATTGGCGTCGAATTCTTCCTGCAGCGAATGCAGAACAAAATCGGGATCGTCCTGCGCTGCGGTGGCATCTGCCTGTTTTTTCGCTGCTGGTTTCTTGGCGCCGGATTTTGCGGGCGACTTCTTGGATGCAGGCTGTTTCGCCAAGGTGCGTTATCCTCTTGCAATCGGCCGCGCCAAAGGGGGAGGAGAGCGCGCCGGTATTCCCATTGCCCCTATAGTCAGGTGTGTCGGCGGGACGCAACGTAAAGCGCGCCTTTTCAGCATGTCACCGCAGGATATTGAAATGGTGGAGGTGTGATGGCCGAACTTGCTGGCGAGACCGGCAAACGCCGAAGGAAGATGCTATTCGTCCTCGACCGTGATCATCACTTCGTCGGCGTGCAACACGCCCAGATTCTTGCGTACAAGCTCGCTGGCAAGATCGGGATCGGCAGCTTCGGGATTAAGGAGGTCTACTCGGTTGCGCAGAGCATCACGCTTTTCGGTGAGTTCCGCGACCTGCGCGCTGCGCTGCTCGAGGGCCTGCACATTCTCGCTCCATGCGAGCAGGCCCGTGGGGCCAGCGATGGCAAATCCGGTCAGGACGAGCAGCGCCATGAGCGCAAGGCCCTGCCGCAACTGTTCCCGTGGTGGTCTGCGCATTCCCTAATTCCCCAATACAACTCTACAGAATCATAGTTAACCCGCGGCATCAAGTCGAAACGTGACGTACCGGTCGTTTTTCTTGGTGTGTTGCTTCGGAACGAACCGCGCCGCTCCCTCGTTAAAGGCAAAAAACAACGAGGGACCTGCGAAAATTATGCTCAGCACATTGATGGAACAGCTGAATGAGATGGGCACCGAACTGGTGCGCACTTTGCCCAGCATTGCCATTGCGATCGTCATCATCGTCATCACTGCGATCGTGGCGGGCTTCACGGTGAAAATTGCCGATGCGCTTATCGGCAAGACCGATCTGCGCCCGTCGTTGCGCAATCTCATCGAAACGCTGGTGAAGCTGGGCACGTGGATTCTCGGCCTCCTCATTGCTGCGATCGTGGTGTTCCCCGGCCTTACCGTTGGCAGTCTCATCGCAGGGCTCGGCATAGGCGCGGTCGCCATCGGCTTTGCATTTCAGGACATTTTCGAGAATTTCCTTGCAGGCGTGCTGATCATGATCCGCGAGAAGATGCGGATCGGCGACGTGATCGAATGCGAAGGGATCATCGGCAAGGTCGAGCACATCACGCTGCGCGAATCGCACATTCGCGCGCTCTCGGGCGAGCTGACCGTCGTGCCGAACTCGGTGCTGTTCAAGAATCCCGTCGAAATCCTGACCGACAAGGATCAGCGCCGCCACGATGTCGTGATCGGGGTGTCCTACGACACCGACCTCGACGAAGCGGCGGAGGTCATCCGCAAGGCCGTGTCCGCGGTCGATGAAGTCGATACCGAAAAAGGCCTCGACATATTCGCGCAGGAATTCAACTCATCATCGGTCGATTTCCTCGTGCGCTGGTGGTCGGGTTCCACTCCTCGCAATGGCTGGGAATCGAAGGACAAGGTCGTGCGCGCGATCAAGCGCGGGCTGGACGATGCAGGTATCGAGATCCCGTTCCCTTACATCACGCACACGTTCAAGGAGCGTGTGCCGATGGGGCAGGATCCGGGCGAGCCAAGCACCGGCAGCTGATCCTTTTCGTGGGCTAGAGAGCCCGCGCGCGAACAGGCGGTGGCCGATAGGTTTTTTCATGCTACTCAACTCTGCGAGAAGGAGATGAGAATCATGAAAGTCCTGTCCTACGACCCCGCCCGTTTCGCCGCAATCCCCGATTACGATTTCGCAGAGAACTGGATCGAGATCGATCTGGGTGACGGACATTCGGGCCGGATGCACTACATTGACGAGGGGCCGAAGGACGCGCCTCCGGTGCTGCTGTTCCATGGCGAGCCTAGCTGGAGCTTTCTCTATCGCAAGATGATCCCGGTGCTGCTGGATGCAGGATTTCGCTGCCTCGCGCCCGATCTGATCGGATTCGGCAAAAGCGACAAGCCGGACGATATCGGGTTCTACAGCTATGATCGCCACATCAGCTGGCTGAAGCAATGGCGTGAGGCTGTCGTGCCGCAGCCGGCCGCCTTGTTCTGCCAGGACTGGGGCGGCTTGCTCGGCCTGCGCATGGTGGGCGAAGAGCCGGAAAAGTTCACCTGCGTGGTCGCCAGCAACACCTTCCTGCCGACCGGCGGTACGCCCTCCCCGGCGTTTCTCGCGTGGCGGCAATTCGCCAAATCCTCGCCCGAATTCCAGATCGGAGAACTGCTCCAACGCGCCACCGCGACCGAACGATCGGCTGAAGAGGTGGCCGCCTACGATGCGCCTTTCCCCGATGAACCGAGCAAAGCGGGCGCGCGCGCTTTCCCCGCTCTCGTCCCGGTGGAAGACGGGATGGACGGCATCGAACAGAACAAGCGCGCATGGGAGGGGTTGGCTGGTTTCGACAAGCCGTTCCTGACCCTGTTCGGCGAGGATGACCCGGTCACAGGCGGCCTCGCACAGCCCCTTATTGACCGGATCGCTGGCGCGAAGGACATGCCGCACGCCATGCTCTCGACCTGCGGGCATTTCTGCCAGGAAGACCGGCCAAAGGAGCTGGCGCAGGGCGTGATCGATACGGCGAAAAAGGCCGGCTTCCTCGCTTGAGCGAAGCGGCGGCCACCACAGGGGCGGTCTATCTCAGCCGGGCGCAGGAATATGCGCTCGCGGTGACTGTCGCCGTGGTGACCGCCAACGCGTATTACATCCACCCCATTATTGGGGAGGTCGCGCGCGATTTTGGCGTCAGCGAGGCGTGCATCGGGATCGTGCCTGCGCTTAATCAGCTGGCCTTGGCGGTGGGGATTCTGCTGCTCTTGCCGTTGGGCGATCACTACTCGAACAAGCGGCTGTGCATCATCTTCGTCGCGATGCAGGCGCTTTTCATCCTGGGGATGGCGCTGGCGGAGGGCTTCGCGGCATTTACGCTTGCCTCGACCTTGCTCGGTTTCGTGACGATTGCGCCGTACCTCATCCCTGCTTTCGCGTCGAAACGGGTCGCGCCCGATCGGCTTGGCCAAGTGACCGCATTGCTGACCGCCGGCGTGATCTTCGGTATCCTCGTTGCGCGCGTTGGCGCAGGCGTAATCGCCGAGCAATTTGGCTGGCGGACCGTTTACTGGTGCGCCTTCGCGCTTATCGCGGGCGTGACGCTGTTTCTGCCTGTGACGATGCGTACTGAGGCGAGCCCTGGCAAGCAGCCGCAATCGAACTACACCGAGCTGATCCGGTCGGTTTTCACATTGGCCGCGCGGCACCGCGACATGATGATATCCGGCGTGATCCAGGGCCTGAATTTCGCGGCTTTCACAGCAACCTGGCTCGCACTGGCGCTGTATCTGACGAGCCCGGAACTGGGCTACGGCGTCGATACGGTGGGCTATCTTGCGGGCATTGCCGCGATCAGCATATTTTCGACGCCGCGACTGGGCCAGTGGGCCGACCGTGTGGGCGCGCGGCGAGCGCGCGTCATTTCGGCTGTGGTGCAGCTCATCGGCATTTCGCTGTTTTATCCGCTGGGCGCGAATGTGTGGACGCTGCTGGTCCCGCTCGTCATCGTCAATCTGGTGGGACCGACCATCGACGTGACAGGGCGCATGACTTTCCTCGCCCTGGAGCCGGAAATCCGCACGCGGCTGACCACGAGCTATATCGTGATGATGTTCATCGGCGGCGCCTTGGGAAGCATACTCGGCACATCGGTATACGATCTCGCAGGCTGGGCTGGCACCTGCTTGCTCTTGCTCGCGATTTCGGGATTGGTCGTCGCCCTATCAGTGATCGCGGAAAGGTCTTGGAACCAGTCGTGCACCCAAGCCGCATCGCAATAGCGAAAATCAAGTGGTGACCCCGGCGTGATTCGAACACGCGGCCCCCAGATTAGGAATCTGGTGCTCTATCCGGCTGAGCTACGGGGTCGCCAGTCTCGCCAATAGCATCGGCGCGTTTCAAATCAATTGAGTTTGTCGGGCGGCGCTACCGGGAATGGCAGCGGCGCAACCGGGACGCCTTCATCGAGCAGCGACTTTGCCTCTTCAAGCGTGGCCTGACCGTGGATCGGAGCCTCATCACGCTCGCCATAATGCATTTCGCGCGACTGTTCCGCGAACTTCTCACCGACGAAAGTGCTGTTTTTCAGAGCCTTCTCTTGCGCTTTGGCGAGCACCTGCATGGCTTTTTGGACCTCAGCCGGCATCGGCATATTGGAGACGGGAGCGGCCTCGCCCTGCACCGCAGAGAGCTGCTCCGCTGGACGCGCATTGCCCTTGGCCGGAACGGCGGGAGCCATCGGCGCCTTGCCGACACTTTCGCTACCGCATTCGGGGCACGTCACAAGGCCGCCCGCTTGCTGCTCCTCGAAATCGGAAGACGAGCCGAACCAGCCCTCAAAACGGTGGCCATGGTCACAGTGAAGGTCGTAAACTATCATGTTGACTTCTAGTTGGGTATTTCCCGCCTGTTGGCAAGGCTGGGCAATTGCCGCCGAACGTCTTCGATCCGGCCCAAATCCACATCGCAGAAAGCGAGGCCGGGCTCATCGCCGCCCATGTCGAGCAGAACTTCTCCCCAGGGATCCACGACAAGGCTGTGTCCGAAGGTCTGACGGCCATCCTCATGCGTGCCAACCTGCGCAGCAGCGATCACGAAAGCGCTCGCCTCGATCGCGCGGGCTCGCAGCATGGCATGCCAATGCGCCTCGCCTGTCGGTCTGGTGAAGGCGGCCGGGACTGCAATTGCATCGCACTTCGCGCGGCCCAGCGCCTCGAACAGAGCAGGAAACCTGAGGTCATAACATATAGTCAGCCCCAACCTGCCCAGCGGCGTCGAACTCTCCGTCACGACGGACCGGCCCGGCTCGTAAGCTGCGCTCTCTCGCCAGCTTTCGCCGGTCGCAAGCTCGACATCGAACATGTGAATCTTGTCGTAGGTGACCGGTTCACGCCCGTTGGCGAAGAAATAGTGCGAACGATTGACCCACTTCCCGTCTGGCAGGGCGAGCGGCATCGATCCTAAAGCCAGATCGGTTTGTCCGCGCGTCGCCAGCTCCGCGAGCCGCCGCTGAAATCCAGCATATGCTTCGCTGTTGATCGTCTGCGAGGCGCGCGGGCGATCGCGATCGAGCAGCAGGGACATTTCCGGCGTGAAAAGGACATCGGCCCCGCCCGTCTGCGCCTCGGCCATTGCGCTGTCGATTGCAGCAAAATTCGCCTCGGCATCGATGCCCGAAGTCATTTGCAATACTGCGATCTTGGGCACGTGTGTTCTTACCCGGCGAGCAAGGCGTCGAGCTTGCCCTCACGCTCAAGCGCGGCAAGATCGTCGGAGCCGCCGACGTGTGTATCGCCGATGAAAATCTGGGGCACTGTCATCGCGCCCGGCGCGCGTTCGCGCATTTCATCGCGCTTCGGCCCGCCCATGGTGATATCGTATTCATTGAACTCCACGCCCTTCGATGAAAGCAAGCGCTTGGCTCTCACGCAGTAGGGACAAGCAAACTTGCTGTAGATGTCGATTTTCGGTGTGCTCATCGCGCAGTTTTGACCTCTTGAAAGGTGTTTTCGCAAACCCAAATAGAACGTGTCGCGGCGTTTCGCCAGTCTTGGGAAACATCATCCGCGATAAACCCGCAGGCGCTGCGTGATGCAGGTCTGCACACATGTTCAGATTGCTCAAACAAGAGGATTTGCAGATTATGTCACGTCTTGATTTTACCCCATACCGCCGCAGCACCGTTGGCTTCGATCGTCTGTTCGATCTTCTCGAAAGCCAGGCGCGCACGAATTCGGGCGACAATTATCCGCCCTTCAACATCGCGCGTAGCGGAGATGACAATTACCGCATCACTCTGGCCGTCGCCGGCTTCCGCCCGCAGGACATCGACATCACGGCGCAGCAAAACCTGCTCGTCGTCCAGGGCAAGAAGCGCGACGACGTCGATAATGGCGGCGAACTGCTGCATGTCGGCATCGCAAACCGCGGTTTCGAACGCCGTTTCGAGCTAGCGGATTTCGTGCGCGTTGAAAGCGCCGATCTCGCAGATGGGCTGCTCACCATCGATCTCGTACGCGAAGTGCCCGACGCGATGAAGCCCAAGAAGATCGCCGTGAACGGCGCAGCCACTCTCACCGCCGTGCTGGACAGCTCCGACGAAGGCGATGACGAGGTAAAAGGCGCCGCCTGATCGGCACGAATCTGGCCTCGCCGGACAATAATATCGTTGTCTAAAAATATAGGGGCGGATCGCAATGATCCGCCCCCGCGACCGTTAGGCCGCCTCGTCACGATGCTCACCGTCCGGGTCGCAGAAGACGGTCAACTTCGGTCCGAGCTCAATCCCGTGGTGGCCGATCGATCCTGTGGCTGTTTCGCCCCCGAAACGATACTGCCCGCCCCTGATTTGGCAGTAAGACCAGGCAGAAAGCCTGTGTAATGGTTTTGTAATGACCCTTATGCGTGCAGGCGTAATGCGCAAACGCATCATGGCGCAAGCGTAAACTTACATGCTTGTAAGAACGCGACAGACGCCAATAACCCGCAGAAATCCGCCGGTTTTCTGGTTAATGCAAAAATTGCATTTCAAAACAGTGCGTTGCTCAAACGAGCCGTTGATATGCGGGAATAATCTGCGTTCAAACTAATCTTGAATGAGCAAGCGCCGCTTCGATAAACCCGGCGAAGAGCGGATGCGGATCGAATGGGCGCGATTTCAATTCCGGGTGGAATTGCACTCCGACGAACCAAGGATGGTCCGGACGCTCGACGATTTCCGGAAGCAGGCCATCGGGTGACATGCCGGAGAAGACCAGCCCCTGCTTTTCGAGCGGATCGATATATTTCGAATTGACTTCGTAGCGGTGGCGGTGACGTTCCGAAATCTCGGTCGAGCCGCCATAGATCTGGGCGACATGGCTGTTGGCGCTGAGGCTCGCATCGTACGCGCCGAGCCGCATCGTGCCGCCTAGGTCACCGCCTTCCTCGCGCTCCTCCAGCCCCTCTTCGCTCATCCATTCCGTGATGATGCCCACGACCGGCTCATTGGTTTCGCCGAACTCGGTCGAGGACGCATCACCGAACCCGGCCGACCTTGCGCCTTCGATACAGGCCATCTGCATGCCCAGGCAAATACCGAAGAAAGGCACCTTGCGTTCGCGAGCAAAGCGGACGCTGGCGATCTTTCCTTCGCTGCCGCGCTCACCGAACCCACCGGGAACGAGCACACCATGCAGCGGCTCAAGCTCGGCGATGATTTCGCTTTCGTCGCCTTCGAACAGTTCCGCGTCGATCCACTTGATGTTGACCTTTGTCCGATTGGCGAGGCCGCCATGGACGAGCGCTTCGTTGAGGCTCTTGTAAGCGTCGGGAAGACCTACGTATTTGCCTACAACGCCGATCGTTACTTCGCCTTCGGGATTGAAATATCTGTCGGTAACGTCGCTCCACGCGGAAAGATCGGGCGCTGGCGCATCGGTGATGCCGAACCCGCGCAGCACCTCTGCGTCCAGACCCTCTTCATGGTACTGGAGCGGGACCGAATAGATCGAGGGCGCATCCAGTGCCGGGATCACGGCTTCCTTGCGGACATTGCAGAAGTTCGCGATTTTCTGGCGCTCGCCTTCCGGGATCGGATGTTCGGCGCGGCACAGAAGCACGTCCGGCTTTATCCCGAGGCTCGCCAGCTCCCTGACAGAATGCTGCGTCGGCTTGGTCTTCAGCTCACCGGCGGCGGCGATATAGGGCACCAACGTCACATGCACGCTGAGCGTTTGAAGCGGATCGAGTTCGTTTCGAAGCTGCCGGATTGCTTCCATGAATGGCAGAGATTCGATGTCGCCGACCGTGCCGCCAATCTCGCACAGGATGAAATCGTGGTCGTCTTGGTCTGCGAGCGCGAATTCCTTGATCGCGTCGGTCACGTGCGGAATCACCTGGACGGTCGCGCCGAGATAGTCCCCGCGGCGTTCCTTCGCGATGATGTCGCGGTAGACGCGGCCCGAGGTGATGTTGTCGCTCTGACGCGCGGAAACGCCGGTGAACCGCTCATAGTGGCCGAGGTCGAGATCGGTCTCGGCCCCATCGTCGGTCACGTAGACTTCGCCGTGCTGATACGGGCTCATCGTGCCCGGATCGACATTGAGATAGGGATCGAATTTCCGAATGCGGACCTTGTAGCCACGCGCCTGAAGGAGGGCAGCAAGACTTGCCGCCATAAGACCTTTGCCGAGCGAGGAAACCACGCCGCCGGTGATAAAAATGTACCGCGCCATGGGAGCCGAGCCTTAAGCGTTGGATTGGATTCGGGGCAAGCAAATAACGGCGTGCAAATGCCGCCATCCACAGCAATCAGGCAGAACCGCCCTACTAATGTCAGGGTAATCTATTCCGCGAGAGGATCGTCTTGCGCGGGCGCCGGCTGATCGGTGGCGGGCGCCGTGTCGCCGCCGGTCGGTTCGCCAAGCAGATCGGGCGCTCCCGCGCCGCCGACATCGCGGTCAAGCGTAGAGCTGATCGCGCTGTTACTGGTCTCGTTCACTGCCACTGCTGCAAGCGCGATCGAGAGCGCTACGAACGAAACCGCAAGCCATTTCGTCGCCCGGGTAAGAAAGTCCGCCGCCCCGCGCGCGCCCAATGCACCGTTCGGGTTGCCGCCTATCCCCAAACCGCCCCCTTCGCTGCGCTGCATGAGGACGACGCCCACCAATGCGGCGGCCACGATGGCTTGAAGGACGGTGAGGAATAGGAACATGGAACTCGATCTCGATAAAGTGTGTGGCAGCTATTTAAGGCTCCGGCGAGCCAGCGGCAAGTGCAGGCGGCGGCGCCTTAAACCTCGGCGGTTTCTCCGGCAGCAAGAGCGATGCTCATGAAGCTGTCCGCGGTGAGGCTTGCCCCTCCGACCAGCGCGCCGCCTACTTCGGGCGTGCCGAGAATCTCGGAGGCGTTCTCCGGCTTCACCGAGCCGCCATAAAGGATACGGATTTCAGGGCCTTTTTCCGACCCATACATCTCGAAGAGCAGCGCCCGGATCGCGGCGTGCATTTGCGCGATATCGTCGATTGTGGCCGAATTGCCGGTGCCGATCGCCCAGATCGGTTCGTAAGCGATCGTGATGCGCTCATGCACATCTTCGAGGTCCTTGGCGCTGGCTGGGAGCGATGCCTTGAGCTGCTCGGTCACGAAATCTACGGCCTTGCCCGCTTCGCGCGTCTTTGCGCTTTCGCCGCAGCACAGGATCACGCGCAGGCCTGCTGCGAGGGCAGCTTCAGCCTTGGCGTTGATAAGCTTGTCGCTTTCGCCGTGATTCTCGCGGCGCTCGCTATGGCCCAGGATCACGAACTTCGCGCCCGCGTCGGCAACCATCCCGGCGGAGATATCCCCCGTGTGCGCACCGTCTTCCTCGTAGTGGCAGTCCTGCGCGCCGACGCCGATCTGTTCCGCCTCGCGATGAACCGGGTGGATGAGCGTATATGGCGGGGCGATGGCGACTTCGACCTTCATGTGCCGCTGCGCCGCACGGTCGATCGCGCGCGCCTCCGACAGCATGGCGCGCATGCCGTGCATTTTCCAGTTACCGACGATGTAAGGCCGCTGAGGCATTCAATTATCCTAAGAAATTTCGCTTCGGAGCGAATCCGAGGCCCCCATTTAGGGTCGAGGGGCCGCGTCCGCTACCCGAGTAAAGAGATACAGTCAAAACGTCTGCGAACCTGTTGCCGGGAGGTCGCATGGCCGATAAAGCGCTCTGCCAGACGTGCAAGTGCACACCAGATCATCCCGGTGCCCGAAAGCGCCGTGTAAAGTCGGGATTTGAAGACAACCCATGATTTCGTTCTTTCGCAATTTCTTCCAGTCGAAAATCGGCCTGCCGATCTTCATCGGCTTCCTGATACTTGTGGCGCTGGCATTTGCCGCCGCCGATATTACCGGAACGACCTTTGGCGGCGTCTCCGGCGGAGACCGGGTTGCAGTCGTTGGCGATGACCGGATCACGACATCCGAACTGGTGAGCACCTCCAATTCCGCCATCCAGAACATCCGGCGGGAAAACCCGACAATCACCATGCCGCAATTCGTCGAACAGGGTGGGCTCGACGAGGTCCTGAGCCAGTTGATCGATCGCTATGCCATCGGCGGTTATGCCGAGCGCAATGGCCTGCGCGCGGGCGATAACCTCGTGAACAGCGAAATCCTCCAGATTGCGGCGTTTCGCGGGGCAACGGGCGAATTCGACCAGCAGGTCTATCAGGCAGCACTGCGCAATCAGGGCCTGACCGATGCAGTCGTCCGCCGCGATCTTGCCGATGGCCTGCTCGCCCAGCAATTGCTGGTGCCTGCCCTTGCCGCTCCGCAAATGCCGGCGAAGGCTGCGAAGCAATATGCCGCCCTGCTGCTAGAGCGTCGGCGCGGCGGAATCGCCTTCATCCCGAGCTTTGCTTTCGCGCCCGAAGACGATCCCACCGACGAACAGCTTGAAACCTTCTACAGCGAGAACCGCTCGCGCTTCACGCTGCCTGAACGCCGCACGATCCGCTATGCGCAATTCGGCGCCGACGAACTCGATGTGGATGTTGCCCCGAGCGCTGAGGAAATCCGCAATTTCTATGAAGCGAACGCCGCACGTTACGCTGCCAGCGAGACGCGCGATGTGTCGTCCTTCCTGGTGCCCACGCAGGACGCGGCGCGATCACTAGTCGAGCGCATCCGCGGCGGCCTTTCGCTCGAAGCAGCCGCACGCGAGGCTGGCTTCAGCGTTTCCAGCGTAACCGGCCAGACGCAGGCTCAGCTTTCTTCTGCACTCAGCCCCGCAGTCGCCACAAATGTCTTCGCGGCGGCGGAAGGCCAAATCGCCGAGCCCGCGCAAAGCAGCCTGGGCTGGTATGTCGCGCGCGTGGATGACGTCACGCGCACAGAGGCTCGCACTCTCGCGCAGGCGACGCCCGAAATCACCGAAGAGATCACCGTCCAGAAACGTGCCGCGGCGCTCGCCGATCTGAGCGCACGGATCGAGGAAGAGGTCGATGGCGGAACCGCCCTTGTGGACGTCGCAGAAGCGTACGGTCTCGAAGTGCGCACGACCCCGCCCGTGCTCGCCGATGGCAGGCTCTTCGGACAGAACACCGGATCGCTGAATCCAGCGCTTATCCGCACGGTCGAAACCGCGTTCCAGATGGACGAAAGCGAACCGCAACTCGCCGAAGTCGTTCCCGGATCGCAATTCGTCATCTTCGACGTCGCCGAGATCATCGAGTCCGCCGCTCCCCCGCTTTCGGAGAACCGGGACCAGGTCGTAATCGCCTGGGGCTTTGCCGAAGGGGCCAAGGCGGCGAAGGAAACCGCCGACCGGGTGCTGGAGAAAGTGCGCGGAGACAGCTCGCTGAGCGCCGCCGTGTCCGAAGAGGATGCGCAGCTCCCGCCGATCGAACAGATCGATCTTGCGCGCCAGCAACTCTTCGCCCAGCGCGATCAGAACCCGCCTCCGCCGCTTGTTCTGATGTTCAGCATGGCCGAGGGGTCGAGCAAGATCTACGAAGCGCCTAACGATATCGGTTGGTACATCGTGACCCTCGATGAAATCGTCACCGAAGACCTGCCAGAGGACAGCCCCCTGCTGGCGCAAGCCCAGCAGCAGCTCGCGACTGCACTGGAAGACGAGTACGCAGACCAGCTGACCAAGGCGATCCGGACCGAACTCGGCGTCGAGCGCAACGATGATGCGATTGAAGCGGTTCGCAGGCAATTGGTTGGCGAAACCAACTAAGCGCGGCCGAACCATGCATTATCCCGCTCCAGCGTGACTTCCGCCCGCCCCAATTTCGCCTCGCTTGAAAATGGCGAGCGCGCTGCCGAGGCTTTGGCAGAGGGCAAGCCCGCGCTCGTGTGGCGGCGCATGATCGCCGACAGCGACACTCCGGTGGGTGCAGCCCGCCGCCTGATCGAGCCGGGACGCGGCGATTTCCTGCTGGAATCGGTCGAAGGGGGCGAGGTTCGCGGGCGCTACAGCCTGCTTGGGCTCGATCCCGATCTGGTGTTTCGCGGTAGCGAATCCGAAGCAGCGATCAACCGCGACTGGCGCAGCGACCGCAAAGCTTTCGAAACTTGCGAAGGCGACGCGCTGACCGAGCTTCGCGCGCTCGCCAGCGCATGCCGGATCGACGTCCCCGACGAGCTGCCTCCCGCGCTCGCCTGCCTGGTGGGCTACTTCGGATACGAGACGATTGGCCTCGTCGAAAAGCTGCCGCGTGCGGAAGCGAGCGAGCTTGCCCTGCCCGACATGCTGTTCGTGCGCCCGACCATCATACTGGTGTTCGACGGTCTCACCGACGAACTGTTTTGCATTGCCCCAATCTGGGAGGCCGCCGACCCAACAATGGCGATCTCACAGGCCAGCGAGCGGATCGATGAAACCATGCGCGCGCTCACCCGGCCCCGCCCGCCTGAGCCGCGCCTTCCCGATACGAGCGGCGATGCCGAGCTCGCGCCGGTCATGGAAGAGGCCGATTACAAGGCAATGGTGGCGCGGGCGAAGGACTACATCGTCGCAGGCGACATCTTTCAGGTGGTGCTTGCGCAGCGCTTCACCTGTCCGTTCGAATTGCCGCCGCTCGAGCTTTACAGGGCACTGCGCCGCGTCAATCCATCGCCGTTTCTTTATTTCCTCGACCTGCCCGGCTTCTCTATCGTCGGATCCAGCCCGGAAATTCTGGTGCGCGTGCGCGACGGCGAAGTGACGATCAGACCGATTGCAGGGACACGGCCTCGCGGCGCGAACCCAGGCGAAGATCGCGAGAACGAAAAAAGCCTGCTCGCCGATCCCAAGGAGCGCGCAGAGCACTTGATGCTGCTCGATCTGGGGCGCAATGATGTGGGCCGGGTTGCGGCACAGGGCAGCGTGGAGGTCACTGACAGCTTCACTATCGAACGCTACAGCCATGTGATGCACATCGTCAGCAATGTCATCGGCGCTTTGAGCGAGGAAAAGGACGCACTCGACGCGCTGTTTGCAGGCTTTCCGGCGGGTACGGTCTCGGGCGCTCCCAAGATACGCGCATGCGAGATCATAGCGGAGCTCGAACCCGAAACACGCGGTGCCTATGCCGGCGGCGTCGGCTATTTCGCGCCCGACGGATCGGTCGACAGCTGTATTGTCCTGCGCACAGCCGTGGTGAAGGACGGTACGATGCACGTACAGGCCGGAGCAGGCATCGTTGCCGACAGCGATCCGGATTACGAATATGCCGAGTGCCGGGCGAAGGCTGGCGCGCTGATCGCTGCAGCAAACGAGGCGGTTCGCGCTGCGCGCGAGCCGGGGTTCGGACAATGATCGGCAGGAGAGTAACACCATGACCGCTTCAATTCCATCACGCCTCGCCGCTGCACTTGCCGCACTCTGCGCGCTCATTGCCTTGCACTCGCAGGCCGCTGCGGAGGATTGGATCGCGCTCGCCGATGAGCACATGATCGAGCTGGAGGATTTTACCTTCGATACCGGTGAGACGCTCCCTTCGATCACCATGCATGCGCTGACGCTCGGCACACCCCGCCGGAATGAAGACGGCGAGATCGAGAATGCCGTCATGTTGCTGCACGGAACGGGCGGCCAGGCCAGCTCGCTTTTGCGCCCGCGTTTTGGCGATGCGATGTTCGGGCCCGGCCAACCGCTCGATATCTCGAGGTTCTACATCATCTCGCCGAGCAATCTCGGGCACGGCAAGAGCAGCAAGCCGAGCGATGGGCTGCGCGCCGCCTTTCCGCGCTATGATTACGACGACATGGTGCGCGCCCAGTACCGGATGCTGAACGAAGGGTTCGACGTCGAAGGTTTGGAGATGGTTCTCGGCACGTCGATGGGCTGCATGCACTCCTTCGTCTGGGGACCGACCTATCCCGGCTTCGTCGACAAGTACGTGGCACTCGCTTGCAACGCGGTCGAGATTGCCGGACGCAACCGGCTCATGCGGCAGATGGTGATTGATGGATATCGCAGCGACCCGGCCTATGATGGCGGCGATTATGCCGATCCGGCAGACCTGATCGTCGGCCAGGCAATCCGGCGCGATATCCTGCTGATGGCAGGCAGCAATCCGTACCGACAGGCAGCAGAATTGCCGACTCGCGCATCGGTCGAGCAGTATTATGCCGCGGCGCGCGATAGCTTTGCCGCGAACCCGGTCGATCCCAATGACACGATCTATCAGTTCGATGCCTCGCGGGATTACAATCCCGCAGCCCGGCTGCACGAGATCACTTCGCCGGTGCTGTGGATCAATTCCGCCGACGATTTTATCAATCCGCCGAGCCTCGGAAACCCCGCAGCGCTTGCCTCCACGATGCCCAATGCGCGGTTCGTGCTGATCCCGCCGAGTGCGGAAACCTATGGCCACGGCACTCACAGCCGTCCGAACTTGTGGATGGACGAACTCCAGCAATTTCTTGAAGCGAACCCATGAAACCAAGCCTCACTTTCATTCTCGCCGCCATGGTGCTTTCGGCTTGCACGGAGCAGCCGGAGGGTGATCCGATACTGCGCGCCGAGCTGGGCGAGGATGGCGCCGCGCAAGAGATCGTGCCAGTGCCGGAACCGGGGTTCGACACGCTTGAGCCGGAAGCCGAGCCAGTCTCCGCGTGCCGCTTGACCAGTTTTGAACAGGTTTCGCTCACGCATTGCATCGCAGATCCCGCGGAGCACCGCATCACCACCGCGCTTGCCCCGTCGAGCGGGGATGATGCGGGCCGGTTCGCCGGGTTTGCTCGCGATACCGAGACCGACACAGTGGAATTCGCCATGAATGGCGGGATGTACGGCGACGACCTGAAGGCGATCGGGTATTTCGTTCAAGACAGCGACCGGCTGTCCGAACTCAACCGTGCCGATGGCGAAGGCAATTTCCACATGAAGCCCAACGGCGTGTTCTTCGGCAGCGATGGCACGTGGCGGGTCCTCGATAGCGACACGTTCTTCCGCACGGTCGGGGATCGTCCGCAATTCGGCACCCAGTCGGGCCCGATGCTCGTGGTCGAAGGCGAACTGCACCCCGATTTCCAGGAAAACGGCCCCTCGCGTGCCATCCGCAACGGTGTCGGCGTCGATGCCGCAGGAAAGGCGCATTTCGTCATCTCCGAAGAGCCGATTAGCTTCGGGCAGTTCGCACGCTTTTTCCGCGATCGTCTGGAAACGCCGAATGCGCTCTATCTCGACGGGAACATCTCGTCGCTCTGGAACCCGGCAACCGGGCGCATGGATAGCGGGCGCGTCGGCCCATTGCTGGTCGTGGAGAAGAAGTGATGCCGGCGAGCAATATGCAGACCTACGAGCGCACGCTCTACCCGGAGATCGAGCCCTACGAAACCGGCATGCTCGATGTCGGCGAAGGACATTCGCTCTATTACGAGCGGTGCGGCACGCCCGGCGCGAAACCGGCGGTGTTCCTCCACGGCGGGCCGGGCGGCGGCATGGCTCCCTCGCATCGCCGCCAATGGGATCCTGAACTCTACGATGTCCTGCTGTTCGATCAGCGCGGCTGCGGCAAATCGACGCCTTTTGCCGAGATCGAGAACAACGACACCGGCCGGATCGTCGCCGATATCGAGCGCCTGCGCGAAATGTGCGGGCACGAGGCATGGCAGGTGTTCGGCGGAAGCTGGGGCGCGACGCTCGCGCTCGCTTACGCGCAGGCGCATCCCGATCGCACCACGGAACTGGTGCTGCGCGGTGTGTTCCTCGCCCGCCAGCGGGAGCGGAGCTGGCTGTACGGTTACGGCGCAAGCGAGATCATGGCCGAACGGTGGGATTCGTTCTCCGGCCATATCCCGGAAGGTGAGCGCGGCGATCTCGTCACTGCTTACTACAAGCGGCTGACCAGCGATGATGAGCCAACCCGCCTCGCAGCAGCGAAAGAGTGGTCACTTTGGGAAGGCAGCGTCGCCACCCTGCTTCCAAACGAGGCGTTGATGGACGAGTTCGCCGATCCTTCGAAAGCCGTCCCGTTCGCGCGGATATGCGCCAAGTTCTTCCTAGAGGATTTCTTCCTCGAGGAATCGCAATTGCTCAAGAATGCGGACCGATTGAAGGGCATCCCGGGTATCATCGTCCAGGGCCGCCACGACATCTGCACGCCGCCCGGAGCCGCGTGGGCGCTCAAGAAAGCATGGCCCGAAGTCGATCTGCGGATCGTGCACGATGCCGGGCACAGCGCCAGCGAGCCGGGTATCGTGGACGGTCTTGTCCGTGCGACCGATGAGCTCGCGGGGAAAACGGCATGATCCTCGTCATCGACAATTACGACAGCTTCACCTTCAACCTAGTCCATTACCTTATGGAGCTTGGCGCAGAGGTGCGGGTCGAGCGCAACGATGCGCTCAGCGCCAGCGAGGCTATCGCGACCAATGCCAGCGGATTTCTGATCTCGCCCGGTCCCTGCACCCCGAACGAAGCAGGCATCAGCATCGACCTGGTGGCCGCCTGCGCCGATGTGGGCAAACCGCTGCTCGGCGTGTGTCTGGGCCATCAATCGATCGGGCAGCACTTTGGCGGCCAAGTCGTTCGAGGCGGGTTGATGCACGGCAAGACCTCGCCGGTTACGCACGATGGCACCGGCGTCTTCGCAGGACTACCCTCGCCCTTCACCGCGACCCGCTATCACAGCCTGGAGGTGGTCGGCGTGCCCGATGCGCTCATCGCGAATGCCCATGCCGAGACACCGGGCTTAGACGAGACAAGTGTCATGGGCTTTCGCCACGAAGAATTGCCGATCCATGGCGTGCAGTTCCACCCGGAAAGCATCGCGACCGAGCACGGTCATGCGCTGCTGGCGAATTTCATGAAAACCTGCGGGATCGAAGCCCGCCTTCCCGAAAGGCTCGCCTCATGAGCGCGCTGCCCGACATATCGACCCCGCTTAGCGAAACCGATGCGGAAACCGCTTTCGGTGCCCTGCTCGACGGCGTGCCGAGCGAAGAGGAAATCGAGCAATTCCTGGTCGCCCTGTCCGAACGTGGTGAAACCTCGGACGAGATTGCCGGCGCCGCCCGCGCCCTGCGCGCCCGCTTGCTTCCGATCGAAGCACCCGAGGATGCGATCGACGTCTGCGGCACCGGCGGCGACGGGCATCATACGCTCAACGTTTCGACCGCTGTCAGCCTCGTCGTTGCAGCCTGCGGCGTGCCGGTCGCAAAACATGGCAATCGCGCCGCTTCGTCCAAGGCGGGTGCCGCCGATACGCTTGAGGCACTCGGCCTCGATATGGATGCGGCCGGCCGGACCGCGGAAAAAACGCTCGCGGAAATCGGCATCTGCTTCCTCTTCGCAAAGAACCACCACCCGGCGATGGGGCGTATCCAACCGATCCGCAAAAGGATCGGCAAACGCACCATTTTCAACCTTATGGGGCCGCTCTCCAACCCGGCAGGCGTTAAGAGCCAGCTGATCGGGATTGCGCGCCCTGCCTATGTCCCGATCTATGCAGGGGCGATGGCGAAGCTTGGAACGGGCAGGTCGCTGATCGTGTCGGGCGACGAGGGACTGGACGAATTGTCGCTGGCCGGCGGCAATGAAGTCGCGCTCGTCACAGGCAATGCTTTCGAGATGCACCGCCTTCATCCGTTCGACGCCGATATCCAGATTTCGCCGATCGAAGCCATTCGCGGGGATGATGCGAAGCACAACGCAGCCGCGCTCAAGGCGCTGTTGATGGGCGCTCCGGGCCCATACCGCGATGCAGTCACCTTCAATGCCGCAGGCGCGCTTGCCGTAGCCGGTCGGGGTGAAGAATGGCCGGAGCGCGTGGGGATCGCAGCCGAGGCAATCGATTCCGGCGCCGCGCTCAAAGTGCTTGAAAACTGGATCGAACTGGCCAGCTGATGGCGATGAACAAGCTTGAGGAAATCTGCGCGGCCAAGCGCGAGATCGTCGCCGCGCGAAAATCCGTCATATCGCGCGCGCAGATGGAGGAGACCGCCCGTACCCAGACGCGACCGCGCGGTTTCGAAGCGGCGCTGCGCCGAACAGCCGAGACTGGCTTTGCGCTGATTGCGGAGATCAAAAAGGCGAGTCCGTCCAAGGGCTTGATCCGCGAAGATTTCAAACCGGCTGAACATGCGCGCGACTACGAAAAAGGCGGCGCAGCATGTCTCTCCGTGCTGACCGACGCGCCGTATTTTCTGGGGCACGAAGATTTCCTGATTGCCGCCCGCGCTGCCTGCTCGCTTCCGGTCCTGCGCAAGGACTTCATGGTCGATCCATGGCAATGCCTCGAAGCGCGCACTCTGGGAGCCGACGCGATCCTGATCATCGTCGCAGCGCTGGGCGATAGCGAAATGGCCGAGATCGAAGCGGCGGCGCGCGAGTATGGCATGGATGTGCTGGTCGAGGTTCATGACGAGGCCGAGTTGGAGCGAGCGGGCAAAGCGCTGAAATCGCGCCTGATCGGTATCAACAACCGCGATCTGAAGACTTTCACGACATCCTTGGCCACGACCGAGCGCCTCGCTCCGCTGGCACCCGCAGGCGCTTTGCTGGTCGGGGAAAGCGGTATTTCGCAGCATTCCGATCTGGAGCGCCTCGCGCAGTCAGGCGTGCGCACATTCCTCGTGGGTGAAAGCCTGATGCGCGCAGACGATGTGGCCGGTGCTACAAGGGCTCTGATCGAGGGTTGAACCCACGTTGATCGTCGCCCCTGTCCTACTCCGGCGGATCGTGGCATGAATGCGCTATGACAGCACGATCGACGCCCGATAGGCCGCAAAGATTTTCGCTCCCAGGACCGTGTAACATGCGGTCCATGTCTCCCAGTAGCGCGGGGCAAAGATGAGCGATCTCACCCATCTCGACGCAAGCGGCGCAGCACGCATGGTCGATGTTGGCGGGAAAGCCGAAACGCACCGGGTCGCGGTCGCATCGGGCCGGATCGCCATGTCGAAGCAGGCGCTCGAAGCCATCCGTGCCGGAGATGCTCCCAAGGGCGATGTGCTGGGCACCGCGCGGATCGCGGGGATCATGGCGGCCAAGCGCACGGGCGAGCTGATCCCGCTGTGCCACCCGTTGGGGCTGGAGGCGGTCACCATCGACTTCGCGTTCGAGGACAGCGCCATCGCCGTCACCGCCAGCGCATCGCTTACGGGCAAGACTGGCGTAGAGATGGAGGCCATGGTGGCCGTGTCTACCGCGCTGCTCACGATCTACGACATGGCCAAGGCCATCGATAAAGGCATGGTAATCGAGAACGTACGCCCGATCGAGAAGCGCGGGGGCAAATCGGGGATATGGAAGGCCCCGGCCTGATGGCGGCGATGCTGACGCTGGAGGAGGCGCAGGAGCGGCTGCTGGCGCTGGCGCCGCTCGGCACAGTTGAGCAGGTCGCAGTCGATGAAATCCCTCCTTGGCGCTATCTCGCTGGCGATCGGCAGGCCCTTCGCACGCAGCCTCCCGCGAATCTGTCCGCCATGGATGGCTATGCGATCTGCGGCGCTGGCCCTTGGCGCAAGGTTGGCGAAAGCCGCGCTGGCACACCCTTCGCCGGCACGCTGGAGCCCGGTCAATGCACGCGTATCTCGACCGGAGCGCACATGCCGCGCGGCGCGGACCGGGTGCTGATCCAGGAGAATGCCGCGCTCGATGGCGATCACGTGCGGCTCGCGGATGGCGAAGCGCTGCCGGAACCGCAGCGCCATGTACGGCCGCGCGGCTTCGACTTTACGGAAGGCGGCATTGTGCTGGCTTCGGGTGTGCGTCTGGGTCCAGCGCAATTGGCGCTCGCTCTCGCTTCGGGTCATGGCCGCCTCTCCGTGCGGCGACCGCCCCGGATCGCGGTGCTCGACAGCGGAGACGAGCTGGCGCGCGACCCCGCCGAATGCGGACCCGACCTGATACCCGCGAGCAATGGCGCGATGATCTCAGCCATGCTCCGCCCGCTGGTTGGCGAGGTCACGCGGCTCGGGCCAGTTCCGGACGATGAAGCCGCACTCGCGCAGGCTCTCGCGAAGGCCGAGGATTGCGACATCCTCATCACGTCGGGTGGAGCCTCCGTGGGCGATCACGACCTCATACAGCATGCACTCACGGAATGGGGCGCGGACCTTGCGTTCTGGAAGGTCGCAATTAAGCCGGGCAAGCCCTTGATGGTGGCGACGCGCGGCGAGCAGGTGATCGTCGGCCTGCCCGGCAACCCAGTTTCGAGCTTCGTCACCTGTTTCCTGTTCGCGTTGCCGCTGGTCCGTGCCGCCTTGGGAGCAGCCGATCCGCTGCCATTGCCGCAGCACGTGCCTGCGGGCGAAGACTTGCCCGAAGTCGGCTTGCGGCGAGAGTTCCTGCGCGGCGTCAGCGACGGCAAGACAGTGCGCAGAGCATCATCGCAGGATTCGAGTGCGCTGCTGGCGCTCGCATCGGCAAACTGCCTGATTGATCGCGGCGCTTACAGCGCTGCGACATCGAAGGGTGATAAGGTACCGGTATACTACCTCCAGAATGGCTGAATTCCGGGGTGCAGGTCCTCCCCCTGTTCTTGACAGGACGAATCAGGTTGCCTATTCGTTCTTCATTCGTTCACCATAAAGGCGGGCGGAGAGTGTTCGCAACGCACCTCTCTCACGGTGCCTCTGGGAATGCGCAAGTCTGGCACTGCGGGCGGTGAAACGCCTCGGAAATGTGCGTATCAGGGAGTGACCCCATGCTGACTGCAAAGCAGCACGAATTGATCCAGTTCATCCAGAAACGTCTGGACGAAACCGGGATATCGCCAAGTTTCGAAGAAATGAAGGAAGCCCTCGACCTGAAGAGCAAGTCCGGCGTTCACCGCCTGATTTCGGCTCTTGAGGAACGCGGTTTCATCCGCCGTCTGCCCAATCGGGCGCGCGCGCTCGAAGTGATCAAGCAACCCGAAGATGCAACGCCCACTCCGCGGGCGACGGTCGCGGCTAACGATGCGGTGGCCTCGGCATCCGCTGTGATGAGCAAAGCCCCAGAGCCGGCCAACGATGTCATCGAAATTCCGCTTCACGGCAGGATCGCGGCCGGCGCACCAATCGAAGCGCTCGAAGGGCAGAACTCGCTACCCGTGCCTGCGGCCCTCCTGGGTCCGGGAGAGCATTATGCGCTCGAGGTGTCCGGGGACTCGATGATCGAGGCCGGGATCTTCGATGGCGACTTCGCGCTCGTCCGCCGCACTGACAGCGCCCGCGACGGCGAGATCGTCGTGGCACTTGTTCGCGGCGAGGAAGCGACGCTCAAATATCTCCACAAGGACGGCGGCAGCGTGCGCCTCGATCCCGCCAACGCGGCATACGATCCCCAGGTCTACGGTCCGGGGGAGGTGCAGGTTCAGGGCAAACTTGCCGGACTGCTGCGCCGCTACCACTGATCCGTACGCGCGGGTGGCGGCTTTACGGCTGCTCCCCGCGCCACCAGCCATGTTCGCCCTGCCCTTCGGCAACGGTCGCAATGCGTTCGTTTTTGAGGTCGATCGCCAATCCACCGGTTTGCACGAGCAAACGGCGATCGGCCTTCAGCCAGCGCGGTTTGCACGATCGCGGTAGGAAGCGGTCCGCGATGACAATATCGGAGCGCTCACATGCGGCAGCGAGAGCACGCTCTTCCACCAGGTCTCTGTTGCGCGCCATCAGCAAGCTCCAATCGCGTCCACCGCGAGCAATCGTGATGACGCAGAACTGGTCCGAGCACTCTGCACCGGGCCAATCGGGCAATGCAATCGGATCGCTGGTCACGCTCGCCAGTTCGAGCAGGTTGTCGCGCGAATAGGAAGAACGACTGTCGCGCAAGGAGAGCAGCTGCCGCTCGCCGCGCGGACCTTCGATCGTGATCCCCACATGACGCCCTTCGCGTCCGACCAGAATGTCAGGAATGGGAGTCCCGATCAGCATGACCGAAGCGACCGCTGCTGGCACCAGACCCCATAACCGCGCGCTCCCATTCCAGAGCGCGAGCCACAATGCTCCGATCACGAACAAACCGATGGTAAGCCTGTCCATCTGCGGCATCAGTTTCACCGCCCCGGGCTGCGACGCCGTCATATGCGCCAGCCCAAGCAGCGCATCGAGGGAGTGCTGCACCAGCCACCAGGCTGGTGCGCCCGCGTCGACGGTATCGAGGAAAAGCGCCAAAGCGATCAGCGGCATCGAGACGAAGGTGACGAGGGGAATGGCGATGACATTCGCAAACGCTCCGTAAAGTCCCGCCCGGTGGAAGTGAAACAGGACGATCGGCATGAGCGCGATCTCGATAACCAGCCCTGTCACGAAGAGCATGGTTACACGCCTTCCCATCTGTTTGACCCAAGGCTCCTCACGCGGGGCAAGAAATGCCTTTGCAGGCGATGAGGAGTGGAGCGCAACGATCGCGAGGACCGCCGAAAAACTCATCTGAAAGCTTGGGCCGACTACGCTTTCAGGCCACAGCAGCATCACGAACGCTGCAGCCGTGGCCACCATGCGCAGCGACAAGGCGTCCCGCCCCATCGCCAGCGCTATGAGCACCAGCATCGCCGCGGCACAGCTGCGGACTGTTGGCACCTCTGCCCCGGTGAGCAGGGTATAGCCGATCCCCGCAAGCGCACCGACGGCAGCTGCGGCCACCGGCAGTCGAATCCGCAGCGCAATCGGCGGCACCAGCGCGAGCAATTTCAGCGCCAGTAGATAAGCAGCCGCGATCACCGCGCTCACGTGCAATCCGCTTATGGAAAGAAGGTGGGTCAAACCCGCATCGCGCATCGCATCTTCATCCGCCTCGGCAATGGCTCCGCGGTCTCCGCTGGCGAAGGCCGCCGCGATGGTTCCTGCCGATCCGCTCACCCGCTCTCGTACATGCGCAGACAATCCGCGCTGGATCGCCGCGATCCCCGTCGCAGGCGGCGCCGCTTCGATGATGTCGATACCGCCCACAACGCTGCCGGTGGCGGCGAGCCCCTTGAACCAGGCCGCGCGGGCGAAGTCGTACGCTCCGGGGAGCATGGGGCTGGCAGGCGGCATCAACCGCACACGTGCGCGAACAACAGCGCCTTCGGTCAGTCCGTCCCCGTCCTCGCCAGCAAGACCCGGCGTATCGGACGGCACATTGACCCTGATTTTGCGAGCGGTTCCGGTCTCGGCGTCGCGAACCGCCAGCGTCAGCCTGATGCGGTCACGCGAGGGCTGATCTTCGCGCTCTAGTACATAGCCCTGGACGCGCTCAACCACAGGACGATTGATCGGTTCGGCTCCAACCGTTTCCGAGCGCAACCAGATGACGGCGATGCCCGCTGCGAACACGAGACTGCTCGCGACCAAAGCGCTACGCAGGTGCCCGCGATCATCATCGCCTCGCCATGCCGCCAATGCGCCGAGCGCGATCAGCACCCCGCAGCCCATTGCGCCCATCCACTGCCATGGCGATGCCAGCGCGAACCACGTTAGGATGCCGCCGGCAAAAACGACCGCGAGCCATGGTGCGCGGTCGAACCCGGCATCTGCAAGAAAGCGTTCGGCAAAATCGGCAATTCTGCGCGGGGTGCTGGACAAGGAAGCGGCCCTTTGCCAAGGGCGCTGCATTGCAACATCATCGGCGACCGGGCCGCTCGCAGCACCGTCGCCCAAAGGCACTAACGGCGCATCGCGCATCGTGCTCCCCCTCGTTCCCGATGGGTGAATTGAAAAGGAATTTGAACGACATGGCAAGCAAAAGCGAAAGCGGCGGCAGCGCGGTAGTCACGCGTTTTGCGCCCTCGCCGACCGGCTTTCTCCATATTGGCGGTGCGCGCACCGCACTGTTCAACTGGCTCTATGCGCGTCACCACGGGGGCCGTGCACTGCTCAGGATCGAAGATACCGACAAGAAACGCTCCACGCAGGAGGCTATCGACGCCATCCTGGACGGGCTCGACTGGCTCGGTCTCGAATACGATGACCCGCCGATCTTCCAGTCCGACCGCGCCGAACGCCACGCGGAGGTTGCACACAAGCTGCTCGACGCTGGACACGCCTATAAATGCTTCGCCACGCCCGAGGAACTCGAAGCAATGCGCGCCGAACAGCGCGCCAACAAGCAGCCCATGCGCTATGACGGACGCTGGCGCGACCGCGATCCGTCAGAGGCTCCTGCGGGTGCATCCTTCACCGTCAGGCTCAAGACGCCGCAGGATGGTCAGACCACCATTCATGATGAGGTTCAAGGCCAAGTCTCGGTCCGCAACGAGGAAATCGACGATTACATCATCCTGCGCGCCGATGGCACGCCGACCTACATGCTGGCGGCAGTGGTCGACGATCACGACATGGGCGTGACCCATGTCATTCGCGGGGACGATCACCTCAACAACGCCTTTCGCCAGCTGCCGATCTACCGCGCGATGGACCAGATCGAAGGCGATTGGCCGGATCCGACCTATGCGCACATTCCGCTTATCCATGGGTCCGATGGAGCCAAATTGTCCAAGCGTCACGGCGCGCTTGGCGTGGATGCTTATCGTGACGAGATGGGCGTGCTGTCTGACGCTCTCTTCAACTATCTGCTGCGCCTTGGCTGGGGCCACGGCGACCGCGAGGAGATCACCCGCGCAGAAGCCATCGAACTGTTCGACCTATCCGGCGTCGGCAAAAGCCCATCACGCTTCGATATCAAGAAGCTGGAAAACCTGAACGGGCACTACATTCGCGAAGCCGATGATGCGATGCTGGCAGAGCTGGTTGCGGCGCAGATCGACGGCGAAGTGGACACAGCGCTTTTGGCGAAGGCGATGCCGGTCCTGAAAACGCGTGCAAAGAGCACCCACGAACTCGCTGAAGGTGCTGCGTTTCTGGTCGCAAAACGCCCTCTAGCGATGACTGAGAAAGCAGCCAAACTGCTGGATGACGAAAGCCGCGCGCGTTTGTCGGTAATTTCGGAGGCCCTGGCCCGCGAAAATGACTGGACAAGCGAGGCTCTCGAAGCCACTACCAAATCGCTCGCCGAGGAACTGGAATTGGGACTTGGCAAGCTTGCGCAGCCAATGCGCGCTGCGCTTACCGGGACGACAACCTCGCCCGGAATTTTCGACGTTCTGGTCCTACTCGGACGGGAAGAAGCCCTCGCCCGGCTCGACGCACAAGCTGCGTGAGCGGACTGGCAGGGCAGGAATAGAGCAGGAGACACAATCTTGGCAGATCAAAACGCCAAACTCGATATCGGCGGCGAGACCCACGAATTTCCCGTGCTCCAAGGCAGCACCGGTCCCGATGTGGTCGACATTCGCAAATTGTACGGCCAGACAGGCAAGTTCACGTTCGATCCCGGTTACAAATCGACCGCCAGCTGCGAAAGCGCGCTGACCTATATCGATGGCAACGAAGGCGTTCTCCTCCACCGCGGATATCCGATCGGGCAGCTGGCCGAACATTCGAGCTTCATGGAGGTTTCGTATCTTTTGCTGAATGGCGAATTGCCAAGCCGCGACGAGCTTGACGATTTCACCTACACGATCACGCGCCACACGATGCTGCACGATCAGCTGCGGCAGTTCTACCAGGGCTTCCGCCGCGATGCGCACCCGATGGCTATCATGTGCGGCGTCGTCGGCGCGCTGTCCGCGTTCTATCACGACAGCACCGACATCTCGGACCCGGAGCATCGCAAGATCAGTTCCCATCGTCTGATCGCCAAGATGCCGACGATTGCGGCTGCGGCGTACAAATACTCGGTCGGGCAGCCGATGATGCAGCCCGACAACTCGCTGAGCTACACCGGCAACTTCCTACGCATGACCTTCGGCGTTCCGGCGGAGCCATATGAAGTCGTTCCCGAGGTTGAGCGCGCGATGGATCGGATTTTCATCCTTCACGCCGATCATGAACAGAACGCATCGACATCGACCGTCCGCCTCGCCGGTTCGTCTGGCGCAAACCCGTTTGCCTGTATCGCAGCCGGCATTGCCTGTCTGTGGGGCCCGGCGCATGGCGGCGCGAACGAAGCGGCGCTCAACATGCTCCGCGAAATCGGCACGCCGGACAAGATCCCGCACTATATCGAGCGCGCCAAGGACAAGAACGATCCGTTCCGCCTTATGGGCTTCGGCCACCGCGTTTACAAGAACTACGATCCGCGCGCGACCGTCATGCAGAAGACGGTTCGTGAGGTGTTCGATGCGCTGAAGGTGAAGGATCCGGTCTTCGAAACAGCCCTTGCACTCGAAGAAATCGCGCTGAACGACGATTACTTCAAGGAAAAGAAACTGTTCCCGAATGTGGATTTCTACTCCGGGATCATCCTGTCGGCGATCGGTTTCCCGACCACCATGTTCACCGCCCTGTTCGCTCTCGCCCGTACGGTGGGCTGGGTCGCGCAATGGAACGAGATGATTTCCGATCCAGGCCAGGTCATCGGCCGTCCGCGCCAGCTCTATACCGGACCGACCGAGCGGGACTACGTCCAGCTCAGCGACCGGTAAGACCCAGATCAGAGCAAAATCATGGGGCGGTCCCTGATCCGGCTTGCGCTGCAGGCCATCGGGGCCGCCCTTATCGCATCCAGCGTCCTGTGGGCATTGCAAGGGCTCGGCATCGTGCTTTGGCCTGCAGACAGTTTCATGCTTTCGAAGCGCGAATGGGCGCTCTATGGCGCCATCGCGTCCGCAATAGGGGGCTTGTTCCTGATGATTGCTTTCAGAGTGCGGCGCTGAGTTCAGCTTGATTGCTGAAGCGAGGGCAGGCGCAGTGTGAACACGGCGCCGGTGCTCATGCCCTCTGGCGATGAGGCTTCGACGCTGAGATCGCCCCCCATGACCACCGCAAGCCGCCGCGAGATATAAAGTCCAAGGCCAGACCCCGTGTCCTTGCCGCCATCGCTGTCGCGTCCGAGGCGTTCGAACTTCTCGAAAATCTTGGCTCTCTGCTCGGGTGAAATGCCCGGCCCCTGATCGGCCACGGACACTGCGACCATTCCATCATCTTCATCGATGCGCGTCTCGACGGTCACGGTGCTGCCTTCGGGCGAGTACGCAATTGCGTTGCCGATAAGGTTGATGAGCACCTGAAGCACGCGCCGGAACTCCGCATTCGCCACCGCGCGCTCATCTGCGCTTTTGCCCTGTTCGGGCAATTCGAGCGTGATCGAACGCGATTGTGCCCGCACGCCGAGGATCCCCCCTGCCCTGCGCGCAGCATCGGCCAGATCGACCTTTTCCTTGGCGGTGGAAAAGCCCGCGCTCTCGACGACTTCCAGATCTGCGAGGTCGTCGAGCATTCCAGAGAGATGCTGACCGGCCATCGCGATGTTTCCGGCATATTCGCTGTATTCTGACCGAAGCGGGCCTGCGAGCTTGGCCTGAATGGTTTCCGCATTCGCAACGATGCGCGCAATCGGTTGACGCAGGACCGGCGTGAGTGCTCCCCCGATCAGCCGTGTATAGGGGCTGTTGCCGTCTTCTCCATCACCACCGAACTCATTGATGAGCGGCTCGTCTGCGATGAACAGGAGCTCGAACCCTCTCGGGTCCTCCTTACGCGGGCCTATGGGCAGCAATCGCGCGCGCCACGAGCGAAGCGAGCCGGGGATCTTGCAGTGCGCTCCGTCGAGCAGTCGCCAGTGCAGCGGCTGCTGATGCGCAACCCCTGAAAGCGAGACATATTCCGTCCAGACTTTGCCTGGTCCCGCCTTCACCGCTTCGTGAAATTCATCGGCATCCGGCACAAGCGCTGTCAGCAGCTGCAGTTTCTGAGTGCTGTCGAGGCGCGCAGTGATCTCGGCAGAGGCACGGTCGATGATATCGAGCCGTTCGGCGAGATCGTGCGTAGAGCTGATATCGCCCGCGCTTCTCTGCCAGTTATCAACGAGGAGCTCGCAGCCACCACCCGCATCGTCTTCCAGAGGAACGATCCGCGCAAAGCCGCTGACAACATCTGTGCCATCGAAAGCGCTGAATTCCCGCGCGATCTTGAGGCCCATCTGTCTCGCCTGCCCGACGAGATCCAGCAATTCGGGAATGGCCAAAGGACCCGGGATTACGCCGCCGCAACTCTCCTGCAGTTCCGCCAGCGCTTCGTCCGCGCTGAGCAGCCGATCGCGCTCGTCGGTTATGCCGCGCGCAGCGAGAGTGGCTTCCGGGGGTTCCATGACGAGCCTAGTCACCCAGCGTCCCGCGCATTGGAATTGTTTAGCAGGATACTGGCCCGTTCTGGGGCAATTGCTTCGATTTCGCTCGGAAGCCGCTCTGCCGGATGGAGCAGTTCGAATTGAGCCTTTATCGCGGAGCTGCCGAGGCCCGCTGCGCGCAAGCTGAGCGCCAGACGCGCGGCCTGATGCTCATGGCAGGCGAGCACAGCCAGTTCGCGCGGCTGCTTGCCGAGCGCCGAAAGCGCGCTCGCGAAGAGAGCGAAACCGGCGTGATCAAGCTGAAGGGCAGCGATTGCACCTCCGCGCATCGCCGTGACCAATCTGGCGAGCAAGCCGATACGGCTCGCGCCCTCGTCGTATTTTGCCTTCAGGGATTTCACGGCCGGAGCCATGGCGGGATCATGCCGGTCATGCGCTTCCCACCTTTTCAAAATGGCATGGAACAGCTCTGCCGGAAGCTCGGCCAGAGGCAGGTCCATGCGCCGCTGGCTCTGTACGAACCGGGACTGCGCGGCGAGCGTGTTCATCGCAAGCTCTGCGGTTGCAGCATTGTCCGACGCGATCAATTCCTGCAGCAGCGGGCTCAGGATCGGATCAATGGAGGAGCGCTGCTCGAACTTCTCGGCAAGATGCCCTTCCATCGCCATCGCGTAGCAATAGCTGAGCACAACGCTGTCGCTGGCCAGACGATCGGACAGCAGATCCAGCTCGGCGTTGTCCGCCTCGGCCTTCCGCGCTGGATCTTTCGCCGCGAGCAATTGCGTAGAGAGCGAAGCAAGCATCCCGCGCAGCCTTGCGACGATGGCGTCGCTTACGAGCGATTGCCCCGAACTTGCGAGCATATGCGACAGGACAGGCGGGACGCTGCGCAGCGCCCGATCGCCGCGGGTCAGCTCATCCTTCAGGATGGCTTCCACACTCGGTATCCTCGCCCCGCTTTCGCTGCCCAGATCTGATGCAGTCTTGCCCATTCAACTGCCCTTATACCGGTTTGGTTAAGGCCGCGTTAGCTTAGTCTCGCGCCGTGCGCAGCATCACCTGAGACAAAGCGGCGAGCGAAAGGATCGCGAGACCTTCCGTGAGCAAGCCGCCAAAAGCGCATATGGCCAGAAACGCAAGATTCAGCGTCCTATCTTCCCAGAAAGCACTGACGAGCGGCCTACTGTCCTTGCTGGCAAGTGTAGTGAGGCCGATGGCCAGAACCGGAAGCGCCAGAAGCGCTAGGCGACCCGCTTCTTGCGAGACCGCCAGAATGAGAAGCGCAGTCGTAGCAATGGAACACAACACTCTGATAATATGCGGTTTTGAGTGCTCATTTTGCGACGCAAGGATCGCCGACTTAAGCCTCTCCCAGCGGGCGCCCAGACTGAAAAGAAACGTTGCAAGTGCAGCTACGATCAGGGCCGCGCCCGCCAACTCGTTCCATGCGATGACTCCGGCAACGCCAAGCAATGCCGCCCCGCCCGCCACTAATGCCATTCCCCCGCGCGCCAGACCGAACGAGGCAGCTTTCTGGACGATTTGCGAAGCCAGAGCATCGAAGGGCGCGGTCCAATTGGCCTTTGGGGAGTGCTTCTCGATAATCCCGCGCTGATGCGCGTCGACCGCAGACGCGCTGGTCGCCATCAGCCAATCAACGGTATCCAACTGTTCCACAGGCAGCGGCACCATCGGTGTGCGAGCCTGAAGTGCAATTCTGAGAAGCAAAGAGAGGAATTCGCCGTCCGGAGGAAGCTCACCGAGCCTCTGCGCAATCGTGGCCTGAAGGACCGCTATCCCGGCCCAGTTGCGGGTCGCATCGATCCGCTCGAAATCTTCCGGGAGGCTCCGAGCAAGTTCATGGTCAGCGGGAACCGTCAGGATACCCTTGGATGTGCCCGCCGGCGACGTGAGCAGTTCGCCGCAAATGTCGTCGTTCGCCACCAGGCCGTCCGCCATCACAATCAGCAGATCGTCGGAGTGCAGCTGCGCAATCAGCTGGGCATGCGTCCGAACAGCGTGAAATTCGCCGCCCAGTACCTCGACATGCTCACGAAGTTGCGCCACCCCTTCATCGGCATGTTCATGCAGGCAGATGAATCTCTGACAGCCTAATTTGCGCACGGTTTCGGCCTGCCAGACCAGCAGGGAACGCCCGTTCAGCGTCAAACCCGCACGCAGATCACCGGTATTGGTGCGTTTGCGTGCCGACAGGACTGCGGTGATCAAGCTCAGGACCTTTCCAATGAGGCTCCCTCGCTACGCGTGTTGCAACGCCGCGTTCAAGCGCAAGCGGTGCGATTTGCCGTGATTTCGTCGTGAGTAGACGCGAAAAGCGCGTGTCAGCCCGAAAATCGGCCCAGCACGTCCTCGATATCCCGGATCGCTGCAGGTTCCCCTGGTGCAGAGGCGAGCGCGTTTTCGGCGGCCGTCAGCAGGTCCTGTGCATGGAAACTCGCAGCCAACCCCTTGAGGCGCATCGCGGCAACGTTCCAGTTGCCATCGCAACGCGACCGCTTGAGCAGATCAAGCTGTTTGCTCGCACTCTCGTAAAACGCGCCGCGAAGCTCCCGAATCAGTGCAGGGTCATCACCCGCCGCAGCGGCGAGATTCGCATCGAGGGCGCCGTTTTCATAAGCCATATCGTGCGGCTTAAACGCCGTAAGGTTAAAGCAGGGTTTATCCAGACGAATCCTGTGATATCTTGTTGAGATGACCGGAGGAAATCACCCCATTCGCGCCGTCGGCCCAGAGCCTGATGGCAGTGCCGCCGAAATCGAGGAAGTGAGCACGACTGCTTCCTATGAGGACGCCGAATTCTATCCTGAAATGGAAGACGAGGCGTATGACCATTACGAAGAGATGACCGAGCCAGCGCGCTATGGCTGGATAGTCCCGGCGCTCGCTATCACGGCGGTTCTGGGTTGGACCGGGCTTTACGGATGGGCGATGCGCGCCGAATTGCTGGCCGCGCCCCAGACACCGCCTGCCCAGTGGGTGCGCTGGATCATCGACTGGTCGGTTCCCGTGCTGCTTATCGGGATCGCGTGGCTGATCGCGATGCGCAACTCCCGCTCGGAAGCGCGGCGGTTCGCCGATACTGCTGCGATGCTTAGTCATGAGAGCGCGCGATTGGAAAGCCGCCTCAATGTGGTGAACCGCGAGCTTAGCGTTGCGCGGGAATTCCTTGGCGCTCAGTCGCTTGAACTGGAATCGCTTGGCCGCATCGCCAGCGAGAAAATCTCTGCCCACGCTGCAGAACTGCAAGACCTGATCACCACCAATGGCGAGCAGGTCGATCGGATCGGAACCACAAGCGAGGCTGCACTGTCCAACATGACAAAGCTGCGCGACGATTTGCCCGTCGTGGCCAATTCCGCGCGTGACGTGTCGAACCAAGTCGGCAATGCCGGTCGTACCGCACACGAGCAGGTCGAGAAGCTCATTGGCGGCTTTCAGAGATTGAACGAATTCGGATCGGCAAGCGAAGTCCAGGTGAACGCACTGGGCAAACGCGTGGGCGAAACGCTGTCGGTCTTCGAAACCCAGCTTTCGATGATCGAAGCGCTGGTCACGAACCGTTTCGAGACGCTTCAAGCGCAAACCGAAGCCTATCGCGGCGAGATCGAAAGCTCCGAGAAAACCGCTTTGGGCGCGCTGAGTGAGCGCATCACCCTGTTGCAGGCCGAGACGAAAGCGGTTTCGACCAAGCTTCGCGACGCCGAAGTCGCCGCAATGGAGCAATTGCATCAATCGAAAGAGCGCTTACACGACGAAGTCGGCATGACGGTGGAATCGCTCGACAAGCTCGATCAACACGCTCTTGCAGCGGCAAAGCGCCGGGTCGAAGAGCTACGGGACGAAGCAAGCCGTTTCGACGACATGCTTGCGCAGCGTGATCAGCGCTTCAACGAAGAAATGGAGCGCAGGCAGGCCGATTTCGATACTCGTGAGGCGCAGGCCAGCGAAGTGCTGGCGCAGCGACTTGCCGAGCTAGACGAAGCGATCGCAACCAGGCGCGAGGCGCAATCGGTCGAGACGGCGAAACTTGTGGCCCACAGCCAGGAAATGTCCGAGCAGCTCGACAGGCTCGGTTCGCTCATCAGCGACATTGGCAAGCAGGGCGACGAAACGCGCTCGACCCTCAGCCTCGGCATGCGCGAATTGGACGAGCAGCTCGCCAAGAAGCGCGAAGCCCTTTCGGAAACCGAGGCTCAGCTTACCGTCCTTACCGATGCGGGCATCCGCCTGCTCGAAATCATCCAGTCTGGCGCGAAGCACAGCCGCGAGGATCTTCCCCAGGCAATCGGCGTCGCTGCAGGTGATCTTGGCAATGTCGAACAGCGCGCAGAGGCGCTCAGCAGCGCAATCATGCGGACCAGCCAGCAGAGCAACGATATTGGCGACTATCTGGTGAAAACGCAGGAGGCGTTGAGCGAAACCGATTCCTCGATCGACGCGCTGCAATCGAAGCTGAACGAGCAAAGCGAAGATACGCTCGCGAAATTGCAAGGCCTGCGCGCTGGCTTTGCCAAGCTCTCCAGCGAAGGCGATACCTTTGGTGAAAAAACGCAGGAGACGCTTCGCGAGGCTCTGAACAGCCTGGAAACGGCAACCCGGTCGGCCTTCACTGCCTTGGACGAAGGCGCCCGCGAAAAGGTGGCCAGCCTTGCAGATACTATCAGCGAGGACGCCGTCGAAGCACTCGAGCGGTCGCTGCGCAATAATAGCGCCGAAACTATCGGCAAGCTTGAACAGGCCGCCGCTCATGCGTCGGGCGTCGGGCGCGAAGCCACCGTGCAGCTGCGCGATCAGCTGGCCAAGGTGAACGAGCTGACCGGCAACCTCGAACAGCGTGTAACGCGCGCCCGCGAACTAGCCGAGGAGCAGGTCAACAATGACTTTGCGCGCCGGATGGCTTTGATCACCGACAGCCTGAACTCCAATGCGATCGATATCACCGGCGCCTTGTCGCAGGATGTGACCGACACTGCATGGGATGCGTACCTGAAGGGGGATCGAGGCATATTCACGCGCCGTGCGGTTCGCTTGATCGACAATGGGGAAGCGCGCGAAATCGCCGAACTTTATCAGAACGACGACGCGTTCAAGGGCAACGTCAGCCGCTACATTCACGACTTCGAACAGATGCTGCGATCGATGCTGTCGACACGCGACGGGAACGCTCTTGGAGTGACGCTTCTGGGCTCGGATATGGGCAAGCTGTACGTCGTGCTCGCCCAGGCTATCGAACGCTTCCGCTAATCGCGCGGTCCCAGTTGGGTTGGCGGTTCGGGGAGGATGTCGAAGGTGTCCACCCCAACCCAGCCATATTCGTAATTGAGCACGAAGATGGTTGTAAGCACGCTGGCGATGATCGTCGCCCGGATGGCCAGTTTGCCCGGCCTGAAGCTGACCGGCGCGCTTTCGGCCTGCCCTGGCACTGTATCGACGCCCGCTTCATCGGCGGTGCGCACGCCAAATGGCAGCATGATGAACGCTGTCATCACCCAGATGAGGAAGTAGATCGCAAGGATCGACGTCCATTCCATCAGCGGCGGCCTTCCTTGATCCGGCCCGGCATGATAACCCGCACCTGCGGGCTCTTCCCGGACCACCGGCGGGCTGCGCGCCGCGCTGCGAGCCGGGCCGCTTCATGAACTGCGGCGGGATCCTGCGCGCTCTTGCCTTTCAACTTGCCAATCGCTTTCAGAATATCGTCCTGTGTTTCCGCGATGAAATCCGGCATGTCTTCGTCCAGCGGCAGGCCGATCGCCTCGATTGCAGGCGCCTCTCCGCGATAGAGCACGACGACGATCGCGCCTTCGTGAGCAACCCGGCGGCGCATAGTGACCGCTTCGCCATCGGCCGGAGTGATTATGTCGCCATCAAGGACAAGTCGTCCGCTGCGAACCTGCGCCAAACGTCCCGGCTCTCCGGGCGCAAGGCGCACGATGTCGCCGTTCGACTGGACGATGTTATGCGGAATGCCGCTCGCCTTGCCGACGCGCGCCTGTTCGCGCATGTGACGGATCTCGCCGTGCACAGGAACCAGCACCTCTGGTTTGAGCCAGTCATACAGCGCTTCGAGTTCCGGGCGCCCCGGATGGCCCGACACATGAATGCCCGCCTGCCGATCGGTCACCATCGTGACCCCGCGAGCGGCCAGCATGTTCTGAATTTTGCCGATCGCGATCTCGTTACCCGGGATCTGGCGTGAGGAGAAAAGCACGACATCTCCTCCGGTCAGCTCGATCGGATGGCTATCGTCGGCGATGCGGGAGAGCGCGGCGCGCGGCTCGCCCTGCCCGCCGGTGGCCAGGATAAGCACCTCGCCGCGCGGCAGGCGCATCGCCGTGTCGAAATCGACCGATTCGGGGAAGTCCTCGAGATAACCGTTATCCTGGGCGACCTCGATGATGCGATCGAGGGAACGACCAGCAACGCAGACCTGCCGTCCGGTCTCGCGCGCGACTTCGCCAAGGGTCTGGAGGCGCGCGACATTGCTGGCGAAGGTGGTGACTAGCACACGCTTCCCGCTGTGCCTCGCGACCTCTTCCATCAGCGCCTGATGCACGGCCCCTTCGGAGCCTGAGGGATTAGGATTAAAGACGTTGGTCGAATCGCACACGAGCGCGCGAACGCCCTCGGCGCCGATCTCCCGCAACTCTTCCTCGGTAGTGGGTTCGCCGATGATCGGCTCTTCATCGAGCTTCCAGTCGCCGGTGTGGAATACCCGTCCGTACGGCGTATCGATCAGCAGTGCGTTACCCTCGGCAATCGAATGCGCGAGCGGAATGTAGGTGACCGAGAAGGGGCCGATATCCAGGTGCCCGTGGTCTTCCTCAATGATGTTGAGCTCGACCTTGCCGAGCAATCCCGCCTCGTCGAGCTTGCGCGCAACCAGATCGGCGGTGAACGGCGTCGCGTAAAGCGGCACGCCGAGTTCTTCCGCAAAGTACGGCACTGCCCCGATATGGTCTTCATGCGCGTGGGTCAGCACGATGCCCAGCAGGTCGCGCGTCCGCTCCTCGATAAATTCGAGATCGGCAAAGACGAGGTCGACACCGGGATATTCGTTGCCGGAAAAGGTCATGCCCAGATCGACCATGAGCCATTTGCCGTCGCAGCCATACAGATTGACGTTCATGCCAATCTCTCCGGAGCCGCCGAGGGCGAGGAGAAGCAGTTCGTTCTCGGGTTTGAAGTTCTTTTTCACTTAGCAATGTAAATCTTTGTATTTGAGTGATAATCAGTTCGATGCTTGCTCAGCCAGAATGGCGAGGCCCTCAATCGTGAGGTCCGCATCGACGTAATCGAAAATGTCGGTCGCATCGTTGAACAATATCGCGAGGCCGCCTGTGGCGACGACCTTTGCAGGTCTGCCGATTTCGGCTCGCATCCGTTCAACAATGCCTTCCATCATGGCGACGTAGCCCCAGAACACACCGATCAGCATCTGGTCCTCAGTGTTGCGTCCGATAACGCTTTTCGAGGCCGGCGCGCGGATCGCGATGCGCGGAAGCTTCGCCGTCTTTCCCACCAACGCATCGAGGGAGAGGTTGATCCCCGGTGCGATGGAGCCGCCTTTATACGTGCCGTTGAAGTCGATCGCTTCGAATTTGGTCGCGGTGCCGAAATCGATCACGATCAGGTCTCCGCCATATTTGCGGTGCGCGGCGAGTATATTCAAGGCCCGGTCCGCACCCAGCGAGCTGGGCTGATCGACATCGATCTCAAACTGCCACGCTGCCTTGCCCTCGCCTGCTTTGAGCGGGGTGATCCCGAAATATTTCTGCGCAAGGACCGAAAGGTTGTGGTCTGCGCGCGGTACGACCGAGGCGTACACAATCTGCGTGATCTCGTCGCGCCCCACCCCTTCGATCGAAAGCAGTTGCAGCAGCCAGACCGCGTATTCATCGCCCGTCCGCCGCGGGTCGCTCGCGATGCGCCAACGTGCGCGCGCATCGAAGCCGCCCTTCCCGTTCGGTTCGAACAGCGCAAAGACGACATTGGTGTTTCCTACATCGGCGGCGAGCAGCATGTCGGCCTCTCCTTAGCTTATGTCACCAGCGCGAATGACACGTTCCGCGCCGTCCGCCAAGCGGAGGCGGAGCGCTCCGTCGCTTTCCTCTAACCCGGCAAAGGTGCCCTCCACGAACTCGCCGTCCGCGTCGTGCACCCGGATCGGTGCTCCTTGAGAGTGGATCGACAATGCCAGAAAGCGTTCGAGCATGTCGGAAAGGCTGGTGTCACGCCACGATTGGAGCTCACGCGCGAATACTCTAGCCAAGTCGTCGGCAAAGTCCCTCAGCGGCGGGGGTTTGACGAAATCGGCGATGGCGACAATCCGGCGCTCAGCCAGATCAGGCGCTTGCGCAAGGTTGACGCCGATCCCCACGACGACATGCTCCGCGACCATTTCCAGCAGGATTCCCGACAGCTTCGCGCCTTCCAGCATGACGTCATTCGGCCATTTGAGCTGGACGTTTGCACCATCGCCCACGGCATCGCTGGCGGCCTCGAAAACCGACAAGGCCGCCACGAACGAAAGCGTTGCCGGGGGCTTATCGCCAGCCTTGATCGCGACAACAGTGGAGCCCATGAAATTGCCCGAGCCGTCGAACCATTCGCGGCCCTGACGCCCCCGGCCGGCATTTTGCCGCTCCGCAACGAGCCAACTGCCTTCATTTACTCTCTCGCCCGCTCTGACAGCAGCCGCGAGATCGGCGTTGGTCGACCCCGTTTCCTCGACGAAAGTGATCAAACCGCCCAAATCAGACGGCAAGGAACAGCGCCGCTGCAGCCTTGTCGGCCAGATCGGTAAGCGATGGCGTGAGCAGGTATCCGAGCGGCGAGATGATCGCCGCGGTCAGGAACAGCAGCACCCAATGCGCCGTTCCGCTCGATCCCTTCACCACGTCAGCGGGTTCATCGAAGAACATCACCTTGACGAACTTGATGTAATAGAACGCGCCGATGACGCTCGCGGCGATGGCGATGGCGCCGAACGCGATCAGGCCGGCCTCGACGGTCGCTTGGAACACCACAAACTTGCTGTAAAAACCGAGCAGCGGTGGGATCCCTGCGAGGCTGAACATGAAAAGCAGCAGGCACCAGGCAATCGCTGGCTGGGTGACCGAAAGCCCGCGAATGTCACCGAAGGTTTCGAACAGTTCACCCTCTTCGCTCCGGAGCATCAGCAGCGCTGTAAACCCGCCGAGGCTCATCGCCACGTAGATAAAGAGATAGACCAGCATGGCGCTTGCCCCCGCTTCGTTCGCAACGGCGAGGCCGAGCAGGATGAAGCCGACGTTGTTGATTGATGAGTAGGCGAGCAGCCGCTTCAGGTTTTCCTGCCCGATCGCCCCGAGCGCGCCGAAGATGATCGATGCAAGCGCGGTGAACATCACGATCTGCTGCCAGGCCGTCACCTGCGCTCCGAACACTTCGAACACGACGCGGGCCGTGAGCGCGACAGCAGCGACTTTGGGCGCGGTGGCAAAGAACATCGTCACCGGCGTGGGCGCGCCTTCGTAGACATCCGGCGTCCACATGTGGAACGGCACCGCCGCTATCTTGAACGCGAGGCCCGCCAGAACGAAAATCAATCCTAACAGGGCGCCGATCGCCAGCTCACCTGTCAATCCGGCGCGCACGGTCGCGAAGTCGGTGCCGCCGGTGAAACCGTAAAGCAGGCTCATACCATAAAGCAGAATGCCCGATGCGAGCGCGCCAAGGACAAAGTATTTGAGGCCTGCCTCAGCCGAGCGTGTGTCACGCCTAAGGATCGCCGCGAGCACATACGAAGCCAGACTGTTCAGCTCGAGCCCGAGGTAAAGCGTCATGAAATCGGCCGCCGAAACCATGATGTTCATGCCGAGCGCCGCGAACAGGATCAGGACAGGGTATTCGGATCGCAGGCCGCGTTCCTGACCGGCAGCAGCCGAGTTGAAGAAGGCAGGCGCGATCATCAGACAGGCGATTGCAGCGAGATAGATCAGCGCCTTTGCAAACAGCGCGAAGCTATCGACCCGCATCAATCCGCCGAACGCAATTGTTTCGGGACCGTCGGTTCCAAAGTGCAGGCCAGGCACCAGCATGAAGCCCGCGCCGAACAGCGCAGCAGCCGCTGCGATGGCGACGAAGCGCGCGGCTTTGTCACCGCCCCAGGCTGCGACCATCAGCAGCGCGAGCCCCGCGCCGGTCAGCAGCAGTTCCGGCGCGATCAGCGCAAAGGAAGGAGCAAAATCCATCAGTGCTCTCCCCCCTGATGCGCAATGGCGTTGGCAGCTTCGGTCCGCGCAGGTCCATCGGCCAGCTGGCTGTCATCTGCAGGAGCAGCCGACGCGATACGAGCGTCGAGTGCGGCAATGTCAGCGCGCATGGGCGCGAGGAAGCTTTCTGGATAGACGCCCATCCACAAAACAGCAGCCGCGATTGGCGCCATCATCGCCCACTCGCGGGCGCTGATATCCGGCATGGCCGCCGCATCTTCGTTTGTCTGCGCACCGAAAGCGACGCGCCGATAAAGGTACAGCATGTAAGCAGCGCCCAGAATGATGCCGGTGGTGCAAACGAAGGCCACCCAGGTGGAGGTCTGATAAATCCCGGCAAGCGCGAGGAATTCTCCGATGAAGTTGCTCGTCCCCGGAAGGCCAACGCTCGCCATGATGAACAGCAGGAAGAAGAGCGCGTAATACGGCATGTTGATGCTGAGCCCGCCATAACGGTCGATCTCACGGGTATGCAGCCGGTCGTAGATCACACCGACACACAGGAAGAGCGCGCCCGAAACAAGACCGTGGCCGAGCATGATCATCATCGCACCTTCGAGACCCTGCACGTTGAATGCGAACAGCCCTGCCGTGACCAGCGCCATGTGCGCGACGGAAGAATAGGCGATCAGTTTCTTCATGTCCTGCTGCACCAGCGCGACGAGCGAGGTGTAGACCACCGCAACCATCGACAATGCGAAGATCAGCCAGGCGAGCTCGCCCGAAGCCTCGGGAAACATCGGCAGGCTGAAGCGGATGAACCCATACCCGCCGAGCTTCAGCAGCACGCCTGCGAGTATTACGGATCCCGCGGTCGGTGCCTGAACGTGCGCGTCAGGCAACCAGGTGTGGACCGGCCACATCGGCATCTTCACCGCGAAACTCGCGAAGAAGGCGAGGAATAGCCAGAACTGCGCGCCCGCCGGGAAATCGTACTGCATCAGTGTTGGAATGTCGGAAGTGCCAGCCTCGCCCACCATCCAGAACATCGCGATCAGCATCAGCACCGATCCGAGCAGCGTGTAGAGGAAGAATTTGTAGCTAGCGTAGATGCGATTATCGCCGCCCCACACACCGATGATGAGGTACATCGGGATCAGCCCGGCCTCGAAGAAGATGTAGAACAGGAAGAGGTCCTGAGCAGCGAACACGCCGATCATCAGCACTTCCATGAACAGGAAGGCGCTCATGTATTCGCCGACACGCTTGGTGATCGAAGTCCAGCTGGCGAGGATGCAGATCGGCATAAGGAAAACGCTGAGCATGATCAGCATCAGGGCGATCCCGTCTATCCCGAGAGCATACGAAAAGCCCTCGAACAATTCGGCCCGTTCCGTAAACTGCCACTGCGCTCCGCCGATGTCGTAATTTACCCATAGCAGGACGCCGAGCGCGAAAGTCGCAAGCGTCGCTGCGAGCGCGACGCCGCGCGCGGCCGCTCCACCGATGAACAGGCAGAGGATTGCGCCCACGAGAGGCACCAGCATCATCGTGGTGAGGATCGGAAAGCCGTCCATTAGAGGAGAACCCAGGTAATAGCCGCGATCAGGCCGAGCAGCATGATCAACGCGTAGGTGTAGAGATAGCCCGACTGGATCGTCTTCGCCGCGCCCGAGCTGCGCTCGACCACCCATGCGATGCCGTTGGGGCCGAAGCGGTCGATCGTGCCGATGTCGCCCAGTTTCCAGAACTGGCGGCCCAGCCAGAAGGCCGGCTTCACGAAGATGCGATCATAGAGCTCGTCGAAATACCACTTGTTGTAAACGAAGCGGTGCAGCCATCCGAAGTTCTCGACGAATTTCGCCGGAATGTCGGGCTTTGCAATGTAGGCGATGTAGGCGCAGATAAAGCCCGCAATCATGACGGTCGTCGCGGTCAGCTTCACCCAGAGCGGCACGGCGTGCAGCGCATGGACGAGGTATTCGTTGAAGAAGATCGAAGCGCCCCAGAACGCACCGTTTACGGCATCCGCCGACCCATCGATGAACGGATACTTGTAGATGTATCCGGCAAGCACCGCGCCCACTGTCAGCAGCAGCAACGGGATCAGCATCGACCACGGGCTTTCATGCGGGTGGTATCCGCCGGTCGTATCCGCGCCTGCCTCCTCGGGCGTTTTGTGGACGGAGTGCTGGATATGCTCGCTCTCGATCCAGCGCGGCTTGCCCCAGAAGGTGAGGAACATCAGCCGCCAGCTGTAGAAGCTGGTGAGTAGCGCCGCGACCGCACCCGCCCAGAAGGCGAATTGCGAAATGCCGGTGCCGCGCGCCCATGCCGCCTCGAGAATAGCGTCTTTCGAATAGAAGCCCGCAAAGCCGAACACGCCCAATACGCCGACGCCGGTGATCGCAAGCGTGCCCGCCATCATCGCCCAGAAGGTGATCGGGATTTTCTTACGCAAGTCGCCGTAATAGCGCATGTCCTGTTCGTGATGCATCGCGTGGATGACCGAACCTGCGCCGAGGAACAGCAGCGCTTTGAAGAAAGCGTGCGTGAACAGGTGGAACATCGCGACGCCATACGCTCCGACGCCCGCTGCAAAGAACATGTAGCCAAGCTGCGAGCACGTCGAATAGGCGATGACGCGCTTGATGTCCCACTGCGTCGTGCCGATGGTTGCCGCGAAGAAGCACGTCGCCGCGCCCACCACGGTCACGATCGCCAGCGCCGTCGGCGCGGTCTCGAACATCGGCGAGAGGCGGCACACCATGAACACGCCGGCGGTCACCATGGTCGCTGCGTGGATCAGGGCCGAAACCGGCGTAGGGCCTTCCATCGCGTCCGGCAGCCAAGTGTGCAGGAACAGCTGCGCAGACTTCCCCATCGCTCCGATGAACAGCAGGATACACAGGATATCCATCGTATAGAGGCGCATGCCGAGGAAGCCGATGGTGGTTCCGGACATCGCTGGCGCGGCTTCGAGGATTTCGGTGATCGACGTCGTCTGGAACACCAGGAACGTGCCGAAGATGCCGAGTATGAAGCCAAGGTCGCCCACGCGGTTCACTACGAAAGCCTTGATCGCGGCGGCGCCTGCGCTCGGTTTCTTGAACCAGAAACCGATCAGCAGGTACGAGGCGAGCCCCACCCCTTCCCAACCGAAGAACATCTGGACGAGATTGTCGGCCGTCACCAGCATCAGCATCGCGAAGGTGAAAAGCGACAGGTAGGCGAAGAAGCGCGGCTGATCCGGGTCTTCCTCCATGTACCCCCACGAATAGAGGTGCACGAGCGCGGAAACGCTGTTGATGACGACAAGCATGACGGCGGTCAGCGCATCGACGCGCAGCGCCCAATCGAACGTCATGTCGCCCGATTGTACCCATTTGAGCACCGGCACGACTTCGGCAGTCGCACTCCCGCTCAGAAAGCCGAGGAAAATCGGCCAGCTCAGCGCCGCCGAAACGAACAGAGCGCCGGTGGTGATCGACTTCGCAAAGACGCTCGGCGCATTCTTGTTCACCAGCCCAGCCACGATAGACGCGAGCAGGGGCAGGAATACGATGATGAGGATCTGGGTCTGCACCGGTGCTTATCCCTTCATCCGGTTCACATCGTCGACCGCGATGGTGCCGCGGCCGCGGAAATAGATGACGAGTATCGCGAGCCCGATGGCCGCTTCCGCCGCAGCGACAGTCAGCACCAGCATGGCAAAGACCTGACCGACCAGATCATCCATGAACGCGCTGAACGCGACGAGGTTGATGTTCACCGCGAGCAGGATGAGCTCGACCGCCATCAGGATAACGATCACGTTCTTGCGGTTGAGGAAGATACCCAGCACGCCCAGCACGAACAGGATCGCGCCCACGACGAGGTAGTGCTCTACGCCGATCACAACTCTACCCCCTGCCCGACTTCCGGGTTTTTCATGACAGTTGCCTCGTGCGGGCGGCGGGCGATCTGCTTACCGACATTCTGGCGGCCACGCGCACCCGGCTTCGGTGGCTGGAAGGTCAGCACGATTGCGCCGATCATCGCCACGAGCAGGATGATCCCGGCGACTTCGAACAGCAGGATATACCGGCCATAAAGGAGCCCGCCGATCGCCTCGATATTACTCTGCCCTACGCCCTGCGTCGCCGCACCGTCAGGTGTGCCGAGCTCCAGCCCGCCAGCATTGTAAGCGCCAATGCCCAGCAGCAGTTCTGCGAGGAGGATTGCCGCAATCGCGATGCCCAGCGGGAAGTTCTTGATGAAGCCAGCACGCATCGCCGCAAAATCGATGTCGAGCATCATCACGACGAACAGGAACAGCACCGCGACCGCGCCGACGTAAACGATCACCAGCAGCATCGCGATGAATTCCGCGCCGACAAGGACCATGAGGCCCGCAGCGTTGAAGAAGGCGAGGATCAGCCACAGAACGCTGTGCACCGGGTTGCGCGACATGATGACCATGACGGCGCTTGCGATGACCAGACCTGCGAACAGGTAGAATGCTAATGCTTGAATCATGATCCCTGTTTTTCCGTCCCGCCATTATCTGGCTTGGGCGCGCCCTTAACGATAGGGCGCGTCGGCTTCAAGATTGGCTGCGATGGCCCGTTCCCATTTGTCACCATTCGCAAGCAGCTTGGCCTTGTCATAGAGCAGCTCCTCGCGGGTTTCGGTGGCGTATTCGAAGTTCGGCCCTTCGACGATTGCATCGACGGGGCAGGCTTCCTGGCAGAACCCGCAATAGATGCACTTTGTCATGTCGATGTCGTAGCGCGTCGTGCGGCGGCTCCCGTCTTCGCGCGGCTCGCTCTCGATCGTGATAGCCTGCGCGGGGCAGACGGCTTCGCACAGCTTGCACGCGATGCAGCGTTCTTCGCCGTTCGGATAACGGCGAAGCGCATGCTCTCCGCGAAAGCGCGGGCTGAGCGGTGATTTCTCGAACGGGTAGTTGATCGTCACCTTGGGCTTGAAGAAGTACTTCAAAGTCAGCGCATGCGCTTTCAGGAATTCGAACAGCGTGAACGATTTAAGGAGCTGTGTTGCGGTGGTCATGAGAAATGCCCTGTGGCCATCAGGTAGCCGGAGATTAGTGCGACAAAAATCAGGCTCATCGGCAGGAACACTTTCCAGCCAAGCCGCATCAGCTGGTCATAGCGGTACCGCGGAACGGTCGCCCAGATCCAGCTGAAGAGGAAAAAGAAGAAGAACGTCTTCACCAGGAACCACACGATCCCCGGCACATAATAGAGCGGCGCCCACTCGATCGGTGGCAGCCAACCGCCCATGAACAGCAGCGTGCAGAGCGAGCACATCAGCAGGATGTTCGCATACTCGCCGAGCCAGAACAGCGCGAAGCTCATGCTGGAATACTCGGTCTGATACCCGGCGACGAGCTCGGATTCCGCCTCGGTCAGGTCAAACGGCGCACGCGCGGTTTCTGCGAGCGCAGAGATGAAGAACACCACAAACATCGGGAACAGCAGCGGATTGACGAAGAAGCCGTTGATGAAGCCGAGGCCGTGCCCCTTCTGCGCCATCACGATGCCGCTCATGTTGAATGTACCCGCGAACAGCACCACGCAGACCAGCACGAAACCGATCGACACCTCGTAGGAGATCATCTGTGCGGCGGCGCGCATGGCGGAGAAGAACGGGTATTTGGAGTTCGACGCCCACCCGCTCATGACCACGCCGTACACACCGAGCGAGGAGATCGCGAGGATGTAGAGCAGGCCGACATTGATGTCCGACACCACCACGCCTGCATCGAACGGGATCACGGCCCACGCGGCGAGCGCCACCGTGAAGGTGATGATCGGCGCGAGCAGGAAAATGCCCTTGTTTGCAGCGCTTGGGATGATGGTTTCCTGCAGGAAGACCTTGAGCCCGTCGGCGAAGGATTGGAGCAAACCGAAAGGTCCGACCACATTCGGACCGCGCCGCATCATGATCGCGCCCAGCACCTTGCGGTCGACATAGATCACCATCGCGACGCTGAACATGACGAGCAGCGAGATCGTGATGATCCCGACCAGCGTTGCCACCGTCCAGGCCCACTCATAGGAGAGGCCGAGGTTCTGGAAGAATTCGGTCACGCTTCCGGACCTTTCATCTTGTCAAAAATTGCTATCAGAAGGTGTATGAAAGCACCGCTAGATACCAAGTAGGCAGCCTCGGTAATGCCCCAATAAACAGCGGTTGAGCGCGCAACAAATCGTGCTTTCTCGAACGGTCCGACTGAATCAGCGTAGGCATATGTCGCCTCCACCAAACTGATTTCGTTGTATATACGCCAAAGACCCGCAAGCACTGCGAAAGTGTAGAACGCGTAAGGTAGCCGACGCAGAAGAATCGGAAGCTCAGTCATTCCGCAGCTTCCTTGATTTCATCTGCGTGAAGCAACTCAGCCGAACACTGCTGCATCACCGCACTTGCGCGTGCGATGGGGTTCGTGAGGTAGAAATCCGCGATGGGATAGGTGCTGATCGTACCTTCCGCCTTCCCGTTCGCATCTGCCTCGGGCAGCGCGCCATAATCGGCGAGGCCCTCTTCACCCAGCGCGGGCACTGCGGCGATCATCTTGCCCTGAAGCTCAGTGAAGCTGTCGAACCCGACATTTACACCCAGTGCATCCGCGAGCGCGCGCAGGATCGTCCAGTCTTCACGCGCATCGCCCGGCGCGAACACAGCCTTTTCGGCGAACTGCACACGCCCTTCGGTGTTGACGTAGGTCCCGTCTTTTTCGGCATAGCTGGCCGCGGGCAGGATGATGTCGGCCGCATGCGCGCCGCGATCGCCGTGATGACCGATATATACCTTCAGGCTGTCGGCGAAGGGTTCGTAGTCCATTTCGTCCGCGCCGATGCTGAGCAGCACCTTGGGCGCCTTCGCCGCGATGTCCGCCATTCCGCCCGGCACGGTAAAACCGAGCATAAGCGAGCCCATACGCGCAGCGCTCATGTGCAGCACGTTGAAGCCGTTCCACCCATCTTTGACGAGCCCGAACTTGTCGACCAGCTTCAATGCCGGTGCCAGCGCCCCCTTGGACAAAGCCGCTCCGCCCAGGATCACCGCCGGACGCTCGGCCGCCTTCATCGCATCGCCAAGAGCCTTGGGCACCCGGTTCAAAACCTTCAGGTCTTCGCCGAGGAATTCAGCCGGATAGGTAGTCTCCCATTCCGGCCCAACGACGAACACCTTCGCCCCGGCCTTCACGGCCTTGCGAATACGGGCGTTCACCAGAGCCGCTTCCCAGCGGATGTGCGAACCCACGATCAGGATTGCGTCGGCAGTCTCGATGCCGGCCAGCGTCGAATTGAAGTTCACCGCGGCGATATTGCTGACATCATACGTCATGCCGGTCTGGCGCGCTTCGATTTGGGTCGATCCGCACGCCTTCAGCAGGCTCTTGGCGGCAAACATGGTTTCGCAATCGACCATGTCACCTGCCACTGCGGCGATGCTGGATTTCGCCGTGCCGAGCTGCGCCGCAACGGCGTCAAACGCTTCGTTCCATGCCACGGGCTGCAGCTTGCCACCTTTCCGCATGAAAACTTTGTCGAGACGGCGCTTCGACAGACCATCGACCTGGTAGCGGCCTTTGTCCGACAGCCATTCCTCGTTGACGTCATCGTTGATGCGGGGGAGCGCGCGCATGACTTCGCGGCCCTTCGAATGCAGCGAAATATTGGCGCCAACCGCGTCCGACACGTCGATACTGAGTGTCCGCTTCAGCTCCCACGGACGCGCCTCGAAGGCGTAGGGCCGCGACGTCAAAGCGCCGACCGGGCACAGGTCGATCACGTTCGCGCTCAGCTCATGTGCCGCGGCCTGTTCCAGATAGGTCGTGATCTGCATATCCTCGCCGCGATAGAGCGCGCCGATTTCGTCCACGCCCGCGATCTCTTCCGAGAAGCGCACGCAGCGGGTGCAGTGGATGCAGCGGGTCATGATCGTCTTGATCAGCGGTCCCATATACTTCTCGGTCACGGCGCGCTTGTTCTCGCGCTCATAACGCGAACCGCCGCGGCCATAGGCCACCGCCTGGTCCTGCAGATCGCACTCGCCGCCCTGATCACAAATCGGGCAATCGAGCGGGTGGTTGATGAGGAGAAACTCCATCACCCCTTCGCGCGCCTTCTTCACCATCGGCGTGTCGGTGCGGATTTCCTGATTGTCGGCAGCAGGCAGCGCGCAGGAGGCCTGCGGCTTGGGCGGACCCGGCTTCACTTCGACGAGGCACATGCGGCAATTGCCCGCGATGCTCAGGCGCTCATGATAGCAGAAACGCGGGATTTCCTTACCCGCAAGCTCGCAAGCCTGAAGGACAGTGGCCCCTGCCGGGACTTCGATTTCTTCGCCGTCTACGGTGACTTTAGGCATTTAATTTCCTACCGCACATCGGACCGCGCTCATGCGCTCGGCATCCATAATTGGCTCCCAGCCAAATGCGCGCTCCGTAGCGCCATTCTGCTGGTAATCCTGAAGGCGTTCCCACGCTTCGTCGAGCGTCGGCTCATGCCCCTCAGGCACGTACCAGAAGACAAGGTGCGCTTCATGAGCTGCCTCGAACCATTTGTCTTTTCCGCGATAGAACTTTTCATGAAGCGTGCTGAAGACGAAGTGCTCCAAGGAAGCAGCATCTCCCCATACCGACAGATTGACCGCCATATCATCGCCAATGCGGAAACTGGTAGCGTTGTTGCTGTCGTCTTTGAGCCGCCAGACAAATCCCGGGCTGCGCTCGGCAATGCCGTTCACAAGATCAAGGTTGTCCATGAAGCCAGCCATGCGCGGATCGTCGGTCGGGAATTTGAAACGACCAATGTTGAGTTCGGCGATATGCATCACTCCGCCGCCTCCGCGAATTGTGCGTTATGATCGTGGATGCGCTTCTCCAGCTCTGGGCGGAAATGCCGGATGAGGCCCTGAATCGGCCATGCAGCCGCGTCGCCTAGGGCACAGATAGTGTGGCCCTCGACCTGCTTGGTCACCTCTTGCAGCATGTCGATTTCTTCGATTGCCGCATCGCCGGTGCGCAGGCGCTCCATCATGCGCCACATCCAGCCCGTGCCCTCGCGGCACGGCGTGCACTGGCCGCAGCTTTCATGCTTGTAGAAGTAGCTGATGCGGCTGATCGCGCGGACGATATCGGTGGACTTGTCCATGACGATGACCGCCGCGGTGCCGAGGCCGGAACCAAGCTCTTTCAGCCCGTCAAAGTCCATCGGGGCGTCCATGATTTGCTCGGCCGGAACCAGCGGGACCGAGGAGCCTCCGGGGATCACCGCCAGGAGGTTATCCCACCCGCCGCGAATGCCGCCGCAATGCTTCTCGATCAGCTCGCGGAAGGGAATGCTCATTTCCTCTTCGACGACGCAGGGTTTGTCGACATGGCCGCTGATCTGGAACAGCTTGGTGCCGTGATTGCCCTCGCGCCCGAAGCTCGCAAACCAGTCACCGCCGCGCCTTAGGATCGTGGGCACAACCGCGATACTCTCGACATTGTTCACGGTGGTCGGGCAGCCGTAGAGCCCCGCGCCTGCCGGGAACGGCGGTTTGAGGCGCGGCTGACCTTTCTTGCCTTCAAGGCTTTCGATCATCGCGGTCTCTTCGCCGCAGATATAGGCGCCTGCGCCGCGATGCATGAAGACGTCGAAGTCGTAGCCCGAGCCGCTGGCATCCTTGCCGATCAAACCCGCATCGTATGCTTCGTCTATAGCTTTCTGGAGCGTCTCAGCCTCGCGGATATATTCACCACGGATATAAATGTAGGCCGCACGCGCACGCATCGCGAAGCCGGCGACGAGCGCGCCTTCGATCAGCTTGTGCGGATCGTGGCGGATGATCTCGCGATCCTTGCACGAACCTGGCTCGGATTCGTCGGCATTGATGACTAGAAAACTTGGCCGACCGTCCTTGCTCTCTTTTGGCATGAACGACCATTTAAGACCGGTGGGAAAACCCGCCCCGCCCCGCCCGCGCAGGCCGGACGTCTTGATCTCTTCGATGATCGCATCCTGGCCGCGCTCGATCAGCGCCTTAGTGTTGTCCCAATCGCCGCGCGCCTGCGCTGCATTCAGACCCCAATCCTGAAAGCCATAAACATTGGTGAAGATGCGGTCCTTATCGGCGAGCATCGTGCTGATCCTTCAATCTTGCCTGCCGCAATTGGCGCAGGCACAATACCTGGAACATCAGTCCCAAGGCCATCATCATGACACCGGTCCGGTGATCTCCGGTCGCGGCGAGATAGGCGCCCACGAAGAAGCCGAAGATGCCCGCAACGGCAAGAACGAGCGTGCCGCCGCTCATTGATCGTCTCCTCCGGTCTCATCACGATTGGCTGAGACAGCGATAAAGACCGCCGAAAGGGCGATGAAAACGCTTCCAAGTGCGATCCAGACGGCCATCACCACTCACCCCGGTAATCGTGGTTGGCATCGACCATTTCCTTGAGCGTGCTCGGCCCGCCGGATGGTTCGGACGTGTGGCGACCGGGCTCCTGCGTCCCTGCCTTGGGCTGCTCGCCCTTGACCAGCGCGTCGAGCACCGCGTCGAGCCGCTCGACCGTCAGATCTTCGTAATTGTCGTCATTGATCTGGACCATCGGCGCGGTCGCGCAATTGCCCATGCATTCGACTTCGGTGAGGGTCCAGAAGCCGTCTTCGGAAACCTCGCCCTTCTTCATGCCACGCGCCTTGCACGCGCTGATGATGTCGTCCGAGCCACGCAGCATGCACGGCGTCGTGCCGCAGACCTGCACATGATATTTTCCGACCGGCTTCATGTTGTACATGAAATAGAAGGTCGCGACTTCGAGCACGCGGATGACCGGCACACCGATGTATTTCGCGACGTATTCGATCACCGGCAGCGGCAGCCAACCCTGCGTATCAGTCTCTTCGCCAACCTGCCGCTGGGCAAGATCGAGCAACGGCATCACCGCCGATTTCTGACGCCCTTCCGGGTACTTGGCGATGTGATAATCCGCCTTCGCCTTGTTCGCCTTGGTCCATTCGAAGGACCCCCAGCGCTCGCGCAGTTCAGGCGTATCGGGAGCGGGTGTCCGGTCAGCCATTGCTCACGTCTTTCTCCGCATCGTAGGCAGATTTCATCTTCATAATGCGCGGCCGCACAAAACCCCACCATCCAGCATTGTAGATGATACCGAGCGTTGCGACCTGATCCTTTGTCAGAAAAGGAATCTCAGGGAGCGTGATCCAGCGCGCCCAAACAGCGATGCTGAACCACAGCCACGCGAGACCGAGTATCGAGAACGCCTTAGAGTGGCGCTCGACATACGCCATGATCGGCGCAAAAGCACCTTGCTCCACCGCCGTCGGCTTATCGAGAAAATCCTTGATCGGATCGTTTCTTGTCACCGGTCACACTCCCCGAACACGACGTCGATCGCGCCTAGAATGGCGGTCGCGTCGGGCAGCATGTGGCCTTTGCTCATCATGTCCATCGCCTGCAGGTGCGAGAACGCCGTAGGGCGGATCTTGCAGCGGTACGGCTTGTTGGTGCCGTCGCTGACGAGGTACACGCCGAATTCGCCCTTGGGGCTCTCGGTCGCGACATAGACTTCGCCCTCGGGCACATGGAAGCCTTCGGTGTAGAGCTTGAAGTGGTGGATCAGGCTCTCCATCGATTGCTTCATCTCGCCGCGCTTGGGCGGTGAGACCTTGCCATCGGTGCTGGCGACCGGGCCATCCGGCATATCGCGCAGGCACTGACGAATGATCTTGGCGCTCTCGCGCACTTCCTTCACGCGGACCATGAAGCGATCGTAGCAGTCGCTGTTCGTGCCGACCGGAATATCGAATTCCATGCGGTCATAGACATCATAAGGTTGCGATTTGCGCAGGTCCCACGGAATGCCCGCCGCGCGGATCATCGGGCCGGAAAAGCCCCATGCGACCGCATCGTCGCGGCTCACCACGGCAATATCTACGTTGCGCTGCTTGAAAATGCGGTTGTCCATAACGAGGCTCATCGCGTCGTCGAACAGCTGGAAGAACCGGTTGTCGAGCCAGTCGCCGATATCGACGAGCAGCTTTTCAGGCACATCCTGATGCACGCCGCCCGGACGGAACCAGGCCGAATGCATGCGCGCACCGCTTGCCCGCTCGAAGAAGTTCATGCAATCTTCGCGCAGGTCCATGATCCACAGGTTCGGCGTGAACGCGCCCACATCGAGCACATGCGCGCCCATGTTGAGCATGTGATTGCAGATGCGCGTCAGCTCGGCGAACAGGACGCGGAGGTACTGCGCGCGCTCCGGCACTTCAAGGTTCAGCAGCTTCTCGATCGCGAGCACATAGGAGTGCTCCTGACACAGCGGCGAACAGTAATCGAGCCGGTCGAAATACGGGAGAGCCTGCAGATAGGTCTTCTGCTCGATCAGTTTTTCGGTGCCGCGGTGGAGCAGGCCGACATGCGGGTCGATCCGTTCGATCACTTCACCGTCGAGCTCCATGACCATGCGCAGAACACCGTGGGCCGCGGGGTGCTGAGGCCCGAAATTGATCGTGTAATTGGTGATGACGTTGCCGTCGGTGGTGGGGGATTCCTCGATCTGCATGATTAGCTATCGCCCCCCTTCTCTTCCTGTTCGATCTCGACCTCGACCATGTCTGGAGGGACGGCTTCGGTGCCTTTCTCGGCAAGTTCCTCGGCGTCTTCGCCAGCGCCGGTATCGGCGGGCGTTTCGGTGACCTTGGGCTTGTCGACGTCGGGCGCGCCGTCTGCCTTCTCGTCGCCGGGCAGCACGTAATCCGAGCCCTCCCAGGGAGAGAGGAAATCGAAGGTGCGCATGTCCTGTGGCAACTCGACCGGCTCGTACACCACGCGCTTTTCCTCCTCGGAATAACGCAGCTCGGTATAGCCCGTCATCGGGAAGTCCTTGCGGAAAGGATGTCCTTCGAACCCGTAATCTGTGAGGATGCGGCGCAGATCCCTGTTACCGGCAAAAGTCACGCCGTACATGTCGAACACTTCGCGCTCGAGCCAGCCCGCATTGGGCCAAAGGGTTGTGACGGTCGGGACCGGCGCCGCCTCATCGGTCGACACCTTGACCATGATGCGGTGGTTCTTCGTCAGCGAAAGCAGCATGTAGACGACTTCGAAGCGCTCGGGCCGGTCGGGATAATCCGCGCCTGCGATTTCCATCAGCTGCTGGTATTTGTGATCGTCGCGCAGCGTGCGCAGCACATCCTCGATCGCGTCGCGCTGAACGGTGAAGATGATCTCACCATGCTTTTCCTGCGCGTCGATAACCCACACGCTGATGCTCTCGCTAAGCGCGTCGATCACGCCATCGTTAGAGGCGAATTTGGGTGCGGAGTGTTGGACGGCCATGGTTTAACGCGAGCCCTTAACGTTCGATCGTTCCTGCACGGCGAATCTTACGCTGCAATTGCATCACGCCGTAAAGCAGCGCTTCGGCGGTTGGCGGGCAGCCGGGAACATAAATGTCGACCGGCACGATCCGGTCGCAACCGCGCACAACACTGTACGAGTAATGGTAATAGCCGCCGCCATTGGCGCAGCTGCCCATCGAAATCACGTATTTCGGATCCGACATCTGATCGTAGACCTTGCGCAGCGCAGGCGCCATCTTGTTGCAGAGCGTGCCCGCGACGATCATCAGGTCCGACTGGCGGGGCGACGCGCGCGGGGCCGCGCCAAACCGCTCCATGTCGAAACGCGGCATGTTGGCGTGGATCATCTCGACCGCGCAGCATGCGAGGCCGAAGGTCATCCACCACAGCGAACCGGTGCGCGCCCACTGGAAAACATCCTCGGTCGATGTGACCAGAAAGCCCTTGTCGTTCACTTCGGTCTGAAGCGCGTTGAAATAATCCGCATCGGGCTGCTTAACTTCGCCGCCTTTGGCGGTCGGCATGGTCGCAGCCGCTTCCGACGCGCTGATCGGCACGGTCGGAGGCGTGATAATGGTGGAGTTCTGCGAGTTGCTCATTCCCAGTCCAGAGCCCCTTTCTTCCATTCATATGCGAGGCCGACGGCGAGAATAAACAGGAACGTCATCATCCCGATCCAGCCAACCCACTGCGTTTCGCCAAGGCTCACGGCCCAGGGGAACAGAAACGCCGCTTCGAGATCGAAGATGATAAAGCTGATCGCCACGAGATAGAAGCGCACATCGAACTGGCTGCGCGCGTCTTCGAACGCTGGAAATCCGCACTCATATTCGCTGAGCTTGTCGGCGTCCGGGTTGTGCGCGCCGGTCAGGCGGGAAACGCCCATCGGCAGGAACACGAACAGGCATGACAGCCCCAATGCGATGATGATGAAGATCAGTATCGGGAGATACTGGCTGAGGTCTATCACAGCGATTTCCAAGCTAATTAATCCCTAGCGCCCGCGTCTAGGCGTGTCGTTTGCCCCGCGCAAGGGTGCGAATCGGGCATTTCGTGCATCATCTCTTGACCATACTGAAATCGTCAGTGCGAGTGTAACGGTCCGGCGCGATAAGGCGAATATAGGCCGACGCGCACCGCTGGCCTAATGCAGCCCGATACCCATCCAAACCGAGGAATTGTCCGAATGAAGCCGATCAAGCTCTATGGTTATTGCACCAGCCCGTATGTCCGCAAGGTCGGCGCATTCCTGATGTACAAGGGCCTTGATTTCGAGTTTGTCGGCATCAGCCCGTTCGAGGCGGCGAGCCAGCTTTCCAAATTCGGTGGAACGCAGGTGCCGGTGCTTGAGATCGGCGACGACTGGAAACGGGATTCGACGCCGATCGGGCACTGGCTCGACGAGCTCTATCCCGAAAAGCTGTTGGTGCCAGCTGATGATCCGGAGCGTGAAACCATATTGGAGATGGACCGCTGGGTGAGCGATCGTTTCATGCCGTCGATTTTCCGTGCAGCCATCGACGCACCTGACAATCTTGCCTTCAGGTACCGCGCATGGCGCCTGGCCGCACTGGTCTCGAGCGGATCACCGCTTCCCGAGCAGGTCCGCAACGATTGGCCAAAGGTACTCAAAGGCGCCGAGTTCATTCAGGCAATGAGGCCGCAAATGAATATGGAGGTCGATGCCGACACCAACCGTATGCAGCTCGCCGGAGAGATCGTGACGCGCCTCGGCGAAGGCCCCTTCTTCGGCGGGCTCGACAGGCCGTCAATCGTCGACCTGTCGCTATTCCCGCAGATGGTCTTCGGCGTGATGGGCGGGCTGGAAGAGGAAATCAGCGCAGCCGCCCTTCCCCCGCTCAAGACGTGGATGCAGCGGATGGCAGGCGAATTGCCCGCCAATCCAGTGCTGATCCCCGACAGCTACGTGGTGAAGCCGCTGGCAGAAGCCCTCGCCTGACCACTGCAACCTCAGCTCATTTCATCATGCCCGCAGCGGCTTTTTCGGTCGCCTTGCCATAGGGCGGCTTGAACCCGCCAAGCTTAGCCACGTCGATCTTCGGCTGGTGATAGACCGCGCGGGCGTGGCTGAATTCCTTGAACCCCTCGATCGCGTGATAGCTGCCGATCCCCGACGGGCCGATCCCGCCGAACGGCAGGTCTTCCATCGAGACATGGAAAATCACGTCGTTGGTGGTGACGCCGCCCGAGATGGTGCGGGTCAGCACCCGCTCCTGCTCCGCCTTGTCTTCGCCGAAATAATACAGGCCGAGCGGGCGATCATGCTCGTTTACGTAATCCACCGCCTGATCGACCGCCTTGTAAGTCTTTACCGGAAGGACAGGTCCGAAAATCTCCTCCTGCATCACCTTCATCTCGTCACTGACGTTCTTGATGATGTTGAGCGGCATTTTGCGCTGGTTCGCGTTCGAGAAGTCCTCGTTGCCCGGGTTGACTTCGATCACTTCGGCGCCCTTGTCGCGTGCATCTTCGACGAGGCCCTGTAGCCTCTCGAAATGCCGATCGGAGACGATCGAGGCGTAGTCGTCGTTCTCGAGCAGCGTGGGGTACATGTTGGCGACGCCGTTCGAGACGCCTGCAACGGCTTCGTCCTGCTTGTCCTCGGGCACATACATATAATCGGGAGAGAGGCATATCTGCCCGGCGTTCATCATCTTGCCCAGCGCAATGCGCTCGCCCGCTTTCTCGAAATCGGCGCTCCGCCCCATGATGACCGGCGATTTGCCGCCCAGCTCCAGAGTGACCGGCACAAGGTTTTCCGCAGCCGACTGCATCACCCGGCGCCCCGTCTCCGTCGAACCGGTGAAGACGAGATGGTCGAACGGCAGCGATGAGAACGCCGCCGCCACTTCAGGCCCGCCGTTGAAAACCGCCACTTCGTCCGGTGTGAAATACTCCTCGACCAGTTCCGCCATGAGCAGGCTGGTGCGCTCTGTAAATTCGCTTGGCTTGATCATCGCGCGGTTGCCCGCCGCGAGCACCTGCATGAGCGGCGAGAACGCGAGGTTCACCGGGAAATTCCACGGGCTGAGGATGCCAATCACGCCCTTCGGCTCATAGCGCACTTCGGCTTTCGCGCCGAGCAGGCCCAGCGGAAACTGGACCGGGCGTCTTTCCGATTTCGCCCACTTGTCCATGTTCTTGAGCGCATGCTTGCCCGCGCCCACGGTGCCCGCGATATCGGTAAGCATGCTCTGTTCCATCGCGCGATTGCCGAAATCGGCGCTCATCGCCTTGCACAGATTCTCCGCGTGATCTTTCAGCAAGGCCATCGCCCGCTTGATCCGGTCCTTGCGCATGGCCATCGTTTCCGGGCGCGATGCGGTGAAGGCATCGCGCTGGCGTTTCAGGATTGCTTCAAGCTCTTGGCGGCGATCGTCGGCCATCTTTTTCTCTCCCAAAGGGCATTCGTTTCAATTTGCGACCCACCCTTGCGCAATCGCGGCGCGCTGACAAGCGTTAGACCAATTGCCGAGCCTCAATCGATTGCATGTGCCGCAGCGCAGCATTACATCGCCAAGGCAACACCTCCTCCCCGAACCGAAGGACTCAAGTGATGACCCAGTTTTCCGCCGCCGATCCGATCGTGATCCTCTCCTATGCCCGCACACCGATGGGCGGAATGCAGGGCGCGCTATCCGATGTGTCCGCGACCGATCTCGGCGCGACTGCGGTCAAGGCGGCGGTTGAGCGTTCGGGCATTGCGGGCGAGGATTTCGACCGCGCCTATATGGGCTGCGTTCTTCCCGCCGGGCTCGGTCAGGCTCCGGCGCGGCAGGCCGCGATCAAGGGCGGCCTGCCTAAATCGGTGCAGGCGACCACGGTCAACAAGGTTTGCGGCAGCGGCATGCAGACCGTGATTATGGGCGCCGAAGCGCTTGCCAGCGGAACGATCGACATGGTGGTTGCCGGCGGCATGGAGAGCATGACGAACGCCCCATACCTTCTCAAGAAGCACCGCTCCGGGGCGCGGCTGGGCCATGACACCACTTATGATCACATGTTTCTCGATGGCCTCGAAGATGCATACGAGGAAGGCCGCGCCATGGGCACTTTCGCGCAGGATACGGCCGACGAGTATCAGCTGACGCGCGAGAGCATGGATGAATACTCAATCGAATCGCTCCGCCGGGCCAACGCCGCAATCGAAAGCGGTGCTTTCGCCGACGAGGTTGTCCCGGTGAGCTATTCGACGCGCAAGGGCGACGTCACCGTCGAAACCGACGAACAGCCCGGTCGCGGCCGCCCGGACAAAATTCCGACTTTGCGCGCCGCTTTTGCGAAGGACGGCACGATCACCGCAGCCACCTCCAGTTCGATCTCCGACGGAGCGGCCGCCGTGGTTCTCACCCGGGAAAGCGTCGCAAAGGAAAAGGGCGCGAAGCCGGTGGCTAAGATCGTCGCGATGGCCGCCCACGCCCGCGAGCCGAAGGACTTCACAGTTGCTCCCGTCGGCGCGATCGAGAAAGTCCTCGATAAGGCGGGGTGGAGCGTCGATAACGTCGAGCTATGGGAAGTGAACGAAGCATTTGCCTGCGTTTCCATGTTCGCAATGCGCGACATCGGCATCCCGCATGAAAAGATCAATGTGAATGGTGGCGCGACCGCACTCGGCCACCCCATCGGCGCATCCGGCACGCGCATCATCGTGACCCTGCTCAACGCGCTCAAGCAGCAGGGCAAGACGAAGGGAGTAGCGAGCCTGTGCATCGGCGGCGGTGAAGCCACCGCGGTTGCGGTAGAACTGGTCTGATATTGGGGCAGTGCGGGCGCGGCCTTAAGGCTCGCCCGCGCCCCACAGGCGGTCCTGCACGACCCAACCGGTGCGCCCGGAAACGTCTATTTCACACCAGTTCTCCCGGCACCGCAGCAGCTTTCCGACGACGCCCGGCTCCGCGCGCCATTGCAAGGCGGAGGCCGCATCGGGTGCTTCGCGAAGATCGACCAGCCCGTTACCGATGACCAGAAAGCCTCGCTCGGGCGTCAGCTGGCTTCGCGCGATCCAGCCCTGTTCGCCCTCGGGATCCTCGACCAGGCGCCAGCTTTCGCGAACACGCACTACTTTCACCGGCAATCCCCGCCGCTTGTACACCCAATCGATCGGGTATTCCTGACTGGGGCCGACGCGCATGCGCACCTCGTCGTACCGCAAGGACGCCCAATACGGCACTTCGCGCTGCTGCGCGCTCGCCGAACAAACCGGAATCAGGACCGATAGGACGGTGGTCAGGCTCAGCAGCGTAATCAGGCGAAAGACAATCATTGCATTGTGATAGCGCTCGAACCTCTCAGCCTTCAACTGGGTAAAAGCGCAGAGCCGCTTTAAGTTTGTGGGCGGCATCCTGCTCGCACGTCTTGACCGCCCGCCCCCTCTCGCCTTAGCCCGCGTGCATGGCCGCAAATCACACTCCGCTGCAATTTCTCTCGGGCAAACCCAAAGTCGTTGTGACCCGCCATTTAATGCCAAGCGTCGAGGCGCGGATGAGCGAGCTTTACGAGGCCACGCTCAACACCAACGACACCCCGATGACGCGCGAGCAACTCATCGCTGCCATGCAGGACTGCGACGTTCTGGTGCCAACAGTGACCGACACCATCGATGCAGAGATGATCGAGGCGGCTGGGGACCGGCTAAAGCTGATCGCGAGTTTCGGTGCGGGGACCGAGCATATCGATCTCGCCGCCGCGGCAAAGCGCAAGATCATGGTCACGAACACGCCCGGCGTCTTCACGGACGATACGGCGGACATCGCCATGGCCGGGATTATCGGCGTACCGCGGCGCATTCGTGAAGGAACGGCCCTGGTGCGCCGCGGTGAGTGGACCGGGTGGGCACCTTCAGGTTTGCTCGGACGAAAGCTGGGCGGCAAGGTTCTCGGCATCGTAGGTATGGGGCGCATCGGGCAAGCGGTCGCGCACCGTGCCCGCGCCTTCGGCCTCGAAGTTGCCTATTACAACCGCAAATGCCTGCCGGAATCGCTGGAGCGAATGCTCGGCGTGCGGTATATCAAGGATCTCGATGCGCTTGTCGGCCTCAGCGATATTTTGTCGCTGCATTGCCCGCTGACCGACGAAACGCGCGGCCTGATGGATGCGCGGCGGATCGCGCTGATGAAAGATGGCGCGAGTATCATCAACACCGCGCGGGGCGAATTGATCCACCAGGAAGCGCTTATTGCCGCGCTACAAAGCGGGAAGCTCGCAGGCGCGGGCCTCGATGTCTATCCTGACGAACCGAATGTTGACAAGCGTTTGCTCGAGCACCCCAATGTCATGACCCTCCCCCATATCGGCAGCGCGACCGCCGAAGGGCGCGAGGCGTCCGGCGAAAAAGTGATCGCGAATATCCGCTTCTGGGCAGACGGACACCGACCGCCCGATCAGGTGCTGACGGCGCTGGTCGGCTAGCCCGCTCTGCTGACGGCAGGCTTGCGGTCAGAGATTGTCATGCTGGGGCATGCCCAGGACGTGGAAACCGCCATCCACGCGGATGATTTCGCCGGTCGTGCAAGCGCCCGCATCCGAACACAGATAGACTGCGGTGCCGCCGACCGCTTCAAGCGTGGCATTGGCCCTTAGAGGCGCATTCGCCTCGGTATGCTTCCAAGTCCGGCGCGCGCCGCCGATGGCGGAGCCTGCCAGCGTTTTCATCGGGCCAGGACTGATGGCGTTTACCCGGATGCCCTCTGGTCCCAGATCGTCAGCAAGGTATCGCACCGCCGCTTCAAGTGCGGCCTTGGCCACGCCCATCACGTTGTAATTCGGGGTCACGCGATTGGAGCCCATATAGCTCAGGGTGATCAACGTGCCGCCATTTTCGACCATCATCGGATGCGCGCGCCGCGCCACTTCGATGAAGCTGTAGGCGGAGATATCCATCGAGTTTTTGAAGTTCGCCCGCGAGGTATTCAGGATGCGGCCCGTCAGCTCCGACTTGTCGGAAAAGGCAATGGCGTGGATCAGAAAATCCAGCCTGCCCCAGCGCTTTTGCAACGCGTCGAAGGCAGCATCCAAGGAGGCGTCGTCGGTGACGTCCACATCCAGCATGAAGTCCGAACCGACGCTTTCGGCGAGTGGTGCCAAACGCTTTCCGAACGCTTCGCCCTGATAGGTGAATGTCAGTTCCGCTCCCGCGTCAGCGCACGCCTTGGCAATGCCCCAGGCGATCGAACGATCGTTGGCGACTCCCATCACCAGTCCGCGTTTTCCGGCAAGCACGCCCATGATCTCTTCCCTCACCCATTGGCCGCTAGGCCATCAAATTATCCGTGAAATTTCGACAAGCACATCGACCCGTTGGTCCCGCCGAACCCGAACGAGTTGGTCATGACGGTATCGAGCCCGGCATTCTCGACGAGTTCGGTGGCGATCTCTTCCGGTTTTAGAGCCGGGTCGAGCGTTTCCACATTGATCGACGGAATGATGAAATCGTGTCCCAGCGCCAGCAGGCAATAGACCGCCTCCTGCGCCCCGGTTGCGCCTTGGCTGTGACCGGTCATCGACTTGGTCGAGCTGACCGGCGGAGTTGATCCGTCCCCAAATACGCGGCGCACCGCCTCGATCTCGCCGACATCACCCACCGGCGTGGAAGTGCCGTGCGCGTTGATATAGCTAACCGCGCGGTCTTCGCCGAGTGACTTGAGCGCACCGCGCATCGCCCTTTCGGCGCCCTCGCCCGAAGGAGCGACCATGTCGGCGCCATCGGACGTAGCGCTAAAACCGGTAACCTCCGCATAGATTTTCGCACCGCGTGCCTGCGCATGCTCGAGGCTTTCAAGCACCACGATCGCGCCGCCGCCGCTGATCACGAACCCGTCGCGGTCGGCATCGAAAGCGCGGCTGGCACGCGCTGGCGTATCGTTATACTTGCTCGACATCGCCCCCATGGCATCGAACAGGCAGGACAGCGTCCAGTCCAGTTCCTCGCCGCCGCCGCCGAACATCACGTCCTGCAATCCCAGCGCGATCTGCTGCGCAGCCATGCCGATGCAGTGAAGCGAGGTGGAACAGGCCGACGTGATCGAGAAGTTCATCCCCTTGATCTGATAGGCCGTTGCGAGGTTCGCGCTGACGGTTGAGGACATGGTCTTTGGCACGGCAAAGGGGCCAATCCGCTTCGTCGCGCCGGTCTTAAGAACGGTCTGGTGCGCTGCGAGCATGGCCGAGGTCGAGGGACCGCCAGAGCCCGCGATCACACCGGTCATCGGATTGACGACGTCCTTTTCCTCAAGCCCCGCGTCGGCGATTGCCTGCCCCATCGCGATATGCGCGTAGGCCGCCCCCGACCCCATGAAGCGCAAGGTTCGCTTGTCGACGTGCTCGGAAACGTCGAGATCGACAGCGCCCGCAATCTGCGAGCGAAAGCCGTGCTCGGCCATGTCTTCGTTGAACGTGATGCCCGATTTGCCTGCCTTCAGCGAAGCCAGCACTTCCTCGGCATTGTTACCAATCGAGGAGACGATCCCCAGTCCGGTTATGACGACGCGACGCATGTTCCCCTTTTCCGCCTCTGAACCTCTCAGGCTTCAGATAGAGCGACTTTCATGTCTTTAACTTGATAAATGACTTCACCGTCCGCCTCGACCCGGCCATCGGCCACGCCCATGGTCAATCGGCGTGTCTGCACGGCCTTGGTGAAATCCACATAATATGTCAGCATCTTGCGGTCCGGACGCACCATGCCGGTCAGCTTGACCTCACCAACACCCAGCGCATAGCCGCGCCCCTGCCAGCCCCGCCAGCCAAGGTTGAAACCGGTGAGCTGCCACAGCCCGTCAAGGCCGAGGCAACCGGGCATAATCGGGTTGCCGGGGAAGTGGCAATCGAAAAACCACAGGTCTGGTTTGATGTCGAATTCGGCAACGACATGGCCTTTGCCATGCTCCCCGCCATCGCCGGAAATTTCGGTGATCCGGTCCATCATCAGCATCGGGGGTTCGGGCAATTGGGCATTGCCGGCTCCGAACAATTCACCGCGCGCGCACTTCAAAAGATCGTCGCGGTCAAAGCTGGTTGGGAAATCAGTCATCCCGGGCGATGCTCCTCACCTGTTGCCCCTCATTCGGGGGCTGCGCCTAGCACCCTGCTTTGGGAGTGGAAAGGGCGCTTGGGCCTTGGAGAGACAATTCGCTGCGGAAAGACTCGGCGTCAACCGTTGCTGCATGCCTTGATCGCGGAAGGCTCCGAACGCTTCTCTCCCCGTTCGAACCTGGCAAAATAGCCGCGAATGTCGGGCCTCTCGATAAATTCGACCAAACGATATCCCACGGCAGAAAATTCGCAGAAGAGCAGCTTCGGCGGAATGCCATGCCGGTCGGTCGGGCGGTCGACATCCACCACGATGATCTGACCTTCGGCCGCAAGGGCAGGCCACATCCGCCACAGAAACGCATAGGGCTCGGTCACCTCGTGATACATGTGCACCAGGAAGATGCGGTCGAAACTGTCCACGGGCAGCTGCGGATCGTCTGCCTCGCCGAGCTTGATCGAGATATTTTCGAGCCGCTCCCGCTCAACCCGCCGGCCCAGGCGCTGCAGCGCCTCGCGGCTGATGTCCTGCGCCAGCACCCGGCCATCTTCGCCGACCCGCTCGGCGAGCCGCACAGTGTAATATCCCTCGCCTGCACCGATATCGGCGACGGTCGTGCCCTCTTCGATATTGGCGAGGTCCATGACGACCTGCGCTTCATTGCGCTCGTCGCGGGCATCCTCGTTCGAAAACTGGTTGGAGACAACCTCGGCAACGGGTCTGTCGGGCAGCGGAAATTCGAGCGCGCTCTCGGGGCGGTCGGGCGTCGCAGCCATCGGCTCGCAGCCGATCAGCAGCGGCGAAAAGGCCGTCAGGACCAGCGCCGCGGCTCGCATCATTCGACGTCCTCGATATCGACGGTCTCCCCGGTCACGCGCTGCGCCAGCGCGGCGGAGATGAACTCATCGATTTCCCCGTCGAGCACCTTGTCGGGAGAGCTCGATGTCACCCCGGTGCGGAGGTCCTTGACCATCTGGTACGGCTGCAGGACGTAAGAGCGGATTTGGTGACCCCAGCCAATGTCACTCTTTTCCTGATACTCGCCCGAAGCGGCTGCTTCGCGTTCAGCCATCTCGCGTTCGAACAGACGCGCCTTGAGCATGTTCATAGCTGTCGCGCGGTTCTTGTGCTGGCTGCGGTCGTTCTGGCTCGCGACCACGATCCCGGTGGGCTGGTGAGTGATGCGCACCGCGGAATCGGTGGTGTTGACGTGCTGACCGCCAGCGCCAGATGCACGGTAGGTGTCGATCTTGAGGTCGGATGGGTCGATTTCGATCTCGATATCGTCGTCGATCACCGGATAGACCCAGACACTGGAAAAGCTGGTGTGGCGTTTCGCCGCGCTGTCATACGGGCTGATGCGGACAAGCCGGTGTACGCCGCTTTCGGTTTTGGAATAGCCATAAGCGCCCTCGCCCTTGATGAGCAAAGTCGCCGACTTGATCCCGGCCTGATCGCCGGCTTGATACTCCACAGTCTCGATCTTGAACCCGCGCCGTTCGGCCCAGCGGCCATACATGCGGAACAGCATTTCGGCCCAGTCCTGGCTTTCCGTCCCGCCCGCGCCCGCGTGAATTTCAAGGTAGGTGTCGTTGGCATCCGCCTCGCCGGAAAGGAGCGCCTGCACCTTGTCCGCGTCGGCGCGGTTCGCCAGTTTTTCGAGGCTTTTGAGGCCATCATTGACGATGCCTTCCTCGCCCTCGGCCTCACCCATCTCGATGAACTCGACTGCGTCGGCCATTTCTGCCGAGATTTCCCGGACAGTCGTTACCGCGGTTTCGAGGTTCTTCTGTTCGCGGCTGATCGCCTGCGCTTCCTTAGGGTTATCCCACAGGGTCGGATCCTGGACGCGCGCATCCAGCTCATCGAGACGGCGCAGCGCGCGCTCCCAATCGAGCGATTGACGCACCAGATCGAGAGCAGCCTCGATCCGGTCGATATTGGCTTGGGCCTCGGCCCGCATACACTTGTCCTTTGAATGTTGTCTTGCCGCTTCGCTTAACGTGAGAGCCGCGATTGTAAAGCGCAGCTGGCCGCGCGCTAATAGATGCCGCCGCGTTCTTCGACGAAGTCGCTAGGTTGTCCATCGTTCGACTCGAATGCCCGGTTTCGCCCTTCCTCGCGTCCGGCGCGGATCAGTTCGAGGATTTCGTTCCGCTTTGCCGCGATCTGATCCTGACGGGTCGAGCGGGATGGTTCGGTATCCGGCTTGAACGCCTCCCAGATCACAGCCGCGCGCGGATCGTCCGAAGGCCAGCCATCGTACACGCGCTTGCCGGTGCGCCGATCGATGCGGACCATGCGCACGCCGGACGGCGCAATGGCGGGCTCATCGCTCCAGCGCTCGCGTGTTTTCTGGACGAATTGCTTGAAGATGGGCGCAGCCGTGTTGCCGCCCTGGACCCACCCGCCAAGATTGCGCGGAGTATCGTGGCCGAGGTAAACGCCGGCCACGAATTCGGGCGATCCGCCCACAAACCATGCATTGGTCGGTCCGGTGGTCGTCCCGGTCTTGCCGAACAGCGGAAGCTCGAGATCGCGCAACCGGGTCGCGGTGCCACGCGTCACCACGCCTTCGAGCATGTGGACGACCTGGAATGCCGTTCGCGGGTCGAGTGCTTCCTCGCCCATCTGCCCGGGACGCGGCATGGGCCCGCCATCCCATTCCGGCATGTTGCAACCCTGGCACTGCCGCTTGTCGGCCCGCCAGATGACCTTGCCGCGCCGGTCCTGTACGTAATCGATCACGGTTGGCTCATGCAGGCGGCCATGATTGGCGAGCGCGGCATAGGCATTGACCATGCGCTGTACGGTGCTGCTGCCCGATCCCAGAGCCGACGCGTAAAACGGCTCGTGATCGCCGATATCGACCGCCTTGAAGGTTTTTACGACGTTATCGATCCCCGCTTCGGAAGCGATGTGGACTGTCATCAGGTTGCGGCTTTGCTCAAGGCCGAAACGCATCGGATAGACCCCTCCCCCGCGGCTGCCGCCGAAATTGGAGAAGCACTTGTTTCCGAGCCGCGCGCCCTGCCAGACGCAGAATTCCTGATCGGGCACCTCGGTTGCGGGCGTCATCCCGTTTTCCAGTCCCGCGGCGTAGACGAAGGGCTTGATGGTCGAGCCGGGCTGACGCTCAGCCTGCGTGGCGCGGTTGAAGTCGGTCAGACGGTGATCGAAACCGCCCTGCATCGCGAGCACTCGGCCGGTCTGGACGGACTGGGCGAGGAAGCCCCCCGAAACCTCCGGTATGGTGGCGACGCGGTAGCCGTTTCCGCTTGGGCGCACGGCGATGACATCGCCCGCCTTGAGCGCGTTCGGCAAGCCGGAAAGCGGGCTTTCATCGCCATTGGAGAATCCGATGGTTGCGCTCGATCCACTGCGCTGGGTCACGACACCGACGCGCCAGTCTTCGTAGCGGATGGCGAGATAGGAGCTGGCGAGCTGGCTCGCCCAATTGCCTTCGCTGACATCGATCGTTGCGATGGGACCGGTCCAGCCCCGATTCCCGTGATAGCGCATCAACCCGGCGCGCAGGGCCTCGCGCGCGGCTTCCTGCAGTTCAGGATCGAGCGAGGTTCGGACCCACAATCCGCCGGCATACACACTGTTATTGCCATCTTCGGCGGTTTCGCCGAATTCGTCGATCAGCTTGCGGCGAACCTCTTCGAGGAAATAGCCTGCATCGACCGAGCGCTGGCTCCGCTGCCGCACCAGGCCCAGCGGCATGGCTGCGGCCTCTTGGCGCTCTGCTTCGGTGATGTAGCCGTTCTCTTCCATCTGCGAGAGGACGAAATCGCGCCGGGCGAGCGCCGCTTCTTCCTGACCGGCGCGGCCATACCGCTCGGGCGCCTTGGGCAGGATGGCGAGGAATGCCATTTCGTGCAGCTCGAGATCGCCGACATCCTTGTCAAAATAGGCGCGCGCTGCGGCCTGCACGCCAAAACTGCGCCGACCGAGTGGAATTTCGTTGAGATAGAGCTCGAGGATTTCCTGCTTCGAAAGCACCCCTTCGATGCGGGTCGCAAGGATCATTTCCTTGAGCTTACGCGTGACCGAGTATTCATCGCCGAGCAGCAGGATCTTCGCCAATTGCTGCGTGATGGTGGAGCCGCCGACCGCACGGTCGCCCGAACCGTATTTCGTCACGTAATCCATCACCGCGTTGGCGGTGCCGGTCATGTCCACGCCGCCGTGACTATAGAAGGTCTTGTCCTCTGCCGAGAGATAGGCGGCGATCAACTGATCGGGAAAATCGGGGTATTGCAGCTGCACGCGCCGCTCGCGCGCGTAGGAATGCACGATCTCGCCATCGATCCCGCGAACGACCGTAGGCAGCGGCGTCTCGTAATCGACAAGGCTTTCGGCGTCGGGCAGGTCGCTGGCGAGCCATACGAACAGCACGACCCATGCAAGCATCCCCAGACCGGCAAGCACGGCAGCAGCCTTGAAAAGCAGGCTTCCGCGCCATTTCTCCGCAAACCACGCGGCCGCGCCGCCAAGGTCGCGATTCACACGATAGCGAAAGTATTTCAACAGGTTAGCTGTATCTGCGTCAGTCATTTCGCGCGGCGATTAGCACGGGTCGCAGCACAGATGCCAGCGACTTCGAAAAGGGTTTGCCATTAATCACAGCTTTCCTGAACGGCTCATTGCCCTGCGCCTTCTGAGGCTCTCGGTTCCGTCCTGCGGGCGAAATACACGCGGATCGCCTGTGCCAGCACTTCAGCGTATTGCCGCTGACCTTCGTCGGTCGAAAGCCGAGCCCGATCGGTATCATTGCTCACGAACCCGCTTTCGAACAGCACAGACGGCACATCGGGGGCCTGAAGCACGATGAGCGCCGCAGATCGGCGCGCCGACGGGTGGAACGCGATCTCCCCTTCCCCCTCGCGGGCAATCAGCGACGCGAATTCCGCCGCCTCTTCCTGGGTCCGGGCCTGCGACAATTCGACCAAGATCGCGCTCACTTCCTCGCTCTGTCCCTCGATGGTTATGCCGTTCACACGGTCCGCGTCATTCTCCCGTGAGGCAAAGCGTGCCGCAGCTTCGCTCGATGCTTCGCTTGAAAGCGTGTAGATGCTCGCGCCCGACACATCGCTGTAAGTGCCCGCCGAATCCGCGTGGATGGAAATGAACAGATCAGCGCCAAGCTCGCGCGCGATTTCCGGGCGGTATTCCAGCGGGACGAGATCGTCGCCGTCGCGGGTCATCGCAACCCGGATCCCGCCCGCATCAAGGAGAATATCGCGCACGATAGAAGCGATCGAGAGCACCACGTCCTTTTCGCGCAAATTGTCGCCGACAGCGCCGTAATCCCTGCCGCCGTGCCCGGCATCGATCACCACCAATGGACGCGAAGGATCGCTTGGCCCCTCCACTTCGGGTAGCTGGAAATCGGGCACATCCTGGTTAACAAGAAAGCTCAGCACGTAGTCGCGCCCCCATTGGGGAACCGGGATTTTCAGACCAAGAACGAATGCTCCGCCCAGCAAAAGCGCAGGTACGGCGACAATCAGCAAAAGGAGCGTGCGAATGCTCATTGCGTTAAGTGCTTAGGATGTTGCTCCGTATCAGCGCAATAGAGTTGCGAGACGAAACCCACGGTGCTAGCAACAAGGCATTGAAACATCGGTTGCCGCTTGGGAAACATACCAAAGGTGCCGGTTTTTCTCCCGCACGGTTCCAACCGGTCATCCACCCACCGGAACCGCTCAACAGGTTGATGCAGTGACGAGACGGTTCTCCCCGCAAATGATGTCGCAGCGCGCTTTCGGCGCCGGCGATCATACGGGCCGTAGGGCGGACAATTTCCGCACGTCTTTCACAGCAGACACGAATATCGCAGGCTCCTCGGCTTTCCGGCGAGATGCGAATGCAACAATCGGCGCGCTGAAACAGCGCGTCATCTCATCACGTAATTTGCGTCCCTCTTATCGACCAATGGCCGCGCGAGCGCCCGTTGTCCTGCGAGCGGACGTATGGAGAATATTTAATGGCAACGCGCATGCTAATCGATGCGCGCCACTCGGAAGAAACCCGGGTGGCGGTCCTCAAAGGCAACCGGATTGAGGAGTTCGATTTCGAATCTGCCGAACACAAGCAGATCAAAGGCAACATCTACCTCGCCAAGGTTACAAGGGTAGAACCATCACTACAGGCTGCTTTCGTCGATTTCGGCGGAAACCGTCACGGGTTCCTCGCATTCAGCGAAATTCACCCGGATTATTACCAGATCCCGCAATCGGATCGCGAAGCGCTGCTCGCCGAAGAGGCAGCGGCAGCTGAAGAAGAAGCGCGCCTGCGCGAAGAGGAAGAAGCCGAGGGCATCGCGCCTGGCGAAGAGTACGACGCAGAGGACGAGAGCGCAGAAGCGCTCGCGGAAGACTTGGCGGAAGACGGTCTGGAAGAGATCGACACCAGCGAGAAAGAGAAAGTCGCCACCATCGAAGACGGCGCATCGGATGACACCGATGACGATGATGATGAGGACGACGAAGACGACGAGTCCGAAGAGGACGGCGACGACGACAAGAGCGAAGACAAGCCCCGCCGCGGTCGTGGCCGCGGGCGTGGACGCCGCCGCCAGGGTAAAGGCGGCAAGGGCGGCAAAGGCTCCGGCGGTCGCAGCCGCGCGAAGGAAGTCGACGAAGTGCGCGCCAAGCGCATGGCGCTGCGCCGCCGCTACAAGATTCAGGACGTCATCAACCGCCGTCAGGTCCTGCTCGTCCAGGTCGTCAAGGAAGAGCGCGGGAACAAGGGCGCTGCGCTGACCACCTATCTCAGTCTCGCGGGCCGTTATACCGTCCTCATGCCGAACAGCTCGCATGGCGGCGGCATCAGCAGGAAGATCAACTCGACCAGCGATCGCAAGCGTCTGAAGCAGGTCGTCTCTGACCTCGCCCTCCCCAAGACGATGGGCCTGATCGTCCGCACCGCTGGCCTCAGCCGCACCAAGACCGAGATCAAGCGCGATTTCGATTACCTTGCGCGGCTGTGGGATGAAATCCGGCAAAAAACGCTGTCATCGACCGCGCCGAGCCTGGTTCATTCAGACAGCGACCTGATCAAGCGCGCGATCCGCGACATCTACAATCGCGAGATCGAGGAAGTCATCGTTGAGGGCGAGGACGGCTATAAATCGGCCAAATCGTTCATGAAGATGCTGATGCCCAGCCATGCGCGCCGGGTGAAGGCCTATTCCGATCCGGTTCCGCTGTTCCAGCGTTATGGCGCAGAGGATCAGCTGCGGGCGATGTACGATCCGATGGTTCAGCTGAAATCGGGCGGCTATCTGATCATCAATCCGACCGAGGCGCTCGTCTCGATCGATATCAACTCGGGCCGCTCGACCAAAGAGCACGGCATCGAGCAGACCGCGCTCCACACCAACCTCGAAGCGGCGCGGGAAATCGCGCGTCAGCTGCGCCTACGCGACATGGCCGGCCTCGTCGTCATCGACTTCATCGATATGGAATACAATTCCAACGTCCGCAAAGTCGAAAAGGCAATGAAGGAAGCGCTGAAGTCCGACCGCGCGCGCATTCAGGTGGGACGCATTTCGGGCTTTGGCCTTATGGAGATGAGCCGCCAGCGCCTGCGCACCGGCGTGCTCGAAGCGACTACGCGCGAGTGCCCGCATTGCGATGGCACCGGCCTCGTCCGCACCGCTTCATCCGCTGGTCTTTCGGCGCTGCGCCTGATCGAGGATGAGGCGGCCAAGGGCAAAGGCACCATCATCAAGCTCGCCGCGAGCACCGAAGCAGCGATTTACATGCTCAATGAAAAGCGCGCCGAACTCGTGGAGATTGAAGAGCGCTACGGCGTCACGATCGAAGTCATTCCCGAAGGCGAGGACGAAGGTGCAAAGATGACCGTGTCGAGCGCGGGCCCGCGTCCGACCGAAGCGCCGAAATTCGAGCCAATCATCGACGATGACGAAGATGACGACGACATCCCCGAGGATGAAAGCTCCGAAGAGGACGACGATCAGCCGAAGAAGAAGCGCCGCCGCCGCCGCAGGGGTGGCCGCGGTCGTGGTAAGAAACGCGACGACGAAGGTGCGGATAGCTCCGACGACAACAAGTCCGACGATTCGCAGGACGACAATTCGTCAGGCGGGGAAGAAGCATCCGACAATGACGGCGAGGAAAAGCCGAAACGGCGCCGCCGGCGCGGAGGCCGTGGCCGCCGCAAACCAAGCGACGACACGGTAACCGAAGAAGATGCGAAGAACCTCGAAGAGGTCTCCGAGCACGTCAAGGAAGACATGACCGTCGTCGCCGGGCCTGACGATGCGCCGGAAACCGCCGCGGCAATGGCCGATGAAGGCGAAGAAGCGCCTGCTGAAAAGCCGAAGCGCAAGCGGGCTCCGCGCAAGAAAAAGGCCGAAGAAACCGAAGCGAAAGCTACCGAAGACACATCTTCGGATGGCGAGGCCGCGGCCGAGGAGAAGCCGAAGCGCAAGCGGGCTCCGCGCAAGAAGAAGGTCGGGGAATCCGCAGCGGCTGACGGCGGAGAAGCCGCAGAAGCATCCGCCGAGGAAAAGCCCAAACGGAAATCGCGGGCCAAGCCAAAGGCTGAAGAGAGCGCCGAGGCTGAAACTGCGACGGCTCCTGCCGAAGAAGCGGCCGAGGAAAGCTCTACAGGCACGAAAAAGCGCGGCTGGTGGCAGCGCACATTCGGCGAGTAATCGGCTGATTTGATTGGATTTGGCGCGTAAGGCGGGCGGTGACTACACCCCCGGCTTGCGCGCCACGCCCCATTCATTCCATCCGGCGAATTTGGGCGCTTTGGGAAGGTAACCCTGGCCCAGCGGTTCGACGTCGAACCCCGCCCCGCGGAAGGCGGACCCGATTGGCCGGGTGAGATGGCAGCCGCCCGCAATACGTTTCCAGACTGGCTCGATCCGGTCCTGCCACTTTGCAATGCCTGCATCGGGCGCTCGCCCGTGCTCAAGGAACAGCGCCCTGCCGCCCGGCCTCAAGATGCGCCGCATTTCCGATAGCACGCGCGCGGGATCCTCGACCGAGCACAGCGTGAAGGTGCACACGACATTGTCGAATGAGCCATCGGGGAACGGGATGCTTTCGCCCACCCCCTCGCGTATATCGGCGGGCCACCCTTTCGCTTGCGCGGCTGCGCGGGTCTGATCGAGCAACCCACCATGCGGGTCAATCCCCGCATAGCTCGACACGGCGCTTACATCGTAGAATTGCTGATTGATGCCGCCCCCGCAGCCAAGCTCAAACACGTCGCCTTTCGCCAGCGGCACAAGCTGCGAGCGGCGCTTCATCACCTGACCCTGGCTGCACGCACAGGTCACGAGGCGCGGCATGATGTGCGCGTCGTACCACTCGGCCAATCCCATAAGCCGCGTCCTCCCCTACCCGATCGGCATAGAAGCTGTCCTACATCACGGCCGGACGCAAGTGTTCTGATGAAAAGCGAGCGTTATGCGGCGAGGGATTCGCGCTGTTCCAGCACGCTGCGCATATCCGCCAAGTCGAGCCGGGTGTCCGCATCGACCGCGGCGAGCCCGCTTGGCGCAGGAACGACGCCGACCTTGGCATCGACCTGATCGCCCAGGCGCCCGATGGCCGTGCCGACCGAAAGACGCCCAACCAGCATCGACAGGAGCGTGCCCGGACCGAGGCGCGCGGCTATTTTCCACGGCTTCTTGCGGTCCTTCTCAACCATGCTCCACAGCTCGATGGCCGCAGCGGCTTGCGGGGTTTTCAGGTAGAACAGGTTGCAACCCGACCAATTCCCGTCGGAAAAACGCAGATAGGTTCGCTTGCTGTGCGGCAGTTCGGCTTTGATCAGATCGCAGCTGGCCATCATGATGCCCATGTCCAATCCGTCGCGGGTCTGGTGCATCAGCAAGTCGACCCAATCGCCTTGCAGCAGTCCATGGTCGGACGTGGTCACGATCAACGGAGCGCCGAATTGCCGGACAGTTGACAGCACGGTCGCGCTCGGCCCCTGCTCGGCGGAAACGGGCGTCGCGCCCAGTTCGGTCGCAGCGCGCGCTACCTCGGGATCGTTGCTCGCGACGAGGATTTCCTCGACGCTGCTCTCCTTCAAGGCGGAGATGACCCGCGCGAGCATCGTCTTGCCCGCAAGGTCGATCAACGCCTTGTGCGGAACATTTTCGCTCTCAGCCAGGGAATCGACACCCGGTCTCGAGCCAGCAAGGACCAACGCTCTTAGAGTCACAAGTTTTACCTTCCAATATTAACAGCATGGGCCGACGAACCCGGCCTGGGCCGAGTTCAGTGACCTGGGTGATCGTTCGCGCATACGGGCCCACCCGCCCATCCATTCGCCGGTACTCTTGAAGTTGGCACCGGCGATGGCGCTGTCTATGGACCATCCCGCAATGCAGCGTGCGCTCTTCCTTTTCAACCATGATGCACCCCATCAGGTCGCACATCTGGCAAGGATCGCCGCAAAACTGGCGAAAAACGACGCCGGGATCGCAGTGATCGTCGCATACGCCACCCCCTCGCTGCGCAATCACGTCGAGAACGCCATCGGCACCGAAACCGCAAAAACCGTGACGTGGGTCGAATTGAAGCTACGCGGTGTCATCGGCACATTGGCGAACATAGGCGACAGGCTTTTCCCGGCTAGCCGGCTGCTGCGCCTGCGCCGCTATGCCGATCTGTTCGAAAGCTGCGATGTCATTGTGAGCAGCGAGCGAACCTTTTTACGCATCAAGCGTCATATCGATCCCGCCAAAAGCCCGCTCTTTGTAAAAATACCCCACGGCGCGGGAGACCGGGCGGTGACCTTTCACAGGGACAACACCCGCTTTGACCTGCTGCTGGTTTCGGGCGGCAAGTTCCGGGATGAGTTTATCTCCGCTGGCGTCGCCCCTGAGAAAATCGCCGTCGTCGGTTACCCCAAGTTCGAGGGAATCGACTTGTCGCGCAGGCAAGAGTTTTTCGACAACGGCAACCCGACATTCCTCTACAACCCGCATTTCGATCCGCATCTTTCGAGCTGGTACGATGCTGGACCCGATCTCCTGCGCTGGTTTGCGAGCGAAGAAGGCCAAACCTTCAACTGCATATTCGCCCCTCACGTCATGCTCTTCAAAAAGAAATGGCACTTCTCGCCGGAGCATCGCCGATTGCGAGCCGCTCCGCCCGTCCCGCCGGAAGTGCGCGGTGCGGCGAATGTCCTGATCGACACCAGCGGCCCGCGCCTCTTCGACATGAGCTACACCCTCTCCGCCGACGCCTATATTGGCGATGCATCCAGCCAGATTTACGAGTTTCTGGTTCGGCCACGACCAGCATTTTTTCTCGATATCGCCGATGCTGTCCGCACCGAGCGAGCACAACCGCCAGCGTTCCAGCAAACCGGACCGGTAGCCCGGTCGCTCGCCGAATTGACTGCCAAGCTAACCGCTTTCGAAAGCATCGGCGCGCAATATCGCAGCGCTCAGCAGGAACTCGTCGACCGGACATTCGACCTGAGCGAGGTGCCGTCCTCTCAGCGAGCGGCGAATGCGATTATCGATCTGCTGAAGCGCGAGGGCGCATAAGAGTGCCTGACCTCAAGATCGCTTATGTCATCAACTCGATGGAAGGCGGCGGCGCGCAAACGCCCTTGCCGCGCATTGTCGAGGCACTGAATGCCGCGGGGGCCGAGACGACGGTGCTCGCTTTGTCACGGCGAAATGGAGAAGCCCTCCCACCGCTCCATGCAGCGGGGTTGCAACCTGTCGTGCGCGATGGGAGTGACACGGACCACGTTGCAGCCTTGCGATGGATCGACAAGCAGGTGGACGCGCTTGGCGCGGATGCGCTTTTCACATCGCTCACACGGGCAACATTGCTTGGCCAAATCGTCGCGAACCGCCGGAATCTTCCGATTGCCAGCTGGCAGCACAATGCTTTCCTCAAGCCCTGGAACGAGCGCTTGCTCCGCTGGCGGGCGTCGAAATCCGATCTGTGGGTTTCCGATAGCAACGAGGTCGCGAAGCTGACGCGGGAACGGCTTGGCGTGCCATCGGAGCAGAGCCTGACATGGCCGATCTTCGCAACCAATCCTGATGCCAAGACCGCGAGGCCGTGGCGCGAGGGCGAAACTCTCCAGGTTGGCAGCCTCGGGCGGCTCCATCCTGCCAAGGGATACGATATCCTGATCGAGGCGCTGCTGATGCTCCAGCGCGAGGGCTGGCAGCCGCCCGTGCCCATCAAGATCACAATCGCAGGCACCGGCGGCGATGAAGCGGACCTGCGCTCCGCCGCGAGCGAAGTACGCATCGCCGAGATCACCTTCGCCGGTTTCGTCAGCGTGCCCGGCAAATTCCTGTCCGGCTTGCATCTTTACCTGCAACCCTCGCGCCGCGAAGGGTTCTGCATTGCAGCGCATGAAGCCATGCAGGCAGGTCTTCCGGTTATAGTGGCAGACACCGGGGAGATGGCGATCACGGTCGGGTCCGATTTCGGGCGCGTAGTCCGCTCGGGCAATGCCGATGATCTTGCCCGCGCGCTTTGCGAAATGCTCAGCGATCCTGATGCATTGGCAGACGCTGGCGCGATGGCGAGGGATACCGTCCTGAAAAAGTTTTCCGGCGCGGCATTCGATGCCAACGCGCAAAAAGTGGTCGATCACCTGAAGGCCGTTCGGCGGATCAAGTCTGGCTCTTAAGTCAGGCTTGTATTTCAGGCAGGCACAGTCTTGCCGGCAAAATCGAAGACCTTGCCGCTGTCCTCGGGACCGAGTGTGGCGAGCACATCAATGAGATTGCCTGCGGCTTCATGCGGCTCTGTCAGCTGGCCTTCGGGCAGGTTCGACTGGAACGGCGCCGACAAGGCGCTGTCGACCGTGCCCGGATGCAGGCCGGCGACCACACCGTGCTTGTGAGTGCGCTGTAACTCGATAGCGAAGTTCTTGAGCAGCATATTGAGCGCCGCTTTCGATGCGCGGTAGGAATGCCATCCGCCGAGGCCGTTGTCAGAGATCGAACCGACCCGCGCACTGATGGCGGCAAAGACAAAACGCTTCTCGCGCGGCATGAGCGGCAGGATGTGCTTGGCGATCAATGCAGGGCCGATTGTGTTTAGGGCGAACACCTTCGCCATGGTCGCGCCGTCCAATCGTTTGAACGTCCGTTCCGGCCCCTTACCGCTTTCCAGCGTCAGCACCCCGGTCGCGACGATCACCCAATCGGGCGGATTATCCTTCATCATGGCCGCCGCCGCTCCGATAGAGGCCTCATCGGTGAGATCGAAAGCGAACGGTGCTTCGCCGGGCAAGCCGATCGCGGTTTGCGAACGCGACCCGGTGTAAATCGTCTCGCACCCGCGATCCGAAAGCTGCCTACACAGCGCTGTGCCGATGCCGCCGGTGCTGCCGAAGATTGCGGCGGATTTGGGAACGGTGCTCTGCTGTTTTCCTACTCGGTCCATGCTGGCTAGAAGCGGAGAAATGCCCGCAAAGTTCCTCGAAAACGTTTCCGCTCAGGACCGTGTAATATGCGGTCCATGCCTCCCGGTGGGCCTCAGCCGCTCGCCGGGTGTCGGCAAGGTGATGATGCAGCCTCAATCGCTGTCCCAAACGACGCAACACAGGGTCACTTGCCTCGCGCACGCAAGGCGTTAGATAGGTTTCAAGCAAACACAGGATTACACTGACATGGCGACCTTCACCCTCCCCAAGAACTCGACCATCCGCAAGGACGGCAACGTGCATAAAGCCGCCGATGCCAAGCGGGTGAAGAGCTTCAAGGTGTATCGCTACGATCCCGACACCGGCAAGAACCCGCGTTACGACAAGTTCGAGATCGACCTCGATGAATGCGGCCCGATGGTTCTCGATGCGCTGTTCAAGATCAAGAACGAGGTCGATCCCACGCTGACCTTTCGCCGGTCCTGCCGCGAGGGGATTTGCGGTTCGTGCGCCATGAACATGAACGGCAAGAATGGCCTCGCCTGCACCACCGCGATCGAGGATCTGAAAGGCGAGATTCGCATCACGCCGCTGCCGCATATGGACGTGATCAAGGATCTGGTGCCCGATTTCACGCACTTCTATGCGCAATACGCCTCGATCCGCCCATGGCTGCAAACGGTCAGCCCGACGCCGTCGGGCAAAGAGCGGCTGCAGACGCCGGAGCAGCGAGAGCAGCTCGATGGCCTTTACGAATGTATCCTGTGCGCCTGCTGTTCGACTTCCTGCCCGTCCTACTGGTGGAATTCGGACAAGTTCCTTGGTCCTGCGATCCTGCTTCAGGCCTATCGCTGGCTCGCGGACAGCCGCGACGAAATGACGGGCGAGCGGCTCGATGCGCTGGAAGACCCCTTCCGCCTCTATCGCTGCCATACGATCATGAACTGCGCGAATGTCTGTCCCAAGGGTCTGAGCCCGGCCAAGGCGATCGCCGAAACCAAGAAGATGATGGCCGAACGCGCTATCTGATCGCGGTGCAAGGCGCAGCCGGATGAGCGACCACGGCGCTCCCTTCGATTACCATCCTTTGACCGAAGCAGAAGCGGGCGGCGAAACCGGTTGGTACAGCTGGAATCTTGTCGACCGGACGAGGTACAACACTGCCGTGCTCGGTGAATTGCGGGTCCGCGGCGAAGGTGATCGCTGCCGGCTGCGCATGTTTCCGGAGCGGCGGCACACCAATCTCGGCGACAACATCCACGGCGCCGCCACGCTTGGCCTGATCGATATCGCGCTGTTCGCGACGATGCATGTCATCGGCAGCGGCAATGCCGGACCATCGGTGACGGTGGAGCTTTCGACGCAGTTCGTCGGCGCTGGCGACCCTGACCGTCCGCTCGATGCGGTCACGGAGATCGTCCGCGAAACGGGGCGGATGCTGTTCCTGCGCGGTGAATGCGTCCAGGGCGAGGACGTGGTGACGAGCTATTCAGGCATCGTGCGCAAGATGAAGCTCCGCCCTGCAGGGAAAGCGGAATGACCGGCCTGCTGGGTCGCTACGAGAAGCTCATATCCTCTGGCGAGCTGCGAGCAGACCCGGATCAGCGCACCGCCGCAGTGAGGCTGGACGCGTTGCAAAAGGAGCTTGAGGCCGAGGCGCCGGGTGGATTGCTCGGCCAGCTGTTCGGACGAAAGAAGGAGCGTCCCCAAGGCGTCTACATGTGGGGCGGAGTTGGCCGCGGCAAATCCATGTTGATGGACCTGTTCCACGAAACCCTGAAGGTGGATGAGAAACGCCGCGTACACTTTCATGCTTTCATGCAGGACGTCCACGCGATGATGCGCGCTTGGCGCAAGACGGAGCCGGGCGATCCCATCCCGCATGTGGCGCAAGACATTGCTCAGGACGTCCGGTGCCTCGCTTTCGATGAGATGGTGGTTAACAATTCGGCCGATGCGATGATCATGAGCCGGCTGTTCACGCAGCTGATTTGCAAGCAGGGCGTGACGGTTGTCACCACCTCCAACCGCCCTCCCCGCGACCTCTACAAGGATGGGCTGAACCGCGAGCACTTCCTGCCCTTCATCGACTTGATCGCGAGCGAGATGGACGTGGTTGGTTTGAATGGTCCGACCGACTACCGGCTCGACCGGATCGGGGACCTCGCCACCTGGCACACCCCAATCGGCGACGAGGCGACTGCCAAGGTCCGCGAGGCGTTCTTCCGCCTCACCGACTTTGCGCCCGAAGACGCCGAACACGTCCCGAGCGAGGAACTGGCCGTGGGCGAAAGCCGCACTTTGCATGTGCCCAAATCGCTAAAAGGTGTGGGCGTGTTCAGCTTCAAGCGCCTATGCGGAGAAGCGCGCGGCGCGCCCGATTACCTCGCCGTCGCCCGGGCGTTTCATACCGTGATCATCGTCGGCATCCCGCAGATGGGCCCGGACAAACGCAACGAAGCCGCCCGCTTCGTGACTCTCATCGACGCCCTGTATGAGCACCGGGTGAAGCTGTTCGCGACGGCGGCGGCCGAGCCGGATGAGCTCTACGTCGCGGGCGATGGCAGCTTCGAGTTCGAGCGCACGGCAAGCCGCCTCAACGAAATGCAGAGCGACGAATACATGGCCCTCGGACATGGAGCCGAATACTGATCGTCAGGCAGCGGCGATCCGCTCCGCGAGCCGGGCCTGTGCGGCGACCAGCCTGTTCATCACCTTGAGATCCTGCTCGCGCAGTTGAAGCGCGGTATCGGCCCACATTTCGGTAATGCGGTTGAGCTCGGCAAGCTTCAATTGCCACACTTGCTTGATCGCACGGCGCGAACCCACGAGACCGGCGTGACGCCGCTCGGACTTCTTGATGAAATCGCGGGTCGCATTCAGGCCGTCACCCGGCTCTGCGAGAGCGTGGACGATCCCCAGATCGTACATCTGCTCCGCGGTGAAAGTCTCGTTGGAGACGATGATCCGGTCAGCCATCGCACTTCCAAGCTTGCGCGCGAGCAAGGCGTGAGCGCCCATGCCGGGATACAGGCCGAACATGATTTCGGGGAGCCCGAACGTCGCCTGCCTCTCGGCGACGATGTAGTCGAAGGAAAGCAGCGCTTCGAACCCACCGCCGAGGGCCGCGCCCTGCACCAATCCAACGGTCAGCATCGGAATCTCGAGCGTGCGAATATTGCGATCGAGGATCGCGCAGCAGCGGTGGCCGTACTCGACCAGCCCGTCGCGATCGCGTTCGCGGATCAGTTTCTGGAACAGATGAAGGTCGCCGCCAAAGCAGAAAACGTCGTCGCACCGGCTGCCGAGCACAAGATACCGGAGCGGCACTTTGTCTGGGCCAAATCCATCAGTGATAAGCTGCTGCCAGCTTTCGAAATCGTTGAGCATCGCCGGCGTGAAACTCGGTCGCCCGTCCGGATTCATATAAGTCCAGAGGGTTGCAGTGGTGTCTTCGTATAAGACATCAAGCTCTTGTAATTCGAATATTTCTTTCGGGATGGCGGAATGCAGCGCACTTTCTGCGTACATTTCCTCATCCGCGGTCAATGGAACCGCCCTGCCAGCGCCGCTATCCATAACGTTACTCCGAGACAACCCTGTTTAGACTGGCTTGTTTTACCCTCGCCAGCACTCGAACGGCCGTTTGGCTCCATTTGCGAAAAGGCTAGGCGAGACCGGAGTCCCTTGGCAATTAGATATTTACTCTTCGTACACCATAAGAGTCTCAAAATGGGCCAAACGATGCGAAATTGTCACGCATTGTTGCGCGGCTGAGGACGTCACTCGACGATTTTGCTCCGCCTCACGCGCACAAAAGTCAGGCAGCTTCCTGCGTTTCTTCGTCTTCGAGCCACTCGATCAACATAGTCAGGACATGGCGCAAGGATTGTTCCTGTTCATCGAGCCGCTTTTCGACCTTCGCCACGGCTGCCGTCAGATCATCGTACGCCTGATCCGTTGAAGGCCCGTTCCCCGACACCGGCGGTTTCCCCACCTGTTGCAGCGCTGCGAGAGCGGTCTCGAGCTCGGCACCCGCAAATCGTTGCTGCGCGTGCTGATCGGCAACCTCACCGTCCGTTGTCTCAACAGCATCCGCCGTTCGTTGTTCGATCTGGACGTCCATCTTCATCTCCTTGATCACTTCACCGAGCATTTCGGCGGTAAGCGCATCGCTTTCTTCCAGGGCCCCGACGAGCAGCAGCCGGTTCATAATCTGATTGATTTGCCGCAAGCTGCCTTGCGTCTCATCGACCAACACATCGAGCATCTGCTCTTCGATCGATGGATGTCCGTTCCAGCCCACACGCTGCAGCCGCTCGTAGACAAAGCTGTGCGTTTCTTCGGCATCGAGCGGCGCAAGTTCATATGAGGCAACGACGTTTTGGCGCAGCTGCTGGACCTCACCATGCACGGACTGCTCTTCCAGAAAGTCGGACGAGCCGACCAGAATGCCCTGAAGCAAGGATTGCGATCCAAGGCGGAGCTCAGCGAGTTCGCGAAGCCTTTGGAAGCCATCAGGCTCCAAGGTCTCAGACCCATCTACAATCAGAAGGCAGCGCCGCCCTGCGCGAGTCTCACCTTGCAGAAAGGTCTCCAGCGTATCGAGATCAGCAGTGGCCGCCTCCACGCCTGATTGCCCGCCCGCACCGAATGCTTCCGCCAAATGGGAAAAGCCGTCCTCGCCGTTCAACGCAGACGCAGCGATCTGTGCGACCGTCAGATCCCCTGCCGTCGATCTGTCCAACAGGCGCTGCACAAGCTCCGATTTACCGGAGCCCGCTGCACCCGTTACCACGATGAACCCCTCGCGCTGATCGAGCGCCAGGCCAAGATAGGACAGGGCTTTGCGGTGCGAGGCGCTTTCGAAATAGAATGCGGGGTCCGACGTCAATTCGAAGGGGCGACCCTCAAAACCATAGAATTGATGGTACATCGATGTCGGCTCCGTCGATCGCAGGCTCCGGCGCATGCCGAACAGCCCCCAACTCTATGCCAACAAACTGCTAAAAATTCGGTAAGGAGGGACCGCTGCGCACAGGCGGTCATGCTCAGACTAGGATTTCACGCGCGCTGCCGTGCCCCAGAAATGCGGACGGCGAGGCGGTCGCACCGTAGGCCCCGGCACAGAACACCGCGACCAGATCGCCGACCTCTGCACGCGGAAGGTGTGCCAGATCGGCCAGTCTGTCGAGCGGTGTGCAAAGGCAGCCGACGACATTGACCACTTCGCTCGGCTCGGCATCGAACCGGCTTGCGATCGCAACGGGATAGTTTCTCCTGACGACTGTACCGAAATTGCCCGAGGCGGCCAGTTGGTGGTGCAGCCCGCCATCGGTGACGAGATAGGTGACGCCGTGGCTGTCCTTTCTATCGACCACACGGCAAAGATACACGCCCGCCTCGCCGATCAGATAGCGGCCAAGCTCCAGGCAAAGCTCGGCATCCTGTAAGGACTCGGGCAGATCGGCGACATTCGCGTGCAAGGCGCACCCGACCGCATCCAATTCCAAAGGTTCATCGCCGGGAAAGTAAGGAATACCGAACCCGCCCCCCATATTCAGCTTGGGCAAGGGCTCGCCTATCAGCCGGGCAAGTTCATCAGCCAATTTCAACACGTTCGACTGCGCTTCTATGATTGCGTCAGCGTTCAGCGCCTGGCTGCCGGTGAAGATATGAAGCCCGCGCCATTCCGCGCCTTCGTTGATGAGATATTTGGCGAGATCGGGCACCTTTTCCGCATCGACACCGAAGGGCTTTGCGCCGCCGCCCATTTTCATCCCCGAACCCTTCAGCTCGAAATCAGGGTTCACGCGGATCGCAATCCTTGGGCACACTCCGAGACGCTGCCCGATAGCGATTGCGCGTTCTCCTTCGCCGGAGGACTCGCAATTAAGCGTGACCCCTGCGGAAATCGCAGCCTCGAGTTCCTCGCCTCGTTTGCCGGGGCCTGCGAAACTGATGCGCGCGGGATCGACGCCAGCGTTCTGGGCGAGCTGCAACTCGCCCGATGAAGCGATATCGAAACCGTCGACAAGCGGCGCCATGTGCTTGAGCACCGGCTCGAAAGGATTGGCCTTGATGGCGTAATTGATACCAATTCGCGCAGGCAAAGCATCTCGCAGCTTCCGCACTCGGGCGCTTATCAGTTCACGCGAATACACGAACAAAGGCGTCGATCCTGCGGATGCGACGAGATCGCTGGCCGTCTGGCCACCGACGAAAAGCTCTCCACCCTGCGCCTTGAACCCCTCCGGGATCGGACCGACCGGTTTCGCCTTCACGCGGCCTCTCCCTCGGAAATCTCACGCAGCAGAGCTGTCCGGTCGATCTTGCCGTTTGGATTCAGTGGCATGCTGTCTCGCCAGTGTATTGCCTGCGGTTGCATGAAATTGGGAAGCTCCCGCTTCAGCGATTTGGCAAGGTTCGCGCGCTCTGCAGGGTCACTCACTCCGCGCACAACCAGATGGACAGCATGGCCGAGCCGATCATCCGGCACACCTAACGCGACCGCCTCCGACACCAGATCTGTCGCGATCGCCGCCTCCTCGATTTCCTGCGGACTGATGCGATTGCCTGCGCTCTTGATCATCGCGTCGCGGCGGCCGACGAAGTGCAGCAAGCCATTTTCATCGCGCCGGACCCTGTCTCCGGACCAGACCGCGGTGCCGCCATAGGCCGAATGATCGGGCGCAGGCTTGAACCGAATGGCCGTCCGCTCGGGGTCTTTCCAATATCCTTGCGCCACCAGCGGTCCGCAATGCACGAGCTCTCCTTCCTCGTTTGCCGACGCTGGGTTTCCCTCGTCGTCGATGACGAGAATTTCTGCGAATGGAATGGCCTTACCCATTGATGTCGGGTGCTTTTCGACCAGATCGGGATTCAGATACGTCGAGCGAAAAGCCTCGGTAAGCCCGTACATCGGATAGAGATCGGCCTGCGGGAAGATCGTGGTCAGATCCTTCACAAGCTCGGTGGTCAGCGCGCCGCCGCTGTTCGTGAGGCGGCGCAAAGGTGCACTCGCCTCCGCCACCCAGTCCAGTTCGGTTAGCTGCACCCAGAGCGGCGGGACCGCCGCCAACGTGGTCACACCATGAGCCGCGCACGCCTTCGAAACGTCGCGCGGAAACAGGAAGTCGAGCGGGACAACCGCACCCCCGGCATACCACGTCGAAAGGAGCTGGTTCTGGCCGTAATCGAATGACAGCGGAAGGACCGCCAAAGTCACATCGTCCGGCGCCATCTCGAGATAATGCGCGACGCTGACGGCACCCAGCCAAAGATTGGCGTGGCTGAGCATGACGCCTTTCGGTCGCCCGGTCGAACCGCTCGTGTAGAGAATTGCAGTCAACTCACCAGTATCGGCCTGCGATGGACCTGATGCCAGGCTCGCTTGCGTCGCCGCGACAAGTGCTTCGTTTTCTTCGAGCGCTCGGCAGCCACCCGGCAAGTCATCGGTTTCCAGCGACGCGAGCCGGGCCTTGGTGCCGATCAGCATCGAAGCACCGCAATCCGCCAGAATATGCGCTGCTTGGGCGCGTTTCAGTAGCGGATTGATCGGCACATGGACCAGCCCTGCCCTCGCCGCCGCAAGCGGCATCAGGCAGGTAAGCTCGCCCTTAGCTGCCCATGTAGCGACGCGCGCGCCCGACAGAGGGACTTCGCGTTTCAGCCAACCGGCGAGGCGGTCGACCCGTTCTCGCAACTGTTCATGCGTCAGAGTCTCGCTTCGCAGCACCAGCGCCCGCGCGTTGCCATGACCGCCATTGTGCGCAAGCTCGACGAGATGATCGAGCGGGCGCGGAACCGGGTCGAGTGGTATGGGTGTGGGTGTCATAGACAGCGAAAGAGGCCTTCTGGATGCTCCCCACTGCGTATCACGGCACCTTCGCCGCGTTGCAAGTCCTGTGATTGTGGAAGGGCGATTCAACCGCGAATAGCCGAGCATGGTGGCTGCTGAGCACACTTTCCGTTAGAGCCGTCGAGCTTGCACCGGAGCGGGTGGCTGGGTAAGGCCGCGATCCTGAATTGGGCGTTTGGCGCAAAAAGACGCTGCGCCGGGGCGCATTGCTCGAAACGAGGGATGAACTTGATGGGCACCAATCCGGTCACCACCGGCCAGCATGACGCTGCGACGCAGGGCTCCGGGGAAACGGAATCCTCGGGCATCAAGCCGAGCCGTGCCGAAATCGATGCCAGGCTCAAGGCCATCCTCGTCGACGTGCTCGGTATCGAGGCCGAGGATGCTGCAGAATTCGGTGACGATACAGGGCTTTTCGGCCATCTTCCCGAGCTTGACTCCATGGCGGTCGCCGGGCTCCTCACCGAGATGGAGGATCGGCTCGACATCGTGATCGACGACGATGATGTGGATGGCGAAATGCTGGAAACCTATGGTGGATTATTGGCTTTTGCCGAAGCCAAGATCGTCACTGATTAAAGCGCTTGAACGCTGCCGACAGGTTTCACTTTAAGCAGACCGCTCGAACAGGCTGACCAGCTCGACATGGGTCGACCACCGGAATTGACCCACGGGTCTGAGTTTGGCCAGCCTGAAACCGGCATCGACAAGTTTCGAGGCATCGCGGGCCCAGCTCGACGGATTGCAACTGACATAGACAACTCGCGAAAGGCTGCTCGCCGCGATTTCGCCGATCTGGCTGCGCGCGCCGGCCCGCGGGGGATCGAGCAAAACCGCGTCGAAACGGCTTAGCTCGTCCGATTGCAGGGGATTGCGAAACAGGTCGCGGTGTATCGGAAAAACGCTGCCGCCAACCCGGGCGGAAACAGCTTTTGAGGCGAGGTGAGCAGCTTGGTCGGCCTCGGCAGCAAGCACCTTGCGCCCTTCGCGCAGCGCGAATGCGAAAGTGCCCAGCCCTGCGAATAGGTCCGCAACACGCTGTGCGTCCCCGACCCACTCCCGTGCATCGGCGATCATCCGCGCTTCGGCGTCCTTGGTAGCCTGCAGGAACGCGCCGATCGGCATCGGAACCGGGACGCCCGATAGAGCCACGGTTGCAGGCTCCGGCTCCCACACGGTTTCCGCGCCATATCCCTGATCGAGCGACAATCGCGCGAGTCCCTGATCGCGGGCAAAATCGAGCGAGGCCTCGGTCGCTTCCAGTCCTTCCAGCGGAAAATTCGACAGGGCTACATCGAGACCCTGATCGCACAGGGTGACTTGCGCATCGACAGACCGTTTTGCCGGACCAAATCTCGCGATGAATTGCCTCAGCGGGCCAATCAATGCGGCCAGTTGCGGGGCGATGACATGGCACTCGGCCAAATCGACGATTGTATGAGAGCCCGATTGTTTGAAGCCGAGGACCGCGCCCTTCTGCGTTCTCATCCCGTGAAATGTCGCGCGTCGCCGTGCGGCCGGCGGCGAAAGATGCGTGGGTAAGACTTCACCGATGTCGAGGCCCTGCCCTTCGACGGAATTGACCACACGGTCGCGCACGAATTGCATCAGCGCGGCCTCGTCGGCGTGTTGGAGCTGACACCCGCCACACTTGCCGAAATGCTGGCACGGCGGGGCTACGTGATGCCTTCCCCGCTCGGCGATTGCGCCGTTACTTACCATATCGCTAGGCAAAGCCCCCGGGACATGGTTTCCATTGGCGGTCACGCCGTCACCCTTGGCGGCCAGTCTCACGATTGTCTCAAGCTCGGTCACAGACAGGCCGCGTATCCGTTTTGCACCGAATTGGCGAGCTGCATCGCAGTGAAAGGAGCCTCTGTTCTGCGTGCAGCCTCCCCGTGAATCCAGACGGCTTCGCAGGCGGCCTCGAAAGCATCACGCCCAGCGGCCATGCGGCTGACCGCGATTCCCGCGAGCACGTCGCCACTGCCCGCGACGGAGAGCCAGCTTGGCGCAGGCGGAGCGAGTGCCAAGCGGCCATCGGGCGCTGCGATCACCGTGTCGGGACCCTTTGCGCAGATCACCATCCCTGCCGCCTTGGCCAAAGCGCGGGCGCGCGCGATGCGCCCGTCGGCTATGACGGCGAAGGATTTGCACAAGCCCGCAAGCTCCCCATCATGCGGTGTCGCAATTCGGGGCGCATCGCCCGTTAGCATCTCCGGTCTAAGCAAAACGAGCGCATCGGCATCGATCACGGTGGGAAGGTCAGCGCGTAGCGCGGTGGTCAGTCGCTCCTCGGATTTCGAGCTTCTGCCAAGGCCCGGTCCTATCAAAACCGCGTTGATCCGTTCGTCCGAGAGGGCATCGGACAAGGGTGAACTGTCCTGAACGATTGCAGGATCGCTGGTATGCTGGGCTTCGCTGAACAGTTTGACGTACCCGGCCCCTCCGCTCTGCGCTGCTCTGGCTGCGAGCACAGAAGCGCCCGGCATTTCGCCATCGACAATCACAGCGAGACCTCTGGTGTATTTGTGCGCCGTGTCTGCAGGGGCGCTCAGCTCGGGTCGTTCGATCAGCTGCGCCGCTCCTTCGGTCGGACTAACACCGATGGGAACGAGACGCTTCACGCCCATCCGGGTACGCGCGGGGAGCAGCCAGTGCGCAAATTTCCATGCGCCCAGCGCCAGCGTGACATCGAAGTGCGGCAGGCGATCGTTGAGCAGCGCGCCGCTGTCGCTTTCCACGCCCGAGGGAAGATCGATGGCGATGCGGATCGAATGCCGCTCGGCCAGATCGCGCAGCAACAGCGAATGCTCACCCGACAAGGGCCGCGAGAGGCCCGAACCGAACAGGCAATCGACGAAGACCTCGCCAGCGACGCCGCCACCCGACGTCGAAACATCCCCGCCCCACTCCGTTCGGGCCGACTTGCCCGCATCGGTCTTGGGAGAAATCGGAGCAACCACCTGCACCGCGTTGCCGGCTTCACGCAAACGCCGCGCGATCACATAACCGTCGCCGCCATTGTTTCCGGGGCCGCACAGGACGGTGACGGATCGCCCGGCTGCAATGCGTCTGATCCACTCCGCCGCACCTCCCGCGGCAATTTCCATCAGCTCCGACACCGTTGTTCCTGCGTCGAATATCTTCTGCTCCGCAGCCTGCATCTGCGCGACGGTCAGGATGTCGCGATCACTCATCCGATTGACCAAAGGTGAGCGCGTTAAATATCGGCAAACACATGCCTTTCGCTTTTCGCTCCGGGATGGGTAAGCGCGCCCTTGCTCGCTGGCCCCACATTCTGCGCGTACCGCCAGAGGGCACCCGACTGGTAGTCGTTGGTGCGAGGGGTCCAGGCCGCGCGGCGGCTTTCGAGAACGGATTCGTCCACTTCGAGATCGATCGTCCCCGCTTCGGCGTCGATGCTGATTGTGTCGCCGTCCTCCACCAGCGCGATCGGACCGCCGTCGGAAGCCTCCGGACCGACATGACCAATGCAAAAGCCGCGCGTCGCGCCCGAAAAACGCCCGTCGGTGATCAGCGCGACTTTCTCGCCCATGCCCTGCCCGTAGAGCGCCGCGGTAGTCGCAAGCATTTCGCGCATTCCCGGGCCGCCCTTCGGTCCTTCGTAGCGGATGATAATCACGCAGCCTTCGGCAATGCCGCGGTTTTCGACGGCCTCGAAGGCATCTTCCTCGCAATCGAACACCCGCGCCGGACCGGAGAACTGGAGGCGCTCCATCCCTGCGACCTTCACAATGGCTCCATCAGGCGCGAGCGAACCTTTAAGCCCGACGACGCCGCCTGTGGGCGTGATCGGGGCCTTCACATTATAGAACACCTTCTGATCGGGGTTCCACGTGATCTCCTCGATATTCTCGCCCAGCGTCTTGCCGGTCACGGTAATGGGTTCGGGGTCGAGGAACCCGCCATCAAGGAGCGTCTTCATCCCCATGTAAACGCCGCCAGCCTCGTGCATGTCCTTGGCGACGTATTTCCCGCCCGGTTTAAGGTCGGCGATGTAAGGTGTGGACTTGAAGATCTCGGCAACGTCGAACAGGTCGAAGTCGATGCCAGCCTCGCTCGCCATGGCCGGCAGATGCAAGGCTGCGTTGGTCGATCCACCGGTCGCTGCGACGACGCGGGCGGCGTTTTCGAAAGCCGCCTTGGTGCAGATATCGCGCGGGCGAAGATTGATTTCGAGCAGCTTCATCACCTGCCGCCCCGCTGCACGCGCGATCTCCTCACGCGATTTGTAAGGAGCCGGGGACATATTACTGTTTGGCAGGGATAATCCTATCGCCTCGCCAACGCACGCCATCGTGTTCGCCGTGAATTGGCCGCCGCATGCGCCGTGTCCGGGGCAGGCGACTTTCTCGAGCGCGATCAGCTCCTGTAGCGGGCAGTTGCCGGCCGCATGCTGCCCCACTGCCTCGAAGACATCGACGACGGTGACGTCCTCGCCCTTGTAGGTGCCGGGCAAAATCGAGCCGCCATAGACGAAGATCGATGGGACATTGAGCCGCAGCATCGACATCATCATGCCGGGAAGGCTTTTGTCGCAGCCAGCAAAGCCCACAAGCGCATCATAGCAATGTCCGCGCACCGAAAGCTCGACCGAATCCGCGATGACCTCGCGGCTGACCAGAGAGCTCTTCATGCCCTGGTGACCCATCGCGATACCATCGGTGACCGTGATCGTGTTGAAGCGGCGCGGGGTGCCGCCGCCTTCGATAACGCCCTCGCGGCAGATATTCGCCTGCGGATCGAGTGTGGTGTTGCACGGAGCGCTGTCGTTGCCTGCGCTCGCGACCGCCACGAACGGACGGGCGATCTCTTCCTCCGTCATGCCCATCGCGTAATAATAGGAGCGGTGCGGCGCACGCTCCGGCCCGACGGAGACGTGCCTGCTGGGCAATTTGGACTTGTCGAAAGACATTTTGTTTCCCGTATCGTGCGTTTCGGGAAACAGCACTGCCGTTAGTCGAGCGCGAGCGCAACCCTTCCGCAGACATCCGCGATCATGGCGGCGTAGCGCGACTGTTCCGCGCGCGTCGCGATAAGGTCCTGCCGCACCTCGATTGCGCAGTAATAGCGGCCATGCGCCTCTGCGTGGCGGTTCATCGTCGCGTTCAATTCCTTGCCGGAATAGGGCTCGTTATCGCCCACATTGAGGCCAAGCTCACCGAACAGGCGGATAGCGTGGCGCGCGGCGCGGTCATCTTCGTTGTAGAGCAGTGCGACCTCCCAGGGCCGATCATCGTCGCCGTTCTGCATTTTCGGCGTGAAACTGTGCAGCGAAATGATCAGCTTCGGGTCCGCCGCCTCGAGCCATTTCTCGAGCGCATCGTGGTACGGGCGATAATACTTCTCCAGCCTCGCCTCAACATCGGCACCGATATTGCCGGGAATGAGATGCCCATCGCTTTCTGTGGGCACGACGTTTGGATGGTCCTCTTCGCGGTGAAGATCGACGACGAGGCGGCTGACACACGCCAGGTGCGCGGGAACGTCATGGCGGCGAGCCATGCGCTCTGCCACGCCGTTTACGCCGATATCGACCGCAATATGATCGTTGAGCAGATCCCGCGCGATGCCCAGCGGGATGCCTTCCGGCACGTAGTTCGACGCGTGGTCGGCCACGCAAACGAGGCCTCCGCGCCGCGGTGTGCCGACCTGGCGATAGGGATTGTCATCAAGTATCATCTCAACATCCCTACCATTTGCCACCATTGCGGTTCCGATTCCGCCAGCACGCGCGCCGCGCGGTCTCTGTGCTCGCCCGTTTCATAAAGCGCGAAGCAAGTCGCCCCCGAACCAGACATTTCGCACATCCAGGGATCGGTTTCATTCAGCGATTCAAGCACATCGGCGATCGGCGGGCATATTTCGACCGCGGGCGACCGCAGGTCGTTTCGCCCGCCGCGAGCGATTTCGCGAGCAGAACCTGTCGGCAGCGCGCCGCGGTATTTCCCATCCCACGCTTTGAACACCGGACCTGTTGGAAGCGGGATCCGAGGATTTACCAGCAGAACGGCCATCCCCGACATATCGTTGTCGACCGGCTCAAGCTCGGTCCCGGTGCCGCGGCCCACGGCCATCTCGCTGCGCACACAGGAAGGCACATCCGCGCCCAGCCTTTCGGCCCGTTGGTGCCAGTCATCGGGAAGGCCGTGCGCCTGTTCGATAATGCGGAACACGGCCCCGGCATCGGCCGACCCGCCGCCCAGCCCGGCGGCGACTGGGATGTTCTTCTCCAGCGTCACATCGAGACCGCCGACGCGTGGAAGCGCGGTGAGCGCGCGCATGACGAGATTGTCGAACGGATTGTCGAGCGCCTGCGCAAACTCGCCGATCGTGTTCAGACGATCATGCTCGGCAGCTTTCGCCACCAGCGTATCGCCCGCATCGACGAAGGCGAAGAGCGTCTCAAGCGCGTGATAGCCATCGTCGCGCCGCCCGCGAACATGCAGCGCGAGATTGAGCTTAGCGTAGGCGGTTTCGGTGATCGCCAAGTGCGGCGTCACATGTTCGGGTAATTGGGACCGCCGCCGCCTTCCGGGGTGACCCAGTTGATGTTCTGGTTCGGGTCCTTGATGTCGCAGGTCTTGCAGTGGACGCAGTTTTGCGAATTGATCACGAATTTGGGCTCGGCGCCCTCTTCTTCGACCCACTCGTAGACGCCCGCCGGGCAATAGCGCGCCGAAGGGCCGCCATAGACCTCCAGCTCGCTTTCCCGCTGCAATTCGCGATCACCCACTTGCAGGTGGACCGGCTGATCCTCTGCGTGGTTGGTGAAGCTGAAAGCAACATTCGTCAGGCGGTCGAAGCTGATGTCGCCGTCGGGCTTGGGATATTCGATCTTCGGATAAAGGTCCGCACGGCCCGTCATCGTGTAATCGGGATGATGCTTCATGCTGATCGGAAGGCCGATCTTCAGAGTGCGCATCCACATGTCCACGCCGCCGAGGAGCGTTCCCAGATCGCCGCCATATTTGGCCACAGCCGGTTCGGCGTTCTGCACCAGTTTCAGCTCGTCGGCGATCCAGCTGGAGCGCACGGCGCTGTCATAGTCCGACACTTCGGTCTTTTCGTGACCGGCGGCGATCGCCTCGGCGATGCTTTCAGCTGCGAGCATGCCGCTCTTCATGGCGGTGTGACTGCCCTTGATCCGCGGTACGTTTACGAAACCTGCGGCACAGCCAATCAGCGCTCCGCCCGGGAAGGCCAGTTTCGGCACGGACTGCCAGCCACCTTCGTTGATCGCGCGGGCGCCGTAAGCCACGCGGGTTCCCCCTTCGAGATAGTCGCGGATCGCGGGATGCTGCTTCCAGCGCTGGAACTCCTGATAGGGCGAGACCCAGGGGTTCTTGTAATCAAGCGCGGTCACGAAACCGAGCGCCACCTGACCGTTTGCCTGATGGTAGAGGAAGCCCCCGCCCCAGCTGTCGCTTTCGGTGAGCGGCCAACCCTGCGTATGGATCACGCGGCCCGGAACGTGCTTCTTCGGGTCGATATCCCACAGCTCCTTGATGCCGAGGCCGTAGACCTGCGGTTGGCAATTCGCCTCAAGGTCGTATTTCGCCTTCATCACCTTGGTAAGATTACCGCGCGCACCCTCCGCGAACAGCGTGTATTTCGCGTGGATTTCCATGCCGGGCTGGAAATCGCCTTTCTCCGATCCATCGGCGGCCACGCCCATGTCCTGCGTGACGACGCCGCCGATGCGGCCTTCGTCGTCAAAGATCGGAGCCGCAGCAGGAAAACCCGGGAACACCATGACGCCCAGCTCCTCAGCCTGCTCGCCAAGCCAGCGGGTCATGTTGCCGAGCGATCCGGTGTAGCATCCATCGTTGCTCATCAGTGGCGGCATGATCAGGTGCGGAAGCGACGTCTTCCCGCTCTTGCTCAGGACCCAGTGCCAGTTGTCGGTCACCGGCGTTTCCGCCATCGGGCAATCCATGTCGCGCCAGTCGGGAAACAGCTCGTTCAGTGCCTTGGGATCGACCACAGCGCCGGAAAGGATATGCGCGCCGATCTCAGACCCTTTCTCGAGCACGACGACTTCGAGCTCTTCATTGATCTGTTTCAGCCGGATCGCTGCAGAGAGGCCTGCTGGCCCTCCGCCGACGATAACGACATCGCAAGGCATTGATTCACGTTCGGACATACGCTTTTCTTTTCCCGGATTACTCGCGTTTCTCTTGCATTCCACTTGCTAACTGGACTTTGCGCAGTCAAGACCTGCATTGGATAGGATGGACACCCCGCCCCCCTCTTTTGCCCGCGATCTGGATGCCGCCATGGATTGGTGGCGCGATGCCGGTGTCGATCTCGATTTCGCCGATGACGTTACGGTTTGGTTGAGTGAAGAAAGCGGTGGGCCTACAGGCGCAGCGTCTGGAACTGCGCAAAAAAGCCACGCCAAACCAGATCCTGCTGCGCCAGCGGAAAACGAGCAACATTCGGCTACTGCTGCCGCGCGGGCGGACTTGCTCGGCGATTCGCTGCCGGTAACGCTTGAAGAATTTCACAAATTCTGGCTCGAGGCGCCCGGTCTCGACACCGTGGGACCACGGGGACGCATTCCGCCGCGCGGGACAGCGCGAGCGGCCCTGATGGTCTTGGTGGTCGGGCCGGAAGAGACGGATCGCACCTTATTGCTGAGCGGTCCGCAGGGGCAATTGCTGGCGAAAATTTTCACTGCGATGGGCGTTGATGAGGACAATACATATGTCGCATCGGCGCTGACACGGCATACGCCGATGGCCGACACGGTTGCGATTGCAGCGAGCGGGATGGACGCGGTTACGGCTCTCCATATCAAGCTCGCAGCGCCAAAGCGCCTGATCGCCTTGGGCACAGACATCCTGCCGCTGATCGGCCACGACCGGGCGCAGGACATTATGTCTTTACGCAAAATCAACCATGAAGGCGCAAGCATTCCCTTGATGGTGAGCGAGGGTCTGGACAGCATGATGTCGATGCCGCGGCTCAAGGCCCGGTTCTGGCGGAGATGGATGGAATGGTCGGCGGAGTGATGACGACAAAACTACTGAGAACTCTAGGGCTTTTGGTAGGGGTCGCCGGTGCCGCCGTCCTACCCGTTACCGCGTCCGCGCAAAGCCAGAGCATGGCCGCCCATTATGGCAAACAGGATACCCAAACCGAGCGTATCCCTGCGATCCTCGATCAGCGCGAGCGTGAGCATTACCGCGAGGTCTTTCGTGCCATCGACCGCGAGGAATGGGGCCGCGTTGAAAGCCTGCTCGTAGATCAGCGGGAATCGTTGCTCTACCAGACAGCGCTCGCCGAGTATTACACGCACGCCAACAGTCCAACGGTAAGCGCAGAAAGGCTTGAAGACTGGTTCGAGCTAGGGGTGCATCTCCCGCAATCCGCGCAGCTCGGCCGTCTTGCGGCGAAGCGCGGCGTCGAACAATTGCCGCGCCTTCCGGTCGCACAGCGGTTCAGCCGCCAGCCCGCGGCACCGAAGCGCATCCGCCCCCGTACCGTAATGGACGACACGCTCCCCTCGCAGGTGCGAGCGGACATTCTTGACCGGATCAAGAATGACGATCCTGCGGGCGCTCAGGCGCTGCTTGCCGAGGTGGATTACGCGCTGAGCCCGGAAGCGCGTGCGGAATGGCGTCAGCGCGTCGCGTGGAGCTATTACATCGAGAACAACGATGCGGCCGCGCTGCAGATGGCGCAGACTGTGTCGGAAGGGCGCGGTGCCTGGGTGGCCGAGGGCGAATGGGTCGCGGGCCTTGCAGCGTGGCGGCTCGGCGACTGCCTGTTCGCAGCGGATTCCTTCATGCGGGCTGCTGCGCAATCCACCAATCCCGAACTGACATCGGCTGCGCATTACTGGGCGCACCGCTCGCTCATCCGGTGCCGCCAACCCGGCGCTGCGCAGGATCAGCTGGCTGCGGCTGCGCGCTATGACGAGACGCTCTACGGCCTGCTCGCGACCGACCAGCTTGGCATCGATCTTCCCGCGGCAGCGCAGCCGCAGGCGTTCACCGACGATGACTGGCGCTCGCTCGCCGATATCTATAACGTTCAGATCGCCGCAGCGCTAGTCGAGATTGGGCGCCCTGCACTCGCGGATGAGGTTCTCCGCTACCAAGCGCGGGTCGGAGCCCCTTCGGATTACGATGCCATGGCCCGGCTTGCTCGCGAGCTCGGCCTGCCGTCGACACAGCTGTTCATGGCGCACAATGCACCGCGCGGTCAAAGCAGCGACCCGTCACTCCGCTTTCCCGTCGCGCGCTGGCGGCCCACAACCGGTTGGAGGGTCGATCCAGCGCTCGCCTTTGCGCACGCGTTGCAGGAATCGAATTTTAGAGCCGCCGCCGTCAGCCCCGCCAACGCGCGCGGACTGATGCAGATCACGCCGATCACCGTCCGCCAGCATTCTCCGCGCCTCAATATGAGCGCGCAATATGTCAATCTGAACGATCCCGAGGTGAACCTCGCCTTCGGTCAGCGCAATCTCGAAATGCTCAGGGACACTGCGGCGACGCGGGACAACCTGCTCAAGATCATGGCCGCGTACAATGCCGGCCTCACCCCGATCACACGCTGGAATTACGAGATCCGCGACCAGAACGATCCGCTGCTGTGGATGGAGTCGATCCCGTACTGGGAGACGCGCGGCTATGTCTCGATCGTCCTTCGCAATTACTGGATGTACGAGCGCGCTGCCGGAGTGCCCAGCCCTAGCCGGAGAGCCCTGGCCCAAGGGCTCTGGCCAGCCTTTCCCGATATGGCTAGATCGAGGTCGGCCCGTTTCGAACAATAGAGGACAGTGCGCATGGCGATCGACGAGAGCAAGACCTTCACGCCGATCAACATTGCGGTCCTGACCGTTTCCGATACCCGCACCGCCGCCGATGATACGTCCGGCAACATCCTGGCCGAGCGGATCGTGTCCGCGGGACACACGCTGGCAGCGCGCGAGATCGTGAAGGACGACGCTTCATTGCTCGCCACGCAGCTCGACGCCTGGATCGACGACCCGCAGATCGATGCGATTGTCAGCACCGGCGGCACCGGCCTGACGGGCCGCGATGTCACCCCGGAGGCGCTCTCGCGGATCGAGGATGGCCGCGATATTCCGGGATTTGGCGAGCTGTTCCGCTGGCTCAGTTTCAAGACCATCGGAACGAGCACCGTGCAATCGCGCGCCTGCGCCATCGTCGCACGGGGCACGTATATCTTCGCCCTCCCCGGATCGAACGGAGCGGTTAAAGACGGTTGGGACGGCATCCTCGTCGAACAACTGGACAGCCGCAATCGGCCCTGCAACTTCGTGGAGCTGATGCCGCGCCTCAAGGAGAAATAGCTCTTCCCAAGAGCATTTGTTCTTATTATGTTCTCATAGGTGAAGGTACGAGAACATCCCGAATACCAAAGCGGACGCGGCGCAGCCTCGGCGAAGGTCCCGACCCGTTTCGGCCTGGCCTCCCGCGAGACCGATGGCGAATGGCGCGATCACATGCTCGCGCTGGCCGCTGATGGTGATGCACCGCCAGTAAAGCTGCGCACCACCGTCACCGAAGAGCACCCCAGGACAATCCTGAGCTTCAACAAGTCGCCCGACGTCCCGTTCGACCGGTCGATCAACGCTTATCGTGGCTGCGAGCATGGCTGCGTCTATTGCTTCGCCCGCCCCACCCATGCCTATCATGACCTGTCACCGGGCCTCGACTTCGAAACGCAATTGTTTGCCAAGCCTGATGCCGCAAAGCTGCTTCGCGAGACGCTGGCCAAGCGCAAATACCGACCCCGGCCGATCGCGATGGGAACCAACACCGATCCGTACCAACCGATCGAGCGCAATTACCGGATCACCCGCGAGGTGCTGGAAGTGTGCTCGGAGGCGCGGCATCCGGTGACCATCACGACCAAGTCCGACCGGGTGACCCGCGATCTCGATCTGCTTGCGAAGATGGCGAGCCAGAGCCTTGTGGCGGTGGCAATATCGGTGACGACGCTCGATCCGGTGCTGTCGGGCAAGCTCGAACCGCGGTGCGCCGCGCCTGCAAAAAGGCTGGCCGCGCTCGGCAAGCTGGTTGAGGCGGGCGTGCCGGTGCATTGCTCGATTTCGCCAATTATCCCCGCCATCACCGACGAATTCATGGAAGGCATTATCGAGCGCGCAGCCGCCCTGGGCGTGCGTAGCGCTGGCTGGATACCTTTAAGGCTGCCGCATGAAGTCGCCCCGCTGTTCCGCGAATGGCTCCAGGTTCACTTTCCCGATCGCGCGGGCAAGGTGATGAGCATCGTGCGCTCGATCCGATCGGGGAGAGACAACGACCCCAATTTCTTCAGCCGGATGAACCCGCAAGGCGTGTGGGCCGACCTGTTCCGCGCGCGCTTCCGCATCGCCTGCAAACGCGCCGGGATCGGCACAGGCAAGAACTCGCCGAAGTTCGAGCTTGATTGCACGCAGTTCAGACCGCCGGAAGTGGGCGGGCAGATGCGGTTGTTGTGACAGGAGCTTTTAGTTCGCTGCTCGGTCCTCACGCTTTCTCAGCCACGGCAATATCGGAAACAGGAACTGCTCCTTGATCGTCAAACGCTTGCGATCATCTTGGCCCACCACTTCGGATTCGCCGTCTTTGAAGGTGCCGAAAATGCGATCGAACAGGATGATCGAATTGCTGTAATTGCAGCGCGTGTCTTCAAAGCTCAGCGCGGTGTGATGCAGGCTGTGCTGACGGATCGTGGTGAAGAAGAATCCAAACCACGCCGGTGGGTCTGAACGAATGTTGGCGTGAGCGTAGAACGCGATTGCGCCGAGAGAAACGAAAGCCGCAAACAGCGCGTTCTCGTCGAAATCAAAAAGTGCAATCACGCTGAGGCTGATCAGGAACAGCTCGATAGGATTGCCGATCAATCCCTTCATCGCATTCAACTGGGTCAAATGGTGATGCGGCGCGTGCGTGGACCACAAGAATGCATTGTTGTGCATCCAGCGATGCATCCAGTACTGCCCGAATTCGAACAGCAGCATGATCAAAAGGACCTGCAAGAGAAACGGAAGGTCTGCAAGCCACGGCGTCGCTATGCCGAGAGCTTCCTTCACACGGGTCAATTGGCTGTCCACCAGCAAATCGGTCATCGTCTCGATAACAAGGACGCCGAACACCAGGTAGAAGATATCGGTCAGCCATTCCTGCCGGTTCATCCGCCAATCGGCATGCCGTTCATGGATGAACTCCATCAACTGCACAAAAACCAGAGTGCCCAAAGCCATGAGCGGAAAAAGCCATCCGGCTTCTGTTATCTCGCGCGGCGCCAAGCCGAAAACGGTCCAGATAACAGCTAGTGTCGCCGGTGGCAGAAGATTGAATAAAGTCTGTTTCATCGGTCCCTGACTTCCAATAAAGCGTCAACAAAGCAGGCGTTTCACCCAAAGCCCGAGCCAACTTCGCCCGGTGCGAAGCGCATCAGCCGGCTGTCCACCAAAGCCGCCGTGCGATTCACGACCGCCAACTGGTAATCGGCATCCTTGATCATCTCGAAGAACGCGCCGGCATTGGGGTATTGCGCGACGAAGCCATCGTGCCAGACCTTGTCGTCGGGCTCCGGTCCGGTGACCATTGTCTGAAAAGCGCCGCGCCATACGATCTGGCCTCCAACCCGGCGAAAAATCGGGCCGGAGGTGTTGCCGTATTCCTCGTAAGCGCGCCTGCCGCTCCATTCTTTACCGGCGTGTTCATGCCCATCGGGATATTCGGCCTCGTCGCGGTAGCGCAGGAGGTTTAGCATGTGGATCGGTTCATCGCGCGGCAGATCCTTGAATGCCTGAAAATTGGTGGGCGATGGATCGATGTAGAATGTCGTCACAGGCAGGAGCCTCCGTTCGCAAGATCGCGTTGCATATAGACAGTATCGAGCGACCGGCCGAACTTCCACCCGACATTTCGCAGACGCCCGGCGTGCACGAACCCGGCCGAGGTGTGAAGCGCGACCGAGGCCGGTTCGCCGCCGCCGATGATCGCAATCATTTGCTCGAAACCGCTTTCGCGCGCGGCATGGATCAAGGCGTCCAGCAAAAGTCTGCCGATCCCTTTGCCGCGCTGCTCATGCGCGACGTAGATGCTGTTTTCGCAAGTGCGCGCATAGGCTGCGCGATCGCGAAATTGGGCGGCATAGCCATAACCCGCAACCGCCTCGGATCGCGCGGCGATGAGGAAAGGCCAGCCCCGTGCGCAGACGCTGCCGATTTTCGCCGCCCATTCCGCTTCATCAGGACCTTCGGCATCGAATGTGCCTGTCCCATGAGCGACGTGATAATCGTAAATTCCCTGCACAGCCGAAGCGTCGCCTGGACGCGCGGTCCGGATACGCACGGTGTGGTCAGGCAAGCGAATAGTCCGCGAACCGTTCGCGCAGGTCCTTCTTGCTGATCTTGCCGGTTGCGGTGTGCGGGATGTCGTCCACGAATTCGACAGCATCGGGCAGCCACCATTTCGCGATGAGCGGCTTAAGATGCTCGACGATGTCATCGCCAGAGCACTCTGCCCCTTCCTTTTTGACCACGAACAGGACCGGGCGCTCATCCCATTTCGGGTGGTACATCCCGACACAGGCGGCCTCAGCGACTGCAGGGTGCCCGACCGCGGCGTTCTCAAGCTCGACCGAGCTGATCCACTCACCGCCCGACTTGATCACATCTTTCGTACGGTCGGTTAGTTGAAGGGTGCCGTCCGGATGGATGATGCCGACATCGCCAGTGTCGAACCAGCCTTCGTTGTTCACCGCGTCCTGTTCGGCCTTGAAATAGCGCTTGATGATCCACGGCCCGCGGATTTGCAGCGCTCCCGATGCCTTGCCATCGCGCGGCAATTCGGTCGCCATGTCATCGAGATCGACGGTGCGCAGCTCGACGCCGAAGATCGGGCGCCCCTGCATTGCGGTTTTCTCGACCTTTTCCTCGAAAGAAAGCTCGTCCCAATCCCAGGTCGGTCCGCCAACCGTGCCGATGGGAGATGTCTCAGTCATGCCCCAGGCGTGCTGGACGCGCGTCCCGTTCTTCATCAGACGCTCGATCATGAATTTCGGGCAAGCCGAACCGCCGATGGTGGCCGCCTTCAACGGCGGGAGGTCGAGATCGTTGGCATCGCAGTATTGGAAGTGGGCGAGCCAGACGGTCGGAACGCCTGCGCTGTCGGTCACCTTTTCGCGCAGCATCAGCTCGTGGAGCACTGCGGGATCGTTGACCGCCGAAAACACGAACTTGATCCCCGCCATCGCGCCCGCATACGGCAAACCCCAGCTCGCAGCGTGGAACATGGGCACGACCGGCAGCATGACCGAGGCCGCGCTGAAATTGAACGCGGCAGGCTGCAGGCCGGCGAGCGCGTGCATCAGCGTCGATCGGTGCTCGTACTGCACGCCCTTCGGGTTGCCGGTGGTCCCGGAGGTGTAGCAGATCATGCAGGGATCGGTTTCAGGGCCGGTATGCCATTCATAGTCACCGTCCTGCTCGCCGATCCAATCTTCGAAAGCGGGCGCATTCTCCCCTGAATCGTAGCAGATGTAATGCTCGACGGTGGTCCAGCGGTCCTTCATCGCATCGACGATCGGCTGGAAGGCTGCATCGTAGCACAGCACCTTATCCTCGGCATGGTTGACGATGTATTCGAGCTGATCCTCGAACAGGCGCGGGTTCACCGTGTGGAGGACGCCGCCCATGCCCGCGACCCCGTACCAGCTGACGAGATGGCGCGAATGGTTCATGGCAAGGCTAGCAACCTTGTCCCCCGGCTTCAGCCCGAGCGCTTTCAGCGCCTGCGCCATTTTCAGAGCGTCGCGGCGGATGCCCGCCCAGTCGGTGCGCGTTTCCGTGCCATCCGCCCAGCGCGAGACGATTTCGCGGCTACCGGCTTCGCGGGCCGCATGATCGATCACGCTGGTGATGCGCATCGACCATTCCTGCATCGCGCCGAGCTTGGTTGCGGTCATGTTTCTCTCTCCTCAAGGACTGCCTGCACCCCGACCGTATCGAGGCAGAAATTGTGGAAGCGACAATGCCGCGCGACAGTGCGCTTTGCAATCGACCAAATGCAGTTGCGCAGCAGTCAAAGGACTGGGCCGGGTGCTCTCAGCGCCCGGCCCACATTCCCTTGCTCATCGCCGTCTTGCGGGACGATTTCGTAGTCGGCCACTTTCCATTGCGATCCGACCTTTTCGAGCACAACCCTTTCGGTCTGACGGTTGGCATGTTCGAAAACGGAGTCGAAGGTTACGATCTCGAACGCGGTACCATCGCGCCCTTTGAACTCATCGGTTCGAGTGACAGTCGCGAGAGAGCGGTTTTTGACCTTGCCCTTGTTCATAACCAGGGTCAGGCCAAACTTGTAACGTTCAAGCGCGTACTGATCGCGAAACGTTTGCCCGGCCTCTTGGTAACTTTCGTCGAACTTGCCAAAGTCAACGAGACCAAGCCAGCGGCGCGCCTGAAGCTCAGACGCAGAAGGCCGCGCTGGTGCGGAAACGGCCTCAGAGGAAGAGGGAGCCTGCGAGGGCACAACGGCAAGAGCCGCCAGCGAAAGAGCGAGTGTAATAGACATAATCAAGATACCTTTCCGCCGCGTTGCAAGGTGGAACAACTCACCTTGGCTTCGATCCGCGGCATTCAGATCATCCTGATTTTCCTCACTTTCCCATACCCCCAAAGGCTTGCGCACAAGGTTTTGGGGTGTCTTCTGATCGGCGTCGGCCAGAATTCGCGCTGCTTCCTTGCCGGAGGTCACACCAAGTTTACGGCGCGCGCTTCGCAGGCGGTCATTCAGCGTATGGACCGATATGTCGAGCTCGCGCGCGCCGGATTTGGCATCGTAGCCCGCCAGCAGCAGACGCAGGGCGTCTTTCTCTTTCTCGGTAAGCTGGTTGGCGGGTTCGGGCATCACGCCACCAGTTTGAGATTCGCCCTGCCGCGCAGCGGCGTGAGCTCGACATTCTCGATCCCTTCGATCTCGGCGATTCGTTCTGCCAAGTCGCCGCTGAGAACGAAATTGCGTCCGAGGCGGACCATCGCTTCCTCATCCGCCCCGAGGATGAGACGAACCAGCACTTCGCCCGGCGATGCATCGCCGGTCGACAGTTCCAGTTTCAGATCGTTTAGCGCCTGAATGCTGAGGATATCGGCGCGCAGCATCATCGGAGTGCTCCCGCTAACCAATGCCAGAGGTTTTGCACCTCGCACCGTTAGGCGGGGCGGTTCGCCGGGATTGGGCGAGTCGAGTTCCACGGTCAGCAGCAGGCATTCCCCGCTCTGCGCCCAGGCGTCGAATTGCGGGACCAGGGACTCCTCGAAACAGGCGGCGGAGAACTGGCCCGACGTGTCGGAGAAATCGGCGCGGATAAACTCGGCGCCGCGTTTGGTGCGACCTTTGTTCACGCCTTCCACCATCGCCGCGACGACGGCCGTGCCTCGCCCTCCTGCGGGAGCGCCCGCTTCCATCAGGCTCTGGTAGGTGCGCGCCCCTTGCGCGGAGGCCACATCGCGAAACTGCTGCACCGGGTGAGCCGAAAAATAGAAACCGAAATTCTCGCGCTCCTTCGCCATCTGCTCGGTGCGCGGCCATTCCTCCGCCGGCTGCAGGCGAAGCTTGTCCTCGGGCGCGTTCTCGCCGCCAAAGAGACCGCCCTGCCCGCTGGTCCGCTCACGCATGGCCGCCTCGGCCACGGCGAGCAGCATGTCCGCATTCGCGAAGAGCAGCGCGCGGTTCGGCTCAAGGCTGTCGAGCGCGCCTGCGCAGATCAGACCTTCCAGCTGGCGACGGTTCATCGAACCTTGCGGCAGGCGCTCGAAGAAATCCTTCAGGCTTTCGAACCGGCCGCTGGCCTCGCGTTCCGCGACGATGGCTTCCATCGCCTTTTCACCGACATTGCGGATGCCGGCCAATGCATAGCGCACGCCGTAACCGTCGTCCGTCTGCTCGACCGTGAAACGGGCTTCGGATGCGTTGACGTCGGGTGCAAGCACCTCGATCCCGCCAGCACTCTCCTTTGCGCCGGGCGCTTTGTAACGGCGCGCATCGTCGACGAAGATGTTGAGCTTTTCCGACTGGTGGAGGTCGAAACACATCGAGGCCGCGTAAAACTCTTCGGGGTAATGCGCTTTCAGCCACGCGGTCTGGTAGGCAAGTAGCGCATAGGCAGCGGCATGCGATTTATTAAAGCCGTAGCCTGCGAACTTGTCGATCAAGTCGAATAGCTCGTTTGCCTGCCTCGCCTCGATGCCTGAGACCTCTTTGCATCCCTCGACAAAGCGCCCGCGCTGTTTGTCCATTTCCGCCTGGACCTTTTTGCCCATGGCGCGGCGCAGGAGGTCCGCATCGCCGAGCGAATACCCGGCGAGGATCTGCGCAGCCTGCATCACCTGTTCCTGATAGACGAAGATGCCGTAGGTTTCGGCGAGGATGCCTTCCAGCTTGGGGTGCGGGTATTCGATAGACACTTCGCCCGCCTTGCGCTGTCCGAACAGCGGGATGTTGTCCATCGGGCCAGGGCGGTAGAGGGAAACAAGTGCAATGATGTCGCCGAAATTGCTCGGCTTCACCGCTTTCAGCGTGCGCCGCATCCCCTCGGATTCCAGCTGAAACACGCCGACCGTATTACCATCCTGCATGAGATCGTAGACAGCGGCATCGTCGAGCGGCAGCGTGCCGAGATCGATAGTAATACCGCGCAGTTCGAGCAGGTCGGTTGCCTTGCGCAGGACCGAGAGCGTTTTCAGCCCGAGGAAGTCGAACTTCACAAGACCGCTCGATTCGACGTGCTTCATGTCGAATTGCGTCACCGGCATGTCGGATCGCGGATCGCGGTAGAGCGGGACCAACTGGGCAAGCGGCCTGTCGCCGATCACAACGCCGGCTGCGTGAGTCGATGAATTGCGCGGCAACCCTTCAAGCTGCATGGCCAGATCGACCAGCCGCTTCACCTCGTTGTCGTTCGTGTATTCACGCTTGAAATCAGCGGCCCCGTTGAGCGCTCGCGGCAGCGTCCATGGATCGGTCGGATGGTTGGGGACCATCTTGGTAAGCCGGTCCACCTGCCCGTAACTCATCTGCAAAATGCGCCCGCAATCGCGCAGCACTGCGCGCGCTTTCAGCTTTCCGAAGGTGATGATCTGCGCGACATGATCCGCACCGTATTTCTGCTGCACGTACCGGATCACTTCGCCGCGACGCGTTTCGCAGAAGTCTATGTCGAAGTCGGGCATCGAAACGCGCTCGGGATTGAGGAAACGTTCGAACAGCAGGCCGAGCTGGATCGGATCGAGATCGGTGATGGTGAGCGCCCAGGCGACAATGGAACCTGCGCCCGAACCGCGGCCCGGCCCGACCGGAATGCCCTGCTCTTTCGCCCATTTGATGAAATCGGCCACGATCAGGAAGTATCCGGGAAAGCCCATATTGACGATGATGCCGATCTCATAATCGAGCCGGTCGAAATAGACCTTGCGCTCTTCGTCCGAGAGGTCGCCATACGGCTCGAGCCTCGCTTCCAGACCGGCGCGCGATTCCTCGGCGAGCATCTTCGCCTCGCCTTCGAGATCCCCTGCAAGACTGGGCAGAATGGGATCGCGGTATGGAGGCGCGTAGGCGCAGCGCTGGGCAATGACGACGGTGTTCGAAATCGCCTCCGGGATATCCGCGAACAGCTCCTCCATCATATCCGCCGATTTGACGAAGCTCTGTGCATTCGACCGGGGACGGTCGTCATTCTCGACATAGGTCGAATTTGCGATACACAGCATTGCGTCATGCGCGCTGTGCATATGCGGCTCGGCGAAGTTCGCAGGGTTGGTCGCGACAAGCGGGATGTCGCGCGCATAGGCAAGATCGATAAGGGCGTCTTCCGCCCGCTCGCAAGTCTGATCCCCGCCGCGCGCAAGCTCGATATAAAGGCGCCCCGGAAACAGCTGCTGCAGTCGATCGCACAGCGCTTCTGCTTTGGGCGTCTGACCATCGGCGAGCAATCGCGTGAGTGCCCCCTCGCCCGCCCCGGTCAGCGCAATGAGCCCATCCGTGCGGCCATCGAGATCGCCGAGCGCGACGTGCGGCTCCAGCTCGAGCGGCCGCTCGAGATGCGCTTTCGAGACGAGATGGCACAAATTGTCATACCCCGCCTCATCCTGCGCGTAGAGCGGCAAGTAATCGACTTGCTTGCCCTCCCCGCCCTCTGCGCCGTCTCGCGCCACCCCAAGCAAGGTGCCGATAATGGGCTGTACGCCCTCGCCTTTGCAGCCGCCCGCGAACATGACCGCGCCGTACAGCCCGTTGCGGTCGCAAATCGCGATCGCCGGAAATCCGCGTTCCTTCGCGAGTTTGGCAATGGCCTTCGGATCGATCGCCCCTTCGAGCATCGAATAGGAGGACAGAACGCGCAGCGGAATGAACGGGGCGAAAGGCATGACTACAAGTTACGCCGGAAGACCGCTCATTCAAGTTGGCGCTATCGGGGATTGGGGATAAGCTTGGGTGCAAATTGGCTGAGGTAGCAGGAGAGCCAGTGTGGCGGAGATGATCGAAGTCGAGAACGTCAACACGCCCGGGCGCACAACCCGGGTCAACGCGGCCAAGTATGCCGATATGCTCTCCGCGTTTGAAGCAGCGCTACCACGGCAATCGCCGGGGCTCACCCAGGCGGAAACGAAGGAAGCGGTCAAACCGCACCTGTCCGATGAATTGTTCCCAGGCGGCAAGACGTGCGGTTGGTGGGCGAAAACCGTTCAACTCGATCTTGAGGCAAAGGGAAAGCTTTTGCGCGAGCCGACCAAGCCGCTGCGCTGGCACTGGAAGTAAGCCGGTTCAGAGCAGTTTCTTGACGTCTTTCGCAATCAGCTTGGGCGTGTCCTGCGGCCCATAGCGTTTCACGACATTGCCCTCGCGGTCGATCAGGAACTTGGTGAAGTTCCACTTGATCGAAGTCGAGCCCATCAACCCCTTTTTCTCGGATTTCATCCAGTCGAACAGCGGCGAAGCATCCGGGCCGTTCACTTCGACCTTTTCCATCAAAGGAAAGGTGACGCCGAAATTGACCTTGCAGAATTCCGCGATTTCGTCCGCGCTGCCGGGCTCTTGCGCGCCAAACTGATTGCACGGAAAGCCCAGAACCTCGAAATCCTCGTCCCTGAATTCCTGATAGAGCTTTTCAAGCCCGTCATATTGCGGGGTAAAGCCGCATTTGCTCGCGGTGTTGACGACCAGCAGGACCTTGCCCTTCTTGGTCGCCAGGTCGAGCTCTTCGCCCCGGTTCGTCGTCACGGTGAAATCGGCGATGGTGGTCATGTGTATTCCTTGAAAGTCAGGGCGCAGCCTTGCGACTGTAAGTCAGATCGAAGCTCGTCTGCCATGTCTTGCCATGGTCCGTCGAGCCTTCTCCGAACTGGCGCACGCTGCCATCGCTTTCGAGCGAATATGTCATGCGCGTCAGAACATCTTCGCCGGAGGGCCCGATGCCGTCCCAGTATCCCGTCAGCACCATCGTATCACCGACCGGTCCTCCCGCGAAATCGACACGCTTTCCATCGCTTCCGACCCATAGCTGCTCCCATCGCCCGGACCGGTGGTTGAGCATGCTCATGCTCGTTCCCCCGCCTCCGCTCAGCGGCATCCACGTCTCTCGGATCACGCAGCCACTGGCGATGCGTTCGATACGGCTGTCGGCCACTTTCGTGTCGCGTCCGGTGGGGTAGACCTCCCACTCGCCAACCCAGAGATCGAAAGCGCCATGCAACTCGCTTTCGCAGGCGGGCGGCGGAGGCGCAGGCGACGCCTCGGGCGCGGCGGCCGTCTGAAGCGCGAGGATAAGAGATGCGATGATCATGATTGGTCCCCCTTAAAATGCGGCGATCAGCTTAGCCCAGCTTTCGGTAAAGGATAGCCACGATCGGTGAACGGCAGACCGGCATCTTTTGCGAGCGTTGAGCCCAGCGCGGCTCAGTCAGCCGAGGGAAAGTCATCGCGCGCTGCAAGCTCGACTGCTTCTGCGGCGGAATATTCACGGTCGCCAAGCTTCTCGATCACGTAGCGCGACCGCTCATCCTCCGGAAGCATGGCGACATGCCGGATCATTTCCGCAAAGGTGCCGCGGCGCAGCGCCTTCATCCCGTCGAGCACGCCATCACCGTCATCGGCGGCATGCAGCGCGGCGCGATCGTCCCATGCATGTTCGCCGGTTTCCAGCGGAGTGCCTTTGTAAGTGCTTGGATGGTCAGACATTAAATCCTCCTTTTGCCCTCCAACGGTCAAAATCGAGGATGGGTCCGCATTAACTGAGGACGCCGTCATGCAAGCGAACCACCCGGTCCATGCGGCTAGCAAGACGTTCGTTATGGGTCGCGACCAGCGCGGCGCTGCCCTCGCCCCGCACCAGCTCAAGAAACTGGCCGAGTACCGTGTCCGAGGTTGTCTCATCGAGGTTGCCGGTGGGTTCATCGGCAAGCACCAGCGTCGGCTGATTGGCGAGAGCGCGCGCCACCGCGACCCGTTGCTGCTCACCGCCCGACAGCTGGCTCGGTCGGTGGGACAGGCGATGACCGAGGCCCAGGCTCTTGAGAAGGCTCTGAGCGCGCTCAAGCGCCGCATCGCGAGAAGTGCCCGCAATCATCTGCGGCATGACCACGTTCTCCGTCGCGTCGAAATCGGGAAGTAGATGGTGGAACTGGTACACAAAGCCCAGATGCTCGCGCCGAAGCCGCGTCCGCTGGTCCGTGGGCAGCGTCTCCGCCGCCTCTCCTGCGATCCCGATCGAACCTTCGAACCCGCCTTCGAGCAAGCCGACCGCCTGCAGCATCGTCGATTTGCCCGAGCCCGAGGGCCCTAGCAGCGCGACAATTTCACCTGGCATGATGTCGAGATCGACGCCGCGTAGCACCTCGATGCGCTGGCCGCCCTGTTCGAAAGTGCGCTTGAGCCCGCGCAGCGATACGATCGGTTTAGCACTACTCATATCGCAGCACCTGTACCGGATCGGTATTGGACGCCTTCATCGCTGGATAGAGCGTCGCGAGGAAACTCAAACCGATGCCTAGAGCCGTGATGCCGATGATTTCAAGCGGCTCTACCCGCACCGGGAGCGATGTGAGGAACCGCACGCTCGGATCCCAGATTTCGACCCCGGTCAGGAACGCGACCCCGTCGACGATCGGGTTGCGGAAATAGAGAAGCAGGAAACCCAGCGCCAATCCCGCGACCGTTCCCATGGTCCCGATGGTGGTACCGGTGGTCACGAATATCTTGAGCAGGCTGCGCCGCGTCGCGCCCATGGTGCGCATGATCGCAATATCGCGCGTCTTCGCGCGCACCAGCATCACCAAGCTCGAAAGGATATTAAAAGACGCCACCAGCACCATGAAACTGAGAACGAAGAACATCGCGACACGCTCGACCTCCAGTGCCTCGAACAGCGTCGAATTGATTTCCTTCCAGTCGGCAATCGCCGCCCGTCCCACCAGTGTATCGCGCACTGGCTCAAGGATTTCACCGACATTGTCCGGGTCGGTCACCGTCACCTCGATCAGTCCGACCGTGTCGCCGAGCAATAGGAGCTTCTGTGCGTCCTGCATCGGCATCATCACGAATGTCTCATCGAAATCGTAAAGCCCGATTTCGAAGATCGCGCCGACTTCATATCCCACTTGGCGGATCGAAGTGCCGAAGGGAGTCACGCGCCCCTGCGGATTGATGATCGTGATCGTGTCGCCGACCCGCGCACCGATATTGGAGGCGAGCCGCGATCCGATCGCCACCTTACCGCTGTCCGGCTGGATATCCGCGATATTGCCTAACAGCACCTTGTCTCCGAGAGCGGCAATGTCTTCGTCCGTATGGCCGCGCACGAAAATGGCGACCGCCCGTCCATTGAAGCTGGCGAGCAGAGGCTGTTCGATCAGCGGCGAGGCGCTGACAACGCCCTCGGTCGAGCGCACCTGATCGAGCGTCGTCTCCCAGTTATCAAGCTTGCCGCCATAGGCCTGCACCACGGCATGACCGTTAAGGCCAGCAAACTTGTCAAGCATTTCCCCGCGGAAGCCGCCCATTACGCTCATAACGAGCACGAGCATGGCAACCGACAGCATCACGACGCCGACCGATATTCCAGCGACGAGCGCGATGAAGGCCTCACCCTTACCCGGCCACAGGTAACGCTTGGCGATCATTCGTTCAAAAGGTGTAAGCATGGAAAAGTTGCGCTGGCCCGGTGATGCTGAACGCAGGCTGTAGAGGCCACATCACCTTCACACAATCCGCCTGCCGCTCGATATTGTGAGTAAAGCGCCTCTCGCTGCGAGAGTTCCGGCGGCGGGGCGAAAAATGAGGGCACAGGCCGTCTCACCGCACTTGTAATTGAACCGCAACATCGCCATTGAGCACGCACTCCACCGGGCAGCGCAGCGGACAGGTCTGGCGATGGCACACACGCTCTCCAATGTTACGCATCCATATCTGGATGCAGATGGCGACAAGCTGAGCGAGGAATGCGGCGTTTTCGGCGCGATCAACGCAGCCGATGCCTCTGCGGCAACTGCGCTCGGCCTTCATGCGCTCCAGCACCGCGGTCAGGAAGCCGTGGGGATCACCAGCTACGATGGAACCGAATTCTATTCGCGGCGCGGGCTTGGCCATGTGGCCGAGAATTTCTCCTCGTCAGAGGCGATTGCGGAACTGCCCGGCCACATGTCGGCGGGCCATGTCCGTTATTCGACCACGGGCGGCTCGGGCCTGCGCAATGTGCAGCCGCTTTATGCCGAGCTTGCCAGCGGCGGCTTTGCGGTGGCGCATAATGGCAATATCTCCAACGCCAGAGCGCTGCGTAAAGACCTGGTGGGCAAGGGTTCGATCTTCCAGTCCACCTCGGACACAGAAGTCATCATCCACCTCGTCGCGACGAGCCGGTACCCCACGATTGCGGACCGCTTGATCGATGCGCTGCGCTTGGTCGAAGGCGCGTATGCGCTGATCGTGATGACGCCCGAAGGCATGATCGCCTGCCGCGACCCGCTCGGCATCCGCCCGCTGGTGATGGGGCGGATGGGCGACGCGGTGGTGTTCGCCAGCGAAAGCGTTGCCTTCGACGTGATCGGTGCAGAGCTGATCCGCGAGGTCGAGCCGGGCGAATTGCTGCAGGTGGATTTCTCAGGCGAGATCAAGAGCGTCCACCCGTTCGGCAACCCCGCCCCTCGCCCCTGCATTTTCGAACATGTCTATTTCAGCCGCCCGGACAGCATTTTTGCCGGGCAGAGCGTCTATGAAGCGCGCAAGGCCATCGGCACCGAACTCGCTATCGAGGCACCGTGCGATGTCGATCTCGTTGTACCGGTGCCAGACAGCGGCGTGCCGGCGGCGATCGGCTATGCCCAGCAATCGGGCGTCCCCTTCGAGCTCGGGATCATTCGTTCGCACTATGTCGGGCGGACCTTCATCCAACCATCGGACAGCGCCCGCCATTCTGGCGTGAAACGCAAGCACAACGCCAATCGCGGGCTCGTCGCCGGAAAGCGCATCGTGCTGATCGACGATTCCATCGTGCGCGGCACCACCAGCATGAAAATCGTCGAGATGATGCGCGAGGCCGGTGCGAGCGAAGTGCATTTCCGCGTGGCGAGCCCGCCGACCGCGCATAGCTGCTTCTATGGCGTCGATACGCCGGAACGGTCGAAACTGCTCGCGGCGCGCATGGAGCTTGAGCCGATGCGCGAATTCATCAAGGCAGACAGTCTTGCCTTCATCTCGATCGACGGCCTTTACCGCGCCGTGGGCGCGAAGGGGCGAGACAATTCCTGCCCGCAATTCTGCGATGCCTGCTTCACCGGCGATTATCCGACATCGCTGACCGATCTGGGCGGATCGGACCAGAAGACCGCCGAACTTCCCTTTGCAGATCCCAAGGCCGCCTGACCCATGACAGATACGAAACCGCTAGAAGGGCAAACCGCCCTTGTCACCGGCGCGAGCCGCGGAATTGGCGCGGCGACCGCAATCGCTCTGGCCGAGGCCGGGGCGCATGTCATTCTGGTGGCGCGAAAGGTGAAGGCGCTGGAAGAGGTCGAGGACACAATCCACGCAGCCGGCGGCACTTCGACCATCGCGCCGCTGGATCTTACCGAGGCGGATGCCGTCGGCAGGCTCGCCGGGGCCATTGCTGGACGGTGGGAGACGCTCGATATACTCGTACTTTCAGCAGCTTACTTGCCGGAGCTCACACCGGTTTCGCAGATTGATCCGAAGCAGTTCACGCAGGCCGTGATGACGAATTTCGTGGCAACGCAGGCCCTGATCGCGTCGTTCGATCCGCTGCTTCGCCGCGCCGAAAACGGCCGGATCATCGGCCTCACCTCCAGCGTCGGGGCCGGTCCGCGGGCCTTCTGGGGCGCCTATGGATCGACCAAGGCGGCGTTCGACAATCTCCTCGACACCTACGCTGCCGAAGTCGAGAAGCTGAGCCCGCTTCGTGTGGCGATCGTCGATCCGGGAGCGACGCGCACGGAAATGCGCGCTCGCGCCTATCCGGGGGAAAACCCCGAAACTGTCAAACCCCCTGAAAAGGTGGCGGAACGGATCGTCGCCCTGCTTCAGGAAGACTTCGCGACCGGCCACCGCGAACGGGTGGAAAGCTAGACCTGACGCTAAGCCTTCGAGGCGGCTCACAAAAACGCAATCCTAACGATGCGTTAACCATTTCGTGCAAGACAGTGGAAAGGCCGGATGGTCGATGCCCCCGATTGACCAACCTACCAAAGACCAACCGGCGAAGAGACCAACCGCTGATTGAGAAGGCTTTGTAAGGCTATGCCGAGCGAAAACGATACATACAGGGTTGCCGCGCAGGAAGATCGCTGCGCGCCGCGCACTAAGCTTACTATCCCAGCCACTTTGCGGGCATCGGGTGGCCGCGCGTTTCAGAGTGTGGTCCAGGATCTGTCGATCTCCGGCTTTTCCGCTGCGTCGATCAACCGCATGCATGAAGGTCAGGTCTGCTGGCTGACGCTGCCGGGGCTCGAATCGCTGCAATCCGAAGTCGTCTGGTGGGACAATTGCATCGTCGGCTGCGCATTTACCGAGCTGCTCAGCCCGATCGTGCACGACAATATCCTGCAGCGTTACAGCAACACCGGGATCATCCGCACCGCAATCTGACCCCCGCGGAAAGCGGCGCGATCATTCGCTGGCCGCGGCGATTTTCTCGACCACAGCGCGCGCCATTGCGCGATTATCGCTGGATGTCGCCTGCGGCCAGTTGCTGACAATCGCAACGACCAGGTTCTTTTCCGGAACGATGGTGATGGCCTGTCCGAAAATGCCCTGTGCGCCGTAATTGCCGCCGGGGAAGGTCCACCACTGATAGCCATAGCCGAAACCGGTATCGCCGAAATCGACGAGGGAATCGCCTGCTTCGGCGAACCATCCCTCCGGCACGACATCCGCCCCGCCCTCCAGCGCGAATTGCCCCATGCGGGCATAATCGGCAAGGCGCAGAGACAAGCAGCACCCGCCGATATTGCCGCCGCGCGGGTCAATCATCCAGAATAAGCCGCCTTCAAAGCCTGTCGGCTCGACGATCTTCTCCTGCGCGTATTCGGCCAGCGGCAATCCGACAGCGTTTTCGACGAGAAGTCCGATCAGGTTCGTCTCACCCGTCTTGTAGACCCATTTCTCTCCGGGCTCCGCTTCGCGCTCCAGCGTCTTCATTTGCGCCACAATGGCATCGGGCCCGTATTCAACGACATAGCGGTTCATCTGCGCCACATCGCTGTTCGGATCGGTGTAATCCTCGTTCCAGGCAACACCGCTCGTCATGGTTGCGATCTGCCGCACCGTCACGCCGTCATAGGCAGAGCCTGCGAGCCCGGGGATATACTTGATCACCGGATCGTCGAGACTGGCAATGAAACCGTCCTTGAGCGCCGCGCCCAGCAGCGTGGAGGTGAAGCTCTTTGCGACCGAAAAGCTGGTCCAGCGGTCGGTTGCACCAAACCCCAGACCGTAATTCTCATATCGCACCGCGCCGTCCTGCAGCACCATCACGCCCGCGGCGCTGGTCTTAGACATCAGCTCGGCAAGGTCGCTCTGAATATCCGCGCTGAGCGGCTGCCCCTGCGGGAGCGCGCGCGGATCGGATGCGGCAGGAACTTCGTGGCCTGCAAACCAGCTCTCCATATCGCGAAACCGCGCCGAACGCTGCGCATCGTCCCAGAACAGGACCTGCAATTCGGATTGATCGCGCTCGGGTGGGCTGACCAGCTGCACCGGCTCCAGCGGAGCGGTGTTCACTGCTACGCCCGGTGCAACGGTGCCGGTGCAGGATACGAGAGCGATCGCCGCTGCTCCGGTGACCATCAGATCGCGCAATTTCATTTTATTCTCCTGGTGGCCCTCGCCCGTTCAATCCTTGATCAGTGTCACCTGATGCACGTCGATATTGCCTGAAAGGAACCCGCCCTCGCAGTATGAAAGGTAATAGCGCCAAAGGCCGATGAAGCGATCGTCGAACCCGCTGGGGAGCCGTCCCTCCATCAAGGCGATATCGAAGTTTTCGCGCCAATTCCGCAAGGTCGCGGCGTAGTCGCGCCCGAAATCGGCCTGATCGCTCCAGCGCAGCCCTCGCTCTTCGGCGAGAGCGCGGAATTCGGATGTCTTTATGAGCATCCCGCCGGGGAAGACGTAAGCCTGGATGAAATCGGCAGACTGCGCATAGGTTTCGAACAGGTCATCCGCCATCGAGATATATTGGATCGCGGCGCGGCCTCCGGGCCTGAGATTGCGGGCAACGCAGTCCATGAAATCCGGCCAGTATTCGCGGCCCAGCGCCTCGACCATTTCGATACTCGCGATGGCATCGAACTGGCCGTCGACGTCGCGATAGTCCTGTTTCCTGAAATCGATTGCCGGATCGGCGTGCGCGCGCGCGAACGCAAGCTGTTCATCGGAAAGGCTGATCGCGGTGACGTTTGCCCCGCCCACGGCAAGCTTGCGCGCCATCGATCCCCAACCGCAGCCGATCTCCAGCACGGTGGCGGGGTTTGCAAGCCGCTCGGCAATCGCATCCAGCTTGCGGTTTTGCGATGCGACCAGGTCGCTTCCTGCGAGGCCCAGCGCGCTCGAATAGGTCATCGTCGGGTCAAGCCATGCGCTGTAGAAATCGTTGCCGAGGTCGTAATGCGCGGCGATATTGCGCACCGATCCGGCCTTGCTGTTGTGATTGAACCGGTGCGCCAAGGCGGCCAGCCATCGGAACGGGCCGATGCTGCGCGCGGTGTTACCGAGCGACCTCGCATTCGCGCCGAACAAAGCGAACAGGTGGGCATGATTGTCAGCCTCCCATTCGCCCGCTTCATAAGCCTGATACCAGCCCACCGAGCCATTGGTTGCGAGCCGGATCAGAGCGCGCCAGTCTTTCAGGTGAATCTCGACATCGAAGCCGGGGGCACGGCCGCCCAGGACCCGCCGGGTGCCGTCGGGCAGGTACGAGGTCAGCGAGCCTGTTTCCAGACCTGCATCGACCCTGTCGAGCATGGTCTTGAAACCCGGAGCGAAAAGCTTGGCGACCAGACCCGGCTGCGGCGCGAAGCGCGCGCCGCCGGCCAATAGCGGCTCACCTCTCATCCCCTGCGCATCCATTGCAGCGTCTTAAGCGCAGGCCGATACCAGGGGCAAGGTGCTTAGCGCGGGTCCTATCCGTTTTTCATCGCGTTATAGGCATCCAGCGCGCGCTCACGGCCCGCTTTGTGCGCAATGATCTTCTCCGGGTAGTCACCGCGTTTGTCATCCGCCGGGTCGTGAATCTCGTTATCATCCAGATTGGCCAGCTCGGGAACGTATTCCCGGATATATCCTGCGGCGTAGAACTTTTCCGACTGGCTGAGCGGCGCCATGATCCGCACGAACATGTTGGAATCGACGCCTGTGCCCGAAACCCACTGCCAATTCGTCGCGTTCGAGGCGTAATCCGCATCGACCAGGGTGTCCCAAAACCATTGCTCGCCGCGTCGCCAATCGATCAGCAAGTGCTTGATCAGAAAGCTGGCGGCAATCATGCGCACGCGGTTGTGCATCCACCCGGTTTGCCACAGCTGGCGCATCCCGGCATCGACAATCGGGTATCCAGTTTGCCCCTTCTGCCAAGCGCGAAGATCGCTGGCGGCATCGTCATCCTTGTCGGGATCGCGCCATTCCAGCTCGTCGTAATCTTCGCGGTAATTCTCGCTGGGATAGGCCGGGAATTGCGCAATCACGTTTTGCGCATAGTCGCGCCAGACAAGCTCGCTTTCGTAGGTATCCCATCCATCGGAGCGCTTGTGCTTAAGCGCGTGCCATATCTGGATCGGCGAAATCTCACCGAAATGGAGGTGCGGTGAGAGGCGCGACGACCCGTCGACCGAGGGCAGATTGCGCTTGTCGTCGTAGTCCCCAACGTCATCTTCCCATTCGGAGAGGCGCTCATGCGCGGCGTCCTCCCCGACTTCCCAGAAATCGGCGATCCCGCCGGACCAGTCGGGGTTGGTCGGGAGAAGGTCCCAGTCGGACAGCTCATCGCTCTCCGGCCATTGATCCGGCGATGACAGCGTCTCCGGCTCGGGCGCGGCATCGCGCGGCGGGAACTTGGCTTTGCTCGCTTTGTAGAACGGAGTGTAGATCTTGTACGGGTCGCCCGATCCGGTGGTGATGAAGCCCGGCGGGAAGATGTAATTGCCATCGTAAAGCTGCAGGTCGAGCTTGTCATCGAGCTTCCCTTGCGCCTTGCGCCACCACGGCTCGTAATGCCGATTGGCGTGGACAGTCTGCGCGCCGATTCCTTCGGCGATCTTGCAAAGCTCCTCGACCGCATCGCCGCGCCGCAGGATGATCCGCGAATTGCGCTTGCCAAAGCTCTTACCCAGACTTTCGAGCGAGTGGTGCAGCCACCAACGCGAAGCGCCGCCATAGGCGTGATGGTCGGCTGCCTCATCGTCGAGCACGTACACCGCAATGACGGGCCCTTTCTCCGCGGCGGCGCTCAGGGCGGGATTGTCGGCCATGCGCAGATCGCGCCGCAGCCAGAGGATTTGTGGTTCGCTCATGTGAGGAAGAGCGCGTTACTCGGCGGGGAGTTCCTCGCATTCGACATCAGGCAGCGCGACCGAGAAACGGCCGCGGGCGCGCGGGTCGTAAAAGCGGGCATCGTGGAGGATCACAGAACCATCCTCTGCGCGAACGCCGAAGGGTGTTCGTGACCAGAACACAAAAGCCTCTGCCTGCGAGGAAAGCTCGGCTTCGTCCAAAAAGCCGATATCGCAATGCCCAACAGAATTGCCCTCAATCCGGTACACTCCGGAGCGTTCGCGAATGATGGTCTCTCGCTCCCATGAATTGATCGCCAGAGGGCTTTCGATCGAGGTCATGCCGGTCTGCTCAAGAGTGGCATTCTCCTCCACCTTGGTGATGACCCAGTTCGCGAAGATGTAAACGGAACCAATCGCCGCCCCGATCCAGGCTGCCCGCTGCCAATCTCCGCCCCGCTTCTCCCTGCGGCGCGACCACCAGACGCTGACGATTAAGATAGCCCACAGCCAAACGTCGATGATGAAAAGTGTGTCGCCGTAGAACCATTGGCTGGAGAACGGTTCAAGCAGGCGAATGCCATACACATTGAACCAGTCGAAGGCCGGGTGGCTGAGGCATCCAATCAGGGACAGGCCGAACAGCCATCCGAAATGCACCGGCAACCTGTCCTCGGGTCGCTTGCCGCGCTTCGCCTGCCAGCGATCGAAACCCCACAGCAGGCCGGCGAGGATCAGCGGTAGCAGCACCATCGCGGGCGGACCGTGCGTAATCCCGCGGCGAAATCCGAGATGCTCTGTCCCCTCAAGCCAGAAGAAGCACGCCGCATCGACATCGGGCAGGTTCGCGCCAATGATCAGCGCAGGCATGCCCAGCCCGGTCTTCTTCTTGAGCCCCGCCTGACCCATCAGTGCGCCCACCAGGCTGTGTGTCAAATTATCCATGCGGGGCGACTAACCGCCGCTTGCCATCAATGCGAGTGGAAATGCAGCGCAAGCCGTCCTATCGAACGGACCAGTCCATTGGAGAACACCGATAATATGAGCGAAACCGGCCCGTATATCCGCCCCGACATGAAAGCATTTATCGATGCGCTTGCGGCCATGAACGGTCCCAAGATCGTCGACATGACCCTGGCAGAGGCGCGCGCATCCTATGTTGCGCTGCACGGCATGGCGGATCGGCCCGCGCGCGATCTTGCGGTGATCCGAGACCTTTCGTGCCCCGGCCCCGCAGGTGACATTCCGCTGCGCCTTTACGATGCGCGCGAGAAACGTGAACCCAGCCCGGTCATCACATTCTTTCACGGCGGCGGCTTCATCATCGGCGATCTTGAAACGCACCATTCGCTGTGCACCGAGATTGCCGCGCTCAGCGACCTCCCCGTCGTCGCGGTCGATTACCGCCGCGCGCCGGAGGCCCCCTTCCCGCAGCCGATCGAGGATTGCGAGGCGGCAGCGCGCTGGATCGCGTCCAGCCCGGCCGAGCTCGATCGCCCGGCGACCGGCCTTGTCACGATGGGCGACAGCGCGGGCGGCAATGCCAGCATCGTCATCGGACAATCGCTCGCCGCGAGCCCCGCGGACGTGCCGATCGTCCTGCAGGTTCCGATCTTTCCGCTGGCGAGCGATGCCATGGACTCGCAAAGCCTGAAGGACTTCGATGATGGGTTTGTACTCACGAAAGAAACCATCGAGTTTTTCGACGCGCAATATGCGGCGGACAAGAGCGATCAGCGTGCGATCCCGATCCTGGGAGATCATTCGAACGCGCCGCCGACCGTGCTTGTTACCGCCAGCCTTGACCCTATCCGCGATTCAGGCCGCGATTATGCCAAGGCGCTGGCCGATGCGGGCCGCGATTTCATCTTCCTTGAAATGAAGGGCATCACCCACAGCTTTACCAACCTGCGTCAGGCCGTGCCGAGTACGCAGGGCGATCTCGAACGCATCGTGGCAGCGATGAAATTCATGCTCGAGAATGGCTGAAATGCCGAGCGAGGCAAGCGAACTCCCCTATCGGCCCTGTGCCGGGTTCATGCTCGTAAACCGCGAGCGGCGCGTGTTTGTGGGCGAGCGGATCAATCCGCGCACGCATGGCTTCTGGCAGATGCCCCAAGGAGGGATTGATCCGGGCGAAGACCCCCAGACCGCCGCCCTGCGCGAACTCGAAGAGGAAACCGGCATCGGTGCCGATCTGGTGGAGATCGTCGCGCCTGCATCGCGCCCGCTGCATTACGACCTGCCGCCGGACCTGCTCGGCAATGTCTGGAAAGGCAAATATCGCGGCCAGATCCAGCACTGGTATCTCGGTCGGTTCATGGGCGATGAAACCCATATCGATCTCGAGACGCATCATCCGGCTGAATTCCGCGCATATAAATGGGTCGAGCCGCAGCTGCTTCCCGATCTCATCGTCCCGTTCAAACGCGAAGTTTACACAGCGCTTGTCGCCGAGTTCGCGCCGCTGATCTGAGCCGGGGGCTCAGTTTTCGAAACGAAACGCGATGCGCGGCCTGTCATCCTTGGCGCGTGCGGCGATGAAGGATGGGAGCGCTTCGATCCGGTCGAACCACGCCGAAATGTTCGGATATTTGCCATCGAATGTCCCTTTGTCCCGCGCAGCGTACATCGGATAGACAAGCGTAATATCGGCTGCGGTGAGATTATTGCCGCCGAAGAATGGCTGCGTGCCGAGATCTTTTTCCATCTCACCAATCAGCGCATCGAGCCGCGGATTGACGAACAGCTTTCGCACCTGGCCGAAAATCGCCTTGAGAAGGGCGCTGATCGGCCACGGCGTGCGTGTCTCCAGCAGGTTCAGCACCATCGCCACTCCTTGGATCGACATCAGCGAGCCTTGCGCTGCATGAAACCAGAACAAATGCCGCGCCCTGTCGGGATGTCCCGCAGAAGGCCTGAGGTCGCTATCCGGATACGCATCAAGCACGTAATCGATGATCGCGTTGCTTTCGGCGAGGACCAGTTCGCCGTCAGTCACAACAGGGGCGGTGCCCAGCGGCGAAAGCGCCTTGTAATCGTCGGGTGCGAGATTGGTTTCGGGATCGCGGTTGTAGCTCTTGAGCTCGTATTCCGCGCCGAGCGCTTCCAGCAGCCAGAGGATACGGAAACTCTGCGAATATTCGAGGTGATGGAGCGTCAGCATGAGTGACAAGCCCCTTCGCTAAGGATCAGTTGCTGGTCGGCCCATCTCCGGGCGTTTCCGCCGCAAGACGCGCTGGCGGGCCAGCTTCGATCACGCCTTGCAGGGCAACCGTCTCCGGGCAGTTCGCACCGCACAGGCTTTCGAGCCGCGCAAGATTGCGCTTCGCTTTTTCAAGCGCGCCTTTCTCGACCAGCGCTTCGCCCTCGCCAGAAATGGCTGCGAAATTGTCCGGATCGCGCGTCAGCGCTTCGCGGTAGAACCGGATTGCCTTACCCTGCAGTCCATCCTGACGGGCAGCTTCGGCCAGTTCGAGGAAGATAGGGGTGTAGGCCGGATCGACGGCCAGAGCCGCTTCGAACGCGTCGATGGCGGCTTGTGTGTCCCCGGCGGCGAGGAGCGCGCGGCCTTCCATGATGAGTTCGGCAGCTCGCGGATCGGCGTCCGGATCCTGTGCTGTAGTGACACTCGCTGTCGTAACCAGGAATAACGACAAAGCAGCGGCAGCGGGCGCGAAACGCATGAAATGCTCCTTGAATGCAGCAGGCCGGGAGGTGGCGGACTGAGCCATATGGCCCGTGGCTATCACGCCGAGCGGAGAATGGCGACAAAAAAGCCGTCTGTGCCGTGGTGAAACGGATCGAGGCGAGTGCCGTTCCCGCGCGGCTCTCCCACCGGCAGTTCGAGCTGCTCTGCCTTCCAGGTCGGGTTATCGGCAATAAAGGCCGCAATCCGATCGGTTCCCTCGGCATCGAGCAGCGAGCAGGTGATGAAAGCGATCCGTCCGCCCGGCTTCGTAAGCTTCGCTGCGATATCGAGCAGCCTGTCCTGGATCTCAGTGTATTTCTGGAGCCGTTCGGGTGTGAGCCGCCACTTTGCCTCAGGCTTGCGCCGCCATGTGCCGGTTCCCGAACACGGCGCATCGACCAGCACGAGATCGGCCGAACCGAGGTGATCCGACAGCGCTTCAAGCTCGGCATTGGGATTCATCAGCAGTGTCTCGATGATGCCGGCGCCGGCCCGCTCGGCGCGCGGCGCGAGCTTTGAGAGCCGCCCGCGATCGGTGTCGCTGGCAAGCAACCTCCCCTCATTCTGCATAGCCGCGGCCAGCGAGAGAGTCTTTCCGCCGGCACCGGCGCACAGATCGATAACGGTCTCACCGGGCATGGCGCGCGCGGCGAGACAGGCGAGCTGACTGCCATGGTCCTGCACCTCGATCTGGCCATCCCGGTATTGCGGCCACTGCTCGACCGCGGTGCCCGAGGGAAACCGCAAGGCCTGCGGTGCGGCGAGCGGCTCGCCGGGTTCGGGCAAGTCAATACCGTCGCGATCGGCTTTGAGCGCGTTGACGCGAACATCCAGCGGGGCTCTGCCAAGCATGCTCTGGGCAGCATCGCCTTCGACACCGGACTGCGCGAGGCGCTCGACAAGCCATACAGGCGCGACGCCGCTTTCGGCTACGGGTTCTCCTTCGCAGACCGGTTTGGGCCCATGCCCCTCGCCATCGAACAGGGCCAGCAATGCGGGATCGGTCTGCGCGAGGCTCAGCATTGCCGCCCGCCCGCTCTTGGGCACTTCACCGCAATGCCGGATCGCCCTGTATACAAGCTCGCGAACAGCTCGGCGGTCTTTCGATCCGGCATACCGGCGCTGCTTAAAATACTTCGCAATCAAACGGTCGGCAGGCGCGCCTTCGGCCCGTGCACCCTCGATCACCTCATCGAGCACCTCAATCGCCGCCTGCACGCGGGCCGACGGCGTCACTGGGACCGCTCTTCCCGCAGCTTCCGCTGGTTTTCCTCCAGCTGATCGGTCAGGCGGTTGAACTCCTCGACATCGGGCATGGGTTTGCAGAACATGTGGAACGTGATCGAACTCTCGTGCTCCTGCGTCACCCGAGCGCGAATGATCTGTTCGCCCGCCTCGAGGCAGTCGGCCTCGTCCGCGTAGAGAGCCGGATGCCGCACCAATTCCACCTGCGCCGGGTCCTCGTCCGATATGCCGAGGATGAAGAGCATGAACGGGACGAAAAGCTCCACTGTCTACCTCGTCGGGTAATTTGGCGCTTCGCGCGTGATCGCGACGTCGTGGACGTGGCTTTCCGAGAGGCCCGCATTGGTTATGCGGATGAACTTCGCATTGCTGCGAAGATCGTCGATCGTCGCGGAGCCGGTATAACCCATGGCGGCCTTCACCCCGCCGACAAGCTGGTGGATCACATCGGCCGCTGGTCCTTTAAACGGTACCTGGCCTTCGATGCCTTCAGGCACCAGCTTCATGGCGGAAACGTCCTGCTGGAAATAGCGATCGGCACTGCCGCGGGCCATCGCGCCGACGCTGCCCATGCCGCGATACGCCTTGTAGCTTCGCCCCTGATAGAGGAACACCTCGCCGGGGCTTTCCGCCGTGCCAGCGAGCATCGAGCCGATCATTACCGAGCTTGCACCTGCCGCGAGCGCCTTTGCCGCATCACCGCTGGTGCGCAGGCCGCCATCGGCGATCACGGGAACCCCTGATTTCGAAGCTTCCTCGGCGCTGTCCATAATCGCAGTCAATTGCGGCACGCCGACGCCCGCGACAACGCGCGTGGTGCAGATCGAGCCCGGCCCGATACCGACCTTCACCGCATCGGCGCCTGCGTCGATCAGCGCCTTGGTCGCCTCTGCGGTGGCAACGTTCCCTGCGACTACCTGCACTGAATTGGAGAGCTTCTTCACACGCTCGACGGCGATCGCCACATCCTTGTTGTGGCCATGGGCGGTGTCGATGATGACCACATCCACCTCCGCATCGATCAGCGCTTCGGAGCGCTCGAAGCCCTTGTCGCCGACCGTCGTCGCCGCCGCAACGCGCAGCCGCCCGGCGCTGTCCTTGGTCGCGTGCGGATAGGTGACGGCTTTCTCGATATCCTTGACCGTGATGAGGCCGATGCATTTAAAATCGTCGTCGACCACCAGCAGCTTTTCGATCCGCCGCTTGTGCAGCAGGCGCCGTGCGTCCTCCTGCGACGTGCCGAGCGGAACGGTCGCAAGGTTCTCCGTCGTCATCAGCTCACGCACTGGCTGGGCTGGGTTTTCGGCGAAGCGCACGTCGCGGTTCGTGAGCATTCCTACGAGCTTGCCGTTGCCATCGGTCACCGGGATACCGCTGATGCGATGTTGCTGCATCAGCGCCTGCGCATCGCCCAGCACAGCCTCCGGCCCGATCGTGATCGGATTGACGACCATGCCGCTTTCGAAGCGTTTGACCGCGCGCACCGCAGCGCACTGATCGGGAAGTTCCAGATTGCGGTGGAGAACGCCGATTCCGCCCATCTGCGCCATCGCAATGGCCATGTCGGCCTCGGTTACGGTGTCCATCGCCGCCGACAGGATGGGAATGTTGAGACCGATTTCGCGCGTCAGCCGCGTCTTGGTGTCGGCCATGCTGGGCAGCACGCTGCTCTCTGCCGGTCGCAGCAACACATCGTCGAATGTGAGGCCTAGGGGGATGTCCATTTCTGCCGCTTTCGTTTGGAGGGCCAAGATTCGTTGGCGGCCCATCTAACGATGCTTTTATCGCGGCGCTAGTGCAGGCATTATCGGATCATTGCACACGAACCGAAATGCTCCTCAGCCGGTCATGCCGCTGACGCTTACTTGCCCACCGCGGTCTTTGATCTTGCCTCGGACCATGCCTGAGACATGCACAGTCGCACCGGCCTCCACGATGAGGTCGCCGCCGATCATGCCGGAAATTTCAAGATCGGATCCCGCGGGGACCAAAGCATCGCCCATCGCCATCCCCGAAAATTTACCAGAGCTCGGCAGTCTTTCCGCATCGCGCACAACAATCTCCTTCGCAGTGATGATGGTGACTTAATACATCAACACACCGAAGGTTCCGCATGCCGCTGGCAATTGGCCAGCCTCACGGGGCCGCTGGAAATCCGTCAACCGAGGCAAGCCTGCGCACCAGTTCCTCGTGCAGCAACAGGTCGTCGATCGCCCCGCCCAGTTCGATGTTTTCCAACTCGTCGCCCGCGCGGTGGTATTCGGATGCGAGGTATGGGCCGAGCACGATTTCGGAGCCGAATGCGGTCGAAAGAAACACTGCCGGAACGCCTTCCTGCAGCAGCGCCCAGCCATCCTGGCGCTGCACGAATTGCTCGGCAAAGGCGCGGTCGCCAAGCTCCCTTCCGGATTGCGCCAGCACGTCGAAGATCACCGGATCGAGCGGCGTGCGCCCCTCCCCAACGAACCCGACCCTGCTGCCCGCTGGCGCGACCGCAACCGTATCGAAGTTGAAGGCAGCGATGATCGTCTCGAGCGGCATTGGCGGCGCCTGGGTAAATGCCGTCGCGCCCAGCAACCCCGATTCCTCCGCGCTGGTCGCGACCACGTAAATATCCCGGTCGTGCGGGCCGCTTGCCACGAGCCTGCGCGACAGTTCGAGCAGGCTTGCCACCCCGCTCGCATTGTCGACCGCCCCGTTGCAAATGGTGTCATCCGCCTGCCCCTCTTCGCACTCCCCGAGGTGATCCCAATGCGCCATCAGCACGATCGAGCCTGAATCCGGCACAGTGCCGGGAATCTTGCCGATCACATTGTAGCTGGTGAATGCGGATCGGTCCGAATTCGCCTCGACCGTTGCCGCGGCGTAGAGATCGACACCGGAAAAATCCGGCGTGTCGGCCAGATCGACAAGCGCCGCCCAATCGTTTTTGCCAAGGGCTTCTTCCATCGCGGCATGGGTTGTGAAGCCTGTAAGCTCCGATCCGTTTTCGCTCGCCAGCGACACCTGCTCAAAGGAATACGCCTGATTAACACGGGCGATGGCATCGATATCGGCTACGACCGTGATGATAGCCGCCGGACGTTTCGCAAACAGGATCTCCCGGCGCTGGGGGCTCAGCCCTTCTTCGCCCAGCATGACGACGACTTTGCCCGTCACGTCTTCGTCGGAGACGCTTTCGGCAGCCCTTCCGACGAAGACCACCTGCCCGTTTTCGACGAGTTCGCGCCGCCGTGCCGAGAATGCGACAGCGGTTGCCGGGTCGAGCTCAACGGTTTCACGCCCGACGGTCACTGCAATGCGGCTCGTGGACGGCTTCGTGCTCGCCAATTGCACAGGCGCGCGCCACGCGCTGCCCGGATCGTTGGTGCCGGAGACCAAGCCAGCGGCCTCCATGCGCTGCGTTATGTAATCGATCGTGCGTTCTTCGCCGATAGTGCCCGGCTTGCGCCCGCCGAACTCATCGCTGGCCAGGATCGCGATATCCTGCCTCAGATTGCGTTCTATCGCCGCGCGTTCCTGCGCAGGCACGCTTGCGATAGGCGCGGTCGCACACCCGGCGAGCACCAACGCCGCCAGAACCGCCAGCCCCTGTTTCGCCCCCATTCGGATCATTCGGCTGTCCAGCCTCCGTCTATGCTCCAGTTGGCCCCGGTGACGTTCCCGGCTTCTTCGCGGCACAGAAACGCGGCGAGAGCGCTGACTTCTTCGGGCTGGACGAATTTCTTGGTCGGCTGCTTTGCTAGCAGGACATCGTTGATGACTTCCTCGCGCGAAAGGCCTCTCGCCGCCATCGTGTCGGGGATCTGTCCCTCTATCAGCGGGGTCCAGACATAGCCCGGGCTGATGCAATTGGCGGTGACACCGGTCTGGGCAAGCTCCAGCGCGATGGTCTTTGTGAAGCCGGCAATCGCGTGCTTGCTGGCATTGTACGCGCTCTTGAACGGCGAGGCGGTAAGCGAGTGCGCGCTGGCGGTGTTGATGATCCGGCCCCAGCCCTTCTCCTTCATGCCGGGCACGGCAAGGCGCGATGTATGGAAGGCAGCCGTCAGATTGAGCGCGATGATTGCATCCCATTTGTCGGTCGGAAAGTCCTCGACCGGCGAAACATGCTGCATTCCTGCATTGTTGACGAGGATATCGACGTGTCCGACCTCCCCCATCATCGCCTCGATCGCGGCGGGATCGAGCAGGTTCGCACCGTTGAAATCGGCATCGAGTTCCTGCCGCACCTTCTCGATCTCATCCGGATCGCCGAGCCCGTTGAGCACGATTTCCGCGCCCTCTTCGCGCAAGGCGCGCGCAATCGCGAGGCCGATGCCCGAAGTCGAACCGGTGATCAGGGCGCGTTTGCCTTTGAGGAACATCGATAACATCCGTGAATTGTTTGAGTATCGAGCTTTCGCCGCTTGCGTGATCGGTGTCCAGACTTTTCGGTCGGCACTTTCAAGACTTGATCGCGTCTGCACGGAAAGCTGACCAGCGGGGAGAATTTCAGATGCGGCTCAATCCATTCGACACTTCGAAGATCAAGGTTCGCGGCGGCGGTGGCGGCATGCGCCGCGCAGGCGGCGTGGGCTGCGGGACTATCGTTATCGCGATCATCGGTGCGGTGGTGTTCGGGATTGATCCGATGCAGACGATCGGCATGGTCGAAGGCGTGCAGCAGCAGACGGCGCCGCAAACCCAGCAAGCCAATGTGAGCGAGGAGCAACTCTGCAGCAGCAGCGCTTATGCAACCGAGGCGTGCAATGCCCTGCAGAGTCTGAACGAGACCTGGCAGCCGGAATTTGCGCGGGCCAATGTCCCGTTCCAGCAACCCGAGCTGGTCCTCTATCCATCAGGCAGGGTCACGACGCAGGGGTGCGGGACTGCTTCGTCGGCCGCTGGACCGTTCTACTGCCCCGCCGATTACGGCATCTACATCGACACCTCGTTCTACGATCAGCTCGCACAGATGGCGGGCACCGGCGGCGATTTCGCGCGGCTGTACGTCATGGCGCATGAATACGGACACCACATCCAGAACCTGACGGGGCTCGCAGGCCAGGTCCGCAGCCTGCAGCAGCGCAGTCCATCCCGCTCCAACGACCTGCAGGTTCGCATGGAGCTTCAGGCGGATTGTTATGCCGGGGTCTGGGCGGGCAAAAACCGCAGCCGCATCGAGCCGGGCGATATGGAAGAGGGCCTAAGGGCCGCGAGCGCCATTGGCGATGACACGTTGCAACGCCGGTCGGGTCAGCGCATAAACCCCGAGAACTTCACTCACGGTACGAGCCAGCAGCGCATGAACGCGCTGCGGCGCGGCTTGGAGACGGCAGATGACACGGTGTGCGACACATATTTCGACTTCCGCTAAAGCGCTGGTAGCAGCCTCTGCGATCTGGCTGCTGCCAGTGTCCCCGCTGGCAGCGCAAGTCCAGCAGGAGGAGCCGGACGCGGAGGAAGTCGCGCGCACGCCGCTAACCGATCTCAACATCGATTCCGAGGACATTCCGGAGGTCCTGCTGCAGGCCGAAGCCGATCCGTACCTCTCCGACGGACTGGAAAGCTGCAACGCCATTGTCGGCGAGATCGCAAAGCTCGATAGCGTGCTGGGTGCCGATTACGACTTGATCGGGTCAGGAGATACGGGCCTGAGCCGCGGCAAGGTCGCGCAGAGCGTCGTCGGCTCCTTCATCCCCTTCCGCGGGATTGTCCGCGAAGTGTCAGGTGCTGCTGGCGATCAGCGTAAAGCGCGCTCCGCAGCGACGGCAGGCATGGTCCGGCGCGGCTTCTTGAAAGGACTGGGCCAGGAACGCGGCTGTGCGTATCCCGCACGCCCCCGCGCCGAACGGCTCGAGGAGGCAGGCCAATAAAAAGGCCGGAGCGGTTTGCGTACCGCCCCGGCCCTAAAATTCATGACAGGATCGCTGGCTTAGCCTTCGCGTCCGCGGCGTTTCCAATCCTTGATCTGGCGATCCAGTTCCTTGAGCAGGTTCCGCCGCATTTCGCCGGTGATTTCCGGGTTATCGGCAATCGCCGAGCGCGCTTCTTTCAGCCCTTTCAGCGCGTGAGCCATGATGTCGGCCTCGCACAGATAGATTTTGTTAGCGCCGCCTTTGCCATCAACGAAGGTCGCAACCTCGCCCGATTTTCCGCGGCACTGCATCTTGATGATCGTGCGGCCTTTTTCGCTGTCGCGGTGGTTCATTTCGACCATGGCGATTTCGGCTTCCTTGATCGCCTCTTTGATCTCCTCATCCGCTTCTGCGAGTTCCGCACGAAGCTCTGCGAGCGTTTCTTCGAGCTCCTCCGAATCGAAATCGTGGTCGCGGTTCACCGCGTGGATGCGCCGGACGGTGTATTCGCTCCGGCGTTTCTGCGTGTCTTTGTCCCTGCTGATGACCTTCACCGTCTTGGTCTTCTCGACCTTCTCGGCTTTCTCGACCTCAGTGTCGGGATCGACCACCACTATCGTCTGCGATGCAACCGCCGGGACCGCTGGCGGGGCGGGAGGCGCAGGCGGAGCGCCCACAGGCGGGGCCGGCGGCAGCGGCGCCGCAGGCGGCTCCACCGACACGGGCGGCGGTGCGGGCGGTTCGGGAGCGTTGCTCTCCGCGTAGGTGACCGAAGCCGTAAGCGGCAGGGCCAGCACAGCCGCCCCGATCATAAGTCTGCCAGCCATCCGGCGGCTAGACGAGGTGTCGGACATATTCAGGCTCCTCAAACGGTGAATTATCGATTTGTCGCCCAATACCGGGCAGGCCATCGGCGCAGCCAGAGCGACATTCGGGCCGACCGCAGTGCTGGCGATAAGATTGGCGTACATCGCGCGGGCCTCCTCCGGCTCTTTCGCCACCACCCGCGCATCGCAGGCGGCCTCCTGATCGCGCCGCATTGCGAGCCAGCCATAACGGCTGAGCGGATTGAACCAGTGAAGCGCGAACAGCGGCTGCACGATGATGTTGATCAGCAGATCGCCAGCCCTGTGATGCGCCAGTTCATGCGCCAATGCGAGATCGCGGGCCTCCCTGTCATCGAGCGCCATGAAACCTTCGGGAAGCGCAATAACGGGATCGATCACACCAAAAGCAAGGGGTGCTTTCGTACCGGGAGTTTCGACGAGCCGAATTCTGCCCGCCCGGCCCATTTCCTTCCCGCCACTCAGCAGGTCTGTACGCAGCTCGAAATAACTGGCAAAACGGTGCCACAAGAAGACGGCAGCGCCGATCAACCACACCGCGCATCCAACCTCAACCCAGGGGACTGCGAGGAGAATGGATGACAAGTCTATCGGTATGAGGGGACCGGTCGCTGCCAATCCCGGTTCGAGGAGTATTTCCGAGTCTACCTGTGTCGCAACAGCAGCATCGGACCCTTGATCCAGGATTATCACTGTCCCCTCGCCAACCGGCGCAGCTTCTTGCGGCGCCAGCCAATGGGGCAGAGTAACGGTGGGCAAGATCAGGCGTATGGCCGGGAGCAACCACAGGGCATAGGCCACTTGCGGGCCGAACCACCGGGCAACCGGACGTCTGACAAGCAGGACGAATGCGATCAGCGCAGCCGTCCATAGGAGCGTATCGAGGAGCCACTGCATCATTGCTTGAGCTCCTTCAAAAGAGCCTCGATTTCGGCGAGGTCGTTTTCGCTCAAGGCCTCTGATTCAGCGAGATGCGCCACCAGCGAGGCGGCTTTACCTCCAAACAGCCGATCGACGAGACGGCGGGATTCGCCGCCAACATACTCTGATCGAGCCATCAATGCGCTGTAGAGAAAACGGCGGCCATCGGGCCGCGCTGAAATCGCCTGTTTCTGCACAAGGCGAGAAAGCAGGGTCTTGACGGTCGGGAGGCTCCAGCCCCGGTTATCGCAGATTTCGTCGCAGACGTCTGCTGCGGATAAAGTCCCGCGATCCCACAGGACTTCCATCACTGCGTGTTCCGCTTCGCTGATTCGTTCGGGTCCCATAGTCCCGGAAGATGTGTCTTTGGACTTACTCAAGACTGCCTCCCAACTTCTTGATTACATCTGTAGTCAGATCGACTACGCTTGTAAACATGAAGCGTAGATGAATGATTGTGATACTCACTTGCCTGTCACCCCGCGAACGATATCACCGGATCAATGACACGCAAACTCGCCCCCTTCGCCGCCCTTGCCCTTTTCTGCCTCGGCTCAGCGGCCGCTGCGGAGGAAATATTGCCGCAGACCGCACCGGTCGTCCTGAACGCCGACGATACGCAAGGCGAAACAGTCTGCGAACTCGTATTCATGGGCGGTGTCGAACTGGAACCGGGCGAAAACGAGATCGGCGGGATTTCAAGCCTCAGCTGGCACGAAGGGGATCTGGTCGGCGTGCTCGACGACGGGCGCTGGATCAGACTGACGCCCGACGAGATAAACGGCAGGCTCGTCGATCTGATCGCGCTTGAAGGCGGGACGCTGCACGGCACCGATGGCAAAAAGCTCCGCAAGAAACGCGATGCGGACGCCGAGGCGCTGACCCGCGCCGCCGATGGCTCCTGGCTGGTCGCGTTCGAGCAGGATCACCGGATCTGGCGCTACGCGGCGCTTGATGGACCAGCGGCTCGGACCGAGCTTCCGATTGCGGACCTGACTTTCGGTGCGAAGGACAATGCCGGTTTGGAGGCGCTCGCGCTTTCGCCGGATGGCCTGATCGCATGCGGCGAATGGGTCGGCAGCGATATTCCCAACTGTATGAGCGAGCAGGGCGGCGGTCTGGTCAGTTTCGAGGTCGATCCGCCCGCACCTTTGCAGGAGCGCGGCGGAGTGCCGACCGACGCCGACTGTGCCAGCGATGGCACCTGCTATCTGCTCTTCCGCAGCTATTCGCGCGAACTGGGCAACGCAGCGGCGATCGTTGCGATCGCTCCGGACAACACGTCGAACACGCTTGCGACCATGCTTCCACCGACGACCCTCGACAATTTCGAAGGGCTGGCCGTGCGAGAGAATGCGGGGCGCACCTATCTCTACATCGCGTCCGACAACAACTTCTCAGGCGATCAGCGCACTCTCATCATGAAATTCGAGGTCGCCTCGGCGCGCAAGGATGTGCCGCTCGATGCGCCGCCCGTTACCGCCACGCCCGATGCGCAGTACGAGACGGTCAGCGTCGTCCTGGAAACCGAAATGGGCGACATTACCGTCGCTCTGGAAACCGAGCGCGCTCCGATCACGGCGGCCAATTTCCTGCGCTACGTCGATGAAGACCGGTTCGATGGGACCGTTTTCTACCGCGCGATGTCGCTCGACCGAGAGCCGCGCCCCAATGGCCTGCTCCAAGGGGGGACGCAGTTCGATCCCGACCGCATTCTGGACGGGATCGAGCACGAGCCGACCAATGTCACCGGGCTCAGCCACACCAACGGCGCGCTCTCGATGGCGATGGGCGAGCCGGGCACCGCAAACGGCGACTTTTCGATCATGCTGCAAGACCAGATCGGTCTCGATGCTCAGCCCGATTCTGATGATCCGGTGTGGAAGAACGGTTATGCCGTATTCGGCTACGTCACAGATGGAATGGACGTCGTCGCGGCGATCCATGCACGCCCGACCGATCCGGATAAGGGCGAAGGGTGGATGAAGGGCCAGATGCTCGCCGATCCTGTCACGATCATCGATGTAAGGCGCGCCGAAGAAGCAACGGAATAGCGTTCATTCTCCGACGGCGGGACGCCCTACCGGAGCTGTGGCGACGGTCGGCATTCGCCGTTCGAGATCGCCGAGCCACGCGCTGACATTGGCGCCGACCGAAACCTGCGGCAAAGATGCCGTGAGCCTGCTTTCGGCCTCCCAGACGGCGATCTGGCGGGTGGCTTCGCGGGCTGCGTCAGGCAGGCTCTGGGGTTTGCGCAGCGCCCGGTTGATCAGCGCGTCGCCATAGAAGGTCCAGTCGTTCTCCGCCTCGCAGCCAAACGAGGTGCGCTGGGCGGCGGCCGCGGTCAGGATCGCAGTGTCCGGGCTCGCAAGCTCGGGTACGAACACGCCCGAATAACACGCGCTGATGATGAGAAGCCGCCGCTCGATACCAAGCTCGGCGAGCACCTCTTTTAACCGGCTCGGCGAGAATATCCCGTACCCGTTATCGCCATAGTGATTGACCAGCCCCACCTTCGCGCCGTGGCTGGTGCTGTAAAGCACAAGCACGTCCTCTTCCGGATCCATAATCTCGGCAATGTGAGCGAGGCCAAGGATCAGCGACCTGATCGAGCCTCTCGCTAGATCGTCACGCATCCCGTCGGCCCCGGCAAGTGTCAAAGTCCTGCCCTCGCCGCCATATCGGCGCGAGAGCACACGGCCCGCTTCACGCGCTTCGCGAGCAAATACGGGATCGCTGTCGAGCGCGACGGTGACAACGTAGGCATCGATTTCGCCCGGACGCTGGGGCGCAAGGCCGTCCAATGCTGCCGATAATCGCCGCTGCTGCTCGAGCATTTCCTTAGCTGGAATGCCGCGCTGCATGTGCGGACCGAGATCGAAGCTCTTGAGCGCCTCGTCCCGGTCTTCACCAATCGCCAGATTGGGGAATGGCTGAGTATGCTCGGGCGGCTGACTGCTGCTCTCCCCGCCATCCTGCGATGATGCAGGAAAAGCGAGAAACGCGGCAAGCGAAAGCCCGAAAAGAGCGCGTGTTACCATGCAGCGAAGCTGCCCCGCGCCGATGCTTTGGTCAAGCTGCGAGATCGGCCTGGGAACGACTTAATATACGCGCGCTTTCGGCTCGATATAGGTAGCGTCGTCCGTCAGTGTGTATTCGTGGACCGGGCGGTAATCGATCTGGATGTTCGATCCGCTTCCGCCCCAGCCTTCGAACCAGGCGATGGTGTGCTTCATCCATTCGGCATCGTTGCGATCGGGAAAATCCTCATGCGCGTGCGCACCGCGGCTTTCCTTGCGGTTCGCTGCGGATGCCATGGTGACATTCGCCTGCGCCATCAAATTGTCGAGCTCAAGCGTTTCGATCAGGTCGCTGTTCCAGATGAGCGACTGGTCGGTCACGTGGATGTCTTCCATCCGCTTGTTCTGCGCAGCGAGCTTCTGAACGCCTTCGTCCATCAGCTTTGTGTCGCGGAACACGGCGGCGTGGGCCTGCATCGCCTTCTGCATGTCGGCGCGGATCGCCGCGGTGGGCGAACCGCCCTGCGCGTAGCGGAAGTGATCGACCCGGCCGAGCGCGAAGTCGGCGCTGTCGGCGGGAAGCTCTGGCTGGCTTGCACCGGCGACCGTGTTTTCCTTGAGGTGCAGACCGGTCGCGCGGCCGAACACCACGAGATCGATCAGCGAGTTCGAACCGAGGCGGTTGGCGCCGTGCACCGAAACGCAGGCTGCCTCGCCCACGGCGTAAAGGCCGGGCACGACATGATCCGGATCGCCGTCCGGGCCGAGCGTCACCACCTGCCCGTGATAGTTACACGGAATGCCGCCCATATTGTAATGGACCGTCGGCGTCACCGGCAGCGCTTCGCGCGTCAGATCGACACCGGCGAAGATCTTGCCGCTTTCGGTGATGCCGGGCAGACGCTCTGCGAGCACCTTCGGATCAATGTGATCGAGGTGAAGGTGGATATGGTCGCCTTCCGGCCCCTGCCCGCGCCCTTCGCGCATTTCGAGCGCCATCGAGCGGCTGACGACATCGCGTGAGGCGAGGTCTTTCGCCGAGGGAGCATAGCGCTCCATGAAACGCTCGCCTTCGCTGTTGGTCAGATAACCGCCCTCGCCGCGCGCGCCTTCGGTGATGAGCACGCCCGCGCCGTAAATTCCGGTCGGGTGGAACTGTACGAACTCCATGTCCTGCAGCGGAAGTCCTGCGCGCAGCACCATGCCGCCGCCATCGCCGGTGCAGGTGTGCGCCGAAGTCGCGGTGAAATAGCAGCGCCCATAACCGCCGGTGGCGAGCACGACCGATTGCGCGCGGAAGCGGTGGATCGTCCCGTCATCGAGGCACATCGCCATCACGCCGACGCATTTCTTCTCACCGTTTTCTTCGGACATGATCAGGTCGAGCGCGAAATATTCGATGAAGAAATCCGCATCGTATTTGAGGCTCTGCTGATAGAGCGCGTGGAGCATTGCGTGCCCGGTACGGTCGGCGGCTGCGCAGGTGCGCTGGACGGGAGGCCCTTCGCCCATATTCTGCATGTGACCGCCGAACGGGCGCTGGTAGATCGTGCCGTCTTCGTTGCGCGAGAACGGAACGCCGGCATGCTCGAGCTCGTAGACCGCCTGCGGCGCTTCGCGCGCGAGATATTCGATCGCATCCTGGTCGCCCAGCCAGTCCGATCCCTTAACGGTGTCGTACATGTGCCAGGTCCAGTGATCGGGCGTGTTGTTGCCGAGGCTTGCCGCGATGCCGCCTTGCGCAGCCACCGTGTGCGAACGCGTTGGGAAGACCTTGGAAATGTTGGCGGTGCGAAGTCCAGCTTCCGCCGCGCCCATTGTTGCGCGAAGGCCCGATCCGCCTGCGCCGACCACCACCACGTCATAGGTGTGATCGATAATCTTGTAAGCGCCCTTGAGGCTGCCATTGGATTCACCGGTAGCCATCAGGCCTGACCTCCAAATGCGAGACTGGCGACGCTGAACACAGAAAATGTTCCGCCAGCGATAACTGCAATATTGAGCGCCGATAGCAGCGCGAATTTCGTGCCGTAATTGTGGACGTAGTCCTCGATCAGGACCTGCAGGCCCAGCCGGGCGTGCCAGAACAGGCTGACGACCAGCAGGATCATCGCCGTTGCCGAGACGGGGTGCGCCAGCCACGTACTGACCGAGGCGTGGCTGTAATCGTCCATGAAAATGAAGCTGATGATCAGCCAGCTCATCAGCACGAGATTGCTGATGGCGGTGAAGCGGTGGACGAGCCAGTGATGCGCCCCGTCATGCGAAGAGCCAAGACCGCGAACGCGCCCGATGGAAGTGCCGTTACCCATGTCTCGCCCTCCTCAGTCCAGGATCACGACCGCCCAGAGGGCGATGGTGAGGATGATCGCGATGATCGGCGAGGCGATCGACCAGAACCGGTTGGTGTTGAGCTCGTAACCTGCACCGATATCGAGCACGAAGTGGCGCAGGCCGCTCATCATGTGGGTGAAGAATGCCCAGGACAGTCCGAACAGCACGATCCAGCCGACAGGCGATGTCATCGCGTTGACGAATGTCTCGTAGGCTGCCGGTCCGCTTGCAATCGCACCAAGCCACCACACCAGCACGAACAGCCCGACCAGCGCCAATCCGTCTCCGGTCGCGCGGTGCAGGATCGATACCAGCATGTGAGGTCCCCACCGCCATATCTGGAGGTGCGGCGAAAGCGGTCTTTGGTTCATGGCTATCCCGTTTAAACTTGTTTGCCCTTCCCACTTAGCGGTCTCGCCGGATGAGGCAAGCCGTGAGCGCTCGACTCCGCTTGCAAAGTTTCGGATAGAGCGTTGCATGAGTTTCATTTTAATCACCGGATCGAGCCGTGGGATCGGCGCAGCCGCCAAGGCCGAGCTTGCAAGCCGCGGTATCGAGGTCATCGGCCACCAGACGCGCGAGGGGTATCCCGGCAATATCGCAGCCGACTTCACCGATCCCGGCGCAGTGCAAACCTTATGGGATGAGGCACTCGAGCGATCCGGCGGCGACATCTCGGCGGTGGTGAACAATGCCGGATTGTTCGATGCCAACCCGCTGGAACGCTCGGACATCGAATGGCTCGATGCGTGGGAAGACACCCTGCGCATCAATCTGACCGCCGCGGCACAGCTCAGTCGGTTTGCCTTGCGGCACTGGCAATCGCGCGATGCAGCACCGGATGGCGTGCGCGGCAGGCTCGTCCATGTCGCGAGTAGAGCGGCCTATCGCGGGGACAGTCCGGCGCACTGGCATTACGCGGCGGCAAAAGGCGGCATGGTCGCCATGCACAAGACGATTGCGCGCGCCTATGCCGCCGAAGGTGTTCTGAGCTTCGCCATCACACCGGGCTTCACCGACACGTCGATGGCAGGAGATTACCTTGAAAGCAGGGGCGGCGCAGGCTTGCTCGCCGACATTCCGCTGGGACGCGTCGCGACCCCGGAGGAAATCGCGAAGATCATCGCGTTTTGCGCGCTCGATGCCCCGCCCAGCATGACCGGCGCGGTGATCGATGCCAATGGGGCCAGCTTTGTCCGCTGACTCCGCATGGAAGCTATCGGCCTTCGCGCCCAAGGCCGAGGTGCAAGCGGCGCTGCTCGCTCATGACGAGATCGAAGAATGGGATTTCGACCTTGTCATTTCCGGGCGCGAGATCGTCGAAGACCGACCGCTCGAATGGGTGCTAGAGGGATGGTATCCGAGAAAGCCCGGCGCGCCGCAGAAGCGAGCTTTTGCTGGGCTGTTCGACGGCAAGGCTCCCAAAATCGAAGTCGAAAAACTGCCCGCAGAAGATTGGGTAACACTAAGCCAGCAGGGCACGCCGCCGATCAGCGCGGGCCGGTTCTATGTCCACACACCCGATTTCCCGCCTGCGGACGATGCGATCAACTTCGCCATCCCTGCCAGCCAGGCATTCGGCACTGGGCAGCATGAGACGACCGCCGGGTGCCTCGAAATGCTGAGCGCGATGAAGGCGAGCGGCGCGCATTACCGCGCGATTGCCGATATCGGCACGGGTACAGGCCTGCTCGGCTTTGCAGCGATGAAGCTCTGGCCCGGCGCGGAGGTCACCGCCTCCGACATCGATCCGGTGTGCGCGGGCGTGGTCGAGGACAATGCGCGGCTCAACGCGATGCCATGGGGATCAGGGCGCGGCGCGATGACCATGGTGATCGCGCAAGGGATGGACGATCCGCTGTTGCAGGCGCGCGGACCCTACGATCTGCTGATCGCGAATATCCTCGCCGGGCCGCTGGTCGAACTGGCTCCCGATTTCGCCGCGTCTGTCCCGCCGACAGGCAGCGTCCTGCTCGCTGGTTTACTCGCTGGGGGACAGGAACGCGCCGTGCGCCGCGCATACAGACAGGCAGGGTTCCGGCTCGCCGCACGGCTTCAGCGGGGAGACTGGGCGATCCTGTGGCTGCGAAGGCGTCATGCTCGATGACCGCGCTGGGTAGCTGTGTCTGGTAGGCGGCAATGGCTGAAACGCGGCCTGGCGGTGCTTGCCGCGATGCTGGTTCTGCCGACCACGCTGTTCCTGCTCAGCGCCTGGATTGGCTCTTCGATCCCGCGCAATTCCGATTGGATAGAGGCCGATCAGGGCGTCGAGATCTTTGTCGGAGAAAATGGCATCCACACCGAAATCGCCATGCCGGTCACCACCGATATCATTGACTGGCGCGGACAGTTCCCGATCGGCGATATTGCAGCGCCCGCTCGCCCCTACACCCACGTTTCGGTGAGCTGGGGTGAGCGCGCGTTCTTCCTCGAAACGCCGACATGGGCAGATTTGAACCCTGCGGTGGCAGCTAGGGCGCTGTTCGGAGGAGAAGGCGTGCTTCATGTTGCGTGGTATGTGCGCCCCGCTCCCTCCGACGATTTCCGCCCGATGCGCATCAGCCGGGAGCAATACGCGGCACTCACTCGCGAGATCACCGTGCAACTTGCCAAGGAGGAAGCGCGTTCCGTTTACCCAGGCTACAGCCAGCACGATGTGTTCTACGATGCGCGCGGCACCTATCACCTGGGCAATACCTGCAACCAGTGGACGAGCGACCGCCTGGCGGCTGCAGAGATAGGAACCGGTTTGTGGACCCCGCTGGCGGGCGGCGTGATGAAATGGGTTCCTCCCGTAGGCGAGGACTAGCCCTGCGCTAGCTCGATCCGGCAACGCTCCAGGAACAGCCGTTCGGCTCGCGGAGGGTTCATGGCCAGCGCTTCGTCGAGCGCTGTTGCTGCTGCCTCTCGATCGCCCAGGCATGTGAGCAGATGGGCGTTTGCGACATGCAGAGGGCGCGCATTGCGAAGCCGCTCGATCGGTAATGTCGACAGGACCTCGATTGCAGGCTGCGGCCCCTTCACCTGGGCAAGGGCCAATGCGCGGTTGAGCGCAACCATCGGCCCCGGCCTCATCTGCATCAGTACATCGTATAGCGAGAGGATTGCCCTCCAGTCGGTCTCGCCATCGAATGCGCGCCGCGCGTGGGTCAGCTGGATCGCCGCCATGATCTGATAGGGGCCGCTTCGCTCCAGGCAGGCGGCGCGGTCCATCCATGTACGCGCCTGCTCGATCGCTTCGAAGTCCCAGCGTGAGGGGTCCTGCTTCGACAGCGGGATCATCGCCCCAATCTCGTCGAGCCGCGCAGCCTCGCGCGACCGGGCAAGCATGACAAGGGAGGCAAGCGCCAGCGCTTCGGGTTCTTCAGGAAGGAGGTCCGCAATCATCGCGGCCAACCGTTCGATTTCGGCGGACAGTTCCGGATCGATCTCGCCCGCCGCATCCTGGTAGGCGGCCGTGTAGGCCAGCTCGATCGTTAGCAGCACTGCCTCGAGGCGCTCACCCCAATGCCGCCGCTCGGGCAATTCGAATGCGATTCCCGCCTCGCGCACTTTGGTCTTGGCGCGGGTGATACGCTGGAACATGGCAGGCTCGCTGGTCAGGAAAACGCGCGCGATAGCGCTCACAGGCAGTCCGCACACGACCTTCAAAGCGAGCGCAGTGCGCGCCTCAATCCCGATAGCGGGATGGCAGCAGATGAAGATCAGCCGCAAACGCTCATCGGGGATCGCTTCGGGGAGTTCGATGACATCGCCCATGTCTTGCCCTCCTTCATCGATCAGGGCCGCTGCCTCGCTTGCCCGTGCTCGCGCCGCCTCCTTGCGGATCGCATCAACGGCCTTGCGCCGCGCAACGGTCATCAGCCATCCTTCGAGGCGGTCTGGTGGGTTATCGAGCGCGAGGCAGGCCTCCATCGCCTCGCCGAACGCATCCTCGGCCGCATCGAGATCGCGAAGCCGCGCGGCCAAGGCTGCAACCAGCCGGGGCCGCGCGGCCATGCAACGGCGCGCAAGGTCTGCGCTCTCGCTCACCCTTCCATCGGCCAGACCGGGCGGACTTCGACCGCGCCCTTGCCGGGGACCGGGATCTGCTTCGCCCACTCAAGCGCATCGTCGAGGCTGTCGACGTCGATGATGTAGAAGCCGCCCAGTTCTTCGTGCGTTTCGGCAAAGGGGCCGTCGTGCAGCGCATGGCTGCCATTGTCCCACTTGATCGTGGTCGCGGTGCTTCCCGGCTTCAGGCGCTCGCCGCTAAAGGCGATGCCCTTGCCGGCCCATTTTTGCGCCAGCGCCATATGGCCCGCGAGCGTCGCTTCCATCTTCTTGGCGCCCTCCTCGCCTTCATAGATGCTCTCGTCCTCGTTGATCAGCAGCATGTATTGCATGTCTTGTCTCCGTGGTTCGCCGCGCCGGAATGGCGAGGCTCCGACACTGTGACGAAGGACGCAAGCCGGATTCGACAGCATGTCGCGAAAAATCTTGGAACGTGCGCCCCGCCCGCCATTTGATGATGCAAAGCCCTGCAATCAAAGGATACCCCCATGGCAAAAACCCTCCTTATCACCGGCGCATCTTCGGGCATCGGTGCTGCCACCGCCAAAGCCGCAGCCGAAGCCGGATGGAACGTCGCGCTGTGCGCGCGTTCCGGCGACAAGCTGGAAGCGCTTTCCAGCGACATTGGCGATGCGGCGCTCGCGATCACCTGCGATGTTACCAAGCGCAGCGAAATCGCCGAAGCGCTCAGCAAAACGGCCGAGCATTTCGGCGGGGTCGATGCGGTCTACGCGAATGCCGGAACAGGCGTTGAAAAACCGGGCATCGAAAACGGCGACCCCGATGAATGGCACGACATGATCCACGTCAATATCCTCGCCGTGCTCTACGCCGCGCACGAAGCCATTCCGCACCTCAAGAAAACGAAGGGCCACTTTATCGTCACCGGTTCGAAAGCGGGCCGACATACGTTCAAGGGATCGGTCTATTCGGCGACCAAATGGTTCGTCCACGGCTTCGGCGAGAACCTCGCCGAGGAAATGCGCGAATGGGGCGGCAGGGCGACGGTGATCGCACCCGGCATGGTCGACACGGCATTCTTCGACGAGCCGAAGCCCACCAAGATCCAACCGGAGGATGTTGCAAGCGCCGTGGTCTTCGCCCTCGGCCAGCCCAAAACCGCTGCGGTGCGCGAGATTTACATCATGCCCAACGATTAGGCGGCGTTATCGCCGTCAAGCGCGGCGCGGTTCCGGTGAAATTCCGCAACGGCGCGCGTGACGGCCTGCATCATCTCCATACGCGCCGGGATCGATTCCCGCGTCCTCCCGATCAGGACCGCGACGCCGTATTCGGTGCCATCGGGCGCGATGAGGAGGCCGACATCGTTGTAGCCCGACTGTTCACCGTCGAACACTTGGCCCGTGCCGGTCTTGTGTTCGATCCCCCAGCCCTCGGCCAGCCCGCCCTTTAACCGCCGCGGCCCGCTGCGGGTGCGGGAGAGCGTATTGCGCAGATAATGGGTCGAGGCTTCGGAAAGGAGTTCGCCGCGGGCCAGTTGCGCCATGGAGTAGGCAATACCGAGAGCGCTCGCGCCGTCGATGGGATCGCCGAGATACGCCTCGAATGCCTCGCGCCGACGCTCTTGCGGCACCACATCGCGCGCACGGTAAAACATGTCGCCGTAGGAATAGGATTGGTCCCAGTGCAATCCCGCAATCGCGCTCTGCTTGGTGCGCTCGTCGGCCCCGAACTGGATCATGTCTAGTCCCACGTCATCGAGCCAATCCTGCACCGCCTCCGCCCCGCCGATGCGGCGCAGCACGCGGTCGTTCGCGGTGTTGTCGCTGCTGGCCAGAGCGCGCTCTATCAGGTCGTCGTAATCGCTCGAAAAGCTGCCGCGCGTGCGCACGATATTCCGGATCGGCTGATAGAACAGCGTGAGGTCGGCCCGGCGGATCGAGACGCGCTCCGTCAGATCGAGCTCTCCGGCATCGACCTTCGCCAGAGCGGCCATCGCCACCCACAGCTTGCTCACGCTCTGCTGCGGCATGAGCCGGTCGCCGTTCGAGTGGTAAGCGTATCCGTTCTCCACATCGATCACGGCGATCCCGACTTCGCCCGAGATGGAGCTGCCGATCTCACCGAGCCGTGCTTCGAAAGCGCGTTCCTCGGCGCTTGGCAATCGTTCGGGTGCAGCCTCGCCGATGGGCACTTTCACCGTCTCCGGTACCGGCGCAGGGCTGGCTGCGGCGAAAACGAGCGCGACGGCCAAAATCGGTATAAAGATCAACACGAAGCGGAAATATGCGGCCATGCATCACCAATCCGCCGCCGCCTAAAGGTTTCCCCTCTATCTGCGAGCAATGGCACTTTTTCCTGGATCGCCTAGTCCGCAGCGCTGAGCGCGGCTTCGAGCAAGTCGAGCGCGTTGCGCGTGAACGCATCCATGTTGGCGATGCGATCGTCGCTGGCGGTTTCGACGGTGCCAAGTCTTTCGGTGGCGGGCCCGGCCACGGCAGCCACGCTGCGGCCCGAGGCGACGCCCATCGGATGCTTGCTTGATCCGGCTGAACCGCTTTCCGCGATCCCCCATTCCGCTCCCAACCGGTCCCGGATGGCGCGCGCCTGCAGCATGGCGTATTCGTCTGTCGCCGAGCGCATGCCTTTATAGGCATCGCGCGGAAGTTCGAAAAGCACATCGCGCGCCTTGAACGAATAGACGATCCCGCCGCCGACATAGAATTTGAGCGCGCCTGGTACCGTGAGCAGGCACGCCGCGATAAGCCCGCCGGTCGCACCGTCCGCGACCGCGATCTTTTCCCCGCGTGAGCGGAGCATGTCGGCAATCCGCGCCGCCTGCGGGTGAAGTTCGCGAAGCAGGTCCATCAGCCTGCCTCCGCCACGATCTTCGCCCAGCCCGCTTCATCGACCGTTTCGATGCCCAGCTCCTGCGCTTTCTTGAGCTTCGATCCCGCGCCCGGTCCCGCGACCAGCAAATCGGTCTTCGCGCTCACCGACCCGGAAGCTTTGGCCCCCAGCCTCTCGGCCTGCGCCTTCGCCTCGTCACGGCTCATGGTTTCGAGCTTTCCGGTGAAGACGACCGTCTTGCCCGCGACCGGCGAATCCAGCGTTTCGACCTCGTAGCGCGGAGGATCGATCTGCCCGAGCAGGTCCTCCCACACCGCGACATTGTGCGGTTCGTGGAAGAAATCGCCCAAAGCCTCGACAACGCTTGGTCCGATCCCGTCGATGCTGGTGAGCTCGGCAGCTGCCTCTTCATCGCCTGCGCGCGCCTTTTCCGCGATTTCACGCAGAACCGGCAGTTCATGCACATTCTTGAGCAGGTCACGCGCCGTCACCTCACCGACATGGCGAATACCAAGTCCGAAGAGCAGCCGCGCCGCATCCGGGCGGCGCTTGCTTTCCACAGCCGCCAACAGGTTATCCACAGACTTGTCCTGCCATCCCTCGAGCGCGAGTATCTCCTGGCGCCGTTCCTTCAGGCGATAGATATCCGCGGGGCTTTCCAGCCATCCGAGCGCAAAGAACTGCGCAATCGTTTTGGACCCGAAGCCGTCGATATCCAAAGCCTTGCGACTGACGAAATGTTCAAGCCTTTGAGTGCGTTGCGCGGGACATATGAGACCGCCTGTGCAGCGTACATCGACCTCGCCCTCCTCGGCGACCGCTTCGCTGGCGCATTCGGGACACTTGTCGGGAAAGACAAAGGGCTCGCGCGGCTCCTTACGCGTCAGGTTATCCACAACCTGCGGGATGACATCGCCCGCCCGCTGGATCACGACTCTGTCGCCCGGTTTCACGCCCAGCCGCTCGATCTCGTCGCGATTGTGCAGCGTGACGTTGGTGACTGTGACACCGCCAACCAGCACCGGCGACAGCCTGCCCACCGGGGTCAGCTTGCCGGTCCGCCCGACCTGGATGTCGATGGCCTCCAGCGTCGTTTCGGCTCGCTCGGCCGGGAATTTGTGCGCGAGCGCCCAGCGCGGTGCTTTCGCGACAAAACCCAGCCGCTGCTGATAATCGAGGCGATCGACCTTGTAGACGACGCCGTCGATCTCATAGCCGAGATCGGGCCGCTGCCGTCCGATTTCCTCGTAATGCGCGATCATCGCATCGACGCTGTCGGTGAGCTTCAGGAACGGCGAAAGCGGAAAGCCCCAGCTTTCGATCATGCGCACCATGTCGTGCTGGCTGCCAGACGGAACGTCGGATGCCGCACCCCAGCCATAGGCCCAGAACTTGAGCGGCCTTTTAGCCGTGACGCCTGCATCCTTCTGCCGCAGCGAACCCGCAGCGGCGTTGCGCGGATTGGCGAACAGCTTTCCCCCCGCCTCTTCCTGCGCAGCATTGAGCGCAGCGAAATCGCCGCGCGACATGTAAACCTCGCCGCGCACTTCGAAGACTTCGGGAACGCCTGCCGGGAGTTCCTGGGGAATGTCCACGATATGGGCGACATTGGCGGTCACATCCTCACCCACCTGCCCGTCCCCGCGCGTCGCCGCGCGCACCAGCTTGCCGTTTTCGTAGCGCAGCGAGCAGGAAAGGCCATCGATCTTGTCTTCGGCGGTGATCGCCACGGGCTCGCCCTCATCGAGCGACAGGAACCGCCGTATCCGCGCGGCCCACTCCTCAACCTCCTCGCGGTTGAAAGCATTGTCGAGGCTCATCATGCGGACCTCGTGCGTCACTTTGGAGAGCGGCGAAGCGGCAACCTCATGTCCCACCTTTCGCGAAGGGCTGTCCTCGCGGATCAGATGCGGGAAAGCCTCCTCAAGCTCGGCATTGCGCCGGACAAGCGCGTCGTATTCCTGATCGGTAATCTCGGGCGCGTCATCGGCATGGTAGAGCCGATCGTGCTTCGCGATCGCCTTGGCGAGCCGCATGAGTTCATTGGCGGCTTCGGCTTCGGTCATGCTAGCTGCTTCAGTCATTCCGTGCTCTTAAGCCCGAGCAAGAACTGTGACCATCATCTTTCGCGCTGGTGCGAAACCCAAGCTCTTGTAGAGGCCTATAGCAGTTTCATTGTGCGCGTAGGAATGCAGGAACGGCGTTTCGTCTCTGGCTCGCTGCGCCTGCGTCACGTGCGCTATCAGGCGCCGTGCCATGCCTTTTCCGCGGTATTGCGGCCACGTGCACACGCCGCTGACCTCGGTCAGACCGGGTGCGGGTCGCATGCGCTCACCAGCCATCGCGGCGAGTGCTCGGCCCCGGCGAATGCCGAAAAACTGGCCATATCGGTGGGTCAACTCGCCCCATGGTCCTGGCTCGGTCGCGAGCGCGAGATCCGTCATTTCCGGCACGTCTTCTTCACCCAATGGAAGGATGTCCGGATCTGGCTCGCCTGCCCTTTCATCCGTTTCCGCGACCATCTGCAATAGCGGCGCGGTTCGGACGGTCCGCGTTCCCGAGGGTGCTGGCCATTCCTCTTGTTCAACCAGCCATATTTCATGCGGTGAGGCGCCAACGATGTTAGCAAGGTCAGCCTGAGCGGCATCGCTTCTGTCCGAGGCCGCAGCGAACGGTCCATAGCGTGGATCAATGCGGAGGGCTTTGCCGGTGCCAATGGCGAGATCGGCCTGCTCGCCAGTAAGCGCCCGCCAGATTGGACGGGAAAGCGCCTCACTCCACGCCGACCTAGTCGAAGCGTCAGGCATGCGAGGTCGGCTTCGCTTCGAGCAGAGCTGCCTCCCGTCTGTCCATCACACCCCCTCCAGCAGCCGATCTGCCTGCGCCCTCGCCTCGCTCGTGATCTCCGCGCCGGACAGCATCCGTGCGATTTCTTCCTGCCGTCCCGCTTCATCGAGCAAGGCGACGCTCGTTTTCGTGACGGTCCCCGACGAAGCCTTGGCGATCAGGTAGTGCTGCGCGCCGCGCGCGGCGACCTGCGGAGAGTGCGTTACGGCCAGCAACTGGCCTTCATCGGCGGCGAGCCGCGCGAGCCGTTCGCCGATTGCGCTCGCCACCGCACCGCCCACGCCGCGGTCGATCTCATCGAAGATGATCGTTGCCGCGCCGCCCTTTTCAGCCAGCGCCACCTTCAGCGCGAGGATGAAACGCGAAAGTTCGCCGCCCGAAGCGATCTTTGCCAAAGGTGCGAAGTCTGCGCCGGGATTGGTCGCGATCAGGAATTCGCATCCGTCCATACCGTGCGCGCCCCATTTGTCTTCGGGCAAAGCCGCGATCGACGTCAGGAACCGCGCCGCATCCAGCTTCAGCGGGGCAAGCTCCGCCGCGACCGCCTTGTCGAGCTTCCGCGCCGCCTTGATCCGCAGATCGTGCGCTTTCTCGGCGGCCTTCACATAGGCTTCGCGCGCTTCCTTCGCAGCCGCTTCAAGCGCATCCAGCTGTGCCTCGCCGCCCTCGATAGCGTCCAGTTTCGCGCGCATTTCCCGGATGAGATCGGGCAATTGATCGACCTCGCAGCGGTGTTTGCGGGCGAGCGCACGCAATTCGAACAGGCGCGTTTCCGCCTGGTCGAGTGCCTGCGGATCGTGGACCAGTGCCTCCGCTGCGGATTCGAGCTTTTCCTCGGCCTCCCCCGCTTCGATTACGGCGCGGTCGAGCGCGGCCAGCGCCTCCGTTAGCATCGGGTGTTCGCCGGCGATCCGGTCAAGCTTGCGCGCCGCCACTCTAAGCGAGGCGAGCGGCGAATCCGAACCCTCCCAGACATGGCGCAATTCTTCGAGTTCGCCCGAAAGCTTCTCTGCCTTCTGCATATCCGTGCGGGTCGCGGCGAGGCGCACTTCCTCACCCGCCTGCGGTTCCAGAGCGGTGAGTTCGGCAAGGTGGGCGATGAGCAGGTCCTGATCGGCCTTCGCCTGCTCGACGTCGGATCGCGCTTCGGATAGCTGTGCCTCGGCCTTCGCCCACTGGGCCCAGTGGCGCGCCAATCCGGCAAGGCCCGTCCCCGCATACCGATCGAGCAGAGCGCGGTGACCGCGCGGGTTCACCAGCCCGCGATCGTCGTGCTGACCGTGCAGTTCCACCAGCGCCGGTCTCAGCTCCCGCAGCAGCGCGACGCTGGCGGGCTGATCGTTGATGAAAGCTTTCGACCCCGCGTCTGCCTTGACTTGGCGGCGAATGATCAGCGGCTCTCCGGGCTCGAGCTCGATATCGGCATCGTCCAGCGCTTCGGCGACAGCTGGCGGAAGCTCGCTGAATTCGAAGCTGGCGGTAACGCTCGCCTTCGCCTCGCCCGCGCGCACCAGAGCGGTTTCCGCCCGGTCTCCCAGCACCAGCCCGAGAGCGTCGAGCAGAATCGATTTGCCCGCCCCCGTCTCGCCGGTCAGTACGCCGAGCCCGCGCCCGAAATCCAGATCGAGCGCTTCGATGAGTACGATATTGCGGATCGAGAGCCGGGTCAGCATTGCGCCTTGGCTTTAACCCAAGTGAATGGGCGCGTCACGCGGCGCTGTCGGCTCTTCCCACAATCGGAACGATCTTCACAATTAGGAAGGCTGAACGCCCGCGGCGTGATCCTCGACGAGTTCGAAGGCTTTCTCGTACCACTCGGTGCCCGGATAGTTCGCGCCGAGCACGGCGGCGTATTTCACCGCTTCTTCGCGCAAACCGATCGCGAGGCTGCTTTCCGTCAGGCGATACAATGCCTCCGGCGTGTGGCTGGTCGTCTCGAAATTCTCGATCACGTTCCGAAAACGGAGCGCGGAGGCGAGCCACAGGCCGGAACGCTGATAGAACCGCCCGATCTCCATCTCCTTGCCTGCGAGGTGATCGTCCACCAGGTCGAGCTTCAGCCGCGCATCGGCGGCATATTCGGTCTGCGGGAAGCGCCGATTGACTTCGCGCAGCGCCGTCTTGGCCTGCTCGGTGATCTTCTGGTCGCGGTTCACATCGCTGATCTGCTCGTAATAGCTCAATGCGATCAGGTAATAGGCGTAGGGCGCGTCCTTGTTACCCGGGTGGATGGAGAGGAAACGCTGCGCGTTCTGAATCGCCTTGTTGTAATCGCGCGCGATGTAATAGCTGAACGCACTCATCAGCTGCGCCCGGCGCGCCCAGGGCGAATAGGGGTGCTGCCGCTCCACTTCGTCGAACAGCGCCGCTGCGAGCATCACATTGCCCCCGTCGAGCCGCCGCTGCGCCTCTCCGTAAAGCGATTCGACATCCCGCGCGACATAGGCGACGTCTTCGTTGCCCGAGCCGCCGCCGCAGGCGGTGAGAGTGACGATCGAGGCGCCCAGGATCCCGGCGCGCAGCAGCGAAGTGCGAAGTGTCGTTTTCATGAGGCCAGCCTATAGCCATGCCCTGCGTGAACGCCAAGTGAAGTTGGACGTTTGTTGACAGCCTCTGGCACCGGCGCCCGCGCACCGTGCGGGCCCGCACATTTTCCTACTCACCGCTTTTGTGGTTCATGATCCTGATCGGTTGCCAAGCAACCGCAAGCCCAACCGGGCGCCCGCAGCGACGCGATCCATGATCGCATGAGCGAGGATCACGCGCGCCGGATGGCGTGCGGAAAGGAAAAAATGACCCGCCGCACAGACAACCGCACCACCCGCCTGCCAGTCAAACGGGGCGAGCTCCCCGACTTCACCCCCGTGCCCATCAAGCACCGCTCCGACGGCTGGACGGCCGAGCGCCAGCACGACTTCATCGAAGCGCTCGCCGACACCGGAAGCGTCGAGGCGGCCTGCAAACACGTCAACATGAGCACGGTCGGCGCCTACCGCATCCGCCGCCTGCCCGAAGGGGAAAGCTTCGCCAAGGCGTGGGAGGCCGCGCTCGATCTCGGCGTGCGGCGGCTGGAGGACATCGCGATGGAACGCGCGCTCAACGGTGTGGAGGAGCCGTTCTACGCCTATGGCAACCTCGTCGGCACGCGCAAACGCTACAACGACCGGCTGCTGATGTTCATGCTGAGAAACCGCGCGCCCGAACGCTTCGGCAATTCGGTGACGAAAGGCGGCGGCGACCTCAAGGGCCTCAACGCGATCGGCAAGATGGAAAAGCGCCGGCTCAAGAAGAAATGGCGCAAGGAATGGGAGGCCGAGCGGAGCACCGTCTCGCCCGAGAAAGTGCGCGCCCGGATTGATGCGAAGATCGAGGGGCTGCGCGTCGAGATCGAACTGCGTCAGCAGCGCGAGTGGGAATGCCTGTCGGAGGAAACCCGCGCCGCATGGGACCGCTTTGTGGAGCTACGGGACCGCGATCTCGACCAGGCGCAAGCGGACGAGGAGGCCCGGATGCTGGTCGCCGAAGGCCCGCGCGACACGATCAATGCCGTGCCGCAAAAGCGGAAGAAGCCTGAGCCAAAGTCGCGGAAGACTGTGCACAAGTTGACGGATGATGGGTGGGATTAAGCCCCTGAAAGGTAGCCGTTATAGTCATCGGCTAATTCAGCATAAATGTTACCCAAATTATATACTAGAGTGTCACGTCGATAATCCGCATCCTCAATATGTGATAAAATTTGATCGAGGCGGTCCAACTTTTGCGACAAAATATCCGCAGCTTTTTGATCAAAACTCGGCCGTCTGAATACATCGTTTGCCCAAGTTTGAAGTGATTTAGCGCCCAATAGCAACATAGTAGACTCGGAGATATGACACTCAAATACATCTGATACGGCGTTGAAGACATTCAGTTTGTCGCCTGCTTGTTCGGATTGCCTATTAACTATTGCCACGTATCGTTTCGCAGACTCTCGCGCAATTTCGCGCATTTCTGGTAAACTGTCATCAGCTCTTCCTTCGCTGATAGCGCGTTGTATTTCAAACATTGACCTTCGGAATCGGTACGCAGCCTTCTCTGGGTCTGGGCGGGCGGCAGCTTGCGAGCCAAGATTAGCTTCCGCGAGAGCGACAGTAAAAGCAGCCGGGCCTCTTATATCGGAACTTGGAACCTTTTCCGCGACTTCCGAAATTCCAACCCAATCGGACAAAAGTCTCTTGGCTTCAATCCAGTACTGAGCAAGCTCAATCCGTGTGCAGCCGTTTTCAAGCGCTTTCTTGAACCATTTGTCGGCTTCCTTGGGCTGAGGAGGATAGACTTGAAGCAAGCAACGCCCCAACATGCATGGCAAATCACTGCTTTTGGAGTTATGCTTAACTGCAGCGCGAGCGATTGCGAGCGCTGCGTCAAATTCCTCCTCTCGCCACTCTGCAACTATTTGCGCAATCAGAAACGAAACGGTGGAGTCTGATCGATTTCCTCTATTTCTCGCGCGCGCACACTCCTTCTCTATTCGCTTAGGATCGTTGACCCTCGCCTTTATGATGTCCGACATCAATAAAATCGGTGCGGGGACCGTCAACTTCGCGCCCAAAAGTGCCGCATCGTTTGCAGCAAACATGTGATACTCTCGTATTCGCGAAAGGTGTTGAAGAAGCTTCTGTTGATCGATCTCAAGTATATGGGCTAGCTCCACTTGCGTGGTCTCACCGAGCGTGATCAATGCAAACAGAGTTCGGCATTCGGCATCTGATAGCTGACCAAGCTCCCGCTCGAAAGCGAATCGCCTAACTTCCTCACCTGCAGCCCCTTTCCAATCTCGAACCGCGTTGGAAATCGAAGTCCCAAGCCTGGACAGCCTGAATATCGAAGCCGCAAATATTGGAGATCCAAGCGACGCTTTCCATAGTTGATCTGTCAAAGAACTGTTGATCTCTATTCCAGTCTCCTCAACCAAAAGTGCAACGTAGTCACCGAATTCATCGCGAGGAAATCCATCCACCTTTACACGCTGACTAGCTCCACCGAACTCGAGTCTTGAAGTTATCAAAAATCGTGTCCCAGATGCGAACGTCCGACCGGAGAGCGCCTGGACTTGCGAAAAGAGCTCACTCTGTTCTTCAAGGGGTAAAGTATCGATATCATCAATAACTACGAGACAAGGAAGCTCTTGTAGATGATCGTGCGCAAGCTCAGCGAAGTCTGGTGCAGTCTCACAGTCGTCAACGTCACTGTCCACAGCACCGACCTCAATACAAAGTGCCGCGAAGAAGCTCCTAATGTCAAAAAAGTCGACGCGGCTTGCTGCGAGGTTTTGACCTCTAATCGCCGAGTATGTTTGTCTTTTTGCCGATAGCCAGATGACCTTTTCAATCGTCGACGGTTTATTCTGCACAATTTGAGTGCAAAATTCATAAGCAATCGAAGTTTTCCCAGTACCACCGAGAGCAGTCAAAACTTTGAGTGGTGAATTCTTCTCGATTAGCCACCCCCAAAGCGCCGAAAGATAGTCTGAACGCCCAACAAATCTAAGCAAATTGGGGTCTCGCGGAGGAAGGTTATTTTCGGTCGAGCGCTGAAGCGACTTTTTCGTCTGATCTAGAGACCTTTCCGAACAAAGAAATGGAATGACTCTTGGATCAGCTTTTGCTGGGACGCATTGATCATCTATCCGAGCGAACACATCCCCCTTTTTAAATGCTTGCTTCCCTTTTATTTCAGGTGCGCCCTTTGAGAACTGCACCACGGGCGCACCGTCGGGGCGCCTTGGTATATGAAGTAATCCGATTTCAAGCTCTTGCGCTGCGACCGGCAGTCTAATTTTACAGAATCTGCAGGTGATCTCAGTTTTCGTGTAGCTTCTCAATTTTTCGTTGAGTTTGTCTACCTTGAAAGCAAAGCCAGCAATATTTCGGCAACCAACTATCGGATCGTTTATTCCTTCGCCGACTCCTGCAAGGATATAGCCTCCATAACTATTATGGAATGCCACAACATCCTTCATCAATTCCGCTATTGCCTTATCGTCCGGAGGATCGACACTCGGAAAGTTCTTACCGACGACATTCGGGAATGTACGCTTGTAGTCCCACAGCGCCCCTTCATATTCTAACGGTGCAGAATCGGGGAGAACAATAGCAAGGACATCAGAATCTAAGCGTCCCTCCTGAATGTACTGAAAAATTCTCCGTTCTGATTTTAAACTAGGTGCAAATTGACTCGCACCCATACCCTGAAGATTGTTCATTCAAAAATTGCCCCCGCTTAGTCTTGCAACTGAGCGAGCATATATTTCAATATATTTCAAGCAGCCTTTGTTCGGATTTCACCGATTACACAATCTCACCAGAAAAATCATGTAGGAGATATGGACTATCTATTCCTCACCCATCCGAAGCGCAGCAATAAACGCTTCCTGCGGGATGCTCACATTCCCGTATTCCCGCATCTTCGCTTTGCCGTTCTTCTGCTTTTCCAAAAGTTTCTTCTTAAGGGAAATGTCCCCGCCATAGGATGCCGCGACAGCGCTCTTTTGCGACGCAATTATTTCGACAAACGATAAATTCTTACGAAAGATTTTCGTAATACTCGCGGCATACCCTGTAAAAGAATCAAGGGATCGCAACTCATGCAACGAATACTTTCGAACGAAGACGGCGCAACGGCGATTGAATACGGGCTTATCGCTGCACTCATTTCGCTTGCCGCGATCATTGCCTTCACAAGCCTCGGGCTAAATCTTGAGCAGGTTTTCCAAACTGTCGCAGATGGAATGTCGGGCTAGCGAGCGCCACGCGCCGTTCCGCGATTGCTGGCGCAATCGCTCCATGCGCCGCGCGGCGTCGTCAGTCGGGTTCGTCCTTCGTCAGGCTCAGGACGACCCGCTGGCCGGAATTACAGCCCTCTGCTTCTAGCTTGTCGTTTGCTGCGCAAACGCCTGCGCTAGGCGCGGGGCTTCATTCTTCCCCCATCCTCAAGGCCGCAATAAACGCCTCCTGCGGGATGCTCACATTCCCGTATTCCCGCATCTTCGCTTTCCCCTTCTTCTGCTTTTCGAGCAGTTTCTTCTTGCGGGAAATATCGCCGCCATAGCATTTGGCGGTCACGTCCTTGCGCATCGCTGCGATCGTTTCGCGGGCAATGATCTTGCCGCCGATGGCGGCTTGCACGGGGATCTTGAACAGGTGCCGCGGGATCAGGTCTTTCAGCCGCTCGCACATGCCGCGGCCGCGCTCTTCCGCGACGCCGGAATGGACGATCAGCGATAGCGCATCGACCGGCTCGCCATTCACGAGGATGTTCATCTTTACGAGGTCGCCTTCGCGGTTGCCGATCTGCTCGTAATCGAAGCTGGCATAGCCGCGGCTGATGCTTTTCAGGCGGTCGTAGAAATCGAAGACCACTTCGTTGAGCGGCAATTCGTAGGTCACCTGCGCGCGCCCGCCGACATAGGTAAGGTCGGTCTGGATGCCGCGGCGGTCCTGGCACAGTTTCAGGATCGATCCGAGATATTCGTCCGGGGTGTAGATCACCGCCTTGATCCACGGCTCCTCGATCATGTCGATGCGGTTCACGTCCGGCCAGTCGGCGGGGTTGTGAATGTCGATCGTCTTCGCGTCCTCGGTCTTCGATCTGGACAGGTGGACGCGGTAGACGACCGATGGCGCGGTGGTGATGAGGTCGAGGTCGTATTCGCGGGAGAGGCGTTCCTGGATGATTTCGAGGTGCAGCAGGCCGAGGAAGCCTGCGCGAAAGCCAAATCCCAGCGCGGCGGAGCTTTCCATTTCGAAGCTGAAGCTCGCATCGTTGAGACGCAGCTTGCCGATGCTCTCGCGCAGTTTCTCGAAATCCGCCGCGTCGACCGGGAAGAGGCCGCAGAACACGACCGGCTGCACTTCCTTGTAGCCTTTGAGCGGCTCTGTCGCGCCGCCCTTCACCGTGGTGATCGTGTCGCCGACGCGGGCCTGTTCGACCTCCTTGATCTGCGCGGTGATGAAGCCGATTTCGCCGGGGCCGAGCTCGGTCAGGTCCACGCGTTTGGGAGTGAAGGCGCCGACGCGGTCGATCAGGTGCTGCGTGCCGCCCTGCATGAACTTGACGCTCTGCCCCTTGGTCAGCACGCCTTCGATCACGCGGACGAGGATGACGACGCCGAGATAGGGGTCATACCAGCTATCGACGAGGGAGGCCTTGAGCGGTTTGTCGCGCTCGCCTGTCGGCGGCGGGATCTTGGCAACCACCGCTTCGAGCACGTCTTCGATGCCGATCCCGGTCTTGGCCGATGTCATCACCGCTTCGGAGGCGTCGAGGCCGATGACCTCTTCGATCTCGGCCTGCACCCGCTCGGGCTCGGCGGCGGGAAGATCGACCTTGTTGATGACGGGGACGATTTCGTGGTCGTGCTCGATCGACTGGTAGACATTGGCGAGCGTCTGCGCCTCGACCCCCTGCGCCGCGTCCACCACCAGCAGCGCGCCTTCGCACGCGGCCAGGGAGCGCGAGACTTCATAGGCGAAATCGACGTGGCCGGGCGTGTCCATGAGGTTGAGCTGGTAGGTCTCGCCGTCCTTCGCGGTGTAGTTGAGCCGGACGGTCTGGGCCTTGATCGTGATGCCGCGCTCACGCTCGATATCCATGTTATCAAGCACTTGCTCGGACATCTCGCGCTCGGTGAGCCCGCCAGTGAACTGGATCAACCGATCAGCGAGCGTGGACTTGCCGTGATCGATATGCGCGATAATCGAAAAGTTTCGGATTTTTGAAAGGTCAGTCATCACGACGCGCAAATAGCTGTAGGAAAGAGCTATGTCATTCGCGAAAATCGCAACAGCTGTGAACGGCTATTTTAAGCGGGTTCGTGCTCCGCGCCGGGTGCGTAACCGAATTGAGGGATACTCGCGCCTTGGCCCAGCAAGCCGCCTTCCATTGCTTTGTAACTCCCGGGCGAAAGTGCAGCCAAAGGAGCGCCCGCTGCTGCCAGGGCATAGGGCGATACGCGATTGCGGGTGCAGAGCCCGCCAGAGCCATCATCGATCAGCTTTTGTTCGAATTCGAGCCCTTGCGTATCGCCGCTGGTGCGGATGACTGTTGCGACAGCGAGTTGCCCGCCGCCAAGATCGACAACAAATTGTGTACCCTTCGGCACGTCGGCCAGCCCTTGAATGAGGGCGCCCGTTTTCGAAAGGTTACGCAAAGTGACTTCGTAAGAATGATCGTCGTGAATTACCTGTATCTTGCGATACACCGTCCGGCGACGTGCACGGCGTGTCCGGTCGCTGCTTGGTTCGATCTTCCACCCTTCGCCGAGCAGTTCGCTTTCGGCCTCTTCTCGCGTCAGCGGCGCGGAAAAAATGGGGCCCTGCACCCGACGCACACCGCAATCGAGCAGTGATGCAAGAAGTGCATTGGTCTCGATACCATTAGCGACCGTATCCATGTCGAGCGCGTCGGACAGCGCGACGATCGCCCGGATCAGGCCGAGCTCGCGGCTGTCGTGCCGATCCGCTTCGGCAATCAGCTTCTCATCGATTTTAATCGAATCGAAGGGGGCCCGCCGCAGGTAGGAAAGCGAGGAATACCCGCTCCCGAATTCATCAAGAGTTAGCCGCACGCCGAGCTTGAAAAGCTGCGCGAGCGTACTGTCGACAGCAGTCGTATCGCCGAAGAAGACGGCTTCGTTGATTTCAAGATCGAGGCGCCCCGCGGCCATATCGGCATCTCGCAGCGCTTCCTTCACGTGGCTCACGAATTCGCTCGAGCCGAAGAGCGGGACCGGCACATTCACTGACACACGAATGGATTCGGGCCAATACGCGGCATGGTCGCATGCCTGCGAAATCGCCCAGCGGCCGACATCGCTGACCTGGCTCGACCCATCGAGGATCGAGGCAAATTCAATCTCGTCGATTTCGCCGCGCTGCTCGTGCTTCCAGCAGATATGCGCCTCGAGCGCCTCAACTTTCTGCGTGGCAGCATCAACGATCGGCTCGTATTTCAGAAACAGCTCATCCTGCTCGATCGCCTTGCCGAGATCTGCCTCCAGGCGCCTGCGAAAAATTGCTTCGTTCTCGAGATCGCCCGAAAAGAAGCGGTATTGACCGCGTCCGCCATTTTTTGCGGCATAAAGTGCAAGGTCGGCAGAGCGGACGACTTCATCGCACGTGACGCCATCGTGCGGGGCGATGGCGATCCCTACGGAGCAGCCGATTACGCAGCGCCCCTCTTCTAGCGAATAGGGCTGTTTGAGCATCGTGATGATTTTCATCGCGATTTCACCCAGCACGCCGCGGTCATCGACATCTGGGATCATGATCTGAAATTCGTCGCCGCCAAGCCGGCCGATTTCGCAATCCCGCTCAATCGAGCGGCTGAGCCGCACGGCCACCTGCTTCAGCAATTCATCGCCGGCGGCATGACCAAGCGTGTCGTTGACCTGCTTGAACTTGTCGAGATCCAACATCAGGATCGCGCAATTGCGCTTCGCTGCCTTGAACGCGGTAAGCGTCGTGTCGATGAGATGTGCCATGCGGTGACGGTTCGACAAACCGGTCAGCGAGTCGAATTTAGCAAGCCGCGCCGTTTCAGCCTCACGGTGGTATTCTTCGGTGATGTCCGCCCCGGTCCCGCGAAATCCTAGGGCACGCCCTTTCTCATCCTTTATGGGTCGGCCCGAAAGACGCAGTACGGCCCCATCGGGACGTTTCGCCGCATGGACCGCGATACCCGAAAATGCCTTGTTGGCGCCGATCATTAACGCGAGCGAGCGGGTGCGTGCCTGCCCATCGATGGGTTCGAAAACTACTGAAAGCGGCTGATTAAGCATCTCTTCAAGCGGGAGACCAAGCCTATCGGCGATCGTAGCGCTCAAATAGGTCAGGTTGCCGTCAGCATCGCACGCCCAAAACCAGCCGAGACCGGACTGCTCAAGCTCGTCGAGCATGGCCAGCTTCTCGCCGTCTGACAGCACCGTTGCGGCCCCTCCCCGACGTCCTCGGAAAAGGCTTCCATTCTTCGATGACAAGAGTCCCTTCAGGGCCACCTGCGGCAATCCTCCAATAATGGACGGTTCAACCCTTTTGAACCTCACTCATCGGTAAAGCCGGTTGGTTATTATTGTCCTAATATCGAGCCTTAATGTTTGCGGCTCGCGCTACAGATTATTTTTCTGGTCCGCCGCGGCATGATCCCTCCAGGCGCGCTCGATCATGGTCATTTTTCGTTGGATGCGCTCATGTCAACTTCGACAAATCGTTTCGGGGTATTGCTGGACCCGCCCATTACCGATGCCACAATGTCGTCATTGAGAGCCTCCAGCGGCCTGCCTGCGGCTTCGATCTGATAGGGCGAAACCCGGTGGCGTGTGCAAAGGCCATCCGCGCCATCGCTGATGAGAGGCATCTCAAATTCCACCCCCTGGCTGAAGCCTTCCGACCGCCTGACGGTTGCGACGGCAAGTTGCCCCCCACTCAAATCGAGAACAACTTCGGTTCCAACCGGAACATCCAGCAGACCTTCGATCTTGGCGCCCGTTTTCGAGAGATTGCGCAGGAACACGTTGTAGCGGCTGTCCCCATGGATCAGCCCGATCTTGCGGAATTCGGTTCGGCGGTCAGATCGGTATTTCTCCGGCCCGCGAGGTTCGAAGATCAGTTCTCCAGCCTCGAGCCGATCGGTGATGTAGTCCGCCGATTGCGCGCGGGAGAACAGCGCACCTTGGAGGTGCGACGCCCCCTGCGCGACGACGGCTGCGAGCTCATCCTTTGTTTCCACGCCTTCGGCAACCGTTTCCATGTTGAGAGCACGCGCAAGACTGACGACAGCAGATACGATTGCCGCGTTGTTATTGCCGGCATCACTGCAACCGCGCACAAAGCTTTGATCGATCTTGATTTTATCGAACGGAGCGTCGCGTAGATAGCTTAACGACGAATATCCCGTTCCGAAATCGTCCAAAGCTAGGCGAACGCCCATCGCCTTCAGTTCTTTGAACATGCGCAGCGCGCGTTCCATATCACCGACGAACACGCTTTCTGTGATTTCGAGCTCGATGCGCGACGGTTGCACCCCCGAGCTCTTGAGCGCGCGTTTCACGATTTCTGTCAGATCATCGGACGCGAATTGAACGGCGGATACGTTGATTGCAGCGCGAATAGTCGTCGGCCAGTCGGCAACGCGCTGGCAGACCTCGTTGATCGCCCATTCACCCATCTGGCGGATGATCCCGACCTCTTCCGCCACTGGGATGAAATCGGCAGGAGATACCATCCCGCGGTCCGAATGATTCCACCGCATCAGAGCCTCTACGCAGACGACTTTATGCTCATCTGCGGAGACGATCGGCTGGTAATGCATCTCGAGCTCGTCTTTTACGAGAGCGTCGCGCAGGTCTTCCTCGATCTGGTGGCGATGGCTGGCGCGATCGCGCAAATCGTCGGAATAAAATCGGAATTGTCCGCGACCGCCTCCCTTGGCGGCGTATAGGGCAAGATCGGCGGCCTTGACCAATTCCTCGCTCTCAATCCCATCGAATGGCGCAACTGCTACGCCTACCGAACAGCCAATCACCGCGCGCATCCCGTTGATGGAGTATGGCTGTGACAGCATCTGGATAATGCGGTCCGAAAGATCGCCGAGGACTTGGCGATCTTCGATATCGGGCAGGATGATCTGGAACTCGTCACCGCCAAGCCTGCCGATTTCACCCTGATCACCGACAATGCGTTTCAAACGCGCGGCAACCTGTTTGAGGAGCTCATCGCCCGCCGGATGCCCCAGCGTGTCGTTGACCTGTTTGAACCGGTCGAGATCGAGGAGCATGGTCGCACAGCATCTCTTGGCCGTCTGAAAGGCGGTCAGGGTCGCCCCCAGCTTGTGCGTGATGCGGTGGCGATTCGCCAGGCCGGTGAGCGAGTCATAGCGCGAAAGCTTTTCCGCATCGCGCTGGCTGGCAATGCTGGCCGTGACGTCGCGCGCAATGCCATGATAACCGGTGAATTCTTCGGACTCACCAATTCTGGGAGCGCCGGAAATTTCCCACCATACTGTCTTCTCGCCAATGTCGATCTTCACAGTCGTGGGACGCAAGGAGTTCCGGGCGGCGAGTTGAAATTTGAGCGGACGCTGAGGCGCTGCGCCTTCGAATTCGTCATCGTCCTTGAATATCTCGGTCAGCTGGAGGCCAATGAGAGCTTTCTCTTCGCCTGAAATACGCTCGATCGCCGGTTCGGAAAGATAGATCAGCCGGCCTGCTCCATCGCTTGCCCAGAACCAGCCCAGCTCGGACTTTTCGAGGCTGTCGAGCAGCCCGGCCCGGCGCTCCACGTCGGACGAGCGGATCGGAACCAAAGGGGCATCCTGCCCACCGGCTCCACCAATCTTCGTCGGTGATTTTGTCAGTCGTGAAAGCAATCCAGCCATTCAGGCGGCTCTCCAAGCGCGTCAAAGGAACGTTGCCCTCTGACACGGATTGATTGAGGAATGGCTAATTCCGATTAACTCTTTCAATCACGCGCAAACGCGCGGGTCGATGCTTGAAAACCACCACTGCAACAGGCATGTGGTGGGTCAGGCCTGAAGGGCACTTCGGAAGGATAATCCGATGAAAGGGGATAGAATGGCAGAAGGCACGGTAAAGCTCGAAAACGAGGCAGCGCAATCGACCAATGCGTTGGGGCCGCTAATCGGCGTGGCGCGTGAGGACTTCGTCGGCGCAGTCGCACTTTTGCTACGCGAGACCGCTTCGGACCCGAACAGGCTGTTCCGGCATGCCAAATCCGTGACCGAGGACATGGTCAAGATCATGACCGGTAAGAGCGAACTGGCGCCTGATCCAAAGGACAAAAGGTTTCAGGATCCGGCGTGGCAGTTTAACCCATTTTTCCGCGCGGGTGCGCAGTATTATCTCGCCGTGCAGAATGGCATGCGCGGCTGGCTGGAAGACCTCGAGCTCGACGAGCTAGAGCGCAATCGCGCCAATTTCATCGCCAACATCATCCTTGACGGGATCGCGCCAACCAACACGCTTGCAGGCAATCCGATCGCGCAGAAACAGCTTATCAATTCAGGCGGGCTATCGCTCATCAAAGGATTGCAGAACGCCTATAACGATCTGGTCAACAACAAGGGCATGGTCAGCCAAGTCGACAAGCGCCCGTTCAAGCTGGGCGAAAACATCGCCACGTCCAAAGGATCGGTGGTTTATCGCACCGAGATGTTCGAGTTGGTGCAGTACGCCCCCACGACGGACGAAGTGTATGAGATCCCGCAGCTTACCATCCCGCCGCAGATCAACAAGATGTACATCAACGATCTCTCACCGGAGAAATCGATCATCAAGTGGCAGGTCGATAACGGGCTCCAGACCTTTGTCATTTCCTGGCGCAACCCGTCGAAGGAACAGGGCCATTGGGACATTGCCGATTACATCGCCTCCTGCGAAGAAGCGCTGGAGGTTGTGTCACAGATTACGGGTTCGAAGAAAGTCAACGTGTCGGCCGGCTGCTCCGGCGGGCAGACCGCATCGGTGCTGGCATCGAAACTGGCGGCGAAGGAAAACGACATCATCGGCACACTCACGCTGATGGTGTGCGTCCTGCACCCCAAACCAACCGACATCGAGGCAGGATCGCTGGTCAGCGAAAACGGCATGAGGCTGGCCCGCCAGCGCGCGGCCAAGCAGGGTGTGATCAAAGCAGATGATCTTGCCCGCGGCTTTGCGTGGTTGAGGCCCAACGACCTCATCTGGAACTATGTCATCAACAATTACCTGCTCGGCATGGACCCGCCCGCCTTCGACGTTCTCTATTGGAATGCCGACGCGACCAACCTTTCCGCGAGCCTGATGGGCGATTTCCTTACGCTCTTCGAAACGCTCGCGTTTACGAAAAAGGGCGAGGTCGAAATGGCCGATCACAAGATCGACCTATCCAAAGTCACCTCCGACATGTTCATCCTTGGCGGCGTGACCGACCATATCACACCGTGGAAGGCGACATACCGTTCGACCCAGCTGTTCGGATCGAAAGACGTCACCTACGTCCTCAGCCAGTCGGGCCATATGCAGGCGATTCTCAACCCTCCCGGCAATCCAAAGGCGAAATATTTCGTCCAGAAGAAAAAGGGCAAGCTTCCGGCGACCGCAGACGAGTGGCTGCAGGGCACCGAAGAGATCAAGGGCAGCTGGTGGCCATTCTGGATGGAGTGGATCCAGGAGCGCTCGGGCGACAAGAAAGCCGCGCCAAAGAAGCTGGGGAGCACCAAGCACAAGCCGCTGGACCCGGCGCCCGGACTCTACGTAGTAGAAGAAGTCTGATACCAGCCTTTCGTAACGCGCACATCAATTTGCGCGAACAGGCTTATGGGAGGCAGCACCGTGAGGGATCCACGATGCTGCTTCCCACCCGCAATCCTGCGGGATGAAAGGATGTGAGTTTCGTGTCGGATGCAATGAAAGATGCTGTCGTTTCCATGAAGGAAGTGGGCGGCCGGACGCTACGGGTTGCTACATGGCGGCTCGATGAGCCCTCCGACCACCCACCGATCCTCTTCTTCAATGGCATCGGTGCGAATATAGAGGCCGTGGCACCCCTGGCGGCGGCATTATCGGAGCGGGCATTCATCATGTTCGACATGCCGGGCGTGGGCGAATCGCCTGATCCGGTTGTGCCTTACAACCCCTTCACGATCAGCTGGACCGCATCGCAATTGCTGAACGCGCTCGATGTCGATGAAGTCGATGTGATGGGTATCAGTTGGGGCGGAGGCATCGCCCAGCACTTCACCATGCAGCATCCGGGACGCACGCGCCGTCTGGTTCTGATCGCGACGAGCGCCGGCATGCTGATGATCCCCGGTAGCCCGAAGGCTCTGTCGAAAATGGCCAATCCTCGCCGCTATGTCGATGCGGATTACATGATCAAGAATTTCGAGACGCTCTACGGCGAAGGGCTCGGCAAGACGAGCGGCAAGAAAAGTCACATGTCCTTGCTGAAACCGCCCTCCCCGCGCGGGTACATGTACCAGCTGCTCTGCATGCTGGGATGGACCAGCGCGCCTGCCCTGCCGTTCCTGCTGCGAAAGAAAACGCTCATCATGATGGGCGATGACGATGCGATCGTTCCGCTCGCCAATGGCAAGTTTCTCTCCTGGCTCATCCCGAACAGTGAAATGGTCGTGATGAAAGGCGGCGGACACCTGTTCCTGCTCAGCCACAAGGACGAGAGCGTCAAAGCAATCCGTGAGTTTCTCGATGCGGTCCCGTCCGAAATCGAGCTCGAAGAGGCAGCCTAGTCTCTTGCCGCCGCGTCAGGCAGCCACTCGCCAAAAGCGGCGTTGATCTCTTCGGGAATGTCCTGCTGAACCCAGTGCGAGGCGTGCGGATAGCGGCGCAGCGTCAGGTCGCTCACGTATCGGTCCATCCCGTCGAGCACATGGATGTCGATGGCGAGGTCCTGCTCTCCCCATAACACCAGGGTTGGCACATCGACCTGGCCCTTCCCCGTGTCGCGGGCGTCGGGTCGCTGGAGCAACGCGCGATAATAGTTGAGTATCGCGGTCAGCGCTCCGGGCCGCGCAGCCGCATCACGATAGGGCGCGACTTCCTCCTGCGTGAAGAGGTGCTTGTTGACCGCCGATTGCCGGAAGATGCGGCCGATCGGCTTGGCTCGCGCGCGGCCCAGCAGCTTTTCGGGAAGCCACGGCAGCTGGAAGAAGAAAATGTACCAGCTTTTCCTCAGCTGCCGCCAATACCGCAGCTCGCGCCGGGCGCAGCGCGGGTGCGGAACGTTGAGGATCACAAGACGAGATAGCGGCCTGATTTTCAGGATCGCAAAGTACCACGCGATGATCGCGCCCCAATCATGGGCGATCAAAGTCACCTCACGCGCGCCGCTCGTATCGATCAGAGCGGCAACATCCTGCGCAAGCGTTCGCAGCCGGTACGCGTCTATCCCTTCCGGCCGATCGGTAGCGCCATACCCGCGCAGGTTTGGCGCCCAGACGCGGTAGCCCTTGTCGGCAAGCACCGACATCTGGTGCCGCCATGAATAATGCAGCTCGGGAAAGCCGTGGAGGCAGAGCGCGAGATGATCGCCCTCCCCTGCCTCGGCGACTTCAAATGTCAGCCCATTCGCCTCCACCCAGCGAATGGCGATGCCGCTGCCTTCAGACGGGTTCCAGCTTGGTGTTTTCTCCATGCCGAATGGCTAACATCAGTGCACCCCTCGGGCCAGTGCGAGGCTTCGCTCATTCTGGACAATCCGGTTGCATTGTGAGACCTTCCAAGACCGGAAGAGGAGAGATTTCATGCCAGCATTCGACCTCATCATCAGAGGCGGAACCATCGTCGATGGGACCGGTGCAGAGCGATTCACCGGCGATGTTGCAATCAAGGACGGATTGATCGCGCAGGTCGGCGAGGTCCGCGGCGATGCGGCACGCGAGATCGACGCGAGCGGAAAGGTCGTCGCACCCGGCTTCGTCGACATCCACACGCACTACGATGGGCAGGCGACGTGGGATCAGGAGATGGCACCCTCCAGCTGGCATGGCGTCACAACCGTCGTAATGGGCAATTGCGGGGTCGGCTTCGCGCCCGCCAAGCCTGACCGGCATGAATGGCTCATCAGCCTGATGGAAGGGGTCGAGGACATCCCCGGCACCGCTTTGGCTGAAGGCATCACCTGGGACTGGGAAACCTTCCCGGAATATCTCGACGCGCTCGAAAAATTGCCGCGCACCGTCGATGTCGGGACGCATGTGCCCCATGGTGCGGTTCGCGCTTATGTGCTGGGCGACCGCGAGCAACCCGGTGCCGTTCCGACCGATGAGGATATCGAGGTAATGTCCGCGATTGTCGAAGAGGGCGTGCGCGCCGGTGCGCTCGGCTTCTCGACTTCGCGCACAGTGCTGCACAAATCGGTCGACGGAGAGCTGGTGCCCGGAACGACGGCAACGCCGGAAGAACTGGTCGCGATTGGCAAAGCAATGGGCCGCGCCAAGGATGCGGGCGGATATGCCGTGTTCGAAATGGCGAGCGACCTTCAGCGCGACTGGAACGAGTTCGAATGGATGGGCAAATTGAGCCGGGAAGCAGGAATCCCCGTCACATTTGCCGCGCTTGAATCGATCGCCAAGGAGATGCCGCTCGCCGAACAGATCGAAACCATGCGCGCGGAAAACGACAATGGCGCGAACATCGTCGCCCAGATCGCGCTGCGCGGAAACGGGATCATCATGGCGTGGCAGGGAACGGTGAACCCCTTTGCCTTCCGCCCAAGCTGGCAGGCGATCAAGGATCTGCCCTGGGCCGAGCAAAAGGCCAAATTGCTCGATCCCGCGTTCAAGAAGCAGCTGCTGTCGGAGCCGAACGACTATTCCGAAGCGCCGATGGACATCATCGGCGTGGTCATGGTCATCACCCAAGGCTGGGCGTTGCAATACGAGATGGACCCGGATTTCGATTACGAGCCGGATGAGACAGCGAGCGTGAATGCGCGCGCCAAGGCGGCGGGTGTCGATCCGCAGGAATATGCTTACGACATGCTGTGCCGCGACGACGCGAGCGGTTTCATCTACCTCCCGATCCTCAACTATGCAGAGGGGAATCTCGATTTCCTTGTGCCCCTCCAGCACGCCGACGACACGGTAAATTCGCTGTCCGATGGCGGCGCGCATTGCGGGACGATCTGCGATGCGGCCTCGCCAACTTTCATGCTGGAGCACTGGGTACGCGATCGCAAACGCGGGGATCGGATCACGCTGGAGAACGCTATCAAGCGCCAGTGCCGCGATACGGCGGTGCTCTACGGTCTCGAAGATCGCGGCGTGATCGCGCCCGGATATCTCGCCGATATCAACGTGATCGACATGGAGAGCCTTAGGCTCGGCCGCCCATGGCTTGCTTTCGATCTGCCTGCGGGCGGCAAGCGCCTTTTGCAGAAGGCCGATGGCTACGTCTGCACGATCAAGAACGGCGTGGTCACATTCGAAGACGGCAAATGGACCGGCGAAACCCCTGGCGGCCTGATCCGAGGCCCGCAGCGCGCGGAACTGGCGGAAGCGGCTGAGTGACCGCATTCGAGCCAAAGCGCGGCGACTGGGCCGTCATCACCGGCGCCGGGCGCGGTATCGGTCGCTGGCTCGCGCAGCATTTCGCCGCCAAGGGCATGCGCATCTGCGCGCTCGATATCGATGCCTATGAGGCGGAGGAAACCGCACGGCTTTGCGGACCGGAAGCGCGCGCGCATGGCTGCGACGTTTCGGATGCTGGCGAAACCGCACGCGTCGCCGAGCGGCTCATCGCGCAAGGCGTGGAACCGTCATTGCTCTGGATAAATGCAGGCGTAGGCAGCGCCGACACTGTGAGCGAAGCCAAAGCGCGCACGCTCGACTGGCTCATGGGTGTCAATGTCATGGGCCCGGTCCACACCGCGCAGGCGTGGCTGCCCGCGCTCAAGGCACAAACCGGCGCCCGTCACGTGGGCATCACCGCGAGTTCGGCTTCGGTCGTTCCGGTATCAGGCCCCTTCACGCTCTACGCCACGACCAAGCAGATGACGGCTGCGATAGGTGAGGCGCTGACAGCGGAGCTGCAAGAGGACGGGATCGGAGTGACGATCCTCTGCCCCGGAATTCTCAACACGCAGATATGGAACGCCGCGCAGGCCCGGCCCGAGCGCTTTGGCGGCGCGCGCTCAGCGCCAGATGAGGTTGGCGATCACTGGCGCGCCCAGCCCGGCCCTGAAGTGCTGGAGCAAGGTCTCGACACAGTGCTGAAACGCGGCGGCGGCTGGTGCATCGTACCGACCGAAGAGAACACGGAAAAAGCCATGGAGGCGCGTCACCGCGCGCAGCACCACGGGTTCTTCCATTATGCGGTCCAGCGTGAGGACGCCGGCAACTAAGGCTCGATCACGATACCCTTGGACGGGTCGACATTCCCGCCGACCATTTCGAGGAACGTCTTGCGCGCCGCTTCGAGCCCCTGATGCTTCTCGACCTCTACCGACCCCTCCGCTGCAGCTAGAAAGCCGTGCCAAGCCTGAGCCACAAGCTTGCCGCCCTCGGCCGGTCCGTGCTCCTTGAAAAACGCGACCGCGTGATCGGGGGCGAAGAACAGCGTCGGTTTCGGTCCGGGCAATCCGCGATCCTCTGCCAAACCGCCGCCGCGTTCCTCAATATGGGTGACACCGACCAGACACGAATATTTGAGGGTGTCGGCATAATGTTCATGCAGCTTTGCAAGCAGCGCTGAATTGCCTGCAAAATCGACAATGACCGAATCCGAAATCGGCATCATTCCGACCTCGTCATAGGTGTACACCTTGTCGTAAAGGCCGGTCCCTTCGACGAAATCGGCATTCCCAGCGGAAGTTAGGCCCACGCGCTTGATGCCAGGGGAATTCTGCTTTGCCACGCTCGCAAGGCCCATGGCGGTCTTCGACGAGGCACTCGTCACGATGAGCTGGGAGGCTTCGAACCAGCTTTCGTTGCGCATGAAGTATTCGATCAGGAAACCGGTCTTGAACAGCGGGCCGAAGATCATCCTTTCCGCCTCGCGCGCGGGATCGTGCTCCGGATCGTCGGCAAGCCGCGAATACTGGTTGTAGATCGGGCTCATCGGCTGACGGTAATCGGTGGTGTCCATGAAGCTGCCCGCCGAAACACTGCCCGGCCGCACGTCGAGATGGCTGGCCATGGGCAGGTAGCCATAAACCCGCTCACCCACCGCGATTTCGGGGTGATTGCTTTCGATAACCTTCGCATGGCCCCACATCGGCACGATGCCGAGGTCATCGGGCGCAGGAAAGAAATTCCAGTATCCAAAGCCATCGCCCACAACAGCGTAGGTCACATTGTTTGCAGTCACCGAAAAGCTTTCGATTTCAAGGCGTACCGCCCCATCGGCAAGCGAAGGGGGTTCGATGCTTACGATATCTGCCTGGGTAAGCTCGTCCTTGCGAACGTGAACTTGCTGGATCGTCATGCCTGTGGGCCTCCTCTTTGCTGAGCACCCCTAACCGATCATTGCTCGGTTTCCCAGCGTGTCGCGGCGATCGACATGCGCTTTTCGCATTTGCCGAGCCATACGGAGAGATGATCGCATTGCGCGATGCCCATTTCGCCTTGCGGCGTCAGCTGCAGGCCGCGAAACACCGGGTAGAGAAAGACATCGGCGAGCGTAAAGCCAAGCTTCGTCCACGCGCCGTCCTTTGCCAGTTCCGCCTCGACATGGCCGAGCGCCAGGCTGATCTGCGGAAGCGCGCGGTCAATGGTCTCGCGCTCCAGCGGATAGCCGGCCATGCGGTGCATGATCCAGGGCATGACCAGACCGCGCTCGAACAGCGGAAAGAGATAGTTATTCGCAACTGCGATCCACTGATCGGCGATGGCGCGTTCGGCCGGATCGCCGGGCTGGAGCGCGCCGTCATTATGCGCATTGTCGATATAATGCGCGATCGCGACGCTCTCGATCAATTGCAGGCCGTCGATCTCCACCACCGGGACTTTGCCAAAGGGGTGGCGGTTTTGCGGTGAGCGCGCAGGTGTCGCGATAGTTTCATGGGTTATACCCGCTTCTTCACACGCGATCTGAACAATGCGGGTGTAGGTCGAGATGACCGTACCAAAGATGCGGGCCTGTGCGCTCATTCAAAGGCACGGGTCACGCTGTAATGCACCGCCTGCGTGTCCCATTCGGTGAGCAGCTTCAGTGCCGCATCGGGCAAATTCGCGCGGGTGCGGTCCTTGCCGACAAAGCCTTCAATCGCTGCTTCATCGGAGAACCGCAATACCGTGGTGAACACTGTACCGCCATCGGGAGCATCCCTCTCCCACAGCTCATAGCCAAGATAACCCTCGATCCCGCGCGCAGCGATGCCGGGCATGATCGTCTCGGTCAGCAGGGTGCGGTAGGCATCCGCCTGCGCCGCATTCGTGCGGCCATTCCAGACCCGCGCAATCACACTCGCATCGGCATCAGGACATAGAGCGCAGGCGATTTCTCATCCTTGCGGATCAAGGTGGGCGCGCCCGCATCGGCGAGGTGCAGCTCGACTGTGTCGCTTTCGATCTGGTCGAGGATGTCCTTGAGGTAATTCGCGTTGAACCCGATCTCGAATCCGTCGGAGGAGTAGTCGGCCATCAGTTCTTCTGTTGCGGTCCCGTTATCGGGCGAAGTCACCGACAGCGTGACCTTGTCCTTGTCGAGCCCCATTTTCACCGCGCGGGTCTTTTCGGTTGCGATAGTCGCAACGCGGTCGACACCCTGGAAGAACAGCTTTGGATCGACCTTCAGCAGCTTGTCGTTCCCGGTCGGGATCACGCGGCTGTAATCCGGGAATGTCCCGTCGATGAGCTTGCTGGTGAGCACCACGCCGCCTTCTCCGCCGAGGGTGAAGCGGATCTTGCTCGCTGACAAGTCGATCTGCACGTTGCCGTCGAGAGCCTCCTCCAGAAGCTTGCGCAGCTCCGCGACCGCTTTGCGCGGTACGATGACATCGGGCATTCCGTCCGCTCCGTCAGGGCGCGACAGGGTGAAACGCGCAAGGCGGTGCCCGTCGGTCGCCGCCGCTTTCAGCACCGGCTCATCGTCGTCGGTGACGTGTAGAAAGATCCCGTTGAGGTAGTAACGGGTTTCCTCGGTCGAAATGGCGAAGCGCGTGCGGTCGATCAGCTCGGCCAGCGTGCGCGCAGGCAGCTCGAACGATGTCGGAAGATCGCCTTCGACGATGACCGGAAAGTCGTCACGCGGGAGGGTCGGCAATTTGAAGCGGCTGCGGCCTGCCTTGATCTCCATGCGGTTTTCGGCGGTTTCGAGGCTCACCTGCGAGCCGTCGGGCAGCTTGCGCGCGATATCGAACAGCAGGTGCGCGGAGACGGTGATCGCGCCGGGCGCTTCGACCGACGCTGCGCTCATCGTTTCGACCACCTGCAGGTCCAAGTCGGTCGCCATCACCTTCACGCTGCCGCCATCGCTTGCGTCGATCAGGACGTTGGACAGGATCGGGATCGTGTTGCGCCGCTCGACAACCGACTGGACGTGAGAGAGACACCGCAGAAGCGTTGCGCGTTCGATGGTAGCTTTCATCGCTTGGACCTTACCCTAGACTGAGGGCGAAGGCGGGTTGGAATCACCGCCCACACCGGAATTGCGCGAAAACCTTAGCGTTGTGGTCTATGCGGGCAAGCCGTGAGAGGGCCTATCGCGGATTCCTTTGGGGATAAGGGGCGAAGGAGCAATCGGCCGATCAGCTCAGCATCGCCATCCCGCCATTCACATGCAGCGTCTGCCCGGTGACATAGCCTGCCTCGCGGCTTGCGAGATAGGCGCATGCGGCACCGATATCGTCGCCCTCGCCCATCTTGCCCGCGGGGATTTTCGCATTGATCGTATCGGTTTGCTTCTCATCGAGCTGCGCCGTCATCGCGGTGCGGATGAAGCCGGGTGCAACGCAATTCGCCGTGATCCCGCGCGAGGCGACTTCCTGCGCGAAGCTCTTCGTCATGCCGGTCAGACCCGCCTTTGCCGCGGTGTAGTTCATCTGTCCGGGATTACCCGTCGCGCCGACCACGCTGGTGATGTTCACGATGCGCCCGAAACGGGCTTTCATCATCGGACGCGCGCTCGCCCGCATCAGGCGAAACGCAGCCTCGAGGTTAATGCGGATCACATCGTCCCATTCTTCATCCTTCATCCGCATCGCGAGATTGTCGCGCGTGATGCCGGCATTGTTCACGAGGATGTCGATCCCGCCGAGCGTATCGAGCGTGGCGGGGATCAGCTCCTCAACCTGTTCCGGGTTCGAAAGATCGCACGTAATTTCGACATGTTCGCCGCCGTGCTCTTCGTGCAATTGCTCGCGGAAAACCCGCAGTTTCTGACCATTGGAACCGGACAGGGCAATCCGGGCACCCTGCTTGGCCAGCGCGATCGCAATAGCGGAACCGATCCCGCCGCTCGCGCCGGTTACCAGCGCATTCATCCCCTTGAGTGAGAACATTATCCGATTTCCTTTGCGAATGTTTCGAGGTCTTCCATCGTGATGAGGCTGTGGGTCGCAGCCTCCCTGTCGATACGGCCTATCATCGGTCCGAGCACTTTTCCGCCCAGTTCGACGAAGATTTCCACGCCGTCTGCGCGCATGGCAATCACACTTTCCCGCCAGCGTACCCGGCCGGTCACCTGCTCGACAAGAAGCGCGCGCTCCTCTTCGGGGTCGGACACCTTGGCCGCGGTGACATTGGCAAATAGCGGCAGAGCGAGCGCACCCGGCGGAGTTTCGCCGAGGGCCTGCGCCATCCGGTCAGCGGCCGGTTGCATGAGCGAGCAGTGAAATGGGGCCGACACGGGCAACAGCACGCCGCGCTTGATACCGTGGTCCTTCACAACCGCGACCGCGCGCTCGACCGCGCTCTTGTGGCCGGAAATGACGACCTGCGTGGGATCGTTGTCATTGGCGATTTCGCATACTTCGCCGTCTGCCGCTGCCTCGGCAAGCGCGGTGGCCTTGTCGATATCGGCGCCAAGCAGCGCGGCCATCGCGCCCTCTCCGACCGGAACAGCCTCCTGCATCGCCTGACCCCTCAATTTCAGCAATCTGGCAGTCGTCGTAAGGTCGAACGCGCCAACCGCGCAGAGCGCCGTGTATTCGCCCAGCGAGTGCCCGGCGACACACGATCCCGCTTCGGCAAGTTTAACGCCGAAATCCTGCTCCAGCACCCTAAGCGTCGCGATGGCGTTGGCCATGATCGCAGGTTGGGCGTTTTCGGTGAGCGTCAGCTGATCCTCTGGGCCTTCGCGCATGATAGCGGAGAGCTTTTGCGAAAGCGCCTCGTCTACCTCTTCGAACACCTCGCGGGCTGCTGTGCTGGCATCGGCAAGGTCGCTGCCCATCCCGACCTTCTGGCTACCCTGGCCCGGAAAAACGAATGCACGCATGAAAAAACCTCCTGTTGCGCCGCGCCTAGGCAGCGCGCGAGGGACTCGCAAGTCCGAAGGGCACGACCTTGTTGGCAGACGTGTGCCCAATCTCTGCCCGGCCGAGATACGGCACCCCTGCCCGGTCGCACCAATAGCGCGCGATTTCCTCTTCGGTCTGGCCGAATTCGACGTAGTTTTCAGGAATATCGGTCACCGCGCCAAGCCGCAGGCCCGCTATTCGCGGCAAAACCCCAGATAGGTGAAAAAACAGCCGGTCGATCGAGTAGAGATGCTCGCTCACCTCCTCCACCATGACGACATGACCGCCAAGATCGGGCATCAGCGGCGTGTTCGATATCATCGCAAGCGTGATCAGGTTGAACGCAACGGCCGGTATCTTGCCATCCAATGATGGCTCAAGCCCGCTATTGTCGCCATTCAGCCATTGAAGAACGCGTCTTACCGCTTTTCGGCCGTTCTCGGACCGCGCGCTTACCGGCATTGATCCATGTGCGCACTGACCGATGCCGTGGCGATAGAGCGCGGCAAGCAGGTACCCGCAATCGGAAAAGCCCACATAGGTCTTAGACCGCGCCGCCTCGTTCATTCGCGCCACCGCTGCCTCAGCAATGCGGTTCGAGCCATAGCCGCCCTTGGCAAACCACACCGCATCGAAAGCAGGATCGTTCGCGCAGTCGATCAGGCCGGTGAGGCGCACCAGATCATCCCCTGCAAAGTGTCCCTGCCGCGCGAAGCATTGTTCGTGGAAGGTGACGTTCGTGCCGGGAAATTCCGCCGCGACCAGCTCTTCGAGAGCGCGGGCGTGATCGCGGGTTATCGGCGTTGCGGGTGCGCAAATGGCGATATTCGTCATGCGCAGACCCTATGTCGCTTGTCAGCATTCACGCAAGCCAATAACCTGATTCGTATGGACGATGAGGTTATCAGGCCGGACCTTGAAGGTCGGCCCTTTTTCTTTTGCGGGATAGGCGGCTCGGGCATGCTTCCGCTTGCGCAGATCGCGCGCGGGACAGGCCATGCGGTCGCAGGCTCGGACCGCAGCATGGACCAGGGACGCACGCCGGAAAAGTTCGAATGGCTTGCCGAAAACGGCTTCGAGCTGTTCCCGCAGGATGGCAGCGGGATCACATCCTCGCGTCAGATCCTGATCGCATCGGCTGCGGTCGAGGATACGGTCCCCGAAGTCGCCAAGGCCCGAACGCTGGGCAATGCGAGGATGAGCCGTGCGGAATTGCTTTCCGCCCTGTTCAACGAGGCCGCGCAGTCCGTCGCCATCGGCGGCACCTCGGGCAAGTCCACCGTCACCGGCATGATCGCGTGGATTATGCATCAGGCAGGGCTCGATCCAACCGTGATGAACGGCGCGGTGATGAAAAACTTCGCCAATGCGGATAACCCCTTCGCGAGCGCGCGCGTCGGCGATCCGGGCGTGTTCGTGAGCGAAGTGGATGAGAGCGACGGATCGATCGCGCTCTATCGCCCGAGCGTTGCGGTGCTGCTCAATGTCAGCCTCGACCACAAAAGCATCGAGGAACTGGAGAAGCTGTTCGGTGACTATCTCGCGAAAGCGCAGCGTGCGGTCGTCAATTATGACGATGAGCGCGCCCGCGGCCTCTCTGGACGTGCGAATGATGCGGTGAGCTTCGGGATCGAGGCCGAGGACGCCAATATTGCGGCGGTGGAGGGTTCGATCGAGTACCAGCCCTTTGCTGTCGCTGCCGACATCATCGACAATCGCAGCGGCGAGAGCGCGCACCTCACCCTGCCGATGCCGGGCAGGCATAATCTGTCGAATGCGCTCGCTGCGATTGCCGCAGCGGGCGCTGCCGGGGTGAATCTGGAAGAAGCGGTTGAGGCGCTTTCGCGTTTCAAGGGGCTGGCCCGCCGCTTCGACGTTGTTGGGACGACCAAGAGCAGCATTACTGTGATCGACGATTTCGGCCACAATCCCGAAAAGTGCGCGGCCACCTTGCGCACGCTCAAATCGGTGCCGGGACGGGTCATCGCGTTCTTTCAGCCGCATGGATACGGGCCGCTGCGCCAGATGGGCGACGAGCTGGCCGAAACCTTCGCGCGGGAGCTGGATGCGACTGATATCACCATCATGTGCGACCCGGTCTATTTCGGAGGCACCGTTGACCGCAGCCAGGGCAGCGAGCGAATAATCGAGCTGATCAAGCAAGCGGGCGGCACGGCGGAACACATCGCCTCACGCGAGGATTGCGGAAAGCGGATCGCGGAATTGGCAAAGGATGGTGACCGCATCGTGATCATGGGAGCACGCGACGACACGCTGAGCGAATTTGCGCGCACCGTACTCGCAAGCGTCCCATGAGCCTGTTCGACCGCGCGAAACGCCATGCCTGGCGCATGGCAGTGGCCACCATGATGGCGATCCTGTTCGTGCTGGCGATCGACATGATCTATGGCCATTCGACCATCGCCTTCGCGATCGCGATCGTCGTCCTGATCTGGCTCAACGCGCCGATGCTGCGGTTCAATTGCCCGCGCTGTGGATACAACATGTTCTTCCGGGGAATGATCGTGATCCCATGGCCGCGGCGCGAATGCGGCAAATGCGGGTTGCAACTCGACGCCCCGGAGCAATCGTAGGGCGACAGCCGCCTTCCCAAAATCGCTGATGGAGCGCGGGTTCCCGTGGCGCTAATCCTGGCTCCATGGATGCACGCGATTTTTCGATGGATACGCTTTTGCGCGCCTGCGCGGCGCGCCATGCCGCACGGGAGGCGACAGTCGATGGCGCGCAGCGGCTGACCTATGCCGAGCTCGACCTGCGGGTCGAGCGGGTGGCGCGCTGGTTGCTTGCCAAGGGTATCGCGCCGGGAGACCGCGTCGCGATCCTGCTCACCGATGGCGCTCCGTACCTTACGATCCTGCTCGGCTGCGGGCGCATCGGGGCGATTGCGGTCCTGCTGAATTGGCGGCTGTCACCCGGCGAAATTGCGTGGATCGCAGGCAATGCCGAGCCCGCGATGACCTTTGTCAATCCGCGCTTCGCCGATCTGCTGGAGGAAGCCGACGCGGGCGAAGTAATCGAAGTCGACGAGGCTCACGATCCCGGCGGCGCCTTCGAGAGCATCGCGACGCGCGAACAACCAGAAGTCACCCTGCCCGACCTCACATCGGAACGGCCGCTCTACATGATGTATACCAGCGGGACGACCGGAAAGCCGAAAGGCTGCCTGCAAGCGGGCAGCGCGGTCGCATCATCGGCGATGGGGTTCTGCGTGCGGCGTGGTTTCACGCACCAAGAGCGCCTGCTCTCGATTAATCCGATGTTCCATGTCGTTGGCATGCAGCAGGTTGCAGCGATGCTCGCTTGCGGGGGAACCAGCGTGTTTGCCGGGCGCGACGATGACAGCGCGGCGGTGCTCGATCTGATCCACCGGGAAAGCTGCACCACCACCAGCGCCTTTCCGCAGATCTCGTTCCAGTGGTTCGCGATGGACGCGGTGCGCAATGGCATGATGCCGCTTGCCAACTACACTGGCGGCGCCGGCATGGGCCGTCCGCAAATCTACGAGACTTTCGAAAAGGAGTGGGATTGCCGCGTGGTCGGCGGATATGGCCAGACCGAGGTCTGCGGTTTCGCGACCTTCATTGACTACCCGGACATGCTCGAGCATCCGCGCTCAATCGGCTGGGCCATGCCGCATGTCGAAATGACGATCCTCGATGCGCAAGGCAACGAGCTCGCTCCGGGCGAAGAGGGTGAAATATGCCTGCGCGGGCCTTCGGTCATGCTGGGCTATTGGCGCAACGAGGAAGCGAGCGAGGCAGCGCTCGGCCATGGCTGGCTGCGTACCGGCGACCTTGGCACAATGGACGAGCGCGGGCTCGGCTACCTGCTCGGCCGCGCAAAGGAATTGATCAAGACCGGCGGCGAAAACGTCTACCCAGCAGAGATCGATGCGGTGTTCGCAAACATGCCCGAAGTCGCCGATGCCGGATGCGCCGGGGTGCCAGACGCAAAATGGGGCGAAGCGGTCAAAGCGTTCGTGGTGTTGCACCCCGGCAAGGAATTGACGCGGGAGGAAATCACCGCACGCTTCAAGGAGGCGATCGCCGGGTACAAACGTCCGCGCTACATCGAATTCGTGGATCAATTGCCGCGCGATCCGCTTGGCAAGCTGCTCAGGCGGGAGCTATCCGCACGTCCGGTCAGCGAAGATCAGGCGGCCTAGTCCGCCTCGAGCGCCTTCCTGCCCTCTTCCTCGCGTGCAAACGCGCGCTGGTATCCTTCGCGGGCGGTCATACGCTCTCGGTAAACCTTGAGCGAATGCGGTACGCGGTCGTCCAACCCCACATTCTGCGCGAGGATCAGCGCATAAGCTATGCAGATATCCGCGACGGTGAAGCGATCGGCGCATAGATATTCGCGGGTCTCCAGACGCTGTTCGATCTTCACAAGGCGCTTTTCAAACCACTTGGCATAGGCCTCGCCCGCCTCCGCCCAGCCCTTCTCCTTCTCGAAGATGGCGAAGCGCATGTAGACCGTTTGCGGAAAGGTGATCGTCGCGTCCGCGTGATAGGTGAAATCACAATATTCCGCGTAATCCCGCTCGCCCGGAGCGATGGCGAGATCGGTAAACTCTCCGCGCGTCGCGAGGTAATGCGCGATTGCGCAACTTTCCGTCAGTCGCGACTCCCCGTCGATGAGCAAGGGCACCGTGCCGAGCGGATTGATCTCCATATACTCAGGGGCGAGATAGCGCGGGGGAAATGGCAGGACCTTGAGGTCAACATCGACGCCCGCCTCCTCCGCCGCCCAGGTCGCGCGCAGCCCGCGCGACCGGGCGCAGGTATAAAGAACGGGACGATCTGCCATCAGTGCGCTCCTGCAGTCTCGCCGCCGTGCCCGATCTTCAGCACTTTATGCAGCACGAAAGCGATGATTGCGCCCAGGACCAGGCCGATGACGGCCGAAATGGCCGCATAGGTCGCCCAGCCCAGGATACCGGACAGCGCCCCGGTGGCACCCTTCACTGCATATTCCGCTCCATGGGCGAAATCGTAGAGCAGGTCGAAGCCGATCTCGTGCGTGCCGTGAACGATGATACCGCCGCCGACCCACAGCATCGCGACGGTACCGATCAGCGAAAGTGCGGTGAGCAATTTGGGCACGAAGGCAACAAGTCCCTCGCCAAAATTGCGCTGTGCGATGTTGTCGGATTCTGCCAGAGCCAGCCCGATATCGTCCAGCTTTACGATAATCGCCACGGTCCCATAAACCACCACGGTAACGACAACCGCCACCAATGCGAGTGCAAGGCCGCGCTCCCACCATGTCGGCAGATCGAGCTCATTGAGCACAATAGCCATGATCTCCGCCGACAGGATCAGGTCGGTGCGGATCGCCCCAGAAATGCGCTGTTTTTCGAACTCGGCGGGATCTGCAATCTCATCCTCGACCGTCTTGCCATGCTTTTCTGCCCCGAGCTTCTCGAGCACTTTTTCAGCGCCCTCGTAACAGAGAAACGCGCCGCCCAGCATCAGGATGAAAATGATCAGGCCGGGCAGGAATTCGGAAAGCAGGATCGCGCCGGGCAGCAACAACACCAGCTTGTTGAAGAGGCTCCCCTTGGTGATCGCCCAGATGATCGGCAGTTCGCGCGCGGGCGACAGGCCGGTCACATAGCTCGGCGTGACCGCCGCATCGTCGATCACCACACCGGCCGTCTTAGACCCGGCCCGGCCCGCGGCGGCGGCGATATCGTCTGCCGAAGCGGCGGCGGCGCGCGCGATGACGGCGACGTCATCGAACAATGCGACTAATCCTGAAGGCAAGCCAATTCCCCTTATCTCGTACCCTTGTGCAACGGCGGCCTGCCAAGCTCGTTCCGATACGACAAGCCTTGCATTAAACCGCAAACCCGCTATGTGCGCGCATCCGCTTTTTCCAGGGCGGATAGCAGAAAGCCGGAGGGGCCCCGTCATTCGGACGGACAAGCCAGCGATCGGCATAAATCGAAAGGAACGCGAGATGGCTCATTACGAGCATATCTTTCTCGCGCGTCAGGACCTCTCGCAGGCCCAGGTAGACGCGTTGGCGGCCACGGCGACCGAAATCGTCGAAGCGAACGAAGGCAAGGTCACCAAGACCGAAACATGGGGCCTCAAAACCCTCGCCTACAAGATCGACCGCAACCGCAAGGCACACTTCGTGATGCTCAACATCGATGCCCCGGGCACCGTTGTCGAGGAACTCGAGCGCCAGACCCGTATCAACGAAGACGTCATCCGCTACATGACCATCCGTGTCGAAGAGCACGAAGATGGCCCCAGCGTGATGATGCGCAAGAACGAGCGCGATCGTAAGCGCCGTTCCGACCGTGAGGAGCGCGACTGATGGCCCGCCCGTTTTTCCGCCGCCGCAAGTCCTGCCCGTTCAGCGGAAAGGACGCCCCCAAGATCGATTACAAGGACGTGCGCCTGCTGCAGGGCTTCATGTCCGAGCGTGGCAAGATCGTGCCTTCGCGCATAACCGCCGTTTCCGCCAAGAAACAGCGTGAGCTCGCCAAGGCGATCAAGCGTGCACGCCACATCGGCCTGCTTCCCTACATCGTTAAGTAAGAGGAGAATACATCATGGATATCATTCTTCTCCAGCGTATCGAGAAGCTCGGCACGATCGGTGACGTCGTCACCGTGAAGGACGGCTATGCCCGCAACTTCCTGCTTCCGCAGAAGAAAGCCCTGCGCGCCAACGAAGCGAACAAGAAGGTGTTCGAGGCCAACCGCGAACGGCTCGAAAAAGAGAACGCAGAGCGCCGTGCAGAAGCCGAAAAGCTTGGCGAAAAGGTCGAAGGTGCAGAGGTCATCCTCATCCGTGCCGCGTCCAACGCCGGTCAGCTTTATGGTTCGGTCAACGTCCGCGACATGGTCGCCGGCCTGACCGAGCAAGGCCACGACATCGACAAGAAGCAGGTCATCATGGGCGCACCGATCAAGACGATCGGCATGCACGACGTGACCGTTGCCCTGCACCCAGAGGTGCACGTGACTGTAAGAGCTAACGTCGCCCGCAGCGACGACGAGGCCGAGCTGCAGACGCAAGGCGTCGATGTTCTCGCCCAGCTGTTCGAGGAAGAGCAGAAGGAAATCGAGGAACAGGCCGAGGCAAATCGCACCGATCCGAACCTCGAGCCGGGTGAGATCCCCGCCGAACTGCTCGAAGAAGGCGTTGCGACACCGGAAGGCACGACCGAGACCGAAGCTCTCGTCGAAGCAACCGACCACAAGACCGAGGACGACGACGCGTAAGCGACATCGTCACGAAACATGAAGGGCGCGGCGTCGAAAGACTGCCGCGCCCTTTTTGTAACAGGCACTTGCGCCGCAGATCGCCAGTGTCTTTGAAACATCCGATCCGAACCGCTAGGCAGAATATATGAAACCAATCGCCACCATCCTCGAAGAATTGCAGCAGAACTACAGCGATGCCGTGGACGCTTTGCGCGAAGACGTGATCGCATATGGGCGCGACGGCACCGTGCCGCCGCAGCGCAAGCGAGAGGATGGCAGCTATGCCTATCCGCAGCTGACCCTGCATTATTCGGGCAATGGCGATCCCCTCGACCGCAGCCGTGCTTTCGGCCGGCTCGAAATGCCCGGCACCTACACGACCACGGTGACACGGCCCGACCTGTTCGGCGATTATCTGGCCGAACAGCTCGAGCTCATTTCGAACGAATACGACATCGAGGTCGAGGTCGGGCGGTCGCGGCAGGAAATCCCCTTTCCCTACGTGCTTGATGGCGAGGCTGGTGCAGCGATGTCCGGCATAGCGCCGCAGGATATTGCCCAGCACTTCCCCTCGACCGACCTCTCGCTGATCGGAGACGAGCTCGCCGATGGCATTGAATTCGACGAAAACGAGGACATGCCGCTGTCGCTGTTCGACGGCCTGCGGACCGATTACTCGCTCGCGCGCCTGGCCCATTACACCGGCACGCAGGTTGAGGATTTTCAGGACTTCATCCTGTTCACCAACTATCACCGCTATGTCGATGAATTCGTGAACTGGGGCGCGCAGCAGATCTGCGCCGAAGAGGACGAAAGCGGCTATGTCGCGCTGACCGGCGCTGCAGGGCTCAACATCGCCCAATGCACGAACAACGCTCAGGCTCTGCTCAACGACACAGCCTGGCGGCGGCACCAGATGCCGGCCTATCACCTCAAACGCCCCGACAAGCGCGGGATCACACTCGTCAATATCGGCGTCGGCCCCTCCAACGCGAAAACGATCTGCGATCACCTTGCGGTTTTGCGTCCGCATGCCTGGATGATGATCGGGCATTGCGGCGGCGTCCGCTCCAGCCAGAAGATCGGCGACTTCGTGCTCGCCCATGCCTATCTGCGCGACGACCACGTGCTGGACGCAGTGCTTCCGCCCGAAATCCCGATCCCGCCGATTGCCGAAGTGCAGCTTGCCCTGGCTGGCGCGGCTGAAGAGGTATCGGGCGCACAGGGCGCGAATATCAAGCAGCGGATGCGCACCGGCACCGTCGTCACCACCGATGACCGCAATTGGGAGCTGCACTATTCAAGCTCGGCCAAGAGGTTTTCGCACAGCCGCGCCATTGCGGTGGAAATGGAGAGCGCAACGATCGCCGCCCAAGGGTACCGGTTCCGCGTGCCCTACGGCACCCTGCTCTGCGTCTCGGACAAACCGCTCCACGGCGAGATCAAGCTGCCGGGACAGGCGAACAAGTTTTACGAAGAAGCGATCGCCGCGCACCTGCAGATCGGCCTGGAAGCGTGCAAACGCCTTCGCGACGAAGGCGACCGGCTGCACTCGCGGAAATTGCGCGCCTTCAATGAGCCGCCGTTTAGGTAGAAAACGAACCGCCAAATATCTCGCGTCGGCCACGGGACGATCGGTTGTAAAGCTACATCGGTATGGCGGCATACTCGACGTCGTATTCCGCCTTGATTTCGATCTGTCCCGGTTCGATCGGGGTTCTCGCGAGCCGACTTCCCGTCACGACAATGTAGCCGGAACCGTTCTGGAATTCGACCTCACTGTCGGAAACGAGAAGGACCCTCGAAATGCGCATGCCAAGAGCCGCTGCCGTGCTCTCGGCTTGCGCCTGTGCTTCGCGCAGTGCATCGGCCTCGGCCTCGCGAGTGAGTGGCTCTTTGGCACCTTCCGCGACGGCAAAGTAAGGTCCGTCGATCGAATTGACGCCGGCATTGAACAGCGCACTAATCAGTTCACCTGCGCGTTCGAGATCCCGGCTTGTCACGGTGAGACGATTGCTTGCACGAAAGCCGATGATCCGCTCTTCTCGTCGGTCGCGCTGGTCCGAATATTGTGGCTGGACTTCGAGCCCCGAAGTCTGAATGTCCGAAGCGGCAATTCCCTGCGCGCGCAACATCTCGACGACTGGTCCCAACCTGCGATTGTTTGCATCCAATGCGGTGGCCGCCGTCGCGGCGACGGTTTCCATGCCAATCGTCGCGGTCATTTGCGTTGGTGTTGCTGTCACCACACCCTCACCCTTTACTCTGAGAATAGTCTCTTCGGGTTGCACCACAGGCCGCGCTGGCGCCGTTTGGGCTGCCAGAGGGGACGCGACCATCGCTGCACCTAGGAGCGGCAGAAGCTTGTGCATCACCCCTGCCCCTTAGTCTTCGTCTTGCCCGCCCTCGCGTTCTTCTCGATGTAATCGATTATCATTCCGGCGATGTCTTTTTCGGTCGCCTTTTCGATGCCTTCGAGACCGGGTGAGGAATTGACCTCCGTGATCACCGGTCCGTGGTTCGAGCGCAGCATGTCCACACCGCAGACATTGAGCCCCATGTGCTTTGCCGCGCGCACGGCTGTGGAGCGTTCTTCCGGCGTGATCTTGATGAGCTGCGCGCTGCCGCCGCGGTGAAGGTTCGAGCGGAAGTCGTCCGCTGCGCCGGTGCGCTTCATTGCCGCGACGACCTTCCCGCCGACGACCAGGGCGCGGATGTCGGTGCCGCCTGCTTCCTTGATGAACTCCTGCACGAGGATGTTTACATTTGCCCCGCGAAACGCCTCAATCACCGATTTGGCGCTGCTCATCGTCTCGGCGAGCACCACCCCGATGCCCTGTGTTCCCTCCAGCAGCTTGATCACGACCGGCGGACCGTTGACCGCCTTTATGATCTCCTCGGCCTGTTTGGGATCGTTGGCGTAGGCCGTCAGCGGCAATCCGATGCCGTGTTTGGCAAGAATCTGCATCGAGCGCAGCTTGTCGCGGCTGCGGCCGATCGCGACGCTTTCATTCAGCGGCCAGCAGCCGCGCATTTCGAACTGGCGCAGGATCGAAAGGCCGTAATTGGTGATGGATGCACCGATACGCGGGATGATCGCATCATATCCGACCATCGCCTCACCATTATAGAACACCTCCGGCCGATGGCTCGCAATATGCACGGTGCAGCGCGTGGTGTTGAGGATATCGAGCTCGTGGCCGCGGGTCTCTGCTGCCTCTTTAAGCCGCTTGTGCGAATACAGGTTCGGATTGCGAGCGAGCATGGCAATTTTCATGGGCGGCCCTTTCTCCGGCGATTGCGCCGGACCATTTCATTGTAAGCGATACCGTGCAGTCAGGCGCGCGATTGCAACCATGAACGGCCGCTGTCGACAACGAAGCGCCTTCTTAGCGCGGTGCGACCGATAAGTATCGGAAATTTCATCTCGGATCGGTCGGCCAGACTGAATTCGGCGCGGAATTCCGCACCGCCGATTCGCACCGGAGTCTTGATGACGTAGCGCTGTTGAGTCTCGCCGTTGGAGCTGGTGATACCGCGCCTGTCGACCTGCACTGCCTCGCATTCCAGCTCGATATCGTCCCAATCGACCGAGAACCGAACAAAGGTCCTGCCATCACGTTCAAAGGTCTCGATCACGTGCCCGTGGAGCGAGGACGTGCGCGCACCCGTGTCGATCTTCGCAGGGATATTGGTGATCCCGAGGCCGGGCAGGTCGACGCATTCCCGCCAGCCGACCGTGGGGAGCGACTGCGCCTTTTCGCTCAAGGCAGGATCGCCATGCCGTCTCCGCCCTCACCCGTGGGCAGGCGGCGCAGGACTTCGCCGGTGGCATAATCGACCTCGGCCACGGTGTTGCTTGCTGTCTCTGCGACATAGATCCGCTCGCCGTCGTCGGACCACAGGATCGTGACCTGGAACCGATCTTGCGCTTCTTCGGCGCTCGATACCGCGATGGAGCGAACCACTCTGGCGGTGGCAAGATCGATCACAGTCAGGCCGCCATCGGCAAGGTCTGAAGTGACCGCAACGTCGCCCTGCGGCCGAATCGCAAGCCGCAGCGGAAATGCGCCAGTGTCGATCGTGTGGCGCACTTCCATGGTTTCGGGATCGAGCTCGAAAGCCTGGTTCGATCCGCGCGCGGAGACCCATAGCGCCTCGCCATCGGGCGACAGCGCAATGCCTTCAGGCTCTTCACCCACGGTGACAGAAAGCGGCGCGGTCTCCGCCTCCAGATCGATCCGGGTAACGGTGCGAGAGCCGAGGTCAGTCGTCCAAGCGGTGGTCGCATCGGGAGAAACCACGAGCATGTGGCTGCCCTCCTTACCCGTCGCGTATTCGAAGGTTTCCTGCTTTCCGAGCGGTTCGTGAATCCACACGATCGACTGGCGGCCCTCTGCTGTCGCGTAGATATCGCCCGTCGAATGCCAGACGATGCCATGAGGACGCGCATTGTCGCCCAGCTCGATGCTGGCAACACGCGACAGGTCTGACGTCGCGAAGATATCGACCGTCGTCCCGCCATAACAGGCAAGCGCAACGTGGTTGCCATCGGGCGAGGTCGCCAGTTCATGCGGATTGGTGCAGCTGTCGAGGCGCAGCACCTCTTCGCCCGTGTCGAGGTCGATCTTGGACAGCGTATTCCCGCGCTTGTTCGCAACGAAGAGAGCCGCACCTTCACGCGCACCGGTATCCCAGCCAGCTTCCGGCGTACCCTGTCGCACCTCCGCAGTGCCGAGCGGTGCGCTCTTGAAGAACTCTTCTACCTCTCCCGAGCACGCGCCCAAAGAGAGGGCGATAACGCCGCAGAGGGCCGCCTTATTCCGCATCAGATCCATCGCCTTCACCGGTTTCGTTTGTGGCAGTCGCCGCTTCCTCTCCTGCGCCATCATTCTCGAACACGACATCGCGGTAATCGCGCGTGATGCCGCTGAACCGTTGGACGGCGTTCAGGAAAACGGTCGCAGGTATGCCTTCGCGCCGGGTCAGGATCGCCCACTGCATTACCGGATCGCCATCACTCGCGCGAAAGACCGAAACATATTTGTTCTGCTTGTTAGCAGCGGCCAGCGCTTCATCGGAAATCGGCGTTTCGCGGTCCCACCATGCCGACAAAACGAGTGTTTCGCAGAAGTCCGGGACGGCAGGTGCGCAGTCGGTAAATCGCACCTGATTGACGCCGATAGCGGTGTCTATCTCGATGAAGGTCGTATCTTCGTCATCCTTGCGTTCGAACAGTTCGACATCGTAGCCTGCCGAGCGCAGGACATTCATCACCCCCTGAACGTCGCCGGCCGATACCATCGGCATTGCACTGTCCTGAGCGATCGCCGCGGGCGCGCAGACTGCCAATGCACCGGCAGCGATGATCGATACAGTCTTGCTCACCAGCCTTGCTCCTGGCCTTCATTCTGTTCGTCAAGCCATTCCTTCAGCGGAGCGAAGTATTCCGCCATCGCCTTGCCGCTCATCTTGCGCTCACCGGTGAACGCCTCGAGCGCGTCGGGCCATGGCTTTGATGCGCCGAGTTCGAGCATCGCGTTGAGGTTCTTCCCTACTTCCTCGTTGCCATAGAAGGAGCAGCGATGAAGCGGCCCTTCCCATCCGGCCTGGTCGCAGGCGGCCTTGTAAAACTGGAATTGCAGCAACCGCGCAAGGAAATAGCGCGTGTAAGAGACGTTACCGGGAACGTGATATTTCGCACCCGGATCGAAGGCGCCCGCGGGGCGCTCTACCGGTGGGACGATGCCTTGGTATTCGGTGCGGAGCTCGGTCCAGGCTTTGTTGTAGTCCTCCGGCGCGACCGACCCGTCGAACAGGCTCCAGCGATACCGGTCGACCAGCAGGCCGAATGGCAGGAAAGCGACCTTGTCCATCGCCTGACGCAACAGCAGACCGATATCCTTGTCCGCGCTTGGCACCTGATCCGCCTCGAGCATGCCGATCTGCACCAGATATTCCGGCGTGATCGACAGCGCGATCATGTCTCCGATCGCTTCGTGAAAGCCGTCATTCGCGCCCGTGAGGTGCAGATAATCCTGCATGTTGTAGGCGCGCTGGTAGTAATTGTGGCCAAGCTCGTGGTGGATGGTGATGAAGTCATCCGCATTCTGCTTGATACACATCTTGATCCGCAGATCGTCGACATTGTCGAGGTTCCATGCGCTCGCATGGCAGACGACTTCGCGGTCGCGCGGCTTGGTAAACTGGCTCCGCTCCCAGAATGTCTCGGGCAGCGCTTCGAAGCCGAGCGAGGAGAAGAACTGCTCGCCGACCTTGGTCATTTCGACCGCGTCGAGGCCCTTTTGCTCGATCAGATCGGTAAGGTCGTATCCGATGTCACCTGCGCCCTCTGGCGCGACCAGCGGATAGATGTTGCCCCATTCCTGCGCCCACATATTGCCAAGCAGGTCGGCGCGGATCGGGCCGGTGGCAGGCTGGATGGTATCGCCGTGTTTCTCATTGAGCTTGCGGCGGACATAGGTGTGGAGCGCGACGTAAAGCGGCTTCACTTCCTGCCACATGCGCTCGGTCTCGGCAGCGAACTGCTCTGGGGTCATGTCATAACCTGAGCGCCACATCGTGCCGACATTGTCGAAGCCCAGTTCGGCCGCACCCTCATTGGCGATCGCAATCATGCGGGTGTAGTCCTCGCGCATCGGGGCGCCGACATTGTCGTGCCAGCTTGCCCACATCTCGGCGAGTTCGGCGGGCGTCCGCTCGATATTGCCCATTTCGGCTTCGATATCGGAGCCATTGATGGGCTCGCCGTTCAGCGTGCCCTTCCCCTGCCCGTACTGCGCGCCAAGATCGGTCGCGATGTTCGAAAGCTCCTCCGCCGCGCCATCGCGCGAGGGCGCGGGCATTGCGATGCCGTTGCGCAGCATATCGAGCTTGCGCGAAACCTCCGGATCAAGGCCCTCGATGCCTGCATATTTCGCGGCTTCGTTGGCGTAGCCTACACTCTTGAGCGTCGCTTCGGCGCCGTATTGCGCGGCGAGCGTGTTGGAATCGTGATTGATGTTGGTCGCGTTGAGCCATGAAACGTGCGCGAAGGTCTTCGAAAACTCGAACATGTCCGCCTCGGCCGCGGCGACGAACTCAGCCGCACCTTCCGGCGTGAGTGGGAACCGGCTTTCGGCGGTTTGCTGCGCTGCGTCTTCGCCCGAATGGTCATCGGCGAGTACCGGCGTGGAAGCGAGCGAAATGGTAAGCGCGGCGAGCGAGGTCTTGAGCGCGGAAGAAGCGAATTTCATTGGGTGTGCGATCCTGTAGAAATGATGTGTCTGCGATAATGTGCTGATTGAACCGGTGGCCGGATTGAATCAAGTATCGCCCGGCGCTTTCCGCGCGAGGATCAGGCCGATCAGCACACCGATGAATGTCACAACCCAAGATGCGATCTTTACGGGCTGCGCCGTGGCAGCCGTCGCAGCCATCCAGTCTGAGCCCTCACCGCGGAGCATCTGAACGATTTGCAGGATCGTCTCGATATAGTCGGTTAAGCAAAACAGGGCCGCTGCGGCGATCACGACCGCGCCGATTGCTTTTAGCCCCCTGTTCTCGAAACCTCTAAAGCTCCGTCCCGCGCGCCAGCTGCCATAGCTGTAGACGCCGATGAATATCAGATCGATCAGCATGGAAATGGTGACGATCGCAGTCAGACCGGCTTCGCTCCAGCTCGCCTGGATGATATCGACCTGCCGCGCTGTGCCTGCGGCCTGGTGATCGACGACGCCGTAGGGTGCATCACCCCTGGTCAGCACGCTGATCACAATAAGCGCCGCGAAGATCGCCAACCCGATCAGCCAATATCTCAGATCGGGCGATTTGCGCGTCACGGCTGGCTCAGGAAACTGACTATGGCATCGCCGAGTTCGGCCTTGGTCGCGCTGTCGAGGTGCCCGCCGGGGACTTCCTGATAGCGCGCATTGGGCAGCAGACCGGCCAATTCTTCCGCCGATCCATTGTCATCGTCCTTCTCGCCGTTCAGCACCAGCGCCGGCTGCTGGATATCGCCGAGCAGGGCCGGATCGAGATCCTCGAATGCGTCGAGCAGCAGCCGCGCGGCAATTCGGTCGACACCCTGAGACTTCAGGAACTGGCGCGAGAGATAGGCAGGATCGCCGCGCTCGATCGAGTCGAATTCGTCGATGACACGTTTGAAGAAGGCGGAGCGGCGCCGCCAATCGGTGAGGCCCGCGACGCCCATGCCGCACGCGATCAATCGCCGCGGATTGAGAACGCCCGCCGCGCAGCCGTGGATCGCGGTGCGCGCGCCGAGCGAGAAGCCAACGAGGTCATAGCCGCCGTCCTCAAGGCACTCATGACCGATCAGCGCCGCCGCATCGCGTATGAGAACGCTTGGGGGATAAGAGTCGGAGTCCCTCGGTGACGCGCTTTCGCCGTGGACACGGAAATCGAGCATGATGGCGCGAAACCCTGCATCGGCCAGCTTTTCGGCATGGCCCCACTTGATCCAGTTCATCTCGGCGCTCGAAAACAGACCGTGGAGCAGCACGACAGGCTTGCCCTCACCGAGCCTGTGGACCGCGAGTTCGGCACCGTCGAACGAGGCGAATTTATCCGTTGTCACTGTCCAGCGATCCCCAGCAGATTGACCCATTCCTCGGCGGTCTCCGGATTGGCGTCCATGGTCTTGGCATCCCTGGGAAGCGCGATCCACGGCTGCTTGCTGCGGACCCAGATATGCGCGGCCGGTACGACCTCATTGCTGTTGTGCAAGGTGCCGCACCTCAGCGAGCCGAAACCCTCGCGCGTGTCGTTTATGGCGTAGATGCGTGCCTTGCACTTTGCGCAGCCGAAAATGCTTGCCTCCGCGCCGCTGGGTTGTCGGTATTCGGCGACGTCCAGCTCTCCTTCAACGGTGAGATCGTCGATCCGGAACAGCATGTGCTGACTGAAAGCGGAGCCCGTGCGCGTCTGGCAATCGGTGCAGTGGCATGCATAGGGGTTGAGCCGGAAGCCATCGGCCAGCGTGTATCGAACCGCACCGCACAGGCACTCGCCGGAAAGCTCGCCCTTCACTGCTTCTGCAAGCCTTTTTGCTCCATGCGCCATCTGGCCGTGTCGATGCGGTCCTGCCCAAAGAATGGCTCGCCTTCGAAGACCAATGTGGGAACGCCCCAATGTCCGGCAGCCTCAAGCGCCTCCTGATTGGCGGCGATTTCGGCGTCGAGCGCGTCGGCGTCGCTGGCAACCTCTGCATCGAGTTCGGCGAGATCGACACCCGCTCTAGTAGCAGCCGCGGCCAGGTGATCGCCTTGGTCCCAGCCGTCTATCTCGCCTGAGAAAATGATTTTGGAAACCTCATCGGCAAAGGCGAGGCCTTTACGCTTCCGACTGGCCGCCTGGCCCAGCCTGCACACGCGGCGGATCAGCGGCTGCTCCTTGGCAATCTCGCGCGTGGTCAGATCCTGCACCACCGGGTCGGGGCGCGGCCATCGGAACGGTATGCCAAGCATCTGCGCCGTGCGAAAGGAATCCATCAGGATGTAGCGCGGAGCGGCAGGGTTGCCGGTGAACAGGATATCGGGATCGCGGATTGCAATCGGCCAGACCGTGCGCAGCGCGATGTCGAGATCGTATTCCTCTGCCATTGCGCGGTAACGCCCGACCGCGAGGTAGGAATAGGGAGAGCGGAAGCTGAAGAACAGGTCGGCTTTGAGTGTCATCTCGCCAGCCTAGCCCGCTCTACCGGAAAAAGCACTGCGTTCCGGCATAGAGCATCGACAGCTCGCCGTCTTCGAAGAAGCCGCCGACCCGCTCGCCCAGCGAAAATTCCTCGCCCAGCGTGCTTCCCTCGATCATGGCAAAACCGTCTTCCGCTTCGATTTCGGAGCGCGGAGCGCCGATCGCAATCTCGCCTGCCAGTTCGATATTCTCGGATGCATCGCGCCAGAGCCAACCGACCAGCGACCCGTCCTGGAAATTCACCGTGAGCCCGCCGGGGAATGTCGAATAGGCAACCGGTCCGGCGCCGCATGCGTCATTGGTTCCGCCCTCGCTTGCCTTGCCGAGTGCCCGTGCGATCGCGCCCTCAACCTCCCGCTGCCCGGCGGCTAAGTAAAACGCTTCGTTGCCTGCGACGAGGCCGTCGCCGCGCAGAAGCACTTCGTCGGCCTCGACCTGCGGCGCGCTCGGCCGCAACTGCGCCGCTTCGCTGGGTGTCGGGACGTCGCCGCTATCGCAAGCGGTCGCCGCCAGTGCCAACGCCGACAAAGCCAGAACGCGCATGGTGCTCACCCCTTCTTCAAGTGCCGCCGACCGAGCAATTCCGCGATCTGCACAGCGTTGAGCGCAGCGCCCTTGCGCAGATTGTCGGACACGCACCACAAAGTGATACCGTTTTCCACCGTCGGGTCATCGCGCACGCGGCTGATGTAGGTCGCGCTGTCGCCGGCGCTTTCCACCGGGGTGACGTAGCCTTCATCCTCGCGCTTATCGACCAGCATGATGCCCGGCGCCTCGCGCAGGATTTCCTGAGCTTGCTCTGCGCTGATTTCGTTTTCGAACTCAATGTTCACTGCCTCGGAATGCCCAACAAACACGGGCACCCGCACGCAGGTGGCATTGAGCTTGATCTTGGGATCGAGGATTTTCTTGGTCTCGACCACCATCTTCCATTCTTCCTTGGTCGAGCCATCGTCGAGGAAGACGTCGATATGCGGGATCACGTTGAAAGCGATCTGCTTGGTGAACTTGGTCGGCTCGACCGGATCGCCGACGAAGATCGCGCGGCTCTGTTCGAACAGCTCGTCCATTCCCGCCTTGCCCGCTCCCGAAACCGATTGATAGGTCGAGACGACGACACGCTTGATTGTGGCCGCCTTGTGCAGCGGCGCTAGCGCCACCACGAGCTGCGCGGTGGAGCAGTTTGGGTTGGCGATGATATTGCGTTCTTTGTAGCCGTCGATCGCGTCCGGGTTCACCTCCGGCACGATCAGCGGCACGTCGGGCTCCATCCGGAACAGCGAAGAATTGTCGATCACCACGCAGCCCGCGGCGGCTGCCTTGGGCGCATATTCCTTGGCCGGACCCGACCCTGCCGCAAACAGCGCAATATCCCAGCCCGCCCAGTCGAAATGCTCGATATTCTTGCATTTGAGCATCTTGCCGGTGTCGCCGTATTCGACCTCGGTGCCCTGCGAGCGGCCCGAGGCTACTGCCGCCACTTCATCGACAGGGAACTCGCGCTCGGCAAGGATCTGCATCATTTCGCGCCCGACATTTCCGGTCGCGCCGACTACGGCTACGCGGTAACCCAATTCACATACTCCACTTCAAAGCTGTTTGCGTGCCTCGCTGACGGCACTACCGTCGCTTGGCAAGGGATAAGGTGAGTAAATGGATACGCAGACGTGGCGTGCAAGGGCGAACTATTTCGAGTTTAAGGGGTACCGAATAGCCTATTGGACCGGCGGGGATAGGACTGCGCGCCCGCTATTGCTGGTGCATGGCTTTCCGACCTGCGCGTGGGACTGGGTGCCGGTCTGGGAAACGCTTGGCGCAGAGCATCACCTGATTGCCTGCGATATGCTGGGCTTCGGTCTCTCCGACAAGCCGCGCTCAGGATATACGATACACCGCCAGACTCATGTGCAGGAGGCTTTGCTTGCCCATCTCGGCGTCGGCGAGTTCGATGCGCTGGTGCACGATTACGGGGTGTCGGTCGGGCAGGAATTGCTGGCCCGGCAGCAAGAAGGTGCTGGCGCTTCGGGCCTCGGTCAGATGATCTTTCTCAACGGCGGCATATTCCCGGATCAGCACCGCCCCCGCCCGATCCAGAAGCTCGGCGTTTCGCCTCTCGGGTTTCTCGTCGGACTGCTGATGAGCCCCAAGAGCTTCGGCAAAAGCTTCTCGGAAGTTTTCGGGCCCGAAACACAACCGAGCGAGGCGGAGCTCGATGCGTTCTGGGAATTCATCAGTCACAACGGCGGCAACCGCATCACGCACAAGTTGCTGCACTACATAGCCGACAGGGTCGAGCATAAGGAGCGCTGGGAAGCCGCCTTAGTGCGCGCGCAGGACCGGATCGGCCTCATCAACGGCGCGCTCGATCCCGTGTCGGGCAAGCACGCCTATGACATGTGGCGTGAAGTGGTGCCGAAGGCGCGGCATCACCTGATCGAAACCGTCGGGCATTACCCGCAGGTCGAAGCGCCGTACGAGGTCGCCGCCAAAGCGCTGGATTGGCTTACTCCGGCGGTGTGACGCCGTTGGCCTCCAGAAAGCGGAAGATCGTGTTCCAGAGATGCGGCGAGATGTTCTCACCCGCCACGCGGTGCGTGTAGCCGGGGTAGAGCATCATCTCGAACGGCACATTGCCTTCCTGCAGCACACTGATGAGCTCCGACGAGTTTTCGAACACCACGTTATCGTCGGCCATGCCATGGATCAGAAGCAACGGATCACTGATCTTGGTCGCGTCGGGGATTGCGCTCGCAGCCTCGTATGCTTCGGGAACCACGCGCGGGTCGCCCATGAAGCGTTCGGTGTAGTGCGTGTCGTAAAGCTCCCACTTCGTCACCGGTGCGCCTGAAATGCCTGCCGCGTAGAGGCCCGGATCGGCCTGAAGCTGTTTCAACGTCATGTAGCCGCCATACGACCAGCCATAGAGCGCGATCTTGTCTGGATCGACGTAATCGAGCGTTTTCAGGAACTCGGCACCGGTGCGCTGATCGACAACCTCGACCCCGCCCATCGCCCGGTAGAGCGGCTGTTCGAAGTCAACACCGCGATTGGCCGTGCCGCGATTATCGAGCGCGAAGTAGATGTATCCCTTATCCACGATCGCCTGCGCAAGCGCGCCCTGCCAACCCTTGTCGACGATCTGCGGACCGGGGCCGGAATAGTGGTAGTAGAACACCGGATATTTCTTGCCCGGCTCCATCTCAGGCTTGAGCATCATCCAGTGCAGCTCGGTTCCGTCCTCAGCCTCCACTGTGCCGTATTCAGGTGCGATATGGCTTTCGAGGAACGGTGCGTAAGGATGGTCGTCATCGACCGCGTTTTCCTCGATCCAGGTCAGGCGCTCGCCATCGCTGTTCGCGAGATAGGTCTGCGGCGGTTGGTTGGTCCCGGAGCGAGTGACCAGCAGGCTTTTTCCGGTCAGATCCATGCTGGCGCTGTTGGTGTAGTCGATGTAGGTCAGCAGCGTCGTCGGTGAAGCCGCATCGAGACTGGTGCGATATATCTGCTGGGTCAGCACGTCATTCGTGCGGCGATAAAAGAGCAGCTGCTCTTCCTCATCAATGCCAACCAGCGCCGTTGCAGGAGCATCGCCGCTCGTCAGTTGATCGAAGTATTCACCATCGAACCGGTAAAACTGGCCAAACCCATCGAGCTCGGACCACCACAGCAGCGTGCCGTCCTTCAGGAAGCGGTAGTTGTCCGAAAGGTTGATCCAGTAATCCTCACGCGCAGCCCTTTCTGTGAACCAGATTTCGCTCTCGCCAGTAGTCGGATCGACCTTAAGCATATCTAGCACGGTCTGCTCGCGGTTCTGGCGCTGAACATAGAGATAATCGTCCGGCGCCCAATCTACCCGCGCGATATAGATATCGGTGTTATCGCCAAGATCCACCTTAACCCTGTTTCCGCCATCGGGGTCCATGATGAACAGCTCGACAATCGCGTTGTCCGACCCCGCCACTGGATAGCGCTGGTCGAAAACGCTGGTGCCGGTCGCGCCGATGGCAGCACGGGTGACGATGCCAACCGGGCTTTCATCGGTGCGCTGGACGGCGATGCGGTCATCATTCGGGCTCCACCAATATCCGGTGAGGCGGCTCATTTCCTCCTGCGCCACGAATTCCGCTTCCCCCCAGCGGATTGTCTCGTCTTCCTTGGGAGTGATCGGACGCGCGCCCTCGCCCACGACGCCGACCCACAGCTGACGGTCGCGCACGAAAGAGACAAAGCCGCCCTTGCTCGAAAGCTTGGGGTTGAGCTCGCTTTCCTCGGTGTCGGTCAGGCGCGTGACGTCTCCATCGAGACGCGCGAAGTACAAATCGCCGTCGAGCGGAACGAGCACGCCCGACCCATCGCTCGCCCATTGATAGCTGATAATGCCTTTGAGGTTGCCAACACGCGCGCGCTCGCGCTGCATCTTCTCGTCTTCCGAAAGCTCACGGCCCGAACCGAGCTTTTCGCTATCAACCAGCATCGACCATTCGCCGCTCGAAACTTCGAAGCCCCACAGGTCATAGCGTGCGCGATCATCAGCGCGGTTGCGCAAAAGAGTGAGATATCGGCCATCGGGCGAAAGCTTGGCCTGCCGCGGCGATGGTCCATCGAGCGACGGCGAGGCAAACACGCGCTCGAAGGTGAGGTCTTGAGGTTCGCTCATTGTGTGATCGTCCGCGATAGCAGGAACAGACAGCACAGCGGCAGCGGCGGCAAGGAAGGATAGACGCATTTCAAGGAGGGCCCCTCAATTCGAATGAATTGGCAGTCTCCCTCGCAAGCAGCCAGTGTAAAGGCAACCCCACAACGAAAAAGGGCGGCCCCATTAGGACCGCCCTTTCGAAATCTCTTTGCTGCGAGAGCTTACGCCTTCGGAGCGTTCTCGCGGCGTTCAGCGATACGCGCACGCTTACCGGTGCGGCCACGCAGATAGTAAAGCTTTGCACGGCGCACCACGCCGCGGCGCACCACGGTGATGCTGTCGACGATTGGCGAGTAGATCGGGAACACACGCTCCACGCCCTCGCCAAAGCTCATCTTGCGGACGGTGAAGTTGGAGCCCATCCCGCGGTTCGAACGCGCGATGACCACGCCTTCGAAGTTCTGCACACGCTCGCGGTTGCCTTCCTTAACCTTCACGCCGACGCGAACGGTGTCGCCCGCGCGGAAGTCTGGAATTTCTTTTTCGACCTTGCCGATTTCTTCGGCTTCGATTTGCTGGATCAGGTTCACTGGTCCGGTTCCTTGTTCTTTCGCCGCGCGCCAGAGGCAGACTGGTCCCGAACGCCCTCATAGCGTTCCCAAAGGTCCGGCCTGCGTAACCGAGTAATCTCTTCGCTTTTTGACTTTCGCCAAGCCGCGATCTTCGCATGATCCCCCGATCGCAGCACTTCGGGGATCGTGCGCCCTTCCCATTCCTGAGGTCGGGTGTATTGCGGATATTCGAGAAGGCCGTCTTCGAACGACTCCTCCGCCCCGCTATTGGCCGCGCCCATTACGCCGGGAAGCAGCCGAATGCAAGCGTCGAGTATGGCGAGCGCCGCCGTTTCTCCGCCCGATAGGACGATGTCGGCAAGGCTGACCTGCTCGATCGCAGGCCTAGCTTCGAACAGGCGCTCATCGAAGCCCTCAAAACGGCCGCACAGGATGGTGACGCCGGGGCCTTCGGCGAGCTCGCGAATGCGGCCTTGCGTGATGGGCTTTCCGCGCGGTGTCATGGCGAGGATTGGCGCACCGGGTTGCTGCTCAATCGCATGATCGACCGCCGCGCCGAGGATATCCGCCTTGAGCACCATCCCCGCCCCGCCGCCTGCGGGCGCGTCATCGACAGTGCGGTGCTTGTCAGTGGCAAAGTCGCGTGGATTCACGGTCTCGCAAGACCAATCCCCCCGCTCCAGCGCCTTGCCCGCAAGCGAAGTGCCCAGCGGTCCGGGGAACATCTCCGGATAGAGCGTGAGGATGGTGGCGGCAAAGGTCATGGACGACGTTCAGCGACAACAAAGTCGAGAAAGTAAGTACTGAGCCACGCTGCGGGGGCGGAGAAGAATGCAAAGGATAATAAGCTGAAGAGAAACCAGAGAAACCAGTCAAATCCATAAGTTGCGGCATCGTGAGGTGCCCAGTGATTGATGGACATCAGTACAGCCATTGTCGCTATGTTCCCTATGGCAGCGGCGAGCATGACTCGCCTCCATTGAGAAAGCCGCGTTGGCACAATCTTCAAAACGACCGACAGAAGAACGGACGCGAGTATCAGAACTGCGGCGAACTTGATCAGTTCTTCCAATTCACCCCATCCTTCGCCCGCGTATCGACATTGAGCTCGAACACATCGGGCCGAGAGTAATGGCCGTCGGTGTCGAGGCTCGCGAGTGTCTCACCGATTTCGCTCAGGTCCAGCTCAGCGTGGAGTGTTTCCTCACCCTCGCCCGCCTGCGCGACCACGCGCGCATCGGGGGCGATGATCATCGAGCCTCCGCGGTTCAGCACGTCGCTCTCGATCGCCTCGAAAAGCTCCCGCGCCTCCGCAGAGCCGCCCACGTTTTCGAGTCCTTCAAACAGGTCGGCTTTCTTCTGCACCAGCCCTGCGGCAAGCACAAAGCACCGCCCCTCCATCGCGTAGTGCCGTGAGGCCAGCGCATATTCCTCGCGCACGGTCGGCCATGAGGCGCAGTGCACGCTCTCGCCGAGATTGTGCATCGCTGCGCGGGCGAGCGGCATCCAGTGTTCCCAGCAGATCAGGTTGCCCACCCGGCCCCATTCGGCCTCGTGCACGCCAATTGTCGAGCCGTCGCCGCGCATCCAGATCAGCCGTTCGCCATGCGTTGGCACCAGCTTGCGGTGGTCGAGCGGCACTTCGCCGGGGCGAAAGAGCAGCTGGTTGTTGTAGAGGCTCTGGCGCAGCCGCTCATGCGCGCCGATCGAAATGCACGCGCCGCTCTCATCGCACAGTTCCTGCAACGGTAGCAGCCGCTCGTCCCCCGGCACAATCGCATTGTCCAGCATGATCCGGTGGCACGCTTTCGTACCCGGATGGTCCCACAGCGCCGCGCCCGGCGCTTCGTCCAACCACAGCGGGTAACCGCCAAGGAAAGTCTCACCGAACGCTACAAGCTTCGCCCCGCCCTCGATCGCTTCGCGCGCAAGCGTGGTGGCCTTTGCGATACCCCCATCGAAATCGAGCGAGATCGGCGCGGCCTGGCAAATGGCGACGCTGAGAGTATTCGAGACCTTGTTCATTCGGCGAACTCCTTTGCGATGACCATTCGTGACTGGTCCCACGTGGTTACAGCCGCTTTTGTCATCGGGATCATGAAGGTCTTCATGCCTTTGACCGGAATTGGATCCTTCTCGATCTCGATAACGTCTGTCGCGCCGAAATTATGGACGCCGATGACCTTGCCGAGAGTGTCGCCTTCATCGGTCTGCACCGCAAGACCAATCAGGTCGGCGTGGTAGAATTCGCCTTCCTCCAATTGAGGAAGAGCATCGCGCGAAACCTTGAGCACGGTGCCGCGCAGTTTTTCCGCCTGGGTGCGATTGGTGACTTCCGCAAAGCGCGCGATGGCGCCGCCCTTGTTATCGGAACGGACTTTCTTTAGGTTCAAAGCGCCCTCGTTGAAACCGGTGTGCGCGGAAAGTGCTTCGACGCCATCGCCGAACATTTTGAGGCGAACCTCTCCCGTAACGCCATGCGCACCGGTGATCGCGGCAAGTTCCACGGTCCGGCGCGCATCGCGTTGATCGGGCATCGGAAAGGCTTACTCGGCCTTTTCTTCGGCGTCGTCGGCCTTGGCATCTTCGCCGGCCGTGTCATCGGCCTGCTCGTTGGTTTCGCCGCCTTCCGCGGTCTGCTCGGCGATGGCCGCTTCGTCGGCTGCGGTATCGCCTTCGTTGTCAACGGCATCGGCGACAGCTTCAGCAGTCTCTTCCGACTTGGCCGAGCCGGTTGCGTCGTTTTCGGCTTCAGTCGCAGCCTTGGCCGCTTCTTCGGCTTCCTTGGCTTTCTCGGCCTTTTCCTCGGCGCGCTCCTTGGCTTTCTCGCCAGGCTCGCCCTTCTGCGGGTTGTTGCGTGCTTCGCGCTCCATGATGCCGGCTGCGTCGAAGAAGCGCAGGACACGGTCGGAAGGCTTAGCGCCGACACCGATCCAGTACTTCGCGCGGTCTTCGTCGAGCTTTACGCGACCCTCATCATCTTTGGCGAGCAGCGGGTTGTATGTGCCGATCTGCTCCAGATACTTGCCGTCGCGCGGGCTGCGCGAATCGGAGACGACGATGCGATAGTAAGGACGCTTCTTTGCGCCGCCGCGCGAGAGCCGAATTGCTACTGCCATTTGAAATTACCTTTCGAGTTTAAATATCTGAAGTTGCGTATGTATTGAAATCACTTCTTGGGGCCGGGACCGCCAAGGCCGGGAAGTCCGCCGGGCGGCAATCCGCCTCCCGGTCCGCCGAGGCCAGGTAGTCCGCCAGGCGCGCCGCCGGGACCGCCCATACCGCCGCCACCAAACATCGCCGCAAGGCCCTTGAGCCCGCCCATTTTCTTGATCTGCTTCATCGCGCGGCCCATTTCCTGGTGCATCTTGAGCAGCTTGTTGACGGTCTGAACGTCGGTGCCGCTGCCTGCTGCCACGCGCTTCTTGCGCTTGGCATTCATCACGCCGGGATGCGCGCGCTCTTTCGCTGTCATCGATCCGATGATGGCGTCCATGTGCACCAGCACCTTGTCGTCCATGTTGGATGCGGCCATCGCGGCCTTGGCCTTCTTCATGCCCGGCATCATGCCTGCCAGCATTCCGAGGCCGCCCATGTTCTGCATCTGCTTCAATTGCATGCGCAGATCGTTGAGGTCGAACTTGCCCTTCTCGAAATTCTTCGCGAGCTGTTCGGCCTCTTCTTCCTTGATCGTCGCCGCGGCCTTTTCGACCAGGCTGACGACGTCGCCCATGCCGAGGATGCGATCGGCGACGCTGTTCGGGCGGAAGGCTTCGATTGCGTCGAGTTTTTCGCCGGTGCCTGCAAACTTGATCGGCTTGCCGGTGACGGCGCGCATCGAAAGCGCCGCGCCGCCGCGGGCATCGCCGTCCATCCGCGTGAGCACGACGCCGGTGAGCGGCACTTCATCGGTGAAGCTCTGCGCGACATTGACCGCGTCCTGACCGGTGAGCGAGTCGACCACCAGCAACACTTCGGTCGGCGCCGAGACGCTGGAAACCGCCTTCATTTCGGCCATCAACGCTTCGTCGACATGCAGTCGGCCCGCAGTATCGAGCAGCAGCACATCGAAGTTCTGAAGGCGCGCCGATTCCATGGCGCGCCGCGCGATATCGACCGGCTGCTGACCGGCGACGATCGGCAGGGTTGCGATATCGACCTGCTCACCCAGCACCGCGAGCTGTTCCTGCGCGGCTGGACGGTTCACGTCGAGCGATGCCATCATCGCCTTCTTGCCGTGTTTCTCGCGGATCAGCTTGCCGAGCTTGGCAGTGGTCGTCGTCTTACCCGAGCCTTGAAGGCCGACCATCATGATCACAACCGGCGGCTTCGCCTCGAGCGTAAGCCCCTCGCCTGCAAGCGCAGCCTGCGGATCGTCGGGATTACCGCCGAGCGTGCGGACGAGTTCGTCATGGACGATCTTGACGACCTGCTGGCCCGGCTTAACCGATTTCAGAACTTCCTGGCCGACTGCCTTTTCGGTCACTGCGTCGATGAAACGGCGGGCAACCGGCAGCGCAACGTCGGCCTCGAGCAGTGCAATGCGCACCTCACGCATCGCATCGCGAACGTCCTGCTCTTTAAGAGCGCCGCGGCCTTTGAGCTTGTCAAAGACGCCGCCAAGGCGGTCGGACAAATTGTCAAACATCGTCTTCAACTCCTCGCGCGGGCTCCGGCCCACGCTCGTCTTGCTTGTCTGGTCGCTTCCCGAACCGAAAAAGTGGTGCCCACTTTTTCTGGGAAACTCCCGCTTTCATCTGGTCGCTTCCCGAACCGAAAAAGTGGTGCCCACTTTTTCTGGGAAACTCCCGTAAACGCGAAAAACGCCGGCGGACGAAACCTCGTCGGCCAGCGTGCGGTCTCAATTTGAAACCGGCTTATATCTACATCGCCATCGGCTTGTATTTTAGGTCTGAGTGAAAGCGAAAATCGTGCTTCGTTGTGAGCCGGAGCGCAGCGACCTTCAAGGTCGTGAGCACCGGAAGCGCAACGGAGCACGATTTGCAGCCCGCTCAGGCCAGAAAGACAAGTCGATGGTGGAGCCTAGCGGGATCGAACCGCTGACCTCAACACTGCCAGTGTTGCGCTCTCCCAGCTGAGCTAAGGCCCCTTATCATCGAATTTTGACCCTATGAAAGATAGAGCCAAACCCTCGCTTTCGCAAGGAGCAGGCCCTCTAGGACTGCCCCTCGCGAAACGCAAGATTTAATTATCTTCGTCTTCGTCGTCGCCCTTGCCCTTGGACACGCCGAGATCATCGTCGCCGCCGAGATCGACATCGTTATCGGGCGAGTCTTCCTCGTCATCGATGTTCTCGATGTCTTTCAGCTCATCATCTTCATCATCGTCGCCGGAAAGATCGCTGTCGGCCTCGCCATCCTTCTTCTTCTTGTCATCGTCGAACGGGATCGGCTGCTTCGATTTCAGCACCGGCTCGGGATACCATTCCTCACCGCATTCGATGCAGGTTACCGGCTCATCATTGCCGAGGTCGTAAAAGCGTTCCCCGCATTTGGGGCAGGAACGCTTGGTGCCCCATTCTGGCTTGGCCATTCTCACTAAATCCTTAGTCTTGCCCGCTCATCTGGCGGCGGCGTGATTTCGCATTTTATTGGGACCGGATCATACCGGAATCAAGATCGCGGCGCGCCTTGCCAGATGCACGGGGCACTGTCAAAGCAGCGCGTCTCGAACGCCGACGTAATCACGGATCTTCGCAATTGCCAGCCCACACCTTCCATTCCTCCGGTCCGCTCAAGGGGACGATCAGCGTGCCCGGCGACAAATCGATCAGCCACCGCGCGCTGATGTTTGCCTCGCTCGCAGTGGGCGAGAGCACGATCGAAGGATTGCTTGAGGGTGAGGACGTGCTTGCGACCGCATCCGCCATGCGGCAATTGGGCGCCGACATCGAACGCGCGGATAACGGCACCTGGCGCGTTCACGGCGCAGGCGTCGGCAGCCTGATCGAGCCGAGACAAGCTCTCGACATGGGCAATTCGGGCACCTCGACACGGCTGCTGATGGGATTGCTCGCCAGCCATGGCTTCAGCGCGACGTTCACCGGCGACGCGAGCCTTTCCGGCAGGCCGATGAACCGGGTGATCGAGCCGCTTTCGCAAATGGGCGCGAGCTTCGAGGCGTCGAGCGGCGGCACCCTGCCTTTGATGCTGCGCGGTGCGCTCCCGGCTGTCCCCATCACCTACCGCCTGCCGGTGGCGAGCGCGCAGGTGAAAAGCGCTGTGTTACTCGCCGGGCTCAACACGCCCGGCATCACCCGCGTGATAGAGCCCGTCGCGACCCGCGATCATACCGAACGCATGCTCGCACGTTTTGGCGCAGAACTTGAAATCGGAGAGCAGGATGGGGAGCGGCTGATCTCCATCCGCGGCGAAGCAGACCTTGTGCCGCAGCACGTGGTCGTGCCCGGCGACCCCTCTTCGGCAGCGTTCTTCATCGTCGCGGCGCTGATCGTGCCCGGTAGCGATATCACCATCCGCAATGTCGGAATGAACGTCACGCGCGCAGGCATTGTCCACGCGCTGCGACAGATGGGCGGAGATATCGAGGAGATTGACCCGCGCGAGGTCGGCGGTGAGCCGGTTGCAGACCTGCGCGTGCGCCACTCGGATCTCAAGGGCGCGGATATCGACCCCACGCTCGCCCCGTCGATGATCGACGAATTTCCCGTGCTTTTCGTCGCCGCTGCCCTGGCAGACGGCACGACGCGGACCAGCGGCCTCGAAGAATTGCGCGTCAAGGAAAGCGACCGGCTGTCGGCGATGGCGGAAGCGCTCACACTCGCCGGTGCACGCGTCGAGGAACAGGAGGACGGCCTCATCATCCACGGCACAGGCGGCGATCCCCTGCCGGGCACTCCCGCAGGCACATATGTCGAGACGAAGCTCGATCACAGGATCGCGATGAGCATGGGAGTCGCCGGACTTGCGAGCCGCGACGGCGTGAGCGTGGACGATACCGCGCCGATTTCGACCAGCTTTCCGACCTTCATGGACCTTCTCGCAGGAGCAACGCAGTGATCGCTGAACTCGATTGGGCGAGCTATGTCGGCTTCGTCGGCACCGCCTGCATCATCGGGGCCTACGCCTATCTTACCTATGTCGAGCAGCCCAACCCGTTCATCCTCCACGGCGTGAACCTGTCGGGAGCGGCACTGCTCACGGTCTCGCTGATGGTGCACACGAACTGGCCGAGCCTCGTGCTCGAGGGGTTCTGGGCCGCAATTGCGATATTCGGCCTGTTCAAGGCCTTGCGCGCACGCACCCGCCGCGACACAAAGCCGACGTGATCAAACGCCGTCTTCTCGCAGCCGCAATCCTGTTCGTGTTCGCGGTCGGTTCCGCTCTGTACTGGAACGACGGAACGCCCGATTGGGTGTTGCTGAGTGTCAATCTCGCCGCTGCCTTAATCGGTTTGACGGTGCTCCATTTTCGCTGGCGCTCGCGTGAGCGCCGCTCGCTCTCGCCGGAAAAGGCCAAGGACATTTTCTCATGATCATCGCTGTCGATGGCCCGACCGCGTCGGGCAAAGGCACGATTGCCAAGAAGTTGGCGGCGCATTTTGGCCTGCCGCACCTCGATACGGGCCTGCTCTACCGCGCTGTCGGCCAGCAGGTCTGGCTCAATGGCGGAAACCCCGATGCGGAGGCGGATGCCGTCGCTGCCTGCGATTTCGATGACGAATTGCTCGCCGACGATATCTTGCGCTCCGAAGACGTAGGCAGCCTTGCCAGCAGGGTATCGGTGCATCCGGGCGTCCGGCAGAAACTGTTCGAGCGCCAGCGCACCTTTGCCACCCAGCCAGGCGGAGCGATCCTTGACGGGCGCGATATCGGCACGGTCATCGCTCCCGATGCCGACGTAAAGCTGTTCATCACCGCAAGCGTGCAGGAGCGCGCGCGGCGTCGCTGGCTTGAGATGACCGACCGCGGCGTCGAGGTCCAATTGGCCGATGTCGAAGCGGACATTACGCGGCGCGATGCGCGCGACATCAACCGGACCGATGCACCGCTAAAGGCTGCGAGCGATGCGCTCATTATCGACACCACGAGCTTCGACCGCGAGCAGGCGTTCGAAACCGTGCGCGAAGCGGTGGAGCAAAAGCTCGGAGAATAGGGACAGGGCGGGTGTTTCGCCTTTCCTACATGGACTGCGATGGCGCAGGGTCGAGCCATGCCGTGCACCGCCCTCACCTCCTATCGCACCCGAGCCCGCGCGAAAAGTCACACCGGGTCGCTGAAAGCTGACACTTTCTTCGCGCGAAACCGGCTTGAACCCGCGCAAATCCGGGGCGGAGCGCAGATCGGCATATTTTCCAAAGCATCCACTAACGCGGTCCATGTCTCGCTCCGCGCGCCCGAGCCGCCGCACATCGCATTTCCCTTGCCTTTACGCCGCGTTTCGCTTAAGCGCGCGCCCGTTCTCGCAATCGCTTGGTTGAAAGGACCTTTGCACTCGCATTCGGCGGTGCGGAGATGTCGGCCTCTTGCCCTGCTAGCCCCCGCAATGGTGCGTGGGAGGCAGTTTAAGACCCCGGAAAACCGGTGGCCGGTAGCAAAACGATAGACAGGATCATTCCTCTTATGGCGACTTCGCCCAACCCAACGCGCGACGATTTCGAAGCGCTTCTCAATGAACAACTCGGCGGCGCCGACAGCGATGGTTTCGAAGGCCGCGTTGTCAAAGGCACCGTGACCTCGATCGAAGCCGGCATGGCTGTGGTCGACGTAGGCCTCAAATCCGAAGGCCGCATCAATCTCAAGGAATTCGCGCGCGGCGAAGACGATCACGGCCTGTCGGTCGGCGATGAAGTCGAAGTCTATGTCGACCGCGTCGAAAACGCCGACGGCGAGGCAATGCTCAGCCGCGACCGCGCCCGCCGCGAAGCCGCGTGGGACAAGCTCGAAAACGAATTCGGCGAAAGCGCCCGCGTCGAAGGCCGCATCTTCGGCCGCGTCAAAGGCGGCTTCACCGTCGACCTCGACGGCGCAGTAGCCTTCCTTCCCGGCAGCCAGGTCGATATCCGCCCCGTGCGCGATGTCACGCCGCTGATGGATATGCCTCAGCCGTTCCAGATCCTGAAAATGGACCGTCGCCGCGGCAACATCGTGGTCTCGCGCCGCGCCGTTCTCGAAGAAACGCGCGCCGAACAGCGCAGCGAGCTGATCGACAAGCTGGCCGAAGGTCAGGTGATCGACGGCGTGGTCAAGAACATCACCGATTACGGTGCGTTCGTGGACCTCGGCGGCATTGACGGCCTGCTCCACGTCACCGACATGAGCTACAAGCGGGTCAATCACCCAAGCGAGATCATCGAAATCGGCCAGACTGTCACCGTGCAGATCGTGCGCATCAACTCCGATACGCAGCGCATCAGCCTGGGCATGAAGCAGCTCGAAAGCGATCCATGGGATGGCGTCGCTGCGAAATACCCGGTCGGCGCGAAGCTGAGCGGCCAGGTCACCAACATCACCGAATACGGTGCGTTCGTGGAACTGGAGCCGGGCATCGAAGGCCTCGTCCACGTGAGCGAAATGAGCTGGACCAAGAAGAACGTGCACCCGGGCAAGATCGTTTCGACCTCGCAGGAAGTCGAAGTGGTCGTCCTCGAAGTGGACAGCGAAAAGCGTCGCATCTCGCTCGGCCTCAAGCAGGCCCAGGGCAACCCGTGGGACGAGTTCGCCGAGAAGTATCCGGTGGGCGCCGAAGTCGAAGGCGAAGTCAAGAACGCCACCGAATTCGGTCTGTTCATCGGCCTCGATGGCGACGTCGATGGCATGGTCCACATGTCCGACATCGCGTGGGGCATCTCGGGCGAAGACGCGCTGGCGCTCCACCGCAAGGGTGAGCAGGTCAAGGCGGTCGTTCTCGACGTCGATGTCGAAAAGGAACGCATCAGCCTCGGCATGAAGCAGCTCGAAAAGGGCGCACCGTCGGCTGATGGCGCCGATGCCAGCGCTCTGCGCAAGGGCCAGACCGTTACCGTCACTGTCCTCGAAGTCCGCGATGGCGGCCTCGAAGTGCAGGTTGGCGACGATGGTGCAACCGGCTTCATCAAGCGCTCCGATCTCAGCCGCGACCGCGACGAACAGCGTCCCGACCGTTTCCAGGTCGGCAGCAAGGTCGATGCGATGGTCACCGGATTCGACCGTTCGAAGAAGCCGAACTTCTCGATCAAGGCGCGTCAGATCGCCGAAGAGAAGGAAGCGGTGCAGCAGTTCGGTTCTTCCGACAGCGGCGCATCGCTCGGCGACATCCTGGGAGAAGCGCTCAAGAAGTCGGACGACTGATCTTGTTGAGAGGCGTGGATCATCCGATCCACGCCTTTCGGCCTAACCGGCCGACGCGCGGTCGCGCTTTGACTGCCGTGACCAATAACTGAACGGCTGCTAGCAGCCGCCCGCAGCGACGCGACCTTCAGATCGCACGAGCGAGGAGACCGCACGCCGGATGGCGTGCGAAACACCAACCCGCCCTTTCCTACTTTGGCAGAGAGGCGTATGACATCCCCATGCTCACAGTCCACCAGTTCCCCTGCCTCACCGACAATTACGGTTTCCTGCTGCACAATTCGGTGACGGATGAAACCGCCGCAATCGATACGCCTGATGCGAAGGAATACCTGAAGCAGGCGGACGCAAAGGGTTGGACGATCACCCACATCTGGAACACGCATTGGCATCCAGACCATGCGGGCGGGAACAAGGAGATCGTCGAAGCAACCGGCGCGCGCGTGCTCGCCCCGAAGGAGGTTGAGAAGCTGTCTCCTATCGACCGGGTTGTGAGCCACGGCGACAGCGTCAATCTCGGCGAACACCGCGCCGAGGTGATCGACGTATCGGGTCACACCAATGGGCACATCGCCTACCACATCGTCGAGGAAGGGATCGCCCTTGTCGGCGATGCCGTATTCGCCCTTGGCTGCGGCCGGATGTTCGAGGGTGAGCCCAAGCAATTCTGGAACAGCCTTGAGCGGATCAAGCGCATGTCGACCGCGACGACGCTGTATTGCGCGCACGAATACACCCAGGCGAACGCCAAGTTCGCTCTGCACGCAGATCCCGACAACAAGGCTCTAAAGGCCTATGCGAGAGAAGTTGATGAGAAACGCGCCCGCGGCGAACCAACCGTTCCGACCGTGCTCAAACGCGAGCTCGAAACGAACCCCTTCCTGCGCGCCGACGACCCGGCGTTGATGGCGAGATGGGGCGGGAACACTCCGCACGAGACCTTTGCCGCACTGCGCGAAGCCAAGGACAACTTCTAACTGCCATGCAGGCATTAAGAGTTGAACAGCTCACTCACGATCTGAGCGGAGTGTCGCTGGTCGATACGCCGGTTACCAAGCGTGGGCCAGATGAGGTGCTGGTCCGGGTGCGCGCAGCCTCCCTCAATTTCCCCGACCTGCTGATGACGCGGGGGGAATACCAGTTCAAACCGGCACTGCCCTTCACCAGCGGCTTGGAACTGGCGGGCGAGGTGATCGAGGCCGGGCCCGACAGCGTTTTCGCACCCGGCGACCGTGTGATGGGCGGGAACAAGACGGGCGCATTTGCGGAGCTTGCGGCGATCCCGGAACGCGGCCTTTCCCGCATGCCGGAAGGGGTGGAGTTTGCCACCGCTGCCGCCATGGGCGCCGCCTATTCGACCGCATACACCGGCCTCGTCGAGCTTTGCGATGTGCAAGCGGGGCAATGGGTGCTGGTACATGGTGCGAGCGGCGGAGTGGGTCTTGCCGCGATCGACCTGGCCAAGGCGCTGGGGGCAAGGGTTATCGCGGCGACGGGCATCGATGCAAAGCGCGGCCGCATCGCCGAGCTTCACGAACCCGACCAAGTCATCCTCGCCGAAGGGCGCTTTCGCGAGCGCGTGAGCGAAATCACCGAAGGCTCGCTTGCAGATATCGTGTTCGACCCAGTGGGCGGAGACATTTTCGATGAGTCCACCCGTTGCACGGCTTTTGGCGGAAAGCTGGTGGTGGTCGGCTTCACGAGCGGGCGCATCGCGGAGGTCGCGACCAACATTCCGCTGATCAAGGGATTCTCGATCGTCGGCCTCCGCGCGGGCGAGTATGCGCGCCGTTTCCCAGAGCGCGGCGCGGCCATCAACGCAGAGGTCGCGCGGCTTGCATCCGAGGGCCGTATCACCCCCGCAATCGACCGCGTGCTACCGCTGAGCCGCTGGCGTGAGGGATTTGAGGCGATGGCGAACCGTGAGCTGGTCGGCAAAGTGGTATTCGAACCCGGAGCCTGAGCAGAAAAAAGGCGGCACCTGCCAAATGAAGCAGGACCGCCCTTCCCTTATTCGGATCTCAACGATGCGCTCGCTTAGAGCGAGGAGATAACCTCGTCCGCGAGCTTTGCATCATCTTCGCTGGTGTGACGTTCCGCGATGAGCTTGCGCGATGCACTGGCTGCGGCTTCGACGGCCTTGGCCTTGACCCCGGCGACGGCATCGCGCTCAGCAGCGGCGATCTTGTCTTCGGCCATACGCGTGCGGCGGGCGACCATGGCTTCGCTGTCGGCTTCGGCCTTTTCGAGGATGGCATCGGCCTCGCGCTGCGCACCTTCCATCATCTTTTCCGCGTCCTGCTCGGCGCTTGCGATCTTGGCAGCGTACTCGTCACGGAGTTTCTCGGCCTCGGCGCGGAGGCTCTTCGCTTCGTCGAGCTGCTGTTTGATCTCGGCAATCTTCTTGTCGAGACCGCCAGTGATCATGCTCGGAACCTTTTTCCAAAGGAACACGATGATAAGCACGAGCATGGCCAGCGACACCCAGACATAGTCCTGAATGCCAAAGGCCGAAGGTGGAGCATAATCGGCGCCTGCCGCCGCGAGAATGGTTAGAGCTTCAGGCATTGGTCAGCGCCTTCTTTACCGCTGAGCGCGCGGTGCGTTTGTCAACCTTACCGCCCGCAAGGCGCGCGACGATCTCTTGAGTTGCCTCGGCAGCCACATCCTCGATCTCGGTCATGGCGCTTTCACGGGCAGCCTCGATTTCGGCTTCGGCCTTTTCGAGCTTGGCATCGAGACGTTTCTGCGCCCGCGCAAGCTTCGCTTCGGTCTTGGCCGCAGCCTCGGCCTTCGCTTCGGCGATCTTAGCCTGAGCTGCAGCACGATTTTCATTCTCGCGAACCCGCCACGCCTCTTCCTGCTCATCCGCGGCGTCGCGTGCGCCCTGCGCGGCTGCCAGGTCATCGGCGATTTGCTTGTCGCGCAGTTCGACCGTGCCCATCACCTTGGGCACCATGCCTCGTCCGATGAGGAAAAACGTAATGCCGAAGAATACTAGCAGCCAGAAAATTTGGCTGGAATAGAATTCAGCAAGTTGGGCTATCTGAGGCATGAGCCGGGTCCGAAATGTGCGGTCAGTGTGGTGATCGACGGGCTGGCGAGGTTTGCGCCGGCCAGCCCGCAGGATCAGGTTCGTTTAGGCGACGAAGATCAGGATCATCGCAACTACGAACGCCAGCAGGCCGAGAAGTTCGGCTGCGGCGAAGCCGATGAACAGGCGGCCCTGCTGGCCGTCTGCTGCGCCCGGATTGCGGAGTGCGCTCTCGAGGAATGAGCCGAAGACGTTGCCCACGCCGATGGCTGCCATACCGGCACCGATAGCTGCGAGGCCTGCGCCGACGAGCTTGGCTGCTTCTGCTTCCATTTTAAAAACTCCTTAGGAAATCAAACTGTTGGAATGGAAAGGTGAAAATCAGTGAAGATGCTCTGCGTCGTTGATGTAGAGCGACGTGAGCAGTGCAAAAACGTAGGCCTGGATGCCCGCGACCAGGATTTCCAGCGCGCTGATGGCAATCATCAGGGCAAAGCTGGGAATGGCGACCATCAGGCTCGTCCCGACGCCAGCATTCAATCCGTCAATGACGAAGCTGGAAAGGACCTTGAGAAGGACGTGACCTGCCATCATCGCCACGAACAGACGCAGTGCGAGGCTGAACGGACGGATCATGAATGAGAAGAATTCGATGAGCGCGATCGGCAGGACCATCGCTGCAGGCGTTCCGTGCGGCACGAACAGCGTGAAGAATTTTATGCCATGCTTCCAGAAACCAACCACCAGGACGATCGAAAAGCTGATCACGGCGAGCACGCCGGTGACGGTGAAGTGGCTGGTAAAGGTGAACGGGTGCAGGCCAAGAACGCCGATGGGCAGCAGGCCCAGCAGGTTCGCAAACAGGATGAACATGAATAGGCTGAAGATGTAGGACACATATTTGCGCCCTTCCTTGCCCACGTTCGCTTCCAGCATATCGTCGATGAAGCCGGTGAAACTTTCCACCGCCATCTGCCAGCGGCCGGGCACCAGCTCGCGCTTCATTCCGCCAGCGACGAACGTCCACAGCAGGATGACTGTAATGGCCATCCACAGCGCGGAATTGGTGAACGCGATGTTGAAACCCGCCAGTTCCCAGTTGGCCGAGCCGAAAAGCGGCTCGATCTGGAACTGTTTCATCGGATCGACTTTGCCCTGTTCGGCTGCCACTGTCTGTCGGTCCCTAATACCCTATGCGAAACGCGCCCTTTGTCGCGATCCTATTCCGGATCGGCAGGACGCGCATTCGCCGCTCGAATAATGTTCCTGAAGGCCACACCTATCCCTACGAACAGGCCGACCAACAGACCCCATGGCAAGGTCCCGACCAAGGCATCGAACGCCCAGCCAATGACCATACCGCCGAAAATCCCACCAAGCAGATCCGCCAAAACCCGGTTGCCGCTGCGATAATTCGCATCAGCCCCTTTGATCTTCGGTCGGATGCGTTCGTCTTCGCGCTCGCGTGCGGCCTTCAGCCGGTTCTCGAGCGCATCGATCCGCGCATCCTCTGCGATGGATTCTCGTGCGGGCTTTTCGTCGCTCATGCCTGCTTCCAGTTGGGGTTGCGAGGCACACGCGTAGAAGTGCCCGCCAAGGGCGAGGCCCCCTTAGAAGGGGGGCATATCCAAGTCAACCGTAGCCCGCTTGTATTTGACGCATGATCCCTTGCGAAAACGTGGCCAGGGATCGCCGTCAGGCCGTTGCCGTTACGGACAGCGCGGATCGCGCTGCGGCGGCGCGCTGGTGCGGGTTTGCCAGCTGCCGTCGGGCGCCTGGTATTTCTCGCCTGGCTTTGTACGTGTGATGGCTTCGCATCCGGCAGTCAGCGCGTATTCCTCAAGCGTCGCGTTGTTCTGCTGCGCCTTGCGGGCATAAACGGCGCGGCGCTTGATATTGATGTCGTTCACCAGGCGTTGAAGCTCAGGCGTCGCGGCGCCGACAATCCCCAGATAACCGTCCATTTTCTCACCTACGCTGCCATTGGCGCGCGCGGCTGCGTAGGCCGGATCGCGCTGAGCCGCGGCCGGCACGGCAAAGGCGGTGAGAGCTGCAGCCCCGGCCGCTGCAGTCAAAACAAGATTTCGCATCTTCATCATTTCAATCCTACCCCTCGAACCGGTCACGAACGCGCCGATCAAAAAATGTCGGCGTTTTCTTCGACCGTATTGGCGGCATCTTCTGCCAGCCGATAAAGCACTTCGGCCCGGATGTTGATGTTGAGCTCGATTACAATCGGCTCCTCCGGTGCGGAGACATTGATGCAACCACCGAGCATCGCCGCGACTGCGACCAACATTCCGGTTCTGACCTTCACCCTCTTTGCCCCCAAAGCTTTACCCTGATGGTCAGTGCTTCTGGCAGGACTGCGGATTCCGGTCAATTTCGGGTCTTTCATGGCGTATCCTCGCTTTCTGGAGGTTGAACGGGCAATTCATCGGCGCGGCGAGCGTCGGTACTGGGTGCATCGCCGGGCTCGGGTGGTTCAGGCGCTGGGACCGGCTCGCTGGTGCGGTCGATTATTTCGAGGCCGCCCTGCCCCAGCAGTCTTTCCTCGAAACCTTCGGCGAAGGCGGTGGGATCGGACCAGCCGCGCGCGATCAGAGCCAATTGCGAAAAGTTTTCCGACCGAACGTTGATGTTGAAGCGGATCGGAAGCTTTGCGAGGCGCCGGGTGACGAAATTTTCGACGGCTCCCTCGCCCTGACTCACCCCATCGATCTGAAACTTGGTGATGATCTCGCCAGCGACATTTCCGTCGAGGGCGATACTCATCTGGCGAAAATCGAGCGAGCGCAGGGACTGGAAGGCGTAATTCGCCATTGCCCCGAGGTCCTCGTAGGTGAGCTCGCCGACATACGACACATTGCCGCCTGGGGGGCGCGATATCAGCAGCCCGCCGGTGATTGTCCCGTTGCCCTCCTCATCGAAGGTGATCGGGATCGTCCCGTCGAAGGTCCCTTCGGCATCGAGGTTGGTCAGCTCCATCTGCGCGATGAATGCAGCCGCCTCCAGAGCGATCATCTCGAATACGTAGCTTTGCGAACCGGGCGCGCCGTAATCGAGCGTCACCGGCCTCAGAATTAGTGTACCGCCCATAAACGGCCAGCGCGCGTCATCCACTGCGATCAATTGTCCGTCGGTCACCGAAAACCGCAGTTCGCCAGCGAGCACTTCAATACCGGGATTGATCGAGCCGATCTGAAGCGTCTGGTTGGGGGCAGTCGTCAAGCCGAGGAGGTCCGTAAATTCGATGGTGCCGCTAAGCCCGTCGACCGGTCCGAACGCAGCCGCCAGATCGAGGTCGTCAGTTCCGAATGTGCCAGTGCTGGTGAGTTCGTCGCCGTTCCAGCTTATCAGCCCTTCGCCGCTCACCGTGCCGTCGGCGAAAGCGATGACGCCTTTCGCGAGATAGGTCAGGTCTTCGGGGCTCAGCTCTTCGTCGAACTCAATGCCGGGAACGTCAATAACGGCCTGGCCGATACCGGTTCCGAGATCGTGGTCGATGTCGACATTGGTGACTAGGCGGCCAGTGCTCGGGTGCAACAGGCCGGCATCAGCCGCGATCCTACCGTCTGCGAGCACCAGCGCGGCGTCGCGGGCAACCAGAGGCTCAAACCTCGCCTCGCCATCAATCCTTTCGGTAAGTCGAAATTCGCCTTGATCGATAATCAGCGCATCATCGCGGTAAGCCCACTCGCCGCTCAAATCGGACAGGTCGAGCGGCACCGGATCGAGCATCGCCGTCCCGCCCGAAAAAGTGCCGCCAATCTCACCGCCGAGCTCCCCGGTCACTTCCTGAGCGGTGAGACGGACTGCGCTGCCCTCCTCCCCGATTGTCGCCAGAACGCCGGACAAATCGAAGCCGCCCGGATAAGCAAAGCCCGCGCTGGCAGCCGTTACCCGCGTAGGCGAATCGCCGAGCCTGCCGCCGAGGGCAACGTCGCGTGTTAATGCATTGATCCGAAGCGCATCATCGTAGCGCATCATCGCTTCACCAGAGCGCGGGCACAGTGCGAGTGACTGTCCGCGAAGGGATAGATTGTACAGATCGAGCGAGTCGAACTGCACGCTGCTGCATCGCCTGCCGACACGCAGACCGCGCAGGTCGCTCCATGTGCCTGATACCGGCAAACGAAGACCGCCAACCGAACCTCCGGGTACAGCGCCGCTTGCGGTCAGTATCCCGTTGAAATCGATCGTGCCGTCAAGCTCCTGCCGAAGCTGCAAACGCGGGATCGCAATGCGGTTTGGCCCGGAAGCATAGTCGGCCATGGTCATTCGCAGTGCCAAGCCGCCACTTCCGGCGCGCTCCATGCGGCCATTGATCATGGGCAATCCAGCGCCGCCCGTGATGAAATTTCCGGTTAATCGACTGCGATCCTCTCCGTTCGACCAGTTCAGCCGCGACAGCGCGACGATCGTTTCTCCCGCGCCGCTTCGCAGCTGCGCTTCAGGCATTACGACGGAAGTACCCGTGGGTGTACGCCGCACCGTCACATCTGCGGAAAATCCGCCTCCCGCCACAGCGCGGCTAAAATTGCGCTCGAACTTGTCCAGTATCGACTCAATCAAGGTCCCTTCCGAAGCAGATTTGGCACTGTCCAACACATCTGCCGCTCCGCCCGCCAATGCGAGCCCGTCGCCCGTAATCTCGGCATCCCAATCGGCGCGCGCGAAATCGGCGTCGCTTCGCAGCGAACCTTGCGCATTCAGCTGCGCAACATCTCCGTAGGATGAGGCGAAGCCCTCGGCTGCAAGATCATGCCTTACGTTCAGGCCGTCGGCGTTCCATTGCAATCCAAGACTGCCGGTCATTCCGTCCAGGCTGTTTTCCACAAAAGCAGCATTCGCAATGGCGAGATTCGCAGTGCCATCTACCGCAGAAAAATTGCCAGCTATGGCCAGATCTGCTCCGATGTCCGCCGAAGAAATCTCGACGCCCTCGCAAGAGAGGTCTCTTACCCTCAGCGGTCCGCCGAATGTCGCCTGACCGCTGCGTGATTCAATCTCACCAAAGACTGTCGCGGTTTCCGCGGTGCAGCTTTCGTTTCCGATCCCCGGTGCGGTCGCCGCAAGTGCGCCTGTGAACCCATCCTGCAACGGTCCGCTGCCATCGATCTTCGCGGCGATCGCTCCGTAATCGCTTTCGATCAGTGCGCGGCCATCGATTATCGCGAGGTCCATTTCGGGCAGCCCCGAAGTTTCTTCGCTTTCAGCAAAAATGAGCGAGTCCAGCTCGCCGAATCTGAGCTCGCCGTCGATATAGGTGCCGTAAAGGCGAGGCCGTACCAGTTCGACGCCCTCAACCGTTGGTGTTCGCAGCCCGTAATCGAGGTTGATTGTGACCTCTTCGGCGGTGAAGTCCGGCTGCTGCGGATCGCCCACCACGAGGTTCGCAATGACCTGCCTTTGCGGGTCGATCGAGACGATGTCGTAGGTCGCCTCGACATCGTAGCTGGTGAGCAGATTATCGATCACATTGCCCGCAATGCGTTCCCGCGCGAGCCAGGCGGCAGCAAACGCAATCATTATTATTATCAACAGGCTAAGGCTGATTCGCCAACGCCATCGGCTTGGCCAGAGGCCGCGCTTCGAGCCTATCGCGGCTTCGCTGATGTCAGAAGGCGGATCGGCTGCGACCATCGTTTGCACCACTTGCGCGTATCGCCGGGTAAAGGCAATGACGTTCCTTGGAAGATCCAGGCGAGTTCTGATCGACAAGGCTATGAGGGGGCAGCTTGCCAGAAGCTGACGAGGGTTTCGACTTCGGTCCGGTGGACGCTGCCAAAGCTGCGCCAGTTTCCGATTCGGGGAAGCAAGCGGGCATCGGACACCGCGCCCGGTTGCGCGAACGGTTGCTGAAAGGGGGCGCGGAAGCGCTCGCCGATTACGAAGTGCTGGAATATTTGCTGTTCGCCGGAATGCGGCAGGGCGATACCAAGCCTGTCGCCAAGGCGTTGCTCAAGCAGTTCGGATCGCTCGCCGGAGTTCTGAATGCCGACCCGAAGGCCCTTCAACGGGTCAAAGGCGTCGGCGAGACCAGCGCCGCAGCGCTGAAAAGCGTGGCGCTCGCCGCACGCCGCATGGCTCGCAGCGAAGTCGTGCAAAAACCCGTTCTTTCAAGCTGGCAGGCGCTGCTCGATTACCTCGCGATCGACATGGCCCACCTTACCGTAGAGCGGGTCCGGGTGCTGTATCTCGATGCGAAAAACCGCCTGATCGACGACCACCATGTCGGCGATGGCTCGATCGACGAGGCTGCGATCCACCCCCGCGAAGTCATCCGCCGCGCAATGGATGTCGGGGCGAGCGCGCTGATCCTCGTGCACAATCACCCCAGCGGCAGCCCGGAGCCCAGCCGCGCCGACATCCAGATCACGCAGAAGATTGCGGAAGCGGGCAGGCTTTTAGGCGTCACCGTCCACGACCACGTCATTATCGGCCGGGAGGGGCATGTCAGCCTGCGGTCGAAAGGCCTGATCTAGGCTACACCTGCTTTTCGGTAATCAAACGAACGCCGGAATGCTGAGCGAAGAAGTTCCACATCCAGTTCACCACCACGGTCACGCGGTTGCGCATGCCGGTAAGGAAACCGACGTGAACGATACCCCAGAGCCACCAGGCGCTATTGCCCGATAGCTTGAGCGAGCCGAAATCCGCGACCGCAGATTTGCGGCCGATGGTCGCGAGGCTTCCCTGGTGCTTGTATTCGAAAGGTCCCGGGCATTCGACGTCGAGCAGCTCTGCCTCGACCACGCGGGAAACATACGCTCCCGCCTGTTTCGCCGCCGGAGCCAGACCGGGGACGGGATTGCCATTCCACGCATTGCTGCCCGCGGTGTCACCGATAGCGAAGATATCCTCGAATACGCCATCCTTGCCTTTCACACGGAGATAGTCGTTCACCTGAATGCGGCCCGACCTGTCGGCTTGAGCGCCGAGCCACGTGGCTGCCGGAGACGCCGTGACCCCTGCGGCCCACAGAACGGTTTCGGTATCGATCCTGGCATCATCGCCGATCTGGACGTGCTCCTTCGCAATATCGGTGACGCGGCAGCCAGTGCGGATTTCTACTCCCAGATCTTCGAGCGAAGCCGCCGCCTTGTCGGAAAGTTCCTGCGGAAATGCCGGAAGGATGCGGTCGCCCGACTGGACGAGGATCACCCGCGCAGTTGCTGGATCGACAGTGCGGAATTCCCGTGCCACGTTGATCCGCGCGAGTTCTGCAATAGCCCCCGCGAGCTCGACACCGGTTGGGCCCGCACCGACCACGACAAAGGTTAGCAATCGCTCGATCTTTTCAGGATCGTCGCACGCTTCCGCCTGCTCAAAAGCGTTAAGGATCGACGCGCGCACCGCCACGCCATCTTCGATCGTCTTCAGCCCGGGAGCGAACGCGCCCCATTCATCCTTGCCGAAATAGCTGTGCGTTGCTCCCGTCGCGAGCACGAGCTTGTCGAACTGCAAGGTCTGGTTTTCGCCGTATGTGATCGTCTTCGCTTCCGCATCTATCGCGCTCACTTCGCCTTTCAGCACGCGAACATTACCGTCGGCGCGGAACAAGCTGCGGATGGGGGTTGCGATATCTGCCGGGTTCAAGGTTGCGGTGGCGATTTGATAGAGCAGCGGCTGGAAGAGATGGTAGTTGCGCTTATCGATAAGAGTGATGCGGACCGGCAGGCGCTTGAGTCGCTCCACCGCCGCAAGACCTCCAAAGCCTGCGCCGACGACGACGATATGCGGCCAGTCGGCTGGAATATCCGAATAATCCCGGTCGAATAGGATGTTGCGCTCCATCCATCCGCCAATGAGCCGGTCGACCGACACGACGCCAGCGCCGCGCGCTTCATAGATCGCAAGGAGCAGGAACGGAAACAAAGTGACATTGGGGTGAGCGCCCGCGATCATAGTGAAACCGATCACGATGACGAGCGCGTATGAAACAAAGCTTGCGGCAAAGCCGATCAGCATCAGCACGCCGAATGTCACAGCGAGCCAATCCGGCATGCCCGTAAAAATGCTTGTCGGCAGCCATGTGGCCAACGCGATCGACGGCTCGAAAAGGTCTGCGTAGGCAAAAAGACCCACCGCAAGCCAAACGCGGGTCGCCATCATGGCGATGGGAGCGACGTTGTCGCGCAGCCATTCTCCAACGATGATCGTAGGCCGCGCCAGCGGCATCGCGCTCTGCTTAAGTCCAGATGACAGGACACGGTCGAGCGAGAACGCCGCCGGGCCGTGCGCGACGTACCAGACGAGAATTGCTGCGACCATAAGGTTGCTGGTCGTCGGAACATAGACCGCCTGGCTGATGATCGTCAGCGCCGCCATGGCGATCGCTGCTGGACGGGTGAAGAAGCCCGCAAGCAAAAGGATCGGCCCCACGAGCTCGATCGTGAGCCCAGTCGCGGCTGCCTCCATCGGACCCATCCAGCTGACCGGATACTCATTCGCGGCGAGATAGACAGCAGTGTCCCAGTCGCTGGCTTTGACGAGGCCCGAGCGCAAAAACCAGAATGCTACGAAGAAACGGATGGCAAGATCGGTGAACGGCCAGAACAGCTCCGCACCGCCCGAATACCATTTGGCCCAGCGGCGCAGCGTGACGCGGACGAAGGGCGAAAGCCGCTCCTCCTGCAACAATTCGCGTCCCTTGCCTGGATCGCCCGAGCTTGAGCCTTCCAGGCTTGGATCGCCATGCTCAGCTGCCTGCGCCGTGCGTGCCATCATCAATTGCCTCCTACACGCAGGTTCGCGCGTGCACGGAATCGGTTACAGCCTGTTTGTACGCCCTTGCCAAGTCGGCGGTCTGGCAATAGCCGCGCCAGCACACGATTTTTCATGCTTTGACCGAGGAATTCCGAGATGGTCCCGCGTTATGCCCGTCCTGCCATGTCCGCTTTATGGGAGCCGGAAGCCAAGTTCCGAATCTGGTTCGAGATCGAAGCGCACGCGACGCAAAAGCTTGGCGAAATGGGTGTCGTTCCCGAAAGCGCAGGCAAAGCCTTGTGGGATTGGTGGGCGACGGATCCCAAGATCGACGTAGAGGCGATCGACGCAATCGAAGCGGTTACCAAGCATGACGTCATCGCGTTCCTGACCTGGGTTGCGGAGCAGGTGGGCGACGAGGCGCGCTTCATGCACCAGGGCATGACGTCATCCGATGTGCTCGATACCACACTTTCGGTTCAGCTTGTTCGGGCATCAGACATATTGCTCGAAGATCTTGGTGCGCTGCTCGCCGCCATCAAGTCGCGTGCGGAGGAGCACAAATACACGCCGACTATCGGGCGCAGTCACGGGATACATGCCGAACCCGTCACATTCGGTCTGAAGCTCGCTCAGGCCTATGCCGAATTTTCCCGCTGCCGGGACCGCCTTGTCGCAGCCCAAGCCGAGATAGCGACCTGCGCCGTATCGGGTGCGGTCGGTACCTTTGCGAATATTGACCCCGAAGTCGAAGCCTACGTCGCCGAGCAGCTTGGGCTGACGCCGGAGCCTGTCAGCACGCAGGTTATCCCGCGTGATCGCCACGCGATGTATTTCGCCACCCTCGCAGTCATTGCTGGCTCGATCGAGCGGCTCGCGGTTGAAATCCGCCACCTCCAGCGCACCGAAGTGCTCGAGGCGGAGGAGTACTTCTCGCCGGGTCAAAAGGGCTCGTCCGCGATGCCGCACAAGCGCAACCCGATCCTGACCGAGAACCTGACCGGCCAGGCTCGGATGATTCGCGCTTATGCCCTGCCTGCGCTGGAAAACGTGGCGCTCTGGCACGAACGCGACATCTCCCATTCCTCGGTTGAGCGTTTCATCGGCCCGGATGCGACCATCACGCTTGATTTTTCCCTCGCACGTCTGACCGGCGTCGTGGAAAAACTGCTCATCTATCCCGAGCGGATGCAGGCCAATCTCGATGCGATGGGCGGGCTCGTGCATTCACAGCGTGTTCTGCTGGCGCTGACACAAGCGGGCGTGAGCCGTGAAGATGCCTACCGCCTTGTCCAACGAAACGCGATGAAGGTCTGGGAATCGTCCGGCAAGGTGTCGCTACTCGAATTGCTCAAGGCCGACGATGAAGTGACCGCCGCACTTTCGGAGGCAGAACTAGAAGAGAAATTCGACCTCGATTACCATTTCAAACATGTCGATACGATCTTCGACCGGGTCCTCGGATAGACGGGCGGCATTCTTGTCGAGCTTCGCCGCCGGTAGACACGTGCGGCAAAACCCTTAGGGTCCGGGACTTCCGGCAAGGGAACTAGGAGGGGCGCCGCCCATGCAAATTGTCCGCACGATCGTCTGGGTCCTGATCCTGTTCGCGATCCTGACCTTTTCGTTCTTCAATTGGGAATCGGTTGAAGTGACGCTCTGGGATAATCTCGTCCTCGAAACACGAATCCCGGCGCTCGTCATCATCGCGTTCGTCCTGGGACTGGCACCGATGTGGCTCTATCACCGCAGCGTGAAGTGGAGCCTCGACCGGCGCATCCGCAGCCTCGAGAACTCCGTGAAATCGAACGCTCTGTCAAAACGGCACGAGCCCGCCCCGACTTCCCCTGCATCCGCACCTGCAGCCGCGGCTGTGGGTAATCCGGGGGATAAACCGGTATCCGCTGGGGACACACTCACGCCAACCGGCGGAGATGACGGCGAAAAATGAGCAATCCGGTTTATCTTGCGCTCGACCTGCCGCAGATCGAGCCTGCCAAGGCGCTGCTGAATAAAGTCAAAGCGCATATTGGCGGCGTGAAGCTTGGGCTGGAGTTTTTCTGCGCACATGGCGGGCACGGGGTGCACGAGATCGCGCATATGGGCCTGCCCATCTTTCTCGACCTCAAGTTTCACGACATCCCCAACACAGTCGCAGCGGCGATGCAGGCCGTGCATGTCTACGAGCCCTCGATCGTAACGGTCCATGCCAGCGGCGGACGGGCGATGATGGAGGATGCCAAAGCCGCAGCAGCGGAAGGCTGCAAGGTCGTGGCCGTCACCATGCTCACCAGCCTTGATGAAACCGACCTGGCGAAAACCGGGGTCGGCGGTACGCCGCACGATCACGTGATGAGGCTTGCCGATCTCGCGCATGACGCCGGTCTCGACGGGATCGTCTGTTCCGGGCAGGAAGTCGGTGAGGTCCGCAAGCAATGGAAGGACGGCTTTTTCGTCGTGCCTGGTCTGCGGCCCGGCAATAACGGTAGCGGAGATCAAAAACGCGTCGTTACCCCTCGCAAGGCGCGCGATGACGGCGCGAGCGTGCTGGTTATCGGTCGCCCGATCAGCCGCGCGGATGACCCTGTCGCCGCCGCCCGAGCGATCGAGGCGACGCTCTAAGGTCGTTTCCATGGCAGTTCAGATCAAAATCTGCGGGATTCGTGAACCGCGAGCGCTCGAAGCGGTGATCGCTGCTGGTGCAAACTTCGCAGGTTTCATTTTCCATGCGTCGAGCCCGCGCAACCTGACCCTTGAGGAGGCAGCAGACCTCACCATACAGGCCAATGGCCGTATCAAGCGAGTTGCGCTGATCGTGGACCCAACCAACGAGTTTCTGGACGAGCTTTTCGCGTCCGCTCGGTTCGAAGCCATCCAGTTGCAGGGAAGCGAAAGCCCCGAGCGCCTTATCGAAATCCGCGAACGGTACGGTGTAAGAGCTTGGAAGGCGATTTCGGTTGCGAAGCGGGAAGATGTTCTTCGCGCGAACGATTATGTGGGCGTGGCGGATTTCATCCTTTTCGATGCGAAAACCCCGCCCGGCGCCCTGCCTGGCGGGATGGGTTTACGGTTCGACTGGCGGCTGCTCGACGGACTCGATTTGGCGTGGCCGTGGGGCCTTGCCGGCGGCCTGGATCCGGAGAATGTCGATGAGGCCATCAAGCGTACAAGAGCGCCGCTGGTCGATGTGTGTTCGGGAACCGAAAGTGCACCGGGTGTGAAGGACATGGACAAGATTGCGGCGTTCTGTAAGGCGGCGCTACAAACCTTTGCTTGATCGGCTGATCCTGAGGAGCCATCGAGCTTGTCGAAATAGCGTCTCGAAAGGTCGAATTGCTTTGAAACGAGACTGCGAAGAGCTCAGTCTTTCCTCAGCATAAGCGTTAGAATGTCATGAACGAAACCACCCCGAATTCCTTCCGCACCCAGCCTGACGATCGCGGGCATTTTGGCGAATTTGGTGGCCGCTATGTCGCCGAAACACTGATGCCGCTGATCCTCAACCTGGAGCGCGAATACCGCGCGGCGCAAGCCGACCCGGCGTTTGCTGCCGAGTTCGACGATCTGCTCGAACACTATGTAGGCCGCCCTTCCCCGCTGTATTTCGCAGAGCGGCTGACAGAGGCGCTTGGCGGTGCACAGGTCTGGTTCAAGCGCGACGAACTCAATCACACAGGCGCGCACAAGATCAACAATTGCATCGGGCAAATCCTGCTCGCGAAACGCATGGGCAAAACCCGCATCATCGCCGAAACCGGCGCGGGCCAGCATGGCGTCGCGACCGCAACTGTATGCGCGCGGTTTGGTCTGCCCTGCATCGTCTACATGGGCGCAGAGGACGTGAAGCGGCAGTCGCCCAACGTCTTCCGCATGAAGCTGCTCGGCGCCGAGGTCGTGCCCGTCACCAGTGGCCGCGGCACACTGAAAGACGCGATGAACGATGCGCTGCGCGATTGGGTCGCGAATGTGCATGATACATTCTACATCATCGGAACTGCCGCCGGTCCACATCCTTATCCAGAGATGGTGCGCAACTTCCAGAGCGTGATCGGCACCGAAGCGCGCGCACAGATGCTTGAGCGCACCGAACGACTGCCCGACCTGCTCGTCGCGTGCATCGGCGGCGGATCGAACGCTCTGGGGCTGTTCCACCCATTTCTCGACGATACCGACGTGAAGATGCTCGGCGTCGAGGCTGCCGGTCATGGGCTCGAAACCGGGGAGCACAATGCCAGCCTCCTCGGCGGATCGCCCGGCATACTTCACGGCAACAAGACGTATCTATTGCAGGATGAAAACGGCCAGATTGACGAAGGTTATTCGATCAGCGCGGGCCTCGACTATCCTGGGATTGGCCCGGAACACGCATGGCTGAAGGAGTCGGGCCGCGTTGAATACACCGCCGTCACAGACGAACAAGCGCTCGAAGGCTTCCAACTGCTCTGCCGCACCGAGGGAATTATCCCCGCGCTAGAGCCCAGCCACGCCGTCCACGCCGTCGCCGAGCGCGCCAAGCAAATGAGCGAGGACCAGATCATCCTGATGAATCTGTGCGGACGCGGCGACAAAGATATCTTCACCGTGGCTGAGAAGCTGGGAGTAGAGATGTAATCAAGCCCTCTCCCCGTTCGGGGAGAGGGTTGGGAGAGGGGCCGATGCGGGATCCAAGACTCACAAACAGAGCAAAAGAAATGCGCAAGCTTATGCCGGAGCCGGAACGGCGAATGTGGCATGAGTTGCGTGCGGGGCGAATGCTTGGCGTGAAATTCCGCCGTCAAAAAGTCGTGGGGCCCTATATTTTAGACTTTGCCGCCAACGATCCGAAGATAGTGGTGGAGCTGGATGGCGAAACACATGCCGATTGCGACATGCAGGATGCTGAGAGAACCCGGTTCCTTGAGTCTGAAGGTTACACCGTGATTAGGTTCTCGAATTCGGAAGTGTGCAAAAATATGAATGGTGTTCGACTCAAACTGGTTCTGGCCATCGACAACTTGCAACAGGCCCCTCCCCCAACCCCCTCCCCTAAAGGAGAGGGGGCTATATTGTGACCCGCCTTGAATCCGCCTTCTCCAAACCCCACGCCGCCTTCGTCGCCTTTATCACCGCAGGCGATGGCGACACTGCTGCCAATCTTGACGCGCTTGTCGCGGGCGGTGCGAATGTGATCGAGCTGGGCATGCCCTTCACCGATCCGATGGCCGATGGTCCAGCGATCCAATCCGCCAACTTGCGCAGCCTTGCCAAGGGCACAACCACGCAAACTGTGTTGATGATCGCCAATGAGTTTCGCGCCCGTCACCCCGACGTACCCCTGGTGCTGATGGGCTATGCCAACCCGATGATCCGCCGCGGTGCGCAATGGTTCGCTGAGCACGCCGCCGGCGCAGGCGTCGATGGCGTCATCTGCGTCGATATTCCGCCGGAGGAAGACGATACGCTCGGCCCTGCTTTGCGCGCCGCCGGGATCGCTCCGATCCGCCTGTCCACGCCGACCACCGACGCCGCCCGCCTGCCGACGGTGATCGAAGGGAGCGAAGGCTTCCTCTATTACGTGTCGGTCGCCGGTATCACCGGTAAACAACAAGCTGCGATCGATAGTATCGAGGCCAATGTCAGCCGCATCAAGCAATCAACCGATCTGCCCGTCGCGGTCGGCTTTGGCGTGCGCACGCCCGAACAGGCCGCAGAAATCGCAAAGGTGGCCGACGGCGTCGTAGTAGGCTCCGCATTTGTAGATCTGGTCGGCGAATTTGGCACCGATGCCCCGGCCAAGCTACAAGAGCTCACATCGGCTATGGCAAGCGCCATCGCCAAAGCGCGTTCCTGAGGAAATACACAGATGAACTGGTTCACACGTGTCCGCAATTCGCTGGGCTTTGGCGAGGAGAAAAAGACCTCCGAAAAAGACCTGTGGATCAAGTGCAAGTCCTGCCAGGAAATGCTCTTTGTCCAGGAATACGAGGACAATCTGCATGTGTGCCCACGCTGCGAGCATCACGGACGGATCAACGCGGATACACGGCTAGCCATGCTGCTCGACGAGGGCTTCGAACTCCTTCCGCAGCCGCAGGTCACGGAAGACCCGCTGAAGTTCAAGGACAGCAAGAAATACACCGACCGCCTGAAAGCCGCGCGCGCCAGCAATCCGCACGAGGATGCATTCAGCGTTGGATCGGGAGCCATCGAAGGTCGCCCCGCAGTTGTCGGCGTACAGGATTTCGGTTTCATGGGCGGCTCCATGGGCATGGCGGTCGGTATGGCTTTTTGCGCCGGAGCCGAGCGCGCCCTTACCCGCAAATGCCCTTACATCGTCATCACCGCAGCAGGCGGAGCGCGCATGCAGGAAGGCATCTTGAGCCTCATGCAAATGCCCCGTGCCACGGTCATGACGCGGCGATTGAAAACGGCTGGCCTGCCTTACATCGTCGTGCTGACAGATCCGACAACCGGCGGTGTCACGGCAAGCTATGCCATGCTCGGCGACGTCCATATTGCCGAACCCGGTGCGCTTATTGGTTTTGCGGGGCAGAGGGTGATCCAGGACACCATCCGCGAGCAGCTTCCCGAGGGATTCCAGCGCGCCGAATACCTGCACAAGCACGGCATGGTCGACATGGTGGTGCACCGCAAAGAGCTGAAACAGACGCTCGCCGACGTTATCGGCTATCTGCAGCCGCAGGCCGCCGCCTGACTTTACGCCGGTTCTCCCAATGAGAGACATGGGCAAATCCGACGATCCGCGCGTTCAGGCGCAGCTGGATCGGCTCGGCGGGTTGAGTATTCAGCGCGACACCTTGGGGTTGGAAGCGATCCGAACCCTGCTTGCGCGCCTCGGCGATCCGCACAAGCGCTTGCCGCCCGTGTTCCATGTCGCGGGCACCAATGGCAAGGGCTCGACCTGCGCGTTTCTCAGAGCGATGCTGGAAGCTGAGGGGTACCGCGTTCACGTGACCACCTCGCCGCATCTTGTCAGGTATAACGAGCGGTTCCGTGTGGCGGGCAAACTGATCGAAGATGCACGGCTGGCCGAATTGCTCGAAAAAGTGTTCGACGCTGCCGAGGGGCTCGGTTGCAGCTTTTTCGAGATTACCATCGCCGCCGCGTTCGTAGAGTTCGCGCGCGTGCCTGCCGATGCCTGTGTTGTCGAAGTCGGTCTCGGCGGCAGGCTCGATGCGACGAATGTTATGGAACCCGATGTGCTTGCCGCGTGCGGGATAGCGGCGCTTGGCATCGATCATGAGCGTTTCCTGCTCGCGCCCGAGGAAGGCGTGCCGAAGGAGCCGATGGCGCGGATTGCTTTCGAGAAGGCGGGCATTGCGAAGAAAGGCGTGCCGTTGGTGACTCTCGCTTACGATCCTTTGGCAGACAACCAGATTGTTGAAAGTGCTAACGCGGCGGGTGCCTCGCTCAAGGCTTATCGCAAATCATGGTATGCAAGCCCGGACGGCTCTCATTACGAAGACCACTTTGGCACACGAAACGCACTGAGCACACATTTCTTGGATGACGATACTGAACTAAGGCTTCCAGAACCTGTCATCCTAGGTGATCATCAGCGTCTCAATGCGGCGCTAGCGGTCGCAATGTTACGTGCTCAGCAGCGAGTCGAAATTTCTGCGAACGCCATATACGAAGGTGTGCGAACAGCAGTGTGGCCGGCCCGAATGCAGCTGTTGTCTCACGGACCGCTGACCGCCCTCACCTCTGCTCCGAAAGTCTGGCTTGATGGCGGTCACAACGCCAGCGCGGGTGAGCAGGTCGCTAAATTCTTCGACGGCCCTTTGCATCTCATCGTTGGAATGCTCGACAACAAGGATCCGGCGGCCATAATCGGACCGCTAGGCGAGAAAATCCGAACGCTTTCCATCGTCACCGTTCCCGGCCATGATAGCCATCCTGCGAGCGCCTTTGGCGAAAGGGCCGTGGCGCGGAACAATCTCCAAGACGCCGTTCTCAAAGTTCCGTCAGACGACTATCCAATCCTAATCGCAGGCTCGCTTTACCTCGCAGGCGAGGCGCTGCGGCTCAACGACGAGATACCGGACTGATCATTCTGCCGGCTGCGCTGCTGGCTCCGGTGTCACGACTCCTGATTTCGCACCGAAGCGGCTCTCTCGCATCCACTCAGCAAGGCACAGGACCACCGCGATCAATCCGATGAACGTCGTGAGCACGAACACGTCGAAATAGCCCTGATCCTCGATCATCTCTCCAAGCGCGCCGCGCCCCAGCGTACCGATAAGCAGCGTAAGCGAAGACAGGAGTGCGTACTGCACGGCTGCATATTTTTTGGATACGATCGAGGAAAGCCATGCGATGTAAGCAGCACCGGCAATGCCGATCGCGAGGTTTTCGAACATGATCGTGAAGGTCAGGCGTGGCAGCCCTTCGGACCCAAATGGCGCGATGAAATTGATAAGAGCGCTGAAGCCAACAGCATCGCTCGCCGCCTGCATGTACATGCCGCCAATCGCCAGATCGGCGTATAGCAGATTGGTGAGCGCCGCCAGCAATGCACCAAGCGTCAGCGTCAGCATCCGGCCCATAACCGTCAGCATGTACCCGCCCAAAGCGAGCCCTGCGATGATCGCACCCACGCCGAAGAACTTCGATGCGAACGCGACCTCGTCATTGGTGTAGTTCAATTCGCCCAAGTAGAAGGGATAAGCGAACGTCCCCCAGATCGCGTCGCAAATCCGGTATGTCAGCACCAGCGCGAGGATCAGCACAAGGCTCCACCCCAGCCGCCCTACGAATTCCACAAGCGGCACCAACAGCGCACGGTAAAGGTGATCGAGCGCACCGAACTTCATCGCGCTCACGTCTTCACCAACGGCAATGACATCCTGCCCGTCGCTTTTCCGTTTGTGCAGACGAGCCGCGATTATTGCGGGGAGGATAATCGTGGCTGCGATAATCATAGGACCCATTTTGGCAGTAAACTCGGTGGGGTCCGGTCGACCTTCCGGCCCGAGTGGGAACATCCCCAGCAGCCAGTTGAAGTCTAGCACCCTTTCGCTACCCAGAATCGCAAACTCATAGACCGGCAGCATCGGAATGAATCCGCCCAGAGCCCGGACCATGAAAATGCCTAGGATCAACAGCGCCCATGCCCACAAAGCGATGACTTGCCACAGGAACTTGTTTCGCACTTCGGCGCGCAGCTCACCGGGCTTGTAGAATTCAGCGAGGTCTTCCGCGCTGGGCCCGATTGAACTTGCAGCTTCTCTCTGGGTGTCGGGCGCAAACAGGCCCGCTGCACCGATCGCGAGGAGGATTACACCCATGAGCATGTACGTTTCCGGCCAGCCGATGCGTGCAGCGATAATCAGTCCGAACGCACCCCCCACAAGCGCTGCGAGCCGGTATCCCATCTGATAGACGGTCGAGAGGATATCGAGCGTCGCCTTCTCGTCGGCCACGTCAATGCGCCAGGCATTGATCGCGATATCTTGCGTCGCGCTTGCGAGCGCACCGATGCCGGCGAGCAGCGAGAACCAGCCCAGCTGCGATTTTGGCTCCAACACGCTCAACGTGACGAGGATCGTACCGAGGACCAACTGCATCGGCACGATCCACTGCTTGCGTTTGCCCAAGCGCCGAAATGCCGGAATATCGACTTTGTCGACCAGAGGCGACCAGATGAACTGAAATGCGTAAGCAAGCCCGATCAGGGAGAATACACCCATGGTCTCGAGATCGACCTCGGCCTCACTCAGCCAAGCATACAACGTGCCTAAAAACAGTGAAAACGGAAGACCGCTGGCAAAGCCGAACAGCGCCATGAAACCGGTCTTGCGCTGACCCATCGCTCTTGCGACTTCTGCCCAACCCGGTTTTTCTGCTTTCGCCTGAGACATTCGCGACCTTTCAGCGCATCGTATTTTCTGCGACACTAGCCGCTGGAGAAGGAGATAGGAACGCTGCGATGAACGCGCCAACAACGCCATCAACAGATCAGACCGACAATAGTGCCGGAAAGCTGCGCCCGACGGGCGGCCAACTGGCCTTGGCGGAGAACATTCGCAGCGGCGCGGTTCGCGAAACCGACCGGATCGATACCGTGCCGGCGAGCCGCTATACCGACCCCGAACATTTCAAGGCGGAGAAGTCGGCGCTGTTCGATCGCTTACCGCAGGTGCTTTGCCCCACCGCTTTGCTTCCTGAACCCGGCATGGCCGTGCCGCACGATGCCACTGGGCGCCCTCTGCTGATTACGCGGGACAAAAAGGGCAAGGCGCACGTGTTTCTCAATGTCTGCCAGCATCGCGGGACGCGTCTGGTCGAAGGCGACGAGGTGCAATGCGCCTCCAAGTTGGTGTGCCCCTATCATGCATGGACTTACAACCTCGATGGCGGGCTTGTCGGTCTCCCCCGGCCCGAGACCTTTCCGGATCTCGACAAAACTCAATTCGGCCTGAAGGAATTGCCAAGCTGCGAAGCGGGCGGGTTGATCTGGTTCGCACCGGTTGAGGGCGCGAATTTCAGTGATGCGGAAACGCTCGGCGAAGATTTCAGCGCGTTCGGCATGGACCGCAGCCACCTGTTCCGGCGCAAGACCCATACAGTCAAAGGCAACTGGAAGCTGATAATGGACGCTTTCCTCGAAAGCTATCATGTCACCCGGTTGCACGCGAACACGATCGGTCCGTTCTTCAAGGATGGAATCACGAGCGGTGACAGCGTCGGTCCGCACATGCGCTCAGCCGTAGGCAGGCTGGAAGAGGTCGAGAACGTCGATTTCACCGACATGGAGGAATTGCGGCGGGTGGTGACCTTCGCCTATCAGCTGCTTCCGGCCACAATTATCGTCCCCTCCCCCGACTACATCAACGTGATGGTCCTGATGCCGCAGGCGCATGACTTGACCCTTGTCGAAGACTTCATGCTGATCCCGGAAGTCCCCGCGACAGACAAAGCCCGCGATCATTGGGAACGCAGCTGGTCGCTGCTCGATGGCGGCGTGTTCGCCAGCGAAGATTTTCGTGCTGCCGAGCTTGGTCAACAAGGCCTTGAAAGCGGCGCGGTCAGCGAAATCACCCTCGGTACTCTCGAAGGTGGCATCGCGCGGTTTGATGAGACAGTGCAGGAATTCTTGCAGGGTTCCGGCTGAAGGCCTAGGCGGCGGCCACCATGCCGACCAATCCGAAACAATCCGACGACCGCCCCGAAGGCGACCGCATTGCCAAATTGCTTGCGCGCGCGGGCGTTGCCAGCCGCCGCGAGATCGAGCGCATGATCGCCGACCGCCGTATCGCAATCGATGGGAAGCCGGTCGAGACGCCTGCGACATTCCTGACGAGCCTCAAGGGCGTGAGCGTCGATGGAAAGCCGGTGGCAGGGCCCGAACCGACGCAGCTCTACGCCTTTCACAAGCCCACGGGTCTTATCACTGCGGAGCGAGACATGGCAGGTCGCCCCACGATCTATGCCGCGCTGGTCAACGCGCTGCCTAAGGACGCGCCGCGCCTGATGCCGATCGGCAGACTGGACCTCAACACCGAGGGGCTGTTGCTGCTTACGAATGATGGCGGGTTGAAACGCCAGATGGAGCTCCCGGCGACCGGTATTCCGCGCACCTACCGGGCGCGCGCATTTGGCGATGTGACCCAGGATCAGCTGGAGGCGCTGATCGATGGGGTCGAGATCGATGGCGTACGCTATGGTTCGATCGACGCGAACATGGAGCGCGCATCTGGTCGCAATCATTGGATCGAGATGACCATTACCGAGGGCAAAAACCGCGAAGTGCGGCGCGTTCTCGAATATCTCGGCCTCAAGGTGAACCGCCTGATCCGTACCGCCTATGGCCCGTTCCAGTTGGGCGACCTCCCACGCGGCCAGGCATCGCGCATTCGCAAGGGCGACCTCGATCGGTTCGTAAGCTCAATCAAGCGGAGCAAGCGCGCGTGAGGATCATCGCGGGCGAGTGGCGCGGGAGAAAGCTCACCGCGCCGAAAGGCGATGCGACCCGGCCGACTGCCGACCGGACGCGGGAAACGCTCTTCTCGATGTTGGCCAGCAGGCTTGGCAGCTTCGAAGGCTTGCGCGTTGCCGACCTCTTCGCAGGGTCTGGCGCATTGGGCCTGGAAGCGTTGTCACGCGGAGCGGCGCATTGTCTCTTTGTCGAGCAGGACCGTGCAGCCCTGGATGCAATCCGCGCCAACATCGTGGCGCTTGCTGCGCGCCCGCAAACCGATGTCGACGCGATGTCGGTTATGCACCTGCGGGCTGCGCGCGAACCGTACGACCTGATCCTGCTCGACCCACCATACAAGACCAGCGCCGGCTCGGTTGCGCTGGACCGGTTGCTGCGGCTCGGATGGATCGGCCGCGCAACCTGGATAGCTGTCGAAACGGCGTTTAATGAGGATGTGAATGTCAAAGGCTTGGCAAAGGACGCAGAACGCCGGGTCGGTAAGGGCAAGCTAACCTTGCTTCGCATGACCGACCCGGACGCTGCGCCCGAATGACCTCCCGTCATCGGCGGCTCTTTTTGATGGATGTTATCAGCCGTCTGGAGGAGGCGGAGGCATTGCATCAGCGCTATCGCCGCTACCGCTTGCGCTGCTCTTGATTGCTTCCCACGCGGAATCGCGTTCCGGACCGGTCATTGCGGTGATAGCGATCTTGTCTTCATCCGTCAGCCGCCAGAACAGTGCCTGCTCATCCGGCTCCAGGGACCAATAATATTCCTGTGTGGCCGCAGGCCAGGAATCGTATCCGAATTTCTGGTCGGGCTCCCAACCGTCATACTGGGCCTGCTGGTCCGGAGTAAGGGCAGGTGCAGACCCTCCGTCTGCGTCTACTTGATCGATCGGCGCATCCCCTGGCGGTGGACCCGCTTCCTGTGCGGTAGTGGGATTAGCCACTATCAGGCCAAATGTCGCCAGTGCCACTCCGGCAAGATAGTAATGTGATCTTCGCATGGGTTTCTCCTAAAGATTTTCCCAAGCGCCAACGAACGCGGTCTGCATTTTTGCATTGCCGAACCGGGATCACCCCTCCGCTTCGGTGAACTTTTTATGATTGCTTTTTCGGTGTTTAGGAAGCCTTCGGCGGAGCAAACGGCTCATCACCCGCACAGCCGGGCGGGAATTGTGGCCAAAATCGGACCGGTTGAAAAACCGCGTCGCTGCCGGGTCGGTGAAGCATGAAAAAAGGGCGACCGAAGCCACCCTTTCGTAAATTAGTTATCCATCGCGGACTTAGTCCATTTTGCTGGCAGGCTTTCCTGGCCAATAATCGAGCGGACGATTGCCCCAGTTCAGGCCGGCTGCGCGCGGGTTGATGCAGTCGTCCTGCTCGCCATTCATGCACACATCGTAGACTTCACCGGAAATGCGAACCTTCGTGGCCTTGCCGTTGTCATTGCGCTCGACGATTACCGGCGTATCGGCTTCGGTCGAACCGTCATTGACAGTGGTATCATCGTTCTGAGCGAGGGTCGGCGCGGCCAGGCCCAGCGTAGCGAGCGATACGGCGGTCACGGCGGATGCGATAAAATTCTTCATGTTTTCAGCCTTTTAATTTGTTTGCGTGTTTGCAGGACCAATGAAGACAGGCTGGGATCGGTTCCGAAAAATTCGGTTCGGCAGACGAACCGTGCTTCAGCGTCGATCAGTCGAAAACGTCTCCTCCGCGCTTGCGGAGAGTGACCGCGTTCCCTACTTGTTCGGCCTACGCAAATGACCGATATTGTCCCCTCTCAATCCACCAACGACACCGGCGTCCCGTCATACGCAGCGCGGCTCAACCCGCCACAGCAAGAGGCTGTGCTGACGACCGAGGGACCGGTACTGATGTTGGCTGGAGCGGGTACGGGCAAGACGGCCGCGCTGACTGCGCGCCTCGCGCACCTTGTGGCAACCCGGCGTGCCTATCCCAGCCAGATTCTATGCGTAACCTTTACCAATAAGGCCGCGCGCGAAATGCGCGAACGTGTCGGCCAACATCTGGGGCCGGGCAGTGAAGGCCTTCGCTGGCTCGGAACATTCCATTCGATCTGCGCGAAGATGCTGCGCCAGCACGCAGAGTTGGTCGGTCTGCAAAGCAATTACACCATCATCGACACTGACGATCAGCTACGCCTGCTGAAGCAGCTTATCATGGATAGTGACCTCGACGAGAAACGCTGGCCCGCACGCCAGCTGGCGGGCTTGATCGATCGCTGGAAAAACCGCGGGCTAAACCCTGATGATCTCGATGCGGTTGAGAATGAGAGCTATGCCAATGGACGCGGACAGGCGATGTACCAGCTCTATCAGGACCGGCTGAAAGCGCTCAATGCTTGCGATTTTGGCGATCTGATGCTTCACATGCTGAACATCCTCCGCAAGCACACGGATGTGCTGGAAGATTACCAGCGCCGCTTCCGCTACATTCTTGTCGACGAGTATCAGGACACGAATGCCGTCCAATATCTCTGGCTGAGGTTGCTCGCTCAGGCGCACAAAAACATCTGCGTCGTGGGTGACGATGATCAGTCGATCTATTCGTGGCGAGGCGCGGAGGTCGCCAATATCCTGCGGTTCGAAAAGGATTTCCCTGGCGCACACGTGGTCAGGCTGGAACAGAACTACCGCTCGACCCCGCACATCCTTGGCGCAGCGTCCGGACTGATCCGAGCGAATTCGGACCGCCACGAAAAGACGCTGTGGACCGAGGCCAATGGCGGCGACAAGGTTAAGGTCATCGGGGTCTGGGACGCTCCGGAAGAAGCGCGGCGCGTCGGCGAAGAGATCGAGCGCCTGGAGGGCGAAGGCGCAAATCTCGATCAGATCGCCATTCTCGTTCGCGCACAATACCAGACGCGCGAGTTCGAAGACCGCTTTATCCAGATCGGTGTGAATTACCGGATCATCGGAGGCTTCCGCTTTTACGAGCGCGCCGAAATCCGTGACGCGCTCGCCTATCTGCGTGTGATTGCGCAACCGCAGGACGATCTGGCGTTCGAGCGGATTTACAATCAGCCCAAACGTGGGCTTGGCGCGAAGACACTCGAAAAGATGCATCAACATGCGCGCCGGACGGGTCTCCCTCTCGCCGCCGCTTCGCTCGAGCTTGCCGATAGCGACGAACTGCCCAAACGCGCCGCGAACACGATTGGTGGATTGATGCGCCAATTCCTTAGCTGGCGCGAAGCGGCGGAAAACATGACCCCCTCGGACTTGCTCCGCCTCGTGCTCGATGAAACCGGCTATAACGACATGCTGGCCAATGATCGCAGCGCCGAAAGCGCAGGCCGTGCGGAAAACCTGTCCGAACTTGCCCGCGCGATGGAGGAATACGATACGCTCGGCGACTTCCTCGAACACGTCAGCCTCGTCATGGACAATGATCGCGGCGAAGAGAAAGAGACCGTCACGATCATGACGATCCACGCGGCAAAGGGCCTCGAATTTGATAACGTGTTCTGCGTTGGCTGGGAGGAAGGCGTCTTCCCATCACAGCGCGCGATCGATGAAGGCGGGCTCGCGTCGCTAGAGGAAGAGCGGCGCCTCGCCTATGTCGCGATCACCCGTGCCAAGCGGCGCTGCACGATCCTGCACGCAGCGAACCGGCGCATATACGGCCAGTGGACGAGCTCGATCCCCTCGCGCTTCATCGAAGAACTGCCCGAGGAGCATATCGAGCAGGAAACGACCATGACTGGCGGGAAAAGCCTGTGGCAGGCGAACTGGAGCGAGAACGACGATCCGTTTGCCCATGTCGCGCGGGATCGCCCGGATCGCGCTCAGGCGCGCGGCCCAGGCTGGCAGCGTGCGGTCGCAACCGGCTATGAGACCAAGCAGCAGCGTTTGCGCGAACCGGGTCGCTCGGCAGCAAGCTTCGCGGCCAAACCACGCAGCGACATCGCCATCGGAGCGATGGTCCACCATGATAAGTTTGGCACTGGGTGCGTCACCGATCAGGAAGGCAACAAGCTCGAAATCGAGTTTGAAGAGCATGGCACGAAACGCGTGATCGACAGCTTCGTAAAGGTCGTGGGGTAAAAGACAGAGGACGGCGACGAAAACCCGTCACCGCCCTCTCTGGTGCATTACAAACGTCTCAAGATTACCCGCGATAGGCGATCTCGATATCGCCCGCGAACTTGGTGCGGCCGTTGGTGATCGCGGCTACGGTTTTCTTCGCCTGGCGACGCAGATTACGCTCGCATCTGCTAGCGTGCACCTGGTTGGCAATGCTGCGGCTCGCGTTGCGACCGCAAACACCCTTGATCGCTTTCTCGAGTCGATTTTCGAGCATTGCCAATCCGCGTTCGTCGCTCAGATTGAGGTCTCCGAAGTAGACCGCAATCGACACATCTTCAGCAGCTGCCGGAGCGGTAACAACCGCAAATGTGCAAGCGGCGAAACACAGCTTAAGTGTTGTAAACATGTTATTTCCTCCCGGTTTTCCATCGATCTGACTTCGCAAAATCTGAAGTCGAAACCGAGGCTATGACGATTCGCGGATCGCCACATCGGACGAACGTCCGATGTCGAGCGAGGAGACAGTCCTACTAATCCGAAAGCGCGAGCGGGCTGAATCTGCTATACTGGATTTGCGGTCGCTCGAGGTTCAATGTGGGATAGGCTGTGACTGACTACAAAGCATTCGAGAGAGCGATATCGTCGATCTACGAAGCCTCTATTGATGCGGACCACATTGACGACTCTCTGATTGCCGTGGCTGAAGCAATGGACTCAACGCAGGCAGCGTTGATGGTCTTGAAGGACGGCAAACTGGCTGGCGGAAGCATGCCGCTGATGGAGCCCGAAAAGCTCCGCAGTTACTGGGAAATCAACAAATACGCAGTCGAATATGATCCACCGCGACCGCCGCCTGTCAATAATCTGGGTCAGGTCGTCGGAGCGGACAACGATGAATTTCGACCAATCTTCGAGCAATGTATCGAGTACCGCGAATGGTGGATACCAAACGATCTCGACATGGGCGCGCTCTACGCGAACATTGCCCGAGGATCGTCGCGGCTCGCCCAGATCGCCGTGTACCGCGCCGTTGGAAATGAATTCAGCCGAGAGGAGCGACAAGGATTCGCCGAGCTTAGCGCCCATTTTATTCGTGCGAGCAGGATCGAAACCCGTGTGAGGATGGGCGCAGCACTGGAAGCGGGGCTTTCCGGGCCTGGGCATCAAGGCTCGGTAATCGTTGATCGGAATTACCGAATACTAAGTCACGATAGCGATGCTTTGGGAGGATTCGCCCGGCTTGGGGCAGTTCGCAGCGCGACTTACGGTCCGAGCACGATCGGACCGGTTGGCCAATTGCGAAATCTGATCGACGATGCGCAAGATCCGAACCGTAAAGCTGGTTCCTGCTGGTTGCGAGCACGCACAGGCGAACGTGTGTGGATCGACATCATGCCGATACGAGAGGGTAGTAATAGAAGAACCAATTGGTTGAACACAGATAGGCCTGCAGCCCTGCTCCAGTTCTCGATACCGCAAAAGACGATCCCTCTACGCGTCCGCGGTCTCGCCAAGGAATTCGGGCTAACCCCGGCGGAAGAGGCTGTCGCGGTTGAGATCGTCAAGGGTGACGGGAGAGCGGCAACCGCCCAGCGTCTGGAAATCTCCGAAAGCACGGTACGATCGCATCTATCCGTGATCTTCGAAAAGATCGGGATACACCGACAATCTGAATTGATCAGACTGCTAAACTGACCGTTAGACCCGCGCGCCGCTCAATCGAAGTGGATTAGCCAAAACCAATGTCGAGGAAGCCGGGCTTGGGACCGTTCCACTCACCCGGGGCAGTGGGTTCGTCATCTTCATCGCGGCGGCGAGAGCGCGATTTCGATTGCGCATTCCGCTGGGTCGCTTCGTCGGGTTTCGGCTTGCGCTGGGACCGGCCTTTCTTGGTTTTCTCTTTAGCCTCGCCTTCAGCGTCATCGGGTCTTTCCTTGCGGCGATTGCGCGGCTTCTTCCCGTCAGACTGTTCATCTTCCGATGCCTTCGCCGAAGGATCAGCAAGCTCTACGCGCACATCGTCTTTGCCGAACACGGCGATCTTGTTGCCCGTAAGCTTTTCGACGTTCGCGATCGCTTCGGCGTCCTCATCAGCGACGAAGGTGAACGCGCGGCCTTTGGCCCCTGCCCTTCCCGTCCGGCCGATCCGGTGAACGTAGTCGTCAGGGTGCCACGGGGTGTCGAAGTTGAATACGTGACTGACGCCTTTGATATCCAGCCCGCGCGCAGCAACATCCGATGCGACGAGAATATTTACGTCGCCCGACTTGAAACGGTCGAGTTCCTTGAGGCGCGACGACTGGTCCATGTCGCCATGGATTTCTCCGCTGCGGAAACCGTCACGCTGCAATTGCTTGTTGAGGTCGCGAACGGTCGTTTTGCGATTGGCAAAGATGATCGCCGTTTCGACCTGGTCATTCTGCAGGAGCCACTTGAGCGTATCGCGCTTCTGACGCGCCTTCACCGGCACCTTGAAAGCCGTGATGTCCTTATTGGTCGAAGCGGCGCGCGTCGTTTCGATCCGCTTGGGATTGCTCAGAAACTTTTTTGCCAGCTTTTCGATCGGCGGCGGCATTGTGGCCGAAAACAGCATCGTCTGGCGGGTTTCGGGGAGCTTGTCGCAGATAAATTCGATGTCGGGGATGAAACCCATATCGAGCATCCGGTCGGCTTCATCGATTACCAGCAGCTCGCACCCGGAAAGCAGGATCTTGCCGCGCTCGAACAGGTCCATCAGGCGGCCCGGCGTCGCGATGAGCACATCGACGCCCTCGTCCAGCGCTTTCAACTGATCGCCCATTTGAACGCCGCCGATCAGCAGCGCCATTTTCAGATCGTGGTTCTTGCCGTATTTCTCGAAGTTCTCCGCGACCTGTGCGGCCAGCTCTCGCGTCGGCTCGAGGATCAGGGAACGCGGCATCAGAGCCCGGCGGCGGCCCGCGGCCATCACGTCGATCATCGGCAGCACGAAACTGGCAGTCTTCCCCGTGCCGGTCTGGGCGATACCAATGAGGTCCTTCATCATCAGGACCGCAGGAATGGCCTCCGCCTGAATAGCAGTCGGCTCAGTATAGCCCGCATCGTCTACGGCTTTAAGTAGTTCGGGCGAAAGGCCGAGATCGGCGAATGTCATGCGTCAGGTTATGTCCGGATAGAGGCAACACGAAATTGCCGAAAGCTTCAGCCTGGAGCGTGAAAGCCAGCCTCAGGCGCTGCGCCTCTGCGGAAAAAAGGTGCCAAAGTCAAGAAACCTGCGGCTTAGCGTCGCGCGTCGAAACGATCAATTCTCTACTGCTACGAGCTGACGCATGCGCTGAACTTCGCACTTTGCACCGCTGCGAGACTGCAATTTGTCCCGATCGATGCAGAGCTTCCCATCGGCATTCTTCTCGATATAGAAGCCGGAATAGAAATCCCGGGCCCGGCAAGCCTTTTCGAGGTTTAGCGTGATGATCCTGGCATCACGCAGGAATAGCAGCAGTCGGCTTCCACTTCCGGTCTGTACGCCAGAGATGCCTCCGATCGCGACGCACTTGTCCATCTCACGCTCTTCGTAGCGGGTGTTGAGCGCGCGCTGGGGCAGCTGCGCAAGCAGCTGATTGCGGTCGCGTGAACGCTGCGGCGATATCCGAACGATGACCCGCTGTTCAATGCGGACCTGGCGGAGAACTTGGCCGCCGCGAAAGACGTCAAGCGGAGCGATTGCGGTGGGCGTTGGGTCAACCGGATAGCGCGCGGGCAGAGGAATACCTTTTTGCGATTCCTTGGGTGCCTCCCGATCATCTGCCGCACCGGAATGCGAGCTCGCGCCAGACAAGGCTGCCGCGCCTGCAAGCTCACTGCCCTGCCCGAGCACGGTCAGCATCATCGCAATTGGCGTTGCAAGGGCGAGCAAGCTCGGCATTGAATTCGGTGTTCCTCCTGTCCGGCAATCCCGCCGGTCACGCGCCCCCTGCACGCTTACAGATATGAGTAGCGCGAACGATTGAACGTTGGCTTAACTGCGCCGTCCAACCACTGCAATTCGCTGGCATAAAAGCCCGCTCCTGTGGCATAGCCGCAACAATGACGACCACACTGTCCCGCACCGACGCCTTTCTAGACGAAGCGCGCTCGCTTCTTGGGCCCAAGGGGCTCACCACCGATCCCGCAGACCTGACGCAGTGGCTCACGGATTGGCGTGGTCGCTACACCGGACGCGCCCTAGCGCTCGCCGCCCCGGCATCCACCGCCGAGGTTTCCGCGCTCGTCAAAGTCTGCGCTAAATATGGCATTCCTATCGTTCCTCAAGGCGGGAACAGCGGCATGGCGGGTGGTGCGACACCTGACGATAGCGGCACAGCGATCCTGCTTTCGCTCCGAAGGATGAACGCGATCCGTTCCTTGGATGCCGAAGCCGGGCAATGCGTATGCGAGGCGGGCGTCATCCTGCAAACGCTGCATGAGACTGCAGAGGCCAACGAGTTGCGCTTCCCCCTCACCCTTGGCGGGAAAGGATCTGCAACAATTGGCGGCTTGGTTTCGACCAATGCGGGAGGCACGCAGGTCTTGCGCCATGGAACCATGCGGGCCCAAGTGCTCGGAGTGGAGGCCGTCCTTGCCGATGGCAGCATATTCGACGGCCTCACCGTGCTCAAGAAGGACAATCGCGGGTTCGATCTCAAGCAATTGCTGATCGGCTCCGAAGGCACGCTCGGAATTGTCACGGCGGCGACATTACGCCTGCTTCCGGTGGCGTCAGCAAGGGCGACCGCATGGGTAGGCCTCCCGACGATCACCGGGGCGAGAAGTCTGCTTCGCTTCGTCGATAGGGCGATGGGAGATACGCTAGAGGGGTTCGAAGTTATCCCTGATCACTGTCTCGAGAGCGTGCTGGACCATCTTCCCGATGCACGTGCTCCATTGTCCGAACACCACGAATGGAATGCGCTGATTGAGTGCATTTCCGCCGAAGGTGACAACGCAAGCCTGCGGAGCGAGCTGGAAAAGGTGCTCGCCGATGCGATGGAAAGCGGTCTGCTGGATGACGCAGTCCTCGCTTCGAATGAAAGCCAATCAGAGGATTTCTGGCTGCTTCGCGATTCGATTTCGGCTGCCGAAAGAGCATTGGGCCCGGCGATGCAGCACGATATCTCCGTACCTGTCGAAGCGATGCCGGAGTTCATCCTGGCGGCCATACCAGAGATCGAGAGCAGCTTTCCCGGTACCAAGGGAGCGGCATTCGGACACCTTGGCGACGGGAATGTCCATTTTCATATCCTCGCACCAACGGGCGCGAAGCCGGGTGAATGGGAAGAAAACGAAGGCAAGCTTATCAGTGCGCGCGTGTACGATCTTGTTACCAAGTGGGGCGGCTCGATCAGCGCAGAGCATGGCATCGGTCAGATGAAGGTCGAGGAACTGGGGCGATTGGGCGATCCGGTTGCACTTGGCATGATGCGAAAGGTCAAAGAGGCACTCGATCCGGCTGGCCTGCTCAATCCCGGAAAACTGGTGCCGATGCCAGACTGATCAGCGATGTCGAACGCCGAGGATCGATAGACGGGGCACGCCTTGTCGCCGATAGCTTGCACAGCGCCTCACGGTCGCCTAAAGCGCGCCCACGAATGGCCGGGGGCATCTTCTCGGGCCAGATCGCAAGATTTCAATCCAATATTTCCGGAGACAATTCATGGCCAGCGCGCCGCAGCCGCAACTTCCGCTGTTTTACAACGACCTGCTTCCACTCAACAGCCGCGATCACAGCGATTGGAAAGTCGGTGCGTTCGAGAATGCTGACTTTCTCGCCAACACTCATGCAATTCCGCTCACCGTTGACGAATTCGTCGATGCGCAGCGCGATTATCCGATCGTGTTCACCGCTGGCGACAACCCGCTTCCGATTGCTCTGATGGGCCTGAACGAAGGTGTGAACGTCTTCATCGGCGATGACGGTAAGTTGATCAGCCGCATCTACATCCCGGCGTACATCCGCCGCTATCCATTCCTGCTCGCCAAATTGCAGAAGGATAGCGAAGACATGTCGCTCTGCTTCGATCCAAGCGCGGGCGTGGTCGGTAAGCGTGACGAGGGCAATGTCCTGTTCGAAAACGGCGAAGCGACCGAGTACACCAAGAGTGTGCTGGAGTTCTGCCGCAAGTTCGAGGAATCGGGTCAGCGGACCAAGGCATTTCTGGACGAGCTCAAAAAGCTCGACCTGCTGATGGACGGGGAAATTGCGATCACGCGCAACGACATGCCGGACAAGCCTTTCGTCTATCGCGGGTTCCGCATGGTCGACGAAAACAAGCTTCGCGAGCTTCCCTCCGAAACGGTCGAGGCGCTCAACAAGAATGGTATGAACATGCTGATCCACGCACATCTCTTCTCGATGAACCTGATGCGCACCCTCTTCGAGCGCCAGTCGGAACAGGGTAAGATCCCAACTCCGGACGCGAAAACGGAAACGATCAACTAATTTGCAAAGCAGCTAGGTACCGCTCTCGCGGGCCCTCTCGAACAACGGTCGCGGTGCGAGACCTCTTGAAGGTGTCGCGCCGTGATCTTATTTTGAAGCAGCGGACGGCACCCCCCTCATCAGCCGTCTGCGACTACGCCGAACAGGCGGAGTCTTCCCTGAACCTTGGCCACCTCGTGCGCATTTGCCGCGCGAGGTGGTTTTTTCATTTAAATGAACGATTTAGCGTTGGATACCAAAGCTATTCAGCGGCCTGCGCGGTCTCACCGTTGGCTGCCAGGTGCGCCACTTGCGCGCCGAGTTCACGCACAAGACCGGCGATCATCTGCGCCAGACCGGGCAATGCATCGCTAGGTTCGGAAAGCCATTCATCGAGATACGCACCGCGGCATACCTCTATTTGCAAGGCATGCACTCCGCGAGACGGCGCTCCATGTCGATCAAGCACATAGCCCCCTGAATAAGGACGATTGTGCGCAACCGGGCATCCGCTTCGCTCAAGATATCGGATCGAGCCGGCGGTTAGGCTATGCTGACATGACGCCCCGAACCGATCGCCCAAAACGATTTGCGGGGCGGCTTGCTGCCCATTCTGACGTCGCAGCGGCGGCATCGAATGAAGATCTACGAGCAGCGCCGCGCCCCATTCTGCACGAATCCGTTCAAGCTCGTTCGAAAGAAAAGTATGGTAAGGGCGATGAATGCGGTCGACCCGCCGATCCAGTTCATCGCGTGAAAGCTTCTCGCACCAGATATCGCCGAATCCGGGCAGACGGCGCGGCACCAGTCCAAGACCGCTGCGCGCTCGGTGGTTTACTCCTGTGACAGCTAAATTCCCTGTGTCAGAGCGCCGAGTTGGTCCGCTGATCATGTTCCAATCGACGTCATCATGCGCTCGGTTGAGGTCTATCATCGCTCGCGGTGCATGCGCCACGAGCAGGCCCGTCCCCGTGGCTTTCGCGATCTCGACCGCGAGCTTGTCCACATAGCGATCCTCGAGCCGCAATTGGCTGAGGTGAGCATCCCGCATCTGCGCCAGCGTGTCCGATGGATAGACGCGTCCCGCATGAGGCACCGCGATCAGCACAGGCAGCGGCATCGAGACAGGCGAAACGTGAGTGAAAGCCGGTCCGAACAAACCTTCGGCGCAAGTGCCCGAGACCGCCCCGCCCCGTTTGCTGCGCAACTCGCGGTCGGAGCCTACGCGCTCCACACGCAAACTCTCGACCTTATTCGACGGCGCATCAATCGGATGATCGGGGCTTTTCATCGCGGCATTTGCTGCCCGCTTTGCCCGCAGCTGTCAAAGGCGAATTCGATTAGGTGACACGTAAAGCGAAAGAGTCGGCCAAAATTGAAAAATTGGCGATTAACCTTCTCTTTTTGGCACGGTTTGCATGACCGTCTCAAAATCGATCACCGGTCGCAAATGGTAGGATTTCTTAAGTTCATGCTGCTAGCGGGATCGGCATGACAAAGAACTCAACTCCGCGAATCCTCCTTGCCGAGGATGAAGAGGCCATGCGCGTTTACCTTGAACGAGCGCTCAGCAAGGCTGGATACGAGGTGTCTTCTGTCGATCGCGGAACAGAGGCAATACCGCTGCTCGAATCGCAGGAGTTCGACTTGCTCTTGTCCGATATCGTCATGCCCGAAATGGACGGGATCGAACTGGCGCAGCGCTGCGCCGAAATTTCGCCGCGCACAAAAGTGATGTTCATCACAGGCTTTGCAGCCGTTTCGCTTCGGGCCAGCCGTGAGCAGCCGCATGCGAAGGTGCTGTCTAAACCATTCCACCTGCGCGACCTCGTGCTGGAGGTGGAGAGAGTCTTCGAAGAGCAGCGGCAAGCCTCTCTCTGACCCTTGCACAAAATCAGGTCTTTTCAGACGCGCTTATCTCTTGCACTGTTTTCGGCAGCGCGTTAATGGGCCGCTCCCGCTCAGCAAATGGGCGGTTCGATTGATGGTGCGGGCGTATAGCTCAGTGGTAGAGCACTGTATTGACATTGCAGGGGTCGGAAGTTCAACTCTTCCTACGCCCACCATCGGAAACCCGGAACTCCGGGAAAAATCGCAGAAATCAGGGCTTTTTCACGGCTGGCTATTACAGTAACGTAACAGCGCAGTGAGGAAAGCCATGTGCACCTACCTTCTTCGAATCGGCCCCAAGTACTATTTCCGGCGGCAAGTCCCGAAGGACTTAGTTGGGCAATTCCAAACCGCGACGGGCAAGCCTCGGACAGAGTGGCGGCACACACTCGACACGGACGACCGGGAAGAAGCGAAACGGCTTCTCCGTCCCCACGCCGCCGATACCGACAAGCTGATCGACGAGGCTCGCTCCCGCCTTGCTGTCGCCCAAGAGGAAGCTGCCCTAGAAACCCGGCAGGATTCCGCTCAGGCCCGAAAAGAGGCTGAGGAGGCCAAGGCGGCGGACGCCGTGCAGCGGCGCACAGAGGCGCGCTATGAGGCCCGGAGCGAATATCGGCAGTTGGCACGGGAACGGATGCTCTTAAGCACGGTCGAGTTGACCGAAGAGGAGGCTTCCTGGCGTGATCTTGTCAAAGAACGCGAACAAGAGCTGGAGACGCTTCGAGAGGCGGTCGAGGGCCAACGAGCCTTCAATGATCGCCTCGCTGTCGAGAACGACCGCACCGCAGGACGAATCCCCCTAATGGCGCTTTTCGAGCGCTACGCTGAGACAGGGGCTGCAAGCTCTGTCGTCATCAGCAAATGGCGTCCCAAGGTGCGGAGCCTGATCGAACATCTCGGGCATGACGACGCGGCACGCGTCACTCGTGCGGACCTGACAGGTTGGATTGCCTCACTGGTCGCCAAGGGCCTCGCCAAGAAAACGATCACGGGACAATACCTTGCGGCGGTGCGGCTCACATTATCAATCGCGCACGACGACGGGTTCATCCCGGACAACCCGGCGAAGGGGCTGACTGTGCGCGCCCCAAAGGCGGCCAAGCTTCGCAGCCGCGACCTCTCCGATGCGGAAGCGCGGACAATCTTGGAGGCATCCCTACAGCCACCTCCGGACTCGCTCGCGCAAAGCCATGCCCTCGCCCGACGTTGGGTGCCATGGATTATGGCCTATACCGGCGCGAGGGTGGCTGAGGTTTGCCAACTTCGCCGAACGGACCTTCGGGAGGAAGGCGGTATCCCCGTCATAGTTATCACGCCCGAAGCCGGGCCAGTTAAAACCCATGAGGCGCGTACCGTCCCGCTTCATCCACATCTTGTCGAACAAGGCATCATGCGATTGAGCAAGCCGGGAGACGAAACCCCGCTATTCTACGACACAGGGACGGGGAGCGAGATCAACCCCGCCCCCAAGCTCCGAGCGGCGCGAATTGGCGAGTGGGTGCGCTCGCTGGGGGTCGAAGCGCCCCAGCCAAATCACTCATGGCGACACAGGTTCAAGACTGTAGCGCGCGGGGCGGGGATCGAGGCGGCGACAATGGATGTGCTGCAAGGCCACGCCCCGTCGAATGAGGGCGGGCGCTATGGGGAGACGCCTCTTGCTATCCTACACGAGGCTGTGAAAAGCCTGCCTCGTTACGAGATTGATGGTGCCTAGCTGGCATGGCGGGTCGCGCTTATCCCCATCTGCCGATTGCGGCGCATTGACGAAGCGTCTGAATGAGGAGCACGCACTTCTCTATGTCTATTAGCACATCTCGACCCGACAACTTCGCCGATACCTCTCTCCATCAAAGTGAGGAGTATAGGAGAGCAAAGCGGAACGTATTACTTTGGGGCGTGCTTACCGTCGTGGTTGCTACCGGGACTGCGGGAAGTGAGGACATAGTCGGACTTGGTAGCCTCACCTACGGCCTTTCATTTTCGCCCAAATTACTAGTTCTCGGCTCGTGCTTTATACTGGCCTTTATGACTATTGGTTATTGGCGGGCAGAGCAGCGCATGTTGGCGCACAACACTCCGTTAATGAGGGCAAGCGGTATAGGGGGTGAGATCGACGCGCTGAGAGAACTCTCCAACAGAGCAAACACTGTGTTGGGCGCACTTGAAGGACTGGAGCATAAAAAGGATGCGTTCTCGCTCGTCTTTGAACAATTAAATGACCCGGATCAGTTCGAAAAGCTGCGCGTCGCGGATCAGGCTAAAAATCAAGTATATGAGTGGGAAAATTTTCGAGATAACGTAGGCCAGAAGCAACGGGGCAGCGATGGGGTGACGCAGGAAAAGCGCATTCGGCTGATGTTGAAGGATATTTACGATTGGGTCCCTACCGCCCTAACTGAATTGACGCGCAAACAGCACCGATTGACTCTTGAACTTGTAAAGAAATCACTAGAAAACGCCGATCAAAATCATCCGGGTGAGAGTGCGAATTGGGTCAGTCAAGTGGGGGCACTTGCTTCCGACATCACTGGGTTTGCCGACGCAATTGGCGAGCGCTATCGACGGTATTTCTTCTGGCATGACCGCTTTCCGGTGATCGCACTGACCATATTTGCAATATTTATTGCAGCCGCGCGGTTATTCATACCGCAAAGTTTTTATTCCGCCCTCGATTACGCCTTTCCGTCGGAGCAAGTCGAACAAGCTTCTTCGGTCAAAGCCAGCCCTCCGGATGGTGGGCCGAAAGCTATCGAGGCAGGCCGGGGCGAACTCCCAGTCAATCCTACAGCGACGCCTGCCGCAATTTCTGAGATGCAATAAGGCGGGCTCTAGCATAGTGAGCTAGGCTGCCTAGTGGTAAGACGTGCGGTCGATTGAGTTGAGCTGGGGCCAGTCATCGGTTCACTTGTTGGGCCCGCGCAGTCCCAGAGTTGTACAACTCCGCCTAACGCCCCGCACCTGCAACATTTTCCGGCCACAACGCTCTTGCGACCCGAAGGGCCTGGAATTTATTTTGGCCCGACAACACTAGGCCCCGCCATCGTGCGGGGTCTTTTTTACTGCCTAAGGCTGTCTATCTCTTGAACCAAGGCTCAGAGGTGCGGTCGATATTGAGCGGCCCCGCCCATGGCCTGCAAAGCGCCCGCGCCGCTTCTGGCGTCCCCTCAGTCCACTTGCCGTAATCCTCAGAACCCAGCAGCACCGGCATACGGCTGTGCACCTCCGCAGCGTCTCCAGCGGCATCCGTCATCACCATGGAATAGCAGGGTCCCCACTCGTCGCTGTCCCGCCATATACCGCCCACCGCGAACAGCTCGGTATTCGGAAGGCTCATCCAAGTGCGCGTCATCCCACCCCTGGGCCCCTGCGCCTCTGCCCAAGCAGTGAGCGGGATCAAGCAGCGCCTCTCTTCGAAGCTGTAGCGCCACATGAAGCTATCGAGCTTGTCAGTGCGCGCATTGTTCACCGGCTTTGGCTTCAGCGGCTGGCCGGTCCGTTTGCTCTTCAAAGCAAGCGGAAACCCCCAGGTCATCTTCTGGGCCTTGCCTTCTGCGATCACCAAACCCGGATAGCCGGGGTAGACTTCGCTGCCGAAATTGGAGCCCCCTGCTTCATTGATCGCCGAAAACCACTTCGCGACCTCGTCGGCATTCTTTGTCATGCGATATAGATTACACATGCTCTGGCTAGAGGCCGCACTGCTCGCGGGGTCAACCGCAATCGCTCAAACCCGCCGATACGAGCGAAATGTTGTGCCATCGGCCAAGGTTGCTTGCGGGAATGCGGTTAGGAAACTCTCGGCTTCCTCAATACTCCGGAAGTAATACGCAACGGCGAAGGTTCCTATGGAGCGCGTCGCATGGGTCGCATAGCGTTCCTTGGGCAGGTTCTCTCGCAACCAAATTGTGATTTCGTCAAGCAACACCCCCAAGCCGTCTCCGGGCACAGCCACTTTGACCCGTATCGGAAATGCGTCGTCGTCATAACGGGATTGCGGAGTGGATCGCCTGGGCACGGCGTGGAACATACAAAGAACATTCAGCCGCGCAAGCAGATTCACGAATCCTAATACCAAAGCCAGGCACCCCTACAGCAGCTCTGTTGCCCACGCTGGTACGGGTAGGTTTCGTTGACGCATCTCTTGGAGCCGATCTCGGTCTCGCCTCAGTTGCCCATCGTCCCGTTGAACCTCTATTTCAGCGGGGTCCGGCTTCGTATTGTCTGCAGTGCTGATGGCAACTGCAGCACCAATGGCAGCCGCCGCTATGACCCCAAATGTTGCAATTGCGGCCTGCAAAACCGATGCAAACGCCTTCGGATCGTCCATCACTCCGCGGAGACTCCTGGCTAATCCTGGCGAAAGGGGGCCGACCTTCTCGACAACCTCCGCAGGTTTGAGATTGTCGAGCTTCGCGTTGACCAGGATGATGCCGAGCCTCGTGAACAGCTCCGGGTCAACTGGCTCGCCAGCGGTTTGAGTGAATGTCGGATGAGGACCTCCGGTCACGTCGAAAGTCCCTGCGACAATATCTGCCCAGGCCCCGCAACGCGGGCATGTTTCCTCACAGCCCGACAGACTGACATTCAGGCCTTGTGTGATTTGAATGCTCGCCAAGAAAACATGCGTGCATCGCCTGCATATTGCCGGAACATTGCCCATCGCTGAACTATGGAGCGCGGGAGCCGGTAGACAAAACTCAATACTGGAAAAGTCGGGGATAGCCGGAATTGCAACCCTAGATGGCAGCATCTTGTGGCGACCTGAAAATGACATTCTGATGCGAGGGGGGACCTCCAAGTATGTAGGGGCGAATTTACCCCCATACCCCCGGCTGGCCCAGCGCACAGAAAAAAGCTCGACTGCATCGGGCCGCAATTAGCTCTTTACATTTCTGACAACGGACGTAGTCTATAACGTAATCATTGGCTTTTCAGGAGCAAAACCTATGACTGACTACGTTGCCTACATGCGCGTCTCTACGGCAAAGCAGGGGCGCAGTGGCCTCGGGCTGGAGGCACAACAAGCGGCTATCAACGGCTTCCTACGAGAAGGCGATAAGCTGCTCTCGCCGCCCTACGTTGAGACGGAGAGCGGCAAGCAGGACAACAGGCCGGAATTGGAAAAGGCACTTAACCGGTGCCAGCTCACCGGAGCGACGTTGCTTGTCGCCAAGCTCGACCGACTGAGCCGTAATGTGGCCTTCATCGCTACGCTACAGGATGCCGGTGTGCGCTTCGTGGCGGCGGACATGCCGGAGGCGAATGAGCTGACCATTCACGTGATGGCCGCAATGGCGCAACACGAGCGGAAGGCAATCAGCAAGCGGACAAAGGAAGCGCTAAAGGCGGCAAAGGATCGAGGCACAAAGCTGGGCGGCTGGAGAGAATACGGAGAGAAGCACCCGAAGTATGGCCAGAAACGCGTCCCCGTCGATCACACGAAAGGCACAACCGCTCGCCAGAGCAAAGCGGCGGAGTTCAGCGCCAGGGTAGGCAAGGTCATAGCTGAGATGCGCGCAGAAGGGGCCGATAGCATGGCTGAGATTGCCCGCCGCCTGAATGCCGAGGGAATACGTACCCGTCGAGGCGGCAAGTGGCAGGCAACACAGGTTAGCCGGGTCTTGAATGCGGTAGCTACTGAGCAAGCGGCTGACTGACCAAGAATACCTGCGAGCCTCTGAGCTATCGGTGCGTGGCGCAACAGAGAATGGCTGGAAAGGCTACAAGGGGCTTGGCGGGAAAGCCGGACTTGGGGATGCTAAAGGCCTCACACAGGAGGGAATACGAATGCTTACGAATACAGATCGCACCTTCATCCTCACGGGCGTAGCGGAGTTCTTGGAGACGCGCCCGCTGCTCAGTGAACGGCGAATAGGACAGCTATGCGGCGGCGGTGAGCGGATGATAAGCGATCTACGCCAAGGCAGGCAGCCGAAGGCAGGTCCCATGATAGCTCTGCTTGAGCGCCTCCAGCTCCATTGGGCGGACCAGCTAGCGGATGAGGAATGCTGGCTCCAAGAGCAGCCCACGTGGAATGCAGCGGCTCCGCAGCGGGTGGCCGCATGAGCACCGCAGCTCCGCTCAACCCTGCGCAGCTCGCCGAGCGGTGGGACGTATCCACCACCCTCATCTATGATCTGCTCAATGCCGGATCGCTGAAGGGCTTCAAGCTGGGCAAGCTCTGGCGTATCCCACTCGCCGCCGTAGAGGCGTATGAGCAGCAAGGCAGCGAGACTGCCCAACCTCCGGCGGATGAGCCCGTAGAGCCACCTGAGGTGGACGCATCGACCATAGCTCGCATGACCCGGATTGCCCCTGGTGATTAGCAGGAATGCGTTCATAAAAGTATTCGTTTATATGAACTGATACCGTCATAGAGAGCACGGCATCGCGTCAGTGACATCTGAATTGGTACCGTCATAGAGACAAGGCGGTTTCCCCGCCCTCTCCCCCGCGCTTCTTAGTCCTTGTCGCGGGGTGCTCAGCGCTTTGATGCGCAATGATCCTTTGGAGACCCCTGCTCGTAGCCTGCCGTGAGGGCGGGGGTCTCCTCTATGGATTTACCGCCGCCATGAGCGCGGACCCTCTATCTCGATTTATTGACACTCGAAACACACGATCCCCGAAAGGACAACATATGGAATTGCCCGCCGTCCCCTTGGACGACGCTATCGACCTCGCCACTGTATCCGACCGCCTGAATAACCCTGAGGTGGCCGCGTACTTTCGTGGAAATGCTCACCGGCTCGCCTCAGTAAGAGCCATCATAAGCCTCCTCGATCTGCCAGCCCCGGATTGGTCGCGCCGTAGCCTCTCAGGCCGGGCGTCGGTCCACAAGGCCGCCATCGACCGCTGGAAAGCCGACAATCCTGACGAGGCGGCGTCCCGCTAACATCCTCGGCGATACTCCCGCCGACAAAACTAGGAAACCATGAACGATCAATCCCCGTCGCTCACCAGCGACATCAACTTTCCTCCAGGTTTCGACAGCCTGCCGCGCAAGGAGCGCGAGAAAGTACATCGTCGCAACATTCAAGCCATCCTACCAAGACAAGGCACGGAAGGTGCCGAGCGCTACAAGAAACGCTACCCCGAGGCAGCGCAGGTTCGCTATCAGCTTGGCAACCCCCGCGCCTACCTCCCCAAACCGGCAGGATACACGGCAGCAATCGCTTCGATGGTCGAGCATTGGTTCAATAGCAGGACAGCCTGCGCAGAAACCAACACAGCCGATGTCAAACGCCTAAACGCCAAGCTCGAAAGCTCTTTCGTTCCGACCAATCATTTCAACACCAGCCTATCGCCAGCCCGGAAAGAACGCCTCGCCAAGGTATTCGCAGATAATGGATCACACTACGACCGGACACGCCTCAACACCCTTTCGCAGGTGCGGGAAGCGGTGAAAGCTGCCCATAGAGAAGCTGATCCGGACACTAAACCGTTCGGCAACATCGGACGACGCAAAGGGAACAAGCTGCTTCTAGCCGGTCAGGAATACACCATCACAAAGCATGGCTCCCATGAGTGCATACGACCGCGCATCAATGGAGCAAAACGCCGCCTGCATCTCGACGATCTTCTTTGGATGGCTGGTTTGCTGCAAGCAGATGATACCCCGGGGGAGCACTCCCCTACGTTACGTAGTAACTACATAGCCCGGGCCCATTCGGGGAATGACGCGCCGCCGCAGGGTAGTTCTCTTACCGGGCCGGGACCATCGGCAGACGACGCCGAAGAATCCCTTATCGGGCCGGGCCCATTCGATCCCCTTTCCTCAGTCTCACCCGACGACATCGCCGCGCTTAAGGCGGCCGCCACTGACGCCTAATCTCAAGGACACTTATGCTAAATTTCCCCCGCTCCCCCGACGCCGGGTGCGAGCGCCTCGCTGCGTATCTCGCAGCCGACCCCGACCGCTGCCCCGTTTATGAGAACATCGCCGGGCGGCTTACGCCTGATGGCCGCTTCGGCATCATCGCCAGATACTACGTAATCCGCTGCGCATTCCGCCGAGCGGTATTCCGAGGCGTTCTCATTGCCACCGGGCAAAAGCTCCCCTCTTGGGCCAAAGAGACCCCCGAGGCTGCGGAGAAGAACCGTGTATTCGTGGCTCGATACCGCCTCGCCTACAACGCCTACCGAGTGGATTGCCGCCGTGGGTAAGCAGGAAAGCCCGACCTACGAAACCCCACCGTCGCCAGAAGTGGAAGCCGCCCTTGCTGCTCTCGCAGAAAAGGTTCGGACCACCCGAGAACGCGAAGAGAAAGCCGCTGAGCGGCGTAGGGCGAAGGCAGCAAAGTGGCGCGCCCGGCGCACTCCACGACATAAAAACAGACAATCGACGCGAGGCGACACCCGCCCGCATTCACAAAGGACAACCCCCGAATGAACACTGAAATATCCCGGCTCTCCTCAGAATTGGAAGCGGCGCAAGCTGACCTGGAACTGGCTGAGCGGATCAAAACCGCAAGAGCCCGAGTGGCAGACCTTTCCGGTAAGCTGGCAGACGCCCAAGCCGAATACAGGCAAGAGCAAGAAGAAGCCGCCAAAGCGGCCCGGGCTGAGCGTCTGGGACGCATCAGCAATGTCCGCGTAACCGACAAGACAAGCTCCGCCGCCTCGGCCCAAGGCGGCGTCCTGCACCGCGTTTGGCAGATCGACTGGGATGCGCCCAAGTGGGATCACCGCACCAACACGTCTCCTGTCGGTAGGCACACTGCACACGGGTTTTACGATTTGCGGACGAACGTCATGGAGTACCTGCTTGATGAGGCACCCGAACAAATCCCGGCAGAGATTTTGGCGCTCTGCCCCGGCGATCCTCGTGAGGCCATGTGCGAATACCTCGCTGCCCGCCGACGCGGTTACACGCGCGGCCCTGCGAAAGAGATCGCATGAGCCAATTAACGAAACGAGAGCGCGCAACCGCTGCCGCCGCGCTCTTAGAGATTCGGGGCCGTGGGATCGATACGCGAGAGGTTACCGATACCGCCGCAACATTGATCCGGATGGGTACACCTGAGGGCAAGGCCTATCAGCGCAGCTTCGCCAAGCTACTAAGCACCCGGCCCTCCCTTCGCGGGCCGCTCCAGAGGATCGAAACCCTTGTTGCTCGGTCGGACATACCGACTGTCGCGCGCTATAACGTCGCCCTCACGAACTACATGAGTTCGGGCGATCAAGCTCATTTAGACAGCATCGCACCGACGGTCGCTGCCGACTTGGCCCAGCTCTCTAACGAAACCGGAGACGCGGGCTATACCGAAATGCTCCCCGGCGAAGCCCCTGCCCCTGCGGAACCGTCCGCACCGAGCACTCCAGACCGCGACGGCTGGGGACCGACCGGCTTTCAATCGAACGCGGCTGCCTCCGAAGCTCAGAACACGAAAACACAAGGATCACATGAGTAACTCTAACCGGGGCCTTTCCTACAAGGACCCCATGTACGACCAGATCGAGGCCGAGCTGGAGCGCGAGATGGGTCTCCCGGTGGGGGGCATGAACGCGATCCGCACCAAAGGCGAACGGTCTAACGCTAACCAGGTTTCCCCGGTTGGCGCTCGCACGGTCTATCAGATCATGCCGCAGACGCGAAAGCTGTTCCTCGATAAGTACGGGGTGGATGCTTACGCAAACCCGGAGAGCGCAGCGCGTGTCGCTGCCCTCCACCTCAAAGAAAGCATGGATCGCAACGACAACAGTTGGGAGGCTGCCGTAGGTGAGTACCACGGCGGTCCCGACCGAAAGCGCTGGGGACGCATAAACGAGGCCTACCGCTCCCGTGTTCTCGGGGGCGAGGTCTCGCCAGCGTCTCCCCGCAACTCCGTCGTACCGCGCCCGAAGGTTCCAACCGTCTCCGAGATGCTCGGTAGCACACCCGGTGAGCTGTTCGGCGATGTTGAGGCCGAGCTGCGTGAGATCAAGCGGCGACCACGACCGAAGAAGCCCAGCGTATCAGAGCTGGTAAGCCTAAAGCTCACAGAGGGTATGACCCTCGCGCCGGTCAACGAAGCGGCTGCGGGTGCCGAGCTACAAATGCGCGATGCGACTGAGCAGGCTGTGGCAGAGGAAGAGGCAATCACCGCCTGGGATCGCTTCAAGGCAGGCATGGCCGAAACCCTTGCGGGCGAAGTCGTGGATGCTCTCAGCGAGCAGTCGATTGAGGGCGACCCCGAGTTCCACTCGTTCTACCTAAAGAACTGGCAGGACATCGAGAGCTACGCCCAGAATGACCGTGAGGTCGCAATGCTTCGGGACGCGAACAGCTCTGAGGAGCTTACACAAATCCATCAGCAGATCGACGAGCAGCGAGAGCGCGAGAAGGTGATAGGCAGTGCCGCATCGCCCACCGCCCTCCTGATCGGCACCGGCATCCTCGATCCTCTTGGATGGGCCGCTGGCCTCGGCGTCGGCAAAGCCGCGCAATTAGCAGGTGTCGGTAGCCGAGCGCTCGCAGTAGCGGGGCGTCCTGGCGCATCCCTCGCCTCCGCCGCCGGAGAAGGCGCGGTAGGTAACCTTGCGGTGACTGCCGGGCTCGATGCAACAGGCGACTACGTTGACCCCTCCGAGTACCTCCTGTCTGCCCTCACGGGTGCCGGGATTGGATGGGCAGCCGGTGCAGCCTCCAATCGCTTAGGCCGCGACGGGATCGTATCTGAGCAGATCGCTCAAGCCCGCGCAGCTCGGGAACGCTACTCCGCAGAGATGCGAGAGCAGGTCGAGCTAGAGCTTGGCGAAGGTGCCAGCCCCGAGCAGGTGACCGAGGCGCTCAACTCCCGCATCCGGGATCAGCACATGGAAGTCCTGGACTATGCCCTGGCAGACATCCCAGAGAGCCAGCGCCTTGGCGTAGCCGAAGAGCTGCTGACCCAGTCGGATGACTTCCAGGCCCGCGTGGCAGAGAGTGGCGACCTGGCCGGTGTGGCCGATGAAACCGAACGTGCCTTGGTCGAAGAGACCATCGCACGGGCAACTCGGATCGACGACGCCAACCCAGTGAACAAGGCCGCCCTCAAAACGATCCTCGCAGGCGTAGACCTGGAGGCCACAAGTACCCGGCTGCTCCTCTCCGATAGCCCGGTAGCTAGAGCCGTCGGTGTCACCCTCCTGGAGAACCCGCAGGGTGCCGGTGGGCGGCAGCGTACGGCAGCCATCTCGCAGTTCATGCGGGAGCGCGTGTACAACGAGCAGTTCCACGGGTTCGACAATCTGGCTCACCAGTTCCGCAAGCGCGAGAATATCGGTGTGGTCAGGGACTTCTGGGATGGCTCAGCTCGCAACCAGTTCAATCGCCGGGTGTTCACCGAGATCGAGCGCCGCAACGGCAAGGCCGCAGGCACTACCTTTGATCGCAACCCCTTCGTGGTGGAAGCCGCCGACCTGTTTCAGGCCGGTATGGAGAAAATGCGGATAGAGCAGCAGCGCGCCGGTACCATCGGTAACGCACGGCTCGGAGACAACAGTGTGGGCTACGTGCCTCACCGCCTAGACCCCCGTAAGGTTCGTGCCCTCTCGGCAGACCAGATGGGCGCAGTACGCACAGTGCTGGCTCGTCAGTTCCAAGAGATCGAAGGGTTCGACAGTGCGTTCTCAGACCGCCTCGCAGCCCGTTACCTGGAGCGCAGCATCGACGCTGCCAACGGTATGTACCAGGTGCCCTTCAACCTCCACTCCCCGGAGGCCGGGCAGATCGTCCGGGATGCCCTAGAAGCCATGAGCATGGACCCTGCCGAGATCGACAAGATCATGGGCAAGTTCAGCCGGGGCGGCGCAGGGCATACCAAGCGGCGTCTCCGCCTGGACCTGGATGAGGAGATCGGGGACGGGACCAAACTTATGGACCTGTTCGTCACTGACGTCCCTGCCCTGTACCGCTCGTACGCCCGCCGGGTCTCCGGCGAGGTTGCTCTCGCGCAGTACGGCGTAATGGGCAAGAAGGGCCTGGATGTCCTCAAGAAGTCCATGATCGCCTCGGGAGCCTCTCCTAAGGATGTCGCTGCTTTCGATCAGATCGCAGCGGAGTTCCTCAACACCCCGTTCGGTGAGGCCAACTGGAATTGGATGGAGAACATCCGGCTCGCCACGAGCGCCTCGCGCCTCGGTGGCATGGCCTTCACCCAGTTCGCCGAGTTCGGCAACGCCATCCCGGCCTTGGGCGTCCAGGCTGCTTTCCGCAGCATCAAAGAGATGCCCCGTATGATGAAAGAGGTCCGGGAGATCGCCATGGGCCACACGGCTCCTAACGACCTGCTTCGCAGCATCGACCAGATGGGTGGCGGCGTGGGTATGGACGACTACTGGATGACCCGCATGTTCGATGTACGCGACAACGATGTCGAGCTGTACAACGGCAGCGACATGGGCGTCCTGACGCGCGCCGTGCGCGGCGGGGCACATGCCAACATGATCCTATCCGGGCACCGGATGATTATGGCTGCGCAGACCCGGATGATGTCCGAGGAGGTTCTCCGCCGAGCCGTCAAGTACGCCAAGAGCGGGGCCGATGATACAGCCCTGGATGACATCGGGATCACTCCCGCGATCCGGGATGCTCTCCGAAAGGACATGGACAAGATCGCGGAGTTCGACAGCAAGGGCCGCGTCACTAAGCTCGACCTGTTCAAAGGCGAGGCGCTGACCCCCGACAAGGTCAACGAACTGGCCCAGGCAGTCGAGCGCGGTTCTGCCCAGATCATCCAAAGGACCTTCACCGGGGAGACCGGGAAGTGGGCGCACAACGGCTTCCTAAAGATGCTTTTCCAGTTCCGTACCTTCTCGATCACCGCTGTTGAAAAACAGTGGGGTCGAAACATGCGCAACTACGGGGCCATGAAATCCTTCATGTACCTGATGGCTGCCATGAGCTTCGCTCTGCCGATCCACATGACCCGCGTAGGCCTCAAGACGGCCGGTATGTCTGAGGATCGTAGGGAGAAGTACCTGGAGAACAACCTCAAGCCGCTGGCGCTGACCCGCGCCACGCTTAACTACGCCTCCACCGCCGGTCTCTCCGGCGACATCATGGACTTAGGCGTAAGCTTCGCGTCGAACTATGGCGGGGATTTGGGAGAGAGCCTGAGCGACAGCTATGGTGTTCGCGGCAAACGGGCCGACCGGCTCTTTGGAGGCGTTGTAGCTCCCGGAGCCGGGCTAGCTGATGATCTATTCGGCGGGACGATTGGCGGCGATCCGCATAAGCTCATCCGGTCGCTTCCGGGAAGCAACCTCCCCTACGTAGCGCCATTCATCACAGCGCTGCGTGAGTCGTGGGACGAATAATGCAGGTGACGATAGCGGGGAATTTTCTTCGCTATCGTCACTCACTCACCTATCTCGCGCGCGGACCGTATTCGTTTTCGAGGCATGATCCCGCCATCATCAATTCTGACTTCAATTCTCGCCTCTTGGGGCTCTCGTTCGACACAGCTGATACTCGTGGCGAATTGAATGGGCTGCCCGATCAACGCGTCATCTTCGATCTCAATGAATATCTCTGGCAGGTCACGGGTCATGCCTGGCTTTACGCTAGGAACTGATAAAATCGCTCCTTTACCGTTGTCATCCGCGTAAGCGGTTTCTTGATCATATGAAATACGCGGCGAAGTCAGGTTATGGATATAATCTAGGGGATCGTAAATTTGTCGTTTTGAGTCAGGGGGATCAGGTAGCTCTGGGGCTACCGGCACATTGTCCCTATCTAAGAACCGGATGCCCGGCGGAGCAAACATATGCACATCGACGTCAGTTGCGATAGAGCAACCCTCGTTTGTCAACGCGAGGCGCAAACTTTCGATCTTTCTTATGCGAGCCAGCCAGGCTTTATGCTGATCCAGCCAAGTTTCGTATGCGCTTTCATATTTCTCACGGCGCATATTCCATCGTTCTGCTGACTTTTCGTTTATAAGGTTCGAATAGGCTACTAATCCTCGCAAGCTTTCATCAGTAACGAAATCAGTTTGCGCTTTTCTTGGCGGGTATTTGAGCATCTCCTCATTAGTTGGCAGAGTGTCGGGTATGATCTCGCGAAATACACTTATCGCGACAGGTTTATCCCCTAGCCCACCTAAGGAAAGCGTAGGGAGCGAGTTGCGAAGCCTTTCCAACTCAGCCTTGTCCGCACGCCTAGCCTTTTCATCATCATCTGGTTCCTCGGGTAGCCGCAACTCATTGGGAAGTTCTAAAATGTCTATGGAGCGTGACCGGAGCTTCATTTTCAAGCCGGTATCACCTGACGCGATAAAGACCTGTTTCCCAGTTTCGCTTTCAAGCTCAATTCCGCTCGCAATGTAATGGTCGTCATCGACAGCCTCAGAGAGCCTGTGTTCACTAAAGTCCAGCAGAGGCTCTTGATCGCGGAACATAAGGGCTACAGACTGCCTAAGCGGGATGGGATCGCTTTCCTCCATTTTCGCAGACAGGAATTTGATGGTCTTGTCGCAGCGCTGCTTAAACTTGCGAGAGCTAGCATTGATCTTCTTCCGCTCCAGCTCGCGAAGCAGCACCGGAGCAATTACGACCGTGCATTCGTCGTAGCCGGTTAGCTTTAGCCAGTCGATTTGATCCATGCGCTGAAAATATCCGCACACGTTTATGTCAATGAGAATAAGGCAGCGCTTCATAGCTTATATCTAGACCGTCTCCGGCATTTTTCCATCGCGCAGGGGCTTTTGTCCGACTGGTTACTCTGTTTTCAGGTGGAGCAACCGCAACCCGGTGTACTCTATCCTGGCCAAGCCCGGGTTCCTCGCCCGCTATTTCTTAACAGCAACCATCGGCATTGGGCCCAGAATGAAGGGCCTACTTGCGCTTATCCCCACGCGTTGTTGACCGGGCTATTACAGCGCGCTATCACACTCATTACAGCCAGCCAATGCAAGCCTTTGTTTTCTAGCGACAAATTCAACCCCCGAGAGAGTTCAACTCTTCCTACGCCCACCATCGAACCAGCTAGAACAGGCGCCGCGGGTACGGCGCCTTTCTTTTTTTCCGCATAATTCAAGTCCGCTTCAGGCACTTCGGCGGGTGTCGTCCGTTGGGCTCGCATGACCAAGAAAATCCTATTATTTGGCGCAACCGGTGATACCGGTCGGCATGTCCTCGACCAGGCCCTCGAACGCGGACACTCGGTGCGCGGTGCGGAACGTGAATGGCCCACAAATTTCTGCGATCACAAGAGGTTCGAGCAACGCGAAGGCGACTTGATCGAGGGCCGCCTCGCATCGTTGATGGACGGTATCGACTGCGTAATCTCCGCAGTCGGGCTCGGGCGTGATCCGCAAACGCTCATCAATCCGCCTGCACTTTATACCGAAGGCGCAGTGCAGATGGTCAAAGCGATGCGCGCGGCCGGCGTGACTCGGCTTGTCACCATTTCGGCGGCTTTTGCCGATCCTGATGCAACCGTCCCGCTGTGGTTCAAGGCCGCCACCGCGCCACTCGACCGGATTTTCCGCCAGATGGGCGAGATGGAGCGCGTGCTCAGGGTCTGCGACGATATTGAATGGACGGCCGTACGCCCCGGCTGGCTCCTTAATCGCGTGCAGACAGGAGATTTCGAAGTGTCCCTTGAAGACTTGCCGGCTGGGAAACTTCGCACGCGCCGGGCGGACCTTGCGCAGTTCATGCTCGATTGCGCGCTGGACGGTCTGCATGTGCACGAAACGCCCTTCATTGCGCGAAAGGAGAGCATCGCGCTCGAAACGCCGCCTGCGCTTATCGAAGAACTGCTTCCCTTCTGACGCTGCCTGCGAAACCACGGCCATAAGGTCAGACGCGCCGATTCGATCCCGAGTGCATGTCTATCTTGAATGCCAGCCCACCTCTGCTAGAGCGCGCGGGAAGGATCAATCAGACATCCGATCGAACACACCAAGTCCAGAAGGGATGAGGCGCTAGCCATGCAAAAAATCAAAGTAGCAAACCCCGTTGTCGAGCTTGACGGCGACGAGATGACCAAGATCATCTGGCAATGGATCCGTGAGCGCTTGATACTCCCCTATCTCGATATCGATCTGAAGTACTACGATCTCTCGATCGAGAAACGCGACGAAACGGATGATCAGATTACGGTCGATGCGGCCAATGCGATCAAGGAACACGGCGTGGGCGTCAAATGCGCAACGATCACACCCGACGAAGCACGCGTAGAAGAATTCGACCTGAAGAAGATGTGGAAGTCGCCGAATGGCACGATCCGCAACATACTTGGCGGCGTGGTCTTCCGCGAGCCGATCGTAATCGAGAATGTCCCACGTCTGGTCCCCGGTTGGACTGACCCGATCGTCGTGGGTCGTCACGCGTTCGGCGATCAATACCGCGCCACCGATACCCTGATCCCTGGCCCCGGCAAGCTCCGGATGGTGTATCAGGGCGATGACGGGACCGAGATCGACCTCAATGTGTTCGACTTCCCGTCCGCTGGCATCGCAATGTCGATGTACAACCTGGACGACTCCATCCGCGACTTCGCGCGGGCCTCGATGAATTACGGCCTCGACCGCAAGTGGCCCGTATACCTTTCGACCAAGAACACGATCATGAAAGCCTATGATGGCCGCTTCAAGGATCTGTTCCAGGAAGTGTTCGACAGCGAATTCAAGGATAAATTCGCCGAGGCAGGCATCACCTACGAACACCGCCTGATTGACGACATGGTCGCATCTGCACTGAAATGGAGCGGCAAGTTCGTCTGGGCCTGCAAGAATTATGATGGCGATGTTCAGTCTGACACCGTCGCGCAGGGCTTTGGCTCGCTCGGCCTGATGACCTCCGTCCTTATGACGCCCGATGGCAAGACCGTCGAAGCGGAAGCCGCACACGGCACCGTCACCCGCCACTATCGCCAGCACCAGCAGGGCAAGGCAACCTCGACCAACCCGATCGCATCAATCTTCGCTTGGACGCGCGGCCTGATGTATCGCGGCAAATTCGATGGCACGCCTGACGTCGTGAAATTCGCCGAAACGCTTGAGCGGGTCTGCATCGAGACCGTCGAGAAGGGCCAGATGACCAAGGACCTCGCGCTCCTCATCGGACCCGGCCAGAATTGGCAAACGACCGAGCAGTTCTTCGAATCGATCGTCACCAATCTCGAAAAAGAGATGGAAAGCTGGGCCTGATCTAATCGGAACCAGCGCATCTACACAGCGTAGCAAGGGGGCGGCTTTTCCAGTGGGAGGGCCGCCCTTTTCATCTGGACAGGGACAGAAGAATACATGACCGCACCCCGCCCGAAGGCCCGTCTCGAAATACGCCAGGCCAAGCTGAAAGATGTGCGCGCGATCGGCGATCTGGTGCGCCGCGCCTATGCCGATCTGCCAGCCTACACACAGGGCGAAATCCGCGGGCAGATCAACAATTATGCCGATGGTTGCTTCATCGCGAAGCTCGACGGCAAGATCGTCGGCTATTGCGCATCGATGCGGCTCGATGAGCATGTCGCTCTCGGCGATCATTCATGGGACGAGGTAACCGGCAACGGTTTCGGTTCTCGGCACGATCCCACCGGCGACTGGCTCTATGGATACGAGATGTGCGTCGATCCGGGCGTGCGTGGTACGCGGATCGGGCGCAGGCTGTATGAAGAACGCCGCGCGCTGGCGGAACGGCTCGATCTGAAAGGGATCGTTTTCGGCGGGCGCATGCCGGGTCTGGCCAAAGCGATGCGGCGCAAGACGAACCGCGCGGAGACGCCGGAGGAATATCTCCAGAAGGTCATCGACACCAAAATCCACGATCCTGTGCTGCGTTTCCAGCTGGCGAATGGTTTCGAACCACATGGAATTCTCTCCGACTATCTACCCGAAGATAAGCAGTCCAAGGCGTATGCCGTGCGCATGATCTGGCGCAATCCGTATGTCGACGTGGATGCGCCGCCCAAGCACCGTCTGCCGCGCGACGTGGAAAGCGTCCGCATCGCTACCTGCCAATTGCAGGCCCGCGCGGTCGCCGACTTCGACGAGTTCATGAAACAGGTCGAATATTTCGTCGATGTGGCGGCGGACTACGAAAGCGACTTCATCGTCTTCCCCGAGCTCTTCACGCTCATGCTGCTAAGCGCCGAGGAGGAGGAGCAGAGCCCGCTCGAATCCATCGAACTGCTGAGCAAATACACGCCGCGAATTCGCAAGCGCCTGTCCGAAATGGCGCTCAGCTACAACATCAACATCATCGGCGGCTCACACCCCACGCGCATGCCCGATGGTGACATTCACAACGTCGCCTATGTTTGTCTGCGTGACGGATCGATCCATGCGCAGGAGAAGATCCACCCCACTCCGAACGAAGCCTATTGGTGGAACATCAAAGGTGGAGACAGCATCGATGCCATCCCAACCGATTGTGGCCCGATCGGCGTTCTCATCTGCTATGATAGCGAATTCCCCGAACTCGCCCGCCGTCTCGTTGATGAAGGCGCGCGCATTATCTTCGTTCCCTTCTGCACTGACAGCAGACAGGGCTACATGCGCGTCCGTTACTGTGCGCAGGCCCGCGCGATCGAGAACCAATGCTACGTCGTGATGAGCGGAAATGTCGGCAACCTGCCCAACGTCGCGAACATGGACATCCAGTATGCGCAAAGCTGCATCCTCACCCCATGCGACTTCCCCTTTGCTCGCGATGGGATTGCGGCTGAAGCGAGTGAGAATGTCGAAACGCTGACGATCAGCGACGTCAATTTGGCAGACCTCAGCTGGGCCCGGGCGGAGGGGACGGTGCAGAACCTGCACGATCGCCGCTTTGACCTCTATCGCATCGAATGGGACCGCCGCGTTGGCAACATCTCCGATCCTCTTGGTCTCCCGGCAGATGAGCAGGATGGCCCTGCACGGCCAATCGGTCCACATTCACCCGGCGGTGGATGACAGCGTGAAGCGCTCAGGGTAAGCCATCTGAATGGCAGGCGAACTCTCAATGTCCCCAGTTATGCAGGATGCGCTCGTAATCCTGGGGGCGGCCGGCATCGTTATTCCGGTGTTCGCCCGTTTCCGCATCACGCCGATCATCGGTTTCATCCTCATCGGTGTGCTTGTCGGCCCCTTCGGGCTTGGCACACTGGTGCGCGAGATACCGTGGCTGCAATATGTCACGATTTCCGATCCCGAGCGATTGCAACCCTTTGCGGATTTCGGGATCATCCTGCTCCTCTTCGCCATCGGTCTCGAATTGTCATTCAACCGGCTCTGGCAATTGCGCAGGCTGGTATTCGGTCTGGGATCGCTCGAATTGCTGATCATCGGCAGCATTTCAGCGGTATTTTTCGGCTATTACAGCGGTATGGAAACGACCTCGGCGCTCGCGTTGGGGTTTGCGCTCGCCTTCTCCTCGACAGCAATCGTGCTCCCCATCTCGGGCACGAGATCGCCGGTGGGCAGAGCCGCGCTATCTATGCTCCTCTTCGAAGATATCATGATCGTGCCGATCATCTTCATCCTTGGCGCGCTTGCACCCAACGATGATGGCGAAGGCTGGACTGCGCTCACAGATACGCTTTGGCAGGGCGGCCTCGTCATCCTGCTCCTGCTTGTGATCGGGCGATTCGCCCTTCCCCGCCTTTTCTCTCAAGCGGCGCGCACCAAGAGCCCTGAACTGTTCCTCGCCGCATCATTGCTCGTGGTGATCGGAGCAAGCCTCGCGACGGCGGCGACCGGACTTTCTCCAATCGTGGGCGCGCTGATCGCTGGCCTGCTGATCGCGGAGACCGAATACCACACAGAAGTCGAATCGATCATGGAGCCTTTTAAGGGCCTCGCTCTTGGTATTTTCCTCATCACGATCGGGATGAGCATCAACATCCTTACCATCATCGGCGACTGGACGAACATCGCACTCGCCGTCGTCGGAGTGCTCGTTTTCAAGGCGGTCGTGACTGGATCGCTGCTCAAGATGATGGGCGCGCGCCGCAGCACCGCCGCCGAAACCGGCGTGCTCATGGCCAGCCCCAGTGAAACCACCTTGATCGTGCTCGCCGCCGCGACGAGCGCGCTGGTTATCGATAGCGAAACCGCGCAATTCTGGCAGATTGTCACCGCCATCGGTCTCACGATCACGCCCCTTCTGGCGAAGCTTGGCCGCTCGATCGCGCGCCGCGTCGAGCCGACACCCGAGCTGCCCGAAGAAGACGAGGATGAAGCGAGAACGATCATCGTCGGCGGCGGCCGCGTCGGGCGGCTCGTCGCCGACATGCTGCAATCGCACGACCAGACCTACATTATCCTCGATTCCGATCCGGACATTATCGACCGGGCCAAGCGCGGCGGATATCGGGCAATCTTCGGCGATGCCGCGCGCGGGGACGCGCTGACCAATCTCGGTATCGACAAGGCGCCAGCATTGGTGCTGACGATGGACGAGCCGGTCTTGGCGCAGCGGTTGGTTTCGAAGCTAAGGGGCGAATACCCCGACCTGCTCATCGTCGCCCGCGCGCGCGATACCGATCATGCAGCGTCACTCTATCGAGCCGGTGCAAGTCATGCAGTCCCCGAGACGCTCGAGAGCTCGTTACAGCTATCGGAAGCTGTCCTGGTCGATATCGGAGTGGCCATGGGTCCGGTCATCGCTTCGATTCACGAAAAACGCGATGAATTCCGCGAGAAGCTCGAACGAGACGGCGGACTTGCAGAAAAGCCCAAGCTTCGCACCTCTTCAACGGGGGTCGAGAACTGAAACTTCGTTTGAGAAAGCCCGAACCTTTTTCATCGCTTACGCGTTGGATGAGAAAGGAGAAATCGCATGGCCGACACTATCGACCCGACCAAACCCATTCCGAACGATGAGAAGTTCAAACCGCAAAATGTGCAAGGCACTCTGAAAGATCAGGCGCCGACATCAAGCAACCGTGGGCAGCCAGGCGACACCGGCGGCAACGACGTCCCGCAGGGCAGCGACGGCGTAACGAAGGAAACGCCTGACGCTTCCTGAGTGCGTTGCGCCAAGCCTAAGTCTTAGGCTTGCAGCGCATTCTTGACGGCAGCGATCGCATCATTCGCTTTGCTGCCGTCAGGGCCGCCGCCCTGGGCCATATCCGGTCGTCCGCCTCCGCCTTTTCCGCCTAAAGCTTCGACGCCAGCACGAACGAGGTCGACTGCGCTGAATTGATCGGTCAGATCATCGGTCACTGCCGCAGCGATGCTTGCCTTGCCATCGTTCACCGCGACGATAGTGGCCACACCTGACCCCAGACGCTGTTTGGCCTCGTCAAGAAGGGGGCGGAGTTCCTTGGGGCTGAGCCCTTCCAGCACCTGACCGCTAAACTTCGTGCCGCCGATATTTTCATCTGCCGACTGCGATCCGCTGCTGTCGGCTGAGCCTCCGCCAAGAGCGAGAGCCCGCTTCGCGTCGGCGAGTTCCTTCTCAAGCCGCTTGCGGTCGGCCAGCAGTGCGGAAACGCGCGCTGGCACCTCTTCAGGGGTCGCGCGAATTGCGCTTGCCGCGGCTTTCAGCGCCTCTTCGCGTTCGACGAGCCAGCTTCGTGCAGCCTTCCCGGTCAGAGCTTCAATCCGCCGCACTCCGGAAGAAACCGCGCTTTCGGATACGATGCGGAACAAGCCGATATCGCCGGTTGCCTTCACGTGAGTGCCACCGCAAAGCTCGACGGAGTAATTCTTACCTCCATCGGCAGCGCGCCCCATCGAGAGCACGCGAACTTCATCGCCATACTTTTCGCCGAATAGCGCCAGCGCGCCCGCTTCGACCGCATCGTCCGGGCTCATCAGGCGCGTCGAGACAGGCTCGTTCGCGAGAATTTCGGCGTTCACTTCCGCTTCGATGGCAGAGATATCATCATCGCTGAGTGCCTTCGGGTGGGAGAAGTCGAAGCGGAGGCGATCCTCCGCAACCAGAGAGCCCTTTTGGGTCACATGGTCGCCCAGCTGGCTGCGCAGAGCCGCGTGAACAAGGTGCGTGGCCGAATGGTTCGCGCGAATCTGCGTGCGCCGTTCACCGTCCACCTCCAGTTGCACATTGTCGCCCACCGCAATTGTCCCTACACCGATTTGGACATGGTGCGCATGCAGGCGGCCGAGCGGTTTGCTTGTATCGCTCACCTTCGCCGCGAATCCATCGGGCGTTGAAATCGAGCCGGTATCGCCGGTCTGACCGCCGCTCTCACCGTAGAACGGCGTCTGATTGGTGAGGATCACGACTTCGTCACCGGCATCAGCGGATCTAACTTCCCCGCCATGCTTGACTATCGCCACTACCGTGCCTTCGCCGGATGTTGCAGCGTAGCCGGTAAACTCGGTGGCCCCTTCGCGCTCAGCGATGTCGAACCAGACCTCACCCGATGCCGCGTCGCCCGAGCCTTTCCAGGCGGCGCGAGCAGCCTCTTTCTGCCGGTTCATGGCGGCGTCAAAGCCTTCGCGGTCGACCCCGATGCTGCGAGCGCGCAGGGCATCTTCGGTCAGATCATAAGGGAAACCGTAAGTGTCATAGAGCTTGAAAGCGGTCTCCCCGTCGAGTTCGCCGCCTTCTTCCATATCGCCGGTTGCCTCATCGAGAAGTTTCAGGCCCTTTTCGAGCGTCTTGCGAAACTGTGTTTCCTCGCGCTCAAGCACTTCCTCGATCAATGCCTGACCGCGCGAGAGCTCGGGATAGGCCTGCCCCATCTCTGAAACGAGGCTCGGGACAAGACGGTGCATCAACGGTTCGCTTGCACCAAGCAGGTGCGCGTGCCGCATCGCGCGGCGCATGATCCGGCGCAGAACGTAGCCGCGACCTTCATTAGAGGGGAGCACGCCGTCCGCCATGAGGAAGCTCGTCGAGCGCAGATGGTCGGCGATCACGCGATGACTTGCGGCTTCGTTCCCTTCGGCTTTGACCTCGGTGAGTTGCTCGGACGCTGCGATCAGCGCTTTGAACGTGTCGGTGTCGTAATTGTTGTGAACGCCCTGCATCACCGCTGCAATGCGCTCGAGCCCCATGCCCGTGTCGATCGATGGGCGCGGCAGGTCCTTGCGGGTGCCATCAGCCTGCTGGTCGAATTGCATGAAAACGAGGTTCCATATCTCGACAAAGCGACCGCCATCTTCGTCGGGGCTCCCCGGAGGTCCGCCCGCAATGTGCTCGCCATGATCGTAAAAGATTTCCGAACACGGGCCGCATGGACCGGTTTCCCCCATCGACCAGAAATTGTCGCTCGTTGCGATGCGGATAATTCGGTCTTCGGGAAGGCCGGAAATCTTACGCCAGAGATCGAACGCCTCGTCGTCGGTATGGTAGACCGTGGCGGTCAGTCTGTCTGCCGGGAGACCCCACTCCCGTGTAAGCAGTTGCCAAGCATTTTGGATCGCCTGCTCTTTGAAGTAATCACCAAACGAAAAGTTGCCGAGCATCTCGAAAAATGTGTGATGCCGCGCAGTGTACCCGACATTGTCGAGATCGTTATGCTTACCGCCTGCGCGCACGCATTTCTGCGACGATACAGCCCTCGGCCCCGGAGGCGTTTCAAGTCCTGTGAAGGCATTCTTGAAAGGCACCATGCCCGCATTGACGAACATGAGCGTGGGATCGTTGTACGGCACCAGCGGGGCGCTGGGCACAGCGACATGATCGGCATTGCCGAAAAAATCGAGAAACGAGCGGCGAATATCGTTGGTGGACGTCATGAAAGGGCAGTTAGGCAATGCACGGGGCGGCGACAAGACACCGCGTGTCATCTCCGCGACAAGCTGCAAACGTGCAACGCGCCGAAATCAATCGCGTTTGCCACCCGATCGCTCCAAACACAGAAAAACCGGCGCGGCCGATAGCCCTAGGGGTGGGCTGGCGCACGCCGGCTTTCCGGTCTTCCGGGCGCTGCAGCGATCGCAGTCTTAGCCCGCTTGAGGATCAGTCGTCGGGGTTCGCGTCCGGCCCCGCCATCATCTCCTCGGCAACCTCGTCGGTGCAGCCGCGTATGGCGGCTTCCAACCGGTCGCAAACTTCAGGATTTTCCTTGAGATAGGTTTTCGCATTCTCCCGGCCTTGGCCAATGCGAACGCTGTCATAGGAATACCAGCTGCCCGACTTCTCCACGATCCCCGCCTTGACGCCCAGATCGAGGATCTCGCCGATCTTCGAGACGCCCTCGCCGTACATGATGTCGAATTCGACCTGCTTGAACGGAGGCGCGACCTTGTTCTTCACGACCTTTACGCGAGTCGAGTTGCCAATCACTTCGTCGCGGTCCTTGATCTGGCCGGTGCGGCGAATGTCGAGACGCACCGATGCATAGAATTTAAGCGCGTTGCCACCCGTCGTCGTCTCCGGGTTTCCGTACATGACCCCGATTTTCATGCGCAGCTGGTTGATGAAGATAACCATGCATTTCGAACGGTTGATCGACCCGGTCAGCTTGCGCAGCGATTGGGACATCAGTCGCGCCTGAAGGCCAACATGGGCATCACCCATTTCACCTTCGATTTCAGCGCGCGGGACAAGCGCCGCGACCGAGTCGACCACCAACACATCAATCGCGTTGGAGCGCACGAGAGTGTCGGTAATTTCGAGTGCCTGCTCGCCGGTGTCGGGCTGCGAGACGATAAGTTCGTCGATATCCACGCCCAGCTTGCGGGCATAGACCGGATCGAGCGCATGCTCCGCATCGACAAAAGCGGCCGTTCCGCCCGCCTTCTGCGCCTCGGCAATGACATGCAGCGCCAAAGTCGTCTTGCCCGAGCTTTCCGGACCATAGACTTCGATTACACGGCCTTTGGGCAGGCCGCCAATACCAAGAGCGATGTCGAGCCCCAGCGATCCGGTCGAAATCGCTTCGACTTCCATCGTTTCCTTCGAGCCCAGCTTCATCGCCGACCCCTTGCCGAATGCCCGATCGATTTGAGCAAGTGCGGCGTCGAGCGCCTTTTGACGGTCCACGTCTTTTTCCTTCTCTACCAGCTTGAGATTAGTAGCCATCGCACGCTCTCCTTCACTTGCCTAGATGCGAGTCGGTTTTATCGACCGCCCTTGTGAAGGTATGATGTATCTGATTTGTTCTCATGGAACAAGAGCGGAACAAAACTTTTTTCTCGACAAGCCATAAATGCCGATTCAAGCGTCAGAAACGTCGGCTTTCTGCTTCACCGCGCGCATCACCCCGCCCACCTTTTCGACGATCGCCGAGACGCTGAACGGCTTCGCGATGAAGTGCATGTCCGGTATGTCGATGTCCTTGCGAAGCTGTTCCTCGGCGTAGCCAGACATGAACAGGACAGGCATGTCAGGCAGGTCCTTGCGAATCTCGCGCACCATTGCGGGGCCGTCCATGCCTGGCATCACCACGTCGCTGACGATGAGGTCGAACTCGCCGCCCTCTTCGATCGCTTCGAGCCCCTCCTCGCCGCCGGGACACGCAGTCACTTCGTAGCCGGCCCGCACCAGCGCGCGCTCAGCCACGGCGCGAACCATGTCTTCGTCTTCGACCAGCAGGATTTTGCCGCCCACCGACCAATCGGAGGAAACCGGTGCTGGCGTTTCGCGGCGTTTTGGCGCTTCCCCGCGGTGGACCGGGAAGTAGATGGTGAAGCGCGCGCCGACCGGCTTGTCGGAACTGTCCGTTACATTATCGGCGAAGATAAAACCGCCCGATTGCTTGACGATACCGTAGGCCGTTGAGAGCCCCAGCCCAGTCCCCTTCCCCTGTTCTTTCGTGGTGAAGAAAGGTTCAAACAGTTTCGGGAGCACCTTTTGCGGAATGCCTCCGCCGGTGTCCTGCACGATCAGCACCGTGTAATTGGCCGTCGGTAAAATCTCCGAGCCGAGCTTCACGACCTCGTCCGCACCGATGCTGCGCGTAAGCAGCGAGATCCGCCCTGCCCCGGTCCCGTTGGACTGGATCGCATCGCGCGCATTCACCGCCAGGTTCATGATGACCTGCTCGAGCTGCTGAGGGTCGGCACGAACCGGGCCGAGATCGCGGTCGTGCTGTACGAAATACGTAATCTTCTCGCCCAGCAGCCTTTTGATGAGAGGCCCCACCTCGCTCACCACATCCGGCAGCTGCAGGATCTCGGGCCGAAGCGTCTGTTGCCGCGAAAACGCCAGCAATTGCCTGGTAAGCGATGCCGCGCGGTTCGAATTGGCCCTGATCTGCTGGATATCGTCGTAATCGCTATCGCCGGGCGTATGGCGGAGCAGCATCAGATCGCAGGTGCCAATGATCGCTGTCAGCACATTGTTGAAATCGTGGGCGACGCCGCCGGCGAGCTGGCCGACCGCCTGCATCTTTGTGGCCTGAGCCACCTGACGCTTGAGCTGATTCTCCTCGCTGGAATCGGCGAGGCTTATGAGAACTGCGGCCTCACCCAATCCGCGCACGCCCGCAAGCCCGATCGATACCGGCTCATCGGGATGAGAAATAAGCCGGACCGCCATATCGCCGCTGGTGGCGGGGCCGCGGCCATGTCTGCGCACCGCGTCCGACAGCGCCGCCTTGTCCTCATGCACGGCGAGGTCCGTGGGAAACGCAGGCAGCCCGCGCCCTTCCCGGTCCACCGAGCGCAAGAAAGCGTCATTACCAAACAGAAACCGTCCATCGCGATCGGTCATGGCAAGGCCCAGCGGCAATTGGCCGAGCAAGGCGTCCAGCTGCGCAACACCTGCTTGCGACGAGCCATCCCAGCCGCTGCCGATCCCGACGCCGCTGTCGATCATCAGCATGAGTGTCGCCCCGGCATCGGAGCTGGCATTGCGCGCCGTTACAGGGTCCTGAAGGGGAACATCGACAAGTGTTTGGGGAGTGCCACCCCTGCCTTCCCTTGCGAAATAAATCCGGTCGCGATCATCCGAACGAAGGAAGGATACGAAATCCTGACCGGCAAGGGTCGCGGTGGGATCACCGGCAGCCCGTTCGGCAAAGCCCGAACTTACCGAACGCACTACGCCTGTCGCGGTCGTGATCGCAGTCTCGATGCCGGCGCGGCTGAGCATCCGCCCGAAAGGCCCCGACAGATCTAGATCGCTGATCGTATCGTCTTTTTCGGTCGCAAGGCCCTGGAACTGCCAGACGAGATGATCGTCGGCCCGGCCTGCGCGCCGCACCGATACGCGCCAGGCTTCCTCGGTCGAGACTGTTTCAAGACTTTCCAGCGTGCCGGCACCATCGCGCCACGCTTCGCGGGCAAGCTTCGTCATCGCCTCGAGCGCGGGACGGTCGAGCGGCAAGGAAGGAGGCGCGCTGCCAACGCCGAAAGTTTCGATGAACACAGAGTTTGCGCAAACCAGCCGGTTGGCCCGGTCTGTGATGGCGATGGCCTCTCCTTCGGCTGCAGCACCTTCGATTGCGGCCAACGTCACCGACCAGTCCGGAGCAGCCAGCGCAACCTGCTCCGGCGCCGCGCGGGCGCGGTCGAACAGAAACACGCCCGTAAGCAGCAGCCCGATGCCGAGCACGAAAACGAGCGCCAGCAGCCAGTCAGAGGTAATGGCGAGCAGCACCAGCGCGCTCACGACAACCGCACCGCCCAATGCGGCTATCATCAATCGGCTACTTTCAGTCAGGCCGCCCGTCTTTCGGCGGGGATAACCAATTTCCATGTCGGTCGTATGTTTCAAGCGAACCTGATCCCAATGGCGTCAGCGGAAATAGCCCTAATTGGCCTTGAGCCTTTGGTCGAGCCGGGCTTCCATCCGTTTTAGACGTTTTGCCCGGCGGCGCGCGATAACCACACGCCAGATTGCGCTAGAAAGGAGATAACCGGCAGCTGCGGACAGGACCGCAAGAACGATGAACCCGAACGCGGTGACCCCGGCGAGCTCAAAGAAATCGGAAAGCCAGCTCCATGCGCCGCTCTGCAGCTGCTCATTGGCATAGCCCGAAGTCGCGGCGTCGATCTGCAAGGTGAAGCGTCCGACACGATTGGCAACGACCGCCCAGATCGGAAACGTCAACGGGTTGGTCACGAAAGTGACCAGCGCAGCCAGAGGAACATTTGCCCGCGAAGGCAAAGCCAAGAACGCAGCGAGGAAGATCTGGCCGATCGGAATGATGAACGCGGAAAACAGGCCGAGAGCAACTCCGCGTGGTACGGACCTGCGGGTGAAGCGCCACAGCTCAGGAGAGAGAAACCTGTGTGCGATCGGCGCCAGATATTTGTTGCGCGCCATCTCCTCGCGCTTGGGCATGTGCTTTCGGATCATGTCCGAAGCCCAGGTTTTTCCGCCTGATGGTCTGGTGCGAGCGTTCTTCATCACTGATCGCCGCCCCTGTGCGCCATGGCCCAGAAACACAAGCTATTGTCGTCAAGATGCAGCGCGGCTTCCATGAATGATCATATGGGTAGCATTGCCCAAGTGACCAGTGGGTGAATCCGGTCATTTTTCATCGAAAAATCGCAGGCGCTAGCCGCGATCGCGCATGAGCCGAGCCTTGTCGCGTTTCCAGTCGCGCTCCTTGATGGTCGCGCGCTTGTCGTGCGCCTGCTTCCCTTTGGCGAGCGCTAGCTCGACTTTCGCGCGTCCCTGCCCATTGAAATAGATCGACAGCGGGACAAGCGTCATGCCTTTACGCTCAACCGCGCCGAACAGCTTCCCGATCTGACGTGCATTCAAAAGCAGCTTTCGCGGGCGGCGCGGTTCATGGTTAAGGCGGTTGCCGTGGCTGTATTCAGGGATGTTCGAATTGATGAGCCACACTTCGCCATCCTTCACCTCGGCATAGCTTTCGGCGATTGTCGCCTCGCCAGCGCGCAGCGCCTTTACCTCGGTGCCCTGCAAGGCCAGGCCAGCCTCGAATTTCTCGTCGATATGATAATCGAACCGTGCACGGCGGTTTTCCGCGACGGTTTTCTGCTTATCGAATTCGGGTGGTTTGGGCCTTGCCATAGGTCGGGCGAGATAGGCGCTGTTTCCGTGCTAGCAAAGGGCTCAATTGCATAAATCGCGCACCTAAGGAGCGGCGCGCCCACTAAGCTTCAATCAGGCCAGCATGAACGAGGGCTTCGTCGACCGCCTTTTGCGAGGCCTCGCTCGCGTTGGTCAGCGGCAGCCGCACGTCGGGCTCAAATCCCTCGCGCACACGGCTAAGCGCGTATTTTACCGGTCCCGGAGAGGCGTCGGAAAACATCGCATAGTGTAGCGGGAACAGCCGGTCATTGAGTTGACGTGCTTTCTTCAGATCGTTGGCCGAGATCGCTTCATGAAACTCCGCGCACAGCGCCGGCGCCACATTGGCCGTGACCGAAATCGCGCCCCTCCCGCCTGCTGCTGCGTGCGGAAGCCAAAGCTCGTCATTGCCGGAGAGCTGGCAGAATTCGTGGCTTAGGCCCATCCGGTGGTCGGCCACGCGTGAAAGATCGCCGCTGGCATCCTTTATCGCGATGATGCGGTCGGGGTACTTCTTCACGAGCGCCACCACCGTATCATCTTCGATGTCGGTCACTGTTCGGCTCGGCACATTGTAGAGCACGATGGGAAGCTCGCAGTTCTCCGCAAGATAGCTGAAGTGCGCGATCAGTCCTTCCTGGCTTGGGCGGTTATAGTACGGCGCAACGCATAGTCCGGCAGATGCGCCTGCTTTCTTGGCGAAGGTCATGTGAAGCGCAGCGTTCATGGTGTCGTTGCTGCCGCAACCTGCGATCACCGGAACGCGCCCGGCAGCTTGTTCGATGCAAACCTCGATCACGCGGTGATGTTCGGCATTTGATAGAGTTGATGCCTCGCCGGTCGTCCCGCAGGGAACCAAACCGGCGCTCCCTTGCTCTATTTGCCAATCGACCAATTCTCGAAATGTCGGTTCGTCGAACGATCCGTCCTTAAAAGGAGTCGCCAAAGCGGGAATTGATCCGCTGAACATTGTTAATCTTCCTGTTTGTACCAATATTCTTTGAAAACGGGGCATTATCGTAACCGACGAGCCCTTTGTTAAGCGCCTGATAAGGAGCCGATCGCCACGATGTCCAGCATGGCCTTCAAAATCAAATCCTCCCCCCTCGCTCTCGCGGCAATCCTCACAAGCGGTTTGGCGGCACTCTCCGTTCCCGCATTATCTCAATCGAGCAGCATTGATCGCAGTGCAAATCTGGTTGCGCAGCAGCCGACGCAGATCGGCGCGGCGATCAGCAAGTGGGAGCGTTTGCAGGCCAGTGATGAACTGAACTTTCGCGATTATGCCGGGTTTGTCATGGCCTACCCTGACTTCCCGCGAGGAAACCTGCTTCGCATCAGGGCCGAAAACCGGTTGAATGACGAAGCGCCCGTGCAGTCCGAAATTCTCAGTTTCTTCGATGCGCATCCGCCGATCACCAATGCGGGCCGGGCTCGATATGCGCTCGCTCTTGGCGGAGCACAAAGGCCTGAAGCTCTCGAGGTCGCCCGCGCTGCATGGCGTGGCGGCGCGATGAGCGACCCGTCCGAGGTGTACATGCTCGGGCTGTTCGGTTCGCAGTTCACGGATGCCGATCACGCGGCGCGCATGGATGCGCTGCTTTGGCAGGGAGACAGTGAGGCGGCGACGCGGCAGCTCATCAATATCCCCGCATCCGAAAGAGAGATGGCGCTGGCGCGGCTTGCGCTCATTCGCGGAGCGAGCCCGCTTGAATCCGGTTTGACAGTGCCCTCAAACGCCATGCGGAACGCGGGCTACATTTATAATCTGCTGAATTACTATCGCGGAAGCGGCCAGACCAATGCGGCGATACAGCTGCTTGCGAACCGCCAGACCTTCGATGCGCCCGCAATTGAAGCGGAAGATTTCCTCGGCGACATGCTCGCGGTGGCGAAAGCGGCAAGTGCGTCGGACACCGTGCGGATCACGAGCAAGATCGATGATCTGTTCGAGCCGGGGCAGGATATTTCGCAAGGTTCGTTCCGTCTGCGCGACCGTTACACCGATCTCATGTGGATGGGCGGCACGAATGCGCTGTGGCGGCTGCGCGATGGTGCGCGCGCCGCGCCGCTGTTTGAACGGTATGGCAAGGCTGCGAGGACTCCCCTCACCAAGGCCAAGGGCTTCTATTGGGCAGGCCGCGCAGCACGCGAGGCCGGCATGACGCAAGAAGCGACGAACTATTTCGAGATGGCGGCTGCGTTTCCGCATTATTACTATGGGCAGCTCGCGCTTGGCGCGTTGGACAGACCGATGCCGGACTTCCAAGAGCTGCCACAGGTTCAGGTGGACGCCGCCACCCGTGCTCAATTCGAAGAGGACTCCCTTACGAAAGCAATACGATCGATTGCAGCCAATCGCCGAGACTGGCGGACTGAGCGCCGGTTCTTCCAGGCCATCGGTGAAAGCGCTGAAACGCCGGAGGAGCTGCTCCTCGTCAACAACCTCGCTGCCGAAACCGGACTTGAGGAAATGGCAGTCGTGGTCGGCATGGAGGCTGGTGCCAACGGGCTTGTCGGGTACGAGCGGGTAGGCTTCCCCACGGTGGACGTGCCGGTAGTGAATGACTGGACGATGGTTCATGCAATTGCCCGGCAGGAAAGCGAATTCGACCGCACCCGCCGCAGCCACGCCAACGCCATCGGCATGATGCAGCTTCTGCGAAGCACCGCGCGCGAAGAAGCGGGCATTCTCGGCATCCAGTACATGAGCGCCAGCCTGACCGAAGACCCGAAATACAATATCACCTTGGGCGATGCGCATTTCGCTCGGAGGATGGACCTTTACGGCGGCGCTTACCCGCTCGCCATCGCATCCTACAATGCGGGTCCGGGACGAGTGCGGCAATGGCTTGAGCTAAATGGTGATCCGCGCCGCGGCGAGATCGATTGGGTCACCTGGATCGAGAAGATCCCAGCCAATTTCGAAACCCGCTATTACGTGATGCGGGTAATCGGGAACGCGGTGACCTATTCGCACATGTATCCCGAAAAAGCCGGATTGCCGCGCACGGTCGACACTTTCCTGCCTTAGAGCAGATAGTGGCGACCAAGCCCGGCCCTCCTATAACACCGCAAGGCATGGCGGCGCTCAAGGCGCGCTACGATCATTTGCTCGGCAAGGAGCGCCCGGAGATCGTGGAGATCGTCAGCTGGGCGGCGGGCAATGGCGATCGTTCGGAGAACGGCGATTATATCTACGGACGCAAGCGGATGCGCGAGATCGATCGCGAGCTTGCCTATATCGCGCGCCGGATGAAGATCCTGCGCGTGGTCGATCCCGCCAACCAGCCTGACCGGACCCGTATCTTCTTCGGCGCCCGGGTCGAGCTTGCCGATGAGGATGACGAGCGGCAGACCGTGACGCTGGTGGGCGATGATGAGCAAGACGCAGGAAATGGCCGGATCGGATGGAATTCACCGATGGCAAAGGCGCTTCGCGGCGCATCCGTCGGGGATTTGCGGGTGGTAAGGCTTCCCGGCGGCGCCAAGGAATGGGAAGTAATCTCCATCGATTATGCGTAAGCTTGCTCTCCTCTTGGCGCTAGGCGCCCTTGCCACGCCCGCAATCGCGAAAGACAGCCTTGGCGTCTATTCGGATTGGGCAGCGTTTCGCGATGGTGACGTCGCGAACTGCTATGCCATAGCCAAGGCGACCAATCGCGAACTCGGCGTAGCCTATGCCACTGTCGCCAGCTGGCCAAAGCGAGGCATCCGCAATCAGGTGCATATCAGGCTTTCACGCGAGGCGCCTTCGAGCGGCAGAGTGCGCGTGCGCGTAGGTCGGACAGGTTTCAACCTCATCGCCCAAGGACGCAATGCTTGGGCAGAGGATCGGCAGATGAATGCCGCCATCGTGGCCGCCCTGCGTTCCGCCAATTCGATGCAGGTGCGCGTGCGCGGGTTTACCGATCGATACAATCTTGCGGGCGTCGCCACCGCCATGGATGCCGCCGTGATCGGCTGTTCGCAGGCCAGCTGACTGGTCAAATCGGCAAGCGCACATTATATGCGCGTTCAATCATGGCAGATACCGAACTCATGTCGATCCCCGGCCAGGTGGATCCCGTCCCCGTCGCGCGTGACATTACGCCGCGCGAAGACGGCCGCATCGACCTGATCGGTCTGCCGAAGTCGCGTATCCGCGAATTGTTTGCAGACGCCGGGCTTGATGCGAAACAGGCCAAGCTGCGCGCAAAGCAGGTGTATCACTGGCTTTATCATCGCGGCGTCACCGATTTCGAAGCGATGACCGACATCGCGAAGACCATGCGCCCGTGGCTCGCCGAGCGTTTCGTCATCGGCCGCCCAGAGGTGGTCGAGGCGCAGCATTCCAATGATGGCACTCGCAAGTGGCTGCTGCAAACCGCCGATGGCCACGATTTCGAGATGGTGTTCATACCCGATGCAGATCGCGGGACCTTATGCATTTCGAGCCAGGTCGGCTGCACGCTGAACTGTACCTTCTGCCACACAGGCACCATGCGGCTCGTAAGAAACCTCACGCCCGGCGAAATCGTCGGGCAAGTCATGCTGGCGCGCGATGCGCTCGGCGAATGGCCGAAGGGTCGGATGGACGGGCTCGATGACACCGAAGACACGGGCCATTACACCGCCGACGGCCGTCTCCTCACGAATATCGTCCTGATGGGCATGGGCGAACCGCTCTACAATTTCGACAATGTTCGCGACGCGATGCAGCTCGTCATGGACGGGGACGGCCTCGCCCTTTCCAAACGGCGCATCACCCTTTCCACCAGCGGTGTCGTGCCGATGATGGAACGGTGCAGCGAAGAAATCGGCGTGAACCTCGCAATCAGCCTCCACGCCGTCACTAAGACGGTGCGGGACGAGATCGTACCGCTCAATCGGAAATACGGGATCGAAGAACTGCTTCAGGCGTGCGCGGATTACCCCAAGGCGTCCAATGCGCGGCGGATCACGTTCGAATACGTGATGCTGAAAGACAAGAACGACAGCGACGAAGATGCGCGCGAGCTTGTCCGCCTGCTCAAGAAGTTCGATCTTCCCGCGAAGGTCAATCTCATCCCGTTCAATCCGTGGCCCGGCGCAGAATATGAATGCTCCGACCCCGACCGGATCAAAAGCTTTTCCAAGATCGTTTTCGAAGGCGGCATCAGCGCTCCGGTGCGCACGCCGCGCGGGCGGGATATCGATGCTGCCTGCGGCCAGTTGAAGACGGCTGCGCAAAAGAAAAGCCGGGCACAGCGCGATCGCGAAGCAGCCGCGCTCAGCGGCTGAACGCTACATTAACACCCTGTTATAATTGCAAGTTGGTAACCTGACCGCGATTACCAGCGAACTTTCCAGTGTCACGCTCGGATCATTCGAAGCGTTAAATTAAAGGAACACTGGAAATGAAAAAGTCCCTGATCGCTCTCTCCGCCGCAGCCTTTGCGGTTCTCGCTACCCCTGCCGGCGCTGCCACGTCGGTCGCACCATCCGCTGCTCCCGCAGTGTCCCAAAGCGCCGTGCTTGATGTGCAATCGCCCACCACCGTGCAAACTTCGGAACTCGGAAAGAGACATCATCGCGGCTTTCGCGGAAAGCGCTTCGGCAAATTCCGCCATGGCAAGGGTTTCCACCGCAAGGGCTTTCATAAAGGCCACCGTGGTTTCAAGAAGAAGCACCACATCCATGATCGCCACCACGATGCGTATTTCCATGACCGCAAATTCGATCATCACGACGACCGCAAGCATCACATCACCAAGAAGAAGTTCAAAGGCAAACGCTTCGGATATCGCTACTAATGATTGAACCATGAGGACGCGCTCGACTAAAGCAGTCGGCGCGCCCTCAGCCTTTGCGAGTCAAATGACGGGTATCGATCAGGCCACTTACGATTTCTATCAGAGCGGAGCGCCTTTTTTCTCGCTCAGCTCCGCAGTCTCTCACAGCCGGTTCCTCGACGAATTTCTCGACCTCTTGAAACCGGGCGCCCGTGTTCTCGAACTGGGATGCGGAGCCGGACGGGATGCCGCACGGATCAAAGAACGGGGTTTCCAACTCGACGCAACCGACGGCATTCCCGCCATGGTCGCAAAAGCCAACGAACGTCATGATGTCGGCGCCCGCTTAATGCGGTTCGATGAGCTCTCTCTCACTGCCAACTACGATGCAGTCTGGGCCCATGCCTGCTTGTTGCATTGCGCGCGAGCCGAGTTGCCGGGCGTGCTTGGCCGGATCAAAGATGCCTTGGTCCCCGCCGGGTTGCACTTGGCGAGTTTCAAGCTTGGCGATGGCGAAGGGCGCGATCTGCTGGGCAGGCTTCATAACTTTCCCTCGGCTGACTGGCTTCGAAATGCTTATACCGAAGCCGGCTTCGAGCTCGTCGACGAAACGATTTACGCCGGAAAAGGCAGCGATGGGACGCCTCGCGACTGGATCGCTCTAACTGTCAGGAAACCATGAAACACACAGTCACCGCTATCTGCACCGGCACCGCCCGTCCCTTCAACGGAGCGGAAACGAGCGCGATTGCAAAGCGTCCTCGCGAGGGCGTGGTCCAGATCCTTGAAGAGGGCTTCGCACCCGATGAGCAGGCCGATCGGCGGGTACACGGAGGCCCTGAGATGGCGGTGCACCTCTACCCGCTCGACCACCATGCATACTGGCGAGAGCAGCTGGGCGACCTCGAATTGCTTGATCAACCCGGAGCCTTTGGCTCCAACCTCGCGGTCGAAGGCATTTCGGAGCACGATGTGCATATCGGGGACCGCTTCCGCTTTGGCGACGCGCTGCTCGAGATCAGCCAGCCGCGTCAGCCCTGCTGGAAGATCGAGCACCGCTTCGGAGCAGAGACCGATTCGAAAGGCATGGTAGCAAGGATCATCAAGACCGGACGGTGCGGATGGTACTTCCGTGTGCTCGAAATCGGCAATGCGCAGGCGGGCGATGTGCTTGAGCGTCTTGAGACAGGCCACGAGAAATGGAGCGTTGCGCGAACGTTTTCTGCGCTGGTCGCGGGAAAGGCGAGTCGCGAGGAGTTGGAGGAGCTGGCGTCCCTTGGGCGGCTCGCCCCGAAACTGCGTACCAAGGCTACCGAAAAACTCGGCTGAAAAACACTTCGTCGCGTAGGATCAACGGCTCGACCATGGCGAGCACCCTCCAACAAATCGTTCATCTTAGGTTCGCCTTACCTGAACCAAATAGCGGAAACCCAATCAAGGGAAAGGCAACCCACCATGAAGATTCTCACCGCACTCGTTTCCGCCGCCGCCCTCTCCACCATCGCCGCTCCGGCGCAGGCCGCTGAGGTTGCGCCGACCGCTGTCGCTCCTATCGCAAGCTGGACCGGTACCGCGCCTGTCGAACTGACGCGCGACCCGCCGCCACATGCGCGCGCATATGGTCGTCGAGGAAAGTATCGTGATTACGTCCGGTATGACGATGATTATTACGATGACGATTATTATGACCGTCGGCGTGATCGGATTTACGATCGCCGCGGCCGGTACATCGAGCCACGGCGCATTCGCCGCGGTGATCGCGTCTGGCGTGGCCGGGACGGACGGTATTATTGCCGCCGCGACAACGGCACGACCGGCCTGATCATCGGTGCAGCCGGTGGTGCGCTGCTTGGCCGCGCAATCGATACAAGAGGCGATCGCACCGTCGGCACGCTGCTCGGCGGCGCACTGGGCGCGGTCCTTGGCCGTGAGATCGACCGCGGCGGAGCACGCTGCCGCTAAGTCTCGAACAAATCACTAGGCTATTGGCGCTGTCGATCCCATCGGTCGGCAGCGCCTTTTTTGTTCGGCTGCTAGCCCCACAATTGAACCTGTAGGCGTGCGCTGATAGGCGTGCGGACGATGACACGCCCTGCCGTCCTGATTACCGGAGGTGCCACGCGAATTGGTGCGGAGATGGCGCGAGGTTTCGCGAAAGCCGGCTGGCACGTCGTAGTCCACTACAACTCATCGTCCGGGCCTGCCGAGGAGCTTGCTGCAGCTCTACCCTCCGCCGAGATCGTGCAATGCGATCTGAGCGACGATGAGGCTGCAGTAGAAATGATACTGGAGCTTGCTGGCCGAATTTCGGATTGGCGCTGCCTGATCAATTCCGCATCGGTCTTCAGCTATGACGGTGCGACCGATCTTGACCCGGAGACAAACCGGGAAGCGATGCAGATCAATGCGCTTTCCCCCGCGCGCATGTCCCAGCTGTTCCTGCAACGCGCGCAAAGCAATGATCTTCGCTGCGTGATCCAGATCACCGACATGAAGCTGGCTAATCCCAATCCCGATTTCTTCAGCTACACTATGTCCAAGCATGCGCTTTCTGCAACCATCGGCATGCTTGCGAAGAGCGCGGACCAGCCGAGAACTCGCATTTACGGGATCGCACCGGGTGCGATCCTCGCGAGCCATGACCAGAGCGAAGAGGAGACCGAAGTCTCGCACCGGCTCAACCTGCTGAAGCGGAAAACCGGCGCAAGCGAGATTGTGGATGCCGCTTTGTTTCTCGCGACGGGTGCGGCGCGGAGCGGGCAGACACTCTACATCGACAGCGGTCAGCACCTGCTCGATCAGGATCGCGACGTGATCTGGCTTGCGCGTGAGCAGGTGAAGGCTCGGCAAGCGAGCGATCACTCCGGAGGATAGATCCGCTTCATCGCAGCCCAGTCATTCGTGACAAGTTCTTCGAGTACATTCAGGTCTACATCAGCCAGCTTGTTGACGTAGAGGCAGCTTTTGCCGGTCTTGTACTTGCCCAGCCGCGACAGCGCATCGTCGCGCTCTTTCGCGGCGATATCGTCGCAATAGCCGCCCATGAGATACAGCGAATGCTTGGCCTTTCGCGGGCTGAAACCGGTCCGCATCCAGTGCACCTCGCGTCCACTGTCGTAGACCGTCCGGTATTCGCCGTACCCGATAATGCTTGGCCCCCAGAGCGCCGGTTCCTCGCCCGTCACCCTGCGAAACATCGCATCGAGCGTGCGCGCCTCGGCCCGCTTCTTCTCGGGCTCCACTGCATTGAGGAAATCACTGACAGTCGCATCGGTTTTCGCTGTTTTCGGCTCGGCCATGCCAATCAGAGTATCCTATTGTTGACAGGAGCAAAAGGCATGGCTTTGTACGCCAATGGGGTCCCTCAAAAAGGCGCGACGATTCAATGAGCAAGACGTTACTCGAAAAATTCCTGAACAAAGGTATCAAGCAAGGACGGCTTGGTGTCGTATTCGCAGATGGCAGCGCCGACACTTTCGGCGAGGCCGCGGAAGGCTTTCCGGAAATCGTCATCCGCTTCACCGACAGCAAGGTACCGCGCGACATCATCATGGACCCGCGCCTTGGCGCAGCCGAAGCCTTCATGGACGGCCGCCTGATCATCGAAAAAGGCGATGTCATGGGCCTTGTCACCCTGCTTCGGGCGAACAGTCCGTGGGATCAGGGCGGCGATATCGCCTCGCCCAAATTGATGCGCCGGATCGTCGACCGCGCGACCTGGGCGGTCGAAAAGGTCAACAATGCCGTCAGCGCCAAGGACAATGTGGCGCACCACTACGATATCGGCAACGATCTCTATGCCTTGATGCTAGACGACGAGCACTGGCAATACAGCTGCGCCTATTGGCCGTCCGATGACATGACGTTGGGCGAAGCGCAGGAGGCGAAGCTCGCCCATATCGCCTCAAAGCTTACGCTATCCAAGGGGCAGACCGTCCTCGATATCGGCTGCGGCTGGGGCGGTATGGCGATCTATCTCGCCAAGAATTACGATGTGCACGTAACCGGGATCACGCTGTCGGAAGAGCAGGCCCAACTTGCCCGTGAGCGTGCCGCCGATGCGGGCGTCACCGAGAAGGTCAGCATCGAGCTTGTCGATTACCGCGATTTCGCAGCCGCAGGGCGCAAGTTCGACCGCATCGTATCGGTCGGCATGTTCGAACATGTCGGCCAGCCGCAGTTCGAGACGTTTTTCGAAGCATGCGCGAACCTGCTCACCGATGACGGTTCGATGCTGCTCCATACCATTGGCCGCATGGGCGTGCCCGGTGCAACCGATGCGTTCACTCGGAAATACATCTTCCCGGGTGGCTATATCCCGGCTTTGTCCGAAACGGTCGCTGCGTCGGAGAAGTTTCGCCTGATCGCCACCGATGTCGAAACCCTGCGCCTTCACTACGCGAAGACGATCCACAAATGGTACGAGAATTGCGAAGCCAATCGCGATGCCATCATCGCGATGTACGATGCGCGCTTCTACCGAATGTGGACGTTCTACCTCGCCGGAGCGGCGACCGTCTTCGAATATGGCAGCATGTGCAATTACCAGATCCAGTACGCGCGCAGCCGCCATGCCCTACCGATCACACGCGGTTACATGGAAGCGGAAGAGAAGCGGCTGCTCGGCAGCTAAGAAGCCGCCTTAGCGAAGAGCGAGCATTTCATCCGTGACAAGCTTCACGGGACCATGATCGTCGGTGTGGTCGCCATGCACGTGATGCAGGCGGCCATTATGGACGAAATCCATGTGTGAGCCGTGCTGGATCATCTGGTGCTCCTCACCCTCATGATCGTGGGGATGGTCGTCCGACGTCACCGTGGTGGCCAGCTCATGCGCTTCGGGATTGGTGCTGCTGACGACGATCATATGCTCGTCCACATGACCGTCATGGCCATGATGCAGATGCCCGTCATGAATGTAGTCGATGTGCCCGCCATGCTCGAGCGCAGTATGTCCGCAATCCGCCGCGTGGGTGTGCGATGCGTGATCGGCGTGCAGGATCTCATGAGCGGAGGCTGCGCTGGAAAGAGAAGACGCTGCTGCGAGAACAAAAACGAGACATTTCATGGGCCGGCTCCTGTTGGACGATGACCCGCTCTTATCAGCGTCCAGCCTACCTGTCACTTTTCATGTCCAACCGGACTAACGCTCAGCAAACCATCAGTACTTTACATGCGTCGAATACCCCCCGTCGACAATCAGGTTCTGCCCCATGATCCAGCTCGCTTTCTCGCTCGCCAGAAACAGGATCGCGTTGGCGATTTCTTCCGGCCTGCCGAACCGCCCCGCGGGATGGCGGGCGAGGTTCTCAGCGTAGTAATCAGGCATGTAGTCTTCGAGGAAGCCCCAGCTGCCATCGTCGATCCGGGTTGGTCCGGGGCAGACCGTGTTGCAGCGTATGCCCTCCCCCATGTGCCGGTGGGCCAGCTGGTGAACGATGTTGATGAGAGCGGCTTTCATCGCCGCATAGCTCAGGTTTTCGCCGAAGGGGTGGTCCTCGACCGCGGCGACGCTTCCCGTTTGCACGAAGGCTCCGCCGCCCGCTTTCTTGAACCAGGGATATGCGGCTTCGAACATCGCAACGCTGGAGAGGAGATCGACTTCATAGCTCAGATCCCAGCTTTCCCGCGTGTTGGGCCTCCCGCCCAAAGCGCTGGCATTCGAAACGACAATGTCCACTCCGCCCATTACATCGGCAGCTTGCTCCACCCACGCTCTCACGGCATCGCCATCGGCGCAGTCTACGACCTCGCCGTGGACGGTACCGAACCCAGACAGGTGTTCGACCGCCTCTGCGACGCCTGATTGCGCGAGCGGATGTCCTTCTCCTTGGAAACCCGCCTCGAACGGCCTGTCGCCGCCGGGCCTCCGGCCGCAAATCGCAACTTCGGCTCCTTCCTCCAGAAAGCTGCGTGCCGTCACGAGGCCGATACCGCGCGTCGCCGCACTGATAATCACTTTCTTTCCCGCAAGTCCGAGGTCCATAGTCGCACTATCTCCTTCTTTTCGCGTTTGATTAGCGCGCGCCCATACACTCAGTCGACTATCGCTATTGCAGGCCGCCTCGCGCCTTCGCTCCAGCGCCCTTGCATCGCATCCCGCAGGCGAATAGGGCGCGCTGCAAACGAGGAGTGTGTTCCGAAATGTCCGATATTAAACGCGTGGTGCTTGCCTATTCCGGAGGGCTGGATACGTCCGTGATTGCCAAGTGGCTGAGCGTCGAACGCGGGCTCGAAGTGGTGACCTTCACCGCCGATCTTGGACAAGGCGAAGAGATCGAACCCGCGCGGGAAAAAGCGCACGCCATGGGCATTCCCGACGAGCACATCTTCATCGAAGACCTGCGCGAAGAATTCGTCCGCGATTACGTCTTCCCCATGATGCGCGCCAATGCGCGGTATGAAGGCGATTACCTGCTCGGCACTTCCATCGCCCGTCCGCTCATCTCCAAACGACAGGTCGAAATCGCGCACGAGACCGGCGCCGACGCGATCGCGCACGGAGCCACCGGCAAGGGCAACGACCAGGTTCGCTTCGAACTGTCGGCGTATGCGCTCGATCCGAATATCGAAGTGATTGCTCCGTGGCGCGAATGGGACCTCAACTCGCGAACCGCACTCATCGCCTGGGCTGAGGCTCACCAGATCAAGGTGCCGACCGACAAGCGCGGCGAAAGTCCCTTCTCGACCGACGCGAACCTCCTGCACACCTCGTCTGAAGGCAAGGTGCTCGAGGATCCGTGGGAGGAGACCCCCGACTATGTCTATTCGCGTACCGATCACCCCGAGGACGCGCCCGACACACCCGAATATATCGAGATCGGTTTCGAGCGCGGTGATGGCGTCTCGCTTAATGGCGAGGCGATGAGCCCCGCCACCTTGCTGACCGCGCTCAACGATCTCGGCCGCAAGCACGGGATCGGACGGCTCGACCTCGTCGAGAACCGCTTCGTCGGCATGAAGAGCCGCGGCATGTACGAAACGCCAGGCGGCGAGATCTATGCTCGCGCACACCGCGGTATCGAGCAGATCACACTCGACCGCGGCGCAGCGCATCTCAAGGATGAGCTGATGCCGAAATATGCGGAGCTCATATACAACGGTTTCTGGTTCAGTCCCGAGCGCGAGATGCTTCAGGCAGCGATCGATCTCAGCCAGGAGAAGGTATCCGGGACAGTGCGGCTCAAGCTGTACAAGGGCCAGGCAAGCGTGGTCGGGCGCAAGAGCGAGCACACGCTCTATTCCGAAGCGCATGTGACTTTTGAAGACGATGCAGGCGCCTACGATCAGCAGGACGCCGAAGGCTTCATCAAGTTGAACGCCCTGCGGCTGAGATTGCTGGCGAAGCGCGACTCGTGAGGGCTGGCTTACGCGGATAGGCGAGTCGGCCCGATTCGCATCTGGTCATCTCGACCGATCGAGCACATTTGCACACCAACTGGAGCGCAAAACGCACGGTTTCGTTCCCGCGAATTTCCCGAATGCGACGAATTGATGACTTATCCACTGCCGTCCACAAGTGATCTGGGCAAAAGTGGAAAACTCACCCTTGCCAGCCTTGCGAACGAACGGATTCGCAGTCAATTTGATCATGTCTTCGGAACAGGAAGACATTGAGAAACAGAGCGCAAGGCCCTGATTTTCAATGAAATTCATGTTCCAAGAATGCGGTGGCGACTGTCCACGCGCTGTCCGAGAGACGAGGTGCAGGAGGCTTCGGCCAAATGCAAGTCGGATCGTTTGAGGAAAGTGCGAAACGACGTCATCGGATAAGACCGAAGATTTGGTCAGTGGTCGAGGAAGTGGAAGGGTCAAACCGGAAGCAGCCGTTTGAGATCAAGGACAATACAGATCATCGGTCTCGGCTTTGCCCTAGGAGAAGCCGTGAGAACGGAAGGTTTCGGCCGGAAGGAAACGCGGCAGATCGCAAGCGAAGTCGGATGCCGGCGCGAGCGCCGGTGACAGAACGCGGGCTTTCGAGCACGCGGAAAGACACCGGGCGCCAAGCGCTTCCGGAACGGACGCACCTTCGGGTGCGAAAGAGACGGAAGACCACGCGCTGGTGAGAGTGGGGTCGGCAGCAATGCCGGCCCCATTTGCTTTGCGCCTTCCGGTGCGCTGCCGGGCCATCACCCGCACTCACACCTGCCTCGCGATCAGGTACATCCGCTACCAATCCGCAAAGCGTTAACGCCTATCATTCCGGCGCGCATTTCGCTCGGTTCGAACTGTCGCTGCCTTGCCCTGTTTGCGCCTCGCCATGCGCAGCGCCTATAAGCCCCGTCTAATGGCATCACGAGCACTCACGCCCCGCCGCGCCCTTAGCACCCTGCCCGGCCTCCGCGCCGCAATCCCGCTCGCCGCGCTTCTGTGCGGCGCATCCACCAGCGCCGCCGACGATCCCGAGCCGGGCTCCGCCCGCTCAACCGCCCTTGCCGAGACGTCCCTCGCCGAAACCGGCCCCCGCATCGACCCGCCGCTCGTCAGCGAGTTCGCGCCCTTCATCGGCCCCCGCCCCGATCTCAACGTCCCGCCCACTGCGGTCGACCTGTCCGAGATCGAGCCACCGATCGAGGACCCGGTCCTCCGCACCCTCGGCACCGGCGTCGCCTCCTTCTACGGCAGGCGGTTCCACGGACGCCGCACAGCGAATGGCGAGCGGTTCGACATGAACGCCATGACCGCCGCTCACAAGACGCTCCCCTTCGGCACCAAGGTCCGCGTGACCAACCCGCGCAACGGGCGCAGCGTCGTCGTGCGCATCAACGATCGCGGCCCCTTCACCCGCGGGCGCACCATCGACCTGTCGCGCGCCGCCGCGCGTGAGATCGGCATGATCGCCAGAGGCCACGCCCGGGTCGAGCTCGACATCCTCCGCTAGCTCGCCGACATCCTCCAGGCCCTCCGCCTGCGCCGCCGCGATCGCCTCGGCCGCTTCCTCCTCGCTTGTCACCTGCCACCAGCGCGCGGCCCCTTCCTCGAACGCGGCGAGCTGCACCGCCTCCAGCGCATCGGCCTCCGCCACGCTGTTTGCCGCCTGATCGGGCGAGAGCACTCCTTCTGGCCGGGCGTCGTTCATCGCGGCAAGCCGCAGGTCGAGCTCGGTCGGAGCGTAGGGGTCCCACGCCTCCTCCCCGGCCCCGTCACCGGGCGCCACCTCAGACTTGGCCTGAGACTTGGACCGCATGTTACACGGTCCAGAGGGTATTTCCGGCAGGTCCGGCGCCGCGTCCCCTTCCGCCGCCTCGAACGCGGCAACCACCTCGTCGAACTCGCCCGCGAGCATCGCGGTGTCCGCCCCTTCGGCGAGCCGATCGAGCCGCGCGAGATGCGCCAGCAGCAGCCGCGAATCGAAGCGCCGCCGCACCGCGACGACCTCGCCGTGGTAGAACACCTGCTCCTCCACCCCGTTCATCGCGCGCGTGGCGAGCGCTTCTTCCGCATGTTCGCGCGCGACGAGCAGCGCCGCGTTCCAGGCCCGCGCAAAGTCCGGGCAAGCGCGCCGCATGCGGTAGGCTGTCTGATGCGAAACCCGCGCCGCCTTCGCCGCGCTGCGCACCTCGCCGCAATCGGCAAGGCGGCGGAGGAAAGCCGCCTGCCGCGCCCGCGTGAACTGCACGTGTGAGGGATGCGCCGCATCCGCAGGCAGCGCCTCGATAATCGCCGGGAGCGCAGCGGAGGCCGAGGCACCCTCGGCTGGAATGAAGGGGTCGGGGTTATGGTGCATGGGAAAGCTCCTTCGTGAGGGAGCCATCCCAACTACACATGAAAGCCGAGGTAGGAAAACGTGCGCGGATTAGGCACGATCTGCTCAGTCGGTGAGTTCGATCCCCGCATCCGTGGCACAGCCGATGAGCGCGCGTTCCATGCTGGAGCGGCTCATGCCGCTGCCGCCGAGCGCGGCCATGGTCTTGTCGGTGACGCAGTTGCACATCTCTCCCGCCTGCTCGCGGGTGATGGAGCTGTCGGCACGCTCGGTGCGGGAGATGCACTTCACCACCGCCGCGCCTTTCGCTCCGCCGCCATAATCGTCCGGATCGGGCGCGTTGCAGGCGGAAAGCGAGCCGAGAACGGCGACGGCGAGGATGACGCGTGTGTGGAGCATGGGCGCGAGCATAGCGCCCAAAGGTTAAGGAGACGCGCAGTGGCACGTGATGCGCCGCTTAAGCGCAACTGTCAGCAGTATCTGGTCGAGGCGTCCGCACCCGTGCTGTCATGGTTCGGGAGGACGCGGTAACCGCACAGGATCATCTCATTGCGAGCAAGCTGCGCGCGTTGCTCGCCCGTCATCTGCGAGCCGCTCCCGATGCGCCCGGCATCGACATGCCGCTCCCACTCGCGCTGATGATCGCGAGCTTCGTGCTGAGTGTGGCGGCGCATTTGTTGGGAGATGGTCGGGAGGTTCGAGGTCTTGGGCATGGTGGAGAGTCCTTTTGTTGCGCACGCCATCCGGCGTGCGATTTCCTCGCTCACACGGCCTACAGGCCGCGTCGCTGCGGGCGGCCGGTCGGCCTTGCGACCCTTCGGGCCGTTTGGACTCTTTCAGTTAGCGGGTTTGGGTTGAGTAGGAAAATCGCAACTAGATCATCGATAAATCGATGTCTTCGATCTGCTGTTCGAACAAGGCTTCCTCGATGCTCTGGTGATCAACAAGTAAAACTTGTGCCGCGGTCTCAAATTTCAAAATGGCATCGTCTCGCAAACGAACGAGAGCATGCAAGAGAATAGCATGGTCGATCGACCGGGAGCGGGAGGAGAGCAGCGAGCTAATTAGCAGGATGGATTGTGCAGTCTTTTGCGCTGGTTCTTGCAAACCAGCATTTGTCGACCCTGCAGACAGATTTCCCTGCCCGTTTAGAGAACCAACGCGGACACGCAAGGCGGTGGACGAAGCATGAACGTTATAGCTCGCATACTTGTATTCTGGTTTCGAAGCCTCCGCCCCTGCTCGTTCTGCAAGATTTGCAAACCTTGGGTTTGGGTTGTTTAGATATCGTGATGCCCAGCCGTAGTCCCCGGCAAACTCTTTTCCATGGAGCTTCACAACGCTATCGAAGTCTTCCTCTATTTCAGCCATCTCTTTTTGACTGAGAGGCGTTGAGCCAGAAACTCTGCAGGTTCGTTGATGAAGATCCGCAGCTTTCTTTCTCTCCACCACCTGATGATCGAAATAGCGTCGCGCCAACTCATTGCCGCCATCGTGCAGAAGCAATGCAATTATCTCAATCTCATGCAGGGTTCGCCAGCGAGCCATCGCTCCATCGGGAAAGCCGTTCTCAATCAATGTGAGTATTTCCCGGGCCACTTGGCAGGCACGAACGTGAAGCTGAACCAACGCATGTCGGGCAATGGGAGCGCGCTTTGCTTTCGATTTCGAAAGGCGCGCTCTCTCCTTCTCACCTTCATCGGTACAGAGATCAACTAAGAGTCGGAGGTCATCCAACGCCTCGCCCCATCGAGCCTCTAGACGCCATCTAAATGCGGAAAAATCTCTTTCCTCCGCCCTTCTGTATCTAAACCAGTCTTTACGATAATCATCGAGCATTTCTCGCGATTGTTCGCGGGCAAGCCTATCAACTATCTCCGGAATTTCGCCAACTAACGCGTCAGCTTGCTTCTCCAAAAGTGCAATATCATCGGCGCTGATCTGGATAGATATGTCAAGTTCTTCGTCGTCCTCATCTTCAAAATGAAACTCTTGATCTCCATTCTCTAACATATGAGAGGCTAATGCCTTGGCCCCTTTTCGATATTGTTTGACCCCAGCTTCCTTTAGCTTTCCCTCAAGCAACTTGGACAGAAGTTGCTCTGGCGTCTTTGAAACTGAGTCTAAAAATACGGAATTGATCGATTTCCCGTTAGACAATTCTTGTCTCCATCAACAATGAGCCGGTCATCAATTTGCTCGCTCGGATAAGAGTCGGATGCGCAAAAACGAGAATCTACTCGACCGCTAGGTTTGGCGTGTCTTCTGCAATTGTTTCGCCGCCGCAGACGCCGTCGCATTAACTCGTCATTACGAGCGAAGCGAAGCAACCCAGAGTGGCTCTTGAGACGCTCTGGATTGCCACGGCGACGGCGTCGCCTCGCAATGACGGTGGCTATTCCGCCGCTTCCTGCTGACGCCTGAGCATAGGCGCGAGGTACTGCCCCGTAAACGAGCGCTCCACCTCCGCCACCTCTTCCGGCGTCCCCGCTGCGACCACCTCGCCGCCGCGCACGCCTCCTTCCGGCCCCAGGTCCACGATCCAGTCGGCGGTCTTGATGACGTCGAGATTGTGCTCGATCACCACCACGCTGTTGCCCTGCTCCACCAGCCGGTGCAGCACTTCGAGCAGCTTGCGCACATCCTCGAAATGCAGGCCCGTCGTCGGCTCGTCGAGGATGTAGAGCGTCTGCCCGGTCGAGCGTTTGCTGAGCTCCTTGGCGAGTTTCACGCGCTGCGCCTCACCGCCTGACAGCGTCGTCGCCTGCTGGCCGACCTTGACGTAGCCCAGCCCCACCTCGTTCAGCATCCGCATCTTGTCGCGGATCGGGGGGACCGCCTTGAAGAAGCTCTCCGCATCCTCGATCGTCATGTCGAGCACGTCAGCGATGCTCAGCCCCTTGAACTTCACCTCGAGCGTTTCGCGGTTGTAGCGTTTGCCGCCGCATTCCTCGCACGTGACATAGACATCGGGGAGGAAGTGCATCTCGATCTTGATGAGGCCGTCGCCCTTGCACTGTTCGCAGCGCCCGCCCTTCACGTTGAAGGAGAAGCGGCCCGGCTTGTACCCGCGGGCCTGGCTTTCGGGAAGCCCCGCGAACCAGTCGCGGATATTGGTGAAGGCGCCGGTGTAGGTCGCGGGGTTGGAGCGCGGGGTGCGGCCGATGGGGGACTGGTCGATCTCGATGACCTTGTCGCAATATTCGAGGCCTTCGACCGCCTCATGCTTGCCCGCGATCACCCGCGCGCCGTTGAGCACCCGCGCCGCCGAGGCGTAGAGTGTGTCGATGGTGAAGGACGATTTGCCGCTGCCCGAAACGCCGGTGATGCAGGTGAACGTGCCGAGCGGGATGGAGGCGGTCACGTCCTTGAGGTTGTTCGCCTGCGCGCCCTTCACCGTCAGCTGGTGCCCGTTGCCGGGCCGCCGGGTTTGCGGAACCGCGATCTCGCGCCGCCCGGTGAGGTAATCGGCGGTGAGCGAGTTCTTCGCCTTCATGATCTGCTTGAGCGTGCCCTGCGCCACGACTTCGCCCCCGCGCACGCCCGCTCCGGGGCCGAGGTCGACGACATGGTCCGCGGTGCGGATCGCGTCTTCGTCATGCTCGACGACGATCACCGTGTTTCCGAGATCGCGCAGCCGCTTGAGCGTCTCCAGCAGCCGGTCATTGTCGCGCTGGTGCAGGCCGATGGAGGGCTCGTCGAGCACGTACAGCACACCCGACAGCCCGCTGCCGATCTGGCTGGCGAGCCGGATGCGCTGGCTCTCCCCGCCGCTCAGTGTACCCGAGGTGCGGTCGAGGTTGAGGTAATCGAGCCCGACATTGTCGAGGAAGCCCAGCCGCTCGTTGATCTCCTTCAGGATAGCGCGCGCGATCTGCGATTGCTGGTCGGTGAGCTGGTCGTCCAGCGCAAGGAACCAGTCCTTCGCCGCGCTCACGCTCATCGTCACCGGCTCGGCAATATCGGTGCCCGCGACCTTCACCGCGAGCGCCTTTTCATTAAGCCGCTTGCCGTCGCAGGTCTCGCACGGCTGCGCGGTCTGGAACTTGGCCAGCTCCTCCTGCATCCAGCTGCTTTCGGTCTGCATAAGCCGCCGGTTGAGGTTGCCGATCACACCTTCGAACGGCTTGTTGACGGTGTAGGTCTTGCGCCCGTCCTTGAACGTCAGCGGCACCGGCATCCCGCCCGTTCCGTGCAGGATGATCAGCCGCTGGTCCGGTTCGAGATCCTTCCACGGGGTCGTGATATCGAAACCGTAAGCCTTTGCTAGGCTGGTGAGCACCTGCATGTAATAGGGCGATGGCGGGTTGGACTTCGCCCACGGCGCGATCGCGCCCTGCTTCAATGTCAGAGCCTCGTTCGGCACCACCAATTGCTCGTCGAACAGCTGCTTCTCGCCGATCCCGTCGCAAGTCGGACACGCGCCTTGGGGCGAGTTGAACGAGAACAGGCGCGGCTCGATTTCCTCGATGGTGAAGCCGCTCACTGGACAGGCGAACTTTTCCGAGAAGACGATGCGATTGGCGGGAATCCCCGCCCCCTTCATCGCACCGCCGCTGTCTGCCTCATCTTCCCGCCCTGGCACTACGCCATCGGCGAGATCGACATAGGCAAGCCCATCGGCCAGCTTGAGTGCCGTCTCGAAACTGTCAGCGAGGCGCGTCTCTAGCCCCTCTTTCACGGCAAGCCGATCGACCACGACTTCGATATCGTGCTTGAATTTCTTGTCGAGTGCGGGCGCTTCCTCGATTGCATAAAGCTCCCCGTCGATCCGCACACGGGTGAAGCCCGCCTTCTGCCATTCGGCGAGCTCCTTGCGATATTCGCCCTTGCGTCCGCGCACCACCGGCGCGAGCAGATACGCGCGCGTGCCCTCGGGCAGCGCCATCACCCGGTCTACCATGTTGGAGACGCTCTGCGCCTCGATCGGCTCGCCCGTCGCGGGCGAATAGGGCACGCCCACCCTCGCCCACAGCACGCGCATGTAGTCGTAAATCTCGGTGACGGTCGCAACGGTCGAGCGAGGGTTGCGAGAGGTCGTCTTTTGCTCGATCGAGATCGCCGGTGAAAGCCCGTCAATATGCTCGACATCGGGCTTCTGCATCATCTCGAGGAACTGGCGCGCATAGGCCGAAAGGCTTTCGACATAACGCCGCTGCCCCTCGGCATAGATCGTATCGAAAGCGAGGCTCGACTTACCCGATCCGGAAAGCCCGGTCACGACAATCAGGCTGTCGCGCGGCAGATCGATATCGACGCCCTTGAGATTGTGTTCACGCGCACCGCGCACGGAGATTTTCGTCAAAGCCATAGGGCGCTATGTTCCGGTAATGTTCACAGTGTCAAGGGGATCGCGGAGCCTACGCGAGCAATGCACTGCAAATGGTTGCCCGCGGCCTCTTTTACAATGCGCGAAACAGCTGGCGGTTTCAGAAGGACCTGAACGGCCGTATGAAACTCAGCTTACGCCAAGGGCAAGGATTTCGGCGCGCTCACGTTCAAGGTTCGCACGAATTGGATCCAACACTGCGCGAACCTGCGGCAAGTCACGTATGGCCGCATACAGCGGATTGCTTCCCAGCAGCAGCCCGCCGGAGATATCGGGGTCTGCCATCACATACGGCCAGCCGTATGCGGGCAGCGCTTCGATTATTTCGGTGGCTTTGGCCCGGTCGTCCCTGGCCGCGGCCAGATCGAGTTCGAAAAGGATGGGAATGATCCATCCTTTATCGGTGTCATTCCAGCGCTCAATCTGCTGTTCCGCGCTGGAAAGATGCGCCTCAGCTTCGGACTCTCGCCCGGCGTCTCGCAGCGCCAGGGCCAGGAAAGGGGATATCTGAGGGACAATAAATTCCGGCCTGCCCCCGGCTTCGGCATAGGCAAGGAAATCTGCATGCGAGGAAAAGCGGGCATCATACAGTGAAAGCAACTCTGCAGCGCGCCCGTTTTCGAGGAAAAGCGGTATTGCCGGACCCACGAATTCAGCCATATCCCATAGGTCACCGTCGCCGCCTGTCACTGCGCGGATCTCATCCACACTTGGCAATTCGCGTCGATGCATCCGGTACATGAGCTGCTTTTCCGGAGTGCGGAGATATGGCAATTCTCCGGGCAGCTGCACGCCAAGCAGCACCTCGATCATGCCCATATGCATATCCAAACTGTACCGTCTTTCGGTCGTCGTGATTGATCCCGACGCCTCTTGTGCCTTTTCCACATAAGTCGAGAGGTCACCGTCGATCCGAGCCAGACGCCCCTCCGCCAGCGCCGATTGCGATGGGGTGACTGCCGCCGCCAGAATATCACGCTCGATCCGACGCGCCAGATCGATCTGGCCGAATTGCACCGCATCGCTCGAAGCGCGCCAACTCGCAGGCCAGAGTGGATCCAGTTCGATCATGCGCAGCGAGCTCTCGATGTGAGGCGCGGCAACGAGCTGAAAATCGCGCTGTGTAAGGGCGAGCCAAAACCAAGCTTCGACATCCCCCGGGTCAAGCGCAATGGCTTGCTTCAGCAAGGCAAGACGTTCTTCTCCGTCCTGCCGGAGCATTCCAGCCAGTTTGAGGGCATCCACCGACTGAGGGTCTAACGCCAGAGCGGTGTTTGCCAGGTCAAGCGCGAGTGCTTCATTGGCATTCTCATCGCCCTCGGGCAGCAGGAAATACGCTTTTGCAAGACCTGCCCATCCTTCTGCGAATTCCGGGCTACGCTGCGTCACCTGTTGCATGATCTGCAGCGCCGCCACACGCTGGTCATCCCCGCGCGTTTTAATCAGCCCCATTGCCGTGAGGTAGAGGCTGTAGTCCTCGCTTGAAACTGCGCTGTCCGGTGTGCGTTCGGCGACGGTCCGGCCCAACGCGCTTGCCATTTCGCGAGCCGTGCGCATCGGCAGGAATCGGGCTGCGTTGCGCCCACTCGCCAGCTGGTCGCTCCAGACCTGCTGGCTGTCTTGCGGATCGACGAGACTTGCGGCCAAGGTGACGCGTTCCGCGCCGACCTGAAGGCTTCCAGTCCAGATATAATCGGCGTTGAGCTTACGGCCTATCTCTGTCGGATCGAGGCCCTTCTCCATAAGATGCCTTGCGCTATCTCCGCTCGTAACTTCAACTGAACCAATCCGAGCGAATTGAGCGCGCAGCTCGGCTTCGAGACCGCGCCCGTAAAGCGGGTCGGTTCCTTCCGCGATATCCAGCGGCAACATCGCAATCTTGAGCCGCTCGACGGGTGGCTGAGAGGGCAACTGCCACATCGCAAGAGCTGCAATCGCGGCCACGAAAAGCATGAGCACCCCGGCCATCACAGCTTTCGAACGCGGCATGGGACGAGAGATCGGGATATTCGCAGCTGGTCCTGACTCCACCGGAGCAGGCTCTTCGCCGATCTTCCCGCCATTCACCACCAGCCGGTAGCCGACCTTGGGCACGTTCTCGACCATTACGGCATCGCCGCCAGCGATCTTGAATGCGGATCGCAGCAGAGAGATCACGCGATTGATCGAGGTGTCTCCGACAATGCGCCCTTCCCAGCACCGTTCGGTCAGATCTTCGCGCGACAGGATAGCCCCGATCGGATCGCTTAGCGCGACAAGTACCTGCATGACCTTCGGTTCGAGCATGGTCTCACCAGCAGGGCCGGAAATGGTGCGCAGCGCCGGCTGGACTTGAACCGGGCCGAGCGAGAAGTCGGGCTGATGCGCAAGATCGATCCGACGCGAGCGCGTCTGCAATTCCTCTGGCGATGCCGCGAATGGACTGTTCACGTCGCTTTTCCCGTCAACCGATCTCGGGCCAAGGCGATTCCCTGACCTTGCTTCATGAATAGTGCAGGAAATCGCGGCGAAGTCACCTGTTCAGGGCCAACATAAACTTTCCATAAGCTCAAAATCATTGGATTCTCAGCGTTTGTGCGCAGCGCGATAAGAACGTTCCCACCATTCTCCAACCATCCGAACGACGGATCATGTCAAACCGGGAGAATGACCATGAACACTTTCATCAAGAAAGCCGCACTTGCCCTCAGTCTCGCAGCCATACCCGCTGCCGTATTCGCCGCGCCGGAGGAGCACACGATTGCGGTAAGTTACGCCGACCTCAACCTGGCAACCGACGAAGGCACCGCGATCCTCGACCGGCGGATCGACAACGCGATCGAGAAGATCTGCGGCGGACCGGCTCCTCGCGATGTGAACGCCGGTATGAAGGTGCGTCGATGCATGGCGAAGACCAAGCTGACCGTGAGCGGACAGCGCGACCTTGCAGTGAAGACCTATCGCACCAATCAGCTGGCGGCATCCGACCGTTCCATCCGTTTCGCCGCGCAATAAACGCAGCAACCCTCCTACCCTGGGCGCGCGGCCATTCTCCTCGCGCCTCACTCGGCGGCTCCGGATATTGCATCCGGGGTCGCCTTTTTCGTGAACGTCCTTCATTCGTTCGCGCTGACATGTTTCTGGCGCGCGGCGAAATTTCACGCGTTAACAATGCTTTTGCCCCTCTCTGTGATAGGCTCGACCACGGTGGGACGGTAAGGGGATGTTCGATGTTCAAATTCGCGTTCGCGCCCGCCACCGCCGCCTTGGCAATGGCGCTCGTGTCCACGCCCACGCAATCGCTGGCCTGCAATCCTGACGATTGCGGCAAAGGCAGTCTCAGCGCCGAAGAGCTGGCGCGCGACAAAGCCGAAATCCGGCGTCTCAACCGCGAGCAGGCACGCTACGTCAAGCGGCGCGATGCAGAATATGCGAAAGGCTGGGCCGCAACCCGCAATCACGAAGCGGAAATGGACCGGTACGAGCGCGAAATGGCGGCTTGGCGCGAAGCTGTGAGACGCTGCCAGGCTGGCGATTACCGCTACTGCGCGCGGTAAATCGCTCCTGATATTGTCTGAAATGCCCTGTTGCAAACCGGCGTCGGCTGCTTCCCGGCGCCTTTTGCGCGGCCTGGGCCGTGCCTGATGAGAGATGAACCGTGGACCTTTCACCACTGATCACCCGTTGATTTAGTGAATTGAAAATAAACGGTTTTCATATTTCGGCGCACCCAGAAACCGCGCCAACATGGGGGCCAGACAGATAAAGCGAGCACCGATCCGCAGCGTCAATTGAAACAGCTGCCATCCGATAATGTCGGTGACTCCAAGGAGAACCGACAATCCAGACTGCCACTGACAAAACATCAAACGCCCAAAAATCCACCAGACTTTCGACATCGCAAACGCCAATTATCAGGCATAGCACTGGCGAAGTTGCCATTCCCTCGCCGGACAAAACTCCCGCCAAACTCCGCAAGCGCCGATTTCTTAAACAATTCCGCAAACGCTGGGCCGACCGCCGCGAGCGGCGTCGAGCACGACGCGCACGTGCGTTCCCTTCCACGAGTGCGACCGCTTCGCGCAGCACCCGTTCGTCCAAGCGCAAGCGCAAACGAACGGCAATGGCCTTGGGATTTAGCGCTGCCACGTTGACTGGTACGTCACAATTGGCACTCAGCGCCGGGCCGATTGCCGCACAGTCGCAGATTGCCGATGTTGAAGATGCGGCCTCGTACGATCTTTTCGACCCGACAGAGCGCCGCGCCGCCAGTGAACTGACGGCGAGTGAACGGCTGATCGAGGCGATGATAGAGGAAGAAGGCGTGCGCTATGATGTGTACCGCGACGTCGCAGGCTATCCGACCGTAGGGGTCGGGCACCTTTTGCTTCCCGAAGACAATCTTCGCGTGGGCGACACCATCTCTCACGAGAGAGCGATGGACTTCCTCGAAAGCGACATCGCCAAAGCCGAAGACATCGTTGTGCGCCTGGTCGGCGATCTTCCGATCAATCAGCACGAATTCGACGCTCTGGTCGACCTCGCCTTCAATGTTGGCGAAGGCACACTCTCGGCCGACGAAAGTCCGCGGCTCAACCGCGCAATCGAAGCTGCGGACTACGACCGCATTGCCGACGAACTTAACTATACCACTGCCGGAAACAGAGTGGCGAAGGGACTCGTTTATCGAAGCGAGCGCCGCCAGCGCATCTTCATGGCAAGCGATTACAGCGATCCGAGGGAAGTTTAATCCACTCTCCCCGGAGAGCCCTACAGGAAATCTGAAGTTCCGCGTGCGGCCAGAAACCTTATTATCGAAGGCCTCTTAGCAAGGTTTGCCAGGACGCCTTTCGGGTCGCACCAGAGGGTCGCCGTTTCGGTACCTCTAGAGAAATTGGACGCGTCGTTCCCTCCCACTCCCCGGAACGGCGCGTCTTTTTGCGCGGGTGGTTAATGCTCGATAATGAGCGCGCGGCTGCCGCGATCTCCGATCCACTGGGCATCGACACCCCAACAGCTCCGGATCGTCTCGCTGGACAGCGCATCTTCGACAGGCCCGCTCGCCGCACATTTTCCTTCGTGCAGCACGACTGCGTTGTCGGCATGGTTCATGGCGAGGGCAAGGTCGTGGAGGACGATGACGACCCCTTGGCCTGAGTGCGCGCAGTTCTGCAGATGTGAAACCAGGCTCAGCTGATGCGCGAGATCGAGCGCCGCCAGCGGTTCATCGGCGAGGATCCAGCGCGGCTCGCCTGCCAGAACGCGTGCGAGCAGGACACGGGCCTGCTCCCCCCCTGACAATTGGCGGGCGGGCCGATGGCGCAGCGGCTCGAGCGTGAGCGCCGCGATGGCCGTCTCTATCTCAGCGGTTCCTCGGTCACGGTGCGGCAACCGGCCAAGCGCGACAACGTTCTCGACTGCGACATCCCAAGCAATTTCCGTGTGTTGCGGCAGATATCCGAGAGTCTTTGCGCGCTCTAGCGGGGGCAATTCGCTCAGTCGCTCACCGTCCAGTTCGACCGTGCCGGACACAGGTTCGAGCAGCCCGGCCAAAGCGAGGAGCAGGCTCGATTTTCCGGCTCCGTTAGGTCCGACAATCGCGGTAATTGTGCCGGGCGGGAATTCTGTGTCGACGTTTTTCAGAACGCTTTGCCCGCCGCGCTCCAGCGTAAGATCGTTTGCGACCAGTTTCATAGGCTGCCGCTCCTCATTCGCAGCAGGAGCCAGAGGAAGAATGGCGCGCCGATCAGCGATAAAGCGATCCCCAGCCGCAGCTCGGTTATCAGCGGCAACACCCGCACAGAGCTGTCGGCGATCAGAACGAGACACGCGCCGGCAAGCGCGCTCGGCACGATCAGGCTCGATGGCAACCGGTCGGTCAGGGGGCGGACCAGGTGCGGCACGATAAGACCGACAAAGCCGATGATGCCTGCCACCGCCACTCCGGCGCCGACGGTCAGCCCCACGCCGACAATCAGCAATCCGAGCAGTCGCCGCGGGTCGATACCGAGCGAGCGCGCCGCGTCTTCGCCCAGGGTGAGCGCGTCGAGCGAGCGCGATGCAAGGATCAGCACGACAATGCCGGCCCCCGTCAAGGGTGCGGCGATCGCCACTTCGCGCCACGACCGGTCGGTGAGTGCGCCGTTAAGCCACAGCACGATCTCGCTCAGGGCAAAGGGATTGGGCGCAAGCGTTATGGCGAGCGCGGTCAGCGATCCGGCGAGGCTTGCAATCATCAGTCCGGCAAGCGTGAACAGGGCAATGCCGCCTCCTGCGCCCGATGACGTGCGCCCTGCGATGAGCGCGAGCAGTGCCATCGCCAGCCCTGCTCCGATCAGGGCGAAGGCTGGAAGGCTCCACGCCGCAATCGCGGGCGGAAGAAGCGCGCCGAACCAGAAACTCGCAACCGCGCCCAATGCCGCCATTGGCGCGATGCCGAACAAGCCGGGGTCGGCGAGAGGGTTGCGCAGATAACCCTGCATCGCCGCGCCCGCTGCGCCTAGCCCCGCTCCCACCGCGATTGCAAGCACCGCGCGCGGCAGTCGCAACTCCATCAGGATGATCGCAGCGTTCGGCGTCGTCGCGGGGTCGATCCACACTCTGCCGGCAAGCAGCGAAAGCGGGACAAGCGCCGCAAGTAGAAGCGCAAAGACGACAGCGGCGCGATTCATGGCGTCGCGCTACTTTTCGGTGTGCGAAGGCGCTCCAGACGCTCGGCGAGCGCGATCAAGGAAGGACCGCCGCAATAGAACAGAGATGGGTCCAAAGCCTCGGTCCGGGTGTCAGAGAGGTCCTGCAACGCCGGATGGTGCTGGCCTGTGCTTTTCCCTGCAATGAGGATCAGTTCGGGAGGATCGGCGAGCAGGCTTTCGAGCGAAACGTAATCGCCTTGCCCCAGCCTCTCGCCATCTACGCTCCGCTGCAGTCCTCCGCGCTCGAGCATGGTCGTCACCAGCGCGTCTTCGCCCGCGACGATCTGGCCCGATTGCCACAGCAATGTGTCGACATCGCCGCGCGCGGCGCGCATCTCGTCCAGACCGGTGACGGCTGCTTCGATGCGCGAAATGAGCTTATCGGACTCACCGCCCGTCAATTCTGCAACGCGCGCGATCTGCGCATAGCTTTCCTCCACGCTCTTAGGGCTGCCGAAGGTCTCGACCCGCAGGCCAAGCCGTTCGAGAGCGGAGCGCGTGCTCGGCGCGATGAAAGTTGATGCGAGGACAAGGTCCGGCTCGAGCGCGAGTATTTCCTCGGCTGTGCCGCCGGTGAAGCGGTACTGCCGAGCGACATCGGGTGCGATCGAGCTCGACGCGGCATCTCGGCTGTAATGCGAAAGGGCAAGAACCTGCTGCGGAGCCGCCACCTCGACCAGGATCGCGTCAATACACGGGTTGAGGCTAACGACCGTTGGCGGGGCCTGAGGCTCGCTTTCACGGCTGCCGGGCTCGACGCAGCCGGTAAGCGCGAGCGCTGGCAACAGAGAGGCCAGCAAGCGGGTATACCCGGCGGATAAGGCGAAAAGTTTCGGCGGCATGACCCCTCTTCGCCGCGATAGGCAAGCCCGCTGCAATCGGCAAGCGGCGCGATCCTAAGGTGCTCGGTAATATCACCGGTGGGTGGGTTAATGCACTGGAAACCCTGTCAAAATACCAAGCCTTAAGCGCCCGCAAGTAAATGCAAACTCCCGCTACAAATTGAAGCGCGCAGCCGCCCCGCAGCCACCGCCCGTCACGAAGGCGCATGGTTGAAAATGACGAGTTGCCGCGCCCCTAACTGGTTGATTTTGTTCATGTCGATCCGATTTGCCGCCCCGAAAACTCCGGGGCGTTCTCCGGCCTGCTCTCCCATCGCACGCGCAATGGCCCGCCGCGCGGTGGAGCACGCAGCGAATGACAATGGAGACACAGGACCGGCAGATGACTTGATGCGCGCCGCCTTGCGCCATTTTGCAAAGCACGGTCTTGGCGCAGCCCGCGCAGCGCGCGAACAAGCAGAGGACGCATTTTTCCGCGGCGATCGGCAAGCCTATGACTGGTGGCTGGGCATCACACGCACGCTCGACAAGCGTCTTGCGGCCGAGGCGGACAGCCAAATGCAGGCAGCAGAGCTCTCCTGAAGCCTGCCGAGCGATAAGACATCGGCCTAACCCACAGAAACATAACGATGAAAAAGGTAAGTACCGCGTTAACCTGAGCTTGACGTCTGTGCTTTAATCCCGTGTGCGATGAAAGTGTTGAGCACACTGGCGAGACTTCGCACCTTGCGTCTCGAGCGCGATTGGTCGGACAAACTGTCCGCCCGCGTCCGCCGCTTGCTCGTCACCACGCTCTATACCCAGCCCGGCAGCCTCGCCATCGGCGCGCTCAACGGGATTGCGGCCACGGCAGTTGCAGCATGGTTTTCAGGATTGCCCGAACTCTGGGTCGGCAGCATGGTCCTCACCATCATCGCGGTTGCGCGGGTCGCTGCGGCGCTGGGAATATCGCCGGAATCGAAGAAGACGAGCACCCAGACGCTCGAGATCATCTACGAGATCGGCGCATTCAGCTATGCCCTCGCAATCGGCGGGATCGCTGCGCTTGCCATCTGGCTGGAAACGAGCGCAGAGGTACAGGTGCTGCTGGTTGCCAACGCCGTCTGCTACGGCGTCGCAGTCGCTGCCCGCAATGCCGGCCGGCCGAGCATCGCAATTGGTCAGCTCACCCTCACTTGTCTGCCGATCATGATCGCCGCGCTGGCGATGACGAGCGCTGGTTATTTCACGCTGTTCATTACCATGGCGCTGCTTCTGCCGGCGATGGGATCGATCACGATGAACATCTTCAAGGTCTTGAGGGATTCGATCTCCTCTGCGGAAACCAGCGCCCGCTTGGCTGAAAAGATGAAGTTGCTCGCCCGGACCGATGTCGTCACCGGGCTCGCCAATCGCGCCGGGCTGAACCACGCGATGGTCGAGACCATGATGTCGATCGAGGATGACGCCAACCTTGCACTCTTCTGGATCGACCTCGACCGGTTCAAGGAAGTGAACGATTTGCTGGGCCATCCGGTCGGTGACCGGGTGCTGAGCGAAGTCGCGCGGCGATTGAGACAGGTGTGCCCCGACGATGCCACCGTGTCACGCTTTGGAGGCGACGAATTTGTCGTTTCCGCACCGGTGCTCGACCGCAAGCATGCGGAACGTCTCGCCAGCGAAATCCACTTCGAAATCATGCGCCCGTTCCGGATCGACGGCGATCGGCTCGAAGTGCGCGCGTCGCTCGGCGTTGCACTGTTGCCCGAAGACGGTTCGGACAGCGACACGCTGATGCAATGCGCAGACCTTGCGCTGTACCACGCCAAGATCGGCGGGCGCGGTCAGACGCGTTTCTTCGACAAGTCAATGACGCGCGATCTCGTGCGCCGCCGTGAAATCGAAGATGAGCTGCGCACAGCGCTGCAGCGCGAGGAACTGTCGATCTTCTTCCAGCCGATCGTCGATCTGGAAACCGGGCGCATAAGAGCATTCGAAGCGCTGATCCGCTGGTTCCATCCCGAAAAGGGCGAGCTCGCACCCGACGAGTTCATACCCGTCGCCGAGGAAACCGGCGTCATCGTCACGCTTGGCAACTGGATCACCGCTCAGGCCGCTCGCATCGCTGCGCAGTGGCCCGAAGACGTGACGGTCGCCGTCAATCTTTCGCCGCTTCAGATCCGCGCACCCGGTGCAGCGCTCGGCATCCAGAACGCGCTGCGCGAAGCGGGGCTCGACCCGCACCGGCTCGAGCTGGAAGTCACCGAAAGCCTGTTTGTCGAAGACAACCACGCCACCGCTAATTTCATACAGGAACTGTCGGCCATCGGCGTCAAGTTTGCGCTCGACGATTTCGGCACCGGCTACTCCTCGCTCGGCTACATCAACAATTATCCCTTCAACAAGATCAAGGTCGATCGCAGCTTCGTCTCGGGCAAGAATGTCGGTCGGAAGAGCGATGCGATCATACGCGCCGTCGCCGAAATGGGATCGACGCTGGAGATGGAAATTGTTGCCGAGGGGCTCGAAACGCTCGAGCAGGTCAACGCCGTTCGGGAAGCGGGCTGTACGCTTGGCCAGGGATACTATTTCAGCCGCGCAGTGCCGGATTATCTCGCGGCGATGCTGCTGGCGCAGGAACGCGAAGGCGACGCTCGCAAGGCGAGCGGTTAGACCCATCCGTAGCAGACTGGGTAGGTTGCACTCGCCCACGATTTCCAAAGCAGGAAAATGCGCGTGAAGGCCCTTGCGACAGGGTTCCGGATACCCGTGCCAAGATGCTCTTATTGCAACTGCGAACTATGTGCAAAGATAGTTGCCCGCTACGACCTTTTGGCGGTTGCAATCATACCTTCACCGGCTTACCTCGCCCTCTACGCATCCGGTTGCCATCGCCACATGGGACGAGGCTTAAGCGGCTGGAATGAGGCACTCCTTTTCGTCCCAGAATCCCAGGGAAGGATATCTCGAATATGGCCCAAGCGACTGGACGCAAGAAGATCGCGCTTATCGGCTCCGGCATGATCGGCGGCACGCTCGCCCATCTCGCCGCGAAGAAGGAAATGGGCGACATCGTCCTGTTCGACATCGCCGAAGGTATGCCGCAGGGCAAAGCGCTCGATCTTAGCCAGTGCGGCCCGATCGAGGGGTTCGACGCCAAGATAACCGGCACGAACGATTATGCCGATATTGCCGGTGCCGATGTCGTGATCGTAACTGCCGGTGTGCCGCGCAAGCCCGGCATGAGCCGCGACGACCTGCTTGGCATCAACCTCTCGGTGATGAAAGCGGTCGGCGAAGGCATCAAGAACAATTGCCCCGACGCTTTCGTGATCTGCATCACCAACCCGCTGGACGCGATGGTCTGGGCGCTGCGCGAGTTCTCCGGCCTGCCGCACAATAAGGTGGTCGGCATGGCAGGCGTGCTCGACAGCGCTCGTTTCGCGACCTTCCTCGCATGGGAATTCGATTGCTCGGTGAAGGACGTCAACGCATTCGTACTCGGCGGCCACGGCGACACCATGGTCCCGGTCAAAAGCTACACCACGATCAACGGCATCCCGGTGGACGACTATGCCAAGATCAAGGGCGTGCCCGCATCGCGCCTCGACGAGATCGTGGACCGAACCCGCAAGGGCGGCGGCGAGATCGTCGGTCTGCTCGGAAACGGCTCGGCGTATTATGCGCCCGCGACCAGCGCGATTTCGATGGCCGAGGCGTATCTTGGCGACCAGAAGCGCATCCTGCCATGTGCAAGCTATGTCGAGGGCAAGTATGGCCTTGACGGCCTTTATGTCGGCGTCCCCACCGTGATCGGCGCGGGCGGAACCGAGGAAGTGGTCGAAATCGAACTGTCGGACGAAGAGAAAGCCAATCTCAAGGTCTCAACCGACGCGGTCGAAGAACTGCTCGAGGCGTGCAAGGGGCTGGATAGCTCGCTGGCTTAGTGGCTGAACGTCGCACCGAGAAGCAGCGCAAAGACGCTGCCATCTTCTTCAAGAAGACAGGTCGCAAGGCCCAGAAAGGTGTGGAGCCAAACGACCGCGGATATGACCACGAGTTTCAGAAGAAACTCAGGCGAATACGACCAGAAGACTTTGACCGCCTGATTAATGGCGATGACTAAAAAGGATCAGAGATGTCCATCCTCGTAAACAAAGACACAAAAGTAATCACTCAGGGCATGACGGGTGACACCGGCACGTTCCACACGCAGCAGGCGCTCGATTACGGGACGCAAATGGTCGCGGGCGTGACCCCGGGCAAAGGCGGCACCACGCATATCGGCCTCCCGAATTTCAACACCGTGCGCGAGGCCAAGGAAGCCACCGGCGCGACCGCTTCGTGCATCTATGTGCCCCCTCCCTTCGCCGCCGACGCGATCTGCGAGGCGATCGATGCGGAGATGGAACTGATCATCTGCATCACCGAGGGCATTCCGGTGCTGGACATGGTGCGCGCCAAGGCTGCCCTGACCGGTTCGAAATCGCGCCTGATCGGCCCGAACTGCCCCGGCGTCCTGACGCCCGAGGAATGCAAGATCGGCATCATGCCGGGTTCGATCTTTCAGAAGGGCAGCGTTGGCGTGGTCTCGCGCTCGGGAACACTCACCTATGAAGCGGTGCACCAGACCACGCAGGTCGGCCTTGGCCAGACAACTGCGGTCGGCATTGGCGGCGACCCGGTCAACGGCACCAACTTCATCGACGTGCTCGACCTGTTCCTCGACGATCCCGAAACGAAGTCGATCATCATGATCGGCGAAATCGGCGGCTCCGCTGAGGAAGAAGCCGCTGAATTCCTAAAGGCAGAGGCCGCCAAGGGCCGCAGCAAGCCGACCGTCGGCTTCATCGCCGGCCGCACCGCGCCTCCGGGCCGCCGCATGGGCCATGCCGGTGCGATTGTGTCAGGCGGCAAAGGCGGCGCGGATGACAAGATCGCGGCGATGGAAGATGCGGGGATTCGCGTATCGCCCTCCCCGTCCGAGCTTGGCACCACGCTCGATGCGATGCTGAAGGAGCTCGCGTAAACAGACGCGAGTGGGCTGAAAGAAATGGCCTGAGCATAGGGCCGCACCTCACTCCTCCTCCCCTTGGAGAACCCATATGGGTCAAGAACCGAACGATTTTCTGCCGCAGATGACCGACCAGGAAGGCCCCCAGCCGGGGCCGTCCTGGGGCAATCCGAAATGGCTCGATTCCGTCAGCGATGCAGGCGCAGACCTGACAACGGCCATGGACCCGACACAGATGCGCGTCGCGGTGGAAAAGGCGGCGAAGGCGGCAGGCAAAGCGCTCAACCCAAAAGCGATCGAGGAAGCCGCGGCCAATTCGATTTCGGCGATGACGCTGGTTCGGCTTTACCGTGTGCGCGGCCACATGGCAGCGGATCTCGACCCGCTGGGCCTGTCGAGCAAGCGTGAGGAACCCGAAGACCTGACGCTCGCTTTCCACGGGCTTGCCGGTAAGGAAGCGCAGGAAGTGTTCGTGGGCGGCGTGCTCGGGCTTGAATGGACGACCGTGCGCGAATTGCATGACCGTCTGCGCGCCGTCTATTGCGGCAAGGTCGGCCTCGAATACATGCACATCGCCGACACCGAAGAGCGGCGTTTCCTGCAGGACAAGTTCGAAAGCCCCGGCGAAACGATCCAGTTCACCGACGAAGGCAAGAAGGCGATCCTCGCCGCCGTGCTGCGCGGTGAGCAGTACGAAGAATTCCTTGGCAAGAAATATGTCGGGACCAAACGGTTCGGCCTCGATGGCGGGGAATCGATGATCCCTGCGCTCGAAGCGGTCATCAAGCATGGCGGCAGCGCGGGCGTGCGCGAGATCATCTACGGCATGGCCCACCGCGGCCGGCTCAACGTGCTCGCGAACGTGATGGAGAAGCCTTACAAGGTGATCTTCCACGAATTCTCGGGCGGCTCGGCCAATCCCGAAGATGTCGGCGGATCGGGCGATGTGAAGTACCACCTCGGCACCAGCACCGATCGCACTTTCGACGGGATCGAAGTACACATGTCGCTGGTCCCGAACCCTTCACACCTCGAAACGGTCAATCCGGTGGTGCTCGGCAAAACGCGCGCGCAGCAGGCTGTGCGCGACGGGAAGAAAACAGAGCAGGTGCTGCCGGTCTTGATCCACGGCGATGCGGCGTTCGCAGGCCAGGGTGTCGTCTGGGAAAGCCTCTCGCTTTCGGGCGTGCCCGGCTATGACACGGGCGGCTGTCTGCACTTCATCATCAACAACCAGATCGGCTTTACCACCAGCCCCAATTTCGCGCGCTCCTCGCCCTACCCCAGCGATGTCGCGAAAGGCGTTATGGCGCCGATCCTCCACGTGAACGGCGATGATCCCGAAGCGGTGACCTTCGCGTGCAAGCTGGCGGTCGAGTACCGCCAGAAATTCGGCCGCGATGTCGTGATCGATATGTGGTGCTATCGCCGGTTCGGGCACAATGAGGGCGACGAGCCGAGCTTCACCCAGCCGCTGATGTACGAAGTCATCCGCAAGCATCCTAAGGTTTCGCGCATCTACGCCGAGCGGCTGATCGACCAGGGCGTGATCGACAAGGATCACCGCGACAAGGTCGCGTCCGAATTCGTCGCGCTGCTCGATGAGGAATTCGAAGCCGCGAAGAGCTACAACCCCAACGAAGCGGACTGGTTCGGCGGTCGCTGGGCAGGCCTCAACAAGCCTGCCGATCCGGAGACGGCGCGGCGCAATATCGACACCGCGATCGAACCCAAGATGTTCGACAGTCTCGGCCGCGTGCTGACCGAAGTGCCGGACGATGTGAACATCCACAAAACGCTTGGCCGCGTGCTCAAGGCAAAGGCCGAGATGTTCGAAAGCGGCGACGGGTTCGACTGGGCCACCGCCGAAGCGCTCGCCTATGGCAGCCTCGTGATGGAAGGCTACAATGTGCGCCTGTCCGGTCAGGATTCCGGCCGCGGCACCTTTTCGCAGCGCCATGCCGTGTGGGTCGATCAGGACGACGAGAGCAAATACATACCTCTCAACACCCTGCCCCACGGCAAGTTCGAAGTGCACGATTCCACGCTGTCGGAATACGGCGTGCTCGGGTTCGAATACGGGTTCGCGATGGCTGATCCCAAGACTCTGGTGCTATGGGAGGCGCAGTTCGGCGACTTTGCCAATGGCGCGCAGATCATGATCGACCAGTACATCGCCTCGGGCGAGGTCAAATGGCTGCGCGCAAACGGTCTCGTCATGCTGCTGCCGCATGGGTACGAGGGCCAGGGGCCGGAGCACTCCTCCGCCCGGCTCGAACGCTTCCTGCAACTGTGCGCGAATGACAATATCCAGGTCTGCAACATCACTACCCCGGCCAATTACTTCCACGTATTGCGCCGACAGATGCTGCGTCCGTTCCGCAAGCCGCTGATCATAATGACACCGAAATCGCTGCTGCGTCATCCGCTGGCGAAGAGCCCGCGCGCCGAGTTCGAAGGCGATCATCACTTCATGCGGATCAAATCCGACATGACCGAGATTCCCGACGAGAAGGTCAAGCGTCTGATCCTGTGTTCGGGCAAGGTCGCATACGACCTGATGGAAAAGCGCGATGAGGAAGGGATCGATGACATCTCGATCGTCCGCATCGAGCAGCTTTACCCCTTCCCCGGCGAACCGCTTACCGTGCGGCTGAAGCGCATGACCAATCTCGAAGAGATCGTGTGGTGCCAGGAAGAGCCGAAAAACAACGGCGCCTGGTTCTTCGTCGATCGCCTGATCGAGCTCGCAGCACGCGATGCAGGGTTCGACGGCATGCGCCCCATTTATGCAGGGCGCGAGGTTGCCGCCTCCCCGGCGACCGGCCTCGCCAAGCGGCATGTGGCGCAGCAGGAAGGGCTCGTTTCCGTCGCGCTCGACCTCGCCAATGTCGGCAAGACGAAAAATCGCAAACCCAAGCGGCGCGGCGGCGCTGCCAAAGCCTATTCCTGAGCAACACCCTTTGAAAGGGATCCATTGTCATGAGTACTGAAATCACCGTCCCGGCTCTCGGGGAATCCGTTACCGAAGGGTCGATCGGCGAATGGCTGAAACAGCCCGGCGATGCGGTCGCCGCAGACGAACCGATTGCGAGCCTCGAGACCGATAAGGTCGCCGTCGACGTGCCTTCACCCGTTGCAGGCGTGCTGCAGGAACACCGCGCCGCCGTGGGCGACACGGTGGAAGTCGGCGCAGTAATCGCCGTCATCGAAGAAGGCGCGACCGCCGCTGCCTCCGGTGAAGAGGCAGGGCGTAAAGAGCAGCAGAGCGATGCAGGCGAAGAGAAGCGCGAAGAGGCGGACAAGGATCTCGCCAACGCCGCGCAGACCCTCTCGCCCGCCGTGCGCCGCGCCGTGCTCGAACACGGGGTCGATCCCTCGACGATTAAGGGCACTGGCAAGGATGGCCGCCTGACCAAGGAAGACGTGCTGGCCGCGGCCAAGGCCAAGGGCGATCCCGCACCAGCGCCCTCGCCTGCTCCGACGCCGAGCCCGGCACCGGCTGCTGCAACGGGCGAGCGCAAGGAAGAGCGCGTCAAGATGACGCGGATGCGCCAGACCATCGCCAAGCGTTTGAAAGGCGCGCAGGAAGAGGCAGCGCTGCTCACCACCTTCAACGATGTCGACATGTCCGCCGTCATCGAAGCGCGCACCAAGTACAAGGACATGTTCGCGAAGAAGCACGACATCCGTCTCGGCTTCATGGGCTTCTTCGCCAAGGCTGCGTGCCTGGCGTTGAAAGACGTGCCGAGCGTCAATGCCTATATCGAAGGCGATGAGATCGTCTATCACGATTACGTCGACATCTCTGTGGCCGTATCCGCGCCCAACGGTCTCGTCGTTCCCGTCATCCGTGATGCCGACAAGAAGGGCTTTGCCCGGATCGAAAAGGACATCGCCGATTTCGGTGCGCGCGCCAAGGAAGGCACGCTGACCATGGCTGACATGACCGGCGGCACCTTCACCATCTCGAACGGCGGCGTGTTCGGATCGCTGATGTCGACCCCGATCATCAATCCGCCGCAATCGGCCGTGCTCGGCCTGCACCGGATCGAGGATCGCCCTGTCGCAGTGAACGGCGAAGTCGTGATCCGCCCGATGATGTACATCGCGCTCAGCTACGACCACCGCCTGATCGACGGACGCGAGGCCGTGACCGCGCTCAAGATTATCAAGGAAGCGATCGAAGATCCAACCCGGATGCTGATCGATTTATGAGGACGGGATGATGAAACGACTTGCTTTACCGCTCCTCGTGTTTGCATCGCTCACCGGATGCGATGTTGCCACCGACTTGGCGAGTGACGCCCTCGCCACGGAGGTGCGCGCGCAGTATATCGCGCAATGCGAAGGCGTTGCGGAAAGCGCGGGCATCGCCTCGGAAAACGTGACCGTCGCCTGCGATTGCAGTGCCGATAACTTCGCCACCGATCTTAAGGACGGCGAATTGCAAATCGGCCGCGCCCGGATCGAGGAAGTACTGAAAATCTGTGTGCAGAAACAGCTGGGTGCCCCCGGCGATGCCCCTGCGGAGAATATCAATGGCTGAATACGACTACGACGTTCTTGTTATCGGCGCCGGACCCGGCGGTTATGTCGCGGCAATCCGCGCGGCGCAGCTTGGGCTGAAGACCGCCTGCGTGGAAAGCCGCGAGACACTCGGCGGAACCTGCCTCAATGTCGGCTGTATTCCTTCGAAAGCGCTGCTGCACGGCTCCGAACTGTTCGAAGAAGCCGAAGGCGGCCATTTCGCGACCTGGGGCATCACTGCAAAACCGAAGCTCGACCTGTCGAAGATGATGGCGGAGAAATCCAAGGCGGTGGGCGAGCTCACCGGCGGCATCGAGTTCCTGTTCAAGAAGAACAAGGTAACCTGGATCAAGGGTCACGCCGCATTCGAAGACGCGCACAGCGTCAAAGTAGGCGGCGATACGGTGACCGCGAAGGACATCATCATCGCCACCGGGTCCAGCGTCACCCCGCTGCCCGGCGTCGAGGTCGACAATGCAGCGAAGCGGATCGTCGATTCCACCGGCGCGCTCGAACTCGAAGAAGTGCCCGAGCACCTCGTCGTGATCGGCGGCGGTGTCATCGGGCTGGAGCTTGGCTCAGTCTGGCGCAGGCTCGGTGCGAAAGTCACCGTGATCGAATTCCTCGACCAGCTGCTTCCGGGAATGGACGCCGATGTGCGCAAGGAAGCGGGCAAAATCTTCAAGAAGCAAGGCATGGACCTGATGCTCGGCCACAAGGTCACCGGTGCAAGCGTCAAGGGCAAGACTGTTTCGCTGACGGTCGAAAAGGCTGCTGGCGGCGATGAGCAGACCATCAAGGCGAGCCATGTGCTCGTGTCCATCGGCCGGCGGCCCAACACAGAGGGACTCGCGCTCGACAAAATCGGGATCGAGACCAACAAGCGCGGCCAGATCGAGGTCGGCCACGATTTCCGCACGAAGGTGGACGGTGTGTGGGCAATCGGCGATGTCGTGCCCGGCCCGATGCTCGCGCACAAAGCCGAAGACGAAGGGATCGCCTGCGCAGAGAACGTCGCGGGCCAGACCGGGATCATCAATCACGATGTCATCCCCGGCGTGGTCTACACGATGCCGGAGTTCGCCGATGTCGGCATGACTGAAGCGGAAGCGAAGGAAGCAGGCCACACCGTCAAGGTCGGCAAATTCCCGATGATGGCGAACAGCCGCGCAAAGGCGAACCGCGACACCGAAGGCTTCGTCAAAGTAGTGGCCGATGCGGAAACTGACCGCGTGCTGGGCGTCCATATCGTCGCCAGCCTTGCAGGCACGATGATCGCGCAGGCAGCGCAGGCGATGGAATTCGGAGCAACATCTGAAGACATCGCCTATACCTGCCACGCTCACCCGACTCATGCCGAGGCGGTGAAGGAAGCGGCGATGGCAGTTCAGGGCAAGCCGATCCACATGTAGTCAGGCAAAAGGAAACGATCATGGCCCGCACTGCAGCAATCATCGGAGCGGGCCAGATCGGATACGCCGCCGCGCAACGCTTCGCGTCCGCAGGCTGGGACGTCACCGTCCATGCGCGGACAAGGCCGGAATGGCTCGATCCGGAAAGCCACCGCTTCACGCACTATGTCACGGGCGACAATGTAGAGCCCAGCGCAGAAGCGGTAGTCGACACAATCGCCTTCGATGCGGACGATATTGCGGCTTACGATCCTGACACAGTGGGCCGTCTCATCGCCGTCTCGTCAGCGAGCGTCTATTGCGATGCAAATGGCCGCACACTCGATGAAGCCGCGCAGAACGGTTTTCCTGAATTCGCCCGGCCCATCGACGAGGATGACGCGACGGTGCCGCCCGGCGACGCGACCTACTCCACGCGCAAGGTCCGTATGGAGAACCGGGCGCTTGAGCTGTTCGGCGACCGGGCCACGATCCTGCGCCCATGCGCGGTTCATGGGCCATGGAGCCGCCATCCGCGCGAATGGTGGTTCGTGAAACGGCTGCTCGACGGTAGAGTGCGGATTCCGCTGCTCCTCGGCGGCGAAAGCGTCTTTCACACGACGACGGCGGACACGATCGGCGTGGTAGCCGTTCATGCCGCCAAGCAAGCGCTGGGCGGGCCATTCAATATCGGAGATCGCGCCCCGCCCTCGGTGCTGGAGATAGGAAGCACGATTGCGGGATTGCTCGGGCGAAAGGCCGAATTCATACGCGTGGAAGGATCGGATGGCTCCATCGGAAGAACCCCGTGGTCCGTCCCCCTCCCCTTCACCGTCTCATCGGCGCGCCTTGAGCAATCGGGCTTCACGGGATCGGTCGATTATACCGGCGGGGCTCAGTCTGCGATCAATTGGCTCGCGGATCGCAGCCCAGGCGACTGGCGCAAGGCTTTTCCGCAGCTTGTCGCTTATCCGTGGGACCTGTTCGATTACGACAGCGAAGATCATTTCATCGATCAAATGAACTAGCCGGCGCAAAGCTGGTTGCGCTTTGCAAAACTTCCCGTATGTGTATTGCCCTATTGATACAGCAATACGGGTGAGGTCTCATGGCAGTTCGGAAATCCATCGTCGGAATAATGGCCGCAGCAACCATCGCGCTGGCGGCACCGCAGCTTTCGGCGCGATCGGAAACCGGCTCTGCGCCCGCCGAGGTGTCCGAGGTCGCCGCTGCCGCGCTTGAACGGGACAACATCGCCGGGATCGGGATGGCCCGCATAGAGGATGGCGCGGTGGTCTGGACCGGATATTGGGGTGAGCAATCGCCGGGTGTTCCCGTTACTGCGGAAACGGCGTTCAACACGGCGTCGGTTGCGAAGACCATCATTGCCGAAACGGTGCTGCGACTGTCAGATCAGGGCCGAATGTCGCTGGATGATCCAATCGCAGAGCATTACATGCACCCTGATCTTGGCGAGGATCCCCATTACGCCGCTCTCACACCGCGAATCCTGCTTTCGCATCAGGCAGCGCTCAAGAACTGGCCGCATAATTACGACGACGAACGCATGGCCTTTACCGGCGAGCCGGGCACCGGACAGCTCAGCTATTCCGGCGAAGGCATCGAGATCGTGATGAACTATCTGGAGGCGCGCTTCGGCAAACCCTATCCGGAACTCGCCGAGGAGGTCGTGTTCGAACCTCTCGGTGTGGATGGCATCGCTGTGGGCCGCGAGGAGTGGCTGGAAGGACGGGTCGGCGAGCCGCGCGGCGGCGATGGCACTGTCTATCCGCCCTTTACCAGCAGCGGCAGTGGCCGTGTGATGCAAGTCGGCCGATACACCGCAGCCGACAATCTTTACGCAACCGTGCCCGGCTATGCGCAGCTGCTCATCAAACTGATCGAGGGAGACGGGCTCTCCGAAGAAATGCAGGCCGAACGGGCGGCGCAGCTCTCCAGCTCTCCCAGCGAGATGGGGTATTTCTGCATCACCGAAGCGGAGGATTGCCCCGATCCCATCGGTTTCGGCGTTGGATGGGGCCTGTTCGGAGAACCGGACCGCACCGTGCTCAACCATGGCGGGAACGACTTCGCCGAGCATGCACAGGTCTACTTTATTCCGGAAACCCGCGAGGGGCTGGTCCTGTTCGTCAACGGTGGAAATGCCTTCCCGACCGGCATCGAGCTCATCTTGGCGGTCGATCCTGATCTGCGCATGGCGAAGCATTTCGACGCGCTGATCAAGCGGATGCGCGAAGCTGAAGGCGGATAAAACAGCCTCCCGCGAATGTAGCGGGCACAAGCGCTATGGCGGACCACGCGGGCTTACGGTATCGGCTCATTTAGGCGCAGAGACTCGCTTCCCCGCGCCGCCACCGTGAACGGCGCAAGGGATCAGGGGGAATTCGCCCAGCATGGCCTATCCGAAACTCACCGATAAACCCGGCGCGGTGGAGACTGCGGCGGCGATACGTTCGGGCGAACTGAGCCCGATCGAAGCCGTCGACGCGGCGATCCTGCGGATTGAGCACCTCGATGCCGAGATCCACGCCGTGGCCGTCCCCGATTTCGAACGAGCCTGCGAGGCTGCGCGATCAATGGCTGGGCAGAGCGCAAGCGACGATAAACCGCTGTTCGGCGTGCCGATGACCGTCAAGGAAAGCTTCGATGCCGAAGGTCTGCAATCGTGCTGGGGGCATGAACGGCTTACCGACTACGTCGCCTCGCGCGATTCTGAGGTTGTGCGCCGGTTGAAGGCGGCTGGCGCAATCATCATCGGGAAGACCAACGTGCCCGTCGACCTTACAGACTGGCAGAGCTTCAATCCGGTTTATGGCCGCACGAAGAACCCGCACAACCCGGATCGCTCCCCCGGCGGATCGTCGGGCGGCGGCGCGGCAGCGGTCGCGAGCGGCATGGTCCCGTGCGAATTCGGGAGCGATATCGGCGGCTCCGTCCGTGTGCCTGCGCATTTCTGCGGGATCTGGGGGCACAAGACCACATGGGGCCTCGTCAGCAAGCGCGGGCACGATCATCCGCAGATGGCGCGGCGAGAGGGCTTTACCGCTGCGCATGACGGCGCGCTTTCCATCGCCGGACCGCTGGCACGCAACGCCGCGGATCTCGCGCTGCTCACCACGCTTTGCGGTGCGGTTCCGCTGCGCCGCAACGCCAAACCCTTGCGCGATTGCAAGGTGCTGGCGATTACCGAATTTCCCGGAAGCCCCGTGGATGCCAGCGTCTCCGAACCGACCGACCAGGCGATCGAAACCCTGATCGATGCCGGGATCCACATCGACCGGGCCAGCGCGCTGATCCCCGATCTCGCTCAGCAACAGACGGATTACCTGCGTATGCTCAACATCGGGCTGGCCCGCGGTGCCCCTTCGCCGGACGGCAAACGCGCAAGCGCCAGCGACTGGTTCGACCTGCTCGATGTGCAGGCCGCGAACGAATTTGCATGGGCGCAGCTGTTCGAGGCTTACGATTTCGTGCTTGCGCCGCCTGCGCCTGTGCTCGCGATTCCGCATTTGGAAGGGTCGGTTTTCGAGGCCACGATCCGGGTGAACGGCCAGGACCTGCCCGCCGGTGCAGCGCTGGCCTGGGCGGGGCTTGCGACCTTCCCGAACCTGCCGTCGACCGTGCTTCCGATAGGGGAAAGCAATTACGAAGGCACCGCCCTGCCCTGCGGGATGCAGGTGATCGGGCCGCGCTGGGGCGACCTCGATTGCATCGCCGCGGCCGAGGCTATCGGCGCGATCCTGCACTGCTGAGCGCTATGGCTGGCCTGATGCGCAAACTCGCCCGGTGGCATATCTGGCTGGGCTGGCTGGTCGGCGTACCGATCGTGATGTGGACCGCGACCGGACTGTTCATGGTCGCGAAGCCGATAGGGGAGGTGCGCGGCAATCACCTTCGGATTGCGCAGAGCGAGGAGCCGGACGTGCTTCCGTCTGGCAATCCCGCTCCGATTGCGTTTCAGCTTGAGAATGTACCGCCGATCCACTCCTTTGAAACGCGTATGCAGCGCGGACGGGCGGTTACGTTTCTCACCTATGCCGATGGCCGGATCGAACGATTCGATGCTCAAAGCGGCACCCAGATCGGGCCGGTCGATGCGGCGAAGGCGCGCTCCATCGTCGCGAAGGAAATCGTCGGCGGGGCTAACGTAGAGCGCGTGACCTTTTTCGGAGCGGACGCGGTCCCGATGGATTTTCGGCGTCCCATGCCGGTGTGGCAGATCGCGCTGGAGGACGGCGCGCGTGTCTATGTCGGGCGGGACACCGGCGATGTCGAAGCGGTGCGCACACGCTGGTGGCGCTGGTTCGACATCATGTGGGGCCTGCACATCATGGACCTGTCGGAACGCGAGGATACCAGCCACCCGATCCTGATCCTGTTCGCCGCGCTGGCACTGATCGGCTCGCTGATCGGATCCATCCTGATGTTCCGCCGCCGCAAGGCGCGCGTTAATCGCACAATCGAGAGTGGGAGCACCTGATGGACGAGGCAGTGCTCACGCCGATTCTCGATATCCTCGACATTGCCGGCATCGCTATCTTCGCGCTTTCGGGCGCAGTCATCGCAGCGAAGGAACGCCAGACTTTCGTCACCATGGCGTTTTTCGCGCTGGTCACCGGCGTCGGCGGCGGGACGGTGCGCGACCTGCTGATCGATGCGCCGGTTTTCTGGATCACCGATCCGTGGGTGGCGGCGGTCTGCCTGCTCACTGCTCTCATCGCATGGTTCACGCCGGTTAGGCTGTGGCAGGGCAAGCTTTTCGACTTTGCCGATGGCGCAGGATTGGCGGCCTATGCCGTGCTCGGCAGCGCAAAGGCGCTCGCTTACGGAATTCCTCCCGTTCCGGCAGTGCTGATGGGGATCATCACCGGCTGTGTGGGCGGAATCATCCGCGATGTGGTCGCCGGGCGTCCTTCGATCATCATGCAGCCCGAACTCTACGTCACTGCCGCAGCACTCAGCGCAGCGGTGACAGTGACCGGCATGACCGCAGCGCCGCTCATCGCGCCGAGCCTCGTCATCGCGGATGGCTGGATCTGGGGAGCCGCGTTCCTCGCAGGGATGGCACTGCGCGCGGCGGCGATCCAGTGGCAATGGGGCCTGCCCAGCTACGGACGCAAAAAAGGGGCGGACGAGCCGCCCCTCGCGCCCCCTTCAAAAGAGAAGAGTTAGCCGCCGATATCCGCGTCGATCTCGTCGCCGATCTCTTCGCCCGGTAGCGGGCCACCCGGATAGGCAGGACGCGGCTCGTCCGAAGCGGCGAGCGTGTCGGCAGGTGCGCCATCCGCCGCAGCTGAACTTGCCTGCGCGGCATTCGCTTCGCGCGCTGCGATGTAGCTCGCATCGGTCCACTGGTTATCGTCTCCGCGCGCTCTCACGGTCTCGCCAGGAGTAAATGCAGAACCGCGGAAGCTTCCGTAATCGATGTCGTCGACGCGGCCGTCATTGTCGATCCGGCAGCTGAAGCCTTCGCCGTTGAAGAGCGCACCGGTCACGATCCAGCCCTCGCCCATGCGGTCCACGCCGTCCACGGTATCCACGCGCACGTCGCGCTCGATCCGGCGAACGCACTGATCGACGGCATTGTCGAGCCCGGAAGCCGATGCATTGTAGCCCCGCCGGTCATCGCGGCGATCGTAGTCACGGTAACGCCGGTCGTAATCGCGGTCGCGGCGATCGACGATCACCACATCGCGCTCACGATGGCGGCGGTTGTTGTTCGCAGCGCTCGCCACGGCTGCGATCCCGCCCAGGATCAGGACGCCTGCAAGGATATCTCCGCCCCGGATACCGCGCCGGCGATGCCAACCGCCCCTGCGCCAGCCCCGGCGACCCCAGCGGCGCCACTCGCCGTTCTCGAACTCACCATCATAGGCGCTGTGATCGAATTCAGCGAAGATCGAGCTGCCTACTGCAGCCGGGCCTTTCGGCAGATCGGCCGCGGCAGCCGGTGTGGCGGTCATGGAAATGGCGGCGATCAGCCCGGCGACAGCCCCGGTACGGCTTTTGGAAAGCATGAATGCTCCCTCCTGTTTGTGAAGCGAGCGGCCACCAATCGCTCTGGAATGCCCATGCGCATAGACGGCTCAGGCTTTCAGGTGCCTGAACCGTCTATGAACTCTTTAGAATGGGGAGGTGAACGGGACGGTGGGAGGACCGCCCCGAACCCTCACGCCCTGCGATCAGCGCAGGCCGCGAATCTTGCGGAATTCGACATAGGGTCGCTGGCCGCGACCGACGAAGCAGGTGAAACGCCCACGATCGAAATCACGGCGACCATATCCGCGCCCGCCTTCGACCTGGATGCGGCCTTTCACGCGGAAGCCACCCCGGGTGCGATCGACATCGCGGATTTGCGTCACGTCGGCATAGCGATAGCCACCGAAGCGGCGGGCCTGGCGCTCGGCTGCACGCACACAGCGTTCGACCGCGCGGCGACCGTTGTTGAAGCCGCGATTGTAACGAACGCGCTGATTGTATCCACGGTAGTCGCGGTCGCGATAGCGCCGATCGCGGTAGTGGTCGCGGTCCTTGTCGAACGCTCCGGCCAGCGCTGCGATGCCGCCGATGACCACGGCACCGGCGATTATCTCTCCGGCACCGATACCGCGATCACGTTCGTAGTAATCGTCGGCCATTGCCGGACTTGCGGTTGCCAGGGCCATCGCGCCTGCCGCGACAGTCCCGAGCGTGCCTTTGGCGAGTGCCTGTTTGAGCTTCGTCATTGAATTCATCCTCGGGGTCTACAGAGACGGAGGAATTTCCGTTCACTGTGAGGACCTTCTAGATGAACAAAACTGAGGTGATTCTGAGCAAGCCTTGCAGGCACTGTTCAGTTAAACGGCTATTTACATGAACAGCCCCGCGCGATCATTCGATCGCCGCAAGCAGGTCCCGCGTGAAGGCAGCTATGTCGAAGCGAGTGCCTGAGGGGTCTTCTCCGCGCCGCACGATCACGACGTCGCGGCTCGGCACGATCACCACGAATTGCCCGCGATTGCCCATCGCCGCGTACGTATCCGCGGGCACGCCTTCGGAATTGTTCAACAGCCAGAAGCTCGCGCCGTATCCGAACGGCCTGCCTTCCGGCTGCGGACCGGATGGCGAAGACACGTAATCCACCCAGCCTTCTTTCAGCAGACGCTGGCCGTCCGGCAGCACACCATCATCGAGATAAAGCTGCCCGAGCTTCACGAGATCCCGCGCGGTCGTCCACACCTGGCTGGACAGGATGTAGTGGTTGTTCGTGTCTGTTTCGACATGGGTGTTGGTCATGCCAATGGATCGGAACACGTCTTCGGGCGACGCAGCAGCAATGCCATCGAGCGCGCGGACAGCCATGAGAGTGTCGTTATTGGCATAGCGGAACACGGTCCCGGGGGGATGGATCACGGGCCAACTGCGAGCCCGCTCATGCACGGTGCTGCCGCCCCAATAGATGGGATCGGTGCGATTACCCGGCGTGTCCGAATACCGCCCGGATGCCATGCGCAGCATATGATCGATCGTTATCTGCGATCGCGGGTCTTCCGGTCGCAAGCCGCGGATGGCGATTTCGTTCACATCGTGATCGGTGTTGTGAAGCACCGCGCCGATCCAGGTCGCGGCAAGGCTCTTCGCCACAGACCAGGTCCGCTGAGGCGACTGGGCATTGTACCCGTCCGCATAAGAGGTCCCGATAGTCTGGCCGCCCTTGGTGACGATCATCGCAGTGCTGCGCGGCGCATCGAGCGCATTCACGTCGCCCATGTAGCGCGCGAACACACCTCCTAGCGCCGGATCGGGCTCAACCACGTCCTCCTCGGTAAGATCGGGCTTGGCAAAGCGGCGCAGGAATTCGCCGCGGTCGGCATCAGGCTGGACCACGAACAGCTCATCGGTGTCGAACGTCTCCCCGATCGGTTTCAGCGTGCAGTTCGATGCGCCCCCGACACTGGCGACGCGCGGGGGCATGTCATCCGCCCAGCTGACGGCGACATGTTCGACCTTCTCCCAGCGTTCATGACGATATTCCTGAACGGGAAGCTCGGCGATATACGGAGCATAATCGGGATCGATGCCAGCAAGGTCCCACTGCATGATCTGCTCCGGCGTCCGGATCTGCTCCGCCTCTTGCCACGCGGCCATCGCGCTGCACAGGAACAGCGCCTTGTACCCGGCGGCCAGCGCGCGGTCATATCGCGCATCGAGCTGGTCCTGGCTGGATTGGGCGGCGGCCGGAATGGCAAGCGTGAGAGCGGCTACGGCCGCGAGCATGGTGTTCTTCATGGCGCGGAACACTAGCCGTGCTTCGGCAAAAGAAAAGGGCCAGCGGATTGCTCCGCCAGCCCTTCTTTTGGGTATTCCCCGAGTAAGCTTACGCTTCGGCGTATTCCTCGTCGTCATTCATGACGGGGCCGCTATCCTGACCCTTGGCGTCTTCGTCACGCTCGACAAATTCGATGATCGCCATTTGCGCCGCATCGCTGTCACGATAACCGGCCTTGATGATGCGGGTGTAGCCGCCATCGCGGTCGCTGTAACGCTCAGCCAGAACGTCGAACAGCTTCTTCAGCTGGGTTTCGTCTAGCAGGCGAGCCTGAGCGAGACGACGGTTCGAAAGGCCGCCGCGCTTCGCCAGCGTGACCAGCTTTTCGACATAGGGACGCAGTTCCTTCGCCTTGGGCAGCGTGGTGTGGATCTGCTCATGCTTGATGAGAGCCGCAGCCATGTTGCGGAACAGAGCCTTGCGGTGGCCCGATTTACGCGAAAGCTTACGCCGTGAAATTCCGTGACGCATTGTATTCTTCCTTCAGTTCGTAGGGAGCCCGTTTGAGGTAGCTCCATCCTGGTGGCTATTGGGGCCGCCACCTTTGCCCTTGTGATTTCCTGCGAAAGCAAGAGCCCATGGGCTCCGGGTCGAGCCCGGAGCTCATGGAATGACTTAGCCCAGAAGTTCTTGTTCGAGCTTCTTGGCCATTTCTTCGATGTTCTCAGGCGGCCAGCCCGGGATATCCATGCCAAGGCGCAGACCCATGCTGGACAGCACTTCCTTGATCTCGTTCAAGGACTTGCGACCGAAATTTGGCGTGCGAAGCATTTCGGCTTCGGTCTTCTGAACGAGGTCGCCGATATAGATGATGTTGTCGTTCTTGAGGCAGTTGGCCGAACGCACCGACAGCTCCAGTTCGTCGACCTTCTTGAGAAGGTAGCGATTGAGCTGGTTGGCATCGTCTTCCTGCGGCTGAGCAGCCTGGCCGATCATGGCCGATTGCGGCTGCGGGATGCCGTCTTCGAAGTGGACGAACAGCGTCAGCTGGTCCTGGAGGATGCGCGCGGCATAAGCCACGGCGTCTTCCGGAGTGACGGTGCCATCGGTTTCGACGGTCAGCGAAAGCTTGTCGTAATCGAGCTCCTGCCCGACACGCGCATTCTCGACCTTGTAACTAACCTGGCGGACCGGCGAGTAGAGCGAGTCGACCGGGATCAGACCGATCGGCGCATCGGCCGGGCGATTGTTGACTGCGGGCGAGTAGCCTTTGCCGATGTCTGCGGTCAGCTCCATGTTGAGCGTCGCGCCTTCATCGAGGTGGCACAGGACGAGGTCCTTGTTCATCACTTCGATGTCGCCCGAAACGGCGATGTCGCCAGCCTTGACGGTCGCAGGGCCGGTCACGGAAAGCTGCAGCCGCTTGGGGCCTTCGCCTTCCATCTTGAGAGCGATCTGCTTCACGTTCAGGACGATGTCGGTCACGTCTTCGCGCACACCGGCGAGCGACGAGAATTCGTGCAGTACGTTCTCGATCTTGATCGAGGTGATAGCAGCGCCCTGCAACGAGCTGAGAAGCACGCGGCGCAGAGCGTTGCCGAGCGTGAGACCAAAGCCGCGCTCAAGCGGTTCGGCAACGAAGGTTACCTTGCGCTGCTTATCGCCCTTGTCCTTGATCTCGAGGGTGTTGGGTTTCTTCAGTTCCTGCCAGTTCTTCGTGTTGACGGACATGGATTTCCCCTAGTGTGCCTTGCGGCGGGTTGGAAATGGGTGCGGACCGGGGCGCGAAAAGCGCGTCCGGCCCGAGAGAAAGTGCGGCGGGCTTGGCACCCGCCAAAACATTCGGGTCAGACGCGGCGACGTTTCGATGGACGGACCCCGTTGTGCGGGATCGGCGTCACATCGCGGATCGACGTGATGTTGAAACCGACAGCGGCGAGACCGCGCAGCGCGCTCTCACGGCCCGAACCCGGGCCTTTTACTTCGACTTCGAGGGTGCGAACACCATGCTCAGCTGCCTTCTTGCCGGCATCGTCCGCCGCGACCTGCGCTGCATACGGTGTGGACTTACGGCTGCCCTTGAAGCCCATCATGCCTGCGCTGGACCAGCTGATCGCATTGCCCTGAGCATCGGTGATGGTGATCATGGTGTTGTTGAAGCTGGCGTTGATATGCGCAACGCCGCTCGTGATGTTCTTCCTGTCGCGGCGTCTTACTTTACCGCCCGGTTCGCGTGCCATTTCTCGTATTCCTTATTGAATGCGGGTGAAGGAAAAAGCGTTCAGGTCGCCCTGAGCTTACTTCTTCTTCCCGGCGATCGGCTTGGCCTTGCCCTTGCGGGTGCGGGCGTTGGTGTGCGTGCGCTGTCCGCGAACGGGCAGGCCGTTACGATGGCGCAGACCGCGATAGGTCCGCAGGTCCATCAGACGCTTGATATTCATCGCGGTGTTGCGGCGCAGATCGCCTTCCACCGTGTGATCTTCGTCGATGGTTTCGCGAATCCGCAGGACTTCCTCGTCGGTCAGGTCCTGCACGCGTGCACTGTGATCGATGCCAAGCTTGTCGGCGATCTGGACGGCCGTGGTGCGACCAATTCCGTGAATGTAGGTAAGCGCGATGATAACACGCTTATTGGTGGGGATATTTACCCCGGCAATACGAGCCACTTAATTCTCCATGCTCCACAGGGATTTACGGCATTGGCGCCATCGTCCCTATCTCAACGCTCACTGCAATGACACGCCGGTTGCCCCTTGCTTGTCCGACGGAGAGACCGAAGTGATCCGGGCTCCAAACGGCAAAAGTCCGGATGGCACGCATTTTGAAAAAGCGTTGCCTGCCGGACTGTGTCGCCAGGGTCGTATTTGGCGTGTCGAGTGAGCCGCGCGCTTACTGCGATTCTCGGTAGCAGTCAACAGCAGGCACGCGCATAAACCATTGAGCCGCCAATATGGGCAGCTCAGCAGTGGTTTCAAGAGGTACGATAACGCCCGCTCACGCACCCGTCAAAAACAGTCTGTGCAAAGGGTGATGCGGGCTTCCGCCGGGCTATGAGGCCTCAGCCGTCTGCGTCGCTTGAAGGTGTCTCTTCGCTTTCCGGTTCTTCGTTTGCAGGCTCGTCGTTTTCCGGGCTTTCGTCCGCGTCGCCCTCACCTTCCGCATCGGTATCTGCATCGGGCGCGGCTGCGGCTCCGCCGACTCGGCCAAGCAGGTTCGCCAGTCCATTCAGTTGCTCGGACATGACTCCATCGACCGCCCTCGCGATGACTGGCGTCTCGAACCGCATCTTGCCGCCGACATTGTATTCCCACACGATCCGGGTGCCGGCATCGACTTCGCTGAGCGCGATTGTGAGGATGCCCGTCACCGGCTCGCTTTGCAGCGGACCGAGAGCGCCGGTCATGCGCAGCGCCGACTCCGGATAGGCCTGAATCACCCGCATATGCTCCACGCTGCCTTCGAGGGTGATGCGTCCGGCATCTTCTGCCTCGGGGATGGTTTCGCAAAAGCATCCGCCCGCCTGCGGAGTAAGGGTGAGGTTGGAGGAATCGGCGGACCAGGTATGGGCCGAATTCCACCAGGTCGAAGGCGTGATCAGCGCCAGCCAGACCTCTTTGGGCGTCGCATCGACCACCGCCTCATCACGGGTAACGAAGCCGGCTTCGCTCTCGTCGGTGACTTCTGCCGCGAGCGGCGTGCCTGCGAGCAGTGCCGCGGCGGCACCGATTGATGTGATGATTTTGCGCATGACCCAAATCTCCCTCTGGGCGATGCTTATGCGATTGCTGCGTTGAGCGAAAGGCCCGCCTTTGAGAAGCGATCAGGCGAGGATCGCGTCGATCGCGGTGGCGACCTCTTCGATACCGGCCATGCCGTCCACGCGCGTCACGATACCGCGCGCTTCATATCCGGGCAGGATCGGGGCGGTTTTTGCGCGGTATTCATCCATGCGCGTGCGCACCGTTTCCTCGTTATCGTCGGGCCGGCGCTTGAACTCGGTCGAACCGCACACATCGCACACGCCCTCTTTCGAGGGAGGATTGGCGGTGTCGTGATACAGCGCGCCGCACTTGGCGCAGCTGAAGCGGCCCGTAATGCGTTCGACCAGCGCATCGACATCGACGCCGAGCTCGATCACGTGATCGAGGCTGCGTCCGTGCTTGGCGAGGATGCGGTCGAGATCCTCCGCCTGCGCCGCCGTGCGGGGGTAGCCATCGAAGATCGCGCCCTCACCCTTGTCCATCGCGGCAAGGTTGGCATCGATCAGCTCGGACACGATTTCATCGGAGACAAGCTCGCCGCGGTCCATCACGGCCTTGGCCTTCAGGCCGACAGGCGTTCCGCCCTTCACCGCCGCACGAAGCATATCGCCGGTCGACAGCTGCCGCATCGAATGGCGCTCCACCAGTCCTGCGCTCTGCGTGCCTTTGCCTGCTCCGGGAGGCCCAAGAAGAATGATGTTCACCGACGAACCCCCATTATGGCGCGACACTCGGCCGCGCGTTCCAACAGTTCAGCCGCATTCATGCGTTAACGCATGCGGCCTTTCAACTTAGCCTTCTTGATTAGATCGCCGTACTGGTGCGCCAACAGGTGCGACTGGATCTGGCTGAGCGTGTCCACGGTCACGTTCACCACGATCAGCAGGCTGGTTCCGCCGAGGAACAGCGGGATACCCGTTTGGGCGATCATGTATTCCGGGATCACACAGACGAGCGTCAGGTAGATCGCACCGACGACGGTGATCCGGGTGAGGACATATTCGAGGTAATCGGCGGTCCGCTTGCCCGGACGGATGCCCGGAATGAACCCGCCGCCCTTCTTCAGATCCTCGGCGCGCTCTTCGGGATTGAAGACGACCGCCGTGTAGAAGAATGTGAAGAAGATGATGCCGAGACCATACAGCGTCATGTAAATCGGCTGTCCGTGCGCGAGATACTGGTTCAGCGTCACGATCACACCGCCGAACGTGCTTTCGGTATCGACCGAATTTCCAGCGAATTGCGAAATCGTGAGCGGCAAGAGCAGCAGTGAGCTTGCGAAAATCGGCGGAATAACACCGGCAGTATTGAGCTTCAGCGGCAGGTAGGAATTGTCCTGCTGCATCATCCCGTTCTGGGTCGCGCGCTTCGGGTATTTGACGAGCAGGCGCCGCTGCGCGCGCTCGACATAGGAGATCAGCAGGATCAGGACGACAACCATGATGAGGAAGCCGATGATGATGCCTGGCGAGATCGAACCCGTGCGGCCGCCTTCGAACAGGTTGGTCGCGAAGGTCGGGAACTGGGCGACGATGCCTGCCATGATGATGAGCGAGACGCCGTTACCGATCCCGCGCGAGGTGATCTGCTCACCCAGCCACAGGAGGAACATCGTACCGCCGACGAGGCTGATGACAGCGCCAACGCGGAACATGTATCCCGGCTCGACCACGGCGGAGATGCCGTTCTGCGCGCTGAAACTTTCGAGGCCTGCGGCGAGGAAATAGCCCTGGATCGCACAGAGGAAGACCGTGCCGTAACGGGTGTACTGGTTCAGCTTCTGCCGCCCGGTTGCGCCCTCTTTCTTGAGAGCCGCAAGGGTCGGGTGCAGCGCCGAGGCCATCTGCACGACGATCGAGGCGGTGATATAGGGCATGACGCCGAGCGCGATGAGGCTCATCCGCTCAAGGCTGCCGCCCGAAAACGTGTTGAACAGCTCGAGCACGCCGCCCCGGCCGAGATCGGCGAGGTTCTGCAAAGCAGCCGGGTTGACCCCGGGCAGCGGAACATAGCTGAGAAAACGGAAAACGATCAGCGCACCGATCGTGAACCAGATGCGTTGGCGCAGCTCTGTCGCCTTGGCAAAATTGCCGAGGTTCATGTTGCTGGCGATGTTATCGGCGCGTGATGCCATTGTACTGCGTTAATCCTGGTCTTGCGCCGGCCCGTCCCGGCTCAGAACGGATAGATAGGGTGCAGGAGGCCCGTTGTCGAACCCCCTGCCCCAGCTTTTCTGGTATTATTTTGCCGCTTGGGCGTTGGCGGCCTTCACTTCGGCATTGGTCGGAGCGGTCACTTCGACGCTGCCGCCCGCCTTTTCGACGGCTGCGATCGCGCCCTTGGTCGCGCCGGTGACGACGAACTTGACCTTGGCCTTGATCTCACCCTTGCCGAGCAGACGAACGCCGTCCTTGCCGCCGCGGACCAGTCCGGATTCGCGCAGGGCCTCTTCGGTGACGTCTTTCTTGCCGTCGAGCTTCTTCGCATCGATCCATTTCTGGACCATGCCGATGTTCACTTCGGCGTAATCCTTGCCGAACGGGTTGTTAAAGCCGCGCTTTGGCAGGCGCATGTGAAGCGGCATCTGGCCGCCTTCGAAGCCCTTGATCGCTACGCCCGAACGGCTCTTCTGGCCCTTCTGGCCGCGTGCAGCGGTCTTGCCCTTGCCCGAGCCGATACCACGGCCGACGCGCATGCGACCCTTGCGGGCGCCTTCATTGTCACGGATGTCGTTGAGTTTCATGTTGCACTCGCTTTCGCTTTTGTTCGCGCTGAAAGAATGAGGCCCCGCACGATGCGAGGCCCCGATTATGATTTAGTCGACCACTTCGACCAGATGCGGGATCTTGGCGATCGCGCCGCGCACTTCAGGGGTATCCTGACGCTCGACGACCTTGTGCATCTTGTTAAGCCCAAGACCGATGAGGATCTTGCGCTGGCTTTCGGGACGACGGATCGGCGAACCGATCTGTCTGATCATCACTGTTTTCTTGGCAGCCATTGATCTTACTCCACAACTGCTGCGGCGTCGGCTTCAGCCTCCGCCTTGTCGGCGCCGCCGCGACCCAGCAGGTCGGCGACTTTCTTGCCGCGACGCTGGGCAACCGACTTCGGCGAAGTCTGGTTGACGAGCGCATCGAACGTGGCGCGGATCATGTTGTACGGGTTGGACGTGCCGACCGATTTGGTGACAACGTCGGCAACGCCGAGGCTTTCGAACACGGCACGCATCGGACCACCGGCGATGATGCCGGTACCGGGAGGCGCTGTGCGGACGGTGACCTTGCCGGCACCGAAACGCCCGTTTGCATCGTGATGCAGCGTGCGGCCTTCTTTCAGAGCGACGCGGATCATGTGCTTGCGAGCAGCAGCGGTTGCCTTGGTAATGGCTTCCGGCACTTCGCGTGCCTTACCCTTGCCGAAGCCGACGCGGCCCTGACCGTCACCGACCACGACGAGCGCAGCAAAGCCGAAGCGCTTACCACCCTTGACGGTCTTGGAGACGCGGTTGATGTGCACCAGCTTTTCGATGATGCCGTCATCTTCCTCTTCGCGGCGACCGCCACGGCGATTGTCGCGTCCACCGCGGCCACGGCCACCGCCGCGATTGTCACCGCCACGACCACGACCGCGGCCCTGGCGCTCTTCAGCCTTGGGCTGTTCGGTCGGCTGAGCGGATGGCTCCTGCGCCGGATTCTGGTTGTCGGCAGCTTCCGAAGGCGTTTCCACTGCAGCCGGAACGTCGGCGTTGGCTTTGGCAGCCGCTGCTTCAGGCGTTTCGGTCACTTCCGGCGTCGCCGGAGCTTCGGTGGCTTCTGCCGGGGTGTTATCTTCTGGTTTCTTGTCGTCGGCCATCATCAGAACTCCAGCCCGCCTTCGCGAGCGGCATCGGCCAGCGCTTTCACGCGGCCATGGAACAGGAACCCGCCGCGATCGAACACGACAGTGGTCACGCCGGCCTTCTTCGCGGCATCCGCGATGTCCTTGCCGACCTTTGCGGCGGCATCGACATTCGCGCCCGAGGACTTGGCCCCCAGGGTCGACGCAGCGGCCACGGTGCGGCCTTCGGCGTCGTTGATGATCTGCGCGTAGATGTGGCGACCGGTGCGGTGCACCGACAGGCGCGGCTTGTCACCGGCGCGAGCGCGAAGAGCGCTGCGAACACGGCGGCGGCGACGTTCAAAGAGAGAGAGCTTTGCCATCTTACTTCTTCTTTCCTTCCTTGCGGAAGACATATTCGCCGCGATACTTGATGCCTTTGCCCTTGTAGGGCTCGGGCTTGCGCCAGCGGCGGATTTCGGCAGCAAACTGGCCGACGGCCTGCTTGTCGATGCCGGAGATCTCGACCGTGGTCTGATCGGGCGTTTTGACTTCGATACCTTCAGGCACTTCGAGATCGACATCGTGGCTGAAGCCGAGCTCCAGCTTCAGGGTCTTGCCCTGCGCCTTCGCACGGTAACCAACGCCGGAAATCTCGAGCGTCTTCGAAAAGCCTTCGGTGACACCTTCGACCAGGTTCGAAACCAGCGTGCGCTGCATGCCCCAATAGGACCGTGCCTGCTTGGTGTCGTTGGCCGGGTTCACATGGATTTCGTCGCCTTCGACCTTGTAGTCGATGAGGTCGGACAGACCCATGGTGAGGGTACCTTTCGGGCCCTTCACGCTCAGCGTGCCGTTGTCGATATTGGCCGTGACCCCATTGGGGATAGCGACCGCCTTTTTACCAATGCGGCTCATCAGAAGACCTCCGCAAGCACTTCACCGCCGACATTGCCCTCACGCGCTTCAGCGTCCGAGAGGACACCGCGCGGGGTGGAGACGATGGTGATGCCAAGGCCGTTGCGCACGATCGGCAGCTCTTTCGAACCCGAATAGACGCGGCGGCCAGGCTTGGAAACGCGGCTCACATGCTTGATCGCAGGTTCGCCTTCGAAATATTTCAGTTCGATCCGCAGCGCCTTGTGCTTGCCGGTTTCATCCTCGCTGTAGCCACGGATGTAGCCTTCGCGGGTCAGAACCTCGAGCACGTTCGCACGCAGCTTGGACGCTGGCGAAAGGACGCTGTCCTTCTTCGCCTGCTGCCCGTTGCGGATGCGGGTGAGCATATCACCCAGTGGATCGGTCATAGCCATTTGTCAGATCCTCACCAGCTCGACTTCGTCAGGCCTGGAATCAGGCCCTTGTTGCCGAGGTTGCGCAGTTCGATACGGTTGATGCCGAACTTGCGATAATAGCCGCGCGGGCGGCCGGTGGTGGAACAGCGGTTGCGCACGCGGGTCGGGTTCGCGTTGCGCGGAATTTCCGCCATTTTGAGACGCGCGATGAGACGTTCTGCTTCGTCGAGCGACTTGTCATCGGCAATCGCCTTCAGCTTCTCGTACTTTGCTGCGTACTGCTTAACGAGCTTCTTGCGACGCTCATTCTTGTTGATGGAACTCAGTTTCGCCATTGGACTTAAGCTCTCTTACCTTCTGTTTCGGTCATGAAACGGCTCACGCCGCCTCTTTCTGTTCGCTCTTGGCTTCGCCCTGGAACGGGAAGCCGAAAAGACGCAGCAGCTCGCGCGCCTCTTCATCGGTGTTCGCAGTCGTGGTCACGATGATGTCCATTCCGCGAACTTTTTCGATCTTGTCGTAGCTGATCTCGGGGAACACGATCTGTTCCTTGAGACCCATCGCGTAATTGCCGCGGCCGTCGAACGACTTTGCGTTCAGCCCGCGAAAGTCGCGGATGCGCGGCATGGCGATGGTGACGAGACGATCCATGAATTCGTACATGCGATCGCGGCGCAGGGTGACCTTGCAACCGATCGGCATGCCTTCGCGCAGCTTGAACTGAGCGATCGATTTCTTCGCCTTGGTGATGACAGGTTTCTGACCAGCGATCAGAGCCATTTCCTCGGCTGCGGTCTGGACCTTCTTCTTGTCCTGGCTCGCTTCGCCCACACCCATGTTGAGCGTGACCTTTTCGAGGCGCGGGACCTGGAGACGGTTCGTGTAGCCGAACTTCTCAGTCATCGCCTTGACGATCTCGTCCTCATAACGGGACTTCATGCGCGGAGTGTAATCAGCCATCGATGGTCTCCCCACTCTTCACGGCAACGCGCACCTTCTTGCCGTCCTTCATTTCGAAACGGACACGGGTTGGCGCGTCATCCTTGGGATCGGCCACAGCAACCTTGGCGATGTGCATCGGAGCCGGGAAACGGTCGATGCCACCCTGCGGGTTCTGCTGGCTCGGCTTGCGGTGACGGGCAACGACATTGATGCCTTCGACAACGATCTTGCCATCTTTCGGCATGACCTGCTGGACAGTGCCGGTGCGGCCCTTGTCCTTGCCCGAAAGCACGACAACCTTGTCGCCCTTCTTGATCTTAGCGGATGCCATCTTAGAGCACCTCCGGTGCGAGCGAGATGATCTTCATGAAGCCCCGGCCGCGCAGTTCGCGGACCACCGGGCCAAAGATACGGGTGCCGATCGGCTCTTCGCTCTTGTTCACGAGGACCGCAGCGTTGCTGTCAAAACGGATCACGCTGCCATCGGGACGGCGAACGTCCTTCTTGGTGCGAACGATCACGGCACGATGAACATCGCCCTTTTTGACCTTTGCGCGCGGCTGGGCTTCCTTCACGGAAACCACGATCACGTCGCCAACGGAGGCAAACCGACGCTTCGACCCGCCCAGCACCTTGATGCACTGGACGCGCTTTGCGCCGCTATTGTCCGCGACGTCGAGATTGGATTGCATCTGGATCATTGATCCGGTTCCTTCTCTTGGCTTTCCGGGACTTTGGCCAGAACCAGCCCGGGAGTTCCTACGTCAAATTATTCTGCGCCACCCGGGGTGGCTTCGGCGACTTCGAGATCGGCTTCGACGGCCTGCGTACCGCCGGCAACAACCCGATCCTTCACGGCCCACGTCTTGGTCTTGGAGATCGGTTTGGTCTCCTCGATCCGGACGATGTCGCCCATCGCATATTCGTTCTTCTCATCGTGCGCGTGATACTTTTTCGAACGACGGATGATCTTCCCGTAAAGCGGGTGCTTCACCTTGCGTTCGACCAGCACGGTCACGGTCTTGTCGGTCTTGTCGGAGGTGACAGTTCCGATCAGGATACGTTTCGGCATTGTCTACTCCTTACGCCTTTTCAGCGGCGGCTTTCGCAGCGCGCTCGTTCTGCAGCGTTTTGATCTGCGCGATGTTGCGGCGCACTTCACGGATACGCGAAGGCTTTTCCAGCTGGTTCGTCGCCGACTGGAAACGCAGGTTGTACTGCTCGCGCCTAAGCTCGGTTAGCTCGGTGGAGAGCTGGTCGTCGGTCTTCGTGCGAAGATCTTCGATATCGGCCATCATTCGCCTCCCAGGTGGCTGGTGTCACCCAGACGGGCGACGACTTTGGTCTTGATCGGAAGCTTCATCGCGGCACGCTCGAAAGCGGCTGCGGCGATCGGTCCCGAAACACCGTCGAGTTCAAACAGGATGCGGCCCGGCTTTACGCGCGCTGCCCAGTATTCGACCGAGCCCTTGCCCTTACCCTGACGAACTTCGGCAGGCTTCTTGGACACGGGTACGTCCGGGAACACGCGGATCCAGAGACGACCCTGACGCTTCATGTGACGCGTGATCGCGCGGCGAGCCGCTTCGATCTGGCGCGCGGTGATCCGCTCGGGCTCGAGAGCTTTCAGACCATAGGAGCCAAAGTTCAGCGTGGTGCCGCCCTTTGCATCGCCCTTGATCCGGCCCTTAAAGGCCTTGCGGTACTTGGTTTTCTTCGGTTGCAGCATGGTTTCTTCCTAATCCTGCAATCAGCGAGCCGGACGAACGCCGGAGGTCTGCGATTCCATCATCAGGCGGTCCTGTGCGGTCGGATCGTGAGCGAGGATCTCGCCCTTGAAGACCCAGACCTTGATGCCGATGATGCCGTATGCAGTCAGCGCTTCGGTTTCAGCGTAATCGATATTGGCGCGCAGCGTGTGAAGCGGCACGCGGCCTTCACGATACTGCTCCACGCGGGCGATTTCAGCGCCGCCGAGACGGCCACCGCACACGATCTTGATGCCTTCGGCGCCAAGACGCATGGCCGACTGCATGGCGCGCTTCATCGCACGGCGGAAAGCCACGCGGCGAACCAGCTGATCGGCGATACCCTGAGCGACAAGCTTCGCGTCGATTTCCGGCTTGCGGATCTCGACGATGTTCAGCTTCACTTCGCTTTCGGTCATCGTGGCCAGCTTCTGACGCAGCTTTTCGATGTCCGCGCCCTTCTTGCCGATGATGACGCCGGGGCGAGCCGCATAGATCGAGACGCGGCACAGCTTGGCCGGACGCTCGATCACAACCTTCGAGATCGCTGCCTGTGTCAGGTTCTCGACGATGTACTTGCGGATCTTGATGTCTTCGCTGAGCAGCGCGGCGTAGTCACGCCCTTCGGCGTACCAGCGGCTGTCCCAGGTGCGGTTGATCTGCAGGCGCAGACCGATCGGATTGCTCTTCTGGCCCATCTTACACCTCTTCTTCTTGCTGTTCGCGAACCACAATGCGCAGCTTGCTGAACGGCTTAAGGATACGGGTCGACTTACCGCGACCACGCGTGTGGAACCGCTTCATGGTGATCGACTTGCCAACCGAAGCCTCAGCGACGACGAGAGCGTCGACATCGAGATCGTGATTGTTTTCCGCATTGGCGATCGCCGATGCGAGAACCTTGCTGGCATCCTTGGCCATCGCCTTCTTGGAGAACGACAGGATGTTCAGCGCTTCTTCGGCTTTCTTGCCGCGGATCAGCTGCGCAACGAGGTTCAGCTTCTGAGCCGAGCCGCGAATCTGCGTGCCGACAGCCAGGGCCTCGTTATCCGCAACGCGGCGGGGTGATTTTGCCTTGCTCATTAGCGCTTGCCCTTCTTGTCGGCAGCGTGGCCGGGGAAGCTGCGCGTTGGCGCGAATTCACCGAGCTTGTGGCCGACCATCTCTTCCGAAACGGAGACGGGAATGAATTTCTGTCCGTTATAAACGTTGAAGGTCAGCCCAACGAACTGCGGCAGGATCGTGGAGCGGCGCGACCAGGTCTTGATCGGCTTGCTGCTGCCAGCTTCCTGTGCGTCCTCTGCCTTTTTGAGCAGGCTGAGCTCGACAAACGGACCTTTCCATACGGAACGTGCCATCGTGTCTTACCTCTTCTTCTTCGCGTGACGCGAACGGATGATCATCTTGTCCGTCTGCTTGTTCTTACGAGTGCGGGCGCCCTTGGTCGGCTTGCCCCACGGGGTCACCGGATGACGGCCACCGCTGGTGCGGCCTTCACCACCACCGTGCGGGTGATCGACCGGGTTCTTTGCGACACCGCGAGTGAGCGGACGGCGACCCTTCCAACGGGTGCGACCGGCCTTGCCGAAGTTCTGGTTCTGGTTGTCCGGGTTCGAAACCGCGCCAACCGTACCCATGCAATCGGAGCGCAGGTAACGCTGCTCGCCCGAGTTGAGGCGAACGATAACCATGCCGCGGTCACGGCCGACGAGCTGAACATAGGTGCCAGCGCTGCGAGCGATCTGACCGCCCTTGCCCGGCTTCATCTCCACGTTGTGGCAGATCGTGCCGACCGGCATCTGACCCAGAAGCATGGCATTGCCCGGCTTCGTGTCGACCTTTTCACCGGCCACTACCGTATCGCCGACAGCAAGACGCTGCGGGCAGAGGATGTAGGCCAGTTCGCCGTCTTCGTACTTCAGCAGTGCGATGAAGGCGGTGCGGTTGGGGTCGTATTCGATCCGCTCGACGGTCGCGGGGACATCCCACTTGCGACGCTTGAAGTCGATGAAGCGGTACTTCTGCTTGTGACCGCCGGCGATGCCACGCGACGTGACATGACCCTTGTTGTTCCGGCCGCCGGTCTTGCGCTTGCCTTCCGTGAGCGACTTGACCGGACCACCTTTGTGGAGACCGGACTTGTCGACCAGGATGAGGCCGCGGCGCGCGGGGCTCGTTGGTTTGTAATTCTTGAGTGCCATGATCCGCCTCAGATACCGCTGGTGATGTCGATCATCTCGCCGTCAGCGAGGCGTACGACAGCCTTTTTGAAATCCGAACGCTTGTAGGGCTTGCCCCGCCAGCGCTTCGTCTTGCCCTTGGTGAGAATGGTGTTCACCGCGACGACCTTCTTGTCGTAGATCGCCTCAACCGCTTCCTTGATCTGCGGCTTGGTTGCGTCATTCGCCACCTTGAATACCACCGCGTTGTTCTCCGAAGCCATGGTCGACTTTTCGGTGATGTGCGGGGCCAGGATCACGTCGTAGTGACGCGCATCGATGCCATCTTTCTTAGCCATTGAAGCGCGCCTCCAGCTTTTCGACAGCGTCCTTGGTCAGGACCAGCGTGTCGTGGTTGAGAATGTCGTAGACGTTGGCGCCTGCGGCCGGGAGCACGTTCACGCCCGGAAGGTTGCCAGCGGCCTTCTTGAAACCATCGTCGACGCTTTCGCCGTCGATCACGAGCACCTTGCCGGCAAAGCCGTGCTTGGCGAAGTGACCTTTGAGCGCCTGCGTCTTGGCTTCTTTCAGCGCGAGGCTGTCGACAACCACGAGGCCGTCTTTCGCTTTGCTCGAAAGCGCCATCTTCAGGCCCAGTGCGCGAACTTTCTTGTTCAGCGACTGGTTGAAGTCACGCTTGCGCGCGCCGTGGGCCTTACCGCCGCCGATAAAGATCGGAGCGCCGCGATCGCCGTGACGTGCGCCGCCCGAACCCTTTTGCGGGCCGAACTTCTTGCCGGTGCGGGCGACGTCCGAACGCTCACGCGTCGGGCGTGCGGTGCCACGGCGGTTTTCGAGCTGCCAGGTGACAACGCGGTGCAGGATGTCTGCGCGCGGCTCTACGCCGAACACGTCATCGTTCAGCTCGATGTCGCCCGACGCCTTCCCGTCGATTTTCTGGACCTTCACCTTCATGGCTTAGTCTTCCTTCTTCTCGTCGCCGGCGGGAGCATCGGCTGCCGGAGCGCAATCGTCTGCGGCTGCTTCTTCGCCCTGCGACGGGGTTTCGATGGTCTCTTCCGAAGCCGGAGCTTCGACTTCGTCCTGCGGTTTCGCGGTATCGACCAGAGCTGCCGGGAACGGGAGTTCCTCGGCGAATGCCTTCTTCACGGCGTCGCTCACAAGCAACCAGCCATTCTTCGAACCGGGGACGGAGCCCTTTACGAAGATCAGGCCACGGTCTGCATCGGTGCGAACCACTTCGAGGTTCTGCTGGGTACGCTGGCGATCACCCATGTGACCGGCCATCTTCTTGCCCTTGAACACGCGGCCCGGATCCTGACGGTTACCCGTCGAACCGTGCGAACGGTGCGAGATCGAGACACCGTGGGTGGCGCGAAGACCGCCGAAGCCCCAACGCTTCATGGCGCCAGCAAAGCCCTTACCCTGCGTGTGGCCGGTGATGTCGACCTTCTGGCCGGCAACGAAGTGATCGGCACTGATCAGCGCTCCGACAGGCGGGAGACCTTCTTCGTTTTCGACGCGGAATTCTGCGACGCGCTTCTTCAGCCCGACACCGGCCTTGCCGAAGTGTTCACGCTGCGGCTTCGCCACGTTTTTCTGTTTTGCTTCGCCTGCACCCAGCTGGACTGCGAAGTAGCCGTCCGTATCTGCGGTGCGGTGCGAGACGACCTGGCAATCTTCCAGAGCGAGCACGGTTACGGGCACGTGCCGACCGTCCTCCTGGAAGAGGCGGGTCATCCCAACCTTCTTTGCGATCACGCCTGTGCGCATCGTCTAAACTCCTAACAGAGGCACAAGGGGACCATCCCCAGGTGCGTGACGGGCGACTGCAAGGCGACCGCCCCACAGAAACCCTCCAGCCCAAATTGTCATGCGTCGCCCCGTCCGGGCCGAGTGCCGCCCTGCCCGATTTGGCAGTTTGGCTAGACGGGGGACGCAGCCCGAGCATGCTCGGCGGTATCCCAATGTCTGCGAGAAGAGGTTCTTCTCACTGTGCGTTCCTGCGGAAGCAGGAACCCAGAGCCTTGGTGCCCTGGACCCCGGATCAAGTCCGGGGATCACTCGCCCTTAAGCAAGCTTGATCTCGACGTTCACGCCTGCAGCAAGGTCGAGCTTCATCAGCGCGTCGACTGTCTGGGCGTTGGGCTGTACGATATCGAGCAGCCGCTTGTAGGTGCGCACCTCGAACTGCTCGCGCGACTTCTTGTCGATGTGCGGGCCGCGGTTCACGGTGAACTTCTCGATACGCGTCGGCATGGGAATGGGGCCACGAATAAGAGCACCCGTACGACGCGCTGTTTCTGCAATCTCTCCAGTTGCCTGGTCGAGAACGCGATGGTCGAACGCCTTGAGGCGAATACGGATATTCTGTGCTTCCATTACCTATACCGATGCGAAAGAGCCAAGGAGCGTTTTACCGCTCCCAAAAATAAAAGGCCCACCCTGTTTCCCCGGTTTCCCGGACGGGAGGCCCCATGAATTTCGTTGCAACTGAGACGAATCCCGGTTGGCTTGGTCGCGCATATACGGAGCGAGTAGGATTCTGGCAACCCCGAAAACCCACGAATTTCGCGCTATTTGCAAGAGACCCGTTGCACCGCGATCGGCGAACCTACTCTTACACAAATTGGGGCCCGGCTCTCATGTAAGAACCGGGCCCCTGATTTGGTGCGTTCCGTGAGGAACAGCAGCTTACTTCGTGATCGAGCTCACAACGCCCGAACCCACGGTGCGGCCGCCTTCGCGGATAGCGAAACGCAGACCTTCGTCCATGGCGATCGGTGCGATCAGCTTGACGTTGATGGTCACGTTGTCGCCCGGCATCACCATTTCGGTGCCTTCGGGAAGGATCACTTCGCCGGTCACGTCGGTGGTGCGGAAGTAGAACTGCGGACGGTAGTTGGCGAAGAACGGCGTGTGACGGCCACCTTCGTCCTTCGACAGAACGTAGACTTCTGCGCTGAACTCGGTGTGCGGGTTGACCGAACCGGGCTTCGCGAGAACCTGACCACGCTCTACGTCTTCACGGCCAACGCCGCGGATCAGAGCGCCGATGTTGTCGCCGGCTTCACCCGAATCGAGCAGCTTGCGGAACATTTCGACACCGGTGACGGTGGTCTTCTGGGTGTCCTTGATGCCGACGATTTCGACTTCGTCGCCAACATTGACCTTGCCGGTTTCGACACGGCCGGTGACAACCGTACCACGACCCGAGATCGAGAACACGTCTTCGATCGGCATCAGGAAGTCCTTGTCGACCGGACGATCGGGCTGCGGGATGTGGTTGTCGACAGCGTCCATCAGTTCCTTGATGGAGTTTTCGCCGATTTCCGGATCGCGGCCTTCGAGAGCGGCCAGAGCCGAACCCTTGATGATCGGAATGTTGTCGCCATCGAAATCGTACGAGCTGAGCAGTTCGCGGACTTCGAGCTCAACGAGTTCGAGGATTTCTTCGTCGTCGACCTGATCGACCTTGTTCATGTAAACGACCAGAGCCGGAACGCCGACCTGACGGGCAAGCAGGATGTGCTCGCGGGTCTGCGGCATGGGGCCGTCAGCTGCGTTCACAACCAGGATCGCGCCGTCCATCTGAGCAGCACCGGTGATCATGTTCTTCACGTAGTCGGCGTGGCCCGGGCAATCGACGTGCGCATAGTGACGTGCGTCGGTTTCGTACTCAACGTGAGCGGTCGAGATGGTGATCCCGCGCTCGCGCTCTTCCGGAGCCTTGTCGATGTTACCGAAATCGACAGCTGCACCCTGCACCTTGGTGATAGCCGCAGTCAGCGTGGTCTTGCCGTGGTCAACGTGACCGATGGTGCCGACGTTTACGTGCGGCTTGTTCCGCTCAAATTTTTCCTTCGCCATTTCGAAAATAACCTCTGTTAGAAAATGAAATCGTGCGGGAGAAAGGCGGTGCCCGCTGAATCAGGCGCCGCCCCTATACCGGCTTGCTCGGTTAAGCAAGCTTCTCCTTAACCTCTTGCGCCACGCTCGCCGGAACTTCGTCGTAGTGGCTGAACTGCATCGTGTACTGGGCACGGCCCTGTGTGAACGAACGCAGCTCATTGACGTAGCCGAACATGTTGGCCAGCGGAACGAATGCTTCGACCGCCTGGGCGTTGCCGCGGCTGTCCGTACCCTGGATCTGACCGCGACGGCTGTTCAGGTCGCCGATGACGTCGCCGAGGTAATCCTCCGGCGTGACAACTTCAACCTTCATAACCGGCTCGAGCAGCTTGATCCCGGCCTTCTGCGCAGCTTCGCGCATCGCGCCGCGACCGGTGATTTCGAATGCGACCGTGCTCGAGTCGACGTCATGGTATTTGCCGTCGATCAGGCGGATCGTGAAATCGATGATCGGGAAGCCGACCAGGAAGCCGCTTTCGGCCTGCTCGCGCATGCCTTTCTCGACCGACGGGATGTATTCGCGCGGAATGTTACCGCCCTTGATCTCGTCTTCGAAGATGATGCCCTGGCCGCGCTCACCGGGGGTGACGACAACCTTGGCTTCACCGAACTGACCCGAACCACCCGACTGTTTCTTGTGGGTGTAGGTGAGTTCGACTTCGCGGCCGAGCGATTCGCGGTAAGCCACCTGCGGCGCGCCGACATTGGCTTCGACCTTGAATTCGCGCTTCATGCGATCGACGAGAATGTCGAGGTGAAGCTCGCCCATTCCCTTGATGATCGTCTGGCCCGATTCGTGATCGGTGGTGACGCGGAAGCTTGGGTCCTCGGCAGCCAGGCGGTTGAGGGCAACGCCCATCTTTTCCTGGTCGGCCTTGGTCTTCGGCTCAACGCTCAGCTCGATAACCGGATCGGGGAATTCCATCCGCTCAAGGATGATCGGAGCATTCGGCGCACAAAGGGTATCACCGGTGGTGGTTTCCTTCAGGCCCGCAATCGCAACGATGTCTCCGGCGAATGCCTCTTCGATGTCCTCGCGATTGTTCGAGTGCATCAGCAGCATACGGCCGATCTTTTCCTTCTTGTCCTTGACCGAGTTCAGGACAGTACCTTTCGACAGCTGGCCCGAATAGATGCGGGTGAAGGTCAGCGAGCCGACGAACGGGTCGTTCATGATCTTGAACGCCAGTGCGGAGAACGGTGCGCTGTCATCGGACGGACGCTCGTCTTCCTCGTCGCTTTCAGGCTTCACACCCTTAATGGCGGGAACGTCGAGCGGCGAAGGCATGTAATCGACCACCGCATCGAGCAGCGGCTGAACGCCCTTGTTCTTGAACGCCGAGCCGCACAGCACGGGCACGAAGTCGCGCGCCATGGTGCCCTTGCGGATAAGCCGCTTGAGCGTTGCTGCGTCGGGCTCTTCGCCCTCGAGGTAAGCTTCCATGACGTCGTCGTCTTGCTCGACAACGGTCTCGATCAGCTTCTCGCGGTATTCGGCAGCCTTGTCGGCGAGATCGGCCGGGATATCGACATAGTTGAAGTTCGCACCAAGCGCTTCGTTTTCCCAGATGATGCCGCGGTTGTTGACGAGGTCGACAACGCCCTGAAGGTCGGCTTCAGCGCCGATCGGCAGGTACAGCACCAGCGGCGTCGCGCCGAGGCGATCGATGATGCTCTGGACGCAGTAGTAGAAGTCGGCACCGGTGCGATCGAGCTTGTTCACGAAGCACATTCTCGGCACGCCGTACTTGTCGGCCTGGCGCCAGACGGTTTCGGACTGCGGCTCAACGCCGGCAACGCCGTCGAACACGGCAACCGCGCCGTCGAGCACGCGAAGCGAACGTTCGACTTCGATCGTGAAGTCCACGTGCCCCGGCGTGTCGATGATGTTGATGCGGTGCTTGGGACCCTGGCCATCTTCGGCAGACCAGAAGGTCGTGGTCGCAGCCGAGGTGATCGTGATCCCGCGTTCCTGCTCCTGCTCCATCCAGTCCATCGTCGCAGCGCCATCGTGCACTTCGCCGATCTTGTAGGACTTACCCGTGTAATACAGGATGCGTTCGGTCGTGGTGGTCTTGCCGGCATCGATGTGAGCCATGATGCCGATATTGCGATAGCGCTCCAGCGGATACTCGCGGGCCATAATTCATTCCTTAAGCGTCAGTGGGGGCCGCCACAGCGGATGGGGCCCCATATAGGGAGGATTGTGACAGGCGAAAGACGTGTGCCCTCGCCTGCCCACAATCTTACCAACGGTAGTGCGAGAACGCGCGGTTCGCATCCGCCATGCGGTGCGTGTCTTCGCGCTTTTTCACAGCGTTGCCCCGGTTGTTCGCCGCATCCATGAGCTCACCGGAGAGGCGCGCCGACATGGTGGTTTCCGGACGACCGCGCGCAGCACCGATCAGCCAGCGGATCGCGAGCGCCTGGGCACGCTCGGGGCGAACCTCGACCGGCACCTGGTACGTCGCACCGCCCACACGGCGGCTGCGCACTTCGACCTGCGGCTTTACGTTGTTGAGCGCATCGTGGAACAGCTGCACCGGATCGGCCTTGGCCTTGGTCTCAACCGTTTCGAGCGCCGAGTACACGATACCTTCGGCAACGGCTTTCTTACCGTCGAGCATCAGGTTGTTCATGAACTTCGAAAGGACCTGATCACCAAACTTGGGATCAGGAAGGATAACCCGCTTTTCGGGTCTACGACGACGTGACATTCTTGCTAACTCCTTCGGAGAGCGGCGACACATCCGTGTCGCCTTGGCGGTTCCAGCCCTCTCCCCCGCCCTTCCACCCGGAGGATACCCTTATGGGCAAAAGGGCGGGGAAGAGGACTGGACCCGCGTTGAAACTCTAATCCGGCTCCGGTCTGCTCCCCTGCCCTTCCACCGTGAGGATAGTTTCCGGGTGGAAGGGCGGGGGAGCGGGCCGGTGCCGTAGCCCTGAGCGGATGCTCAGGGCGTACCCATCATTTAGGCCGCTTGGCGCCGTACTTCGAGCGGGACTGCTTGCGGTCCTTGACCCCTTGCGTATCGAGCACGCCGCGAAGGACGTGGTAGCGAACGCCGGGAAGGTCGCGAACACGGCCGCCGCGGATGAGCACAACGGAGTGCTCCTGCAGGTTGTGGCCTTCGCCCGGGATGTAGGAGATGACTTCGCGCTGGTTCGTCAGGCGCACCTTGGCAACCTTACGCAGAGCGGAGTTCGGCTTCTTCGGCGTCGTTGTATAGACGCGGGTGCAGACACCGCGCTTCTGCGGGTTCTGCTCCATCGCAGGGACCTTGGACTTGGCCTTCTGCGGAGTGCGGCCCTTGCGGACCAGCTGGTTGATCGTCGGCATAAGTTACTCTTCACCGTGTTGCCTGACCCTTCAGCAAAATGGGCACCGGTTTTGCGCCCGGAAGGATCAGAATAAATGGCGGCAACTCAAGGCTCGGTCCGTGGGGAGTGTAGCTTGCGCTTCGGGCAACCTGATTTCCTGCGAACGCAGGACCCCAGAGCCGCAGTGGACTCCTGCTTTTGCAGGAGCGCACGAAGGCACAAGCTGAAACGCTCCACCCAAACCGGCCCTTCGGCCACCGGGTTACTTTGACGGCTGCCTCGCTAAACGTTCCCTCTTCGTGATTTCCTGCAAAAGCAGGAACCCAGCGAAACAAGGAAGCGCCCCAATAGAAAAGGCCTTACTCGAAGGAGCAAGACCTCGCGGGACAAGGCCGGCAATGTTCAGCTCTATTGTTCGAGCGGGACTCGGAGGAGGCACGCTCGGATGGGCGCGCACTTAGGGGGGATTGGGGGTTGGGTCAAGGGTGTGCGTCGCGCTCCGTTAATCTCTTGTAATATTTAGCCTAGCAAAATAGGCAAATAAAAAACGGGAGGAATATTTGACACACTCAGTTGGCATTCGAACTTATCAGCTTTTCATTACAAAAAAGCGGAAAGCCTCATTTGTTGCGTTGGACGACGAGGCTCTTTCGAAACCATTTCCTGAGTTTTTGTCAGAATTCGTGACGTCGCGAACAAGTACACAGAACCTGATCGATATCGAAAAGAGCTGGAAATTCAACCCAGAAAGCACCTCTACGCTATCAGGCCATGAGGGTACAATTGCGTATGGGCGGTACGGCTTCGCCGCGAGCCTGATTGATATCGCCACTGGTAACGAGAATTATCGACGAAAGCGCACTGATTCAGAGGTTTTGAATCTCTTTTATCGCTTCTGGCTCCCCGAAGGCGAAAAATTCTGCGTCGCGGCTTTTGAGTCTTTTAGCGGGAGATCGTGTATCACGCTTGTGTTCGAGGAGCTGAGGAAAAGGTTCGAAGGCGAGAATCCAGAGTTAGTGCTTCGAATAAGAAAGCTTATGCCTACCGGCGCTTCAGCAAAAATCTATGCCGGAAAGCCAATCAAAAATATCGCTCTGACAACACGGAAGCCGCCAAACGATCTTGCCGACAAACTTTTTAAGGGTAAAGCGCACACGACCAAGCGCATGACGGTGAAAATCTTCGCAGGCAGAAATGATCTTCTTGGTGATTTTACAGATTTGATCAACAGCCTGCCTGCTGACGGCTCAGGTGTGTTGTCATACGACGGTGTCGACTTCGACAAAGCGGTGGCCGACGTTAAGGTAGGGAAAGAGATCAAACCGGTGGGTGTATTTGGTGCTCATGACGAAGTGGGTGTCATTGATATCACCGAGGACGTTTCAAAAGATGCCGACGGACTTCCGACGTTCCAATCAGTAAAGAAGGAAGCGGACAAAATTTTGGCTGCGGTTTACGAGACGCTTCAGGATATGACGCGTGAAAATTGATGTAAGTAAAATAGTTTTCGACTTTATCGGTACTATCCGAGGCGAGAGATGGTCCATCACCTCTATTTTCGACATGGTTGTTCTTTTTGGGGTACCAAGTATTGCATCGGCATCCTCAATTTGGTTTAAAGAAAGTATAAAGTCTGAATTTTATTTGAGCCTTTTCACGCTTTTTGGCGTTTTCGTTGCCGTATTTATTGCAGTTCAGGGAGTATTAGTGTCACTTCACGGAGCACCTCCCCCCTCTACAAATAATTCATCAAGCATTAGCGGAAAGCAAAGGCTGAGAGATCGTAACCAATTGGTCAAGGAAGTCAGCTTCGCACTAAGCTATTTAAAGCTTATAATGATAATCGGAATGGCAATTTTCGTAATTCCAATCGCGACCGGCTCGGATCTTTTTTTATTCAAATGGATGGCAGTCGGAATGGCGGTCCATTTGTTCATAAATCTTCTGATAATTTCGAAACGACTACACGCACTTTTCCATTTCCAATTTTCAGATGAATAGGGGCTCGATCCGAGTGCTCATGTTAGCCGGGAACATGTACACCGCGCACTGAGTGTTTGTTTTCGGTAAGCGCATCCGCGCTCGCGACTAGTGCTTTTTCGGTCGTCCAGCTTCGATCCCATCGCGCCAAGGCGTTTGGTGCCTCGTCGCTAGCTCGCGCCAGAACGGCAGCGCAGCCGCCGCAAGGGCGACCGCCCGCCCGCAGGCCCGATAGGGCCGAGGATATCGCACCCCGGATGGGGTGCGGACAACAAAAACTCCTCTCCATACAGACCGGCGCTTTCCGCATAATCCCGGCCACAAAGACAAACGTCCCTTGGCGTGAGTCTTTTGTTTGCGCCCTCAGACGCCGGGCGCGACGCATCCGCGTCGCTTGGCTTCGGCCTACCGGCCGGCGCGCGGTCGCGCGCTGGCTCGCCTCCGGCTCGCACCATTCCCGGCCACATAGTGTTTTCCTACTTGGCCGGATTGCGCATACTTCCGTTGAGCCATGACCAAGCTCACCAACCACCGCGCCATCGCCCGCCAAGCCACTTCCGCCGTCGCCTACTCCGCCGAGCCGCCTGCGCCGGGCGATCCGCTGCTCGATTTTGAGCCGGTTCCGCACAAGGCACCGCGTCGCAACTCGATCACGCCCGATCTCCAGCGCGAATTCATCGCGCATCTCGCCGCCACCGGGATCGTCAAATCCGCCGCCAAGAATATCGGCAAGTCCATCGAGGCCATCTACAAGCTGCGCCAGCGGCCCGGTGCGGAGGGCTTCAACGCGGCGTGGGAGGAGGCTCTCCAATGGGGCGTCCTGCGGCTCGAGGACTGTGCCCTCGAGCGCGCGCTGGCTCAGAGCGCCTTCGATCCCATGGCCAACGGGATGCTGTGCTGGGTGATCCAGCACCGCCGCGCCGACTGGGTCGACGTCCGCAATCTGGAACCGGGCCATCCGGTGTATGACTACATCGCGCGCGAAGTGCTGGAAGGCCTCGGCCGCGAGCCGGACACGGTGTGCGGAGACTGAGGAGAAGTCCCTGTTTTAAGCTCACCCAGATGGGCGAGCGTAAACACGATCCATTTCACCACTCGCGGGCCAGCAATCCGTAGACCCACACGTCGCGCAGCCCCTCGTGCGTGGTCTCATGCTCGCGGAAATGCGCCTCGCGGACGAAGCCCAGCCGCTCCGCCGTGCGGGCCGAGGCGGGGTTCTCGCAATCGACCACGGCGATGAGCTTGCGCGCGGTCCCTTGCTCGGTCGGGCCTTCCCCGATCGGCGCGGTGAACAGGTGATTGATGAGCGCGGCCATGCACTCGCGGGCGACGCCTTCGCGCTGGCGGTGCGCGCAGGTGATGTAGCCGACCTCGATCACCCCTTCCTCATGCGCGGGCATGGCGACGAAGCGGCCGGCGACGCCCGCTGCGTCCTCGGCGATCCAGGTCCTGCCCGGCCAGTCGGGATCGGCGAGCCAGCTGTGCAGTTCCGCTTCGTCGGCGAAGGCCTCGCGGCTGAGATAGCGGCATTGATGCGGGTCGGAGAGCGTCGGGAAGAGCGCGGCAGCGTCGGTCCGGCGGAGCGGTCTCATCGTGAAGCGGGGCGTCGTGAGACTGGGGACGCCGGTCATTCGGTGAGGAACTTGACCAGCGCCTTCACCTTCTTGCTGCGCCATTGCGGGGTCGGCGCGACGAGCCAGTATGCGCGGCGGCTCTCCTCCGGTTCGCCCTGCGCTTGCAATGCGCCGCTTTCGAGCGCGCCTGCGACCAGCGGATGCGGCAGGACGGTGCGGCCCATCCCTGCGAGCGCGCTGGAGAGCGCCTGGCCTGCGCTGCCCGCCTTGATGCATGGCTTCACCCCTTCGGGTAGCGCCGCACCGGGCCAGTCGATCCACGCATCGCGGTGCTTGGGCGCAGCGACGGTGACGCGCTCTGCCGGGGCGAGCTGCACGCCCTCGAGGTCGCCCGGCCCGTCGACCAGCCGGATCGCGATGTCGAGATTGGCCTCGGTAAAATCGGCGTTCTCGTCCGCGACGAAGCTGTAGAGGACCCCGGGCGTATCGGCCTGGAACACCGCAAGGCGCGGGGCGAGCCATTCGGCGTAGAACTCGCGCGGGGCGGCAATCGTGTACCTGTCGGAGGATTGCCCCGCCTGCATGGCCTGCACACTCTCCTCGAAACGAAGGAACCCTTCGCGCAGAGCATCGAGCCCAGCCTCGCCCTCCGGCGTCAGCTCGAGCCCCTTGGACGTGCGGCGGAACAGGACCACGCCGAGGTGATCCTCAAGCGCGCGGATCTGCTGGCCGACAGCCGCAGGCGTCACCGCAAGCTCATCAGCCGCGCGGGTGAAGGACAGGTGGCGCGCCGCCGCGTCGTATACGCGCAGGGCATTGAGAGGGAGATGCGTGCGTTTCACAGGAGCCTGCTTTAGCGCGCTATGCGATCATCGCAAGCCACTGAGAGTGGACCCGCGCAGCCGCTACGCCGGCTCAGCGATTGTCGTCGGCGGTTTCCGGCGCGGCGAGCGGGAAGAACGGGATGCGCACCTCCAGCGGAGAGCCGTCGCCGCGCAGGAAGGTGTAGAACCCTTCCATCGAGCCGTGCGGCGTCGTCAGCGGACAGCCGCTTACGTAATCGTGGCTTTCGCCCGGCTGGAGCATCGGCTGTTCACCGACCACGCCTTCGCCATCGACATGGTTCACCATTCCGCGGGCATCGGTGATACGCCAGTGGCGCGTGCGCAATTGCAGCGGTTCGTGCGAGCCGTTCTCGATGCGGATATGGTAGACCCAAAACCACTTGCCCGCCTCCGGATGGGACTGTTCGGGCAAAAAGTTGACAGCGACCCGAACGGTAACTCCGTCGGTAATGGCAGCGTGTTGGAACAGCTCTTTCATAGCAAACCCAAGGTAACGATTCTCTTTTGGGTAACAAGAGCACCAACGCGGTTAATCCCCGCTGTATCCCGATCGGGGCAGATTTCATCCACCGTTCAATGTCTGCGGGTAACGAATTGCTGGGTGGTCGCGGCCAATGATCGCTAGTTCAGCAGCGAGCGAGCTCCTTGGGAAGCCGGGTCGTATGATGTTCGGCCACCACTGGCCCGGACAACAAGGTCATCTGGCCAGGCTCTTCGCCCGGTCGAATTTCGAACTTTGCCGCGTCGGATTTCAGCACAACGGTTCCGTCCTCCTGCTCCTGTGTCTCAAGATTGCCGAATTCTTTCATGACCCTCCCGGCGATGCCGAAGACAATCTTGTCTTCATTGATGACCATGACACGGCCCATCTGACATTCCATGGCGTCGCGCATCGACGCAGTAACCCAGGCGCCGTTGAGATCCGGACCGGAATTGCCGCAGCCGGAAACTAGCGCAGCGCCAAAGGCCACGGCAAAGGCGGCCGAAAATTGCTTGATTTTCATATTATGCACCTCAGTAAAGGCGATGATATTGATCGCGGAGTGCCACGTTCCGGGCCTATTCGCAGCTCGTCATTTCGATTGACACACCTTCGCGCATGTTTCCGACTGCGGTCTCGACCACATCTTTTGAGTCCACGCGCATCGACTGCGAGTTGATTTCGGATCCATCGCTATCGATGATGGCGAGATTTACGAGCTTGGGCTCATCGGATGTGTTGCGCACAACCACGGATGTCTGACCGAACCTGCCCGGCTCAGTTCTCATTTCGACCCCGGAACAACCTCCACCCATTCCGGCGCAACCGCTTAGTGAGATTGCCGCTCCAAGTAACACGTATGCACGAATGCCCCTGATCATTTTGCCTCCAACCCTGTTGACGAGATCGATCAATCGATCTTCGAAACCGGTCTAGAGGTCTCGGCAGAGAGGCTTAACCTATAAAAAGATAAAGCTAATCGGCCGCCCGAAGCGCGCGACGGGCGCTGTTGCCGAGGAGACCGCGGTGGTAGGCTTTTGGGATGATCTCTCGATTGAGGTGGCAGCCAAGCTTGCCGCGCAACTGCTTGAGATGAAACGATACGGTGACCTCAGACACACCCAGCCTTTCAGAGATCTGCTTGTTGGAAAGCCCGTCCCATAAAGCCATCAGGAGATCCTGCTGGCGGGGCGAAATCTTCAGCGTTTCAAGCGCCGCGAGCTGTCGCCTTTCCGGGTGCAGCTCGTGATAGGCTATTGAGTAAATCATGTAGAGCAGCGGCAACTTGTCCTTGACGATTTTCGAGAATTCAGTTTCAGAAAGGAGGTCTGTCCCCAGCGCAACACCGCCATCGACCACACCGTCTGCATTGCGATGCGAGAAGCCGACGGCTCTCTCCATCCCCGCCTCTTTCGCTTCGGCAATCAGCTGCCTTGCCCTTTCCGGCCAGTCCAGAGGCTGGCGCTCATCCACTGAATACATGATGGCCGGGATGTTGGTGCCAAGCACGTGCGGGATCATCGCATCGACGGAACCGTAGTCACGCGCCGCGTAGTGCTCCTTCCAGTTGTTGCGAAAGTTCTCTATGAAAACGGGGTCCTGGTGAGTTTCAGCGTCCGGAAACACGGTGTAGTTAACGACATTGAACCCGAGCGCCGCATAAGTCTGGACCAAGCATGCCCATTTGTCGTCGAAGCCGTCGGCAGCCTCGAACCGCGAAACGAAATCAATCAAGAAATTCTGCATAGCTACAGGCCGTCGCCTGGATCGACCCTCACCCCCTCATGCGTCTCTTCCGGACCTCATGATCAAATCACACCCATGCGGTATCGTCAAATTGTGCGAAGCGTGGAAGGGCACGCGTGAGCCGTAGTTCTCAGGCGTCGAGGCGCAATCTTGGCCCGGCTACGTCGGTGCCGACTACCCCTTGGCCAGTTCTTCTTCGATTTGCCCCAGCCGCTCCTTGCCGAAGAACATTTCGTAGCTGCTCTCCTCCGCGCCTTTTGTCCCGACGAACATGGTGGGGATGCCGAATGCGCCGCGCTCCACGGCTTTGTCGGTGCTGGCGACGAGGCCCTGTTTCACTTCGTCCGTTTGCGAGCGGGCGAACAAATCCTGCGCATCGAACCCGGCATCGGCGATCACCGCGCCCAAGGCTTCCGGATCGGCGATATCGACCCCGTCCTCCCAGATTGCAGGCAGCAGGGTCTCGGCAAATTGCACACCGCGCCCATCCTGATCGGCTGCATACAGCATTCGCTGGAGCAGGATCGAGTTGAAGGGAAATTGCGGATGAAGCTTGTATTTGCTCAGCGCGTGTTTCTGGATGAAGCGCTGCATTTCGAGCATCGAGTACTCGACCTTGCCCTTCACGTCCTTGTCCCGGATCATCGGCGGCGCATTGCCCGTGAGGCGGTGCATCCCGGCCAAAAACACCGGCACGACATCCAGCTCGGCCCCGGTGCGCTTGATCAAATCGCGCAAGGGCCACCAGACGAGATAGGCGTTGGGACTGACGAAATCGAAGATCAGCTCGACGCGGTTTGCCATATATCTACTCTCCCTTTGCGCGAGAGGTTGCATATGGAAACGGGCTGCGCAAGCTGACTGGAAACGTGGGCGTCAGGTCTTCATCGGCGCGAGGCCCAACTCGATGCCGGTGCGGTCCTCCAGCGCGAAGCGATCGAACAGGTCGGCGCTAGCCGCATTCAGGCCCACGACCCGCGTGTGGCGGCCGTTGCGGCGCATGCGCTCGATCACCTTTTCGAGCGCACCGATCGCCGAAATGTCCCAGAAATGCGCTTTCGACACATCGATCACCACGTGGTGCGCGGCATCGTCATACTGGCTTTCGGGGCCCAATTTCTCGATGAACTTGTCGACACTTGCAAAGAAAATCTCGCCGGTCACAACATAGACCGCGCTGTGCGGGCGGCGCACGCGCTCGACCGTGAAGAGGCTCTTCACCTTCTGCGCGAAGAAGATGCCCGACAGCAGCACGCCTGCGAGCACACCCAGCGCGAGGTCATGCGTCCACACGACGACGGCCACGGTCGTCAGCATGACGATCGAGCTGGTCGGCGGATGGCGGCGCAGATTGGGGATCGAGTTCCAGCTGAATGTCCCGATGCTCACCATGATCATCACCGCGACCAGCGCGGGCATCGGCACCTGCCCGACATAGGGGCCAAGCACGGTGAGCAGGAACAGCAGGAACGCACCCGCGGTGAAGGTCGACAGGCGCCCTCGCCCGCCCGATGCTACGTTGATCACCGACTGGCCGATCATTGCGCAGCCGCCCATGCCGCCAAAGAAGGCCGCCGCGATATTGGCAGCGCCCTGCCCTGCGCTTTCGCGCTGCTTGTTGCTGTCGGTGTGCGTCATGTCGTCGACGATCTGCGCGGTGAGGAGGCTTTCAAGCAGGCCGACAGCGGCCATGGTGAGCGAGTATGGCGCGATGATCCGCAGCGTCTCCCAGGTGAGCGGCACGTCGGGGATCGCGAAGAACGGCAGCCCATCGGGCAGCTCGCCCTCGCCTGCTACGTTGTTGACCGGCAGCCCCCAATACATGGTGGCAGCCGTCAGCAGGACGATCGCGACGAGTGGGCTCGGCACTGATTTCGTGAGGCGCGGCAGCAGATAGATGATGCCCAGACCGATGGCGACCATTGCATAGGTGTAGAGATTGACCCCGTCCTGCGTGGGATCGAGCTGCGGAATCTGCGCCATGAAAATGAGGATCGCAAGCGCGTTGACGAAGCCAGTGATGACGCTGCGGCTGACGAATTGCATCAGCAGGTCGAGCCGCAGGAGAGCCGCAATCCCTTGGAAAATTCCCATCAGGATGGTGGCCGCGAACAGATATTCGACGCCGTAATCACGCACCAACGGGATCACGACGACGGCCACCGCGGCAGTGGCGGCGGAGATCATGCCGGGACGCCCGCCCGTCAGCGCGATCACCATAGCAATCACGACCGATGCATATAGCCCGACGCTCGGATCGACACCGGCGATCAGCGCAAAGCCGATCGCTTCGGGGATCAGCGCAAGCGCGACGACGATGCCGGCGAGGATGTCGGCCTTGGGTTGGCCAAGCCAGTCACGCCGCAGCGTGGCCGCAAAGGAGCGGTCTTGGGTCATATTCAGGTTCCAGATTGTACCCGTCGAGGGTGTGCAGGGTGACGCCTGCGTGGGAGAGTTGGCGCGTCACTAGAGATCAATGCTGCAATGCACAACCGCGCAATTGTTTCGCGGCCGTCATGGTAAAGAGCATGTTACCCGCGATTGATCGCGTTCGGTTAGGGTTGCATCAATAAAACCGCGTCTGTCTGCGGCGATGACGACCCGTCGTTTCCGCAATTCAAAGAGGGTGGCCCCTCTAATAAAGCCGTTCCAAACGGCCCCCGAGAGAATACGCACGAAGCGGGGTCGGTGTGCATGAAGCCGGGATTGCCTTCAAAAGGGCGACCCGGCTTTTTGCGTTCTTGTTTAAGCAAGCCATCCGGCTCGCCGTTTCCTCGCTCATTGCGACCTGAAGGTCGCATCGCTGTGGGCGCCCGGTCGGGCTTGCGGCTCTTCGAGCCGACTAAGGATACCTCTGCTAAATCCCAGCCGCCGCCAGCGCGCGGTCCAGGTCTTCGGTGAGGTCTGCAATATCCTCGAGGCCCACATTGATCCGCAGCAGCCCTTCGGTGACGCCCATTTCGCTTCGCGCGTCCTCGCCCATATTGGCATGAGTGGTGCTCGCCGGATGGCACATCAGGCTCTTGGAATCGCCGATATTGTTCGAGATATCGATAAGCTCCATCGCATCGAGAATGGCGAAGGCGCGCTGCCGCGTGCCGACATCGAACGCGAAGATCGGCCCGGTCGCCTCCATCTGTGCGAGCGCGAGATTGTGGCGATGATGGCTTGGCAGACCGGGGTGACGCATGTGGCCGCCCGCTTTCAGGACGCGCGGTTCAAGGAATTCGCCGAGCGCAACCGCGCTGCGACTCTGATGGTGCGCGCGCAGCGATAGCGTCTCCAACCCCTTGTGCACTACCCAGGCGTTGAACGGCGAAATCGTCGGCCCGGTGTTGCGCTGAAACGGCATGAGCGTTTCGGTAATCCACTCCTCGCTCGCGCAGATCGCGCCTGCCAGCACCCTTCCCTGCCCATCCATCAGCTTGGTCGCGCTATAGGCCACGACGTCGGCTCCGAATTCCATCGGCCGCTGCAAAGCGGGCGAGGCGAAGGCATTGTCGACCACGGTTATGATCCCGTGCGCCTTTGCGAGATCGCAAACATGCTGGAGATCGACCACATCGAGCGTCGGGTTGGCCGGGGTTTCGAAGAAGAAGACCTTGGTATTCGGCTGGATAGCGGCTTCCCATTGGTCATTGTCGGCGCTGTCGATCACGCTTGTCTCGATCCCGAAGCGGGGCAGCAGGCTGTCGACCAGCCAGCGGCACGAACCGAATGCGGCGCGGGCTGCGACGCAGTGATCGCCGGCGGAAAGCTGGCAGAGCAGCGCCGCCGTCATCGCTGCCATTCCGCTGGCCTGCGCGCGGCAGGCCTCCGCCCCTTCGAGGAGGGCGATGCGCTCTTCGAGCATCGCGGCGGTGGGGTTTTGCAGGCGCGAATAGGTCATGCCATCCGCATCGCCAGCAAACCGGTCCGCCACCGTCTGCGCATCGTCATAAGTGTAGCCCGAGGTGAGGAACATCGCCTCGCTCGTCTCGCCATGTTCGCTGCGCCAGGTTCCGCCGCGCACGGCCTGCGTGGCCGGGCGCCATTTGCGGGTCGCGGCGCGGTCCATTCCGGTGGTCTTCTTCATGAGCGCAGGATTAGGGCGGTTAGAGCTGCCCCGCAACAATCCCTTGGCGCGCTGTCTCGCCGTGTCCAACGACATCGAGCATCAAGGTGCCTTCGAGCAGGGTCATGATGTAGCGCGCGCCTCCCGCCGGATCGGGGTCGTCCTTCGGCATTTGCCCTTCAAGCCAGGCGAGCTGATTGGTCATCATTTGCTCCGCCGCATTCTTGTATCCCGGCACCCCGCGCGCCGAACCTGCGACGATTTCCCACCATAACACGAGAAACCTCTGCATCGTCCGTTGGCGCCCTTGCTCAAGAATGCGTTCGAAGCACTCCTGTCTGCTGGTCGGCCGCTCAGGACCGATCGCCATATCCAGCGCAGCCGAATAGACCCCGGCGATGTATTCAAGCAGGTCGGCGACCAGCTGCTCCTTGTTGCCGAAGTGATAGATCAGCATCCGATCGCTCGTGCCCGCAGCCTTGGCAAGCGGCCGCAGGCTCGCCCCGCCGAGCCCGTGTTCGAGCACGTGCGCCGCCAATTTGGGCAGCAGCGTTTCGCGTGAAAGTGAAGAGTTTGCCATTTCCTCTTGTAGCAAGTGCTACATTGCGTTACCACTGCATGTAGCAACCGCTACATAGACAGCCGGAGTACGATCAATGGACATGCTGCAAACCCTCTTCGTCATCATCCTGGTATTCGGCGGGATCGCCATGGCCTATATTCTTGTCGCCAAACCAACAACCGGCAATGCCGCGCTCGCCGCAATGCTTTCCGCAGGCTTTGGTGCGTACACCGCTGTCCAGATCTGGCAGGAAGGTGTCGTGATGTTCTGGACCAACCACACGGTCAACCTGACCGGAATTCAAGTGTGGTGGGACCTAGTGATGTGCGTCGGAATAGCGCTGTTCTTCATCGCGCCGCGCGCGCGAAAAGCGGGGATGAACGTCGTGCCATGGGCGCTGTTTGTCGGAGGCACCGCCAGTATCGGGCTCCTCGCCATGTGCGCGCGGCTGTTCTGGCTGGAGCGCAGTGCAGAAGCGCAGGCAAAGCCTCAGCCCGCATAGACACCTCCTCCAGCGTTAACGCCCTTGCCGCCCGCCAAGCGCTTTCCTAAGCGCTGGCGGGATATGTCAGAGGCTTCCGCCCCGCCCCTTCCAGCGAGCTTGCACGAAGCCGCTCTGCCGCCGGAGCATCCACGCGATCCTTGGGGGTGGTGCGTCGCCATTTCGCTCGGTTTCGCGGCGCTCGGTGCGATCAGGCTGACCATTCCCGGCGCGCCCTATTTCGACGAGGTGCATTACCTACCCGCCGCGCGTGAAATCCTGGCGATCTGGGGAGATGGTGGGCGCTACATCAATCGCGAGCATCCGCTGCTTGCCAAGGAACTCATCGCCGTTGGCATGGCCATTTTCGGAGATAATCCGCTAGGATGGCGGATCATGCCTCTGCTGGCCGGGACCGTCACGGTTTTTGCCGGGATGCGCGCGCTTTGGCACGCAAGCCATGAAAGGTTCGCGACCGCGGCATTCGGCATATTGCTGGTCACGGGGTTCCATGTCTTCGTCCATGCCCGCATCGCCATGCTCGATATTTTCATGGCTGCATTCATCGCGCTAGCCGCTTGGCAGTTCGCCGCTGCCATACGCGAGCCGGAGCGTGGGCGGCTGAGGCTGGCGCTGACGGGCGTCGCGCTGGGCTGCGCGATGGCATCGAAATGGAACGCTGTGCCGATCGCGATGGCACCCGGTGTAGCGTTCTTCGCCGCGCGCCTTTCTGCTGGTCGGCGGCGCCTGCTCATGAGCAAACGTGGCATTCCGGTCCCCGGAATATCGCTGGCCGAAGCGTTTGTGTGGCTCGGCGCCCTTCCGCTGCTGGTATACGCGCTGACGTTCGCGCCGGGATACTGGATGGGAGACCGGTTCCATCCCTCGCCGCTCGCCGAAGGAGGGTTAATTGCGTTCCAGCGGGAGATGCTCGACCTGCAAAGACAGGTGCTTGCGCCGCATTCCTATCAGAGCAGCTGGCAGCAATGGGTGCTGAATACGCGCGGCATCTGGTACCTCTACGAGTTTACCGACAACGCGCAGCGCGGGGTGCTGCTGATCGGAAACCCGCTGACGATGCTGCTGGGCCTGCCTGCACTGGCGTGGTGTCTGGTAAGAGGGGCGCATCGCCGCGATTGGTCGCGGCTCGCGGTGGTCGCCGCTTACTGCGCGAGCCTTGGCCTATGGCTGATCGCGCCTAAGCCGGTGCAATTCTATTACCACTACTTCCTTCCAAGCTGCTTCCTGCTCGCAGCGCTCGCCCTCGCCCTCTCGGACATCCACCGCAGCGCGCAGCATCGCTGGATCAGCTATGTTGTTCTGGCCGGATCGGCTCTGGTCTTCGCGGTGTTTTTCACAATCCTGAGCGCAGGCGAACTCGAAGGCCCGATGAGCTTTGCCAAGTGGACCTGGATCGAGGGCTGGCGCTAAAACCTGCCCCAAACGAAACGGCTCGACAAAGCGTAATTCCACACCGAACCGATGAGGATTCCAGCGAGCGCAGCGAGCGCCCAGAACACGCCCTGACTTTCGAGCAGGGTGGCAACCGCGACATTGGCGAAACCGCCCACGGCGCAGGTCGCGCAAAATCCGATCCACCCGCTTAGCAGCCGGCCGAAGCCCTTCAGGCGCTTGTCGCGGTAGGTGAGCCAGTTGTTCAGCCAGAAATTGAAGCTCATCGCGACGAGCACGGCGATGGTATGCGCTTTCCAGAACGTCGCGGTCATGCCGGTGAACATGATGGTGAGCACCGTGTAATGCACGATCACGCCGAGCCCGCCGACCGTGCCGAATAGCGCAAAGCGTGTCGGGATTACCCGGCCGAGCGTTCGGTCGTAAAGCCCGGCGAGAAAATCGAACAGGATTGCACGGTCGAGCTTGCTCTCACCCTCGCGGCGCGCTGCAAATTTGAGCGGCAATTCCCTGACCCGCAATGTCGCGTCGGCGGTGGCGAGCAGATCGAACAGGATCTTGAAACCGATGCCCGAAAGGCGCGGCGTCAATTCCAGCGCCCGCGATGTGCGGAGCATGAAATATCCGCTCATTGGATCGCTCATCTTGACCCCGGTGATCAGACGCGCCGCCCTGTTGGCGAGGCTTGAAAGACGCTCGCGCTCGGGTTGCTCCCATCCCTCGGTGCTCGCCCCTTCGGCAAAGCGGCTTGCAACACAGATGTCTGCCTCGTCGGCTTTCAGGGTGGCGAGCATCTCCGGCAGCAAAGCGGGATCATGCTGGTGGTCGGCATCCATCACTGCGGCGAATGGAGCAGCCGTCGCGCAAAAGCCTTCGATCGCAGCGCTCGACAGCCCGCGGCGCCCGATCCGCTGGATGATCCGCACGCGCCGGTCGGTCCGTGCCAGCTTGCGGGCTTCTTCCGCCGTGCCGTCAGTGCTGTCGTCATCGACGACGAGCACTTCCCAGCCATCATCGTCCATCACCGGCTTCAACGCGTTCTCGATCCGCTGGATCAGCGGAGCCAGATTGCCGCGCTCATTCAGCGTCGGAAGGATGATCGCCAGTTCAAGCGGCACGGGCCTTCGCCGATGTCACAGCCGCTCGCGGACCGCCGCGCCGATCGCTTCGCAGCCGTCCTCGCCGCCCAGATCGCCGCCGCGAATACCGTCCGCGAGCGCTTTTTCGACAGCGGCTTCGATGCGCGCGGCCTCTGCTTCACAGCCGAACGAATGGCGCAGCATCATCGCCGCCGACAAGATCGTCGCCATCGGGTTTGCCTTGCCCTCGCCAGCAATATCGGGCGCGCTGCCGTGGATTGGCTCATATAGACCGAAAATACCGTGATCGGTCTCGCGCTCGCCCATCGACGCGCTCGGCAGCAGGCCGATCGATCCCACCGCCGCACTCGCGAGGTCGGAAAGGATATCGCCGAACAGGTTACCGGTCAGGATCACCCCGAACTGGGAAGGCCGGCTGATGACCTGCATGGCGGCGTTGTCGACATACATGTGAGTGAGCTCGATATCGGGATGTGCTCCGGCCGCCTCGATCACGGTGTCGCGCCACACCTGGCTGGTTTCGAGCACGTTGGCCTTGTCCACGCTGCACACCCGGCAATCGCCCGCCCGCGCGGCGCGAAAAGCCACTTGCGCGATCCGGCTGACTTCGCTCGCGGAATAGGACATTGTGTCCCAACCCTCGCGGCTGCCGTCGATCCCGATGCGCTCACCTTTGTCGCCGAAATAGACGTCTCCTGTTAGTTCGCGGACGAAAAGGATATCAAGATTGCGGGCGATTTCCGGCTTGAGCGGGGAGAGATGCTCCAGCCCCTCGAAAACCTTGGCCGGTCGCAGGTTCGCAAACAGGCCCAGCTCTTGCCTCAAGCCGAGCACCGCCTGCTCGGGCCGCAAATGCCGCTCCAAACCGTCGCAGGACGGATCGCCAACTGCCCCAAACAGAACTGCGTCGCATTCGCGCGCCATCGTCAAAGTCTCTTGGGGCAGCGGGTGGCCGTGGCGCTTGTACGCGATACCGCCAACGTCGCCATCGAACAGCGTGAGGCCCGGCAGGTCAAGCGCCTCGAGCACCTTCACCGCTTCCCGTGTGACCTCCGGCCCGATCCCGTCGCCGGGCAATACTGCGATCTTCATCAGCGTCTCACTCCACCATCCGCACCAACCGTTCGCCCAGTGCAACACGGGCGGCCATAACATCGCCTTTGGTGTCGGCAAGCAGGTAGCGTGCAATCGGCCGATGAAGCGCGCGAAAGGCCTCTATGTGCGCGTCAAGGTCGCCCGCCATGTCGGGCTTAGCTCCGCCATAGCCGAGCTCGCGCAATAGCATAGCCTCGTAAGCGACCATCGCCGCCAGCCAACCGCGCGCGGACGGCGCATGGCAAATCGCAGTCAACAGCCCGTCCAATGCCTGATAGAGCGAGGGGTACGGATTTCGTTCCGGCAGGACGCTCGCAGTGAGCGCGCAGGCCCAGGTAACCGCCGCTGCGGGAAGCGGCTCGGTCATCCACGGGCCGCGGCTCTCCTCCAGCTCCAGCTTGGCGAATGGCAACTGGCTGTCCGATTTGGCGCGCAGTTCCATCGCCACGCGATTGCCGGGGATCATGACAGGGCGCAGCTGTCGTCCACGTCCGCCCGCGACATAGCCAGCGACTAGGCCATATTCCTCGGTCAGGAGCCGCGCGATCGTGGCCGTCTCGCCGTGCGCGCGCGACGCAACGAGGATCGCTGGCGCGCGGATATTCATTGGACGCGGGGGATCATGGGCGCCGCCTCATCGGCGCGCGGGTTACTTTCCCGCCAGCTTGGCTTCGAGCTCGGCGACTTTCGCTTCGAGAGCGTCGGCCTGTTCGCGCGCTTTCTGCACCATCGCCTTCACCGTGTCGAATTCCTCGCGGCTCACGAAGTCCACGCCGCCCATCACCTCGCGCAGACGTTCGCGAGCGCCCTCGCGGGCCTCGCGTGTCATTCCGGCCATGGTGCCGGCGGCGCTGTTCGCGATTTTTACGAAGTCGGCGATGATCGGGTTTTCGCTTTGCATGGCCGCTATTTGGTGAAGCCGCCGCGCTTTGTCCAGAACGAACTCTACAGATTGATCTCGACTGCTGCCCCGTTTTCATCGTCGCTGCCGCCCTCGGGGTTTTCGGCGATAAACTGGTAATTGAGCGCGGCGGCGAAACAGACCCAGCCGAAATACGGCACCAACAGCAGCGCCGCTGTGCGACGCACCTTCCAGAAAAGCGCGATCACGATGACGAGAGTGACCGCCGCGTAAGCGAGCAGGTAAAGACCGCTCTCCATGTCCTGCATTCCGAAGAACACCGGCGTCCAAGCGAGCGTGCCAACGAAATGAAAGACGAATGCGATCAGGGCGATGCCCCTGCCGCGTGCACCCCATGCGCTCCCGACCAGAGCGACCGAGAACCCGATGAGCACCCACAGCACCGTCCAGACAACACCGAAAATTGCCGTCGGGGGGAAAATCGATGGCTTGGTGAGGCTCTGGAACCACTGCGTCGAGGGACTCCCCAACTGGCCGGAGATAAAGCCGAGCAATACGATAAGAGGGACGAGAAAGAGGGCCCACCTCAAAAAACTCGCTCGCAATTGCTCTTTCGAAGCCAGAATGTTCATTCGCTCTCCTGTTGGGGCGGGCAGATTGCGCGCGGCAGTGTTCTGCGCGTGCACATATGTCGGACTTGGTTGCGACCCCGTTAGTTAGGCAGTGCGATTCGTGTGAACGTCACTGCGAACGCGCAATACATGCTGTTTTTGCCAGAGCCAATTTTCCCACGCTTGGCCGCGAGTCAAGCACTCAAAATCGCAGAAATCGGGGACTTTTGGCTAATTGAGATTAAAGGCGTGTGCGTTTTCTATGCATTGTGATAGCGTCGCCACATTCTTGCCGCGATTCGGGACGCACCTCGGCAGGATTCATCCACCCGCGCGTCCCACCTTATGTAAGGGCTCGATGGGAGCCCATATTGGGGAACAATTTAATGAAAAAGACCAATTTTGCTTCGATGCTCGCTGTCGCTGGCGGTCTCGCTGTTGCAACCTCCGCTTGCTCGGCCCCCGCTGACGATGCCGGCACCGCAGCCGACGAAACCGCACTGAGCGCATGCGCCGCTGCTGAAGAAGTTGCAGAAGCTGCTTGCTGTGCCGCTGCTGAAGTCGCTTGCTGTGCCGCTGGCTGCTGCGCCGCTGGCTGCTGTGCAGCTGGTTGCTGTGCCGCAGAAGGCTGCTGTGCAGCTGGCTGCTGCGGCGCTGCATAAGCCTCGCAGAAACGCTTAATTGCATTCGGCCGATAGCAACACCTGTTGCTGTCGGCCGTTTTGCTTTCTATCTCCGTTGTCATGAACAAGATCGAAGCCGCTCAGACCGTTATCGAAACCATCACTGCGATGGCGCAGGAGCAAAAACCGCTCATGCTGCGCGTCGTGCCTAAGGACAAAGTGACGTTCTGGTCGCATTATCCTCCCAAGGATGCGCGCGACGCGGATTGCAAGTCCCGCTGGTACTACCATGTTCATGCTGCTGGCAGCCGCGATGAAGACGAGCATGGCCACTTCCACCTCTTCCTTCACCGGACACAATTGCCCGAAGGGCTAGAGCCGAAAGTCTGGCCTCCGCAGGGCGAGGATGCAAAGGCGCATGTAACGCACCTTATCGGGCTCTCGATCGACACTGTCGGGATTCCCCGCGCGTGGTTCACCGTGAACCGCTATGTCACCAACGAATTTCTCTACCCGGCCGATGTCATGATCGACCATCTTGAAGACTTCAACGTCGACAAGACGCAGGAGGACGGTCTCGTCAATCGCTTCGTCACTGCAATGGTCGCGCTCTACCGCGAAGAGATCGCGGATTTGCTGAGACAGCGCGACGCGAAGCAGGAAGAGCTCGAAGCGCTGCACGGGGAGAAGGGTTACGAGAAGGAAAGCGGCGTCGAGGTTCTCTCGCAGATCCCGATCGATCTGGACGCCAAGATTTCAAGCCTCGATTGGCCCGAGGAAGAGCTGGCCTGATAATCAGGCCCGAGCCGCGCTGATCAGAAACTCGACGTTGCCCTGAGGTCCGGTAATCGGGCTTTGCGCGATACCCTGCACATCCCAGCCCAGTCCCTCGATCCATTCGCGCACCTCGCCGCACACCCGCTCGTGCAGGGCGGAATCACGCACTACCCCGCCCTTCCCTACCTCTTCGCGCGCAACTTCGAATTGCGGCTTGATCAGCGCGACCAGCCGGCAGTGGGGGGTAGCGAGTTCAAGCGGGCGTTCGAGCACTTTGGCAAGGCTGATAAAGCTCGCATCGCACACCACCCAATCGACCGGGCGGTCGATCTGCTCGGCTGAGAGAATGCGAGCGCTCGTCTGCTCGTAGACCGTGACCCGGTCATCTTGACGCAGTTTCCAGGCAAGCTGGTTGGTCCCGCTATCGACCGCGAAGACATGGCTCGCGCCCTTGGTAAGCAGAACGTCGGTAAAACCCCCGGTCGAGCTGCCGACATCCAACGCCACAGCGCCTGCCGGGTCGAGGCCGAAATGCTCGATCGCATGGGCGAGCTTTATCCCGCCGCGGCTGACCCATGGATGGTCTCTTCCGCGCACTTCGAGCGGCGCGTCCTCGGCGATCTGCTGTCCCGGCTTTTCGATCTTGCTCTCACCTGAAAAGACCGTGCCCGCCATGATCAGCGCCTGCGCGCGGGTCCGGCTCTCGGCCAGTTCTCGCTCGATGAGCAAATGGTCTACCCGCTTCTTTTTCGATGGTTTTGTCGTTTTCGTCATGGACCCGAATGGCGTTAGCGCGCATTTAGGCCCTATGAAAGCAGTCTACTTCCACGCCGCGGGCGCAATCGCGCTGACCTTTGGCATCGCCGCCTGTATCCCCTCGGTCGACATCCCGTCGCAGGTCGAAACGACAGTGCCCGTCGCGGCCGATCCCGCACCCACTCCAGCGCCAGCTCGAACACAGGCCCCTGCCCCCGCGCCCGCCCCCACAGCGGAGCCGCCGCGGAGCGCTTCTGCGCCTCCACCGACAACCGCAGCCGCCGTGCAGCAGCCGGTCTACGACAATTACCTCGATGCGCCTCCGACGCCGGGCACTTGGACTTATGCAGACGAAACCGGCGAAACCCTCGCGCTGTTCGGAACTAGCGCGGCGAGCCCTTCCCTCATTATCCGCTGCGACAAAGCGAGCGGCAATGTCGGTATTGCCCGTGTTATTGATACTCCCGCCACCTCCGCGCGCGTGATGCGGATCGAGACCGAGACCGCGGAGCGATCCATTCAGGCGACGCCGATGCAGGGCGCGCGTCCGATGCTCGCCGCGATCCTGTTCGCGGGCGACCCGCTCCTCGATGCGATGGCGATCACCAAGGGGCGCTTCGCGGTCGAAACCCAGGGTCTTCCATCGCTCTACGTTCCCGCCTGGGTCGAGGTGAGCCGCGTGATCGAAGACTGCCGCTGACGCCGCGCGGTGTTTCGCGTCGCCGATTCTTTTCCGGCTTTCCACAATAACGATGAGCAAGCGGTGCACGCCTGCCCCGGGAATCAAAAACGCCCAGGGTTTCCCCTCGGGCGCATCGTCACTGCTCCAGCGCAACGGCGTTCTATACTGACGTGGGAAAAGTTTTTTTCAAGTCTTGTCTTCGGGCATCAACAGACTCAATTATGTGCGTGAGGTTAGCGGCAAACGCGAACTTCGGCCCCCGGTGATACGGCGAGGTCTTGGCTTTCAAGCGCGAAAGGAGGTGATCCGATGTCTCATGGTTCAGTAGCGAGGTCGGTGAAGATCCCTACGGAGCATATTCGGTAACTTCCTTACCGAGTGAGGTTTCGTGAGCGGCACTTCCGGCCGCTGACCATGAAAGGGCGGTTCTCCTACGGGCGAGAGCCGCCCTTTTCATGTTCTCTTTCGCCCTCAGACGCCGGGCGCGGAGTCTTTGTTGTCCGCAACCCATCCGGGGCGCGAAATCCTCGCGCCTGCAGCGCTGCGGGCGCCCGGTTGGGCTTGCGGCGCTGCGCGCCGTGCTCCGCGACCAAGCCTATGATCCAGCGCAATAGCGCTTGGTGCAGGTTAGCAAGGCAGCGCTCATAGCATCGCTACCAGCGACGCCAGCGCGCGACTGCGCGCCGCCGCTTATGCGGCGAAGCCAAGGCGGACGGATGTCCGCCGCCAGGCGTTTGAGGGCACAAGACAAAAGACTCCCCGCTTGCCCCGAGCGCAACACCATATTACCCGCACTCCATGGAATTCAAACGCATCCCCCACCCCTCGCCGACGCCCGATGCGGCGCGCGAAGCGGCCATTGCCGACCCGGGTTTCGGCACCGTCTTTACCGACCACATGGTCACGATCGACTATGATGAGGCGAAAGGCGGCTGGCAGACCCCTGTGATCGGCCCGAGGGAAGCGATCCCGATGGATCCCGCCTCCAGCGTGCTTCACTATGCGCAGGAAATCTTCGAAGGGATGAAAGCCTATGCCCACGCCGATGGCGGGCTTGCGCTGTTCCGGCCCGAGGCAAACGCCGGGCGCTTCAATGACAGCGCGCGCCGCATGGCGATGCCCGAACTGCCGGAAGAAACCTTCCTCGCCGCCGTGCGCGAAGCGGTCAAAACCGATGCGAAGTGGATGCCGCCTATCGAGGGCGGCTCGCTCTATATCCGGCCGTTCATGTTCGCCTCCGAAGCGTTTCTCGGCGTGCGTCCGGCGAAACAGTACAAGTTCGTCCTCATCCTCGTATCCTCGGGCAATTACTTCAAAAAGGGCGTCAATCCGGTCAAGATCTGGGTGAGCCAGGATTATGTCCGCGCTGCCCCCGGCGGCACTGGTGCGGCCAAGACCGGGGGCAATTACGCCGCCAGCCTCGTCCCGCAGGCCGAGGCCATCGCCAAGGGATGCGATCAGGTCGTGTTTCTCGACGCAATCGAGAACAAATGGGTCGAGGAACTCGGCGGCATGAACCTGTTCTTCGTGCGCGCCGATGGCAGCGTCATCACCCCGCCGCTCACCGGCACAATCCTGCCCGGCATAACCCGAGACAGCCTGATCGCGATGTTGCGCGAAGAAGGGCTCGATGTGCGCGAGGAGCCATATTCGATTGCCCAATGGCGCGAAGAGGCAGAGAGCGGCGAGCTCCTCGAAACGCTCGCCTGCGGCACGGCAGCGGTCGTGACCCCCGTCGGCACAGTCGCCTCGCCCGCTGGCGAATTCACGATCGGCACCGGCGGCATCGGCCAGATGGCGCAGAAAATGCGCGAAAAGCTGGTCGGCATCCAGCACGGCCATGTCGAGGATAAGCACGGCTGGGTGGAACGGATCGGGTGACCCGATGACGGACACGCGCGTCCAAGTCGCAGCTTTGTACCAGTTTACGCCATTCGGCGATCCTGCCGCGCTGAAAGCGCCGCTTGAAGCGGTGTGCAAGGCCAACGGCATTGGCGGCACACTCCTGCTCGCCAAGGAAGGCATCAACGGAACGATTGCCGGTGCGCGCGAGGGGCTCGATGCAGTGCTCGCGCACATTCACGCGCTGCCCGGATGCGAGAAGCTCGAAGTGAAGTTCTCTTCGGCGAAAGAGATGCCCTTCAACCGGATGAAAGTGCGGTTGAAACGCGAAATCGTCACCATGGGTGAACCCGATATCGATCCGCGCGCCAGCGTGGGCACCTATGTCGCCCCTGAGGACTGGAACGACCTCATCAGCGATCCGGACACGGTCGTGATCGACACACGCAACGATTACGAAGTCGCGATCGGCACGTTCAAGGGCGCACTCGATCCGGAAACGCACAGCTTCGGCGAATTTCCGAATTGGTTTCGGGAGCACCGCGAAGGATTGCTCAGCGGCAAAAAGAAAGTCGCGATGTTTTGCACCGGCGGCATTCGCTGCGAGAAATCGACGAGCTTCCTGAAATCGGAAGGCGTCGAGGACGTGTTCCACCTGAAGGGCGGCATCCTCAAATATCTCGAAACAGTGCCCGAAGAGCAAAGCCTGTGGGAAGGCGAATGCTTCGTTTTCGATGAGCGCGTTGCGGTGAAGCACGATCTCGAAATCGGAGACTATGTGCTGTGCCGCGCCTGCCGCCGCCCGATCGACGCCAAGGACATGGCCAGCGAGCATTTCGAGGAAGGGATCAGCTGCCCGCATTGCATCGAGGAGCGCTCCGACGAACAGCGTGCGCGCTATCGCGAGCGGCAGAAGCAAGCCCGGCTGGCGCGCGAACGGGGCGAGAAGCATGTCGGAACGCTGCCCGCATCGGGTGATTGATAAGCTGTGAGTGATCTTCCCATCCTCTACAGCTTCCGCCGTTGCCCCTATGCGATGCGTGCGCGCATGGCGCTGTGGATCGCGAGCATCACGGTCGAACTGCGCGAGGTGAAGCTCGCCGACAAGCCTCCTGAGCTTGCTGAAACCTCTCCGAAAGCAACGGTGCCGGTGCTGGCCCTCCCCGATGGGGAGGTGGTGGATGAGAGCATCGCGGTGATGCGCTGGGCCTTGGCCAAGAGCGATCCCGAGGGCTGGCTGAGCGGAGACGACAAAAAGCTGATCGAGCGTAATGACGGCCCGTTCAAGCACCACCTCGACCGCTACAAATACCCCAATCGTTACGAGGATGAGCCCGATCACGGCCAGATCGACCACCGGGGCGAAGGTCTTGCAATCTTGCAGGATCTCGACGCGCGGCTGACCGATCAACCGCAGCTTTGCGGGGAGACGCGCACTCTGGCCGATATCGCGCTGTTCCCCTTCATCCGGCAGTTCGCCAACACCGATCGGGCCTGGTTCGATGCTCAGGATATCCCGCATCTCCAAAATTGGCTGGAAGGCCATCTGTCCTCCGACCTGTTTCAAGCGGTCATGCCCAAATTCACGCCCTGGAAAGCCGGTGACGATCCGATCGCCTTCGGCCCCCAGTAAGCGATCCTCAATTAGTAGGCGATCCTTAAGCATTTGCGCGTAGGTAGATCGCATGTCGACTCTCGCGCCTGTCCATTCGATCTCGGTCGATCTCGACCATGCAGAGGTGCACTTTGCTGTGGGCGGTTTCTGGACGACTGATGCGATGGGGGATTTTCTCGCCGATCTGGCAAAGGCGGCGACGCCATTCCTCAAATCGCAAGAACCCTTCAGCGCGCTGGGTGATCTCAGAGAATTCGTGCCGCAGAACCGCGATACGGCCGCCGCCATCCGCGACAGTCTGCTGACAGCGCAGAAAAATGGTTTGACCAGCTTTGCCGTCGTGTCCGCTGCGCCGTTGGTAAAGCTGCAATATCAGCGGATTACCGACGGTGTTGAAGTCGAATTCTTCGATACGCCGGACGCCGCCGAGCAATGGCTGCGCCGCCCGCGCTAACCGCACTTATTGCTTCAAACCATCTCTGAACGCATCGATCAGCCAACTCGCCGCGGGCCCCAATCGGTCGTCGCGGCGCCATAACGCGCTGAGCGGATAGCGATCGCCGGGTTTCTCCGGCAGGTCGAGTTCGACGAGGCGGCCGGCTGCAATATCCTCCAGCACCTGATGGCGCGGCATGTTGCCCCAGCCGAGCCCCTCTTTGAGCAGCGAATGCTTCGCGCCGAGATCGCCGAGCCGCCAAGTGAGCGGGCTGAGCACGGAAAATTCGCGGCCTTCGGTCAAATCCGATCTGTCGGCGAGCACCAATTGCAGGTGTTTGCGGCTTTCGCCCGGCTGTGTGCCTTTCTGGGCTAAAGGATGCCCAGGCGCTGCGACCGGTACCAGTTCGACTTCCCCGATCACCTGCCGCTCAAGCGCGGGATGATCGCCGATGACTGGCCCGCCTATCGCCAGTTGCGCACGATCATCGAGCAGGCATTCCGCAACCGCCCCGAGCCCCTCGACATTGAGCGTCAGTGCAACCGTCGGGAACATCCGGCGGAATTCTCCGAGCACCTTCGCGGTCACGTCGCCGGGCACCATCACGTCGATAACTATGCCGACACCGCTTTCGAGACCCGCATGCAGCGACTGGGTCTTGGCGAGCAGCGCATCGACGCGGTCGGCAATGCCCCGCGCTTCGGCGAGCAGCCCCTCGCCGGCTTCGGTCAGCACCGGTTTGCGCGAGCCTTCACGCTCAAACAAGGTGACCGCGAGCTGCGCTTCCAATTGCGAGATGCCATAGCTGATCGCCGAAACCGCGCGTCCTGATGCGCGCGCAGCCGCGCCGAAACTGCCCTCCTCCACCACGGCGAGGAAGATGCGCAGTTGGTCAAGTGTCGGATCGCCAAGCCTCATGCCTGCATATTCAGATATTCCGAACATTTTGGCAAGTTTTATCGCACTTATACAAATGGTGCGACAGGCCTATCTCCTTACTCAACAGAGCGAAACGGTCCACGGATCGCTCATTCAGGAGATACGACATGATCGAACTTCGACCCTTTAACAGCCTCGGCAGCGCCAACCACGGTTGGCTCGATGCCCACCATCACTTTTCGTTCGCCGGTTATCATGATCCAGCACGGGTCAATTGGGGTAGCCTCCGCGTGTGGAACGACGACACGATCGCGCCCGGCACCGGTTTCCCCACCCACCCGCACAGCGACATGGAAATCATCACCTATGTCCGCAAAGGCGCCATCACCCACCGCGACAGTATGGGCAATGAAGGCCGCACCGAAGCGGGCGATGTCCAGGTGATGAGCGCGGGCGACGGCGTCCAGCACTCGGAATACAATCTGGAAGACGGCGAAACGCAGATTTTCCAGATCTGGATCATCCCCGATGAGCGCGGCGGGAAGCCGACCTGGGGTGCGAAGGAATTCCCCAAGGGTGAGCGCGCCGGCCAGTTCGTGCCGCTTGCCGCGAGCACGGCGAACGACAACGACCGCGATGAAGGCGCTTTGCCCATTCGCACCGATGCCCGCGTTCTAGGCGCGACGATCAAGGCTGGCGAGAGCGTGACTTACACGCCCAGCGCAGCGGACCGTCACCTTTACCTCGTGCCGGCCACTGGTGCGGTCAAGATCGATGACGTCGAAGCAAAGGCGCGCGACGGTGTCGCCATGACTCAGCTTGACGAGGTGACCATCACTGCGATCGAAGACAGCGAAGTCATTCTGGTCGACGCTGCCTGACCTTCCCGGGGCCAGCCTTCCCCCAACCCCGCGTCCCGGCTGGCCCCACCCCATTTCTCAAGTCATTTTTCAAGGAGCACATTCTCATGGCAAATATCCTCCACATCACCGCCTCCATCCGCGGCGCTGAAAGCGTTTCCAACGGCATTGGCAACACGCTGATCGAAGGATTGACGAACGGCGACCACGCAGGCGTGACTACCCGCGATCTTTCGAAAAACGATCTTCCATTCGTCGATGAAGACCGCTTCGCTGCCAACCTTGCCCCATACGCCGAGCGCTCGCCCGAGCAGCAGGAGCTTGCAGCAATTGCCGACACGCTGATCGAAGAGCTGAAGTCCGCCGATACGATTGTGATCAGCAGCCCAGTCTACAATTTCGGGGTGCCCGCAACGCTGAAGGCGTGGGCCGATCTCGTGGCTCGTGCAGGCACAACCTTCCAGTACACTGAAAACGGCCCGGTCGGCCTCCTCGAAGGCAAGAAGGCCTATATCGCCGCAGCATCGGGCGGAACGCCCATCGGCAGCGATATGGATTTCATGTCCAGCTGGCTGAAATTTTTCCTCGGCTTCCTCGGGATCAGCGATGTTGAAATCGTCGCCGCCGACGGGATCATGGGCGCAGATGGCGAAGCCAAGATCACCGCAGCACACGAACGCGCCGAGCAGCTTGCTGCATAGGTTCCTACACTTCCTCTTTCCGGGAGAAATACAATGAACACCGTTACTCGAAATGAACTCGGCACCGCGCAGACAGCGGTTGTCGGCCAAGACGCGCTTGCTCTAATTGCCCGCATCCTGCTCGCCGCCCTTTTCATCCTCGCCGGCGTCAACAAGCTGAGCGGGATGGAAGGCACCGTCGGCTATATCGCTTCGGTCGGCTTGCCGCTTCCGGAAATCGTGTACTTCCTCACCGTCGCGCTCGAGATCGGCGGCGGATTGATGCTCGCTGCGGGTTTCAAGACTCGGTACGCCGCTGGCGCCCTTGGCATCTTTACAGTGCTGACCGCGCTCATCTTCCACAACGATTTCTCGCAGCAGATCGAAATGACGATGTTCCTCAAGAACCTTGCCATTGCAGGCGGGATGTTTGCGATTGCTGCCTTCGGTCCGGGCCGCCTGGCGCTCGACCGTCAGTAATTTCTAAAGCCCGAAGGGTCGCATTTGGCCGGGACGCGAAACATCGTCCCGGCCATTCGCGTTTCTAGTCCGAAGACAGCGTCCCGCCGGGAAGCGCCTCGCTCAATTCTTCCAGCCACAGATCGGCAACCGCATCGGAAGGCGCGCGCCAGTCCCCCCGCGGAGACAGTGCCCCGCCCGAGCTTACCTTCGGACCGTTGGGCATGGCGCTTCGCTTGAACTGACTGAAGGTGAAGAACCGCTTCAGGAAGCTTTCGAGCCAGCGCGCGATTTCGGGCAGATCGTATTCGTTCTTGCGGTGCTCCGGGAACCCGGCGGGCCACAAACCAGCGCTCGCCTCTCGCCATGCATGGTAAGCGAGAAACGCAACTTTGCCCGGCCGCTGACCGTAGCGGATGATGTGGTGCAGGAAAAAGTCATTAAGCTCATACGGACCGATCAAGCTCTCGGTCGATTGCATCTCACCGTCCTCGCCAGCAGGCACCAGTTCCGGCGAAATGACCGTGTCGTAAACCGCCTGAAGCACTTCGCAGCATTCGTTGCTGAACTGGCCGGTCTCGATGGTCCAGCGGATCAAGTATCGGATCAGCGTCTTGGGCACGCCCGAATTGACGCCGTAATGACTCATGTGATCACCGACGCCGTAAGTGCACCAGCCAAGCGCTAGTTCGGACAGATCGCCCGTTCCGACAACAAAGCCTTTATGCTGGCCCGCCAGACGGAACAAGTAGTCGGTCCGGAGCCCCGCCTGCACGTTCTCGAAAGTCACGTCATAATGCGGCTCGCCCCCTGCAAAGGGATGATCGATATCCTTCAGCATGAGCTTTGCCGCCGGCTTGATATCGATTTCCTCGGCGGTGATGCCCATGGCTTCCATCAGCTTCCAGGCATTGGATTTGGTGGTATCCGACGTACCGAAGCCGGGCATGGTATAGCCGCGAATGGTCGAGCGCGGCAGATCGAGCCGGTCGCAAGCCTTCGCCGCCACGATCAAAGCGTGGGTGCTGTCGAGCCCGCCTGATATCCCGATGACCAGGCTTTCCGGCTTGGTCGCCTGGATACGCCGCATCAGCGCATCGACCTGAATATTGAAAGCTTCGTAGCAATCCTCATCGAGCGTCTTTGCGTTGTCCGGCACGAATGGGAAGCGGCGCACAGGCCGCATCAGTCCGATATCGCCGTCCACATGGGCATGCTCGAAGACGATCCGCCGGAAAGTGTCCTCTGGCCGGTCGTGCGCCTCGGCTGCATCGGAGAATGTCTGGTTGCGCATCCGCTCGCCTGCGATCTTGTCGGTATCGATATCGACAATGCACAGCTCGGGATCGAGATCGAAGCGGACGCTTTCGGCAAGCAGCGATCCCATTTCGTAGACGACGCCTTGCCCGTCCCATGCGAGATCGGTCGTGCTCTCTCCATGCCCGCTGGCCGAATACACGTACGCGCAGATCGAGCGGGACGAACTGGAGCGGCAATGCATGTGACGATCTTCTGCGCGGCCGATCGTGATCGGTGATGCCGACAGGTTGCAAAGGATATGCGCACCGGCGAGCGCGGCGAGCGTTCCGGGCGGGTTAGGCGACCAGAAATCTTCGCAAATCTCGACGCCGAAGGTGAAGCCGGGCACGTTCGATGCGGCAAAGATCTGGTCGGTCCCGAAGGGCACCTCTTCCCCCGCAACCGCGATCCACAAATCCTGGCAATTGCGGCCATGCGCAAAATAGCGCTTCTCATAAAATTCGCGGTAATTCGGCAGGTAGCTTTTCGGGATCACGCCGAGCAATTCGCCGCCCGCGATCACCAGCGCGCAATTATACACCTTGGAATTGCGCCGCAGGGGCGCGCCGACGATGAGCACCGGGGTTAGGTCTGCGGACGCTTCGACCACCTCGCCCACCGCCTGTTCGACACGGTCAAGCAGCGCGTTCTGAAGATGGAGATCGTCGATCGCGTAAGATGAAAGGCACAACTCAGGATAGACGAGCAGATCGACCTTGCAATCATGCGCCCGCTTCGCCTCCGAAATCACACCCTTCGTATTGTAGGCTACGTTGGCAGTGCGAACACACGGCGTGGACGTCGCGACGCGGACAAAGCCATGCGCGTGCATATCGAAAAAGCGGTGCGAAGTGTCGGCCATGCGTGCGGGGGCTCCTGCTTGTGCTGGAGGGAAGCTCTAGCGGCAATCGCACGCACTTCCTAGGCGGCTAATAATTGCTCCGCCGGCGGGCCTTCCTCGAGAAGGTCGAGCAGACCTCTTTCCGTGCGTGTCAGCCATTTGGTCGAGCGCGGAAGACGCAGGCTATCGCGCCACTCAGCCTGTCCCGAAACCCGCTCGATAACGGCGGGATGGATGTAGCTCTTGCGCGCGGTGGCAGGTGTATTGCCGAGCCTGCTTGATACCTCGTCGAGAATGCTGGTGATGGTCAGCTCCTTGTCAGCCTCGACCAAAGCTTCGAAAGCGAAGACGCTCGCGTGCCATGTGCGGAAATGCTTGGCGGAAAAATCATCCCCCATGGCCTCGCGGATATAGGCGTTGACCGCATGGGAGGTGACCGGCTGCACATCGCCGTCATCGTCCCGGTAGCGGAACAGGTGCTGCCCTGCTCCCTTGCCCGGCAAATCCTTCATCCGTCGCACCGCATTTGCGAGGCGGCCATCGGTCAGCTTCACTTCGCGCTCCCGGCCACCCTTGCCGTTGAAACTGAGATGAATGGTGCGCGCCGAAATATCGGCGTGGCGATTGCGCAATGTCGTCGCGCCGAAGCTCTCGTTCGCTTCGGCATATTGCTCATTGCCGACGCGGATCGCGCTCAGATCAAGCAGGCGCACGACACAGGCGAGCGCTGTCGTCTCGGTCATTTTCGGCTGCGACAGGTCGTCATCGACCCGCGCGCGGATGAGCGGTAGTTTACGGCCGAACGCGGCGCAGCGATCGAACTTGTCGCCTTCGCGCATTCGCCGGAATTCGGGGTGATAGCGGTACTGCTTGCGCCCGCGGTCATCATATCCGGTGGCGAGTATGTGGCCATTGGGCGCCGGGCAATACCATTCATCGGTGTAGGCAGGCGGCAGCGCAACCGCATTCAACCGGGCTCGCTCCTCCGCGTCGCGGATCAGCTTTCCATCGACATCGTAATAGGCAAAGCCCGTGCCTGCGCCTTTGCGCGTGATGCCCGGCAGACTGTCATCGACATAGATAAGCTTTTCCATCTCAAAGGAAATGCGCCGCACCGTCGCCGGGTTCCGGCTTGCTCTTTCGCCAGCGAAGCGCCAACTCCTTTTGCAAGGGTCAGACTGAAAGACACACCCTCCCAAACAGGAGAACCAAAAATGGCCGATCCCACCTACACTCCCCCCGAAGTCTGGAGCGCCGACACCGAATCCGGTGGCCGGTTTGCGAACATCAACCGCCCAACATCGGGCGCGCGTGAAGAAAAAGCGCTTCCCTCCGGCGACAATCCTTTCCAGCTGCATTCGCTCGCCACGCCCAATGGCGTGAAGGCGACGATCATGCTGGAAGAGCTATTGGAGAAAGGCCATTCCGGCGCCGAATACGATGCCTACACCGTCAATATCGGCGAAGGCGAACAATTCACCAGCGGCTTTGTCGATATCAACCCAAATTCGAAAATCCCCGCGCTGATCGATACGAGCGGCGACAAGCCTTTCCGCGTTTTCGAAAGCGGCGCGATCCTCGTCCACCTCGCCGAGAAGTTCGGCGAATTCCTGCCGACCGATCCGGCAGCGCGTGCAGAGGTGCTTAGCTGGGTATTTTGGCAGGTCGGGACCGGCCCGTTCATCGGTGGCGGCTTCGGCCATTTCTACGCCTATGCCCCCGAAAAATACGAGTATCCGATCAACCGCTACGCGATGGAAACCAAACGGATTTTTGACGTCGCGGACAAACAGCTGGGCAAGCATCGCTTCCTCGCAGGCGATGAATACACCATCGCCGACATCGCGAACTTCCCCTGGCTGGCGCCGTTCGTGTTCGGCGTAATCTACAACGAGGCAAAAACGTTCCTGTCGATCGACGAATATAAAAACGTCGCGCGCTGGGTTCACGAAATCAACGCTCGCCCCGCGGTCAAGCGCGGCCGGATCGTCAACAAGGTGTGGGGCGATGACGAGGCGACGCAGCTGCGCGAACGCCATTCCGCCGCCGATTTCGAAGGTAAAAAGCTCGACTGACTCTGACCGCTAGGAACAAGGAGGCGGCGTGGAGGCGAAAGCGAACGCTTGACTCGCCGCGCCGTCTCCCGTCCTCTCTTGCCATGAGGACGCGCAACAGTGCCTGAACCCGGCAGCAACCATGTCGGCACGGGCGAAAAGCTTGGCTACGGCATTGGCGACTTATCCGCCGGGCTGATCCTCAACTTCTTCGGGTTTTTCCTGCTGTTCTACTTCGTCGACCTCGGCGGGCTGGAACCGGCAGCGATCGGTTTGATGCTGCTGCTGACTAAGCTGGTGGATGCCTTTACCGACCCGATGATGGGTCTGGTCGCAGACCGCACTCGCACTCGCTGGGGCCGGTATCGCCCTTACCTGTTGTTCGGTCCCGTCCCGCTCGGCATCGCGCTCGTTCTTATTTTTGCCGCACCCGATGGGTTGAGCGACACTTGGCTGCTCGCCTGGGCTTACATCACCTACACGCTTTGCATGCTCGCCTTCACGGCGGTGAACGTCCCGTATGGCGGGCTGCTCGGTGTGATTTCGCCATCGTCGGAAGTGCGCGCGAGTGTGACTGCGTATCGCATGTTTTTCTCCGCGCTCGGCGGCATCCTGGTCGGCGCGCTGGGCACCACACTCGTGCGCGAGCTCGGCGGAGGCCATGACGCGCTGGGCGTGCTGCTTACGATCTCATGTATCGCCGCCGTGTCGGTGTTCTGCCTGCTGGTGACCTTTGCGACCACGAAAGAGCGCATTCCCTTTGCCGAAACGAACGGCTCGCTCTCTGGCGATGTCAAAGTGCTGCTGACCACCGGACCTTGGATCGTTGTTGCCATTGCAGCGATCCTCGGCGTGACGGCGATCGCTGCGCGCGCTGGTTCGGCGCTGTTCTTCTTCAAGTATGTGGTCGGCGACGATGGGTCTCCGGTGTTCCTGTTTTTCGACCGGCCCGCCCTGTTTTTGACCGCCCTCGCGCTTGGTCAGATCACCGGAGTGATCGTCGGCAATATCCTTCAGAAATCGTTCGAGAAATCGCATCTGCTGATCACGGCGGGCGGTCTCAAGGTCGCGATGATCACTCTGTTCTACTTCCTGCCTCTCGATGCCGTCTGGCCGCAGACCATCGTGCAGTATCTGGTCGGGATAGGGTTCGGCATGCTGATGGTGCTCTCCTATTCGATGTTTACCGACATCGCCGAGTTCATCGACTGGAAGTCCGGTCGTCAGATGACCGCCCTCGTGATCGCGGCATCGGTGTTCGCGGTGAAAGCCGGCATCGCTTTCGGTTCGGCCGTTCCCGGCTTCACGCTCGACCTCACCGACTTCGTCAACGGGCAGGAGCAGACCGAAACCGCGCTCATGGGCATACAGATCGCTTTTGCGGTCGTCCCTGCGGGCGTGATGATCCCCGCTATGATCGCGCTGATGTTCTACAGCCTCAATCGACGGGTCATTGCGGAGGTGGAGCATGACTTGTCTACGCGCCGCGCAGCCCCTGCTTGAACTTTGCGCAAATTGTGCAGCGACAGCCCTTCACATCCTCGCCAGACCCGTTATATGCGCGCCATCTGCTGGGGTGTAGCCAAGTGGTAAGGCACTGGTTTTTGGTACCGGCATGCGCAGGTTCGAATCCTGCCACCCCAGCCAGATATTTCCGAGATACTTGATCGCGCTACCGCTTCGCTGCTTGAGCGCAGGTGTCAGCTCCCAGCCGATGGCTTGCCCGATGCCTGGATGCATTGACCCGTCACCCACGCGCTGGCCGGCGACACGAGATACAGCACCAGTGCGGCGATATCGCGCGGGGTCCCCAGCCTTCCCGCCGGAAGGGCTAGCTGTTCGAGCAGCGGACCGAAATCCTCATCCGTCATGTCGAGCGCCTTCTTCACCGTATCGGTTGGCACGAAACCGGGAAGGATCGAATTGACCCGCGTCTTCGGCCCCAACTCCATCGAGAGCGTGCGCGTGAGCATGTTCACGCCCGATTTCGCCGCGCTGTAATGCGCGCTGCCGGAGAACGGTTCGACCGCCGCCAGCGAGGAGATGTTCACCATAGCGCTGCCATCGCCGAAATGCGGCACCGCCGCCTGCACGCTGTAGAAAATCGAAGAGAGATTTACCGCCAGCGTCTTGTCCCATTCTGCCGGATCGAGCTCCGCCAGCGGCGCCGAGACGAGTGAGCCGCCTGCATTATTCACCCAGATGTCGAGGCTGCCGAATTCCTCGAGCGCGCGCGCTGCGAGAGCGTTCATATCCTCGCGGCTCGACACGTCCGTCTTCAGCGATATCGCGCGGCCACCCTGGTTGTTTGCGTTGATCAGCTTCGCGGTGTGCTCGATCTGATCGGTTGAACGGGCGGCGCACACGATATTCGCGCCGGCTTCGGCCAGCAGAGTGGCAATCCCCTCACCGATCCCCCGTCCGGCGCCGGTGACGACAGCAGTCTTGCCAGTAAGATCGAACAGGTCCTGCATCTCTCATCTCCCCGAGTGGAAATGCGGGAAATAGAGAGGTCGCGGCCGATCAGTCCACTAGCTGTTGTGCGGGACCGAGCACCTTCTCGGCCAGCGCGACGCCGGACAGCCAAGCCCCCTCCACGCGCGGTGAATGGAGGTAATCGCCCGCAATTCCGATGGAGCGTTCGTGATCGAAGCGCGCTTCTTCCCCCTCGACCGGCTCCGCCATCGAATAAAGCCAGCGATGCGCGGCGAGATGGATCGGTACGGTGCATTGCGCCCCAGTCTGATCGAAGAAATCGTCGAGCAGTATCGGTCCGACCTCTTCCTTGGGATGATCGAGCAATTCGCGGCTCCGATCTGCGCTGGCATGGATGACCCAGCACTCTTCGCCAGCTCTCGACGGTTTCGCCGAGTTGCGCGCCGCCCATGAAATCGCGCCATCCGGGTCGCGAACAGTATCGCTTTCGATCTCGAGCGCCTCCGCAAAGCCTGCCATTACCGCCCAGCACGGCTCGGAGCGCGCTTGCGCTGCAACCGCGGCCATCTCCGGGGCTGGCTCGTCAAGCAGCACTTCGGCTTGTTCGGCGGGGATCGCGACCAGGACTGTCTTTGCCGTGAAGATATTCTGGCCGGTATCGATATGCCACTCCCCGTCATTGCGGCGCAATGCCTCGGCTCGGGTGTTCCAACGCACGTTCAGGCGCTGCGCCATCCCTCTGATCGGTCCGTTCATGCCGGGAATACCGACAAACGCATCATCCCCGGCAGCTTGCCAGGGGGCCACCACACCGAGCGACTGCCATTCGTTCACTGCTGCGCGGAAGTCGCCATCCCGTGCGGTGAAATATTGCGCACCATGATCGAACGACACCACTTCGCCGCCAATCTCGGTCCGACGGGCAGCCATGCGGCCACCGGGTCCTCGCCCCTTGTCGATGATGTCAATGATGAGTCCGGCCTCGGCCAGACGTGTCGCGCAGGCAAGCCCGGCCATACCAGCGCCGACTACGCAGATGTCGCTGTGATGTTGTCCCATGCCCGCTCAACGCGCGACATGATATGAAGTTTCGTCAGTTTTTGGAGACTGATATCAAGGCGCGCTGCGCTCTGGCCGCGCTTCGGCAAGCAAGAGCGAAAACCTCCCCTTGCTATCGAGCCACCGCGCCTGCGGTTCCCAACCCGCGGCGAGCAACAGCATGTTCGACGTGCGGCGATTGAACTTGTGACTGTTCTCGGTGTGAATGGTTTCACCCACTTTCATCTCGAAGCGCCGACCATGCACGGAAAATTCGATATTGCGACCAGCGACAAGGTGCATTTCGATCCGCGCAAAATCATCATTCCAGCGGGCCTCATGGGTCAGCGCATCGATCGGGATGTCGCCTTCCAGTTCGCGATTGATGCGGCGCATCAGGTTGTAATTGAACTCGGCGGTTACCCCGGCAGCGTCGTCGTAGGCGGCGACGAGCACATCCTCATCCTTGATCAGGTCCATCCCGATAAGCAACTGAGCGCCCGTGCCAAGCGTCTCGCGCATGTTGCGCAGCAGATCGACCGCGGTCCTCGCCACCATGTTGCCAATCGTCGAGCCGGGGAAGAAACCCAGATTGGGCAGCTCGTCAATCTCGCTTGGCAGCTCGACCTTGCGCATGAAATCCGCCTCGACCGGATGTACCGGCAGACCCGGAAACTTGGCCGAGAGATCGTTTGCCGCCGCGCGCAGGAAATCACCCGATATGTCCAGGGGAACGTAAGCTGCCGGTTTGATTGCGGACAGGAGCAGCGGCGTTTTTACCGAACTGCCTGAACCGAATTCTACGACGGCCCGGCCCGGCCCGATCATCTCGGCAAATTCGTCAGCCCGGTCGCGCAGGATCTCGGTTTCGGCACGGGTCGGATAGTATTCGGGCAGCTGCGTAATATCCTCGAACAGCTGCGATCCGGCGTCATCATAGAGCCAGCGCGCTGGGATCGCCTTTTGCGGCTGCGACAGACCATCGAGCACATCGCTGCGAAAGGCGGTGTCCACACCCTCTTCGTCGCGATCGACCAGCTTCAACCCCTTGTGCGTTGTCATGTGCCTAAACGTCCTTTGCGAGCCGGAGGCCGGTGAACTGCCAGCGTTGGTGCGGGTAGAAGAAATTGCGGTACGATGCGCGCGAGTGCCCGCGCACGGTCGCGCAACTGGCGCCTTTCAGCACGAACTGTCCGCTCATGAACTTGCCATTGTATTCGCCCACCGCTCCTGACGCGGGCTGGAAGCGAGGGAACGGCAAATAGGCCGAGCGCGTGAATTGCCAGCAATCGCCGAACAGCGCCTCGCCGCCATGCGGCAGCGGTGCTTCGGCGCGATCGAGCTGATTGCCTGATGAAGCGTCGTGCGCGGGCGCCTGCCCTTCCTGTCCGCGCGCGATCGCTTCCCATTCGAATTCTGTCGGCAGGCGCGCACCCGCCCAAGTGGCGAAAGCATCGGCTTCGAAATAAGAGATATGCGTCACCGGCGCATCGGGATCGCGGTCTTGCCAGCCCTGATGGGTAAAAGCCTTTCCCGCGCGCCAATAGAGCGGAGCATCGACGCGGTTCTCGTTAACCCATGCCCAGCCGTCCGACAGCCACAGTGCAGGCGTTTCATACCCGCCATCTGAAATGAACTCCGCCCATTCGCTATTGCTCACCAGCCGCCGCGCAAGCGCAAAGGGTTCGAGCAGGACGCGGTGGCGAGGCCCCTCATTATCGAACGAGAATCCCTCCGGCTCTGCCCCGATCAACGCCACTCCGCCTGGATGCGAATGCCACCCTGCCTCCTGCGCGCCGGCTGACATGGCCGGTTCGGCAGAGCCTCCGAACATGGCAGGGCCGATCGGGTTCTGGAACAGCGCATGCATGATGTCGGTCAGCAGCAATTCGATATGCTGCTGTTCGTGCGCTATGCCGAGCGCGATCAGATCCGCATGCGCAGGATCCTCCAGCAGCGGCTCCATTGCGGTATCGACCGTGCGGCGCCAATCGATAATCTCTTCGAGTGTGGGCCGCGAGAGCATCCCGCGGGAAAAGCGGGAAATCCGCTCGCCCTCAGCCTCGTAATAGGAATTGAACAGAAACGGATAGTTTGCGTCGAACACTTCGTAACCGGGCACGTGATCGCGCAGCAGAAACGTTTCCCAGAACCATGTCGTGTGCGCCAGGTGCCACTTTGCTGGCGAGGCGTCTTCCATCGACTGGATAGTCGCATCGGCATCGCTCAGGGGTTCGACCAGCGCCTCTGTCAGCGCCCGCGTGCGCTTGAATTCCGACGTTAGAGTGTCGCAATCCAGTCCGGTTGCTTGCTCGTGCCGCTCACTTTGAGGCACAGCCTTCTCCCTCGACGCCGGCGAGTGCGCTGCCGACCGCGAGGGCTCTCATGGCCTATCGACATGACAAATGGAAGGCGCGTCAGTGACTTAATTGTGCGACGCGCCGCCGAATTCCCTCATGCTGCCATGCGCACTTGATTGCGGCCAGCGCCCTTGGCCGCGTACAAGGCACTGTCTGCACGCGCGAAAAGCGAAAGTGACGTGTCGCCTTGCGTGAGCTCTGCAAGACCTGCACTGATCGTCACTGACGGGACGGTTTCGGTCGCACTGTCATTGGCGATGGCGTGCCGCAGCCTCTCGGACATGACCCGCGCCGAGCTTTCATCTGCGCCCGGCACGACCCAGACGAATTCTTCTCCGCCGACCCGCGCCATGATGTCAGCCTCGCGCGCCTGATCTTTCGCTATGCGCGCGATCGTTTGCAAAACCTTGTCTCCTGCGAGGTGGCCGTAAGTGTCGTTGACCGTTTTGAAGTGATCGATATCGAATACAATCAGCACCAGCGGTTTGGATATGCGGCGTGCCTTCAGGATCATCTCGTCGAGCTGCCCCATGAGGCTCCTGCGATTGGCAAGACCGGTCAAGGGGTCGGTCTGGGCCAGCTCTTGCGCCCGGCGCGCCTCGCGCTGGGCCACGGCGCGGGAAAATTCCAGCTGCCGAACGCGCGCGATCTGATCGGTAACATCGCGGACAACCCCGATAACCCGCGTGGTCTTGCCTTCGTCATCGCGGAGGTTGCATGCCTCGACCGCGAGGGACCGTGCGCGCCCATCAAGGCCCATCATGTCGAACCTGAGATCGTAAGGACCAACCTCGGCAAGCCGCTCTTTGATCGCACCGACCAAGTCTATGTCATTGGCCAGTAGGAGCGTTTCCGCATCACCTTCCAGAAACGGCTCGTCTTCCGGAACATCGAAGATGCGGCGCAGTCCGTTAGACCATTGCTGCGAGCCGGTGGCGGGATCGTATTGCCAGATGCCGAGCCCGGCGATGTCTTCTGCCAGGCTCACGGTCCTGATCAATTGATCCATGCGCTGCCCGCGCAATCCGGCCAGTTGCGCGCTAAAGCGCGCCTCCTGCCGGGCCATCCTGGTCGCAACGAGTGCAATGACGGCAATGAAAAGCAGCACCGCGCAGGCAATGAACAAAGCGTCGCTGCCGATAACCCTGCCGAGCATGCTGCCATCGGTTTCGAAAAGAACCCGGTCGAGGTTCGGCGCGATTGCGTTTGGCGGTGGCAGGCGGTCATGCATCTTGGCGGTGCTCTAGGCACAGCCTGCTTAACCTGGTGCCCCGAACCGCTTGGTAATACTGCGTACCAGCGGCGCATCGTGCTGAGGATCAGGCCGCGTCGGCCTGCTGTTGGCTGATCTCCGAATTGAGCGTCTCGGCGATCAGGAAAGCAAGTTCCAGCGACTGCTCCGCATTCAAACGCGGATCGCAGTGGGTGTGATAGCGATCACCCAGCGCGTCGTCGGTGATAGCGACGGCACCGCCAACACATTCGGTGACATCCTGCCCGGTCATCTCGATATGAATGCCGCCCGGATGCGTCCCTTCGGCGCGGTGCACCGCGAAGAAGCCCTTCACTTCGTTGAGTATGCGATCGAATGGGCGTGTTTTGTATCCGCTGTCCGATTTGATGACGTTGCCGTGCATCGGGTCGCAGCTCCATACCACCGGGTGCCCTTCGCGTTTCACTGCGCGGACGAGTTTCGGGAGCCCGTCCTCGACCTTGTCATGGCCGTAGCGACTGATGAGGGTGATCCGGCCCGGCTCGCGCGAAGGGTTGAGCACGTCCAGCAATTCAAGCAGGGCATCGGGTTCAAGCGACGGGCCGCATTTCATGCCAAGCGGGTTGCCGATACCGCGTGCAAATTCGACATGCGCGCTCCCGGGGAAGCGCGTGCGATCGCCGATCCACAGCATGTGTGCGCTGGTCGCGTACCAGTCGCCGGTCAGCGAATCCTGCCGCGTCAGCGCCTCTTCATAGGGGAGCAGCAGACCTTCGTGACTAGTGTAGAAGCTGGTTCCCTGAAGCTGCGGAACGGTTGCCGGATCGACACCGCACGCTTCCATGAATTCGAGCGCTTCGCCGATGCGGTCCGCCATCTGCGCGAACTTGTCGGTCCACGGTGTCCGGCCCATGAAATCGAGCGTCCACTGATGCACCTGCTGCAGGTTCGCATAACCGCCCCCTGCAAACGCGCGCAGCAGGTTGAGGGTCGCCGCGGCCTGACTGTAGGCCCGGACCATACGGTTCGGATCGTTGCGGCGCTGCTCGGCATCGAATTCGATCCCGTTGATATTGTCCCCGAGGTAGCTTGGGAGCGTAACGTCGCCCTTGGTCTCGGTCGGCGCGGAGCGCGGCTTGGCAAACTGGCCTGCCATCCGGCCGACTTTCACCACCGGGAGCTTGCTCGCGAAGGTCAGGACGACCGCCATCTGCAACAGCACACGGAAGGTATCGCGGATATTGTTCGGGTGGAACTCGGCGAAGCTTTCCGCGCAATCGCCGCCTTGAAGCAGGAACGCCTTGCCATTGGCGACGTCCGCCAGATCGGATTTGAGCGCGCGCGCCTCGCCCGCGAAGACGAGTGGTGGATATGAAGACAGCGTTTCTTCGGCCTGGGCAAGCTCACGGGCATCCTCGTATTGCGGCAAGTGACGCGCTTCGAAGGATTTCCAGCTTTCCGGTTTCCAGTTTTCGGCCATATTCGTAGTCTTCTAATCTGAATTGAGAGCGCGCCGCTATATTGCGCGCATACTATCTGTAAAGCGTGAATGGCATTCGCGATAACATTATTTCGCGAAGAGTTTAATCGGCCAGAGCGATATCAGCGCCCGACAATCTCCGGCTCCCTGCGCTCCGGACGCGCAGCACCCTGCGCAACCTCGCCTGCGTTTTCAGGTGCTTCGACAAGCTCCTGCCCTTCGGGAATGATCGCCAGCTTCAGCGGTTGCCGCTGCCCGAAGTACCGCTCGGCGAGGAACTGCATGATTTCGGGCGTGGTCTGCGAGAAATCGGACAGCAGCGTGCGCAGCTTGTCCACGCGCTGAGGATCGGTGCTCGCCCCTTCAAGATTGAACAACCAGAACTGATTCCCGGTCGAGGCACGCCGGATCAGCTGACCGAGCGGTTCGGTAACGCGCGCAAGCTCATCCGCGGTTGGCGGATTTGCAGCAAGGTCTTGCGCAATGCGATCGGCTTCGTCGAAGAAGATCGGCACGAAATCGGGCTCAAGCTGCGCAAGCGCGGTGATCGTCCCGCCCGCAGGCAAATCGGTCGGCCATTTGGAGAACACTTGCGGCGAATAGCTTGCGCCGGCGCGTTCCCGCAGCGCCTCGAGCAAGCGGTTGTTGAACAGCTGAGTTAGAATCTCGAGCTGGCGCGATTCCCGGATGTTCGCCATCCCGCCGCCGCTCCGCCACGTGATGACGGCAGCGGCCTGATTGGCATCTCCGCGGTGTTCCAGCACAGTGGGTTCGCTGCTCGCCTCAGGGAAATCGGGCACGCGAGCTGCAATCTCGTCGGGAATGGGTTCGCGATCCGGCAAAGCGCCGAAGGTCAGGCGCAGCTTTTCAACGATCTCGTCGCGGTCGAATTCGCCGAACACAAGAACCTCGACCGGGCCTTGTTTCAGGAGCGGCTCCCAGGCTTCACGAAAACCTTCGGGAGTGACGGCCTCCAGCGCAGCCGGTGACGGGGTCGCAAAGCGCGGGTCCTTGTCGGTGACGAGGTATTCCAAGTCACGGTTCAAGATGCCGCCTGGGCTGGTCGAGAAGGTGTTGTAGGCAAGCTCACCCGCAGCCTTGGCGCGGATAACGGGATCGGCATCCCAACGCGGCATTCCGAGTTTCGCGGCGAAAAGATAGAGCTGGTCGGCGACGTCGCTGGAGCGCGTCTGCGCGGTGAAAGTGAACACCGCATCTTCGACCGCGAAATCGAAGCCGAGCTTGCGCCCTGTGGCAAGCCGGTCGATCTCGTTCTGGCCGAGTTCGCCCAGACCAGAACCCACGAGCGCCATTTCGCCCAGCGGCGCATAGACGGCTGTTTCTTCATCGAACGCACGGTAGCCTGCGCCGAAGCGCACGCGAACAGTCACGCGGCCCGGTTCGGCATTGTTGGACCACAGCAATGCGCGCACGCCGTTGTCGAAATCGACCTGTTCCACTTCGAGTACGCCAAGCGGTCTTTCGCTAACGATCGTGCCCGGCTCCCCGATAGGCGGCAGCTCGTCGAAGGAAATTGTCTGAGCGGCGAGGCGCGCCGAACCATCAACTTCGACTTCCTTTGCCAGAGCCAGTTGGAGCTCGTCCGAAGTGGCCTCACCTATCGCGGGAGTGACATAGACCGAGCGCACAACGTCGCCTTCGAACAGCTTCTGTGTCCGCTCCAGCACCTCGGCTGGATTCAGCCGGTCTTTCATCCCGCGAAACACATCGAGCACAGTCTGCGACGATGCGACGGTTTCGCGAATATCGACCGCGTTGACGACATTGTCGGCAAGACGGCTTCCCGCCTCGACGCTCGCCTGTTCGACCTGATTGACGAAAACGACTTCGAATTCGGCAGCTTCGCGGTCGATCTCTTCCTGCGTCGGCGGGTTGGTGATCGCATCCTGGATCACGCTCCTCACATCGGCGAGCGCAGCCTCCCAATCCTGGGTGAGCGGCGCGAAGGTCACGAAAGTGGCGTCGGTCGAGCGCGAGACGTCGTCCTGCTGGACCTGCGCATAAAGGTAAGAACCACCTGCCCTTGCACGCTGCTCCAGCCGGCGATTGATGAGTGCCTGTGCCACTGCATCCAGAAGCAGGCCTTCATTATAGACGATCGTATCCTGCACTTTGCGCCACGGCCGCATGATCGCATAGGTCAGGCTGCGTGGGAGATCGGGTTCCACGCCGACTGCAAGCTCGCCAATCGGAAGGCCGGTGGCCGATGCCGTGGCCGTGTCCTCTGGCGGAACGGGATCACCGAAATCGGGCGCTTCCGCAGCCTCTCCGGTCCCTTCCCAATCGCCAAACCATTGTTCGACCAGTCCAGCGAGGATCAGCGGATCGGCGTCGCCAGCGACGACGATCACAGTGTTTTCGGGGCGATACCAACGGTCATAGAAATCCTGGATCTGCGGCGCGTTCGCGCCTTGCAGAGTCTCGATAGTCCCGATCGGATTACGGCTGGCAAGGCGCTGCCCGGCAAAGAATGTCCGGCGGGTGAGGTCAGCCACGCGCTGCGACGCGCCGCCCCGTTCGCGCTTTTCTGCGAGCACGATCGGCCGCTCGGCCGCCACGTTCTCTTCGCTCAGCACAGGCTCCCGGATCATGCCCGAAAGCAGCTTGAAACTCTCCGCCAGCTTGGCGCGATCGATGTTCGGAATGTCGAGCTTGTAAGCAGTGTGGGTCGGGCTCGTCTCGGCGTTGGCATCGCTGCCGAACGTCGCGCCCAGCCGCTGCCAAGCTGCGATCGCCTCTGCCTGCCCAAGATATTTGCTCTCACGGAAAAGCAGGTGTTCCAGCAGGTGAGCATAGCCCTGTTCCCACTCGCGCTCGTGCAGCGATCCTGCATCGACGCGCACCCTGATCGAGACCTGCTGCGGCGGGACGCCGTTGCGCCGCACCGCATAGCGCAGGCCGTTGTCCATCTCGCCGAAAAGCCATTGCTCATCGACCGGCACATCGCTGTCTTCGTAAAGCCACGGCACTTCGTCGCCGCTCTGCAGGAATTGTGGCTGCGGTATCTGCGACGCGCTGGCGGCAGGCTCGGCAGCAGCCTCCTGGGCTGCGACGGGAGAGAAAAGCGCAAACGGCGCGGAGGCGAGGGAAAGGGTGGCTGCGACCCGGAAAAGAAGCTTCATACACTCTGTATAGAGCGGCAAGGTCTGAAGGGATAGTGAATGTGTGCTCGCAGGTGCCCTAGCAAAGCTTGCTTGCCGCTCGCGCGCGTGCATCCTATCTTGCGCTTATGTTTATCGAGACAGAAACGACGCCCAATCCGTCGAGCCTCAAATTCCTCCCTGGCCAGACGGTCATGCCCAGCGGCACCCGCGAATTCGCCTCTCCCGAAGCGGCTGAGGTGAGCCCGCTTGCGCAGGCGATTTTCGACACCGGCGAAGTCGTGAATGTGTTTTTCGGCTGGGACTTCGTGACCGTCACCGCCGCGCCGGGTACGCAGTGGTCGTCGCTCAAGCCGCAGGTCGTATCGATCCTGCTCGACCATTTCGTTTCCGAGGCCCCGCTTTTCGCAGGCGGAAGCGCGGACGGCATCAATGTCCCCGCCGAAGATGCCGAAATGGCTGTCGAGGACAAGGAAGAGGACGCTGAGACAATCGCGGCGATCCACGAGCTCCTCGAAACCCGCGTCCGCCCAGCGGTTGCCGGCGACGGCGGGGACATTGCCTATCGCGGATTTTCAGACGGCGTAGTCTACTTGACGTTGCAAGGCGCATGTTCGGGCTGCCCGTCGAGCACAGCGACGCTGAAACACGGCATCGAAAGCCTGCTGAAACATTATGTGCCCGAGGTCGTTGAGGTGAGAGCAGCTTAAATCTCTCACCTTTTTCAGGGACTTTCATGACAAAACAATATCACGACCACGTCCTGTCCGATGCCGCGCTCGGGCAGCTTTTCAACGATGCGCGCACATATAACGGCTGGCTCGACAAAGACGTGTCCCAGGATCAGCTCCACATGATCTGGGACCTGCTCAAGATGGCGCCGACATCCGCCAACATGCAGCCTGTGCGGATCGTCTGGGTGAAATCCGAAGAGCAGAAAGCCAAGCTTGTCGAGTGTGCATCCGAAGGCAATCAGGACAAGATCAAGGCGGCGCCTGTGACCGCCGTGATCGGCTATGACATAGATTTTCACGAAGAGCTTCCGTGGCTGTTCCCGCACGCCGACGCGAAAAGCTGGTTCGAAGGGGATGAAGACGGACGCAAGGAAGGCGCATTCCGCAACTCGTCGCTACAGGGCGCTTATCTGATCCTCGCTGCGCGTGCGGTCGGCCTCGATTGCGGGCCGATGTCCGGCTTCGATGAAGACAAAGTCAACGAGGCGTTCTTCGGCGACGAGCCGCGCCACCGGGTCAATTTCATCTGCTCGATCGGTTATGGCGATCCCGAGACGATTTTCGATCGCAGCCCGCGTCCCGAATTCAACAAGTTCAATTCGATAGTCTGATCCCAATCGCAGACTTGCAGGGCGGCTCTGTGTGAGGCAGTGCCGCCCTATGCGCACGCTCGCCATCGAAACCGCCACGGAAGCTTGCTCGGTCGCCCTGTTCGACGGCGACGATCTGGTCGCGGAGGATCACAAGGTCCTCGGGCGCGGTCACGCCGAACGGTTGGTTCCCATGATTGCAGCGCTTCCGGACAAAGGAAGATGCGACCGGATCCTTGTATCGCTCGGCCCGGGCAGCTTTACCGGCGTGCGCATCGGGGTCGCGACCGCGCGGGCTCTCGGCTTTGCGTGGGACGCCGAGGTTCTCGGCTATCCGACTCTCGCGCTAGTCGCAGCCATTGCTCAGAGTGAGCTGGAAGAGCCGGTAACGGTCTGCATGAATGGCGGTCATGGCGAATGGTTCGTCGCAGATTTTGCACCCGGCTCCAAACCACTGGAACCGACCATTTCGCTTTCGCCGCAAAAGGCCCTCACGCGCGGCGCTCGGTCGTACATTGCCGGCAATCGGGCAGAGGAATTCGGCGAACTGCTGGGCCGCGATCCTGCCTGCTTAAAGACCTTGCTTCCGCGGGCACGGTTTGCCCACGCCTTGCCAAGCGACATACTGCGCACTTCGCTCACCCCCATTTATGGCCGCGGCCCTGACGCGGTCCCTCAGGCAGAAAGCCTGGCGCAATGAGCGAGACCCCCGCCATCGTCGACCAGATCATGGCCGTGATGGAAGCGGCGTTCGATCCGGCGTTCGGTGAAGCATGGAACCGGCGGCAGATTTCCGATGCACTGGCCATGCCCAGCACGCACGCCCTGGTTGTGGACAGCAAGGGCCGAATTATCGACGCTCCGCAGCAATGCGAACCCGCAGGCTTCGTGCTGACGCGCCACGCGGCGGGAGAAGAGGAATTGCTGCTGATCGCGGTAGTGCCCGAATACCGCAAACGCGGCCTCGGCAAGCTTTTGATCGATCACCTCTTCGCCGCTGCGAAGGCGCGCGGTACGGCGCGTATCTTCCTTGAGATGCGGCGCGGCAATCCAGCGGTGCAACTCTACAGGAATGCAGGCTTCGAACCGATTGGCGAACGCCCCAACTATTACCGGCTAGCCAACGGCAGTCGTGTCGACGCAATTACTTTCGGCTGCTCCATTTAGTCCATGTGATATTGTATCAAGCCTTCGCTTGATCAATTGTTACCCTTGCATTGCGCCTCCTTGTAAGCCATGGCCAAGAAATCGGGAAATAATATCTCGAGCAAAAATAACATAGAGGAACTCATGGAAGACTTGGAAATAGATATAAAAGAAACGCTGATCACGTTGACCAGCGACATCGTGGCCGCGCATGTCAGCAATAACGGCGTTGCCGTAGATGAAGTGCCTTCGCTGATCACCAACGTGTATTCAGCGCTGTCGGGCTTGGGGGAAGACAGCAAGGCAGACGAACCGCGGCCAGAGCCCGCAGTGACGATCAGGTCTTCGGTCAAGAAGGATCACATCGTCTGTCTCGACTGCGGCAAGAAGATGAAAATGCTCAAGCGTCATTTGTCGACAGAGCACGGCATGACGCCAGATGAGTACAAGGCGCGCTGGGAACTGTCTGCGGATTATCCGCTCGTAGCTCCCAACTATGCCGAAACCCGCCGCGACCTTGCCAAGAAAATCGGCCTCGGCCGGAAACCGGGCAGCGGACGCGGTCGCAAGAAGAAGTAACAGGCGCCGGGCGCTTCGCCACCCGGCTGGGGGTGAGGCGCCGCGCCAACTTGAGCAAGGCACCCTGTCTCGTCTAAGAGGCGGGGTGCTTTCCTTTCGGGCTGCGGAAAAACCATATACAATGCAGCCTCAGCGGCGACGGAGCTTTGCTTGAACCAAAGAATCGATCTTGAACAATTGTGTGCCGAAAAAGGCCTCCGGATCACCGAACAGCGCCGAGTGATTGCAAAGGTGCTGTCGGAGAGCGACGATCATCCCGATGTCGAGCTGCTGCATGAACGCGCCTCTGCCATCGATTCCAAGATATCGATCGCGACCGTTTACCGCACCGTACGCCTGTTCGAAGAGGCGGGCATTCTCGACCGGCATGATTTCGGAGACGGGCGCTCCCGCTATGAGCCCGTGCCCGAGGCGCATCACGACCATCTGATCGATGTCGAGACCGGCAAGGTCGTCGAATTTGTCGATCCGGAGGTCGAATCTCTCCAGCGTCAGATCGCCGAACGGCTTGGCTACCGTCTGGTCGATCACCGGATGGAGCTTTACGGCGTCAGGCTTTCACGGGATGGATGACAACCCGGCCGAACACGGGGTTGACGCTGCCAGTAACAAAGTTTGGGATCTCAGAGTCGGTGCGGCTCGCGGCGAGACGACGCCGATATCGATGGGCGGATGGCTGCGGATAATAGCAAGGTCGCTTTGCCTTGCATTACTTCTGCTGATCCTCGTCCCGCTGCATTACCTCTATCGCATATTCGCCTACGGCTCGCCCTTCCCGATGCTGTTCCTGCGCTGCGCCGCACGAATATCGGGCGCGAGGGTAAAGACCCACGGCACCCATCTCAAACGCGACGTCTTCTACATCGCGAACCACGTCTCGTGGCTCGATATCCTCGCCCTTGCCGGAGCGAGCGGGACCGCTTTCGTCGCGAAGGCGGAGCTCGCAAGCGCTCCGCTGGTCGGTTGGCTCGCCTCGCTCAATCGCACTGTATTCGTGAAGCGGGAAAACCGTCTCGGCGTCGCCGAGCAGATCAACGCGCTTAAAGAAGCGCTGTCGGACAACTGGTCGGTAACGGTGTTTCCGGAAGGGACCACGACAGATGGGCATTCTCTGCTTCCGTTCAAAACCAGCATGCTATCGGTTCTGGAACCTCCGCCACCGGGAGTGATGGTGCAGCCGGTGTTCCTGGATTACGGCGACGTCGCAGAGTGGATCGGCTGGGTGGGCGAAGAAACCGGCCTCAACAACGCCAAGCGGGTGCTTGCGCGCAGAGGCACCTTTCCGGTGCACATCCACTTCCTTGAGCCGTTCAGCCCCGAGGAATATCGCGGTCGCAAACAGATCGGTGCGGAATCGCGGCGGCGGATCGAAGACGCATTATGCGAGGCGCTGGGCAAACCGCTTCGCACCTTTGAGCATGATGTGCCGCCGATCCGATATTCCGCCAGCAGCGCGGCGAAGGTCCGCAGCGACAGCGATTTGTGAGGCTAGAGCCCAGCGCGCACCAACCAATCGTGAAATAGCCGCACTGGCCGCGCTTCCAATGCCGTGGGCTTGCAAACGAACCAGTAGCTGTACGGGCTCTCGACCGCATTCGATGAAAGGTCGGTAAGACGGTTGTCCGCGGCTCTTCGCATATGGTCGTCGTGCATGATCGCGATACCCAGCCCCTGCGCCGCGGCTTCGAGCATCAGCTGGCCGGAATCGTAGTGATCGATCGCTGCCGGTTCGAGGTCGCTGATCCCGTGAGCCTTCTTCCACGCCTCGAAACTTTCCGGCAATTCGTTGTGGATCAGGAAGGTTTGCTTGGCGAGGCTTTCGGCGCTAACTTCGTCGCCAACCGCGCGGGCGATTTCCTTGCTGCAAATCGCATGGACGAGGTTGTGGTCGAGCCGTACCGCGTGGAGCCCCGACGCCGGACCGCGAGAGAGGATGATCGCTGCATCGAGCGTGTCGCCTACTCGGTCTTCCAGATGCGGGCCGGTGTCGATATCGATGTGCAGCAGCGGATGGCGTTTGCGCAGCTCGCCTAGCCGCGGGAACAGACGCTGGCTCCCGAACAGCGGAAGCACGCCCAACCGCAGCCGCAGCAGCGAAATGTTGTCCGATTGGCTTTCGACCGCGCGGGCGAGCGATTCAAGATGGGGATTAACCGCTTCGTAGAACGCCTGCCCTTCATCGGTAAGCTGCATCGATTGCCGCGCGCGCGTGAACAGCTTCTTGCCGACGAATTCTTCCAGATTGGTGATGCGCCGCGACAGCGCCGAAGGGCTCAATCCAATCTCTTCGGCAGCCGCACGCGCCGATCCAAGACGGACCGTGCGCATGAACGCTTCCAGTGCGCGAAGTGGGGGCAAACGGCGTGACGGCATTCAGAATTCTCCTAATTTACAGGAGATACGCGCCGACAGGCATCTGGATGCAAAAAACCGAAGGAAAATCGAAAATTAATTCGAGTGCGTGCGTTTATTGCAATTCGTTCGCATCTTCGGCGGGGGTTGGAGCGTGGAGACGCAGGCGCTTGACGTGCGTTTCATCCGCGGCTGTCACTTCAATCCGCCAACCGCTCGGATGTTCCACGACAGCCCCCACCGGCGGAACCTGCTCGGCAAGGACGAAAGCGAGGCCGCCCAGCGTATCGACCGATTCCTCAACCTCGGACAGGCGCGGGTCAACCGTTTCGGCGACGTCGTCCAGCTCTGCACGGGCGTCGCAATCCCACATCCCCTCACCGATTGGCACGATCAGCGCTTCAGGGGTCTCGTCGTGCTCGTCCTCTATCTCGCCGACGATTTCCTCGACCAGGTCTTCGATCGTTATGATGCCGTCTGTGCCGGAGAACTCGTCGAGGACGATGGCGAGGTGCACGCGCCGCGCCCGCATGTCTGCCAGCACGTCCAGCGCGCCGCGCGATTGCGGTACGTAGAGCGGCTGACGCATCAGCACAGTCCAGTCGCGCGGCGGCTTCTTGCCGTTCGCGAGGTACGGAAACACGTCCTTGATGTGGATCATCCCGACCACATCATCGAGCTTGTCGCGGTAGACCGGCAGGCGCGAGTGACCGTTTTCGCTGAAAGCCTCCACCAGCTCTTCCCAGCTGATCGACGCATCGACGCCGACGATCTCGCCGCGCGGCACTGCAACATCGTCTGCATCATGCTCGCTGAAGTGCAGGAGGTTGCGCAGCATCTGGCGCTCGACCGGTGACAGGTCGCCATTGCCAGCGCCCGTTTCGTCCGAAGTCTCACCGTCGTTTTCGTCTTCGTGCTCGTCGATAGCCTCTTCAAGCTGCGCGCGAAGGCTGCGCTCGCTTTCACCGGCACCAACGATCTTCTTGAGAGCGAGCCACAGCCCGCTGCTACTCTCCGCGTCTCCGGCGGGGGATTGGGAATCGGGCATGGCCCTCTCAACGCACTCCGTTCAATTGCGATCCCCATATGGGTCCGGGATGCCCATTTTTGCAAGTATCTGCGTTTCGAGATCCTCCATCGCCTCGGCCTCTTCATCGGAATGGACGTGATCGTGACCGGCAAGATGGAGCAGGCCGTGAACGATCAGGTGCGCCGCGTGGTCATTCAGCGATACGCCCTTCTCGTCGGCTTCGCGCGCGCAGGTCTCATGCGCGAGGGCGATGTCGCCAAGCATGACCGGCGGACCATCGGTGCCCAGCCGGGCCAGTTCACCCCTATCCAGCATCGGAAAGCTCAACACATTGGTCGGCTTATCCCGGTCGCGCCATTCGCGGTTGAGCGCGTGCACCTCCTCGTCGGACGTGAACAGCACGCTCACCACAAGCCGCGGCTTGCCGAGCACGCTTTCAAGCGATGCAGCGGCCTTTGCCGCCTGACCGGCCAAAGCCTCCCAGCCGCCCTCCGGCCAGCCTTCGACGTCCATATCAAGCTGCAAGCGAACCTCCGCTTTTCCAGTGACTTGGGCGAGACATGGACCGCGTGTTACACGGTCCTGGGACGAAAAAGCTGCCTGTGTTCGCCAAGGTGCATTCGAAATTACTGAAAGAAGAAATCGAGCGGATCATGCGCCAGCGCATAGCGTGAAAACCGCGCAGTAGGAAAGCGAAGCGAGGTGTGCCTGCAAGGGTCCATGCTGAGCCAGTCGGTCGAATGCCTTCGTCTCTTGAGAAAAGCTTGCAAGCCATCGATCGGCTCTTTCGGTCATCCCTTCTCAGGCTGAACTCGAGGGGACCCCATTGATAGTGCCGAAGCGACCGTCAGGAACGAATCGTCGATGCGCGGCGTTAGGAGATATAGCGCTGCGCACGCCCCGGGTCCCAAAAACAACAATGCACTGCTGCCAGTGCGCCTGCCACTACTGGCCGGGCAGGATGTTCGTTGATCAGCAAAGGGGGGTATCTCGATGGCAGCCGTCAAGCAAAGGATTGCAATCGCGCTCCTGACCTTGGGAGCGCTCGCAGGTGTTCTATCGGCCCCCGCGGCGCAGGCGAGGCAAGCGCAGGCACCGCCTGTACAATCAATGTCTGGCGATACCTTCGATCAAGATGAAATGTGGGACGCGATCAATGCCGACCCGGCATCCGGCCGCGCCAAGGCCCTAGCCTATCTCGATGCAAATCCCCCTTTATCGCCCGATAACCGCAGACGTGCGCTCAACATTATCGGCGTGAGTTTCGCCATGCAGGGGCGCATGGACGAAGCGCTTGTCTACGCACATCAAGCTTTGGACATGGCCATGGCGCAAAACGATTTCGTTTCAGCATCGCGAGGCTGGACCAATATCGGGGCGATGGAACAGGCGCGGGGCGAACTGGCTGCTGCGGTCGAGGCTTATGGAAATGCTGTCGAGTTATCCAAGCAGGCCGATCAGGACGCTGTCGCTCACGATCACACTCTGACGAATTTCGGGTCTCTGCTGCTTGAATATGGCCGGCCTGACGATGCGATCGAGTTACTCGAAGAAGCGCGCCCGGTTTTGTTGGCCGACGAAAGGCCGACCGATCGCGCGGGCGGGTTCCTCCCTCTGGCGAAGGCGTATCGCAGGGTCGGCCGACTGGATGATGCGGAATCCCTGCTCGAAGAAATAAGGGGCTTTCTCGATCTCGACGAAAGCGCCGAACTTACCGGCACGCTCCACTGCGAGGAAGCTCAGCTTGCCCTCGCGAGAGGCCGGACTGGCGAAGCGCGCAGCGCTGCACAAAGGTGTCTGTCGGTCGCGCGAGATTCGGATCTTCTGCTTCCGCAGGTCGATGCGCTCACCGTCCTTGGATCGGCGGCCATGTCAGCGAGGAACATCAATCAAGCGAAAGGCTATCTTACACAGCTCCTTTCGAGTCTGGATCAGGCCGAAGCCGCGGTCTCCTCGGGCAGCGATCCGGCGCCTTCGATCGTAAGAAGACGTTTGGAAGCAAGCCGCCTCGCTTCGGATATCGCAATCAGCGAAGGACGGCTGAGCGATGCGCTAGAAAACTTCCGCACTCGAATAGCATTAGATGAGACCTTGGATGGGATCGCGTCGAAAGCGGGCAGCGCGCTCGACACGTTCCGTTATCGCCAAGAGATCAACACACTCAATCTGCAACTCTTGGAAAGCGAGGCCGCAACATTGCAGTCGCGCAACGCACAGCAACAGCAATTCATCTTTGGCGCCCTGCTTCTAGCGGGATTGCTTGCGCTGCTTGTGTGGGTTTTCTTTCGCAGCGATCGTCAAAAACGCGCTCTGAACGCTGCTCTGCAACGCTCGCTCGACGGCCAGCGCTTGCTGAACCTCGACATGCAGCACCGCGTTAAGAACAATCTGCAATTGCTCCTTTCATTGCTCAACCTTCAGTTGCAGAGTGCATCGAGCGAAAGCGCTTCTGCGGTGAAGAGCGTGAGAAACCGCATCCTGTCGATGGCAGCCCTTTACAACAATCTGTACACCGACGAGGAATCCGACGTCGGCGCGACGATCAGCGCGAAGGACATGCTGCCCGAATTGATCGGCCGGATTGCGAGCACGTACGAGGCAAACAACCGGGTTGGTACCGTGTCAATCGCGGACATTCATTTCGACAAGGCGACTGCATCACCCCTCGGACTGCTCGTTGCAGAACTCGTGTCGAATGTTTTCAAGCATACGGACGAAAGTTTCGACCTGTCGCTTCTCGCCAAGGAAAACGACCGGATTGTCCTGACGATAGCGGACAGGGGGCCAGCTTTTTCCGCGAATGCAGATTTCAAGACCGGAGGCGGTCTGGACATCGTGAACGAACTTGCCTTGCAAATAGGAGGGACGCTGGAACACTGGTCGCTTTCTCCCAAAGGCAATGAATGGACGCTGGAATTCTCCGATCGAGCCGCACCAGTAAAGCGCGCGGCGCGATGACGATTGCATAGGAAATTTGCATCACAGCCGCAGGTGATCGCCTGCAAAAGCGTCGATCAAGCTGCAGCCTCCCCGCAGTGTACCCTATCGCTTCCCTTAGACATTAAGGTCGTGGGCGCGCGTTAAGTTGAGGCAGTTTTCGGACACCAGCTCATTCTCGCTCGGCGCTTTACATCGCCAGATTGCTATATATAAGCACTTATATGATTAGCAATCCTCAGTTGGGACTCGGCACTAAACTGCGCCTTTTGCTAGCCAGGCTCGATGGCGAATTGGCTGCGCTTTACGCGAAGGGGGGGCACAATTTTCGCCCGCGCTTTTACCCGGTTTTCCAGCTTCTGCTGCAATGTGAAGAATCGTCGGTTTCGGAAATTGCGAACTATCTGCAGGCCACCCAGCCCGCCGCGACGCAAACCTTGAGCGAAATGAAAAAGCTCGATCTGGTCGAGTTCGCCGCGGGTAAGGACCGGCGCGAGCGGATCGTGACGCTCACCCCGCATGCGCTCGAAATGGCGGGGGATTTGCGCCCGCTTTGGGACGCGGTCGGACGCGCCGCCAATGAGCTCGATGAAGAACTGTCCCACCCCTTATCCGCGATCCTCGATGAAGCGCTTGCTGCGCTTGCAAGGAAGAGCTTTCCAGATCGCATTTCCGAAAACCGTGCTTCCGGGAGAAAACAATGAAATCGATCGTGATCGCCTTCGCGATGGTCTGCGGTGCCGTCATCGGCGGACCCGCACTCGCGCAAGAGCTCACCGAAACGGATCGGGCAGAGATCATCGCCAACTCCGCAAGCCTGCTTGAAACGCGATATGTGGATGCCGAGTTGGGCGCCGAACTGGCGCGAAGCCTCCAGGCGGCGGCCGATGAGTGGAGCGATATAACCGATCGCCGCGAGTTCGCTCGCGCTGTCACGGACTGGCTGCGAGCGCAATCGAGCGATGGCCACCTCGGTCTCACCTACAGCGAGGCTCCCATTTCTGCCGAGGAAGGCGACGCGGAGTTTTCCGCAGCCGAGATGGAAAAATGGTACGGGCGTCACCTCAATCATGGCGTCGAGAAGATCGAGCGGCTCGATGGCAATATCATGCTGCTCGATCTGCGCGTGTTTCCGCCGCCTTCGATGGCAGCGGATGTGATCGCGGCGGCGATGACCGTCGTGGCGCAAGGTGATGCGCTCATCATCGATTTGCGCAAGAACGGCGGTGGGGCAGACACCGCAAACCTGATCACCGGTTATCTTCTCGACGAGGGCGGGCAGCCGCTGACCGGCATCTACAATCGGCCGAGAAACGAGCACCGCGCGGATACCTCGCCGTCATGGGTGCCCGGCCGCAAGTTCGGGGGTACGAAGCCGCTCTATATCCTCACCTCGGGCAAAACATTCTCAGCAGCCGAGGCCTTGGCCTACAATCTGCAGGCGCTCGAGAGGGCAACCATCGTCGGCGAGGTTACCGGCGGCGGCGCGCATCCGTTCGAATACCGCCGCGTGCATGAACACTTTGCTCTCGATCTGCCGGAGGGGCGATCAATCAACCCGATCACCGGTACGAACTGGCAAAACGTCGGTGTAAAACCCGACGTGGAGGTCGCAGCGGACGAAGCCTTGGCCGCAGCGTTGGAGCTTGCTCGTCAGGCGATTGGGGCAAACGGTTCAGGCCACCTGCCTACCGACCAGACTTTGCAGCATTGAGCCATAGCGCCCAGCTAAGATATGAGCAGCTTCAGGTGTTAAATGGTCCAGATCATTGCCGCCTTTTTCGAAGAAGAATTCCTGTCCCATTTCACTGGCAACAGTGGATGGATCGAAGAATTGATCGTTGAGGGCCTCCGCACCTGTACGCAAAGTCTCCGAGAGGTGGAGGCGGACCTTGTTGACGATTTCGTACTTCGGATCATCGGATGGTGGTCGTTGATGGCTGACCCAGATGATCGGCCTGTTGAGGGCTTTCTTAATTTCGGCCATTTGCCGATGGGCCCGAGACGGTGACGATGTCTCGAAATCGATCGGCAAGACTGGCCACGAAGTACCGCGCCGCGCGTTTTCTGCAATGCGATCCTTGTGCTTTTCCTGGTCGCGTGACGAGAAGTTATTCACGATGATTTTCTCACCGTCCAACAATGCATGGTGTTCACGCAGTGCGCTGATTTCGATCACGAAAGCATGGCAACCCGACCAGAAGCGACGCAACGGCTCCAAATCGGCCAGAACGTCTTCACGGGTAACATCCTCTTCGAAAATTTTAATGCTCGCAAAGTCGGAAATGAGGTGAGCCATTTCCGGACTGTAGATGTTTCCGTTTAGAATGTGTCGAATAAACTGCAGCGTCTGGCTCGTAGTATGCAAACGGTGCGGTGTGGTGCGGACATTATAGTTTTCATTTTCAAGGAGGATATGGGCAGGATCGTGCATTCGGCACGTACCTAAAAACATAACTTGCAACGGCACAGCTTTCATCATTTTCTCCGGCCTGTAACGGCACCAGCTTTTATTTATTTCTATTTGCGGTCTAACATCGATTGGATCATTGCCATTCGTCCGATTAGTGCGCAGAAATCACGTCATTGGGCAATCCAGCAGAGAGGATTGACCACTCTTTTGACGGCCCCAAAAAGTCGATCGCTTCAGTTCGAACCTGTGCGATGGCAGCTCAAGTCCCCGCTTACTCGCCCTTTCCTTCGTAGGCTTCCACGATCCGCCCTACGATCGGGTGGCGCACCACGTCGGCGGCGGTGAAGCGGATTGTGCCGAAGCCTTCGACGTCCTCCAGTTTGCCGACCGCATCGGCAAGGCCGCTCATGGAGTCGCCGCCCGGAATATCGACCTGGCGCGGGTCGCCGCAGATCACCATGCGGCTGTTCTGGCCGAAGCGGGTAAGGAACATCTTCATCTGCTCGCGCGTGGTGTTCTGCGCTTCATCGAGGATCACGAACGCATCGGCGAGCGTGCGCCCGCGCATGAAGGCGATCGGCGCAATCTCGATCTCGCCGCTCTCGATGCGCCGCTCGACCTGCTCTGGCGGCATGCAGTCGTAGAGCGCGTCGTAAAGTGGGCGCAGATAGGGATCGACCTTGTCCTTCATGTCGCCGGGCAGGAAGCCGAGCTTTTCGCCCGCCTCCACCGCGGGGCGGGAGAGGATGAGGCGCTGGACGCTGCCGGTGATCAGCTGACTGACCGCCTGGGCAACGGCAAGGTAGGTCTTGCCCGTGCCAGCCGGGCCAAGCGCGAAGATGATATCGTCGCGCGCGAGGCTGCGCATATAGGTCACCTGGGTGGCGCTGCGCGGCACGATTGTCTTGCGCCGCGTGCGGATCATGATCGGCGGCTTTTCCTTCTCGCCGCTGATAATCCCTTCAAGCGTGGGTTCGTTCGACATGGCGATCAGCGATTCGATCGCGCCTGCATCGAGATCCTGCCCCTGCGCGAGGCGATCATACATCGTGTTGAGCGTGTCGCGGGCGCGGGCAACATTGTCTGGCGCCCCTTCGATCACGATCTGGTCCCCGCGCGCATGGATCATCACCGAAAGCCGGTTTTCGACCTGGACCAGATTGGCATCGAACTGTCCGAAAAGCGGCCCCAGCAGCGACTGATCTTCGAAGCTGAGCTCTGCGCGGGCGCGGCGCGCTTCGCGGATCGGGGTGGGATCGGGCGAGAGTTTGGTCCCTCGCTTGGGATCGGCGGCTCGGGTTGGTCTACGGCCCATAAGTTCCTTTGCATCGCGGCGGAAATCGACCCGCCTTACGAGTCGGAAAGGTAAGCGTCGGCGCGCGCAAAGCAAGTTCCCCGCCCTGTGGCGGCGGGGGATAATCGTGGCTTTGCCTACAGAGCGAGCCCACTCGGCATTCCTAAAGAGCAATTGCTATTGGACCGGAGAGTCGATTTGTGCTGGATTGATTGCCAGTTAGAAGAGCGCGACGCCAACCTCCACAATTGATCAAGGACGTTTCGATGAAATACTTCTCCGCCGCCTCGTTCATTACTTCGTGTCTTTTGGCCCCGGCGGCGTTGAGCGCCCAGGAGCAAGGCGACGAAGCCGACGAAGAAAGCATCATCGTCGAGGGTCTCCGCTGGCAGGAACAGCTCGAAGTGGTCGAGGAGCAGGCAGAGGCCGTTATCCGGCCGGTCCGCAACGGCGACCCTGCGCCGCGCTTTTTCGACAGGATCTGTCTGACAACATGGGGCATCGATCCAGGTTTCGCAGCTGTTCTGACCGAGCGCGTAAAGGCCAATGCAATCGAAGCCGGTGCGCGTATCAATGACGACCCGGACTGCCGGCCCAACGCGTTGGTCGCGATGGTGAGCGATCTCGACAGCGATTTCGCAAAGCTGCGAAAAGATCACGCGTGGATATTCGGCGAGATGAAGCGCTTCCAGATCGACCGCGCGAGGCAAGGCTCTGGCGCGGCTGCGGCGTGGAACGTGACGGAACTGCGAGGCAAGGACGGCGTGCCATTCAGTTCGGTGGATGCCAACGACATCGCTCCTGCCTCCAGACCTGCGGGAACCCCGGTCGCCGTCAACACTCAGCGGTCTGCCAGCCTGGTTCGTCCACCGATCCGGCAGGACATGATTTTTTCGGTCGCGATATTCGACGAAGGCGACATTGCGGGTCGCACCATTCGCCAGCTGGCCGATTATGCGACAATGCGTCTGCTGGCACCTGTAAAAGAGCCTGAGACAGAACCACCAGCGACCGCGCAGACCATTCTGTCCCTCTTCAGCTTTCCCGAAGCGGCGCCCGAGGCCATCACCGGGTTCGACAAGGCCTTCCTGCGCGCATTGTATTTGTTGCCATCGACGGCGAGAGACAGTCAGCTAATCGACGCGACCTCCTCGGAATACCGGAAGCAGCTCAAGACAAGCGGTTGATCCGGGAGACTAATTTCGGCGCATCCTCGCTGATCTTGGGTAGAAATTTCATTCAATCGGAGCTTTGTCGACGCCAGAGCGCCGCTCATCGAATTCGGTCTCTGTTCGTAGATTACAATTACGCCGCCCCGATACTTTCCTGAATAACGTAGCTTCAATCGCGAGCCTTACCTCGCAATGATCCAACGGTTCAGGGGACTAATTCAGTCATGAAATTCTTTGCACGTACCATTTGCTCCGCGGCGCTTATCGCGCTGGCAGCCCCGCTATCTGCGCAAGAGCAAAATCCAGAACCCGAGGAACAAACCTCTCAGCCTGACGACAGCACCATTGTCGTGACCGGTGACGCGGCGGATGACAGCGGCGAGAGCGTCCGCCAACGCGTGCTTCGGGTCGGACGCAAGATCACACGGCCCGCACGGTCCGGCCGCCCGGTTTCGCGTTTCGAAGATCCTATTTGCGTGATGGTGTCAGGTATGCCGGAGGACGCGAGCGCGCTCATCAAGGGGCGCATCGAGGACAATGCCCGTTCGCTGCGCGGCGTGAGATCGATGACGATCCCAACTACAAGGCAAACGCCTTCGTCGGGTTTCTCAACAATGTGAATGACGCGGTGGAGGGCCTTGAGAAAAGCGAGCCGTGGCTCTTCGAAGGGCTGAAAAGCTATCAGCGCGATCGGATTTATAGGGGCTCCAAATTCGTCCGCGCCTGGCACCGATTCGAAACAGTGAACGACGATGGAAGCGGTGTTCCCCATCCGGGACAACAACCGCGTCGACGACATCGCCAGCAAGGTGAACCGCACCGAACGGGCATCGCGTGTGCAGCGCCTCCGTTCCGAAATGAGGGGAGCGGTCGTGCTGATCGAGACCGCGGCTTTGCGTGAAAAGACGCTCCGCCAGATCGCAGATTATGCAACACTGCGCATCCTCGCCTCGGTCAGCGACGACGTCACAAGCGATGCCAACACCCCGCCGACGATCCTCACGCTGTTCAACGAAGATTTCGGACCGGCCGCGATTACCGATTTCGACATCGCTTATCTTGAGGCTCTCTATGAACTCTCAGGGATCAGCAGCGATAGCGCGATCATCGCAGCTGCGGTTGATCGGTACATGGACCGGATCGATGATAGTCCGGGTAATTAGGTTTTCGCTCTTTATGATATAAGGCTATCCCTATCCGCCGAAAGCGGGATTGGAATCTGGATCAGCTAGGAGAAGTTTCCCGTGCCGGTGTCAGCTTTGTTTCTTGCGTCCCTCGCTCTCGCAGCGCAGCCGGAAAGCTCGCCCGCGCCAGTCGAAGACGACAACCCGGTACCCGAAGCACAGCGATCCGAAAGCGATGGCAGGATCGTGGTCGAAGCTCCGCCCACAGCTCGCGAGCGTCGCCGTGAGCTTCGCAGAATGGCAAGAGATGTCATCAGGCGACCTCGCGCCGGGCGAACTGTCGGGAGCTATTTCAGAGCGATCTGCCCAAAGGTTTTCGGTATTCCAGACAGACCGGCCAAGGCTATCGAGGACCGTATGAAGAGCAATGCCGAAGAGCTGGGTGTGAACCGCCGCGATCAGTCATCGAATTGCCGGCACAACGTGTCGGTAATCTTCGTGCCGCCGGAAAAGGGCCCAGCCGAAGCTTGGCTCACCTACGAGTCGGACTTGCTGAAACATCTGCTCAGCTTCCAGCGCCTACGCGTTATCAATGAAAAGGACCCGGTGCGCGCTTGGGGACATGACGTGGTCAGGACCTCGGATGGAGGGCAAAGTCAGGATTTCGTCGGTCGGTCGATCAGCCAGGCCGCGGATTTCGGTAACCGCGCCTTTTTCGCATCACGTTTGTTGAGCGCAACCATGGTCGAGATTGTTGGGTCGGTAGTCATGATCGAACTTGAGAGCGCGCAGGGGAAAACTCTCCACCAACTAGCCGATTATGCCTCCATGCGCAGCTTTGCGAACACCGCAGCAATCGACCCCGACACACAGCCGAGCGCGCCCACCATCCTGACGCTTTTTCAAGACGAGGATCCACCTGAAGAACTGACGGCATTCGACCGGGCCTTCATTTCAATGCTATACGACACTTCGCGCAATGCGCTGAAATCCCGTTTTTACGGCAACATTGCAACCCGCGCTCTGCGGATGGAACAAGAAGATCAAGCAGCGAGCGGCGGCGATTAGCTCGTTCCGCCTATTTCGCCTCGCAGCGAATTCGGCCCGGCCTCGACAAGGTTGACTTCGACCATATCGCCGATAGCGACGTTGCCTTCGAACCACACCGATTGAAGCCAAGGCGATTTGCCCAGCCACTGGCCGGGATGTTTGCCTTTCCTCTCGACGAGCACGGAGGTCGTCTGCCCCGCCTTCGATTTGTTGAAGGCGAACTGATCGCGGTCGATCCGGGCTTGCAGGCGCTGGAGCCGGTCGTCCATCACCTCCTTGGCAATCTGGCCATCCATCGTCGCCGCCGGTGTGCCGGGACGCGGTGAGTACTTGAAGCTGTACGCCTGCGCATAGCGCACCTCATCGACCAGCTTCAGCGTGTCTTCGAATTCCGCTTCGGTTTCTCCCGGAAAGCCGACGATGAAATCGCCCGACAGCGCGATATCGGGCCGCACCGCGCGGAAGCGTTCGAGCAGCCGCAGGTAGTTCTCGACCTTGTGCGAGCGGTTCATCGCCTTCAGCACGCGGTCATTGCCCGATTGCACCGGCAGATGGAGGTACGGCATGAGTTGCTCGACCTCGCCATGCGCCGCGATCAGCGCGTCGTCCATGTCATTCGGATGGCTGGTCGTGTAGCGGATGCGCTCCAACCCATCGAGCCGCGCGAGCGCATGGATCAGCCCGGCTAGGCCCACCGCTCTGCCCGCCTCGTCCTCTCCGCTCCAGGCGTTTACGTTCTGCCCCAGCAGCGTGATTTCGCGCGCGCCGGTTTCGATGAGCTTGCGAGCTTCGCCAATCAAATCACTGAACGGACGGGAAATTTCCGCGCCGCGCGTATAAGGGACGACGCAATAGGTGCAAAACTTGTCGCACCCTTCCTGCACGGTCAGGAAAGCCGTGGGCGAGCGCCGCTTTCGAACCGGGAGCGAATCGAACTTCGCAATCGCAGGCATGTCGGTATCGGTTGCGCGCTCGCCTTGAACGGCCTTGTCCAGCATGTTTGGCAGGCGGTGATAGGCCTGCGGACCGACCACCATCGAGACTGCGGGCGCACGCGCCATGATCTCTTCGCCCTCGGCCTGCGCAACGCATCCGGCGACCGCGATCATCGGCGCTTTCTTCTGCGTCTTTCCTTTCGTTAGGCGGCCGATATCGGAATAGATCTTCTCCGCCGCCTTCTCGCGGATGTGGCAGGTGTTGAGCACGACCAGATCGGCGTCTTCGCCTTCTCGAGCCTGAGAAAGCCCCTGCTCGTTCAGCAATTCGCCCATCCGCTCGCCATCATAGACGTTCATCTGGCAGCCGAAGCTCTTGACCCGGTAGGTCTTGGGAGGGGTTTGCGGTTTCATCGGGGGGCCTGTAATAGATACACCTGCACCGGGCAAATGGTGATCTCGTCGAACCAGACGGAAAGGTTCCGATCATGTTGCTGTCGACGCTAGCGCCAATTGTCAGCGTCGTCGCCAGCTTGCAAGTTCACAAGTCACCGGAAAGGCCGCCGATCGTCGTTCAAGGCAATGCTGCAACGCCGGAGCCATTGCCCGAACCGGCAACCTATTTTCAGCGCCACTGCTTCGATCGCCAGAGACTGCGCCAAGCGCACACACCGATCGACGACGATTACGATTGGCAGCTTCTTCCGCCCGATCTGCGTGAGCAGTGGGGCGTCAAGAAATCCGTCCCGGCCTATATTCTCGATTACCCTCACCGCGATCAGAAGCTTCTCATTAAATTCGAGTCGATCGCGCGCGACGACGGTCTATTCGATCAGGTTTGTACGATGATCGTCTACGGCCGCGATGGGCATGCGCGTTTTCGGCGCGGATTGGCGAGGATAATGCGTGGGAGCCCCGCAACAAATCATGTCGGCGCGCTCGAGGGATTCGAGACCATCCCGGGCTGGGGTCAGTGGATTTGGACAGGCAAATTCGCCCGCAGGAGCGAGCTTTGGAAAGCGTACCAGAACGCGCGAAATCGCCCCACGTATCTCGTCGTGGTCGATCAATCGTATTACCAGCGCAACGACTATCTCGTACTCGATCTCAAGACGCGGTCGGACGATGACGCACCGCTTAGCATTGCACGATTGACGCACCGATCGAGGGATATCCCGGCGACACCTTTGGCTAGTGTTTCGCAACAGGAATGAGCCGGGCGCGCGGGGGCAATCACCCGCCGAGAGCGGCGGCGCGCGCGAGGTCTTTTTCGCGCCCGAACCGGCGCAATATCGCGATCAGCTCATGCTTTTCCGGTACGAACAGCCTCTGCTGGCACAGCGTCATTTCCTGCCTTGTTTGCAGGGAGATGCTGATCCAGTCGCCGCCTCTCCGCAGTTCGAGATCGGCCATGAATTCGACGGGAAGAGCGGGCTGCGTCCAGATACCGAAGCCGCTAGAGCGGAACCGGGCCTTGCGGGCATCCGGGGCACCAGACAGCTGCAACTCGCGCGCGAGTTTCGTCAGATCACTTTTCGCCAGCAGGACATCGACATCGGCGATAGTGCCGGGATCGGCCCCGTGCAGAGCGACGGCTGCGCTCCCGATTATCCACCAGTGCTGTTCCGCCTGAGCCATCGCCCCTGCAACATCGCGAAGCGCGCTGCGCAGCGCGGGCTCAATCATCCTCTTCGATCCGGGATTGGTGGATGCAGGGGGCGATCGGCCTGTACGCGGTGCCGGGGTGCGGCTTGTCGGCGGCTCCGCATTCGACCGCCGGTTTGGCGACGCCATTGGCCGCCACCACCGCGCCGGCATCCTCGCTCGCATAGGCGGCGATCCAGGTGATGCAGTCGGCCAGGGGTCGCACCTTGTGCTTCGTGAAGCGGCCGGCTTCGGGCGCACAATTGATCACATATTCGTCTGCCGCCGGGGCGAGGCTGAACTTCGAGACCCGCCGAAGGAACTCACCGCGCTCATTGATGACGGTGCGGCGCACATCGTTGGTCATCGCATCGCCGTTATAGAATGGCGAAGTGTTGAACATGTAAGCTTTCACGCTCGGATACTTGATCGATACCTCGGTCGCGAGCGCCCCGCCGAGCGAATGGCCGGTGACGATCCACGTCGGATCATCGCCCCAGCGCTCGCGTTCAAGCTCGAAATACCGAAGTGCGATTTCGATCTGATCGTCACGCAGCGTGCCGTAGAAAATGTCGGTAAAGCCGTCAAAATCGGTGCCGCGAAAGGCCAGTATTCGCGCGATCGGCTTGCGCTCGCCCAAGGAGTCAGGCGGGCCGAGCTGCTCGAATATCTCGTAGCCAAACCCCTTGTCCGCGTCCTCCTCCGCTATCTCAAGCCGATCGAGCTTGCGCAGCGCGGGGCCAAGGTCTTCGTAGGTGTCGTCATCCCCGGCATAGGCATTGGTCGCAGCGATCGCGAAGGAATAGGCTTCCACCGCAGCATCGCGCACGAACGCGCACCAGCCGCCCGGTTCGCTCCGGCACGGCGAGCGCGATTGGGTGATGTCGGGGTAGGTGACGCAGCCACTCAAAACCAGCAGCACAAGCGAGGCAAAGGCGCTTCGCAGCATCACCTGTTCCGTCCCGATAAGATCAGGCGACGGTAGCCTTCACGATCTTGCCCGGCTGTGCGGGCGGTTCGCCTTTTGGCAGCGCGTCGATGTGGTCCATGCCATCGGTAACCTGGCCCCAGACGGTGTATTGGCCATCGAGGAATTCAGCGTCGTCGAAGCAGATGAAGAACTGGCTGTTCGCGCTGTCGGGTACCTGGGTGCGGGCCATCGAGCAGGTGCCGCGAGTGTGCGGTTCGCTGTTGAATTCGGCTTTCAGGTCAGGCTTGTCGCTGCCGCCCATGCCGGTGCCGGTCGGATCGCCGCCTTGCGCCATGAAGCCGGGGATCACGCGGTGAAACACCACCCCGTCATAGAACCCCTCGCCCGCAAGCGTGGTGATGCGCTCTACGTGACCGGGGGCGAGATCGGGGCGAAGTTTGATAACGACATCCTTGTTCTCGCCATCTCCGGTGTCGAGGGTGAGCGTGAGTGTTTCGGCCATGCGTAAATCTCCTTTGAATTTGTGCGCGGTATAATCAGTTGCGCGGCAGAGTCACCCGCTTGCTTTTCAAGAGCGCGACTCTAAACCCGCATCCATGGTCGAACCGGGCATCCATGACGACGAAACCCTTGTGGCGGATGCCGCAGAGGACGAAGTGCGTCCCGACGACCGGATCGATGATGAGCGCCATGACGAGGAAAACCGGCTGAAACCGGAATATGTTCGCGGCGTTCGCGATGCGTTGGAGGATGGCGACAAGACCGCGGTTTACGATCTGGTCGAACCGCTCCACCCGGCCGATATCGCCGACCTGCTCGAACTGGTCGACAGCGAAGAACGCGAGCAGCTTGCCTCCGCGATCACCGATCTGATGACGAGCGAGGTGGTGGCCGAGCTCAACGATCACGTGCGCGAAGTGATGATGGAAGCGCTTGAGCCGGAAGCGGTCGCGACCATTGCCGAGCAGCTCGAAACCGACGATGCGGTGCAGCTGCTGGAAGACCTCGACGAGGACGACCAGAAGGCAATCATCGCCGAGCTGGAGCCCGAGACGCAGGCGGCCGTCGAAAGCGCGCTCGCCTATCCGGAGGAGACCGCAGGCCGCCTGATGAGCCGCCACGTCATGGCGGTGCCGGAGCACCTGACCGTAGGCGATCTCATCGATTTCCTGCGCGAAAACGGCGATCTGGAGCACGATTTCCACGAAGTGTTCGTGATCGATGCCGCGCATCATCCGGTCGGCACCTGCGCACTCAACTGGATCCTCACCACGCCGCGTTCGGTCAAGCTGACCGACGTGATGAAGCGCGACCAGACCCTGATCCCGGTCACGATGGATCAGGAAGAAGTCGCGCTGATGTTCCAGAAATACGCGCTGATCTCTGCCGCAGTAGTGGACGATAGCGGGCGGCTCGTCGGGCAGATGACGGTGGACGATATCGTCCACATCATCTCCGAAGAAGCGGGCGAGGATGCGCTGCTGCTATCGGGTGCAGGCGACGGCGACATCAACGAGCCGATCAAGGAAGCGTATTCGAGCCGCGTGCGCTGGCTCATCGCGAACCTCGGCACCGCAGTCGTCGCCTCGGCGATTATCGCGTTTTTCGGCGCGGCGATCGAAAAGCTCGTCGCACTTGCCGTGCTGATGCCGATCGTCGCGAGCATCGGGGGCAATGCGGGCACGCAGACAATGGCGGTGGCCGTGCGCGCGATCGCAACCAACCAGCTGACCCGTTCCAACACCCGGCGCATTCTTTGGAAGGAGCTGCGCGTCGCCCTGCTCAATGGCGGCACCGTGGCCGTGCTGATCGGCATTGCCGCCGCTTTGCTCTTCAGCCCGATGATGGGCGTCGTCATAGCCGCGGCGATGATCATCAACATCGCGGTCGCCGGGCTTGCCGGGGTGCTCGTCCCCTTGGTTTTCGAGCGTCTCAATCAGGATCCGGCAGTCGCATCGTCGGTGTTTGTAACCATGATCACCGACTCGATGGGGTTCTTCGCCTTCCTAGGTTTGGCAGTGGCGAGCGGGTTGACCGGCTGATAGCCCCTCCCCTCGAAAGCAATCGAGGGAGAGGAATATGGGCCGGGTTTCGGGCAAACTGGTGCTGCTGACAGGCGGCGCGATGGGATTGGGCAAGGCCGCGGCAAAGGCGCTGCTCGATCAGGGCGCGCAGGTCATCATCACCGATATCGACGAAGCCGCTGGCGCGGCCGCCGCCGAAGAGCTTGGCCCGGAATGCTCGTTCTTGCCTCAGGACGTGACCGATTGGGACCGCTGGCAGGAACTGATCGGCGAAGTCGAGGCAAGCCACGGGCGGCTCGATGCGCTGGTGAACAACGCCGCCGTCACCGTGTTCGGATCGATTGCCGACATTTCGCCCGAGGATTTCCGGCGCTGCTACACCGTCGATGTCGATTCGATCTTCATGGGGTGCAAGGCGGCGATCCCGCTGATGGCGAAATCGGGTGGCGGATCGATCGTCAATTTCTCCAGCGCGGCCGCCAACAAGCCCAACGCCGATCTCGCCGCCTATAACAGCGCCAAGGCGGCGGTGCCGATGCTGACGAAATCGATCGCGCTTTACTGCGCACGCGAGCAGAACAGGGTGCGGGTCAACTCGGTCCAGCCGGGCACGATCCTGACGCCCAATGTCGAAAGCGTCATTGCCGGCACGCCCGATCCCGACGCCACGCGTGAGGCGTTTTCCATCGCCCAGCCGATCGGCCGAATGGGAGAGCCGGAGGATATCGCGCACCTGATCGTCTACCTCGTCAGCGATGAAAGCAAATTCGCCACCGGCGCGCCCTTCATTGTGGATGGCGGTCTTAGCATCGCTTGAACCGAGCGCCGGAGACGCCAGACTGGTAGGCATGCCGCTCCATATGACCAAGATCGCCTTCGGCGCGAAAAGCTACAAGGACCTCGAAAGCTGGTATCGCCGCGGCGCGAGCGAGCCGAAGCGGCTGACCACGCGGTATCTGCCCAAGCGGCACGAGGAACTGGTGGGCGGATCGCTCTACTGGATCCTCAACCATGCGCTGGTCGCGCGCTCGCAGATCCTCGGCTTCAGCAAGACTGATGACGGACGCTGGAATATCGAGCTGGAGCCAGTCCTCGTCCGTGTCCACCCGCAGCCGAAGCGCGCGCATCAGGGCTGGCGTTATCTCAAGGGCGAGCCTCCGCGCGACCTAGCGCCGGGAGAGGACATCGGCGATGCGCTGCCCGGTAAACTCGCTGCGAAACTTGAGAAACTGGCCCTGATCTAGTCCCAGCGCTTAGCCGAACGGCGGCGCTCCGAACCAGACCCACAGCGCGAAACCCGCGGCGATGACTAAGGCTGCGATCACCCTGCCCCAATCGGCGGATTCGATCCCCTCGACGGAATGCGGCGCTTCGCGCTTGCCGGTGACCATGGGGCCGACGATATCGTCCATGCGGATGAAGGCGTATACGCCGATCGCAGTGATGTGCAGCGCGATCATGCCGAGCACGACGTAGAAGAACGTCTCATGCCAGTCGGTCAACATGTCGGCGGTGAGCACGCCGACAAAGCCGTTTAGCGGCCCGGTCGCCCCGTCATAGGGATCGCCTGCGAACAGCCCCATACCCACCTGCGCCAGCATCACCCCGAGCAGAGCGATTACCGCAAGCGCGCCGAGCGGGTTATGGCCGATATGCTCGTCTTTGGAGTGCTGCCCGCGCAGATAGGCGAAAATGCGCGACGGCCCGCGCACGAAGTTCGCAAAGCGCGCGGTGCGCGTGCCGATCACGCCCCAGACAATCCTGAACACGAGGACCGCCAGCAGCACGACACCGAGCCGCGTATGCCACCACCACAGCGAATTTTCGCTGGTGTACCACATCGCGAAGACAAGGCCGACAAAGCTCCAATGGCTGAGCCGAACCGGCAGGTCCCACACTTTGACCGGCCGTGTCGTCATGCGAGCCGCCCCGCTAGATCAGTCCGTTTCGAGACGGAACTTGTCGTGGCAAGCCTTGCAGGTCCCGCCCATTTCCTTGGCCTGCTCACCAACGGCAGCCGCATCTCCGCTGGCTGCCACGGTGACGAGCTGCGCGCTTGCATCGATGAAGTTCTGCGCGGCGGTTTCGAACTCGGCGGGCTCTTCCCAGATCACCGCAAGCGCTTCTGTATCGTAGCCCTCATCAACACTTGTCCCGGCCGGGAAGTAATCGGGGATACGCTGCGCGCGTTCGTTGATCTCGGTCGCGCTCGCTTCGATCGCTGCGAAATCCGGTTCGCCGCTTTCCAGCTGGCCGCGGATCGCCTTGAACGCGTCACCGATCGCTTCGTAGTTTTCCTGACGCTCTTCGATGACCGCCGGTTCCCCCGAAGCTGCGGCCACTGTCTCTTCCGCCTCCGTCTCTGCGTTTCCTCCGCAAGCGGCGAGCACTGCGAGCGATGCTGCGACGGCGGAAATTCGGACAGTATGGAAACGGGTCATAGATGCGCTCCTGGATGCGAGAAAAGCCTTGCAAATCCGTGTCTATTTGGAAGCGTGCGGATTGGCAATGCTTCCTTTCCGTAACGTCATATTGTGCGTCGGAATGGCCGATCCAGGAAAACCGCTATTGCGTCCGGCTCTTTTCAGCGACGCGGCGCAGCGCATTCACATAGGTCTCGGGCGGCTGCGCGCCGGGGATCATGAACTTGCCGTTCACGATCATCGCGGGAACGCCGGAGATATTGAGATCCCATGCCTGCCGTTCCTCGGCAACAACCCGCGCTTCGAGATCGGCATCGTTGAGCGCGGCCTTGGCAGCTTCGCGGTGCAGGCCGACGCTAGCGGCGATATCGAGCAAGACATCGCGCTCACCGATCCGCCTGCGTTCGTTGAAATGCGCCTTGAACAGCGCGAGCTTCAACTCGGTCTGAACCTGCGGCCCCGCCTGCTCCAGTGCGAAGCCGAGCAGCTTGTGCGCCTCGCGCGTGTTCCACATCATCGCGGGCGGCGCGTCGCCCTCACCTTCGTATGCCAGCGAGACACCGGCGCTTTCGGCGATCTGTTTCATCTGGCCGCGCACCGCCGCGCCCTCTTCGGCGGTCCTGCGATATTTGCGCTGGAGATGCGCCTCCTGCTCTTCGCCTTCTTCGGGCATGTCGGGATTGAGTTCGAACGGACGCCAGCGGATTTCGGCGTCGATCTCGCCATCCAGCTGGTCGAGCGCCTTCGTCAGCTGCCCATAACCGATGGCGCACCATGGACACATGACATCGGAATAGATGTCGATCGTCAGCTTGTCAGGCGCGCTCATTTGGTTTTCTCCAGCCACCACTTCATCAGACTGTGCGCGATCGCCGCGGGCGGCGGCGCGTTGAAGGGGCCCGGTCCATCGGCGCCCCGCTCGGTCGGCACATTGTCCATCGCCAGCTCCACCTCGTCACGCGTGAACCAGCGCGCTTCCTCAAGCTCTTCGACATCGAGGGTGATTTCGATGTCATCGGTCTGCGAATAGCAGCCGATCATCAGCTGGCTGGGAAACGGCCATGGCTGGGTCGCGATATATTCGACATCGCGCACACGCAGGCCCGCCTCTTCCCAAACTTCGCGCGCGACCGCCTCTTCGATGGTTTCGCCCGGTTCTACAAAGCCTGCAAGCGCGGAAAAGCTGCGCGGCGGGAAACGGGGCTGACGGCCCAGCAGCAGGCGGCCTTCGTTCTCGACCAGCATGATCGTAACAGGATCGGTGCGCGGGAAGTGCTGCGCCTGACAATTGCTGCAATTGCGCTGCCAGCCGCCTTTTGCGGGCTTGGTCGCGGAGCCGCATCGCGCGCAGAACCGGTGCCGCGCATGCCAATCGACGAGGCTGCGCGCACCGCCATAGATAGCAAGGTCCGGCGGGCTCAACTGCTGGATCGCAGCCCAGGCGCGCGGCATGGCATAGGCCGGTCCGGTCGCACCGTCGTCCGGTACGGCGGCGAAACACGCCTTGTCGTCGAGCAGGCCGAGAAAAACCAACTCCGCGTCCTGATCGACATCGGCGAGCGTGCCCCACAACAGCGCACCGTCCTCACCGATCTGCGGCAGCAGGCCATCGAGCAGCAGGACCTTCGCCCGCCAGTCCATCCGCGCGGAAAGCGCATCGGGATCGACCCGGATCAGGTCGGCGCGGTCTATCGGTGAACCGGCGAAGGCAATTGGTCCGGTGCGGGCGAGCTCTGGATGCGCCGGATGGCTCATCAGGCCGCCTTGGCAGCGCGCATCGCCGTGAGGTCCGCCTCGAGCGCTTTGAGGAATTCGTCGCGCATCGGATAGGCTTCGGTCGGCATGTACTGGGTCCAGAGCGCCGAACGCAGGCCGAGATTGTAATCGACGGCAGCGATCGTGCCCGCTGCGCCGCCCCAGCCGAACGTGCCGTCAAGCACCCGACCCCCGGCTCCGTGGCCCTGCCCTGCAATCCACGAAGTGGACGTGTCCACTGTGTCCGGAAGCAGGTTGGAAGTGCCCACGCGCACAGCGTTCTCTCCGATGACCTCGACCCCGTCGAGCGTCCCGTAGCCGAGCAACATGCGCAGGAAGCGGTCGTAATCCTTCGGCGTCGAAACCAGGCCGCCCCCGCCCGAGGGAACCTTTGGCTCGTCGGTGTAGATTGTGGCCGCAGCCAGATCGAGCGGCAGCGGGAACCCGCCAAGAATACCGTAATTGTCGGTCATGCGAGCGGTCTCGCTTTCCGGCACGGTCATCCACGTGCTGTTCATGCCGCAGGGTTCGAAAATGCGCGTTTGCAGGAAGCTTTCGAAATCCATGCCCGATGCGACCTCGATTACACGGCCGAGCAGGTCGATACTGGCGGAATAGCTCCACCGCGTTGCCGGTTGATACATCAGCGGCAATTCGGCGAGCCTGTCGGCCCATACTTCGAGGCCGGGTGCCGGTGTCACGTCGGGAAAACCGGGGATCGGAATGCGGCTGACCCGTCCGCCGACAAGACCGTTTGCGTTATAGGCATCGCGCAGCGGGCCCTTGCTGACGATGTTGTAGCCAAGGCCCGACGTATGCGTCAGCAGGTGGCGGATCGTAATCGGCGTTTCGGCAGGCACGGTGTTGTCGAGCGGCCCTTCCGGATCGACCAGCACCTGCATGTCCCGGAATGCGGGCAGAACCTCGTGGAGCGGTTGGTCCAGACCGAGATCGCCCTGGTCGATCAGCATCATCGTCGCCATGCCGGTCACCGGCTTCGTCATCGAATAGATGCGGTAGAGCGAGTTTTCGTCGACCGCACCCGGACGGTTGAAGCCGAGCTTGCCTCCGCCAACCGTGTGGGCGTGATCTTCCTGCCCCCACCCGAATGTCAGGAACAGGTTCGCAACCTTGCCTTCCGCAAGATAGCGCTCAGCAAGAGAGGCGACCGAAGGCCAGGATTCGCTGACATCATGCGCCAGCAGCGCGTGTCTGAACGGAAGCGTGCTTAGCGCGGCCCCTGCAGCCAGATAACCGCCACCGCGAAAGAGCGAACGGCGTGAAACATCGTTTTGGTCGAAATCGCGAAATGCCATGGAATAGTCTCTCCGGGGTATTTGTTGGCGCTTGTGTGAGCGAGTTGAAACCAGTGGTCAATCAGGACTTGCTTTTTGATGGTGTAGTACACATATAACACACATGTTCAATCTACTCTCTTGGGCCATCGGCCTACTCTCGCTCATCATCGTCATCCCTGCCCAGATCCCCTTCCTGGGCTGGGCCAACTGGTTTGCTCTGCCTTTGATCGTGGTAGGCATCGTGGTTGGCGCCATGTCATCGAGCGACAGCGGGCGTAATTTCTGCCTCGTCGTCCTGCTGATCGCGGCGGTCAGGCTGACGCTAGGCGGCGGGATCCTCTAATCCGCCGAGAGGGCGAGACGGGCCGCTTTTGCGAACAAGGTCGGCAGCCCGGCCTTGTCTATGTCGCCGACCGGCCACCACTCCCCCGCACCGCCGGGCGTTGCAGCTATTCGGGCATATTTGACTTTCAGCGCTAGGTGCGCGTGCGTGAACGTGTGCCGAACGGTGCCAGCGTCCTGCCACTCCGCCGAGACCGGCGGTTGCTCCGATCCATCCTGCCGCGCAGACCAGCCGTCATCCGGCAGAGCGCGCATCCCGCCCAGCATTCCCGTGCCCTGTCGGGTGACGAGCCAGACGTGCCTGTCCCGCTCGATCCAGTAGGCCGTGCCGGTGCGCTCCGGCTTGGGCTTTTTGGGAGGCTTGACCGGCAGCCGCTCCGGCTCACCCGCTTTCAGTCCGGCGCATTCGCCTTGCAGCGGGCACAACAGGCAGCGCGGAGCCTTGCTGGTGCAGATACCGGAACCAAGGTCCATCATCGCCTGCGCAAAATCGCCCGAGCGATCGTCCGGCGTGATCTCTTCCGCCCGCTCGCGGATGATCTTCCGCGCTGCCGGTAGTGGTTCGGCAATATTGAAGAGGCGCGACACCACCCGCTCGACATTGGCATCGACGACCACCGCCCGCTCACCGAAAGCAATCGCCGCGATCGCAGCGGCGGTGTAGGCTCCGAGGCCGGGAAGCTCGCGCAATTCGGCCTCGGTCCGAGGAAAGCCGCCCTGCCCCGCGACTTCGCGGGCGCATTTCACGAGATTGCGCGCGCGCGAATAATAGCCCAGCCCCGCCCACGCAGCCATCACATCGTCTTCAGGCGCGGCGGCAAGGTCCTCGACGCTTGGCCAGATGCGCGTGAACTTCTCGAAATAGGGCTTCACCGCGGCAACCGTGGTCTGCTGCAACATCACTTCGGACAGCCACACACGGTATGGCCATGCGGGATCGTCGGGAACCGGCTCACCTGGCGGGCTGCGCCACGGCAGCGACCTTGCATACTTGTCGTACCAGCCGAGCAGCGTGGAAGAGATGTCGTCGCCCATGGAAGTCACGCGCGCCCTATGGCATGGCATTTCGTGCAATGGGAAGCGACAGCAGAAAAACCGGCGGGAAAACCCCGGCCTCAGGCAGCAAAGCGGCAGGCCGAAAAAATGCCAAGCCGTATCAGCGTCCGCGCGGCGGCGGGGCGAAGGCGATCGGGGACCTCATGCCCGAAATCGGGCGCACGGCATTCAGGCGCTTCGGCTTCGTCCAGAGTTCGGTCGTCACCCGATGGCCCGAAATCGTCGGCCCCAACCACGCCCGAGTCTGCAGCCCGGAGGCGATCCGTTTTCCGCCCGGCGAGAAGTCCGAAGGCATCCTGCAACTCGTGGTCAGCCCGGCGCACGCACCGCTGATCCAGCAGGTCACGCCGGAGATCATGGAACGGGTGAACCGCTTCTTCGGTTATCAAGCCGTCGCGCGGGTCAAGATCCGGCAAGGCGTGGTTAAGCCGACCCATGCTCAAAAGCCTGCCAAGGCGCCGCCTTCGCTCAAGCCGATCCCGATGGAGCTCGGGGACAGCCTGCGCGATATCGGCGATCCCGAACTGCGTACCGTGCTGGAATCGCTCGCGCGCAGTTTCGATGACAAGGACGACGATAAAGGTCAGGGGGAATAGGGCATGAAAGCTTTTCTACGCGCGACCGCGCTGATGGCGCTGTGCCTTGCGCCGTCCCTGTCCGCGCAGAGCCTTGAAGAAGAGACAAGCGCGTTCAAGGACCTTACCAGCAAGAAAGCATGGCACGCGAACGTCGAAGAGACCGAGCGCGGCCACCTGATCGGTAATCCCGATGCGGACGAGCAGCTCATCATGTTCGTAAGCTATGCCTGCAAGGGGTGCCACGATTTCGCGTTTCGCGGCGATCCTGAACTCGACATCGCCTTGCTCGCGCCGGGCCTGCTGAACCTCGAAATCCGGCAGCGCTTCAACCACCCGGTCGATCTTCCGCTCAGCCTGCTCGCGCAGTGCGGCGAGCCTGCGAAGTTCAAGGTCAACCATGCGATGCTGATGCGCGCGCAGGCCCGCTGGAAGGAGCGCTGGGACAGCGCCTCCGCATTCAACCGTGACGGATGGTCGCGCAGCACCCTGCCCGCCCGCCGCAGTCTGGTTGCCGCGCTCGACTTTGACGACATGATGGCGCGCCGCCGCGGCTATTCGCGCATGGATCTTGGCACCTGCCTGTCCGACCGGCGAGCTGCGGCGAAGCTCGCGGCCGACAGCATGGCCGATGCCGAGGAGTTCGGCCTGCCAAACTCTCCCGAGAGCTTCACAAAACCGTATTTCGCGCTCAACGGCGAATTGCTGGAAGGCGTCCATTCGTGGGATGCGCTCTACGAATTGCTCTCCGGGCGGTTCAAACCGGAGCCTGCGAGCGAATAAAGCTGCCGAAGCATGCGATTTGTCCCAAATTGAGCCGATAGCGCAGTTATGCAGTATTTTTGCACAAGGACGTGCGCCCGCGCTATTGGCGCTCGCGAAACCACAAGTTTAGTCTCCGCAATCCGATGAAGGTAGTTTTCACATGATTTCGAACCGCAAACGCAACCTCCGCTCGGCCCTTTCGCTTGGCCTGATCGCGCCGTTCATGTTGGCGGCCTGCAACAGCAATGCCGAAGACGGCGGTGCCGAGGCCGGTGAGCCGATTGCAGCGATCCCTGCGCCCGAGGGTTCGACCTGGACCGACACCGTCACGATCACCGAAGAAGACGGCTACGTCATCGGCAATCCGGAAGCGCCGCTGAAGCTGATCGAATTCGCATCGCACACCTGCGGCGCCTGCGCGAACTTTTCGCAGAACGGCAAGGCGCCGCTGAAGGAATACGTTGAAACCGGCGTCGTGAGTTTCGAACAGCGCAACCTTGTGCGCGACCCGATCGACCTCACCATCGCGACTTTGGTTCGCTGCGGTCAGAAGGAAAACATGCAAGTGCTGTCCGATCAGGCCTGGGGATCGCTCAACGAGATTTTCGGCAGCGTCCAGCAGAACGCCGCTCAATACGAAGCGTCTGGTGAGCTTCCGATCGACCAGCGCTTTGTCGCCATTGCCGAGGCCGCCGGGCTGATCGAGTTCTTCTCGGCACGCGGGCTCTCTGCCGATCAGGCCCGCTCATGCCTCACCGACACGGCCAAGATCGAAACCATCGCCAACAATTCGGCGGAACAGGCCGATGAGCTGAACGTGTCGGGCACCCCGACCTTCTTCCTCAACGGCAACCGTCTGGAAGGTATCAGCTGGAACGATATCGAACCCGCCCTGCAGCGCGCCGGCGCGCGGCAAGAGTAAGCGGGGTCCACGCCAGTCCATGCAGATCAGCCGGCTCAAGCTCAGCGGTTTCAAGAGCTTTGTCGAGCCGGCTGAATTGCGCATCGAGCCGGGGCTGACCGGCGTTGTTGGGCCAAATGGCTGCGGCAAATCCAACCTTCTCGAAGCGATCCGGTGGGTCATGGGGGAAACCTCGGCCAAATCGATGCGCTCGGGCGGAATGGAAGATGTCATCTTCGCAGGCACTTCCAGCCGCCCCGAACGCGCCTTTGCCGAAGCGGTGCTTCACGCTCAGGACGACGAGGGCGAAGAACTGGTCGTCACCCGGCGGATCGAGCGCGGCGCGGGCAGCGCCTACCGCGTGAATGGCAGCGACGTCCGGGCAAAGGATGTCGCGCTCACCTTCGCCGATGCCGCGACCGGTGCGCATTCGCCCGCCCTCGTCAGCCAGGGCAAGATCGCTCAGGTCATCGCCGCCAAGCCCGCCGAACGGCGCAAGATGCTCGAAGAAGCAGCGGGCATTTCCGGCCTGCATGTCCGGCGCAAGGATGCCGAAAGCAAACTGCGATCGACCGAGGCGAACCTCGCGCGGCTCGAAGACCTGATGGCAGGTCTGGATTCGCAGATGGCCTCGCTCAAACGGCAGGCGAAGCAGGCCGAGCGGTACAAGAAGCTTACCGACGACATTACCACGGCAGAGGCGCGCTTACTCTTCGCCCGTTGGCGCGATGCGGCCAAGGCGGCGAAGGAAGCGCGCGCTGCAGCGCAGGACGCCGAAGCGCGCGTTGCCGAAGCGAAAGCCGCGACCGATGCCGCGCAGAAGGACCAGGCCGAAGCCGCCGCGAAGCTCGCCGAGGCGCGCGACGAACTCACCGACCGCCGCGACGATGCCAGCGCACACGGCCACCGAATGTCGGCGCTGTCGGAGAAACTGGAAGCCGCCGAAGCGCGCCTGGCCGATCTCGACCGGCAGCGCACCCGGCTCGAAGAGGACCGGATCGCCGCCGACAGGATGACGTCGGATGCGGCGGAAGCCTTGAAGAACCTCGCCAAGGAACTGGAATCGAGCCAGGCGGCGGTTACCGATGCCGAAGCGCAGCGCCCTTCGCTATCCGACAAGTCCGAAAATTCCGAGCGCGCCAGCCGTGCCGCGGAATTGGCGCTGGCCAAGGCGACCGCCGACCATGCCGGTGTCGAAGCCGAATGGCGCGTCGCCGAAGCGGCGATCGAGCAGGCGGAGGCGCGCCTCAGCCGTCTTGCACGCGAAAGCGAGCGGATCGAAACGGCCCGTGCGAACCTGTCCGGCGGAGCGGATCCCGAACAGGCCGTGATCGAAGCGCGCGAAATCGCCGAAGAGGCGGCTCGGCAGGTCGCACGGTTGCGCGCCAAACTCGAAGAGGACCAGGCACGCAAGGGCGAGCTTCAGACCGCACGCGACGAAGCCGCCGCTGCGCTCGCAACCGCGAAGGCCGAGCTTGCGGGGATAGAGCGCGAATACTCGGCCCTCGCGCGAGACCGCGATGCGCGGGAGAAACGCGCAAAGGGCCGCGAAGGCTTGCCCGCGGCGCTCGACACGGTGTCGGTTGCGCGGGGCTACGAACGCGCACTCGCCGCAGTTCTTGGCCGCGATGCGAAATCGCCGGTGGGAACGCCCGGCGATATTGGCGACGGACGTTACTGGACGGGTAGCAATGCACCTTCGCAGGTCGCAAACAGCCTGCTCGATCAGATCACCGACTGTCCGGAAGAACTGCGCGCGCGCCTCGCCTTGGTTCACGTCGCGGATGAGGACGATGGGCGCTCGCTCGGACCGGGCGAATGGCTCGTGACGACCGCCGGGCACCTGCGGCGCTGGGACGGCTTCATCGCCCGCGGCGAAGGGTCGGCGGAGGCTGCGCGCCTCGAAGCGGCCAACCGGCTAGCCGAGCTTGAGACACAGCTTCCGGATCTTCGCGGTGCTGCCGAGCTTGCCGAGGCCAATGAGCGCACGGCGCGCGAAGAATTGTCCGCGCTGCAGACCGGGCTCGTTGCGCAGGAGCGCGAGATTGCCGGTGCTATCGAGGCCGAACGAACTGCCCTGCGTGCTCTCGATTCCGCAGAAGCCGCGAAAGAACGCATTGCCGCGCGGCTCGAGGAGCTGAAGGAGAGCGAAACCGACCTCGCCGAACAGGTTGCCGCGGCAGAAGGCGAATTGAAATCCGCGAAGGAGCAGCGCGAGGCCCTGCCCTCACCCGATGCAGGCCGCGCATCTTTAGAGGCTGCGCAGGCCAAGCACGAGGCCGCCAAATCCGCGGTGCAGGCCGCGATGGCGGAACTTGCCGCGCATGACCAAGGGCTCGCCGTCTCGCGCGAGCGGCTCGCCGCGCAACAGGCGGACCACACGAACTGGCAGGCGCGCTCCGGCGAAGCGGCGCAGCGCATGGCCGAAACTGCCCGCAGGCTCGAGGAAATCGAAGAAGAACGCGCGGTCATCGCCGCGAAGCCTGCCGCCTTGATGGCGGAGATCGAGCAGGGCGATGTCATGCGCGAAAAGCTGACGCGCGAACTGGCCGAGGCTGAACGCGCAAAGGACGAGGCGCAGGAGCTTGTGACCGCCGCCGAGCGAACACTGGCCGATGTAACCGAGAAGCTCGCGCAGGCCCGCGAAGGCCGGGCGACGCTCGCCGCGCGCGCCGAAAGCGAAGAGGAACGGCGCGGCGAGATGGGGCGGATTTCTGGTGAACGCTTCCAGTGCCCGCCGCCGCTGCTGCCCGAACGGTTCGATTTCGCCGAAGAAGACGTGAAGCATTCATCCGCGGAATCCGAAGAGATGGACAGGCTGACAGCCAGCCGCGAACGGATCGGACCGGTCAACCTCGTCGCCGCGGAAGAACTCGCGCGGATCGAGGAAGAGCATGGCACCAATGCGACCGAGCAGGCGGAGCTTGCCGAAGCGGTCAACCGCCTGCGCGGATCGATCGGAAATCTCAATCGCGAAGGGCGCGAACGACTGCGAACGGCCTTCGATGAAGTCAATGAGCACTTCCAGGAGCTTTACCCGCGCCTGTTCCAGGGCGGGCAGGCACACCTTGCCTTGGTAGACAGCGACGATCCGCTCGAAGCGGGACTAGAAATCTACGCCCAGCCGCCGGGCAAACGGCTGCAATCGCTCTCACTGCTTTCGGGCGGAGAGCAGGCTCTGACCGCGACTGCGCTCATCTTTGCGTTATTTCTGACAAACCCCGCACCGATCTGCGTGCTCGACGAGGTGGATGCCCCGCTCGACGATGCCAATGTCGAACGCTTCTGCGATTTGCTGGATTCGATGGTGCGGACCACCAACACGCGTTACCTGATCGTGACGCACAATGCCGTCACGATGAGCCGCATGCACCGACTGTTCGGTGTGACGATGGCAGAGAAAGGCGTCTCGCGCCTTGTCAGCGTGGACCTTGGCGAAGCGGAGTTGATGGCGGCCGAATAGGCTGCGGGCTTGCTAGCTTTCGAGAGCTTTGACCAAGCGACCCCTGATCGATTTGAGCGCAAGGACTGCCGCCCCTACGTCTGCAGCGCCCGATGCCTGTCCCCCGGCCTGCGCCTCGCCCGCGCCATCCGCGCCGGACCTGCGATCGCCCGCGCGCCTGTCCGCATCGCCGCTGCCCGAGGATCGAAGCACGGATTCGGCGCCTTTCAGCGTGTAGCCCTCTTCATTCACGAGACGGTTGATGGTCTCGATCATCTCGACATCTTCTTCGCGATAATAGCGGCGTCCGCCGCTGCGTTTCAGCGGTTTGAGCAGTGAAAACTGCTGTTCCCAGTATCGCAGGACATGCGGCTTGATATCGAGCGCTTCGCTGACCTCACCAATGGTGCGGAGCGCTCCGTCCTCTTTTCCGTCGTCAAAATCAGCCATAAATCACGCTCACTCCCGGATGGGGCGGATAAGGTCGATCCTGACCGGCAGGCTCACTCGCCTTTCGCAATCCGCTCTTTAAGCAGCTGGCTTGCCCGAAATGTCATCACTCGGCGCGGCGTAATCGGAACTTCGATCCCGGTTTTGGGGTTCCGCCCAATCCGTTCATTCTTGTCTCGCAGCACGAAGCTGCCAAACCCGGATATCTTCACATTCTCACCCTTGGCGAGCGAGTCAGACATCTTGTCGAGAATCGATTCCACCATATCGAGCGATTCTGCGCGGCTAAAACCCAGTTTACGATTTATGGTTTCTGCCAGATCAGCTCGGGTCAAAGTCCCTACTGAACGCATCATACGCTATTCTCCCTTCCCAGGTGCGACCCTGCACGAAGCGTATGAAGCGTAACGATTTTTGCGCAAAATCGCAACTTGCAAGACGTGCAATCGCCATCTTTTGCACAAATCTTAGCCGCTCTGGCTAAATGCGCATCAGGGTAGCGCCCCAGGTGAAACCGCCGCCCATCGCCTCGAACATGACGAGATCGCCTGGCTTGATCCGGCCATCGCGGCGCGCCGTGTCGAACGCCAAAGGCACCGATGCAGCGGAAGTGTTCGCGTGCCGATCAACGGTCACCACCACCTTCTCCGGCGGGATACCCAGTTTCCGGGCGGTTGCATCAAGGATGCGGGCATTGGCCTGATGCGGCACGATCCAATCGATGTCGTCAGCAGAAATGCCTGCGTCTCCAAGCACTTCGTGGAGAACACTGGACAGATTGACGACCGCGTGGCGGAACACCTCGCGTCCCTTCATCCGCAGGTGGCCGACCGTTTGAGTGGTCGACGGACCGCCATCGACATAGAGCAGATCGTGCTGCGCACCATCGGCGTGCAGGCGGCTCGATATGATCCCGGGCTTCGCAGGATCGGAGGAAATGTCGCCCTCCGCCGCCTCCAGCACGACCGCTCCCGCGCCATCGCCGAACAGGACACAGGTGGTGCGGTCTTCCCAATCGAGAATGCGGCTGAATGTCTCTGCGCCGATGACAAGAGCGCGCTTGCCCATCCCGGTCCTGAGCAGCGAATCGGCTGTCGCGAGCGCGTAGAGAAAGCCGGAGCACACCGCGGCTACATCGAACGCGGTGCAGCCATTGCAGCCGAGCGCATCCTGAACTTTCGTGGCGGTGGCGGGAAAGGTGTTGTCAGGCGTCGCTGTCGCAAGCACGATCAGATCGATGCTCTCCGCATCGATCCCGGCATCGACGATGGCTGCGCGCGCGGCCTCGATCGCGAGCGAGGACGTCGTCTCACCATCGCCTGCAATGTAGCGTTGCCTAATGCCGGTTCGCTCGACGATCCATTCATCGCTGGTGTCGATCTTTTCTGCGAGCTCCGCGTTGGTCACCACCCGTTTCGGCAAGGCCGATCCGGATCCGAGCAAGCGCGCGCCTGTCACGCCAGGGCCTCGCTGCCGGGAGCGGTTCCGTTGCCGTTTTCCTTCAGAGCCGCCGCGCCCAGCTCATTAAGATCGTGGGCGATCCGCTCGGTCAGTTTGTCTTCCAGCAAGCGCGCCGCAACCGTGACAGCGTGCGCAACACCCTTGGCATTTGCGCTACCATGGCTCTTCACGACGACGCCGTTCAGTCCAAGAAATACCGCGCCGTTATGGTTGTTCGGGTCGAGATGATGCCGGAGCAATTCCGTCGCCGGGCGCGAGACCAGGAAGCCGATCTTGGAGCGCAGCGAGCTGGTGAAGGCCTGTTTCAGCAGGTCGGTCACGAAGCGAGCCGAGCCCTCGATCGCCTTCAGCGCGATGTTGCCGGAGAAACCATCGGTTACGACGACATGGGTTTCACCGCGATTGATCTTGTCGGATTCGACGAAACCGTCAAACTGCAAGGCGAGGCCGCCTTCGTTCTTGGCGCTTGCCGCCGTGAGGTGCGCAGCCGCATCGCGCAGGGCATCGGTGCCCTTGATCTCTTCGGTGCCGATATTGAGCAGGCGCACGACCGGCTTTTCGAAACCGTTCACGATCCGGGAATACGCGGCGCCCATCACCGCGAACTGCAGCAGGTTGCGCGCGTCCGCCTCGGTATTGGCGCCGAGGTCGAGCATCACCACGTCGTGCGGCTCGAGCGTGGGCATCAGTGCGGCGAGTGCTGGCCGGTCGATCCCCGGCATCGTGCGCAGAGCAATCTTGCTAATGGCCATCAGCGCACCGGTGTTGCCAGCGCTCACCGCCGCGCCAGCTGCGCCTTCCTTCACCGCGTTCACGGCGAGGCCCATGGATGTGGTCTTTGCCCGGCGGATCGCGCGAGTCGGCTGTTCGTCGCCGCTGATCACGTCATCGCAGTGCAGGATTTCGGACGCGCCGCGCATGTTGGGATGATCTTCAAGCGCGGCTTCGATCCGCGCTTGGTCACCCACCAGCAAAAACTTGAACTTGTCGTGAGAACGCCGAGCGAGCGCCGCGCCTTCGACCATGACGCGCACGCCTTCATCACCGCCCATCGCATCCACAGCGATACGCGGTAGGCTCATATCAGTCTCCGATACCATCGCCTGCCGGCCTTAAAGGCCGACTGCGACGACCTCACGCCCGTTATAATATCCGCAATGCGGGCAAAGGTTGTGCGGACGCTTCAGCTCTCCGCAATTGCTGCATTCGTGATGCGCTTCGACTTTCAGCGAATCGTGCGCGCGGCGATTGCCACGGCGATGCGGGGATACTTTTCTCTTTGGAACAGCCATGGCGGCACCATTTCCTCAAATAAATACGTGTGTTCAGAACGAATGACGTTACGTCTTGGAGCCGCCTGTAAGGCAAGGTCACCCTTCGCACAAGCGCATAAGGCTGGCGAGCGTCCTTGCCGAAAGCTGGCGGGAAGCCGCGCGCTATAGCGAAAAATTCGCGCGTTGCAAGCCGAGTGGCAGCACCGTAGCAGTGCAAGCGACACTTCTTGAGGGGATTACATTCATGGCATTGCTTCCTGTGACGCTGACAGCGGCGGCTGCGGCGGCCATTCTCAACATCTGGCTTTCCATACGCGTGGGCGCGATCCGGCGCGCGCTGAGCATTAGCGTGGGCGATGGCGGCAACCAGTCGCTCCAGCGGCGGATGCGCGCGCAATTGAACTATGTCGAAAACACTGCATTCGTCGTGATCCTGATCGCGGCGATCGAGCTTTCGGGGCGCGGCGAGCCGTGGCTGGCCTATGTCGCAGCCTTGTATTTCCTCGGTCGCGTGCTGCACGCCTTCGGGATGGACGGCGGGAACATGCAATGGGGCCGCGTCGTGGGAACGATCGCAACCTTGCTCATACAGCTCGGACTGGCTCTCGCCGCAGCACTGATCGCAGCGCGCATTCTCTGATCAGGACAACGCCTGATCGCTGACGAAGGCGTTGGTCTTGCGCTCCCGGCCAAACGTGCTGGTCGGGCCGTGGCCGGGAATGAACATAACGTCTTCGCCCAGCGGCCACAGGCGCTGCGTGATCGCGTCGATCAGGTCCTGGTGATTGCCGCGCGGAAAATCGGTGCGCCCGATGCTTCCCTGGAACAGCACATCGCCCACGATCGCGAAGCGGCTCGGCTCATGGAAGAAAACGACATGGCCGGGCGTGTGCCCTGGGCAGTGAATCACATCGAGGGTCAGTTCGCCGACCTTCACCGTATCGCCATGCTCCAGCCAGCGCGTCGGTTCGAAACTGGCGGCCGTCATCCCGAAGCGCGCGCCGTCCGAGTCCAGCTGGTCGATCCAGAAACGATCGTCTTCGTGCGGCCCCTCGATCGGCAGGCCGAGTTCATCGGCAAGCATTCCGGCTTGTCCGCAATGGTCGAGATGGCCGTGGGTGATGAGGATTTTCTCCAGCGTCACGCCGGCCTTGGCCACGCCTTCCTTTAGCAGGTCGAGATCACCCCCAGGATCGACTAGCGCCGCTTTCATCGTCTTCGTGCACCAGATGAGCGAGCAGTTCTGCTGCAGCGGGGTGACCGGGATGATCGCTGCTTTCATCGGCGGGGTGGGTTTTTGTTCTGTCATGCGCGCTATGTGGCCACTCGCCCTCGGCTCGGCAAGAAGCTTTGCACCGCAGGAAAGCTCAAAATGGGACGACCTGTCCATAGAACCTGCGACTTACGCTGAGCTCCCGCGCCGCGTCACATGCGCCCGCCCTTCCAGACGACCCTGCCGATGATTTCGACGTCTTCCGCCTCGACTGTGACCGGCGGATAGGCGAGATTCTGGCTGAGGAGTGACAGCCGCCCTCCTCCGGCACTCGCCACGCGCTTAACCATCAGCGCATCGCCCAGCCGCACGACATGGATGCCATCGCGGAACGGGCGCGGTGTGCGATCGACCAAGATCTCGTCCTTGTCGTTGAGCACCGGCTCCATCGAATCGCCTTCGACCCGGATCAGCGATAGCTGCGCGCCTTCGAGGCCCTGCTCCGCCAGCCAGCGGCGCGAGAACCGCAAGACGTCGAATTCGGTTTCGGTCACAGGCAGCGCGCCCGGCCCCGCCGAGGCGCCGATATCGAGCCGCGGGACGCTCGCGTAATCCGGCAATTTACCGGCACCAGCCTCACTGTAGGAATTTTCCTTGGGAGCGCCCAATTCCGACTCGGACACGCCAAAGAACTGCGCCAGTTTTCGCCGGTCGCTCTCTTCGAGCTTCCTGGGCGTTCCGCGCTTTATGAACTGTTGAAGATAGGCAGCATTACGCCCCAGCATTTCGGAGAGTTTGCTGAGGCTTACATCGCGCTCACGCGACAATTCGAGCAGCCTTCTGCGCTCCGGTGACATTTCCAGTTCGGCCATTTCCACGCCTTTCGCTGCGTCCGACCCCTTCATTTTTCCTATAGCATAGGTTTTTTCCTAGACAAGTAGGATTTGCGTTGGAACATTTGAGGAACAGAAACCGAATCGCCTGTTCGTCCAATGCCATCACGGGGAACCCAATGGTGATCCGCAAAGTCGAAAAATTCCTGCGAACCCACGACATGCCCGCCACCAAATTCGGCAGGCTCGCCGCGCACGATCCGCGGTTCGTGCTGGACCTGCGCATGGGGCGCATCCCCCGCGCCGCCACCGAAGAGCGCACTTTGCGCTGGATGAACGCTTACGAAAACGCTGCCACCGCCAACGCCACCGAAACGAAGGAGCTTGTCTCATGCTGATCGAAGCAATTGCCATCCCCGCCGATCTGGAAACAAAATCCGCGGACGCCGCTCCCTCCCCCACGCTGCGGGCCCGGCGCTACCGTCCGCGCCGGACCACAGCAGATCGCGTACGCGAAGCTCTGCTCACGCTCGCAGAGGGACGAGCCAGCCTGCTCTCGCACGAGGAGAAAGCGTGGGCTTCGATCACGTTTTCCGGCACGCGTCACGAAATCATGCTCGATTTCGATGGCAGGACTGCGGTGGCGGCGGGGGAGGACTTCATTGCAGCCCTGCCCGATCACGAATTCAGAATCCCCGGCCAATTGGTCGCCGAAGCGACGGTGCGCGAAGTCGATCACCGCTTTGGCAGCGATGATGAACGCATGGTGGTGACGGCGGTGCTGCTCTTGCTCGAGGAGAGTTGACGGCCCGCTATTTCGGCGGACCGCCCTCGCTATCAGGTTCGCCGCACGACAAGGTTCCGGATTTCGCTCATGTCCTCCATGGCGAACCGGATACCTTCGCGGCCCAGCCCGGAATCCTTCACCCCGCCATAGGGCATGTTGTCGACGCGGTAGCTGGGGACATCATTGATGACGATCCCGCCAACTTCAAGCTTGTCCCAGGCATCGTACATCTTGAACAGATCGCGGGTGAATATCCCGGCCTGAAGCCCGAATTCGCTCCGGTTCACCTCATCCAGCGCGGCATCGAAATCGGAGAATTTCTGCAAGATGGCGAGCGGGCCGAAAGCCTCGTCATTCATCGCCCTTGCGTCCTTATCGACATTTTCGAGCAGAGTGGCCTCCAGCATGTTGCCATTCGAAAGGTCGCCGCCCGTCAACAGTGTCGCACCGCCTTCGACCGCTTCATCGATCCAGCCCTTGAGCCGAGTAGCTTCCCCTTCGGAAATCATCGGACCGACAAAGGTGTCGCGATCCTTGGGGTCACCCGCGATCAGCGTCTTGGTCTTTGCGACCAGCATTTCTTTGAACCGGTCATAGACGTCTTCGTGGATGATGATCCGCTGGACGCCGATACAGGATTGGCCGGACTGGTAGAACGCGCCGAATACCACACGCTCCAATGCGTCGTCGAGGTCGGTATCGTGATCGATGATCACCGCTGCGTTGCCGCCGAGTTCCAGAACGACCTTTTTCTTGCCAGCCTTCGCCTTGAGCGCCCAGCCGACGGCGGGCGAGCCGGTGAAGGAGAGCAGTTTCAGCCTCTCGTCCTCGGTAAAGAGGTCCGCTCCATCGCGGCTTGCCGGAAGAACCGAAAACGCTCCTTCGGGAAGGATATCGCACTCGGCAAGGATTTCGCCGATGATGATTGTGCCGAGCGGGGTCTTAGAAGCCGGCTTGATGATGAACGGACAGCCCACAGCAAGCGCAGGCGCGATTTTGTGCGCGGCGAGGTTGAGCGGGAAATTGAACGGCGAAATGAAGCTGCACGGCCCGATCGGGTATCGCTTCCACATGGAGGAATAGCCCTTTGCACGCTCGGAGATATCGAGCGGCATGATCTCACCGTAATTGCGCACTGCCTCTTCGGCAGCGATCCGGAACGTATCGATGAGCCGGGTGACTTCGCCCTCGCTGTCCTTGATCGGCTTGCCTGCCTCAACGCACAGGGCATAGGCGAGCTCGTCGAAACGCTCCTTGAAGCTGTTGACGCAGTGCATCAGCACGTCCTGCTTTTCGTAGGATGCGAGCTTCGCCATCGGCTCTGCCGCGGCGACCGCGCCCACGATCGCCTTGTCGATGGTCTCCGGATCGGCAAGCGCCACGCGGAACGCAACTTCGCCTGTAAACTTGTCCGTTACCTCCAGATCGGTGTTGGGCTGCTGCGCCTTGTTGTTGAGATAGAGCGGGTAGGTGTCTTTCAGCATCGACATTATCGTTCTCCTTTCCCTATCAATCTCAAAGCTTTGCACTCAGTTTCTTGATATCGTGGTTGAGTATCCGATCGTTTTCGGAATAATCGACCGGGCAATCGATCAGGTGAACACCTTTTGCCTCGCCCGTCTTCGCAAGGACATCGGCAAGGTGCTCGCTGCTGGTGATCCGGTGGCCGTGAGCGCCGTAGCTTTCGGCATATTTCACGAAATCGGGATTGCCGAATGTCAGGCCGTAATCGTCGAAACCCATATTGGCCTGTTTCCAGCGGATCATGCCGTAGGCGTCATCGCGAAGGATCAGCACGGTGAGGTTCAGGCCGAGCCGCACAGCGGTTTCCATCTCCTGGCTATTCATCATGAACCCGCCATCGCCGCAAATCGCCATCACCCTGCGCTCAGGATAAAGCATCGCGCTCATCATGGCGCTAGGAAGGCCTGCGCCCATTGTCGCCAGTGCGTTGTCGAGCAGCACGGTGTTGGGGAGATGCGCGGTGTAATTGCGCGCGAACCAGATCTTGTAGACGCCATTATCCAGGCAGATGATCCCGTCATCGGGCATCGTCTGCCGGATCTGGCGTACAAGGTGGGGCGGAAAGATCGGGAAACGGTCGTCCGATTCCAGCGGATCGGAATGCTTGATTTCGGCATCGCGGTAGCAAAGCAGCCGTTTGAAATCCCACGCATCCTGCGGGGTCACCGCTTCCTTGATCTGCCAGATCGCGTTGGCGATATCTCCGATCACTTCGATCTGCGGGAAGTAGACCGGATCTACCTCTGCGGTGTTGTTCGAGATGTGGATCACTTTCGAAGTCTTGCCGCGCGCGTCGCCTTCGAAAGCATCGGTCATGAAAAAGGGCGGCTTTTCGATGACATCATGCCCGACATTGATGACAAGATCCGCGTCCTCGATCGCCCGGTGGCAGAAATCACCGGAAGACAGCGCCGCGCACCCCAGGAACAGCGGATGGCGTTCGTCGAGCACACCCTTGCCCATCTGCGTGGTCACGAAAGGAATGCCGGTCTTCTCGACAAATTCATTCAGCATGTTGCTGGTCATCCGGCGATTGGCGCCGGCCGCGATCACCAGCACCGGCGATTTGGCCGCTTCGATCGCCTCGACAGCCTGACGCACGGCCTTGGGCTCTGCGGAGGGGCGGCGCGCCACGCTTGCCGGGATCGGGCGGGCGGTGGATTCTTCTGCCGCGATATCCTCCGGCAATTCGAGATGCGTCGCGCCGGGCTTTTCCTCCTCCGCCAAGCGAAACGCTTCGCGCACGCGGCTGGGAATGTTGTCGCCGGAATGGAGCTGATGCGCGAATTTGGTAATGGGCTGCATCATGTCCACCACATCGAGAATTTGAAAGCGGCCCTGCTTCGAATGCTTGATCGGCTTTTGCCCGGTGATCGCGAGAGTCGGCATTCCGCCGAGCTGCGAATAGGCAACCGCGGTGACCATATTGGTCGCGCCGGGTCCCAGAGTGGCCATGAAAACGCCGGTCTTGCCGGTATGGCGGCCATAGGTGGCAGCCATAAAGCCGGCCCCCTGCTCATGGCGCGTCAGAACCAGTTTGATCGAGCTGTCGGACAGACTTTCGAGCAGATCGAGGTTTTCCTCACCCGGCACACCAAAGACATATTCGACTCCTTCGGATTCAAGACATTCGACAAAGAGGTCGGAGGCCTTTTTCGGTGTGGTGCGGGTATCGGTCATCTTCGGTTTCCTCCTATTGCTCCGCTAGCCAGAGTTGCGGAGCGTGCAGCGCTGATGTCAGGTTCGCCCGAAACGGGGTCGCCGTTACAGATCGATCGAAAAGCTTTCGTCAGACCAACCCGGGCGTGATTTGCCCGGCTGTTCCAGAAACGCCCGAGACGCCCTCAATATCCGCGCGCCGGATCGAAAATGGGGGAGACCGCTTCTCCGCGCCTGTACCTTTCCAGGTTGTCGAGAAATCGTTCGGCGCTGCGAATGAACATCTTGTCCTGCGCGCGCCCCGACAGGTGCATGGTGATATGCGCGTTATCGAGCGACCAGAGCGGATGGTCTTCAGGCAGAGGCTCCGGCGTGGTGACGTCGAGAAACGCGCCGCCGATCTGTTTCTTCTCAAGTGCGCTGACCAGAGCAGGCTGATCGATGACGGCACCGCGAGCGATGTTCACAATCACCGCGTCGGACTTCATTTGCGACAGCTCGTCCGCACCGATCATCCCATCGGTTTCCCGCGTCGCTGGCACTGCGAGGATGATCCAGTCGAAGTCGCCGAGCTCGCCGCGCCATTCATCGGGGGTCAGCACACCTTCACCGCCAGATCTGCGCACGACCGTGACATCGACATCGAAGCTTTCGAGGCGCGGCTTGATAAGCTTGCCAATCGCCCCGTACCCGAGCAGCAGCGCCTTCGATCCGGCGAGCTCGCGCTTGCCGGGGCTGTCAGTGAGCCATTCGCGGCGGTCCTGTGCGCGCACGACTTGGCGATAGCCCTTGGCGATGTTGAGCATCCCCATCACGACATACTCGGCGATGGTGATCGCGTTGATGCCGGCGCCGTTTGTGACGGTGATGCCGCGCTCGATCAGGACGTCCATCGGCAGAAAATCGAGCCCGGCATAGATCGAATTGAGCCATTTGAGACTGGTCGCGGCATGCAGCGTCTCGGCCATCGCCTCCTGATCGTTCATGTCGAACCAGCCGATCTCGGCATCGGGGACGACATCCAGAGCCTCTTCCTTTGTCAGGAACCAGCGGACATCGAGATCATCTGGCAGGCGCGGTTCGAGCAGCGGCCGAATAAGACCGGAGATAGCGAGAGTCGTCATGGCCCGGGTTCTAGGGCCGGAATGCCAGCCACGCTACCCCGGCCAGAACAGGCAAGCCGGCAAGATCGACCATCGCAATCCGCCTGAGCGGAGCAGGACTGCCCGCAGTCCAGTACAAAGACAGGAAGCTGAGCATGCTGATCCCAACGACGATCACCGCAAGCTTGCGGCCTTCGGGGATGAAGGCCGCCCAGACGCATGCAGCAAAGACTGCGAGGAAAAGCGCCGCGCGATGCTGCATGAGGAGGAACAGGGGACTGTCGGCAGCGACACCGTACAGCGTCGTTAGTGTGGCAGGACGAAACAGGGCGAGCGCTGGTATCGCATGGATGGCAGCGAGGACGAGCCAGAACATAGGTTGCAACATGAAACCTTTGTAGCATGCGCTACGCCATGCGCAAGCCTATCCGAGCTTCCATTCCCAACCGAGTGGATCGCCATCCATCACTTCGACACCCTTCGCCGCCAATTCATCACGGATCGCGTCGGATTTCGCGAAGTCCTTTTCGGCCCGCGCAGTCTTTCGCCGGGTAAGCGCCTCTTCGATCTCTCCCTCGGAGATTTCCGCGGTCTTTGGCCGAAGCCTGAGGTCGGCGCGGGTGAGGCTAAACAACTCCAGGCCGAGCACTTCGTCCATGGCCTCGACCACTGCGCGCTTGATGCCCGCATCGACCTTTTTGATCGAGAGAGCATCTTCGAGCGCTGTAAGCGCAATGGGCGTGTTCAAATCGTCGGCAATCGCGGTTTCGAACTTTTCCAGCGCAGGCGCAAACTTAGGGTGCTCGGCCTCCGGCTGGGGCAACGCATCTTGCAAGCGTTCGGCGAGGATAACCATCCGCTTGAGCCGCACAAGCGCCGCTTCGAGCCCCTCCCAGCTGAATTCGAGCTCGCTGCGGTAATGCGCCTGCAGGCACATCATCCGATAGGCGAGCGGGTGGTATCCGCGATCGACCAGCGTTTGCAGGACGAGAAATTCGCCCGTCGATTTCGACATCTTGCCGCGCCGGTCGATCAGGAAGTTGTTGTGCATCCAGATGCGCGCCGCGCTGTCGGACGAGCAATTGTGCGCCTGGTTCTGGGCGATCTCGTTAGGGTGATGGATCTCGCGGTGGTCGATGCCGCCGGTGTGGATATCGAACGGATGGCCGAGCAGTTCGGCGCTCATCACGCTGCATTCCAGGTGCCAGCCGGGCGCGCCCTTCCCCCACGGGCTGTCCCATTCCATCTGCCGCGTCTCACCCGGCGGCGTCTTGCGCCAGATCGCGAAGTCGGCCGCGTTGCGCTTGCCCTCGACCTCGTCGATGCGGCCCTCTCCATCCTCCGTAACTGCGCGCGCAAGCCGGCCATAGTCGGGCACGGTCGAGACGTCGAAATAGAGCCCGCTCTCAAGTTCGTAGCAGTGCTTCTCCTCCATCTGCTTGCCCCATTCGATCATGCTCGTCACATAATCGGTGGCGCGCGGATGAGCGGGTTTGCGCACGTTCAGCCGGTCCAGATCGGCCTCGAACACTTCCTGATAATAGCGCGCGATGTCCCACGCGCTTTTGCCCTGCGCCGCCGCAGCCTTCTCCATCTTGTCATCGCCTGCATCGGCATCCGAGGTGAGATGCCCGACATCGGTGATGTTGATGACATGGGAGAGTTTCAGCCCCTTGTGGCTGAGCGTCCGCCCCAGCGTGTCGGCAAAGATGTAGGCGCGCATATTTCCGATATGCTGGTAATTGTAGACCGTCGGCCCGCACGTGTAGACGCGCGCCTCGCCTTCATGGATCGGCTGGAAGGCTTCGAGTTCGCGGGTGAGCGAATTGAACAGCTTGAGAGGCGCGTCGGTCATGCTGCGCGCTTTGCCATGTCGGTCGGTAACGTCAATCCCAACCGAGGAACTTCACATGCTCATCGAGCGGCACGCGCTCGCGTTCGAAATTATTGAGCGGAGCGTCCGGGTCGCGGTAGCCAATCGCCATCCCGCAGAAGAACATGTAGCGCTCCTTGTCGAGGCCGAGATGCTCGCGGATCACGTCGGCGTAAAGCGCCATGTATTCCTGAAAGCAGCTGTCGAGCCCTTCCTCGCGTAATAGTAGCGCCACCGTCTGCAGCCACATGCCGGTGTCCGACCACTGCGCCTCCTTCATCAGGCGCGGGAAATAGACGAACATCACCGCAGGCGCATCGAAACTGGTCGCGTTGCGCATCATCGCTTTCATGCGCCCTTCGCCATCGTCGCGCGCAATGCCCATGGAACCGAACATCTCTTTCGAAACCTTGTTCAGCCGCTGCTTATACGCGTCCTCGGTGCCCGGCGCGCTCCAATCGTATTCGGCCTCCTGCGGCGGAGTGGTTGTGATCTTGGCCTGAAGCTCTTTCAGAGGCTCTCCGGTCAGGACGGTCGCTTCCCACGGCTGATAATTGCAGCCCGAGGCCGCCCAGCGCGCCTTGTCCATGACGCGGCGGAGGGTTTCGAGATCGACCGGCTTGTCGAGAAATTCCCGCACGGAGCGGCGGGTGGCGACGGCTTCGGTTACGTTCATGCTAGTGGAATTCCTAATTCTGTCGCCTTGGCACGAATGTACCCAGTTGCCATTTCCCCAATCAACTTCACGCCCCAAGAATTCAATTCTGAAGCTCCTTTTTTGGTTTTTCTCCAAATTTCTGGATCACGGACTTTATCGAGAAACTCGTGCCCCTCCCAGGTCATCTGGTATCAGTGCTCTTTGGGTTTATCGACAAACCCTGCAGAGATTAACAAGGCGAGATGACCGAAGATTTTCTCTTCATTAGCATCCAACCCCGGAAATCCCTGAAGTTGGTAAAAGATGCGATCATCACGCTCTTCCATCCAAAGCAGCATCTCGCGAATGAAGTCCATATCACGCTTCACCGCCGCCTCGGCCCTTTCTCATCCTCGAACAACTCGGCAAGCTGCTCCATGATGGTGCCGCCCAATTGTTCGACGTCCATGATCGTCACCGCGCGTCTGTAATAGCGCGTCACGTCGTGGCCGATGCCGATGGCGACAAGTTGTACGGGCGAGACGTTTTCGATCCAGTCGATCACACCGCGCAGATGCGCTTCGAGATAGCCAGCGCTGTTCACGCTCAGCGTGCTGTCATCGACAGGGGCACCGTCGGAAATCACCATCAGGATGCGGCGTTCTTCGGGGCGGTAGACGAGCCGCGAATGCGCCCAGAGCAGCGCTTCGCCATCAATGTTCTCCTTCAGCAGCCCCTCGCGCATCATCAGGCCGAGATTGCGGCGCGCGCGGCGCCATGGCTCATCGGCCTGCTTGTAGATGATGTGGCGCAAATCGTTGAGGCGACCGGGGTTCTGCGGTTTCCCATCGGCGAGCCAAGCCTCGCGCGCCTGCCCGCCCTTCCATGCGCGGGTGGTGAAGCCGAGGATTTCGGTCTTGACGCCGCAGCGCTCCAATGTGCGGGCAAGGATATCGGCGCTGATCGCGGCAATCGAGATGGGCCGACCGCGCATCGAGCCTGAATTGTCGATCAGCAGCGTGACGATCGTATCCTTGAAATCGATGTCCCGCTCGACCTTGTAGGTGAGCGCCGTGCCCGGCGATACGATCACGCGGGAAAGCCGCGCGGCATCGAGCACGCCCTCTTCCTGATCGAAATCCCAGCTGCGGTTCTGCTGCGCCATCAATCGGCGCTGGAGCCGGTTGGCGAGTCGGGTGACGACCCCTTGCAAGCCGGTCAGCTGGCTGTCGAGATAGGCGCGCAGCCGGTCTAGTTCCTCGGCATCGCAAAGTTCGGGCGCTTCGACTTCCTCGTCGAAACGGTCGGTGAAAGCCTTGTAATCGAGGCCATCGGGAATGTCGGCCTGCGGACGATTGGGCCGGACCGGCGCGTTGGAGGCGTCGCCGTCCTCGCCGGGCTCGCCCTCCTCGATCTCGTCCTCGGCGGACATATCGCTATCCGCATCGCCCTCGCCGTCGCCTTCGGCCATTTCGCCGGCCATTTCGGCGCTCTGCGGGTCGGCGTCGCCTTCGTCCTGGTCGTCACCGGTCTGCTCGTCATCCGCGCCGTCTTCGTCTTCGCCGTCATCATTGTCGGTGTCTTCGGGCGCGTCGGTCGGGCGCGTCAGATCGAGCTCGCGCAGCATGTCGAGCGTAAGCTGCTGAAACGCTTCCTGGTCCGCGAGCTGCTGGGACAAGGCATCGAAATCCTTGCCGACCTTGTCTTCGATGAACTCGCGCACGAGCCCGACGCCCGCCTTTGCGCGTTCGGGAATGGGGTCGCCGGTCAGCTGCTCGCGCAGCATCAGCGAAAGCGCGGTCTGGAGCGGGACTTCGCTGGAGTTTTGAGCGCGGACAATGTCATCGCCCGCAGTGCGAAGCTCGGTCGCTGCATCGAGGTTGGACTTGATCCCTCCAAACCGGTTCGCGCCCAGCGCCTCATATCTGACCTGCTCGATCGCGTCGTAGCATGCGCGCGCGACCGGCTCGGGCGGAGCGCCCGTCGCGTGCAGACCTGCGTTGTGATGACGCAGCTTAAGCGCGAAACTGTCGGCAAAACCGCGCGCCTCGGTCACCTGCTCGCCGGGCAGCTCACGCGCCGGCAAGGGAACGCGGAACCGGTTTCCCGAAGCCCCGGGCACATCCGCACTCCACGCAACCTCAACCTCCGAATCCTTCGCGATGGCGCGGGCCGCTCCGGTCAGGGCGTGCTTGAACTTATCGAGAGGGGATTCTTCGGCCATTTGCGTTTTCGTTAGCAACTCATGAGTTCCTGCGGAAGCAGGAACCTGGAATTACGAAATATACAGCTGGACTCCTGCGTTCGCAGGAGATCACATCGGGCTCAGAGAATGCTCTGTCCCGTCTTTTCCCAGTCGGCGAGGAAGCCTTCGATCCCCTTGTCGGTAAGGACGTGCTTGAACAGGCCGTGGATGACCTTTGGCGGAGCGGTCATCACATCGGCGCCGATCTTCGCGCTTTCGAGGACATGCGTCACATGGCGCACGCTGGCGACGAGGATTTCGGTTTCGAAACCGTAATTGTCGTAAATCAGGCGGATGTCTTCGATCAGGTCCATTCCGTCGAAGCCGTTGTCATCGTGCCGGCCAACGAATGGGGAGATGAAGGTCGCGCCTGCCTTCGCCGCAAGCAGGGCCTGATTGGCGGAGAAGCACAGGGTCACATTCACCATCGTGCCGTCTTCGGTCAGTGCCTTGCACGTCTTCAGCCCGTCGACCGTCAGCGGCACCTTGATGCAGACATTATCCGCGATCTTGCGCAGAACTTCGGCCTCTTTCATCATCGTGTCGTGGTCGAGCGCGACAACCTCGGCGCTGACCGGCCCATCGACTAGGCCGCAAATTTCCTTTGTCACTTCCATGAAGTCACGGCCCGATTTCGCAATCAGCGAAGGGTTGGTCGTCACCCCGTCCAGCAGGCCGGTCGCGGCCAGTTCCTTGATGTCGTCAATTTCAGCGGTGTCGACGAAGAATTTCATGGCGCTCTGCTCCTTGGCGTGCGTGCGATTCGTTGATGGCGGGGATGGCATACCCACTTGAGAGAGGCCAGAGACCAGCGTGCGACCGCCCCCTTTTTTGCGCGGGAACCGGCCCGATGCAGGCAGGTTATTGCTATAATGTCGCCGTATCAGCGGTTTTCGGCGCAGGACGAGGGACAAAAAACGATGCGGATATTGGCTATCATCTGCGCAGTGTTCGGCACTCTGTGGGCCGCGCCTGCAGCTGCGACCGAAGAGGACTTTAACGTATGGACCGCCCAGTTCATCTTCTTCAATCTCGACGAAGACAAAGACTGGTATGCCCGTTTCGAAGCGCAGGAGCGTTTTACCGACGATGCGGACCGGCTGGGACAGCTGCTTTTGCGATCGTTCGTCGGCTATCGCATCAGCGATGCGGTCAATGTTGGCGGGGGCTACGCCTACATCCTGACGGATCCGGTTGGCCCGGTCGAAGTCAACGAGCACCGAATTTACCAGGAGTTGAATGTTACGCTATTCGACAATGGCAACGGCATCAGGCTCACATCCCGCAATAGGTTGGAGCAGCGGTTCTACGAGGAAAGTGGTTCGACCGGTTGGCGGTACCGAAATCTCGTGCAATTCATCGCGCCGATTACTGAGCGCAACAGCATCGTGCTCTACACCGAGCCCTTTATCGGTTTGAACGATGTGCCCTTCAATCGCGAGGGCGTTGCGAATTGGCGCAATTTTGCGGGCGTGTCCTTTCCCTTGACCCGAGAGCTCTCGTTCACGCCCGGTTACCTAAACCAATACGTCGTCCGGGACGGAGAAGACCGCGTCGATCATATCGTCAATCTGGCTGTCTTTGCCCGTTTCTGATCGGCGCTAAATCACAGCATCAGCGCCAAACACTCCGATCAACAGCGGATCGCCGGTTTCTTCGGGGTTTGCGCGGATCGCGGCTTCCTCGACGCCGATCTCGTTCCAGATTGCATCGTCGATATTGCCGGCCAGCCGCTGGGCGATGCCGCTAACATTGGTGCCTGCCGCGGCGTCGATCAATTGCCCGACAAGCGGATCGGACGCGATCCGGATCGCATCGCCGAGTTCGGGGATGAGCGCATCGATTAGCCGCCCGCCAAGCTCGCCGCGCAGCGCCTGCGTCGCGGCGGTCGGTCCGCCGCGCACCAGGGCGACCGCATTGGCAAACCCGATCGCGCGCACTGCGTCGGTCACGATCGGCGCAGCCCGATACGACCCTTCGATCGCGATATCGGCAAAGGCATCTTCCAATCGGCTCTTGAAAAGCGCGGAAGTGAGGATGCGCGAAAGCACGTCGCCGCGCGTGCCGAGCAGGTTGCCAAGACCAAGCTGCGTGACTTGTTGGTCCCAATACCCATCGGGCGCGGTCAGCCGGGCAAAAGCGCGCTCGCTCGACAACAGGAGCATGCGCCGGATCACCTCCTGCATGCTGAAACCGGGCACAGTCGAGCACGCAGGCAGGGCCAGCACGGCTGCTACGCCCAGCCCACTTCGTATAACCGACCGCCGCGCGAGAGTTTCGTTAATATCCATGCGTGCCTCCTTGTATGATCAGGCAATGGCTCTCCATATGGTTGGGTTCCGATGAACCGTATCCGACTCCTTGTTTTGAACGCCGCGCTCGGCCCGCTCGATTACAGCGTGCCCAACGGTGCTCGTGTGGAGCCGGGCAGCGTCGTGATCGCCCCACTCGGCCCGCGCACGGTAACAGGGATCGTGTGGGACGAGGGGCGCCTGCCGGGCAGCGAAGTGCCCGCAAGCAAGCTGCGCCCGATCCGCGAGGTGGTGTCCGTACCGCCGCTTGCCGAACCGCTCAGAAGGCTCATCGAGTGGACCGCCGATTATTACTGCGCGGCGCTCGCCAGCGTTGCCCGCATGGTGCTCTCGAGCGGAGGAGCGCTGGGCGGGCCGACCACCATGACCGAATACCGGCTGAGCGGCGGCACGCCCGAACGCATAACACCACAGCGCAAGGCTGCGATCGAAGCGCTCGACGGGGAACAGGGCACGATCCGCGAGCTGGCTGGCATCGCGGGCGTATCCGAAGGTGTGCTGCGCGGTCTGGTGAACCAGGGCGTGATCGAACCGGTGCAAGTCGCCATCGACCGCCCCTACCCGCCAGCCGATCCCGACTTCCATCAGCCAGCTTTGTCGGGAGAACAGCTGAATGTGGCCAAGACGCTGGTGAAGGCGGTGGAGGCCAAAAAATTTACGCCTGTCCTGCTCGACGGCGTGACCGGATCGGGCAAGACGGAAACCTATTTCGAACCCGTGGCCGAAGCGATCCGGTTGGGACGGCAGGTGCTTGTCCTGCTTCCCGAGATTGCGCTCACCGAAAACTTCCTCGTCCGTTTCGAGCAGCGCTTTGGCACGCCGCCGGTGTTGTGGCATTCTTCGCTCAAATCGACCGAGCGGCGGCGCGCATGGCGGGCGATCAGCGAAGGGTCCGCGCAGGTAATCGTCGGTGCGCGCTCGGCGCTGTTCCTGCCCTATGCCAAACTCGGCCTGATCGTGGTCGACGAAGCGCACGAGGTCAGCTTCAAGCAGGATGACGGCGTGCGCTACAACGCCCGCGACGTGTCCGTGATGCGGGCCCGGTTCGAGGACATTCCGGTCGTCCTGGCAAGCGCGACCCCCGCGCTCGAGAGCCTCCACATGGCGCAGACCGGCACATACAAGCTGCTCGAACTGCCCAGCCGTTTCGGCGGTGCTCAGTTGCCTGAGATCAAGCTGGTCAACCTCACCGAGGAAAAGCCCGCGAGCGGCCGCTGGCTGTCGGCCCCGGTCATCCACGCGCTGGAAGAGCGGCTGTCGCGCGGCGAGCAATCGCTGCTGTTCCTTAACCGCCGCGGCTATGCGCCGCTAACCCTTTGCCGCAATTGCGGGCACAGGTTCCAATGCCCCAATTGCAGCGCCTGGCTGGTTGAACACCGCCTCTCCGCGCGGCTCGCCTGCCATCATTGCGGGCTAGAAACCGCGCCGCCCGATACCTGCCCCGAATGCGGCGAAGGCGATTGCCTGGTCGCGTGCGGCCCCGGAGTCGAACGTATCGCGGATGAAGTCGCCGAGCTGTTTCCCGAAGCGCGCGTCGCTGTCGCCACTTCGGACACGCTTGGCAATCCGGAACGCGCGGCGGAATTCATCGCGCAAGCGGAAGCGAAAGCGATCGACGTCATCGTCGGCACGCAGCTTGTGACCAAGGGATTTCACTTTCCCGAACTGACGCTTGTCGGCGTGGTCGATGCCGATCTCGGGCTTGAAGGGGGAGACCTGCGCGCAGCCGAGCGCACTTATCAGCAGGTCGCGCAGGTCGCCGGCCGCGCGGGCCGCGGTGCGAAGCCGGGCGAAGTGCTGATCCAGACCCGCCATCCGGATGCTCCCGTGATCGCCGCGCTCGCAAACGGCGACCGCGACGCCTTCTACGCCGCCGAAACCGAGGCCCGCCGGGATGCGGGCGCACCGCCATTCGGGCGCTGGGCCGCGATCATCCTTTCTTCGGAGGACGAAAAAGAAGCGCGCGAAGCCGCCGTGCGGCTGGGCGATACGCGCCCGCACCTCGATGACCTCTACATCCTCGGCCCGGCCCCCGCCCCATTGGCGCTTCTGCGCGGCCGATACCGCTATCGCTTTCTCGTGAACGCGCGGCGCAGTGCGAACCTGCAGGATGTCCTCAGGCAATGGATCGACGCGCACACATTCGCGCCCGGCGTAAGGGTCGGGGTGGATATCGATCCCTACAGCTTCGTCTGAGGCACCAATCCCCTCGCCGATCATTGTGGCGACATGGCAGACCAACCCATTCTCGTACTCGTCCTCGGCGACCAGCTGACCCGCACCCTGCCCAGCCTGCGGGGCCGGACGAAGGACGATACCGTCATCCTGATGATGGAGGTCTGGGACGAGGCGACCTATGTCAAGCATCACAAGCAGAAGATCGTCCTGATCTTTTCGGCCATGCGCCATTTCGCGGAAGAATTGCGCGATGCCGGGTGGACGGTCGATTATGTGAAACTTACCGACGAGGGCAATTCAGGCAGCTTCACCGGCGAGGTGGCGCGCGCCATCAAGCGGCACGATCCCCGCGCCGTGCACATTACTGAAGCGGGCGAATGGCGGGTGCAGCAAGCCATCGAGGAATGGCCCGACAAATTCGCGTGCGAGGTCGAGATCCTCCCCGATGACCGTTTCCTGTGCTCGCACGACGAATTCAAGGATTGGGCCGAGGACCGCAAGCACCTGACAATGGAGCATTTCTACCGCGAGATGCGCCGCAAGACAGGCCTGCTTATGACCGAGGATGGAAAGCCCGAAGGCGGCGACTGGAATTACGACAAGGACAATCGCGAGCCTCCTAAAGACAACATGGATCCGCCCGCAGTTCCGAAGTTCGAACCCGACGAGATCACGAACGAGGTGATCGAGCTCGTCGGCGAGAAATTTGCGGACCATTTCGGGGATCTCGAACCGTTCGGCTGGCCGGTCACGAGCGACGAGGCAGAGAAGGCCGCCGGCGCCTTTTTTGCCCAGCGGATCGAGAAATTCGGGCCCTATCAGGACGCGATGGTCCACGGGTCGGACGACATGTACCACTCGATGCTGTCGACCAGCATCAATTGCGGCCTGCTCGACCCGCTCGATCTGTGCAAGCGCGCCGAGCAAGCTTACGAAGACGGCAAAGCGCCGATCAATTCGGTCGAGGGTTTCATCCGCCAGATCATCGGCTGGCGCGAATACATTCGCGGGTTCTACTGGCTCCACATGCCGGGGCTCGAAAGCGACAACAAACTAAATGCCCAGCGCGGCCTGCCGGAGTTTTTCTGGACCGGTGAGACCGACATGCGATGTCTTTCCGACTGTATCCGCTCAACCCGCGAGGATGCGCACGCGCATCACATCCAGCGGCTAATGGTGCTCGGCAATTTTTGCCTGCTCGCCGGGATCAATCCGCGCGATGTGCAGGACTGGTATCTCGCGGTTTATGCCGATGCCTACCAGTGGGTGGAGCTGCCGAATGTCAGCGCGATGATCCTCTACGCCGATGGCGGCAAGCTCGCGACAAAACCCTACGCGGCGAGCGGCAATTACATCAACAAGATGTCCGACTACTGCAAGGAATGCACCTATTCGGTCAGCAAGAAAACCGGCGAAGGCGCGTGTCCGTTCAACCCGCTCTACTGGCATTTCATGGACCGCCACCGTGACCGGCTGGAGAGCAATCACCGTATCGGCCGCATTTATTCCAACTGGGACCGCATGGATGACGAGAAGAAGCAGGACTACCTCGATACGGCGCAGAAATTTCTCGACAGTCTGACCCCTGCCGATAGTAGCTGGGCGCGAAACGAATAAGAGGAGAACCAGACATGCTGACTGTCCACCACCTGCGCATTTCGCAATCCGAACGCATCGTCTGGCTGTGCGAGGAACTCGGCCTCGATTACGAGCTTAAGCTCTACAATCGCGATCCCGAGACGCGGCTTGCCCCGCCGGAGCTTAAAACGATCCATCCGATGGAAATCGCGCCCGTGATCGAAGATGGCGATCTGAAGCTCGGCGAAAGCGGTGCGATCGTCGAATATATCGTCGGCAAATACGCGCCCGACACCGATCTCGTCCCCGGGCCCGACCACACGGACTTCGCCGATCACCTCTACTGGTTCCACTTCGCCAATGCGACGTTCATGACCAACGGCATGATGCAGATCGCCGTTGGTGCGGTCGGAGCGGAAATGCCGCCACCGCTCGCAAAACGGATCACGAATGCCTGGTCGCAGATCGAGCGACGCCTTGGCGAAGCGAACTATTTCGGCGGATCGCAGCTGACCACCGCCGACATCATGATGGTGTTCCAGCTGACGACCAGCCGCGCCTTCAACGGCATGACCATCGACCACCTGCCGAACCTGAAAGCCTACCTGCAGCGCATAGGCACGCGGGAGGCGTACCAGCGGGCGATGGAAAAGTGCGAACCGGGCTTCCCGCCCAAGCTGGACTGAGGCTGCGTTCAGACTAGGAAAATTTCCGGCGTCAGGCAGCCAGTTTGATGCGCCGGTCGATCTTCTCGACTGTCCAGACAGTGCCATCGCTGCCGGATTTGAAACCGATCTCACCGCCGACCTGGTCCGCGAGATCTTCGATCAGCTGCATGCCTTGCGAACCGGATTTCGCCGCCGCGATTTCGTGATCGAAGCCGGAACCATTATCCGAAACGCTCAGCATCAGATCGTCGTCAACGCTCGTAATGCTCACGTCGATCACGCCCTCTCCTTCGGGGAAGGCGTGCTTATAGGCGTTCGTCACCAACTCGCATACGAGGAGGGCAAGCGGGGTCGCGATCGATACATCCACCGGGAGCGATGCAATGTCGTGCCTTAGCTCGATGCCTTCCTGGCCCATACCCTCCTCTAGCAGGTCCAGCAGCTCGACGATGAACTTGTCGAGCTGAGCTTCGGTCGAGGCATCGCCTTCCCTGTTGTAAAGATATTGATGCACGAGCGCCATCGCGCGCACCCGGTTCGCGCTGTTGCTGTTTCCGGCATCACTACTACGCGCAGGCGCAGCGCCTTTCTCCTCCGACCGCAGCAAGCTTGCCATCATCTGGAAATTGTTTCCGGTCCGGTGGTGGATTTCCTGAAGGAAGAGATCGCGCGTCTTTACCAGGGCCTTTTGCATCCGGTAGGAACGGAAACTGGCGTAGGCGACCGTCCCAACCAGCAAAGCCAGCGCGATCATCAAACCGATCGCCAGCTGCGACTGCTTCAGCCGGGAACTCGACAGTTCGGCCTCTTGCTCGAGGCTCGCAAGCTGCCGATCGCGGTCGCGGATGTCGAAGAGCAACTCCGTGTTCGCGATCGCTCTCATTTTCTCGTCTTCGAAAAAGACATCGTTGAGCTGCGCTGCTGCAAGAAAGTAAGGCGCGGCTTCAGCCGGCCGGCCCATGCGGGTGAGCAGCCTAGCTGTCAGATCCGCATAGCCCAGTTTCAGCGCAATATCGCCCGGTCGTTCGGTGAGCGCCTCTGCCCCGCCGTTGTCGGGTTCGATAATAGTGCGGGCCGTGTCGAGCGCTTCCTTCGCCTTGCCCGTCTGATCCTCGTCAAGATAGTGTTGGGCCACCCATAGCAATCCGCTCGCCCCTTCGAACTCGTCCCGCGTCTCTAGGATCAGCGGGATTGCGCGCTCCGCCATTGCAATCGCGGCCTCTTTTTGGCCAGACTCATAAAGCGCCTCCGCGTGACCCAGCTCGAGGTGACCGATCAGGAATTCGGTCGGCTCCTTGTCGTTGTACTCCTTCGCGCGGACGTAGGCGCCAACGGCTTTATCATACTGCTCGTCGTGATAGTATGCTTTGCCGAGATTGCCGTAAGCTCCCGCAAGTCGATACGTGTCATCAGGCACGAATTCCTTGTAGCTCTCGATCGCCCGACTGTGAAAACGGATGGCTTCTTTCGACCCTCCGATATTGTCGAAGATGTTCCCGATATTGGTGAAAATCATACCTGTCTTGTCGAAGCGACCTGCCCCTTCATAAGCGGCCAGTGCCTCCAGATAGAGTTCCACGGCGGTATCGGTCTCTCCATCGCGCTTCGCGCGGACTGCGAGCGCATTGAAAATGGCTGGGAGAGCGGCGGTGACATTGCCCATTTTCGCAAATCGCAGGGATGCCCGAAAATGCCGTTCCATCACCTCGGTCGGTCCGGCGTCGCGGGCCGTCTGAACGCCTTTGGCGTAATAGAGATGCGAGAGCGAAGTCAGGTCGTCTGCTGCGCTCGCGGCTTCGATCAAGCGATCGGCTTCGGCCATATCCAGCCGCCCTTTGACAGCCTCGCCGGTCTTTGTGAGTGAAGTGAGCTTGCGGTGCGCAACCGGAGCAAGCTTGGTCGCGAGCGCTGGAACCTCATCAGCGTCCATATAGCTCGGAAGCTTGTTCACGTAGAAATCGATATGGCGATCCTGAGCGAATGGCGACATGCGAGGTAGAGCCTCGACGCAGCGCTCGCCGAGCTCATCGATTTCGGGGAATTGCGACGGGTTCAAACGCTCGATCTGGGCGCACGGATCATCTGATTGCGCTGCTGCCGGCAGTGGTGCCAACACTGCCATGGCCAGGCATAGCGAAAGCAGACACGCGAGTTCGCGCACGCTGCGCAGATTGAGGCAGCGAAGCAGCGCTTTTCTGGGGTCGCAGTCAGCCCCGAACAATCGTCATCCTCACGTCCGCAATAAATTTGCGCATACAATTAACACGGGAGGTCGATTGTTACAATTGGACAGTGTTACAATAGGAGCGCAATATGACGGGGCTTGGCGCGGGCCAAAAGCTCGCGAATAATGCGAGAGTTTGAGAGGGTTCATTGCACCCACAACCCTCCGTTCACTCGCCCCCTTCGCGCTTCAGCAATTCCGCCTTGATCTCCGGTCCATAGGCATATCCGCCCACACCTCCGCTTGCGGGGACGACGCGGTGGCAGGGGATCAGCACGGCGATGTTGTTTGCCCCGTTCGCGCTGCCGACTGCGCGGCTGGCCTTGGGATTGCCGAGCATGGCTGCCTGCTCGCCGTAGCTGCGCGTCTCGCCCGGCGGAATCTCGCGTAGAGCCTGCCAGCAGCGCTGCTGAAATGCGGTGCCTTTTATGTCGAGCGGGATTGCCGAACTGTCGCTGCCGGGATCCTCTACCGCCGCGACCACCTGATCGAAAAGCGCGCGGAAATCCTCTCCCGCTTCAACCAGTTCTGCCTTGAGGAAACGTGCGCGCAGCTCATCCTCGCCTTCGCCGAACGAGAGGCAGCACACGCCCTTCTCCGTCGCGGCGACGAGCATATCGCCGAGCGAGGTGGCGATCACACTCCAGTGCACGGTCCGTCCGGCTCCGCCGTCACGCCAATCGCTCGCCTGCATGCCCAGTCGTCCTTTCATGTCCGCGTAAAAACGCGATGGTGCGGAATAGCCCGCGTCGTAAAGCGCATCGGTCACGGTTGCACCGCTTTCGAGAGCCTCACGAACGCGCTCTTCACGCAAGGCCCTTGCAAACGCAGCGGGTGAAAGCCCCACTGTGCGCTTGAAAAGCCGCTGAAAATGCGTGGGTGAATACCCCGTAAGCTCCGCCAGTTGGTCGAGCGTCATTGCGCCGCCCGAACGGATCGCGCCGATGGCTGCGAGCACGCACGCCTCCTCCGCGCTCTGCGTGTTGGGCGAGCAGCGCTTGCAGGCGCGCAATCCGGCGGCTTCCGCATCGGCGGGGCCCGCGTAGAACCGCACATTCTTGCGCAAGGGTGCCCGCGCCGGGCAACTCGGGCGGCAATAGATGCCGGTCGAATGCACCCCGGTCACGAACGCGCCATCGTACCGTCGGTCCTTTGCAAGCGCGATCCGCCAGCGCTCTTCATCCGTAAGCTCTTTTGTGTTCGTCATGCGGCCGCTTTTCCCACAGACCGGCTTACAGCGCATCCCGAAGCTTGCGGTCAATGACCCGCATTGCGTAAAGATCGCCGCGATGAAGAAATTGATACAGGTTTTTGCGGCACTGTTCGCCTTGCTGGTCGCTTCGGCGGCCTACGCAGACGCTGGCGATGTCGAGGCGGCAGCGCGCGGCGTCGTGCGGGTCGTGATTATCAGCCAGAATGGCGAGGAATTGGTGCCGGTAACCCACGGCAGTGGTTTTGCCGTCACACCGACCAAGATCGTAACCAATGCCCACGTCATCCGAGAGGCCTTGCAGGACGACACCCTGCGGATCGGTATCGTGCCCAGCGAAGGCGACGACGGCGCGTTTGGACGCCCGCTGGCCGTCAGTCCGCGCAACGATCTGGCCCTTATCGAAATCACCGATGATGCGATCCGACTCCCGCCGCTAACCATTGCGGGCGGCGTCGGGGCCAACCTCGGCGAGGTTTCCGCAGTTGGCTACCCAATGAATGTCGATCTGGCGCAGGGCCTGGAGATCAGCGACATCTTCAACGCTCAGCCGCCGGTCAAGAGCCGCGGCTTTCTGTCGGGCGAACGGCCCAGCCGGCAGTTCGACACGATCCTGCACACCGCTCCAATCGCGCGCGGCAATTCGGGCGGTCCCTTGCTCGATGGTTGCGGCAGGGTGCTCGGTGTCAATTCGTTCGGAGCAGACTCCAACGGGTCGGATGCCGAATTCTACTTCGCGGTCAGCCTGCGCGAACTGCTGCCTTTCTTGCGCGCCAACGATATCGAACCGCAGACCAATGCCTTGCCATGCCGGTCGATCGACGAGCTTAACGCAGCCGAGCGCGCGCGGTTCGAAGCCGAGCGGGCTGACGCAAGAGCGCTGCTCGAGGCGCGCGAGGACGAAATGCGCGAGGCGCGCGCGGATGCCCGCCTTTCCGCGCAAATGGCGGTGATGGAGGAGCGGGACAATGCGATGGCGATCGCGCTGATCCTGCTCCTGATAGGGATCGGCGCCGGATACGCTGCGATCCAGCTGCGCCAGCAGTCCCGATTGAACCCGGAAGGTGACGCGACGGCCCAGATGCGCACTATGGTCGCTGCCGGAATTGCGGGCGCGGCGATCATCGGCACGGTTCTGATCTGGATTACCCGCCCCGGTTACAGCGAGATCGAGGACCGTGTTGCTGCGGCTCTTGAAGAATTGGAGCTCAACGGCGGCGAAAGCGGACCGCCCGTCTCGCTCGCGGGCGACGGCACACTCATCTGCACGCTGGTGCCTGAACGCAGCCGGATCACCGGCGCACGGACGGATGATGTCGAATTCAGTTGGGCGGCCGACGGATGCCTCAATGGCCGGACGCAATATGGGATGACCAATGGCGAATGGTCGCGTGTGCTCGTCCCGAACGACGAAGCCGCTGTCTCGGTCAACACATACGACCCGCAAACGCGAACCTTCAGGACGGACCGTTACCTGCTGAGCCGCAGTCAGATGCAGGCGGCGCGCGAAATTCGCAGCGCCTACACCCCGCCCGCCTGCGGCGTGCTCGACGCACCACGCATTCTGGGCGAGCAGCAGTCGGGTGTGCTGGCGCAATTGCCCTCACGGCCGAACGAGCGACTGGTCTATACTTGCGAGGCTGCGGCGACGGCTGGTGCTGCTGATGAGCAGTGATTATCATCTGGTGGAAAATAGCTCGGACCGCCTTGAAAACACAGGTGTATAACCTAAATCCGACGACGTCCTCACATGAGGGGACGGAAGGTAGGCTTGCATTGCAAGGTTTTCTGAAGTTCCCGACTTTGTCGCAAACATGGCAGTGTTTGATGGCTTAGCCAAAACGGGGCGAATTGAGTAAACAGTGAATGAGCGAAGCCCTCGAGGTCGCAGTGCGACCAAAGTTGAGCCCATCGCTCCCGAGCAGAGGCTGCCACCGAAACTCGGCAACTGACTGCGGCTGTGCCCAGTCGATCGATAAGCTGGGAGGCTGCGGCTAAGCAGCTCTGAAACTAGGCCCCGCCGATGGCGGCTGCCCCAAAGACAGAGCTCGGCAAAGGCAGCCTCCTTCTCGCCTTCATCAAGCCGCGAGCGCGTCGCCCGACAGCGTGATCCGGTGCATCTCGCGGCGATGGCCCTGATAGTCGTTGATCGCGTTGTGCCAGGTCGTGCGGTTGTCCCAGATCGCCACCGTGCCAGGCTTCCATTGCAGGCGGCACTGGTTGTCGCCCGTCAAAGCCGCGTCGCATAGTCGCTGAAGCAGCGGAAGGCTCTCTTCTCGTGTCTGGCCGACGAAGTTGATCGTGAAGGCGGTGTTTACGTAGAGCAGCTTCCTGCCGGTATGTGGGTGGCGGATAACGACCGGGTGAACCGCCCCGGTCTTCAGGTCTTGCCCGCGCAGGCTCTTGCCCATGTCGGTCTGCGCATAGAGCCCGTCGGCTTTATATACGTGATCCGCGGTATGGAACGCTTCGAGCCCCTCGATCTCCTCTTTAAGGTTATCGGGCAGCGCATCGTAGGCCGCGCCCATATGCGCCCACTCGGTATCGCCGCCGGCAGGTGGCAGTTCACGCGCGACCAGCACCGATCCCATCGCCGGGATCTGATCGTATGAATGATCCGTGTGCCAGGCACCGCCGATATTGGTCGCCTGATCGGCCTCTTTCTTCACCACGGCAATCTCGCCGTAATCTTCCTGCAGCGGGAAGTAATTGTTGATGTCGATCCCGCCCCAGCGCTTGCCGAACTTGATGTGATCTTCGGGTGAGAATTCCTGATCGCGAAACACGGCGACCCCGTGCTCGTAGATCGCCTGCTTGATTTGCTCCATCTCCGCATCGCTGCACTGCGCCAGCGAAACGCCCGAAATCTCTACCCCGCACTTTGGTGCCATTGGTGTCAGTTGCATGGTTCCTCTCCTCGCCGCGATTTATGCGAGAGGGTTTGCGGGCGCGCAAGCGCATCTGCGCTCGCAAAATAGTCAGGCTTTGCTCGGCTAGTCGGCGAGCGGATGCCCTGCCCGCGGCGATTGACGACACTGCAACATGTCTCGCCCATAATTCACGCCTGCGTCGCTTGCGGAATCGCAAAGACATTGCTAGGCGCGCGCCAGCTTCGTCGGGATGCCCCAAAGCGGCCCGAAACCTCGAAGCGATGCATCGTTATTCTCGAAGATCCTAAAGGACATCGAAACGCGTGGATATTTCCGCCGGTATTCAGGCTAGCCTGGCAGGCCGTTACGCCTCAGCTCTGTTCGAACTCGCCAGTGAAGCGGGGACGGTCACGGCTGTCGAATCCGATCTCGCCAAGCTGCAAGAGGCACTGCGCGAATCGGATGATCTGCACAGCGCGACAACCAATCCCCAGCTCTCGCGAAATGCGCAGGGCGAAGCGGTCGAGGCTGTTGCGAAGCATCTCGGCCTGGCCGAGCTCACCACCAATTTCCTCGGCGTGCTTGCCGGCAATCGCCGTCTTGCCGCCCTGCCCGACATGATCGCCGCATTCAAAGCCATTGCCGCTGCCCAGCGCGGTGAGGTCACCGCGAATGTCACCAGCGCGCACCCGCTAACCGACAGCCAGCTCGCCGAATTGAAGAGCAAGCTGACGCAGCGTGAAGGCCGCACCGTAATGCTTTCAGCCGATGTTGACCCCGACCTGCTCGGCGGTCTCGTCGTCACCATTGGATCGCAGCGCATCGACGCCTCGATCCGCACCCGTCTCAATTCACTTGCCCAGGCCATGAAGGCTTAAAGGACTACGAACATGGAAATCCGCGCCGCAGAAATCTCCAAGGTCATCAAGGACCAGATCGCCAATTTCGGCACCGAAGCGCAAGTCAGCGAAGTCGGCTCCGTTCTCAGCGTGGGTGACGGTATTGCCCGTATCCACGGCCTCGATCAGGTCCAGGCCGGTGAGATGGTCGAATTCGCCAACGGCGTTCAGGGCATGGCGCTGAACCTCGAAGCCGACAATGTCGGCGTCGTGATCTTCGGCTCCGACGCCGAGATCAAGGAAGGCGACACCGTCAAGCGGACCGAGACCATTGTGGACGTTCCCGTCGGCAAGGGTCTGCTGGGCCGCGTGGTCGATGCTCTGGGCAACCCGATCGATGGCAAAGGCCCGATCGAGACGACCGAGCGGAGCCGTGTCGAAGTGAAGGCGCCGGGCATCATCCCGCGCGAATCCGTTTCCGAGCCGGTGCAGTCGGGCCTCAAGGCGATCGACGCGCTCGTGCCGGTCGGCCGCGGCCAGCGCGAACTCATCATCGGTGACCGTCAGACCGGTAAATCGGCTGTCGCAATCGACACCTTTATCAACCAGCGCGACGCGCATAAGGGCGATGACGAGAAGCAGAAGCTGTACTGCATCTATGTCGCCGTCGGTCAGAAGCGTTCGACCGTTGCCCAGATCGTGAAGCAGCTCGAAGAAAACGGCGCGATGGAATATTCCATCGTTGTGGCCGCAACCGCTTCGGAGCCTGCACCGCTGCAGTACCTCGCACCGTACACCGGCTGCGCAATGGGCGAATTCTTCCGCGACAACGGCATGCACGCCGTGATCGTTTACGACGACCTTTCGAAGCAGGCCGTCGCCTACCGCCAGATGTCGCTGCTGCTTCGCCGTCCTCCGGGCCGCGAAGCGTATCCGGGCGACGTGTTCTATCTCCACAGCCGCCTGCTTGAGCGTGCTGCCAAGATGAATGCAGAGAACGGCCACGGCTCGCTCACCGCGCTGCCGATCATCGAAACCCAGGCTGGCGACGTGTCGGCCTACATTCCGACCAACGTGATCTCGATCACCGATGGCCAGATCTTCCTCGAAACCGACCTGTTTTACCAGGGCATCCGTCCGGCGATTAACGTCGGCCTTTCGGTTAGCCGCGTGGGCGGTGCCGCCCAAACCAAGGCGATGAAGAAGGTTTCGGGCTCGATGAAGCTCGACCTCGCGCAGTACCGCGAGATGGCGGCGTTCGCGCAGTTCGGCTCGGACCTCGACGCCTCGACGCAGAAGCTCCTCAACCGCGGTGCACGCCTTACCGAGCTGCTCAAGCAGGCTCAGTTCTCGCCGATGCCGTTCGAAGAGCAGACCGTCTCGATTTTCGCCGGTACCAACGGTTTCATCGACGACGTCGCAGTCGATCGCGTCGGCGAATACGAGGAACAGATGCTCGCTTTCTTCCGCAGCGAACACGCCGACATCCTCGATGACATTCGCACGAGCAAGAAGTTCGAAGGCGATGTGAAGGACCGCACCGAGGCGGCTCTCAAGACCTTCGCCAAGCAGTTCGCTTAAGGTAGCGCCAGATGGCATCGCTCAAGGAACTCAAGGATCGGATCGGGTCGGTCAAATCGACCCAGAAGATCACCAAGGCCAAGCAGATGGTCGCCGCGGCAAAGCTTCGCCGTGCGCAGTCCGCTGCCGAGGCCGCGCGTCCCTATGCCGAACGGCTCAGCGACGTCATGGCGTCGCTTGCCGGCAAGGTATCGGGCGACAGCGCACCGAAACTGCTCGCCGGAACCGGCTCGGACAAACGCAACCTGCTCGTCGTGGTGAACACCGACAAGGGCCTCTGCGGCGGTCTGAACTCGAACATCGTCAAGGCGGCGAAGGCCAAGGCGGAAGAATTGCTGGCCGCTGGCAAGGAGGTGAAATTCTACCTCGTCGGCAAGAAAGGCCGCGCCCCGATCAAGCGGGAATATGCAGACCGCATCGGGCAGCATTTCGACACCAGCACTGTCAAGACGCCCGGTTTCGACGAGGCCGATGCAATTGCTGCAGAGCTGATCGAGATGTACGACGCGGGGAAATATGATGTCGCGCATCTGATCTTCCCGAAATTCAAATCGGCGCTGGTTCAGGATCCGACCGTCAATCAACTGATCCCGGTGCCCTCGCCTGAGGAAACCGAAGACACCGGCGCCGTGGTCGAATACGAGCCGGGCGAAGAGGAAATCCTCGAAGAGCTGCTGCCACGCTACGTGAAGACGCAGCTGTTTGGCGCTCTGCTTGAGCGTGAGGCATCGGAGCAAGGCGCATCGATGACCGCGATGGACAACGCCACGCGCAACGCTGGTGAGCTCATCAAGGACCTCAACATCGAATACAACCGCCGCCGCCAGGCCGCGATTACCACCGAACTCATTGAAATCATTGCAGGAGCCGAAGCACTATGAACAAGCTTGTTGCATTTGCCGCTGCCACTGCGCTGGGCGTCAGCCTTGCCGCGTGTTCGGAGCCTACCGGTGAAGACACCGCAGATCTCGCGCCCGAGGCCGTTTCGGCCGATCTCAGCCCGGATGACAATCCGGTCGGTGACGGCGGCGCGCCGGAGCTCGAAAACGTGCAAGCCGCGCTCGATCAGCAGTGCCCCACACTTCGCGCGCGTGTTGGCAATGCATCGTGCGTCGCCAACGAACTCGGCAGCGAATTCACTTGCGATTATGCTTTCGCGCAGGATCCGGCAGGGACCGAGAGGTCCCTCACGATCGCTCAGAATGGCGCCTCGTGGGAGCTAGTCGAGGAACCCGATTTCTGCGGCTCCCTGGAACGCGCAAATCTTCAAGCCGACATGGCGACCGACGCGGAAACAGCCGAGTAACTGGCTCACCGCGAATTTCTTACTGACAGGAACACAACAATGGCCACCGCACCAGTCCTCAACCAGACCACCAACGGCACGATCGCCCAGGTCATCGGCGCTGTCGTCGACGTGCAGTTCGAAGGCGAGCTGCCGCCGATCCTCTCGGCGCTGGAAACCAAGAATGACGGCAAGACTCTCGTTCTCGAAGTCGCCCAGCACCTTGGTGAGAACACCGTTCGCACCATCGCGATGGACGCGACCGAAGGTCTCGTTCGCGGGGCAGAAGTGATCGCCACTGGCGCTCAGATTTCCGTTCCGGTCGGCCCGAAAACACTCGGCCGCATCATGAACGTCGTTGGTGAAGCCATCGACGAACGCGGCCCCATCGGCGCGGAAATGACCGCACCGATCCATGCCGAGGCACCTGCTTTTGTCGACCAGTCGACCGAAGCGGCGATCCTTGTCACCGGTATCAAGGTGATCGACCTGCTTGCCCCGTACGCAAAGGGCGGCAAGATCGGCCTGTTCGGAGGCGCGGGCGTCGGCAAGACCGTTCTCATTCAGGAACTCATCAACAATATCGCAAAGGGTCACGGCGGCGTGTCCGTGTTCGCTGGCGTTGGTGAACGCACCCGTGAGGGCAACGACCTCTACCATGAATTCCTCGACGCAGGCGTTATCGCCAAGGACGAGGACGGCAATGCCATCACCGAGGGATCGAAGGTGGCACTCGTCTTCGGCCAGATGAACGAGCCTCCCGGCGCGCGTGCCCGCGTTGCTCTGTCCGGCCTGACCATGGCGGAATATTTCCGCGATCAGGAAGGCCAGGACGTGCTGTTCTTCGTCGACAACATCTTCCGCTTCACGCAGGCCGGTTCGGAGGTGTCCGCACTGCTGGGTCGTATCCCGTCGGCTGTGGGCTATCAGCCGACCCTTTCGACCGACATGGGCAACCTGCAGGAGCGCATCACCTCGACCAACAAGGGTTCGATCACCTCGGTCCAGGCCATCTACGTGCCTGCCGATGACCTTACCGACCCTGCCCCGGCGACCTCGTTCGCTCACTTGGACGCGACGACCACGCTCAACCGCGCGATTTCGGAGCTGGGCATCTATCCGGCGGTCGACCCGCTCGACTCCACCAGCCGCGTTCTCGAACCGCGCGTCGTGGGTCAGGAGCACTACGACACCGCTCGCCGCGTTCAGGAAACGCTGCAGAAGTACAAGTCGCTGCAGGACATCATCGCAATTCTCGGCATGGACGAGCTTTCGGAAGAAGATAAGCTCACCGTGGCGCGTGCCCGCAAGATCCAGAAGTTCCTTTCGCAGCCCTTCCACGTGGCCGAGGTCTTCACCGGCATCGACGGCATTTTCGTACAGCTCGAAGACACCGTGAAATCGTTCAAGGCGGTTGTCGATGGCGAATACGACCACCTGCCCGAGCAGGCATTCTACATGGTCGGCGGCATCGAAGACGTGGTCAAGAAGGCTTCCGAAATGGCTGAGGACGCATAAGCGCCATGCCACTCCACTTTGAACTGGTGACCCCTGCCAAGCTGGTGCGCAGCGAAGACGTTCACATGGTCGTCGTTCCCGGCACCGAAGGCGAATTCGGTGTGCTCGAAGGGCACGCACCGTTCATGTCGACCATCCGCGACGGTGCGGTGCAGGTTTACAAGAGCGAAGGCGCAGAGCCCGAGACCATCGAAGTCAAAGGTGGCTTTGCCGAGGTTGGCGATACGGGTCTGACAGTGCTCGCCGAGCACGTGGACGGCTAACCGCTAATCCTCTCTGAATAGCGAAGGGCGGCCCCTCTGGGTCGCCCTTTTGCTTTTCGGAACATCAAATGGGCCTTTCCGTTAGTTTCACGACAACGACGGAGAGACTCCATTCACAGAACGCTCTTAAGCCTTCTCGCCCTTTTCTTGGCCGTACCCCTCGCGGCGCAGACGTCACAGGAGTCGCCTGCCGGACCCGAGCCCCATGTTTACGAGGTCGACCGGATCAATCAGGGTCTCGCCCCACTCGGCGAGCCGCTTGACCTCGAAACACCGCAATCGCTGCTCGAAAGCTTCCTCGACGCCGGCTTTGCCCAGGAATGGGATCGCGCGGCCGCCGCGCTGGACCTGTCCGAAGTTCCGGTCGGTCGCCAGGCAGCAGAGGGGCCCGAGCTTGCCAGGAAGGCCATTGAAATCGTCCACCGTTCGGTGGTCATCGACTGGAGGCAAATCCCCGACCGCCCTGACGCGGTCGATGTGTCGAGCACGGCAGAGGCCCCACTTTCAGGTGAACCGCGCCGCAATATCGCGCTGTGGTACTTGCGCGCGGAGGATCGCGATTACTCGTTCCGGATCGCGAGGGTGAAGGCGGACGGGTCCGACCCCGTGTGGTTGATCTCGCGTCAAACGGTCGAGAATATCCCCGCCTTGTACGAACGATATGGCCCCACCCCTTTTGAAGAGATGCTCCCTGCGCCTCTGCGCGCGCAGGCGTTCTGGACGCTTGCATGGTGGGAAGTCGTCGCGCTGCCGCTCGTGCTGCTGTTCGCGGTCGGGATCGCCAACCTCACCTATGCAGGTATCCGCGCGCTGCGTCGTTCCCGCGACGAAGAAGGTCTTGTTTACGGCGTCCTTCGCGCCGTGCACCTGCCGGCAACGCTCGCCGTCTTCGCAGGAACATTCGCGCTCGTTCGGCTGGGTGTCTTCAATTTCTCCGGAGCAGTGTCGACATTCCTCGATCCGCTGCAGATCACTCTGTTCGTGGCAGCAATCGTCGCGATCGTCCTCACCGTAATCGACACCATCGCGCAATTCGCATCGGAAAGCCGCACCGAAGAGCTCGAAGACCCCGATAACGAAGAGAGCCGCGACTATTTCACGAAGCTCAGCGCCGCACGGCGACTGGTGACCGTCTTCGTGGTCATGGTCGCGGCGGGCGTGGTGCTGCTGCAAACGGATATAGCGAACACGCTTGGTTTCAGCCTGCTGGCCTCGGCGGGCGTGCTTGGTCTGATCATAGTGTTCGCCGCGCGGCAGGCATTGGGTGACCTGATGGCGAGCATCCAGATCGCCTTCGCCAAGACCGCGCGGATCGGTGATGCCGTGCACTGGGGCGGACAGTGGTGTTATGTCGAGCGCATCGGCTTTACGCACCTCAGGCTGCGCACCTGGGATGAGCGGCGCCTGATGGCGCCCGTTTCAGCCTTCGTGAACGAGAGTTTCGAGAACTGGACCAAGACCGACCCCAGCCTGATGACGCATGTAGAGCTGATGCTGGACCACCGCGCGGACGTGGACCGGTTACGGGAGGAGTTTCAGAGGTTTGTCGAAAACGATGACGGGGTGATGGATGCCGAGGAAGCGAAGGTGCAGGTCGTCGACCACGGCTCTTCGGCAATGACAGTGCGCTTCCTTGCCCGCGCCAGAGATCCCAAAGCCGGGTGGAGACTGCAATGCCGTGTGCGCGAGCACATCCTCGCAGCCATCGCCGAGATGGAAACAAGCGGCGAAAGCCCGCCGGTTTTCCTCCCGCGCGAACGCGAGGTGCAGGTCGCGGAGCAGACAGGCTGAAATCGCTGGCAAATCGCCGTTTGGCGCTTCACTTTTCCCACTATGTTGGGCAGATTAAATTTAGCTAGATCCCCAGTCGGAGAGGATATTTGAGACTTGTTTCAACACTCGCATTGGCCGCTGCCATGACAATCACCGCCGCAACCGGCGCTGCCGCCGATGATCATACCGAAACCGCGCCTGCAGATGGCGTACCCGGCCCTGAGCAGGACCCGTACATCTGGCTTGAGGAAGCGCGCAGCGAAGAGGCGCTGGCCTGGGTCGAAAACGAAAACGAGCGGACGCAGGCGGCGCTGGAAAGCGATCCACGCTTCGCACAGCTCAAGGCAGAAGCGCTGGAGATTTTCGACAGCGAGGACCGCATCCCATTTGTCAGCTTCCGCCCGGACGGCCTCTACAACTTCTGGCAGGACAAGGAGAACCCGAAGGGCCTGCTGCGCCGAACCACTCTTGAAAGCTACCAGACCGACGAGCCCGAATGGGAAACCATTCTCGATGTCGACGCGCTGGCCGAAGCCGAGGGCAAGGAATGGGTTTACAAGGGTTCGACCTACCTGCCGCCCGCAATGGAGCTATGCATGATCGCGCTGTCCGATGGCGGCGAGGATGCGACTGTCATGCGCGAATTCAACATGACGACGAAGGAATTCGTCGAAGGCGGGTTCGAGCTTTCCGAGAAAAGCCAGGGCGGTATCCAGTGGGTCGACAAAGACACGCTGATGGTTGGGCGCGATTTCGGCGAAGGGACGCTGACCGACAGCGAATACCCCTTCACCACCCGCGTCTGGAAACGCGGCACCGAGATTGCCGATGCAAAAGAGATCTTTCGCGGCGAGGCAGACGATGTGTGGGCGGGCGCGAGCCTGCTGCGCGATGCGAGCAGCGAGATCCACGCCACAACCGCCTTTCGCGGGATCAGCTTTCACGAAAGTGAGAACTACTGGCTTAACCCGGCAAACTTCGAATGGGTGAAGCTCGACATGCCGTTGAAGGCGTCGCTGTACGGCATTGTGGACGGCCACATGCTCTACACCACAGATGTCGATTGGACGGTGGGCGACCAGACCTTTCCGGCCGACAGCCTGATCGCATCCGATCTTGAGGAATGGAAAGCCGATCCGAACGCAGCGGCCAAGACGCTCGTGTGGGCTCCGGCGGAGCGCCAGACTAAGCGCGGCGGTGCCATCACCGCAGGCGCGCTCTATGTCGGCTTGCTCGACAACGTTGTCGGCAAGGTCTTGAAGTTCAACTTCGAAGACGGCGCATGGGTGAGCGAAGAGGTAGAATTGCCCGACAATGCAACCGTGGGGATCGCGGCGAGCTCGAACGAGAGCGAGCAGATCATGTTCACGGTTACGGACTTTCTGAACCCGACAACGCTCTATTACACGGACGGCTCGGCCGATCCGATGCCGCTCAAGAATTCGCCGTCCTATTTCGACGCGGCCGGAATGGACGTCGAGCAGCACGAGGCGATAAGCGCCGACGGGACGAAGGTCCCGTATTTCATCGTCAAACCCGCCGGGATGGAGATGGACGGCGAAACCGCGGTCCTGATGACAGGGTATGGCGGGTTCCAGATCCCGCGCCTTCCCGCTTATCTCGGCTCCACAGGGAAGCTGTGGCTGGAAAATGGCGGCGCGTACGTGCTCGCCAACCTGCGTGGGGGCGGCGAATTCGGGCCGAACTGGCACCAAACCGCCATCCGAGAGAACAAGCAGCGCACCTGGGACGACTTCATCGCCGTTGGCCAGGACCTCGTGGATAAGGGTTTCACCTCGCCCGAGCATCTCGGCATTCAGGGCGGCTCGCAAGGCGGATTGCTGGTCGGCACCGCCTTCACCCAGCGACCCGACCTGTTCGGCGCGGCGATCGTGCAGATCCCGCTGTTCGACATGCTGCGCTACCACCTCATCGGTCGTGGCGCTTCGTGGATTGGCGAATATGGCGACCCGCGCATTCCCGAGCAGCGCGCGTGGATAGAAGGTTATTCGCCCTATCAGAAGATCGAGGAAGGCGTGGACTACCCCACCCCGTTCCTCTGGGCATCGACCGCCGATGACCGCACCCATCCCGCGCATGCGCGCAAAGGTGCCGCGCGGCTCAAGGAGCTGGGTCAGCCCTATTACTACTTCGAAGACATGACCGGCGGGCATTCCGGCGGCGTCGATAACGAACAGCGCGCGAAGCTTCAGGCGCTGCAATATGTCTATCTCATGCAGCAGTTGATGGATGAACAAACCGGCGGCTGACGGAGAAGGAATCGGACAAAAAAAAGGGGCGATCCCGCGATCGGGATCGCCCCTTTTTTGTCCCTGAAATTCAAGCTGTAAAGCAAATCGACACTTTGCACTCGCTTCACCGCACGCCAGCCACGTAGGGCGGCGTCAACGCGATCTTAACCATGCTTGGTAGGACCGAATTAAGCCTGAAAACCGGAAAGTTGGGTCGTCAACAGAGGGCGCTTTGAAATTGGGGCACCTAACTAAGGAGTAAAAACGTGGCATACCCCCGACACATGTCCATATCCGATGCGATCAAGCAGTATGGTCTTCCGAAATCGCACCGGGTCTATTGGTCGAAAGCCAAAAAAGCAGATGTTGTTCAGGCGGTACATGACCGCGTGATCAGCTTTCACGAAGCCCGTGAACGGTACCTGCTGAGCCGCAGCGAATTCGAGCAGTGGGAGCGTGAGAGCGGCCGGATTCCGACGGCCAAGACCGAACGCACTTTCGAAGACGCTTAAGATTTGATCGAAGCGCGGCGGCCGGCTGACCCCTATTCGGCCGCCACTTCGATCATGACCTCGTTGCGCCGCATGGGTCCTGGTACCATCGGCGCATCGTAGCCTGCATATTCCGGATTGCCGGTCGCAGCTAGCCCGCGGCCCTCGATCCAGTTCATCAGCTTCGCTTCCATTTCGATGAGCTGCGCCTCGCGCGCGTTGCCGCTGAAACGAACCGCAGCCATCCGGCGGGCGGGAAGCTCGGTCAAGGCGATATCGGTCGGCGGCGCGGGAAGCGTTTCCAGCGTGTATTTCGCCGGCATCACGAACCGCATGCGCCAAGTGTCGCTGCCGGTCTGATCCTGCAGGACCGGCGCGGTCATCGCTATCTTCTCATCCTCGCCTACCCGTGCTGTCATTACGGGGGCTGTCATGGCGATTGTGTCACCGCCTCTCGGGCGATCCTGCCCGAAGATATACGCCGCAAGCCGGCGGAAGCTCGCATTGCGTGCGCGCATGCTCTCTCCGGTATGCGTGACTTGAGCGACAATGATTGGCGGATACTCACGCAATTCGAATTCGCCGTCTTCTACCACAACCTTGTACGGTGCCTGTTCCGTGTCGCTGTACTTAGCATAAGCCGCGACTGCCCCGACTGCTGCTATACCGAGCCCTGCGGCAATCCACCTACCGATACCCATGATATTGCTCCTGCTAATGCTTTGATTAATCAGCATCTGTGCAGCGCAAAAGTTCCCGTTTCACGCGACTTAGCTGCGCGTGGGAGCGTGGAAATCGGGCGGCTTGCCGCTCACCCAGCGCACGAACTTGGCGATGGCTGGATCATCGCGTAGCGCCTTGGGGTCATCACCGATACGCGCAAGCTCAGTATTGGTGAAATTCCTATGGATCGTCTTGTGACAAATCGGATGAACCGGGACGGTGCTGCGCCCCTTCTTCGATTTCGGCACCGGGTGATGCCATTGAATGCGCATGTCGAAAGGGCGTCCGCAAAGCCAGCAGGTTAGCGCGTCGTCGGTGGAACCCAAGCCACTCACTCTTTTGCTTTCGCCGCCGCCTTTTTCTTCTTCATTGTGTCGTGAAAACGGTCGGCCCAGCCCTGCTTCACCATCTGCTCTGCGCGGACCATGCGCAATTCTCCCGCGCCAACATCACGGCTGACGGTGGACCCTGCCGCCACGATCGAATCCGGCCCGATCGTAACCGGCGCAACGAGGGCGCTGTTCGATCCGATGAACGCGCGCTCGCCGATGGTGGTGTGGTATTTGAAATAGCCGTCGTAATTGCAGGTGATCGTGCCAGCGCCGATATTTGCGCCTTCGCCCACTGTCGCATCGCCGATATAGGACAGGTGACTGGCCTTGGCGCCCTTACCGAGCGTCGCCTCCTTCATCTCGACGAAATTGCCAATGAAGCTGTCCTCCTCGAGCACGGCTCCTGGGCGCAGACGCGCGAAGGGGCCGACCTGCACGCCGCTGGCAAGGGTTGCTCCTTCGAGGTGGGAGAAAGATTTGATGTGAGTGCCATCGGCCACTTTGACGCCCGGCCCGAAGACGACGTTGGGTTCGACCACCACATCCTTGCCGAGCTCGGTGTCCCAGCTGAAGAACACGGTTTCAGGTGCTTTCAGCGTCGCACCGCCCGCCATCGCCTCTTCGCGCTTGAATGACTGCCACTGTGCCTCTGCAGCTGCGAGCTCGGCGCGGCTGTTGATGCCTGCCACCTCGGCGGGGTCGGTCTCGACCACTTTCACGGTGTCGCCGCGCGCAATGGCCCCGGTCGCCACGTCGGGGAGGTAGTATTCACCCTGCGCGTTGTCGTTGCTCACCCCGTCGAGCAGCGGCCACATATCGTCCGAATGCGCGACGATGAGCCCTGAATTGCAAAGGTCGCAGGCACGCTCTTCCTCGCTGGCGTCCTTGAATTCGACCATCTTGCGCACCGTGCCATCCGTGTCGGCAATGACCCGGCCGTATTGGAGCGGATCGTCGGGCCTAAAGCCGAGCACCGCAACCTTCGCCCCGCCCTCGAGCGCAGCTGTCAGCCGCGTCACCGTCTCGGCTTTCACCATGGGGCAATCGCCGAAGCATACGAGGATGTTGCCGGTAAACCCTTCGAGAGGCTCGCGCGCTTGCAAGGCGGCATGCGCAGTCCCGTGCTGTGGTTCCTGCAAGGCAGTGGTGATGTCCCTATCCGCCAGCGCCTCGTCCAGCTGCTCGCGCTTGTCCCCCACAACCACGACTGTCCGCCTCGGCGAAAGCTCACCGAAACTGTCGAGCAGGTGCATCAGCATTGGTTTTCCCGCAATCGGATGCAGCACCTTGTGCAGATCGCTTTTCATGCGGGTCCCCTTGCCCGCGGCAAGGATGATGGCGGCAAAATCGGTCATGCTTTCTCCAATACGCGCCGCGGCGCTTGCCATCAAACGCTTGCGGTTTGAAGAGCGTTCCGTCACGCGGTCGTGCATGACCGACTTTCCCTTTAGCGCCGTGGGCTTCGATCTCGACGGCACGCTGCTCGATACCTTTCGCGACCTTGGCGCGGCAGTGAACCACGCTTTGGACATTGGCGGCTTCGACCCGGTGCCCGTCGACAGCAGCAAGGATCTGATCGGCGGCGGAGCGAAGATCATGCTGGCGCGTGCAGTCGAGGCGCAGGGCGGCATGCCCGAGGACGATTTCCGCGCACTCTACAAGCAGATGCTGCGTTATTATGCCGATCACAATGCGGTGCATTCTGCACCCTATCCACATGCCCGCGATGTGGTGGCAGAGCTTTCCGCGCGCGGCGTCAAAATGGCTGTGGTCACCAACAAGTTCGAGGACTTCGCCCGCTCCATCCTGACGCAGCTCGATTTCCTCGAGCCTTTCGAAACGGTCATCGGCGGCAACAGCATGGGAAAGGGGCCTGACGGCAAATACATCTCCAAACCCAATCCCGCCCCGGTCCTCGAAGCGCAGAAGCGCTGCGGTGGCGGTTCTTTCGCCTTCGTGGGCGATTCGACATACGACGTGAACGCGGCGCGCGCGGCCGGAGTGCCTGTTATCGCGGCTGCCTATGGCTATTGCGACAAGCCGCCCGGCGAATTGGGCGCCGACGCCGTAATCGATTCGCTCGGCGGCCTGATTTCCGCCTTGGAAACACTCTAAGGCAGACGCTGCCCCTACGGCGTGCATGGGTCCGGAAGGCCGGTGTTGCAACGCAGCACAAATCCTGCCACCCAGCGGCACGTAACTTTACGCCAGCGTAAAGCGTAATCATAAAAACAAGACGCACGGAAGGACCCACTCATGAGCATCGATTTCAAGGATAAGGTAGCAATCGTCACTGGCGCGGGTGGAGGCCTTGGCCGCGCCTACGCGATCGAGCTGGCCAAGCGCGGCGCGAAGGTCGTCGTCAACGACCTCGGCGGCGCACGCGACGGCACCGGTCACTCTGACATGGCTCTCGAAGTGGTCGAGGAAATCGAGAAAGCCGGCGGCGAAGCGATGTCGAATGGCGGGTCGGTCACCGAATTCGACCAGATGGAAAAGATGGTCGCCGACGCCAAGCAGAAATGGGGCGGCGTGCACGTCCTCATCAACAATGCCGGCGTCCTGCGCGACAAGACCTTTGCCAAGATGAGCCCCGAAGACTTCGAATTCGTGCTCAAGGTCCACCTCACCGGCTCCGCCTTCGTGACCAAGGCTTGCTGGGAAACCTTCCGTGAGCAGAGCTATGGCCGCGTGCTGATGACAGCATCGTCCACCGGCCTGTTCGGCAATTTCGGCCAGGCGAATTACGGCGCAGCCAAACTTGGCCTTGCCGGTCTGACCAAGACTCTGCAACTCGAAGGCGCGAAGTACAACATCCGTTGCAACTCGCTGTCGCCCGTCGCGGGCACGCGCATGACCGAAGACCTCTTCCCAGAAGAAGCCTTCAAGCTGTTTGCCCCGGAAAACGTGGTTCCGGCTGCCCTCTTCCTGGTCAGCGAAGACGCTCCGACCAACGCCATCGTCGGCGCGGGCGCGGGCGGTTTCCACTCCTCGTGGGTCGTCATGAACGACGCCGTGTGGCTTCCCGATGGTGAGCGCACGGTCGAAGGCTTTGCCGAGCGGTGGGACGACATCAACTCGTTCACCAACCTCGTCGCCCCGCAATCGGGCAGCGAGCAGTCGGGTGCGATCCTCAAAGCCATGCAGAAGGTAACCGGCACCGGCCCGAGCAGCGCGCGCGGGTAAGCCGCTCTATCACAGCGTATTGACACAGTAATACACCGGGCCTAGCTTTCCCCGCATAGTCGAGGGAGGGCTGGACCCGATGTACAGTGAAGACGATATCAATTCCGCGGTCGCTGCGGGCGCATTGAGCGCCGAGGCCGCCCAGAGCTTTCGCTCGCACATGACCAAGACGCGCGAACTGCCGCGCTCTTCGGAAGAAAACTTCCGGTTGATCAACAGCTTCAACGACATTTTCGTGGCGATCGGAATCGTCATCCTACTGCTTGCCGTGGGAGCCATCGGCCAGGCGATTGCCGGGCTGTTGGTCCCCGTCGAAGACTACCTCACCACATTCGGCGACCGCGATCTTCCCGACGACGCCGAACTCGCAGCGTGGCGCGCAGCGACCGACTTGCGGCAGGCGTGGGAGATCTCTCTCGCCGGGCTATTCGTTGCAGTGACATCATGGCCGCTCGCCGAATTCTTCACGAGCAAGCGGCGTATGGCATTGCCTTCGATTCTGCTTCTGCTGGCATTCGTCGGCGGGACCTTCGCGGCCATTCTCGGCGTGGGTGCCGCGCTGGTCGAGGGGGGTAGTGAGCGCCTGGGCGCGCTTGCAGTCTCGCTCGCCGCGTTAATCGCTGCAGGTGCTGCATATTTGCACTGGCGCCGCTTCATGGTGCCGATCACCGTGGCTGCGGGAGCCGCAGCGATCGCCGGAACCGTCATCGGCCTGATCGTCACCGGCATCGGCCCGCAAGGTGTCGATGAAGATGTCGTTCTCATGCTCGTCTTCGTCGCCGGCCTCGCGGTGTTCGCTTTCGCCATGCGCTGGGACATTTCCGATCTGGAGCGGACTTCGCGGCGCAGCGACGTGGCGTTCTGGCTCCACCTGCTGGCTGCGCCGATGATTGCGCACCCGATCTTTGCTTTGATCGGCGTGACGGATGGCAACAATATCGGCATGGGCGCCGCATTCGCGGTGATCGCAGTCTACATCGGTTTCGGATTGCTCGCTCTCGCCATCGATCGCCGCGCGATGCTGGTTTCCGCGCTCGCCTATGTGCTGTTCGCGCTGACCTTCCTGTTCCGCGAGTTCGGAGCGGTCGAGCTGAATTTCGCTCTGACAGCGCTCGTTATCGGGTCGGCGCTGCTTAGCCTGTCCGCATTCTGGCAGCCCATCCGGCGTACTGTCGTCGCCGCTCTGCCGGAGGGTATTCAGGAAGCGCTGCCAGCAACACACGAACTGGGATTGACGGCGCGCACTGCGTAAAGCCTAAGAAAAGCGCCGTCAGCTGTCGCCGACTGACTTCATCAGGCGGCGCTCCATCGGCGCGAGCACACCAGCCAGTTCGTGACCGCGCTTCAGCACCTGCCCATGCTCGCCGAACAGCGTCCACATGCCCTGCTTCGCCCTTAGAGCCGGGCGTTTCTCAACCCGTGCCTGCGGGCGCTCCGACGTGCGGCGAAACGCGGCAAAGGTAGCCGCGTGCTTATCGAAATCCATCGCGTAATCGCGCCACTGCCCGGCCGCGACCATTCTGCCGTAAAGGTCGAGGATGCGCTGCAACTCGTCCCGCTGAAATCCGACCTGACCGCCCGCGCGGCCCGGGAATGGTAAAACCTGTCCGGGAATGCCCGGCACCGCTCCTGAGCTCATCAGTCGTCGGTTCCGCTCTTCTTGGCATCGAGGTCGAATGAGGCCTGTTCAGGCGCCTTGGCACCCTGCCCCGCTTGATCCCTCAACGCGGCAATCTCCGCCTTCATCGCGTTGAGTTCGGTTTCGAGCTTTTCGATGCAGTCGATCCGGTTGCCCTCCGCATCCTCACACGGCGTGCCGTATGGGATGAATTCGCGCATCCATTGTTCTGCCGGGACGAGTGTCGATCGGGCCTTGAAACCCACCATGGTCGCGCCCGCCGGTACGTCTTCCATCACGACTGCATTCGCGCCGACGCGCCCTCGCTCACCCACGGTTATGGGTCCGATGATCTGCGCCCCCGAACCGATGATGACATTGTCCTCTATGGTCGGATGGCGCTTGCCGCCCTTTCCGTTCGTCGGATTGGTCCCGCCCAAGGTCACGCACTGGTAGATGGTGACATTATTGCCGATTTCTGCGGTTTCGCCGATGACGGTGAAGCCATGATCGATGAAGAAATTCTTCCCGATGGTCGCGCCGGGGTGGATGTCGATCGCCGTCACGGCGCGCGAGAAATGGTTCACCAGACGGGCCAGGAAATACAGCTTCGCATCGAAAAGCCAGTGCGCAATCCGGTGGAAGAACACCGCCCAAACACCCGGATATAACAGGATTTCCGCGCGCGAACGCGGTGCCGGATCACGGGCCTGGATCGAGTCCAGATAGCTCTTGAGCGTGTCGAACATCGCATTTTTCTCCCACCAAACGGGCGATTTTGCAAATCCTGACTACAACAGTTTTTGTTGTTCGGGGCCTTGCATAGCTTCCAAGGCGGCGCGCCACACCGACATGGTGGCGGGTGCCTGCCGTTCAAGACTGATGCGATCGATCGTCGCAACAAGGGTTTCGAGCGCGGCAAAACTTCGCTCTGTGCGCGGGACAAGATACTCCGCAGCGCCCTCTGCCAAAGACAGCGCGCGCTGTTCGGCGAAAGCCTCGATCAGTTCGGCTGCCATCGCATCGTCGGGCTCGCCGATCTCAAGCTGCAGTGATCCGCCGAGCCTCGATGCGAGATCGGGCAGACGGATTTCCCATGGCCGCGCATTGGCGATCAGCAGCAACGGCTCGCCGGCTTTCGATCCGCCTTCCTGGCTTGCATTCCAGCTGTGAAAGAGCTCGGCCTCATCGAGCGTGTCGGCATTATCGATCACCCTGATGCCCTGCCCTGCCGCCCAGCGCCCCAGCAGTGACTTGCCCGAACGCCTCGGCCCGGTCAGCACTGCGGTGCGGAATGGCCAGCGCTCAGGTTCGCTGAGCGCATCGACGACGTGGGTGTTGGCATTGCCGATCACGACACGCTGCGCGGCTCCGCCATCGCGCGCGACCAGAGGCAGCGCGATCTGCTGATTGGATGGAGCGGGTCTTGCCATCGGTACCGGCGCCGCGGACCTAGCGGCTGATTGCGAGAGCGTTTGCCCCCTGGCGCACGGTAAAGCCGCGAGAACGCAGGGCTGCGGCAAGCTCGTCCAGCGAACCGCTGAAGCCGACATTCATGACCGAGGTGCCGCCCATCGCGGTGCTGGTAACCGCCACCCCGCGCACACCCGGCGTCCCGCGGACGGTTGTGAGTACGCCGTCGAAGGCGCTTCCATCGGGCGTATCGAACTGCACGGTGTAGTTGGCAACGGTGACCGGAGCGGGCGTCGGCACGTCGCCTTGGCCGGAATTGCCGTCGGGAGCGAGGGCCGCCTCCGCGGCTTCAGCAGTCGCTGCTTCGCGCGCGCGGACCGCTCGCCCGATCTCGATCAGCCGCTGGAGAGCAGGATCGATCTCGCCCGATGCACCGGCGGTCAGTGTCGGGTCGGGCTGAAGCTTTCCGTCTGCAAGCGCCGCTTCGTAAATCGAATCGATCCGTGCGACCGCCCGCTGATACATATCGTCCATCCGCACTGGGCTTTCGGCAGTGAGTTCGAAGGTTTCAAGCACGCGGCTTTCGGGGCCATAGCGCGCGGTGAAAGTGCCGGTGACCGGTCCACCGGGGAATTGGTGGTCGAGGCGCGCGATGGGGACAAGCACATCTGCGGCGCCATATTGATCGAGGGTCGATCGCCACCACGCGCGGCTGCGGCGACCCGCTTGCCCGTAGTTGAGCAGCAGCGAATCTCCGCCCGCACCGCTTGGCCGGACATAATCGATCCTGCTGCGCCCGGGATTGAATTCCGCCCATGAGCGCTGCCACGCATTACGCACTTCGAAAGTGGTGAAGGTCCCCCCACTGACAGTCACCGGGATAAGCAGCATCGGCGCGGAAGAGCGCGCTGTCGCAGCACCACCAAGATAGCGCCCGGCCCGCTGACGATCGAAGATCACTCCAAGGGTGGCGATGTAGCGCTTCGGGCCGATCCGTTCGCGCTGGATCACGATCGAGGAAACCATGCTCGAAAGCTGGCTATCCGACACCGGCGGCCCGTCGATCTGCTGCCATGCGAGCCGCTGAGCCCGCCGCCATGCCTGTTCGCGCGCTTCTTCTCCGGTATCGGCGCGCTCGTCGACTTCGATCCCGCGAACTTCGTAATCGGCTGAGGACGCGGTGGGCGCGATCCCGCGATTGCCCGCGACCTGCGCCATGACGATAGCGAAGGCTCCGCCCAGCAGCACCAGCGCGAACAGAGCAGCACCGACACGGCGCAGCCAGGCGGCCGTGGCTATTCGCGTAAAAGCCTCTTTTAGCGGGGCGGAAGGGGAAAATGTCGTAACCATCGTGGAAATCAGCGGCCTTTTGCCCAAACCGACGTGGAATTCCAAGCGAGAAAGGCTAAACGCGTGGGGTTAGGTCGGGGATTGTATGACTACGGATACGGGTTCGGGCGGGAAAAACCGCGAACGCCAGGATGGTGGCGGCTACACCTATGCGGGCGCAGGCGTGTCGATCGAGGCGGGCAACGCTCTGGTCAAGGCGATTGGACCGCTCGCAAAGGCCACCGCGCGCCCCGGCGCAACCAGCGAACTTGGCGGTTTCGGCGGCTTCTTCGATCCGAAGGCCGCAGGCTATAAGGATCCATTGCTCGTCGCCGCGAATGATGGCGTGGGGACCAAGCTGAAACTCGCAATCGGGCACGATCGGCACGACACCGTCGGCATCGATCTCGTCGCGATGTGCGTCAACGACCTGATCGTACAAGGCGCAGAGCCGCTTTTCTTCCTCGATTACTTTGCGACAGGGCAGCTCGAAAACGGGGTTGCCGAGCGGGTCGTCGCGGGGATTGCCGATGGCTGCAAACAGGCGGGATGCGCGCTTATCGGGGGCGAGACTGCCGAGATGCCGGGCATGTACGCCGATGGCGATTACGATCTTGCGGGCTTTTGCGTCGGCGGCGTCGAGCGCGGCGAGCAACTGACCGGCGAAGCGGTTGCGCCGGGCAATGTCCTTCTCGGCCTCGCATCCTCCGGCGTGCATTCGAACGGGTATTCGCTGGTGCGGCGGCTGGCGGATGACTTCGGCTGGAAGATGGACCGCCCAGCGGTGTTCGACCGAGACCGCCTTCTGATCGACGCCCTGATCGAGCCGACCCGCATCTATGTCGCGAGCCTGCTTCCGCTGATCCGCGAAGGGCTGATCAACGGTCTGGCCCATATTACAGGCGGCGGTCTGCTCGAAAATATCCCGCGCATCTTGCCGAAAGGCTCGCACGCACAGGTTCACGCGGATAGCTGGGACCAGCCAAGGTTGATGGCGTTTCTGCAAGCGCAAGGGAATATCGAGCCAGCCGAAATGGCCCGTACATTCAATTGCGGGATCGGCATGGTGCTCGCGGTCGAAGCGGATAAGGCGGACGACCTTGCCGCGCGGCTAGCCGAGGCGGGCGAGAGCGTGCTCCGCGTCGGCAGCATCGAGGCGGGCGAGCGTGGATGCACCGTGCGCGGATCGCGCGGCACATGGTCGGGCACCAGCGATTGGGAGGCCACGCACCTTGGCTGAAAAGCCCCGAATTGCGATCTTCATCTCGGGCAGCGGGACCAATATGGCGGCGCTGCTCTATGCCAGCCTGCTCGATAACAGCCACTACCAAGTGGTCCTCGTGGCCAGCAACATCCCCGATGCGGCCGGACTGGAGATTGCGCGCGCGGAGGGAGTCGAAACTTTCGTCCACTCGCACAAAGGCCACAGCCGCGAGGCTCATGACGCGGCGATGGAAGCGGCCCTCATTGGGGCGGAAACGGAATATTTGGTTTTGGCCGGGTACATGCGGATCCTGTCAGATGAATTCGTTCGCCGCTGGGAGGGCCGCATCCTCAATATCCACCCCTCGCTCCTGCCCAAGTACAAGGGCCTCGATACCTTCGCGCGCGCGATCGCGGCGGGTGACAGCCATGCGGGCGCGAGCGTGCATGTCGTGACGCCAGAGCTCGATGCTGGTGAAGTTCTGGCGCAGGCCCGGGTTACGATCCGCGGCAGTGAAACGCCGGGCAGTCTCGCCGAGCGGGTAAAGTATGCCGAACACCAGCTTTATCCGCGCGCCGTCGCCGATTACGTTTCTGCACGGAAAGCGAGCTGATGACGTCGCTTCCAATCCGCTCTCACCCGCTCGACCGAGCACCGATCGTCGACCGATCGAATGGCTGGCTGCAGCATGCCTGGGACAGAGGCTGGCTTCCGGCACCTTCGCTGCAGCCGGAAGAATTGTGGGATGCCGCAGCAAAAGGGTTTGGCGACCGCGCGGAAGAGGCCGAGATTGCTGGCCGGAGTCCAGAGGATGTTGCCGATTTCCGGTTACGGCTCGAAAACCTTTGCAACGCGATCATGACCGAGGCCGACCTCAATCCGATGGGCCAAGCCATGGCGTGGGGTCAGCTGGTGCGCGTCATTCGCAACCGACTGCGTTTCGGCGCGCTCTGGGCGCAGCGGCCCGAATTGCTAGCGACCAAGCTCGCTCCGCCGATCATCGTCATCGGGCATATGCGCAGCGGCACGACCCGTATTCACAAACTGCTCGCCGCCGATCCTGCCCATTCGGCGACCCGGTACTGCGACGCCTCGCATCCCGTGCCGAGCTTTCCCGACATGCGGCGGCTGAAGGGCGCATTCGATCTGATGATGCTGCGCCGGATCAACCCCTGGATCGACACCATCCATCCGATGGCAAGCGGCGAAGTCGAGGAAGAGCTTGGCTGGCTCGCCGCCGCGCTCAACCATTCGATTTACGAATCGCAGTGGCGCATCCCGAGCTATTCCGCTTTCAGCGAAGCGCGCGATCCAGCACCGATCTACCGCGAGTTTGCGCGGATGCTGAAGACCGATGCGGCGCATCGCGGCCTCGCAGCGCATCCGCGCGTACTGAAAGTCCCGGCCTTCTCCGAAGACCTCTCGACCCTGCTCGCCCAGTTCCCTGATGCACGGATCGTCCTTGCCGAACGCGAGCCCGAGGCGGTTTTGCGCAGCGCGGTTTCGCTCGTGGCGAACCAGATGGCGATCCAATGCGACAGCTGCGATCTCGGCTGGATCGAAAGCGAATGGCGGCGCAAGCTCGATCTTCGCGAAGCACGGATGGGGGCGGCTCTCAGCGAGTGGGAAGGTCCCGTCGCGCGGCTCAATTTCGACGATCTCAATGCCGATTGGGAGCGCGAGATCAGGCGCACCTATCGCGAGCTTGGCATGCCATTCACCCGCGAAGCGCTTATGGCGATGCGGCGCGAAATGTCAGGCAGCGAAAGCGGGCAGCACCGCGCCCATTCGCAGCAGCTTGCGCATTTCGCCAGCATCGCGGCGCCGGCAGGCTAGCTCAAACGAAAAAGGCCGCCCCGAAGGACGGCCTCATTCATGGTGGTTGGGAAGCGAAAGCTTATCCGACGATCTCGTCTTCGTTGAAGAAGAAGTCGATTTCGATCTTCGCATTCTCTTCACTGTCCGAACCGTGGACGGTGTTTTCGCCGATCGAAAGAGCATGCTCCTTGCGGATCGTGCCCGGCTCGGCTTCCGCCGGGTTTGTGGCGCCCATGATATCGCGGTTGCGCTTCACGGCGTCTTCGCCTTCGAGAACCTGCACTACAACAGGCTCGCTCATCATAAAGTCGACGAGTTCGCCGAAGAACGGGCGTTCCTTATGGACGGCGTAAAAGCCTTCGGCCTGCTCACGGCTCATGTGGATGCGCTTGGATGCGACGACGCGCAGGCCGGCTTCTTCCAGCATCTTGATAACCGCGCCGGTCAGATTACGGCGGGTGGCATCGGGTTTGATGATCGAAAAGGTGCGGGTGACCGCCATGGTTCAAGTTCCTTGAGAAATAGGTGCGATGGATCGCGCCGGGGATGGTCCGAATGGCGGACCGGATGTTTTTCGGCGCGCGCTTACCCTCGCAGGCGCAGCAATTCAAGCTTTAGGTGCGCCCTATTCGCCGAGGTCGCCCAACCCCGTGGTGAGCTGACCCGAAGTCTTTCCGTCCTCGGCTGTCGCGTTGACGGCGAAGACCGATCCGTCCTGCGCCTTGCCCGCCAGCATACGTCCGCCGTTGATCGTCGCATCGACCTCAATCGCGATGCCAGCCGCTTCGGCCTGATCCTTGTAATAATCAGCGATATCTTCCGGGCTGTCGTTGCTTTCGAAGGAAAGCAGCACGACGCGTGTGCCCTCCCCCTGATTGACGACCGTATTGGTGACCACGCTCGCGCCGGGGTAGAGGCTGAAACCGTCAGGCAGGTCGACTGGGACGTCCGCGCCGGACCGCAAAGTCGCGGTGCCATCGGCGGTCTCGATCGTCGCGGTGGTTTCGCCCGTCGAATTGTCGATCGAATACTCCCCCGTCTCGCCATCTGCTGTAGTGAATTCCCCCGAGGTTTCCGACCCGCAAGCGCTCAAAAGCGTGGCTGCGCAGGCGATTGTGATGGTGCGATACATGGTCACTCCCCTGATGATGGGTGAAGCATCCCCTATTGCGTGCCCATGTTCAAGAGATCAGGCGACTTTGACCCATTTGCCGTTTTCCTGCCGGAAATACGAGCGCTCCAGTTCGTCCTTGCCATCGAGAGAGCGCCAGGTTGCACGCGCCTGCTCAAGAGTGTCCTCATTGAACAGCAGGAAAGTGCGATCAAAGCCTGCGGTTTCGCGAAATTGTCCGTCCGCGAAGATCACGTGGCTGGCATTGTTGGCGGCGTCTGGCGTGTCCGACAGCAGAACCGGCTGACGATCCGCGCCCGCGCTTCCCGCTTCGCCATTGGCAAGGAAGCTGGTGGGTGACGACTTCCAGAGCGATTTCGAGATAGCTTCGCGCTGCTCCGCGTCCGCACTGACCACAAGCAGACGCTCGCCGGAATCGAGCACGCGCTCCGCGATCAGGGCGCACACTTTTTCTGCCGGATCATACGAGAGCTGCCAGAAATCGACTTTCATGATGCACCAGGCTTACTGCGCCTGCATCGTTCGGAGCAATAGCGCACGTTGTCCCAATCGCGCTCCCACTTCTTGCGCCATGTGAAAGGCAGTCCGCAGGTCTCGCAGATTTTCGACGGAAGATCGGATTTCTTCCGCATTTTGGGCATCGAACTACTCCGCCACGTCCTTCACGAAGCGGTCGATCAGGCGCGCGCCATAGCCGGTCGCGCCCTTGTCCCAGGTGTGACCCGGCTTGTCCGACCAGACCATCCCCGCAACATCGAGGTGCGCCCACGGCGTGCCCTTCTTGATAAACCGATGGAGGAACTGCGCCGCGGTGATCGAACCTGCGCCGCGCGGCCCGACATTCTTGATGTCGGCGATCGGGCTGTCGATCAACTTGTCGTAGGCCGGGCCGATGGGCAGGCGCCAAAGCTTGTCGCCGGTCGTCTTTCCCGCATCCAGCAAATCGTCGGCGAGTGCATCGTCATTGGAAAACAGGCCGCCATGCTCGTGGCCGAGTGCGATAATCATCGCGCCCGTAAGCGTTGCGAGATCGATGATCCGTGCGGGGTCGTATTGCTCCTGCGCCCAGTGAAGCGCGTCGCACAGCACCAGCCGCCCTTCGGCATCGGTGTTGAGCACTTCGACGGTCTGCCCGCTCATGGTCGTGATGACGTCGCCCGGACGCATTGCCTTGCCATCGGGCATATTCTCGACAAGGCCCATCACGGCGACGACATTCGCCTTTGCCTTGCGGGATACGAGCGCAAGCATTCCGCCTGCAACCGCGCCTGCGCCGCCCATATCCCACTTCATGTCTTCCATGCCGGGACCGGGCTTCAACGAAATGCCGCCGGTATCGAAAGTGACGCCCTTTCCGACGAACACCGTCGGCTTGTCGCCTTCCTTCCCGCCATTCCAGCGGATCGCGAGCAGACGCGAAGGGCGTTCGGAGCCGAGACCGACACCGAGCAAGGCGCCCATGCCGAGCTCTTCCATCTCCTCATCGCCCAGAACCGTAATCTCCGCCCCGGTTCCGGCAAACGCATCCTTGCAGAGTTCCACGAAGCTTTCGGGGTACACGATGTTCGCAGGCTCGGTGATGAGCTTGCGCGTGAATTCGACGCCTTTGGCCACGGCCATGGCTTCCTGCCACGCCGCTTCGGTGCCGGATGGCGCGCCGATCACGTGCACTCTCTCAAGCGTCGCCTGCTTTTCCTTCGCAAGCTTCGTGCGGTACTGATCGTGCGTCCACCCGCGCAGTCGCACGCCCAGCAGCGCTGCCGCAGCCTCCTCGCCCGAAAGATCGGCATGGCTGAGATCCAGCACCATGTCCGTCTCGCCAGAGCGCAGGAATTTCGCAGTCAGAGCCGCGCCCGCCTTTTCGACGTTGAGACGGCGATTGTCGGCATCACTCTCACCGGCCCCGGAAATTGCAACGCGGGTGAGCGACCCGCTCGCCATCGAAAATCCTTCGAACACCTGCCCCGCACGCCCTTTGAACCGAGCGGCCTTTGCCCCATCGACGATCGCTGCATCGAGATCTGACAGGCTATCCCCCTGGTTTACGATGCGGGCGGAGAGCCGGACATTGGACGGCGCGGTATCATCGAAATGGATTTGCATGGGTTCTCCCGGAAGCTGGCTGTATCTGGTCGGTCAGTTGGGCGGTGTCATATCGAACGCACGAGGCGGCCTATCGGCACCGGGGGACCGTGTCCTCAATGGCGATTGCGATTAAGCGCGAGCGGTGCAATAGGCAAGCTTGTCGCGAGGTTGAAAGGTCGGCGGGTTGGTCGCAAACGGCACATTATTGCGCTCAATGACAAGCCCGGCAGGGCTTGTTGCGTTTTGTGTGCCTGCACTTGCATTGGCCTCGCCTCTGGCGGCCCAGGAGGCAAGCGACCCGCCATCGCCGTTTGCCTCGTCGCAAGAGCAGACCGAGCCCGAACCCGAGCTCGACGTGCCGGAGCTCGGCGACGCGATCGATTTCGAAGCCGATCAGCTTACATACGACAACGAAGCCGATACCGTGACAGCGCGAGGCAACGTGATTTTGCGCAGCGCCGACAATTCGGTTCGCGCGGATCAGGTCGTGTGGGATCGCGGCTCAGGTTCTATCATGGCAACCGGCAATATTCGGTTCGTCGATGACGGCGGAAACCAGCTTTACACCGACTCTCTCGAACTCAACGACCAATTTGAAACGGGAGCGATGAGCGACCTGCTGCTGGCCCTGCGCGCAGGAGGACGGCTAGCGGCGAGGTCGGGCGCGCGCGGCGAGGACGGGACGGTCATCCTGACCGACGCGGCCTATACTGCCTGCGCCGTCACGACCGAGGACGGATGCGCGAAGAACCCGAGCTGGCGCATCACCGCAGACCGCGTGACCTATGATCCGGAGGACAGCCGCGTCAGGTTCAGAGGCGCGATGCTGGAGCTGTTCGGCGCGCGCATCCTTCCCCTTCCCGGAATGACGGTCCGCACTGATGGCAGCGCCGTTTCAGGTTTTCTCGCGCCCAACGTGCGCATTTCCGAAGTGAACGGCCTCGAGCTTTCGGGAGAATATTACTACCGGCTCGCGGACAACAAGGACGTCACGTTGGGCGCATACGTCTTCTCCGAAGTCGCGCCGATGATTACCGGGCAATGGCGGCAGCTTACCGATAGCGGCGCATTTCAGGTGACCGGGTTTGCCACCGTCTCCAGCCGCGTGGCAGACTTTACAGGCGAGCCGACCACCGAAAGCGATCCGCGCGGCTATCTGTTCGCGAACGGGACGTTTCAGTTCTCCCCGGAATGGAGCCTTACGGGATCGGTTCGCGTGGCGAGCGACCGGACCTTCCTGCGCCGCTACGATCTCAGCCGCGATGATCGGTTGCGCTCCACCGTAAACCTGGAGAGGATCGACGAGCGCTCATACCTCTCGCTGGCCGGCTGGGCCACACAGACGCTGCGGATCACGGCCGATCAGGGCCAGATTCCTGTCGCCATTCCCGCCTTCGATTACCGTCAGATCCTGAAGGACCCGATCCTAGGCGGAGAGGTGCAGCTGCAGGCCAACACCCTCAACCTGATCCGGGAGGACGGGCAGGACACGCAGAGGGCTTTTGCGGGTGCGCGGTGGGATATGCGGCGGCTAACCGGCATGGGCCAGATCGTCACGTTCACCGGTCTGCTTCGCGGAGACCTTTACCACACGAACGACTCGCTCTCGACGTTGACCGAAATCTATCGCGGCACTGATGGGTTCACCGCGCGCGGCGTCGCCACCGCTGCCGTCGATGTGGAATGGCCATTCGTCGGCGAGGCGTTCGGCGGGACGCAGGTGCTCACCCCGCGGGTGCAGCTCGTCGCGAGTCCCGATATCCGCAACCTCGCCGTCCCGAACGAGGATGCCCGCGCGATCGACCTTGAGGATTCGAACCTCTTCGCGCTCAATCGCTTCCCCGGCTATGACCGCGTCGAAGACGGCGTGCGCGTGACCTGGGGCGTGGACTGGTCGCTGACGAAGCCCGACTGGCGCATAAAGACCAATATCGGCCAGTCCTATCGCTTCGATGAGGAAGGAACGATCTTTCCCGACGGAACCGGCCTGTCGGAGCGTTTTTCCGATTTCGTGGGGCGCACGGAAATTCGCTGGCGCGATTATATCCAGTTCACTCATCGGTACCGGATCGACAAAGACAATCTTGCCGTTCGCCGCAACGAGATCGATGCCACAGTCGGATCGCAGCGCACCTATGTCGAAATCGGCTACCTCCGGCTCGACCGCGACATCAAAACGGTCGAGGATCTGGCCGACCGTGAGGAGTTTCGCGGCGCAGCCCGCGTCGCTTTCGGGCCGCACTGGTCTGTTTTCGGATCGGGTGTCTTCAACCTCACCGGCGCGGATGAAGACCCCACTTTTGAGCCCGACGGTTTCGAACCGATCCGCACACGGCTGGGCGTCGCCTATAACGACGATTGCATCGAATTCGGACTCACTTGGCGCCGCGACTTCATCACCGCCGGGGACGCTGCCCGCGGAAACACGTTCCAGCTGTTCTTTGCCTTGCGCAACCTCGGTTTTCGCTAGGCGTTGGGGAAAGAACCCGGCACCTCCCGAATTGGCAGCAGGGAAAAAAGTAGCTAAAGGCGCGCAACAGGACGGGGTGATGCACTCAGCCTTCGTTAAGCCGAAGGGTGCAATCGCCAACACAGACGCGCGAATGGGGCCGCGCAGACTTGGACACATTATCATGGTTTGCGCTCTGACAGCGCGACAGAATGAATCGGGATTGATTACGTGACGATGAAGGTTTTTTCGAAGAATTATGCTGGGTTGATCGCCGCAGGGCTTGCCGCGTTGGCGCTGCCGAGCGCGCCGATTGCCGCGCAGAACCAATCGGGGAGCACGCAGGCTCAACCGACGGCGAACAATCCGTTCGGCATCCCCGACGACTTCTCGATTTTCGACCAAAACAGCACTGGCGAAAGATCGGCGACCGCCGTGGTCAACGGCTACGTCATCACCGGTACCGATATCGATCAGCGCGTGGCGTTGGTCACGGCTGCTTCCGAAAACGAATTGTCGCCGCAGGAACTGGAGCGGCTCCGCGTTCAGGTGCTGCGCAACCTCATCGACGAGACGCTGAAAATTCAGGCTGCGCAGGCGCTTGAGCTTCCCGCGGACCGTGCGCAGGTCGAACAGACGTTCAATCAGCTAGCGACGCAGAATTTCGGCCGCAATCCCGAGCGGATGACCGAATATCTCGAATCGATCGGGTCTTCGCCCGACGCGCTCAAGCGGCAGATCGAAGGTGAGCTCGCCTGGGAAAACCTCCTGCGCCGCAATATCACGCCTTTCGTCAACGTATCGGCCGAGGAAGTGAACGACGTTCTCCAAAGGCTCGAGGATTCGCGCGGAACAGAAGAATACCGTCTCGGTGAAATCTATTTGTCCGCAACGCAGGAAAACCGTGCGGAAGTGCTGCGCAATGCGCAGCGCATCATGGAACAGCTTCAGCAGGGCGGCAGCTTCGTCGCCTACGCCCGCCAGTTTTCCGAAGCGACCACTGCCGTGGTCGGCGGCGATCTCGGCTGGATCCGGCTGGGCCAGCTTCCGACCGCGCTGGCGGCCGCCGCGCGCGAAATGCAGCCAGGGCAGCTTAACGGCCCGATCGAAATCCCGGGCGGTTTTTCGATCCTGTACGTCATCAACAAACGTCAGGTCCTGATGGCCGATCCGAACAATGCGGTGCTCAGCCTCCGGCAGATTTCCATCGAGTTCGAACCCGACGTGACGCAGGAACAGGCCGAGGCGCGCGTGAACCAATTCTCCGCCTTTATCCAGAGCCTGCGCGGATGCGCCGATGCCGATCGTGCAACCCAGGAATTGGGCGCGACCGTCGTCGCCAACGACCAGATCACTGCAGGCTCGCTGCCGGATCAGCTGCGCAACATCATCCTACAATTGCAGGTCGGGCAGACCACCCCGCCCTTTGGCAGCCCGCAAGAAGGCGTGCGCGTCCTTATGCTGTGCGGCCGCGACGACCCGGAGGATGTCGGCGCGCCGACATTCGATGCGGTGATGAGCCAGATCGAGCAGGACCGGATCAACAAGCGCGCCCAGCGTTATCTGCGCGATCTGCGTAACGACGCCTATATCGAGTACAATTGAGCCCGATTTGATGAGCGGCAGCCGGTTCCCACTGGCCGTATCGCTGGGCGATCCGGCGGGGATCGGGCCCGAGATAATCTGTGCGAGTTACGCTCGGCTCAGGTCCGAGACGAGCAGCACCCATCCCTTTTTCGTCGCGGGCGGGTTCGAGGTGCTGCGCGCAGCGGCTGAGGCGAACGGCCTCGACTGTTCGATAATCCCGATCGCGCAAGCCGACGAAGCACCAATGGCCTTTGCGGCCGGATTACCGGTGATGGCCGGCCTCGACACGACCTACACGCCCGGGAAGCCGACCAAAGATGGCGCGCAGCTCGCGCTTTCATCACTGCAATGGGCCACGCAATTGGCTCTGCGCAGCGAAGCGGCGGGCGTCGTCACCGCGCCGGTGGGAAAAGCGCAGCTTATCGAAATCGGTTTCGATTTTCCGGGACAGACCGAATTCCTCGCCCATGCCTGCGATTTGCACCCGCGCGATGCCGTGATGATGCTGGCCGGCCCGTCGCTGCGCACCGTGCCGCTGACCGTCCACGTGGCGCTATCCGAGGTTCCGTCGCTGCTCACCGCCGACCTGATTACGCACAAAGCCCGGATCGTCGCCAAGGGATTGCAGCGCGATTTCGGCCTTGAACGCCCTCGCCTCGCGATTGCGGGGCTGAACCCGCATTCGGGCGAAGGGGGACAGTTCGGCGATGAAGAAAGCCGCGTAATCGAGCCAGCTATCGCTGCGCTGCAGGCAGAAGGCTTCGACGTCATCGGACCCGTGCCCGGCGACGCGCTGTTTACGCCGCTGATGCGCGGTGGTTATGACGCAGCGCTGTGCATGTATCACGATCAGGCACTAATCCCATTGAAGGCGCTGGAATTCGACGAGGGCGTCAACGTCACGCTCGGCCTGCCGATCATCCGCACCTCGCCCGATCATGGCACCGCCTTCGACATTGCGGGGACGGGCAAAGCCGATCCAAGCGCGATGTGCGCCGCGATACGGATGGCGGGCCAATGCGCCGCCGCGCGCGCCGGATGATGGACGATCTTCCGCCGATCCGGGAGACCATCGCGCGGCACGGCCTGTCAGCGTCGAAAGCGCTCGGCCAGAACTTCCTGCTCGACGAACAATTGCTCGGACGGATTGCGGCGATTCCCGGTAACCTTCGCGGCGAGCCTGTCCTTGAAGTCGGCCCCGGCCCGGGCGGACTGACAAGGGCGCTGCTTAGAGCAGGCGCACGGGTCACAGCCATCGAGATGGATCAGCGCTGCCTTCCTGCCCTCGCCGAATTGTCCGATGCCTTCCCCGACCGACTGACTGTTATCCAAGGCGACGCGATGAAGCTCGACCATGGCGAGATAATGCGCGCCGAGCCGTTCCACGTCCTGTCGAACCTACCTTACAATGTCGGCACGGCGCTGTTCGTCAGGTGGCTCTGCGGCGAAGACTGGCCGCCGCAATGGCGCTCGCTCACGCTGATGTTTCAGCGCGAGGTCGCCGAACGGATTGTCGCGAAACCCGGCACCTCGGCTTACGGACGACTTGCGGTGCTGGCTCAGTGGCGCGCAGAGGCCAAACTCGCGATGAAGGTGCATCGCAGCGCCTTCACCCCCCCGCCCAAGGTGATGAGCGCCATCGTCCACGTCACGCCGACAAACGCGCCCGAGGGCGTGTCAGCCAGGATGCTGGGACGGCTGACTGAGGCAGCATTCGGCCAGCGCCGCAAAATGCTCCGCCAAAGCCTCAAAGGCATCCCCGGCGCGCTCGACGCACTGGCGAGGGTCGGCATCGACGAAACACGGCGCGCGGAGACGGTGAGCGTCACCGAGTTTGTCGAGCTTGCGCGGACGCTATAGGCTCCCGATCAAGACGCCTTCGCCACCTGTCGCCATTCGTGCAGCAATGGTTCGGTATAGCCGGACGGCTGCTCGACACCTTTGAAGATCAGGTCTTTTGCTGCGCTGAAGGCGGGGCCGTCTTCGTTGCCGATCAGCGGGGTGTAGCCCGGATCGTTCGCGTTCTGCGCATCGACCTTGGCCGCCATACGGGCGAGCGAATCCATGACCTGATCCTCGCTCACGATGCCGTGGTGCAGCCAGTTGGCGATATGCTGCGACGAGATGCGTAAGGTCGCCCGGTCTTCCATCAGGCCCACATCGTTGATGTCTGGCACCTTGGAGCAACCGACCCCGGCGTCGACCCAGCGCACGACGTAACCCAATAGGCCCTGCGCGTTGTTATCAAGCTCGTCGCGCAGTTCCTCTTCCGGCCAGTTGGTGTTTTCGGCGAGCGGTATAGTCAGCAGCGCATCGAGGCCGGGTGCTTCAGGCAGAGTCTTCTGGATCTCGAAGACGTTTTCACGGTGATAGTGCAGCGCGTGAAGCGTGGCAGCGGTGGGCGACGGCACCCAGGCGGTGTTCGCGCCCGCACGCAGATGGCCGATCTTTTCCTCCATCATCGCGCCCATCAGGTCGGGCGCGGCCCACATGCCTTTACCGATTTGCGCCGTGCCGGAGAGGCCGTGCTTGAGCCCGATCGCGACGTTGCGAGCCTCATATGCCTTGAGCCAGTCCGAGTTCTTCATCGCGCCCTTGCGCATCATCGGCCCGGCTCGCATCGAGGTGTGAATTTCGTCCCCGGTGCGATCGAGGAAACCGGTGTTGATGAAGACGATCCGGTCTTTCACCGCGTGGATACAGGCGGCAAGGTTCGCGCTGGTGCGGCGTTCCTCGTCCATGACGCCAACCTTGATGGTGTGGCGCTTGAGGCCGATCAGGTCTTCGACCGCGTCGAAAAGATCGTTGGTGAAGGCACACTCTTCCGGCCCGTGCATCTTCGGCTTCACGATGTAGATGCTGCCAGTTTTCGAATTGCCGTATTTGGCATGGCCTTCGATATCGATCGCGCTGATGGTGCTGGTGAAGACCGCATCCATGATACCCTCGGGAATCTCGCTGCCATCGGGCAAGCGGATGGCAGGGTTGGTCATCAAGTGGCCGACATTGCGCACGAACATGAGGCTGCGCCCGGGAAGCGCGTGCGCATTGCCCTCCCGGTCCGTGTAGTCCTTGTCCCGCGCCAGCTTGCGAGTCAGCGTTCGGCCGCCCTTTTCGAAGCTTTCTTCGAGATCGCCGCGGATAATGCCGAGCCAATTGGTGTAAGCGGTAAGCTTGTCCTCCGCGTCCACAGCGGCGACCGAATCTTCGCAGTCTGCGATCGTGGTGAGCGCGCTCTCGACGATGATGTCGGCGATGCCGGCCCTGTCATCCTTGCCCACGGGCGTGTCGCTGTCGAAGACAACCTCGATGTGGAGACCGTTGTTCTTGAACAGGAGGCCCTTGTCGGTCTTGCCGACATACTGGCTCTCGTCCCGCAGCTTGCCGTCATGATCGCCTTCGATATCGGCCCAGCTTTGGTCCACCAGCGGCAGCGCAGAATCAAGAAACGCGCGCCCGCGCGCAATCACCGCATCGCCGCGTGCCTTGTCATAACCTCCGGGCTTGGCGGGCGACGCATCGAGGGCATCGGTTCCGTAAAAGGCATCGTAAAGGCTGCCCCAGCGCGCATTGGCCGCGTTCAGCAGGAAGCGTGCGTTGAGGATCGGAACGACCAATTGCGGCCCCGCCATCGTCGCGATTTCCGGGTCCACGTTTTGGGTGCCGATCTGGAAATCACCCGGCTCGGGCACGAGGTATCCGATGCTTTCGAGAAACGCGCGATATTCGCCTGCATCGTGCGGCCTGCCCCGGCGCTCTTCATGCCACATATCGATCTGCGCCTGCAGATCTTCGCGTTTCTGGAGCAGCGCGCGATTGCGCGGCGTGAATTCGGCGAGCAATGCAGCAAAGCCTTCCCAGAACGCGCTCGGATCGCGGCCAAGTTGCGCGAGGACCTGTTTCTCGAGAAATTCGGCCAGCTTTCCATCAATTGAAAGTCCGGCGCGGTCTACATGTGCTGTCATTATGGTCCTCATGGCTCCATCGAATGGGTCCTGGGGAGGAGGACGGATCGCGATATGGCCAAATGGCAGCGGGATTGCAACGGCTTGGACAAGTCTGTTTACGCCGCTAGGGGTGGTTTCCGATGAAACCGGAATTTCTCTACCAGATCGACGCAGCGGCAATGCTGGATGACGTCCAATCATGGTGCGCGATCAACACCGGCACAGGCAATCTCGAAGGGCTGAAAAAGCAGGCAGGCGCGCTCGCCGATGCGTTCAGCGTCCTGCCCGGTGAGATCGAGCTGGTCGACCCCGCGCCTGTCACCGGCATCGCCGCCGATGGCAGCGAGTTCGAAATAGCCAACGGCCAGCACCTCGTCATGCGCGTGCGCCCCACCGCCAATCGCCGGGTGCTGTTTACCGGCCACATGGACACCGTTTTCCCGAAGGATCACCCGTTCCAGCAGCAGACCTGGCTGGAAGACGATGTACTGAACGGCCCCGGCGTCGCCGACATGAAGGGCGGGATCGCGGTGATCCTGCATGCGCTCAAAGCATTCGAGGCATTGGGCAAATCATCCGCACTCGGATATGACATCCTCATCAACTCGGACGAGGAGACAGGCTCGCTCGCCAGCTCCGATCTGATCGCGGAAATGGCACGCGGAAAGCTTGCCGCGCTCACCTACGAACCTGCCGCCCTGCCTGATGGCACGCTCGCCCATGCGCGCGGCGGCACCGGGAATTACTCGATCACGATTTCCGGCAAGTCCGCGCATGCCGGGCGCAATCCCGAAGAGGGCCGAAGCGCGATCGTCGCCGCCGCCCATCTGATCCTGCGCCTGAAGGCGATGGAGCGCGATGACATCACCGTAAACCCCGCCAAGCTGGAAGGGGGCGGGCCCAACAATGTCGTACCCGATCACGCAGTGCTGCGGTTCAACATCCGCCCGAAATCGACCGAGGCGATGGACAATTTCGATAGCAAGCTGAATGCCTTGCTCCGCGAGATTGAGAGCGAACATGAAATCAGGGCGCATCGTCACGGCGGCGTCACGCGCCCTCCCAAACCGGTCGACGACAAGGCGCAGGCCCTGTTCGACCTGGTCAAGAAATGCGGCGCGGAGCTTGGGCAGACCATCGGCTGGAAGTCCACCGGCGGCGTTTGCGATGGCAACAACATCGCCGCCTGCGGTGTGCCGGTTGTCGATACGATGGGCGTGCGCGGCGGCTCGATCCATTCATCGGACGAATTCCTGATCGTCCCCAGCCTTCAAGAGCGCGCTGCGCTCTCCGCACTTGTCATTTCGCGCCTCGCCGACGGCGCGCTTGCCGGAGACCTGAATTGACCTTTCGCCTGCGCGCCGCGCGCCCTTCCGATCTCGAACATCTTTACGAGATGGCGAAGCTGACCGGCGGAGGATTCACCAACCTGCCGCCCGATCGCAAGGCGCTTGGCAGCAAGCTGGAGCGCGCTGCTGAGGCTTTCGCCAACACCGAGGACAAGCTGGTCGATGAACAATTCGTGCTGGTCCTTGAAAACCTTGAGACGAAGAAAGTCGCCGGGACGTGCCAGCTGATGACGATGGTCGGGCAGCAATGGCCGTTCTATTCATACCGGCTCAACACGCTGACCCAGTACAGCCAGGAACTCGATCGCACGGTGCGGGCCGAGCTGCTGAGCCTCGTCACCGATCTTGAAGGCGCAAGCGAAGTGGGCGGGTTGTTCCTGCATCCCAACGAACGCGCGGGAGGGCTGGGGCTGCTGCTTGCGCGCAGCCGGTACCTGTTCATCGCGATGCACCGGAAGCGGTTCGCCGACCGCGTGTTGGCGGAGCTGCGCGGCATTATCGACGAACGCGGCGGATCGCCCTTTTGGGACGGGGTGGCAGGCCGGTTCTTCGGCATGAGCTTTCAGGAAGCGGACTATTTCAACGCGATCAACGGCAATCAGTTCATCGCCGATCTCATGCCGAAGCACCCGGTCTATGTCTCGATGCTGTCGGAAGACGCGCGCAGCGTGATCGGCGTCCCTCACCCGACCGGCAGAGCAGCGATGCGGATGCTCGAAAACGAAGGTTTTCGCTATGATGGATATGTCGACATCTTCGATGGCGGCCCCAGCATGGTCGCCGCGACGGACGATGTTGTCAGCGTCAAGGACAGCGTCGCTGCCAGAGTGACCGCTGTCGACCTCGATGAAGGGGAACGCGCCATCCTCGCCACCGGCAGGCTGGAGAATTTCCGCGCTTGCTACGGCGCGCGCAAGCTCGATGACGATGGCGGGATTGCGATCGACGCATCCGCCGCCGATGCGCTCGACGTGAGCGAAGGCGACACCGTCTGGAGCGTGGCCCGTTGAGCAACCTGGTCGAGATCAATTTCGATGGCATTGTCGGGCCGAGCCATAATTATGCGGGCCTCAGCCTCGGCAATATCGCCAGCGCCAGTCACAAAGGCGATCCGTCTTTCCCGCGCGCCGCTGCTTTGCAAGGTGTGGAGAAGATGCGCGGCAATCTCGCGCGGCTGGGCGTGCAGGGTTTCCTGCTGCCGCTGCCCCGCCCCAACACCGCACTTGCGAAGACGCTCGCTTATGACGGAACCGAAGCGCCCGCGCTTCGCGCCGCGCCGTGGTCTGCGTCTTCGATGTGGACCGCCAATGCAGCGACCGTCTCACCCGCGCCCGATACCGCCGATGGCAAGTGCCACCTGACGCCCGCCAACCTCGTCACGATGCTGCACCGCGCGCAGGAATGGCCCGATACGAAGCGCATGCTGGAGGTGGTGTTCGGCAACCGCGACCACTTCGCCATACATGACATCGCTCCGATCACCTTCGGCGATGAAGGCGCGGCCAACCACATGCGGTTTTGCGAAGGGCACGGCAGCGCCGGTGTCGAGGTGTTCGTCTACGGCCGGCCCGGTGGCCGCTTTCCTGCGCGCCAACACGAACAGGCCAGCCGTCTTGTTGCCCGCCGCCACGGGCTCGACCCGGCGAAATGCGTTTTCATAGAACAGAATCCCGCTGCGATCGAAGCAGGCGCGTTCCATAACGATGTGGTCTCTGTCGCGAATGAGCGTGTGCTCTTCAGCCATGCAGAGGCTTTTGCCGATCAGGCGGGCGCCTACACAGCGATCCAGACGGCTTTTCCGGCACTTGAAGTGGTTGAGGTGCCAGCGGATGCGGTGAGCCTGAAAGAGGCGATCCGCACTTACCTCTTCAACGCGCAGCTGGTCACGCAGCCAGATGGCACCATGGCTCTGATCGTTCCCGAGGAATGCCGCGAAAGCGCCAGCGTGTGGGCCTATTGCGAGCGGATGATGGCAGGGAATGGACCGATCAAGCATGTCGTGCCTGTCGATGTCCGGCAAAGCATGGCCAATGGCGGCGGCCCCGCGTGCCTGCGTTTGCGCGTAGTCTGCGACCCAGCCACGGTGGATCAGCGTTTCCTGCTGGATGAAGCCAAGGCAGACCTGCTCGAAAAGACGATTGCCGCAAACTATCCCGAGCAGATCGATCCTGCGGATATCGGTTCGGAAACGCTGGCAAAAACCGTCGTCGCCGCGCGTGCAGCACTGCTCGCCGCACTCGATGTTCGGGAACTTGGTTAACGCGTTTGCAAGCACTTGGCGCGCGCGCTTAAGGTAAATTCCAAGTTAACCGGCCGCCCCTGGCCAATTCGGCGGCCCCCAATGGTCTGGTTGCTTCTGGCCTTTGGCCGAGGAAGGAACGCGCATGCTGCGAAAGATCGCAAGGCTTTTTGTAATCAAGAACAGGTTCGAAGCCTTCGTGATCATCTATGCGCTCGCACTCGGTGCGACAGCACGCGGATCGGCTTATCTGACAGAGTATCCCGGCACCGGCGGACAGCTGTTGTTCCTGGCGGCTACCGGTGCGGTGTTCCTTGCCGGGGCGGCCATTCTCGACTCGCTCAGGGCCAAGAAGGAGCTGGCCGCTCTAAACAGTCAGCTTCAAGCTCATAAAAGTCTGAGTGATCGCTCAGAAGAAGCTGATTGACGCCAATCAGTCGGGGCCGCTCAAAACCGGTTCGCCATCTTCGTTGTAACGCGGCAGCAGGACGATATCGTCGGCATTGTCGACCATCAGCGTGACCTGCTTGCGCCTGAAATCGCGGCGTGCACCGACAAGCGCTACGTCGAGCTTCGGCTTGCCCCGAACTACCACGCGGCGATTGCGGAAATAGGTCCTGAGCGCCTCCAGGGATGGTCGGACCAGCTCTTTTTCTCGTGTTCCCTCGACAACGATACCTGCACCGTCCTCGGGCCGTATTTCTCCCTGAACCAGGGGCTGCGTCACGTTCAGTATGTCGGAGAAGGCTTGCTCATCCAGCTGCACGACGATGAGATTGGGATTGGTGCCGCCGCGCCTGCCGCCCGACCCACCACCAATGTCGCCGCGACCCGAAATGTCTATTCCGGCGGAGTCAAGGATAGCCCGCGTCTCCAGCGACGTATATCGCAGATCAATGCTGAGCAGTTCGTACTTGTCGCCGATCTGTCTCACGGCGGCGACATCCATGATCAGGGCCATGTCCGCAGCTTCGCCTGCATCGCGTTTGCGCGCGATCCGCTGAAATTCGCGAGGTTGCATGCAATCTGCCGCGCATACATCGCGGAGACGCATCAGATATTCCTGATAGGTTTCAGCGGATGTTGGAGTGCCCAGGACGGCACCTCCACAAAAAACGGCTGCGGACAATCTCCAGGAGAACTTCATAGCTGCGACCTCTCAACTTCAGCTGAAGTGGGGGTTTCTGTTGCTAGCTACCCCCGGAGCCCCGGAATCCGTTCTGTTGCCCGGTCGGTCCAACCGCGCTTAGCTTTGTAAATTCGGGCCGCTAGGCCCTAAAATTACGCAGCGATTGCGAGTGCGTCGTTATCGTTAGCACTTATGAAATTGAACAGTTTTACGGGTTACTCAGCCCGGGCAAAAACTACGCTTTTCAGTCCACGTCGATCCTGGTTCGGCCCCGTCATTTCACCCGCGAAACCGGGAGAAGTGGTGGAGCCGCCGGGTACTGCCCCCGGGTCCGTTGTACCTATTGCACGCAGCAATTTATCGCCATAGTCCGCCGAAACGGACATGAGTGATATAGGCATTACGGGTCCAAATGAAAAGGGCGGACCCGATGGCCCGCCCCTTCCAACATCTTGATGGGTAGCAATCAGCCGCCAAAATCAGCCAACGGTATCGACCTCCTCAGCTTTCTCGTCGATTGCGTCCGCCTTGTCTTCGATCACGTCTTCCTGTGCTTCGGTCGGCGCATCTTCAGCCATATCGTCGACTGCATCTGCCTTGTCTTCGAGCATGTCCGAACGCTGTTCGTTCGGCGCTTCCGGGCCGCACGCTGTCAGTGTCAAAGCGGTGGCGGCTGCTGTTGCTGCAAAAATCTTACGCATGGTTTCCCCTTGCCTTGTGGTGATGCGCCCCCTGCGGGCGCAGTTAACCCAACAATCAAACAAGGCCGTCCGGGTTCTCGAAACGTGTTGAAATTGTGGCTTATTTCTTCAGCGCGTCCCTGATTTCAATCAGCAGTTCGACTTCGCTCGGGCCCTCCGGCTCTGCAGGTGCCTCTTCTTCCTTCTTCTCGAACTGAGCCATCACCCGCATCGTGTAGCGGACCAGCAGGAAGATGATGAAGGCGAGGATCAGGAAGTTGATCACCGCCGAGATGAACGATCCCCATGCCAGCACGTTGGCTCCCGCCTCGCGCGCAGCCTCGAGCGACATGCCTGTTTCGATCGCGTCCTCGCCCGACAGAATGATGTACTTGTCGGAGAAATCGACATCGCCGAAAATCGCGCCCACGACCGGCATGATGACCTCGTCGGTCAGCGATTTCACGATCGTCGCAAACGCCCCGCCGATGATCACGGCGACGGCCAGTTGCATGACATTGCCCTTGGCAATGAATTCCTTGAATTCAGACAGCATACGGATCCCTTTTCGCAGTTCGGAAGCTCATTCTATGCAGGAACGATCACGCCTGCCAAGCGCAGGAGGCGCACCTGTGGACTTCTTGAAAGCAGCAGACGGTGTGCTATATCGACAATACAGGTTCTAATGCGCGCCAATCCATGGTCGCGGCATCTTTCTGGAGGAATTGCATGTTTTTGAAGACCGTGACCCGCGGCGTAATGGTCGCAGCCGCCTCGCTCACCCTGGCTGCTTGCGGAATCAACTCCGTTCCCGCCGCAGAAGAAGAGGCAAAAGCGAAGTGGGCGGATGTCGAAGCTCAGTTCCAGCGCCGCTCCAATTTGATCCCGAACCTTGCCGAGGTTGCACAGGGCGCAGCAGAGAACGAGCGCGGCATCCTGACCGAAGTGACAGAGGCGCGTGCGCGGGCAACATCGATCAACGTGTCTGCCGACGACCTCGGCGATCCGGCGAAGATGCAGGAACTCGCCGCCGCGCAGGGCCAGCTAAGCCAGGGACTGGGACGTTTGCTCGCCAGTTTCGAGGCTTATCCGACAATCCAGTCGAACCAGAACTTTCTCGCGTTGCAGAGCCAGCTTGAAGGCACGGAAAACCGGATTGCTGTCGCGATCCGCGATTACAACGAAGCGGTTCGCAAGTATAATACGACAATCCGTACCTTCCCGGATACGATCGGCGCCAACATCATCCATGGTGCAGAGCCGCTGGTGCCTTATTCCGCAGTCACAGAGGGTGCAGACACCGCTCCCGAACTCGACCTGACGTCGAACTGAAGGCGCGGTTCTGATCTCAGTGTTCCGACAATTTTTCCTCATACTCGCAGCGGCGGGGGCGTTATTGGCGACCCCGCTCGCCGCGCAGCCTGAATTCCCGCCACTGACAGGGCGCGTCGTCGACAATGCGGACATCATTCCCGCGGATGTGGAGGCGCAACTTGTCCAGAAGCTAGAGGCGCTTGAAACCCAGTCCCAGCGTCAACTGGTCGTTGCGACGGTTCCGGATTTACAAGGGTACGATATCTCCGATTATGGCTATCAGCTGGGCCGGCAATGGGGAGTGGGCGACGCAGAACGCAATGACGGGGCTCTACTGCTGGTTGCCCCGAACGAGCGAAAGGTTCGCATCGAGGTTGGTTACGGGCTGGAAGGCACTCTGACGGATGCGCTCTCATCACTCATCATTCAGAATGAAATCCTGCCACGTTTCCGCGATGGCGATTATCCCGGCGGCATTGTTGCAGGGACGGATGCGATAGCCGCGCAGCTGGTGCTCCCACCGGACGAGGCCGCGCGGGTCGCGCAACAGGCGAGCGAGCAGCGCACCAGCAGTTCGCGCGATGGCGGCTTTCCGATTGGCGCGCTGATGTGGCTCGGCTTCATGTTCTTCTTTTTCGTCCTGCCGCTGCTGCGCGGACGGCGGCGTCGGCGCAAATACCGCTCCAAGGGCAAAGGCCCGTGGGGAGACCGGGGCCGAGGCCGGGACCGCGACTGGAAGGACACGGCTGGTGACATCATCCTTTGGGAAATCGGAAGCGCCATTGCGCGCGGCGCGATGAGCGGCGGACGCGGTGGTGGTGGCGGCTTCGGCGGCGGTTTCGGAGGGGGCGGCTTTGGCGGCGGCGGATCATTCGGAGGCGGCGGCGCCTCCGGGGGGTGGTAACGCATGAGCTACCTCACCGAAGAACAGCATGAAATCGTCTCCAACGCGGTGCGGGAGGCCGAACTCACGACCTCGGGCGAGATCGTGACCGTGCTCGCCGACCGCAGCGATGGCTACACCGATGTCGCCCTGTGGTGGGCAATTGCGGGCAGCTTCACGATCATGAGCCTGTTCGCCGCCCTGCCCCAACCCTTCCTCGATTTCTGGGACAGCCTCAGCGGGGGCTGGAGGGACGAATGGTCGATCGGTCAGCTTGCGAGCATGACCATTGCGCTGGGGCTGATCGTCTTCATAGCAATCATGCTTTTCCAGATGTGGCAGCCGCTCAAATTCTTCGCGGTACCAAATCCAGTGAAGACAACGCGCGTGCATGAGCAGGCGATCAAGCACTTCAAGGTTGGCGCAGAACGCCGCACTCACGGCCGCACCGGCGTCCTCATCTACCTTTCGATGAGCGAACACCGCGCCGAAATCGTCGCTGATGAACCGATCGCCGCCAAGGTTTCGCCGGAGGTGTGGGGCGAAGCGATGGGAGACATGCTCGTCGAGATCAAGGCGGGGCGGATCGCCGAAGGAATGGCGGTCGGCGTGCGCGATGTCGGCTTTGTCCTGTCGCAGCACTTCCCCCGGGCGAAGGACGACGAGAATGAGCTTCCCGACCGCCTGATCGAAGTCTAAGCCCCTTCGCGAACATGACTCGCGAATTCAACGACCTCACCCGGGACAAGGACGCCGACCAGCCGGAGGAAATCCGCTGGGAAGGCCGCTTCATCACGGCTAGGACGCGGGGGCGCTGGGAATACGCAACCCGCGCGCGCCGCATCCGTGCAGCCGCAATTATCGCACTGGATGAGGATGCGGACGGCACCCGTCATGTCATCCTGGTGAGCCAATACCGTGTTCCCCTTTCACGCTTCTGCCTCGAGATACCAGCGGGCCTTATCGGCGATGAAGACGGCGCAGAAGGCGAAGACGCGGTAAGCGCCGCCGCACGCGAGCTGGAAGAGGAAACCGGATACCGCGCCGACAGCCTCGAAGACTTGGGCGAGTTTTATTCATCGCCGGGGATGGTGTCCGAAAGCTTCACCTTGCTGCGCGCGACAGGGCTGACCAAGGTCGGCGAAGGCGGCGGGCTCGAAGACGAGACGATCAACGTGCACCGCGTCGCGCTGTCCGACCTGGCGAGCTTTGTTGCCGACTGGCGCGCTGCAGGACACGGCGTGGATGTGCGCATCGGCATGTTGCTGACACCGGAATATTTGGGAGAGAAACTGAAATGAGCACATCGAGAAAAGGCCGCTGCGAAGGCAAACTGGCGCTCGTCACCGGCGGCGCGCAGGGCCTCGGCCGCGCGCATTGCATCCGGTTGGCGCAAGAGGGCGCGCGCGTGCTCGCCACCGACATCAGCGGCGATGGCGCCGCCGAAACCGCCGAAATCGTCAACAGCGAAATGGGCGATGGTACCGCGTTCTCCATCGCGCATGATGTGACCAACTCAAACGCCTGGGAAGCCGCAGTCGAGGCCGCGCGCGAGCAGATGGGCGGGCTCAATGTGCTGGTGAACAATGCCGGAATCGGCGTTCCAGGCAATATAGAAGAGTGCGATTTCGCCGATTGGCAGCGCTGCTTCTCGATCAATGTCGATTCAATCTTTCACGGCTGTCAGAAGGCTTTGCCGCTGATGCGTGAACATGCGCCCGGATCGATCATCAACATCTCCAGCATTGCCGGGCTGATCGCGAGCGACACCATGCCAGCCTACAACGCGTCGAAGGCGGCGGTGTGGATGCTGTCGAAATCGATCGCATTGCACTGCGCGAAGAAGAACATGCAGATCCGCTGCAATTCGGTGCACCCGACCTTTGTCGACACACCAATCCTCGACGGCACGGCCAAGGCGCATAGCCTCGATAAAGATGTGTTGATGGACAAGCTCGCGCGGCAGATCCCGCTGCGCTTTGTCGGTGAGCCAAACGACATCGCCAATGCCGTGGTGTACTTGGCGAGCGATGAAAGCCGTTTCATGACAGGCGCCGAGATCAAGCTCGATGGCGGCATTTCCGCGATGTAGCAATCAAAAGAGGGGCCGCATGGCCCCTCCCGGTTTTATCAGATTTCAGGTCGCGCAGCTTCCCTTCAAAACCGGGTCGGCTGTCGGGTGCTGCACTCAGTCGGCGATCAGGGCGACTGCAAGATAGATCGGAATGGTCAGGCCAAAGCCGAGCAGCGTCGCGACAACAAGTCCGATGCGCCAGATGGTCGCGTCGACACCGGTCGAATTTGCGAGGCCGGAGCAAACGCCGAACAGTTTGCCGTTCTGTTTGTCGAGGCGAAATCCGTCCTGGGGCGGGCCGCCATTCCTGTGCGAGATATTGTTCATGCGAGCGCTCCTGCAAAAAACGGGGTGGCGGGGCTAGCCGGGACAATGGCCACCGCCATCAGCACGACCGTGATAATCGAAGCGGTCAGACCTGCTGCGATACGCGCGCCTGCGGTGCCGCCGAGATCAAAGAACGAGTACATTTTTCAAATTTCCTTTCAAGTCTGGATTGGATTTACTGGCTCGGATTTACGCCAGGCCGGGGCTGCCGGGGATGATGGCGTAAGCGAAGAAAGAGGCCGAAACGATCACCGAGAATGCTGCGGCGAAAATGCGAACTCCGGTTTCGTTGGTAGGCATGGTGTGGTTCCTTTTCAGAAAAGAGTGTGTTTGCGATCAGGCCATCAGCGAAGGGCTGGCGGGGATGATTGCGTAGGCGAAGAAAGCGGCCGAGATTGCGACAGAGAAGGCAGCGGCTGCGAAGCGGTTGGAAAGATCAGATACGAACATTGTTTGGTCTCCTGTTTGAGTTTTCAGTGTCTTTCGGGACAATCCCTTGGGACACCCGATACTTTGCAGGAGGCGTGCCAAACTTAAAAAAGGGCAGATTTCTGCGGTTTTCACACGCCGCCAACCTGAACGATAGCTTAACAAATCCCACACATTGGGAAATTTTCCCACCTCTTGGGATCGCTTATTTCAATGGTTGAGCGCTGGCGTTTGACGAACGCCGTGCTACCGCCTTTCTCCCGATGGCTCTGACCCGCATCACCCTCCAGAATTTCCGCAACCACCCGGCTAGCGAGCTGGAGAACACCGCGCATTTCAACCTGCTGGTGGGCGAGAACGGGGCGGGCAAAACGAACGTGCTGGAAGCACTCTCGCTGCTCAGCCCCGGACGCGGATTGCGGCGGGCTAATCTCGCGGATCTGGCGCGCAAATCCGGAGCGGAGTCTGTGACCGGCGCCTTTGCCATCGGTGCGAGCCTGATCGAGCAAGGTCAGACCTCGGCACGGATCGGCACCTATACGGAGCCCGACCGGCCAACGCGCCGCTTGGTGCGGATCAACGGAGCAGAAGCGAGCGCCAGCGCTTTGTCCGAATGGCACGCGGTGTCATGGCTCACGCCCGCGATGGACGGCCTCTTCACCGACAGCGCCGGCGCGCGGCGGCGCTTTGTCGACCGAATGACGCTGGCGATCGAACCGGGTCATGCGAAAAATGTCTCCGCGCTCGAAAACGCCTTGCGCGAACGCAACAAGCTGCTGGAGACGGGCGGCGATGCCCGCTGGCTTGACGCGATCGAAGCGCAAGCCGCGCAGCACGGCGCTGTGGTCGCGCAGAACCGCGCGCGGCTCATCTCGGAACTGGCAGACGAGCTAAGCGCCCTGCCCCCTGAACCGTTCGCTCGCCCGATCCTGACCTATCGCCCCGGTGGCCCCACCGATGTTGCTGAGCTGCTCGCCGAGTTTGCTCGCGCCAGGCCGCGCGACAGGGCGGCGGGCCGCGCTCTCACCGGCCCGCACCGGGACGAGCTTGAAGTCGTCATGGCATCTTCTGGCGTGCCCGCCGCCTCGTGTTCGACCGGCGAGCAAAAGGCGATGCTGATCGCGATTACCCTCGCCCACGGCGTGCTGGCCTCGTCAGGACGCCCGAGCGTGCTCCTGCTAGATGAAGTCGCCGCCCATCTCGATCCGGTGCGCCGCACCGAGCTGTTCCGCCGGTTGGGCCGAGGTCAGGGGCAGGTGTGGATGACCGGAACCGAGATGGCTCCATTCGCCGATATCGAAGGCTCGGCGGCGATCTGGCGCGTCAGCGGAGGGGCGCTGGAGCGGCTTTGAGCCCCAATCAGGCCGCGTCGCGCGTTTCTTCGGGCTCGGGAAGCGCCGCTTCGACTTCATCGACGGTGGAGGCCACCAGTTCCTCGATACCCTGCTCGGTCGGATGGATACGGTCCGCCTGGAACAGCGCAGGCCGCTGATAAATATCCTCGAGCCAGAACGGGATCAGCGCTGCATCATATTGCTCCGCGAGCTCGCCATACAGCGCATCGAAATCGGCTTGGTATTCAGGACCGTAATTCGGAGGAGCGCGCATTCCCATCAGCAGGACCGGAATGTCGCGGCTCTGCAATTCGTCCATCATCGCGGCGAGGTTGGCCTTCGTTTCCGCTGGCGAGAGGCCGCGCAAGAGGTCATTGCCGCCAAGTTCAAGGATGAAGAGATCGGGCTTTTCCTGCTGCGCTTCGAGCGTGAATTCGAGCCGCTGCCGGCCCGCAGCGGTGGTGTCGCCCGAAACCCCGGCATTGACCGTCCGCGCATTAACGCCCTTGGCGCGCAAGGCTAACTCAAGTTTTGCAGGATAGCTGTCCGATTTATCGACCCCGTATCCGGCGAACAGGCTGTCCCCGAATGCAAGGATCGTCACCTCTTCGCCCATTACCGGGATCGCAGGCAAATCGCCTTCGGTGCGGGCAGCACCGGATGCGGGAACCTGGGCTGCATCCTCGGCGTTTTCGCTGCATCCTGCCAATGCCAGCGGTCCAGCAAAGGCCGCGAGCATGGCTGCGATAAGAGTTCTCGTTTTCGACCAAGTGCGTTTCTGCATCTATCAGTCCCTCGGGTGGGTATCTTGTTGAGAGCCCTCCCCTATGCCATCTGGTGCCTGTGACCAATACTTCTTCTGGCGGTCCCCTTGCCGTCTCCGCCCGCAACCTCACCCTGACGCTCGGCAGCGATGCCGCGCCGACCAAGATCCTGCACGGTGTCGATCTCGATATCGCCAAGGGAGAGGTCGTCGCGCTGCTCGGCCCCTCCGGCTCTGGCAAGAGTTCGCTCATGGCGGTGCTGTCAGGGCTTGAGCGCGCGACGGGCGGCAGCCTGACTGTCGCAGGTGCGGATTTCTCCGGCATGGACGAAGACGGGCTGGCGCAGGCGCGCCGCGGACGCATCGGGATCGTGCTGCAGGCGTTTCACCTGCTGCCGACGATGACCGCGACCGAGAATGTGGCGACACCGATGGAGCTTGCCGGATCGGAAGATGCGCAGGCCCGCGCCAAGGCTGAACTGGAAGCGGTCGGCCTGGGACATCGCACCGACCATTACCCGACCCAGCTTTCCGGCGGCGAGCAGCAGCGCGTCGCCATCGCTCGCGCCATCGCGCCCCGCCCCGAACTTATCTTCGCCGACGAACCGACCGGCAACCTTGATGTCGGCACGGGCGAAGAAATCGTCAAATTGCTGTTCGAGCGCCGCGCCGAGACCGGCGCGACCCTGCTGATCATCACGCACGACAAGAGCCTCGCTGAAAAATGTGAGCGCGTGCTCACAATGGCGGACGGCCTGATCGTCTCCGACACCAAGAATGCAAAGACCGTCGCCGCATGACCGAGAGCGGCGACCTTAGCTGGAGCGGCGCCTGGCGCATTGCGCGGCGCGACCTCAATGCGCGGTTCCGCGGACTTCGGCTGCTGCTCGTCTGCATTTTCCTCGGCACCGGCGCGCTTGCTGCGATCGGCACACTGACCGCCGCAATCGAACGCGAGCTTGCGGCGAGCGGGCAGGTGCTGCTCGGCGGCGACCTCGAAGTCGAAGTGTGGCAGCGCGATCTCACTGCCGAAGAACAGGCCGCGCTCAGCGAATACGGCACTTTGTCGGGCGGTACGCGCCTGCAAGCCATGGCGACCGCGGGAAGCGGCGATAACAGCCGCGCGGCACCGGTTGAGCTGAAGGCGGTGGATGAAAGCTGGCCGCTTTACGGCACGCTAACCCTCGCGGATGGTAGCGAAACGGGCGCACCGACCGGCACCGACGCCTATCTCGCGCGCGGCGCTTTCGACCGGCTCGAGATCGAGATCGGCGACCGCTTCACCGTCGGCACGGTCGAACTCACCGCCGCAGGGATCATCGAGAATGAGCCCGATCGGCTGTCCGAAGGATTTCAGCTAGGCCCGACCGTGCTGGTGGCCGAAGACGTGCCGCTCGATGGCGGATTGCTGCAGCCCGGCTCGCTTTACCAGAGCAAATACCGCGTCGCCTTCAACGACCTTGGCGAGGACCCGGAGGCAATCGAGGAAGAGCTGAACGAGGCGTTCCCGAATGCCGGGTTCGATTTCCGCAGCCGCGACCGCGCGGCACCCGGCGCGGACCGGTTCGTGCGGCAGATGAGCGATTTTCTGACCTTGGTCGGCCTCGCCGCGCTCGTGATTGCGGGCATCGGGATCGCTGGCGGTGTGTCCTCCTATCTCGATGCGCGCCGCACCAGCATTGCAACGCTCAAGGTGCTTGGTGCGTCATCGCGCGACATCGTGTGCATCTACGCGCTTCAAATCGGCGTCGCCGCGATTATCGGCAGCGCTGCCGGTCTGGCCGTCGGCGTGCTGATCACACCGCTGCTCGGCTCCGCTCTCCAGGGATTGCTGCCGGTCGAGAGCGGATTCGTGATCGAGCCTGCACCTCTGCTGCTCGCGGGCGCATATGGCTTGCTGGTCGCCTTCGCCTTTGCCGCTGCACCCCTGCTGCGCGCGCGCTCTTTCCCGGCCATGGCTCTTATGCGCTCGCGGATCGTGCCGCTTTCGCGCGACAAACGCGCGCTGATCGCAACCGCTGCGGGGATCGCCGCGATTTGCGCACTGGCGCTGCTCACAACCGCGCAGCCGCAGCTATCTGGCGGATTTCTACTCGGAGCAGGCGGGGCGCTTATCGCGCTTGCTGCTCTCGGACTGATTATTCAGTACATCGCGCGCAGATTGCCGCGCCCGTCCAATCCGCTGCTGCGCTCCGCGCTCTCCAACATCCACCGGCCCGGCGCGCCGACGGGCTCGCTCGTCACGGCGCTCGGTTTCGGGCTGGCTGCCTTCGTGCTGCTCGCAGCGATCCAATCCGCCATCGATGGCAATATTGAGAGCCGCGTACCGCGCGAGGCACCGGATTACTTCGTGCTCGACGTGCCGGTCGATGGCCGGGATCGGTTCGAGGAGCTGATCACCACACGCTATCCCGCCGCGACGATCCGCGCTGTGCCGACCATGCGGGGGGCGGTGCTTGCCTATGGCCCGCAGGATGAGATGACCCGCGTCGCCGATCTCGAAGAGCTGCCCGAAGGCGCGTGGGTGCTGCGCGGCGAGCGCGGCATCACCTATTCCGACACGATCCCGGCAGGCAACCGGGTGGTCGAAGGCGAATGGTGGGACGCTTCCTATAGCGGAGAGCCGCTGGTCTCGATCGACACCGATTTCGCCGAGGCGGTCGGCCTTGAGATCGGCGATTACCTTACCATCGGCATACTCGGTACCGAACGCGATGTTCGCATCGCCAACATCCGCGAGATCGACTGGGAGAATATGGGTTTCAACTTCACTCTCGTCTTCTCGAGCAATGCGATATCCGATGCGCCCCATAATCTTTCGGCGACGGTTGAGCTACCCGATGTGGCCGACGCGCAGGAACAAGGATCATTGCTGAGAGACTTGGTGCAGGAGTTTCCTTCCAGCTCGGTCGTCGAAGTGGGCGAGGTGCTGACCGAAGCGCGCACGATCCTGCAGCAGGTTAGCCTCGCGACGCTCGCCGCCGCTGCGGTTGCGGTGCTCGCCGGGCTCGCCGTGCTCATGGGGGCGATTGCCGCCGCGCGGGCCGCACGGATGTACGACACCGTTGTCCTGCGCGTGCTCGGCGCGAGCAGAAGGCAGATCCTGATGATGCAGCTGGCGGAATACGGGCTCATTGCGCTGGCGCTGGCAGGCGTGGCGCTGGCGCTGGGTTCGACGCTGGGATGGGTAATCATCACCCAGCTGTTCGAATTCGACTGGCTGCCCGACTGGGGCGAGGTACTCGCAGTGCTTGGGCTCGGGCTCGTAATGGTGCTGGCCTTCGCGCTGGGCGGCTCGCTGCCGCTGCTGCGGGCGAAACCGGCACAGGCGCTGAGAGAGCTGTAGAGCTCCGGCATTCGCGAGCAGCTCCGAACAACCAGTGTCACTCTGATTATGCGGGTTAAACGCCGCGAGGGCAGCTTGACCGGCACTCAATCAGCCGACTTCCGTCACAGCACGACCGAATAAAAAAAGGCCCCGCCGGTTTCCCGGCGAGGCCCTCTTTATCGGTCAGTCCGATCAGGCGATCAGAACTTGAAGCGTACCACGCCGCCATAGGTGCGTGGGTCGCTCGGATAACCGTTCACGGTTCCGCCCTGTGCAACCCCGTCAAACACGGTGCTGATGAAGCGGTCGTCGAAAAGGTTGCGAACGAACGCACCGACTTCGAAGCCGTTGTTGAGCGCCAGCGTGATCGAGCCGTTCACCAGATCGACTTCACGGCGGAAAATCGTGTCGTTGTTGAACGGTGGGAGGTTGAAAGTCGGCAGACCGTTGTTGAGGTCCACGTTGCTTTCATGGTTGTAGTCGACACGGGTGATAAGCCGCGTACCGCTGTCCCATTCATGCGTGTGCGTCGCGCTGGTGGCGATCGACCAGGACGGGATACCGCCCGGACGCGCGCCCGACAGATCACCCAGGATGCTGTCCGGGAAGCTGTCGAAGAGCGGATCGAGGTGCGTGACCGCGAAGGTCAGCACGAGGCCATCAATCGCTGTAACGGTCGCGTCGAATTCGAAACCGCGAACCGACTGCTCACCTGCGTTCTCAAGCGTGAAGCCAAGGCCGCCGAAAACGAAGCTTTGGAAGTCTTCGATCGTCTGGTCGAACAGAGCGAGGTTGAAACCAACCCCGTCGAACTGGGCTTTCAGGCCCAGTTCGAACACTTCGGCTTCTTCAGGCCCGGCGATGCGCGTGCCGTTGGAAAGGTTGACTGTAGCAAGACCTGCATCGGTGATTGCCGAAGACGGAGCGAGGAAGGTCGAGTTGACCGGTCCCGGCGTGAAATCGTCGACAGTCGGACGGCTATCGCGCGACAGGTTGACCGAGCTGGCCTTAAACCCTGTTGCATAGCTGAAATAGACGTTCACCTCAGGCACGACCTCATAGGAAGCGCGCAGGAGATAGGTGAAATCGTCATCATTGGTTTCGCCCGGCTCGACGGCGTTCGGCACGTCGAGGAAGCCGGTCTGGAACTGCAGACCGGCAAGGCCAAGCAGCGGGTTCGATGCCGCATCAAGCGCAGCTGCCGACAGCGCTGCCTGAACTTCAGGAGGCAGAGCCAGGAATTCGTCCCGCGTCGTCACCAGCGGAAGCGCCGGGTTGGCCGCGGTTGCGCCGGTGATGAAGGTGTCGACGACGTTGATCTGCGCCAGCGGATCGCCAGCCGTTGTCTGGATGACGAAATCCTTGGAGTCGTCGGTGTAGTTGAAACCAGCGGTCAGGGTCAGGCCATCGAACGGTTCGAAATCGACCGTGCCGAAGATCGAGAACGCCTCGTTATCGAGCGAGTAGAACTCGTTGCTGAGCAGGCCGCCGCCGAGGATGCTCCCGGCCGGGAAGCCAAGCGCCGCCTCTGCGTCGAACAGTGCAGCTTCACCAGCTGCGATCTGCGCTGCAGGCGGAAGTCCGGGGATCGATGCGCCGATCAGCTCAGGTGCGCCGATGGCCGAATAGAACCCGGTGCTGGCCGCGACGAAGGATGCGAAATCGCGGAAGTCTTCGCCGATGGTCAGGAAGCTGTCCTGCTCGATCGATTCATCGAAATAGAACGCACCAAGCAGGAAGTTGATCGGACCATCGAAGTCCGAGGTGATCCGGAATTCCTGAGTAAAGGTGTTGACGTCTTGCGAACGGGTTTCGTTCGAAAGATCGGCGCTCGTAAAGTCGATGTCCTGGTTGAAGAAGTTATCGAGCTCACGGTAGGCGGTGATCGAGGTCACCGAGATCGAACCGAGGTTCCAGTCGATCTGGCCGGAGAAACCATAGTTCTCGGCGATGTTTACCGGCGCGATGTTCAGGAAGTTCTGGTCCTCGAATGGACCCGGCGCAGCCTGCCCACCGACAGCTGTGATAGCGTCGAGCGTAGTCGGGCCGGTCACCAGAGTAGCGACCTGGCAGCAGATTTCGTCGAGTTCGGAATAGTCCGCGATCAGGCGAATGCTGATATCGGGTGTCGGCTCGGCGAGGATCTGACCACGAAGTGTGTAGCGATCCCGGTCTGCAATATCGGTGTCGAGGTTGACGATTTCGCCGAAGCCGTCGCGCTGCTGGTAGCTGCCGTCGACAGAGAATGCGACCGTGTCGGTGATTGGACCGGTGATGTCGCCTTTGAGGAAAATCTGGTCGAAGTTGCCGTAGACCGCTTCGATGCTGCCACCCCATTCGAACTGCGGCGGACGGGTCACGACCGAAATAACACCAGCCGATGCGTTCTTGCCGAACAGCGTCGATTGCGGGCCGTTCAGAACCTCGATGCGCTGTACGTTAGCAAGGTCGTTCAGAGCGCCGGCGGAACGCGAACGGAAGACGTTATCGATGAACACGCCGACCGACGGTTCGATACCGAAGTTGTTGGCACCGTTACCGAAACCGCGAATGATGAAGGTGGTGTTCGACGAGCTCTGGAGCTGGCTGACGCGCAGAGAAGGCGTCACCGTCTGGAGGTCCAGCACGTCGCGAATCTGGGCGGCTTCCAACGTTTCGCCGGATGTCACGCTGACCGCGATGGGCGTGTCCTGCAATGTTTGCTCACGCTTCGACGCGGTCACGATGATGACATTGCTGCTGTCGTCATCTTCGAGCGTCAGCTCATCGGCATCATCGCTGTCGGCGAGGACACTGTTGTCCTGAGCGAGAGCGGCACCTGGCATGGCGACCGCGAAGGCGGCTGCACCGGCAAGCAAGGTAAAACGGTACGACCCGGCTGAGCCGGCTGAAATAGAACGCATGGAAGCTCCTCTCCAATATCCCCCTCGAGCGTCGGTTGCCGTAACGGCACGCGTCTCCGACACGCTTCACCCTCCGCTCGATTAGCTAATCTAATAGGGGAGGCGTTTGTGGGCGACAAGCTTGAAACCCGCGGCAAACCTCGGGAATCGGGGCATTGTTGCAACACCGACACACTGCCGCGATCACAATATGTAACACCGATATCGTCAAAGCTTGCCCAATGCCTGCACCTACGCTAGGCGCGCTGGCGCATGTTGCGTTGCAGCACCAATGGGGACCATCGGCGATTGCCGTAGCGTCATCTCGGCTGTCGCAAACCCGCCACATACCTGCACTAACCCGCGCGCTACGCCGCATTCCGGCCGATCTCATCCCTTGATCGGTCCCCTGACTGGAATTTTTGAACATGTCTTCCTCCTTGCGAAATATCGCGATCATCGCCCACGTCGACCACGGCAAGACGACGCTCGTCGACCAGCTTTTCCGGCAATCGGGCACCTTCCGCGACAACCAGCGGATCGAAGAGCGCGCGATGGATTCCGGCGATCTGGAAAAGGAACGCGGCATCACAATCCTCGCCAAATGCACAAGCGTCGAATGGGAAAATGAAGGCGAGACGACGCGCATCAACATCGTCGATACACCCGGCCACGCCGATTTCGGCGCCGAGGTCGAGCGTATCCTGAGCATGGTCGATGGCGTCATCCTGCTGGTCGACAGCGCCGAAGGGGCGATGCCGCAAACCAAATTCGTGACCGGAAAGGCGCTCGCGCTCGGGCTCAAGCCGATCGTCGTCGTCAACAAGATCGACCGCCCCGATGGCCGCCCGCAGGAAGTGCTCGACGAAGTGTTCGACCTGTTCGCCAGTCTCGATGCGAGCGACGAGCAGCTCGACTTCCCTTCGCTTTTCGCATCGGGCCGCGATGGCTATGCCAGCGACGACGAGAATCCGCGCGAAGGCACGCTGGAGCCGCTGTTTAAGCTCATCACCGAGCATGTGCCCGCGCCCGGCCTCGACACCGAAGGCAAGTTCAGCTTCCTCGCCACCCTGCTCGACCGCGATAACTTCATGGGCCGCGTCATCACCGGCCGCGTGCAGTCCGGCACGATCAATGTGAACGATCCGATCCACGCCATCGACATGGATGGCAATGTCATCGAAACGGGCCGCGCAACCAAGCTGATGAGCTTCGACGGGCTCGACCGGGTGCCGGTTGAAAGCGCCAAAGCGGGCGACATCATCGCGCTTGCCGGGCTCGAAAAAGCGACCGTTGCCAACACGATCTGTGATCCTTCGGTGACCGAGCCGATTGCCGCGCAGCCAATCGATCCACCCACCCTCGCCATGCGCTTTGCCGTCAATGACAGTCCGCTTGCCGGGCGCGAGGGTGACAAGGTGACGAGCCGCATGATCCGCGACCGCCTGCTGCGCGAGGCGGAAACCAACGTCGCCATTCGCGTGACCGAGGCCGACGACAAGGACGCGTTCGAAGTTGCCGGTCGCGGCGAGCTTCAACTCGGCGTGCTGATCGAAACCATGCGACGCGAAGGATTCGAGCTCGGCATTTCACGCCCGCGCGTGCTCCTTCGCGAAGAGGACGGCCAGAAGATGGAGCCGTACGAAACCGTCGTGATCGACGTCGATGACGAGCATTCGGGCACGGTCGTTGAGAAGATGCAGCGCCGCAAGGCCGACCTCACCGAAATGCGTCCCTCGGGCCAGGGCAAGACCCGCATCACCTTCTCCGCCCCGTCGCGCGGCCTCATCGGTTATCACGGTGAATTCCTGTCCGACACGCGCGGCACCGGCATCATGAACCGCCTGTTCGAAAAGTACGGCCCTTACAAAGGCCCGATCGAAGGCCGCATCAATGGCGTGCTGATCTCGAACGGCGATGGCGAGGCGAACGCCTATGCGCTCAACATGCTGGAAGAGCGCGGCGAGCTGTTCGTCGCCCCGCAGATGAAGCTATATGAAGGCATGGTGATCGGCGAGAACGCGAAACCCGACGATCTCGAGGTCAATCCGATGAAAGCCAAGCAGCTTTCCAACGTCCGATCCACCGGCAAGGATGATGCAATCCGCCTCACCCCGCCGCGGCGCATGACGCTGGAACAATCGATCGCCTATATCGACAACGATGAAATGGTCGAAGTGACCCCGCAATCGATCCGCCTGCGCAAGACGCTGCTGTGCCCGCACGAACGCAAGAAAGCGAAGCGCAAGAAGGAGGGCTAAAGCTCGGCGAAAGCCTGCGGCAGCTCGCCGAGGACCAGGCCACGCTTTTTCGTCATCGCGCTCGCGACGTGATCCATCACGAGGCGGATGCGCGGTGTGTATCGCAAATCCGGGTGGGTCAGCACCCAAATATCCTGTTGAGCCTCGGGCGGGGCATCGCCAAGCCTTACGAGCCCGGGCTCGGGATCGGCCATGAAACACGCTCCGCGGCTTAGGCCGAGGCCCTTCACCAGAGCCCGGTGGCGGGCCGTGATGTCGTCGATGGAAATAGCGATGGGTATTTCGGGGAAAGGCGAATTCTCCAGCCAGCCCGGCATGCGCGCTTCCGGACCGGGTGCGATCCAGCAAAGCTGATCGCGCGGCGTCGTCTCCAGGTATTCCCGGTTCGCGTAATAGGCCACGCAATTGGGATACAGACGCCTTCCGACAAGGTGATCGGGCGGCTGGAATGCCCCGCGCACGACCACATCAGCCTCTGAACGATCGAGATCGACAAAACGGTAGCTGGTTTGCACGCGCAGCTCGATCTCCGGATAGCTTTGCGCGAAATCGAGCAGGTCTTCTAGCAGGAGATATTGCGCAATCGCCTCTGGCAAGGAGAGCGTGACGACACCGGCCAGATCCTTATCGGAGGCTCGCTGATAGCGCGCGCCGGCAAGCGCCAGGCCTTCCATGTTTTCGGCCACATCGATCAAGGCCGAACCCAGCGGCGTCGGCACATACCCTTCAGGGCGCTTCTCGAACACAGCCCCTCTGGAGTCCTGCAGAACTGCGAGCCGCCGCGACACGGTCGTGTGCGTCAGGCCAAGCTCCAACGCCGCAGCTCGCAAAGTGCCGGCCCGCGCCAGAGCGAGGATCAAGCGGTAATCATCCCAATCACTCATTGGCACGTTCTTGCACCAAAAAAGGCATGAATCTAGCCGATCCATGAGAAATATCGGCGCTATTGGTGCAGGATCATTCCACTGGAGATGGGGTCAAGTCATGAATACACTTCACAAATCGGTATTGCTCGCAGCGACAGTTTTTGCAGGGACGATCGCGTGCACAGGCAGTTCGCTAGCGCAGCAGCAGCCTTCACCCCCGGCGGCTTCCGCACAGCCAGCACCGGGCTTTTCGGTGAAGATGAAAAAAGGCGAAGTTTTGCAGGTCATAGCCTCGGAGCTCCGGCCCGATAGCGTTCCGGCGGCGCGGCAGTACGGTCAGAGCGCTTTCCCGCTCGCCCAGACCCATGGCTTCAAACGACTGGGCCAGCTCAATGTCCGCGAAACCGTCATCAGCGATTTCGCGCCTCAGGCCTTCTCGTTCTTTTCATGGCCCAGCCAGCAAGCCGTCGATGATTTTGCGGCAGAGCCCGGCTGGCCCGCCATCAAGGCTGTGCGCCCGCAGGCATGGAGCGAGTTGAAGGTTTACAGCGCCGAACTGGAAGACGATCTCGACCTGCAGTTCGATCCCGGCAAGCACTATACAGTTCTGGTCGCCTGGCTGAACGATGATGACGCAGTCACGGATTACAACCGCTACCTGACCGGCATTGAACCGGCCGTTGAGCGGTCCGGCGGGCGGTTCATCTACAAGATGCGAATGCCCAGCATGGAAGCGCACGCCTCCGATCCGGCCGCACCGCACCAACTGACCTTCGTCGAATGGGAAACCACCGATGGCTTCGACCGGGTCCAGCAGTCTCAGGAATATCTCGATTTCCGGCAGTTTTTCGGCTCGAGCGTCAATCGCTTTGAGTTCTACTGGATGAAAACGCCCTCTCGATGATGAAGTAAGGGTGACTGTGGCCAGCGCGAGGTTCGTTTGTTACGGCGTCGCGCAATATGAACACAGCCACCCTCGCCTCGCTCGGCCTTTACTTCGCCCTGATGATCGCCATCGGGCTTTACGCCTGGCGAAAGTCCACCGCCGACAGCGAAGGCTATCTGCTCGCCGGTCGCAATCTGCCTCCCTCAGTGGCGGCGCTGTCCGCCGGGGCGAGCGATATGTCGGGTTGGCTGCTCCTGGGCCTGCCGGGCGCGCTATACGCGGCTGGGCTGGTCGAGGCGTGGATCGGGATCGGGCTGTTCGCAGGGGCCGTCGCAAACTGGTTCATTGTCGCGCCCCGTCTGCGTGAGCAGACCGAAAGCTATGGCAATGCGCTGACGATCCCGCAATTCCTCGCCAACCGCTTCCCGGACAAGGCGATTGCGCTGCGCGTGATTTCGGCGATCGTGATCGTGGTGTTCTTCACGGTGTACACCGCCGCGGGGCTGGTCGGGGGCGGCAAGCTGTTCGAGACCGCCTTTGCAGGCGCGCTGCCGTGTTTTGGCATGAGCGACTACATGCTCGGCATCGTGATCACCGCCGGGATCGTGCTCGTCTATACGATGGTGGGCGGCTTCCTTGCGGTGAGCCTTACCGATTTCGTGCAGGGCATCATCATGATGCTCGCGCTGGTCGTCATGCCGCTGGTCGTAATGTTCGGCAGCGGAGGCGATGCGGGCGGCTCGCTGGCCGAGGTGCCCGTGCCCGGCTTCCTGAGCCTGACCGAAGGGCTCACGGCGCTCGGCTTTATCAGCGCGGTGACGTGGGGCCTCGGCTATTTCGGCCAGCCGCATATCATCGTGCGGTTCATGGCGATCGATACGGTCGCGAAGGTCGCCCGCGCGCGGAATTACGGGCTGAGCTGGATGGCAGTGTCACTGGTCGGCGCGGTCGCAATGGGCCTCACCGGGCGCGCCTACGCGGAGCGCAACGGGCTGGTAGTGGACGACCCCGAGACGATCTTCATCATCCTGTCGGAATTGCTGTTCGCGCCTGCGATCACCGGCTTCCTGTTCGCCGCGCTGCTGGCCGCGATCATGAGCACGATTTCATCGCAGCTGCTGGTGTCTTCCAGTTCGCTGACCGAGGATTTTTATCGGCTGTTCTTGCGCAAGCAGGCGAGCGAAACCGAAGCGGTCAATGTCGGGCGCATCTGCGTCGCGCTGGTCGCCATTGCCGCAATGGTGATTGCGAGCAATCCCGACAGCCAGGTGCTCGGCCTTGTGGCAAATGCGTGGGCGGGCTTCGGCGCGGCGTTTGGCCCGCTCATCATCCTCTCGCTGACATGGCGCGGAATGACCGGCGCAGGCGCGGTCGCCGGTCTGGTCACCGGCGCGCTGGTCGCAGGGCTGTGGATCGCGCTTGGCCTCAATGCAGACTTCATCGGCGGAGAGGGATTGTACGAGATCGTGCCGGGCTTCATCGCGGCATGGGCGGCAATTGTCTTCGTGAGCAAGGCAACACAAGGCGAGATGACCGGCGTCGCGGCGGAATAAACGTGCGCGCGCCTGTAACTTTTTAGGCTCCGAAGGCGAACTCCATCGTGAACGTGCCGGCGCTTTGCCGGCATATTTATTTGATCTGGAGTGCCTTTTCCCATGACCCGACTGTTCATACTCATCGCAACGATTGCGGCCGCCGTAGTCGGCGCGGTGCAATTGTCCGCCGCCGCCAGCACCGATGGCTGGCAAATATACGACGAGGCCGAGTTCATGGTCGCTCAGGGCAAAGGCAAGACCATTGTCGTCGATGTCTATGCCGACTGGTGTCCCACATGCCGCGCGCAGGCCCCGATCATGGATGAGCTCCGAACTGAGAAGCAAAGCGACGATGTGCTGTTCGTGAAGGTCGATTTCGACGAAGAAAAGGAATTCCTTCGCCAGCACCGCATTCCGCGTCAGTCCACCATCCTGGTGTTCGACGGCGAGGCCGAAGTCATGCGTTCAATCGCTCAGACCGACCGCACCCGTCTGCGCCAGAAGGTCCTCGGCGCGCTCTGACGCGCCGACCTTCGGAGATCAGGCTGTTTCATAATGCTCGTTAGTGCGTCCCTCTCATTCGTCGCCGGACTGGTGACGATCCTCAACCCGTGCGTGCTGCCGCTGGTGCCGATCCTTGTCGCATCCGCCCTCGGCAAGAGCCGGTTCGGGCCGCTGGCGCTGGCGGGCGGCTTGGTGACGAGCTTCACGCTGTTCGGCTTCACCGTGATCGCATTCGGCTATTCGCTCGGCATCAACGAGCAGGCCGTGCGCGTTTTCGCAGGAGCCATGCTCGCCGCAGCAGGTTTCATCCTGCTCGTGCCGCAGGCGCAGGCGGCGCTGACGGCGGCTGCCGCTCCGATTGCGAATTTCGGAAACCAGCGTCTGTCGCAGCTGAGCGGTGACGGTGCTGGCGGTCAGTACGCAATCGGCCTGTTGCTCGGCATCGTCTGGGCACCGTGTGTCGGCCCGACGCTCGGCGTCGCGATTGCCGCTGCGAGCCAGGGTGAAAACCTCCTCGGAAGCTTCCTGATCTTCCTAATCTTCGGCCTTGGTGTCGCCGCCTCGGTCCTTACCTTTGCCTATGGATCGCGCAAGGCACTGGGCGAGCGGCGCAAATCGATGCAGACGCTGGCCAAATACGGCAAACCGCTGTTCGGCGGGGCGCTGCTGGTGGTCGGGATGATGGTGCTGACCGGCTTCGACAAGGTGATCGAGATTGTCCTGCTCGATGCCCTCCCTGATAGCATCATCCAGTTCACGACCCGGTTCTGATCCCTCCGTCCTTTTCTGCGCGTCGCCAATCGTTCATACTGCGGCCCGTCTGGGAGAGGGAGAGCGACGATGAACGACACAGCCGGCCCGCGGATCACAGGTTTGGGAGGCGTGTTTTATGTCGCCGCCGATCCCGAGGCGACCCGCGCGTGGTACCGCGATATGCTGGGCATAGACGGCGAATACGGGCCGCAGCTTGCCTGGTCGGATGAGCCCAAGCCCAACCCTTACTCGCTGATCAGCCATTTCAAAGACGATCAGTACATCAAGCCAGGCAAAGGCGGCTTCATGATCAACCTGCGCGTCCACGACCTCGATGGATTTTGCAAACAGCTGAAAGCCAAGGGCGTGAAAGTGCTCGACAAAGCCGATGAAGGATACGGCAAGTTCGCATGGATACTCGACCCCAACGGAGTGAAGATCGAGCTTTGGGAACAGGTGGCCGAGGAGCTGCCTTGAACGCCCGCCAAACCGTGCACCCTTAGTGTTTCGTTAACCATGAATCGGCGATACTCTTGCGCATGACGCATTTCGCCATCCGCTGCTCTTGGCTTTCGCGGCACACAGCGCTGCTAGTCAGTGCCTTATTGTTGGCCGCATGCGGGGGCGCGGTCCCGCAAGCGTCGTCTGGCCGGACGTCGAGCGACATGCCTCCGCCAAGCCGGATCGCCTCGACGCCGCCGCGAGTTGCGGGCTCGCAGTGCATTGCTGATTTGCAGGCCGCAGGCGCACGGTTCTCTGCCCTCCCGGATTCCTACACAGGGCCCGGATGCAACAAGATCGGCACCGTGCAGCTCTCGGCGCTCGCAGGCGACGGGTCACAATTCGGCATTACCAATATCGGCCCTGTCCAATGCCAGACTGCGTCCGCGTTCAGCGCTTGGGCGCGGTTTGGTGTCGACCGCGCGGCTCGCCAGATCCTTGGCAGCCCTCTCGCGCGCATCGAGACGATGGGCAGCTATGCCTGCAGGAACATCGCGGGATCCGGTCGCCGATCAGCCCACGCCACTGCAGGCGCTATCGATGTATCGGGTTTCGTGCTGGAGGATGGTCGCCGGATCACCTTAAGCGGCGACTGGGACGGCGGCAGCCGCGCCGAAAAGCGCTTCCTCAGAGTGGTGCATGAAAGCGCCTGCAAAAGGTTCGGCACCGTGCTCGGCCCGGATTACAACCGCGCCCATGAAGATCACTTCCATCTGGAAGGGACAGGCGCGAAATTCTGCCGTTAGGCCCGGCGGTCAGGCGCGTATAGCTGGCTCAAGCTTCGCCTCGAGCCGCAGCCGCACGGCGTCCGCCGCATGGCGTGCACCCAATTTCTGCATCATGTTCGCGCGGTGAATTTCGACCGTTCGCGGACTGATATCGAGCCGCCTTGCGATAACCTTGTTGCTGCTGCCTTCGGTCAGCCAGTCAAGCACTTCGCGTTCACGATTGGACAGATTGGCGATCCGCTCGCGCGCCTCGATCATCCGGCGCCGCGCGGTTCCGAACACTTCCGCTTCCTTCTCGATCCGCGCAAGGCACCGTGCCACCCGGTCTGCATCGAGCGGCAGAGAAAGGTAATCGAGCGCTCCGGCTTTTATCGCCTCGACGATCCTTCCAGGCCGGGGCTGCGCTTCGACCGCTATCAGCGGCAGCCAGATACCAAGCCTGCTAAGGCGTTCGAGGATGACTGCAACGCCGCCTTCCTCGGCATTGTCGCGCGCGATGATGATCCCTTCGCGCGGAGGATGCGAGGACAGTTCCGACAGGTCGCCGTAGACCTCCGAATGGTGGCCGAGCGAGAATCCCACCCGCGCCAGCTCCGCGCGATGACGGCTGGATGAATCGATGAAATGAAGAGAAGCCTTGCGTGACATGCCGAAGGTGAAACCACGTAAAACATCCGTGATCACGTCGGACCTCGACCATTTTCGAGTAAAACTGGCCACTGAGCAGAAAACAGAATGCGAGCATATGGAATTCCGCCAAAATATCATCCAAAGTGGAGATAACTCATGGGCGAGACGAGGCTCACCTGCGCCGAACGGTGACTATTCCTTCGGTTCGAACGTATATCCGGGCAGCGAATGGAAGGCCGATTTGAGCGCGTCGCCCCAGCCCGAAGAGATCGAATTAAAGTATTCGTCCTCCGCCGTAACTCGGTGTTCGTGAGTTGGCGCGAACTTGTCCTTCTCGATGACCAGCAGGTCTAGCGGAAGCCCAACCGAAAGGTTCGCCTTGAGCGTGGAATCGAACGAAACCATGAGCAATTTCACGGCGTCCTCAAAACTCATGTCTCGGTCGTACCCACGAATGATGATCGGGCGTCCGTATTTCGTTTCTCCAATCTGGAAGAACGGCGTGTCCCAGCTTGCCTCGATGAAATTGCCTTCGGGATAGATCATGAAGAGCCGCGGTTCCATGCCCGCGATCTGGCCGGCAACGATCATGGAAGCGGTGAAACGCCCCTTCCCCCTGTCGCCATTGGCGGTCTGACGTTCCTCGATCGTGCTGCGCAGCAGCTTGCCGATTTCGCTGACGACGCTGAACATTGTCGGGCCGTTCAGCAGGGTCGTTTCGCGTTCGTCGGGTTCCTTGGTGCGTTCTTCGAGTTTACTGACGACAGCCTGCGTCGTGGCGAGGTTGCCCGCAGTCATCACGGCGATCATCCGTTCACCGGGCACCTGCCAGCTGAACATCTTGCGAAACACCGAAATATTGTCGACGCCCGAATTGGTGCGGGTATCGCTCATCAGGACAAGCCCTTTGTCGACGATCATTCCGACGCAATATGTCATAAGGTCTCTCCGGATGATGGCGCAGGGATCGCATGCTGTCGCTGCTGCCCTATAGGTTGTTCTTAAGAAGCTGACGCCTTTGCAGCACGCCGGCGAACAGACAATCGCTTATTGCTGTGACTGTTCCTGCTCAATCTGTTCGTGCTGCTGCTCGACTGAGATATCGACTGTCAAGCGATCTTCCGAAGTGCCGAAGCTGATCCCGGTAATCGGAGCGGCATCACGATAATCGCGCCCCGTCGCTACCCGGACATAGCGCGGATCGGGACTGATCCCGTTGGAGATGTCGAAGCCAACCCAGCCGAGCCCATCGACATGCGCCTCGGCCCAGGCATGGCTCGCCTCTTGGTCGATGCGGTCGTTCATCATCAGGTATCCGCTGACATATCTGGCCGGGATGTCTGCCGCGCGCGCCGCACCGATGAAGATATGCGCGTGGTCCTGACACACACCCTGCCCGGCTTCGGCGGCTTCTTCGGCAGTTGTGGAGACGTGCGTGGTGCCCGTTTCATAAGCGACTTGCCCGCGAATGCGCGCAGACAGGGCATGCAGATATTCAAGCTTGTCGCCATCCTTGCGGTCGGCCAGATCTCGGATCAGCGCGCGCACTTTCGGCCCCGGTTTCGTCAGGCTGGTCTGACCGAGGAAACTCCAGAGCGGCAAATGGCCCGAGTGACGCCCGATAATGCCGCCTTCATCTTCGGTTTCGACCGTCCCGCTGCACGTGACAGTGACCTCGCTCGCGCCCGCTTCGACCGAGACCAGCGTTACCGTGTTGAAATGCTGGTCGTCATACTCAAGCTCGGCATGCGCGTTGGTGTAGCTCATATTCCAGTCGATGATCCGCTGGCCCTGCGTTTCCTTGGGCGTCAGGCGGAGACGCTGGAGCGCGTGAACGACCGGCTCCCTGAACTGGTAAGTGGTCGTATGGCGGATCGAAAGTCTCATGACTGGAACCGGTAATCTTCGGCGATGGCGTGCGCGATCGCGGCGTTGCGGGCCATGAAGTCGATCAGGAATTCGTGGAGGCCCTGCTCGAGAATCTGATCGACCGTGATGTCGCTGATATGCATGTCGGCAGCGCGCATCAGCTCGTTGCTCGACCCTTCCTGTCCGTGCAGACGCGCAAGCGCAGCGAGATTGTCCCTCAGCGCGCCGCGACAAAACGCAAGACTACGCGGGAAACGGTCATCGAGCACGAGAAACTCCACGATACCGCGCGCGTCGATCTGGCCGGCATTGAGCCAGCTGTAGGACTGAGCTCCGGCGACGGAGCGCAGCACCTGGTCCCATTGCCCTGAATCGAGGCTCGATCCGACATAGGAGAGCGACGGAAGCAGCAGGTAATATTTCATGTCGAGGATGCGCGCGGTGCTGTCCGCGCGCTCCACGAATGTCCCCGCATGCGCGAAATGAAACGCTTCGGAGCGCAGCATCGACCCATCGAGAGCGCCATGCACGCGCATCCCTGCACGGCGAATAGTGCCGACCACATCGCCGATCGCCCCGCGACCCACGGGGCGCGCCAGCAGTTCGTCTAGTCGCATCCAGCTCTCGTTGACGGCTTCCCAGACGTCGCTCGAAATCGTGGTCCGCGCGAGCCGGGCATTGGTCCGCACCGCTTCAAACATCTCGCGGACATTGGTCGGGTTCGCCTTGTCACGCAGGATGAAGTTCCAGGCGGTCATCCCGTCGTAATTGTCATGCTTGGCTTCGTAATTGGACTTCTGCCCGATCGTCGAAATAACCGACGCCCATTCTTCTTCGGCAGAATCGGTCCCGCGAGTAAGCGACATGCGCAGACCGGCATCGAGGAGGCGCGCGGTGTTCTCCGCCCGCTCAAGATAGCGGAACATCCAGAACAATCCGTTGGCGGTCCGGCCTAACATGATGTCTCTCCGGCCATCAGTCTTTCAGCACCCATGTATCCTTGGTGCCGCCGCCCTGGCTCGAATTCACGACCAGCGAGCCTTCCTTCAAGGCGACGCGCGTGAGCCCTCCCGGCGTGATATCGACACCGTTCGGGGACACCAGAACAAAGGGGCGCAGGTCGACGTGGCGCGGGGCGAGCCCTTTCTTCGTGAAAATCGGGCAGGTGGACAGCGACAAGGTCGGCTGCGCGATGTAGTTTTCCGGGCTCGCCTCGAGTTTCGCGCGAAAGGCCTTGATCTCTTTCTTGCTGGCGGTCGGCCCGATCAGCATGCCGTAGCCACCCGATCCGTGGACTTCCTTGACCACCAGCTCCTCCAGATTGTCGAGGACGTTGGCAAGACTGTCGGCATCGGCACAGCGCCATGTTTCGACATTGGGCAGGAGGGGCTTCTCACCGGTGTAGAATTCGACGATTTCCGGCATGAAGGAATAGATCGCCTTGTCGTCGCAAATGCCGGTGCCCGGTGCGTTGGCGATGGTGATGCCGCCCGAACGGTAAACATCCATGATGCCCGGTACGCCGAGCATGCTGGACGGTTCGAAGGTCAGCGGATCGAGATAATCGTCATCGACCCGGCGATAAAGCACATCGAGCGGTTTGTAGCCGCTGGTCGTGCGCATCTGGACCAGTCCGTTCACGACCCTCAAATCGCTGCCCTCGACGAGCTCCGCGCCCATCTGGTCGGCAAGGAAGGCGTGCTCGAAATAGGCTGAATTGTAGATGCCCGGCGTCAGCACCGCGACTGTAGGCTTCGCGCGGCCGCTATCCTTGAAAGCTGGCGGCGCGCTCGCGGCGAGCGAGCGGGCGAGGCGGCGCGGATAATTTGAAACGGTCTCGACCGGTACTTCGCTGAACAGGTCGGGGAACATGCTCATCATCGTCTCGCGGTTCTCGAGCATGTAGGACACGCCCGATGGCGTGCGGGCATTGTCTTCCAGCACGAACCATTCATCCGGCCCGGTGCGCACCAGGTCGATACCGACGATGTGGGTGTAGATACCGCCCGGCGGTGTGAAGCCGACCATGTTGGGCAGCCACGCATCGTTCTGACGAAAGAGCCGTTCGGGTACGCGGCCCGCGCGGATGATCTCCTGACGGTGATAGAGGTCGTAAAGGAAGCTGTTGAGCGCTCTCACCCGCTGTTCGATACCGCGCGTGAGCCGCCGCCATTCGCCCGCGCCGATAATCCGCGGCACCATGTCGAACGGGATCAGCCGCTCCTCGGCTTCGTCTTCGCCGTAGACGTTGAAGGTAATTCCCGTCCGGCGAAAACTGTCATCGCAATCTGCGCTCTTCTGGCGCATCCACGCGACTTCCTGTTCATCGTACCAATCGCAATATCCGATGTAGGGCGCACGAGTGTTGCCATTCCGGTCGAACATCTCGTCAAAGTTGTCGGATGGCCCGGCCATCAATCCCCCGGTTGGTTGGATGAGAATCAGTGCACCGTACCCGTCACGGCGCAAAAGAAAAGGTCGGGGTACTAAAGGATCAGCAGCGCCTAAGTTCCGACAAAACCGCCCGGATTGCCTCCGGTGAGTAGGAAAAGCCCATATGCGTGCAGCGCAGCGCGATCGCGCGGTCGCGTTCGCCGGGATATCCGGCGGCGCTGCGCGGGGCGATTGCGCCGTCGTTCGGGCTCCACAGCGCCACGGTTTCGACCGGAGGCTTGACGGCGAAGTCGCCTTCGACCGGCGGCTTGTCGACGCGGTGGCCGGTCACGAATTGATAGACGCGCCACACATTGTTGGCGCGCGGAGAGCCCGAAAACGGCGTCCCCATGGTGATCACCTTGCTGACATGCTCGGGCTGGCGCTTGGCCAGTTCGCGCGCATAGAGCCCGCCAAGGCTCCAACCGAGCAGCACCGCAGGCCGTTCATAGCGCTCGTGAACCTCGCTCAGGCGGTCGGCCAAGCGGTCGAGCGTCGTGTCGCTCGGACCCCAGTTCCAGCCCAGTTTCCAGCGCTTGGTCTTGTGCCCGGCGCGCTCGATCTGCCGCGCCATGTACCGCATGCGCGACGCGCTTGTGGCAAATCCGGGGAGGATCAGCACTATCTGCGGGGTGTCGCAGGCTTCGACATCGAGCGTGCGGAATGGCCGGCGAAGCGGCTCTGCGAGATGCTGCAACTCTGCCGCCATCCGCCACCATGCAGGCCGCGACACCGGTTCGGGCTCGGGCTCCCTTGCAAGCTCGATACGGCGTGCAAGCTCGCCGTCGCCCAGCGGAATCCGGGGCAGCTTCGGCAGATCGGGAAATCGCTCGCGCTTGCTCATCGGCCAGGCAGAATAGAGTGTCGCCGTGAATGACCCATGAAATCATCCATGTCGCGCGCGCAGCCTGCCCTCGAAAGCGCGCGGATCAGGCGTCGCATTCCCCGATCCGCTCCTGCACGAGCTTCATTTCCATCTTGGCGTTGCCGAGTTCATCCATGTTGCCTTCCGACATGACATTCATCTCGGAGCGGGTGGGCGAAACGGTGCCGGTCATCGCGATCTGCATTTCGCCCTGCCCTTCGGCGCTGCAGGTCATCGCCATATCGACATCCGTATCGTCGATATTGAGCTTGCTGATGGTGCAGCTGTCGTCCTGCCCCTCCTGCAACGCCTCACCAAAGCCCTGCTCCGCCATTTCCGGCGTCAGGCAAAATTCGAAGGTATTGCTCATCGAAGAGGCCATCATGTCCTGCATCTGCGGCGGGGCGCCGGGTATGTCGGCGCTCACGAAAGTCATCGACGCGCGGTATTTGCCCGGCTCCGGCCTGATCGTATCGCCAGCGGCCTCAGCCAGAGCGCGCGCTTCGCTGGCGGTCACGGTTCCATCGCCATCGGTATCGGCGTCCCCTCCGGGGCTGCCACAGGCAGTCAGGGCAAACGCTGCGATCGCGGGCGCGGCAAAATATTTCATTGAAATCCTCCAGAATTGACGGGCCGCTCGGCAATCGGGCCTGATTGAAATGCGTGAATTGGTGCCGATGCGACTTGTGTTTTGAGAGGAGGATAGGCGCACGCTCGCGCGCTCGCAATGCGCCTTTCGACCATGCGCCTCTCAGCGATTGCGAAACGCCGCTGTTGCTCCCATATCACCGCCATGTCCGAACTCGTTATCCGCCGCGGTCTGGAAGAACCCGACACCACCGGCGATTTCACGCCGCACCGTCCCGACCGCCCCGAAAAATCCATGCCGGGCAAGAGGTTCGAACTGGTTTCCGATTACAAGCCTTCGGGCGACCAGCCGACAGCGATCGCGGAGCTGGTGGCGGGCGCGCGCGATAACGAACAGACCCAGACGCTGCTGGGCGTCACCGGGTCGGGCAAGACCTTCACCATGGCCAAGGTGATCGAGGAATTGCAGCGCCCCGCCCTGATCCTGGCGCCGAACAAGATCCTCGCCGCGCAGCTTTACGGCGAGTTCAAGAGCTTCTTCCCAAACAACGCCGTCGAATATTTCGTCAGCTATTACGACTACTACCAGCCCGAAGCCTACGTCCCGCGCTCCGACACCTATATCGAGAAGGAATCGAGCGTGAACGAGGCGATCGACCGGATGCGCCATTCGGCTACCCGCGCATTGCTGGAACGCGATGATGTGATCATCGTCGCCTCGGTGTCCTGCCTGTACGGTATCGGATCGGTCGAGACCTATTCGGCGATGATCTTCGACATCAAGAAAGACGACACCGTCGATCAGCGCGAGATCATTCGCAAGCTCGTCGCGCTGCAATACAAACGCAACGATGCCGCCTTTGCGCGCGGGAATTTCCGCGTGCGCGGCGACAATCTCGAAATCTTCCCGTCGCACTACGAAGACATAGCGTGGCGGATCAGCTTCTTCGGTGACGAGATCGAGGAAATCAGCGAATTCGATCCGCTGACGGGCAAGAAAGGCGCTTCGCTCGACACGGTTCGGGTCTACGCCAATTCGCACTACGTGACGCCCGGCCCGACAATGAAGCAGGCGACCGAGGCCATCAAGTTCGAGCTGCAGGAGCGGCTCAAGGAGCTGGAGGCCGAGGGCAAGCTGCTCGAGCACCAGCGGCTGGAACAACGCACCAATTTCGATCTCGAGATGATCGCGGCGACCGGAAGCTGTGCAGGGATCGAAAACTATTCGCGCTTCCTCACCGGCCGCCTCCCCGGCGAGCCGCCCCCCACGCTGTTCGAATATCTGCCCGAAAACGCGCTCCTGTTCGTCGATGAAAGCCACCAGACGGTCCCGCAGATCGGCGCCATGTCCAAAGGCGACCACCGGCGCAAGATTACGCTCGCCGAATACGGGTTCCGCCTGCCATCGTGCATCGACAATCGCCCCTTGCGCTTCAACGAATGGGACGCGATGCGCCCGCAAACCTTCGCGGTCAGCGCCACTCCGGGCAATTGGGAGATGGAGCAGACCGGCGGCGTTTTCGCCGAACAGGTCATTCGCCCGACCGGTCTGATCGATCCGCCGGTGGAGATCCGCCCGGTCGAAGACCAAGTGCAGGATTGCATCCAGGAATGCCTCGCCACCGCAAAAAAGGGATACCGCACGCTAGTCACCACGCTGACCAAGCGGATGGCGGAGGATCTGACCGAGTTCATGCACGAAGCGGGCGTGAAAGTGCGCTACATGCACTCGGACGTCGAAACGCTGGAGCGTATCGAGCTGATCCGTGATTTGCGCATGGGAGTGTTCGATGTGCTGATCGGGATCAACCTGCTGCGCGAGGGGCTGGATATCCCGGAATGCGGCCTCGTCTGCATTCTGGATGCGGACAAGGAAGGGTTCCTGCGCTCGGAGACATCGCTCGTCCAGACCATCGGGCGTGCCGCGCGCAATGTCGATGGGCGCGTGATCCTTTACGCAGACAGCATCACCGGCAGCATGGAACGCGCGATAGCGGAAACCGACCGCCGCCGCGAAAAGCAGAGGGCGTATAACGAAGAGCACGGCATCACGCCGCAGACGATCAAGCGGGACATTGCCGATATCGTCGCAGACACAGCATCGCAGGACGGCGTCACAGTCGATATCGGCGATGAGGAAACCAACAACCTGGTCGGCCATAATCTGCGCGCCTACATCGAAGACCTCGAAAAGCGGATGCGCGACGCGGCGGCCAACCTCGAATTCGAAGAAGCCGGACGCTTGCGCGACGAAATCCGCCGGCTCGAAAACGACGAGCTGGGATTGCCGGAAGACCAGAAGAAAGCACCAAAGGTCGGCCGGTCCGACGCAGGCAGGCCCGGCACGCGCAAGACTCGCTATGGCAAGACCCGGTACAAACGGATGGGCGGTAAGCCGTAAATTCGGATCGGAAGGCGTTTGACGAGCTGTGGCCGATCTTTGTCGCAGCAGGCTTGGCGTTCTCGCGGCAAAGCGCAATTGTGCTGCCGGGAGGACTAGCACATGAAAACCTTCGATCTCGATCCGGATGGCAAAAGGCTGCCGATCCGGATCGACGAGACCAGCAATGGCGAATTTCTGCCCATCAGCCTTACCCCGGAGCAACACCTGACAAACCGGATCGCGCATGAAAGCGCGAGCGAGAATGCCCGGCGATTGGGCCTTGGGAGACGCGCATTCCTAGTATCGAGCGCAGGTGCAGCGGCGACACTCGCGGCCTGCAATTCGGCGAATCCCGGTGCCGGGGGCAGGTATGCCCTTCCCGAAGAGGCCGGTCTTGATCAGGCCGCAGCCGACAGCGTTCTTTCGGGAGATGAGTTCATCTTCGATGTTCAGACACACTGCGTCGATCCATCGGGGGCGTGGCGAACCGGAAAGGATGGTCAAATCTGGGACCAAGTCCTGCGCCGGGCTTTCGGACAATATGCAAAATGCGATGGCGACGGGTTCGAGTGTTATTCCGCACAGACCCTGGCCAAGGAAGTCTACCTCGACAGCGACACCGATGTGGCGGTCGTCTCCGCCCTTTGGGGCAGCCAGCAAAGCAACCCCACCCCGACCCACTACGCAGCCGAGGCGCGTGAAATCGTCGAAGCGATCGGCGGCGATGGCGCACGTTGCCTGATCCACGGAGGCTTGCTGCCCAATGATCCCGGCGACCTCGAAGCGATGGAAGCCAAAGCGCGCGTGCATAAGGTGGATGCCTGGAAGATGTACCCGCAATGGGGTCCGGAAGGGCGCGGGTTCTTCCTCAACGAAAGCGATCTCGCCAATTCCGCTTTCGAGGAGGCAAGGCGGCTCGATGTCCGTACGATTGCAGTGCACAAGGGCGTACCGCTCTATGGCCTTGAATATGACTATTCCGATCCCCGCGACATGGGACCGGCCGCGCGCGACAATCCCGACCTCACATTTCTGGTCTATCATTCCGGGTTCGAACCCGGCCGTACCTTGGAAGGGCAGTACAATCCGTCCGATCCGAAGGGTATCGACCGCCTCATAAAAAGCCATCAAGATGCAGGCTTTGGCCCGAATGAGGGCAACCTCTACGCAGAATTGGGATCGACTTGGCGGTATTTCATGGGACGACCTGAGGAGGCTGCGCATGTCATCGGCAAGCTGCTCAAGTATTTCGGGGAAGAGCGGATAATGTGGGGCACTGACAGTATCTGGTTCGGGAGTCCGCAGGATCAGATCCAGGCCTTTCGCGCCTTCGAGATTAGCGACGAATACCAGGAGCGCTATGGCTATCCGGCGCTGACGGATCGAGCGAGGCGCCGCATCTTCGGACTGAACGGTGCAGACGTTTACGGGATCGACATAGACCGCGCCAAAGCCTCTCGCGAATTGCTTGAGCGCCGGGCAGAGCGCCGCGGCGAGCGCAATCCCAGCTTCGCTACCTACGGGCCGAAAACCCGCCGCGATTTCATGAACCAGTGGCGCGATCATCGTGGGCGACCGGGTTGAACCGCTTGCCAAGTCCCACACGACGGCTCTAGCGCCGCCCGCTATGAAACGCTTCATGCCGCTGCTTGTGCTGGTCCCGATCTTCGGATGCAAACCGCCGCCGACCGATGCCGATCTTGCGCGCGACATGCCGCCACCGCCGGAGACGTTCGCGTCCGAGCCCCTACCCTCGCCGGAGACCGAAGGCGCGGTGTGGGCGCGATCGGCGGAAGAGGGACGGATCATTTACGGCATTCCGGGTAAGCCCGCGTTGCTTGCGCTCAGCTGCGTTGAAGGCGAACGCGAGGATGATGCCGGGACCATGCGCATCATCCGCCTGGCAAAGGCGGACGAAGGGGCGCAGGCGCTGCTCGCGCTGATCGGCAACGGAGCGATTGGCAGGATCGCAGTCGATGCGACCGAGATCGGCAATCGCAGTGTCTGGCAGGGCGATCTCGCCGCCTCCGACACCGCATGGGAACCGCTGGCCGGGCCGCGTAGCATGACAGTTACGGTGCCCGGCGCCGGGATCGTCTCGGTCAATCCGAGCCCGCTTCCCGAGCAGCTTCTTGGCGCATGCCGCGCTTCCGCGCAGATTACTGAGCCTGCTCCACCAGCAAGTCAGGAGTGAGCACCTGAGGCAGTTGCTCGGGCTCGTCGCCTTCTGCGGCATACCACAGGTAAAGCGGCACGCCCGCGGCGCCCCGATCGGTCAGGAACATGGTGATTTCCTCGTCGCGCACCGTCCAGTCGCCGACCATGGTAATGACGCCCGCTTCCTCGAATGCCGCGCGCACGGCCTCGCGCTCGATGGCGACGCTTTCGTTGACCTTGCAAGTGACACACCAGTCGGCGGTGAACCACAGGAAGACCGGCTGGCCGCTTGCGCGCGCCTCGGCAAGCGCTTCATTGCTGAAAGCGATCGGCTGGTGGATCGATTCCGATGGCTGCGAACCGGGTGCGGCGTAGCTGGATGGAAGCGCGAAAGCTCCGAAAATCAGGAATGGTGCAGCGACCAGAGCGAATGCCGGCCACGCCATCTTGCCCGCTTTCTGCAGGCGTCCGACTACGCCAAGCGCAAGGACGATCCCGAACAGCATTACGAGCGCGAACAGACCGAAGCCTCGCCCGCCCAGCTGCACCGTCAGCCAGATCAGCGCGAGCGCAGTCAGGCCCATGGGGATCGCCATGATCTTGCGAAAGGTCTCCATCCAGGGCCCCGGCTTCGGCAGCCTGCTGCGCAGCGCCGGAACAAACCCGATCAGCAGGAATGGCAGGGCGAGCCCCAGCCCCAGCATCGCGAACAGCATCAATGCGAGCCCGGTCGGGAGCAGCAATGCGGCCCCGAGCGCCGCTGCCATGAACGGCCCCGTGCAGGGCGTCGCGGCAAACGCTGCGAGGAGCCCGGTCGCAAACGCACCGCCCGGCTCTCCGCCCTGCGTGAACGACAGCGAAGGCAGCTCGAACAGGCCGGCGAAGTTCACCGTGATGACAGTCGCCAGAACCAGCAGCACGATAACCACGCTTGGCTCCTGCAACTGGAATGCCCAGCCGACCTGCTCGCCCGCTGCCCGCAGCGCCAGCAGCAGCGCACCAAGCCCCACGCATGCGAGCACGACGCCCGCTGTGTAGGCCAAACCTTCGCTCCGCGCCTTCGCTTCGCTCTCTGCAGCGCGGGCCAGCGACAGGGCCTTGAGGCTCAGTATCGGGAACACGCAGGGCATGATGTTGAGGAGCAGACCGCCCGCGAGCGCGCCGAGGATCAGCGTCCACAAAGGCGGCGTCTCCATGCCGATCGGGCCAGCGATAACGTCTCCTCCGGCAGGTACATCTCCGCCCATCGCTTCGAAACGCACGCCTGCGCCGTCTCCGAATGCAAGGATGCCTTCGAGCGCGCCGGCCTCTCCTGTTCCGAATTCATCGAGCGGTATCTCGGCGATCAGCGTGTCGTCCTCGCGCATGAACGTCTGTACCGCCGCGTAATCGACAAGCCGCTCATTCGCGACGAAGACATGCGGCTGGGGAAGATCGACCGCCGCGGGAAGCGGGACGGCGATGCGCAGGCGGGCACCGGTGATCTCGAAAGCGCCCGTAGCATCCAGCAGAGGCGCAATCTCGGCCCGCCAGCGCGTGAACTCACCGCCCTGCCCTGCGCTCAGCACAGCGTCCTGCGGCACGCACACACGGTCGGTGCAGGCAAGATATTCGACGAAGCCCGTTACGTCGGGTAGTCCCTCGATCTCCGCGTCCGCTGGCACCGTCACCGGCACGAGCACGGCATAAGTGCCTTCGTAAATGTGGTTCATCAGCCCGCTGATCAGCAACCGGTCGGGCACGGGATAAAGCGCCTCGCCCATCTCCCACCCTTCCGGCAGATCGAGCTGCAGCATCATTCCCTGCCCGGCATCCCCCGGATTGGACCAGTATCCGTGCCATTCCGGCGCGCTGGGCACGAAGCGGAGCGCGAGCATCCATTCCTCGCCCGCGACCGGCAATCCATCGGCGACCAACTGGACTGAAATGTTGTCATCGCCATAGCGCGCGGCGCGCGCCTCATCCTGCGCCGATACAGGAACGGCAATCAGCAGCATTGCGGTGCACGCAATAAGCCATGCAGCGAAATGACGGATGGCAGGGTGGAACATTCTTGCCTCGGACACGGCGAACCCTCTAGGCACTTGAGCCTATCTTCGCAATGAACGCGAACACACGGATGCAAAGATGATGAACGACACTCGCGATCTCCTGATCCTCGGCGGCGGACTGGTCGGCATGACCCTGGCGCTAGCGGCAGCGCGGCAGGGCATGTCCAGCCATGTGATCGACCGCGCCGATCCGGCAGACCTCACCGCAGAAGGGTTCGATGACCGCGCCACCGCGATTTCCACCGCGAGCTGGCACCTGTTTCGCAATATCGGCATTGCCGAGGGGCTGGAAGAGTTCGCCTGCGACATCGCCAGCATCGCCGTCACCGATCAGAACCTTCCCGGTCGCCTCGATTTCCAGCCAGAACCGCATGAAGGCACGCTGGGCCGGATGTTCCCCAATCGCCGCCTGCGCCTCGCTCTGTTCGAAGCGGCAGCGGAGGAGCCGCTCATCAACTGGGTGTCGAAGGCCGAAGTCCTCGAACGCCAGCGCAGCGAATTCGGCGCGGCGGCGGTCATCTCGCGCGAAGGAGGCGAGCCGGAAAAGCTGAAAGGCCGCTTGATGGTCGGCGCGGAAGGGCGCGGATCGCCCACGCGCGATGCGGCGGGCATCACGATCGCGAAATGGGATTACAAGCACCGCGCTGTCATCGCCGGGCTGACCCATTCGAAACCGCACGGCAATGTAGCGTGGGAAATCTTCTATCCGGCAGGGCCTTTCGCGCTGCTGCCGATGAACGACGATGCCGACGGTACGCACCGGTCCTCGCTGGTCTGGACCGTGTCGGAAGAAGACGGGAAAGCCGTTACCAAGCTGGGTGACCGGGCGTTCCTCGCCGAAGTGCAGAAACGCATGGGCGACGTGCTCGGCGAAGTGACAAGCGTCGGCGCGCGCTCTTCATGGCCGCTTGGATTTCATCACACGGCCAAGATCACGGGTGAGCGGCTCGCGCTGATCGGGGACGCTGCGCACGGCATTCACCCGATTGCGGGACAGGGTCTGAACCTCGGCCTGCGCGATGCGGCGGCACTGGTGGAAGTGCTCGTGGATGGCGCGCGCATCGGGCTCGATCCCGGCGATGCGCAATTGCTCAAACGCTACGAGAACTGGCGCGGGCTCGACAGCTTCATGGTCGCGCTCGCCACCGATGGACTGACGCGGCTGTTCGGCGTTCCCGGCAAGACAGCAAGCGCGATCCGCCGGCTCGGCATGGCAGGCGTTCAGCGCAGCGGCGCGCTCAAGACGTTCTTCATGGACGAGGCGCGCGGGGTATCGGGCGACCTGCCCGAGCTGCTCAAAGCGTAAAGCGGATTACTCTTCGCCGGACGTGCCGACCGGGCTCGGCTGGTTGACGCGGGTGCCGGTCCCATCGCGCAAACCGCTTTGATCGAGCACCGCAGCGGTCTCGATATTCTCAAGCGCTGCCATTGCGTCGCGAAACCGTTCCGCATCGGCGATCCAGCCCGCGGCCTTTTCGGCACCCGGCATGTTGCGGATCTCATCGATGGCATTCTGGTAGCGGCCCTGCTCCAGCGCATAGCGCGCCCGCTCGAGCCGGCGTTCCGGCTGCGGGGAAGGCGTGCTTTCGCGGCGGATTACGAACAGCTGGCTGAGCTCGCGCTGAAGCGCAGCCCATGAAGGCCCCTCGGTCGTCTCCGCCAAGTCCGGCCCCAACCCTTCAAGCCGCGCGAGCAATGTATCGAGGCGGATAGGCGGGTCGATGCGCGAAAAATTGATGATCGTGTTCACTGCATTGGGGCGCTCGTCCCCGAACCGCAGCCTGAGCTGATCGGCGAGATAGCCGAGCTCCGCCCCGCGTTCCACCGCGCGCCGCGTGGCAAAGGCGATGAGCAAGCCTTCGGCGCGGGCCGCATTTCCTGCTGCCGCCTGCGACTGCAGATCGAGCCGGGCAAGCCGCTGTTCGGCCGCGGCCAGGCGCTGATCCAGGCCGCCCTGCTGCTCGGCCAGGCCGCTCACGGCCTCTACCGCTTCATCGGCATTTTCCGGCTCGACAGATTCGGACAAAGGTGTGGGCGATGGTGAATTCAGCGGGCTTGGCGAGGCCGTGGGGCTCGCCGCCACCTGCACGGGCTCTCTTTCGGCCACGCTTGCCGCGCGCTGCTCTGTCGCATTGTACCACACGACATAGCCCACGAGCAGGCCGCCCAGTATGAATGACGCGATCCCAGCCAGCCAGACCCCCTTGCCAGAGGATGGCTTTCGCCGGCTACCGTATTTCGATTCCATCGTATCCCAGTCTTTGACCCATGGCGCGCCCCACCCGGCGCATACGTCCCGTTCGCATTACTGGCACAATGCTTTCACCATTGCCAGCAGTGCCGCATCGTCGGGGTTTTCGGAAACGTGGATAGCGCCCCATCCCTTGCCCGCAGCTGAAGCGATCCGCGGGCCGAGAGCCGCGATTTCATAGTCACCGCGATCGAGTTCCAGCCGGTCGCATTCGGCGGCAAAATGCGTCGCTGCCACTGCCGAGTGGAGCAGTATGATGGTTCGCTCTCCCCATTCGACGAGCGCGCGTTCGAGAGGCAATGCAACGCTTTCATAGGCGATCACGGTCTCGATCGTGATGTCAGCGGGCGCATCGAGCGGCACGTGCTGCGCGCCCGCTATCCGCAGCAATCGCGCCGGTGCCGCAACCGCATCGAGCACATTCTGCAAGCCGCCCGTGCCGACCGATCCGACGGTAAACCCCGCCTCGCGCGCAGCTTTTTCCGTGGTCTTTCCAACGGCATGGACAGGCTTATCGAGAAACAGCTGCAATTGCTCACCGCCATGCCGGATCGCATTGGCGCTTCCGATCAACAGACCATCGATGCGCGCCGGGTCGCGCGCCTGCCATGGGCGCGCGCGAATTTCGAACAGGGGCACTCCGGTGATGGGCAAGCCCATCGCTCGCCCGGCATCGATGGTGGAGGCCATCCCTTCTCTGGGCCGGATCGTGATAATCCGCGTCACTGGCCGGAATTGAACAATTGCCGAATATTCTCGCCCGCGCGGGTCAGCAGGTCATCGGCCAACGCCTCGACCGGAGCGTGGTCGCCTTTACTAAACTGCACAGTCCCCTCGACCCTTTCGCTGCCATCCTCGCTGAAAAGTGCCGCCCGCATGGTGAGCGCACCGCCATCCGCCTCGCACAGCACCGCCACCGGGCTGTGGCACGTCCCGCCTAGCTGGGCAAGCAAGGCCCGCTCCGCTTCGAGCTCGCCGCGGGTCTGCGCGTGGTCGATGGCGGCAAGCGCGGCGGTCGTCTCGGCATCGCCGGCGCGGCATTCGAGCGCGATGACGCCCTGCGCCGCCGCAGGAATCCAGGCGCCTGTATTCAGCGGATTGCCGACATCCGATTGCCCAAGCCGTTCAAGCCCCGCTGCCGCCAGGAATGTCACATCTGCCTCGCCAGCCTCAAGCTTTCCGAGACGCGTCGCAACATTGCCGCGAAACATCACGACTTTACAGTCAGGCCTAAGATTGAGCAGCTGCGAAGCGCGGCGCGGCGCGCTTGTCCCGACAATTGCCCCTTGCGGGATCGCGTCGATGCTGTCCGCCCCGACAAGCGCATCTCGCCGATCTGCGCGCGGGAGGAAGGCAGCAAAGTGAAACTCGTGCGGACGGATTGTCTCGACATCCTTGGCCGAATGAACCGAGGCATCGATGCGCCCTTCGGCGAGCCAGACGTCCAGTTCCTTGGTCCATAGCGCCTTGCCGCCAATTTCTGCGAGCGGGCGGTCGAGCACCTTGTCGCCGCTTGCCACGACAGGGACCAGCTCGACCTCATCCTCGCTCCAGCCGTGCGCGGCGCACAGCCGACCCTGCGTTTCCACCGCCTGCGCCATCGCCAGAGGCGAATTGCGCGTCCCCAAACGGATTTTGGGCCGCATCGCGTCGCCCCCTGCTTGTGCATTACTATTCATCGCTGCGCTTGCCCTAGCCCGCACAGTGATTAAGTGAAAGCGCGATGGGATCGGATGCGAAAATTGTCCTCGGTATTGAATCGAGCTGCGACGAAACCGCCGTCGCGCTGGTGGCGAGCGACCGCACGATCATCGCTCAGCGCACCGCTTCCCAGGAAGAGGAACACGCGCCCTATGGCGGCGTGGTGCCCGAAATCGCTGCGCGTGCGCATGCCGAACGGCTTGCGCCCATGCTTGAGGCGGTGATGGATGATGCCGGAATGAAGCTGGCCGATGTCGATGCGATTGCCGCGACCGCCGGTCCGGGCCTGATCGGCGGAGTGATGGTCGGCCTCGTCAGCGGAAAAGCTCTGGCGATGGCGGCGGACAAGCCCTTGCTCGCGATCAACCATCTCGAAGGGCATGCTCTGTCCCCTCGCCTCGCGGACGAAACGCTGGAGTTCCCCTATCTGCTCCTGCTGGTATCGGGCGGGCATTGCCAGATTTTGAGCGTCAAGGGCGTCGGTAAGTACCGCCGTCTCGCAACGACGATCGACGATGCGCTGGGCGAAGCGTTCGACAAGACTGCAAAGATACTCGGCCTCGGCTATCCGGGCGGGCCTGCGGTGGAGAGACTGGCGCGCGAAGGCAATCCGGACGCAGTGCCGCTGCCCCGGCCTTTGAAGGGCAGCAAAGAGCCGCATTTCTCCTTTGCCGGGCTGAAAAGCGCGGTGATGCGCGCGGCGCAAAGCGGCGAGCACAGGCACGCCGACATCGCCGCATGTTTTCAGCAGGCCGCGGTCGATTGCCTCATCGACAGGCTTGAGCACGCGCTGGCCGAGACAGGGCGCCTGCCCGCGCTCGTCGTGGCAGGCGGAGTTGCCGCGAACCAGGTGATCCGCGCCGCATTGGAAGAATTGGCTGCGACGCATTCGATGCGCTTCGTAGCCCCACCCTTGGCGCTCTGCACCGACAATGCGGCCATGATCGCATGGGCGGGCTGCGAACGGCTGCCATTGGGCGAAAGCGATCCACTCGATCTGAAAGCGCGCCCGCGATGGCCGCTCGACCCGGAGGCGGAGAGCGTTCGCGGCGCAGGGGTGAAGGCATGAGCGAGCGGGAAATTATCGGCGTAATCGGCGCAGGCGCATGGGGCACCGCACTTGCGCAAATGCTCGCCAGCGACGGGCGAGACGTGGTGCTGTGGGCGTATGAGCCCGAAGTGGTCGAAGCGATCAATTCCGCGCACCGCAACCCCGACTACCTTCCGAGCGCCCAACTGTCCGAAACCATCCGCGCGACCGGCGACCTGTCCGAGGTTGCCGATCTCGATACGGTGCTGTGCGTAACCCCGGCCCAGGTGCTCGGCACGGTGCTCGGCCAGATGCCGAAATCGCCGCGCGACCTCGTTCTGTGTTCAAAAGGTATCGAAGCGGGCTCCAAGCGGCTGATGAACGATGTTGCGCGCGGCGCCTGCTCTGACAGCGCCATCGCGGTTCTTTCCGGCCCTACCTTTGCGCACGAAGTCGCCGCGGGGCTGCCGACCGCGATCACGCTCGCCTGCGAAGGGGGACGCGAGCAATGGGACCGCCTCTCGCCCAGCATCGCGCGGCCCGCCTTCCGGCCGTATTACACCGACGATGTGACCGGCGCGGAAATCGGCGGGGCGATCAAGAACGTGCTCGCGATTGCATGCGGCCTCGTCGATGGGCTTGAACTAGGCCAGAACGCCCGCGCCGCGCTGATCGCGCGCGGCTATGCCGAGATGCTCCGCTTCGGCGAGGTCATGCGCGCGCGCGCCGAGACATTGAGCGGCCTGTGCGGCCTCGGCGATCTGGTGCTCACCTGCTCCTCCACCTCGAGCCGCAATTTCTCGCTTGGCAAATCGCTCGGCGAAGGCAGCAGCGCCGCGGATCTGATGGCGGACCGCCGGACCGTGGCAGAGGGCGCGCACACCGCGCCGGTGCTGGCCGAACTGGCGCAGGACCGAGATATCGCGATGCCGATCGTCACCGCGGTCAACGCCATCCTTTCCGGCGACAATCCGCGCGAAGTCGTCGCCGGGCTGCTCGCTCGCCCGCTAAAGGCGGAACGCGGGCAATGACCGCTCCTCCTGCTCAGCCCGAACCCGCCAAGGGCGGCGACGATATGGCGACCCTTGCCAAGGGCGGGCGCACCAATACGATGGGTTTCGTCATCCGCGCGCTGGGCGGCATCCCGTTTCTTTTCATCGGCTATCGGCTTTACGGGGTCGAGGAAATGGGCCGCTTCGCGGCCGCTTTCGTCATTATCGAGATCTTCGCGCTGATCTGCGCGCTCGGCGAAAAACGCGGGCTCGCCCAGCGCCTGACCGAAGGGACCGAGGAAGAGGGCGTTCCGCAAACCAATCTGGTCTTCGACGGGATGCTGACCTCTTTCCTGTTCTCGCTGGCTGCGTGCGCGCTGTTGCTGGCATTCCCGGTGATCATTTTTCCAAGCGGGACCAACAGTCCGTTCGATATCTGGATGATCGCGGCGATCCCGGCATTCGCGCTCACCGAAATCCTGCTCGCCGCGCAGGCGTACAAATACGACATCGCCACGACCGTCCGCGCCCGCGCCATTACCGAGCCGTGGACCAAATCGATCGCGGTCGCGGCGATCTTCTTCATACCGGTGGTGAGCGAGGGCGGGCTTGCGCTCGCTTACGTGACAGCGATCTACGCCGCGCTGGCGACCGCGCTGTGGTCGTTCCTGAAAACCTATGGATGGCCGAAGGGTTGGCGGCCACGCCCGCGCTATCTCGGCAAGATGACAGCGCGCGCTCTACCCCTGATCGGTGCCGATGTGATCGAACGCGGCACAAGACTGCTCGACGTCTTCCTGCTCGGCCAGTCCGCATCGGCAGGCGCGGTTGGCATCTACTTCTTCGCCAAGGAAGTCGTCAGCGTTCCGCAGAAGCTCAAGACCAGTTTCGAACCGATCCTTTCGCCCGTCATCACGAAGAACCTGAAAAGCGGCAATTACGCCGCGATCGCGAGCCAGGTGCAGAAGGTTGGCTTCTGGATCATCGCGCTGCAGCTCGGCATCGCGCTCGCGCTCGTCATTCCGGGGGAAGCGGTCATGGGCCTTGGCGGACCGGCGATTGTCGGCGGCACAGGCGCGCTGGCGATCCTTCTCGCCGCCGAGGTCGTCGCATCCATGGCGGTCGTGTCGGAAAGCGTGCTGGTCTATATCGCGCGCAAGCGGAACCTCGCAATCTCCGTCGGGATCATCGCGCTGCAGGGCGTGCTTACCGTTTCGCTGATCCTGCTGGCCGAGCGTCTTGGGCTGAACGAAGGGTTCAAGGCAGCGGGCGCGGCGCTTGCTTTGTTCATCGCGCTGCTCACCTCCAGCCTCGTAAAGGCGCTGGTGCTGAAGATATTGCTGAAAGCGCCGGTCGGCAATCTGCGGCTCGCGCTGTTCTGGGCGAGCGCGCCCGCGATCATGGTCGGGATCGGCTTCACCTTCCTTCCCGAATGGGTCGAACTGGTCTTTGGCGTGCCAGCGATCCTCGCGGTCTATCTTGCGGTGATCTGGAAACGCGGCTTTTCGGCTGACGAGAGGCAGCTTTTCAGCCGAAAGGTTGTCGCGGTCGAGACCGATGAACCGACCGCGGAAAAGGCCGCCTGACGCGCCAGCCACGCGCGCCGCATTTCATCGCCCTTACAGAGCGTTCAGTCGCTATTCACGGCCCACGTCCGACCTTCAAGTCGGGTTTTTGGCGGGTTAAAGGGGAGTGTGAAATGCGCAAGTTTCAACTGACCGGTGTGCTGGTTCTAGGTATCATGATCGCGAGCTGCGCGACGCCTTACAAGGACAGCAATTCGAACCAATCGGAGCCCGCGAGCGATCTCGCCGAAGCTTCATCGCCACCACCACCAGCCGAAGCCGTTCCGATCATGGTCACAGGATCGCGCATCGCAGATGGCTCGCAAGCCGCACCGGGTGCCTTCGCGCAGTCGCGGCATGGAACTTACATCCCGCCCGTCCGCGTCGCAGTCGATCCGGGGCGCGAGCAATATGACGGCGAAGAGGTCTCGCCCGTCAAACTGGTCAATGCAGAGCCTGTCTCCACTTTCTCTGTCGATGTCGATACCGGCGCCTATGCCAACACGCGGCGGTTCCTGTCGCAAGGCATGACGCCGCCGAAAGACGCGGTCCGGACCGAGGAGATGATCAACTATTTCCGCTATGACTACGATCGCCCGGCAGACCGGTCGCAGCCCTTCACGGTCAATACCGATGTCGCGCGCACGCCGTGGAACGACAACACCTATCTGATGCGTATCGGCCTGCGCGGATACGATATCGACACCGCGGAGCGCCCGGCTGCCAACCTCGTCTTCCTCATGGATGTCTCCGGTTCGATGAACAGCGCGGACAAACTTCCGCTGGTCAAGACAGCTTTATCGGGTCTTGCCGGTGAGCTGTCCGAGCAGGACCGGGTCTCCATCGTCGTCTATGCCGGCGCGGCCGGCCTTGTGCTTGAGCCGACCAATGAGACGGACAAGATCCGCCGCGCGCTTGATGCACTGTCGGCGGGCGGTTCGACCGCAGGCGGCGCGGGTCTTGAGCTTGCTTACAACATCGCCGCTGACAATTTCATTGAAGGCGGCGTGAACCGCGTAATCCTCGCGACCGATGGCGATTTCAATGTCGGCGTGTCGGACCGCGATGCGCTGGTCGAAATGATCGAGCAAAAGCGCGACAGCGGCATCACCCTCACCACGCTCGGTTTCGGCACGGGCAATTACAATGAGGCGATGATGGAGCAGATCGCCAATCACGGAAACGGCAATTACGCCTATATCGACAGCGCGCTCGAGGCGAAGAAAGTGCTCGGCGATGAGATGAGCTCTACGCTCTTCACGATCGCCAAGGACGTGAAGATCCAGGTCGAGTTCAACCCGGCGGTTATCAGCCAGTATCGGCTGGTGGGATACGAAAACCGTATCCTTCGCGAAGAGGATTTCGACAACGATGCGGTCGATGCAGGCGATATCGGCGCAGGGCATCAGGTCACGGCAATCTATGAAGTCGTGCCGACCGGAAAGCGCGGCTGGATCGCGCCGCGCCGCTATGAGGATCGCCGGTCTGGCGAAGCGGAGCGGCGCATGGCCGAAGCAGCGCATGTCAAACTGCGGTACAAGCTGCCCGATGGCGACACATCGCGGCTGATCGATCAAGTGGTGATGAGCGATGCCTTTCTGGAGGCTGGCAACCCTACGGGCGATTTTGCCTTTGCCGTTTCGGTCGCAGCCTTTGGCCAGCTGCTGCGCGGCGATGAGCTGATGAACGGGTTCGGGCACGAAGACATCGGCGCGCTCGCGGGCAGTCAGGACAATTTCTGGCGGCAGGAATTCCTGCAGCTGAACGCGCTGGCTGCGGGAATGCGCAGCGGCGGGTAATCCGAACCTATCTTGAGTGATCTAGGTCGGTGGGCGCACGATAGCGCCTGCCGGCCCTTTGTTTTGCGCGCTCCCGCTTTTGCAGTCGAGCGGGACGCTGCTAAAGCGCGGGCAACTGACACGATTCACTGACAAGGTATTGTTCTATGTCGCCAATGCTTGCCGAAGCGCTCCCGTTCATCCTGATTGGTGTTCTCCTGCTGATCCTCGCGATCTGGTTGCTGTCGCGTCTCAACAAGAAGACCGATGTAATCGGTGAGACTGGGGGCGACGTGCTCGACGAAGGCGCGCAGCGCGCGGCTCGCAACCAGGCGCTGATCGACGCGCCAGCTTCCGTTTCGCAGGATGTCGGGCAGACATCCGCCAACGCCAATTCGGACAAGGTGGCCGCTGCGGGCGCGATGGCCGACGCCGAAGCTGGTGTATCGGTGGCGCCGACTGTCGGCGACCCGGTACCCGAGCCTGTACCAGCTCCCACTCCTGCGGCTGTGGGCGAAGCGGACGATCTGAAACAGATCAAGGGGCTTGGGCCCAAACTTGTCACGATGCTCGCGGAACTCGGCGTCACTCGGTTCGATCAAATCGCCGCTTGGAGCGATGCCGATGTGGAACGCGTCGATGCCAAGCTCGGCCGGTTCAAGGGCAGGATCACCCGCGACCAATGGGTAGAGCAGGCAAAACTGCTCGCTGCAGGCGATCAATCGGGTTTTTCCGAAAGATTTGGCCAGAATAAATAACAATTAAGGGAACATAATTGCTCCACATGTGTTACGCACCGATTGGGATCGGAAAAAATGACCATGCAGGGGAGACATTATGAGTCATAAAATTCTGGTCGCCGAAGACGAGTTGATCGTCGCTTTCGATCTCTGCGAGACCGTCGCCGAGGCTGGTTTCGAGGTCGAAGGGCCTCATACCGGTATCTCCGATGCGATGCTCGCCTTCCAGAAGGAAAAGCCTGATCTTGCGATTCTGGATATCCAGCTCGACGATGGCATCGTCTACCCGCTGGCACAGAAATTGGCGGACGAAGACGTGCCGATCATCTTCCATTCCGGACGCCACACCCGCGAAGAGGTGAAGGCGCGGTTCCCGCAGGCCAAGACGCTGGCAAAGCCGTGTCCTCCTGCCGCGATGATCAAGGCTGTGAATCAGGTGCTCCACGCCTGATCGGGCAGCGCAATGCCGCTTTTCTCTTAGCTCGCAAACGCCTAGGCTCTGCTGGCGCAATCAAGGAGAGCAGGCGTGAGCGAACAGGTTTTTCCGGTTCCCGACCACTGGGCCGAAACCGCCAAAATCACCGAAGCCGAATATCATGAACGCTATGCGCGTTCTCTCGCCGACCCGGAGGGTTTCTGGAGCGCCGAAAGCCAGCGGATCGACTGGATCGAGCCCTACGAAACGGTCAAGGACGTGAGCTACCACGAGGCCGATTTCCGCATCGGCTGGTTCCTTGGCGGAAAGCTCAATATCTGCGCCAATGCGCTCGACCGGCATCTCGAAACGCTCGGCGATACGCCCGCGATCATCTGGGAGCCGGATGACCCAGACACGCCCGGGCGCACTCTCACCTACCGCGAACTGCACGAACAGGTCTGCACCTTCGCCAACGTGCTCAAGGCCAATGGTGTCGAAAAGGGCGACCGGGTTACGATCTATCTGCCGATGATCCCCGAAGCCGCAATCGCGATGCTGGCCTGCGCCCGGATCGGGGCCGTGCATTCGGTGGTGTTTGCGGGCTTCTCTCCCGAAGCGCTCGCCGGGCGGATCGAGGATTGCCAGTCGAACATCGTCATCACCGCCGATGAGGGCCTGCGCGGAGGCAAGACCGTGCCGCTCAAGGCGAATGTCGATGCCGCGCTGGAAAAGGTCGAGGTCGGCCGCGTGATCGTCTACCGCCACACAGGCAGCGATGTCGATTTCCACGCGGTTCGCGATGTCTGGTGGCACGATGCGATGGAGGTCGCAGCGCCGCTCTGCGACCCTGTGACGATGGATGCCGAAGATCCGCTCTTCATCCTCTACACCAGCGGTTCGACCGGGAAACCCAAAGGCGTGCTGCACACGACCGGCGGCTATGCCGTCTGGACCAGCATGACGCACGAATACGTGTTCGATTACCGCCCCGGCCAGGTCTACTGGTGCGCGGCGGATGTCGGCTGGGTCACCGGGCACAGCTATGTCGTCTACGGACCGCTCATCAACGGCGCGACGCAGGTGATGTTCGAAGGCGTGCCGAATTACCCTGATCACAGCCGGTTCTGGCAGGTCGTCGACAAGCACAAGGTCGAGATATTCTACGCCGCCCCCACCGCCCTGCGCGCGCTGATGCGCGAAGGCGATGATTGGGTGACGCGGACCGACCGCTCCAGCCTGCGACTGCTCGGCAGCGTGGGCGAGCCGATCAATCCTGAGGCGTGGGACTGGTATCACCGCGTTGTCGGAGAGCGGCGCTGCCCCATCGTCGACACCTGGTGGCAGACCGAAACGGGCGCTGCGATGATCACACCGATGCCCGGCGCGACCGCATTGAAGCCCGGCAGCGCCAGCAGGCCGATGTTCGGCGTCCAGCCCGCGCTCGTCGATCCGGAAAAGGGCACCCTCCTCGATGGAGCGACCTCCGGCGCGCTCGTCATCACAGACAGCTGGCCGGGCCAGATGCGCACGGTCTATGGCGATCACGACCGGTTCTTCCAGACCTATTTCAGCCAGTATCCCGGCTATTACTTCACCGGCGACGGCGCGCGGCGAGACGAGGACGGATATTACTGGATCACCGGAAGGATCGATGATGTCATCAACGTATCCGGTCACCGCATGGGCACAGCCGAGGTCGAAAGCGCGCTGGTCGAGCACCCGCTCGTTTCGGAAGCCGCGGTGGTTGGCATGCCGCACGAGGTCAAAGGGCAAGGCATCTACGCCTACGTCACGACCAATGCCGGGACCGAGGACAGCGAGGACCTGCGAAAGGAGCTCGTGCAGTGGGTGCGCAAGGAAATCGGCCCGATCGCAACGCCCGATATTCTTCAGTTCGCGCCCGGCCTGCCCAAGACCCGTTCGGGCAAGATCATGCGCCGCATCCTGCGCAAGATCGCCGAAAACGACATGAGCAATCTCGGCGATACCTCCACCCTTGCCGACCCTGCGGTCGTCGACGATCTGGTCGCGAACCGCCCGCAATAATTCTCACCTCCGGGGGACTTTACCAATGAACAGACTTCTTGCCGCCTGCGCAGCTATCGCCCTTATCTCGGCACCGTCGCAGGCACAGCCTGATGAAGCCGCGGAAACTGAGGCCCGCCCGGTTGGCGAGCAGATCGGTTCGGGCGGACGGCCCGTTGGTGCGATCTGGAGCCGCAGCCCGGTCCATGCCGAAAACGGCATGGCGGCGACCGCGCATCCACTCGCGACGCAGGTGGCGCTCGATATCCTGAAAAGCGGCGGCAATGCGGTCGATGCGGCCATCGCGGCCAACGCCGCGCTGGGCCTGATGGAGCCGACCGGAAACGGTATCGGCGGCGATCTGTTCGCGATCATCTACGATCCCGCCACCGGAAAGCTGCACGGCATCAACGGCTCTGGCCGTTCGCCTTCGGGGCAAACGCTGGACCAGCTCAATGAGAAGCTCGGCGGCGCGGACAGCCTGCCGCCGGTGGGCGTTCTGCCAGTGACCATTCCCGGGACGGTCGATGCGTGGTTCGCGATGCACGAACGGTTCGGATCGAAGCCGATGGCCGACATCCTCGCCCCGACCGTCACCTATGCCCGCGAAGGCCATCCCGTCGCCCCGGTCATCGGCATGTATTTCGACCGTGCGCTCAAAGCGTTCGAGCGGCGGCAGGAGACCACCCCGTTCGAATTCGACAATGCCCGCGCAACATGGTTTGCGGACGGACCGCCCAAAGCAGGCGAAATCTATCGCAACCCCGACCTTGGCCAGACGCTGGAGACAATCGGACGCGAGGGGCGCGATGCGTTTTACGAAGGCGCTCTGGCGCAGGTGATGGTCGATTACCTCCAGCGGCAGGGCTCCGCCTACACGCTCGAGGATTTCGCCAACCACACCAGCACCTGGGTCGATCCGGCCTGCGTCACCTATCGCAATGGCTTCGACCTGTGCGAACTGCCGCCCAACGGACAAGGGTTTGCCGCGCTGCAAATGGTAAACATCCTGAAGAATATCGACCTTGCCCAATGGGAGCGCGGATCGCCCGAAGTCATCCATTACATCACGGAAGCCAAACGGCTCGCCCATGCGGACGTCGCGCGGTTCTACGCCGATCCAGATTTCTCGCCCTTCCCCATGGAGCTGCTGACCGATGAATATGGGCGCGAGCGCTTCGCCCTGATCGATCCGGCACGCGCGACGCCCGAATTCGCGCCCGGCACCATCGAGATCGAGCCCAAGCTGGAAGGTGAAGGCGACACGACATACCTGACCGTGGTCGATGGCAATGGCCTGATGGTGAGCCTGATCCAATCGAATTACCGCGGCATGGGATCGGGTCTCGTCCCCGATGGGCTTGGCTTCATGTTTCAGGATCGGGGCGAACTTTACAGTCTCGATCCCGATCATCCCAACGCCTACGAACCTTCGAAGCGTCCCTTTCAGACGATCATTCCCGCTTTCGTCAAAAAGGACGGGCAACCGTACATGACGCTGGGCCTGATGGGCGGCGGGATGCAGCCGCAGGGCCACGTGCAGGTGCTTATCAATATCGCCGATTACGGGATGAATTTGCAGGAAGCGGGCGATGCTGCGCGGATCAATCACGATGGCGGCCGGCAGCCGACCGAACCGCTCAGCGGACCGTCGAAAGACCCGCTCGGCACGCTGAATGTAGAGCCCGGCATCCCGGCGGAAACTGTGGCCGCGCTGGAGGCGATGGGGCACAATGTGCGCCTCGTCAGGAACGGGATCATGTTCGGCGGGTATCAGGCGATCGCGCGCGATCCGGAAACCGGTGTTCTCACTGGGGCGACAGAGATGCGAAAGGATGGCCAGGCGCAGGGCTATTGATCGCGCTGCAGCGCGCCCCTTGCCCCATGAGAGACAAGCTGCGAAAGGGGCACACAAACTAGTTTCAGGAGTAACTTGTGGCCGGAATGGTGCCGTTTAACTGGGAAGATCCCTTCGATCTGGAAACCCAGCTGACCGAAGACGAGCGGATGATCCGCGATACAGCGAACGCCTTTGCGCAGAGCGAACTGCAACCGCGCGTTATCGAGGCGTATCGCAACGAAGTATCCGCACCGGAACTGTTCCCGCTGATGGGTCAGGCAGGCTTGCTGGGTGCGACCATTCCGGAAGAATATGGTGGCGTCGGTGCAAGCTATGTCGCCTACGGCCTGATCGCGCGCGAGATCGAGCGGGTGGACAGCGGATACCGATCAATGGCGAGCGTCCAGTCCAGCCTCGTCATGCATCCGATCCACGCATACGGATCGGAAGAGCAACGCCGCAAATACCTCCCCGGTCTTGCTTCGGGTGAACTTATCGGCTGCTTCGGCCTGACCGAGCCCGATGCCGGTTCGGACCCGGCGGGCATGAAAACCGTCGCGAAGAAAGACGGTGACGGCTACGTGCTCAACGGCGCAAAGACCTGGATTTCGAACTCGCCCTTCGCCGATGTATTCGTTGTCTGGGCGAAATCCGAAGAGCATGGCGGCGGCATTCGCGGTTTCGTACTCGAAAAGGGTACGAAGGGCCTCTCCGCGCCCAAGATCGAAGGCAAGATTTCGCTGCGCGCCTCGACCACGGGCGGGATCGTCATGGAAGATGTGAAGGTCGGCGCGGACGCTTTGCTGCCTGACGTGCAGGGGCTTAAGGGACCGTTCGGCTGCCTCAACCGCGCGCGCTATGGCATTTCATGGGGCGCGATGGGTGCGGCGGAATTCTGCATGCACGCCGCGCGTCAATACGGTCTCGACCGCAAACAGTTCGACCGGCCACTAGCCGCGACGCAGCTATTTCAGAAAAAGCTCGCCGACATGATGAGCGATATTGCGCTCGGGCTTCAGGCGAGCTTGCGCGTCGGTAGGCTGATGGACGAAGGCCGGTTTGCACCGGACATGATCTCCATCGTGAAGCGCAACAATGTCGGCAAGGCGCTCGATATCGCGCGGCAGGCCCGCGACATGCATGGCGGCAACGGCATCTCCGAGGAATATCAGGTGATCCGCCATATGGTGAACCTCGAGACCGTGAACACCTATGAAGGCACGCACGATGTCCATGCGCTGATCCTGGGCCGCGCGATCACGGGAATTGCGGCGTTCGGGTGAGGTTGCGCTGTCCTACACGGAGCCGGACAGGCATGGTGGGTGAATGATCGGAACGACCGCCCTCCCCGCCCATTGGGTCTTCATGGGTTCTACGCCTCTTGCTTTCCAAATCGGGCCGAATGAGGTGCGGAAAAAACAATCTCAGGACCGTGTAACATGCGGTCCATACGTGCTCCATGAGCGACGAACCGAGGCAGTGGGAGGGACAACATGAAGCTCTATGGCTACTACCGCTCCTCGACCTCGTACCGGCTGCGCATCGCGCTCGAGCTGAAGGGCCTTGAATACGAACAGGACCCGGTGAACCTGCTGGAAAGCGCGCAAAAGGGCGAGGCGTATACGAGCCGCAACCCGTTCGCCTCTGTCCCCATGCTGGAGGCAAAGGGCCGCGACCGCGCACAGTCGATGGCGATGCTCGAATGGCTGGATGAGGCCTATCCGGAGAACCCGCTTCTGCCCGCCGATATCGAAGACCGCTACACCGTGCGCGAGCTGGTCTATGCCATCGCGACAGAGCTACACGCGCCGCTCAACCTGCCGGTGCTCAAGTACCTAAAGGACCCGCTCGGCCATTCGCAGCGCGTGGTCGATCACTGGTATCGTCACTGGCTCAAACGCACGCTCGTGCCGGTCGAGAAACGGCTCGCCCAGCTCGATACCGGCGACTTCCTGATGGATGCACCCGGCATGTTCGAGGCGGTGCTGATCCCGCAGATCTACAACGCACGCCGGTTCCACTACGACCTGTCGGAAAGCCCGCGCATCTGCCGCATGGAGACCGCGTGCCTTGCGCTCCCCGCCTTCCAGCGCGCGCATCCAAACAACCAACCGGACAACCCCCAGAACGCATAGAGAAAGGCTGAAGCCTCATGAAACTCGCAACGCTCAATGACGGAACCCGCGACGGCAAGCTCGTCGTCGTGTCGAAGGATCTCACCCGCTGCTGCGCCGCAGGCTACATCGCGCCGACGATGCAGGCCGCGCTCGACAATTGGGAACGCGTGGCGCCCGAGCTTGAGGTGCTTGCGCGCGATGTCGAGCATGAGGCGGTGCCGTGCGAGCGGTTCCATGAGCGGCAGGCGCATTCGCCCCTCCCCCGCGCCTACCAATGGGCGGATGGCTCGGCCTACATCAACCACGTCGAGCTGGTGCGGAAGGCGCGCGATGCCGAGGTCCCGGACAGCTTCTATCATGATCCGCTGATGTACCAGGGCGGCAGCGACGGCTTCCTGCCCCCGCGCGCGGACATCCCGCTGGGCGATCCGGCGTGGGGCTGCGACATGGAAGGCGAAGTGGCTGTGATCACCGATGACGTACCGATGGGCGTGTCCGCCGAAGATGCAGCGGACCACATCAAGCTGATCATGCTGGTCAATGACGTGAGCTTGCGCGGCCTGATACCGGGCGAACTCGCCAAGGGCTTCGGCTTCTTCCAGTCCAAGCCCGCCAGCGCCTTCTCACCCGTCTGCGTCACGCCCAACGAGCTGGGCGATGCATGGAAAGACTCACTTATCCACCTGCCGCTGATGGTCGACTACAATGGTGAACCGTTCGGCCGCGCAGAAGTGGGAGTGGATGCCACGTTCAACATGGCGCAGCTGGTCGCTCATGCGGCAAAGACTCGCAACCTGTGCGCGGGCACCATCATCGGTTCGGGCACAATCTCTAACAAGGGCGAAGATGGCGGTCCGGGCAAGCCGGTGGCCGATGGCGGGCTCGGCTATTCCTGCATCGCCGAAATCCGCATGATCGAGACCATCCGCGACGGCGAGCCCAGCACCCGCTTCATGCGCGCAGGAGACACAGTGAAGGTCGAGATGCGCGATGCCGACAACCACTCGATCTTCGGCTCGATCGAGCAGACGGTGGTGGAGGTCTAGCCCTCGCCCCAGGTGCGGCACTCAGGCGCGATGGTCCAGCCGAGGTCGGCGAGCATGGCCAATGCGAGCGGATCGTTCGAGCGACGTGTTGTCCCGCTCGATCCGTTATCGGCCATCATCGGCTCGGGCTGGCGCGGGAGCTCCGCTGCATGAGATAGGGAGAGCGGAACAACGCCCACAGGATAGCCGCGATTGGCTTTGGTCGCTTCCGGACCGGTGAAATGGATCGTCGGGTTCGCAATGGCGAAAGTAAGGTCTATCGATCCATTCTCGAAGTCCTGCAAACCCCGGCCATCGGCCAGTCGCAGCAGGCTGTCATAGACGCTCGGTGTTCCGTCCTGCTCGTTAAGCGCGAAGCTGTAGTCGAAGTAGTCCACATACTCGTTCGGCATGCCAAGCGTCGAAATCGGGTCGCCCTGCCACGGGGTAAAGGTCGTGGTCGACAAGCCGAGGCCATGGCCAAGCTCGTGCATCATCACGCCCACCATGTCCTTCTGCTTCTCACCGATGGCCTCTTCGCCCGCGTAGTACCAATCGGTTTTGGCCGAAAAGAAGATGTTGATGTCATCCTGATCGGCGAGCCGTTCCCCCGCAAACGCATTGGCAAGAGCGCTGGGGTACCAGACGTCGCGCAGCGGGAGAAAATCGCGGTTGCGAAAAGCCGCCTGATAAGCAAATCCGCTCGGCCCGCGCTCGATCCACTGCACCCGCACGCGGATGGGCACGTCGCTGACAAGGCAGGGCGCGAGGATGTCAACGGCCATCTGGAGCGACGGCATCGCTTCATCCGGCACGCCTTCGTAAACAAGCTCGAATTGCGCTGCGTGCGCACTTGCCAGAGGACCAGCAAACGCCGCTGCCAACACTATCGCACTACTTGCCAACACCCGCATCATTGCTCTCCAACAACCACCTCGCTGTCAGATACGCACAACCATGTGAGATGGCTGCATTTTTCGTCCGGAAGTGAATGCGATCGGACCGAAGTCAATCTGCGAGCGAGCGGCGCCGCGCGATCTTGCCCTCGCGCCGCTCGTCGATCTTCTCCACGAAACAATGGTTCACATCGCGGTGCTCCGCCTCATCGGCGCGGACTGCGATGATGACATCGCGCAGGCGTGCATCGCTCGGCAGCTGCCAGTAATTGATGGCGATCTGCGGCGCGGGCACATTCTCATGACGTCCCGCATCGACCTCTGCCAGATACTGCGTGTAGCTGAAAACGGCCTCCTCTTCGAAATAGCCGACCACGCGGTGAGCGGTGCGCGGCGCGAAGAGGTAGAGGAAGAAGTAGAAGTTGTAGAAGATCATCTGGACCGCGACGATTAGACCGCGTTCGAACCAGTTCGGCTGCGCGATTTCGATGAAGGTCATAAGGTGCATCCGCTCATTCTCCGCCTCATCGAGCAGAGTGCGAATCCAGCCTTCGTCGTCGCGCATATTGCGCAAAGCCTTCAGATGCTGCCACAGGCCGCCGACCATTCCCGGCACGGCGGCTACCGTTTCCAGCACCACAGCACGGTGGCCGTATCGCTGAGCAAAGAAAGTGTCCGCGAAGAAGCGTAGCAGCTTTACGAACGCAAAGGCGACCCGATCACTTATGGATTTCGGCGCTACGTGGACGGCAATGTCGGCATCGAAATTGACCTGCCGAACCAGCGGACGGGAATCAAAATGTTGCATGGGGCTCTCCATCGATTGCCCCATGAATATGGTGGTTTTGGTCGCCAGATTCCCGCGAAACCGCTACATCAAGTGTTCGATTTCGCGCAACAATCAGAAGCCGAGGCTCTCGGCGACTGCAGAATTCACAATCTTGCCCTTATGCACGTTCAAGCCGAGCGCGAGATGCGGATCGTCTTCGCATGCCGCTTTGATCCCCTTGTTCGCGAGAGCCAGACCAAAGGGTAATGTTGCATTGTTCAAGGCATAGCTTGACGTATGTGGAACAGCGCCCGGCATGTTAGCGACGCAATAGTGAATGATATCATCGACGAGATAGGTCGGGTTTTCGTGCGTTGTTGGCTTCGAGGTTTCGAAACAACCGCCCTGGTCGATCGCCACGTCCACCAGAACAGCGCGGTGCTTCATCAGCGGGAGCATGTCGCGTGTGATCAGGCGCGGCGCGCTGGCACCGGGGACGAGGACTGCGCCGATGACCACGTCAGCCTCGGTAATGGCGTCCTCGATCGTCCCGGCATTCGAGTAGCGCGTTGTCGCACGGCCCTGAAACATATCGTCGAGCTCACGGATTCGCGGCAGCGAGCGATCCAGGATTTCGACGTTTGCGCCGAGGCCTACTGCCATGCGCGCAGCCTGCGTGCCGACCACACCGCCGCCGATGACGACAACCTTCGCCGGGAGCACGCCAGGAACGCCGCCCATCAGGATGCCCCGCCCGCCATTGTTCTTGTGGCTCGCCTGCGCGCTCGCTTCGATCGAGAGGCGTCCGGCAACTTCGCTCATCGGAGCCAAGAGCGGCAGCGAGCCGTCTGGCGCTGTGACCGTTTCATAAGCGACCGCAGAAACGCCGGATTCCATCAATCCGCGCGCTTGCTCGGGGTCTGGCGCCAAGTGCAGGTAGGTGAAGAGTATCTGCCCCTCACGCAGTTGCACCCATTCGTTCGGCTGCGGTTCCTTGACCTTCACCACCATGTCGGCGCGCGCGAAGACTTCCTCGGCGCTGTCGACAATCTTCGCACCGATTTTCTCGTAGTCCTCGTCAGTCTTGCTGATGCCTAGCCCTGCGCCGCTCTCGACAATGACATCGTGACCCTTGGTAACGTATTCGCGCGCGGCTTCAGGCGTCAGTCCGACGCGATATTCGTGGTTCTTGATCTCTTTGGGGACGCCGACGAGCATGATTCTCTCCTGGGGAAGCGGACTCGGAACGCCATAATGCCCGCGCAACAAAGTTTCAATTGAAACAAACAGGATTACAGGGCTAGGTTGCCAGATCACACTCCGACCGGCGTAGCTCGCTCAACCGCTCAGTCCCCGCCGGTCCAACACATCTCGAAAGCATCATCAGGAGCCCCGCCATGACCGCATATCCAACCGTCAAGATGTTGATCAACGGCGAATGGGTTGCCGATGGCGGCGACGGCACCATGCCGGTCCACAACCCGGCAACGGAGGCTAAGCTCGGCGATTGTCCCAAGGTGTCGAAAGAGCAGCTCGACGCTGCGCTTGCTGCGGCTGAAGAGGCCTTTCCCGCCTGGGCTGCCACTCCCGGTGCGCAGCGGCACAAGATCATAAGCCGCGCCGCTCAGTTGCTACGGGATCGAGCGCCAGAGATTGCGCGGGTGGTAACACTCGAAATGGGCAAGCCGCACGCGCAGGCGCTTGCAGAAACCGTGGGTGCGGCGGACCTTATCGATTTTCTTGCAGAAGAAGCGAAGCGTCAGGGTGGGCGGCTTGTCCCAGTGCGCAGCGCAAACCTGCTGCAACAGCGCGTGACGCAGGAACCGATCGGCCCGGCAATGTTGTTCACTCCGTGGAATTTCCCAATCAACCTTCCGGCGAAAAAGCTCGCAGGTGCGCTGTCGGCCGGATGCTCGTGCATTCTCAAACCCGCAGAAACCACGCCCGCATCTGCGCAATTGCTGGTCGAGTGCTTTACCGAGGCGGGCGTACCGGCGGGCACGATCAACCTCGTCTACGGCGATCCGGCGATGATCTCGGAGCACCTGATCACTGCGCCCGCGACGCGCAAGGTCAGCTTCACGGGCTCGACGGCCGTCGGCCGTCATTTGGGCGCATTGGCGGCGCAGGGGCTCAAACGCTTCACCGCGGAACTCGGGGGACACGCGCCGGTCGTGATCGGAGAGAGCGCAGATTTCGACCGGACCGTTGCGGCCTGTGCCGGGACCAAATTCCGCAATGCGGGGCAGGTCTGCGTATCGCCCACGCGGTTCCTCGTCGCGCGCGGTATCTATGACAAGTTTGTCGCCGAATTCGCGCGGCGATCACAAGAACTCAAGGTGGGCGATGCAAGCAGCGACGATGGCGTAGAGATGGGGCCGCTGGCGCACGCTGGGCGCGTTACGGCAATGCAGGACCTGATGGGCGCAATGGGCGGCAAGCAGGGCGAGATCGTCGCCGGTGGATCTGCAATCGAACGCTCCGGCCACTTTTTCCAGCCGACAGTCATCGCAGGACCATCCGCCGAAAGCCGATTGATGACGGAGGAGCCGTTCGGCCCGGTCGCCGGGATCGTGCCCTATGACGACATTGAAGAGGCTGTGAAAATCGCCAATTCGCTGCGTTACGGCCTCGCCGCATATGCCTTCACCGCCGATCTCGATGAAAGCCACTACCTCGGCAATTCGCTGCGCGCCGGTATGGTCGCGATCAACCACTTTGCCGTGGGATCGCCGGAGACACCGTTCGGCGGGACCGGCGATAGCGGTTTCGGATCGGAAAGCGGGGTCGAAGGATATCTTGGCTACACCGAGACCAAGCTGGTTACAGTCGCGAAATCCGGCGGCTGAGGCGGTTTAGCAATCGGTTCTGCGAACGCCGGCGGCTCTGACATCCTCGAGTGTCGGATAACCGTTCACCGCCATCAGCAGGTCGGCTTCTGCCTGCATGGAACGGAGCACCCATGCAGCGCCCTCGGCTCCGCCAATCGCCAAACCGTATGTGTATGGCCTGCCAACGCCTACCGCCTTCGCGCCTAGAGCGATGGCCTTCACAGCATCGGAGCCGGAGCGAATTCCGCTGTCAAACAGGACCGGGACGTCGCCAGCCGCCTTCACGATGTCCTCGAGCAGGTCGATCGTCGCGATGCCGCCATTTGCCTGCCGCCCACCGTGGTTCGAGCAGTAGATCGCGTCGGCCCCGGTATCGACAGCCCTGCGCGCGTCGTCGGGATGGCAGATGCCCTTGAGCACGATCGGCATCTTGGTCACGGATTTGAACCATTTCATGTCCTCCCATGTCAGAACCTGCCCGAACACCTGAGCGAACATGCCTATCGCCGCCGCAGGATCTTCCTCAGGCGGTTTCTCGAGCAGCGAGCGGAAGACCGGATCACAGAAATAGTTCATCAGCACTTTCCCGCGCAGCTGCGGGAAGTTGGACGCGTTGAGATCCCGGGGCCGCCAACCAGTTACCCATGTATCGAGCGTAACGACCAGCGCCGAATATCCTGCCTTTTCGGCGCGCCCGATCAGGCTTTCTGCAAATTCGCGATTGCGCGGCGTGTAGAGCTGAAAGAAAGCTGGCGTATCGCCGCACGCCTTTTTCACGTCCTCCAGCGGATCGTTGGAAAGCGTGGACGCGCAGAACGGGACGCCGGTCATCGCAGACGCCTTGGCCGCGGCCATATCGCCGTGCTGGTCCTGCGAGGCCTCTCCGTTGAGGCCAATCGGGGCCATGAACAGCGGAGAATCGAATGTGTGACCGAACAGTTCGATCGAAAGATCGCGCTCGGTGCAGTCCACCATCATGCGCGGCACCATCCCCCAGTGGTGAAAAGCGGCAGCGTTGGTATCCTGGGTGTGCTCATCGCCGCACCCACCTGCGACATAGTTCGTCAGCATTGGACCGAGCGCCTCGTGCGCACGCTTTTCCAGCGTCGCGAAATCGACCGGGAAGCGCGGCAACTGACCACTCAGCCCGGCATTGTAGATCTCGTTCTGCATTCCGCCGAAATTGCGCATGTGGTGTTCTCTCCCGTCGGGTTTGTTTCGGCGAGAGTGAACCAGATGCGCTGCCATGGGCAAGCGCTTTGTCGCTCGATCACCCCAAGCGGCGCGCAAGACGCTGCAATTGCGGGCGGATGCGCAAATGCCAGACGTAAAGCCGCTCGAGTACTCTTAGGACCATAGGATTTCGGGCAATCAGCCCAAGTGGCCGCATCGCGGGAATGGCGCGCCACATCGCTGCGAAGGCGGCGGCGCCATTAACGATCTTCTCGCCCTCTCTGGCGTGAAAGCGCTCAAGCAACGTTTCCTGATCGATCGGGCAGCCTGGATCAGCTTTGTCCGATACGTCGATGAAGTGAATGGCGTCGGCGCGATCAAGCTTGCGCATGAACGCGATCTCGCGCTGGCAAAGCGGGCATGCGCCATCGAACCACACAGTGACGGCAGAGTTGTCAGATCTTTGTGCGGTATCGCCACTCATCCGGCCCATGTGACCTTTTTCCGCCGAGATTCAAGCGCGCGAGACGGCCTTTCCCGAAGCCGTGGGTTTGGTCTGGATCGTGAAATAGATGATGAGGCTCACGCCGATCACGCTTGGGCCCGCCCAGATCAGCGGATTGAACACCTGCTCGGGCACCCACCTGATCAGGCCTACCGAAAGAAACGCTGTGTAGGCGGAAATGCCCATGCCGAGCAGCGCCCTGAAATGCTCACCAACATAGCTTTTCGGATGGACGTCCGCGCGCCATACGAAAACCTGTTGCAGCGTCATGGCGATGATTCCGACCACCGCGACGAGCTGCATCAGGGGATGCCCAACCCGGATGCCGAAGTAACCGCACCAAGCGCCCGAAATTACCACGGCCAGCATCACTAGCTGGTATCGCGGCGACCGAAGCGCCGACCGATCCTTCGCATGCCGGATCACGGCAAGCCCGTAATCGACGAAGCCGATCGTGAGCAGGCCCAGATACAGCATCATCCAGCCAAATAGACCGGCAAACAGCTCCCGGTCGGTGACGGAGGGGATGCGCTCCTCGGGCCCGTAAAGCGAAAGCAAGGCCATCGCTATCGCGAGGGCTCCTGCGATTGCAAATCCGTAACAGGCTACACGGCCCCCTTTGCGGTGAATGCCAGACCCCTTCTTGGTCGCTACAGGCACCCAAAACGCAATCAATCCGGTCGCACCTGCAACCACGTGAATCCAGATAAGCAGTTCGAACAGGTGCATGGGCGAAGCCTGAACACTTTAAGGATGCTGCGCAAGTCCGGCTCTGGGTCGGAGCGGGCATCTACCGCCGTTGATCGCTTCTCGAAGGCTGGTCCTGCCACGTGCCTGGTTAACTCTCGTTTACCTTTTTCGAAAACCAGATTTTACAGGTCTGTCGGCATTTCGGCTGTCATGCCCAAGTCGCATACATCGAAAAATGTCCTTCTCGCCGGCCTTGCAGGCCTGGCGACCATGGCTGCGACGCCTGCCAGCGCAGCGACGACGCTGGCGGCAAACGTCATGGTCAATCCCATGGCAATCGCGCTCGATATGCAGCTTCCCGCCGTGAAAGCGCAATGCTTCGAGAGCGACGCAGGAATATTTGGATACGCAGCCAATAGCGGCGGCTCCGGCCAGCCCAGCAAAGGCGCAGCAATACTCGGCGGCGAAATGAGCGCGCTCGACCGGATCAAAGCCCGTCAGGCCGCAGCCACCGTCCCTAGCAGCTTAGTCAAGCCAGCCTTCGCCCAAGCGGCTTCTGCCAAGCGCATGACGCCGTCTGCGTCAGGGGTGCGCACGCCCTCCGCGAATTGCGCCACCTTGGGCAAGATCGCATCGACTGCGATCGGTGGTACACGCGGCTGGAGCGACAATCCGAACGAGTTTTTAGCCTCTAAGCGCGTTCGCATCGGCAAAACGAATTTCGATCGCGAATGGCAGCGCGTCGGTCGTCAGAGCATGTCGGGCACGTTCCGCCGTGCGTTCGGCAGCGATACCGACCAAAGCCGCGCGATGATCGAACAGGTCAATCGCTGGGTGAATAGCGAAATCAGCTATGTCGAGGATCGCGACCTGTTCGGCCGTGCCGATTACTGGGCTGGCGCTCGCTTGACCATGACGCTGCGCAAGGGCGACTGTGAAGATATCGCGCTGACCAAGATGCAATTGCTCGCCGCCGCGGGTTTCCGCCGGGAGGACATGTTCCTGACGATCGCGCGCGACACCGTCCGCAACGCCGACCACGCTCTACTGATTGTCAAACTCGGTGAACGCTTCGTCGTGCTGGACAATGCAACGGACAAGGTACTCGATGGCGCGTACTCGCACGATTACGCTCCGGTCCTCAGCTTCAACACGAAAAGCGCCTGGGTACACGGCTACTGATCCGGGCGGATCGGTTTTCGATCAGCGCTCGGTAAGGGCCCTGTCGAACGCCTTGGACACCGGTTTTAGCAGATAGCTCAGGATCGTGCGGCGGCCCGTGAGTATCTCTACATCGCAGATCATCCCGGGAACGATCGGTAGCGATTGCCCCGCCCGCTCGATCGCGGCGCGGTCCGTTTCGATAAGGACGGTGTAGTACGCCTCACGTTCGACCTCATCGAAGATGCTGTCGGCTGAGACCTGCTGCACAACGCCGTTGAGACCGCCGTAGATAGAGAAATCGTAGGCCGTCACCTTTACGTTGGCGCGGTCGCCCACCTTGATGAAAGCGATATCGCTTGGCGCTACGCGGGTTTCGACGAGAAGCTTGTCGCCCACCGGCACGACCTGCATGATCTTCTCACCTGCGTTCACGAAGCCGCCTTCGGTGGTGATCTGCACATCGTTGACGATACCGTCAGCTGGCGCGCGCAATTCGTTGCGCTGCTGGCGCGCTTCGGCACCGCGGATCGTCTCTTCGTTTACCGCGATGCGCGTGTTGACTTCGCTGCGTTCGTTGAGCGCCTGCTGGCGGAAGTCGAGCCGCGCCGAATTGAGGTCGGCCTGCGCCTGGCGAATAGCGGCAGAGGAGCGTCCCGCTGCCTGCTGCGCCGCCGAGAGCCTACCCCTGAGATCGGTCAATTCGCGCTGCGCCGTAAGCAGCTCGGTGCGCGGCACAATGCCCTGCCCCGCGAGCGGTTCAAGCATGTTCACCTGCTCGCTGGCAAGCCGAACGCTTTCACGCAGAGACGAAACGGTCGCCTCGGCTTCGCGAAGGTCGCGGCGGCGCTGTTCCACAGCAGCAGCCAGCGATCGTTCGCGCGCATTTGCGGCGGCGACACGCGCCTGCTGCAAGTTGCGTTCGTCGGCGCAAATGCTTCCCTCTTCGCAGCCTAGCGTCTCTCCGGATGCCTCCTGAGCCAAACGCTCGGCCCGCACGGAAAGCCGCTGGTTCTCGGTCTGCAATTGACCCAGTTCCGATGCCGATTGCGCATCGTCGAGCCTCACAAGGAGCTGTCCCTTTTTGACCGACTGTCCGCCGCGCACGAGGATTTCCTCGATCACGGCCGGCTCCGCTGGCTGGACAAGCTGAGCCTTGCTCGATGGAATAACCCGACCGGTGCCGCGGGTAATGCTGTCGACCTGCGCAAAGGCCGCCCAGATCAGCAGGATGGCAAGGCCGACCGCAGATATCACGATCAACCGGCGCGGCGCGTCCAGATTGGCCCATTTCGAGAGCACGCTCATTGCGAAATTTCTCCATCACTGCCGCTCGCCGCGGCTTGCGACTGAACCGTAGCGCTATAGCTGCTTTCAGCGGACACAGGATCGGGAATTGTCAGGCGCCATTGCTTGGTCGTGTCGATCCGCCCACCGACATCGGCCGCCGCGTGACGATCCGCCGGATCGGGTGCCACCGTCAGACCCGGCACCCAGGTCTCTTTGACTTTGGCCGCTTCCAGATCGGCCGCCGCTGACGAAAACCGCGCCCAGTTTATTTCGGGAATACGCTCCGAGCGCGCCCAGTTTGCAGCAAAAGCGCGCGGCTCCCCGGCCCTTCCGGGAAAGCGGTAGAAGATATGCCGACCGATCACGTCGAGCTTGGAGAGTGTGTAGGCCCATTTCGGAACAACATAGTCAGCGTGATAGTGCGTTGCTGTCCCAACCGAACGCATCTGGTTACCGGACAGTGCATCTTTCGCTACGCGCTCGGATTCCTGCCATTGCCTCTTCAGCGGCGCCCGCGTGAGGGCCCCATCGCAGGTGAAGCTGAATTGGCACACCGGCGCATTGACGCCTTCATAAACGACCCCGCAGACCGAGTTGGGATAGGCCGGGTGCCGCATTCGGTTCAGAACCACCTGAGCAACCGCCCGCTTGCCATCGCGAGGCTCATTCGCGGCCTCGTAATACACGGCCTGCGTCAGGCACTTCAGGGCATTGGAATATGCACCCGAACCGAGCGCGATAGGCGTGTAGGCGGAGAGCGAACGGGTCTTGCCCTTGACCACGGCGATCCGGGCATTGCGCGATTGCGCATCGCCGCCGGACAGGAGGACGTCCTGTCCGTCGCCGGTCGACATTTCATCGAGTTGGTCGCTGATTGCGGGCCCGAGCTGCTGCTCGATCGATTGCTGCGAAACGCGCTCGATAGGCAAGCTCGGTGATGCGGCGAGGGTCACAACCGCGCCCAGGCACATCGTCCGTATCACCAGCTTACCATATGTGTTCATTACGTCAGACCATCCAGATTAGCCCCGGCTGACTTGATGACCTCCTTGATCGGGCCATCCGCAACCACGCGGCCATTGCTGAAAACGATAATGCGCTCACACAGCGCGAACAATGCCGGGCGGTGCGTCGCAATGACCAGTGTCTGATTTTCGGACAAAGAAGTGCGCAATCGTTCAACAAATTGCTTTTCCGTCTGGCTGTCCATCGCGCCCGTCGGCTCATCCAGGAACAGCAGCTCGCACGGTGTCACGAGCGCGCGTGCCAGCGACAGGAAGGAGCGCTGTCCGCCCGACAGCCGCCTGCCGCCTTCACCGACCGGGCGATCGAAACCGCCGCTATCGCGTGCGAGGAACTGGTCCGCGCCAGTCTCGCGCAGGGCATCGAGAATGCGCTGGTCGGTCGCCTCGCGCCGTCCGAGCGACATGTTGTCCCTGATCGATCCAGAGAACAGGTCGGCGTCCTGGCCGACGAAGCGCAGCGTGTCGCGAAGCTGGTCCGGCCGGTGCTGCGCTGCGTCGAGGCCGTTGACCAGCATCGCGCCTTCGCTTGGCTCATAGAGGCCGCAAAGGACCCTGCCGAAGGTCGATTTGCCCGAAGCGACGCGGCCAACCACTGCAATGCGCTCACCCGGCTTGATCTCGAGATTGATGTTCTCGAGCGCAGGCTGGCCGCTCTCTGGATAGGAGAAGCGCATATCCTTGAACTGGATCAGCGGCTTGACGATCGAAGACGGCGCCAGCGATCCGCCCTTCTTGCGCTCGTCGCTGGCCTCGAACAGGCGTTCGATGCTGCTGAGCATTTCGGTAGCCTGCCGTCCGCGCGTTAGCAGAAACGCGATCTGCCCTGCAGGAGCAAGCGAACGCGAGGCAAGCATCACGATTGCGATGATGGCACCCATCGATATCGAGCCCGCCGCGAACAGGTAATAGCCGCCGATGATGAGCGAGACCGTGGACAGCTGTTGGAATGTCTGGGCGAGGCCGACCGCCACCGAATTGATATTGCGCAGCTTCTCCTGCGAATTCGCCCCGGCATCCGCTAGCCGATACCAGCGGCCGAGCGTACCGCCCTCACCGCCCATGCTCTTGAGCGTTTCGATCCCCGCCAGGGACTCCACCAAAAGCGTTTGCTGAAGCCCGTAATCGGCCTGTGCGTCCTGGGCCGCTTCGGTGACCTTGCGCTGAAGCACGAAGCCGGCAACCATCATGGCGGCAATGATCACGAGCGGGATCAGCGCGAGCCACCCGCCGATAATGGCGATCACGCCGACGAATACGAACAGGAACAGCAGGTCGATGACCAGCACGACGGTCGTCGAGGCGAAGAAATCGCGGACAATCGCATATTCCGATACGCGCGCCGCAAGTGCACCTGTGTGCCCTTGCCGCTCTTGCAGCGGAGTTGCGAGCAACCGGCCGAATATCTTCTGCGAAAGCTTGAGATCGAGCCGGCGCGAAATCTGATCGAGTACAGCCGTCCGGCCTCTTCGCAGCGCAAACTCCAGCGCGAAGACCAGCAGCACGCCTACGCCGAGCACCCATAGGGTCTCGGTCGCGCGGTTTGGGATCACGCGGTCGTAGACGTTCATCGTGAACAGCGGCAACGCCACCGCCAGCAGGTTGATGACGAGCGAAGCAAGGATCACCGGCCAGAATGACCGTCGTTCCTTGCGCAGTTCGCTCCAGAACCAATGCCCGCGCGCCTTTGCATGCCACGGGGCTTCCCCCTCGCGCTGGACATCGGGATTGCTGAACACCGAATAGAGCCGGCCCGCATAGGCGCTGGCCACGTCTTCATAAGGAACCCAGTTTTCCTGAGCGATTTCAGGAGACCAAACGAGCATATCGGTCGCGCGTGCGTCGAGCACGATCACGAACCGTTCGTCCTTTAGCTCCACAAGCGCGGGATAGATCGCCTCGGCCTGAGGCAGCTTGGCTCCTTGCCGTGCATCGAAATGCACACCTGCCAAGTCCAGTGCCGTGTCCGCCTGGTGCCACGGCAAACGCCCATCCGCCTTTTTGGGCAGCTGGGCGAGAGCCGATGGCGACAAGCCATTGGCGTGGCGTGCAGCCAGTTCGGCTACGCACAGAGATAGGCTGTCGACTTCAACGCCCAGCGATGGTTCATCTACCTTGGTCATCAGTCAACACTACCAGCGCTTCCCTTTACTTGGGGTATACGCGCCGCTGCAGTTCGGCCTCTACCGGAGGTCCGTAATCGAAGCGGGCACGCTCCTCCTCTCCCGCGCCTGTACCGGGTGAAACGCCAAGCGCGTCGAGGAAGTTATTCGTCGCGGCCAGGATCTGGTAACGCGCGAATGTTTCCGAGAAACGCGCCGTTTCTAGGCGAACCTGCGTGTTGAAACGCGTATTCTGCGCGTCGAGTACGTCGAGCAGCGAGCGCCGTCCGATATTGAACTGGCTGCGGTAAGAAAGCAGCAGGTCGTCCGAGACGGTCGACTGACGCTCAAGCGCGGTGAGCACGCGGCCCTGCGTTTCGAGAGCATTCCATGCGGACCGCACGTCCTCTTCCGCTTCGCGCTGACGCTGGTGAAGCGCATAGCGAGCGATCGACGACTGACGGACCGTTTCCTGAACCCGCGCGTGGCGGATACCGCTATCGAAGACGTTCCAGCGGAAAACGACGCGGCCCTGCACATCGTTCGTTTCGCCCGAGAAGCCATCGATATCGTCACCGATGCGTCCGCGAACTTCGAGACCGATCGTCGGGTAGAGGTCGCCCTCTGCGGATTTCACAAGTGCGTTCGCCGCATCGACATCCGCCTGCGCTTCGCGCACCAGCGGGTTCCGGATGCGAGCCTGACCGATCGCCTGATCGAGGGCGGTCGGAACCTGTGCGGAAAGCTCGGGCGGCATCGTTGCGGAATACAGATCCAGGCCGGTCAGAGCTCGAAGACGAATTTGCGCATCGACGACGTCGCGGTTCGCTTCCTCTTCGCGAACGATCGCTGCCTGCAGGCGTTCTTCGGCCTGCTGCTGATCGGCAATGCTGATCGAGCCCTGCTCGACGCCCTGCGTGAGGTCGCCAACCAATAATTCGTGGAAGCGGCGATTGTCGCTTGCCGCTGCCTGGATGCGCTCCTGAAGCAGCACGTCGAGATATTGCCGCGAGACCTGCAGCGCGATGAACTCCGAACGCTCCAGAACCCGAAGCGATGCACCATCGACGCGCGCCGCCTGGCGCAAAAGTTCGCCGCGACGCCGGCCGAAATCGATTGCGGTCCATTCACCGGTAATGGCCGCTTCGAGCGGGAAGAGCTCGTCGTCGGCAATGCCGAGGTTGCGGCGCGTGGTGTTTTCGAGCCTGCGAACGCCGGCAGAGGCCTCCACATCGATCCGCGGGCCGAACAGACCTTCGGCCTGCTTGCGCTCGAACTGGATCGCTTCCTTGTTGTACTGTGCCTGAAGGATTTCAGGATTGGCCCGCATGGCGGCGTCGATCGCTGCCTGCATGGAAATCACGTCCTGCGTTTCCTGAGCGTAAGCAACAGGAGCGGCGCTGGCGAGCATGGCGGCCATTACGGCTGGAACTAAGAGCTTTTTCATTGTTTCTTCCCTCACCTCAACGCGATACGGTTATCTCGACCCGGCGGTTTTCCGGGCTTCGAATACCATCGGCAGTCGGGACCCGAGGGTTGGTTTCACCCTCGGCGCTGATTGACATCCTGCTGCGATCGATACCGAGACCGACCATCAAATCGGCGATGGCCTCCGCACGGCGTAGCGAAAGAGCTTCGTTGTATGTGTTGCTCCCGGCACGGTCCGCATGGCCGACGACGCGGAACGAATCCCATCCGCAGGTTTCGGCATTTCCGGCGAGGAACTGGATCGTCTGGGTCGCACCTTCCATGGGCTCGGCGGAATCAAATCCGAAAAACACAATGCCGGGCTGCTGATCCGTGCACACCTCTGGAGCCGGTAGTGGCGGAGGAGGAGGCGGCGGAGGGGCAACCGGGCGGCGCGGGATCTGCGTCATCAGGCCATAGGCATAGTCGCACTTCGCGATGCTCGCCTCGTCGCGCGTATCCGATTTGAGAAAGCCGAGAGCAATCGCGCATTGCGCCTTGGCCTCATTGGCCCAAAGGTAACGCGGATCGTTGGCGGCGACCACATCGACATTATTGGTAGCAGCCAATGCTGCGTCGTAACGCGTCTGAACAGCGCCCCGCAGCTCATCGGTGTCATTGGTCGCCAGATCGGCGCTCAGTTCCTGCGCCGAAAGCGAGGCAGGAACCGCGGCACCAACAATGGCCAGTGCACTTATCACGGTGGTCTTCATTCGCATTTAAGTTCCCCCCACGGGTTGTATTCTTTTAGGCTGGCACGGCGTTCGCAGCGGCTTCATCCGCATGCGAATCCGGCATTGCCATCGGTTTCATGGAAGTGATCGAGCTTTCAACGACTTGGTCGAGCAGCTCGCCATTCACAGCGCCAGTTTCCGCTGCAAGATACCCGGCGGCATCCGAATCTTCGGTTAATTCGTCGATCAGACTTTCGAATTCAGCTTCGATTGCCATGTCGGCGAAAACCGCTTCGGCGCCCTCTTCCAATCCTTCTCCTGAACCATCGTCCCCTCCGGCAACTTCGGCATTTGCCTCCATCGCCAGCAGCGCTTCCATGGCCTGATCGATCTGCACAGTCCCGCTTGAATCGCCGGTCTCCGCAAAATTGAAGACCGCCGTGTCATTCGAGCCACTTGTAAGCTCAGTCGGCTCAACGCTCGCTTGATCGGCGTTAATGGCGAGGTCGTTCGAACCGCCCTCGGCCCCGTCCTCATTGCTGCGCATTGCATTATCGCTTGGCGCAGCATCGTCAGAAGCGTCTGGCGCAGCGAGCAACTCTTCGGAGTCCACCGAAGTGTCGGAAGCCTGGTTTGTCACCGTGGGCACTGGGTCGACAGTTTCCAGCCCTTCGAAAGACGCAAGGTCCACAGCTTCGATCGGATCGCGCTCGACCGAGTATTCGGTTGTCACGAGCACCGCCGAAGCTGCAGCTGCTGCCAGAGCGTGCTCCTGAGTGCGCGACTGGCGTTCAGCGACGAACGTGGTGTCCGCCACTTCGCCTTGCTGCCCGTTCGCGAAGGTGAACGCCGATTTGCCGTGGATGAAGACATCGCCATCATGTGCGCTGCTCTCATTGCCATCGGAAACCAGTCCGATAGACGTGATGCCGGCATCCAGCAGAGAGGTGAATTCACCTTCATCGGCCACACCGTCGCTGTCAGCGTCCTGCCAAATCCCGAACTCAGCAAACGCATCGTCGGAACCATCGAGCACGCCGTCCTGGTTCGTGTCGAACCGAGCTGCGATCGCTTCGAGATCGGTGACACCGTTGCCGCCGAATACGAATTCGGAAGCATCGGTCACTTTCCCGTCGCCGTTGGCGTCGAAAGCGAGAATTGCATCATCCGCGCCGACCCAGCTGGTAGCTTCGGCAGCACCGTCACCGTCGAAATCGTAGCTGACACCGGCCTCAAGGCCGAGGAACTCGGTCCCATCGCCATCGAGATCGAGCACTACCGGATCGATCGTGGTCCCGCTGATGAGCGTATTGAAGTTCGTGACGGTCACGCCTTGCAGCTGGACCAGGGAATCCTGCGTCGGGGTCGCCGTCGCATTGTCCTGATAGTATACGAAGGTATCGCTTCCTACGGCGAAGGCGACGACAGAATTGTTGTTACCGATGTCGTTGTTCTGCAGGTAATCGACGACCGCCGCGACATCGCTCTCGCTCGACAGCGTCAGCGCGTTGCTGAATGTGTCGCTGTCATCGAAGCTGATGATACCATCGACCACCGAGTGCGATTTGATGGTCGCACCGTTGATCGTCAGGGTCGAGTCGGTTCCGTCAAAGCTAGCGCCCTGAGCCGCCTGCACCGTCAGACCGTCGAAGTTCAGCCGGTCGTTCGCGAGATCGAAGTCGACGATCACGTCGAAACCCGACACCGTGCCCGCATCGCCCGATCCACCGACTACAGCGAACGAGTCCCCATCGCGCAGGAAGAACTGGTCCGAACCGCCATTGCCCACGAGAATGTCTGCACCATCCCCGCCAACCAAGGTGTCGTTGCTCGAGCGGCCGATGAGAATGTCGTCCTCGCTCGTCCCGTCCAGCTGGTTTTGGCCGGACTGCGCGCGGTTGACCGTCACAAATGCGTTATCGGCGTTGGAGGTGTAGACGAAGCTTCCGCCGTCACTGTCATTGTCGGTGAAGATCACGTCCCCGCCAGACAAAGCCACACCGGTTGCGTCGGTAACGGTTCCGATGCCGGTGATCGACGTCGACGGATCATCGTTGGCTTGGAGCCATGCCTGATCGATCGTGACAGGCGATCCAGCGTTGGTGATGACCGTATCGTTTCGCGTGAGATTGTTGTTTTCCGACACTGCTTCGATATCGATCCGCAGGATAGCACTGTCGATATCACCGTCATTATCGGTCACAAAATACTGGAAGTTTTCGACTTCCGCGACAGATGTCTGCGGCGGCTGATAGGTAAAGCTTCCATCCGCGAAGTCGAATGTCAGCTCACCGCCAAACACAGTCGTCGCTGTAAAGCTCGTGCCAGAAATCGAACCGCCTGAGCTTGGCGTGATCGTGCCCATACCATCGAAGGCAAAGGTCACGCCGTTCACCACGATCGCAGTAACTTCGATGCCGTTCGCTGCCGGTGTGTCGTTAGAGAGCACATTGCCGGAAATCTCGGGGACGACGACTTCGATCAGGGTATCAACGAGATCCGCGAAGTCCGCGGCGAGAACCGGAGCACCTTCGCCGTCCACATCGATGTCCTGAAGCGGACCGACGCTAATGCCGCCGCCGACGCCGACCGACGTTACGTTAACATCGTTAGCGTTGACGAATGCCTGCCAATCGGCAGCAACCGTATCGCTCAGCGCGTTGTTCGTGCCGGTATCGCGATTGGGGTTACCGTCGCTCAGGAAGAACACCTGGTTGTTGGCGTCCGGATTGGCAGCAATGACCGCTCCGAATTCATCGATTGTTAGATCGATACCAGCGCTGAAGTTGGTGAAAGCGTCTTGAACGCGGTCACCGCCGAGCTGGTTATTAAGGCCATCCAGCGCTTGAGCGAAGCTGGCGAAATCTGTGAAATTGCCCTGCGCAATCGCATCGGCAACGCCGGTCTGATCGCCCGAGAAGGTCACCAAAGTGAGCGTCACATCCCCAGTCGTGTTTTCGAAGAGCTGGAATGCAGCATCTTTGACGGCCTCAAGCTGGAGGTTCAGCTCGTTCGAATTCAGCGAGCCGCTGAAATCAAGAACGAAAGCCGCATTGATGTCCTGATCGACAACAGTCGTGGTGGTGAGATCGTCCTGCGCATCAGGCGCATCATCGACGATGTTGATGACGAAGTCGTCCGAGACCGTGTCGCCATCACCGTCCGCCAGCGTAACGGAAACAGGCAGGTCGAAATCGACATTGGTTTCAGTAGCACCAACCTCAGCGATGTTCAGTTTCACAGCGCCGGAGACACTGTAAACATCGACAAAGGCCACGAATTCTCCTGGAGGCGCGGTGATCGTCACCGTCTCCGTCGAATTGTTGCCTGATCCCACTTTCGTAATCGACTGGGTCGTCCCGTCGGTAAAGTGGGCAACGTATTCTACGTTGTCGCCTTGACCGAAGTTCTTCATCGAGAAGCTGATGAAGGTGGCGTTGAGCAGATTGGTTCCACCCGGAGGGCTGTAGTCGCCCGGACCGTCATAATCATCGAGCGCGCCAAGGTCGAAGCGCATGAACTGACCCTGGTCGAAGTTATTGCTGTTGATGCCGAACCCGGCATTCGAACCGTTCACTCCAGCAACTTGATCGAGGTCAGGAATTCCTCCAGCCTTCCACGCTGCCAGTTCGGCGGGTGTAAGCAGACCGCCATTGCCGTTCGGCTCCCAGCCGGTGACGAATACCAGCTCATCACCTGTGCTGTCCTGCGAAACTATTCGGCTGAGTGCCGGTCCGGAACCGAATGCACCGTCGCTGCCGATATCGACAACGGTCACTTCACCATCGAGCGGTACGATAAGGTCGAACTCATATTCGCCGGACGAACCAGCATCGGGATCGACCGTGATCGTAAAGACTTCGGTATCACCGGCATTGAATGTGCCGCTACCGTCGCTGTCAACAAATGCGGTCAGCACGTTGCCGTTCTGTACAGTTGTCAGCGGTTGCCCGCCCACAGTCAGCCCGGTCACGTCGGCCGAAATGGTCTCGACAGTGCCGGGACCATCCGCACCGAAATCGATATTCAGCGATCCGGTCAACGGAGCTGCGTCCGCATCGTTCGCGGCGGTTTCGTCATCGATTGGTGCAATGAGCGTCGGCGCATCGTCCTGGAACGAGATGAGGCCGCCGATTGCCGTCGAGGCGGTCGAGCTGTCGCCATCGGCATCGGTCGCGGTGACCGATGCGACCAGCGCACCGCTCGCTATGGAAACGGTTTCGTCCGGGCTGGAGGCTCCGCCTGTCGGATGTTCAATGGAGAGATACTGCACCAGGCTGACCGCGCCGGTGGCGCTGTTCACAGCGACGGCGAAAGCTGCCTTACCGGACTGGTCGCCCACGCGGCCAACAACGACATCGCCTTCCTTGAATAGAACGATATCCGTGCCATCCGTGGTGTTGAGACCCGATTCCACACCCGCGCTCGACACGTCGAGCGAGAAGGAGACAGTGCCGGGTCCGTCAGCGCCGAAATTGGTGCCAGTAAATGCCAGACCGTTGATGTCCTGAGCATAGCCGATGACCGTGCCTGCCACATCGGGATCATCGCCTGTGTTGGTCACAACGGCGAATGCGGCAATCGGACCGGCCACGTCTTGCGCTTCACCGTCAATGCCGGGCGTCTCGTCATGCGAAACGCTGAGACCCGAGGCGTCGATCGCGGCGAGCGGACTGTCATCGTCGATCGTGATGCTGATCGATCCATTGGCAGTGTCGCCTTCGGCGTCGCTGACGATTACGCCAACGGAGAAAGACTGGTCGTCTTCGCTGGTGCCATCAGGGTGGTTGATCGGAGCCAGCAGGGTGAAGGTGTACGCACCCGTCGCAACATCATTGATCACGAGCGTGAACACGTCTTCGCCGGTGACTGCGTCTTGACCAGTGAGCGTGCGCGTAGTCGCATCCCACACGGTTTCGACTGCGTTTCCTGCGAGCGTCGTCAAGCCGGTGTCGGTAACCGCGGTCAGCGTGATCGAGCCGGGGCCGTCGGTCCCGAAATCGATACCCGAGAGGTTACCGGTCTGTACCGTCGCTTCGCCAGCGACGTCGCCCGAGCTATCGCCGTTACCGGCGATCCCGCCGAGGCCTTCTTCATCGACCGTAACGGTCGCCGCATCGGCGTCGATCGAGGGGCCTTCGTCGGTGATACGCACCTGGAAGGTTGCCGTGGTGGTGTCACCGTCACCATCGGTGATGGTGTAGGTGAAGGTTTCCACCTGGTCGGTGAAGGGCGCGGTGATGTCCGTTGCCGAGGTGTAGAGCAGGTTACCGCTGCCATCGATCGTGACTGTTCCGCCCAGGCTGCCGACTGCGATCGTGACTGCAGGGGTGCCGACACCGTCTGCACCGTAGCTGTCATTCGCGGTGATGTCTGTGACATTGCCGATGTTAACGCCGCTGTCGTTATCGTCGACCGTCGCGATAATGCCGTCATCGGTCGCAACCGGCGTATCGTCGTCGACATTGATCACCAGCGATCCAGTCGCGGTATCGGTGTCGCCGTCGGTCACGGTGTAGGCGATCGGGAACAGGAGGTTGTTCTCGGTATCGCCGGGGAAGTGCCAGATATTGGCGGTCTGGGTAACAGTGTAATCGCCATTGCTCGGGTCGAGCGTGATGGTCAGCACCGCGACGAAGTTGCCTGTGCCCTGCTCCTGCTCGACAATGATGTCATCGCCCGAAGCAACGTAGCGGAAGCCATTCGGCGAACCGGTCGTCTCGAATGCGATTGTGCCGCCGTCATTGCCGAAATCGTGGTTCAGCGTTCCGGTGGTGAACTGTGCATCGACGTTGTCGTTCGGTCCGCCAGGATTTCCGCCCAGAACATCGTCGTCCACCCGGACCACATTGTTCGGTCCCGCAGTCGGTACATCGTCGGTGAACGAGAGGTTTGATCCGATATCGAGCGCGGTGCTGGCCGTGTCGTCATCGTTGTCCGTGACAGTAGCGATCAGTTGTACGAGGCCGTCCGATGCTAGCGAAACGATCGAGCCGTTCGCGCCGGTGCTGAGTTCGTGATCGACCGCGCGGCTCTGGTCGAGCACGACTTCGCCGGTATTGTCGACGGTGACCGTGAACACTTCCTCACCGGTCGCAGCAGCTGCCGCATCGACGCCTTCGCGCCCGACAACCACGCCTGCTTCGAGGAAGAGGAAAACGCTGTTTCCACTGAGCGTGTCGATCAGGCCGGAATCGCTTCCATTGATGACCGAAAGCGCAAAGCTCGTGCTTGCTGCGCCGTCTTCACCGCCGTCGAAAGTGAAATTGTCAGCGAAGTTTGCATCTGCATCGTCACCGAAATCCGCGTCGCTCACAGTCAGGCTGTCGTTGACGCCCGAAAGCGTGACCGACGGACCATCATCGAAGAAGGTCAGAGCGGCGCCGATAGCGACCGTCGCGCTGTCTGTATCGCCATCGCCGTCTTTGATGGTCACAGTTGCGGAAATCTTGCCGGCGAGGTCGAGCGTGTCGTTGTGCTCGCCCGCGCTGTCGTCGCCATCTACCAGATGCTCGAGCGCGACGATCTGCGTCAGCGTGATTGTGCCATTGGCGTTGATCTCGACGGTGAATGCCGGCTGCTCGCCATTACCATCGTCGAAAACGCCGGTGATCACGGTCGGGCTCGTCGCAACCAGAGTGATCGGATAATCGCCGACCGCGGTTGCAAGACCGCTCGCCGCATTGTCGATCACCAATGCGAATTCTGTCCCGTTAGGGCCATCTTCACCAAAATCGGCCGTGAAATTGAGGATCGAAGCGGCTGACGTAGCACTCGTGGTGAGGCCGTCAGTCTCATCGACACTGACAGTGCTTCCTACCGACACGCCGCTGAGTGCAGGCCCGTCGTCGAGGAAGGTGATCCCGCCAGCGATGTTTGCGGTCGCGGTGGCAGTGTCGCCATCGCTGTCCGTGATTGTGGCACTCAGCGTGATCAGGTTGTCAGCTGCGAGGCCGGTGGGGTCGTTATCATCGGTCGTGTTAACATGCTTGACCGCGCTCCGCTGATCAAGCGTTACAACACCTGTCGCAGCATCCACTGAAACCGTGAAGACAAGCGCACCGGTGCTTTCGGTACGCCCTTCGACAACGCCGTTGTTTACGGTCAGGACGACCGCTTCGTTCGTTGCAGTGTCCACCAGCCCGGTCGAGCCAGCATTCACGCCGAGGGTGTAATTGCCCACGGTGCCCGGTCCGTCTGCATTCGCGTCGGAGGTGAACAGGCCGGCGAAATTCGCCATTGCATCGGTGCCGAGGACGGTTTCATCGACAGTCAGCGCACCAGCCGAAGGCGCGCTTGCGGTGATCGTCGGCAGATCGTCCGAAATCAGCAAATTCACGGTTGAGCTGGCCGTGCTGCCATCGATGTCGGTTGCGACGACATCGACATCGCCGAGATCGGCGAGGTCATCGGCATTGATGGTCGGGTGATCGTCGAAATTGTCGTTCAGCGTTGCCGTGACAGTCGCTGTCGTGCCGGTGACCGACAGGTCCAGCGTAACCACCAGGCGGCCGCCATCGGAGCCAGTGATCTGTGTATCGCTGACACGGACCCAATCGAGGCCGCCATTGAGGCCGCCAATGCCTCCGAAAGCGATGGACGCGATGTCGTCCGAACCCTCGGTGAAAACGATCGTATCGCTGCTGGTTACCGACCCCGGAGTCGAGCCGTCCGGCAGGTTCTGGTCATCGACCGTCAGGATGATGTCTGGACCGGCCGAAGGATCGGCACCATCAGTGATCAGGATCGGCTGTTCTGCCGTGTCGAAATCACCGTCACCATCGGTCAGCGTGTAAGTGAAAGAGGCATCGACCGGGCCATTTTCTTGATCGAGGTTCGCGGCCGGATCGAAGGTCCACGTGCCATCGGGAAGGATGGTGTAAACGCCGTTCGGTGTCGTCACGCTCGTTGGCGTTGCGGTCTGAGCGACCGGATAATCGGTGCCGTCGATGGTGATGACAGTGACCGTTGCTCCATCCGCACCAGGCGTGTCGTCGACACCGTCAGTGAGCACGTTCCCGCCAATAGGAGCTGCAGCGTCCTCGGCGACATTGATGCTCGCCTGATCGGTAGCGGTCGGAATGTCGTCGGTGATGTTCACGTCGATCGACCCGTCACCGATAAGCGCGCCATTCGTATCGCGAACTTCGTAGGTGAAGCTTTCTGCAGCATTCACGACGTTCGCACCGTTTTCGTCAACCGCGTCGGTGAACGGCGTATCGAGCGTGTATGTGTACGCGCCTGTCTGCGTGTTCAGAACGATGGTCCCGTAGATCCCGTCGATCTGCACTTCGTTAGCGCCGGGGCCTGCAATGGCTCCATCCAGCGAGAAGACCAGCGTGCCGGTCGCACCGACAACCGTGATCTGACCGCCATTGTCGGTCGCACTGCCGGAGAGCGGATCGCTCCCGCCTGGCAGACCCGCTTCGTTTACGTTGACGTCATTATCGGAAACGACGCCCGGCGCGTTGACGACGTCAATCGTCAGCTCAGCCTGAGCCTCGTCACCATCGGCATCGATGATTGTATAGGTGAACACATCCGCCACATCGACATTCGTCGCATCGGCGGTGGATTGATAGGTGTACTCACCGGTCGTGGCATCGACCGTCAGAACACCCAGAGTGGTCGTGATGACCAGATTGCCCGACGCATCCACGGTGGTCTGAGTGATCGTGTCGTTGACGCTGGTGATTTCGACGATCGCGCCTGCAGCGCCGAAACCATCGGCACCTGGCGCATCCACGCCGTCACCATTGTCGTCTGTGAGCAGGTTGCCGGTGACGCTCGCGCCTTCATCGACGGTGTTCGAGTTGTCGGTCGCAATCGGAGCGTCGTCGACAATCGTGATGTCGAGGGAGTCGCTCGATGTCGAACCGTCGGTGTCGGTCGCGACGACAGCAAAGCTGTCGGTGAACGAACCGTCATTGCCGCCCGTGTGAAGCAGCGAATTGTCCTGCAGAGTGTAGCTGTAGTTTACCGTCGCGCTGACCACGTCGCCGGACGCATCCGTGGTGGTCGCCACGCCGGTGATCGTCAGCAGACCGTAAATCGGATCATCAATTGTCACTGGGAAGCCGACGGGATTGTCGGCATCGAAGACGGTGATGCCGCCAACGGTCAATGTCGCAAGACCATCCTGGCTGGTTACTTCGAACGAGCCGGTCTGCGTCAGCGCTGCAGGGTCCGAAGACGTTCCATCGGGCAGATCGTTCTCGAACAGCGTCTGCTCCGATCCCTGTCCGTCGAGACCGGTAATCACGACAGGATCATCCGCGCCGTTGATAGTAATTGTGACGGTGGTGGTGCGGACATCCCCGTCACCATCGGTGATGGAGTAGGTGAAGGTCTCGGTCAGGTTTTCGGTTTCATTGAGACCCTGAACAGTCGCGTTGTTATTATCCAGCTCGTAGCTGTATGCACCATCGGCGCCGATCGTGAGCGAGCCATAAGTGCCCATCACTGGCGTGCCGACCTGGCCGGTTACTTCGCTGGTCGAAGTGCCTGCTGCAACACCGGTAACGCTGGCGCCGTCGGCGCCCTGCACGTCGGCAACGCCATCGGTCGCGTTGGCATCGGTGCCGCCACTGCCGGTCAAAACATTGCCGTCGGCAATCAGTGGTCCATCTTCGGTCACGCTATCGAAATCCGCGATCGCTGTAGGAACATCGTCCACGATCGCGATTTCAAGAGTGCCTTCGCTGACATCGTCGTCCTGATCTTCGACACGAACGACGAAGCTGTCTGACGTGTTGTCGCCGCTGGTATTGGTTTCGAGGGTATAGGTGTAGCTGATCGAACCCGCATTGATGGCGGTGATCTCAAGCGTGCCGAACGACCCGGTGAAGGTTTGGCCGACCGTGGTCACCTCGGTGCCGTCGATCAGCACCGTTGCCGGTCCGTCTTCTGCAGAGAATGTGAAAGTGCCCGCCGTTGTCTCGCTGTCGGTTGCAGCTGCTGAACCGGCAGGAGGTCCATCAAGGCCCGCCTCGTCGACGGAGGTGCCAGCCTCGCCGCTCACCGGCAGGTCGAGCGTGGTCACGCCATCGGCGATCGAAATCACCAGATCGGCGTCGGCGGTGTCGCCGTCACCATCGGTGATTGTGTAGTTGAACGTGTCGGTGACACCGCCCGGTGTGCCCGGATCACGGGTGTAGCTGAACGTTCCGTCGGCAGCGATGGTGAGGACACCATATTGGCCCTGCACGGTTTCGCCCGCATCGCCTGAACCGCCTGCTCCGGTGTAGGACGTGACAACCGCGCCATCCGCGCCCTGCGTGTCATTGGTGATGACGTTGCCGCCGATCGGGCCGAATTCGCCCGCAGCGATCGAGCCAGTGTCGTCTTCGGCGGTTGGCGCATCATCCACGATCGCGATCACGAATGAAGTGGTCGCCGCGTCGCCATCGCTGTCGGTGACCGTAACGGTAAATGTATCGCTGTCCGGATCGGTCAGCGTATTGTCGGTCAGTTCGTAAGTGTAGGAATACTGCGTACCCGTGAGCGTAACCGTAAGTACGCCCTTGGAGGTCGTAACAGTCCCGCCATTGGTGACGTCAACCCCGTTGATCTCGAGCGATCCGACGGTGTCATTACCGGTGTCGATCGCAATCAGGCCGGAGGTGAATTCGCTGTTGCTTGTCTCATCCGAACCAGCCGGCTCGTCGCCGCGCGCAGCCAGACCTGCCTCGTCGACAGTATTGTCGCCCTCGACGGCGATCTCGGGAACGGAGTCCGGCTCCAGCTCGAGGGTCACGGTTGCTGTCGAAGTGTCTCCGTCGCCATCGGTGATGGTGTAATCGAATGTCACTTCACCCTCTTCACCGGGGCCCGGCGTGTAGGTGAAAGTGCCATCGCCATTGTTGACAAGCGTGCCCGTGCCGCTGAGCGTTCCGTCAACAAAGGCAATGTCGCCTACCTCGACGTCGTCGGCACCGACAATGTCGTTGTCGAGCACGTTGACAGTGACCGGTGTGTCTTCGGCTACCTGGCCTTCATCGTCATCCACCGCTTCGGGTTCGTCATCGACAATCGTGATAACCAGCGTGTCTTCGGCTTCGTCACCGTCGAGGTCGGTTACAACAATGTCCACTTCGACGGTGGTGTCATCGCCATCGGTGTTGTCGCCGAGGGTATATTCGTAAATGATGCTGCCCAGACCGGTGACAGGATCATATGTCAGATCGGTCACAACCAGAGTGCCTGTGCCATCATCGATGACGGTTTGCGGCAAATCACCCGGCGTGACTTCGACGCCGTTGAGTGTGACGGATCCGAGTCCGTCCGGCGACGAGAACTCGATCACACCGCTGGTGTTTTCAGCAGGGTCGCTGTTGTTATCCGCAATACCATCGGCAATTTCGCCCGAACCGGCAGGCTCATCGCCGCGCGGCGCGAGCGCGCCTTCTTCCACAACGGTTCCTGCGCCGGTGCGCGGAACGCTGGTTATGACACCCGGCGCGTCACCGATTTCGATAACAAGCGTTGCCGTCGAGGTGCTGCCGTCCTGGTCAGCGATGGTATATTCAAAGGTGTCCTCGACCCCGCCCGGCGTATTGAAATCGCGGACATAGGTGTAGCTGCCATCGGCATTGAGCGTCAGCGTGCCGTATTCACCCTGCAGCGTTTCGCCCGGCTCGGCGGTGCCGCTTGCATTGCTGAAACTTTGCACAGGTCCATCTTCGGCATAGCCATCGGCGCCCGAAACGTCGTTGATCAGCACATCTCCGGTGATCGCATCATGCGAACCTGCCGGAACCATGTTGAAATCGTCCGCTGCGATGGGACCATCATCGGTAATGTTGATGGTGAGCGTAGCCTCACCTGAATCTTCATTCGTATCGATTGCAGTGACCTGGAAGACGTCGGAAACGTCTTCGGTCGTGTTGTCGGTAAGCGTGTAGGTGAAAGTCACTTCGCCAGCATCGAGGTCGAGCCCGGTGATCGTCAGCTCGCCCAGAGGCGTGGTGATGACCTGCCCCGGACCGGTCAACTCGATACCGTTGATCAGGATGGCCGAGAGTCCATCGAGTGCATCGACGACGATCCTGCCGCTGGTGCTCTCGCTATCGGTTTCAGCTTGAGTGCCTTCGGGTTCGTCGCCGCGGGCTGGCAGGCCGTCTTCGTCGACGGTGGTCACGGCATTCGGCACACCGATCGGATTGTCGACGGTCTCGATTACGACTTCCGGCTCGTCATCGCCGAAAGGAAGGATTTCCTCCTCCGGCTCTTCCGGGAACTGCAATTCGGTGAATGGCAGAAGGTCGCCGATGTCGAAGGCTGGCTGGATCTCACCTTCATCGCCAGCAAAATTGCCGCCCGAACTCTGGGTTGCACCGGCAGCTGGTTCCGGCTCGCTACCGGTAAGGAGCTGAGCGACTGTTTGCGGCGGTACGGCAACGCCTTCGACTACGATCTGCGGTACGAACACGGCGCCATCGGGAATAACGATACGCGATCCGTCGGCCAGCGTGATCACGAGATCGCGCCCCTCTACCGACAGATCTTCCAGCGAAGCGCCCGGCGGAAGCGTGATGACGTTATCCTGAGCAGGCAAAACGATCTCATTCGATTCGCTGATCGAATCGGTCACGAAATCTTCAGTGCGGTCCTGATTGGCGTCGTTTTCGAATTTCATCGCTTTGCCGTCCTTGCTCGCCGGATGTCACCGACTTTTTGGGCGCAAGCGCGACTAACCTCACGTAACAAAGCACGCTCGGCAACTCTTCGCTCACAGCCCCGATTTACTGTCCTTAAGGCGATTCAGCGCTGAAAAAGCACAACCCCCCGCAACATTGGATCAATTTGACCAGCTTTTCGCATTGGTTTCAAGTTCGTTTACCAAACCAGTGAACCATAAATAAGTCTATGTAATATATAAATTAACTTATCAAAACCCACATCCGGAAATGGATTAATTGGTTAATGGGATCGCGAATCGTTGTCCGAACCTCGAATCGGCTCGGCGAATCTAACGTCCTGAAAATCAAGGAATCTGACGGCGGCGAATGACGGAAATGATCCAATTCGTTAGACAAATGGGAACCAAATCGGGCTATACGGCGCGTTTTCAGGCGCGCTGTCGCCGGTCGAAAACTCTGGGGATCGTGTGGTGGAACAGCCGCCAATCAAAAAAGGTATCGGAGAGGACAAGCTCCTATTCGCCTGTCTGACGGCCGCCATCATCCTGCTGATTGGTGGAGCTTCGCTGCCCTATTTTATACAACGATCAGACGTTCTGGCGTCCGCCGTCTCGCGTTTCGCGCTCCCGGCGCTGGTTGAGAATACGTCCGAGACGAATGCCGAGACCCAACAGAACGCTGCCACCACGGCGACAAGTCCGCAAAACTCCGCCCAGGCGCAGGCCGCGGCTGCGCCCAGCGAATCCATTGCAGATCAATCAGGCGCAGGATCACGCGCATCTCTGAGCATCGGCGATCCGTCGCTTGCCGCAATCGATTTTGATCTAAGTGATCAATCATCGCCTGGAGGCGGCGAGGTCCCAGTGGGAAGTGATCTCATAGAGGTGCGCAAATCGCTGATTACAGAGGGAAAAGAACTCGGATCGATGACTGTGACGATCGATCAGAACGCGCGCATTTTCGTTCGCGGACAAGAGCTTCAGACGCTGCTCAACCAATCGGAAACATCGCAAAGTATGCCTTCGCGCCTTGCGTCGAACGAACTCGTTTCCTTCCAGCAGGTCCGTGATGCCGGGATCGACATACGCTACGACCCGATAGACGACCGGATAGTGCTGCATCCATAAGGAAGTGGCGGAGAGACAGGGATTCGAACCCTGGGTACCCGTAAGGGCACAGTAGTTTTCGAGACTACCCCGTTCGACCACTCCGGCATCTCTCCGCGTCCCTGTTTCAAGCCGCAAGGTCGAAGTTTTCAGCGGCGTTTCTCAGACAGGAAGGGCGCGCGTTAGCGCAGGCATTTCGGCTTGCCAAGACCTGTTTGATCACAAAAATCGGGCATATCTTGGCCCTGCGAAGATGATCCTGCTTGTTTTGCAGTCCGCAAGGTCCATATTCTCCAAGCTATGGAACGCTCAGAGTTCTTTTCGACACAGGCTGGCCGAACGATCAACGCGCCGCGGCAGACGCGCACGCGGTTCGGAATCGGTGATGTCGTACGGCACCGCATGTTCGATTTTCGCGGTGTCGTTTTCGATATCGATCCGGTGTTTGCGAACAGCGAAGAATGGTATCAGTCGATCCCTGAGGATATCCGTCCTCCCCGCGATCAGCCGTTCTATCATCTCCTCGCCGAGAATGAGGAAGAGAGCTACGTAGCGTATGTCAGCCAGGGCAACCTGCTGGCTGACGCCGTTCGCGGCCCGGTGGATCACCCGACTGTTTCCGAGCTGTTCGAGCAGTTCAAGGATGGCCGCTACAGGATGCGTCGTTCCCTGACCCACTGATCGGCGCAGGAGAGCGTCGGATCAGGTCTTGAGCTTCCATCCGGAGCGCAGCACCAGATAAACCGCGACGGCTACGACCGCATTGAAAATGCCGATGCCGATCGCAGCCATCATCACATCGTTGGAGCTTCCGATATCGCTTTCGCCAAGGAACCCGTAACGGAAGCCGGAAATCACGTAGAAAAACGGATTGGCGCGGCTGATCGCCTGAAAGGTTGGCGCCAGATTATCGAGCACGTAGAATGTGCCCGACAGCAGGGAGAGCGGCGCAATGATGAAGTTCGTGATTGCCGCGTTGTGATCGAATTTCTCGGCCCAGATCGACGTGGCAAGCCCCAATAGGGCGAGCATCACCGATCCCATCAGGCCGAACCAGACGACCGCCCAGCCATGCGCGAACGAAAGGCTCACGTCGGGCCATAACACCATGGCCAGCGCAACTGCACAGCCAACGGCAATCGCCCGCGTCACCGCTGCAAGCACGATACCGCTCATGAGTTCGCCGGGCGAAAGCGGCGGCATCAGCAGGTCGATAATCGTGCCTTGGATCTTGCCTGAAAGCAGTGAGAACGATGAGTTTGCGAACGCGTTCTGCATCATGCCCATGACAATCAGTCCGGGCGCAACGAAGCTCGCAAAAGGCACGCCCAGAACTTCGCGCCCCCCACGGCCCAATGCGACCGTGAAAATGACGAGAAAGAGCAACGTCGTGACCGCCGGAGCCCAAATCGTTTGCGTCTGCACCTTGAGAAACCGGCGCACCTCCTTCATATAGAGCGCAAACAAGCCCGTGCGATTGATACCGGTGATCACCGGCTCGCCGCGCGGGGGAAACCGGATGCTCTCGCCGGTTGCAGTTTCCTCGGGAGCGGCGTCCGAAACGGTGCCTGCAGTGGAATTGCGTGAAGCTTGCTTTTGCATGGCTTCGGCGCCTAGGGCCTTGGCCCGAGACTGACAAGCCGAACACTTGGACAGAATTGAGAACGGAATAGGCATTTATGAGCTGGACTGACGAGCGCATCGCTACGCTCAAGAAGATGTGGGAAGGCGGATCGACCGCCAGCCAGATCGCCGAAGAATTGGGCGGTGTCAGCCGCAATGCCGTAATCGGCAAGGCGCACCGGCTGGGGCTCAAATCCCGGCCTTCCCCCGTGAAGGCGAACGAGAAAAAGAAAGCTGCCAAAAAAGCGGCGAGCAAAACGTCGGCGAACACCAAGAAGGCGTCTGCGGCCAAGGCTCCAGCTGCAAAACCCGCTTCCCGGCCTGCGCCATCGCCTGCTGCATCGACGAGCACCAAAGCAGATGCGCCGGCCAAGAATGACGGATCGCCTTCGCAGCCGGTTCCCAATCCGACGCCCGAACTCCCGAAAATCGTATCGGTCGGACCCGGGGGCTTTCTGCGCCAGGGACCAGGCGACCAACAGCCTCCGATCCCGCCTGCACCGCCGCGGCGCCTCGTGCCCGCGAAGCCGAGCCCCGAAATCGCCGACAAGACCAGCCTGCTCGATCTGTCGGACAAGGTCTGCCGCTGGCCGATGGGGCATCCGGGCGAACCCGATTTCCATTTCTGCGGAGAGGCCGTGAACCCCGGCTTCCCGTATTGCGTCGAGCATTGCGGCCGCGCCTATCAGGCACAGCTGCCGCGCGGTGCTCGCCGCCCGCCTCCTCCCTTGCCGTTCGGCGGCCCGCGCGTGCGCTGAACCCACCATTCGAATTCTGAAGGCCCGCCGGTTGCTATCGGCGGGCCTTTTGCTTGGACCTTTCCGACATCCCCTCGCACAGGAGACAAACATGCCCCTTTCGCTTCACGCCGCTTACGTTCCGAGCGCCCTGCAGATGCTGGGCACGGCCGACCATCTGCTCGACGTGACCGAGAAGTGGTGCGCCGAGCGTGACTGCGACCATTCGGCGATCATGGGCGCGAAGCTGATCGATGACATGCTGCCATTCTGCTATCAGATAAAAAGCGTTGCGGAGCATACTGCGGGCTCGATCGAAGCCGTTCGCGAGGGCGTTTACAGTCCCGATCTGAATCCACCACCAAGCACCTTCGGTGAACTGCGTGCGAAACTGTCGGACGCGCGAGATGTCATGAATGCGCTGAAAGACGAGGAGATGGAAAGCTGGATCGGGCGGGCCATGCGGTTCGAGTTCAAGGAGCGCGGCATGGATTTCACGGTTGAGAACTTCCTCCTCAGCTTTAGCCAGCCGAACTTCTATTTCCACACAAGCGCCGCCTATTCGATCGCCCGTATGCTCGGCGTGCAGATCGGAAAGATGGACTTCATGGGCGCAGTGCGCATCGAGAGGGACTAAGATGTTTAAGCCAGCATCTTTGATTGCCACCACTGCGGCTGCCTTCGCAATCCTCGCTCCGACCGTAGCATACGCCGACATTCCTGACCCGGTCCGCGCGATGATCGACGCCGCTCTCGCTTCCGGCGACGAGGCGAAAGTGCGCACCGTGATCGAGGTCGCGCGCGAGACCAACCCCGACGATGCAGCCGAATTCGACGCGATATTGGCGGAGTACGAAGCGGAGCTTTCGCTGGCAGCGGCGGAAGAGGAAGCCGCCAACGAAGAGGCCATTCGCAGTGCCGGCCTCTTCGAGAACTGGTCGGGCGAAGGAGAGCTTGGCGCTTTCCGCTCCACCGGCAATTCATCGAATACCGGGGTGACGGCTGGCCTGGCTCTCACCCGCGAGGGCATCGACTGGCGCCACAAATTATCGGGACGGGCCGATTTCCAGCGGTCGAACGGCGTTACCACGCGTGAACAATTCGTTGCCCGGTACGAGCCAAACTACAAGATTTCGGAACGCCTTTTTGCCTTTGCGCTTGCGCAGTATGAGCGCGACCGGTTCCAGGGCTTCTCCGCGCGCTACTCGATCTCTGGCGGCCTCGGCTATGACCTTATCGCGGAAGAAAGCGTGACGCTGTCCCTGAAAGCTGGCCCAGCATGGCGCCGCACGGAGCGGATCGGCGGAGAGACAGAAAACAATCTGGCAGGGCTAGCCGAGGCGGATTTCGATTGGCAGCTCGCCGAGAACATCGCCTTCACGCAAGACGCGAGCGCCTTCATCCAGAGCGGATCGAGCACTTACATTTCGGAAACCGGGCTGCAGGCCGGAATCTCCGACGCTTTCCAGGTGCGGCTCTCCTACGCGATCGAGCACGACACCGATCCACCGGCGGGCGCGGTCGAGACCGACACGCTCAGCCGCGTCACTCTGATCTACGGGTTTTGACGAAGGAGGGGCTCTGCAGGCTACTTCCGGCGTGCGAACCAGATCGTGTGCCGGGGACCCTTGTTGTTCGGTCGCGCTCTGACCTCGCGCATCTCCACGTCAAAGCCTGCACCAATTAGCCTCTGGGTAAACTTGTGATCGGGTGCAGCGGACCAGATTGCGAGGATACCGCCGGGATTTAGCGCCTCACGTGCCTTGGCGAGACCCGTGCGCGTATACAGGCGATCGTTGGGGTCGCGAACGACGCCGTCCGGCCCATTATCGACATCGAGCAGAATGGCGTCGTATTTCTCGCAGGTGCCGTCATTGGCATCGTCGATCAAAGCGCCGACGTCGCACAATACAATATCGCCGCGCGGGTCCTCGAGCGTGTCTCCGGTGAGTTCCGCCAGCGGACCGCTCGCCCATTCGAGCACCTCGGGCACAATCTCAGCCACGCGGACTTCGGCACTCTCAGACAGCGCGTCGAGCGCTGCGCGGTAGGTAAAGCCCATGCCGTATCCGCCGATGAGAATGCGCGGTGTCTTCGCAGATAATTCCGCAATGGTCAGCCGCGCCAATTGCTCTTCGGAGAACTGCATGCGCGTTCCCATCAATTCATCACGGCCAAGCATGATGACGAAATCACGGCCATGGCTGATCAGCGTCAGCGTGTTTTCGCTACCCGGTATGGAGGCGGTGGCAATGGTTTCGCGCGGAAGCATGGCCCGGCCCTAGACCAGGCTAGGCTGTAAAGTCACGCAGTCGCTTCAAGGACCATATTGGTCGGCGTTTCGGCGGCGCGTTTGACCTCGCCAAAACCGGCTTCGTTCAGCACTTCGGTAAGGCGCTTCTGGCCGGCCTGCGCGCCAAGGCCCAAGCCGACGTCCTGCGAAACCGAATTGGGTGTGCAAACCGTCGTCGAAAACGCGTAGAAGATCTGGCCAAGCGGGTTCATGTTCTCCGCCATGCTGTCGCCGGCCATAGGTTCGACCAGCATGAACGTGCCGTCTTCCTTCAGGCTTTCGCGAACATGCCTCGCCGCGCCCACCGGATCACCCATGTCATGCAGCGCGTCGAATATGCAGGCGAAATCGAAATCGCCGCCCGGATAATCCTGCGCGGTCGCGACCGAGAACTCGATATTGTCGAGCCCGGCGGCATGCGCCCTGCGCCGCGCCTCCTCAATCGATGGTTCATGGTAGTCGATGCCGACGAAATGCGAATTGGGATAGGCTTCCGCCATCAGGATCGTCGACGAACCTTGACCGCAACCCACATCTGCGACCTTCGCGCCCGATTTGAGCTTATCATCAACACCACCCAGGGCCGGTATCCAGTTTTCGGTCAGGTTCGCCATGTAGCCAGGGCGGAAGAACCGATCGGTCCCGCAGAACAGGCAATTCGAATGATCGCCCCACGGTCTTCCCTTTCCGCTGCGGAACACTTCGACTGCCTTCTCGTGCTCTTCGTATTGAGACACGACCGCCATGATAAAGCCCTGCATGCAGGCAGGCTGCCCTTCTTGGCCGAATACCAGCGCCTGCTCTTCACTGAGTGAAAAGGTGTCGTCTTCGGGATGGTGTGTCACATATCCGGCGGCGCAAACCGATCCGAGCCATTCATGCAGGTATTTGGGATTTCTCCCGGTCTTCTGCGCGAACTGATCGAGGGTAAGCCGCCCCTCTCCGTCCAGTGCATCGAACAGCCCGGTCTGATCGCCGAGATAGGCCATGTAGAGGCTGAGGGCACCAGCGACATCGCCGATTACCTTGCCTGCCAAGGCCTCAAGTTTTTCCATATTTACTTCGCTCATCACACGTTCTCCGATTGAGTTTAACGTGCGACCCGGTTGGCTTCCTCTCGCGACTCGTCGCCGCGGCAATACCTTATCATCATTCGCTGCGGCGCGCGGATGGCGAGTGTTTTACCGATTTAATACAGCATAGCGACAAACTGTGCTCTGTAGGGGTTAAGCGGTCACGGCGTCGGCGATTTCAGCGATATGCCGCACATCGCTACCACAGCAACCGCCGAAAATGTTCAGCCACGGCATCCGCTCTCGCAGTACGACATATTGCTGGCCGAGCTCATGCGGATCGCCTGCGTCCAGTTCAGGCGCTTCGTCCAGCTCGGCATGGCTCATCCGCGATGCGTTGGCGCGGATCCCGCGAATTCGCTTGCGCCAATCGCCTTCGCTGACGGCATCCATGAAGTGATCGGGATGCGCGCAATTGATCATGAAATAGGTTGGATAGTTGTCGGAGCCGTGATCGACAGCTTCCACCGCCTCGTCCAAGGGCTGCCCATCGGGCAGACGTCCGTCGGTTTCGACTGTGAACGACACCACTGCGGGCATTCCCTGGCTCGCAGCGGCGCGGCAGAACCCTGTCGCTTCACTTGACTGGGTGAAAGTCAAAGCCGTCGCCATGTCGGCCTCCGTGGTCACCAACCAGCCTAGCTGCTCCGCAAAATAATCGGCGGCATCCTCCGCAGAGATAACCTCTTCCGGTCGATAGGCATCGCCGCGCGGTCCGATCGGCGCGTTGACAATGATCGGTTTTTTGTTGCCCGCCTCGGACCGCAATTGCGCTACCAACGACACTGCGTCGGCATTGGCCTCTTTCAGAAAAGCCGCGTCCTCCTTCAGATCCGCCGACCAGTGAGTATGCGCTTTCCACGTTGGTGCGTCGAGGATCAGGCCAAGATCTTTCTTATCTGCAAGCTCGATAAAGCCGCGCAGATAATCCGCCAATGCTGCGCGCCCAACGGGTTCAGGCAGCAATGTGTGAGAAGCAAATTCGCGAATGTCGATCCCGCGATTGAAGATTATGTCAGTTTCCATGCCTGCATCGGCGAGAAAAATATCTTTGCCAAGCTGCGGCAGTTCGCTTCGATATTGAGCCATTGCGCGTCTCCTCGAAAACATTGCGCTTGATAGCATGCTTGCCGGCCTGGTGCCGAACTCTGCAACTTCATGACATAAAAAACCCGCCAGGATCGCTCCCGGCGGGTTTCTTGCTAGCTATGACGACGATTAGTCCTTCAGGAAGTCCGGCATTGCTGCGGGGCCATCATTGCCCCCGTCGCGCCCGCCGCGGTCTCCGCCGCCTTTGAGTCCGCGACCGCGGCCACCACGGCGATCACCGCCACGTCCGCCGCCGCGACCTCCGCGGTCGCCACGCGGTTCGCGCGGCGGGCGGGTGTCTTCCAGCTCTTCGCCGGTTTCCTGGTCGACAACGCGCATCGACAGGCGGACTTTGCCGCGATTGTCGATCTCGAGCACCTTGACCTTAACTTCCTGTCCTTCGGACACGACGTCGGTCGGTTTCTCGACCCGCTCGTTCTTCATTTCGGAAACGTGGACGAGGCCGTCCTTGCCGCCCATGAAGTTCACGAACGCACCGAAATCGACGATGTTCACGACCTTGCCATTGTAGATCTTGCCGACCTCGGCTTCTTCCACGATGCCTTCGATCCACGCCTTGGCGGCTGCGATTTCGTCTGCATTCGAAGAGCTGATCTTGATCGTGCCTTCGTCGTCGATATCGACCTTTGCGCCGGTTTCGGCGACGATCTCGCGGATCACTTTGCCACCTGTACCGATGACGTCGCGGATCTTCGACTTGTCGATCTGCATCGTTTCGATACGCGGCGCGTGCTTGGAAACTTCACCGCGCGAGCTGCTGAGAGCTTCGGTCATCTTGCCGAGGATGTGGGCACGACCGGCTTTCGCCTGATCAAGCGCCTGTGCCATGATTTCCTGCGTGATGCCGGCAACCTTGATGTCCATCTGAAGGCTGGTGATGCCCTCTTCAGAACCGGCAACTTTGAAGTCCATGTCGCCAAGGTGATCTTCGTCACCCAGAATGTCGGACAGGACGGTGAAATCATCACCTTCCAAGATCAGGCCCATTGCGATGCCCGAAACCGGACGCTTCAGCGGAACGCCTGCATCCATCATCGAGAGGCTGCCACCGCAAACCGTCGCCATCGAGGACGAACCGTTGGATTCGGTGATATCGGACAGCACGCGGATCGTGTACGGGAATTCTTCGGCATCGGGCAGCACCGGGTGGAGCGCGCGGTAAGCAAGCTTACCATGGCCCGTCTCACGGCGGCTGGTAAAGCCGAAGCGGCCCACTTCACCGACCGAATAGGGCGGGAAGTTATAGTGCAGCATGAAGTTGTTGTACGACAGGCCTTCGAGACCGTCGATCATCTGCTCGGCGTCCTTCGTGCCCAACGTGGTGGTGCAGATCGCCTGCGTTTCCCCGCGGGTGAACAGCGCCGAACCATGCGTGCGCGGAAGCAGGCCGACCATGGCTTCGATCGGGCGAACTTCGTCGGTCTTGCGGCCGTCGATACGCTGACCATCCTTCAGGATCGCCTTGCGCACGATGTCGCTTTCCAGCTTCTTCACGAGCTTGAGGCGGCCCATATGTTCCGCCGGATCGCTCTCGGCGAGGTCCGCATAGTGATCGCGTGCCTTTTCACGGGCGGCGTTCACGGCGTCCTGACGGTCGCTCTTGTCGGTAATCTTGTAAGCTGCTGCCAGATCATCGCCAATGACGCCGCGCAGCTCTTCCAAAGCAGCCGACTTGTCTTCGACCGGATCGAGTTCCCAGGGATCCTTGGCAGCCTGTTCGGCGAGATCGATAATTGCGCCGATGACCTTGCGGCTTTCCTCATGCGCGAACATCACGGCGCCGAGCATCTGCTCTTCGGTGAGTTCTTTCGCTTCGGATTCCACCATCATCACTGCGTCCTGCGTTGCAGCGACGACGAGGTCGAGATTGCCGTCTTCGCCCAGCGCATCTGCGACGGTCGGGTTGAGGACGTACTCGCCTTCATTGTTGAAGCCGACGCGCGCTGCACCGATCGGACCCATGAATGGCAGACCCGAGATGGTGAGCGCAGCCGAAGCAGCAATCATGGCAACGATGTCAGGCTCGGTCTCACCATCATAGGACAGGACCTGAGCGATCACGTTGATCTCGTTGTAGAACCCTTCCGGGAACAGCGGACGGCACGGACGGTCGATAAGACGCGATGTCAGCGTCTCTTTTTCGGTTGCGCGGCCTTCACGCTTGAAGAAGCCGCCTGGGATGCGGCCGGCAGCGGAGAATTTTTCCTGATAGTGAACGGTGAGCGGGAAGAAGTCCTGCCCTTCCTTCACGGATTTGGCGGCGGTGACTGCGCACAGCACCACGGTTTCGCCATAGGTGGCCAGAACTGCGCCGTCTGCCTGACGCGCGATCTGCCCTGTTTCCAGAGTGAGGGTTTTCCCGCCCCACTCCAGCGATACGGTTTTCTTGTCGAACATTGATTTTCCTTCTGAACCCGCCTGCCACATTGCATCGCGGGGCCTACTGATTTCCGGGTGTGCCGGCCCGGTCCGGTACGGAGCGTCTGTCTGCTCCAAGGTCGCGAACCGGATGTTCGCGAGCCCAAATGCGAAAAAGGCGGCCCGTTGGAGCCGCCTTGATCACGAAACTCTTATTTACGCAGACCCAGCTTCTGGATCAGTGCGTTGTAGCGCTCGACGTCCTTTTTCTTGAGGTAGGCGAGCAGGTTGCGACGCTTGTTGACCATCATCAAGAGGCCGCGGCGCGAATGGTTGTCTTTATGATTGCCTTTGAAATGATCGGTCAGGTTGCGGATGCGCTGGGTCAGGATGGCTACCTGTACCTCAGGGCTTCCGGTGTCGCCCTTACCCTGGGCGTGGTCCTTGATGATCTTGGCTTTTTCTTCGGCAGTTACCGACATGGTATTCTCTTTCTACTCAGCGACATCGGGAAGGTTGAAACCCCTTACGACTTTCGCCGCGCCATCCATGATTTCCATGAGCGCCACCGGCACATTGTCCAGCATCGCACAGTAAAGCCCGGATGGTTGGGGCAGCTCAGACAGGACCCGGCCCTGACGGACCGCCTGCGCGCTAGTCTGATCGAGGATGAGGGCCGGGATGTCGTCCAGCCCCGCCTCGAGCGGCAGGAGGAGGTCTTTCAATGGCGCGCCACTACCGATTTCGTTGAGATTGTCCAGCGAAATCGCCTGATCTTGAAGAAAAGGGCCGGCCTTGATGCGGCGTAAATAGGTAACGTGCCCACAGGTTCCAAGAGCGCGGGCAATATCTCTCGCAAGAGAGCGGATATATGTCCCCTTGGAAACGTGGGCGGTGAAAGTGATTTCTTCCGGCATATGCGCGTCAACGCATACCTCAAGCGAGTGGATCGTGACCGAGCGCTTTTTCAGCGCGACCGCTTCGCCCGCCCTCGCCCGGTCATATGCGCGCTTTCCATCGACTTTCAGCGCAGAATAGGCAGGCGGGACCTGCTCGATCGGACCCGTGAATTGCGGCAGCACCGCCTCGACCTCAGGTAAGGATGGTCTTTCCTCGCTGCGCTCCACGACCTCGCCTTCGGTATCCAGCGTGTCCGTTTCTTCCCCGAACCGGATCGTGAATTCGTAAATCTTGCTGGCGTCCAGCATTCGGCCCGCCAGTTTCGTGGCTTCACCAAGTGCGATCGGCAACACGCCTTCCGCGAGCGGGTCGAGCGTGCCGCCATGGCCGACCTTGGTTTTGGCGTAACCCCCTTCGCGCAGGTTGCGCTTCACGGCGGCAACTGCCTGCGTCGATCCAAGCCCGCGCGGTTTGTCGAGGATGATCCAACCGTGCGGAGGCGGCTTCTTTTCAGTCATGCCGGTCGCGGCTGTGCGTCGCGGCTGCCTATCGCCAGTTCGGCAGTCTGTCCGAAGACCAGCCGGTTCGACGCCAGGGCAACCGTGACGGCCAGGATGAGCGTCGCCGCCATCCCGTGAATGTAGTGCGCTGGCTGCCAATACATGCTCCAAACCGCATAGAACGCTACGCCGAAGACCACACCGATCATCGCGGCGGCGGCTTTCACATTGCGGAAGCAAAGGCCAACAATAAAAGCGCTAAGGATCGGCATCGAGAGCAATCCATAGAGCTGCTGCACTGTGTTGATGAGGCTTTCCTGCGTGGCGAAGAACGGGACGAGCGCGAGCGCAAGCACGCTCATCACGACTGACACAATAGCACCCAGCCTCCCGACACGCGTCACATCTTCGCGGACATAGGCCTCATGGATATCGCAGACATAAAGCGCGGCGCTGGCATTCAGGATCGAGTTGAAACTGGTGAGGATCGCCGCGACGATTGCCGCCGCAAAAGCACCTGACAGCCACACCGGCATGACCTCCGCGACGATCATTCCATACGCTCCATCCGACGGAACTTCGCCGAACAGCTTGTAGCTGACGATGCCCGGTACGACGACGATGAGCGGGACGATCAGCAAGCGGATACCTGCCGCTGCCAGCACGCCCTTCTGCGCTTCGCGAATGTTGGGTGAAGCCATTGCGCGCTGAGTGATGGTCTGGTTGGTCGACCAATAGAAGGTCTGGATGAAGATCATGCCCGTAAGCAGCGTGTGCCACGGGATATCGCTGTCATCATCGCCGATCAGCGTAAGCCGCTCTGCCGGGATACCCGACAGATCGAAGTCGATCGCCACAAGCGCGAGATAGGCCACCAGAATAGCCAGCCCGAGCACAAGCACGCCCGAATAAGTGTCCGACACGGCAACCGCTCGCAGGCCGCCGAACACGGCATAGGCCGCTCCGATGGTAGCGAGGATGATCGAGGAGATCATGAGGTTCTCGATCCCCCCGTCGAGGTCCAGCATCGACAGGAAGAAACGCGATCCGCCGTAAAGAATGGCCGGGAGAAAGATGAAGAGATTGCCTGCAAGAAACAGCACCGAGATCAGCGCACGGATGTTCCTGTCACCGAACTTCTTTTGCAGGAGTTCGGTCGTGGTGGTGCAGTTCTCCCGGTAGTAAACTGGCAGAAACACAAAGGCGAGAATGAAGAGCCCGGCAACCGCGGCAAATTCCCACCAGGCGACAAGCAGCATCTGATTGCCGTTCATGCTCACCAGCTGATCGGTCGAAAGGTTGGTGAGCGTGATCGAGCCGGCAACGAAATACCAGCTGAGCGAACCTCCAGCGAGGAAGTAATCGCGCTCATTCTGCGGGCCTTTGCGGGTCCCTCGGACATGCAGATAGGTTGCGAGCGCGATGAGCGCGGTAATGGCGATGAAGACCGCGACCTGGATCGTGTTCATGAGGCTCCCCTTAGATCGGCCTTGTCCTAACGAAAGGACTGCCGCATGGCGATGGGCAATGACCAAGCTGCGCCCTGCCCTCCCCAGCTATATCGAACTGCGCGCGGGCGGTGTGCTCGTCGTAATCGAGGCTCGGACGGGGGAGCGGCCTGTCATGCTGTATGCAGGCGCCGATATCGCTCAAACGAGCGGCTCCGAGCTGGCATTGCTGGCGACGCGGCAACATGCGCCCGGGAGCCCGTCCGTCCCGCTGCGCGGCTCTCTGCTGAACGAAATTGCGACGGGCGCGTCTGGCGCTCCCGGCCTTCTGGCGCACCGCAGGGGCCGCGATTGGGCAATCGATCTGAGGGTTGCGAGTGTCGAGCTGGAAGGGTCGGGCTCGGCCACGATCTTCTGCAACGACTTGAATTCAGGGATTGCAGCTCGCCATGATTTATCAATCGAACCCGAAACCGGAATTCTGCAATCTGCGACCACGATCGAGAACGAGGGCGACGGCGAGCTCGATATCGAGTGGTGCGCCGCTCTTTGCCTCCCGTTCGATGTCCGACTTACGCGCTTTATGAGCTTCACCGGCAAGTGGGCAGGTGAATTCGCCATCGAAGAAATCCCCGCTTTTCAAAGCAGCATTGTCCGTGAAAACCGGTCAGGGCGCACCAGCCATCATAGTTTCCCCGGCGGCATTCTCGCAGCGCCGGAAACCACGGAGACCTCTGGACCCGCGCTCGCTTTTCATCTCGCATGGAGCGGGAACCATCGTTTACGGATCGAGCGGACATCGGATACTCTGGCTCACCTACAGGCAGGCGAGCTGCTTCTCCCTGGAGAAGTCAGGCTGGCCAAAGGGGAAAGCTATCGAACCCCTGACTTCCTCACTTCGTGGTCGAATAATGGGATGAACACAGCGAGCCAGGCGTTTCATGCTTATCTGTCGAAGGGAACGGCCGGTCGGCGCACGACATCGAAGCCGCGTCCGGTGCACTACAACACCTGGGAAGCCGTTTATTTCGGCCATGACGAGGCAACGCTGATAGGTCTTGCCGAGCGGGCAGCGGAAGTCGGGGCGGAGCGGTTTGTGCTCGATGACGGCTGGTTCGGTTCACGGCGCCATGATGGAGCAGGTCTTGGCGATTGGTGGGTCTCACGAGACATTTATCCGCAGGGTCTCCATCCGCTCGTAAACCGAGTTCGAGAACTCGGAATGGAATTCGGGCTTTGGTTCGAACCGGAAATGGTCAATCCCGACAGCGACCTGTTCAGAGCACATCCCGATTGGGTCCTGGGCGTCGACGGTGTCGAGCCCATCCCATCACGAAACCAGCTGACGCTAGACCTGACCAGGTCAGAAGTGCGCGAATACCTTTTCGAGCGGATGAGCGCGCTCGTTGGCGAGTACGAAATCGATTACATCAAGTGGGATATGAACCGCGACACGCATGTCCCCGGCAGTGGCGGCAGGCCCGAGATGCGCAGGCAAACGCAAGCGGTCTATGCCCTGATGGACGATCTGCGCGCTGCGCATCCCGAGCTGGAAATCGAGACTTGCTCATCGGGCGGAGCGCGTGCGGATTTCGGCATCATGCGCAGCGCCGACCGTATCTGGACTTCGGATAATAACGACGCGCGAAAGCGGCATGAAATCATGCGCGGTGCCAGCCATTTCTTCCCGCTATGGGCGCTGGGCAATCATGTCGGACCGCGCAAATGCCACATCACCGGTCGGCGGTTCGACATGGCGTTTCGGGTGGGAACCGCGATGCTGGGTCACATGGGGATGGAGCTCGATCTGCGCGCGGAAAATGACGCCGATCTCGCCGTGCTCAAGGCTGGAATTGCTCTGCACAAGAAACACCGCAACCTGATCCACGAAGGACGGTTCCACCGGCTCGCATCGGCCAAAAGCACGAACCTTGTCGGGACGGTGGCGCATGATCGCAGCGAGGCGCTGTTTTCGTATGCGGTACTCGATACCGAGCTTACCACCCTTCCGCAGCGTATTGTTTTTGGCGGGCTCGATGATGCGCGGCGTTACCGCGTCCGGCTCGTCTGGCCGCAGCATAACCCTTCGATCAGCACGCCCTCGATCCTCGACGCAGCCGATCTCGGCGGCGATGGCCATGTTTTTTCAGGTGCAGCGCTGATGACTCATGGTATGCAGCCGCCGCTCACTTTCCCCGATACGTGCCTGATCTATCATCTAGAAGCCTGCGAATGAACGATAGCGACAACACCCCATACGACCTGCTGGTGATCGGCGGGGGAATAAACGGTGCCGGCATCGCCCGCGATGCAGCGGGCCGCGGACTTAAGGTATTGCTCGTCGAAAAGGACGATCTCGCGAGCCACACATCCAGCGCATCGACCAAGCTGGTGCATGGCGGCCTGCGCTATCTGGAGCACCTGGAATTCCGATTGGTGCGCGAAAGCCTGATCGAACGCGAACGGCTGCTGCAAATCGCGCCCCACATCATCTGGCCGCTCAGGTTCGTTCTACCGCACGACAAGGGTCTCCGTCCCAGCTGGATGCTGCGGCTCGGCCTGTTCATGTATGACCACTTGGGCGGACGGAAGCTGCTGCCGCCGACCCGCACGCTCAATCTCCGCGAGGAACCGCACGCCTGCGTCCTCGAAGACCGGCTGACCAAGGGTTTCGAATATTCCGATTGCTGGGTCGAGGATTCGCGCCTCGTAGTGCTCAACTGCCTCGACGCGCTGGAACATGGGGCCGTTATCCGTACCCGCACGGAATGCACCAATCTGGAGCGCGGACCGAAGGCATGGACAGCAACCTTGCGCGGCGATTCCGGGGAAGAGCATATCTCCGCCCGAATGGTAGTGAACGCGGCGGGCCCGTGGGTCGACAAGGTGCTTGGCCGGGCGGTGCCAGGATCGCATCACGAGAACCTGCGCCTCGTCAAAGGCAGCCACCTGATCTTCCCCCGGCTTTTCGAAGGCGATCACTGCTACATCTTCCAGAACAAGGACGATCGCATCATCTTCGCGATCCCCTACGAGCGCGATTTCACGCTGGTTGGGACAACCGATCAAGGGTTCGAAGGCGATCCGACCGGCATCGATATTTCAGCGGAAGAGGCAGCGTATATCTGCGATGCGGCCAACGAATATTTGCGCGTCGATGTTTCGCCCGATCAGGCAGTCGCGAGCTACGCCGGTGTAAGACCGCTCTACGATGACAAGTCGGCTTCCAATTCGACAGTCACCCGCGATTACGTCTTCGAGCTTGACCGCGGGGCGGACGATCGGGCGCCGGCCTTGCTCTCAGTGTTCGGAGGCAAGATTACGACCTATCGCAAACTCGCCGAACATGCGCTCGAAAAGCTGCAAGTTCCCGGAGCGTCCTGGACCGCATCGAAGGACCTGCCCGGCGGCGATATCGATCCGCAGCGTTTCGATGAATTCCTCGCGGAAACAGCACGGCGGTTCCCATGGCTTCCTGAAGGCGCGGTCAGCCGGATGGGGCGCGCTTACGGCACACGGATCACCACAGTGATCGGCGATGCTCAAGGGCTGAACGACCTCGGCCCCCACATTGGCGGCAACCTGTATGCGCGCGAGCTCGAATATCTCGTCGAGCATGAGTTCGCGAAGACAGCGGAAGACGTCCTCTGGCGCCGCAGCAAACTGCGCCTGCATCTGGACGAGGAAGCGCAAGCACGCGTCCGCGATTGGTTCGCTCAGCTAAAGGTCACTGCGTGACCTCAGCTGTTCGTTTGCCGCGCTCGCTCGGGGGGAAGGAGATCTTCCGCCGCGATCATCGTAAAGCCGATGGCCGGATGCTGCACCTCTACGGTCATGATCCTCACAGCGCCACCCTACAAGCAGAGAGTTTGGACGACATCGCGCAGGGCGGTGAAATCCGTCACCATCCGCTCCGGGATGAATGGAATGTCTACGCCGCGCACCGCCAGAACCGCACCTTCAAGCCTTCCGCAGCCGAAGATCCGCTTGCGCCGACCCTGCCCGGTGGCCCGCTGACCGAGATACCGTTCGAGGATTTCGAACTGGCGATCTTCGAGAACAAGTTTGCTGCCTTTCATCCCTCCGCGTCGGACGCCGCCGATATGGTTGGGGTCGCCACCGAACCAGCGAAGGGCGCCTGCGATGTCGTGGTGTATGGGCCCGAGGCACAGGGCAATCTTCACACCATCGGCACCGACCGGCGACAGGTGCTGATCGGTGCGCTGATCGATCGCTATGAAACACTGTTCGCGAATGGATGCGGATACGTGCTGCCGTTCGAAAATCGCGGTGACGAAGTGGGCGTGACCTTGCATCACCCCCATGGCCAAATCTACGGTTTCGAGCGCGTGCCGCTCGTCCAGCAGCGCGCTGCAGACGCCTTCGCGAGCGGATACGATCTTGCAAGCGAGATCACCACGGCGATGCCGGACTACGGGATCGGAGAGGCGGGCGGTATTGCAGCATTCGTGCCGCGCTTTGCCCGTTTCCCTTACGAAGTCTGGCTTGCCCCGCGCATCCGCCGCGAAGGGCCTTGGGACTGCACCGATGGGGAGTTGGAGGCACTCGCCGAATGGCTTGGCGAAGTCACGCGCCGGTACGACATTTTGTTCGAGCAACCTGCCGCCACGATGATGGCATTTCACGCCGCGCCGTCCGGTGGATCGGCGGGCTACCACTTCACCGTCCAGTTCTATCCGCTCCTTCGCGCACCGGGGCGCATGAAGTACCTGGCCTCGGTCGAGCAGCACAGCGGCACCTTTACCGTCGATGTCATGCCCGAGGCAGCGGCGATTGCCCTGAGAGAGCTATGACCGGGGGCCCAACCGTTACCGCCCGCGCGCAGGGCCGCGTCAATCTCATCGGAGAGCACACCGATTACAATGGCGGCATGGTGCTCCCCGCGGCGCTCGCCGTCGGGCTCGAAGTTACGCTCTCGCCGCGCGGCGACAGCGTCGTCGCCGTTAGCTCGAACAATTACGATGCCCCCGCAATTCGCGATCTTGCCGACGACGCAGTTGGCGAGTGGGCCGACCCCTGCGTCGGAGCCTTGCGCGAGGCCAATTCGATGGGATTGCTCGATGGCGGCGCGGCGCTTGATGTGGCTTCGACTATCCCGGAGGGGTCGGGTCTTTCATCGTCGGCTGCGCTCATCGTCGCCGTGCTCAAAGCCGCGCGGGCGCTTGGTCCGGGCGGCCCCAGCGATATCGACCTGGCCATCGCAGCCCGGCGCGTCGAGAACGATTACATGGGCGTGCCGTGCGGCATCATGGACCAGATGGCGGTTGCATTGGCATCGCCTGGCACGGCGATGGCGCTGGACACTAAGAAGCTCGAATACGGCCTGGTCCCCCTGCCTCAAACACACGAAATGGTCGTTATCCATTCGGGGGTCACGCGCAAGCTGACGGACGGGCGCTACGCCGCGCGCAAGAACGAGTGCGACGCGGCGAAAAGGTATTTCGGGACCAATGATCTTTGCCTCCTCAGCCTGGAAGCAGTCGAGTCTGCCGATCTCGAAGACGCTCCCAAGAGACGCACGCTTCACTGTATGACCGAGAACGCGCGCGTTCACACCGCCATTGCCGCGCTGGACGCTAACGATATCGCGTCATTCGGCGCGGCGATGAATGAAAGCCACATCTCGATGCGCGACCTGTTCGAAATGTCCCTCCCAGACATCGATGCGCTGGTGGACAGCGCAGTCCAGCTTGGGGCGGTCGGCGCGCGGCTGACCGGCGGCGGATTTGGCGGCTGCATCGTCGCCTGCGTTGACAAAGCTGAGCGAGAGAATTGGCTCGAGGAGTTGTTGGCAAAGCACCCCCAAGCGCGCTTCATCGACGCGGTCAGCGGCGCCTAGTTGCCCGACACGAATTCGGCCACGCCCAGATAATAATCCATCGCCCATTCCACGGGCGGCATGATGAACTGGGAAATCCAGCCGGTGCCGAACGCCCAGCTTGCGGCGATCAGCGCGATCAGCAGGAACATACCGACCTGCTGCAATTTCTGCCACTGAGCACGCGCGGACCTGGGGAGCAAACCGCCGACGATGTGCGATCCGTCGAAGGGCGGGATCGGCAGGAGGTTGAATAGGCCCAGAAAGACATTGATGAGCATCGAGTAGAACAGCATCGTCGTGAGCGGGCGGAAATCGCCTGCGGCATCGACCAGGATCATGGACGAAGTTTCGCTGGTGCCGAAACCCACGCCGGCCGGGGCAAACAGTCCGAACAGCACTGCCGCAACGAAAGCGATGACGAAATTGATGCCCGGCCCCGCCGCAGCCACTGCCATCATGCCGTAACGCGGATTGTCGAGCCGCCGCTGGTTTACGGGCACCGGCTTTGCCCAGCCGAAGACGGGCCCTCCGAAAAGCGCGAGCATTCCGGGGACCAGCAAGGTCCCGACCGGGTCGACATGGGGGATCGGATTCAGCGTCAACCGTCCCTGCTCGCTCGCGGTGTTATCGCCTAGCAGCTTTGCCACGTATCCATGCGCCACTTCGTGGAACACGATTGCAATGACGAGGCACGGTATGAGGACTAGCGCCAGTGTAAGTGTTTGCAGCATGGTGAGTAAGTAGGGACGGCTGGCTCGGTCAGCCAGCCCATTCGTCCGGCAAAAGCCCGAAAACCGCTGTATCCCGCCGGTATCCCGTCCAGGTGACGCGGTTCTGACGCAGCACGCCTTCCTGTTGCGCCCCAAGCTTCAGCACCGCCGCCATCGAGCGTTTGTTGCGCGTATCGACCCGAAACTCGACCTTGGTGAAGCCGCAGGCAAACGCGTGGTCGATCATCAACTTTTTCATCACGGTGTTAAAACCGGTCCCCCTGACCGATGGCGCAATGTAGGTTCCGCCGATCTCGACCACGCCAAATGCGTCCGGGTTGATGTAATTGCTCATCCCGACCAGCCGATCCGCCTGAGTATCGATGAGTGCGAATTGCACCCAGCTGTCGAGCGAGTGGAAAGCCGCCATCGCCTTGTCGAAATCCTCGCCGAGCATGTTGACCGGATAAATCTGCCAGATGTCGGGATCTTCGGCGCACGCGGCTCTCAGCGGTTCCACATGGTGCTGCGCAAACGGCTCTATGCGTACCTGCCCGCTCTCGAGCACTGCAGACAGAGATAAGGTATCGGGCTTCGTCATGCGAGCGCCTCGCTAAAGTGTTTGCGGCAAAGCGCCAGATAGCGATCATTGCCGCCGATTTCGGTCTGCGCGCCTTCGGCAACCGGCTTCCCGTGTTCATCGACACGCAAATTCATGCTCGCCTTGCGCCCGCAATGGCACACGGCCTTGAGCTCGACCAACGCGTCCGCAATCCCCAGCAGTGCCGCCGAGCCCGGAAACAACTCGCCCTGAAAATCGGTTCGGATGCCATAACAAAGCACCGGGATGCCCGCCTCGTCTGCGAGCCGTGCCAGCTGCCAGACCTGTTCTTTGGTCAAGAATTGCGCTTCATCGATCAGAACGCAGTCGAGCGGCGTGTCCGCGTGCACAGCGCTTATCGCCGACCACAAGTCGGTGGTCGGCGCGTAAAGCCGCGCTTCCGCTTCGAGGCCAATGCGGCTGCGCACCATCCCTTCCGACCGGGTATCGAGTTCCGCGGTCCAGAGCATCGTCTTCATGCCCCGTTCGCGGTAGTTGAAATCGGCCTGCAGCAGGGTGGTCGATTTCCCTGCATTCATGCTGGAATAGTAAAAATAGAGCTTTGCCATCGGACCGAGATTGCACCGCAGCCATCCTTGGGCAAGCGCCCGCAGATCGGTGTCCCCGAACAACAATGGCGCGCCATCAACAGGCAGCGCCATTCAGAGGGCAGACAGGCACAGTCCGCGATGCTAGCTCGGCAAAAAGCTGACTAGGCAACGGGGACACACACATGGCGAGCGCAGCTCCGGCTGAGACAAATAAAGAAGGCATGACCGGCATACTTGGCTGGATCGAGAGGAGCGGCAACAAACTGCCCGATCCCGTCTTCCTGTTTTTCTACCTGATCATCGCGCTGGTTGCCGTGTCGATCGTCAGTGCGCTTCTCGGCGTATCGGCGCTGCATCCCACGACAATCGACGAAACCAGCGGCGCACCGCTACAAATCGAGGCAGTCAGCTTGCTGTCGGCTGAGAACATCCAGCGGTTATGGGTCGACATGCCCAAGACGTTCACGCACTTCCACCCCTTGGGTTATGTTCTGGTGGTGATGCTAGGCGCAGGTGTCGCCGAGAGATCGGGCTTTTTCGCCGCCGGAATGGCGAGCGCGGTCAAGAGCGCGCCCAAGAAGCTGCTGACGCCCGTCGTGGCGCTGGTCGCGATGATCGGCAACCATGCCGCCGATGCCGGTTACGTCGTGCTCATTCCGCTCGCAGGCATTCTGTTTGCAGCTGCAGGACGGCACCCGCTGGCAGGTATCGCGGCGGCATTCGCAGGGGTTTCAGGCGGGTTTTCCGCCAATATTTCACCGGGTCAGCTGGATGCGCTCCTGTTCGGCATAACCGAAGAGGCTGTCGCCTCGAGTGCGCTGGATCCGGCATGGACGGCGAATATTGCAGGCAACTGGTATTTCATCAGCGTCATGACCATCGTGTTCCTGCCGATCATTTGGTATGTCACGGACAAGGTTATCGAGCCGCGTCTCGGCCCATGGACAGGCGGCGCAACTGCCGGCGTCGACGACGACCAGAGCCCCGACCCCACTGCTCATGAAGGAGAGCTTGCGGCGAAGGGGCTTCGCCACGCTGGCCTTGCAGCGCTGTTCGTGGTCGGTCTGTGGGTGCTGATGGTGTTTGCACCGGGCACCCCGCTCATCGACGAGCCAGCTTGCGATGGCGTGGCCGACTGTTCGATCCACACCCAGCTTGCGCCGCTTTACCGCTCGCTCGTTGCAGGCTTCTTTTTACTCTTCCTGCTCGCTGGATGGGCTTACGGCCGGGCGACGGGCACGATCAAGGATCACCGCGATCTTGTCGGCATGATGTCGGAATCAATGAAGGACATGGGTTACTACCTTGTTCTCGCCTTCGCCGCTGCGCACTTCGTCGCGATGTTCGGCTGGTCAAACCTAGGCCTGATATCCGCAGTGCACGGCGCGGATGCGATCAGGTCCACCGGACTGCCGCTGCCGCTTGTGCTGGGCCTCATGGTCCTTTTCGCAGGCCTTCTAAATCTCTTTGTCGGATCGGCCAGCGCTAAGTGGGCGCTGCTCGCCCCCATTCTCGTGCCGATGCTCATGCTGCTCGGGATCAGCCCCGAAGGCGCCACCGCGGCGTACCGCGTCGGCGACAGCGCAACCAATATCATCACGCCGCTGATGGTATACTTCCCGCTGATCCTCGTTTTTGCCAAGCGCTGGCAGAAGGATTTCGGCCTCGGCAGCCTGACTGCCATGATGGTTCCTTATTCGATCTGGCTGCTGGTTTCTGGCACGGTGCTGATCGTCATCTGGTTCTATCTCGGCATTCCGCTGGGGCCGGATGCGCCTGTCGGCTATGCCCTGCCCGGCGCGGGATGAGCGGTGCCATTCGGTAGACGGCGCTGAAACCTTTGGGTCTCCTTGGCCGTACTCTGTGGTACTAGGAGCCTACCGATGCTGAAACGCCGCCTCTTCATTGCGCCCCTGCTGGCGCTCGCCGTACTCGCCAATGCGAGTGCGCCTCGCCAGTACACACTTGATGCAGGCGCGAGCGAAGTGACCGCGAAAGTCCCGTTTTTCGGCCTGTCGAGCAAATCGATGAAGTTTCCCAAGATGTCGGGCGACGTTCGGATCGTACCGGGCGCTCCCGAACAAGCCGTAATCGATGTGACTTTCGATGCGACCGCTCTCGAAGCGCCGGACGAAACCACTTTGAAGCGGCTGCGCGGCGAGAAGTTTTTCTGGGTCGAAAGGTACCCTACCGTCCGCTTTGTCGGAAAGTCTTTGAAACTGGAATCCGCAACTGAAGGGACGCTCGCCGGTGAACTGACTGCGCGCGGCGTTACAAAACCGCAGGTGCTGGATGTGACCTTCGAGACCGACCCGGTAACCTCGCCAGCCGGCGCGCCGGTCGAATTTACCGCGACGACCACGATTGATCGGCGCGAATACGGAATGAAGAGTTATCGGCTGATTGTCGGTAACAAGGTTGACATCACCATGACCGCTCGAATGGTGCCAAACTAGCCCCCAGTGTCGTCGCCCGGTTCCAGGTCGCGGGCAACCTTTGGATCGCGCAGCAGCTCTTCGATCCGGTCGGCCTCCGCAAAGCTCTCATCCTTGCGGAATTTGAGCTTGGGCGCGAATTTCAGACCCAACCGCTTCGCAACCTCTCGCTGCAGAAATGCGGTATTCTGACGGAGCGCGTGGACAATGTCGTCCTCGCCAGCCCCAAGCAGCGGTTTGACATAGGCAGTTGCGTTGCGAAGATCGGGCGTCATTCGGACCTCGGTCACAGCAATATTCGCAGCGCTGACCACATCGTCATGGACTTCCTGTCGCGCAAGCAGCTCGGAAAGGATATGACGCACGCGCTCGCCTACCTTCAGCACGCGAACCGACTGCTGCTCTGCCGTAAAGGGATCCTTGCGCGCCATCAGCCCATTCCCGTTTCGTTCGGCGTTGGCCGCGGCGTTGGTAGAGCGGTCGACGTGGCCCGGGCCATTATCGTGCCGTCCTCGGCAAGCAATTCCCCTTCGAGGAATACGACGCGCCGACCTGCCTTGACCACCCTGCCCTTCCCGATGAGCGGGCCTTCCGGAATCAAACGAATAAGCGTCATCGACAATTCGAGATTGAGCGGCGCCATCTCGCCGCCGGTCGCCGCGACATAGGCATAGCCCATCACATCGTCGAGATAGCCTGCGACCAGGCCGCCCTGCACACCGCCCCGCCAGGTGCACATCTCGCGTTTGACGGTAAAGCGCATGGTCGCGGATTGCGTGCCTTCGTCGAAGGAGACGAATTCTGAGCCAAGCAGTGCGGTGTGCGGCGAACCGTCGGAATCCGACGCGAACTGATCCTTCCAATCCATGAGCCCGCCCTACACTACGCCTCAGACTTCTAGTGTCCGCTCGCGCTCCTCGACCTCGAACACTTCGAGCTGGTCGCCCGGCTGAATGTCGTTCGTGTCTTCCAGCACGACGCCGCATTCGAGACCCGAGCGGACCTCGTCGACATCGTCCTTGAACCGCCGAAGCGACGCGATGGTCGTCGCCGATACGATGACATCGTCGCGGGTGAGACGTGCGAAGAGGCCTTTGCGAATGACTCCGTCCTCGACGAGCAGGCCTGCCGCCTTGTCCCGTTTCCCGGACCTGAAGACTTCCTTGACCTGAGCACGACCGACCACTGTTTCGATGCGCTCCGGACCGAGCTCGCCTGCCATTTCCTTGGCGACTTCCTCTGTCAGGTGATAGATGACGTCGTAGTACATCATCCGCACGCCATCGCGTTTCACCAGCTCGCGTGCCTTGGCATTGGGCCGCACGTTGAAGCCGATGATCGGCGCATTCGAAGCCGCGGCCAGGGTGACATCACTCTCGGTGATCGCACCAACACCGGCATGCAGAACGCGCACCTTGATATCGTCGGTCGAGATGTTGTGCAGCGCATTGACGATCGCTTCGACAGAACCCTGCACGTCGGCTTTCACCAGCACGGGCCACTCGATCACGTCCGATGCGAGGTTGTTGAACATCGTATCGAAGCTGGTCGGAGCCAGTGCCGTGCGCTGCTCGGTCGCTTTCTCGCGGCGGTATTCCGCCACTTCGCGGGCACGCTGCTCGTTTTCGACCACGGTCAGCTGATCGCCAGCCGACGGGACACCGCCAAGGCCGAGGACCTCGACAGGCATCGAAGGCCCAGCTTCCTTGATCTGCTTGCCCTGATCGTTGACGATCGCACGCACTCGGCCGCTTTCTGTGCCGACGACGAATGTATCGCCGCGTTTCAGCGTACCGCGTGTGATGAGCACGGTGGCGACCGGCCCGCGGCCCTTATCGAGCTGCGCTTCGATCACGGTAGCGTCCGCTTCCCGATCCGGGCGAGCCTTCAACTCAAGCAGTTCAGCCTGGAGCTGGATTTTCTCGAGCAGCTCGTCGAGCCCGGTGCCCTTGGTTGCGGAAATTTCCACATCCTGGACGTCTCCCGACATCGCCTCCACAATGACTTCGTGTTCGAGCAAACGGCTGCGAATATTGTTCGCGTCCGCTTCGGGCTTGTCCATCTTGTTGATCGCGACAATCATCGGAACGTCGGCGGCCTTGGTGTGATTGATGGCCTCAATGGTTTGCGGCATGATGCCGTCATCCCCGGCCACAACCAGCACCACGATATCCGTCACGTTCGCCCCGCGTTGACGCATTTCGGAGAATGCGGCGTGCCCCGGCGTGTCGAGGAAGGTGATCTTCGCCTTGTCCTTCGTTGTAATCTGGTAGCTGCCGATATGCTGGGTGATGCCTCCGGCCTCGCCCTTGGTCACATCGGTGCCGCGCAGCGCATCGAGCAAACTGGTCTTGCCGTGATCGACGTGACCCATGATCGTCACAACCGGCGGACGCGGCTTGAGCGTCTCTTCCGGATCGACGTCCTCCTCAGTCGAGATATCGACGTCGGCCTCGGACACTTTTTCGATATTGTGGCCGAATTGTTCGACCAGCAGTTCGGCGGTTTCTTGGTCGATCGTCTGGTTGACGGTGACCATCATATCGAGATTGAAGAGTTCCTTGACCAAGTCGGCGCCCTTCTCGCCCATACGCTTGGCCAGTTCGCCAACCGTGATGGCTTCGGGAACGACCACGTCGCGGATCTGCTTTTCGCGGGGCTTGGCCGGACCACCCTGTGCACGGCGCTCTTTCTCACGCGCGCGCTTGAGCGCGGCGAGACTGCGGGCGCGGCGGCCTTCATCCTCGTTGAGCGCCTTGGTAACGGTCAGTTTGCCCGAGCGGCGCTTGTCCTTGCCGCCGCCAGTGTCCTTGGCAGCGCGCTTGTCTTCCTTCTTTTTCTTTTCCGGGCGCTTCGGCTCGGGCCGCGCGACGGGAGTGAACTTGCGTGCCGCTGGCGCTGCATCTGCCTCGCCTTCTGCGCTGGCATCGGCTTTTGCAGCCTCGGCCTGCTTCTCCGCCTCGGCGTTGGCCTTGGCGTCCTCAGCGGCCCGCTTTTCGGCCTCTTCTTCAGCCTTGCGATTTTCCTCGCGCTGCTGAGCCTCTTTCTCGTCGCGCTTACGAGCTTGCTCTTCCTCGCGCTTGCGATCCTGTGCAAGCTGTTCGAGGCGCTGCTCTTCGGCTTCGCGCTGAAGGCGCTTAACGCGCTCCTGCGGGGTTTCGCCAGCAGGCGCACCCTTGGTGGATTTAGCAGGCGCAGGCTTCTTCGCCGCCGGGGCCGGTGCTGGCTCTGGCGCGGGTTGCGGTGCCGGTTCCGGTGCGGGCTCGGGCGCAGGTGTCTCACCCGGCTTCAAGAGCTTGCGGCGGCGCTTGACCTCAACCGCGACCTTATTGGTGCGGCCGTGGCTGAAGGTCTGCTTAACCTCGCCAGCATCGACCGCCCTTTTAAGGCCTAGCGGTTTACGGGTGCGTTTTTCTTTTTCGTCGCTCATTCTAGCTCAATTGTCCTTCACGTATTTATTCTGTCGTCGCCGCGTGCCTCGGCAAGCTTTTAGCTCGCTTCACCATTCGGCCGATCACAAGAGGCCGTAAGGCCGCTCACAAAGCTCGTAAGGCGCGCTGCCGCCTGCGCTACACGCGAAGCCGCGCGTTTCTGATGCGGTGCGCTGGCATCGCCGGGTTGCCCTGACACGCCCAGATGGACAACATTCTCGCGGCCCAATGCCACAGACAGAGTGTCGCGGTCCAGTGGCAAGACCTGCCCGCGTGCACCGGAACCTTCGATTTCAGCACCGACTCGCCATGCCTGGTCGAGCTTTTTGCGTCCGTCTGCGCTGCTGTCGCTCGCGTGGAGCAAGAGACCGAGCCGCCCTTGGCGAGCCTGCTCCTCGATCCGGCTGGAGCCGAGCACAAGATTGCCTGCGCGCAGTTCCAGGCCCAATCGATCGGTAAAGTGCCGGGTCAACGCCATTTCGACCTGCTGCGGCAAATCTTCCGAGTAGGAAAGCGTTACGCCTTCCGGCCCGCCTCTGAACGCGCGCATCAACGCCCGCTTGAAATGGCCCTCCGCGATCGCCGCTTCAAGTGCACTGCGGTCCGGCGCGATCCACGCGCCGCGCCCGGGCGCTTTTGCGCCGGGATCGGGCAGCACCTGGCCTTCGGGCGAAATCGCCAGCCGCACAAGCGTATCGCGCGGGTGGCTTTCTCCGGACAGGATGCAGCGCCTCTCGCTCCCGGAAGCGTTATCGGCTTTCCGGGTGCGGGGCGTTTCAGCGATGTCTGAACTTACGCGCTCATTGGGTGGAGTCCGCATCGGCGGCCTCCTGAGTTGCGGGCTCGGAGACGTCTTCGTCTTCAAACCAATGCGCGCGGGCGGCCATGATGATCTCGTTGCCCTGCTCTTCCGAGAGGCCGTACTCACCAAGCACGCCACCCTTGTCCTGCTCACGCTGCGGACGGCGCATTGGCGGCCCATCGGCGTTGTTGCGGCGACGCGGTGCTTCGCGCTTCTTCGCGATCAGTTCGTCGGTTGCGAGATCGGCAAGATCGTCGAGCGTCTTGATCCCGGCCTTGCCGAGCGTGACGAGCATCGCTTCGGAAAGATGCGGGATTTCGGCGAGGTCATCTTCGACGCCGAGTTCGCGGCGAGCGGTGCGGTGCACCTCTTCCTGACGCTCGAGCGCTTCGACCGCGCGGCTCTGGAGCTCTTCGGCGAGGTCTTCGTCAAAGCCTTCGATCGCGGCGAGTTCCGCCTTGTCCACATAGGCAACCTCTTCGAGCATCGCGAAGCCTTCGGCGACGAGAAGCTGCGAAAGCGTCTCGTCGACGTCGAGCTCTTCCTCGAACATTTTCGAACGCTCGGCGAATTCCTTGGAGCGCTTCTCCGAAGCCTCTTCTTCGGTCATGATATCGATCTGGTGACCGGTGAGCTGGCTGGCGAGACGCACGTTCTGACCGCGGCGACCGATGGCTAGCGAAAGCTGATCATCGGGCACGACGACTTCGATACGGCCCTCTTCTTCATCGAGCACAACGCGGGCAACAGTTGCCGGCTGGAGCGCGTTGACGACAAAAGTCGCGGTGTCTTCCGACCAAGGGATGATGTCGATCTTTTCGCCCTGCAATTCCTGCACGACGGCCTGAACGCGGCTACCCTTCATACCCACACATGCGCCGACCGGATCGATCGAACTGTCGTGGCTGATGACGCCGATCTTGGCGCGCGAACCCGGATCGCGAGCAGCGGCCTTGATCTCGATGATGCCGTCGTAAATCTCGGGCACTTCCTGCGCGAACAGCTTGCGCATGAAATCGGGTGCTGCGCGGCTCAGGAAAATCTGCGGCCCGCGATTGTTGCGCTCGACCTTGGTAATGAGCGCGCGGACACGCTCACCGACACGGGCGGCTTCGCGCGGGATCTGCTGGTCACGGCGGATCACGCCTTCTGCACGGCCAAGGTTGACGATGACGTGGCCGAATTCGACCGACTTGATTACCCCTGTGATAACTTCGCCTGCGCGGTCCTTGAACTCTTCGAACTGACGCTCGCGCTCGGCATCTCGGACCTTCTGGAAGATCACCTGCTTGGCGCTCTGCGCGTCGATGCGGCCCAGGTCGACCGGCGGAAGCGGATCGACGATGAAGTCGCCCAGCTTTGCATCATCTTTGAGCTTGGCAGCCTGCTTTAGATCGACTTGCTTGAAGTAATCTTCGACCTCTTCGACCACCTCGACAACACGCCACAGCGTAAGATCGCCGGTCTGCGGATCGAGCTTCGCCCGAATGTCGTTCTCCGCGCCGTAGCGATTGCGCGCGCTTTTCTGGATCGCTTCTTCCATCGCTTCGATGACGATCGACTTGTCGATCATCTTTTCGGAAGCGACCGAGTTTGCAATCGCTAGGAGTTCTGCCTTGTTGGCGGAAATGGCACTGGCCATCAGTCGTCTGCCTTTTCTTCTTCGATTTCGTCGGCACCGCTCGTATCGAGCGGCTTGGTGGCGGCGATGAGCGCGTCTGTGAGGACGAGTTTCGCCGTGTGTATCTGTTCGCGCGGCAATTCAACCGCGCCATGTTTTTCATCGGTCAGCTGAACCGTTCCGGATGCGATGCCGTCAAGTTCGCCTTTGAACACGCGCTGGCCCTTCTCATCGCCCGACCAACCCTTGGTCATCACGATGCGAGCCTCGTGCCCGGCCCAGTCGGAAAAATCCTTCTCGCGTGTCAGCGGGCGATCGATGCCTGGCGAAGACACTTCGAGATGATACGCCCCTTCGATCAGGACATCGCCAGCCTCTTCATGAGCGTCCATCATATCGGAGATCCGGCGAGAAAGCTCCGCGCACTGCTCGATCACGAGCTGGCCCGTTGACGGATCCTCAGCCATGATCTGCAACGCCTCACCGCCGTCACCGGCTTCCGATGGCATCATTTTCACGCGCACAAGCTCGAACCCAAGGGCTTTCGCCTCAGGCTCGATCAATTGTGTCAGGCGTTCTATGTCGCTCATCAAGTCTCCATTATGACCGACATATGTGACAAAGCCGATCGGTGCCGGCCCCGTGCGGCGCCAGCATCCAAACTTTGAACCAACAATGTCGGGATGAGGGGGAAATAGTACCGGTCCCGATGATTAGCAAGCCTTATTCGGCGCGCTTCAAAGTTGAGATCGGGAAAAGCTAAGCGTCGCCCTCTTCCATCAGGCCATGCTTCTTGATCGCGTGCCGCAACTGGTCGTAGCTCAGCCCGAGCGCCTTTGCCGTTTGCCGCTGATTCCAGCGATGTTTGCCGAGAGAATGCTCCACGATTGTCCGTTCGTGCGCATCGACCGCCGCGCGCAAATCATCGATCTGATCGAAAGAATTGCTGGCCGCCGATGTCGCAGGTTGCGGTATACCCGTCCCGGCAGGCTGATGCACGGCGACGGAATTGTTCGGCCTGTGCGGCGGGGCCTTCGGCTTCCACGGGCTTTCGAACGGATCGAATTGCGCATGCGCGATAGGACTTTCCGGGTCGTCCCATCGATACACCGCACGCTCGACCACATTGCGAAGTTCGCGCACATTTCCCGGCCATGCGTATTCTTCCAGACTGGTCATGACATGGGGCGCAAATCCAGGCCAATTGTGCCAATCGAGCTCGGCCGCCATGCGTCGGGCGAAATATTCCGCCAGCACTCCGACATCGCCGTCTCTCACCCTTAACGGTGGCAGAGTAATCACTTCGAAGCTCAGTCGGTCGAGCAGATCGGCGCGAAATTCGCCGCTTTCCGCGAGCGCGGGCAGATCATCATTGGTTGCTGCGACGATCCTGACATCGACCCGGATCGGTCTCGACGCGCCAATGCGGGTGACCTCGCCATATTCGACCGCCCTCAACAAGCGCTCCTGCGCGCCCATCGACAAAGTGCCCAGTTCATCGAGAAATAGAGTGCCTTTGTCGGCTTCTTCGAACCGTCCCGCCCTCGCTTTGGTAGCACCCGTGAATGCGCCTGCTTCGTGTCCGAACAGTTCGGCCTCGATCAGCGTTTCGGGAAGTGCCGCGCAGTTCATCGTGACCAGCGGCTCGTCCCAGCGAGTGGAAAGACGGTGGAGACGTTCGGCGATCAATTCCTTGCCCGTTCCGCGCTCTCCGATGACTAGAACGGGCCGGCTCATAGGCGCCGCGCGCGACGCCCTTTCCACCGCATCGAGGAAGGCACCTGACTGCCCGATAAACTGATTATCCCGCTCCATGGCCAACCTATAGTGATATTTCCCAATGTTTGGCAAAAAATACCAACGCGCCTATTGGTACAGGCGGGAAAAGCGTTGGAAATCGAGGGTTTTCACAGTTTGGCACACGGCTTGCTTATACTTGGGCAAGGCTGGCGAGAAACGGCATGGGGCCGAAAATCGCCAAGGCGGGAGTATCGCAAAGTGTACAAGAACATGTTCTTCGCGAAGAAATTTTGGACCAGCAAGCTTGGTCATGCTTCTATCGCAAGCATTGCTGCAATGACCGTGATGGTCGTGTTCACTTCGCAGTTCGAAGCGAACAATGCGCAAGCCAACATTCTCGCTCATCCGCATCCTGTCTCTGCCACCCTGGTCGAGATTGCTTGAGCGTTCTGGTGAGCAAGAACGAAACCAACCCCCTTGGGCCGGAGCGGGCAAAGTCCCCCGCAAAGCCTGCCTCGAGCGCAGACATCTCTGCCCGCGCTCGTAAAGGCAGCACCGCTCCGGCCCGCCCAAACGGCTCCCTTCAACGCCAGGGCAAGCTGTCCCGGCTTGATGCCGAAATCGAAGCCTTGCGTCGCAGCCCCACCCCGACGCAATCTCATGAGCGCGAGCGCGACAACGATTCGCAGCAAAGCGCCACCAACCCGTTCCTAGATGGAGTAGCCTTCATGGGTATTTTCAGCCGCACCCGCGACATCGTTGCGGCAAATTTCAACGATATGCTCGACAAGGCGGACGACCCGTCGAAGATGATCCGCATGATCATCCTCGAAATGGAGGAGACGCTGGTTGAAGTGCGAGCAAGTGCGGCGCGAACGATCGCAGATCAGAAGGAAATGCACCGCCACGTCGTGAAGCTCGACCGGCTCCAGGCCGATTGGGGCGAGAAAGCACAGCTGGCGCTGTCGAAAGATCGTGAGGATCTGGCCCGCGCCGCTCTCGTCGAGAAGAAGAAAGCCGCGAGCATGGCCGACCAGCTGAAGGCTGAGATTGCTGTGCTCGACGATGCCCTGCGCGCTTACGAAGACGACATTCAGAAGCTTCAGCATCGCCTGCGCGAAGCACGCAGTCGCCAGACGGCCATCGCCGCGCGGCTGGAAAGCGCGGAGAACCGCGTGAAGCTTCGCACGCTGATGAGCACCGAACGCACGGACGAGGCGCTTTCGCGTTTCGACCAACTCGAACGCCGCGTCGATTACGCCGAAGGGCGCGCGGATGCACTGTCAATTGCGGAGGAAGGACAGCCTTCGCTCTCTGACGAGATTGCCGCGCTCGAAGGTGCCGACGCGATCGACGATGAACTTGCAGAAATGAAGAAGGCGCTCGGCAAGCCCGACGCCGAGAAGGGGGAATAAACCATGCCATTCGAAGTCGTAATGATCGTCTTCATCGTCCTCATCGCGCTCCCGTGGATGGTTATGCATTACATGACCAAATGGAAAACCGCTGCAACGATCACGAGCGATGACGAGGTTCTGCTCGAAGAACTCTACAACCTTGCCAAGCGGCTCGACGAGCGGATGGACACAGTTGAACGCCTCGTTGCGTCCGATGACCCGTCATTCTCTCCAGTAAAGCGCCTGATCGCCGATCAGGAGTCCGACAACCAGCAGCTGCGCGAACTGGAACAGCTGATCGCCGAAAAGAAAGGATCCAAGGCATGAATTCGCCCCGCACCACCATTTATCGCGACAAAGCCAATGGCAAGTTGATGGGCGTGTGCGCCGGGATTGCCGAATACACAGGCATTAATGCGCTGTGGATCCGCCTTGGCGTGGTTGCTCTTACCGTGGCGCTCGGTTGGCCCATCCTCGCATACCTTGCCGCCGGTTTCATCATGAGCAAGAAGCCGCCGCATCTCTATCGTGATGAAAGCGAGCAAAAGTATTGGCAGCGCGTCCGGCAGAGCCCGAAACGCACGGCCCGCGAAATCCGCGCCAACTTTCGCGATATCGATCGCCGGCTGGCCGCAGTCGAAACCCACTACGTCAGCAGCAATCCGCGGCTGACAGCAGAGATCGAGCGCCTGCGCTAAGCCGAACTGTCAGAGAGGAAATACGTCATGGAATGGATGGTGGGATTTGCGCCGTTCGCGATGGTTCTCGGTATCATCTGGATCGTGCAGCGCGGCAAGCTCGAAGAAAAGAAACTGGCGGCGACGGCCGAGGCAACGGGCGAAAAGGCGGCGCAATATGCCAGCCGCGTCCAGGAGCTCGAAGACCGCGTCAAGGTGCTTGAGCGGATCGTGACCGATCGCGGATACGACGTTGCTACCCAGATCGAAGCGCTCCGCGACACCGTTAATGTTGAACAGGAAGGATCAGGCGTCCCTCTGACAATTAACGACAGGGAAAAAGCATGAGTATCGACGTTGCCGCGAACCTAGCCCCACATCTCCCTTGGATAGTCGGCGGCGGTCTCGCATTGGGCGCCGCTGCAATCGGGGGATGGATTCACACCACCCGGCTGCGCATCAAGCACGGCTATCCGCTCGAGGGGACATGGGGCCAGGCGCTCAAGCCGGCGTCCGATCATGAAGCGAAACAACGCGTCACCCTGCTCACGCAGGAAAACGCCGAATTGCGAGCCGAGCTTTCGTCGATCAAGGACCGCATGGCCAATGTCGAGCGGATTGTGACAGACGGCGGATATCAACTCGGCAACGAGATCGAACAACTGCGCGAGCGCTCGCTTGAGCACCGCCCCGACGAAGGGAACGCCTGATGGACAGCGATCTCGTCATTGTGTTCGGAAGCATTATCATCATTGTTCTGATCACTGGATTAAGCATCAACGGTATCGTGTCGAAAGTGTACGATTATAAGCGATCGAAGGCCGGAATGAGCGCTGCTGATCGCGCAAATGGTTTGAAAGTCAGCGAAATCTCGGATCGTACCGACATGATCGAAGATCGTTTGCGTTTGCTTGAACGGCTCGCGACGGATCGCGGACAGCTGCTCTCCGACGAAATCGAGCTGCTGCGCGGAGATTCCGAGGAGTCCCGCAAGCTGGAGAACAGTCAATAATGAGCTGGCTCAGCGTCGCCTTGATCGTATTCGTCGTCCTCTGGATTTACGAGCGCGGCCGGAGCAACAGGCTCCGCCGGGAGAACCGCCAGATGATGAGCCGGTTCGACGGCGCTCGTTCGGAGCGGCACGATAACGAGGCGGCCACCAAGACGCCGGATGAAATCGACGCAGCTGAGCTCGCCGAACTACGCGAGCGCGTGCAGGTGCTGGAACGGATCGCAACAGACGAAAACAGTTCCGAGGCGCGCAAGGCGCAGCGGATTGCCCGAGAGATTGAGAGCCTGCGCGGAGATATTGCGCGGCGCTCTTCGAAGACGACGGAGGACTTGAGCGAATGATGGACCCAATTTTCGTGATCGCAGCCACCTGTCTTGTCGGCATCAGCGTAGTGGCGTTTTCCCTGCTCAAGGCATGGCAAGGCTGGCTGGAGCTGAAACGCGAAGAGCTCGAGCGACCAACCGGCTCTCGCACCGGCATCGACGCTGCCGAGGTCGAGGGCGGTGCTTCGGTAGGTGCAGCGCGCATCGAGATGGCCGATCTCAAGGAACGGATCAAAAAGCTCGAAGCCATCGCGAGCGGTGTGGAGCTTTGACGAGGCGCACATCATAACCGGTGGACTTGCTGGCATGCGCTCCTAAATAGCGGCCATGCGAACGCTGCCAGACATTCTCGAAGAGTATGAATTCCTTGAAGGAGACGAGCGCTACCGGCTCCTTATCGAGCTTGGGCGCGAGCTCGAGGACATGCCCGAGGCGCTCAAGACCGATGCGACCCTGGTGCGCGGATGCTCGGCAGCGGTTTGGGTTTACCCGACAGAGCAGACCGACAAGCTGCACTTTCTGGCCGACAGCAATGCAGCCATCACCAAGGGCATCGTTGCGCTGGTGATCTCTGCCGTACAGGATAGGCCCGCCGACGAAGTGGCGCGTATGGATGTGACTGCCGCGTTGGAACCGTTCGATCTGAAGAACCAGCTATCCTCGAACAGGACGCAGGGCGTCCCGAACATGATCGCATTGGTGAAAGAGCACGCCGCACGCTTGGCCGCGGCTTAGGGAAAGGCGGCGATGCGACTGCTCTATCTGGCAGGAGGCATCATCGCTCTCGCACTGGCGGCAATCGGCGCGGTGCTCCCGATTATGCCGACTGTCCCTTTCCTCCTCGTCGCGGTGTTCTGTTTTGCGCGCAGCAATCCCGAGTGGGAAAAGCGGATCGTCGAACATCCGAAATGGGGCCCTCAGATACGCGATTGGCGCGAGCACCGGGCGATCAGCCGTCCTGCCAAGCTCGCGGCAATAGGCGCGATGAGCGTAGGCGCGGTATTTACGTGGTTCACCTTGGGTGAACCCTACGTCTGGATTTCACTTACGATCCTGGTCGTAGCGGGAAGCTGGATCGCGACCCGAAACGAATAGGCGTCAAGCTCCGGCGCTTTCGCGGACCACGGCCTGGCCCAGCTCCTTTTGCTTGCGCAATTCGGCTTTCAGATTTTGCGGGTCACGGGCGATGACAAACCCGAAACTCACCCCGCCCTCTTTCCCGATTGTCGCATGGTGCAGCTTGTGCGCCTGCACCAGACGCTTGGCATATCCCTTCTTGGGGACCCACCGGAAAAATCTCTGATGGACCAGTCCGTCATGGATGATGGCGTAGATCACGCCATACAAGTTTACGCCAAGGGCCGCCCACCACAGGGCATCCCAATACAGCGCGCCGAAGATATAAATCGCCGCATTGATTGTGCCGAACACGACCGCGAACAGGTCGTTCTTTTCGAACGTATTATCGTGCGGTTCGTGATGATCGCGGTGCCAGCCCCAACCCCAGCCATGCATGATGTATTTGTGCGCGAACCACGCGAACAGTTCCATTCCGGCAAGCGCGGCAAGCGTGACTGCTATTGCCTCGAGCCAACTCACGCCGCGATCTCCTTTCCTGACTTTCCGAGCCCTACACCGGCACGGCGAGCGCTCGGCAGCGCCCACCACGGCACGTCCGGCCGCCGGTGATGCTCCAGATGATAGCCGAAATGAAAACAGGTTGCGAGACTAGTCAGAGTGCCAAACTGATCGCTGCGCGTGTTGTGACTGTCGGCAAAATCCAGCTCATCCATCCCGGCCTGGTGCCGGTGAGGACGGAAGGTGCCGAAGTAAAACAATTGTAGTGAGGAAAGCAGCGCAGGTGCGCCGTACAGTAGAACGATCTGGACCATAGGAATGCCGATCACCAGCCAGTAAATCCCGACAACCGTGTGCACGAAGAGCAACGATTGCCAACCGAAGTACCTTTTGAAAAACGTACCGTACCAACGGAAAAAGTCAGCAGGGTTGTTTTCGTCGAAATCGGGGTCTCCGGCTTTTCCCGCGAGTTTGTGATGGGCGAAATGCGCGTCGCGAAGCTTGCGCCATGCAAAACCTGCGTAAAGGAAAAGCAAAACGGTACCGATCGCTGAATTCACTTGAGGGCGCCCGGGAACCAAGCTGCCGTGCATAGCGTCGTGGCAGACGATAAAAACCCCGACGGAAAGCCAAACCTGAACTATAGCGAGCGCCAGGGCGAACGGCAGACTCGCCCAGGTCAGCTCGAAAATGAACATCGCGTAGGCGTGGATCCCCAGCCACCCGCCGGCGATCAGCGCGGCAAGCGCTAGGCCGATTGCACCTTGCACAGTGCGGCTCGGAAGGGTGAAACGCTGATGCATCTTAGACAAATACGCACGGCCAGCTCATTCGGGTGCGTATAGAGATTCGAGTTCGCGCTGCAAATTGCGAAGCGATGAATGCTTGTTGCAGGTCAGTCGACGTCGGAAAAGAAGAGCTCGCGCATGTGCTCGCCGATCCGCGCCGGTCGCAGCGTTTCGGCATCGATACAGCACCAGCTGGACTTGACCTCGGCCAGGACATCCTCACCGCGGCGTATGATAGTATGATAAAATGCGCGCGCGCCTTTGAAGTGCTCCAGCACCGTGCTCGCCGTGACATCGTCCTCCAGAAACGCCGGCTTGCGATAGGTAATCTCGTGCTTGAGTGCGACCCAGGCCTTCGAGGCGATTTCCTCTGCCGGGGCGAGCTTGTTCCAGTGAGCCAGCACCGCGTCCTGAACCCAATTGAGATAGCGCGCATTGTTCACATGGCCCATGAAATCGATATCCTCGGGCAGGACCTTGATCGGAAAGGCGAATGGAGAGGCGGTTGGCGCTGCTGACATGAGTGTTAATTAGCCTCGAACTCCTTTCATTTCCATGACGAATTGCAAACCAATCGATCGGTAGCTTGCCAGTGTTGCGCAATCGCCGCTAATCTCGCAGGCCAAACCACTGGAAGCGATAAATGGCGAGCAAACCGCGTACCCTTTACGAGAAAATCTGGGACGATCACGTCGTCGAGACACGCGACGATGGCACCGCGATAATCTACATCGATCGCCACCTTGTACACGAAGTCACCAGCCCGCAGGCGTTCGAGGCGTTGAGATTGGCGGGACGTCCGGTGAGACGCCCGGAGCTCACTCTCGCCGTGCCCGATCATAATCTGCCGACGACGAAGCGGCGCGATGCGAGGGGAAACAAGGTACCCATCGCCGACCCGCAGAGCGCCGCGCAGCTTGAAGCGCTGGAGAAAAATGCGCCCGATTTCGGCATCAGATATATCGGCGACGCCGACGCCCAGCAGGGCATCGTGCACGTTGTGGGACCTGAGCAGGGCTTTTCGCTGCCGGGCACGACAATCGTTTGCGGCGACTCGCACACGGCAAGCCATGGCGGTCTCGGCGCCCTTGCTTTCGGCATCGGCACGAGCGAGGTCGAGCACGTTCTGGCAACGCAGACTCTCCTGCTCCAGCGATCGAATTCGATGGAAGTTCGCGTCGAGGGGGAGCTTGCCCCCGGCGTGACCGCCAAGGACCTGATCATGCACATAATCGGCGTGATCGGTGCGGCGGGCGGATCGGGCTACGTCATCGAATATCGCGGCCCGGTGTTCGAACATATGAGCGTTGAGCAACGCCTGACCGTTTGCAACATGAGTATCGAGGCCGGCGCCCGGGCAGGTCTGATCGCGCCCGACGAAACCGTGTTCGATTACCTGAGAGGCAAGCCGATGGCTCCCAAGGGGGCGGACTGGGATGAAGCAGTCGCCTATTGGCGCACGCTCCATACCGATCCGGGGGCGCAATTCGACAAGTCGGTTGTGATCGACGCGGCCAATGTGCAGCCATCGGTGACTTGGGGCACCAGCCCGGAAGATGTGGTTGCGATCGGCGCCAACGTACCCTCACCAGAGAGCTTTGCCGACGAAAGCAAGCGCGCGGCGGCTCGGAAGAGTCTCGATTACATGGGGCTGACGCCGGGCACCAGGATGACGGATATCCCGGTCGAGAACATCTTCATCGGATCCTGCACCAACAGCCGCATCGAGGATTTGCGCGCCGCAGCCAGTGTCCTGAAGGGCCGTAAGAAAGCAGACAATGTGCGCTGGGCCATCGTCGTGCCGGGATCGGGACTGGTGAAACAGCAAGCCGAAGAGGAGGGGCTCGACCGCATCTTCCTCGATGCCGGCTTCGAATGGCGCGAACCGGGTTGCTCGGCCTGCCTCGGCATGAACCCGGACAAGGTTCCGCCAGGCGAGCGCTGTGCCTCAACATCGAATCGCAACTTCGTGGGTCGTCAGGGACCGGGCGCACGCACGCACCTGCTGTCCCCTGCGATGGCGGCCGCGGCGGCGGTGAAAGGACATCTTGCGGACGTGCGAGAACTGAGCTGATGCGCGCGACTTGCTTGTGCGGCGCAGTCGAGATCACACTGCCCGAGCGCCCCACCAGCGTTACGTTCTGCGATTGCTCGCTTTGCCGAAAACTCGGTGCGGTCTGGAGCTATTTTTCAAAAGGCGCCGTTGCGGTGACCGGGCCCACGCGCGCGTTCGCCCGCTCAGATGTTCCGCACCCAAGCGTCGAGGCGCATGTGTGCGACACCTGTGGCGCGACCACGCATTGGCTCGCGACGGAATCCTCCGGCCATGACCGGATGGGAGCGAACATGCGATTGTTTCATCCAGACGATCTGGTCGGGATGGAAGCGCGATTTATGGACGGCCTCGGATGGGATGGGGTAGCTGCTCCGCAACAAAGACGGTCTCCAGGAACGATCGGCGAAGACGTTCTCGTCGCTTGATCGCTGCGACCGCCAGACTTCTCTTGCAACGTTGCTAGGCCCAGAGCATTGTGATTCCATGACCAAAGACACGAAGACCAAAGCCGCTATTGGTGCGGCAGCCACGATCGGATCAGCCGCCATTGCGGCAGCGCTGCTTTACGCTGGCAAACGCTTTAAGCAGAAATCCGCTGAGGCCGAAAAATCAGGCACGGTCCCGTCAGGCGAGCCGCCGGAAACCGACTGAGGGAGATCGCCATGGATGCGCTTTCCACGGTCGAAGGCCGCGCCATTCCATTTGGCGCGAAGAATGTCGACACCGACATCATCATCCCTGCCGAATGGCTGAAGACGATCACGCGCGAAGGACTTGGCGAAGGTGCCTTTCAATCGGTGCGGGCCGAGCCGGGCAATGTGTTTGACGATCCGGCGTACCAAGGCGCGCCGATCCTGATCGCGGGCGATAACTTCGGCTGCGGGTCGAGCCGTGAGCATGCGGCCTGGGCAATCCTCGACCTTGGCATCCGTGCGATCGTCGCGCCATCCTATTCCGACATCTTTTCGGGCAATGCGGTGAAGAACGGGATTTTGCCCGTCGTCCTGCCACAGGAAGCAATCGATCGCCTGATGGAGGTCGCGAACGAAGGTCACGAGATAAATGTGGACCTGGAAACACAGACAGTGACCACGCCGTTTCAGGACCGCTATTCTTTCGACATAGACCCTTTCCGCAAGCATTGCCTGTTGCACGGTCTCGACGAAGTCGCGCTGACCCTTGAGCGTCAAGCTGCGATCGGCGAATTCGAGCAGTCGCGCGCTGGAGCGCGGGATTGGCTCACCAAAGGCACAGCGATTTAATGGAGACTTCGAGAATGAAAACAATGCGCAGCCATGAAACCGGCGGCCCTGAAACGCTAAAGCTGGACGAGGTCGAAACACCCTCGCCCGGCAAAGGTGAAGTGCTGGTGGCGGTCAAGGCCTGCGCGATCAACTATCCCGACACGCTGATCATTCGCGACATGTACCAGTTCAAGCCGGAGCGTCCCTTTGCTCCCGGCGGCGAGCTTGCCGGGGTGATCGAAGCGATCGGCGAAGGAGTCGAAGGATACTCGATCGGTGACCGCGTTCTGGCCGTGATCGGAAATGGCGGGCTTTCCGAAAAGATCGTGGTCCCGGTCGGACGGATGTTCCCGATCCCGGACGATGCGTCCTTCGAAAAGGCCGCTTCGCTGCTGATGACTTACGGCACCACGATCCACGGGCTGAAGGATCGCGGCCACATCAGCGAAGGCGACACGGTTCTCGTCCTCGGCGCTGCCGGCGGCGTCGGTCTGTCCGCGGTCGAATTGGCAAAGGCGTTCGGCGCGCGGGTCGTCGCGGCAGTTTCCAGCGAAGCCAAGGGCGAGGTCGCGAAGAAGGCGGGCGCTGATGAAGTGGTGATTTATCCACGCGAAGAGATGGATAAGGCCGCCTCGAAAGAGCTCGCCAACGCGTTCAAGGCGGCGTGCGGCCCCGAGGGCGCAAACATCGTCTATGATATCGTCGGCGGTCAATATTCCGAACCGGCTCTGCGTTCGATCGCCTGGGAAGGCCGGTTCCTGGTCGTGGGATTTCCGGCAGGCATCGCCAAGATGCCACTCAATCTCACGCTCCTGAAATCGTGCGATATTTGCGGCGTGTTCTGGGGCGCATTTACCGCCCGGGAGCCGGCGAAATTCGTCGCTCAGGTCAAGGAACTCTTTGATCTGATGAAAGCAGGCAAGATCGATCCGCTGATCTCGGAGACTTTCCCGCTCGAGCGTGCGGGCGATGCCATCGCCAAGCTGGAAAACCGCGAAGCTGTCGGGAAGCTCGTCGTCACTATGTAATAAGACGCTGCGCAGCGCTTGTGAGGCTCGACACCTGCCCCTATTTTACAAATCACGATCTTCCGGAGGGAATTCAATGACAGATTTCAAGGACCGCGAACGCGCGGAAGAAGCCAAATTCGCCATGGACGAAGAAACTGCGTTCAAACTGGCAGCACGGCGCAATCGTTTGCTGGGTGAATGGGCTGCAGGGTTGATGAACCTGACGCAGGAAGAAACCGACGCTTACAAGAAAGCTGTCGTCCAGGCCGATTTTGAAGAAGCCGGCGATGAAGACGTCATTCGCAAACTGCTCGGTGATCTGACGGCTGCCGATGTCGACGTGACGGAAGCCGATATCCGGCTGAAGCTTGAAGAAATGACCGTCGAGGCGAAGCGCCAGTTGATGAGCGACAGCTAAAATCATGCCGATGTCCCGTTCCGCAATCGAAACGGCGATTGCCGCCACTCTGCCGGGCGCGAAAGTCGAATTGACCGACCTGGCCGGTGACGATGACCATTGGGCGGTCAAAGTCGAAGCGCCGCAATTTGCGGGCAAAACCCGCGTCCAGCAGCACAAACTCGTCTATGCGGCGCTAGGCGGGCGGATGGGCGGTGAACTGCATGCCTTGCAAGTGACCACCGTGGTCCCCACGTAAACTCCCGAGAGACACTTTAATCAAAGGCCGCATTACCATGGCTGATACCAACACTCGCATCTCCACCCTTGTCGGCGAGAATGACGTCGTCCTTTTCATGAAAGGCACACCGCTTTTCCCGCAATGCGGCTTTTCCAGCCGCGCTGTCGCGATCCTCGACCATTGCGGTGTCCAATACGAAAGCGTCGACGTGCTGCAGGACATGGAAATTCGCCAGGGGATCAAGACCTATTCCGATTGGCCGACCATTCCCCAGCTCTACGTGAAGGGCGAATTCGTCGGGGGCAGCGACATCATGATGGAAATGTTCGAAGCGGGCGAGCTTAAACAGATGTTCGACGATAACGATGTTGCCAAGGCGGAAAGCTGACGCGCCTTACCCCGCCCATTTTGGCAAAAAAGAAACCGCCTTGCCGACCAAAGCAAGGCGGTTCTTTTTTGATCGGGGAGATCTGACCTAGAGACCAGAAAAGGTCGATCTCGTTTCGAAGACCACTTGGGCTGCCAAATACCATGCACTTGCCGTGCCAAACGCTTTCGGAGCATTTATTACAACAACTTAGATGATTAACCGCAGGTCAGAACTTTCGTCTGTGTAAAGTATCCCGACAGGTTGGGATACCCCATGACACTGCTGCCTCTTGGCAAGCAGGCGCAGAAAAGCCATCACCGCAGCCATGTCTAAATCGTCAGGCCCAGAAGGCATACCCGCCGCCACAATCGTCATTTTCCGAAAAGCTGCCGACGGCGGACCGCCTGAGCTGCTTATGACGGTGCGCTCGCGCAATATGGCCTTTGCCGGCGGAATGGCGGTGTTCCCGGGTGGACGTGTCGATCCAGCTGACTTCGATCTGGCAGAGCAAGTATGCCAAGACCTGGACGGCAGCTTGACGATCGATGAAGCTGCGCACCAGATCGCCGCAATCCGCGAAACGCTCGAAGAAACGGGCCTCGCCTTGGGTCTCTCCGGAGACATAACGGCCGACAGCGCGAAACAAGCTCGCTCTATGCTGGAAACCGATGGAGCGCTCGCGCCCGTGCTAAAAGCACTCGGATGGGAGCTGGATTTTTCGCAAATCGTCCCTTTCGCGCGCTGGTTCCCCAAGAACGAGAACATTGCCCGCGTATACGACACACGGTTTTATCTCGCCGACCTTGGTACCGGCGCTGTCGATGTGTCGATCGACAATTCGGAGAACACGAAATTGTTCTGGGTTAGCGCGCAGGGCGCGCTCGACGCAGCCGAGCGCGGGGAGATCAAACTCATCTTCCCCACCAGGCGTAACCTGGAGCGGCTTGCGCTGTTCGGCAGTTTCGAAGAAGCCCGCGCTCAGGCCGAAGCCATACCCGTCAAAACCATCATCCCGCGGATCGATGACAGCAATGACAAGCCAATGCTCACGATCCTCGAAGATGCAGGCTATCCAGTGACGTCCGAACTGCTGGATACTGTCGCGAGAGGCTGAAAGCGTCAGCGCCGCGAAACGCGAAAGCGATCTTCGCGGAAATCAGCGACGCGGTATCCACGCTCCCACATTTCCTTGCGGTAATCATAGCGCGCATCGGCGATCTCCCGCCGATATTCCTCATGCGCTTCTCGGCGATCCTCGCGGTCGGTCGCCCGCCGCAGATCGCTCGCAAGTTCACGCTTTGCTTCGCTGATGTCGGTTTTGTAATCGAGCCAGTAGGAATTGCTGTCATTGTTCGGCGCGATCGGCAAACCGCGATCACGCTCCACGATGATGGGGTGCGCAATTGCAGCTGCCGGCACGGCCATCATGCTCAGGACGAAAGCGGATTTGGCAAGATTCTTCATTCGAAATCTCCTTCACTTTGCGACGGAGAGGAGAATGAACGAACCGACATGAATACCGCACGACAGCGTAGTATCGCGAGCCATCGCTGCCACCAAAGGTGGTGTCCGGGCGATGAGTAAAGTTGGCGCGCCCGGCAGGACTCGAACCTGCTGCCTCAAGATTAGAAGTCTCGCGCTCTATCCAGATGAGCTACGGGCGCGCGCCGCAGCTCCAATAGCGCGCTTTGCCGGGCTTTCAAATCACGCTAGGGCCCCGGTCTATGGATAAGCCTGACCCAGCCGTCGATTTCGACGACGATCCAAGTGACGGAATAATTGCCACAAGCAGCGCGCCAGTCGCTTTCCGCTATTACGATTTCGTCATGGCGGCTTTCGTCGCGATCCTCTTGCTGTCCAACATAATCGGCGCCGCAAAGCTGACTTTTGTCGAGGTCGACTGGTGGCCATCGGGTTGGTGGCCGGCGGCCGATGGGGTCTTCATCTATGGGGCGGGAATCCTCTTCTTTCCCTTGGGCTACGTCATCGGCGACATCCTGACCGAAATCTATGGCTTTGCGCGTGCGCGCAGGGTGATCTGGACGGGCTTTGCCGCGATGATCTTCCTCGCTTTCATGAGCTATGTCGTCGTCAGCCTGCCAGCGTTCGATCAGTGGACCTGCGCCGCGTCGGACAATCTGGAAATCTCAGGCAAGCCGGGCAGCGTGCCGGGCTTCATCTGCCAGCAGACTTACGAATCTGTGTTCGGCAGTACCTGGCGCATCGTCGTCGCCTCCATCACTGCGTTCTGGGCAGGCGAATTCGTAAACTCCTATGTCATGGCTAAGATGAAAGTCTGGACGAAGGGCAAGGCGCTATGGACCCGGACGATAGGATCGACCGTCGTGGGCCAGGGCGTGGACAGCCTCATCTTCTATCCGGTCGCATTTTACGGGATCTGGACCACAGAGGCGGTTGTCACGGTCATGGTGACGAACTGGCTGCTCAAGGTGATCTGGGAAGCAGCGCTAACGCCGGTGACCTATGCCGTAGTCAATCGCCTCAAGAAAGCCGAAGGCGTCGACTTGTTCGACACCGACACCGATTTCTCGCCGTTCTCGGGCAAGGAACGGCGCGCTCAGGCCTGACGCGGCTGGGCGGCGAACTCTGGCAGTTCCTCTTCTGCCGCATACAGTTCACCGTCCGCCACCGTTTCGACCGACCAATCGAGACCCAATCGGCCCGCCAAAAGCTTCATGTCCTTCTCGGTCGGGATGCCGCATAGCGCCGCATGGCTTTCTTCGAGGCGTAGGACAAGCGCGTCATCGCGCACGATCAACCGGCTGACCTGGAGGGAACGGCGCGAATTGGCGCCGAGCCTTCGCGCGACCCTGACCGCCAACCCCCAGCATATCGCTTCCTCAAGGGCTTCCTCGCTCGCAAGCTCAGTGACGCTTTCAGGGAGATCGAGATTGTTGCCGTTGGCCGCGATCGCCGCGGCGAGCATCGCGCGCTCTTCACTCGACACAGCGATCCAGCGCTTGTGGAGCGCCCATTCGACCGCCTGCGGATGCCTGATATTTGGTTCAATCTGCATCGATGCGAGCGCAAGCATCGTTGCCGCTAGACGCAGCCTTTCGCTGCCATGTTTGCGCGAAGGCGCCGCATCCACGGTCCACCCCGCTATCTGTGCAGCAAGTGTTGGCGGAGCGCCGCGCTGCGATGCGAACACACCGACGCCTGCAAGAAGCGGGTCCTGCGCTTTACCGTGCGCTGCAAGCCTATCGTAAAGCAGACCCTCGCGGAGCCCCCAGGAGGAGACCACGAGCTCGCTTGGCTCGATACGAGACAATAAAGACTGAAGGAGCACCGCCGCATCGGGCAGTTTCTCCGCCCGCATCGATGAAATCCTGTCACGGTCCTTGAGGCTCTCGGGCGTTTCCGCAGCCAGCGCCTTGGCTAGGTTCTGCGACCGCTTGCTGTCCAGTTCGAAACCGTGGGGATCGGAAAGCGGATGTCCCTCCTCCTGCATCGCGTAAACAGCCATGCAGCGCCAGGTGCCCCCGACAAGGTATAATGGCTGTCCTTTGCCAATCGGGTTTCCATAGTCGCTCGCACCCTTTTTCAGCGCTTTTTCAAGCGACTTGCGCATGGCGGAATCGCCGGACTTTTCACCGCGGTAATCTGGCAGTCTCAAGGTGCCCAAAGGTAGGGAGACGGCAGACCCCGGCTTGCCGTCCTGTATCTCGACGAGTTCCAGACTACCGCCGCCCAGATCGGCAACGACTCCCGTAGCGCCGGGGAATGCGCCCGCCACCCCGCTCGCACTGAGGCACGCTTCCTCCTCGCCGGAAATTACCCGCGGATCGAACCCGAGTTTACGCAGTTCGGCAACGAATTCGCTCCCATTGCTGGCGTCCCGAACAGCGGCTGTGGCGACTGTTTCAACGTCGTCGATACCTAAATCATCGAGCAGCAGGGCGAAACGGCGAAGGCCGCGCATCGCAAGCTCAATCGCTTCTTCCGCGAGCTCTCCCTTGCTCGCTATGTCGCGGCCCAGTTTCGCTGTTACCTTCTCGTTCAACAGCACGGTGGGTGCGCGCATAGTCCCGCCGTAGATGACCAATCGCACGGTGTTCGATCCGATATCGAGGATGGCGCGTTTCGGGATATAGCCTGAGAAGGTTCCATCGCGGTCCGCCCGCTTTTTCTGATAACTCATCCCGAGCGGCCTTTGCGCAGAGACAGTTTCGGCACCGCGCCCGCCTCCAGCGCTCCGCCGCGTCCGGAAAGCGATGGGTTGGTCATGAAGTATCGATGACAATTGAACGGTTTGCCGTCCGTCTCGACCCGGGAATAGCCGCCGTCGGCGTGCAGCCACCAGCTTTGCTCGGTATCGAGCATGTTGGCGAGCAGCACCTGCTGGAGCACCTGATCGTGGACCGTCCGGTTGAGTATCGGGATCAGGCTTTCCACTCGGCGGTCCAGATTCCGCCCCATCAGGTCGGCGGAGGAGATGAACACCGCCGCGTTCGGTCCCGGCATGGCCCGACCATTGGCGAAGGCATAGATGCGGCTGTGTTCGAGAAAACGACCGATGATCGATTTTACTCGGATATTCTCGCTCAATCCGGGAACGCCGGGACGCAGGCAGCAAATGCCGCGTACGACCAGTTCGATCCTGACACCCGCTTGGCTGGCTGCATATAGCCGGTCGATCATGCCCTGATCGGTGATCTGGTTGCACTTCATCCAGATGCCGGCGGGCTTGCCCTTCCCGGCATTCGCGATCTCGGTATCGATACGGCGGTACAATTCTTCGCGAAGGTTCAGCGGCGCGATCGAGATCAGCTCCAGCGCGTCCGGTTCGACATAGCCAGTGACGAAATTCATCATCTTCGCCGCGTCCCGGCAAAGCTTCGGATCGGCGGTGAAGAACGACAGGTCGGTATAGATCTTCGCAGTCACCGGGTGATAATTGCCGGTCCCGAAATGGCAGTATGTGCGGAAGCCATCGTCTTCGCGGCGCACGACCATCGCGACCTTCGCGTGCGTTTTCCAGTCGGTGAAGCCGTAGATCACCTGCACTCCGGCGCGCTCAAGCTTGGTCGCCCAAGTGAGATTCTGCTCCTCGTCAAAACGGGCCTTCAGCTCGACCACCGCGGTGACCGATTTGCCTCGCTCCGCTGCATCGATCAGCGCGTTGATGACGGCGGACTGCGATCCCGCCCGGTATAGCGTCTGCTTGATCGCGACCACATCCGGGTCTTCGGCTGCTTGCCGGATGAAATCGACCACCACTTCGAAGCTTTCGTAGGGGTGGTGAATGATGATGTCTTTTTCGCGAATTGCCGAGAATGCATCGCCGTCATGCTCTCTAATGCGCTCGGGGTATCGCGGTGAATAGGCATCGAATTTCAGGTCGGGCCTGTCTTCGTTCACGATCTCGGCAAGGCCGTCGATCCCGATCATGCCGTCGGTCTTGATCACGGCCGCCTCATGCACGCCCAGCTGTTCGAGCAGGATCGCCTCGGCCTTCGGATCGAAATCGTCCTCCAGCTCCAGTTGGATCACTTGCCCGCGCCTGCGGCGCTGAATGGCGCTGCGGAATGTGCGCACGAGGTCTTCGGCCTCTTCCTCGATCTCGATATCGCTGTCGCGCAGAACCCGGAAAAGGCCGTCGCCCTCGATCGTGAAGCCGGGAAAGAGCTTTTGCGCGTAGCGCTGGATCAGGCTTGCGATTGATATGTAGACCGCCTCGCCATTGTCGCCCGGCGTGCTGGGCACGCGCACGAACCGCGGTAGCGCGCTGGGGATCAGGATCATTTCGATGATCTGATCCTGGTCGGCATCCCGGGTCAGCGTGAACAGCAGCCCCATGCCTTCATTCTGAACGAACGGAAACGGATGCGCAGGGTCGAGTGCTTGAGGAGTGATGACCGGCAGGATTTCCTCAAGGAAGAAGGACTTGAGCCACTCATGCGCTGCGGGATCGACTCGCTGTTCGTCGGCGACATGGATGTCGGCCTCGGCCAGGCTGCGATGAATATCGCGCCAGATATCCTGCTGCCACTCCGACAGCACAGCGAGTTTTTCGCGTATGGCTGACAGCTGCTGAGTCGGGGTCTGGCCGTCGATCGAGGGTTTGTCGATGCCGCGCTGCGCCTGCCCCACCAGACCAGCGACACGGATCATCATGAACTCGTCGAGATTGCTGCCCGAAATCGATAGGAAACGTAGCCTTTCGAGCAGCGGATACTGGCCGTTGCACGCCTCGGCCAGAACCCGTTCGTTGAAGGAAAGCCACGACAGCTCACGGTTGAAGTAGGGATTTTCCTGAAGAGCACTTGCGCTTACGCGGGGCGGCGGCGCGGGCGAAACCGAAGCCTCTCGCACTGGGTTATCGATCGTCGGCGTGCTGCTCATCGCTCTGCTGTCGGTTCCTCGTTCAAGCCATCGTCCCTGCACTGCGCGCGCAAGGAGCGATTTGTACGCGGTGTAGATGAGCCGCCGCGCGTTGTCACAGGATTCCGAACGATCCCCGCGCCTTACGGTTTCAGTTTAAACGAGCGAGCGGCTGTCTGCTATCTGGGTGATACCGCGCTTGCCGTTCGCATCGCGCCCCAGCTGCACGATCACATCGATCACGCTGGCCGAATAGGCGATCGTGTCGGACCGGCTGAGCCCGATCCCGGTCTGCATGACCATCAGAGACAATTGCTCAAGCGCACCGCGCAGCGAATTGGCGTGAATGGTCGAAAAACTGCCCGGGTGCCCGGTGTTGATCGCCCGAAGGAACGAGACACTTTCAGCGCCGCGAAGCTCGCCCAGCACAATACGGTCAGGGCGCAGCCTCAGCGCCGCTTGCAGCAACTCGTTCGCCGTGACTTTCGCCTCACCGAGTTCGCCCTTCACCGCGACAAGACCGACCGAGTTTTCGCCCGGCGTTTTCAGCTCCGGTGTATCCTCGACCATGACCACCCGCTCATGCCGCGGAATCTCGCCGAGCATCGCGTTGAGGAAGGTGGTCTTACCTGTGCTCGTGCCGCCCGAAATCAGGATCGTCCGGCGGTGTCTGATCGCTTCGCGCAGATAGGCAATCGGCTCCGCCTGCGCATCAGGCATGACGACTTCGGCCTCCCCTGTTAGCGGGCCACTATCATAGGCATCGAGAGGGAGATCGAGCCGCCGGTGACGCCGGATCGCCATGACCCAATGTTTCCGGCTTGCGGGAGGGCCGCAAAACTGAATGCGCGCGCCATCCGGCAGAGTGGCACCCAGAAGCGGGTGTTCGCGGTTGATCCCCTGATGCGATACGCGGGCGACCTGCTCCGCCAATCGCTGGATCAAGCGATCGTCGATTTCCGGCGTGACTATCTTTTTGATCCCGGGATCGGCGGCATCTTCCACCCAGACCTCTCCGGGCTGATTGACCATTATCTCCGTAATTGTGTCGCGGTCGAGCCAGCGCCGGAATGGCTCAAGGTAGGATTCGAGATAGACGCTGCGCTCTCCGCCAAGAGCCTCGTCGCCAAGCGGCGCCGCGCTTTCCGCGTCGTGACCGCCTACCGAGGCTGAAAGAGGGTGGATGTCGGCGCTCATCGCGGTTCTAGGTCACTGCGTGACTGTGGTGAAGTCGAGATCGCGCGCGGTGAATACGCGGATAGGCTCGCCCATGCGTACGCGGATGGTCGGACCGATCTGCCCGTCCTGCTGCGCGGCAATGCTCGCAGCGCCCTGCCCGGCACCGCCAAGAACGACTGATGCACCGCCTGTGCCGATCGCGGAGAGACCGCCGATCACCGAAAGCAGCATTGCCGAACCGAAGCGGCGGAAGAAATGGTTGTCGACTTCACCTGCGAGACCGGTGGTCCCGTCAAAGGCGACTGCGGGCGATGCGATATCGATCGATGCGCCGTCCGGCCTGATGAGGCGCTGCCAGATTACGTAAGCACGCTTCTGACCGTTCTGCACCCCTGACTGATACTGACCGATCAGGCGCGATGAGCGCGGCACCAAAACCTTCGTGCCGTCGAAGCTGCGGACGTCCTGGCTCACGACAGCGCGGACATATCCGGGCACGTCGGTGTTGATCGCGGTTTCGAGGATTGCAGGGATCAGAGTGCCCTGCGTGACAGTGGTCGATGGGTTGGTCATCGCCCGGGCTTGCGCAGGCGCGCCGCCGACTCCACCAATTCGGCTCGCGAAAGCTGCTGCCGCGCCTTCCGCTCCGCTATCGCCGGTGCTCGGCATGCCGGTGGCGGAAACCGCTGCAGGTGCTTCGACCAGCTGCGCGCCCTGCGCCGCAGCGCTCGCATCGTAGATCATCGTCGGGCTGGCATACGGATTTGTGGCAGCGACGCGCGTGGCATTCGGATCGTTGGCGAGGACCGGCGCGGGCGCAGGGTCGGGGCGCACCCTTACCTCCTGCGGCGCAATCGCAGGCGAAACTCTAACCGGCGCAACCACCTGAGCAGGCGCTGCAGGCTCAGGCGTAACGGCAGGCTGCTGCTCTGGAATTTGCGCCGATTGCATTGCCCAGAAAGTGGTCGCGCCGAGCAGGCCCACAATCGCGACACCGGCAGCCAGACCAAACCCATCGCCTTTGGCTTTGCGATCGACGATGCCGGGGAACCCGTTACGGCTTGCAAGATCGATGATCTCGGCGGACTCGTTCTCTCGTGGATCGAGTCCGTTTGCGCCGTCTTTGCCGCGCGTCTTGGGCGGAAGTCGCATAGCCAAACGCATCACGTCATCTCCATTTCGGTGGCCGTGTCAGTCTTGATCATGACCCTGTTCCTTTACCTGCTTCGCTTCGCGCGCTGGTGCGAACCGGGCCATTGTTGGTCAGAGTGGCAACATCGCCGCCCGATCGCAGGATAAGCTGCGATGGGACGGTATCGAGCACGACCGTTTCACCGCGCACGGTGAAGTTCACCGGCCCTTCGTCCCCGTTATGATTGGTGACGAGAATGGCCGGGATGGGCGTCCCTTCCGGCCAGGTCAGGAATACGGCCTCGCCATTGTCGTAGGCGCGCACCGGGATGAGATCGCGGTCACCATCGGAAGCCCAGGCGAAATTGAGATCCGCTGGATCGGCGACCGCATAGGGATCGTTCGCTGCGGCGAGTTCGGTGGGATTGGCTGCCGCGCGTGCAGCTTCCGCTTCTGCTGCAAGCCGCGCTTCCTCGGCCGCGCGTTCCAAGTCGGGATAGCGGAACTGGAGGACGTAAAGCGGCGCATTTCGCGGGCGCGCGATCAGGTCGAACAGGTATGTCCGCTTGTTCGTCACCACGGTCATGTTCGTCTTCGCATTGGGTGCCAGCGGTTTGACGAATAGCAGTGATTGCGCTTTGTTCGGCTGCACCTGCCAAGCCTGACTGTCACCGATAGCGACATTCTCGATCGCTTCGTCCGGAGCGAACTTGATCGTGGTCTGAACCTTTACCCGGCCATTGATTTCCACGACTGCCGCCTCGTCGTAAACGAGTGTCTGCAAGCGGGAATCCTGCGCCGCCGCGGGGCTTGCGCTCGCGAGCGCCAAGGCACACAGGACGGGGAGCCGAAAGTTGTCGGCGCGGGTCATTCGATATTCTCCGATTTTCTCTGAGTTTGCGCGGCACCATCTCGCTGCGACGGCGAGCGGAACCGGTTGCCGATCCCGCGCGTGCGCGAACCGGCGGGAGTGAGCGGCGCCGTTTGGCCACCGCCAGAAGATGTCGCGAAGACTTTGGTCTCGCGGATACTCGTGCCGTTCGCGCTACCGGCGTCGTTCGCAGCTACGATGGTAGCTTGAGCGGCCACTTCGGTTCGCGCTCTAGCCGTTTGGCCGCTGGAAGGAATTGTCTGCGTCGTGCGCGATTGGACTGGCGCTGCGACGGCAGGCGCGGCCGCCGGACGTGGGGTCTCCATCCGCGCCTCCTTAGTCGGCACCAGCCCGAACACCTGCCAGTTCGACACCATCGTGCTCGCAACCTTCAATGCCATGAGCATCAACGCGACGTGCACAGCGCCCACAAGGAAGAAAGCCATCGCGGCCTGTTGATCGATCTGCCCCGGCACTGCGACAAGGGACGCGAGGATCGGGACCGCCATCTCGAGCATGATCGAACCGCCGAGCACTGCAAAAAGCGGCGCCAGTGCAAGCATCGTCACGCCTTTAAGCCACCCGGTGAAAAGCCCGCGCGTGCCATTGAAAAGCGCAAGCACGACAAAGATCGGGCCGACCGCCAGCAGCAGAGCAAGGCCGATGCGCGCCGTAACCAGCAAGCCGACCGTGCCCAATAGCAAGAGCAAAGCACCGAGCCACATCATGCCTTCGGGAGAGAAGGTGCTGATGTCGGTTGCACCGCCGCTCGCGTCCTGAACAGCGATAAAAACGATGTCGAGTTTCTGCGCGAAGGTCGCCGTGGCAGAACCGCTGGTGCCGGTGAGTATCCCTGCAATCTGGTCCGGCCCACCGATAAAAATGTTGTAAAATATCGATGAGAACGCCGCGAAACTGGTGGCGAAGGTCAGCACCAGGCCAAGCGTCATCAGTTTCGGCACCAACGCTCGGATCGAAAGGTTCGATCGGCCGAGCATCAGGCTGATGCCGAAAAACGCGACATAAAGGACCAGCATCAGCGTCAATGCGAGCGCGAGTTGCCCATCGCTACCGAACAGCCTGCTGAACGCCTGCTCGCTGACTTGCGAAGCAATGCAATCGACCGCGGTCAGCGCCGCGGCGACGCCGGTTCCCATGTCCTGAGCGGCGAGATCGCAGGTGGTGGTCATTCCGCGGCCTGCCAGACCGGTAACGGAACACCGTGTTCGTCCACTTCGCCTGAACCATCCGGCCACGCGCTGCCGGTGAGCGCCGGATACCACTGCGAAGGATCATCGCCGACGGCCTCGCGCAGCAGATCGAGCCTGCGCACAGAAGCTTCGCGGCCCGAAAGCACAGTCAGCACTTCCGGGGCGCCGGACAAATCGAGCCGTACAACAACGCTCGCATCGGGCTGTCGCACGAGGAAACAACGGGAATGCGCGGGTAGGCTGCGGATGAGCGCAAGTTCATGGTCCGTCAGACCGAAGCCGTCGCAATAATCCTCAGGGCGGGCGCGGCTGTTGGGCATGAACACCATCGTCGCCGTCTGTTCGACGAGAGCGGTCGAAATGCGGCTTTCCAAGGCATCACGCGCCGATTGCGTCGCGAATCCGACCAGCGCATTGCGCTTACGCAAGGTTTTGAGCCAGTCGCGAATGCGCGCGGCGAACACCTCATCGTCGAGCGCCTTCCAGCCCTCGTCGATCAGGATCATCGTCGGCTTGCCATCCAGCCGCTCATCAATGCGGTGGAAGAGGTACATCATGACAGGCGTGCGCAGGCGCGGGTTCTCGAGCAATGCCGTCATGTCGAAGCCAAGCACGCGCTGTTCCAGATCGAGCGCGTCGCGTTCATTGTCGAACAGCCATGCGTGTTCGCCGCCCTCGCCCGACGCGTGACCGATCCACGCGCCCAGCCGGTCGGCCAGATCGCCGGGCTCGGGACGTTTCGCGCCCGCAAGCAGTTCCTTGAAATGGCGCAGACGGCGCAGGTTCGCATCGTTCTGATACGCGGCGTCGACAGCGGAGTTTATGAGCGCAAATTCTTCCGGCCCATCTGCCTCGAGTAACACGCCCAGCCAATCGCGCAAGAATGCCCTGTTGGAGGGCGTGTCCGGAAGCGCCAGCGGGTTGAAGCCGGTCGGCTCGCCAGGACAGATCCGGTCATAGCGCCCGCCGATCCCGCGAATGAACAGCTCCCCGCCGCGATCCTTGTCGAACAGGATTGTGCGCGGTTTGAATTTCTGCGCCTGCGCAGCGAGGAAGTTCATCACCACGGTCTTACCCGAACCCGATGGCCCGATGACCGAGAAATTACCAAGGTCACCGTGATGGAAGTTGAAGAAGAACGGCGTCGCGCTCGTCGTTTCGAGCAACGTAACGGCGTCTCCCCAATGGTTGCCACCGGCCTGCCCCAGCGCAAACCCATGGAAGCTGCCAAAACTCGCCATATTCGCAGAGGAGATCAATGCGCGGCGAACGATATAGTCTTCATTGCCCGGGAATTGCGCCCAGAAGGATGGTTCGAGATTGGTATCTTCGCGCACCGCGATGGCGCCGGTATCGGCGAGCGCCGCCGCACATGCTGCGGTGGCGTCGTCCAGCTGAGTGAGTGTTCGTTCGCGCACGAGCGCCGTCAGGTGATGATCGCCAAAGCCGACCGCCCCGTTCCCCAGGGCATCGCGCGCGGCCATCATGTCTGCACGCTCAGCCGCGGCCTCTTCGTCGACCGACCGCGACCTACGCAGCGCAAGATCGATCCGCTCGCGCGCGGTTGTCCGCTCGTTGGGGGCGTAGCTTTCCGTGACGATCATTTCGTATGGAAGCCGCAGCAACGGGTCGAGCAGTCCGGGAGAGGTCGCCTCGGGATAGTCCTTTAGCCCGAGGATCGCGGAGAAATCAGGCTCGCCCGATCCGCGTAATTCCATCGCATCCAAGCCGAAGCTCGCTCGGCGATAGGGAAGCATGTGACCGATATCGGTTTCGTCGTGCGGCCGCCGCACCGGTCGCATCTCGCCGTTGTAGATTGCGGAGAGCAATTCGAGCATTTCCGAGTTGGTCCCGCCGCCATGACTCGCATAATCGGACAGCACGCTCGCGCCATAGGAGGAAAGCGATGCGACGAGGCCGGTCGCCGCCGCTTTCAGGCTGCGAAGGTCTTTCGGATCGGCTAGTGGCTCTTCCTTGCTGCGGCGCTGCCAGAATTTGCCCAGCCGTTCAGGAAGCCCCGTCTTACCGCGCGCTGGGCGGCGAATGAGCGTTACGAACTGGTCGTTGATGAACAGGGAACCGCCAGCGAGCCGCTCTTTCCACCGTGTATCGATATGGCGTGAAAGCGGATCGTCGAACTCCGCGTCCAGTTCCACCTCGACCCGGCGGCGGATGACGTGGTGATAAAGCACGAACCGGGCATCGAGCGTTGAGCGCAGCATCACCTCGCGAGTGGCTGCATGCGCGCTCAATGCATCGGAATCCTCGGTTTCGAACAAAAGGCCCGGGACCTGGATCGCGGTCATCACCGATCCATCGCGCAGCAACACGGTGCTTTCGTCGATCAGGCGTGCATAAGGCAGGCGATCGCCGGCGCGCGCCTCCTTGGCGCTCCACGCTGCTGGTCCGATCCATTTCTTCATTTCGAACGGCCCTCCTTCGGGTGGCCATTGGCAATTCGATAATCAGGGGGTGTAGCTGTTACATCCCCAGCGTTTAAAATTCGGCACGCGCGGGCATTTCGAAACCTTGGTGATCCAGAGATCGAAAATCCGCGGTTCCCTGATCGATGCGAAGTATCCAATAGCGTGCATCACCACCGGAACCGGCAATATCCACCAGCTCTTCAGGATCAGAAACGCGATCGTCGTCACCATCAGGTTGATGATGAAAAAGTTCATCGTCACGCCCGCGAACATCTGAGGGCGGGTAAGTGCGCGGTGCACCGGATGGCGGGAAAGATCGCTCATGCGCGCTCGCTATCCTGCCGCCGATTGGATACCGGCAACGATAGTTGTCGCACCGAACAGGATGAAGACGCCCACGATGACGGTCGCACCGAAACGCCAGTTCATGCGGCCGGTTAGCATCATGAAGCCGATCGCCGCGACCGCCATGACAGCGACAGTCGTGGCAACGGTGCCAAGCAGCGTGCCCTGAAGCCAAAGCAGCGCATTGTTGATCGGCCCGGAGCCCGCAGGATCAGTGCCCTGCGCAAAGGCGGCGGTGGGCATTGCAAACATCATAAACAGAGCAGCCGCACGGGCTGAAAAGCTAGCAATCGAATTCATCAAGTCCCCATTTTCTAAGACATCGCCTCGTGAGAATACGCCGCCCCTACGGCGCATCCGGGCGCGAATGATCGGAAAGGCGGCCGATAATGGCCGCGACATAATGCTTGGTTTCGCGGATGTTCGGAATGCCGCCAGCGCGGATCACGCGCCCCGGACCGGCATTGTACGCCGCAAGCGCTTTTTCGAGATCGCCATCGAAGCGGTCGAGCTGTTCGCGGAGATAGCGCGCCCCGCCCTCGAGGTTCTGGATCGGGTCTTCGGCATCGACGCCCAGATAAGCCGCGGTGCCCGGCATCAATTGCGCCAGCCCGCGCGCACCGGCATGCGATACGGCGTTCTCGCGCCAGCGGCTTTCCTGCCAGACGAGCGCCTCGAGCAGGCTCGGGCTGAGATCGAACCGCTGGGCTAGCTGCTGAACGGTGTCTGCATAAGTGGCGGGAACAACAGACGCGTGGCGCGCAGGGTGCGCGACGATACTGTCGGGTATGCTGAGCGTGCCGGTCTCCGGATCTGCCACGATTTCAGCGGTCACGGGCGGCTGAGAAGCGAGATCGCCGGCAACCCACCGGGCGCCGTTGCCATCGACCTCCATTACGTCGGCCTTCGCCTGGCAAGCGCTCGCTGCAATAACAGCAGCAAGACAAAATTGGCTCGCTCTCGCAAGAATCATCCTGAGCCCTCCAGCACCCCCCTTTGGCTATTCTAAGTGACAGCCGGGTGACAGTTCCAAGTGATCAAGAGAGGCAAAGCTCGGTCAGATCGAGAGACAATGGCGCAAACGCACCTGCATCTTCAGCGCCCCGCCCGCTAAACCACTCAGGTCATAACCGGCTCATTTGACGTGAAATTGGTAAACGTGCGCTTAACAGCGCTTGCTCTGCGCCTTGGTCAAAGGTGCCGTGCAGATACAGTTCGGGGCACCCCGCTCGCACGGAATGCCCCAAGCTGAATGATCGGAGGTGTTACTGGCGCAGCGCAGTCCGGCTGCTCATACGAAGGTCGCCCGCATCAAGCATGCGTAGCGCCTTGCGAGCGAGACGGCGCGAATCCGTCAGCTGACCGCCTGCAGTTTCGAGCTCGATTGGTTCCGGCGTCGTCAACGCTGCCTTGAAAAGTGCGCGCGCTTTCACATCGTCCCCGCGATGAGCATGAGCGATACCGAGATTGATAAGCACGGCAGGATCATTCGGGTTCGCATCGAGCTCACTTTCCAGCACCCGCATAGCCTCGACACCCTTGCCTTCGGAAAGCGATGCGGCCCCCAGCTTTGCGTCAGGTTCGACCCCCAACAGCGCAGGCGCGGGTTCGCCGATAACCGGGTTGGCGGCGGCAATTGCCATCGCGATAGCTGTGAGTGTCATTGCATGTCTCCAATCTCGTGTTCGAGTAATGTGAAACATCTTTCATCAAAATGCAATATAAATGAAACATTGTCATCTAAGAGCCATGAAGTCCTCTAATATCTTGTTTTTATGGTATGTTTCTGAGTTTGATCAGCGTCACAGCTCGCGCCAAAGCGGGATTTTTCCAAAATCCCTGTCACATTTGAGTCACAAACGAGCAAATCGTCGCGTTTTGCCACGGTTACGTAATGCTGCAAAAATTCTGTCATGCGCGATCACTAGCGCGGCCCCTGCGAACTCAATCGCACTTATCGATTCTCGGTTTTGAGGGGACCGCTCGCTGTGAAAAAGATTCAACATACACTCGTCCTTGGTGCCAGCATCATCGCTCTTTCAGGCTGCGGCGCGGACGAAATCGTCTCACCGGGTACGAGTGGCGATATCATCATCAACAACCCGACCCCGACACCGGGGCCAACGCCAACACCGCCTCCAGCATCCGGCGTGACACCCGCCGCTGGCTGCCCGACAATCAACACTGCGGGCGGGCTCACCGATGCGGGCACAATTTCCGGGCCGACCGGAGAGTACCGCGTCTGCCAATTGCCGAACACGTTCGACGTGGACGACAATCTGCCCTTCGTGAACGGTCTTCTTTACGAGATCGTCGGACGGGTGAATGTCGGCACTGACCAGGGCTTCAACAGCACTGGAACCGATGTCACGGTTTCGATCGAACCTGGGGCCATCCTGTTCGCGCAGGGCGAATCGTTCTTTGTGGTGAACCGCGGCAATGCGATCGAAGCCAACGGTACTGCGACCATGCCGATCGTCTGGACAAGCCGAGACAACGTCCTTGGCGTTGCAAACGACAACAGCCAGGCACAGTGGGGCGGCGTCGTTCTGCTCGGGCGGGCTCCTGTGTCGGACTGCTCGGATCTGACGTTCAACACGCCTGGAAACCCAACCGCCAATTCGCAGTGTGAACAGCAACTCGAAGGGACAGTGGTTGCCACACCGTTCGGCGGCACGGACAGCGCGGACAGTTCCGGCTCCATTACCTTCAACCAAATCCGTTTTTCGGGCTTTGAACTGCAGCAGGCGAACGAGCTTCAGTCGCTGACCACCGGTGGAACCGGGTCAGGCACGGTGATCGAGAACCTGCAATCGTTCAACAGTTCGGACGATGGTCTCGAATTCTTCGGCGGTTCCGTCAACGCGCGGAACATCGCTGTCATCGGCGCATCGGACGACTCGCTCGACGTGGACAGCGGGGCGCAGGCCAATCTGGAAACGGTTGTCGTGGTACAGCGCACCGGCACCGGCGACAGCCTCATCGAATTCGACTCTCCCGATGATCTCGCCGACGGGACGCCGGGCAATGCGCTGCCGCAGTCGACGCTTCAGGTGAACAATTTCACGTTTGTGCAGCGCTCGTCTTCCTCCGGGCAGGCCGTCCGCGCCCGCGGCGGGGCGGCTCTGGGTCTGACGAACGGCGTTATCGACATCGACACCGATGACGACGTTTGCATCCGGATCGACGAACAGATCACGCTCGATGCCATTATCGGGTTCGATTCCATCGTGTGCGACGGTGTCACACGGCCAGTTCGCGGCGACGCCGGCGTTTCCGATCCGGAAGTCCAGGCAGAGGTCGATGCCGGGACGAACAACGATCTGACCTTCATGCTGTCGCTCACGAACACATTCGTGAACGGAGCAAATGAAAACGGGCATCCGGTCTTCGATGCCACAGCGCGCTCGTCGTTCTTCACGACTTCGACATTCATCGGGGCAGAGGACGACAACGTAGCCGACAATTTCGGCGACTGGACGTGCAACTCGTCGATCATGGATTTCGGCAGTGCGACCGGCGCGTGCACCTCGCTCCCGGTTTACTGACGGCGCGCTCTTTAATCATGGGGAGGCGCTGCGCGGACCGCGGTGCCTCCCCAATCGCATCTATCGGGCCGTCATCGGCCCGCCACGTTTTAAGACCTAGCATTGAAGGGGTCTCAGGTTATGTCGATTGGCAAGCGTCTTGCAGGACTGCTGCTTCTTTCCACCTCGCTCGCATTCCCGACCACGCTCTACGCGCAGTCCGCTAATGTTGCCGATCCTCCGCAAAACGACGACGATGCGATCGACGATGTTGATGCTGGCCAGGAAGAGGATGAGGTCGAGGAGCCGGAAATCTCTGTGCCCGGGGGCGGGATTATCGTTACCGGCCGCCGGAACCGGAACCCCGAACGCTCATCGACCCAGGTTCTCAATGTCCTCTCCGAAGCGGATATTGCGCGAACCGGCGAGAGCGACATTGCAGGCGCGCTCGGCCGCGTGACAGGTCTCTCCGTGGTCGGTGATGGCCGCGTCTTCGTTCGCGGTCTTGGCGATCGCTATTCGCTTGCGCTGCTCAACGGTTTGCCGCTGCCAAGTCCCGAGCCACTGAGCCGGGTCGTTCCGCTCGACATCTTCCCGACCAACGTCATCGCCTCCTCTCTGGTGCAAAAGACGTACTCGGCAAACTATCCGGGCGAATTCGGTGGCGGCGTCATCAACCTCACGACGAAGGCCGTACCGGTCGAGGACTTCCTCACCGTCAGCTTTTCAGTCAGCGGCGACACCGAAACGACATTCGAAAATGGCCTGACCTATTTCGGATCGGACCTCGACTCATTCGGTTTCGACACGGGAAATCGCGATATCCCGCCAAACCTCCAGGCGTTCCTGGACAGCGGGGAGCGTGTGGGCTCGGTGCCCATCGCCATCAGCGAAGGGATCGCTGCGGAGTTGCTGCCCGTCAATTTCGTGACTTTGCAACAGGAGAATTCGCAGCGTCCCAATTTCTCTGGCTCGCTGACCGGCGGCGCATCGTTCGAGCTCGGCGGAGACACCTATCTCGGCGTTATCGCCACGGCTTCGCTGAAAAACAGCCTGCGCAATCGCACAGTCATAAGTCAGGGCGGCAGTTCCGACCTTTCAGAGCTTTTCCAGGATTTCCGCACCTTCATCACCGATGAGAACGTGCTGTTCAACGCGCTCCTATCGTTCGGGCTCGACACCGGTCCGCATACGATCCGCTGGACCAATCTGTACATCCGCGACACCTTGAAGACCGCGCGTCTCGAAGAGGGAACGGACATTCTGCCCGGTTTCAGCGGCTTCGACTTCCAGAACCAGCAGACCGCGTGGTTCGAACGCCAGCTGATCGATACGCAGCTTGTTACCGAGCTCGACTTCGACGCCATCAATGTCGATCTGCGTGGTGGGTATGCGCGGACCGACCGCGAAGCGCCGTTCAACACGACGGTCAGCTACACCCGGACCAACATCCCCGGTGATCCGTTCGGCGATCGCTTCGTCGCCTACTTCAACCAGCTTTCCGATGCTGGCATCACGACCATCGCATTCGACGATCTTCAGGAAGAATTGTGGTTCGGCGGCGCCGACCTTTCCTATGAAGTGGCGAGCAATTTTGAAGTGACTGTGGGCGGCGCCTATTCCGACACGACACGCCGTTCGTCGAGCCGCGAATTTCGCCCCTTCATTACCGGCGATATGCTCGGGGACGAGATCGTCCCGGCGCTCGGCCTGCGCAGACCCGGCGACATCATCAATGACGCGACGCTGGCTGGGTTCAATGTCACACTGACCGAAGCCTCGCCCTTCCCGGTCTTCGATGCAGGGATCGAGATCATTGCGGGCTACGGGCTTTTTCGCTGGCTACCGACCGACACTCTGACGCTCGAGGCGGGTGTTCGCTACGAAGACGCCTCGCAATTTGTCGCGCTCGATCAGTCGATCTTCAACACACCGATTGCAGGGGCTACTCCGACCAACCTCGACAACGACTACTTCCTGCCCGGCGGCACTGTCACCTGGGAGCCGATCGACGACCTGCAATTGCGCCTGTCGGCTTCGCAGACGATCGCCCGGCCGCAATTCCGCGAGCTCGTCGAGCAGACCTATTTCGATCCGGAATCGAACCGCAGGTTCCGCGGCAATCCGCTGCTCAACGACAGTGAGCTCATCAATGTTGAAGCGCGCGCCGAGTACTACCTTGGCGGGCCAAACCGCGTCAGTCTCGCCGGGTTCTACAAGGAGATCGACAATCCGATCGAGAACACGCTCGTTTCGGCCTCCGGGCAAGTCCTGACCAGTTTCGCCAACGCACCGGCGGCGGAGCTGTACGGCGCGGAGCTCGATTTCGTTTACGGGATCGACCTTTACAGCCTTGGCGGGACCTTCTTCGAAACCAAGCAGCTCTTGCTGCTCGCGAACTACACGTTCTCGCAGTCCGAGATTTCGGTCGGACCCGACGACATCTCGCCGACCACATCCAACCCGAACCAGCTTTCCGCCCTCATTTTCGACGATGGCGCTCCGCTGGTCGGCCAGTCCGATCACGTCGCCAATGTCTCCATCGGGATCGAGGATACGGAGAAGACCCAGCAGCTCACTTTCCTCGTCAATTATGCGAGCGAGCGCGTGACTCTTCGCGGCGGCGCTTTGCCAGACGTGGTCGAGGACCCGGGTTTCACTTTCGACCTCGTCGCGCGCTCGGACGTGGGCGCCTGGGGCGTTCCGCTTGAGCTGTCATTCGAGGTGCGCAACATCTTCGGCCGCGACAACTTCGAGTTTCAGGAGCTTGGCGAGAACCGGATCGAAATCAACACGTTCGAAGTGGGCACCTCCTTCTCGCTTGGCGTGAAGGCCGAATTCTGAGGGCAGAGCAGCGGCGCGATGGCAGTGTGCTGTCGCGCCGTTTGCACGCTCACTCGCCGACAACGCTGACCTGATCCATTCCGCTCATCGGCGTTCCCATGCCGGTCGGCCATTTCGGACGATAGGGCGCCTCGAGGCGCTCCACTTCCTCATCCGATAGCTCGATCTCCAGAGCCGCGACAGCAGCGTCGATGTGATGCGGCTTGGTCGCGCCGACGATGGGCGCGACCATGGCGGGTTTCGTAAACTGCCAGGCCAGTGCGAGGCTTGCCATTTCAACTCCGCGTTCTGTTGCCAGTTCATGCAAAGCGGCGATCACGGCGCGGTCTTGCTCATCGCCATCCTGGTAGAGGACCTTGCCGAACCCGTCGGTCTTGCTGCGGACCGTCTCCTCGCCCGGTGGCCGCGCCAGCCTACCACGGGCGAGCGGGCTCCACGGGATCACGCCCACGCCTTCGTCCTCGCACAGCGGCAGCATCTCGCGCTCTTCTTCGCGATACAGCAGGTTGAGCTGGTTCTGCATCGCTATGAACCGCGTCCAGCCATTCGCGCGCGCGACCTCCTGCGCTTTGGCAAACTGCCATGCGTACATCGACGATGCGCCGATATAGCGCGCCTTGCCCGCCTTTACGATGTCGTGCAGCGCCTCCATCGTCTCCTCAATCGGCGTGGCGTCATCCCAGCGGTGGATCTGATAGAGATCGACATAGTCCATGCCCAGTCGCAGAAGGCTGTCATCGATTGCCTGCATCAGGCTCTTGCGTGACAGCCCGCCGGTATTCGGAGCATTGCGCCATGGCAGATAGGCTTTGGTCGCGACGACGATCTCGTCCCGCTTGGCGAGCTCGCGCAGCAGCTTGCCGGTCATCTCCTCCGACGTACCGCCGGAATACTGGTTCGCGGTGTCGAAGAAGTTGATGCCCGCCTCCAGCGCTTGCCGGAAGAACGGGCGGCTTTCCTCCTCACCGAGCAGCCAGTCGCCATGCCAACCCTTGGTCGTGTCGCCATAGCTCATGCAACCAAGACACAGGCGCGAGACCTTGAGGCCGGAATTGCCGAGACGGGTGAACTTCATGCGCGTTTCCTCTCCAACAGGGTGATCAAGCGATTACAGTGACTTAGCCGAGACATGGACCGCATGTTACACGGTCCTAAGGCGAAAAACCGGGGCTGTGTTTCGAGCATGCTTTCCGACCTGGATTGCTGAGCTTTGGTCATGGCGGTATCTGGCACGAATTGACGCGAGTAGGAAAGCTCAACTCGCGGCGATCAACTCAGCGTCAGACCGCCATCGACCACGATCGTCTGCCCGGTGACGTAGCTCGACAGCGGCGACGCCAGGAACAAAGCCGCCCCGGCCATATCCTCCGGCGTGCCCATGCGTCCGAGCGGGATTGAACGCAGCGCGCCTTCGCGGCGGTCGGGGTGATCGGTGGTGACGCTGGTCAGCTTGGTCGGGACGAGGCCCGGTGCGACACCGTTCACACGAATGCCATCGCGCGCCCACGCTTCGCCGAGTGTTTTGACGAGGCTCGCCGCGCCCGCTTTGGATGCTGCATAGGCAGGCGTACCGATGGTCGACTTGAACGCCGCGACCGACGACACCACGATCATCGCGCCATTGCGATCCGCAAGAGCGGGATGGAATGCGCGCGCCACGTCCATGACCGAGTTGAGGTTGACGTCCACGACATCGTCCCAGCCCTCGCGCTCGAACTCCTGGCGCTTGTACCGCACGATCCCCTGGCTCTGGACGAGTACATCGACCGCGCCGATTGCCTCCGCCAATGCCGACGCAGCATCGCGATTCGTCACGTCGAGGCAGTGATAGGCGAGCCCGCGAAAATCGCTGTCTTCAGCTTCAAGATAATCGCCCGCATCGGGCCGCGTGCCGGTGACCATGACCTCCGCCCCGTGCGCGCGAAAGCCTTGCGCAATACCATTGCCGATCCCACTCGATCCGCCGATCACGAGGATACGCTTGTCAGTGAATTCGAGTGGGTTGGTCAGCATGATGCCGTTCCTTTGGCTGGTTCGCCCGGATCAATCGGATGAGGGTATCACGAGTGGTAATACACCAGTGCGGACAAACCTAGCCACGTTGTAAACATCACCAGGTAAGGCCAGCGGCTTGGCCAAAGCCTTGCCACGAAGAGCGTCGCCGCCGCCGTTCCGCCCAGAGCGAGCAAGGCCGCCCATGCTCCGAACATTCCGGCCTCGGCAAAACCGGTTTGAATTGCCAAACTGGCCCATTGCGCGGGCAGCAACGCCAGCAGCCATTCCGGCAGCGCGCCCGGCATTGCCAAAGCGGTAAGCACGATCGCCGCTTCACCGGCGACCACGAACAGGGCCATCAACCAGCCTTTGCCGCCCATGCTCTTTGCGAACAGAGCGCCGCGCGCTGCGAAACTGATAGTCGCGGCAAGAACCGCCAAACCGAGCGCAGGCATATAGGGCAGCAGGGGCTGCCCGAGAGCCTCGGCTAGCAACAGCAGGCCAATACCGACCGCCAGACCGAGCCACACGCCTGTAGCAAAGCGTCCCGCCGCTGCCGCCGCGATCATTCCGGTGCCCATCATGCCGATGGCGAGTATCGGGCCAATCGCCGAATTCAGCGGCAATGAAGATTGCCCCTGCGCAATCAAAAGCGTCGCGGTGACGGGAGCCACAATGCCGATAAGCACCATGCAGGCCCACGCCAGCACGGGCCAAACCAATGGTGGAGGTTCGGGCAATGAGTTTATCGGACCGATATGGATTTGAGCGTCCTCAAATCGAGCGGCTCACCACTTCCTTCATGATCTCGCTCGTGCCGCCATAGATGCGCTGCACGCGCGCGTCGCGCCACAGGCGGGCGATGGCGTATTCGTTCATGTAGCCCGCCCCGCCATGCAGCTGAAGCGCGGCATCGACGCATTCCCATTGCATTTCGGTGTGCCACAGCTTGGCGGCGCTCGCCTCGTCAGTGGTGAGTTCGCCGCGCAGGTGACGCGCGATCGCCCAGTCGAGGTGGGCCCAGCCGACCTGCAACTTCGCCTTGAGATCGGCGAGCGTGAACTTGGTGTTCTGGAATTCGAACACCGTGCGCCCGAAAGCTTTGCGGTCCTTGGTGAACTTCACCGCTTCATCGAACGCGCGCTGCGCCCCGCCCTGTGCGGAGACGGCAATGCTGAGGCGTTCCTGCGGAAGTTCCTCCATCAGGTGGACGAAGCCGCGCCCTTCGCCGCCCAGAATATTGGTCTTGGGCACGCGCACATCCTGGAAGAACAATTCGGAGGTGTCGGCGGAGTGCTGGCCGATCTTGTCGAGATTGCGCCCGCGCTCGAAACCCGGCGTATCGGCATCGACGAGGACCAGGCTGGTGCCCTTGGCCCCCTGCGCGGGATCGGTCTTGGCAACGACGATCACCACGTCGGCGTTCTGGCCGTTGGTGATGTAGGTTTTCGATCCGTTCACGACGAGGTGATTGCCATCCTCGATCGCGGTGGTCTTCACGCCTTGCAGGTCGCTGCCAGCCCCAGGCTCGGTCATGGCGATCGCGGTGATGATGTCGCCCGAGATCATGCCGGGCAGGTACTTTTCCTTCTGTTCGTCGCTGCCGAGCCGCTCGAAATAGTTGACGGTGATGTCGTTCTGCAGGGTGAAGCCTGCGGATGTGCCGAGATAACTCAGTTCCTCCGCGAGCACGCAATTGAACCCGAAATCGAGGCCGAGCCCGCCATTCTCTTCCTTGACGGTCGGGCACAGCATCCCCGCCTCGCCGAGCGCTTTCCAAGCTTCGCGCGGGACGACGCCCTCCTCTTCGTGCTGGTCGAGGTAGGGCTCCATATGCTCTGACAGAACTTTGCGAACGGTGTCGCGAAACGCCTCGTGATCTTCATTGTAGGCGGTGCGGTACGAGGTATCGAGCATGGGTCGGTTTCTCTCCGGAGATGGGTTTTGTTCTGGAACCGAATGAAGCGGCTGCGACCGCGCGGGTCAAGCGCGAAAGATGCAAGTTTAGGGTCCCGGGCGGTATACCAACGGTTACCCGCGAGCCCGCCTGAACATCGGTGTCATCAACGGCGAGCTTTTCGTTTCGATCTTACCCATCACTTCGAAGCCATGTCGTTCGTAAAGCGAGATGTTGCGTGGATTGGAAGATTCGAGATAGGCGGGCAGACCCTCCGCATCGCATTTTTGCAGCGCATGCTTCATCAGTGCCGCCCCAAGACCGCGTCCCGCCTGGGACGGGTCAGCCGCGATCAGAGGTAGATACCAGTGCTCCTCGTGCGGATGGAAATCGTCCATTTGCGCGAAAAAGGAGCCGATCTCTTCCATGCGTTCAGGTGCGACCGTCTCTTCGAGAATGCCTTCGATCGCGTCATCGTCGGGCGAGGAACCCGGTGGCAGCCACATTGCGGCAGCATGTCCGCAGTCTGTTTTGTAGACGCCAGACTGGTCAAAGCCGGCGCCGCCGAACGCCAACGCGAAGCGCGGCATGGCAATTAGAAAGGTCTCGGCATCAGGCCAGACCCACCGGGCAATCGGATCGGCACCAAAACCAAGTGTAATTGTCTGCAGGATCGAAGACCGCTCTTCTGGAACAGCTGTTTGAACATGAGGCATTGGCATCCGAGCAAGCTCCTAGTCTCGCGGCCCGTGCCGCGTTTAACACATTGGGATTGGCTTGTCCGGCCGCTGCGGCAAACGGAATTTGCCAATTGGCAGGTAGGCCTAGGCGTCAGCCACTATCTCAGGGCCGAGCTTGATGACGGCCTAGCCCACAAACGCGCGCTCGATCACGAACTGGCCCGGCTTGTTGTTCGCGCCTTCTTCGAAACCGCGGTTTTCCAGATCGCCGGCGTGGTCCTTAATCATGGCCATCGAGCCGCACAGCATCACGCGGTCATCCTCGGGGACGAATTTCTGAGGACCCTTGCTCTCCTTGAACAGCTCACCGCTGTCGATCAGCGTCTGGATGCGGCCTGTCGTGCGGAACGGCTCGCGCGTTACCGTGGGCACGTAGATGAAGCGTTCGCGGTCTTCGTCTTCGAGCAGCGGATCGCCTTCCAGCTTGGATTCGAGCAGTTCGCGGTAGGCAAGCTCATCCTTGTGGCGAACCGAGTGGACCACGATCACTTCGTCATACATCGCGTAGACTTCGGGATCGCGCACCAGGCTCATGAACGGGGCAAGGCCCGTGCCGGTCGACAACATAAACAGCCGCTTGCCGGGCAGCAGCGCATCGGTGACGAGCGTGCCCGTCGGCTTCTTGCCGAGATAGATCGGATCGCCTTCCTTGATGTGCTGGAGGCGCGATGTCAGCGGGCCGTCCTGCACCTTGATCGAGAGGAACTCGATCTCTTCAGCATAGCTCGGGCTCGCCATCGAATAGGCGCGCAACAGCGGCTTTCCATTGTCGCCCGGCAGCCCGATCATCACGAACTCGCCCGAGCGGAAGCGGAAGCTCGGCGGACGCGTCATCTTCAGCGAGAAAAGCGTGTCGGTCCAGTGGTGGACATGCGTGACAGTCTCGACGGAAAGCGCGCCGCTTTCCTGAAATTGCTCACGATCAGTGATGGGCTGGTTCAAAACTTGGGCCTCGAATGTGAAGTCTGCGCCGCAGATCGCGCGGCAATATCGGTGGCGCAGATGGACGTTTCACGCCGCTGCATCAAGGTAGATTAGTAATAAGGGGTGAAAGAGCCGCTTGCGGCAGGTGCCGCCGGTCCCATCACGAAAGCTGCGCTGTCACCTTGGCCGCCTGCTCGGCAACCGCATCGGGATCGGCGGGTGTTTTGGGGATCTTCGGTGCGCCTTCCGGCCAGAGCGAAATCAGCGCATCGATGTCTGATTTGACCTCCGCCGCCTTGGTCGAGGAAAGACCGTCTGCCAGCCGGCGCGCGACCACCGCAAAGCCCCATGCGTCCTGATACTCGCCCGCATCGGTGACCGCGCCGTCGGTCACCCCGACCCGGTATTCTTCGGCGACCAGGTCCATCAGGTAAGCGATCAGCACTTCCGCATCGCCGCCCGCGGCTGCGCGCATCTCAGCGAGATTGGCCTCGACCTCGGCCAGTCGCGGCTCGATCTCGCCCGCCGGGCGCCCGGCTTCGAGCGCCTCGGAGACCGCTTCGAACGGTGCGGGATCGAACCCGATTGCATCCAGCCCTTCGCGCTCTTCCGCATAGCTTTCGGAGACGGGGTGGAGCAGATGCGGACCGCCCGCTGCGCCTTCGCCCGCACGGTACAGCGCGATGCCGGCTTCGACATGGCCCGCCATGAAGGCGAGCCGCTTTGCTAGCTCATCGGGATCGGCGGCAGCCTCCGCCGTCGCGGGTGCATCGGCGGGCGCTTCGCCCATGCACCCGGCGAGTGCAAGCGACGCTGCAGCGGCGAGCGCACCCAGAGGCAGGAGCGAGGACTTCACGCTCAGTTCCAGCCGGCGCGGTCGAATATCTGCACCGCCTCGCGCTGATTGCTTCCGATTTCCGAAGCATTCAGCGTGTCCGGTTTGAAATCGCCGAGCATCTCGACCGCCGAGTTCGCTTCGAGCCCGCTGACCGCCGGATATTCGTTGTTGCCGTCCGCGAAATAGCGCTGCGCGCTTTCCGAGGTGAGGTATTCAAGGAAACGGACCGCATTTGCGCGGTTCGGTGCCGTCTTCACCACACCGGCACCGCTGATATTGATGTGGGTGCCGGCGCCGTCCTGATCCGGGAAAATCACGCCAAGCTGGTCGTAGATCGCTTTCTGCTCCTCGTCGCCACCGGCAAAGCGCGCGAGGTAATAGGTGTTGACCACGGCGATGCGGCATTCGCCAGAGGCGACCGCTTCGATCTGCGCCGTGTCATTGCCCTGCGGATCGCGCGCAAAGTTAGACACCACGCCTTTCGCCCATTCCTCCGCCGCTTCCGCGCCGCGATTGGCGATGATGCTGGAAAGCAGCGAAATGTTGTAGATGTTGGAGGAAGAGCGAATGCAGATTTCGCCCTCGAATGCCGGATCGGCGAGGTCGGCATAGGTCTCCAGTCCCTCGGGCTCTCCGGCTTCCTTGTTGTAGATTATCACACGGGCGCGCGTCGAAAGGCCGAACCAGAGGTTTTCGGGATGGCGCAGATAGATCGGCAGCCGCTCTGCCAGCACGTCGCTTTCTACCGGCGAGAGCACCCCCGCCTCCTCCGCACGCCACAGGCGGCCCGCATCGACCGTGATGAGAATGTCCGCGGGCGAGAATTCATCCTCGCTCTGGATCCGTTCGATCAGGGCATCAGCCTCCGCCTCGATCAGATTGACCTCGATGCCGGTCTGCGCGGTGAAATCCTCGTAAAGCGCAAGATCGGTGTCGTAATGGCGCGAGGAATAGAGATTGACCTCTCCGGCATCGGTTTCTGTCTCGGCGTCTTCGCCCGGCGCGCACGCCGTCATGGCAAATGCCAGCAGACCGGCTGCAATACTCTTTTTCATCGAAGACCCTTCCATCCAAGTTTTGCGATTGATTATCATTATTATGAAATGACGCAAGCTCTATGTGCGCGCAAATGCACGAACGCTGTCCGATTTAGGAGTCACCTTATAGCGCTTATCAGCCACTGCCTCTGTAACTGTTTCCACCGTGATCTCCTGCCCGTCCGGCGCCGAAAGCAGCACACGGTAACCATCGCCCACCGGATGGACGTCCCGCACGGAAAGTCCTTCTGGATCGGGCGCGAGGTCGAGCGCATTCGCGAACAGCAGCAAATCCATCTCCGCCGTATCGGGCAGCGCGCCTGTAACTGTTTCCTGAAGCCACGTGCCGAACGCCGTGCGTAATCCCGCGCCTTCGCGCGACGCCGGCACGACCTGCGCGCCGCCGAAAATCGCACCGACGGAAGCGGCGGCAGGAGACCGGTGCAATTCATCGGGCGTGCCGAACTGCACGATCCGGCCAGCCTCCATCACCGCGATCCGGTCGGCAATATCGAGCGCTTCGGAAGGGTCGTGCGTCACAAGAACGCTCGTCGCGCCCTGCTCTCGCAGCAGGATACGGCAATCGCGGCGCAGGCGGCGGCGCAGGACGATGTCGACGCTTGCAAACGGTTCGTCCATCAACAGGACCTGCGGCCCGGGAGCCATGGCCCGGGCGAGCGCGGCGCGCTGTTGCTGCCCGCCGGAAAGCTCATGCGGATAACGCGCGCCCAGCCCGCCGAGACCGGCGTGATCGAGCCACCTATCTATGGTGCCGCCATTTTTTCCGCCCAGCCCAAAGCCGATATTCTGCGCGATCGTCATGTGCGGAAACAGCGCGCCATCCTGAAACACCATTCCGACGGGTCGCTTTTCGGGCGGCGGATTGTGGCTCGCCTCCGCCAGCAGTTCATCGCCCAGCCGAATGCTTCCCTGCTGCACCGGCAATAATCCGGCGGCGAGGTTGAGCAAGGTTGACTTTCCGCAGCCCGACGATCCAAGCAGACAGGTGATCTCACCCGTCGGCGCGGTGAAGCTGATATCTTCGAGCGCCTGCACGGGACCGTAAGCATGGGCAATATGACGAAATTCGAGGGTCAATTGTGGGTTCCGGCTAAAATGGATGCGCGCACGTGGTAAGCCGCCTTAGGCAAGTTGATGCATCCGAAGCAAGCGTGCCTCGCGCTTCGATGCGAGGCGCGCGCGCGGATGGCTGGCTGGTGCTCACCATCCTCGTCGCCGCGCTTGCGGGCCTGCCAATCGCCGCGATCCTGTTTTCCGCGCCAAGCGGAGGGATGGAGGCGCTATCGCACCTCGCAGGCTCCGTGCTGCCGCGCTATGCAGGCAACACGCTGCTGCTGATGATTTTGGCGGGCGGACTGGCGCTGGTCACCGGGACGGGGTGCGCTTGGCTGGTCAGCGCGGCCGATTTTCCGGGACGGCGCATTTTGAGCTGGGCGCTGGTCCTGCCGCTGACCGTGCCTGCCTATATCGCGGCCTATATCTATGCCGACCTGCTCGACTTTACCGGACCTGTTCAATCGGGCCTTCGCATGGTCACATCGCTGCAAGCGGGAGAGTATTGGTTCCCGCAAATACGCTCGCTCACCGGCGGCGCGTTCGTGCTCGGGATCGTGCTCTACCCCTATGTCTACCTGCTGGCCCGCGCGGCCTTTGCCGCACAGAGCCAGGCACAGTTCAAGGCCGCGCGCAGCCTCGGCTCGTCGCCCGGGCAAGCGTTCGTCAGGGTGGCCGTTCCCGCCGCGCGCCCGGCCATTGCTGGCGGATTGGCGCTGGTCCTGATGGAGGTGCTCGCGGATTTCGGGGTCGCGCAATATTTTGCGATCCCGACCTTCAGCACCGGCATATTCCGTAGCTGGCTGCTGATGGGGGACAAGCAGGCGGCGCTCAAACTCGCCGCGATGATGCTGGTTTTCGTCATCGTACTGATTGCGCTGGAGGCGTCGACCCGCAGGGGCCGGAGCGACAGCCGGGACGGGCTTTCGGGCGGCAATGATGGCCCGCTGATCGCGCTTTCGCCTATGGGCAAGGCCTGGGCGGCGTTCGCCTGCACCCTGCCGGTGTTGCTTGGTTTCGTCATCCCAGCGGCGCACCTGCTCTGGCTATCCTTCAGCGACGTGGCGCTTCAGGCTGCTGGCGATCTGGGTACCTATGCAAGCGGCAGCCTTTGGCTCGGTCTTGCGACGTCAATCACCTGCCTGCTCACCGCGCTCGTGCTCGCTTTTGCCAAGGCGCGGTCGCACAGTGGGGTAGTAAGAGTCGCCATCCGCTTTGCAACGCTCGGCTACGCTCTGCCGGGCGCTTTGCTCGCTGTCGGATTGCTCGCACCACTCGGGGCTGTCGATGTCGGCATCACCCGATTTGCCCGCGACAATCTGGGCTATGGCGGTGGATTGCTGCTGACGGGGACGAGCGTGATCCTGATTTACGCGCTGTCGGTCCGGTTCCTCACCGTGGCGTACAATTCGATCGATGGTGGCCTGTCGAAGATACCGCCATCGCTCGATGCGGCTGCAAGGTCTCTGGGAGCCACCCCGTCGCGAGTGCTCACCCGGATCTATGTCCCACTTCTGCGTCCAAGCCTCGTCGGTGCGGCGGCGCTCGTCTTCATCGACACGGTGCGCGAATTGCCCGCTACGCTGATCCTGCGGCCCTTCAATCTCGAAACGCTTGCCACCCGCACATACCGCCTCGCCAGCGACGAACGGCTGGTCGAGGCATCGATCCCGGCGCTGATCTTGCTGGCGGCAGGCTTGCTCCCCGTGCTGCTGCTCAACCGAATAGCGAAAAGCTGACCGGCCCCGAGTGTCAGGGCGAATTGTCACATCAATTCGTCAGAGGCGCTTGTCCAATCGTGCGGCAGCGTTCACAAGAGCCGTGAGAGCCTGTCCCTTGCAGGCAGTGATGCCTTGACGGAGTCAATTTTGGCTCAGCGGAAGGAGTGAGGAGGAAGCCATGCCAATGCATAGTGACCGACGATCGACGCAGCGCTGGGCCAAAATTGGCCCGCCCCGTCGGGGTTGCGCTGTGCAGTCCCGTGGCAGCGTTGCGTCGCTCGAGCGGACAACCAGTCTGCGCTTCGCGCCGCACCTCACCACGAAACTGCACAGCGCAATCGAGGCGTCACTGCCTGCAAGGGACAGGCTCTAAATGGCTAGGTTTCCTTTCTCTGCAATCGTCGGACAGGACGAGATGAAGCAGGCGCTGCTCATCGCGGCGGTCGATCCCAGTGTTGGCGGCGTCATGGTCTTCGGTGATCGTGGCACCGGCAAATCGACCGCGGCGCGCGCGCTCGCCGGACTGCTTCCCCCGATCTCGGCGATCGAGGATTGCCGCTATGGCTGCACCGGGGAAGAGCGCGGCACCTGCCCCGATCCGTGCACGTCGGGCCGAGTGCGCAAGCGGGACGTGCCTTTCGTCGACCTTCCGCTTGGCGCGACTGAGGACCGTGTGATCGGCTCGCTCGATCTGGAGCGCGCCTTGAGAGCGGGTGAGAAGGCGTTCGAGCCGGGCCTTCTGGCGAAAGCGCATCGCGGGTTTCTCTACATCGATGAAATCAACCTGCTCGAAGATCATCTGGTCGATCTGTTGCTCGATGTCGCGGCTTCGGGTGAGAACGTGGTTGAGCGCGAAGGGCTTTCGGTTCGCCACCGCGCGAAGTTCGTGCTGATCGGCAGCGGCAATCCCGAAGAGGGCGAACTGCGCCCGCAGCTGCTCGACCGCTTTGGCCTTTCGGTCGAAGTGCGCACGCCTGAGGACATTGAAACGCGGGTGGAGATCATGCGGCTGGTCGCCGCGAACGAACGCGATCCCGATGCCTTCGCCAAGGAATGGGCGGAACAGGACGACAAGATCCTCAAACAGATCGCGCGCGGCAAGGCGAAGCTTGCCAAGCTGGAGCCGGGCGAAGATGTGCTTAGAGATGCTGCGCAATTGTGCATGGCGGTCGGCGCAGACGGCCTGCGCGGCGAGCTTACCCTGATGCGGGCGGCGCGCGCGCTGGCTGCGCTAAAGGGCGCCCGCTCGGTAAAGCGCGAACACCTGATCGCGGTTGCGCCATCGGCGCTCCGGCACAGGCTGCGGCGCGACGTGCTCGACGAAACCGGATCGACCGTGCGGATTACCCGCGCCATCGATGAATTGTTCGGATGACCGGGGGCGGGTCTTTGGGGACCGCGCCCGATCCCATCCACGATGCCGCCCTCGCGGCGCAATTGCTCCTCATCGCGCCCGCATCGTTCAGCGGGATAGTGCTGCGCGGATCGAGCCCGGCGCGCGACGCGCTGATCGCGGCGCTCGGCGACCGTGCGAAGACGCGCAAGCTTCCCGGCCATATCGACGATGAGCGCCTGCTCGGCGGGATCGATCTCGCCGCAAGCCTTTCAGCAGGTCGCCCGGTCGAGCAATCCGGACTGCTGGAAGAAGCGAAAGGCGGCTTGCTGATCGTGCCGATGGCAGAGCGAATTGGCGATGCGATCGCAGGCCGGCTCGCCCAGGCGCTCGATCGCGGAGACCTTGCGCTGGTGCTCCTCGACGATGGGGCAGAGCGCGAAGACACACCGCCCGTCAGCCTGATGGAAAGATGCGCGTTCCACTGCGACCTGACGCATTCGCGCGCTTCCACCACCGATGATCTGGAAGCCTCGCACGCGCCTGACCTCGATGCCGTCCAACCACTCGAGGACAAAGCGCTCGAAGCTTTGGCCGCGACCGCTGCTGTGCTGGGCGTTCCCTCGCTGCGCCCGCTTATGTCGGCCGGGCAGGCCGCGCGGGCCCATGCAGCTCTTTCGGGAAGGACTCGAGCCTCTGACGCCGACCTTACTGCTGCGGCCCGGCTGGTGCTGGCGCCGCGAGCAACCCAGCTGCCGCCACTGGATGAGCCTCAGCAGGAAAGCCAACCGCCCGAGCCGCCGCAGGATCGCGGAGATGAGCAGCGGGATACCGACACGAAGCGCCCCGATCAGCCGCTCGATGAAATGCTGGTCGAAGCCGCTTCGGCGGCGATCCCGGCAGACCTGCTGGCTCAGCTGGCGAAGGGGCAGGCACCGCGCCAGACTTCGGGAAGCGGATCGGGACAGCGGCGCAAATCGGGCATCCGCGGAAAGCCGCTGAGCGCGCGTCCCGGCATGCCGCGCGGCGGAGCGCGCCTTGCTCTCATCGACACACTGCGCGCTGCAGTGCCGTGGCAGGAAGTTCGCCGCCGAGAGCAGCCGGATGCAAGTGTCGGCGCGATCCTCACACGGAAAGACGATTTGCGGGTCCGCCGGTTCGAGGAAAAGGCCGCCCGCGTCACGATCTTCGCCGTCGATGCCTCCGGCTCGGCTGCCGCCGCTCGCCTTGCCGAGGCAAAGGGCGCGGTCGAGCTGATGCTCGCGCAGGCCTACGTCACCAGAAGCGAAGTGGCCCTGATCGCGTTTCGCGGGGACAGCGCCGAACTTCTGCTCCCGCCCACCCGCTCGCTGACGCGGGCGCGCCGGGCGCTGGCGGAATTGCCAGGTGGCGGAGGCACGCCGCTCGCGATTGGGCTCAACGCCGCGCGCGAAACCGCCCAGAGCGTAATCGCCCGTGGGCGCAGCGCGAGCCTCGTCATACTCACCGACGGACGCGGCAACATCGCCGCCGACGGATCGCCGGGACGAAAGCAGGCCAGGGAAGATGCGGAAGCCGCCGCCAGGGCGATCGCGCGCGAGGGGATCGATGCACTGGTGGTCGATATCTCCGCCCGGCCTGGATCCGATGCGCCTGCCCTCGCGGATGTGATGCAGGCCCGTTTCCTCGCTTTGCCCCGGGCCGATGCGAAATCGCTCCACAGCGCGATTTCCGCAATGCAGCCTGCGCACGCCGCGGCATGAGCCGCGCGCTCGCCTGGGACCGCGAAGGCACGATCTGGCCCAACCGCAGCACGAGCGCGTTCGTGCCGGTGGGGCGCACGCGCTGGCACCTTCAGCGCATGGGCTCTCCCGATAAACCGGTCCTGTTGCTGCTGCACGGAACAGGCGCCTCGGTGCATTCCTGGGGGCCGTTGATGCCGCTGCTGGCCGACACGCATCACGTGATCGCGCCCGATCTGCCGCGCCACGCTTTCACGAGCGGACATCCGCCCGAGGACATGTCACTCCCACGAATGGCCAGCGCCCTTACCCGGCTGCTTCGCACGATCGACGCCGTGCCATCGGCGATCATCGGCCATTCTGCTGGCGCCGCACTGGCGCTCCAGCTGGCGCTCGATCACGCTTATGCCGGGCCGATTGTCGGGCTGAATTCTGCGCTGCGCCCGTTTCCGGGGCTAGCGGCACAGCTGTTCCCGGCGGTCGCCAAGCTGCTGTTCGTCAACCCGCTCGTCCCGCGGCTCTTTTCCGGGGCGGCGGCGCTTTCCGGCGACACCGACCGCTTCATCAAGCGCGCGACCAATTCGTCGATCAGCGCAGAGGGCATCGCCTGCTATGAAGCGCTGCTTTCCAATTCGCGCCACACGAAAGGCGCGCTGGCAATGATGGCCAATTGGGATTTGCCGACCCTGCGCACCCGGATGCAATCGGTCGATAATTCCGTGCTCATGGTGCATTCGGACAGGGATGCGGCGATCCCGCTCGACTGGGCGCGGGAGGCGCAGGGGTGGCTGGGCGAAGCAACGCTGGAGGTGATCGAGGGTCTTGGCCACCTTGCGCACGAAGAAGCACCGGAGCAGGTTCTGGAGCGCATCTCCCCCTTCCTCGCGGCCCATGCTATGGCAAGCGCCGGCTAACGAGGACCGCGCGCATGGATGGCAATTTCGGCTGGATCGAGATCGTTTTCTTCTACGGGATCGCGATCAGTTTCGGCGCTTGGCAATGGTGGAAGATGGACCGCGACCTCAAGCAGATCCGCAAGGAAAAGGCCGAGGCCGAGGCCAAAGCCGACGGCGGTGACGACGCGTCAAAGGAATAGAGTTCATCGTTTCTGACGCGGCATCCGGTATGGCAGCATGAACTGCACCAGCGGCGATGCGAAGCGCCGCATGTCGAGGCTTTCCTGCACCGATACGACGTCTTCGCCGTAGAGCTTGGAGGCGAGCTCCGAACGCGCATAGAACGGCGTATCCTCCCATGTCCGGCTTACCTCGGCAAAGCCGATTTCGGACCGCGTGCGGCGCGCAATGCCCCATTTGCTGCTTGGAAGATCAGCAGACGGCGGCAAATCGGTTTCGTCGGGAATGCCGTCCGCGCCGAAGCGAATGGCGCTGGCAAAAACCGAACCATCGCCGCGTTCCCCTTCATAGCAGACCACCGCGCCGCTCTTCATATGCGCGCGCGACCAGTGCCAGGTGCGAAAGCCGTCTTCGAGCGGTTCCGACCCGCGATTGTGATCGAAATAGCCCGATCCGCTCCAGCGGACGCGCGGCTCGTCCATCGCGACCTCGATCCGCGCGCGCGGGGCCATACAGTGCCAGATATGATTCTCGCGCGCATCGAGTGCGAAGCTTGCCGGATTGAGCGCCTCGGGAATGACCCGCACCTTGCCGCGCACTTTGCGGCGCAGCGGATTGAACAGCCGCTTGTCGCGCTCTTCGATCGTGATTTCCAGCGCATCGCCTTTCCATTCGACGTGGCTGGGGCCGATCTGGAGGTTGGTGACATCGTGCGAAACGCTGCCCGCCGGTCGCTCTGTCATGGCCCAGCGCGCGCTCGGCCCATAAAGTGCGACGTTCAGCGAGCAGTGATCGAGCGGATCGCCGCGGCCGCTCTTCTTGTAATAGGGGGAAAAGACGCTGCCCAGAAAGGCAATGATCGTCAGCCCGTGCTGCCCGTCTTCGCTGATCGCATCGATATACCACCAGGTGTAGCCGCCCGGTGGAACCGCCGCATCGAAGCGAGGTCCCGTTCGATCGTTCGCGCTGCCAGCAGTCCTGACAAGGCAGCCATCGGGACCCCGGCCGCTGGGTGCGTCGCCCCGCCCGCGCAGTAAAGTCCCGGTATCCTCGTCTTCGGCCCCTGCCGCTGGAAAGAAGCCGCCCAGCCGTGCGACGCTCTGCCATAAAGGGCGCCGCCGGTGGCCGGGAACAACCCTTCCCACGTTTCCGGTGTCGCCAGCTGGTGCGGCATCTGCTCCTCCAGCGCCAGCCCGCATCGTCGAAGGCTGCTCCTCATGGCGAGTGTGCATGTCTCGATCTCCTCGGCTGAGTAGTGATGGGTGTCGCCATTGGCAGGGGCGTTGACGATGATCTGGATACGCTCGCGGCTGCTCGGTCGCGGATTCCCGGCGGCGCGCTCGCTGGCGCTGCGATCCTGTGCGCACAGGTAAACGGTGGGGTCGGATGGCGGGCGTCCGCCTGCGATATCGGCAAACTCGCGGGCGTAATCGGGCGAGAAAAACACGTTGTGGTGGCTGAGATCGAAGCCGCTGGTTTCGGCGTGAGCGAACCACACTAGGGCGGACAAGGATCTCTTGCTCTTGGGCATCGCGCGGACAGACTGTGCGGCGTGCTCGCCGAACTTGCCATCGGACAGCGCCGCGGGATCGGCGTTGGAAATCACGATATCGGCCGGGACCGTGTCGCCATTGGTCAGCCTGACACCGCTCACCCGGCGGCTCTCGATCAGGATCTGCGCCGCGTGGGATCCGGCCATGAAGCGAACGCCCTTGCTCTCGGCAAGTTGGCGCAGCGCATTCGCGAGCGCGCTGATCCCGCCGTCGATCAACCAGACGCCGCGCGCCTCGGTGTGCGCGATCAGCATCAATGTCGCGGGCGCCTGAAACGGATCGGACCCGCAATAGGTTGCGTAGCGCCCGTAGAGCTGCTGCAGGCGCGGATCGGCGAAATGCTCGCCCAGCGCCTTCCACAAATTGTCGAACGGCCGCATCGCCATTGCATCGCCAATACGGTGCAGGCCCATGCGCCACATCATCGGAAGCGGGGTCGAAGCACTGTCGCCGCGCAGGAAAGGCTCGTCCAGCACTTCGTAAATGCGGCGCGCTTCCTGACGGAATGCGCGGTATCCGGCGGCGGCATCGACTCCAGCGAAATCGCCGATCGCCTCTTCGCTGCGCACGGGATCGGCAAAGAGATCGAGCGTGCCGCCGTCAGCCCAGGCGTGACGCGCGATCACCTCTGCGCAGCGAACGTCGATATAATCGTCGAGCCGCGCGCCGCAGGTGTGGAAGATCTGGTCGAACACATCGCGCATCGTGAACACGGTCGGACCGGCCTCGATAGCCTTGCCATCAACCTCGACCGTCCGGGCTTTGCCTCCGACCCATTCCTCTTTCTCGATCACGGTGACGTCATGGCCGCGCGCAGCCAGCATGGCGGCGCTGGCAAGCCCGCCCATTCCGGCTCCGATAATCGCGATCCTGTCTCTCACCGCTCTCCCCTGAGCTGCGCGCTATTGCCGCGAGTCTCGCGGCGCTGTGCGGACAATATCATTGACCTTACTCTATCATCTGTCCAATCAAATGGACATATGAGATGTCAAATCACTCGGAAATGACCGAAAAACCGTCATGGAAGGTCCGCTGGATCGCGCGCCGCAACGCGGTTTTTGCCAGCTCTCGGTTTCAGTACTGGGCCGCACGGATACCCTTCATTCGCTCGGTCGCCCGCACCCGCGCCACTCAGATGTTCGACCACCTTGTCGGCTTTTCCTATTCGCAGGTCCTGCGCGCGGCGGTAGAGAGCGGCTTGCTCGACCTGCTGGCAAAAGGTCCGGTGAGCGCGAGCGTGGTCGCAGGCGAGATCGACCTGAGCGAAGAGGCCGCCCTACGCTTGCTGAGGGCTACGCGCGCTCTCGATCTGGCAGAAGAGGCCGGCCCCGATGGATGGATGCTGGGCCAGCAAGGGGCGGTGCTTCAGGCCGACCCCGGTACCCAGGCGATGATCCGGCACCACCGCCTGCTCTACGCCGATCTTGCCGATCCGATCGACCTGCTTCGCCGCGACCGCAAGGAGCCGACGGCACTCTCGCGCTATTGGTCTTACGCCGGAGCCCTGCACGGCGCGGCCGAACGAGGGGCGGAAACGCAGGAATACTCGCAGTTGATGGCCGCGTCGCAGCGCTTCGTCGCAGACGAGGTCATCGGAGCGTTTCGCTTTCCCGGACACGCCAGCCTGCTCGATGTCGGCGGAGGGCACGGGGAATTCATCCGCCGTGTCGGCGCCGCCTACCCGCAAATGCGCCTTGGCCTGTTCGATCTGCCCGAAGTGGCCGAGGCCGCGCGCGAACCGCTGGCGCAGTCAGTCGGCGCAGACCGGCTCACCTGCCATCCCGGCAACTTCTTCGAGAATCCGATCCCCGAGGGGTACGACATCGTCTCGCTGGTACGGATCCTCCACGATCACGACGATGAACCGGCAATGGCGCTGCTCAGAAACATCCGCGGCAGTCTCCGCCCCGGGGGCAGACTTTTACTGGCCGAACCGATGGCGGCTATCCCCGGTGCAGAAGCCATGGGAGACGCGTTTTTCGGCCTCTATCTTTGGGCGATGGGATCGGGCCGTCCCCGCACGCCTGACGAGATCTCCACAATGATGCGCGAGGCTGGATTCTCGCGCACTCGGGTCGTCCCCACTGCACAACCGGTGATCGCCAGCTGCATTGTCGCTCATGCCTGACGCCTTCGGTGTCTGATCAAATTGACACCTATGCTTGTAAGGCGTACCACACACTTGGAGAAAGTATCTCTTGCCACTGACCGAGTCGCCGTTTTCGGGGCCGGAAAGATGCAGAGGGGGAAGCGCAGAGGATGAATTCACTGGCAGTCATACTCGAAGGACCCGAGCGTCTTGCGCTTCGGGAGCTTGAGTTGACGCCAGCAGGTCCGGGCGATGTCGTGATCGATATCGCGTGGAGCGGTATCAGCTCCGGCACTGAAAAACTGCTGTGGACGGGCCGGATGCCTGATTTCCCCGGCATGGGTTACCCGCTTGTCCCCGGATATGAATCGCTGGGCCGCATCATCGATGCAGGCTGCGATGCGCAGAGCCGGATCGGCGACTGGGTCTTTGTCCCCGGCGCGAATTGCTACACCGATGCACGCGGGCTGTTCGGCGGAACGGCCAACCGCGTGGTCGTACCCTCAGCCCGCGCACTACCTGTGCCCGAACGCCTCGGGCAATCGGGCGTACTCTGCGCGCTTGCTGCCACCGCACTTCATGCAATCAACGGCGGAACCCCGCCCGATCTCATCATCGGGCACGGTGTGCTGGGCCGATTGCTCGCCCGCCTGACAACCGCGATTGGTGCACCAACACCGACCGTGTGGGAAACGAACGAAGCCCGCAGAACCGGGGCGCAGGGATATGAAGTACTCGCTCCCGAAGCGGACGAACGCCGCGATTACAGCGCGATTTACGATGCCAGCGGCGATGCGAGCATCGTCGATGCTGCTACCCCGCATCTGGTTAAAGGCGGCGAGATCACACTCGCCGGCTTCTACGCCGAGCGGGTCAATTTCGCCTTCCCCGCCGCCTTCATGAAGGAAGCACGCCTGCGCATCGCCGCCGAATGGCAACCGCGCGATCTCACCCAGACGCTGGATCTGATCGAAACAGGCAGGCTCGATCTCTCAAATCTCATCACGGATGCCCGCCCTGCCTCCGCGGCAAGCGAAGCGTATCCTCAGGCTTTCAACGACCCTGCCTGTCTCAAAATGGTTCTCGATTGGAGTGCCGCTGCATGACCATGCTGGACGTCCACACAGAAAGCCTGCGCGAAGAAGCGTCGCAGGAGCCCGATCCCGTCCACACCGGCGAAGTGACCAGCGAAACGAAGGTCATCGCAATTTACGGCAAGGGTGGTTCGGGCAAGAGCTTTGCGCTTTCCAATCTCAGCTACATGATGGCGCAGCAGGGCAAGCGCGTGCTGCTGATTGGCTGCGATCCGAAATCGGACACGACTAGCCTGCTGTTCGGCGGCAAATCCTGCCCCACCATTATCGAAACCTCCTCGAAGAAGAAGCTCGCAGGCGAGGAAGTCACGATTGAAGACGTCTGCTTCCAGCGTGACGGCGTGTTCGCGATGGAGCTGGGCGGACCCGAAGTCGGTCGCGGCTGCGGCGGGCGCGGCATCATCCACGGCTTCGAACTGCTCGAAAAGCTTGGCTTCCACGAATGGGGCTTCGACTACGTCCTGCTCGATTTCCTAGGTGACGTGGTATGCGGCGGGTTCGGCCTGCCGATTGCACGCGACATGTGCCAGAAAGTGATCGTGGTCGGATCGAACGACCTGCAATCGCTCTACGTAGCTAACAATGTCTGCCACGCGGTCGAATACTTCCGCAAAATGGGCGGCAATGTCGGGGTTGCCGGCATGATCGTGAACAAGGACGACGGCACGGGCGAAGCGCAAGCCTTTGCCGAGGCGGTGGATATCCCGGTGCTTACGGCCATCCCGGCCGACGAGGACATCCGGCGCAAGAGCGCCAACTACCAGATCATCGGAAAGCCGGGCGGCGAATGGGGAAGCCTGTTCGAAGAGCTCGCCACCAATGTCGCAGAGGCGCCGCCGCGCCAGCCCACCCCCCTCGACCAGGATGGCCTTCTCGACCTGTTCTCGCCCGAAGATACCGGCGGGAATGTCGAACTGATCCCAGCCACCCAGGCCGACATGCGCGGCGGCGTTTTCGAACAGAAACCATCGCTTGAAGTGATCTACGACGAGGTCTGATTGACGGATTTCTCTGCCTCTGACGCTGAACGCACCCCCGACCGGATCGAGCTCGATTCCGGCAGCGGTGATGGCTGCCATGGAGGCAAGGACCGGATGCAAGAGGCCGCCCGCGCTGCGGGCAAGAGCGAAATCCTCGATCAGTATGCCGCGGACTATCCCGTCGATCCCGAGCGGGGTCCGCACGACCAACCGCAAAGCATGTGCCCTGCCTTCGGGTCGCTCCGAGTAGGGCTGCGGATGAAACGCACTGCGACCGTGCTGTCGGGCAGCGCGTGCTGCGTTTACGGCCTCACTTTCACCTCGCATTTCTACGGGGCGCGGCGAACGGTCGGATACGTGCCGTTCTCATCCGAAACGCTCGTCACCGGGAAGCTGTTCGAGGATATCAAGGAAGCGGTCGAAGACCTCGCCGATCCAGAACAATACGACGCGATCGTCGTCACCAACCTCTGCGTGCCGACCGCCAGCGGCGTGCCGCTGCGTCTGCTCAAGAAGCAAATCAACGGTGTGCGCATCATCGGCATCGATGTGCCCGGCTTCGGCATTCCCACCCATGCCGAGGCGAAGGACGTCCTCGCCGGCGCGATGCTGCAATATGCCCGCACCGAGGTTGAGCAGGGCCCCGTCGCCGCGCCGAAGGAGCGCTCGGACAAACCGACCGTCGCGCTGCTCGGGGAAATGTTCCCGGCAGACCCGGTCGTGATCGGGCAGATGCTCGAACCGCTTGGCCTCGCCGCAGGTCCCGTTGTCCCGACGCGCGAATGGCGCGAGCTTTATTCCGCGCTCGATTGCTCGCTCGTCGCTGCGATCCATCCGTTCTACACCGCCAGCATCCGCGAATTCGAAGCGGCCGGGCGCCCGATCATCGGCTCCGCACCCGTCGGCGGCGATGGCACCGTCGCATGGCTGCAGGGCGTACGCGACGAACTCGGCATCCCGCAGGCGAAAGTCGACGGGGTCAAGAACGCCATGGCTGGCGCGATCAAACAGGCACTGGCCGCCAATCCGATCAAGGGCCGGATCACCGTATCCGGATATGAGGGATCGGAATTGCTCGTGGCCCGCCTGCTGATCGAAAGCGGCGCGGATGTGCGCTATGTCGGCAGCGCTTGTCCGGCAACGTTGTGGTCGGACTTGGACCGGCAATGGCTCGAAGAGGTCGGCGTGAAGGTCAATTACCGCGCCAGCCTTGAAGAGGACATTGCGGCTGTCGACGAATTCAGTCCCGATCTCGCCATCGGCACCACTCCGGTGGTCCAGCATGCAAAGGCCAAGGGCATTCCCGCGCTGTACTTCACGAATCTGATCTCGGCGCGTCCGTTGATGGGGCCCGCAGGCGCAGGCAGTCTCGCGCAGGTCGTCAACGCGGCGATGGCCAACAAGGAGCGCTTCGACACGATGCGCGATTTCTTCGAAGGCGTCGGCGACGATCATGCGGCAGGCGTATGGGAAGACACGCCTGTCGACCGGCCCAAATTCCGCAAGAAATACGCGGCTCTCAACGAAGCGGCGCGCAAGGCGTCCGAGGCGGTGGGCACATGACCTTGGTCCTCGATCATGACCGTGCCGGCGGATATTGGGGCGCAACCTATGTCTTCACGGCGGTGAAGGGCCTACAGGTCATCATTGATGGCCCGGTCGGCTGCGAGAACCTGCCGGTGACCAGCGTGCTGCACTACACCGACGCCCTGCCCCCGCATGAGCTGCCCATCGTCGTCACCGGCCTGGGCGAGGAAGAGCTCGGCAAGACCGGCACCGAAGGCGCGATGAAACGCGCCTGGGAAACGCTCGATCCGGAGCTGCCTGCCGTGGTCGTCACCGGATCGATCGCCGAAATGATCGGCGGCGGCGTCACCCCGGAAGGCACGAACATCAAGCGGTTCCTGCCGCGCACCATTGACGAAGACCAGTGGGAAAGCGCGGACCGCGCGCTGACGTGGCTCTGGACCGAATTCGGCCCGAAAAAAGCGCCCAAACCCAAAGAGCGCAAGGAAGGCGAAAAGCCCAAGGTCAACATCATCGGCCCGAGCTACGGCATGTTCAACATGCCGTCCGACCTCGCCGAAATCCGCCGCCTCGTCGAGGGGATCGGCGCGGAAGTCGGCGTCGTTTTCCCGCTCGGCTGCCACCTCGCCGACATACGCCAGCTCGGCACTGCAGACGCCAATGTCTGCATGTACCGCGAGTTCGGCCGCAACCTCTGCGAAGTGCTGGAGAGACCCTATTTCCAGGCACCTCTTGGGCTCTCCAGCACCACAAGATTCCTGCGTGCGCTTGGCGAGGAACTCGGACTCGACCCCGAACCGTTCATCGAGCGCGAGAAGCACACCACGATCAAGCCGCTGTGGGACCTGTGGCGCTCGGTCACTCAGGACTTCTTCGGCACGGCCAGTTTCGGGATAGTCGCCAACGGCACCTATGCCCGCGGTATGCGGCACTTCCTCGAAGAGGACATGGGGCTGCCCTGCGCTTTTGCATTTTCGCGCGAAGCGGGCGTGAAACCAAAAAACGAGGATGTGCGCGCAGCCATTCACGCGAACCCGCCGATGGTGCTGTTCGGCAGCTACAACGAACGCATGTATCTCGCCGAATGCCCGAGCGGTTTCGGACCGACCGGCACCTTCATCCCGGCAAGCTTTCCAGGGGCGGCGATCCGGCGGCATACTGGAACACCCTTCATGGGCTATTCCGGCGCGACCTACATCGTGCAGGAGGTCTGCAATGCGCTGTTCGATGCGCTATTCCACATCCTGCCGCTCGGCACCGAAATGGACAAGGTAGAGGCGACCCCTGCCCGCAGCGAAACTGAAGTTTCCTGGGAGGAAGCAGCTAAAGTCAGGCTCGACACCCTCGTCGAAGCGCAGCCCGTCCTCATCCGCATTTCCGCCGCGAAACGCCTTCGCGACGCGGCCGAACGCACCGCGCGCATGCGCGGCCAAAGTGCAGTCACGCCCGACTGCCTCGACAAACATTTTTCTGGCCAGAATCAAGGGGCGCAGCTCGAGGGAGAGACCGTATGACCTGTCATGCAGTCACCTTCGCCGCGCCCGGCATCCAGATTGCCCTTATCCGGGGCACACCAAATCCACGTGGGGGATCACGCGGGGATGCCGACGGAGGCTTCGGCCTTCACTCCAACCAACTGATACGGAGACATTTCTATGAATGATCCTGAACGCATTGGGACTCACCTGACGCCTGAAGAGGCAAAGGAGATCCACAAAGGGTTTATGGGCACGTTCACGTTGTACGTGGCGATCGCTGTCGTGGCACACGCACTCGTGTGGTTCGATAAGCCCTGGTTCCCAATTTAATCCTCCGCTTGCTCCGTCATGGACCGGGGAAAGATCCGCGGGTCGTGGCTGAAATACGCAACTGAAAATCTCAAAGGAATTTCATCATGTGGAGTATTTGGCTTCATTTCGACGTCCGCCGCGTTCTCGTGGCTCTGCACGTCGGCCTGGCTGTTCTGGCCTTTTCGATTCACTTCATCCTGCTCAGCACGGATCGCTACAACTGGCTCGATAACTCGACCACTGGCAATCCGACCGCGACCGCTGTGATTGAATCATCGGAAGCGCCGGTAGCTCTATAGCGGCCACTAAAGATGCGAGGGGGCAGGTTCGCCTGCCTGCCTCCTACTTCTTTCGGTAAAACAACAAAGCCCGCCATCAGGCGGGAAGGATGGACCTATGGCGCTCCTTAGTTTCGAGCGGAAATACCGCGTGCGCGGTGGAACATTGATCGGCGGTGACCTCTTCGATTTCTGGGTCGGGCCGTTTTATGTCGGATTCTTTGGGGTCTTGGTGGCAATCAGCGCGCTTCTTGGAACGATGCTGATTTTTGCTGCGGCCATCGAAGGTCCGACCTTGAACCCTTGGCTGATCGACATTCAGCCACCGGCGGAATCGTATGGCCTCGGCCTCGCTCCGCTATCGGAAGGCGGCTATTGGCAGGTCATCACGGCCTGCGCGATCGTCGCATTCTCTTCGTGGGTACTCAGGCAAGCGGAAATCTCTCGCAAGCTGGGCATGAGTTTACACATCCCGATTGCGTTCAGCTTCGCTGTCTTCGCCTATTTCACGCTGGTCGTCATTCGCCCGGTCTGGATGGGCGCGTGGTATCACGGGTTTCCCTACGGTATCTGGTCGCACCTCGATTGGGTGTCGAACACCGGATACATGTATGCGAACTTCCATTACAATCCGGTGCACATGCTGGCGATCACGTTCTTCTTCACGAACTGCCTCGCCCTCGCGCTGCACGGCGGACTTGTGCTTTCGGCCGTCAACCCAAGCGACGGGACCGACGTGAAAACGCCGGAATACGAAGACACCTATTTCCGCGATTTCATCGGCTATTCGGTCGGCACACTCGGCATTCACCGGGTGGGCCTGTTCCTTGCGCTTAACGCAGGGTTCTGGAGCGCCATCTGCATCGTGATCTCGGGAACCCTTTATGTCGGCAGCTGGCCGGAATTCTGGGATTTCTGGAGAAAGATCCCAATCTGGGAAGGAGGGCCGATCTGATATGGCTACCTATCAAAACATCTTCACACAGGTGCAGGTAAAGGGTCCGCCCGAAATGGGCGTACCGCTCCCTCCGGGCGAAGACATCCGCATCCCTTCCACCGGGTACAATTACTGGATGGGCAAGATCGGACAGGCACAGTTCGGCCCGATCTATCTGGGCACGCTGGGCGTGATCTCGCTGGCTTTCGGTGCCGCCGCGATCATGATCATCGGCCTTAATTTCTGGGCCGAAGCAGGCTGGAGCCCGCAGACATTCATGCGAGAGCTGTTCTGGCTATCGCTCGATCCGCCCGGCCCCGAATATGGGTTCAGCCCGTTCGTGCCTCTTAACGAAGGCGGGTGGTTCATCCTCACCGGCGCGTTTCTGACGATATCGGTGCTCGCCTGGTGGGCGCGGACCTATCGCCGGGCGAAAATGCTGGGCATGGGGATGCACATTCCGTGGGCCTTCGCGAGCGCGATCTGGCTGTTTCTAGTGCTGGGCTTCATCCGCCCACTTCTGCTGGGCAGCTGGGCCGAGGCGGTTCCTTACGGCGTGTTCTCGCACCTCGATTGGACCAACAACTTCTCGCTGATCCACGGCAACCTGTTCTATAACCCGTTCCACGCGCTTTCGATCGTGTTCCTCTATGGCTCCGCGGTCCTCTTCGCGATGCACGGCGCGACAATCCTCGCGGTCGGACGCTATGGCGGCGAGCGGGAGATCGAGCAGATCACCGACCGCGGCACAGCATCGGAACGGGCCGGCCTGTTCTGGCGCTGGACCATGGGCTTCAACGCAACGATGGAATCGATCCACCGCTGGGCCTGGTGGTTCGCGGTGCTGACGACGTTCACCGGCGGTATCGGCATCCTGCTGACCGGAACGGTGGTCGATAACTGGTATGTATGGGCGCAGGAGCACTATTACGCTCCCAAGTGACGCGCCTGAGAGGGTAGAGCTTTAGCCACGGCGATACGCTCTACCCGTCGGCATAGAGAAAAGCCCGGCCCGTGTGATGCGGCGCCGGGCTTTCTGTTTGTGTAGTTTAACGGAAAATGTGCCGCGGCGCTGGGGACCGCGGGCCTGCCTGTGCTTCAGCGCCGAGCTTTCATCCGCATACGCAGATCGAAGAGGTGCAGCGGTAGCGACAGCGCGAGCGGCGCTGCGATCCAGTACCACTCCGCACCGACCAGCGCTGCGCGCAGACCGAGTACGAGCAGCACCGCCGGTCCAAGCAGCCCGGCAATCTCCGCCCAGCGCCAATTGCGCAGCCGGAGCCACACCGCTTCTAATGCCAAGACCAGCAGGATCATATCCGCCGCGTGCCCCGATTGCAGGAACCAGTCCATCATTTGAGTTCTGCCGGGCCGACGTGCTCATCAAGCGCCGGGACAGTCCAGTACTCGATCAAATGAAGGGACCGTTGAGGTCGATAACCGCCCAGTTGAGCGCACCCGCAATCCCCACCCAGATCAGGTAAGGGACCAGCAAAGCCGCCGCGAGCCGAGAGAACCGGCCGCAATAGACGATCAGCGCGAGAATCGAGAGCCATAGGAACACCAGCTCGATCATGGCCCAATCGGGGCGCTGCAAGCGGAAGAACAGCAGGCTCCAGGTGATGTTGAGAAAACCGTTGAGCGCAAACAGGCTGATGACCCATTGGGCGCTCGCGCTGGTGGGCGCCGCGCGCCATGCGGTGATGCCGGAAATCCAGATCAGCGCATAGATGATCGTCCAGACGATCGGGAAAATGCCGTCGGGCGGGTTCCAGTCCGGTTTTTGCAGGCTCTGATACCACGGCCCGAGATCGGTAATCGTTGCACCCAAGGCCGCGACGCAGCCCGCTGCGATGGTCGCGACGAATACTGTGAGAAACCAGCTGCCCTTCATGGGAAGAAGCTTAGCGCGTGGCGGCCCGCATTCCCAAGAGGTGCGCGCAATCTTTCAAGAAGATTTTTACATGCGCCATCGGTTTCTTACGCACGAGCTTCTTGTTCATGTACGCCTGCCAAGTGAGCTGCTGCACATCCTTGTCGTCGCACATGGTCACGAACCGCTCGCGGCGTTTGTCGCTGGAATACCAGAAATATTGCATGATCCCGAGGATCCAGAACACGCGGCCATGCTCTTTCATGAAGCGGCTGCGCGCGCGTTTCAGCGCCTTGGCCTCGCCGGTTCTCAGGAACTCGCTGGCGGCATCGGCGACATAGCGCCCGCCGGTCATGGCGTAATAGATGCCCTCGCCCGATGCCGGCGCGACGATGCCCGCCGCGTCGCCCGCGACGATCACGTCCTTGCCATTGTCCCAGCGCTTGAGCGGCTTCAGCGGGATCGGTGCCCCCTCGCGCCGCACCGTCTCGCACCGTGTCAAATCGAGCTCGGTGCGCATCTGCGATACCGCGCCGCGCAGAGAAAACCCCTTGTTCGCGCTGCCCACGCCGATGCTGGCCGTCTCGCCGTGCGGGAAGACCCAAGCGTAGAAATCGGGCGAAAGCTTGCCCTGGTAAAACACGTCGCAGCGATTGCCGTCGAAAGCCTCGCTGTCATTGGCCGGTGACTTGATGATCTCGTGATAGGCGAACACGCATTTTACCCGCTCGGCGCCGGGCAGCGACTGTTTCGCGACCGCCGATCGCGCGCCGTCTGCACCAATCACGCAGCGCGCGCGCGCACGTTCGATCGGGCCGCCCCGTTTGCGGCGAAAGGTCACCAGCGGGTGCGGGTGCTCGTCACGCTCGATCTTTTCGAAGACCGCGCAAAGCCGCTCGGCGCCGGACATCCGGGCTCTTTCGCGGAGCCACTCGTCGAATTCGTCGCGGTCGACCATGCCGACATAGCCGATCTCGCCCACCGGCATATCGACCGAGCGCCCGGACGGCGCGATCATGCGGGCGCAGCGTGCGCGCGCGACCAGCAGGCTTTGCGGAATGTCGAAGTCTTCGAGCATGCGCGGTGGGACCGCGCCGCCGCACGGCTTGATGCGCCCGCCTCGTTCCATCAGCAAGACGGAATGGCCGGCCAGCGCCAGATCGGTCGCGGTGGTCGCGCCGCATGGCCCGCCGCCGACGACGACCGCGTCATAGATTGTCTCGTTCATGCGAACACCTCTCCCTCGCCTGCTGTGTCCAGGCTCCTCTTTTCTTGATGTGCTGGCTGAGCGCCCGCGCTGGTGGCGCGGATCGCGAGTGCGGCGGCGAGCACGAACAGCCCCGCTTCGATGGCGAAAATCAGCTGAAACGCGCTGCCGTCACTGGCGAGCGCGCGGCGCGCGGCGTCGACACCGACCGCGCCGATCAGCCCGCCAAGCCCAAACGCAATCGCCTGCGCTGCGCCCCATACACCCATGCGCACGCCTTCGCGGGTTTTCCGACCCGACCCGGCAAGACCCATCATGGCGCCGATGGCCGCAACGGCGAACAGGCCGTTACAGAACCCGAGCGCGAATACATTCGGTGCAAGCGGCCAGCCCGGCCCTGCTATGGCAGCCACAGAAAGCCCGGCGAGCGCGAGCGCAGAACCGAGGCAGCCGAAAACGATCCAATGCCGCAGCTCGATTGGCATCCGCCCGGCAAAAGCGCTGCCGCCTATCCCGGCGACAATCATCCCCGCCAGCACCCCGCCGCTTTGCATTCCGCCGAGCTGGGTCGACTGACCGGGCGTCATCCCGAAGACGAGGCCAGCAAAGGGTTCCAGGATGAGGTCCTGCATATTGAACGCCATCATCGATACGAAGATGAAGATCGTGAAACGCCGCGCAGCTTTTTCATGCAGGATTTCGCGCAGGGCTTCTCCGAAACTCGGCGTGGGACCGTCCTTTGCGGTCTGGGCGAAACTGTTTGCCTGAATGCCGCCGCGCGGCTCCAGCCGGAACACGGCCAGCGCGGTGATAGCCACGCAGGTCATCAACAGGCCTGTTGCCACGGTGAGCAGCCGCTCAGGAGAATAGGGCTGCAGAAGCGCGCCGACGGTAATCGCGGAAACCACGATACCCGTAACCATCATGATCCAGGTAACGGCCGCCGCAGCGGCGCGGCGTTCCGGTGCCACGCCGGAGGCCAGGAGCGCCAGCGCCGAGGTTCCGCTCGCACCCACACCCACACCGATCAGCGTGTACGCGATCACGCCCACAGCCATGGCCAGCGCGAAACTGCCGCTCATCATCACGGTTGTCTGCACGGCCATGATCGCACCCAGACCGAGCACTACGATCCCGCCTAGAACCCAGACAGCGCGGCTTCCGCCTTTGTCTGATCCGTGGCCCCATAAAGGACGGCACAACTGGACTGCATAATGCCAGCCGACAAGGCCTGCCGGGATTGCCGCAGCGAGAGCGTATTCGACCACCATCAGCCGGTTGAGCACGGTGGTTGTCAGCATCACCATCGCGCCGATCGACGCCTGGACCAATCCGATCCTGATAATCGCGAGCCAGCCGAGGCCCTTGCTTGTGATGCCTGAGCTCGCCATCACAGATAGCCTCCAAGACCGAGTGCGGCGGCAAGCATACCGAGCACGTAGAGCGTCACCCCGATGCCGTTATACCATGGCGCATATTTCTTCGGATCGCGCAGCAGGCGCGGCATGGCTGCGAATTGCGCAACGAGAACGACGCTGACGAGCACTGCCGAAAGCGTGTATCCCCACCACGCGAGCAGCGCGATCACCGCGACCTGCGCCGCCGCCATCACCGCGCAGGCAAACCTGGCGGCACCGCCAACGCCCATGATCACCGGCAGAGATCTAAGCCCGGTCGCCCGGTCGCCTTCGACCGCCTTGAAATCGTTGAGCGTCATGATGCCGTGCGCGCCCAGGCTGTAGAGCACCAGCACGACCAGCACTTGCGAAGACGGCAAAGCGCCGAGCATGACGGTCGCCCCGGTAAACCAGCTCAAACCCTCGTACGTCAGGCCGACAACCGCCGGGCCGGTCCAACCGCTCGTTTTGAACCGGAAAGGCGGCGCGCTGTATCCCCAGGCAAGCGCCAGTCCGATCAACGCGGCGATGAACACCCATATGCCTAGCATCCACGCGACCGCAGCCGAAAGAGCGGTGCCCATCAGTGCGATGTAAAGGCCCCAGCGTCCCGCTATCCGGCCGGAAGGTATCGGGCGGTCAGGTTCGTTTATGGCATCGACTTCGCGGTCGAACCAGTCGTTCACTGCTTGGCTGGTGCCGCAAACGAGCGGTCCTGCGAGCAGGATACCTCCGAGGACGAACAGCCATCGCCCATCGAGCCCGACACCGGACGACACCGCGCCGCACATGAAGGCCCACATCGGTGGGAACCACGTAATCGGCTTGAGGAGCTGGACGACATCGCGGAGCGCCGGAATCGGCGCGAGGCGAGTCGAGACCGCAGAGCGTTCCATGGTCAGAGGCTATGCCTGACAGTCTCGGGCGTCAAATTAAATTGACACACTTTCGAGGCAATTGCAGAAAACTCACACGACTTTCGGCGCGCGGAGGTTTTTCGGGTCTGCACAAGTTGACAAGGCAGTGTCGTCCCAGAATGACGTTCGACACATTTTCGGATGAGAACGCCAGATCCCAGCGTTGATGGCCTGCGCCCCGCTCTCGCTCGAACTCGCGGCGTCGGCGCGCGCCTTAGCGGCTGGTGCTAACCGCCATCTTCAGGATCGGATGGCAGATTGCCGAGCCCATAGCGATGAAGCTTCGAATAGAGGCTCTGGCGCGAAAGGCCCAGGATTTCCGCGGCCGAAGCGCGATTGTCCGAAGTATAATTCAGTGCAGCCTCGATACACAGCCGCTCGATCAGATCCGTCGATTCCCGCACGATATCTTTCAAGGACATCCGCCCGACGAGATCCGTCAGCTGCTCGACCGAACGCGGCAGGTCTTCCGCCCCGGGCGGCAAGTCACGCAGGCGGCGTCCTATAGGCCGGATAACGAAGGCATAAAGCGATTCCTCGCCGCTGCTGCGAACGGCCGAGAGCTCGACCGGTTCGCCATCGGGCTCTCCGCCCGCCCGCAGCACCGTGCTGACATTGCGCGCAGCTCCGTGCTGGTCAATTTGTCCCTCGATCAAATCGAGGTCGATGCCGGGCCGCCCGATGGTTTCGGACAGGTGCCTGCCGCGCAGCTGGTCGACGCTCGCCGCGTGGACAAGCTCAACGAAAGCGTGGTTTGCGCTGATGATTTCGAGATTGGCATCCGCCATGACGAAGGCATCGGGCATGCAGTCGATCAGGTCGAATAGCGGCGAATCCGCATTGTCGTCATTTTCGCCGGCCGGCATCAGCCTGAGCAGCAGAAACTTACCCCGATCCTGCGTGAACCCCGTGATCGCCGCGTTTACAAGCCGGGAGCCCTTGGCCAGCCGAAGCTCGATCGGCGCCACCGAATCCGACGCCATCGCCGAACCGGCGAGTGCCTGCAGCGCATCGCGTGAGCCCTTGTCCATCAGGCTTGGCAGTTTCTTGCCCGGGAGAGCGCCCGCGCGGTGACCGGTCATCGAATGCGCAGCCGGGTTGGCTTCCCTGATACGCAGGGTGGACGCTTCGACGATCATCACCGCTTCGGACGACAGTTCGAACAGCATTCGGTAACGCGCCTCAAGCTGGCGCATACGCAGGTAATCACGCTCAAGCGATTGCTGGACCTGCAGCAATCGCTGCTGGTGCTTGCCCGCATCGCGCAGATCGCGCCCGAACGCGATGCGGTGTTCACCGCCATTTACGCTCAGCACAGCATAGCGGATCGGGACATCACCCTTGCGTGTGGGGTGGTTGACCTGCCGCCAGTGCTGCACCTCACCGCGGCGCGCTGCGGCAAGCATCTCCATGACCTTTGGCCGGCTTTCCTCGGTCACGGTTTCGATCCAGTTGGTGCCGACCCAGTCATCGAGTTCGGGGAAATCGGACGGATCGAAAGCGGCATCGAGGATCGTGCCGGCATCGTCGAGCACCAGCGTAACGTCGCCGGCAACCATCGCGAGCTTCATCGCTGCATCGGCATCGAGGCTGTTGAACAATTCAGCCGCTTTACCGAACGGGTTTTTGCCTTCGATACTGTGCTTACGTGTTAGCATTCATGGTCCCGGTTAGCGCATAGCTTGCGCTCGCGCTGGCTTGGATCGGACCAGTCTGTCGGCCTCCTCAAGCGCATCACGAGCGTCGGCGCCGGTCCCATCGGCTCCCACTTTGGCGACAATCGATTGATCTTCGTTGATCATCTTGCCGCCGATTAAAACAGATATGTCCGGATTGGCTGAAACGCTTCGCATTGCTGTGATCAAATTTGTGATCGTCGCGCTAGGGCAGTGCCGCGAAACGGTCAATCCTGCCACGTCGAAGTGATTGTTGGCCAGCCGGTCGAGCAGCTCGCGCCGCTCTCCATTGGGAAGCGCTTCGCTGTGCCAACCGGCACGTGAAAACACCTCGTCGATCATCAGGGCCCCAAAGCTGTGCTGGTCGCCGGGCATCGCTGAAAATAGCGCACGGCGTTGATTTGCTTTGTCTTCGACCGGAGCGGCAGGCACCCGGGAAGCAAGATCGCGCATCACCTCCTGCAACCGCCACAGTCCCATCGTGACATCGACGAAATCGCATTCGTCGTTTTCCCACATTTCGCCGAGTTTTCGCGCAGCCGGAGCAAGCAGATCGAGGTAAATGGTCTCGACGCTCACGCCGTCTTCCAGAAACCGATCGACTTCCGCTAGGAGATTCGCCGCCTCGAGACTAATCGGGAGCTTTGCGAAGTCGCGCGCATCTGACGAGGCAATGCCAATCTCGTGGCCGGATCGGCCCGTCGACTTGCCCGAGGCATGCGCCATCAGCAGGCGCGGAATAATCTCGCCTTCGATGATAGCGTTTATTGAATCGTCGGAGAGACGGGCGTCGCGCTCTTCCTGATCCGTTTCGGCGTCTTTTCGCAGACCCAGCGGATTGGACATCACCCTTCGCAGCGCCGCCTGGCCTGCTTCGAATACGCCATTCCCTTTGGTGTTCGCCATCAGACCCTCCAGTCTCCCGGTCCACAATGCCGGGAACGGCGCGGATCGCGTCGCTGCTGATGGAGCCGGAAGATGTCCGACTTCTCTCCCGCCAGCGACTCAGACTTACGCCTTTTTCCAGCAATGAGCAATCACAGCCGCGCGCACTTGATGTCAAGTCAACAAGACGTCAACTCTGATTGACACTCTGCGTTGTCATGGAGTAGTTATCGACTCGAGAGGGAAAGGTAGTCTCGAAGAGATGACTCGGCAGGATCAGGTATCCCCAGTCGCCTCCGCAACTGAGACGCTGCGGACTGACGACAATCCAGGGATCAAAGGGGCGCTCTATTCAGCGGATGAGCGGCGACGCCGGGACGAGTCAGGCTGGACCATCGTCCAGGGCGTGCTCGCCCCGCTCCAATTCCTTGTCTTCATCGCCAGTCTCGCGCTTGTCATCCGTTATCTGATGACCGGCGAAGGCGCGTTTGCCGCCGACATGTCGATCGTGATCAAGACGCTGGTGCTCTACACCATCATGGTGACCGGTTCGATCTGGGAAAAGGTCGTCTTCGGCCGCTGGCTCTTCGCCCCGGCCTTTTTCTGGGAGGACGTGTTCTCGATGCTCGTCCTCGCCCTCCATACGCTTTATCTCGTCATGCTGCTCGGCGCATTCGGCACGGTCGATCAGCGCATGTTCGTCGCTCTCGCGGCATACGCCGCCTATGTCGTGAATGCAGCGCAATTCCTTCTCAAATTGCGCGCCGCACGGCTTCAGGCATCGGCTGAGCCTCTGGCGGTTCCGGCATGAGCGCGGCCTCCACCCTTACCGGCTGCGCCACTCCGTCCGAAACGGCGCAGCGCCCGGTCCTGCGCGAACGGGGCCAACGCGAGGTGTTCTGCGGTCTGACCGGGATCGTCTGGCTCCACCGCAAGATGCAGGATGCGTTCTTCCTCGTCGTCGGCTCGCGCACCTGCGCGCACTTGCTGCAATCGGCAGCGGGCGTGATGATCTTCGCCGAGCCGCGCTTCGCCACGGCCATCATGGAGGAGCGCGATCTCGCCGGAATGGTCGATTGCCAGGACGAGCTCGACCGGGTCGTCGGAAGGCTGCTGGAGCGCCGGCCTGATATCAAGACCTTGTTTCTCGTCGGCTCCTGCCCTTCCGAAGTGATCAAGCTGGACCTCGCCAAGGCGGCCGAACGCCTCGGCGCGCAGCACATGCCTGCGGTGCGCATCCTCAACTATTCCGGCAGCGGCATCGAAACCACTTTCACCCAAGGCGAAGATGCTTGCCTCGCCGCGCTGGTGCCGGAAATGCCCGCGGCCTCGCCCGATGCGCCGCAAGACCTGCTGATCGTCGGCTCGCTTCCGGACATCGTGGAAGACCAGTTTCTGCGCCTGTTCGCGCAGCTCGGTATCGAGCGTGTCGGTTGCCTGCCCGCCCGCAATGCCCGCGACCTTCCCTCGATCGGCCCGAATACGCGGTATCTCCTTGCGCAGCCTTTCCTCGCGGAGACGGCGATGGCTCTTGAGACGCGCGGCGCGCAAAGGCTCGATGCACTGTTTCCCTTTGGCGCAGAGGGCACGACGAGCTGGCTCAAGGCTGCCGCCGATGCGTTCGACGTCGATGAAATGCACTTCAACCGCGTGATCGCGCCGGGCCGCGAACGCGCCAAGCGAGCGATTTCGCATGCCAAGGCTCAGCTGGAGGGCAAGCGCATCAGCTTCCTGCCGGATTCGCAGCTCGAAGTGCCGCTCGCCCGTTTCCTTGCGACGGAACTGGACATGGTACCGGTCGAAGTCGGCACGCCTTACCTGCACCGCTCCCACTGCGCTCAGGAACTCGATCTGATCCCGCCGTCTGCCCGGATCAGCGAAGGCCAGGATGTGGAGCGCCAGCTTGACCGGGTGCGCGCGGACAAGCCCGATCTGACCGTTTGCGGTCTCGGCCTTGCCAACCCGCTCGAATCCGAAGGCCTGAGCACGAAATGGGCCATCGAACTCGTTTTCTCGCCGATCCACGGCTTCGACCAGGCCGGCGACCTTGCCGAACTCTTTGCGCGCCCGCTTCGGCGGCGTGACGTGCTGGAGGTATAGGCGATGCAGCTATCCGTCTGGACATATGAAGGCCCGCCCCATGTCGGCGCGATGCGCGTCGCGACCGCGATGGAGAAGCTGCACTACGTCCTCCACGCACCGCAGGGCGATACCTATGCGGACTTGCTCTTCACCATGATAGAGCGCCGGGCAAAACGCCCGCCGGTTACCTACACGACGTTCGAAGCACGCGACCTGGGCAAGGACACAGCCGAACTGTTCCAGACCGCTGCGCGCGAAGCGGCCGAGCGGTTCGAACCGCAGGCCATGATCGTCGGCGCGTCCTGCACCGCCGAGCTGATCCAGGACGATCCCGCCGGTCTCAGCGAAGCGATGGACCTGCCCTGCCCTGCAATCCCGCTGGAACTGCCGAGTTATCAGCGCAAGGAGAACTGGGGCGCTGCCGAAACCTTCTACCAGATCGTCCGCTCGCTGGCGGACAAGAAGGTAGTCCGCCTTGACCGCGAAGGCCGCGCAGCGCGTGCCAACATCCTCGGCCCGTGTGCGCTCGGCTTCCGCCACCGCGACGATCTCGTCGAAATCCGTAAGATCCTGGGTGCGCTGGGCGTCGAGGTCAATCTGGTGGCCCCGCTGGGCGCGACCCCGCAAGACATAACGCAGATCGGCGCGGCCGATTTCAACATCGTTCTTTATCCCGAGATTGCTGACGAAGCGGCTCGCTGGCTCGAAAAGACCTTCGACCAGCCCGCCATTCGCAGCATCCCTATCGGAGTGGGGGCCACAAGTGCTTTCATTACCGACGTCGCCGAGTTGGCAGGTGCAGATCCCACGCCTGCCCTCGGCGACAATCATTCCCGGATGCCTTGGTGGAGCCGTAGCGTCGATTCGACCTATCTCACTGGCAAGCGCGTCTTCATCTTCGGCGATGCAACCCATGCCGTCGCCGCCGCCCGCATCGCCCGCGACGAGCTAGGCTTCGAGGTTTGCGGTCTTGGCTGCTACAACCGCGAATTCGCCCGCGAAGTGCGCGCCGCTGCCAAGGAATACGGCGTCGAGCCGCTCATCACCGACGATCATCTCGCGGTCGAAGAAGCCATCGCCGCGGCATCGCCTGAACTGGTGCTCGGCACGCAGATGGAGCGCCACATCGCCAAGCGGCTTGGCCTGCCATGCGCGGTCATTTCCTCGCCCGTCCACGTGCAGGATTTCCCGGCACGGCATTCACCGCAAATGGGTTTCGAAGGCGCGAACGTAATCTTCGACACCTGGGTCCACCCGCTGGTCATGGGGCTAGAGGAACACCTGCTCACCATGTTCCGAGAAGACTTCGAATTCTCGGACGAAGCCGGACCGTCGCACCACGCTGCACATACTCCCAGATCATCGACAGGGTCCGCGCAGAGCGCCAATGCCGATCGTCCCGAAGAACCGATCGTCGCTGCAAATGACGGATCGATCTGGACGAGCGAGGCCGAGCGCGAGCTCAAGAAAATCCCGTTCTTCGTGCGCGGGAAAGCGCGCCGCAACACCGAAGCGTTCGCTCTCGATCAGGGCCGCGCCGAAATCGATCTAGAGACGCTTTACGACGCGAAAGCGCATTATGCCCGGTAAGGCACCCGCCTCGATCCTGGCGCACAGGAAAACGCCGGTACGGGTGGTGATCGTCACGCTCGACAATCATCTGAAAGGCGCAGTTGAGCGTGCGGGCCATGCCCTCTCGCAAGAAAACATCTCGCTAACCCTGCACGCGGCCGCAGATTGGGACCGCGACACCGCATCGCTCGAAAGCGCGAAACAGGCGATCGAGCAGGCCGATATCGTCATCGCAACGATGTTGTTCCTCGACGATCACTGCCGCGCGATCATGCCGACGCTGGAGGCTCGGCGCGAACATTGCGATGCGATGGTGTGCCTGATGTCGGCAGGCGAGATCGTGAAGCTCACCCGCATGGGCGGCTACAGCATGGACGCGCCTGCGAAAGGTCCGCTCGCGCTCCTGAAGAAGCTGCGCGGATCGAAGAAGCAAGGCGCAAGCTCCGGCGCGGGCCAGATGAAGATGCTGCGGCGTCTTCCCAAAATCCTGAAATTCATCCCCGGCACCGCGCAGGACGTGCGCGCCTACTTCCTCACGATGCAATATTGGCTCGCCGGATCGGATGAGAACGTGATCGCCATGGTGCGCTCTCTGATCGACCGCTACGCGGCGGGCGAGCGCGCTGGTCGCCGCGGTATCACGAAAGCAGAGGCGCCGCTCGAATATCCCGAAACCGGCGTCTATCACCCGCGCAGCAAGCAGAAGATTTCCGAAAGCCTGCGGGTCCTGCCGCGCGGCAAGGCGCCGAACGGCACGGTCGGGCTCATCCTGCTCCGCTCCTATCTGCTCGGGCGGGACAGCGGCCATTACGACGCTGCCATCGCCGCGTTCGAGGATGCGGGGATGAAAGTCGTTCCGGTCTTCGCCAGCGGTCTCGATGCGCGGCCTGCAATCGAGAAATTCTTCCTCGACCAGCACGGTCAGCCGGTGGTCGATGCGATCGTCAACCTCACCGGCTTCTCGCTCGTCGGCGGCCCGGCCTACAATGACGCGGAAGCGGCCCGTGAGGTGCTGGGCTCGCTCGATGTGCCTTACCTCGCTGCGCATGCCATCGAATTCCAGACCATCGAGGAATGGCGCAAGCGCCTTCAGGGTCTGCTGCCGCTTGAGGCGACGATGATGGTCGCGCTGCCTGAACTCGACGGATCGATCGTGCCGAGCGTAATCGGCGGACGGGCTGGCGAAGGGGCGGTGTGCAAAGGCTGTGAGCGCGAGTGCGAGCGTCCTGCATCCGATCACCTGCGCCCGATGCAAGGCTGCCCCGAGCGCACAGAAGCCATAGCCGCGCGGGTCGGCAAACTGATCGAACTGCGCCGCAGCGAGCGGGCGGAGCGCAAGCTTGCCGTGGTCCTGTTCAACTTCCCTCCCAATGCCGGGGCCACGGGCACGGCGGCGTTCCTATCGGTCTACGCTTCGCTCCACGCCACGCTCCACCGGCTCGCCGCCGAAGGGTATAGCGTCGAGGTCCCGGACACGGTCGACATGCTCCGCGATGCTTTGCTGAAAGGGAATGGCGAGCAATTCGGCGCGGATGCGAATGTCGCGGCGCGCATTCCAGCCGACGATCATGTCCGGCGCGAACCGCATCTCGCTGAAATCGAAGCGCAATGGGGCCCCGCCCCCGGCAAGGCGCAAAGCGATGGCGGCCATATCCAGGTGCTCGGCGCTCATTTCGGCAACGTCTTCGTCGGCATCCAGCCTGCCTTCGGATATGAAGGCGATCCGATGCGTCTGCTGTTCGAGGGCAACTTTGCGCCGACCCATGCCTTCAGCGCGTTCTACCGCTGGATCCGCGAGGACTTCGGCGCGCACAGTGTTCTCCACTTTGGCACACACGGCGCGCTCGAATTCATGCCGGGCAAGCAGGCCGGGATGACCGGCGATTGCTGGCCCGACCGGCTGATCGGCGATTTGCCGAATTACTATCTTTACGCCGCCAACAACCCGTCCGAAGGGATGCTGGCGAAGCGGCGCTCGGCCGCCACGCTCGTCAGCTATATGACGCCGCCACTGGCGCAGGCGGGGCTCTACAAGGGGCTGACCGAACTCAAGGCGAGCGTTGAGCGTTGGCGGATCACTGCCGACGACGGCGAAGGCCAATCGGAACGGGCCGATCTTGCCGAGATCATCCAGGATCAGTGCGACGCGCTCGACATCGAATGCGGCGATATCGGCGACCTTGCAGGCAGGCTCTACGAACTCGAAGAGGCGCTGATCCCACACGGATTGCACGTGCTGGGTACAAATCCCTCCGGCGCGCAGCGCGATGACATGCTCGATGCCATGCTCGAAGCGTCGGGCGATGAAGAGAATACCCGCGAGAAGCTCAGCGAACAGCTCGATGCGAGCGATGAGCTCGGCTCGCTGATCCATGCGCTCGATGGCGGTTATGTCCAGCCGGCCCCCGGCGGCGATATCGTCGCCAATCCCGATGTCCTCCCAACGGGCCGCAACGTCCACGGGTTCGACCCCTTCCTGATCCCCAGTGCCTACGCCTGCCAGCAAGGCCGCGACCAGGCCGAGCGCCTGATCGCCCGTCATGTCAGCGCGAAAAGCCTTGGGGGCGAGCTCTTCCCTGAAAGCATCGCCATGGTGCTTTGGGGCACAGACAACATGAAATCCGAAGGCGTCCAGATAGCGCAGGCGATGACGCTGCTCGGCGCAAGGCCGCGGCGCGACAGCTACGGCCGCCTTTGCGGTGCAGAGCTGATCCCGCTCGAAGAACTGGGACGCCCCCGGATCGACGTGGTGATGACGCTTTCCGGCATTTTCCGCGACCTCCTGCCGCTGCAGACGCGGATGCTTGCCGAAGCCGCGCTGCTGGCAAGCCAGGCGGACGAGCCCGCCGAGGCGAATTTCGTCCGCAAGCACACGTTCGCTCATGCAGCGGCGCATGGCTGCGACCATGAAACCGCTGCGCTGCGCGTCTTCTCCAATGCCGAGGGGGCGTACGGCGCGAACGTCAACCAGATGATCGATGGCGGCGTGTGGGCCGATCCCGATGAACTCGCCAACGCTTTCGAGATCAACAAAGGCTTTGCCTACGGCGTGAACGGCGCGCCCGTCCAGCAGCGCGAATTGCTGCAAAGCGCGCTTAAGGACGTCGAATTCACATACCAGAACCTCGAAAGCGTCGAAGTCGGCATCACCGATCTCGATCAATATGTAGATGGCCTGGGCGGGGTGAGCCGTTCGGTTGCGCGCGCAAAGGGCGAAGACGCTCCTGTCTACATCCTCGATGCGACACGCGGGAATGCCAAAGTGCGGACCCTCGCCGAACAGATCGACCTCGAAACGCGCACGCGCACACTCAATCCGAAATGGTTCGAAGGCATGCTCGATCATGGTTTCGAAGGCGTGCGGCATATCGAAATGCACGTGACCAACACGCTCGGCTGGTCGGCAACGACCGGTCAGGTGCAGCCGTGGGTCTACCAGAAGATCAGCGAGACCTTCGTCCTCGACGAGGAGATGCGCCGCCGCCTCGCCGAACTCAATCCGAAAAGCTCCGCGCGCGTCGCGGGACGCCTGCTCGAGGCGTGCGATCGGCACCTCTGGGAGCCGGATGAAGAGACACTCGCCGCTCTGCGCGAGGCCAATGACGAACTGGAAGACCGCCTCGAAGGCGTCTTTGCGGCAGAATGACACAAGGGATGAACCGATGAACCTGCACACACCGAAATCCGGCTTCACCAAGCCCGACGGCGAGGGATCGGTCCAGGTCCAGCTCGACCCGCGCGACCAGATCAAGGGCGCGAAGGTGTTCGCGGTCTACGGCAAAGGCGGAATCGGGAAGTCGACTACCTCGTCGAACCTCTCGGCGGCGTTTTCAAAGCTCGGCCACCGCGTCCTCCAGATTGGGTGCGACCCCAAGCATGACAGCACTTTCACGCTGACGAAAAAGCTGATGCCGACGGTTATCGATGTACTCGAAACGGTCGAGTTTCACTCCGAGGAATTGCGGCCCGACGATTACATGTTCGAAGGCTATAACGGCGTGATGTGCGTCGAAGCAGGCGGTCCGCCGGCAGGCACGGGCTGCGGCGGCTATGTGGTCGGCCAGACGGTCAAGCTGCTGAAACAGCACCATCTGCTTGAAGACACGGACGTGGTGATTTTCGACGTGCTGGGCGATGTCGTGTGCGGCGGATTTGCCGCGCCTTTGCAGCATGCGGAGCGCGCGCTGGTTGTCGCTGCGAACGATTTCGACAGCATCTTCGCCATGAACCGCATCGTCGCCGCTATCGGTGCGAAGTCCAAGAATTACGACGTGCGCCTAGCGGGCGTGGTCGCCAACCGCAGCCGCGAGACCGATGAGATCGACCGCTTCTGCGACAAGATCGGGATGCAGCGGCTCGCGCATTTCCGCGATGTCGATGCGATCCGCCGCTCGCGCCTCAAGAAATGCACGCTCTTCGAAATGGGCGACGATCCCGAAGTGGTCGCTGCGCAGGACGAATATCTCCGCCTCGCAGCGATGCTGTGGGCGGGCGTCGATCCCACAATCGCACAGCCGATGAAGGACCGCGACATCTTCGATTTTCTGGGGTTTGAATGATGGCCACACGATCACCATCCGCATACGAAGCCGGTCCCTATGCCGAGCGCCGCGAGGCGCTCGCGACCTATTTCGACAGCACCGCCAAACAGGCGTGGATCGACCTCACATCGAACGCCAAGGTCAGCGGGATCCGCGCGACGGTGCGCGCCGGCCGCGAGGAGATGCGCTCGACCTTGCTCGACTGGCTACCCGGCGATTTACGCCGCACCCGCGTGCTCGATGCGGGCTGCGGCACGGGAGCGCTGGCGATCGCGGCTGCGTGCCGGGGCGCTGAGGTTACGGGCATTGATGTCGCAGGCGGACTTGTCGAAGTCGCCCGCGAGCGCACGCCGAGCTTTATCGGACATGGCCGGATCGACTGGATGGCGGGTGACATGCTCGATCCCTCGCTCGGCACCTTCGCGCATACCGTGGCGATGGATTCGCTCATTCACTACGCACCTGAGGATCTTGTTGATGCGGTCGAGCAGCTGGGCGAGCGCACCACTACGTCGATCCTCTTCACCTTCGCGCCGCTAACGCGGCTGCTGGGCGCAATGCACACAGTCGGCAAGGTCTTTCCGAAGAACAACCGCTCTCCTGCGATTGTACCTGTATCCGAAACCGAGCTGCGCGCCCGTCTCGGCCGCCTGAGCGACTGGAAGATCGGCCGCACACAGCGTGTATCGAGCGGTTTCTATACGAGCCAGGCGCTCGAACTGGTAAGGCGTGGATGAGCGTTTCGCCCCGCCCTCCTTCCAACGCGCCGGCCAAGGCTCCGGCCAATTGGACTGAGTTCGTAATGGCGATGCTGCCATTTGCGGACGCGGCGAGCGCGCACCTGCCGCTGGGCCGTCTGCTGCGACTAGCCATGTTCCAGTTTAGCGTGGGCATGGCGACTGTCTTGCTCAACGGCACACTGAACCGCGTGATGATCGTCGAATTGCAGACGCCTGCGTGGATCGTCGCGACGCTGATTGCCGTGCCGCTGCTTGTCGCCCCGTTCCGCGCGCTGATCGGGCACAAGTCCGACACGCACAAATCGGTGCTCGGATGGCGCCGCGTCCCTTACATCTGGCTCGGTTCGCTGCTGCAGTTCGGCGGGCTTGCGATCATGCCGTTCGCATTGCTGCTGTTCGACAATCCCGACCGCTTCACCATCGCGGTCGTTGCAGCCGCGGTATCGTTCCTGATGACGGGCGCGGGCTTCCACATCACGCAAACGGCGGGCCTCGCGCTGGCGACCGACCTTGCGCCCGAGGACAAGCGCCCCCGCGCCGTCGCTCTGCTTTATGTCATGCTGCTGGTCGGCATGATGTTCTCCGCTTTCGTGATCGGCGGGCTGCTGATCGAATTCACCCCCACGCGGCTGGTGCAGGTCATTCAGGGCGCTGCCGTTCTGACCATGATCCTCAACATCGTCGCGCTGTGGAAGCAGGAGCCGCGCAATGTGGAAATTACCGCGCCCGACCGCGAAACGCCCGACTTCCGCGAGCTGTGGCAGGCCTTCGTCAAGGATGGCCGCAACGCCCGCCTGCTGACGGCAATCGGGATCGGCGCTGCAGGTTTTGCCATGCAGGATGCGCTGCTCGAGCCCTATGGCGGCGAAGTGCTCGGCCTGTCCGTCGGAGCCACGACCAGCCTTACAGGTGCCTGGGCATTCGGCGCGCTGATCGGCTTCATGCTGTCCGGCCGCATGCTGTCACGCGGCGGCGATCCGCTGCGTATTGCCGGGCTGGGCCTTGTCACCGGCATTGCTGCATTTCTCATCATCGTCTTTGCCGCGCCCTTCGCTTCGTCTGCCATGCTGTTCGTCGGTGCCGGAGCGATCGGGTTCGGGCTCGGCCTGTTCTCAGTCGGCACCCTGATAGAGGCGATGAATCTCGCGCAGAACGCCTCCGCCGGGCTCGCCCTTGGAGCATGGGGCGCCGTTCAGGCGACCTGCGCGGGCGCCGGCATCGCCCTTGGCGGGGCGCTGCGCGACACGATCTTCGCGATCGTCGCAAGCGGCGATCAGACCGCCGCGATCTCCACACGGGCGACGGGATACACCTCCGTCTACGTGATCGAAATCCTGCTGCTTATCGCAGGCCTCGCCGCGATCGGACCGCTTGTCGGTAGCGCTCGCAGATCCGCCACCGAATTACGGGAGGGCGCGGGCCAGCCGTTCGGCTTGCGCGAATTCCCGACATGAATGCGGCCGCCGTTCTCAGCCGCAAATACCGAAAGGATGTGACCCATGGATAACACATACATAGTCGGGACGTTCGACGTCGCCGAACTCGCCTTCTTTCTTTTCCTGTTCTTCTTCATCGGCCTGGTGATCTATCTCAACCGCGAGAGCCGCCGCGAGGGCTATCCGCTGGAAGATGAATTCACCGGCAAGGTCGAAACCGGCCTTCCGCTGTCCGATGCGGGCAAGAAAACCTTCAAGCTGCCGCACGGCCGCGGTGTCTATGTTCCCGAAGATGTCGCACGCGATCCGGTCGAAGTGCCCGGCGTCCGCACGTTCCGAGCAGGCGGTGCGCCTTACGCCCCGACGGGAGATGCGATGAGGGACGGGTTCGGTGCGGCATCCTATGCCAATCGCAACGACTATCCCGATCTCACCTTCGATGGGAACCTTCGCATCGTACCGCTCGCAGACAGCCATGATATCGTGATCGCGCCAAACGATCCCAACATCGTCGGCTGGCCGGTGATTGCTGCCGACAAGAAGGTGGCCGGAACCGTCAGCGACATCTGGGTCGATCAGTCCGAGCATATCATCCGCTACATCGAAGTTACGACCAATGCCGGTACCAAGGTTCTGGCTCCGATGAATGTCGTGGCGGTTCAGACCAAGGGTCTCCTCACAGGCATCCTGCCGGACAACCCCGAGCAGGTCGAAATCAGCGCGATCACGTCCGCGCAGTTCGATGCGGTGCCGCAGCTCGCCAAGGCCGGTCAGATCACCCGGCTCGAAGAGGACAAGATCATGGCCTATTACGGCGGCGGTTATCTGCATGCCACGGCCGAACGGAGCGAGCCGTGGCTGTAAACACGCCTTCTCCCGAAGCCATGGGCCCGAGCGCCGATGGCGACCCCATGGGCACGCCTGCGGCCGATGAGAAAGTGCTGTGGCAAGGCCGGCCAAACCTGTCGGTCCTCGCCCGCACCGCGTTCCACACGCGCATGGTGGCGATCTATTTCGCCGGTCTGATCGCTGTTTCGCTGGCTTTCGGGAACACGAACGCCGCGATTGTCTGCGCGGTGCTCGGCGTGGCGGCGCTTGCAATCCTGCAAGGGCTTGCATGGCTGAGCGCACGCAGCACGCTCTACATCCTCACCGACACGCGGCTCATCATGCGGATCGGCATGGCGATCGAGACGCGGATCAACATTCCGCTCAAGCATGTCGGCGCGGCCCATCTCAAGAATCGCGGCAAGGGGCACGGCGATATCGCGTTGGAGCTGAATGGCGAACGCATGCTCGGCAACCTGCTCCTGTGGCCGCACGCGCGGCCATGGAAGTTCACGAAGCCTCAGCCAATGCTGCGCGCTGTCCCGGACGCTGCCGAAGTTGCCCAAACGCTTTCGGATGCGTGTGCGAAATTCTCGGCAATCGAACGCAATTTGACCGAGATCAAGGAAGACCGAGCCGGAAACGGCCAGCAGGTGAACGGCCCTGCTGCACGCGCCGATAAAGGCGCGCTTCCGGACCGCGGCCTTGAAGGAGCGCCCGCATGATCGTTCGCGAGTACGAAGAAGACGAGATCACCGTCCACAAAGTGCCTCTCATCATGATGGGCAGCGTGGCGGCGATTTGCCTGGCGCTGACTGCGGCGGTCAGCCTGGGGTTCGTCGATCGTACGGCCATCGCAAACGATGTTCGCGCCCAAGAAGGCGTTACCGCGACCGAGACACGCAGCCTCAAATTCTACGATGAGGCCGATGGCTCGGTCCGTGTGGAGGATGCGATAAGCGGCGAGGAAGTCGCGCGTTTCGGGGTCGGACATGGCGGTTTCGTGCGCTCCAGCCTCCGCAGCCTCGTGCATGAGCGCCGGATCCGCGGCATCGGCCCCGCGACCCCGTTCGACCTCGTCGAATGGAGCGATAGCTCGCTGACACTGCGCGACAGCACGACCGGCGAAAGCGTCGAACTGGCCTCATTCGGGTCAGACAACCGGGCGGTGTTTGCCGCCATGCTAGAAAAAGAGGAGACGCGTTGATGGGATCCAGCGCCAACCATCCGCACCACCGCGCAAGGCGGTTTGATACGCCCTGTACGATTTCGGTCGAGCAGAGCTCCGACCATTTCCACGCACACGTCGAACTCGACGGCGAGGTTGAATTGCAGCCGGGCGACAAGGTCCGCGTGCACGGCGAACCGATCACCATTCCCTTCGGCCACAGCGCCGTTTTCGAGCGCGCCGCCACGGTGACGCGCGCCGGGCCGCTTGAGCGCGCGATCACGCGCCTCGCCGCCTATTTCGACCTCAAGGAACTCTACGAGGTCAGCTTCAATCCCGGGAGGATCAGATGAACGCCTACAAGCCGATGACGAGCGAAGACGCGATGGCGCTCGCGACCCAGGACACAATGCTGACCCCGCGCTTCTACACGACCGATTTCGATGCACTGGATGCGATCGACGTATCGCCGGTGCGCGAAGAATGGGACCAGCTGATCGCGGACATGCTGGGCGACCCGAACAAAAAGCATTTCAAGCACAATGACAGCTTCAAAGGCGTGATCGAAAATCTGGAGCCGGAACTGCGCGAGGAGTTCAAGGACTTCCTCGTCAGCTCGATGACCTCCGAATTCTCCGGCTGCGTGCTCTACGCAGAGATCGCGAAGAGGACCAAGAACCCGGATGTGAAGCAGCTGTTCAAGCTGCTCGCGCGCGACGAGAGCCGCCATGCCGGATTCATCAATGAAAGCTTGAAGGATGCGGGCATCGGGGTGGACCTTGGCTTCCTGACCCGCACCAAGAAATACACCTATTTCAAACCGAAGTTCATCTGGTACGCGGTCTATCTGTCCGAGAAGATCGGATATGCCCGCTACATCACGATCTACCGGCATCTCGCCGCCAATCCGCAGAACAAGTTCCACCCGATTTTCGACTGGTTCGAGGAATGGTGCAACGACGAGTTCCGCCACGGCGAGGCTTTCGCAATGCTCTTGCGCGCAGATCCCAAGCTGCTGAAAGGCCACAACAAGCTGTGGATCCGGTTCTTCCTGCTTTCAGTCTACGCAACCATGTACGTCCGCGATCATAACCGCGAGGTCTTCCACAGGGCCCTCGGCGTCGATCCGACCGAGTACGATTACAAGGTCTTTACGATCTGCAACCAGATCAGCCGCCAGGTCTTCCCGGTGGAGCTGGATATCGACAGCCCGGCCTTCCGCAAGAACATGGAGGCTCTGCGCCAATCGGCCTTGAAGATCGAGGAAGGCAAAGCGCAGGGCGGTCTTGGCGGCCTTGCAAAACGCGTGAGCGGCGCTGCGGGTGCAGGCTGGAATTTCGCCAAAATGTATCGTCAGCGCACCAAACCAAACTCCCTTCCCCAATCGATCCGGCTGCAGCCTGCATGGTAAGCTGGAGCGGCCATATTGTTCCGTTCATCGTGACGGTTGCGATCTGGTTCGTCGCCACCGGGCTAATCGCCTGGGCCGACAACCGTGAACGCGCGACCTTTTCGCGCAGTGTCATGATCGGCGGTGCGTGCGGAATTGCCGGTCTGATCACCATCCTGATCGCGTCACAATCGACCGAGCTTTGGGCGGTCTACCTTGCATTCCTGGGCGCGCTGATGGTGTGGGGCTGGCATGAGATCGGCTTCCTTACAGGCGCAGCGGCCGGGCCGCGCCGAGAGCCTGCGGACGCGGGATTGCGCGGTGCGCGGCGGTTTGCGCAGGCGAGCGCCACAGTGATCCATCACGAGGTTGCGCTGGCGCTTACGGCGCTTTTGCTGATCTCGCTTTCTTGGAACGCGCCCAACCAGATCGGCGCAACGGTGTTTGTCTTGCTGTTCGCCCTCAGGCTGACGGCCAAGATCAACATGTTCGTCGGCGTACCCAATTCCACGGCAGAGATGTTGCCGCTGCACCTCGCCTATCTGAAAACCTATTTCGGCCGGAATCGCATGACCGCGCTTCTCGCTCTTTCAATCGCGGCCATCACCGCCATGGGTGGGTGGTTCGGTTCGCTCGCGTTAGCGGCACCCGTCGGCAGCGCCGAAATGGTCGGGGCGAGCTTGCTTACGACCTTGTGTTTTTTGGGAGCGCTCGAGCACCTGTTTCTCGCGCTCCCCTTCAGGGACGGAATGCTGTGGGGTTGGGCTTTGCCGAGCCGCGATGCAGGCAGACCGCCGAGCACGGATTTAGGATCATAGAGATGCAAGCAGAGGGAAATCCGATGGATTACGAAGCTTATTTCGCAAGCGAGCTTGACGGCGTGCGCGAAGAAGGACGGTACCGCGTCTTTACCGATATCAAGCGGCATCGCGGCAAGTTTCCGCATGCGACGCGCTTCGTCGATGACGAGACACAGGCAGTGACAGTCTGGTGCTCCAACGACTATCTCGGCATGGGTCAACATCCCAAAGTGATCGAAGCGATGCACAATTGCCTCGACGAATGCGGTGCAGGTGCAGGCGGCACTCGCAATATCTCGGGCACCAATCACTATCACGTCGAGCTGGAGGCCGAACTCGCCGACCTCCATGGCAAGGAAAGCGCGTTGCTATTCACATCGGGCTATGTCTCGAATTGGGCTGGGCTCGGCACGCTGGCTGCGAAGATACCCGGCTGTGTCGTGTTTTCCGACGCGCTCAATCACGCCTCCATGATCGAAGGCATTCGCCACAGCCGCGCGCCGTACAAGATCTGGAAACATAACGATCCCGAAGATCTCGACCGGATGCTGTCAGAATTCGGCCCCGACGTGCCGAAGCTTGTCGCGTTCGAGAGTGTGTATTCGATGGACGGCGACATCGCGCCCATCGCCGAAATCCTCGACGTGTGCGAAAAACACGGCGCGATGAGCTATATCGACGAGGTCCATGCCGTCGGTCTCTATGGGCCGCACGGGGGCGGCATTGCCGAACGCGAAGGGCTGATGGACCGGATTACGGTGATCGAAGGGACGCTGGGCAAGGCGTTCGGCGTAATGGGCGGATACATCGCGGCCTCGGCCAACCTTGTAGATTTCGTTCGCAGCTTCGCAAGCGGCTTCATCTTTTCAACCGCCCTGCCTCCCGCTGTCGCAGCCGGCGCAGCGGCAAGCATTCGTCACCTCAAAATGAGCAATGAAGAACGCGAGGCGCAGCAGGACCGGGTTCGCCAGGTGCGCCGCCAGCTCGATATCATGGGCATCCCTCACCTCGACAATCCCAGCCATATCATCCCAGTGATGGTCGGCGATGCGCACAAGTGTAAGCGCATCAGCGATTGGCTGATGGACAATCACGGCATCTACGTGCAGCCGATCAATTACCCAACCGTACCGGTGGGGACGGAGCGACTGCGCCTCACGCCCTCACCCGTTCATGGCGACGGCGATATCGATGCGTTGATCACCGCACTCAGCGAAATCTGGTCGCAGTGCGAGCTGGCACGAATGGCAACGGCAGCCTGATCACGCATTTGCGGAGCCGTGCCAGGGCGCGGAATTCTCGCAAAAGAAAAGGGCGGCGCGGAAATCCGCGTCGCCCTTTCTATTTGGTCTTGGCCGTAAGGCCCCGAAGACTTGGTCTCAGAGCATGCCGCCCGATTCCGCTTCTTCGAATACCTCGTTGAATTCACGGCCAGCGAGACCCGGGTGGCTCACGGCTTTTGCAGCTTCGAGGTTGTCGGTCATGCCGTCACCTTCAACGATGATCAGACCGATCATACCGGCTGCGTAGTGCGGGACGCACTGATAGCCATAGATGCCGGGCATCGGCAGCACGTAGGAAACTTCCTGGTTAATCTCGCCTTCCCAGCCGCGTGCACCTTCTGGGATCATGCCGTCGATCGAAGACGACTGGTGTGTGGGATCGGTCGGGATGAAGCGAACCGTATCGCCAACCTGTGCCGTGATCAGGCGCGGTTTGAAGACCTGCAGACCGCTCGAATCGTCGGGGTCGCGCGTGTACATGTTGATGTCGATGACCGTACCGTTGGCTTCCACTTCCGGCTCGGTCGGCGCAGCAGCTGTTTCCGGAGCCGCAGCTTCAACTTCAGCCGGTGCAGCAGCGGTTTCTTCAGCCGGTGCAGTTTCTCCGTCGGTGCGGCCGCCACAGGCCGAAACCGTAACAAGACTTGCCAGCGCGATCGCGCTCATCAGGGTAGTACGCTTCATGTCTGTATTCCTCTTTATGACTTCAAACCCGCACGGGGGCAGGCATAAACCAGTTCTTGCGGCAGTGAAAATCGTGGAGTGGCACAGTTTCTCTCTCGCGCAGTCCGTCCCTTCCGCGTGACCTCAACGCACGAGCCGTATTCAGTTTCCCAAGAAAATTCCTCTCCATTGGGCGACCGCTTCCCTGCCCTGACTTGTGGCACAAAAGTTCGATCATTGCCAACCGCTGCGGTGGCGCTAAACAGGCGGCATGAAGAACCTATCGCTGAACAAGCTCGTCGCAGTGCTGATTGTCATCTTGCCGCTCTATTTCATGATCGCGGCCCTGGGGACCAAGTTCGGTCTGTGGAGCTGGCAATTCAGTCTCGGCACGCTGATCCGGGATGGCGGTCCGATCCTGCTGGGCCTGACGGCGCTGATCTCGCTCATCGCGCTGATCCTCGCGGTGGTGAAGAAACCTCGCAAAGGATGGTTGCTTCCTGCAGCCGGTATCGCGATCCCGGCGGCGGTTTTCGCGATGCTTGCAACAACCGGCTCGACAGCTGAAGCAAACCCGATCCACGATGTCGCGACGGATACATCGAACCCGCCTCAATTCTCCGCATCGACGATGGAGGCACGTGCGGCATCCGAAGCCAATCCGCTAAGCGATTACCAGACGCCGCTGGGCGAACTCGACATGTACACCGGGGCTGCGCCGGAGCTTGCAATCAAGTCACACGCACAGATCATCAACGAAACCTATGCCGATCTCTCGCCGCTCCCGCTTGGCGGGGCGAGCAGAGCAGATGCGATCGCAGCCGTGGCGGCAGCGATGGGCAATCTGGGGTTTGCGGACATCCGCACCGATGCCGAAGCCGGCCGGGTTGAAGGCGTGGCTGAAACCTTCTGGTTCGGGTTCAAGGATGACGTTGTCGCCCGCATTGGCGAGAATGAGATCGATTTCCGCTCGGTCAGCCGCGTAGGGCGAAGCGACCTTGGCGCGAATGCTGCGCGGATCGCCGAGCTGCGCGAGCGAGTGTCGAGCCAAATCGGTCAGCGCTAAGGCGCCTCAGTCCTTGAACTGAATGACGGCAAGCGCGCTGCGCTGGATCACCGTCAGTACGCATAGCGCCGCGTAGCCATATGCGAGTACCGGGAACCATGCCGGGAAGAGGCACATGGCGATGAAGACCGCGATGGTCTCCGTCCCCTCAGCCAGGCCGGTCGAATAGAAGAAGCTCTTCTTGCCATGCGCGTCGGTCTCTTCCCCGCGACTGGCAGCAATCACCGCGAAAGCGAGAAAGCTCACGCCGGTTAGGACGAAACTGGCGACCAACACGAGAGCGGGGAGAGTATTGCCCGCTGCAAACACGCCGAAGCCTAGCGGGATCGATACATAGAAAGCGAAATCGGCTACGATGTCGAAATACCCCCCGAGCGGGGTCGGCCCCTTCACTCGCGCCACGGCTCCATCGAGCCCATCGGCAATGCGATTGGCGATGATCAGCGCCAGTCCCGCCCCGATATGACCCAGCGCAATCGCCGTTGCTCCAGCGAGGCCCAGAACCAGACCGCCTAGCGTCAGCATATTGGCGGTGATGCCGGCCGATGCGAGGGCATGGCCAACCCGGTTGAGCGGCGGATCGATCAGCGGTCTCAGCTTTGCATCCAGCATAGTGTGCGAACTCTAGTTTCCGATCGTGACAAGGCCGATCCACGCCCCTGTCATCGCCGTCGCGAAATTGCCAGCGATCCAGCTCTTTATACCGAGCCCCGCAGCCTCCGCGCGGCGCTGGGGGCAAAGCGTACCGATGGTCGAGACCAGCAATCCGATACTCGCCAAGTTCGCGACACCGCACAGCGCGTAGGTCACGATGAGCAGTGAGCGGGGCGACAAGCTGCCGGCGGGAAGCGCCGCCAGCTCCAGATACGCGACATATTCGTTGAGAATCGCCTTCGTCCCCATCAGCCCGCCTGCAGCTTGCGCTTCGGCCCACGGGACGCCGATCGCCCACATCAGCGGTGCAAATATCCAGCCGAATATGCGCTTCAGCGTCAAAGGCTCATCAGCAACCAGTGGCAGCAGAGCGAGGGTTTGATCGGTCAGGGAGACGAGTGCAAAGACGACGATGATCACCGCGATGACCGCCAGGAACAGCTGCATTCCGTCCATCGTGCCCTTGATGATCGCATCTATGCTGTTTTCGAATTTCAAGCCGGGCTCGTCTCCGCCCACGCCCGATCCCTCGGTTTCGGTCGCGGTGTCATCGGCCTTGGCCGGGACCATGAGCCTCGCGACAAGCAGTGCGGCGGGAAGCGAGACCAGAGACGCAGAAATCATGTGCCCGACCGCATTATCGACCGTGTCGCGCAAGGTCGTCGCGTAAAGGATGAGGATCGCACCGCTTATGGTCGACATCGCCAGCACCATGATCTGAAACAGCTCTGCCCGGCTCATCCGCTCAAGATAGGCCCGCACCACCAGCGGGCTCTCGACCACTCCCAGAAACATATTGGCCCCGCCCGACAGGCCCACGACCCCGCTTACTCCGAGGGTTCTTCGCAAAAGGAAGGAGAGACCACCCACCAGCCAGCGTAGCACGCCCCAGTGCCAAAGGAGCGCAGCAATCGCGCTGAAAACGATGACCAGCGGCAGGATCTGGAACGCGATGATAAGCGGCGGCTCGGCACCCTCTTTCAGCTCGAACGGCAGCGGGGCGCCGCCGAGATAGCCGAACATATATGACGACCCATCGAGCGCCGCGCGCTCGATCGCGGCCACGCCGTCATTCGCCAGGGTCACGGCGCTCCAGATGAAGGGTACGCGCACGATCGCGAGCGCGAGCAGGCCCTGCAGCGCGATCGCCCCTCCTATCCACAGCCAGCCGGGCCGTCCCTTGCGATCTTCGCTAATCGACCACGCGATCAGCAGCAGCACCGCAATGCCGAATATTCCGCGTAGCTGATCGACCCCCTCCAAAGCTGTTATCTACGCCGCCAGGAGTGGTATTTCTCGACCCAGTTGAGCAAGCCTTCGGGCTTGTTCGCGCGCTTCCAATTGCCCGCTGCGAACTTGTTTGCCTCTGCCATGGTCGGGTACGAATGGATCGTGCCAAGGATCTTGTTCAGGCCGATCTTGTGCTTCATCGCGAGCACATATTCGGCGAGCAGTTCACCGGCATGGCTCCCGACGATCGTTGCGCCAAGGATCGTGTCCTTGCCCGGAACCGTCAGCACCTTGACGAAGCCCTTGGTTTCGCTCTCGGTAATGGCGCGGTCCAGATCGTCGAGCTCGTAAGTCGTCACCTCGTATTCGGTGCCCTGCTCTTTCGCTTCCATCTCGTTCACGCCGACCCGCGCGAATTCCGGATCGAGGAACGTCACCGCCGGGATCACGCGGTAGTCGGCCTTGAACTTCTTGAATTGGCCGAACAGCGCGTTGACACTGGCAAACCAGGCCTGGTGGCTGGCGGTATGCGTGAACTGGTATGGCCCAGCCACGTCGCCGGCGGCGAAGATGTTCGGAAACTTGGTCGCCAGGAACTCGTCCGTGTTGACAGTCTTGTCCGTGTCGACCCCGATATCTTCAAGGCCAAAGCCCGTGAGCCGAGCCTTGCGCCCGACGGCAACGATAAGAGCGTCGAACGGAATGCTCGTCTCCCCTCCATCCGCCTCGGCAATCAGATTTCCGTCCTCGATGCGAACAGCCTTGTGACTGGTCAGCACCTTCACGCCGGAATCTTCGAGCACAGATTGGGCAAGCGCTGACACTTCCTCGTCTTCGCGGCCTAGCACGCGGTCGCTCATTTCGACCTGCGAGACGCTTGATCCAAGACGGGCGAGCGCCTGAGATATCTCGCAGCCGATCGGGCCACCGCCAAGCACGGCGACCCGCGCGGGCGGCGCATCCATTTGCGCAAACGCATCCCACATCGTGTCGCTCGTCAGATAACCGCTGCCGTCGATCCCTTGGATCGGCGGCACGACCGGTTCTGCGCCGCTGGCAATGATGATGCTGCGCGCGGTGAGGCGCTGCGTCTGACCGTCATTGCCTGCAATCTCGACCGTCCATGGATCGATGATCGTGGCATAGCCCTTTACGACATCGACGCCGAGTTCGGTGTAACGCTCCACGCTGTCATGCGGCTCGATGGCCTTGATGATGCCCATCACGCGTGCGATCGTCTCGCGAAACGGCACTTCGGGATCGACCGGCTTCAGGCCGTATCGGTCGGCGTTGCGCATGGTGGATGCAACCTTGGCGCTCTTGATAAGGGCCTTGGACGGGACGCACCCTGTGTTGAGGCAATCGCCGCCCATTTCGTTCGCTTCGATGAGTGTGACCTTCGCTTTCACCTGCGCAGCGATATACGCCGAAACAAGCCCGGCCGAACCTGCACCGATAACGACCAGGTTACGGTCGAAGCTCTTCGGCTTGGTAAAGTCGGCATAGACCTTGCGCCGCTTGATAATGCCGATGATGCCTTTGGCGATCCACGGCGCGATGCCCAGTAGTACGAACGACCCGATAACGGTGGGCGTGAAGATGCCATTGGCACTTTCAAGGCTCGCGAGCTGTGTCCCTGCGTTCACGTAGATGATCGTGCCGAGCAGCATGCCAATCTGGCTGACCAGAGCATAGGTCAAAACCCGGATCCGCGTCAGACCCATGACCAGGTTGATCACGAAGAACGGAACGGCGGGCACCATCCTCAGTGTGAAAAGGTAGAACGGGCCATCGCGCTCGAGACCATCATTGATTGCCTTCAGCCGGTCCCCAAACTTCGCCTCGATCGTGTCCCGAAGGACAAACCGGGACGCGAGGAAAGCGAGGGTGGCCCCTATGGTCGACGCGAACGAAACCACGATCGTCCCGACCAGCAGGCCGAACAGGGCGCCGGCTGCAAGTGTTAGCAGCGCTGCACCTGGAAAAGATGCGGCGGTCGCGATGACATAGATCAGGAAGAACACCCCGATCACCAATGCCGGGTTGTCACGATAGATCTGCTGCGCGTTGGCGACCTGTTCCTTGATCCCTTCGATCGTCAGATAGGCGCCAAGGTCGAAATAAAAGTATGCCGCAACAATGGCTGCTAACGCGGCGATGATGGCAATTTTCTTCATATCAAGCCCCTTCTAGCGCGCCTGTTCGCCGGTTGCCGCCGGATGGTTACACATGAGCATCATCCGCCCCGCGCCAGTTCCGCGTAGGTCGCTATCCAGCGCTTGTCGATCCAATGTTTCAGCTGCACCACCCATGGTCCCTGGGCAGCGAAGGGGCCATAGCTCGCGATAGCCGAGCCATTGCCGGTGTTGAGCAGATAAAGGTTGTTCCAGCGCCGCCGGTAGGAACGCTGAGGTTCCTTTCCCGCAAGCACCTGCCGCAGGTTGTCGGCAAGGACAGGCCCGGCGAAGACTGCATGCACGCCGGAATGCGGAATGTGTCGGTCCTGCCGGGCGGCGACATCGCCCACCGCAAAGATGTTTGGATGCGATGTCGAGCGCTGATGGCGGTCGACCGCTATGAACCCGTCCGCATCGCAAGCGAGCCCGCTTTCGCCCGGCCAGTCCGGGGCAGCGCTGCCGGTCGCTGCAACAACCAGATCGACCGGTTCGATCGATCTGTCAGCGGCGACGAGCCAACCGTCTTCAAAACGTGCATTGCCCTCGATTAGCCTGATCTCCTGATCGCGCGTTTCGGCCAAGACGCGCTCGCGAACAGGGTCCGCAAATCCTGGTAGCAACCCCTCATCGCCGGTCGCCAGGACGATGTCGGGCCGAGGATCGAAACCGCTGGTATTGCGTAGGGCGAAAGCGAGCTCCACACCGCCTGCACCGCCGCCGACTACAGCGATCCGCACCGCCTTGCCGCGCGCCGTGTGACGCCATGACGCCAGCCTATCCACGAAAACATCGATCGGACGAATATCGATCAAGCGCGGATCATCGCCGACAACGTCGCGCGCCCTGCCAACTCCGCCTGTATCGATCGAAGCGTAATCGAATTGGATTGTCTCTCCGGACGATGTCGTAGCCGTGCTCCGATCGAGATCGAGCCCGCAGCATCGGTCAAATGCCAACTCGGTCCCTGCGCGTCTGGCCAGGGCTGTGAGATCAACCAGGCCGTCGTCCGCCCGGTGCTCGCCGGCGATCCACCCCGGCACCATTCCGGAATAGCGCAACATCGGATGCGGCGTCAGCAGCGTCGCCCGTTCCGCCGGAAGCCCATGCTTGATCCAGTCGGCCAGCACCGCGACATGCGCGTGCCCTCCTCCGATCAGCAGGATGTGTTTCTTGGCGTCGGGCAAGTCGGGCGTCTCAGCCGCGCACCGTTTGAGCCAGTTCGACGGCCTGCTGCGCCAGCGCCGTCACCGTGTCATAGTCGCCCGCAGCGATTGCTTCTGCCGGTGTGAGCCAGCTTCCGCCGCAGGCAAGAACGTGAGGCAGCGCAAGAAATTCCGTAAGGTTCGCGGGCGATACACCGCCGGTCGGCATGAAGCGCATCTCGCGAAACACCGAGCCGAATGCCTTGAGCATCGGAACCCCGCCCGCGAGGCTTGCCGGGAAAAACTTCACTTCGCGAAGGCCCAGCGCATAGGCGCGCTGAACCTCACCAGCCGTCATCGTGCCGGGAAAGAAGGGTAGCCCCTCGTCCAGACAGTATCGCGCAATCTCATCGACGAGTCCGGGCGATACAATGAATTGCGCGCCCGCCCTATGAACCTGCCGCGCCTGATCGATCGTCAGCACGGTTCCCGCGCCAACGATCAGGTCGTCACCCGCGTCGCAAATCGCCTGCATTCCAGCAAGCGCGCCCTCGCTACGCAACACGACCTCGACAACGCTGAGACCGCCTGCATCAAGCGCCTTCGCGGTGGCGACCGATCGGTCCGCATTGCTCTCATCGATCAGCGGTACGATCGGCGCGGCGCGCAGCCGTTCATTGAGATCGCGCATATGTAATATCCTCTGTGCCTTGCCGGACCCGTTCCGAGTAATTTTCAGTCGCAGCGCCAGAACTTACAAACTGCTCGCAGTTTGCAAACATCTCGGCCAAGCAATTTTTCTAATTACAGAATTCGATTTTACGGAACCTGTTCCTACACGGAACGTTTGAAGTGCGCTAAGGCAGGCTTTATAGCGCTAGCTCGTCCGGCTGGGATACCGGTATGAGCACAATGACGAAATGCTTTTTTCGACGCTGATTGGACGGAATTTTGGCCATGGCCCCGGCGCCCGACACTGCTAGCTACGGCTCTCGAGTATCCCTGGTGAAGTTTTTTCGCCGGTTTTTTGAGATCTTGAAGCCTGAAGCGAGCTTTTACTGGCTCGCTCTCGTCTATGGCGTCGGCATCAGCCTGCTTTCGCTCGCGACGCCGATTTCCGTGCAGATGCTCATCAACACGGTGGCTAACACGGCGCTTGCGGCCCCGCTTGTCATCCTTTCGGTTTCGCTGTTCGGATTGCTGGTGCTGTTCGGACTTCTCAACGCTCTGCGGATCCATCTGATGGAGCTTTTCGCGCGGCGGTTTTATGCCCGCATGGTGGCGGAGATTTCCCTGATCTCCGTCTATGCTCAGAACCCGTTTTTCGATGACAACAAACGGCTCGCGCTGTTCAACCGCTATTTCGACGTCATCATCGTGCAAAAAGCGCTTCCGGTGCTCTTTATTGGCGGTTTCACCGTCGTCCTGCAGGTTGCCGTCGGGTTCGTCCTCGTGTCGCTGTACCACCCCCTGTTTCTTGTGTTCACGCTCGTGATGAGCGCGCTGATCTGGGTGATCTGGCTTGTCTGGGGCAGCCGCGCCGTGCGGACCGGGATCGATCTGTCCCACGCGAAGCACGAAACGGCCGCATGGCTTGAGACGCTCGGCGGATCGAATGGCTTCTTCAAATCGCAGAGGCGGATCGATTACGCCCTCGACCGCACCGATCACTACACTCACGGATACATAGAAGAGCGCAAGCGGCATTTTCGGCAGCATTTCTCACAGACGATCGCGTTCCTGCTGCTGTACGCGCTGGCGAGCGCCGTACTGCTTGGTCTTGGCGGCTGGCTCGTCATTCAAGGGCAATTGACGCTCGGCCAGTTGGTCGCGGCAGAACTTGTCCTGTCGGTGGCGTTCTTCGGTGTTGCGCAGCTTGGCACCTATCTGACCTATTTTTATGATCTCTGCGCTGCGGTGGAAGAGCTGACCCTGTTTTACGACGTCGAACAGGAAGAGCCGGCCGGTGACAGCCCGGTTAGCGGGGAAGATCACACCATCGTTTTCAAGAATGTCCGTGGCAAGGCGCGGCACGAAATCGCCGAATTCAATCTCGAAATTCCGAGCGGCGCAATAGTGATGGCAGCGGCAAGTCAGCCCGGCGTTCAGCGTCTTTTCACTAACCTGCTGCGAATGCATGAGCTGCCGCAAGGCGGCTTTGCGACAATGGGCGACATCGATTTGCGGGAAATCGAGGCCTACAACTTGCGCAAAGACGTGCATGTGCTCGAACGCCCCAGTTTCGTAGGAATGACCATTCGCGAGTATCTTGGCCTCTCCTGCCCGCAAACCGCACCGAAACGGATGGTCAACGCCCTTGAAACTGTTGGCTTGACCGAGACGATTTCGAATTTCGAAGAGGGCCTCGATACTTCGATCGCGTCGACCGGCTGGCCGCTTTCCCCGGTCGAATTGCAACAGCTCAAACTGGCTAATGCTTTGCTCGAACAGCCGCGCATTCTCGTCTTGAGCCAGCTTTTCGATTTGCTTGACGAAGACAATTTGTCGCGCGCCGTTACCGAACTGCGCGAACAGGCGTATTCGACGGTTATCTGCTTCTCGAACCGACGTATCGATCTCGGGTTCGACAGGTTTCTGTATCTTGAGGCCAACAAGCAGACCTATTTCGAGAACTTCGATGATTTCTGCATGGCAGTGAACCAGAAGCCGCCACGTAAACCTTCGGGCCCGCGTCCGCTGTCGCCGCCGAGCAATATCGAAAGCCGAGGGGTCGCCGGCACATGAGCATCATCACGCCCACGAAAGAGGACCTTTCGCACTTTACCACGCTCCAGCAGATCCGGACGCCGCTGATCATGCGGACAGTTTACGTGCTGGTTCTCGCTGCAATTGTCATCCTTGTCGGGTTTCTGATCTTCGTGCCTTGGGTTCAGACGACCGGCGGCCAAGGCGTCGTGACGACCCTCAATCCGAACGAGCGCCAGCAGGAAATCAACGCGCTCGTCTCTGGCCGTATCGAAGAATGGTATGTCCGCGATGGCAGCGCGGTGCAGAAAGGCGATCCGATTGCGCGCATTGCCGACATCGATCCAAGGTTGGTCGAGCGCTTGCAGGCGGAACGCCAGCAGGTCCAGATCCAGCTTCAATCCGCGCAGAACGCGCTCGCCACCGCGCAGATCGACGAACGCCGCATGGCAGAGCTGTTCGCGGCCGGCCTGACTGCCCGCCGGGATTTCGAGCAGGCACAGATCCGGGTCGAGGAAATGCGCGGCCGGGTTGCCGAGGCTCAAGCCAATCTGACTCGGGCAGAGACTGCACTTTCCCGCCAGTCGGAGCAGTTGGTGGTCGCCCCGCGCGATGGCTTTATCCAGTCAGTCAATGCCGGTGACGCGGCAACGCTCGTGAGTGCCGGCGACGTGCTGGCATCCTTCGTCCCTGAAACGACCGAAAGGGTGATTGAGATATTCGTCGACGGCCGCGATGTCGGACTTATCCAGCCGGGTGAAGAAGCCCGTGTCCAGTTCGAAGGCTGGCCCGCCGTGCAATTCAGCGGATGGCCCTCGGTTGCGATCGGAACCTTCGCAGGCAAGGTGACCACTGTCGACCAATCGGCGCAGGCAGACGGAAGGTTCCGCGTCCTGATCGCGGAAGACCCGGAGGGCGAGGAGCCTTGGCCCGAGGAACGCTACGCCCGCTTCGGTGCGTCGGTGCGAGCGTGGGTGCTGCTCGAAACCGTCCCGGTTGGGTACGAAATCTGGCGGCAGCTCAACAACTTCCCCCCTGAGCTGCCCCCTGCGCCGGACACGCAGGGCCAGGCGCTCTAGCCATGAAATATCTGACCGCCTGCGGACTGGCTGCTGCGTTTTGTGTGCTGGCGGGGCCTTCACACGCGCAGGATATCGAACCGCTCGGCGATCCTCTCGAAGAAGCGCTGAAGACCGGACCTTTGCTGCCTGAGGAAGTGCTGCGAAGCTCCGCGCTTACATTTCCGAGCATTCTGGAAAGCTTTCAGCGCGAAGCCGCCGCCCGCAGCGACCAACTTTCCGCCGATGGCGCGTTCGACCTCATGCTCAAGGCGGAAACCTACGACCGGCTGACAGGCACGTTCTCCGGCGGTTACGCCGAGGTGGGCGCGACCCAGCCGCTGCGCCCTCTTGGCGCCGAAGTCTTCGCGACCTACCGTCTTTCAGACGGTACATTCCCGATTTACGAAAACATCTACAACACCAACGAACTCGGCGAATTCAAGGTAGGCGCGCTGTTTTCGCTGCTACGCGATCGCAGCATCGACCAGCGCCGCTTCACGATCGAGGACACCCGGATCGCAGCGAGCCAGGCCCGGCTCGACGTCCTGCTGGTACAACTGAATGTGCAGCACGAAGCGCTCAAGGCATACTGGCGCTGGGTCGCGGCGGGGAACGAAATCCGCGTGTACGAGGAGCTGCTCGAAATCGCGCAGGCGCGCACGGTCGGCCTGTCGCGCCAGGTGAGATCGGGGGCGACACCCCGCATCGCGCTGACCGAGAACGAACAGAATGTCATCCGCCGGAAGACGCTGTTGGCGGAAGCACAGCGAAATTTCGCGACTGCTTCCAACAGCCTCGCCTATTATCTGCGCGATCGCGACGGGCGGCTCATCACCCCGACGCGCGAGCAATTGCCGAGCGCGGATATCCTTGATGTCCTGCCCGACATGCGGACGCTGATTGCGGCGGGTCGGGACGATATTCTTGAGACCCGTCCTGAGCTGCAAAACTTTCGCCTTGCGATCCAGCGCGCGACCAACAAGGTTGAGTTGCGCCGCAACGATCTCCAGCCCAAGCTGGATCTGAACGTCGAGTTGTCGAGAGATTTCGGCGAGATCGGCGATGGCGGCCCCACTTTCGATTCTACCGACGCTATTGTGGGCGTGACGTTTTCTGTCCCTCTGCAGCGGCGCGAGGCCCGCGGGCGTTTGCAGCGGGCCGAAGCGGAACTGCGCGAAATGGAGCTGCAGCAACAGCGCGTTGCTGACCGGATCGAGGTCGAACTCGACAACATCCTCACCAATCTCAACGCCGCCTTGGAACTCGCGGAGCTCGCAGACGATGAAGTTGAGCAGGCGAGCGCAATGGTGGCTGCGGAGCGTAAGCGCTTCGATTTAGGGGCAGGCGACTTTTTCCTGGTGAACCTGCGAGAAGAGAGCGCGGCAGATGCGCAAATCCGCGCGATTCGTGCCGACCTGACTGGGCGATTGGCAGCGGCGGGATATTCGGCAGCGACAATGAACCTCGATGAATTGGGCCTGGAATAGCGCCTCCGCTGTTCTAGGCGTACCTCGCGAGATCCTCCGGAGTATCGATATCGACAAGCCAGTCCGGCGGACAGTCGATCGCGACACCGCTTGAAAGCAAGGTGCGCGCGCCGCCATCTCCGTCGGATTCTGAAAGCGTCTCGAAATGATCGGCGCCGAATATCGCTGGCGGCATGCGGACTGAGCCACTCGACGATGCCGCGATACAGCCCGATCCGCCGTCTTCGGCAGTGGCGGCTAACGCCCGGAAATGCTCCGCGGGCACAAGCGGCATATCGGACAGCGCAATCAGGAGCCCGCTCGCTCTCGCCGCTTGCGCAAGCCGCGCTGCGCAGGCCACGGAAGTTCCCATTCCGCGCTCGGCATCCGGATTGACGTGCGCGGCAAAGCCCGTCCGTTCCCACTGCTCGGCGCATGGGTGTTCTGGCGAACCGATGATGACCCAAGCAGCCTCAAATAACTCGCGCGGGATTGCGCGAGCGGCCAAACAGCCCAGCATCTCGCCGCGAAACTCTGCGGCCAGCTTGTCCCGCTGCCCAAACCGGCGGGACGATCCCGCCGCCAGCAGTGCGACAGCCGGCTTGCGAGCCTCAGCCAAGAGCTTTCCCGAAATCGGTGTCCTGATAGGTCCGGATGATCTCCGCCAAGGTTGATAGCGCCAGCGTTTGCGGATCGCGGGATGAATGGAACACGCCGATCGGGGCCTTCATCGCGGACAATTGCTCTTCGCTTATGCCGCGAGCCCTAAGCGCCTCGCTGCGCACGGCATGGGCTTTCCTGCCGCCCATTGCACCGAGATAAAAATGCGGAAGCTCGATTGCCCGTGCCATCAGGTCGATTTCCCAATCATGGTCATGGAAGAGGAACACGAATGCGGTCCACGGATCGCTCTGCAAGAGACCCGTCTCCGACGTCCGCTCAAGACCGATCACCTCGGTCGGTCCATTGCGGAGAGCGTCTACCACCCTCTCATCCGGCGTGTAGACCCGGCTGATGCATCCCATCGTGCTGGCCATGCGCTCAAGCGCTTCCACTCCTGCGCCGTGGCCGACAATGGCAAGCAGCGGCTCGGGCCAATGCCCGAACACAGCCTCCCCGGCGGAAGCATCGTATGACGGTGCGCGCCAATCCGACAGGTGTGATGCACCCTCTTGTGCCAAGGCCATCGAGAACGGTTCGCGGTCCGCGATGGATTGCAAGCACCGCTCGGCGAGGTCGCTTGCGCCCAACGGTTGGAAGTGTAGGTCCAGCCCACCACCGCAGGGCAATTTGATATCGATGTAGCGCGATCCCGCGCCGAAGCGCACTATGCGGGGCTCGCCCGATCGCAGCGTATCGACAGCCTCGGCGACCACCGCCGCTTCTATGCAGCCGCCCGACAGCGATCCCGCATAGCTGCCGTCTTCGGCCACGCCCATGATGGTACCGGGATTGCGCATCGACGATCCCTCGACCGCGCAAACCGTCACGAGAACGGTGTCCATCCCAGCGGCCCGGCGATCCTGCAGGAATTCGAAGACGTATCGGAAATTCACTTGCGTCGGGGTCCCGGAATTACTCGTCCAGGCTCGTAAGATAAGCGATGATCGCAGCTCTGCGCTCCGCATCGCCAACTGCACCGGCGACCATGATCGTGCCTGGCAGGGTCCCTGCCGGGTCAGCAAGGAAGCGATCGAGCTGTGCTTCGTCCCATGTGATCTGCGAGGTCGCGAGCGCCTCCGAATATGCGAAGTCACCGAGAACGCCCGCCTGCCTGCCGACCACGCCGTGCAAATTGGGTCCCGCCAGTGATGGCTCGCCCGCTTCCGCGACATGGCATGCGCTGCACATTGCAAAAGCGGACTTTCCTGCTGCGACCAGATCAGGCGCATCCGCAGGGACGGAAGGTATCGGCGCTGGATCGCCCGGCTCACGCACCACGATCTGCTCGACGACCGCCTGCTCCTCCGAGCCGCCGCAAGCAGAGACGGTAAATGCAAGCAAAGCTGCACTCAGTGCTGCCTTACACCGCGCAGACCTTTTGCCCCTCTGGCTGTCGATCATGCGAATTGCTTCGCGATGGGCAACTCACGCAGGCGTCTGCCGGTTGCCGCGAAGATTGCGTTGGTGAGAGCAGGAGCCGCAGGGGGAAGACCCGGTTCACCAGCACCGCCCACAGGAATATCGCCCGAATTGATGATCGCGACCTCGATCGCAGGCACTTCGTTCATCCGGAGCATCTTGTAGTCATGGAAATTGCTCTGCTTGGCCGCGCCATCGACGAGGTCGATCTCGCCATACATCGCCGCGGTCAGGCCGAACACGATCCCGCCTTCGATCTGGTTGCGGAACCCATCGGGGTTCATAATGAAACCGGCATCGCAAACCGCCCAGCAATTCGTCATCTTCGGCTTGCCGGCCGCCATGTCCACCTCGATCACTTCAGCCACGATTGTCCCGAAGCTCTCGACAATGGCTACGCCCTTCGCCGTGTCTTGGGCAGCGGGCGCGCTCCAGTCGCTCATCTCTGCCACTTTCCGCAGCACTGCGGCGTGACGCGGCGAGTTACCCAGCATGGCTAGCCGATATTCAAGCGGATCCTTGCCAGCAGCATGGGCGGCCTCGTCAATGAAACTCTCGACGAACCAGCCTTGCTGCGAGTGGTCCACCGAGCGCCACGCTGCAAATGGCAGGTGCAAATCCGATGCCGCGACACGAACCGAGGTGTTGGGAATGTTGTACATCGCCGGCACGCTCGCCTCTGCCGGGTCGTGTCTTTGCGTGAAGATGCTCGCATAGCCGACCAGCTTTCCGTCGGCACCGAGAGCCGCCTTGTGCCTGCTGAGGTCTGCTGGACGGTAAACACCCTTCTGCGTGTCCTCTTCCCTGCTCCAGATCATCTTCACCGGATAGCCGGTCGCCTTCGCGATCCGCGCGGCCATCGTGACGTAATCGTTTTCGAGCCGCCGCCCGAAAGCGCCGCCGAGATAGGGGTGATGCACGGTGATGTCGTCTTTGGGCAGACCGATCGCTTTCTCGATCGCCGTGCGCGCCATGAGCGGAACCTGCGTGCTGGTCCAGACATCGCATTTCCCGTCCTTGACCAGCGCCGTGCAATTGACCGGCTCCATCGGTGCATGCGCGAGATAAGGTACCCGGTATTCCGCTTCGATCAACGTGTCGGCATCGGCAAATGCAGAAGTAGCGTCGCCTTTTGCCGCGACTTCATCGCCGCCATCGTCGCCGGCCTCATCCAGCGCCGCCGCGAACGCTACAAACTGATCTTCGGTCGAGCGGGTCGGGCTTTCGGCCTCGCTCCATTCGATATCGATCGCGCCAAGTGCCTGCTGCGCCTCCCAATAGCTGTCGCCGACCACCGCGACAAAATCCCCCATGTTCAGGATCTGGAGCACTCCAGGCATTTGCATCGCGCGCTCAGCATTCATGCTCGTGACACTGGTGCCGTTTACCGGGGGGCGCACGACCGCTGCGTAGCTGAGGTCGAGCCCTTCGGGCGCTGCGTCGATGCCGAATTGCGCTGTCCCATCGACCTTTGCCGGGATATCCGTGCGCGCCTTGCTTTTGCCCATGAGGCGATACTCGGCGGGCGATTTCAGCTGGGGCGTGTGATCCATCGGCTGCTCGGCGGCAGCGGCGGCAAACCGCGAATAGGGCGCTGATCTGCCGGACTGCTCGTGGAACAAAGTGCTGTCGCGTGTCGTGATTTGCGATGTGGGCACGCCCCATTCCTCGGCTGCCGCCCCTTTAAGCATCTGGCGCGCCGCAGCGCCGGCAATGCGCATCTGGTACTGGCCAGTCGAGCGAATGGAGGAGGATCCGCCGGTGATCATTGCGTCGGTAAAGCGCCCAATCTGCGTGAACAGGCCATCCCACGTCGGCTCGATCCAAGCTGCCGCATTCATCGTGAACGGTGCGACGAACATGCGCGCGGTATCGCTGACGACATAGCTGCCGTCGGCAGGCGCCTGCATGACGCGGACATCTTCCCACGCAGCGTCGAGTTCATCGGCCAGCATCTGTGCAAGAACCGAATGCGCTCCCTGCCCCATTTCGCAGTGCGGGACGATTGCGGTGACGATATTGTCCGCATCGATCTTGACCCACGAATTGACGAGCTGCTCGCCTGCCCCAGCCGCAACCTTGGGGCGCAGCGCGTCTACCGGGTTGCCCGGACGAACGCCGATCCCGATCAGCAGGCCGCCGCCCGCCAGCACACCGGCGCCGATAAATCCGCGCCTGCTCCACTTCGCAAGGCTGCCGCGCTCTTTCTTCGAATTCAGGTCGCTCATGGCTCAGGCCTCCCCCGCCATGCGCTCGGAAAGCGGCTGTTCGATCCCCGCGGCGACTTTGATCGCACGGCGGATGCGGGTGTAGGTGCCGCAGCGACAGATATTTCCCGACATGGCCGCATCTATATCCTCGTCCGAAGGAGCAGGATTGTCGCGCAGCAAGGCGGTCGCCGCCATGATCTGGCCGGACTGACAATATCCGCATTGCGGCACCTGCTCGCTGATCCATGCCTGCTGGATTTTGGTGAGTTCGCCATCCGGACCGGCGATCCCCTCGATCGTCGTCACCTCGCGGCCCTCCGCTTGGGCGAGAGGCGTCGAGCAGCTGCGCACCGGCTCACCGTCCAGATGAACCGTGCAGGCCCCGCATTGCGCAATGCCGCAACCGAACTTCGTGCCACTAAGGCCAAGCTTCTCGCGCACGACCCACAGGATCGGCATTGCCGGGTCCGCGTCTATCGTCACGGGCTGCCCGTTGAGTGTGAAACTTGTCATCGATAGTATCCTGCGCTGCGCTGGGTTGCAGTTCGCAATCTATCTCACGCGGTGACTTATGGAAAGAGCAGCGTTATCGCAGGCTCTATGGAACAGACGACCTTTGAGACTTTCATGGCGCTCGACATTCGCGCGGGGACGGTCGTTTCGGCCGAGCCGTTTCCGGAGGCGCGCAAGCCCGCGATCAAGGTGGTGGTCGATTTCGGCAGCGATTTGGGCACGCGCAAAAGCTCTGCTCAGATCACCGACCATTACACGCCCGAGGAACTCGTGGGTCGCAAAGTGATGGCCGTCGTCAATTTTCCTCCGCGCCAGATCGGCCCGTTCATGTCCGAAGTACTGGTGCTGGGATTTCCCGATGCGGACGGGGCCATCGTCCTCGCGGCACCGGGCGAAGGCGTGCCAGATGGGGCGCGGCTGGCTTAAACCAGGTCGCCTAGTGCCTCTTTCAAGGGGGCAAGCCACGGCTCGAAAGGCTGCCACGCGCCCTGCCCTTTTCGATTGATCGGTTCGCGCACCTGTTCGCTCGAGGCAGTGCGCACCGCCCGATCGGTCTTGTGAAACTGGAGACACGCCTCTTCGAACGGAAGCCCGAGAAAATCGAGCATTCGCCGCGTCTGCCCTTCGAGATCGTCGAGCACATCCTCATGCTGGACGCGCAGGACCTTGCGTGGAAGCACCGCATCCCAATGGTCCATCAGATCGACATAGTCGGCATAATACCGGCCCACCTCATGCAGGCCATAGGTGAATTCCTGGCCCTCGGCGAAGAGCTGCTTGAACCCTGAAAAACAGCAATCCATCGGCGCGCGGCGGGCATCGATGATTTTCGCATTCGGCAGGATAAGGTGGATCAGGCCGATATGGCGGAAATTGTTCGGCATCTTGTCGATGAAGAACGGCGCGTCCTGCCGGTGAATGCGGGTGTTTTCTATGAAATCCGAACCGAATTTTGCGAGCTGTTCTGCAGTCAGATCATGGAGGATTTCGGGATAGCGCGACTGGCCGGCCTTGCGGCCTCGCAAGCGGTGCGCGAGCGCGAGAATGTTTGGAAGTTCCAAGGTTCCATCGATCTGCGAATGGCTGGCGAGGATTTGCTCCAGCAGGGTCGAGCCTGCGCGCGGCAGGCCAAGAATGAAGATCGGATCGGGCGCGCCATGCCCCTTACCCGCCTGCCTTTCGAACAGGTCCGGCGTGCAGATGTCTTTTTGCTTGGCCAACTCGGCGCTCATGCTGTCGGCGCTGTAGCGCGTTTGCGCTCGCTTCAGCGCGTTGCCTTGGTCGTAAAAACCAAAGCTCGCCTCGTAATCGCCGCGGTCTTCCAGCGCTTTGCCGAGCGCGAATGAAATGTGCACGCGGTCCATGAAGGCAAGGTCGGGCCGCTCTGCCTGCTCCTTCATCGCCGCAAGTTCGCTGTCCTCGAACCGATAGGTCTTGAGGTTCGCAAGGGCATACCAGGCATCCCCGTGGTAGGGTTTTGCCGCTATCGCCTGCCGGTAGCTGTCGATCGCTTCGCTCTGCGCGCCGGTGGTCTTGAGCGCGTGGCCCTTGCTCGTCAGATTGGCTGGATCGTTCGGAATCTTCTCAAGCACTGCATCGAACAGCTTGAGGCCGCGATCATATTCTCCGGTCTGCATGCTCTCGATCGCGAGCCGGGACTGGAACAGGACATTTTCGGGATCGCGCGCGTAGAGGGTCTCTGCTTCCTCGCGCGCTTTCTTGAAATTCTGTCGCCTGCGCAGAGCGTCGATATAATCGAGGCGCAGCTGGATATCGTCGGGCGCAAAAGTCACCGCGCTTTCGAGCAGGAATTCGGCATCGTCCAGAATGCCAAGTTCGATTCCGATCTGGGCGAGAAGCCGCATCCCCTCCACGCTGCGAGGGTTCTGGCGCAGATAGTGGCGGCAGATTTCCTCGGCGCGGATCAACCGCCCTTCCGCCAGGTGATTTGTTACCGCGACCAGTTCGCGCGGAAGGTTCACCAAACGCTGATGCTGCGCATATGCGGCGCCAGCTTCAGCGGTTCTGCCTGCTTCGCCCAGCAATCTTGTCTGTTCGCGCCAGCTTGCCTCCAGCGCCGGGTTGAACCGCACCGCGCGAACAAACGCCGAGAGCGCTGCGGCCTTGTCTCCCTGGGCGAGCGCGAGGTGCCCCTCCTCCTGCCAGGCTCGGCCGTATTCGGGCATCGCCGCATGAAGGTTGGACAGGTGCTGCGAAGCCTCGTCGAAACGCTTCAGATAGCGCGAGGCGACGGCCGCAAGGTAGAGCGCCTCACCGTCCGCAGAATCGTCGGCAAGCATGGCCTCAGCGACGTCGAGACCGCCGGAGAAGTCGCCCGCCTGCATCTTCTGCTGGGCGCTCTTCAAGTTGGTATCGCGCGGCGTCATGTTGCTGCCTTAAACAAGCAAACGGCGGGAGTGAACCTGTCTGCCCACTCCCGCCGCCAGCTTTTTAGTCCGATCGGATCAGTAGTCGAACGACACGCGCATGCCGACCGTCAGCGGACGGTTGGTAATGATGCGTTCGCGGTCATTCCCGAAAATGCCGGAGATTTCGGCGCGTTCGTCGGACAGGTTCTCGCCGAACACTTCGAAGCCCCAACGGTCGGCCTTTATGCCCACCGCCAGATCGAACAACGTGTAGCTATCAAGCTCGATCTTGTTGATTTCGATTATGTCGGTGAACTTCGAATCCGAATAGGTCACCTGCGGCTGGATATATGCCTCAAGCGTGTTCGACAGATCCCATTCGTACCGCGCGCGAAGGTTGCCCTGGAAACCCGGAGCGTAGGCGAGTTCCTCACCTTCGATCACATCGGTGGTCGGGATGAGCACTTCCGTTATTTCGGTATCGAGGATCGAGAAAGCACCCGCAATTGTCAGGCCCGGCACAGCATAGGGTGCGATGGTGAAGTCGGCCTCGATCCCGTAGATCTCGGCATCGGCCGCATTGGACGAGAAGAACAGGTTGGTGATCGAGGGATCGAAAATCTGCGTTTGCAGGTTCGAGATATCGACGAAGAACGCGCTGCCGTTGAAGCGGAATTGCCCGTCCAGCAGGTCGGTCTTCCACCCGAGCTCGTAATTCTCCACCTCGTCAGTGTCGACTTCGAACGGAACGACGAAGCCGGTCCCCGGTGCCACAGCACCGCCAGGACGGTTCAGCAGTCCGGGCCGGAAGCCCTCCGAATAGGTGGCATAGAACAGCAGGTCTTCGGTTGGCGTCACCGTGAGAGTGCCTTTAAAGATAGTGCCGCTCGTCGATGCAGTGTCGGGCGCGCGAACAGCGTTGAACACCTGCTGCGCCTGCGCTGCGGAAAGACCGGCTGCCTGGATTTCTTCGAGGCTGTCGTCCAAATCGAAAGTCTGACGCAAGGCGGGATCGCACGATCCGATGAAGGTGAATTGACCATCACCATTGTAAAGATCGCTGATGTCGGTGCCGAAGGCGTTCTGATCGACGTCGCTGAAGCTGTTGCAGAACGAACCGTTGGCGCTGCCTTCGAAGTCCACCTCGACATCGTAATAACGCGCACCGAACGTGGCCGTGAGCAAGTCGGGCACGATATCGAAGCTCGCTTCGCCGAAAATGCCGAATTGCTCATCGGTCCGGCGAATGTCGTTGCGGAAGATCGTCGAGGCCGGGAACGGGCCAGGATCGGAAATGAAGCCTGTCGTCTGCGGAAAATTCGGTGCGAACGGACCAAACGGCTGCGCGACCACATTACCCGGATAAGCGAAGTCGACGCGCTCTTCGAGGCTGAGATCGGAGTAGAAACCGCCGCCCTGGAACCGGATGCGCCAGTCTTCAGGTGTGCTGAAACGCAGTTCCTGCGTGAACACTTCGGTGTTGCTGAGCGAGTTCACGAAGAGGTTCGGCGGCTGACACGTTCCAGCCGGATCGACACCCGCACCCGGATAGCTGACCGAGCCATCGCAGATGTAGTACGGCAGATACTGACCGGCGAACAGGTAATCGGTGTAGTCGGCGCGCTGTTCCGCTTCGCGATCGGTGTAGGCGCCCGTATAGATGACATCGAGCATCGCGATACGGCCTTCGACCGTCCAGCTGGTGTTCGAAAAGTCGTCTTCCAGGCGGTCTTCCTCAAAGCGCGAGATTTCGAGGTCATCGAGGCCGTCCAGTTCGGGATCGGCGAAGAATACGCCGTCGCTCTCAAGGCTTTGGCGTTGGTGCGACACGGTGACCGTCCAGTCCGGGGTGACTTCCCACAGACCGCTGACACGGAAACCGGTGTACTGCGTGTCGTTGAAGTCGTCCTCGGCAATGCCTGCATTGTCGGCATCCAGGAAAGTGACACCGCTCAGATCCGCGGTCGACTGAAAGCCGGCGCGATTGGCATTCACCGGCACACCGTTCTCGCGAACGAAGCCCTCGGGACGGAACCGTGCGCTCTCGCTGAGATTGATGGTGCCTGGAACGTTGTCGATATAGCCGCCCTGGTCATCGAGATAGACCACGCCGCGCAGCGCTATCGTCTCTGACACAGGGACGTTGATCATCGCCTCGCCCTGGTAGCTCGCCTCGCCCCCCTTGGTGAAGGAGACGCCGGTCGAAAACGCAGCGTCAAAGCCTGAGAGGCTGGGTTTGTTGGTGATCAGACGGACCACGCCGGCCTGCGAGCTTGCGCCGAACAGCGTGCCTTGTGGACCGGAGAGGACCTCGATCCGCTCAAGGTCGGCGGCGTACACGTCAAGGTTACGGCCCGGCTGCGAGAGCGGCTGGTCGTTGAGATACAGCGCCACGTTGGGAGCAAGCCCCGCAACGCCTGCAACCGTGATGTTGGGCGTGGTCGAGGCTAGGCCGCGAATGTAGATCGTGCTCTGGCCGGGGCCGTTGCCCCCTGCGGTCACCGAAGGAATCTGCTCAAGGTAATCCTCGAACGTATCGATGTTGAGCTCTTCAAGCTGTTCGGCACCGATGGCGGAAACGGAGACCGGCACGTCCTGCAGGTCTTCGGTGCGGCGCTGCGCGGTGACGACAATAGTTTGCACGCCCCCGCGCTGCTCGGCCTGTTCGGATTGCGCGGTCGCTTCCTGAGCGACGGCAGGTGATGCAATAGCGATTGCGAGCGCGCTTGCTGACGCGCCGCCGACGAATTTCGACATTAAAATGCCCCTGATTTGGCCTGAACCGGATTGCGATGCTCAAATGCACCAGCGACATCCAGTCACGCGCGCAGAAAGGCAAAGAAGTGCACGCGTTTGAAAGGGCGATAACAATCGGTTACTCGGCCGGCCACCGGACGCACTGATTATTTCCAGAACTGTTTCACGATGTTGCAACTTGGCAACAGAGGACGGGCACCTGAACACTCTACGGCTGCGGCAGACCATCCCAGTCTTCGCAACCCTCGGCTGTCGTTGGGATGCCGTGCTTCTTGCGGATCAGGTCGAAAACGACAGCCTTGATGATCGACACGGCCATTGCGAGCACCACGAAAGAAAATGGCAAGGCGCCGATAATCATGGTGATCCGGATCGCGTCGATGCCGCCGAGTATCAGCATCGATCCCACCACGAATGCGAGCGCAATGCCCCAGAAGAAGATATGATATCGGCGGCTGCCTTCATCGTCACCCGCGCCGTTGATCGTGTTGACGATCAGGATCGCACTGTCTGCGGACGTGATCAGGTATGTCATCAAAAGCACCACAACCAGCCCCGAAACAACCAATGCCATTTCAGGACTCAGCATAACCGCGAGCGTCGCGTAAAGCTGGTCCGATATGCCTGTGCTCATAATCGCCCCGTCGGCGACACCGCTTAGTTCGAGATCGATTGCCGTCCCGCCGACCATCGCCATCCAGATGAAACACATCAGCGATGGGACCATCGCCACGCCAAAGACGTATTCCCTGATCGTACGCCCCCGGGAAATACGCGCTATGAACATACCGACGAAGGGCGCAAAGGCGATCCACCATGCCCAATAGAAGACAGACCAGTCGAGCTGCCACTGGACAAGGGCGTCGCCAGCCGCGTCGCCCGCCGACGAAAACAGCGTTAGCGAATGCGCGGGAAGAGTGACGAAGTAATCCCAAATGCCGACCCCCAGCAGCTTCAGGCCGTAAAGCCCCGAACCAACAAAGGCGAAAAGCGCCAAGAGGGCGAACGAAAGCGTCATGTTGATGTTGGAAAGCCACTTGATCCCGCGGCCGACACCCGAAAGCGCGCTGATCGTTGACGCGCCCACCAGCAACAGAAGCGCCACCACGATCGCCATCGGCGTTGCCGAACCATCCTGGGCCAGTAGCCAATCACCAAAGCCAATCCTGTGCAGCCCGGCGACGAATTGCTGCACTCCAAGTCCCATCGTCACTGCCACCCCAAGAATCGTTGCAACCACAGCGACGATATCGACCACATGACCGGCGAGCCCGGACATGCCTTTTCCGAACAGCGGCGCAAGGCTTGACCGGATCGTGAGCGGCAAACCTCTCCGGTGAGAAACATAGGATATCGCGAGGCCGACCAGCGCATAAGTGCACCACGCGCCGAAACCCCAATGCAGGAAGGTCCACATGTAAGCAGGGCGGACGGCCTCCGCCGACTGCGCTTCGATCGTGCCTCGGATGATGTCGGGGTTGCTCGCAAAGTGCGCGAGCGGCTCACCCGTTGAATAGGTGAGCATTCCGATGCCAATCCCGGCCCCGAACAGCATCGAGACCCAGGAGAAGAACGAAAACTCGGGTTTCTCGTCAGCCGAGCCAAGGCGAAGCCTGCCGCTGCGGGGAAAGATCGCCAGCGCGAAACACACCGCGATCAAGCTAGCCACAAGATAGACATACCAACCGCTAAAACTGGAAATGATCGTCGAATTGGCGAGCTGAAGCGTATCGCTGGCCCTGACCGGGAAGAAGATCGCCCACATGATGATGAGCGAAACGATGATCTTCGCCGGGATGGAAACCTCGCGGCTGAAACCATCGTAAAACCCGCGATCATGCGTGGGTATGGGCAAATCGACGATCGGTGGTTCGATCGGCAGATTCTGCGACGATGATGATGAAGGCTCAGCAGTCTCGCTGGTCATGGAAGATTTTCTCGGGTCTGTTGACCGTCAGGCCATTGGCATTTTCGGTAAGCGCGGTCGGCGCGCTGTGCGCGTTGGATGACGAAATCCGGCGCTGGAAGATGCGCGGACTCCTAAAGACCTACCTGCCTTTTGCAACCCGAGCTCCGAAATACGCCTCGTTCTCGCTCCAGCGGCCCGTCGTTTCGAGGGGAACGAATGCCGCGACTACCTGTTTTCCAATCAAATTGATTTGGAGAACAAAATTGGCCGTTTCCGACCACGTCGACATCGAAAAATTCATGGAAGGCGTGAAGAAACGCAATCCGGGACAGACCGAATTCATCCAGGCCGTCCAGGAAGTGGCGCAGGACATCTTCGAGTTTATCGACGACAAAGAGGAATATCACGAAGCGCAGATTCTGCGCCGAATTGCCGAGCCCGATCGTGTCGTCTCGTTTCGAGTCTGCTGGGAAGACGACAACCACAACATCCGCGTCCAGCGCGGATGGCGCGTCCAGAACAACAATGCCATCGGTCCTTACAAAGGCGGCATTCGGTTCCATTCGAGCGTGAATGAGAGCGTTCTGAAGTTCCTCGCCTTTGAGCAGACGTTCAAGAATTCGCTCACCGGCCTGCCAATGGGCGGCGGCAAAGGCGGTTCGAACTTCAATCCGAAAGGCAAGAGTGACAGCGAAGTCATGCGGTTTTGCCAAAGCTTCATGACGGAGCTCTATCGCCATATCGGGCCGGATACGGATGTTCCGGCGGGCGATATCGGCGTCGGCGGGCGCGAAATCGGCTATATGTTCGGGCAGTACAAGCGGATCACCAACCGCTGGGAGGGCGTGCTCACCGGCAAGGCGATCGAATATGGCGGATCGCAGATGCGTCCCGAAGCCACCGGCTATGGCGCCGTCTATTTCCTGCGTAACATGCTCAATCACAAGGACGACGGCATCGAAGGGAAAACCGCTGTCATTTCGGGCTCAGGAAACGTCGCGACCCATGCTGCGGAGATGATGACGAAGCTGGGCGGCAAGGTCGTGACGCTGTCCGACTCCGACGGTTTCATTCACGATCCAGACGGGATCGATCAGGACAAAATCGACTGGGTGAAGGATCTGAAGAACAACCGGCGCGGACGGATCAGCGAATACGCCGATGAATTCTCGAACGCGACCTTCTACGAAGGCGAGCGCCCTTGGCATGTCGAATGCGATCTTGCTCTGCCATGCGCAACGCAAAACGAGTTGAACGAGGACGAAGCCAAAGCGCTGGTCGATAATGGCTGTATCGCGGTTTCCGAAGGCGCGAACATGCCCACCACCCTCGACGGCGTGAAGGTCTTCCATGATGCGAAAATCATGTACGGCCCGGGCAAAGCAGCCAATGCCGGCGGGGTTGCGGTTTCGGGCCTGGAAATGAGCCAAAATGCCGAACGCATCAGCTGGAACCAGGACAGGCTGGGCGACATGCTGACCGAATTGATGGAAGGCATCCACGGCAAGTGCGTCGAATATGGCGACCAGGGAGAGGGATATGTCGACTACGTAAAGGGCGCCAATATCGCCGGGTTCAAGAAAGTCGCCGACGCCATGCTCGCCTTCGGGGTGGTCTGATCCGACGCAACCGAGTGTCTCACGGCTTCACGAGAAAGCGGCGACGATCAGCCTCACACCGAGCCCGGTTGCGATGAGAAGCACGCCTGCGCCAAGAACGTTTGCAATTTTGCCGTTCGCATAGCGCCCTAGGACCGCCTTCTGGTTGACGACATAGAGCAGGAACGCGGCGATGATCGGCAGCAAGAGGCCGTTCGCAAATTGCGCCGTCACTATGATCTCGATTGGACGGATGCCGGTTAAGGACAGAGCAGCCCCGATGAGGATGACGCTGAGGCTGATGAGCCGGAACGCCCACGATCTCTGACCACCCGCGAACTGCAATATCTCCGTCATCGCATACCCGGTCGCGAGCGGCGCGGTGATTGCGCTCGTCAACCCGGCAGCAAACAGTCCGACCCCCAGCACGTATTTCGCACCTGAGCCAAACAGCGGCTCGAACTGGCGGGCGAGATCGCCTGCGCTCTCGGCAGACATTCCTGCAGCAAATAAACTCGCCGCCGCGGTCGACGCGATCAGGATGGCGATCAATCCGCCCATACCGATTGCGATGGCGGTGTCGGCGCGAACGGCGGTCAAATCCTCGGGGCCTGACCATTTGTTGCGGACGGCGCTGGAGTGAAGGAAGAGGTTGTACGGCACAACTGTAGTGCCAATCAGCGCGATCACTGTAAGCAGCGCGCCATCGGGTATCGAGGGCACGAGCAGCCCTGTCGCCATGCCCCCGAGGTCCGGTCGGACGATGGCGAATGTCGCAACAAATGAAGCAGCCATGATCGCGACGAGCGCAAGCAGGACTCTTTCAACCAGTTTATAAGTCCCAGCCAACAGCAAAACAGAAGCGAGAAGCGCGATTGTGACGATACTCGCGGCAAACACTGCTTCGGACTCTCCCGCAATCGCCGCAATACCGAGCGCAGCGCCCGACAGATTGCCCGCTTCGTAGGCGGCGTTTCCAAGGTAGAGCGCGAGGCCGACGAGAACGATCAGCGGCCAACGCCAGATCGAGCGCTTGAGCAATTGCGCGAGCGTCTCGCCCAGCCCTCTCTGGGTGACGACGCCCAGCCGGGCAGCCATCTCCTGCAGCACGATCGTCGCGAGAGTAGCAAACAGCAGCGCCCAGAGCAGCGCGTATCCGAAATTGACGCCAGCCAGCGTGCATGCAGTCACGGTGCCCGGCCCGATAAAGGCGGCGGTCACGAGCGCGCCTGGGCCAATGTTACGGATACGCTCGATCACAGATTACTTGAGCTTCGAAACTGGACCATATCCTCCCCCTGTCGGAGACTGGATAACGATCCGGTCGCCAACCTGCACCTCTGCCGAGCCGCATCCGCCGAGATTTTCCACCGACCCGTCTACGCGCTCGACAAGATTGCGGCCAAGGCGCCCGTCCTTTCCGCCTGCGATCCCGACTGGCGGGACCGTGCGGTGGTCCGACAAAATCGAGCAATGCATCGGTTCAAGGAAACGGATGGCGCGCGTAATTCCATCACCCGCATTCCATTGTCCCCGCCCGCCAGAGCAGCGATCGATGCGGAACTCGTCAAGCAAGACAGGGTAGCGCTGCTCAAGGATTTCAGGATCGGTCATGCGCGTATTCGTCATATGCGTATGCACCGCTGCCGCGCCATCGAAGCCCGGACCTGCCGGAGCCCCTGAACAGATCGTCTCGTAATACTGATACCGCTCATTGCCGAACGTGAAGTTGTTCATGGTGCCCTGGCTCGAGCCAAGCTCGCCCAGCGCACCGAACAACGCATCTGTGATCGCCTGACTGGTCTCGACGTTCCCCGCGACCACGGCCGCCGGGAATTTTGGGTTCAGCATCGATCCTTCGGGTACGACGATATCGAGCGGCTTCATACAGCCGGCATTGAGCGGAATATCGTCCGCGACGAGGCACCTGATGACGTAGAGAACCGCCGCCTTGACCACCGCAACAGGGGCATTGAAAGCGCTGTCCTGCTGCTCGCTGGTGCCGGTAAAGTCGATAATTGCCGTGCCGTTTGCCCCGTCCGTATCTATCGCTACCTTGATAGTCGCCCCGCTATCGACAGTGAGAGCGAACTCGCCGCCATCCAGTGTTTTGAGCAAGCGCCTGACCGCCTGCTCGGCATTGTCCTGAATGTGCAGCATGTAAGCATGAACGGTGTCCAGCCCGTAAGTGCCGACGAGTTTCCGAAGCTCGGTCGCTCCAGCTGCGTTGGCCGCGATCTGCGCCATCAGGTCGGCGATGTTCTGTGCGATATTGCGCGCTGGGTACGGGCCGCTCGCAAAGGCAGCCTCGATCCGGTCGGTCTGAAATGTGCCGCTTTCGACCAGTTTGAGATTGTCCAGCAGCACTCCTTCTTCATGGATCGCGCGTCCCTTCGGCGACATCGATCCCGGTGATATGCCGCCGACATCCTCGTGATGTGCCCGGCTGGCGACGAAGAAGAGGATATGCTTGTCATCATTGTCGAAAACCGGCGTCACAACCGTGATGTCGGGAAGATGCGAGCCGCCATTGTGCGGATTATTCTGCACGAAAGAATCGCCCGGTTCGATGTCCTGACCGCTTTCGATGATGGTGCGCACACTGGCATCCATTGATCCCAAATGCACCGGCACGTGCGGCGCGTTGGCGACCAGGTTTCCCGAACGATCGAAAATCGCGCAGGAGAAATCGAGCCGCTCCTTCACGTTCACCGATTGCGAGGTGTTGCGCAGAACGATGCCCATCTGCTCGGCGATCGACATGTAGAGATTGTTGAATATTTCGAGCGTCACCGGATCGACTTGTGATGAAACTTCCATCCGATCATGCGTCAGGTTGCATTGGGACAGGATCAGGTGCCCGAATGCGTCGATCCGCCCTTCCCAACCCGGCTCGATAATGATCGTGCCGGTGGGCTCGATAATCATGGCTGGACCGGCGATCTCGTGACCAAAGCCAAGCGACGCGATGTCAAAGATTGGGGCATTGTGCCAACTGCCCTTCGCGAAAAGCCGCGTACGCCCGGTGGCCTCGGCAGCGTCAGCTCGCTTCTCCTGCTCAGCGTCCACCGGGGGGCTATCACCAACAATGCTGCACTCCACGATCAAGGTGTCGAGCAGCACGGCCTTGTCTGGCGAAACAAACCCATACTGCCGCTCATGCGCTTTTTCGAAAGCAGAACGCATCGCCTCCGGTTCCGCGACCGGCACGTTGATGGTGGTTTCGGTGCCCTTGTACCGAAGTAGTGCCTTGGCCTCGATCAGTGCCTCAGCGGCTGCGAGGCCCTGCGCCTCCAATTCTGCGCGCGCCTCTTCAGCCAATTCGGCAATCAAAGCTTCGATGAGATCAGCCACCCCATTGTCGATATCGCGCCCGACAACCCGCTGCTTTTCGACCTTGGTGCTCGCGAGCCCCATTCCGTAAGCCGACAGCACCCCGGCAAACGGATGCAGCAGGATCGTTCGAATGCCCAGCCGCTCCGCCACCAGGCATGCGTGTTGGCCTCCAGCCCCGCCGAAGCAATTGAGAACGTAATCTTCGACATCGTATCCGCGCGCGATCGATATCTTCTTGATCGCCTGTGCCATGTGCTCGATCGCGATGTCGAGAAAACCTTCGGCGACCTCTTCAATCGTTCTGCCGTCTCCCAAGGCTGCGGCAATTTCGGCAAAGCCTTCACGCGCGGCTTCCACATCGAGGGGTTGGTCCTGCTGAGGACCAAATATTTTCGGGAAATGTTCAGGGCTGAGTTTGCCGAGGCAGAGATTTATGTCGGTCACCGCAAGCGGGCCGCCATTGCGGTAGCAGGCCGGCCCCGGATCGGCGCCTGCAGATTGCGGCCCGACCTGGAAGCGCCCATCTTCGAACCGCAGCACCGATCCGCCGCCCGCTGCGACCGTGTGGATATGCAACATCGGCACGCGCATCCTCACGCCCGCGACTTCAGTTTCGTAGACCTTTTCCAGCTCGCCCGCATAGTGCGACACATCGGTGGACGTCCCGCCCATGTCGAAGCCGATCACCTTGTCGAAACCGGCCTGCCGAGCAGTTTCCACGCAGCCGATAATCCCGCCAGCGGGTCCTGACAGGATGGCATCGCGACCGCGGAAGCTGGCTGCGTCGACCAAGCCGCCGGACGACTGCATGAAGAGCACTTTCCCTGGCTCGCTAATTTCGCCGAACGCCTCAGAGAACCGTTCGACGTACTCTCGCAGGATCGGGGTCAGATAGGCGTCCACGACAGTCGTTTCCGCGCGCGAGACTATCTTGGTCAGCGGGCTGACTTCGTGGCTGCTGGACACTTGTTGAAAGCCGATTTCGCGCGCGAGATCCGACAGCGCTAGCTCGTGCTCGGGATATTTGTAGCCGTGCAAAAGGGCGATCGCGATCGAGCGATATCCATGTTGATAAGCAGCTTCGAACAGGGCGCGCGCCTGCTCCAGATCGAGCGGTCTTTCCATTGCGCCCGAGGCTCTGATCCTCTCATCCACCTCGATCACTTCATCGTAGAGGAGTTCGGGTTTGCGAATATCGAGAGCGAAGGTATCCGGCCGCGCCTGATATCCTATCTCGATAACGTCGCGATGGCCGCGTGTCGTGACAAAGACTGTAGGTTCGCCAGCCCGCTCCAGCAGAGCATTGGTGGCGACGGTGGTGCCCATCTTAACGGCGGCGATCAATTCGCTCGGGATCGGATCGGTTGCTGCCAGATCGAGGAATTGCCGAATGCCGTGCAGCGCTGCATCGTCGTAACTGCCTGAGTTTTCCGAAAGGTATTTCGCGGTCCGCAGGTCTCCATCCGGCGACTGTGCAACGATATCTGTGAACGTGCCCCCGCGGTCGATCCAGAACTGCCATTGTCCGGGCGGTTGTGTTCGGCCTGATGCCATGTCCTTAGGTGTTGCTCCGCGCTCGAAGCCCGCTGGGGGCTCGCCGCGTCATACCCGACCAGTGGATCAAGCCAACGAGAAAATGTGCGCACCCAAATGAAACGGCCCCACGCGCGATACGCCCGCAGGGCCGTGCCATTTGGGATAACGGGCCAGTCAGAACCGGTAGCTGACCCCGGCGCTCAGAAGCCAAGGATCGAGATTGTGTTCGGTTTCGATCACCAGCGTATCACCGGCAAACCAGCGCGCGGTCGTGTCCACAAAATAGCGCTTGGCGTCGAGAGTGAACCCAAAACCCGAATCTCCCACAGGAATATCGACCCCGGCCTGCAGCGCGAAACCGAATTCATCGGAAAGGTCGGTGTCGGTCACGCCAAGCGGTATTGTCGCCGCGCCGGGTTCATCGCTCACCCACAGAAAATAGGCTGGGCCTGCGCCGATATACGGTTTGATACCTCCCGCATCGAAGTGATATTTTGCCGTGATCGTGGCTGGAATAAGCTGCGCATCCGACACCAGCTCAGTGCCGGCTGGAAAGCCCGACACTGTGTCGACATCGTGCTGCGTTATGCCGACAATCGTTTCGAAGGAAACGTTGTTGGTCACAAAGTATTCGATCGAGACCTTCGGGATCACGTTGTCGTTCGCCCTGGTATCGAGATCCGCAGGCAGGCCGACAGCGTCGACGGTGACTTCATCGATTTCACCGTCGGGTAGGACGGCGGTTCCCATCAATTTGATCTGGACGTCTCCGGTGCGATCCTGCGCGGCGGCCGGCGATGCGACCAGCGCAACAGCAGCGCTCGTGATGGCTAGGATAGTCTTCATGGTCTTGTCCCTGACAACAGCAGCGGCCGCACGATGCGACCCAGGATTATTGCTGTTTCTGACGCTGGATTAGCCGACCGGAAATTGTACGCGCATTGATCTCGATCAAAGACGAAGCAGCATTTCGGGAGCAATCAGCAAGCGTGAACAAGCACCGCTGTAAGGCTGATTATGAACCAACTGGCGTCTTTCGATATCTTCATGCGGACAGCATTCGGGGTCGAACCGGCAGCGCGCGCAGGCCTGCAACTAAGAGCAATGGCCGTCGCGACATCGCTGCGCTCCCATGAAGAGGCGCAGCTCGGAACCGCGGAAAGCAAAGTGCTGTATGTCGGATCGGGCGCGACGAAGCTCGCGGCCTGCGCATCGGGCAATCGTGAGCAGATCATCGCTTTTCATTTCGGTGGAGACATTTTCTCAGTCCCTGCTGACGATCTCCATTGTTACAGCGTCTGCTCCTTAGAACCCACGCACCTGCTTGTTTTTCCGGCCCGCGCTTTTTTCGACTGCGCATCGGGTGATCCACGCATCGCGAGAGCGCTGCTCGAGCGGCAGCGGACGGCATTGCACCGCTGCCGCGACAAGGCAGTCGCGCTCGGTCAAAAGAGCGCGCTCGAGCGGCTTGCAGGGTTCCTGCTCGCGATGGCCGAGAGGATCGGTACCGGGGATGGCAGCGAACACATTCTCGACCTCCCGATGTCGCGCCGGGATATCGCTGACTCACTCGGATTGACGAGCGAGACGGTCAGCCGTCAGCTCGGCGCCCTTCGCAAACAAGGCCTGATCGAAACCTGCGGTCGGGCGCGCATCGTCGTTAGCGACCTCAAAACCCTCGCCCATCTTTCCGGGCACTGCCGGAAATCCGAGCGAACGACCACCATCGATAGCGATTTTGATCTCGATCAATGTGAGCAATCGCAAGCCCGACTAACGAAACCTCAGACAGGAGGACATTCGTAATGGAAAGCGTTGTAGGCCGGTCCGGCCTTTGGTTCGTTCTGATCATTCTGGCGCTCGCAGCCTATGTCGGCGCGCAAGATCCCGGCTTTGCGGCGCATGCCCTCATCATCGCCATTGTGGCCTTCGGGCTGATGATAACGACGCTCGCGAAATACGATCCGATGGCCAAGGCGCAGAGCATCTTCCGTATGCCGGAAGGTCCATCGCGCTATTACGACGACGTGATCCGGTGGGGCGTCATCGCCACCGTTTTCTGGGGAATGGCAGGGCTTCTTGCAGGCCTCGTAATTGCCTTGCAGCTCGTATTTCCGGAACTCAATGTCGAACCTTGGCTCAATTTCGGCAGGCTGCGCCCGCTGCATACTTCGGCGGTCATCTTTGCTTTCGGCGGCAACGCGCTGCTCGCGACCAGTTTCTACGTGGTCCAGCGCACCTGCCGTACGACGCTTGCCTTTCCGGGTCTCGCCCGGTTCGTATTCTGGGGATACCAGCTCTTCATCGTGCTAGCCGCGACCGGATACCTTCTCGGCGTCACCCAATCGAAGGAATATGCCGAGCCCGAATGGTATGTCGATCTGTGGCTGACGATTGTCTGGGTCGCCTATTTCGTGGTTTTCGTCGGAACCATCGTGCGCCGCAAGGAACCGCACATTTACGTCGCGAACTGGTTCTATCTCGCATTCATCATCACCATCGCGATGCTCCACATCGTCAACAATCTATCGATGCCGGTAAGCCTGCTGGGATCACGCAGTTACAGCGTCTTCGCGGGCGTCCAGGATGCACTCACGCAGTGGTGGTATGGCCATAACGCGGTCGGATTCTTCCTGACTGCCGGCTTCCTGGCGATGATGTACTACTTCGTGCCGAAACAGGCGAACCGGCCGGTCTACTCGTACCGCCTGTCCATTATCCACTTCTGGTCGCTGATCTTCCTCTATATCTGGGCCGGCCCGCACCATCTCCATTACACGGCGCTGCCCGATTGGGCGCAGACGCTCGGCATGGTTTTCTCGATCATGCTGTGGATGCCCAGCTGGGGCGGAATGATCAACGGCCTGATGACGCTGAACGGCGCGTGGGACAAGGTTCGGACCGACCCCGTCATCCGAATGATGGTGCTGAGCCTCGCCTTCTACGGAATGAGCACATTCGAAGGGCCGATGATGAGCATCAAGGCGGTGAACAGCCTGTCGCATTACACCGACTGGACCATCGGCCATGTGCATTCGGGCGCACTGGGCTGGAACGGCATGATCACCTTCGCCTGCATCTACTTCCTCGTCCCGCGGCTCTGGAAACGCGAGCGGATGTATTCGCTGCGCATGATAAACTGGCACTTCTGGCTCGCGACGCTCGGCATCGTTTTCTACGCGGCGAGCATGTGGGTCGCCGGGATCACGCAGGGCCTGATGTGGCGTGAATACGATGCCAACGGGTACCTGGTGAACAGCTTCATCGACACCGTCACCGCGCTCAAACCGATGTACATGATGCGCGCATTCGGCGGACTGCTTTACCTCGCAGGAGCCGCGGTCCTCACCTTCAACGTCTGGATGACAATCGCCGGAAGGCTCCGCGAAGAAGCGCCTCTTTATCAAGCCGCCTACGATGCCGAGGCAGACCGCCCACTTGCGCCGCAACCCGCTGAATAAGGAACCGATTGATGGCTGATCCAATGGTCAAGGAAACGGTCAAGGGCCACAAGCGTATCGAGCGCAACGTGACACTGATGGCGGTCGCCACGCTGGTCACTGTTGCGATAGGCGGCTTGGTGCAGATTACCCCGCTGTTCTATCTCGACAACACGATCGAGAAAGTCGACGGAATGCGTCCGTACACCCCGCTCGAGCAGGCGGGACGCGATATCTACATTCGCGAAGGGTGCTACACCTGTCACAGCCAGATGATACGACCATTCCGCGACGAGGTTGAGCGGTACGGTGCCTATAGCCTCGCGGCGGAAAGCATGTTCGACCACCCATTCCAGTGGGGATCAAAACGGACCGGCCCCGATCTTGCGCGCGTTGGCGGCCGTTATTCCGACGAATGGCATGTGCAGCATTTGAACGATCCGCAAAGCGTCGTTCCGCAAAGCATCATGCCGAAATACCGTTTCCTATCGGAGACCGAACTGCACGTAGCCGATGCGGGTGCGATGCTCAGCGCGCTGCGTACGGTCGGTGTGCCTTACACCGACGAAGACATTGCGCAGGCCGAGAACGATCTGATCGGTCAGGCCGATCCCGACACCGACCTCGTCGATTTCGAAGCCCGCTATCCCAAGGCTCAGGTTCGCGATTACGACGGCGACCCTTCGCGCGTGACGGAGATGGATGCGCTCGTTGCCTACCTGCAGATGCTGGGGACACTTATCGATGTGAACAGCGCAGCCGCTCAGCAGGAACTTGCCGAGGAGACAGGCCGGTGACCGATTACGAGACCCTGCGTCAGTTTGCCGATAGCTACGGACTTTTGGCGATGGCCATCATTTTCGTGAGCCTTTGCCTCTGGCCTTTCCGCCCGGGCGCCCGCGACAAGAACCACTATGCAGCGCAATCCATCCTTGAGGACAATGATGATGGCGAATGAAACCGGACCCGGAAAACGGATCGACGAGCCAACCGGCACGGAAACGGTAGGCCATGAATGGGACGGCATCGAGGAGCTGAACACCCCGCTGCCGCGCTGGTGGCTTTGGACCTTCTACGCGACAGTGGCCTGGGCGATTGCCTACACCGTCTTTTACCCCGCGTGGCCGATGATCGACCGTGCGACATCCGGAGTACTCGGTTGGTCGAGCCGGGGCGAGCTGGCCGAGGATATGAGTGCAGCAGACCTCGCACGCCAAGACGTGTTCGAGCGGATTGCAGCGACGGATATCGAGAAAATCGCATCGTCTCCGGAATTGCAGCAGCAGGCGATTGCGGGCGGAGCGGCCGCATTCCAGGTGAACTGCGTTCAGTGCCACGGCGCCGGTGCGGCGGGGATCGCAGGCGGCTATCCCAATCTGAATGACGATGACTGGCTGTGGGGCGGCGACCTTGAAGCGATCGAGAACACGTTGCTTCACGGCATCCGGTGGGAGGGATCTGACCAGACCCGGCTCAGTTACATGCCCGGCTTCGAAGGCATATTCGACGAGGCGCAGCTCGACGCGCTCGTTCAACACGTACTGTCGCTAAGCGGCAGAGCGCAGCCAAACGCATCCGGCGCAGAGACATACGCGGTAAACTGCGCTGCCTGCCATCAGCCTTCGGGTGAAGGAGATCAAATCCAGGGCGCGCCTGCGCTTAACGATGCGATCTGGCTTTACGGCAGCGAAGCTGCGCAGATCCGCCAGCAGATCCTTTATCCGAAACACGGCGTCATGCCCGGCTGGAAGGACCGCCTCGATCCGGCGACGATCAGAATGCTTGCAACCTATGTCCATTCGCGCGGCGGCGGGGAAGCATCGCCGCAACCGGAAGAAGCGCAAGAAGAGGAAGCGACGGTCGCCTTCAATGGCCAACCCTGACGAACCCGGCAAAGAGCATCCCAAGCCCGATGCCAAACCGCCCCGCGACTGGGGCGGCGCGCTGGATGTAGCCGAGGCGGAGCCGATTGCTGCGACGCAGCGCCATGCCCCCAAGCAGCCCGCGCCGGCGAGCGTGCCCGAAAAGCTCTACGAAAAAAGCCCGACCGTGCATAACAAGCGGATCGACGGGCCTTTCCGAAGATTCAAATGGGCGGTCATGATCGTGACGCTCGCGATCTATTACGGAACCCCCTGGATACGCTGGGACCGGGGGCCCTACGCTCCCGACCAGGCGGTGTTGATCGATCTTGCTAACCGCCGGTTTTACATGTTCGGCATCGAAATCTGGCCGCATGAATTCTATTATGTTGCAGGCCTGCTCATCATGGCGGGCATCGGCCTGTTTATCGTGACGAGCGCCGTCGGCCGGGCATGGTGCGGCTATGCCTGTCCGCAAACCGTATGGACCGACCTGTTCCAGCATATCGACCGATTTTTCGATGGTGATCGCAATGCTCGGGTGCGGCTCGACAGCGCACCTTGGGGCGCATCAAAGATTGCGCGGCGCAGCGGTAAATGGACAGTCTACCTGCTCATCAGCTTCTGGACCGGCGGCGCTTGGATCATGTATTTTGCCGACGCGCCGACGCTCACCTACGAATTCTGGCGGGGCGATGCCGCGCCGATCGCCTATGCAACCGTCGCGGTCCTGACCGCGACCACCTTCGTGCTCGGCGGGTTCATGCGCGAGCAAGTCTGTATTTACATGTGCCCGTGGCCGCGCATCCAAGCTGCGATGATGGACGAAAAGTCGCTGCTGGTGACGTACAAGGATTTCCGCGGCGAACCGCGCGGCAGCCTCAAGAAATCCCAGAAAAACCCCGGTGATTACGGCGACTGTGTAGACTGCCTGCAATGTGTCCAGGTTTGTCCGACGGGTATCGACATTCGCGAAGGTCCGCAGATTGGATGTATCACCTGCGCGCTCTGCATCGATGCGTGCGACCGCGTGATGAAGGATGTCGGAAGGCCGCGCGGCCTTATCGATTATGCAACACTCGAAGATTGCGAAGCGGAAGCGGTCGGCAAACCAGCTCGCCCGGCCTGGCGCGCATTGCTGCGTCCACGCACTCTCGCCTACCTCATGATCTGGAGCGGCATCGGAGGCGCCATGCTGTTTGCGTTAGGCACCCGCACGCACACCGAAATCTCTGTGCAGCCCGATCGCAATCCGGCTTTCATACTGCTCAAGGACGGATCGGTTCGCAACGCCTACACACTCAGGCTGCGCAATATGGAGAGCCGCCCGCGTACAATGGAGATAGCGCTCGACGGTCTGCCGGGTGCGGTTTTGTGGACCGATACGATCGGGCAGGAAAACGCAGCTCGCTCGCAAGCAGTCGATGTGCCAGCTGACGCGACCCAGACCGTGCGCGCTTACGTCGTCGCGAGCCCGGATACCGCCGAACAGAACTTCTCCATCCGCGTCACGTCGCTCGATGAACAGCGGGAGACGGACGCCGAGCAAACCCTCTTCACCAGCCCCGGAGCAGCACAATGAAACGTGAATTCACAGGCCGCGACATGACGAAGGTGATGGTCGGCGGGTTCGGCATCGTCGTTGCAGTCAATCTTCTGATGGCAACACATGCGGTCAGCGGCTTTGGCGGGGTGATCGTAGAAAACACCTATGTTGCCAGCCAGAAATTCAACGAGTGGCTGGGCGAGGCGGAACGCAGCAAAGCGCTCGGCTGGACTGCCGAAATCGGTCGTGGTCACAGCGGGCATCTGGAAGTCAAGACCAACGGTGTGCCGAATGGCGCGATCGTGTCAGCGGAACTCAGGCGGCCTGTTGGAGAGCGTGAAACAACAGCACTCGAATTCGCCCGCGCGCCGGGAGAGACCGGAACATACCGCTCGGTCAACCCGGTCGCACCGGGGCGTTGGATCGTCCGCTTGCACATCGAAAGCGGCGGGCTCAGGTGGGCGGAAGAGCGCAAACTCAGATGAACGCGCCAACGGAAATCATCGCCGATGACAAATCCAGGCTAATCGACACCCGTCTGACCGCGCCGGGCATTCGCTGCGCAGGCTGCATCGGCAAGATCGAACGCGATTTGTCGGAACTTGATGGTGTCGAGTCCGTCAGGGTCAACTTTTCCGCGAAGCGCGTGGCGGTACTGCACGACCCCGCGATTGGCGAAGAGCATTTGGCTGCCGCGCTACGCGAGCTCGGTTTCGAGTCCCAGCCGGTCGCCGACAATCCGCTGGGCACCGATGATGCGGAAAGCAAAAAACTGCTGCGAGCGCTCGCCGTAGCCGGCTTTGGCATGATGAACGTAATGCTGCTTTCGGTCAGCATCTGGTCCGGCGCCGAAGGAGCGACACGCGAGCTGTTCCATTGGCTTTCGGCGGTCATCGCACTTCCCGTAATCGCATACTCCGGAAGGCCGTTCTTCGCTTCCGCGTTGATGGCCCTTCGGTATCGCCGCACCAACATGGATGTTCCGATATCGATCGGCGTGCTGCTCGCGACAGGCCTGAGCCTTTACGAAACGGCGACCGGCGGAGGACACGCCTATTTCGAGAGCGCGGTCATGCTGTTGTTTTTCCTGCTGAGCGGCCGTGCGCTCGATGCCTCGATGCGCACGCGAACCCGTGCAGGTATCGGCGCGTTGCTGGGGAGCATGGGAAAATCGGCAACCGTCATTGCACCCGATGGATCGACCGCACGGTTGCCTGCCGACGAGCTTGAACCGGGCATGCTGGTAATGGTCGCCGCTGGAGAAGCCCTCGCAGCCGATGGAGAGGTCGACGAAGGCAGCAGTGCGATCGACAATTCGATGCTGACAGGGGAAAGCGCGCCAGAGAATGTGAGCAAAGGCAGCCTGGTCCATGCCGGGGCAATCAACCTCGGCGCGCCATTGCGGATACGGCTTACCAGAACGACGTCCGACACTGCGATTGCGGAGATCGCGCGTCTCATGGACGAAGCGGGGCAGTCGCGCAGCCGGTATGTCCGCATCGCCGATCGTGCATCGCGGCTCTATGCGCCTGCCGTGCACACGCTCTCGCTGTTGGCCTTTATCGGCTGGATGATCGCAGGCACGGGGTGGCACCAATCGCTGGTTATCGCGATTGCCGTCCTCATCATCACCTGCCCTTGCGCCATGGGGCTTGCCGTTCCGGCTGCGCAGGTGGTCGCCTCCGGAGCTTTGCTGAAGCGCGGCCTGCTCGTAAAGGATGGCAGCGCGCTTGAACGGCTTGCCGAATGCGATACGGCCCTGCTCGACAAAACAGGCACGCTGACGCTGGGTGAGCCGCGGCCAGACATTTATGCATTGGGAAGCGATGACAGGGCGATAGCGCTGGCCCTCGCCCAAACAAGTCGCCACCCTCTCAGCCGCGGCCTGACGAGCGCATTGCGCGAGTGCGATACAAAGCCGGAAAGACTTGAGTGCGTACGAGAGATCGAGGGCTGCGGCGTCACGGGAAATTGGGACGGACGGGAGGTCGCGCTGGAGCGCACATCACGCTCCGGCACCGAGATCTCGGTCAGCCTACGCGTAGACGGAAGGTCCCAGCTGATCGTATTCGAAGATCCGATGAGGCCCGACGCTAGCAAGACTGTAGCAGCCTTGAAGACATTGGGGATCAAACCGAGCATCCTGTCGGGTGATCGTAGCGGTGCAGTCCAGGCCGTCGCCAATGAGCTGCAACTCGACGCGCAAGCAGGCGCAACGCCGCAGGATAAATTGCGCGCTCTGGAACTCTTGAAACGGAGCGGTCGGAAACCGCTAATGATCGGGGACGGGCTGAACGATGGCCCCGCCCTCGCCGCGGCGCATGCCTCGATCGCTCCGGGAAACGCCAGCGATGTCAGCCAGCAGGCAGCCGATGCGGTCTTTATAGGTCGAAATCTGATGCCGGTCGCGCTCGCCGTGCAGGTCGCGCGACGGACGATGAAGATCGTGCGGCAAAATCTCGGCTTCTCCGTGCTCTATAATGTTTGCGCTGTCCCGCTAGCGCTGTTCGGCTTTGTTACGCCTTTGATCGCGGCCATCGCGATGTCGATCAGCTCGCTGGTCGTGGTGGCCAATTCGCTGCGCCTCGCCCGCTCGGCCAAGGAACCGAGCGCGTGACCGGGCTCACGTTCCTGATTCCCATCGCGCTTGGAATGGGCGCCCTAGGACTCGCGGTGTTCTTTTGGGCGATGAAGCACGGACAATTCGAGGATCTGGACGGAGCCGCTCAGCGCATCCTGATCGATGAAGATGAAGGGGACGATGTATGAATTGCTCGGCGCTTTTGGGAAGTTTCGCGCTGATCTCCCTGACGATCGGTCCGCCATCCGCGAAAGAAGAGCTTTTGATGGCCGAACTGTGCGGCGGCGGGACGATCGCGATCCCAATCGGCAACGGCACTCCCGAAAAAGAGCCTCCCTGTTCTGCTGGAGCCTGCCACGCTGTCAATTGCCGTAAATCGTTTGATCCAGATCAACGACGCAAAGGCAATCCGCCTCCATCAGGCTGAGTATGTGGACCTATCATTCAGATCTGCTCGAAAAAGCAGTGCCGCGCTACACCAGCTATCCGACCGCTGCCGATTTCGGACCCATTGATCCGGTGGAGCTTGGAGCGGCGATCGAGCGTGCTGAAGGAGACGTCTCCCTCTATCTGCATGTCCCGTTTTGCGAGAAGATTTGCTATTATTGCGGCTGTAATACCGGAGCCTCCGGCAGGCGTCAGCGAGTGGAGTCCTACCTCGATGCGCTGCATGCCGAACTGGCAACCGTATCCACCCTGCTACCCGACTCAGCGCGTGTCCGGCGCATCGCCTTCGGGGGCGGTAGCCCCAATGCGATAAGGCCGGATGAGTTTCTCGGTCTTGTCGAGGCGATAAACCGGCAATTCGGCACTGTGACTCCCGCCTGGTCTATCGAACTCGATCCGCGCTCGATGACCCGCGAATGGGGAGCGGCCATCGGCAGCGCCGGCATTACTCGGGCCAGCATGGGCGTCCAGACATTCGCTGCGCATTGCCAGAAAGCGATCGGACGCGAACAATCGGACGCGCTCATCTGCCGCAGCATCGACTGGCTCCGATCCGCAGGCGTCACGTCACTCAATTTCGACCTGATGTATGGCCTTCCCGGTCAGACCGAGCGGGATCTGGAAGACAGTCTCGAATATACGCGCCTTCTCGCGGCCGACCGGATCGCCTTGTTCGGCTATGCCCACGTGCCGCAACTCGTACCGCGGCAACGGATGATCGACGAAGCCGTTCTCCCAGGCAATCGCGAGAGGTTCCAGATGGCGAGGCTAGGGCATGAGTTTCTCACCAGCCATGGCTATGACGCAGTCGGGTTCGACCACTTTGCCTTACCGCATGATCCTCTAGCTGCCGCAGCAGGAAGCGGCACATTACGGCGGAATTTCCAGGGGTTCACCGATGACAGCGCCGATGCCGTGATCGGGCTCGGCGCCAGCGCTATCAGCGCATTTCCAGAGTTGCTGGCGCAGAACGAAAAGAACAGCGGACGCTATCGGATGATTGCAAGCCAGCGCAGATTGTCGGCTTCCCACGGCGTCACACGCTCACGGCGAGACCGATTGAATGGCGCGGCGATCGAGAAATTGCTGTGCCAAGGCTCGGCTGAAATCACTTTGTGCCAAATGCCTCAGGTGAGGGAGCGACTGACGCCCTTCCTCGATCGCGAATTGGCCGTGCTCGACGATATGACGCTATCCATCACCCCGGGCGGACTGCCCTACGCGCGCAGCATCGCCGCGCTATTCGATACGTTTCGGCAAGAGAGGAAGAGGACATTCAGTTCCGCAATCTGACCGCCGATCTTATTCGACCAGAAGTCGCTTGCCCTCGAAGCGCGCCACCGCGTGCCGCACCACTTTGTCGAGCGCTTCATCCGAAAAGAAACCTCCGGGAATCAGGCACTTTTCGACGAGCACCCGGCGATATGCATTGAATGTGGCCAGATCTGGAGGAGTGGCCTCATCCCAGAACCGGTCGATACCGCCCTGGAACGTGACATCGGCAATATCGTACACGGCTTGGCCCAAAGCGATGACCGGGACACCCATAGCCAGAGCAAGTGTCCCGCTGGTGCTATTGATGACCACCATCCCTTCGGCCTGCTCAGCGACCGGCACGATATCGCCCCAGCTCATGTAATCGACGCGATCAGCGACACCCAGCATGGTCGCCATCGACCGTGTTTCCTCACGCCAATCGCACACACCGTTGTCGAGAGGATGCTCCTTCACCAGCAGGCGAGTATTGTCAGGCGCATTCTCGGCAAATGACCTGATGACCATCATCAGCGCATCGGTCATACTGGCGAAGGGAGAATGAAGCCGAATTTGCGCGTCGGAGGCTAGCTGCAAAGGGAACAAATAGTACGGTGCTTCAGACGCGAGCAGATTTTCGACAAGCTTTTCCGAACGTTTGCGACGTTCTTTCCCGCGGACCAGTTTGCGTGCCCAGCCAATCCCTTCGATCAAGGGATGCCAGGGTCGGTGGTTGGCCCAGTGCGGATAATACCAACGGCTTAAAACATCCGCGACGTTATAGAGCAGTCCTTCGAGCGCACGCCTTTTGAACGAGGACGGCACCTGCTTGTGCTCCGGAACGGGCGGGAGTTCCGCCGCCACCCTGCGATACCAGTCGGGATCGCGCGGCAGTGTCGAATGCCCGTTTACGCCGCCGAGCTCAAGGGTTACCCAATCGGGCCGGATATATCCCTCTTCAAAGACATGAACCGGTATATGCAGCTCGCGGCATACAGCTGTGGCCGCCATATGATGTGCGCGGCAATCACCGAACAGAACGACGTCAGTTATGCCCTTTTCTGCGATGATCGAGCGTAAGGTGTCAGGCCATTCTTCCAGCGAATCGCGGTAGTCGATGCCCCCAGGAAGCCGCCAAAACATCCGGTCGCCGCCATTGAAATTGACTTTGTACACCGTGTGGCCGGAGCTGATCAGTTCCTGCCCCAAGCGCCGGAAAAGTCGGCCCATGAGGCCCTGCAGCAACAGCACCGTACGGGGAGATTTCGTATCACCGCGTTTTTCGTGATCGTCGCCGTATAGGGAGATGGGATCCCGGGCGACTCGTCCGCCGCTTCCGAGGCTGTTTTCAAAATCGCGCAAACTTTGAGAAATCACTACACCTAACCCTTTAATGCGCTCATACGCACCTTTGCTGCAAAAGCGAAGAGGATCAATTGCGATATGACCGCAAAAAGGTCTAAGCGCGGCAAAAGGTTACTGCAACGCACAGGATCGTCGATCGCGCACGCCACACCTCATTGATATGACTACACAGTGATCAATCCGTTCCCCGTACTCGCGGCCGTCTGCCTCATCGCGCTTGCGATCAATGCATACGCTCGCCCGGTGCCGCTGCGCCAATTGCCCGTTAGCAGCGCACATTGGCTTATCGTTCTCATGTCATCCGCAACGTACGGTGCGTTGCTGGCGCTAAGCGGTAACGCCCTGCTGGCGGCGGTGCTGGTCGTCGCGCTGCATCTCTTGCTGGTGGTTGCGTCGAGCGCGAAACGCCGGGTACTCGGTGAACCACTCCTTTTCTCGGATCTGGCGCTGGTCGGCGCGGTTTTTCGCCATCCTCAGTTCTATTTTTCGGCGCTTGAAACTTGGCACAAGGCGACCGGAATTGCCGCACTAGCGGTCATCTTCGCCGCGCTTGCGATTCTTTTCGAAGAGAATTTGCCGTTACGGGTCGGGGGACTGGTGATCGCTGGGGTTTCCCTATTGCTAATTTTCGTCGTCTTGAAAACGCGACCATTTCGTAGTCTGGGTAGATCGCCCAATATCGAACTGGACGTCGCGAAACTCGGCCTATTGCCAACTCTACTGATCTATTGGATCCGTTGGATTGCTGACAGCAAGCAAGGGCGGGTCGCAACGAACTCTGATAGTAATAGTGCGCAGCCGAGAGCTCAGGAAACGCAGCCGGAGCTTCTGGTGGTAGTACAGTGCGAATCCTTCGCCGATCCTGTCGAGCTTTTCGGCAACCATGCGCTTCAGCTGCCTCATCTCGAACAGGCTAGAAGCGCGGCGCTGCAATGGGGCAATCTCGAGGTGAGCGGCTTTGGCGCCTACACCATGCGAACCGAATATGGCGTCCTTTTCGGTCAGGATGAGGAGGAGCTGGGCTTTCGGCGATACGACCCCTATCTCACCGCAATCAACGACTCCGACTTTGCATTGCCTCGCCGATTGGGAGAAGAGCGTTGGCAAAGCCATTTCGTGCATCCTCACGACATGCGCTTCTACAACCGACATCAGATTTTGCCCCGGGCCGGCTTCACAGAGCTGGTGGGGAGTCATGCATTTGCCCCGCCATCACCCTCGGAAGGCAGATACGTGACCGATGGGGCGGTGGCAGACAAGATTCTCGAACTCGCCGGCAACGCCTCTTCACCGACCTTTCTCTACGCCGTCACGATAGAGAACCACGGCCCTTGGGCGGAATCCGGATTGGAGGAGGCAGGTTCTCTTCTCGACGATTACAATCGTCTTGTCCGTGCAGGAGACGCGATGCTTGGTCAGTTGATCGAAGGCCTTTCGGAGCAGAGGAAGCCCGCGCTACTTGTCTTCTTTGGAGATCACAGGCCAAGCATTCCAGGCTTTAGCGAGCCGGGAGGCGACCGACACACTCCGTATGTGATATTGAAGCTGGACGAGCACGGGCAAGTTATTACCGCCGCAAATGAGCGCCGCGACATCAGCCCGGCAGAGCTGCATCATGCGATACTGGGTTTCGCAACTTCGCCAGAGAGCTTTGCAAAAGCAAACTCTTAAGACTCAAGGCTCCTGAGAAGCCTGTCCCGCAAGCCGCTCGGGAGCATCGGGTCGAGCGCTTTGAGCAAAACGAACGGCCAAGGCGTTACATAGTGCCTCTTGCCTTTCTCGGCAGCGTTCGCGATGCGCCGGGCCGCCTCATCTACACTCAATTCCATCGGGCGTTTGTCTGAATTCGCGCGCGCGGCCGCCGTATCGAGAAAACCGGGCGCGGCTAATGTTACAATGACACCATGGGGCTCGACGGCGACACGCAAGGCGTCCGAGAATTTTGCCAGACCCGCTTTGGAACCCGAATATGCGGCCGCAAACGGAAGCGAATGGTGCCCGGCAGCAGATCCGATCAACACAATTCGGCCTCCTCCTCGCTCAGCCATACGCCGCGCCAGTGCTGCGGCCATGGAAGCGGGCGCGGTAAAATTGACTTGCGCGGTCCTGTGCACAGTCGATGGATCCTCGACGAGCTCGCCAGATCCGCGGGTATCGCCGATCCCAGCAGCCAAGTAAGCAAGGTCGAAGGTCGCTCTGCGATCTTGTTCAATTACGGCTTCGACGGCCCCTTCGATATCCATAAGATCATGGCTGAAGCTACGTGCGTCGGCACCGCGTTCATCGACCTTCGAGGTGATTGAGCGAAGCTTGCTCAAGTCTCGTCCCCATAGCGTCAAAGAGGTACCAGGCCGAGCGTGATGCAGCGCAAGAGCGCTACCCAATTCTCCGGAAGCACCTGTAAGGAGAATATTCGTGAAATCGCGCCGAATCGTCATACCGTGACCATTGCGCCACATAGCTGTGCATGTGAGTGGCCAATACTATACACTTTAACGCTTGATCCTTGACATTTAGCGACCTTTTCTGTCGTAACGGATGCACTATGAAAGTGCCTACGGCCGAAGAAAAACGACTGATTATTTTCGACAACCCCCTGCTCGAAAAGATGACCGTCACGTCTATTGGCTGGTTTGCCCTCATTTGGGCTACCTTGCTGCCATTGCTCGTGCTCGCGGGATGGGGAACTGCTTCGCCACTGGCCGCAGCAGGGCTGACGGCTGTCGGTGTGCTGAGTTGGAGCCTGTTCGAATATATCGCGCATCGGCACATCTTCCATTGGGATCCCGATTGGCTGCCTGCCAAACGAATGATGTTTGCCATCCATGGTAACCATCATGTCCAGCCGGCTGATCATCTGCGTAATCTCATGCCTCCGGTTGTCAGTGTGCCCGTTGGATTGCTGATCTGGGGCCTCTCCTACATGGTCGCGGGGGGAGCAGGAACGTGGTTTTGCCTTGGCTTCATGTCGGGTTACGTCGCTTATGACGTGACGCATTATGCGTGCCACCAGTGGCCGATGCGAGGCCCGATTGCGAAGATCGTCAAGCAGCATCACATGCGCCATCACTTCGTTGCCAATAATGCGAATTTCGGAGTCGCCTCGATTTTCTGGGACAAGGTTTTTGGCACCCAGATCGACAGCGTCGCTGGCCGCTCGCACGTAGCCGAAAACGCCGATCATCTAGCGGAACCTGCCGAGTAACGTGCGCATCATTTAGCGGCGTCCTCGATTACCTGCGCTGCGATCGACATGTGATCGCTCCAGTCCGGCGCATTCCAACTTTTCAGACGATCCAACTGCGCTTGCCGCGCTGGCCCACGCTTCGCATAATCAAGTATAATCTGCCTCCAACCGTGCCCATCTAGTGGGTCCAGATACTCCGGCACGTCCAATCCAACTTCGCGATGCGCGGCGATGTCGCTGGCGATCACCGGCGTGCCCACGGACAATGCTTCGGCAATGGGCATACCGAACCCCTCGGCGAATGACGGCATGAGCAGCGCGGTCGCCCCGCGAATCATCGCTGCCAATTCCAGATCTCCGCAGCCATTCACCTCCTGCACATGTGGTTCAAGCACGGGGCAACGATCGAGGAGGTCGAGGATTTGCTCATTCTCCCACCCTCGCCTGCCGATTATGACGAGCCGCGGGATTTCTTTCGCGGGCAGTGCGGCCGCCATGTCCCTCCACAGATGGAGCAGCAACAGGTGGTTCTTGCGCGGCTCGATCGTCCCGAGACAGAGGAAATACGGCCTCCCGTCGGCAAAACTGTGGTCAGCCGCCGCAGCAATTGGGTGAGTTCCCAGCAACGCAGCATGAATTGGTGGCACGGCTTTCTGCTGGCCCATGATCCAGCGCTCCAAAGACCGGCCGGTTGCCTCGGAATTCACAATCACCGCATCTGCCAGATCTGCGACAGTCGTCATCCGCGCCTCGTGCAGTTCGGCTCCGCCTGGCCGCGCATATTCGGGATATTCGATGGGTATCAGGTCGTGAACCATGCAGACGAACCGCGCGTCCTCCCGGGCGAGTATTCGCCGCACCTTGTCGGTCCGGATCAAATGATGGGGCGAGACCTGCACCAGAACATCGGCGGACCCCACTCCTGCACTCTTCGGAAGAAGGCGGCGGATCCAGGGCAGGACCGACGGGAGTGATCTTTGCCCCTTCTGCGCGCCGGTGTCCGCCCAGCGGCTGTCGAGCTCATCCAGATAATCCGCCGCAACTCCAGACGGTATCCTGCCGTACACGCCTGACGGATGCACGGCGGCGAAGCCCAAATCCCCGCCATAGCGGCCCGACAGCCCGCGGGCATAAGCCATCTCAACGCGGTCTACACCCGATGGGCTCGAATGGCGAACCCGTGAAATAAGGCGCGAAATATCGAGGACTACCCGAGTCAATTTTTCCCTTCCAAACGGGACCGAGCCCGAAAGCGCGTCATGATTTTACCTTGAAAGCGGCGGATGGGCTCCACCCAGCTCTGGCGGTTTGGCATTTGCTCTTCCGCCATGCGTTCGACAAGGATTTCCGGCGGACAGGGCAGACCGGTCACGGGGTCGAGATATCGCGGATAGAGCAGCAAAACGCCTGCGACCAATTCGTCCAATGATAGTACGCGCGCCCTTCTCTCCGGCACTGAGCCAATGTCCGTCGTCAGGCCCCAGCCCGCATAGAACGGCGTGCCATGGCAAGTCACGTCAAGCCCGCGCAGCAGCGCCTCAAACCCGGAAAGGGAGGTCAACACATGCACCGCGTCGACCGAGCCCAGGAGGTCAGCCATGGTCCCTTCGCGCACGATGCTGTCGGCAAACTTGAGCGCATCGTCATCCGCGACCGCCCCGGCTCTATGGCCAGCGTCTACGTCAGGATGCGGTCTCCAAACGAGGTGGGCGCCAGGCTCCAATTCTCTCGCGCGCCTCAGTAGCTCCAGATTGGAGGTCAGCCCGCCCCCACCATAAACGACCGACATATCGTCTTCGACCTGGCCGGGGACCAATACGATCCGACCTCGGGCAGACAGGGCGGGTGCTTCTGGATCGCTCGCGGAACCGCGTGCGTACTTGCTGATCCGGTTTTTGACGATCGCCTGCCGAAGTTTCCGAGCGCGCTCGAGCAAGTCTCCTGAGAAAACGGTGTTCGCAAGTATTTCCTCGAGATCGGACGGCGCATCCGGATCGTAGTGTATGCCCTGCCGGTCGACTATGACTGATGACGGCGGGACGAGGTTTGTTCCCAGTCCCACGGAACGCACGAACCCGTCTTCGACGCGCACGAGCGGAATCCCGCGCCGCTTGGCATCTTCCAAAACGGACGGAGATATCCGCGAGGGCCAGATGGCGAGCGCGCCGCCGCGCTCCTGAGCGATATCCAGCGCCCTTGATGCGTTTGACACAATGCGCAGGGACACCTCCGGCACCCACAGAAATCGGCGGATTTCATCCCGTTTCCACCAGCTTATCCCGCAAGCGCCCACAATGGTCTGCGACGGCCCACCGCGATTGGCATCGATTGCCCGGCGCCAGTCGGCGAGCAGCCTGATCGCCGCCAGCGGCTCCAACCAACCGTGTGAGAACGGGTCAGGCATCGGCCCCGCAAGCTCTGCCGCCGCTCGCTGCTTAAGTGCTTCGCTGTCGTCGTCTGGCGAGCCGAAACGACCGGGAGACAGAACCTGTACCGAGACACCGGCAGTGTTAGCCAGCGCAACCCACTCATCGTCTCCGTGCGCGATCAGGTGGTCCACTTTCGAGAGCACCGACCAAGGATCTATATCGCACGTGGTGTCGAAACCGGATTGGTCGTGTTCATGCGCCGCATGGTCGCAGGGGATACAAAACACGCCGCTCCCGCATTGGTCCCGCAGTTTCGACGCCTCGTCACTTGAGCGAGCGCGAATGGCGACATCGACCGGCGTTTTAAGCTCAGCAGGTTTGGCCCAGAACTCGCCGCCGACTCTGGCGGATCGCAACGCGTCAGACACCTCCGCGCGCGAGGCCGCGTCAAGCGGTTCGGAAGCCATACCTTCTTCGCTGACCGTTCCTGTGCGCGCTCCGGGGAAAGGAGGCATGCGAAGCACGCGGCTCGATACACCCGTTCGAGATAACGTCACGGTCGAACGCCCCATTCGGCAAGGCGAAGCACCCCTTCATCATCCTTTACGATCGCCCCATAGCCGCCGGTCGGCAGCTTTAGAGAACCCAATCTTACGGCATCCCCTAGCAGCGACTCGTCAGCCAAAAGCGCGAACCGAGCGGCCCCGTTGCTCGTTACGAGGAGAGTTGCGCCGTCAGCATCCGAATTAGCCGCGAAGAGTTCACGCCATGCGGTCATTCGGCTCTCGGGATCGACAACCCAATCCGACGGCACTTGGGCGGTTTCATCCCAGGCTTTCAGAGCGTGGTCGCCGATCCGATCAATGACTTCGCTTTCAGTCTTGTTTTCATCCGGTCCGTGGTCGATCTCCTTAAGGAAATCCGCAAACTCAAGATCCGGAGCATTAGGGAAATGCGAGAGCGCGGCCTCAGCCGTTTGCCGCGTCCGAGCGAGCGGAGACACCAAAACCCGCACAAACTGCCAACCTTTTTGCACGAAATGCCGACCGAGAGCGGCGGCTTGGTCAACACCTGTTGCCGTCAGTGGCAAATCGGTTCGCGCCCCAATCCGCCGCGGCTTCTCACCGGATTCAAAGGTATTGCCGTGGCGAACGATGACGAACATGCACCGGCTTTTAGCGGCTGCTCCGCGCACCGCAATCGGTAGTGTCATGCAGGAAAGGGATCCCCCATCTCCCTGATCGCGGCCTCCGCCAGTTCAAGGTCGGCGGGAGTATCGATCCCTGACAGGCCAAGCTTTTGCGCTTCGACTGGTACAGTGGCGATTGTCTTGCCGTGCTCAAGAAAGCGCAACTGCTCCAGACCCTCCAGCACCTCATATCTGCCGGGCGGCGTCCGCACGAACCAGTCGAGCGACTGCATGGTATACGCATAAAGCCCCTGATGCTGCCATACGGGCGAGGGACGCTCGGCATCCCGCAGCGATTTCTCGTTACGGAGCGCCGGCAGGATCGCTTTGGAAAACCACAAGGCGCGGCCATCTTCGGCTCTTACGCAGGTCGTACCGCTGAAAGGCGCATTTTGCTTGTGCGCGCGCAATAGGTCCAGCCTGCCCCAATCCAGCTGGAACACCGGCGTCGCGACCTCCGATCCGCTTTTCCGAAGTACCGCGATCAGAGCGGCGACGGTGTCCGGCGATATAAACGGTGCGTCGCCCTGAAGGCAGATCACACGCTCGGGCTGCGCACCCAGTTGAGATGCCGCTGCATGGGCCCTGGCGGTCCCTGAATCGAGAGTAGGATCGGTCATCACGACGCCTGCTCCGATTTCTTTTGCGTGATCCGCGATGCGCTGGTCGTCCGTTGCGACCACGACGTCGCAGCCTTCAGTCAGCGATGCGGCACGGCGCGCATTGGCAACGACGCGCTCAAGCAAAGTCCGTCCAGTCAGCTTAAGCAGGGGCTTACCCGGCAAGCGGGACGATCCGTACCGGGCCGGTACAACGATGATGTCAGTCTGGGGTTCGCTCATCGCCGATAGCTAGCACGCCTGCGGAGCAGGCAGCACAACAAAAACGCGATCAGCCGATACCGAGTTTCACGAGATCGTGCATGTGCACGATGCCAAAGAGCTTGCCCTTATCGGTTACGAACAGGACCGAGACGGCGTTCTCGTTCATCAACGAAAGCGCATCTGTCGACAGCATGTTCGGATCTGCGGTAACAGGTCGCGGCGACATGTGTTGTTTGATCGCATCGTCGAGATCGTGCAGCGCGATCGAGCGCCGCAAATCACCGTCCGTGAAAGCGCCGACTAGCTGATCGTTGCCATCGACCACCGCCGTACAGCCATAACGTTTACGGCTCATTTCGATCGTGGCGCTGCGCAGCGTCGCGTCGACCGTGACCTTCGGCACTGCATCTCCGGTGCCCATCACCTGGGTGAGCGTCGTCAAACTAGCCCCAAGCTGCCCGCCTGGATGGAACGCGCTGAAGTTCTGAGGCGAAAAACCGCGCGCGCGGATCAGTGCCACTGCAAGCGCATCGCCGAGCACCATCTGCATCGTGGTAGAGGAAGTCGGCGCCAGCTCGTTAGGGCACGCCTCCTTCACAACCGGCAGAGCCAGACAAATGTCGGCTGCCTCGCCGATCCAGCCACTAGGATTAGCTGTCGCTGCGACCAGCGGGATGCGGTTCAAGCCACAGAAATTCACGATATCGCCCAGCTCTCTGGTGGTGCCAGACCACGAAATTGCGAAGACCAGATCCTCACGCGAAATCACGCCAAGATCTCCGTGGCTCGCTTCACCGGGATGCAGGAAAAGAGAGGACGTGCCGGTCGAGCAGAACGTTGCCGAAATCTTGCGAGCGACGTGCCCGCTCTTGCCAATCCCGGTCACGATAATGCGACCTTTGATCGACGTAAAAAGCTCTACCGCACGCTCAAATGCGCGACCGAGATCGGATCCGGCAAGCGAATGCTTTAGATCTTTCAAACCGTGCATCTCGACATCGAGAGTCTTGATGGCTGAAGTCAGGTGACCTGAGGTGAGGGTTTCGTTTATCATCGGGGGAATTTCTGCAAGCCTATGGCAATTTATTTTTCGAAGGTTATTTAAGCCTTAAGACCCTGCGAGGTCGGTGCAAAACCAATCGCTCGCCCGGCACGGCGATGTCAAGGCACAGCAAGTCAAAAGGCGTGTTGATGGGTTGCAGCCTGTAACACTTGCGACGAAGTGTTGAAAAATTGACACATATTCGGACCCCAGAAGGAATTCTCATCAATGAAACTTTGTGGCCGCAAAGTAACAGGAAGCAGTCCGCTCTTCGTGATCGCAGGTCCGTGCGTTATTGAAAGCGAGGCTCACTCACTCAAGGTCGCGAGTACGCTGGCCGAAGTCGCTGAGCGGTTGAAAATCTTGCTCATTTTCAAGAGTTCCTTCGACAAGGCAAACCGCACATCCGGGGAATCCTTTCGCGGCCCCGGCCTCGAAGAGGGGCTCAAAATCCTGGAAAAGGTGCGGGATAAAACGGGGCTGCCGGTGCTGACGGATGTTCACGAACCGGCGCAGGTTGCCGCCGTGGCGCAGACCGTGGATGTGCTCCAGACACCCGCGTTTCTGGCGCGTCAGACGGACTTCATCGCGGCCGTCGCTGCATCTGGGAAGCCAGTGAATATAAAGAAGGCGCAGTTCATGGCGCCGGCAGATATGCAAAATGTTGTCGCGAAGGCACAGCGAGCTGCCAAAGCAGCGGGCCACGACCCCGATAATTTTCTTCTTTGCGAACGGGGTGCGTCCTTCGGCTACAACACGCTCGTCTCGGATATGCGAGGTCTCGCCATCATGGCTGAAACGGGCTGCCCCGTGGTTTTCGATGCGACCCATTCGGTGCAGCAACCTGGTGGCCTTGGATCGCGCTCGGGCGGCCAGAGCGAATATGTTCCCTTGCTTGCGCGTGCTGCGGTCGCAGCAGGTGTGTCGGGGATTTTCATGGAGACCCACGATGATCCCGCGTCTGCTTTGTCCGACGGACCAAACGCGTTGCCACTCGACAAGTTCGAGGGCCTGTTGACCAGCCTCATGGCGATCGACGAGATCACGAAATCGGCTCTCAAATCGGACGTTGAGGTCGGCTAAAATGAAGGTTCTCGAGAGTGCCAAGACTATAGTCCTGGCACCTATCCATGTCTTGCAATTGGCCACTTCCGCCAAAAGCTTTCTCGATCATCCACTGATCGGGTCCGAGCGGCTGAACCGCATGGGGCTTCACAAGGCGCGGGTCCGGATCGCCGACGCGCTCTGTCGATCGCGACGCAGGCGTCTAGCGCGCCACGTTCCTGCGGAGTGGAAAGAAGCGTTCGACCGCGACGGCTTCGTCGTCGTCGAAAACGTCGTGCCGGAGGAAGACTTCGCTGCCCTTCGGAGCGCCATTCTTGAGACCGAATGGCCTGCGCGTGAGATGCGCCAGGGTGATGCGATTACGAGGCGGATCGCTATCGATCCAGACATGCTTGCCCAGGTCCCGGCTTTGAAACGGCTGTTGCACCGCAAGGATATCAACGCGCTGTTTCATTACGTGGCCAGCTTTCGCACCACGCCTTTGCACTATGTGCAGACCATAGTGTCGAAAAATGGCCACGAGGGGCCGGATCCGCAGCAGGAGATACATGCGGACAGCTTCCATTCCTCCATGAAAGCATGGCTGTTCCTCAATCCAGTTACAGAGGAAGACGGCCCGTTCACCTATGTCCCCGGATCGCATCGCTTCACGCCGGAGCGGATCGCTTGGGAGCACAACAGAAGTCTTCGCGATCCTCATGCGATAGATCGCCTTTCAGCGCGCGGCTCTCCCCGAGCGGATGACGAGGAGCTTGCGGAAATGAACCTCGGCAAGGCCACGCCCCTTCCGTTACCGGCCAATACTCTGGTGGTCGCCGATACCGGCGGTTTTCATGCGCGCGGCCCTTCGCAACACGCAGGATCGCGCGTGGAGATCTGGTCCTACGCCAGACGCAATCCATTTCAGCCTTGGGTGGGCGGTGATGTCTTAAGCCTGCGCGGGATTGCGGAGCGGCGCATCGGTTGGCTCTGGGCCTTCCGCGATCGCTTCAAGGACCAGATCGGTCAGCCATGGCAGCCTGTAGGAAAACGGCGCCCTGCCGAGGATTGAGGCGACAACTCCCCAAAAAACTGGTCGCAAGGCTAGTTGTCCAGGTTATTTGCTACAGCGGTCGCGGTCACGATCGGCGTGAACAATTGACCGATTGTCTGGATCAGCCTCAGAGGCTGGTTCGATGCGGAGTTTCCGAAATACAACACGTCGTCGTCGCGCAATGCGAACTGCTGCGCCAAAAAGAATGTCGGCGTCTGCATCATGTTGAAGTGATACACCGTTGGCTGCTTTCCTTCCTCACCCAGGTACCGAAACAAAAAGATCGCTTTCGGGTTGCCCGTACCAGCGCTCGGTCCGCCTGCCATGGCAATCGCCTCGACAACGCTCATGCGATCTTGCGTGAAAGGGAATTGTTGCACCCGCCCTGACGCGCCCAGCACGGAAAATGTCATCGGCTCGGCAACAATGGTGAGACGGTCGCCAGGGTAAGCGCGCAAACCGTTGTAGGTGCCCGCCAAAACGTCGCTCAAACGAAGCCTTGCCAGGTTTTCTCCGCGTTCGACTAGAAGAACAAGGTCCTTGGCCTCACCCCGATAGCCTCCAGACAGTGCGATCGCATCCGCAAAGCTTTCGCGATTGGTCTGAAGGACCAGCCTGCCAGGTGTGGCGACCTCGCCGCCGATGATGACGGAATTACCTACGACCTCCTCGAGAGTGACGGACACCTGAGGGTCTTGAGATAGGCCTCGCAGACCGTTGCGGATCTTCTCCTGTACGTCGGCAATGGTATCACCGAGCACGAAAATCTCGCCAACATATGGGATTTGGATCATTCCATCATCGTCAACGCGGCGCGGCGGCAGTTCCTGCGCGCGAACGGAAGGATCGAATGCACCCTCTGATGCTGAAGACCTGCCCTGCCCGGCGAAAAGCGACACGCCCGCTTCGAATATCGTAATGGAGAGCAAATCGCCGGGTCCAATCATGTCGGAAGGTGGCGGCTCACGATCTGGAAGCTGCAATGCCACCGGCACAACCTGTGCAGGTATGGCAGAGATCGAATCGACTGACACAATATCGATATTAAGTCCGGTTTCTTCGGCCTCTTCAGCGCTTTGCCTGATCTGGCCGCCGGTAGGGCCGCTTGAGGGCAGAGTGGAGCAGGCGCCAAGCGAAAATAGCGCGACTGCCGATAAAAACAATTTCAGTTTCATGATGAATTCGTTCGAGACTAGCGTATGGGACGCTCCTCTATCGAAGAAGCAGTGTCAGGCCTAGCCCGTTGCCAAACAATTTCAAACAACGAGCCTCCAGCAATGCACCTCATGGCGGATTGCTGGCTCGCACACGGAACCTGCTGCTGCTCACCGCAACCAGGCCGGATCGGCTCATCGCGGTGGGATGGTGGAAGCTCATCGGAAAAAAGCTGCGTGCAAGAAATCGGTTCGAGGCTGCGATCGCAGCGATGCCTTTTGCTCATGAGCGCTGGCTGTATGACTGTGGACAAATCGACCTCGCTGAAATTGCGGCCGCTAAAGGGAGCGGACGCGAGATCGCGATTTGCGCGCACGTCCATCTTTCGCACGAAGACGATCCCGGCGAGGCGCTCGCGACCATCGGATCCATTCAAAATCAAAGCACTCCGGCTGCTGCAATTCTGATTACGCACGAGCATGGCGTCGGAGCTTTATCCGGCAAGCACGCGCACCGGCAAACTGTTCTCGGGGAGTATGGCAGCAGAGCTCACGGTCTCCGCGCTACGCTTTTCAAAGCACAGGAACTCGATATTGATTGGTTAATCCCGATCGAGGCTGGCAGTTCCCTCCCCCGACATGCGATCGCCGCCTATTCGGCGCACCTGCTCAGAGCGGAAGGAGGCACCATTCCAGCACTCCTTTATGGCGACGAAGACGAATTCTCGCCCCGACTCAAAAGCGCCGATGCCTGGCTGAAACCAGAGTTCGATCTCCGTATGCTCTGGTCGCAAGACTACATAAGCTGCGCATGTGCGCTGCATGTGGGGCAAACGCTGAGCGTTTTCGAAGCGGCCGATGACAAGGAGCCTCTTAGTCTATTTGAGATGATCGCCCGATTGGCGACCGACGAAAGTCGGGGCGTAATCGAACACGTGCCGCGGGCGACCGCGCGTACGGCTCCCAATCGCTGGTGCAAGAGCGATCCCGCACTCATTCCTGCGATCGATAAGACGCTCAGCGACTTCGAGACCATCACGCCCGGCCCTTTCGGCACCGTGCAAGTGCGCTGGACACTCCCGGAAACGAAGCCGCTCGTGAGCGTGATCGTTGCCACCCGAGACCGGGTCGAGCTGCTCGAAACATGCGTCGAAGGCGTACTCAACGATACCGATTATCCCGAAATCGAATTGATCATCGTGGACAATGATAGCCGTGACCCCGCCACACTCGACTACATGGAGAAAGCTGCGCGCGACCCGCGCGTTCGCCTCGTCCGCTGGCCGCATCCATTCAATTATTCGGCAATCAACAATTACGGCGCGACCTTCGCGAAGGGGGAATATCTTTGTCTGCTGAACAACGATATCGAAGTCATCGAGCCGGACTGGCTGACCGAACTCCTGCGCGAAGCCTGCCAACCGGGCATCGGAGCCGTCGGCGCCAGGTTGTTGTATCCAGACAGATCGATCCAGCACGCCGGTGTCGCCATTGGGCTTGGAAACGCGGCAGGACACCCACATCGCGGGCTGGAGGAAGGCGACCCCGGCTATTACGCGCAAGCGTTGATTGCGCGCGGTGCGAGCGCAGTCACCGCTGCCTGCCTCTTGGTCGCTAAGGAGCATTTCGACGCCGTTGGCGGACTGGATGAGGAGCATCTAGCGGTGGCTTACAACGACGTAGATTTTTGCCTTAAGCTGCGCGAGCAAGGTTTGCGGAACATCTACACCCCGGCGGCGACTCTGATCCATCATGAAAGCAAATCGCGCGGTCAGGATTACGCGCCGGAAAACCTTGAGCGGTTCCTGAAGGAACTCGAAGTCTTCCAGAATCGCTGGAGCACCCGCGGGACTATCGATCCGTGGCACCACCCAAGGCTTGATCGCAGCAGCGAAGTGTACCGTTAGCGGAACCGCAAGGGTTCTGCTTCCAGACCGCGATCTGCGTCAGCGGAGCGGTGAAACTAAAGTCCGACAACGTCGATGAATGCGGTACCTTCGGATACCTGCTCGCTCACACCCGCAAATTGAGAATGGCGCACGAGGACACAGATTACGTCGGCCTCGGAGAGGACTTTGTTGATCGGCGTCAGAGTGATCGGCAAATCGGCGAGTGCGGAAGGCAACTGGTCGATATGCGGCTCCACCGCCATTACCTGGCAACCGAGCTTTCCGAATTCCTCGGTGATCTGCAACGCAGGGCTTTCGCGAAGGTCATCGATATTAGGTTTGAAAGCGAGGCCGAGGCACGCGACTTTGATATCGGCCATGCTGCGCGAGGTATTGGCCGCAAGAGCAGCGAGGATGGCATCCTTACCCTTCTGAACCACCCAATCCGGTTTTGAATCGTTGATTTCTCGTGCGGCCCGGATGAGGCGAGCCTCTTCGGGCGCAGACGAGACGATGAACCAGGGATCGACAGCGATGCAGTGCCCACCTACTCCCGCCCCGGGCTGCAGGATATTGACGCGCGGATGACGGTTCGCGAGCGAGATGAGCTCCCACACATTGATGCCGAAACGGTCGCAGATGATGCTCAGCTCGTTGGCGAACGCAATCTGTACGTCGCGCGAGCTGTTCTCGGTGAGTTTGCACATTTCAGCGGTGCGCGCATCCGTCACGACGCAATCGCCGCGCACGACCTTTTTGTACATCGCGACGGCCATCTCGCTGGCCCGATCGCTCATGCCGCCGATGATGCGATCGTTTTCTATGAGTTCTGTCAGAACCTGCCCCGGAAGCACGCGTTCGGGACAATATGCGATCTGAACATCAGCGTCGTCGTGAGCGGACTGCGGGAAAGTGAGGTCCGGTCGAGCCTCGGCCAGCCACGCTGCTAGCTTCTCCGTCGTCCCGACAGGGGAAGTGCTCTCGAGTACCACCAGGTTGCCCGCCTCCAAGACAGGCGCAATCATCCGCGCTGCCGAAGCGATGTAGGACAGATCGGGCTCATAGCCATCCTTGAACGGCGTCGGCACAGCGATGACAAACGCATCTGCTGGCTCCGCATTCAAAGTGGCGTGGAGATGACCATCGGTGACAACCTTGTGCACCAGCCCATCGAGATCGGGCTCCACCAAGTGAATCTTACCTGCGTTGATCGTCTCGACAACGTGCTCGGAGACGTCGACGCCGATCACTCTTGTCCCGTGCGCTGCGAACAACGCCGCGGTAGGCAGGCCGATATAGCCAAGGCCAACCATGGAGATACGATCAAACATCAATTCGTCCTTCGTTTGTCTTTGCTCAAGCCCGTGAGCGTCTCGGCAATTCGCTCAGCCGCCTTCCCGTCCCCATATGGGTTCATGGCCCGCGCCATAGCGTCATAGGCGTCATCATCGTTCAACAGAGACAGCGCGGCGTCGCGGATCTTGGCGGGGTCTGTTCCCACAAGCTGGACCGTGCCTGCGTCGACCGCTTCAGGTCTTTCGGTCGTGTTTCGCATGACCAAAACCGGCTTCCCTAAGGAGGGAGCTTCTTCCTGCACCCCGCCGGAATCGGTGATCACGAAATGCGAGCGGCGCATCAGCCATACGAACGGCAGATATTCCTGCGGCTCAATGAGGTGGACATCGGGCGTATTGCCAAGGATCCTGTTCACCGGGCCCTGAACATTGGGATTGAGATGGACCGGATACACGATCTGCGCATCGCCCTGATCGCTGATGTCTTTCAAGGCGCGGCAGATGTTCTCGAAACCTTCGCCGAAATTCTCTCGGCGATGCCCTGTTACGAGGATCACTCTCCGACCTTCTTCGATAAACGGAAAGCGTGCGCGCAGTTCGTCGTCGAGCGCTTCGTCGGCGTCGAGATTGGCAACCACCTGATGCAGCGCGTCGATCACAGTGTTGCCGGTGACGATTATCTGAGCGTCATCGACATTTTCCGCAAGCAGGCTCTGACGAGCCGTTTCAGTCGGCGCGAAATGAAGGTCGGCAAGACGACCAACAATCATCCGGTTGGCCTCTTCAGGCCAGGGTTCATACATGTTCCCGGTGCGTAGCCCGGCTTCGACGTGGCCTACAGGAACTTGCGCATAAAAAGCAGCGAGGGCACCGGCCATCGTCGTGGTCGTATCGCCGTGAACCAGCAGGCGATCATAACCCCCGTTTTTTAAGACGTCTCGCAACGCCACGATGATGTTTGCCGTGATGTCCGTCAGGTCCTGGCCTGGCTTCATGACATCGAGATCGAAGTCAGGAGCGATATCGAAAAGCGAGAGCACCTGGTCCAACATCTCGCGATGCTGCGCCGTCACGCAGACATCGAGCTTCATGCCCGGAACTTTCTTGAGCCGGTGAACAACCGGCGCCATCTTGATCGCCTCCGGCCGAGTGCCGAACACCATGAGAACTTTCACTACGAATCCTTGGTTGACTTGAGCCCCGCACGACGCGCTATGCGGATTTCACAAGGACTTACAAGCCCACCAACGGCCAATACGTCCACGTCAGCCTAAATGCGATCGGGTTAATTGCGATGAAACGGAGGCTTAACGACCGCCCGATTGAAATTGGCCTCCTAAACCGTCATGGCCTCGACAGGTATATGCAAAGTCTAACAAAGGTCGCGTACCGAAATGAAATGCGATGACGAGCAGGCGCAACATATGGCATTGGGATTGGCCAAAGCTGCCAGCGTTCTGGCTTCGCAAGGCAGAGAATCGTCGCTCGACATCGCCAAAGACGCGGTGGAAATCCATGCTGACGCGCTCACTCTTTCGACCTATTGCAAGATCGCACTCAGGTTTTTTGATATTGGCGGTCTTCAGGACAGCATCGCGAGGTCGCAAGCCCACCGCCTTAAAACCCCCGAGCTCCGATCACTTATCGACGCAATAAGAGCAGGCCCATTGGCTGTGGTCGACTTCGTGCAGAGATTATCGAACCACAAGCCGCCGAGTTTCGCGCCGACCGCGCATCGGGTTCTGTACGTGCTGCATAAATCGCTTCCGCACGCGAACGATGGCTATGCTATGCGCAGCCACGGACTAGCCAAGGCGCTAACCAAAAGCGGCCTCGAAGTCGTTTGTGTCACTCGCCCAGGCTTTCCGACTGATCTCCTCGCTGATGACGGTAAGGCCCAATATAGTGATGCCATCGCGCAAGTGGACGGTGTGGATTATCAACGGATCGACGGTCCCAAACGGACCGATTTCCCCCCGAGATTGAGCGATCATATGGTGCATGCATCAGTCGAATATTTGGAGCATGCCGCGGAAGCTTTGATCGCCGAAATATCGCGTCACCGACCGGCTTGCATTTTGGCCGCTTCGAACTTTGTGACCGCGCTGCCCGCCTGCATCGCTGCGAAAGAAACTGGGTTGCCGTTCGTCTATGAAATCCGCGGCCTCTGGGAAGTGAGCCGCGCCGCTCGCGATAGTCAATTCATGTCAAGTACGGCTGGCCGGCAAGAGCGGTTTTTGGAGTCTGCAACTGCAGAAGCAGCCGATTCCGTCATTGCGCTGAACACATCCTTGCGTGACGAACTGGTAAGCAGAGGACTACCGTTCGAGAGGATTTCTGTCGCCCCCAATGCGTGCGACCCTAATTTGTTCGCACCGAAAGCGAGAGACGAAAATCTCGCCTCTAAATTGGGACTGGCACCAGAGACACCCGTGATCGGCTACGTCGGATCATTCAACAAATACGAGGGGTTGGACGATCTCTTGATTGCTTGCGCCCAACTGCGACGAGAGCATCTCGATTTCCGTCTTCTGTTGGTCGGAAGCGAGCCGCACGATCCGACTGGTGCATATCTGGTGACGGACGAGCTTAAGCATCTAGCCGAGCGCGAGGGATTGGCAGACTGGTTAATCATGCCGGGACGCGTGCCTCATGATGAAGTCGCCAATTGGTATTCCTTGATCGACATCGCCCCGTTTCCGCGAAAACCGGAATTGGTCGCTGAGCTGGTCTCTCCGCTCAAACCTCTGGAAGCAATGGCTATGGCAAAGGCTGTCGTAGTGTCTTCTGTTGGCGGAATGAAAGACATCGTCCGTCATGAGCAGACCGGCCTTGTCTTTCAAAAAGGCAGCGGTTCGTCACTCACGGCGGCATTGAGGACGCTGATAGCGGACAAGGCACTCCGGGATAGCTTTGGTTCTAATGCTCGCAGGTGGATCGTCGATCAGCGGACTTGGCCACACACGGCAAAGATCATAAATTCCGTCTTGGAGTCGCTTCTCAGGGATAAATGAGGTGCTCGCGAGAGCCGGTCGCCCAACACGTTTGGCGAAACCAACGACTATCTCTGACAGGTCGAGGATCGAGTATTGTGTGCATTTCTCAGGCCCTAATGACTTTACTTAGGCCGACGGCAAAGTCATTAAGCGGGCTAACCGCGAGGCTTTGACTGCGGAGCGCATTTCAGCGCAAAATTCCACAACGGGCAATCGATGAACCTACCAACGCCACAGACCGATACCCTCGATCCAATTAGGGCAAGCATGCAGCAGCAGTTGGAGCGCTTGTACATCCAGTCCAAGTTGAAGGAGATCGAAGTTGCCCGGTCCAATTCGACAAGGTTGGTTTTCGGCAAGAGGCCTGAGCCGCCACAACTCGCTGAACGGATTCTAATGCGGGTGTCCGCCAAGCGGCGCGATCTGCGACTGCAAAGCATTCTGACAGCATCGGGCCTGCTCGATGAGGAATGGTATTTGCGCCAATATCCTGATGTCGCGGAGAGCAACATGACGGCGGCGCACCATTATCTGCATCATGGTGCGCAGGAAATGAGAGATCCGGGACCGGCTTTCTCAACCCGCGATTACCTTTCAATGCATCCTGACGTTCGAGATGAAGGCGTCAATCCTCTGCTCCATTATCTACATTTCGGCTGGGCGGAAATGAGAGCAATCAGGCCAAGTGGGCTGCGCGCCTCCTAAGCTTACCCCCATCGTCGAGAATTCAGCAGAGCTGATCTAAAATCCATTACAGGCCCTATTGCAAATGACGCAAAACCAAATCCCGGACGAACTCGATTGGCGTCTGCCTCAACGCTTGGCCTATGTGGTAGATCGCAGCTTGCCCTATTCGAACGATGCATACGCTTATCGAACGCACGCTATCGCTCAAGGCATGGTAGCGAACGGTTTTGAAGTCATTGTTTTCAGCAGACCGGGGCATCCATGGGACCTGGAAGAAGTTGGCAATTCCAAGTATGTCCCCCTCGATACAACGCGCGATGGTGTCCGATACATTTTTCTTCCAACCTTCGATGATCCGGATATCTCGCGGCGCGAACGATTGCGGAATGTCGAACGCACGCTGTTTGAAGCGCTATCGATATTCCGTCCCTCCGCGATCATGGCTGTTTCCAACTGGGAGAATGCCAGGCCTGCGGCAAACATCGCGCGCCGACTGAGCATCCCATTTCTCTATGAGGCGCGCGATCTTCCGCAATTGTCGGAGGGGGATCACGATCAAAGGAACGAAGAAGAAACTCCTCCGGATCTCAACAAGCGGCGAGAAGCCGAGATCATACGCGCATCTGCTGGTTTGTTCGCCGCGACCAACGATGTGAGCGCGGACTTGATTGCGCGCGGGAGCGCGCCGGAGCGCACCTATGTGATATCAAATGGCGCTTGGTCTAAGCCGCCGCAGGCTCCGATCCTGAGGCGTTCTCAAATCGGATGCGAAGCCAGGCATTTACTCGGCTGCTTCGTTTCGCCGTCATCTCCGGACGACGCTCTCAACCTCGTTCGATTGGTCGCAGCCATTCGTGAAAACGGTGTCGATGTTGATGCTCTTCTCATTCATCATCCAGAAGGTTCAAGTGATGATGGTCCGGCGGCCGCCGCGCCTGAGCGGAACGCGATTTCGAACCTAGTTTCCGATCTCAGATTGGGAGGGCACGTTCATGATGCGGAAGATACTTCTTTCGATGAAATCGGTGGTTACTACGCGCTATGCGACGCTCTTATGTTCTGGTCCGATGGGGTCAGCAACAGGTCGGACTCAGCGGCAGCGCTGGTGCCATATCATGCTGCGTCTTACGGAGTCCCGATCTTCGTTTCCGACCACCCCCACTTGAAAAAGTTCGCAGCAGAAATCGATGCAGAAGTCTTTGATTCATCACACCTGCGAGGTCAGGCAGAGTCGCTGCAAGAGTTCCTACAAGGTGATCACGCGAAATTCGTAGATGAGCTTCCTGCAGAGACCTATTGGGAGCAGAGGGTCGCTCCGCTCGTCAGCATGATGACGTCGATATCGAATGAAGAGATTTCGCGTCAAAGGCGGCAAAATGCGATGGGAGCTCCCGCCTTGGAAACGAGCGCACCTCCATTCGACTTGAAAGCTATTCCCGAAACGATGTTCGCGCCTGAGCAATCGCTCGCTATCGCGGCTATTGGTCCTTGTGAAGAATTACGCGACGAAACGCCCTCTTTCACCTCACTGACGCGGACCAATATCTATTCGCACCTCGCTTTAGCGCCACCTGGACTTTTCATTGTAGACTGGGCTGGATTGCAGCGAGAGAAAACTCCTTCGGCGTATGATGAATGGTCCGCCCTTTGGACCATTTCGGACATGAGGCTCAACAGACAGATGATGGATGCATGTCGCATCGCTGCCAACCGTGGCTGGCGCTTGGTCGTCTTCGGGCCGGTCCACGGCTCCGAAGCGCCATTATTTCGCACTGTCTCGGGACTTTTCGACGTCCAAGCTCAAGATGAAGAAGAAATAGCATGATGAGGGTCGCAATCCTCGGCGAGCAAAACTTCAGCCTGATCGATGGCTCCACGATTTGGCTTTTGAACGTGTGCAAACTGATATCCTTGCAGCACGATATCGAACCGGTCCTGGTGCTCAGCCATCCCCTCACCAACGACCTTCTGGCGAAGGAGCTTCCGGAACGGGTCAAGATCGTTCGCTTCGAAGAAATCTCACATCTTCTCGCTCCCGGTGCCGATCGTCTCGATGCAGCCTCGGCTTCGCTCGCACTTGGCGTTGCCGAAAGACTCCATGGACCGTTGGATCGGGTATTTGTGCGAGGCGCGCGCTTCCTGGAAAGCTTGGTTCATGAACCGGATTGGCGGCAACGCGTCGTTGCCTACACTCCTGAAACTCTCCCCGATCTGACCCGCCCGGAACCCGCATGGTTACTAGCGGCACGCGAGGCGCGAATTCCTCTAGTGGTTCAGTCGGAGATCGCGAAGCAGGCGATGGAGGCATTGTCGAATTACCCCGCGCAGGTCGTGCACGTGGTGCCTCCAATAGTTTTCGACGACGCCGAGCGAGAGCCGCGCGCGAACTCACCTGTCCGCTTATGCTACTCCGGAAAGATCGATCCGAATTATGGCATCGATTGGCTTTTGGAATTCTGTGAAACCTTGCCGGATCAATCCGATCTTGCTGCTACGATTATCGCCGGAAAGGACTCTTTCCGGGCTCGACATCCTGAATTTTTCAAGAAGTTTGATGTATTTCGGTCCGATGTCCTGTCCGGATTTGTCCAGAATGTCGAGTACCATTCGAACCTCTCACACGCCGAAGCGAAAGCTCAGATGTCGAAAGCTCATTTCGCATTTTGCCTTCGTCATGCCAAATACGACGATGTCATTGAGATTTCGACAAAGATCGTCGAGTTTAGCAGCTTGGGTGTGCCACCGATCTTAAATGACACTGCTCTAAACCGTTCCTTATTCGGTGAGGACTACCCTTACTATGTCGACATCCTGTCAGAAAACGTGGTCGAACGTCTTCATGAGATCATGGCCAGTGTTGGCACCGAAAGCTACGAACTCGCGCAAGCTAGGACGACCGAAATTGCCTCCCAATTCTCGGCATCGAAGCTCTCCGACAAATTGGGAACGGCAATTCGCGGCTTCTCGGATGCCGCGTTCGTCGATGAAGGAAGTAAGCGCAGGATCCTGATCGCAACGCACGAACGCAAGTTCCTAAATCAATTTCTCGATCAGGTTCGCGGCGATCCCAATATCGACATTGTCTGGCAGCACTGGAAGACGACGACGCAGTATGGGCCCCAGGCACCCAATGTCCCGCCCGACGTGGACACCGTTTTTTGCGAATGGGCTTGTGAAAACGCAGTTTGGCATAGCCACAACAAACGTCAGGGAACGAAGTTAATTGTACGGCTTCACCGATTTGAAGCGTTCCGCGATTTTCCGGCTCGTATAAATTGGGAAGCAGTGGATGCGTTGATCGTCGTGTCGGAATATTTCCGCGATATGATGGTGGAGGATCACGGCGTAGATCCTGACCGCATCCATATACTTCCCCAATATATCGATTGGGACCAACTCCAGCGTTCGAAGCATCCAGATGCAAATTTCACGCTCGGTTTGGTTGGAATAAATCCTTTCGATCACAAGCGTTTCGACCGCGCGATCGACTTTTTTGCCAAGCTGCGACAAAAGGACCCTCGGTTCCAGCTGGCGGTTCGCTCGGTAATGCCTTGGCAGATCGGCTGGGTCTGGGACGCAGATAACGACGACAAGGTAAAGTTCGAGAACGTCTTCAACCGGATTTTCGCCGATCCGGTCTTGCAGGGCTCGGTTCGGTTCGACCCGGCCGGCCCCGATATGGAAGAGTGGTACCGCGGGATCGGCACGATTCTATCCAGCTCGGATACGGAAGGCTGCCATACATCTGTGATGGAGGCGCTCGCCTCCGGAAGCGATGCAGTAGTGTATAATTGGCCCGGCGCTCGTTCGCTTTTCGACGAACATGTCGAAGACGATATGGCCGATGCTGTTGATCGCGTTATAGCGTTCGCAGATGATCCGGCTCAGCCCGAGAAAAGAAGAGCCTTTTCGCAGAGCATGAAACAATACGACGTCGTGAAATTCACCAGAGATTTTTTCCAGCTTTAAGAGGTCATATGACAAGCCAACCAGAAATGACTTTCGAGATTGTCGAGCAGAAGCGCCGTGCGTTCTCGAGAGCGATCAAAGAGTTCCACAACACCGGCGGCCGGTATCATAACCCAGCTTCAGAACTTCCTCCGTCAAAAGTCGAAGGCTGCGAGGTCCTGATCAATCGTCTTGCACTGATAGATAAAGTCAAAAAAGGCGGCGTGATCGCCGAAATCGGAGTCGACCGTGGAGATTTCTCTCTTGAGTTGTTGACCCGCTGCGAACCCCTGAAACTGCATCTTTTCGACATCGATATCGAGCGCCTCGTAAACCCAACGATCCTTGAGGAACTGGAGAGCGGCGAAAACCGAGTGAAAACTCATGTCGGGGATAGCGGCCTCAACATGTCGCGAATGCCGGACAACTATTTCGATGTAATCTATATCGATGCAGATCATCGATACGATGGCGTGAAGCGCGACATTGAGGCCTCCGTGCCAAAGCTCAAGTCCGACGGCGTGTTGATCTTCAACGACTATGCTGTCTGGTCGCCAGCCAGCATGTACCATTGCGGTGTCGCGCGCGCAGTTCACGAGTTCTGCCTGAACAATCCGTGGAAGTTCCGCTATCTCGCACTCCAGCCCATGATGTACAACGACGTCATGCTGGTTCGCGAATAACCACGTTAAACTCTTTTCATAAGGGTCCGCACGGCGTGCACAGCGAGCGTTGCTCGTGGGACACGCGCGTTGATGGGGCACCACCTACACCGCACTGTTCAATTCAGGAGTAAATATGTCCATCATCGATCGCGGAGCCAAGCGATTTCGACGGTATAGTCTAGACCACGCCAAATATTTTGGTTCACGACCATCAGGTCGGGTACTCGATTTTGGATGCGGGGCAGGTGGCTTCGTTATTGCGGCACTGCAAGAGGGCTTGGACGTCGCGGGGATTGAGGTAGACCCGGGTCGGGAAGAGGAATACCGGGAGAACGCCGAAAGCGTCGAACCCCGGGCTATGGACTGTTTGACGATGTATGATGGTCGCTTGATGCCCTACGCGTCCAACAGCTTCGATCATTGCTATACCTGGTTTGTCTTCGAGCATGTTACTTCCCCGCAGGCGTCTCTGCGCGAGATAATTCGGGTCTTGAAGCCTGGCGGGACGCTTTCACTTTTCGCCGACGACACGCGAAATTGCTGGGACGGTCATGCCGAGTCACCATGGCCACCCTACTTCCCGCGTGAATTCGCCGACGCTTATGCGCAAGGTCTGGGACTTCCCGAGCAAGGCCAGTTTCTCACCGACCATGTGGTATATATCAGTGCGCCAACGATCCTTGAGATCCTAACAACACTCGGGATGCGTATCGTCTATGCAAACAGCAAACCGGAGATGGACCCGGCTCTTGCTGCAGAAGGGGTTCAAGTGACCACGGCCGACGAAGCTCGCGCGCTCGGTGAAAGGGTCGCCTCCCGCAAACCATGGAAATCGCCGACGGAAAACCTCACCATATTCGCGATCAAAGACTGACAGGTCTTGTCGGGCGACGAGGATAGACACTTCTTGCTGCAGGCAACGATGCAACGCCATCCGTCTGCATAATGGAGAGATAGTTACATTGAACAAGTCATCAGACCACAAGCTCTCCCAGACCCCTCTCTATTCGGTGGACTCACCTGAGTTGAGACATCTGCCGTTCTTGTTTTGGTTGATCGAAAATCATCGGCCACAATCGCTGGTGCAACTGGGTTTCGGCGATGGCGTGGCCTATTTCGCCGCTTGCCAAGCCGTAGACCAGCTGGGCCCTGATAAGCAATGTGTGTGCATCTCTTCGGGCAGTGATGAGAACTTGGCGCGCACCGACCTGTTGATGAGAAACGAAAAGCTCTACGGGGAGTTCTCTGACCTCAAAATACACGACCAGCGCTATGCACCGCAATTCGTCGGCAAGGGCGTCGACTTACTCATTCTGCGCGTGCCGGAAAACGGGCATCAAGCAGACTTTCCGGCGAAGGCGTGGCGCGATCTCTTGTCTGACCGAGGAATCGTGCTTCTCCTCGGTACGGTTGCCAATTCCGCCGAAGATCAAGCTGTCCGAGCATTAGAATCAGCGTTTGAGACACCTGCGAAAATTGATCTCGTCGACGAGACAGGAATGTACGCGTTGCTGATTGGTGCGCAGCAGCAAGACTGCATTCGCGAACTGGCAACTACCCACGCCGACAGTGGTGAACCTCATCGCATAGGTACTCTATTGCAAGAGCTGGGGTACGACGTCGCGGTCGCCAATCGAGGAACGGCCTCGCGAGATAGCGCGATGACAAGCGGCGGCGCGCCCGACTTTGAGAAACTGAGGGCGAGATATGAGCAGGGGTTGATCGAAATCTCGCGGCTTGGCCACCTGCTCGCGAGAAATGAAAAGGAATTAAAGCGGATCACCCTCCAGTGGGAAGATGGACTGCTGCAAAATCACATTCGTTCCAAGCTCGAAGCGACGCAGTCGAAATATGAGGGAACCAAGGCAAAGACCTTCAATCCAATGGCCCGCAGACGTCATAAGAAACGCTTGGACGAAGAAACCCAACTTGTCGAAGCGTCAGGACTTTTCGACCGGGATTGGTACTTGGCGGTCAATCGGGATGTTCAAGAGAGCGGTATCGATCCAGTCCGTCATTTTGTGTCGGACGGTGCATACGAACTCCGCGATCCCGGTCCGCTTTTCAGTTCCTTCAAATATCACAAGGCCAACCCGGACGTCACTAATGAGGGCATTCCGGCGTTGATCCACTATCTCAAGAGTGGACGAAGTGAAAACCGCCAGATCTTCAAGGTAGGCGACCTAGGCTAGAGGCTAGAGCGAGTTTCTGGATCGAGTGCGCACGACGCCTTGCCGCCCGGCTCATTTTGCGAAGCTGCAATCGTGAAGCATCTAGGGCCAGCACAGCATCAACGATCCAGGACACTGAGTCGGCCGGGATGACGAAGCCTGTCTCACCGCTCACCGCCAGCGATGGCGGCGCACCGCGATCATAACAAATCACGGGCCGACCTGCGGCCATGGCCTCCACTACAGTGCGGCCAAAGCTCTCGGCGAATTTCGACAGGCTTACAATTACATCCGCTTGGTCGATCGCATCGATAGGACGCGGCGCATAGCCCATGACTTCCACGTTTGGGGGCAGCGGGCTTAAGGAAAGTAAGTCAGGGGTCTGTGGACCGAAGATCAGAAACCTGACAGGCTGTCCCATCCACGCGATAGTTCTCGCCGCAGCGACGAACTCCCTGACACCCTTTTTCTCGATATTGCTGCTTATCAAGGCAATTCGAAGAACGTGCCCTGGGTCGTAGGGTAAATCAAACAAGGACGGATCGACGGCGTTCGGTCTGACTGTACAGCGTTCTGGGCATCCCAGCCATTCGCGGACTGACTCCGATGGCATGATGAAGCGGTCCGCCTGCTCTAGCAGCTGCAAGCGCAAAGCCTCGGGGCTCATACTCAACGCGCGGCACAGCGGCATATCTTCGGCCGGCAGTTCGCGCACGTACATGACACTCGGTACCGATTCAGCGCGCGCCGCCAATAATGGTGCCTCCAGGACCACCGTATTCACGTGCACTTCGGCCGGTCGGTACTTCACGATCAGGGACCGGATGGCTTCGACCGTTTGCGAATTGACGGGATGCAGGCCGCTGCGCCAAATTTGAGGGAGAATTTCGACAGCGGCGCTGATTTCGAGCAGCCTGCCAAGATATTCTTCGCTCGGCATACTTGGCGCCACGACTACTGGCGCAAATCCGCCGCGAACCAAGCGCGCGACTACATCCAAAAAACTGCGCTCCGCGCCGAACAACGTCTTGCCCGCCGTGTGCGCAAAAACGAGCACAGTTTTTGTTTCTGGTAGCAAATCAGCAAGCGCGCCTTCGAAGTTTGGAAGGCCACTCGTGTTCCCAATGCCTTGCTCCCGATGGTGATGGAGCAAAGGATTTACCGCTGAACCCAGCTGGTTAGCCTCGCGGTATGCGCTCGTGCTGAAAAGTGGTCCCGGATCGCGCCCTTCCTTTGCGCCCGTCTTTAGGTAATGACGCGCGGCGCTCATTCCAGATTGGAGAACATCCGGATATGCGAGTTGATACCATTGCTCATCCAGAAGATGTGATGCCGTGAGCAGATCATAGTCGCCTTCCGGCCCTTCGGGATCGCCAAGCGTTATCGCATTCGGAACTCGAAAGGGGCGCTGCGCTGGATGACGCGCCAGCCGCAGGCCTTGCACATTATCTGCCGTCTCATGCCAAACATGAGCGGATTCCATGTAATCCCGTCTAACACCCGCAAATTGTGTGCGAAGATGAGTCGCGCTTTGATTAGTCAGCGACTCAGGGAGCGTTCGCGCAAAGGCGAGCGGGACCCCGGGGCACACCTCCTTTATCGAGTTGGCCCCGAACGCAGATCGTATCCGGTAATAGTATTCTGTATCAGCATTGACCTTGACCCGGTCCCAGTAGCCCAGTTGTTCTCTCAACTCGGCGCGGATCATCAGTGAGGAAACATTTCGATAAATCCATCCTTCCTCCATGCGCCAACGAGTCATCTCGATGTTGTTGCCTGCTCGCACCCAATGCGAGACTGTGGCCTTCAGAGTTCGATCAGCGATCAATGGCTGCACCTGCTGCTCTATTTTTTGCGGGTGCGACCAATCATCGGAATCATGAACGGTAACGAATTTGCCTCGCGCCTCGGCAAAGCCAGTGTTGCGCGCGGGGTAAGCCCCTTGATTCTTGCCAAGATCGATTATGCGAAGGCGTTCGTCGTGTGCGGCCGCTGCACTCGCTATCGCAAGGCTATCATCCGACGAGCCATCATTAACCAGCAGGATTTCCAAATTTTCCCAGCTTTGCGCCTGTAACCCCTTGATCGCAGTTGATAGTTCTCTGGCTGCGTTAAACACCGGGACGATAATGCTTACTAATGGATCATCGGGAGCCCCTTCCCGTCGCGCCATGCTTGGTCCGCCTCGTAGACGATCAAACAAGTGCCCGTTTCCTCCGCCGAGCACCACCTCGGCGAGCTCGGAAGCGAAATAGATGTCGCTGAGAATGGCTGAGAGATCGGCTACGGTTTCGCCCTTAGCTTTTGCCAGCAAGAAGCGAGCTAAGCGGAAATCGTTAGTTTCGCCAAAGCGCGCTATGCCCTGTTCAAATATTAGCTCCGCGCTTGCCGCATCGCCGCAGTCCAAGCACAATTCTACAGCAAGCAGATACGGACCGGGATGCGCAATCAGCTGATCCTTGGCTGATTGGGAGTGGAAGGCGAGGATCGCTTGTCGAGCCTTCTCCAAGTCGCCCTGCTCCGAATACCAACGCGCGAGCACCCATCCTGCCGAAGCTCGCTCAACCGCTGGTCCATGATCAAGCAGCGCTTCCAGACGAGGCAGGACGCGCCCATGATATCCGCGCCACAATAGGTGATCCAATTCAGGCGCGTGGGCTTGTGCCGACAAACCCGCACGGACGCCCTTCTCGCGTTGCAGCCATTCGAAACTCTCGCGGTGGTCGCCTTCGCCGCCCCGAAGTTCAGCCCCCGATATCAAGTGCGGCCTCCATCAAAAAAGTGGTCGACCTTCAGCACGACCGACCTCGAGATAATGGACCAGCGCCGGCCAATTCGCTTTAGCAGCGTCAGGGTTGGCCATGTAATAATCCATGCTGTTGAATTCCGGGCCAGGGTCACGTCCTTCAAAAGCGCCCGCACGAACATAGTGCTCGGCAGCATTCATCCTGCTCCCGGCAACATCATCGTATTTTTTCAAATACCACTGCTCGCTGAAAAACGCGCTTTCGCCGACCAGCTCGGTTTGGCGAGCGATCGATGGCAACCCTTCAGCAGGTCCGTCCAAGACGATGGAATACATGCCATGTACCAAGCTTATTGCTACCTTGTGTCTCTCATTCAGATCGGCAATCTCGGCGCGCAGAATTCGTTGGATATCGAGATCGTATTGATCCTCTGGTGTCATCGTGCCTTGCACCCATTCTTGAAATCAATGCTTGAACTCTCTGTCAGTCATGTCGGAATAGATGGTGCATCCCGCCACGTTTGATGAAGCTGTCCCACATTGACGGTTTAGAGCGCTTCGTAAATAGAAATTGCCTCGCCAACATCTTCGTAAAGCGTCGCAATTCCGTCGTTCAGCACGACCGCTTTGTTGCAATACTTTTGGACAGTCGAGAGGCTGTGAGAAGCTAGCAACAAAGCTCTATCCTCTCGTTTTTCGAAGAATTGCTCCCGGCATTTCTGCTGGAAGTTCTGGTCACCGACCATGATGACCTCATCGATCAAATAGCACTCGAATTCGATCGCCAAGGACAGAGCGAATGCCAATCTCGCGCGCATTCCCGAAGAGTACAGCTTCACCGGCATGTGGAGTTGGCTTCCAAGCTCAGTGAAATCTTCTACAAAAGCCCGCATCTCCGAATAAGGCTTGTCGTAGATACGCGCGATGAAGCGCGCGTTATCGTACCCCGTAAGGCTGCCTTGGAAGCCTCCGGTGAACCCCAGCGGCCAAGAGCAACTCATCTTGCGGACAACCCTGCCAGCGGTCGGCATCTCGACACCGCCGATCAAGCGTATGAGGGTCGATTTACCAGCGCCGTTGCGCCCCAGCAGACCGATGCGATCGCGAGGATTAATCGTAAATTCGACACCGCGCAGCACGGCCTTGTCGATCTTCCCTGTGCGGTAATTCTTGTAGATGTTGCGACAGTAAATCATGTCAACGTCAATGTCCGCCGCACGCGTCGGCAAAGGATAAGCCCTATAAGCATGAGAACGATCGTCAACCCGAACGCTTTTGTCAGATCGTAATACGGCGTCACTAAGTCACCGAAAAGCCCGTAGCGCATAAGTTCCATGCCACTCACCAGAGGAGACCACATGAGCGCCTCTCTCGCATTGGGAGGCAACCAGGCAGCAAGATTGAATACGCCGGAAAGCGGTATCGAGATGTAAACGCTTATCGGCACGAGCTTTTCGACCACTTCCGACATCTCGGATAGAGGGGCTAATACAACGCAAACGGAAAGAACGAACGCCACGTAGACTGCCCAGCCAGCAACGAGTGCACCCACATTCGATGGCACCGGAAACACATCGAAGAAAACCAGAACGATCGCGGCGAAGGTGTAGGCCATCATCGCCCCAATCGCTTCGATCGTCACACGAACGAAGATGAAGTCGAGAACCTTGACCTGTCGATGGTAGAGAAGTGGGCCGTTTGTCTGAAAAATCTTGGCTGAACGGCCAAACGAGTGGCGCAGAAAAGTAAGCGGGATATATCCGCTCACCACGAAAGCGATCACGCTGAAGCCATTGTTCTCCGGGCCACGGACGAAAGTCCAGACCAATCCCACCAGTCCCGCGAATAGCAGCGGCTCAGCCATGACCCACAAAAAGCCGATGTTTTCGCGGCCAAATCGTGTCACGAGCTCCCGGATCAGCAAGGCCTGAATGACCTTCAACTGGATCCGCAATCCCTCCGAAAAGCGTTTCATATGCTAGTCTTCGGGCGAATGCTCACGCACACCAACTGCCAGCATCCAACCCACGAGATAGAGGCACAGGCTCGCGAAAATCACAGCCAAGATATTCGTAAAACGAGAAGGAAGGATCGCGTCATCCGGGCGATTTGGCTCGACAACTCGCTCAAGATAATATTTTTGCTGTTGAGCCTCTACCCTCGCTTGTTCCAGCGCGGCGTTGGCGATGGTCAGAAGTTCTGTCGCGAACTCCTGTTCAACTAGAAGGTTTTCGTATTCCGTCATACGCGAAGCCAAGCCATCCGGACCGCCAACGGCCCGCGCTGTTTGCGATGCGACTTGCTGCGACACGGCGGCAATACGCTCCTCCAAGGCCGGAATCGAAGGGTGATCGGCGGCAATGCGCTTCATTTGTGTCAGTTGCGCACGCAACGCCGCTTCTTGTGCAATGAGCTCATCCGATACTGCCAATACACCCAAGCCCTGCTGCTGAGGGTCCAGAATTTGAGCAGTATTCCGATAGGCTCCGAGCCGAATGCGGGCATCGCGAACTCTTTCCTGAGCTTCAGCCACCCTGGCGTCGGCCTCTTCAATGGCTTGGGAATTGACGCGCTCATTAAGGCGATTGACCAGTTCTTCGCTCAGCTGAAGGAGGCCGAGGTTGATCGCCTGCGCTTCCTCCGGAGTGAACGCCTTGACGCTCAATTGAGTAAGGCCGGTTTCCGGGTCAGGTAAGGCCGTCACCATGGAGCCGTAATATGCGTAGAGATCTTCGAACGATCCACTTTGGTAGATTAACGGGAAACGGCTCAAAAAATCAGCTTCCTGAGACGCAAATGCGCCTCGTACGTCAGTGCGTTGCGTCAAGCCGGCCAGAGCATCGCGGGATTTTATGTAACCAATAATCTCGCTTGCCTGCTCTTGGCCCCCACCTAGTCCAGTGCCTTGCAGCAAGGCGCCAAGCGATCCGGTGCTCGCTCGCTTCTGATCCGGAGCCTTGATGACGAACTGGGATTCCGAAACGTACACATCCGCCGCGATAAAGCCGTAATAGAGTATCCCGAGCAGCGATGGCAGCACCACGAACGCAGCGAACCACCGCCAACGACGCAGCAACGCTACAATCCGGTTTTCCTTCACGGTTGCCTCGGCCTGGCGTTGTAATTCAGGATCGTGATGCATGGGCAATCAATATCACTTAGTGGCAATCAGGGGCAGCTTCTCGCCTCTGCAGAGGTAGCATTGGCGCAGCGGCGTCGCGGTGACTAGCAGCAGTCAGATGAATATCCCAAGAATAATTGGGGTTTTGCGTCGTTCTGCGCCGTGCGTCAGGAGGCTCTCAGGGCGGACGCAGCGCCCTAGGCGAACGCCCATCGCATGACAAGCGAATTGCGCCGGCCGACTTGCCAGCCGACTTGGACGCCCAGATCAGCGTTTGGGTAAGATCATGTCGGCTACACGGTCTCCGAGCATCCGAAGCGAACGTCGTCCGCCATTTTCTCCGTTGTTCACCGCACGCCGCAGGGCCCGAAAGTCGGGCTTCAAGCTACCCCGTTCGTCGAGCGAGAGATAAAGCTCCCAGAACAGCTCCGGCCCCAGCACTTCAGGCATCAAAAACACGCCGTGATAGCCGAAGGTCCGACTTGGGTCGCTCGCGCGTTCGGCAGAGAACATGTCCGCCAAATCGGCCGGCCCAAAACGCATTCCCTGCTTTTCAAGCAGCGCGCGATTGGTGCGACAGATGGCAATGTCTTCAGGATGGTGACTTTGGAAGTCGGGCGAGAGGCAAGCCTCCATCAGTCTGCGGCTGCGGAGCGAAAAGCCGCCATTTCCAACGCACCTCCCATCGTCAAATTGCGGCCAGCTCGCACCGATATAATCGTATTCCAGGAATTCCGAGGACCAGCGATCTGGATCGATGATGTGCCCATCCCATTGAACGACCAGACAGTGGCTGCTTTGGATATGCTTGACGAGTTCATCGACGATGAAGTGCGAATACGCCGAAGAAGACCTGAGCTCCTCGATCCGAACCACCCGGATTGCATCACTGATGGGCAGCCCTACCTGGCTCACATCGACATCGGTGAACAGGATCGCTTCGGCAGGCTCCACATACGCAAGGCTTGTCTCGATCGCCAGAATGGTCGCCTCGACATTCGTTGAGCTAGCGGCGCAGATCGTGACCTCGGGCAATTTCAGACGCTCGGACGGTATCGGCGACATGAGGGATTTGGCGGACATCGGCACCTTTTAAAGACGTAATACGAATTGCTCGCTATAAGCGCTCAGCATGGGGTGATGGAAGGGATCCACAGCACGGCCATCTTCGCTTTGGGCAGTATAGGGAGAAAACTGTCCCCATCGCTTCTGCAGCTCATCCAATTCCTGCGCGAGGCGCGCAGCACCAGCAGGGTCCCGGTCTTGACCGCGTGATACGGATTCGTGGTGAACAAGCGTCGCGCGGGGTTCGTAGAGGGAGCGCCAACCTCTTGCGTTCAGCTTCAAACATAGATCGACATCGTTGAAAGAGACGGCAAAATGATCGGCGTCGAACCCGCCCACCGCAAGAAATTTTTCCTTCTCGACAACCAGGCAAGCAGCCGTGACAGCCGATACAAATTGCGGAAGCGAGTGGCGGTGGAAATAGCCGGGCTCTCCTGGCTTTAGCAACCGATGGGCATGCGCCGCGCCGCCGCCAATTCCCATTGCCACGCCAGCGTGCTGGATCCTGCCATCGGGATAAAGGAGGCGAGCGCCGACCGACCCCACATCGGTGCGGCGCGCCTGGTGCGCGAGGATCGTCAGCCACTCAGGATCGACCACTTCGATGTCGTTGTTGAGGAAGCACAGCATATCCCCGGTCACTTGTGCCACAGCGCGATTGTTGAGAGCGGCGAAGTTGAAAGGGCCATCGTCGCGAAGGACTTTGGCAAAATCAGGCTTGATATCTGCTAGGTATTGCAATGCTTCCGGATCATCGCTGCCATTGTCGATGACGATAATCTCAATTGGGCCCGGGTAGTGTGTGCCCGCCAGTCCGTCGAGACATTTGCAAAGGAATTTCAAGCCGTTGCGGGTTGGGACGATCACACTAATGGGAGAGAGGGCTGCTGAGCCTTGTTCCGAGAGTGCAATCGGTGGGACAGTCTCTGGTAGGGGACGACTGCGTCTATGATGGAGAATTCCGTGCAGGTGTACGATTTCCCCGTCCCCGCTCTTATTTACGGCATCTGCGATCAGGTCCGCTGCCCAATCTTGCGAGCGAAACGCATCGGCGCTGTTATCGCGCAGCCTGACAATCGCGGCCCCTGTCAGAAAATCGAAATACCGGTGCAGTTCGCTGTTCCAGTCCGGTTTCAGGTGCGGATCGGTCCGGCATCCCTTGTCATCGATAAGGTCATCGTCTGCGTAAACCAGATGAGTGTTGTCGGTCACCGTCGAAGCTGCCTGGCGGTACAGTGCACCCGCCCCCGACGCGAGTAAGTCGCCACTCACCATGGGCAGCACCCACGCATTCCGGCGAGCCAAACGGTCAATCAGGTCCGTTTGAGGGCGCCCGGACACAATTTCTGCCGCGATTCCCTCTCTTTCCAGGCTTGCAAGCGTGCCTGCTTTACCATCGCCGTCTTCGACCAGCGCGACGATGGTCACGGGGCTTCCGCTAACTTCATCAGCGCGCGCGAATTGGTCCCTGCCCAGCGCAAGCCATAATGCGTATGCGCTTTTCGACCGGCCAAGAAGCGGTGCGAGGGCGATCCGAGCGCGCAGCCGTTTGCCCAATATCCGCCACCACATCGCGCGGGCATAAGTTGCAGGATTCATCGCGATAGCGTCGGCGTGCACCCGCAGTCGCAGCCATGCCAGCCGCCATGATCCACTCGCCTGAGCGCGCGGCTCAGGCGAAGCTGTCACAGTCTTTGGCTGGTGGTCGTGCATCCTGGAGCGCGTACCGGGAAACTGATTTCGAAACAAATCGATCTGTCAGACTGGTCTGCGTTACTCTTCCGCATCCGATTAATCGGCTGGCTGAGTCATGCTCTATCAAGAAGAGCGCGCCACCACGCTTCGTTTTCCAGATACCAGCGCAAGGTTGCTTTCAGGCCGCTTTCGAAATCATGGCGGGGCTTATAGCCAAGCTCATCACGCGCCTTTGTCTCGTCAATCGCGTAGCGGCGGTCGTGCCCCTTGCGATCGGCAATGAAGGTCTTGAGTTCGCTCGTCGCCCGACCCCTTGCGGCAGGCGCATCGGGATAGCGTGCCGACAACCCATCAATTTCCTCTAACGCGCGATCGACCTCGGAGCAGATGCGATCGATAACGGTCATGTTGGGCAGCTCTTCACCACCGCCGATATTATAAGTCTCCCCAGGCTGCCCGCGGTCGAGGCACACCTCGATCCCGCGGCAATGATCTTCGACATGAAGCCAGTCGCGCACATTCATTCCGTCGCCGTAGATCGGCAGGTTCCGACCATGAAGAGCGTTCAACAGAAACAACGGAATGAGCTTTTCAGGATATTGAAACGGCCCGTAATTGTTCGAACAATTGGTCGTCGTGACCTCAAGCCCGAAGGTATGGTGGTACGCGCGCACGAGATGATCGGATGAGGCTTTCGATGCCGAGTAGGGCGAGTTCGGCTGATATTGATGTGTTTCGCTGAAGGCCGGATCCTCGGGACCGAGAGAGCCGTACACTTCATCGGTCGAAATGTGGTGAAAACGATGCGCGCGCCCACTGCCTTCGTCCAGCCAGACAGCGCGGGCCGCCTCCAAAAGGCTATTGGTCCCGAGAATATTCGTATCGATGAACGCGTCCGGCCCGGTGATCGATCGATCGACATGGCTTTCCGCTGCGAAGTGGACAAGCGATGCAATGCCGCGCTCGCGCAAAAGCTTTTCGACCAATTCGGTATCGCGGATATCGCCGACCACAAGCTCCGCCTGTTCGACGCTTTCGATCGTTGACCGATTGCCAGCATAGGTCAGGCTGTCAAGGACGGTGATCGTGTCGTCCGGGTGGCGATCCGCCCAATAATGGACGAAGTTTCCCCCGATGAAGCCGGCACCGCCGGTCACAAGCAGGTTAGCCAAGTTCTTGTTCCTCTTTCAGCATTTTGCGCAGGTTTTCGCGCCAGTGAGTGTATCCGTCGTCCAAAAGGTCGCGCGCCTTGCTGCAATCAAGCAGCGAAAAAGCTGGACGCGCGGCGGGGGTTGGATAGTCGCTGCTCGGGATGGGGTGGATCGGTATCTCGCGATTGAGCAGACCCAGCGCCAGCGCCTCTTCCTGGATCGCCACGGCGAAATCATACCAACTCGCAACCCCGGCATCGCTGTGGTGGAAAGTGCCCGGGGCCCCTTTCGCCACCAGACCCCAGATCACGCGCGCAAGTCCAGGTGCCCAGGTCGGCGCGCCAATCTGATCCACTACAACCTTTAGCTCAGGCTTCTCCTTCATAAGCCTGAGGATGGTTCGCACAAAATTCTGACCACCGGCCGTGTAAACCCAAGACGTCCGAACCAGGAGGTCGTCTTTGCGGAGATGATCCTCGCCTTCTGCCTTGGTTCGGCCGTAGACGGAAATCGGCGCCCGGTCATCCTCGGGGCGGTAGGGCCGGCTAGATGCACCGTCGAAGACGAAGTCGGTCGATACGTGCACCAATTTGCCCGGATGTGCCTCGACGAGCGCCTTCACCGCGCCTGCATTGATCGCAGCTGCCATTTCCTCTTCGCTCTCTGCCTTGTCGACAGCTGTATAGGCGGCCGCATTTATGACGAGGTCCGGCTCGACGCTCTCGACCAAAGCAGAAATGGCGTCACCATCAGTGAGATCGCATTCGCTGATGTCTACGGCATGAATGTTTGCATGGCTTGGCGAAGTGGCGAGCAAGCTGCGACCGAGCTGCCCTTGCGCTCCCGTGACCAGCACTTTCACCCGAAAGGCTCCACTTCGCTCAAGGTGCGGCCTTGCTGGTCCTTAGCCGACAGCTGCACCTCAAGCCCATCCACCGGCCAGTCAATACCGACGGACGGATCGTCCCATGCGAGTGAATGCTCGCTTTCGGGGGCGTAAGGAGCATCGCACTTGTAGAGAAAGTCTGTCTCGTCTTCGAGCGTAAGAAACCCGTGAGCGAAACCCTGCGGGACCCAGAACATGCGTTTGTTGCCTGCTGAAAGCTCGACACCCGCCCACTTCCCGAAAGTTGCAGAGCCGCGCCGAAGATCAACCGCCACGTCGAACACAGCGCCATTGACAACCCTCACCAACTTGCCCTGTGGTCCTGGGTTCTGGAAATGAAGCCCGCGCAGCACGCCCTTTTGCGAGCGCGAGTGGTTGTCTTGAACAAAGCTCGCATCGATGCCGCAGTCGGCAAACCGCTGCGCGTTCCAGCTTTCCAGGAAGAACCCGCGATCATCGCCGAAGACCTGTGGCTCGATGACCAGCGGGCCGTCAATCTCGGTCGGCAAGACCTTCATCAGCGCGGCCTCTCATCGAGCAGCGACATCAGGTATTCGCCATAACCCGATTTGACGAGCGGCGCGGCGATGTTTTCCAGCTGCGCGTCGTCGATAAAACCCTGTCGCCATGCGATCTCTTCCGGGCAACAGATTTTAAGGCCCTGCCTTTCCTCGGTAATGCGGACGAATGTCGCCGCGTCGAGCAAAGAGCCATGCGTTCCAGTGTCGAGCCATGAATACCCGCGCCCCATTATCTCGACGGACAGAGCACCGTCTTCGAGATACAGGCGATTGAGGTCGGTGATTTCGAGCTCGCCGCGCGCCGACGGTTCGAGCTGGCGCGCCCGGTCCGCAACGGTGCCATCATAAAAATAGAGGCCCGTGACCGCGAAGTTCGATTTTGGCTGCACGGGCTTCTCTTCGAGCGAGGACGCCTTCCCGTTGCTGTCGAAATCGACCACTCCATACGCCTCGGGATTGTTCACGCGATACGCGAAAACGCTCGCCCCGAAAGACCGCGCATTCGCGCTGTCGAGTATGTCGGGAAGGCCATGACCATAGAATATGTTGTCGCCCAAAACCAGCGCGCATGGATCGTCTTTGATAAAATCCGCACCGATGAGGAATGCTTGAGCCAGACCTTCCGGCTTCGGCTGAACCGCGTAGGAAAGCGAAACGCCGAAGTTCGACCCATCGCCGAGAAAGCGTTGAAACTGTTCCTGGTCCTCCGGCGTGGTGATAATTAAAATATCCCTGATCCCAGCCAGCATCAGGGCCGACAGGGGATAGTAGATCATCGGCTTGTCGTAGACCGGCATCAGCTGTTTAGACACACCGCGCGTCAGCGGGTACAGCCGGGTGCCCGATCCTCCTGCCAGAATGATCCCTCTACGTGAAACCGAACTCACCACATTGTCCTTGCTTACATCTCAGTCTGGATCGCCGCTTCGCAGCATTGACCGGCGAGGACAACCCAAATGGGCATGACGCGCCCGCTTAATCGGATTTTTCCCGCGAGTTAGCTTGCCGATGCCAAACGAAAAGCATGGCTTCTCGCAACCCTCTCCAAAATCGCCACACAGCCGTGCTACTTTGTGACAATCGCGATTAGCCAACTGGCAATAGCTTGATCGCGAAACACCGCTCTTCGAGGGTATTTCAGTAGCCTTGCCAGCACACATTGGCGAAAATCCGCCGGTTCTGCCGCAACGCAGCACTCCGCCCTGCCCCTTCTGCGCCGTTGATCTATGCACCGCGCATTGACAACACGTGCAAAAGGAGCGGCAGGTTCATGCTGGCACAATTGCAGTGCCAACGCAGCCTGTGTTTATTTCGTGGCTCATTGTCAGGGTCTGTAGAGTGGGACTTCTTACCCTATGGGAAATCTTACGCGCCCATTGCAGGCTGAGATCGTCGCCGAGAGGCGTCAGAGTGAGCGCAAGCAATTACGCCTGGCCACCTCCGTTGGATCATCAGCCGATGCGAATAGAGCGCTCATACATGACCTTTCGGGTTCAGGTCTGCGACTTGAAACCGACGCCGAGCTCTCCGTTGGCGACATTATTCAGGTCGGGCTTCCCTTGATCGGACCTGTCGATGCAAAGGTCATCTGGCGCGAGCTTTCATTCCTTGGGTGCGACTTTGTCGAGCCGATCTCGCAAGCGGCGGTCAATGCCGCTCTCCTGAAATCCTCAAAGGACTTGGGAGAGGTCGCAGACAATGCCGATGTCGATGAAGTGCCGATCGGGGTCAGGCCAACGCTTGATATGATTACGGAATGGAAGATCGAGTTTGATCGGGAAAAGGGTGCAAAGGGTCATCGCGTGGTCGGATTCCGGCAAACAACCGATGGTATGCTGATCGCGATGGTCTCCAAATCGGGCTGAAGAGAGACCCGATCGAACCGTGCAAACGCCCCCTACACCCTCTTTAGGGTAATATCGCTGCGCCTCACGGCCGTGCTAGCAGGTATCCCGACCGGTGACGGCGGCGCGATCCCGCGCGGCCAACATCGCTTTGATAATCAGCCGGCAACAGCCGAATCATTGAGTACGGGGTGACAATCATGTCCGAGGAAACGGGAAACCAATATTCGCACTGCCTTGCGACGCTCGAAGAAGCTTTGCGTGAGGCCGAAAAAGCGTTTGTTGATGCCGACACTCGCTATCTCGAAGCACAGCGGGATCGAAAGATCGCGATGGAAGCAATCAACCAGCACCAGATCGAGATCGATGCAGCCGTCGCAGAACTGAGGAAAATCAGCATTCCCGGCACGCGCTGGCACCTCACCCGAACAGACGAAGACGACACGCTCGAGCTCAATGCCGAAGACATGGTGCCGGCCAGTTCAAGGGCGAAAGCGTCGAAGCCGGATTTGGTCTCCAGCGAAGCTGAAGCAGCGTTGGCCAAGAAATTCGACCGTCTCAGGAGCCACAGCGCAGCGCGATCGGACGATCCAGTCCTGAAGGTGGTCGCAAAACCGGGACGCTAGCGAGGTAAACCGGCCCCCGGCTCAACATCGCGGAGGGTATCTCGATGGCAGTCGACCCAGCAACCGAAGAGCATGATACCGGTACAGGTTTAGCGCTCCCTGGGCCGAAATCTGGTCGCGGGGCGCTTTTGGTTGGCCTTGGTCTGCTCACCGCGGCGATTGCCGTTCTTGCTGCTTCTGATTCTTGGGGCGAGAATCAAGAACAGCGGCAGCTTCGCGCTGACACGAAGAGCACCGAAACGAAGCTTGGTCGGTTGTCAGCCTCTTCGCGCGATCGCGTCGCCATACGTCCCGCCAGCGAGAGGGCGATAACAGAAGGTGCCTTGCGTCCTTCGCGCGCCTTCAAGCATTCCGGCAACGCAGAGGATAGAGCCAAGGCGATCGACTGCCTTGCTTTTGCCTCATGGTATGAGGCTGGCGATAGCCCGCCCGATCAACGTGCGGTGATGCAGACAATCTTGAACCGGGTCAGCCACACAGCCTTCCCAAATTCGGTTTGCGGCGTGGTTTTCGAAGGATCGCACCTGACCACCGGCTGCCAGTTTACCTTTACCTGCGATGGGTCGATCGAGGCGCGACGCCCGAGCGAGCGCGCGATGACGCGGGCTCGCAAACTCGCAGAGCAAGCGCTCGATGGGCAGGTCGATGACAGTATCGGGACCGCGACCCATTATCACGCCAACTATGTCGACCCATGGTGGGCGAGCCGTCTCGACCGCGTTGCGATTGTTGGTCCCCATATCTTCTACAAATGGCGGGGTTCCGCAGGTGTTCTGGCCAAGCCGGGGCGGCTTGACGAAGAGGTGGAATTCCGAGAGCTGGCCGCAAAACATAGCGACTATCGGGCGGCGGAATCTGATCCCACGATAGTAGCCGAGCAGAACCCGCAATTGGCGCAGTTGAGCGGCATCGCCCCGTCACCGATTGCCGCCGCCCGCGCGATCTCTTCAAACATTCATTACATGGCGGTCGGCAGTGAGGCAGCCAATGGCCGGTGGGCGCTTTCCGCGCTAAAGACATGCCGAGGGAAAAAGTCCTGCCAGGTAATCGGCTATGGCAATGGAGCCGAAGCCGCTCGAAACCGGAATGCAGGGCTTTCAGCGCGGGACCGTCCTCTGTTTCTCTTCGTCAGAGATGCCGCGACGGGCATGGAAATCGCGCTATGGGATTGCGAGAAGGTGACCCGCAAGAACACCTCTCAGTGCCTCCCCGGCGAGAGGGCTGCACTTGAGAAGCTGATGAAAGAGCGATCCTGAGGCACGGAAGACACCGGCCTCATTTTCGTGACCGGTGCTCGCGGCAAACTAGGCATGCATTGGTTGCGGCGCGGTTTCAGTGGGGAGCTGGTGAAAGTTGGAGAACCCTCGAGAGCTGGCCCACATCGCCGCCTGCGTCCGGTTTCCGACATCGAGCTTGCGCAGGATCGCTTTCACGTGAACCTTCACGGTGGCCTCGCAGACATCGAGCTCTCGCGCTATAACCTTGTTGGAGTAACCGGCCATCAGGCAGCAAAGAACATCGCGCTCGCGTGCGGAAAGCTTCGCATCTTCCAGTTCCGTTGCAACATCCCCGCTAGGGACATTCTGATCGAAGCTGTGCTTGCTCAGAACGTCGGCAAGCTCGGATGGCAGGAACTTCTGCCCGAGGGATACGAGGCGCAAAGCGGTGATGAGCGGCTGCGAGTTCATGGATTTGACGATATACCCATCGGCTCCCGCTTCGAGGCATTCGACAAGACAACTCATATCGAACTCGTCAACGAGGACCGCGATCTTCGCGTCGGGATAGGCGGCGCAAACTTCCTCGATCGCCTTTCTTTGGGCGCCAGCTTCAGGAAGGTCGACGACGACCGAGATGTTGCTGTCCAAGTCAGCCTTGGCCACGCGGTCTGCGCGGGCACTGGCGACAACAACATTGAAACCGTCTGAAGACAGTATCTGCTGCAATCCTTCGCGTGAGATATCGTTCGAGCTAATCAAGCACAGGTCGCTGGTCATTTCAAAAATCCCGTAGAATCAGACAACGCTGCGACCCCGCCGGTCCGAGCCGTTTGCCCCCACATTCTCGTTTGTTTTTGATCTTGATCCGTGGAAGCGACTCCGAACGGTTAAGGGATTGTGCGTAACAACGCCGTTTTATGCAATGATTAATTAAAAAGTAAGGCCTTGACGCGCGTGCTATGGCGTGAAGAACGGCTAAAAACCGCGACTTCAGCGCCTCTCGATGGTTTCGGATCTGTTACTCAGTAGGGTTAATCTTGGCTCGGACTGAGCCATCTTCCAGAGATATTGAGGACCCACTCAACTAGAAGAACGATTCGCGAATGGTAATTGTATCGCCAGGAGCGATTCTCAGCGCAGCCTTGTCGAGTTTAACGATCCGCCCCTCGGACCATGTCTGACGTTTCAAAACGATCTTGTTCTTGTCAGCACGCGGTGTGAAGCCTCCAGCTTTGGCGATGGCCTGCTCCAAGGTGAGTTCGCCATTGTGCGCGTATTCGCCCGGTGTCTCCACCTCACCGAGGATGAAAAACGTGCGATGCTCGATGATCTCAATCGAAACGCGCGGATCAAGGACGTAGCCTCCATCGGCCAAGCTTTGCTCGACCATTGCTGCAACCTGCTGCGGACCCTTGTCCTTCACCAAGAGAGGATCGATCAATGGCAGCGAAAGCACACCTCCCGCGCCAACATCGAATTCGCCGGTGAGCGTTTCTTCGTCGAACACTGTCACTCGCAACTGGTCGCCAGCATCGATCAGATAACGTTCGGCCAGTCCGCTATTGGCATCAGCGGCGCTGATCGAAGTCAGTCCGGAAGACGCGCATGCGGATGCCAACAAGCAAAGCCCGCCGAGCAAAAATGCTCTGCCAGATGCCAGTGCCCGAATACACGCCTGGATGCTCATCGTTGCTTTCCTTTTCTACATCGCGCTGGTGCGGTCATAGCTCGACAGACTTTATCCGAGGCCGCCGCCGGGCGATATTACCATTTGGAGGTGTTTTCCGAGACTTAGTCGCCGCTCACGATAGCCCATTTGGGCGTGACTCCTTACACCCGATGCGCGGTTGTTTGCTCAGTCATTTTCGCCGATTTTTCAGATTGCTGGGGCTTTCCGATTCCGAATGCCTCGGGCCAGATCAAGGCGCCTTCAATTCTGATTTCGAGATCGTGAGACCGATGCACACGACCAAGCATGACACCACCTTAGCGATCCACGATGATCATGATGCGCAGGACACTGTGTTCACAATGGCCCCGTCGCTATCGGATAACGATCTGATTTCGATCGGGACGGACCTGGCAGCCGAAGTCGAGGTCTCGTCGGGACCGATGAAACGCGCGCTCGACATCGTCGTCGCCGCGTTGATGCTTGTCTTGCTAGCGCCGGTAATGCTGCTGGTCGCGATAGCCGTGAAGGTGAGCAGTCCCGGCCCCGTGCTGTTTCGCCAGGAACGTGTCGGCAGCCAGGGGCGCCACTTCAAATGTCTGAAGTTCCGCACGATGCATGTGGATGCCGAAATCAAACTGGCGCAGCTGCTTCGGGCCCAACCCGACTTGCGACTGGAATGGCAGTGCAAGCAGAAACTGTCCGCGGATCCTCGCATCACCAATATCGGCAACTTCCTGAGGCAATCCAGCCTTGATGAATTGCCTCAGCTCTTCAATGTCCTGCGCGGTGACATGAGCTTGGTCGGGCCCCGGCCTATCATCAGAGCCGAAGTGCCGAGATACGGCCGGTACATTACCAGTTATTTCAAGGTTAAACCCGGTCTCAGCGGTCTGTGGCAGATATCCGGCCGCAATGACGCATCCTACGCCCGAAGGGTCGCTGCGGATGTGCTGTATGCCCGGTCGCGCACCTTCGCGATGGATCTCAGGATCCTCTTGATGACCGTACCTGCTGTAATCTCGGGGAAGGGATCGTGCTGATGCGCCGCGTGCTCGACAGTCAGATCGCGTATACGATCAAAGCCCAAAGCAGCAGCGAGGCTGGCAGCGCGAACAGAAAGCCGCGGGCGAAGCTTCGCTTTCCCACTGACGGGACTTCGCCGCGCCGTTCCGAGGCTGCGAGCGAACTTCCTTTCGGCATTCTCATCTTATTCATTTGGATTAGCGACCTACTACTTTTGCGCCGGAGACAACACGCGGGCGGTCAAGCTGTCAAGGCGGGCGGGATCACGAGTGATCCAAATCGGATCGATTGCGCTCGGGCCAATCGAATGAGCTTCGCTGTGTCGCTTTCGCGAGCGGCTCAGGACATCATCCTGTTGCTCCGGCTGATCGACTCCCCCTGGGGCGGACGTCGGCGCAGCGCGTACAGAGTCATTTCGGTACGCGCACGCTGGAGCACACGCAGACAGAAGAAGCGGGCAATCCGCCTCGCCGCTCTGGTTTGCATAAGCCTTGCCGCCTCCCGGCCGGCTTACGCACAATCAGATGAGGTGGTGACGCCTGTCGAGTTGTTCGATCCTGATGCGGGAGAGGGAGTGCGCATATCGCCGGGTTTCATTCTTTTCCCTCAGGCGACGGTGGACCTCACTTACGATACCAACATCTTCAATCTCGATGAGCTGGCGGAAGAGGATACGCTGCTTTCCTTCAGGCCCACCGCGGTAATTGCGTCCGACTTCTCACGGCACGCAGTCCGGCTTGAGGCAGGCGCCGAGATCCGCCGGTACTTCGATTTTTCGACCGAGAACAGCGAACAGTTCCGCACCAACCTAACCACGCTGCTGGAGCTTGGAAGCGATATCGATTTCGAACTGGGCGGAGGATATTCGCGCGGGATCGAGCAACGCGGTTCTGCGGGCGACGCTTTCTTCACCGATACGCCGGTCGTCTTTCACGACAAAAGAGCTGGCTTCGAGCTTTCGCGTGCCGGGAACAGGCTGGAGCTTGGCATTGCCGGGAGCATTTTGAAGCGCGACCATTCCGATACGAGCATCAACGGGGTTCCATTCGACCTGTCCTTTAGGGATGTCGATATTCTGAACGGGGTCGTGCGCGCCGACCTGAGGTTGAGCGACCGGACAGAAATATTCGCCGAATTTGGTGTCAGAGAGCTCAATTTCGACATCCTGTCCGATCCCAATCGCGACACCGATGGGTTCTACACCCTCGTCGGCATCTCCTATGAGCTCTCATCCTTGGTCGAGCTTGAAGTGGGCGCTGGCTACATTGAGCAATCCTTCGAAGACCCCCTCGTCGAAACTGCGCAAGAAGTTAATTTCCGACTCGAGGCCAGTTGGACACCCAGACCGGAATGGCGATTCACGGCGCGGGCGGCCCGCGATGTCGATCCTGGACGCGTGCTTGAAGCCCCCGCCATCATTGCCAGCTCCTTTCGCCTTACGGCCGAACGCGCAGTAAGCGACCGCCTCTTGCTGAGTGCGGATACGCTTTACCTTGAGGAGGATTTCCGCGGACTTCCCCGCACCGACCGGCGCTTCGCTATCAGCGGGTCGGCCACGTACCGGTTGGCGGGCCGGATCGGACTCATAGTCTCTGCGGGTTTCAGAGATCAGGACGGCGGTGAATTCGGACGCAGCTTTGACGGCGCGTTCGTTTCCGCCGGTGTGAGGGCGGCTTGGTGATGCACTCGAACACGCCAAATAGACGGCAATCGGATTTGATATCCTCGCGTTGGGGGATGGAGGTTGGGTATGAATGAAGCCCGGAACTTGATGACAATCGACACCGCGGGATCGGCACTTGCGCGTTACGATGAGTACCCACCCGTCGCGTCCGACCGCATGGACCTCAGCGAAAGCGTCAGCTTTTTCAGGAGGCACCTGCGCCTGATCATCGGCGTCATGCTGCTCACTATCGCGGCGGGACTTGCTCTGTCCTTCCTGCTGGGAGCAACCTACCGCGCAGTGTCGACGGTGATGGTCACCAACGATGCGGCGATCGTGACGCAGTCGACCGCCGCGACCGCGCCCCAAACGGTCCTATCGAGCGAGCTTCTCGAAACGCAGGTCGAGATCATCCGATCGCGAGAAATGGCCCAGCTCGTCGCCTCATCACTCGGCCTCGTCAATGGGCTCGCATCGGAGGATCGCCGAGAGCTCATCGACAATCTTCAGGAAAATGTGTCGGTCGGACGAGCCGGCGAAAGCTTCGCGCTTTCCATCGCTTTTGAAGCTGAAGGTGCCGAGGAATCGGCAAACATTGTCAATGAATTCACCCGCCAATTCGTCAATTGGGAGCTTTCGACCGAGCAGCAGCGCAATGCCGATGCCCGGGAAATCGTAGAGCAGCGCCTTGCTGAACTGAGAGATCAGGCGCAGGCCGATACACAGGCGCTGCAACGATACCGTATAAGCAACAACCTGCTCAGCACGTCCGGCGCTTCGCTGACCGAGCAGGAAATCTCGACATATAACCAGGCCGTGACGACGGCCCGTGCCGAAGCCGCCGAAGATCAGGCACGTCTCGCCACCGCGCAGGCGCAGCTTCGTTCCGGTTCGATTGGCGACGACGTAGGCGAGGCGCTTGGTTCGCCGGTCGTCTCTTCCCTGAGATCTCAGGAAGCGCTCGCAGCGGCCGAGGTCGCCGACCTGTCAGCCAAGTATGGGCCAAACCATCCGCAGCTCATTCGTGCACAGAGCCAGCTCGCGGAGGTCAGACAGCGCATCGAAGCCGAGATCAACCGCGTCATTTCCAATCTGGAAGCGCGCCAAGCAGTTTCGGCGCAGCGGCTGGCCTCGCTCAATACCAGCCTTTCTTCTGCACGGGCCAAACTCTCGCAGAACAACGATGCAATGGTCGGCCTGAGCGAACTCGAACGCGCTGCCGAGGCATCTCAGGAAATCTATCAGACCTATCTCAACCGCTTCAAGGAACTTATCGCCGCAGAGGGGAGCGAGACGCCCAATGCCCGCGTGCTGACCTACGCGGAAACGCCGATCTTCCCCTACTCGCCGAACATCCCGCTTAATGTCGCATTGTCGCTGGTCATCGGCCTGGGCCTCGGGGTGCTCGCAGCCTACATCCGCGAATCTCTGTTCCAGGGCCTTTCTACCCCGGACGATGTCGAGCGCGAGACCGGCGTTCCGTGCATCGCGTCGATCCCGCTCCTTTCGTCGGTCAGCAGCGAATCCGATCATCCGGCAACGGCGATCCAGGACGCGCCGAAATCGCCGTTTGCAGAAAGCTTCCGCTCCTTGGGAGCTTCGATAGACCTCGCAACGCACGGTAAGGCAAAGGTCATCGCAATCACGTCCGCTTTGCCGAATGAGGGAAAGACCGTCGTCAGCTGCTGTCTCGCCAGCGTTCTTGCCGCAGGCGGTCAGCGGACAATGCTCATCGATTGCGACCTTCGTCGCCAGGGGATCAGCCGCCTGCTTAACATGCAGGAAGGCCAGAAGGGGCTTATCGATGTGCTGGATGGCAGCGCGCCTCTCGACCTATCGGAATATGATGACGAGAACGTTTTCTGCGTTCTCCCCCTTTCACCCAGCCGGGAAGAGCCGGAGCACTTGCTGCGCGGCGAGGAATTCGTCGAACTGCTCGAAAAGCTGAGCGGACATTTCGATCGCATCATCCTCGACCTGCCGCCAGTGCTGCCAATTGCAGCCACGCGTATCCTCGCGAGCCGGGCAGACGCAGTGGTGTTTGCGTCCAGATGGCGGTCCACCTCGAAAGTGGCGGCGAAGGCGGCGCTGCGCAGATTGCCGCCCGAGCACGTCAACCTCGTGGGCGTCGCCTTAACGGCCGTGGATATGAAGCGCCGCTCGTTCCTCGATCCCAATGATCCCTATTTCTATTACTCGCAATACGAATCGTATTATGCATAGTCCCGTGGCCGCTCCGGGCCATGCCCGCAGCTCTGCATCCCGCAGGCCCTTTTCCGAGCCTCGTGTTGCGATTGTGCATTACTGGTTTGTGGCGATGCGCGGCGGTGAGCGGGTGGTCGAGCGGCTGCTACACCTATTCCCGAATGCCGACCTATTCACCAATGTCTATGATCGTAGCAAGATGTCAGCGCGGCTGGCCAGCGCACCGATCGAGGCCGGGTTCGTCAACCGCCTGCCCTTCGCGAGATCGCTGTACAAATACTATCTGCCGCTGATGCCGATGGCGCTGGAAGGGCTCGATCTCAGCGAGTACGATCTCGTCATCAGCAGCGAGTCCGGTCCGGCCAAAGGCGTGATAACGCGGCCCGGCTCCGAGCACATCTGTTATTGCCATTCGCCGATGCGCTATATCTGGGATCACTATCACCAGTACCACGCAGAGGCATCGACACCGGCGCGCCTTGCCATGCCGTTCATGTATCACCGTCTGCGGCAGTGGGACGTCTCCTCAAGCGCACGCGTCGACCAATTCATCGCCAATTCCAATTTCATCAGGCAGCGGATCGAGAAGGTGTGGCGCCGCGATGCCCATGTCATCCACCCACCCGTCGAGACAAATCTTTTCAGCCAAGCTGACGAGGTCGCGCCCAATTACCTGTGGGTTGGTCAGATGGTCCCGTACAAGCGGCCGGACCTCGCAGTCGAAGCCTTTAACGAGAATGGCCTCCCCCTCACGATGGTCGGCACCGGCGGCATGCTCAAGAAACTCAAAGCGATGGCCCGGCCCAACATCACATTCATCGAACGGCTCGATTTCGCTGCCTTGCGTGAGGTATATGCGACATGCCGGGCGTTCATCATGACCGCCGAAGAAGACTTCGGGATCACTCCTGTCGAGTGCATGGCATCGGGCCGCCCGGTCGTGGCCTTCGGCCGAGGCGGCGCGCTCGACAGTGTGGTTGAAGGTAAAACGGGTATCTTTTTCGATCGGCAGGACGTCCCCTCCCTCGTTCAGGCGATCGATGACATGGAATACTTCCTCGATCATTTCGAGCCGCAGGCAGCGATCGAACATGCCTCAAATTTTGCGCCCGAACATTTTGACCGCAGGTTTTCCAGCATAGTCGAAACGACCTGAGGCCCGGCGATGGAGCTCACCTATATCGGGGTCGTTCAGGCGATAATCGGACTATACATCGTCCTTCTGGGAAGCGTGCGAAGCGCGATCTTCTTCCTGATTTTAAGCGCGATCCTGATGGGCTCAGCTGCAGTGGTGCTGCCAGCGCTGGGCGGCTCATCCATACCCCCTGTCCAGTTTGCGCTGCTGTTCACCACGTTGAGGATCCTTGCGCCAAAAGGCGGATATCTCGGTTTCCTGCCCGATGCGGTGGGCGACAACAAATGGCTCATCTTCTTCGCGATGTACGGCATGGCCAGCGCCTACTTGGCGCCCCGGCTGTTTGCCGGATCCTTCGATGTCTTTCCAATGCAGCCGATCGAATATCTGGGGCCATTCGGCACTGTGCCGCTCGCTCCGACGCCGCAAAATATAACGGCGACCTTCTACATGTTCGGTGCCGTCATGCTTGCCCTCAGCTGCAATGTGATGTCGCGGATGCCCGGAGCAGCTGCGGCTATGATCAGCGCGATCATCACCGCGAGCTGGATCCACATCACTTCGGGCATTCTCGATCTGACGATGCGCGGCACCCCTTTCGAAGACTTTCTGGCGATTTTCCGAAACGCCAGTTACGCGCAGCTCGATGCGACAGCGTCCGGCTTTGTTCGGATCAGGGGACTTCTGGCCGAAGCCTCGATCTATGCCGGCCTGGGCTTTGCGCTGTTCGTTGCGACTGCGGAGATGTGGTATCGATCGATCCGGTCCAGTGTCACTGGATGGACTGCCATCGGTCTTGCCATGATGCTGGTGCTCAGCACCGCCTCGACAGCCTATGTAGCGCTGGCGGTTTATGCCGCTCTATTTATGCTCAGGGCCATCCTCTTTCCGAGTGCTGCTCCAGCGGGCAAGCTGATGAGAGCGGCGATTGCCGCGTTTGGGGCGGTATTCTTCCTGTGCGCGCTCTTCATATTCGTACCGCAACTTCCGATTGCGATCTGGGAGCTCATCGCCGAAATGACGTTCGGCAAATCGGAAAGCCTGTCAGGACAACAGAGGCTGTTCTGGGCGATGCAGGGGTGGCACGCGCTTATCGCGTCATACGGGCTGGGCATCGGTCCGGGAAGCTTCCGCTCATCGAGCCAGATCATGGCCGTGCTTGGGTCGGTCGGTATCTTCGGATTTGTCGCTTTCGTGCTCTACCTCGTGCGGACGTTCGAGGCGACGCGGCGATCGAGCTGGGGGCTGGGAGCGACACCCAGAAAAACTCTGGGCGGAGCGCTCGGGTCGGCTGCGATCCTATGCCTGATACCGGCAAGCATTTCCGGTCCATCGCCTGTTCCCATGGCGTTCTTTTCGATCATGGCCGGTGCCGCGATCGCACTGCGCCGTCCGGTGCAGGAAGCAGTTGAGACAAGCCCTGACGCTGCGCTTGAGCGTGGGGGCCTGCGCTCGTTTCCAGCAAAAGGTGCCCGGGGGCCGAGGAAAACGGTCCTAAGACCCAGCAATCGGGTTTGCGCACGATGAGCCTGCGCCTTGGCGTGATGCGAGGCGCCCTTTCGCTTGGTGGGGTGAACATCGCGGCCAATGTGCTGAGCGCCGGCGGATTGCTGGTGCTGGCACGATTGCTGACCCCGGAAGATTTCGGGATCGTCGCCATTGCAACGGCCATCCTGGTGCTGGTGCAATCGTGCACGGAGCTTTCGCTCAACAATGCGCTCATTCACAAAGAGAAGGTGGACCGGTCCCACGTCGATACGGCGTGGACCATGGCCCTCATCCGGTCGGGCATTATCTGCGCGATATTCGCAGTGTTGGCGTGGCCACTGTCGATCGCCTACGGAAATGCCGAGCTTGTCCTCGTTTTCCTCGTTGCGGGCGTCACAGGGGCAATCCTGGGTCTGGAGAATCCGCACGTATGGCTCGCGACGAAGCAGATGTCGTTCGCGCCGCTCGCGATCGCCCAATTCCTGCGCCGCGCGCTCGGAATAATCTTCGCGATCGCACTCGCTTTCATGCTTCAATCCTTTTGGGCGATCATTCTTGGCAGTCTTGCGGGCGCGATCGGCGCCACGTTCCTCTCTTATATCCTGGTGCCATATCGCCCCCGGCTATCGCTGGCACATGTCAGAGAGATATGGTCGTTTTCCGGTTGGATGTTTCTCAGCCAGATTTTCGAGACGCTCAATTGGCGCGCCGATCAGCTGATCGCCGGTCTAGCCGTTTCGAAGGAGCAGTTGGGCATTTATGCGATGGCCGACAACGTTGCCGCCATCCCTTCGCGCGAAACAGTCCATCCCATTCGACACGCGCTCTTCCCTGGCCTTGCAAACATCTCGAATGACATGGAACGGCTCAAAGCCTCGCAGCAGCGCGCACAATCGACAATCGCGATGCTTGTGGCCCCGTTGGGAGTCGGCCTTGCTCTGGTCGCCGAGCCCGCCGTTGCTTTGGCGCTTGGCAGTCAGTGGGAAGGCACCGTGATATTCGTCCAGATCATCTCGATTGCCTACATCGTCGGAACCTTCAGCATCGGCCTCCAGCCGCTCGCAATGTCACTCGGCAACACGAGGCTGCTCTTCCTGCGAAACTTCCTCGCCGTCTGTGTGAAAGTCCCGGCAATCATGGTCGGATTTTTCTCAGCGGGACTGCTGGGCGTGGCATTTGCGCGGCTTGCCAGTGACGTTTTCGCCGCGCTGGTCGAGTTCCTTTTCATCAAGCGACTGATCGCGATCGGTTTGTGGCGACAGCTGGCAAGTCACTGGCTGACCGTCGCGGGTCTCGGCGCCATGACAGCAGCAGTGCTGACCGTCAGCGCGGCGATGCCGCAGGACGGGATGCCGCTAGTGGTCGATCTGTTCGCAAGAATATCGGTCGGAGCAGTCACCTACGCCGGAACAATCGCAGCAATCTGGTTTGCGAGCGGCCGCCCCGAGGGGCCAGTTGCGATAATGTTCGACGTCCTGCAACGGATCAGGTCATCGCGAAGTCAATCCGCACTCAGCGCGTAAAAAGGATCGCCGTAACCCCGGTCACGGTTTGGCCGGGTCATCTGCGAGTCAGACGCCTTCGAGCTGGCGCATCGGGAACAGATCTTCGTTGAGAGAGCCTTGCTCGATCCGCTGCTTCATGTGGGCAATTCGTTTGAAACGCGGGCCATCGAATTGTTCGAAAGTGAAGCCCACCGATCGATATGCATCGTAAAGCTGCTCGATCCCGCGCCGGCACGTCCATTGCGGCTTGAACCCATGCAGCTTGCGCGCGAGATAGTTGCAGTCCACCCGGTAATTGCGAACATCCGGACTGGCATTCTCCGAAAAGCCAATCTTCGATCCTGGCACGACATCGCGCACCAGCTCGGCGATTTCGCGGATTTGGTAATTCTCGTTCGTCGTGCCGATATTGAAGACTTCTTTGTGAACGTCCTGCCGGTCGGCTTCGATGATCGCGATGTAGGCTGCCGCGATATCTTCGACATGGACGATAGGTCGCCAAGGCGATCCGTCGCTCATCAGGTGAACCTCACCGGTCGTGCACGCCCATGCCGTCAGATTGTTGACCACCAGATCGGTGCGAAGAAGCGGCGATAGGCCGTAGGCGGTCGAAGCCCTCAAAAAGGTGGGACTGAATGTCTCATCGGCGAGCGCTCCGATCCCCACTTCGGCTTCAACCTTGGACACGCCGTAAGCGGTCACCGGATTAAGATCGCCAGTCTCATTGATGAAATCATCGCCCGATGCCCCGTAATTCGAGCATGAGGATGCGAATGCGAAGCGAGTTATCCCGGCCTCTTTCGCTAGCCTCGCAAGATCGATCGATCCTTGCGCATTGATCTCCTGCGTCAGCCCCGGTCGATAGTCGCCCAGTGGATCATTGGAGAGTGCTGCGAGGTGAATGACCGCATCGATACCGCGCAGTTTGTCGGCTGCTTCGGGATCCTTGACGAATTCGCGCACGTCGCCGCCCAAAGAGGTGATGTCCGCCGCACCGGGAAGGAAGTAGCACCCCTCGAACAAAGCGCTGTCGAGACCGACGACTTCGTGACCTCTGCTCAGCAGCTTCGGAGTGAGTACGGAACCGATGTAGCCAAGATGCCCAGTGACAAGAACTTTCAAGGTGCGCGTCCTTTTCTACAATTACCCCTGCGCATCCTCAAACTGGCGCATGGATTTCTCATTTGCGAACCTACGCGCGCGGTGCTTTGTTCGGGAGGGGCGCACTGTGCTTAGACCAAACGCGCCAGAGCCTAATCCTTCCGGGGAGCGGCAACCCCTCGGAAACATGCCGATCCACCGACTTACGGCAAGAACGCGCCGGTCGATATCGAACTAGTCCAAGATTGCCTTCGCATCGCCACCCGATGCCCGCTATCTCTCGAGGTTAACCATAACCAATTGAGCAAGAACAACGTTCGAACCCAGAGGCGTCGTGCAAACAATCTCGGATCGCAGGTCCGAAATCACATCAGGGAGTGTGTTCATGAGCGGCAAAGAGGGAAGCGTCTTCATTCTGATGAATGACGCCATGCCGGGTTTCGCGCGGATCGATTTCACCGCCAAGGACGACGTTGCGGCCAGGGTCCTGAAGATCAACCAGTCGGCTCTTCCGGTTCCCTTTCGTATCTACATGGCTGCGTCGGTTTACGATTGGAAAGCGCTTCAGCAAACGCTGAGATTCCTGTTCAGGGAGCAGTTCGACCCGGACGATCCCGAATACTTCACCGGCAACCCGGAATTGCTGCGCGCTGCGATCGAGCCCGCCGCTAGCGCGGTGCACGAATTCAGCGACGAGGAGATCGGTATTTCGGCCGCCAAGCGATCACAGATGGATCGCCTGCGTTCTTCACACGAGGCGCTGAAATTCATGTCCTTGAATGCTGCCCCAGGCACGATCCTGTATTTTTCGAAAGACCCGTCGATTTCCTGCACTGCGCTCGAAAACGGGCTGGTAAAATTCGAAGGCAAGGAGCTCTCACCGGCGATCGCTGCCCGACAGGCGATGCGCAAGCTCGGCTTTGAGTGGAATGAGCTTGCGGGCACCGATTACTGGACTCCGCTTGGTTCGAGCCTTGGCGGGAATGCGAAGGCGGCGCCGTCAGCCATGCGGATGGAAGCTGAAATGCCGGAGGCACCGATCGTGCCGAACGAGGTTGACGATTCGCCAGTAGTGTTCGTGAGAAACACCAAACTCTGAACTGATGACCAACGCTATCGGACGGGCATATCCCTGTCTGCCGACGGGATCGGAAAATCGCCTTTAGAGTTCGAGAATCTTCTCCGGTTTCGATTTGCCCAGCGCAAGATCGAACAGTCCAATCAAATTCCCTCTCAGCCTCCCGCGGCGATCCACGAAGGGTTCGGGCCGGAATGAGCGGACCGCATTCACCATCGGGTACTTCACCAGATGCCCGTACAATTGCGAGCGCGTAGTCGTTCCTTTCGCGAGGAGATAGCGCGCATTGGCGATCTGTGAGTAGCCAAGGCGGATCCCAGACACCCGCCCGGCCTTGACACCTCGATGCGCACCAATCAGCCGATCAAGCTTTATCAATCGGCCCTCGCCAAGCAGCTGGTTGGTCAGGTCAAGATCCTCGAGCCATCCGTAAAGGGGCAAACGCTCGTCGAACCGCTTCTCCCCCAGCGCGGAAGTGCGCATCGCCATGTTGCAACCGTAAAGTCCGTTGACGTCCGTTTCTCGTGGGTAGCCGGTGGGGTAAGCCTCGGCGTGCGCGCTGATCGCGCTCACCGCTTGGACGCGCGTCAGGCCAGGGCCGCATACGCCATCGGCGACGACGAGGCCGGTCATTCCGACGACGTCCGGTGATTTATCGAACGCAGCCTCCAGCCGGGCGAGATAGGTTGGGTGCGGAACGAAGTCATCGTCGAAGAACACGATGATATCGCTTGACCCGATCGCCAGCTCCAGCCCCGCGTTTCGCTGCGCGCAAAGCCCTTTGGTGGTGCAGATCAGCGTCTCGTTATCGATGCGCGAATCCCGGTCGGGAGCATCGTCTTCTGTCGTCACCGCAAAGATGGTTCTGTCAGGCAGCCTCGTCTGATTGGCGAGATCCTCAACAAGATCGTCGGCCTCTGCCCGTCTTCCCAAAGTTGCGACAATCACGGTGATTTGCATCGGTGTGGCTCCAGTGCGTTCGGCCCTCAACCGGCCCGGTCGGAACGCTGCTTCATGCGTTTGCTATAAATCCGAACGCGCTCCGCTTCGAGCCGCTCTATGAAGGTACTACCAATGATACCGTGAGAATCCGGGCACTTCTCCATATGCTCAGATTATCATGATCCCGAGCCGCATCGTCATTATCAGCGATCAATCCTCCGCGACTGGGGGTGCGGAAGCACTCGCGCTGCTGTCGGCGCGTTTGTTCGACGAAGCCGGTATCCCGGTCACCTTCGTTACCGGCGATGAGGGTGCGGATGCCCCCCTCCCGGCATCGATCGAAGTCGTCTCGCTGGGGCAGAAACCGCTCATGCAACGCAGCTTTGCCAAGGGCGTTCGCGATGGCCTCTACAATTCCGCAGCGCGGCGAATGGTCGAGCGCACGATTGCCCGGCTCGACGCTCCCGACGTGGTTTATCACTTGCACGGGTGGTCGCAGATTCTCTCACCCGCGGTTTTCGCAGCACTGTCCGGGGTGGAATCGCGATTGGTCATTCACGCGCACGATTTCTTCATGAGCTGCCCGAATGGCGGGTTCTTCAATTTCGTAAAGAACGAGACTTGTCATCTTACCCCGCTCAGCCAGAAATGCCTCGCGACCAATTGCGATAAACGGAGCCCTGCGCAAAAGGCATTTCGCGTGACGCGCGCGGCGGTTCGCGCGCGCACTTTCTCCGGTCGTAAATCCCCTGCGCTGGTTGCAGTCATTCACCCTTCGATGAGCCCGTTCCTCAGCAAGTCCGACCTGTCGCTGGAACGCCTGCGGACGGTGCGCAATCCAGCGAGCGCGTTCAGCGAGAGCCGGGTCGCGGCAGAGAAGAACAACGACATCTTCTTCATCGGCCGTGTCGCGCGTGAAAAAGGGGTCGAGCTCGCCGCGCAAGCTGTCCGCATTTCCGGGCACCGGTTGCGGATCATCGGAGAAGGTCCCGAAAGGGAGACCCTCGCTAAGCGCTATCCCGAGGTCGCGTGGGAAGGTTGGCTTAGTCATTCGGAAATCGCCGACATCATCGGCACTGCACGCGCGCTCGTCATGCCCAGCCTCGTTCCGGAACCATTTGGTCTCGTCGCGCTCGAGGCGCTCCAAAGCGGCGTTCCGCTCGTGGCGTTTCCCGATTCCTTTGTCGCACAGGAAGCGTCGAAATTGGGATGCTGCTTCATTGCTTCGGAGCGCAGCCCGGAAAGCCTGGCGGAGGCTTTCGCGAAGCTTGGTGACGATGTCGCGGTGAGGGAAGCGAGCCAGCGTGCGCATATTGCATCGGGCGCGCTCACATGTTCCGAAATCGAGTGGCGGGACAGCCTGCTGGCTCTTTACGCTGAACAACTCGCAGCTTCCGCCGACGTGGGAGGAAGTGTCCCCGCACAGGCCGAACGAGATGCTTTCGCTACCTGACCCGGCACGCGTTGCTTTTCAAGGAGGACGCTGAAAAATGCGAAGTGAGGACCAAAGCTCGCCAGTGTCGCCTTCGAAGGGGCAGCGCACGGGAATTACCAATTTCACTTTCGTTCTGTCGTTAGGCGCGCTCGTGGCGTTCGCAGGACCATCAGACCTGCCTGTCGGTGCGTTGGAAAACCAGTCGTCCGAAATCGATCTCAGCGATTTCAAACCATCTTTTCGTGAAGACTTCGACGAATTCGACGTCTCCGAATATGATTGTCTCACAAGATGGACGACCCATACGCCCTGGGATGGCGATTTCGGAAGTGCCCGCTTTATGGGACCGAGCGATGGCTTTCCCTTCACCACCGAAGACGGGATCCTGACCATCGAGGCTCGCAAGAACGCGGATGGGAAATGGGAAAGCGGGATGCTGTCCTCATGGAACAGGTGCAATAGCGGCTTCGCTCAGAAGCTGGGCTATTTCGAAACGCGGGCCCGTTTACCGGCAGCGGCAGGGTTCTGGCCGGCTTTCTGGCTCATTGGGGCGGACCGCAGGGACGGCGTGGTCGAAGTCGATATCTTCGAATATTATTCGCACCAGGATGACGAGATTTACCAGGTCATTCACAAGCACAGAGCCACCGAAGACGATGAAAAGATCACCGAAAGCCGGCCGCACGACGTGCCGGCAGGATCGCTCACCGAGGAGTTCCACACCTATGGCGCTGAGATTACCGAAACCGAGGTGATCTTTTATATCGACCGGAAAGAAACCTGGCGGGTCCCCTCCCCTCCCGAATTTCAGCAGCCAATGTATCTTCTCGTATCCTTTGCCGCGGAGGATTACCGGATGAACGATCAGACGCCGGATTCGGTGAAGATGGAGGTCGACTACATCCATGCCTATCAACGCAGGCCGGTCGGCTCACCGCACTTCAAACCCCACCCCAAGTAACTTGATTATTCGAGCGTTCGGGGCCGCATGGACGAGGTAGAGTGCATCGTTATAGGCGGCGGTGTTATCGGCCTTGCCTGCGGAGCCTCCATCGCCCGATCGGGCCGCGAGGTCCTGGTGCTGGAGGCGGAAGACGCCATCGGCACCCATACCAGCAGCCGCAATTCCGAAGTCGTGCATGCCGGTATCTACTATCCGAAAGGCAGCTTGAAAGCGCTGCTTTGCCGGCGCGGCCGGGACATGCTTTATCGCTATGCTGAAGAACGCAGCATCCCGCACCGACGGATCGGGAAGCTGATCGTTGCCACATCGCCCGAGCAACTGGCGCAGTTGGCACAGATTGCCGATCGCGCAGCAGGTAATGGCGTGGAAGACTTGCGGCATCTGTCACCGCGCGATGTGTCGGCGATGGAACCAGCGCTTCGCTCGAGCGGCGCGCTGCTCTCACCATCGACCGGCATTATCGATAGCCACGCCCTGATGCTCGCATTGGAAGCTGAGTTGCAGGAACACGGCGGGATGGTGGTCCTGCGTACTGAAGTAACCGCAATCGAGCCGCAATCATCGGGTTTTATAGTGGAAACTAGGGGCGCGGAGGCCGGGCGCATAAGGGCACGTCACATCATCAACTGCGCAGGGCTGCGCGCTATCGGGCTGGCGCAGCAAATAGCTCAACTGAATGAAGACACCGTTCCGCAGGCCCATTTCTCGGTCGGTCACTATTACCGGCTCTCCGGCCCATCGCCGTGCGAAAGGCTCGTGTACCCGGTCCCGGAGCCCGGCGGCCTTGGCATTCACCTGACATTGGACCTGGCAAATCAGGCAAAGTTCGGGCCGGACGTGCGTTGGATAGCGGAACCTGATTATCGCTTCGATGATAGCGCACGGGACCGGTTTGCCGCCGCTATCCAGACATATCTTCCGGGGATCACCGCAGACGATCTGGTGCCAGACTATACCGGCGTACGCCCCAAGATTGTCGGACCGAACGAACCCGACGGCGACTTTCGCATCGATGGTGCGAACCACCACGGCGTGCCAGGCCTGATCAACCTGTTCGGGATCGAATCGCCGGGTCTGACCGCGTCTTTGGCGATCGCCGATCACGTGGCCCAAATCATCGATTAGTGGGTGACCAACAGGTCGGCACAAAAGCCGGTCTCGGTAGACGTAGTACTCCCGATGGTTAGTTGCGGGCGTCCGAGGCGTTGCCGTATTATCATATGATAACAGAGGGGCTTTCTCAGTTCCCTTTTCTGCGATTTCGGAAGGGACATCGATGCATCAGGCAGGAACGCCGAAGAGTTCAGCGCTGACAGCGCTGAAAAACTGCCGTCACTGTTCTCAGCCGCTGGTTACGCAGCTGTCCAATCTGGGCTTGAGTCCGGTCGCCAACGATCTCGTCCACATGGCCCAGCAAGACGAGCCGGAGCTTCATTATCCTCTCGAAGTGCGCGTCTGTGACAATTGCCTGCTGGCGCAGGTGGTCCACACGCTGAAATCGGACGACCTGTTTCGCGCCGATTACACCTATTTCTCCTCGCATTCCTCGACATGGCTCGACCATGCGAAAGCCTATGTCGAAGCGATGCAGAAGCGGCTTGCTCTGGGCGCGGCCAGCAAGGTTGTAGAGCTGGCCTCAAACGATGGATACCTCCTCCAATATGTGAAGGCGGCCGGTATTCCGTGCCTCGGCATAGAGCCGACCGAAGGGCCCGCCGAGATGGCGAGGTCATCGGGGCTGGATGTGCGGAGCGAGTTTTTCACCGAAGAGCTGGGGAATGCGCTCGCGGATGAAGGTTGGACAGCCGACCTGATCGTCGCGAACAATGTGCTAGCGCACGTGCCGGACATCAACGATTTCGTTCGCGGCGCAAAAGCACTGCTCAAACCTGAGGGGATCGCGACTTACGAGGTGCAGCATCTGCTCCGTCTGATGCAGGGCAATCAGTTCGACACCATCTATCACGAGCATTTTTCCTATCTCTCGCTGTTTGCGGCCGAGCGCATTTTCGAGGCTGCGGGACTGAGAGTATTCGCTGCCGAAAGCCTGCCGACGCACGGCGGATCGGTGCGCTTCTATGTGTGCCACGCAAAGGCGTCATGGCGCGATGAGCCCTCGCTTGAGCAGATGCGCGAAGAAGAGCGAGCCTATGGTCTGGACAATCCCGCGACCTACACTGCCTGGAACCGCGAGGTTCAGGAGACCAAGATGTCGCTGATCCAGCTCTGTCTCGACCTCAAGAGGCAGGGCAAGACGATCGCCGCCTATGGCGCGCCGGCCAAAGGCGTGACGCTGCTCAATTATTGCGGGATCGGATCGGATATCATCGATTTCACGGTGGATCGTGCTCCCTCCAAACAGGGCAAGCTGATGCCAGGTGTTCGCATCCCGATCCTTGACCCCTCGCATATCCGCGAGGTCAAGCCGGATTTCGTGATGATCCTGCCCTGGAACCTCAAGGAAGAGATCAAGTCGCAGATCGATTATGTGCGCGAATGGGGCGGACAATTCATTGTTCCCGTCCCCCAAGCGGCGATCGAAGCTTGACGACGGTCGGGGGCTGCACTTTGGTAAACGATCCGAACATCGCAATCATCGGCGCCGGTTTTGCCGGTTTCGGCGCGAGCCATCAGCTGCGCGAGCTTGGCGTCGAGGCAACCATTTACGAGAAGCGGTCTGTCCACGGCGGCCACACCTCAACGCACTCCTATGATGACGGGTTTCTCTTCGATGAGGGGCCGCACATCTCTTTCACCCAGAACAAGAGGCTCCAGGAACTCTTCGCCGAAAGCATCGGCGGAACCTATGAAAAGCTGCGAGCGAGCGTGAACAATTACTGGCAAGGTCACTGGATCAAGCATCCGGCCCAAGTAAACCTTCACGGTCTGCCGCATCAGGTGGTGATCGACAGCATCAAGGACTTCGTGGCCGCCTCGCATGCTCCGAAGGATTCTCACAAGATCGAGAATTACGAAGATTGGCTCATCGCCGCATTCGGCAAGACTTTCGCTGAGACATTTCCAGCCGTCTACACTCGCAAGTATCACACGACCGATGCAAAGAACCTGACGACCGACTGGTTGGGGCCGCGGCTCTATCGACCCGAGCTTGAGGAGGTTTTGCGCGGGGCGCTCGTGCCCCAAGCACCCGACGTGCATTACGTCGACCATTTTCGCTATCCCACCGAAGGCGGATTCGTCTCGTACCTCAACGGGTTTCGCAAGCGCTCGCGCGTGGAGTGCGACAGCGAGATCGTGGAAATCGATCCCAAGGCGAAATCGCTGCGCACCTCTGATGGACGCGTCATCGAATACGACTCCATCATCTCTTCCGTACCGCTTCCACGGCTCATCAGGATGATCAAGGGGGCGCCGCCAGACGTGGTCGAAGCCGCCGGCAAGCTCGCCTGCACCGAAGTCGTGCTGGTCAATATCGGTGTGTCCAAGCCGCATGTTCGCGATGATCACTGGACCTACTTCTACGATGAAGACATCGCCTTTGCTCGGCTGAGCTATCCTTCGAACTTCTCGCCGAATGTCGCGCCGAAGGGCTGCACCGCCTTGCAGGCAGAGGTCTATTTCAGCGACAAATGGAAACCGCGCGACAAGCCTGCCGAGGCCTACATCGAGCCTGTGATCGACGGATTGCTGAAGGCGGGCCTGATCGATGGCCGCGACCAGGTGGTTCACACCAGCACAATCGTCGCGCCGTTCGCCAATATCATTTTCGATCACGACCGCCCGGCAGCGGTGAAGCTGATCCACGGATATCTCGACGATATCGGGGTCGGCTATTGCGGGCGATTTGGCGACTGGGGCTACATCTGGACCGACCAGGCATTCGCGAGCGGAGAGAAAGCTGCGCGCAGAGCCTTGGACAGAATGGCGAAAGGCGAAGTCGCAGCGGGGGTGGGAGCGTAATGACCGGATCGCGGAGAAACTTGGTCCTCGTGCGTGTGGGGGCAAAGTCGCTGCACAGGGACTGGCTCGAAGGGCCGGAGGAGCGCAACTGGGACCTGCAGCTGAGCCAATATGACGATGATCCCGACATCTGCAAAGGCGGAGACCTGCCGCTGTCGGTCGATAAGGGGACCAAGTGGGACAGTATCTATCGGTACCTTACGGCCAATCCCGATCTGCTCGACCGGTACGACTACATCGCTTTCATGGATGACGATCTGATCTTCACCAAACGGGATCTCAACCGATATTTCGAAATCTGCGCCGAGCACAATCTTCGCATTGCGCAGCCATCGCTGCACCGCGACAGCCACTTTTGCTATTCGATCCTGCTGCAGTTCCCACGGACCAAACTGCGCTACACCAATTTCGTCGAATGTATGGCACCGGCCATCAGCACCGAGTATCTGCGCAGCTTCCTGCCGCATATGTCGCAGGTCATTTCCGGTTGGGGCATGGACCTGATCTGGGCGCTGACGATGCCCAATCCGGCATTCAAATCCGCAATCATCGATGAGATTTCGATGGTTCACACGCGGCCCCACGCGACGGGCGCGGTGTACGATGCATTCTCCGAAAAGCGGCTTTCTCCTGAGCAGGAAATGAAGCGTCTGAAATCGGGATATTCCGGGGTTCCGGACAAGATGGTTGTGTACGGCGCGATTGATCGCGAAGGAAACCGCATGAGCGGCGCGACGGTGCAGCGTCTCAACAGCCTGTCACTGCTCGCAAATTCGTGGCGTTACCGCGAACCGGTCCGGGCCATTAGATCGGGCGCGGCCATGCTTTTGCGCGCGATTACCCAGCCGAGCTACGTCCCGCAGACCGTCCATAAAATCCAGCATGAGAGCGCTTGAACCATGAGAGAAGGCGACAAGAACTCAATCGCGATGACCGTGGGGTTAAACGGCGATATCGACGCGCACGAAAGAGCGATTTACCGCGGCCAGATCAACTTGGTGCCGCCGAGCGCCGCCGGAATGCGCTTGTGCGAGCACGCGCAGGCCATGATCGAGGAAGCGTTTCACCCGCATGATCCGCGCACGGCGCAGCACGTCCTCGACGTCAGCGACTTCGTCAGCCGCGCGGCCGAGGTCAAACCGCGTTTCATTCACGACGCGCAGACGCGGGTTTTGCAGAAGCAATACCTCACGGAATTGGGTTTCGACCCCGAGCGGACTTATATCGATGTTCCGCGCATGCGCGTCGTCAGCAGCGATGGATATCTCGTTTCGGGGGTAGGCCATAAACAGCCGCCGCACCGCGATACGTGGTGGTCGGCGCCGATGCAGCAGATTCAGTTCTGGCTTCCGATCTTCCCGATGACGCGCGAATGCTCGATGGAATTCTACCCGCATTACGTGGAGACCGGCGTCGCAAACTCGTCCGAAGATTTCAACATCTACAAATGGAACGCGACCGGTCGCAAGAACGCCGCGAAGCACGTAAAAGGCGAGGACAAGCGCGGCATCCCTCAGCCGCGTGCGGCATTGGAGCATCCGGCGGCGGTGCAAATGGTCCTGCCGGTCGGCGGCGCGGTCGTCTTCTCGGCCAACCAGATGCACGCAACATCGGACAACGTAACCGGGACGACGCGCTTCAGCATCGATTTCAGGATCGTGGATATCGAGCATGTTCGCGAAGGCATCGGCGCGGCCAATGTCGACAACGCCTCGACCGGCACTGCTTTGCGTGATTTCCGGCGAATGGCCGATGATGAACCAATCGCGCCGGAACTCGTCGCCCAATACGATGTCGGTGACGAAGTCACGGATGGCGTCCTGCGGTTCGAGCCCGGCGAACCGGTGAAAGCGTGATGCCGTACCCCCAACTCCAGTTGCGATCATGAAATTTGTTTCGCCCGAACAAGCATCAGCGGAAACGGGATGGGACGTCGTAATCATCGGATCGGGATTCGGTTCGCTCTTCTTCCTCAAGCGCTATCTCGAAAAGCGTCCCGCCGACCGGATTTTGATCCTGGAGCGTGGTCGTAACAACTCGACCGAATGGCAGCTGGAAAATCGACTCAACTCGGACATTCCACCTGAAGAAACGTACATCCATGGCGAAGGCAGCGGGAAACCGTGGGATTTCACCATCGGCCTTGGCGGCAGTACCAATTGCTGGTGGGGGCTGACGCCGCGTATGCATCCGTCCGACTTCAAGGTCGGGACAAGCACCGGGAAAGGGGCCGACTGGCCGATCGATTACGACGATCTTGTCCCGTACTGGCAGGAGCTTGAACAGGTGATGCTGATCGCAGGTTCGAGCGATATCGGCAGGGTCTATCCCGGCACCGAGAATTATCCGCAGCCCGCACACCAATTGACCACTGCCGACGAGATCATGGTGCGAGAAGGCAACGGAAATCACTTTCCCATGCCCACCGCCAAGCTTTCTCGCTCCGTCGGCGCGCGCGGGCGGTGCTGTTCCACTGCAAAATGCAATCTGTGCCCGGTGGGCGCAAAATTCACAGCCTTCAACGCGATGCAAGATACGCTCAGCCATCCGTCGGTTTCGATCGCGGTTGGTTGCGAGGTAACCCACCTGGATGTCACCGGCGGCTCTGTTTCCGCGGTGAATTTCAAGCACGCCGGCCGAGAATACGCTGCCAAGAGCGATCTTTGCGTCCTCGGGGCGAACGCGATTCACTCACCTTTCATCTTCCAGCGATCCGGGATCGCAGGCCATGGGGTTGGCAGGTACCTGGGCGAGAAAATGCTTGCCGATGTCGAGGTCATGCTCGGCGGTCTTGATCACTTCGATGGCGGGACGGATTCCACGGCAATCAACGTCTCGATCCTTGAGGAGGGCCGCTCGGCCGAGTTCGCAAACTCGATCTATCTGGTGAAGAACAATCTGCTCCACGGTTTGCGGCTTGAGCCTGGAAGATGGCGCCAGACGCTTCCGATCACGCTCTATGTCGAAGATGTGTTCGACTATGAAAACGGCGTTTTCGATGACGGCAGCGACAAGCCGGTGGTGCGTTTCAACGGCTGGTCCGATTATGCCATGGCCGGTCTCGATCACGCGATAGCCCGCATTCCCGACATATTCGCGCCTCTGCCGATTGAGGACATTCTGGTTCACGGGATCAAGCCCACCCTCGGTCACATCCAGGGCTCCCTGCGGATGGGGTGGTCGATCGAAGACTCGGTTGTCGACGCTGGCATGATCGCACACGCCGCACGAAACCTGTGCGTGGTCGGAACGTCCGTTTTCCCGACGCCGGCTAGCGCTAACCCTACTCTAACCGCCGCGGCCTTGTCCTACCGCGCTGTCGATCAAATGCTGGGATGAGAGCATCATGAAGATATCGCGCCGACAGATGCTTTTGGGTGGGACCGCAACCGCAGCGATTGCGGGTATCGGCGGTATCCGTGTGTTCACTGGCGAGATCGAGCCCTTCATTGCAGGCTTTGTTCGGCATGCCCTGCCCGAAACCCGCTTCGCAGAGGGTTCGGCAGAGGATTTCGCCAAGGATTACCTTGCAAAAACTGAGGTCGAGCAGAGCAAGATCGATCAGCTCATGCGCGCCCAGCGCATTGTCGGTTATGACGGGCTCGATCTGCTGTTCGGCGGCAATTTAAGCTACGAAGGATTCAAACGCCGCGTCGCCACGATGTTTATGCTTGGGTCGGATTTCTTCAGCTTAGACGGCAGTCAGGATCCGGTTCGGTATGTCGGTACCGCCGATATTTGCGGCAACCCATTCGCGCGGCTGACCTGAAGGTTTTTCGTAGACCATCCGCCACGGGCAATCGGGCTGCGCCCAGACCTCTTCGAGATAACTCTTGTCCCGCAATGTATCCATGCATTGCCAGAAATCGTCGTGCCGGAATGCCGCCAACTGGTTCTGGTCGACGAGCTTGTCCATCGGCTCACGTTCCCAAACCGTCGAGTCCCCATCGATCAGGTCGAAAACTTCAGGCTCGCAAACGTAAAATCCACCATTAATGTGCCCGCCGTCGTCGAGCCCCTTTTCACGGAAGCCGGTGACCGAAACGCCGTCCTCGCTCATCCCGAGCGCACCGAAACGCCCAGGTTGGCGGACCGCCGTGACCGTTGCCCATTTGCCGTGCCTTCCATGATATTCGAGCAGTCGGTCGATCGGTACGTTCGACACACCATCGCCATAAGTGAGGCAGAACGGGCTGTCGCCGATCACCGAACGCGCACGTCCCACGCGCCCACCGGTCATCGAATCCGCCCCTGTGTCGATGAGGGTCACTTTCCAGTCTTCGTCCACGGGATTGTGAAAATTGACCTCTCCGCTGCCGAGATCGATCGTGAAGTCGCTGCCCAGGCTACGATAGTTTAGGAAGAAATCCTTGATATATTCGCCTTTATACCCGCAGCAGATTACGAAGTCTTTCAAGCCGAAATGGGCGTAATGCCGCATCACATGCCACAGTAACGGCTTACCCCCGATTTCGACCATTGGCTTCGGACGAACAGAGGTTTCCTCGCTTATACGTGTGCCAAGCCCTCCGGCGAGTATCACGACTTTCATTGCGCACTCCTTCGTCTAAACCACCTTGGCGCTCGCAAAACTGTAGAGGATCGGGGCTATCGTATCATTGGCGCATTCGGATTAGCTTGGATGGGCAAGGGAGGGGCTCAAGGAAGGATGGCGATTCGGAACGACCTCGTGATGGTGACGGGCGCGAGCGGCTTTATCGGACGGGCGCTCGTTGATCAGCTTCATCGGCAGGGTGCGGCAATTATCGCCCTGGGGAGTGCGCCGAAGGGTGCCCCTCTGGAGGGCGTCGAGTGGCGCAGTGTCGATCTGCTTGACGATGCCGCTGCGAGGACGCTTTTTGCAGAATACAGGCCGAACACCCTTATTCACGCCGCATGGGCTCGCGCGCAATCGGGAGGGCTGTGGCACCTCGAAGAAAACTGGACTTGGCGCGATGCAAGCCTACGATTGTTTCGCGAATTTTGGGATCAAACCGGTGGCCACATAGTGGCGTGCGGAACCTGCGCCGAATACGATCCGCCCGCAGATGGCAACTGTATCGAGGGAAGCACTCCGATCGCGCCTTCGTCCATTTACGGGCAGGCAAAAGCAGAACTCGCCGAAAAGGCATTCCGGGAGGCAGAGGAGGCGGGCGGCATGCTCACCTGGGCCCGGTTGTTCTATCTTTTCGGCCCGTACGAGGCTCCGGCGCGGCTGGTGCCTCAGATCATCGATAGTCTGCTCGCTGGCGAACCCGCGAAGACCGGAAGCGGCAAGGCGGTTCGTGATTTCGGCTTCACTCGCGACATTGCTGGCGCGCTCACCGCGCTCGCCGCCCATAGGTGCGCGGGCGCTTTCAACGTCGGAACCGGGACCGGAGTCTCGATCCGCTTGCTTGCGACGCGCATTGCAGCCCTTTGCGAAAAAGAGGATCTGCTGCGCATCGGCGCGCTGGCCGACAGGCCGGGCGAAGCACCGCGGATCGTGGCCGACGTTAATAAGGTAAGAGCAGCGACCGATTGGCTGCCGGACTATGATCTCGAGGCGGCGCTAAAAGAGACGATCAGGTGGCGGAGCCAGGAGCTTAACGCCTAACTGGCTGCGGATGCCAATCGCTTGCGCTCCAGCACGGCGAGCACTGGCAGCAATATGAAAAGGTCGGCAAGAAGTGCGAGCGTGAAAATCGCGATGCACATCCCGCCGAAGAAAATGACTGTCGGCATTTCACTGAGGAACGCGGACGAAATTCCGATGGAAAGCACCAGCGTGGTCGTCATCAGCGCGGGCGCGACATGCTTCATCACCGCAGGAACATCTGCAAACGTAAACGAGCGGCCCTTCTCGCGCCGGTTGATATCATAGCGATTGAGCACGTGAATGGTGTCGTCAACGGCCACCCCGAACGCAATCGACAAGGCGATCGCGCCGATGAACTGCAAATGCCAGCCGCTCACCATCAGCCACGCCCCGACCACGAGGACAGGGATAACGTTCGGCAACACTGCGGCCAAACCGAAACGCCACTGACCGAACCACAGAGCGATAAGGATCGGACACGCAAATGCGGCGATCAGGAAACTGATCGTCAGTTCCTTGATCATCTTGTCTGAAAGGACAGCTGCGAGTGCGGTAAGGCCGGTTATCGGCTCCGCCGACAGCGCCCCTAAATCGGCCTGGTCCAACCGCGCATTGATACCGTCCATCAATTCGCGGATTTGAGGCGAGGGTTGGTCGGCGACGCGGAAAGAGAGCTTGAACCCGTTCCCGGTCTCACCGATCAACTCGGTCTGCGCACGCTCGGGTAGCTTCTCAAGCATTTCCGCGACATCGTCCGCAGAGGCCCCCTGCCCTGCATCGCGCAATATCCGGCGCAGGCTGTGCAGTGAGTAGATCCGATTATTCGGGAAAGCAGCTTCGAGGTCCTCGTGCACCGACGCCAGCACATCCAGATTGGGCTCTGAGACAAGTGCCCCACCCTGCTCCTTCTGTCGCAGCACGATATCAAGCGACTGCGTCGGACTGCTAATCGCCTCCGCCCGCTCCAGAGCAAGCAGGATCGGATCGTCGTCATGCAGATATTCGTTAAAGCGATGGGTGGTCTGAACTGGCAGAAATGCAGCGAGCAACACCGCCGCCGCGACCACGCTGACACCCAACACCGTAAACTTGCGCCGAAGCAGCCACTGGGTCGTACGGCCGAACAGTTCGCTCCAGTATTTCTGCGGCAGGACTTGTCGTCTCAAGGCGCGTTCGATCGGACTTATGCGCCAGGTCAGCGTGAAGACGAGGGGATGGACGACAATCGCGGCAAACAGCGACATGCAAAGACCGACCACTGCCGCGAGTGAAAACACGCGAATGAGCTCCGAGTCCGAATAGGAAAGACCTGCCATCGCGATCATAGTGGTAAGACCCGTGAGAATGCAGGGCGATGCGATCGCTTGCATCATCCCGCGGATGGATTCGTTGCGCCCCGCCCCTTGCCTTGCAAATTTGCGCAGCTCGAATGTCATGTGGATGCAGTTGGCCATCGTGATCACGAGGATCAGGATCGAGATCGAATTTGTAAGCACATTCATTTCGAGACCAAGCCACCCCATCGCGCCCAGGGTGAGCAGGACAGCAAAGATTGGAGCAATCCCAGTGAGCAGTCCGACCACCAAGCTTCGGAAGAGAAACAGGGACGTGATAAGGCCGAGGAGCCCGCCAATTCCATTGAGTAGGCCCTGTTCGGCGATGATCCGGTTTACGATGGTATTAAGGATCGGCAGCGTCCCGGTCAGCTGGAAATTGAGACCCGCTTCGGGCGGGACCTGCGCAAACAATTCGCGAAACTCATCGATGATCGGCTGCACCTGCTTATCATCGACCCGCTGCTCCTCGACGGCGTAAACGAGAATGGTCTCGGTCCGCTCGGCATTGAGCATCGGCACAATCGTCCAGGGAGAATCCGCGACTTCGTCCAATGCGTCCGAAACGTCATCATAGGCCGATAGATCGCCCTCAATGACCGACTGAAACGACTCTGTTTCTGTGTCGTATTCCTGCATCGAGAAAATGGAATGTGCGAAGTCCACGCCGTCGATGAGCTGACCATCGAATACCAGATCCTGAAGCAGGGTAAGCTGCTCGCGATCGAAAGGCTGCTCCGACGTGACGAGCACCACGATTTCGCTATCGCTTTGCGGGTATTCGGCGGTGTGCTGCGTAAAGCGCGCATATTCATCGAACGAGGAAACAAAGATATCGCGGGCGCCGTCTTCGACCCGAATCTGACTCGCGCCTGCCAGCGAAACCACCAGGAGCCCCAAAACCAGCACAAGCAATGCTCTTTGCTGTCGGCAAATCGCGCCGACGAGATGCCCAATCATTTCGACCCGAGTAGCGATGATCTATCCGTCCTCGAGCGTGCCGAAAATTCGCAGCCGCGACAATTTGAATTCCCCCCGCGGCGCTGAGTGCCGCGATCCGATCAGCGAGATGTCTTGTGATGCCACTTAGGTAAAGCTAAGCTCTTTCGCCTAGGTTCCCGCAAAACTTCAATCCTCAACAGGCATAGTCGTACTCAGATGAAACGGAAACAGCTTTTCAGGGCAATTTACCTGTCTGCAGCATTTTTTGCGCCAATCGCGCTGCTGCTGCCGATGTCGGCCAATTCGCAGTCAGGAGCGGCAAGCAAAATACCCCTTTCCGAAATCGAAGGACAATGGCGAGGCGACGGCTGGGCAGTGCGCGAAGAGGGAGGGACGAAAGAGGGCGTCCGTTGCCGTATGAAGACCCGTTACCAATCGGGCTCACGAAGGCTCAATATCAGCGGTAAATGCGCTGCGACCAGCGGGACCTATACCCTGCTGGGGCATATCAAGGATTATCCGAGCACCGATCGCGTCACCGGGCGGTGGGTCAATCCCCGCGGCGTCGGGGTGGTCAACATCGCCGGTAATCGAAGCGGAAACCGACTGACCTTCTTCTATGAGGCGAAGGACAAGGAAACCAAGGAAAAGGTCCGCTACAAAACCGTTTGGGACCTAAGCGGTGATGGCTTTTCCCTGAGCACCGGAGTGGGCGGTGGCAGCAATGATGAGCTGGGCAAGATCACCTTCCGCCGCTGAACGCCTGCCTCACTCGGCGAAAACTCCCGCAGGGCAGATAGCCCAAGCTCTCTAAAGCCCCGCTCGTGCCGCCAACACAGCTGCCTGTGTCCGGTTACTGGCGTCGATCGCGGTGAGCAACCTGCGTATCATGCCCTTTACCTTGCTCTCATCGCACGCAAATCGGTTGGCGATATGTTTGTTAGTCGCCCCATCGGCCAGCATTTCGAGAATTTCCCACTGACCGCGATCGAGGTGCGCCTCATTCAACTTGTGCATCTCTCGCGACAGGCATTTGCAGCACGTGCCGCCAATGCAGACCGAGCTCGCTTTCGATGCGAGTTCGACAGCGTGATACATATCGTCCGATCCGATATCGAGGGGAACGCCAGAGATATCGCTGCGGATGGCGCGAAGGCGCTGGAAGGCTGAGCCCTGTTCAGACGAGCCGATAGTCAGCCAGCGGCTGAAACGGCGGGCGATAGCATCGACTTTATCCGATGATCGAAATGCGTCGCCCGGCGCCGCCTCTACAACTACCATGACATCGGGACTGCAATCGATGGGAACGTCACCAAAGCTGGATTCTGCGGCAAGAACGGTCACTCCGCGTTCCCGAAGATTGTCGGAAACCATGTCCAACAAGAAAGTGCTGTGGCAAACTATTGCCGCACTGGTTGACTTTGTCATCAAGATCCATCCCCGAAACGATTCTGTTTGCGCGATCGCCATACCGATTCGCGCTTTGTCACTGAAAACTAACCCTTCGTTATCTTTCGTCCAACGCGGATGACGTTTTAGTACTAAATTGACAATTTCGCAGAGCTTCACCGCCTTTGGATAGGTCGGCTACTCTTTAGTGTTGCGCGCTTGATCGAATTATTCCGAAGTCATCAAATTCGCAGATCGTGGATCTTTTGATCGGCCCTGCGGGCAAATGCCCACTTTTCTCAGTTCTCGAGAGGCTTAGGCTTCAGATCACGGGCGCCCCATCACAATTCGAAAATCAACCGATGGGCAGAATTCGTCTCTTCCGAGGCGATCGACCTGAACCAAGTTTTTGGAGAAGATACATGCGTACTATCAATAAAGCCCTTATCGCGGCCGCAATTCCGGCCATCGCCATTGCAGCTCCTGCACAGGCACAAGTTGGCGGCGGCCAGATTACTGGCGTCGTCCCGGCAGTCTGCGAAGTCCAGGATCTGTTCGCGTCCATCTCGTTCCCCGACATGAACGCTGGAACGACGCTCAGCGATGGCGTGACGCTTACGTGCAACGATGTCGATGGCGCGACCGTAACGCTCATCAGTTCTGAGGGCGGAATGGAAAGCGACGACAACGAAGACGAGGAAATCGAGTACCAAGCTACCCTTACCAGCGGTGTACTTGCTGCCCCTCTCGTCCTCGATACAACCGGCGCATTCAACAACGATGTATCGGCCAGCACCACTATCGCTGGTTCGCCTGACCTCGCAGCAGGCGCGGCTGGTACTCTGGAAATTGAACTGCTCGAATCTGCCAGCTGGGCAGGTGGCTATTCGGACACCATCACGGTGCAGCTGACCGCCTCGTGACCGGTGTGCCGCCGGCTCGGGGTACGCGGCCCAGCCGGCGGCATTTCCGACAATCCTTGTAATCAGCATGAAAGGTCAGCCATGCTTCATTTCAAATTCAAGCCGACGCTGTTGGTTGCTAGTTTAGCAGCAGCGATTATGGCGACGCCTGCCGCACAGGCCCAGCGTGTCGAACCGATGCGGTTCGAGTTGGAACCCTCGGGAAGCGGCACTCAGACCACCGTTTTGGTAACCAATACGCGGTCATTCCCGATTACGATCGAGGCGATTCCAAGCACTCTGACGATCGATGAGAACGGCGAAGAAACGCTCACTCCGGCTGAAGACGATTTTCTCATCTTCCCACCGCAAGCGGTGATCGCGCCCGGCAAGAGTCAGTCGATCCGTGTGCGATATATCGGCGACGGAGTGCTCGATCGAAGTCAGGCTTACCGTATCGGCATCAATCAACTTCCAATCGATATGCGCCAAGAAAGCGAGACCGGTGTATCCGTAACGGTCAATTTCGCTACGCTCGTCAATGTGGTCCCGTCAGGCTCCCGAAATGATCTTTCAGTTACCGAAATCGTAACAGCCGAGGATGGGAACTGGCGCTTGCGCATAAGCAACGATGGCAACCGCTATGCGCGATTGTCCGATTTCGACATTCGCCTCACCCAAGGCGGGCAGTCAGCGCAGATCGACAATCGCGAGACTCAAAGGTTGTTCGACAAGAATCTCGTCCTGCCCGGAAACCAGCTCTACGTGACCATGCCTGCACAGGATGGCTTTGATCCTAGTGAGACGACGATAACGCTGGTCGAATCGTCGTGATCAGACGATGTCACTCGATTCTGCGATCCTTGCAACGGCGCTGATCTCGACGAGCCAAGGCGGCGGCGACGCTGAGTTCAGTCCCGACGATTTACGAGCGCACAAGGCCGTTGCGCTTGACCTTCCCGTCTCGCTCGACGGAATTTTGCTCGGCGAAGTCGTAGCGAAAATCAGGGGGACGGAGGTATCCGTCCGCCCGGAAGATATCCTCGCGCTGTTCGACGGAGAGATCGATCAGGCGACGGTCGACAGTGTGCTCGCATCGGAGGTCAGCGCTGAGGGCTTCGCCACTCTGCAAGCTCTCGCCGCGGCCGGCCTCATCATTGAGTACGTCCCTGAAAGCCTATCCTTGACAGTCGAATTGGCAATAGCGCAGCGAGGTGTGCGTCAGGTCAGCCTTAGAAACACGGTATCGCTCGACCCGGAGTCTGCTCTTCAACCGGCTGGCTTTTCTGCCGGTATCACTGCGATCAACCGGGTTGCCCATGTCCATCAACAGCCGCGCATCGGTTCAGAGTTCGAGCCCTTTCGTTCGGACGTATTCGGCTTCGTCAATGTTGGCGGTTTCGATGGCTGGACGCTCGCGTGGGAAGCAAATATCGAAACGGGGCGCGACGACCTTTTCGAGCGCCGCGATGTCGCGCTGATCAAGGACGATTTCGAAAACGCCACCCGGCTGACCATCGGCGATTTTCGGACGCAGCCATTTACTAACCTGCAAAGATCCGTCGATTTCGTCGGCGTCAGCTTCCGCCGCGCTTATGAGGAAATTCAGCCCTTTAGAGTGCTTCGCCCGAGTGGCCGCCAGTCCTTTACATTGGAGCGGCCGGCCCGCGTCACGGTCGAGGTCGACGGTCTTATCGCATTCGATCAGCAATTGCCGCCGGGCGCGTACGATCTCAGTGACTTTCCCTTTTCGACCGGATCGAACAGTGCGGTGATCATTGTCGATGATGGTGCCGGTCCGCCACAGGTCACGAGCTTTTCAGCGTTCATCGATAATGAGCTGCTTGGAGAAGGACTCAGCCGGTTCGATCTGAGCCTGGGCCTACTCAGTTACGGCGCAACAGCCTCTCCAAGGTATTCGGATGATCCGGCCCTTTCTGCCAGTTACGAGGTCGGTGTAACGACCAGCCTGACACTTGGCGCCCACATAGAAGCCTCCTTTGACCTTATCCAGGTCAGAGGAAGCGTCGCCATCGCGACCGAGGTGGGGATTGTATCGGGAGAGACGAGCGTCTCGCAATCGTCCGATGGCTGGGGCGCATCGGCCGCCATCCAGTATCGCAATGAGTTCGAAACGGGCGCCCTGCATCACACCGTCGCTGCGCAAGTGATCTGGCGCAACGAGCATTTGCAATCTCTTGCCGGGCCCGAGGTCCGGGAGCTTTCTGTCGATCTGCGCTGGCTTGTTCAGGCGGAGAATGTCCAGTTCAGCGCCGATGCATCGCATCGCCGCGTTCATGGGCAACGGACACGCTCGCTGGCGTTAGGCGCGACGTGGCGAATGATGCGCGCCAACTTCAATGCACGCGGACAGGTCGTTCAGCGCGAAGGCCAATCCGATGATTATCGCGCGACCCTATCCGTCTCGATCCCTCTCGGGAGAAGGTCGAGAGCTCGCGCACGGTTCGGCACGGACGGCGATGCCAGGCTGGAATATCAGCGCTTCGGCGGCTTCTCGGTCGGCGAAAGCCAGTTCCGCGCACAGATTTCGCGGGACCGTGATGGCTTTTTCGAGGGCAGCGGCCAGATCCGTCACATCAGCAACCGGGCTGAATTGCAATTCGACCACCAGACCCGCGAAACACCGCTTGGCACGTCGTCGCGTTCAGAAATCACAGCAGCGATCGGCATCGGATTTGCCGAGGGCGCGGTGCAGTTCGGGCGGCCCTTCGATTCCGGTTTTGTCATCGTCAAGCGGCATGAGAACATCAGCGACCGCCGCGCATCGCTGGATGAAAACGGGATCGGCGAAGCGGCACACAGCGATCCATTCGGCGCGGCATTCATACCGCTGCGGGCTGGCTATTCCAACTATGCCTTCACGGTGCAAGTGGATGATCTGGAGCCCGGCTACGACCTCGGGATCGACCGGGTCGAAGTGCTGCCGCCGTTCAGGGCCGGTTACCGCGTCGATATTGGCAGCGAGATTCGCGCGACAGTCCTGGCGCGGCTTATCTTGCCGAATGAAGAGCGGGTGAGCCTTGCTACCGGCACGATATACACCGCCGATGGCAATACCGAGGTCGCGCGGTTCTTCACCAACCGGACCGGCCGGCTGGTTGTCGAAAACCTTGAGCCTGGAACCTACCGGATCAGGATCGACGGATCGAGCAACCTTTCAGCGGAAATCACAATCGCCGAAGATGAAACCGGCATCGTCCAGAAGGGCGAAATCAAACTGGAGCCTTTCGACAATGAAGCTATTTCGAACATGCGCAGCGATAGCGACCGCACAAGTGCTCTTTCCGACGCTTCTGTCCGCTCAACCGATCCTCGAGATCGAGCAGCCCGTCGCAACCGTCTTCAAGCCATTTCAACCTCTGCCGGAAGGCGAGGTGACCATGATCCGGATCATTGCACCACCGGACAGCGATTTCGACGGCGAACTTGAAATAACACCGACGGATGCGGCCGAATTCACGTGGCCATGCACCACTCCGATCGATGCACGGCTTAACGGAAATCTGCTGGTGCGCAGAGCAGCCAGCTACGTAACCGAAATATCGCTCTCTGCTGACGAGGAGCTTTACCTGACGCTTCGCTGGCGACCGGAAGAGCGCGCATTTGCAGAACCTGGTCGGTGCGACATGCTGATAGACGTAAAGTTACTCGATAACCTGGGCACGGTCTTGGATGAGCAGATAGAAGTCCCGATCGCGCTACAGGTCCTTACCGACACGGCATTGTCGATCGCCGGCACTTCGGGCACGACCAATGCCGATCGAACGTTCGCCTTCATCGATTTCGGCGAGCTTGAGACCGGCGAGCAGGCGTTCATCCTCTTCAACGCTCAAGCCAATACGGACGTCGATTTCACAATCCAGTCCGAAAACGGCGGAGCGTTGGTTTCTCAGGATCAGGCCGAGCACCGGATCGAATATTTCGCCACCTTCGACGGTGAACCCCTCGCCCTCGCTTCCGACCAGGTGGTCAGGCGACGCCCCGAGGCGAATCTTCAGGGCTCGCAGTACCGGCTGGACATCCGGGTCGGCGACGTTACCGGCGCGTTCTCCGGCACATATCAGGACAACATTACCGTAGAGATGATCGCGCAGTGATTGCGGGCACGCGTATCTGTGGCAGCTAACGGTTGATGCCGCAGGTAGGTGAGCTTGCGAGGGCAAGGCGACGGGGGCTTAAGGCCGCCGAAACCGGTTCGTGTTCGGCGACAGGCAAACCCCGTCAGGCCTCCTACGCGCCCTTCCGGCTCAGTCACCCACCACTGCGCGATGTGCCTTCGTCGATTAATGCGACAGCCTTTGCACTGGCGGCCTCGACCGTGGTGTCTCCTGTTTTGATCGCGTCGGCGAGTTTCAGCAGTTCACCCGCGATTGACGTGCCAACATCGGCCTCCTGTGCGATTGCGATACCACCAGATTCCGTCGCCACCTGATCCCACTTCCGGCGGATCGCCGCCCAGTATTCATGGGTCTTGTCCCAATAGGTTTCGGCGGCTGCGACGTTGTAATCATCATAGCGTTCATACGTGTTGAGCACGTATTCCTGAACGACCGGCACCAATTCTCCGCTCCCTTGGGCGGACGGCATCATCTTGGTGTTGTCCTGCCAGTGAATCCAGCCGGTCGGGGTCATCTGGTGGCGGTTTATGCCGACATAGCGATCGTAAATCGGATCGCGCACCGCGTCGCGGCGAGCCAGCGGGCGGGTCGTCCAGTTCGACCGCCAGCGCTTCACACCATTGGTCGTCTGCCACTGTCCCCAACCGGCATAGCGTGGACTGTCGTCGACCTGGTAGACAGTCTGTGACCATCGCCCTGCCCTCATCGGTTCGGGCACATCGACCAGCTTCCAGCTGTCGCCGCCTTGATAGGTCAGGATCTGCTCTGGCTCATACTCCCAATCCTGGCGCCAGTGCTTGACCACATAAGGATTGTCGTTCGTGCCAGTCACGAGGAGGTGCTGAAGCACGATCTTCGTGCCGGTATCCTCGATGACCCGAACGGATTCGTACCCGCTGGTGACCTTCCGATCGATCGGCTCATACCCGTCTTTCCAAGCGGTGGATTCCTGCATGTCGAAAACGACGGCGAAGTCTCCTGCCATCGACAGAATGGTCTGACGGTCGGCTTCGAATGCCGCCTCTTCCGCCGCTGCGCTGCGTTCGATCGGATCATCAGCCAGCGCCGGGGTCGGGGTGGCTGCAAGCGCCAGCGCAGCAAGCCCGGCCGCGAGGATGGATTTGCTATTTATGTACATAGGGGACTCCCATTGAATGATATGCGAATGATACTCATGTGCAGTTGTGATTAAAAGCCCTTCGACCAAGTGAGGGCTGCCTTCAAGTTCCGGCCTGGCTGAAAGACGCCGGCATTCACTACCTCGAAATCGGCATCGCCGACATTGTCGATCCCCAAGTCCACGCGAAAGTCGCGCAGCGGTCCGTTCTCTGGTTCGTAGACGAGGTAAAACTCGCTAACGAAGTAATCGTCCCGCACATCCTGCGGCTCGTTCACCTCATCGAATTCGGTCGCGTAGGTCAGACGCGTACCGATGCGCAGTCCGGTTTCACCCAGGCGCGCGCCGAGGTCGACAAAGAGGATGTCGGGCTGAATGAGCCCTTCCAAGAATTCGCCCGTATCGATATCCAACCCGTCGATCGTGGAGAAGTGACCGCGAGCATAGAATATCTCGGATTCGTACCCGAACTCGATCTCTATCCCGTCAATCTCGGCCGCGGTGATGTTGACGTTCTGGCTCGTGTTTCCGAACTCGGCCCCTGAACCGCATGGAGGTACGAAGGGGCTGGCAACGAAGCAGCCTGCTGGTGTGTTCACATCGAGCCCAATCAGGTTATCGACGTCGCTATTGTAGTACGATCCCTTCACCCACAAACGGTCGCCGCGCTGGATCAGGTCATCGAAATCGAGGCCTGCTCCGATTTCCCAGGTTTCGGATTCCTCCGCCTGGAGATCGGGATTGCCGATAAACAAATTGCTCACAAATACGGGCCCGCGCGGCCCCGGAGGGGCGGACAGGTTCGGGATCACGAAGTGGGTGCCATCAGCAAAAGCTTCGTTGAAGGACGGTGCGCGGAAGCCCAGCGCGTAGTTCCCGAATATGAGCAGCTCCGGTATCGGTTTGTAGGATGCGCCGATCTTGGGTGAGAACTCTTCGTCATCGATCCCGAAGCTCTCGTCTGTGGCGCTCGATTCAAACGAGTCCCAGCGGATGCCCGGGATGACGCTGAGATAGCCAGGCAGACCGAATGGCGTATCAAGCTCGAATTCTGCCTGGATGAACAAGCCCACAAAATCCGTTTCGGCATCCGGCACGCCGCCCCGTGTCATGTCGCTGGTAGCGGTGTCGAGCCCACGCTGTTCGTCGCGGTAGTATTCTCCGCCATAGGTCAGCGTCAGCGAACTGGCCTCGCCGAGCGTGAACCTTGAACGGTTATCGATGAGAATGCCGAACGTTTCGACCTCGCGGTCGGTAATCCGCGGATCATCGACCTCATCTTCTTCCACGGCATTGCGGCTGTAATACCCGACAATATTGAGATCGAGCGCATCGCTGGTCGGGTTCCAGTTGAGCCCCAGCTGTGCGGTGTCGTTTCGGGCGTCTCGGAATACGAGATCATTGTCAGGCCCTGCCAGGTTATTTCCTTGAGGGTTCTGAGGATCGGTCGAATCCCCTTCGAACCGGGAATAGGATGCTGTGATCTCCAGGCTGCTCGTCGGTCGAGCTGTCAGCTTGAGCAGCGAAGAGGTGATCGCGTCATCGGCGGGCAGCAGCGCGCCATTGCCAAGCTCGATATCGCCGGAATCGCGGTAGGTGATATGGCCGAGCGCATCCCACACTCCGTCCGAGGATTGTCCAGCGACGGTGCCGCCAACGCGGAATTCATCGTTCACCGATTGGTACCCAGATGTGAGCCGTACCGCGAAGCGCTCGCCTTCCCCGAGCATGTCTTCTGCTGTGATTGTGCGGGTCGCGATCACGCCGCCCAGCGCGCCCGATCCATAGAGAGCGGAGCTTGGCCCGCGCACCACTTCGACCGTTTGCACGAGTTCGGGATCGATGAAAAACCGCCCATCATGCCCGGAAACGAAGCTCTGGCGCGCACCGTCCTGAAAGATCAGGATGGCATTGCCGGACAGGCCGCGAATGCTGGGCACATCGCCGGTGCGGCGGGGGCCGGAATCGAACGTCGTCCCGGGGATGGCAGCAAAGACGTCCTGCAAGGTCGATGCATTGAAATCGTCGATGATGTCGCGATCGATTACGGTGACCTGGCCTGGATACTCAAAGCTCAGCGTAGCGTTCCGTGTGGCAACCACTGTGATCTGGCCGCCATTTTCGGCGGCTGCGTCCGATCCATCGTCTTCACTCGCCGATGCGAGCGCGGGATAATACGCCAGCGCCGCACATGAAAGCGCGGCACCGTATTTCATTGGTTGAAGGGGCATCGAGTCTTCCTGCTAATGCGACTGACTCTCATTACTATTTAGAGGCTCGATGTTCGTCAAGCGATCATTGCTGAGCATTGCCGCGAAAAAGCTCGCACTTGAAATTGGCGCTCATCCCATGTTCAAGCCCGCCCATCGATAAACAGAAAGCCACCAATTGTTTGCAGGCCCTTCTAAGGGGCCATCATTTTGAACACGGAAGAAACCCAATGACCGCCGCGAAACTGCCATCTATCCTTATGTCCAGCACCGCACTCGCCCTGCTTGCGGGCTGCGCGACCTACACCAATGGAGCCGATGTGGACCCGATCACCGCAGCCGAAGCCGCCCAGGATTACGCGCCCGACATTCCTGAAGGCACCGGCTATTTCGCCAGCGAAAGCAGGCTGCCGTTTCATGCGCCGGATTTCACCCAGATTTCCGAGGACGATTACCTTCCGGCATTCGAACAGGGAATGGCCATCCAGACGGCGGAAGTTGCAGCCATTACGGGCAACCCTGCCGCGCCGGATTTTGAAAATACCATCGTGGCGCTCGAACGCTCTGGCGCCATGCTTAGCCGGGTCGCCAGCGTCTTCTTCCAGCTTACCGGAACGAACACGACCGACCGTCTCGATGCGATCAATACGGAAATCAGTCCGCGCCTGTCCGCACACAGCGACAGCATCACTCTGAATCCGGAGCTCTTTGCGCGTGTGAAGGCGGTCTACGACAACCGCGCCGCCATGGCGATGACAGTGGAAGATGCACGGCTGCTCGAAAACACATATGACAGCATGGTTCATGCCGGCGCGCTGCTTAGCGATGCGGAGCGCGAACAGGTCAAGGTGATCAACACCGAGCTTTCGACGCTCACCACCGAATTCGGCCAGCTCGCGCGCGATGCAATGGCCGATCAGCCTCTGATCGTCGACACGCGAGAAGAGCTGGCAGGCTTGTCGGATTCCGATATTCAGGCGGCGGCCGATCTCGCTGCGGAAAAGGGGTTTCCCGGAAAGTTCGCGATCGCGCTCCAGAACACGACCCAGCAGCCGCTGCTGCCGGTGCTGGAAAACCGCGAAACCCGCGAAAAACTGTTTCGCCTCAGCCATGACCGCGCCGACGGCACCAGGGCGGTCGATACCCGCGACCTGATTGCGCGGATAGCGCTGCTGCGCGCGCAGAAGGCGGCGCTGTTCGGGAAGCCCGATTGGGCGAGCTACACCATGTATGACCGCATGGCGAAAGAGCCGAAGACCGCGCTCGATTTCATAGAGCAGATGGTACCTGCGCTGGCCGCGACCCAGCGCCGCGAGGCGGAATTGCTGAACGCTGCAATCCGCGCAGATGGCGGCGATTTCACGGTTCAGCCCTGGGATTGGTACAGATACGCCAACCGCATCAAGGCCGAACAGTTCAGCCTCGATGAGGATGCCGTGATGGAATACTTCCAGCTGGACCGGGTCCTCGAAGACGGCATCTTTTTCATGGCGAAGGAGCTTTACGGCCTTACCTTCGAACGCCGGGACGACATCCCCGTCTATCATCCGGACGTCTGGATCTACACCGTGTTCGAGGAAGATGGATCGGAGCTCGGCCTTTTCTATTTCGACCCGTTCCAGCGACCGTCGAAGCGCGGCGGTGCGTGGATGGGTAACTTTGTCGACCAGAGCGACCTGACCGGCAACAAGCCTGTGATCTACAATGTCCTCAATGTACCGAAAGCGCCTGCCGGTGAACCGCAACTGGTCAGTTTCGACTGGGTCAACACGGCGTTTCATGAATTCGGCCATGCGGCGCACGGGCTCTTTGCCGACCAGCGCTATGAAAGCCTGTCGGGAACAGCCACGGCGCGCGATTTCGTCGAATATCCGAGCCAGGTGCACGAGATGTGGGCGACATGGCCTTCGATCCTGTCGAACCATGCCAAGCATTATGAGACCGGCGAAACCATCCCTGCAGAAATGATCGAGCGCATCGAAGCGGCGGCCAAATTCAATCAGGGCTACGATTTCGGCGAAGTGGTGGAAGCGGCCTTGCTCGATATGAAATGGCATGCGCTCAGCCCCGACGAAGCGAGCGCGTTGGTTGGTGACCCAGCCGCCGTAGACGCGTTCGAGCGCCGCTCGCTGACCGATCTTGGGCTGGAAATCGAGCTTGTGCCGCCGCGCTATCGCAGCACATACTTCAACCACATCTTCTCATCGCCCGCTGGCTATTCGGCCGGATATTACAGCTATCTGTGGACCGAGATGCTCGACCGTGACAGCCGCAAATGGTTCCGCGAAAATGGCGGACTGACGCGGGCGAACGGCGAGCACTACCGTCAGACCGTGCTCAGCCGCGGCGGGACGCTCGATTATTTCGACATGTTCGAAAACTTCGCCGGACGTCAGCCTGACATCCAGCCGATGCTCGAGGCACGGGGGCTTGTCGGCGGCGATGAAGCAGCCGATAGCGAAGTGTCCGATGGAGCCTTGCCGCCGAGTGCGGTCGGCGAAGAGTAACCGGGCACTGAGGCACCGGCCATCCGGTGCCTCACATCTGCCGTATCCGGCGCTTCTTGTGGTATAGATAGCTGGTGATCGAAGTCCGACGATATGCTTCGCCTAACTTCAGGGAGTGCAGTCCAATGCGTTGTGCCGATACAATCTGCCGTGTGATGGCAAGCTGATGGCGAACAAGACACCGCACAAGGTGGCCCTGCAAGATAAATTCGCGCTGTTTTCCGACCAATGGGCGCCGCGCCTTGCAGCTCGTTACAATGGTAACGAAGTCCGTCTCGCCAAGGTCGAGGGTGAATTTCACTGGCATCACCACCCGGACACGGATGAGCTCTTTTTCGTTATCGAGGGCGATCTCGAGATGGAGTTTCGGGACCGGACCGAGCATATGACGGCAGGCGATCTGATTGTCGTACCGCGCGGCGTCGAGCATCGTCCCTGCGCTAGGGCAGGCGAAGTAAAGCTGCTGATCATGGACGCAGACGGCACGCCCAACACAGGCGACGAGGAAACCGCCTTCAAGCCGATAGAGGTCTGACATGGCACTCGAAACCGTTTCCGTGGCGCGCAGCCATGGCGGCGTGCAAGGCGTTTACTCGCATGCATCCAGTGAAACCGGCACCCAGATGACCTTCGCTGCATTCGTTCCGGAGCACGCAGCAGGCGAAAAGCTGCCTGTGCTGTGGTACCTCTCCGGTCTTACCTGCACCCACGCCAACGTAATGGAAAAAGGCGAATACCGCGCCGTCTGCGCCGAGCACAGGATCGTGTTTATCGCTCCCGACACCTCTCCGCGCGGCGACGATGTCCCGGATAGCGCAGAGGAATACGATTTCGGCAAGGGCGCGGGCTTCTATGTCGATGCGACCGAGCAGCCCTGGGCCGAGCATTACCGCATGCGCAGCTATATCGAGCGCGAATTGCCCGGCATTATCGCAGACAACTTTCCGGTCGACCTAGAGCGGCAATCCATAACCGGACACTCGATGGGCGGGCACGGCGCGCTCACCATTGGGCTCAGAAACTATGAGCGGTTCAGGTCGATCAGCGCATTCAGCCCTATCGTTGCGCCCAGCCAAGTCCCTTGGGGTGAAAAGGCCCTCGGCCGGTATCTCGGCAACGATCGCCGGGCGTGGCAAGAATACGATGCGGTCGCCCTAATCAAGGACGGTGCGCGTCACGACCGTATCCTGATCGATCAGGGAACCGCGGACGATTTCCTCGAAGAGCAATTGCAGACCCACCTTCTGGAAAGCGCCCTAAGTGATGTCCAGATGGACGCGACCATCCGGATGCAGGACGGCTATGACCATTCCTACTTCTTTATCTCGACATTCATCGCCGAACATGTCGCATGGCACGCAAAGGCGCTGAGGGAGCAGTGAGGCGCGAGCCGCCCGCGCGCCTGTGACCGTGGCGGCGTATGAACGCCTTCGGTTGATCGAGAGGTCCGCTCAAGCCGAACCGCACTTTGCGCGCAGTCCCAGTCGTCTCCGGTCTACCGCTTTAGGACAGGTTGAGGCGCTAGACCGAAAGAGCTAATATTTCCTCCAGTGTGTCGCAAAAACCCGATCGGGGTGGAGGCTGATTAGTCGGTCTCGGGGTATGTTGGGACACGTCATGGAAATCAGTGTCGTCCGCGCGAGCGCAGTCGAAAGCCACCACTGGGACGTGATCGTTATCGGTTCGGGCTTCGGATCGCTGTTTTTCCTCCAAAACTACCTCAAACGAAATCCCAATCAGCGAATCCTCGTCCTCGAATGGGGTGCGCATCACACCCAGCGCTGGCAGATCGATCAACAAAAGAACTCGGCCATCGATCACAACGCGACGATCGAGAACGAAAGCAAGAAAGACTGGAATTTCAGCATCGGACTCGGCGGGGGGACGAATTGCTGGCAGGGCATGGCTGCGCGCATGCATCCGCACGATTTCGAGCTTCAGTCACGGTATGGCGTCGGTTTCGACTGGCCAATATCCTACGACGACATCGCAGATTATTATACCGCGGCCGAAGCCCTCATGGAAGTTGCAGGAGCGAGCGATGCAGGTAGGGTGTTCCCCGGTTCAGCGAGTTTTCCGCAAGCGCCGCATCACCTCAGCACCACAGAGCGGTTGATCAAGAAGGACCGCCCGGACACTTTCTTCGCCGCTCCTCAGGCCAAACTGACGCAGGGCAAGAATGGTCGCGGAGCGTGCTGCAATAACGGCACCTGTTCATTCTGCCCTACAGGTGCCCGGTTCTACGCAGTCGAGGGGATGCGCGACCTCTGGGAAGCGCCGAACCTATCCATCTGCACCGGCGCGAGGGTCCGGTTGATCGAGGCAACCGGGGCGAATGCCGAAGCCGTCGTGTTTGAAAGCGAAGGCCGCGATTTCCGTGTGAAAGGGGATTTGATCGTCCTTGGAGCGAACGGGATACATTCGCCATTTATCCTGCAGCAATCGGGTATACTTGATGGCGGCCCCGGCAAATATCTCGGCGAAAAGATGCTCGCCTTTGTCGAGATCATGCTCGACGGGATCGATCACTTCGACGGCGGCACTGCGACAACCGGGTTCGAACTGAGTTACATCGATGGTCCGCACCGGTCGGAGCACGGAGCAGTGCAGTATTGGACCAACAACAGTTTCCTATGGGGCGGCCTACGGCTCGATCCTCCGAACAGGTACAGAGAAGTGCTCCCGATCGGGATCACTGTCGAAGACTTGCTGTATGAAGAGAACGCAGTCGTCGATGAGGGAGGAGACATTCCCGTTGTGCGGCACGGCGGATTTTCGGATTACGCGCATAAGGGCCTCGACTTTGCGACCAGCAAGATTCCCGAAGTGTTTTCCTCACTGCCTATCGAAAGCGTTGAGCTCCGCCGGATCTTGCCGACGACCGATCACATTCAGGGGTCTTTGCGAATGGGCAGCGATCCGGCCATTTCTGTGGTCGACAAGCGGCAGATACACCAGCGCCTGAGGAACCTGGTGGTCGTCGGAACTGCGGTATTTCCGACGACCAGTTGGGCTGTGCCAAGCCTTACCTGTGCAGCGATGTCGCTGAAGCTGGGCAATGAGATTTGAGACCGGGAATGCTGCGATGACAAACACCTCGACATGGACCACGCGCCGCAAGATCCTCCTTGGAATAGGCGCGAGCAGCCTCGTGGGAACGGCGATACTCGGCGGCAGGATTGCTTATGCAAAACCGGAGGACCTTGTGAGCTTCATGACCAAGCGCGCCTTGCCGAATGCGAACATTCCGGATCGAATACTGAAGGAGTTTTCGGCCGATTACGTCTCCGGTCTTCGGGCAAATCGCCTGGAAAACCTCAACACGCTGGTCCTGCTATCGGCTGGACTGACCGCAGGCGGTATCGATGCACTTCTCAGCTCGACCGAAAAGTACAAGAATTTTCGGCGCACAGCAGTCACGCAGTTCATGGTGCGGTCCAATTTCTTCGCGACCGAGGGCGGGAAAACGGCACCTTTGGAGTATTATGGACGACTGACATGCGGGCTAAATCCCTTTGCTCGCTTCGGTTGAAGCAGCGCGCATGGGAGGTCTGCATGGCCAATTTTGAATAGGTGCTCTGGGAAGCTTCCTCCTCACCGATATCTGTGTGAATATCCTTTCGGGAATGGGTGAGACTTAGCGGCTCACCCACTCAAGATTCAGAGCCAATATCCTGTTCCGGTTCACGCCCGCGATGCAGCTTCCTTGATGGCGCGGCGGATGCTCATATAGGTGGCGCAGCGGCAGATATTGCCGCTCATCGCGGTGTCGATGTCTGCATCCGTCGGGCTGGAATTCTCCGCCAATAATGCGGTCGCCGCCATGATCTGACCGGACTGGCAGTATCCGCATTGCGGAACGTCGTTTTCCACCCAGACCTCGCGTATCGCGTCGGCGGCAGGCCCTTCCACACCCTCGATCGTCGTGATTTCCGAGCCTTCGAGTGAATCGTGGGGCAATACGCACGAGCGTGTCGGCGCACCATCGATATGGACGGTGCACGCACCGCATTGGGCCACGCCGCAGCCGAATTTGGTGCCGGTCATCTTCAGATGATCGCGCAGCACCCATAGCAGCGGCGTACCTGGTGCGGCATCGACCGTCTCGTCCTTACCATTGATTTTCAGTGTCCTGGCCACGTGTGCTCTCCTGGATCAGGCTGTTTCAGTCTCGGGCAATGAGAGCCTGCTGCCTCTCGCCCCAATAATTGGTAAAGTCCGGATCCGGTGCCCGGTCGCATTGAAGATCGCGTTGGTGAGTGCGGGCGCAGCAGGCGGCGTCGCCGGTTCACCAATACCCGCTGGCCGGGTGTTCGACTGGATGATCTCGACATCGAATTCGCGCGGTGCCTCGCCCATCCTCATTACCCGCCAGGACGGGAAATTGTCCTGCACAACCGCGCCGTTTCGCGCAGTGATCTCTCCATACAGAGCGTTCGAAAGGCCGTAGATCGTCCCGCCCTCCATCTGTGCGCGCGCGTGCCGCGGATTGACGACCGTCCCTGCATCCACGGCAAGCCAGATACCGGGGATGGTCAGGGTCCCATCGGGGCTCACTGCCGCTTCGATCACCGTCGCGATGTAGGATAGGAATGACCGATGAACGGCGATGCCAAGGCCATGCCCTTCCGGCAGATTGCGGCCCCAACGAGCCATGTCAGCGGCCTTTTCGACTACGTTCGACAGGCGGCCCGTTTCGATCGGATAGTCCTCGATCGAAGCGTCGTAATTCGGATAGGTCGCACCTTCGTCGCCCGGATCGAACGTCCGCGCCTTACCAATAAGCTCAAGAAGGTATTCTTTCTGATCCCGCCCAGCTGCATGGGCCATCTCTGCGGCGAAGCTCTGGACGGCGAAGGCGTGGTAGATGTTGGAAACAGACCGCAGCCAGCCGATCCGCAAATGCCCCTTCGCATCACCGGATTCGACCCGCAGGTTGGGCATCGCAAAAGGCACATCGGTCGCGCCCAAACCCATCTCGCCATCGGTCGGGGTCGCCATTCCATCGGAAAATGTCGATGCGATCGGAGGGAATACCGTGCGGTGCAGATAGCTCGTACATTTGCCATCTTCGTCAAGCCCCGCCTCCAGTCGCTGCGCGCTTGCCGAATGATAGAAGCCGTGGCGCACTTCGTCCTCACGGGTCCAAGTAACCTTGACCGGCTTACCGACTTCTTTCGCGATCAACGCGGCTTCGACGGCAAAATCGGGCTTCGATTTACGGCCGAACGCCCCGCCCAGCCACGTCGCATTGACGGTGATGTTCTCCTTGTCGATCTCAAGCAGATCGGCAATCGTCTGGCGGGTCGTCTGCGGATCCTGCACGCAGGCCCACACTTCCAGCTTGTCGCCGGTCCACTGCGCGGTCGCAGAAGGCGGCTCCATGGGTGATTGCGAGAGGTGCGGCGCGTAATACTCCGCCTCGATGCGCTGGGCAGCGTCTGCCATTCCCGTTTGCACATTGCCGCGCTCACGCCGGACAGTGCCGGGACGCCTTGCCGTGCGCTTCATGGCCTCGCCAAAGCTGACGGATTCGTACCGGGCATTCGGACCATCGATCCACTCGATATCGAGCGCGTTGCGTCCCTGGATCGCGGCCCAGGTGTTTCGGGCGATCACCGCGACGCCGCCCATCGGTTGGAACAAGGCTGGCGGTTTCGCATCCCGAAGCCGAACGGTCTGCAGCATGCCCGGAACCTCAAGCGCTGCGGTATCATCGACGCTCCCTACCCGGCCGAAGACCTGCGGCGGGCGGGCGACAACCGCGTAGACCATCCCGGGACGGTCGACATCGATGCCGAATGTTCCCTGCCCCCGCGTGATAAGCGGAATGGTCAGCGAAGGGATTTCCTTGTTGATGAAGCGCCATTCGTCCGGCTCTTTCAGGTTAATCTCATCCTCAGCCGGAATTTCGAGCCGCGCGGCAAGCTCGGCCAGGTTTCCGTAGGAGAGCGTGTCGCTGTTCTGCGAATTGCTGACGAGACCTTCGGCAGCGGAGCATTCGGCCGGGTTCATTTCCCAGAACAGTGCCGCGGCTTCAGTGAGCATGGAACGCATGGCTGCACCCGCGATACGCAGCCGATGGAAATTGTACCTGACGGAGCGTGAACCATCGGTATTCTGATCGCCGTAGCGCTCGTGCCCTTCGGCCTGCACGATCTGCACCTTGTCCCAGTCCGCTTCGAGCTCGTCAGCCACGATCTGTGCCATCGAGGTCCAGACCTGCTGCCCCATCTCGGATCGGTGGCAGGTAATCTTGACCGTGCCATCTTCCTCGATCGCGATCCACAGCGCCGGGGTCGCGTCTCCACCAGCGACTTGCGTCAGCGGACTTGCGCCGGGATCGGGCAAGTCGAACGCGTTCGCATCCACATCGGGTTCTACGTAACTCGAGCATCCGGCGAGCGTCACACCGATAACGAAGAGGCCCGATCCTGCAACGAAACTGCGCCGGCTGAGGTTCGTGATCGAAGCCCCGCTGCCCTCGTCAGCTCCGGATTGCGCCTTCCCGGGGATGATCCCCATATTGCGTAGAAACACGAGACTCTCCTTTGTGCGGAGGCAGTGTAACGCCAGTTTCTACGAAGTGGTAGCGCACATAACGTGTTCGCTTTTTACTCGATGGCGCCTCGTTTGGTCCGAAAGACTGTGCATTTACGGCGCTATGCCAACGGATTTTTCGACATTCCGCAAGCTCGGCAAAAGCCAACATCCATGACAGCAACGACGTGGATCCACTTAAGTCATTGGAAAGGTGCCAGAACCTGCGATCGGGGTGAGTGCGTTGATCTAGCAAAGCCAGAAATATCTTGGCTACCTAACGAGGCTTTTGACCAACTTGCCAGCTCTCCCGACCACAGAACGCCGGAGCCCCTTACGCGAAGGATCGACTACGGCTTCGCCAAGATACGTGCTTTGTTTGGGTTTCTGATCCGATACCGAAGTGTGGTTGCGAAGCGTTAGCTGACCGATCGTTTCGTCGGAAAGAGCTGGCGTGTAATAGATGCAATCATCAAAAAAATAGTGTGTTACCTGCGACCACCTGGTGAGCGTTGGATCAAGCTGGCGACTTCCGCCGTGCAAGAGGTTCGCGCACCAGATCAATGCCTGGCCCTTGCGCGCCAGAAAGGGTTCTTCGGTCTTTTGGTACGTCTGACACAATGCCTGCCATGCATCGGCATAGGGATCTTGAGCCGAAGCGAGCTCGCTTCCGTAGCCGCGCCGGCCGATCATCGCATTCGTCATAATTGGCCAGCGGTGCGATCCCCTCACGTAAAACAAGGGCCCTGCCTCTAGAGAGACATCTTCCATCGCAACCCAAACACCGCACATGAACCTTTCGGGCAGACTTGAGAAATGGACCGCGTCGGCGTGGGCCGCCTGCTGGGTTCCAACAGGAAAGTTGAGTGTCTGAAACGGGAAAGGACGTCGGCCATACAGTTTGCCGAGTAGGTCCAGCATCTTCGGATTTGACGCAATAGCGCGAACATCTTCGTCAAAGGTCCACGCGTCCTGGATACGGCGCTCGCCTTCTGTCTTGTCTGCCGTTGGAATGTCCAAAGGTATATCAAAGCGAGGACCAAGATTCTTCTTAATCCTCTCGATTCGCGCGTCTATTTCGGTATCGGGAAAGTCGATGATCGCGAAGCCATGTGCATTGAGATCCCGAGCCAGTGCTCGTTCTTGATCCGAAAAATCGGAGAGTTCTTCGCTCTCGAATATCGGAGACTCGATGAAGGGTACACCAGGAAAGAGCGCCGAAGATTTGGTAGGCCTGTGACCAGTCTGATCTGACATCTTCAATCGCCCAAATTGTTCTGAGAAAAAACCAAACGCGTTGGTGTTCGAAAACTATTCGAACACTTCGTCGCGAAGGATACTGAGCAGGTAGGTAAGTGACTCGTGCTGCAAGACTGGGATACCTGATTCACGTGGCCACAATGCAGCGGTGTGCCCGCACAGAAAATGCCCGGTCAATGGACGGCCTAGCTCCTCAAAACGCTCAAGGACAGGCGGGATCGGATTGTCAGGTCGGGCGGAAGTGACAACCTCACCATTCTGAAACATATCGGCCACGCACTCATGACTGAACAGCGCGGCCTGGGGATCCAGCTGGTCAGCGACGACAATCAAGTCTTTAGCCGACACTTCGAGATCGACATCCATCCAAAGACACATGAGTTTCGGAGGGCGGTAGTCGCGAAAGGTGTCCGCGTAGAATCCCTTGTGAAACGTCACTTGCTCTATTGCTCCGAGACGACGCACATTTTCGGTTACTTCTTCCAAACTCCCCGCATAGTCGCCCTTGGTATATCCGCTCCCATCTGCCTCGGGCAGACCCTCGAAAGAGTCAAAAACGTGCATTCTCAGGCCGAGTTGTTGACAGGCAAAACTCAACATGGCCGAGCTGAATCCCTTGAAACATCCGAACTCGGCGAAGTCGCCTGTCACGTCATGAGAGCGAAGAACATAAAGGTGATGCGCTATCGACAAGATTTCAGAGACGGAATTGGGTTTGCCATGAAAATCCGCCGATCCGGGGCGAGCTTTCGGATTCGCGGTGGGGAAGAAACGTTCAACGAACGCGAAGTGCGCCGTAACGGCTTGCAGATATCGGACATAGTCGGCGATCGCGCGCGTCTCACGTAGCGAAGGAACGACCAGGATTTCCCGCAAGCCGTCGATAAATCGCTTCTGACCCGCCGCGGATCGCAAGTCGTCAACATAATCGGACTTAAAAGCCGCCACAACGTCAATCACAGGTGATGGAAACGGTCCCGCTACGTCCAGTTTAGTCGCTGATGCTAAACGTTCGATCAAGGCATCTCCGGCCACCTTAACCATCGCCAATTGTGCTTCGGACCTCGAGAGTCCTTTCGCCCGGGCTATCACTTTAATGTTGCTTACGCGATGCGTCGGAATTGCATCTTCAGGAACATCGAGCGAAAAGCCACTGGAGCGAGCTTGCGAATAGTCAGGCAGGCTCAATTCGACGTCCGGACGGTCTCCGCCAGTTGCCGATCTCGCGGCGAGCGTGCCATCGAGCCATGCTTCGACCTCGACATCCGCACCATCTCGCGCTGCCGCCCAGCCGCTTAACTTGCTGACAGTGTGTGCATCAAGATTGCCGCGAACCCTGCTATTTGGGCGCACGTGTTGCATAATTCTTTTAAAGGTATTCATCATCGTCGACAGGCGGATAAGGGTCCGAGGGGATTTTATTTGAGTATGCGCAGAAAGCTAAAGTAGCATCTTAGCTTTAGCAAATCTTTTAGACTCTTATTGGGCGCCGGCGGTTCTTTGGGTATGGCTGTCCAAATCGAAACGCCAGCTGCCCGTACACATCTGCATCCTTCACCTGATCCCGGCTAGGCAGCCGAGACATTTGGCGCCGTGGTCGAGAGTATAGCGAATGGGATCCTGTGCGCAAAGACCCACGGAACATGCTCGCGAAACAGAGAGAATTCGTGAGGCTAAGACCACTGTCTTCGCCGGGAGTCTGTTTGGCGGAAACGGAGGGGCACTTACGCCGATCTACACCCGAAATTGCAATCCTTAGACTGTTTGAGGAGGCGCTTCTGCCGGTATGTCAGCAAGCACGCACGCCACGGGGAAGATCGGCATGCCACCTTGACCTGCGTGCACCTGCAAAAGAGGTTGAGCGAACGGTTTGCGCAAGATCTCCATGCATCCCGAGTAGCTTTAGATCAGGATCGACCGCGCCGCATTTACTGATCCTACGACTGCGCTCGTATCAGACGTACAGTGCTACGCGATATTCGCCGACAGCAGCGACTGACCTGTTGGAGTAGTCTGCCTCCACTTAGACTGCGGCAAACCTCGTGCTTCTTGTACTCGGAATAACGGTCCCTGAATCGGAAAGTGGAGACGACTGACCAGACTGGACTGTTACAGTCTTCTGGCGGGTGTTGTCATTTTAACGCGAACTCGTCTCCGCTAGAGCTGCGGAGCGGGTGGTCTTATATGTCTGTCGGTCGATGAGGTGACGGTCGGAGCTGAAGTGGTTGTGGACGTTGGCAAGGACGGAAGCGAACTTCCGGAGAGACTTCATCCTCCTGAAGCGCTGCATCACCCGTTTTCGTCGCCTGAATGGTAAGTGTGAATTCTCCACCCGGTTGTTCGCCCAGCGACCGATTTCTTGGCGATCTTGGTTTCCAAGTTCGCTCAAGGCAGCTTTGTAGGATGGCAGGCCATCGGTGGTGATTGCCTCGACCAGTCCGTGGTTCTTCAGCGCCTTCTTCATGAAGCGCTGAGCCGCTTTCTTGTCTCGTTTCTTGGTAACATAGCGTTCGAGCACCTCGCCCTTTAGGTCGATCGCTCGCCGGAGGTAGTGGGGCTCTCCATTGATCTTCACAAACATCTCATCGCGTTGCCAGCGCCACTGCCTGAGGCCGTGCATCCGGTTAATCCGCTGCCAAGTGATATCCGCTGCGAGCATGTGAGCAAATTTGTTCCACTAGAAACGAACCTTCTCATGGCCAATGTCGATACCGCGCCTGGACAGCAGATCCTCGTCGTTCCGCAAGCTCAGCGGAAAACGGATATACATCATCACCACAAGCCGAATGACCTCGGACAATGAGTTGAAGCGCTTGAGCGGACTCGCTGATTTGCGGTGCCGAGCCATGTGTACGCCGTACCCTCGCCGCCTCATTTCGCAACAGATGTATTTAGTCTGACGACATCTTCGCGAGCTTCTAGCTACGTTCGCGACAAGGGCGCAATAACAAGCAGCCATCCTAAAACCGTTATAGCAGCGAACCAGACAAAGAATGCCGCTGCATCACCGAGCGCCAGCAGCACAATACTTGGCAGGATCGTGAAAGCGACCAGAAACGGGCGTAGCGCATCTTGTCTTGGGTCTGCGACCATCCCGAAACTTCGCCGTCTCTTTGGATCGCGGAGCATTAGGCAAAAAACTCCGATAAGGCTGAATGCGACCGCGAGAATGGACAGGATGAGCGTCATTGCTACTCCGCCGGAACAGTGGCTTCTTGAGCGACTTCGATCGTTCTACCGCGCCATAGCCGAAGCGGCTTCAGACACGATGCGCCAGCGATGCCGAATATGAGGTCCAACATAACCACAACCGGATCGATGGGCGTAATTATACCCCAGCCATCACCCATCGTTACCATTCGCAAGACTGGAAGCAGCAATAGCAAAGTGCCAAGCATTTGCCGATAGAGACGCGCCAGATTGGCCTCGTCCAACCGAGCCAAGAAGCCCAGCGCGATGGGGGGAAGGCAACCCACTATAAAGCCAAGCGTCGTCGTCATTTGCATCGCGTCAGTCGGCACGCCGACGAAGAAGCCAAGGGCAGCTCCCGTCAAAGCGATAGGCAATCCGTATCCCATTACAGTGATGACGCGCCCAAACCCGCGCCAAAGACGGTTTTCTGCGCGCCGCTGAACCCAAAGGCGCATACCGCTCAGGGTGACGAAAGCCATGGCAAAGCCAAGCGAAACCCAGACGAATTTGGAGATAAGGCCTGCAAAGGAACCGTAGTGAAGCGCACTCATAAGGTTGAAGCCGACATTGCCTGCTGACGGTACGGTGCCTAGCACGGGTTTGGTATTCAGGAACTCGCCGTTGGCACCGCTGTAAACGAGATTCTGGGCTTCGATGCTTCCTTCAACGGGAGCGTGAGTGGTTGTCACGATTGCGTCCGCGCGGCCATAGTGGCTGATCGCGATAAAATCGGGAACGGTGCCAGCTCTCGCAGTCGAGTCGACCACAATGCGATCAAGATCGCCAAGAGGTGTAGGCGTCTCATCACCTTCCGGCATCTCTCCCAGCATCGTTGAAAACATCGCAATCTGATCACCACCAAAGGCGGTTTTCGCGACGATAGGCAGGCCAAGGGCACCAGCGAAGCTCAGGAACGATCCGGTAAACGCCAACACGAAGGCGAAGATCAGGCTCCAGCTTCCTGCGAGTACGTGGCGATCTCGCTTGTGTAGCAAGGCGCCGCTGTATCGCGGGGCGACGAAGATATCCTTCAGCAGGTGACGGTGAACCAGAAGCCCTGTCCCGGCGGCAAGAAACATGACCAGTCCAAGAATTCCTGTCGCGTACAGGCCCCAAGGTTCCGGCAAATGAAGATTGACGTGCAGATCGATAATAAAGTGATCAAGCGCGCTCAGCGGGTCGGTCCCGAAGAGCTCTGAGCCATACCCTTCCCGCCGCATGATTTCTTCGCCGGTCGAGGGAACGATCTCAACCATCTGACCCAGATCATCAGGAACGCCCGATGCGTTCATGGCATGAGTATGAAAGAAGACGATTAAGTGCCCCGCCGAATTGGGGTAGATACTGACGTCCTCGGAATATTCGGGTTTCACGGTCTGAGCGATGGCGGTCACGCGCTCGTGCAGGCCAGGTCCCAGCGCGTCGCCTGCGTCCTGACCACCCGCCGACCAGCGCCCAATCTCCATGGCCATGACGGCGACAGCACCCGTTACGATCACGACATAGAGCACGAGGCCCAATATGGTGCCGGACCACCCATGGACGGCGAGAAGACGTTTGGTGCGTGCTTGTGAAAGTGTGATCATGGCTTGTGCCTCTCGTTCCTTGCGCGCCTACCAACCGCCCGAACTGTGGGCGATTGCCGCCTTCACCAACGTGGCGGCAATCAACACGATCGCAGCGCGCGGCATGTTTTCCTCAAGAAGAACATAGAAGAAGGCGAGCGCCCACCACGCGGGCAGTGAAATCAACGCGAAAGCGAGATGGTCTACACCGGCGGCTCCTCTGGGAAACCAAACCGGCATGGCCGCCATCGAGACAACAGCAAATATAATGGCCATAGGTCCGGCCAAGACCCACCGGAGTACCAGCGATGTGGTCAGTTTGCGTGAGGGCGCCTGGCTTTGAGCACTCGTCTCCATCACTCAAACGCCACTTGCAGACCAACACCGAAACGGATGGGATCGGCGAGGGTCGCGAAAGGAACCGGTGCGTCGAGAGCCAGATCGGTTTCGATATCGCTATCGAATAGATTCTCGGCAAATGCGTAAAGCGTTACGCGGCCAAGATCGTATCGAGCGTTCACATCCACGACAGCATAAGAGTCAACCTCGTTCACCGGGACATTATCGCCGGTGCTGAAGTAGGAATCGACGTAGCGTACCTGCCCCGAGAGGCGCAGCTTTGACGTGGCATCGAAAGAAGCTCCAGCAAATCCGGTTATGCCCGGTGCTGCACCGAATTCGAACGTGCCGAACTGGCCGGGCGAGACCAGTTGCCGAAACTCAGCTTCCAGCAGGCCGAGGCTGCCGAAGAGTTCAAGGCGATCGGTAACCTTGTATTCCGCGGTCATCTCCAGACCGTAGGTTTGCGCGCCGTCGACATTGGCGATGTTGAAAAGTGGCGTCCCGAGGCCGAGCGTCTCATCGAACCCGACAATCGATACCGTCTGGAAATTGTCGTAGTCCGAAAAGAAGATGTTCCCGTTAAGTGTTAGACGGCCATCCAGAAGGACGGTCCGCGCAAAGGCATCGAAAGTCCAAACCGTCTCTTCGTCAAATTCCAGTATCTCACCCGTGAAAGAGTCGACCGTGACGCCTCCGGGGTTGAAACCACGGCTTGCGGATACGCCGACACGGACATTTTCCGAAACATCGTAGGCCAATTCCGCCTTCGGCAAGAACGCATCGAACTCCGCCTCGAAATCGATCGGAGCGAAGAAGATAACACCCTCGCGGGTTTGTTCATCGCGCTGATAGCGTAAGCCCGCCGACAGTTCGAGCCGATCGGTGATGTCGTATTCGCCTTTCACGAACAGTCCGATGCTTTCCTGCTCGTCCGATATTGTCTCCTCGCCGACGAAGAAAATCGTTTGGGGCTGATTCTGATGGATGTAGAACAGGCCCGCAAGACCCCTAAGCGATCCGCCCGCCGGGTCATACGTCAGGATGGTCTCGTTGCTGACCCGCGTTCCGGACGTGGTTGCGAAAACGTCTTCGTCGTTCCCGAACTCTGTGTTGAATAGGATCTGGTCATAATCGGATACGGCGAACTGGTTTGTCAGGCGTAGACTATCGTTAAAGTCGTAGGCGACATCCACAATGGCAGTAACAGCGTCAAATGTCTCCAGCGTACCGAAAAAAGGCACTGACATGCGATCGTCGAACGGTTCGATCACCGATTCATCGGTTGGCCGATTGCCTTCGGCGTAAGACAGGGTCAGCTTGGCCTCGAGATCGGGAAGCGCTGATGGGGTCCAGAGCAGTTTGCCACGCAGCGTGACCGCTTCCAGTTCATCCAGATCCAGCGAACTGTCATTATCTGAATAGTCGGTAGCAGAGTCGGTGCGGCGGTAATCAACGGTCAGCCGGCCTGCCAATTGGTCATCGATGAGTGGCCCGGACACATATCCAGCGCTTTGGAGACTATCCAGATTGCCGACCTCGACTAATGCGCCTGCCTCAGTTTCGAATGTCGGATCGTTTGTGTAAACGAAGATAGCGCCACCAATTGCGTTTGCGCCTTGCGTTGTTGTTTGAGGCCCCCGGAAGACCTCAATCTGCTTGATATCGTAAACGGACGTCGCACCAAAAACGTATTCGAAAAAGCCTGACGAATACCCATCGACGACGGTCGTAACCCGGGGCCGCGGGCCAGCGGAAAAGGCAAAGCCTCCGACGAGCGCGCCGTTTGTATCCACACCGCGGATGATGACGGGTTGCGCAGGCGCCGGTTGAACGATGTTCGGAATTCGCTCGAGAACATCTTCGACATCGTTTGCGTAGGGCAGAGCCTGCAAATCATCGCCCGTGAATACCGATACCGAGGTCGCAGTTTCGAATTCGGTCCGCTGCAGCCTCTGGCCTCGCACGACGATCTCGTCAGTTGTCGCAGCTTCCTTCCCGACCGAGATATCGTCGGACGAAGGCGCGTCCTGCGCATGCGCCTGCACGTGCAAGCAAAGCGAAGCGAGTAGTGCGCTTGCGCCCAAAAATATGAATGCCTGATCCAAAATCGGCCCTTCCAGAACTTGCGAAAGATTCGCAATTTCAAGATGATTGCATAATTTGCGAATGATTTGCAACTGCAATATAGAAAGGGTTTGATGGAGGTTTACCGTTAGCGGCCCTGCCCTGCTTACGTAGCGAACCATCGCTCTCTAAGGCCTAAGCTGCGCTCGTCACGCTCTGACATCCAACACCTTTCAATTAGTTTGTTGCACAGTCAGTTGGTTTCCAGTTTGATAAGCAAATGGACGGTGACTCCCGCTCTTCGATTATTACCAGAACAGTCACAATTTTCATCCCATCGAAATGGAACTGTGCGCAAGCGGTAACAGTCATTCTCTAGTCAAGGACCGACTTCGATTGGAGGGAGGCTTGGCACATGCGCACTACCTGCACGCTCGCCTGGGGAGGGATCGCAGTTGTCTATATTACAACTGCTTCGAACGCTCTTGCGCAGGAAAGCGAGAGCACTATCATCGTAACGGCTCAGCGCGCCGATGAGACCGCCATCGACCGAAAACGCGAGGCGATAAATATCAGAGACGTCATCGAACGCGAAACGATCGAAAGCTTTCCGGACCAAGACATCTCCGAGACCCTCAATCGCCTGCCTGGGCTTTCCATCCAGCAGTCTGCAGCGAGAGGTTTTCGCAGCCAGTTCGTGACCGTTCGCGGCATTCAGCCTGAGCTCAACAATGTCACGATTGCTGGACAGGAGATCATCTCGACCCAAGGCGATCGCGCCATCGCGCTGGATCTTCTCCCTTCGAACGCGGCATCGGTCGTCGAAGTCTACAAGACGCTTACGCCCGATCTTGATGCCAATGCGATTGGTGGGACGGTGAATGTAATCCCGCTCAGTCCGTTCGATTTTGAAGGGACTACGTTCGATTTCCGAGCTTTGGGCGGAACGACCAGACAATTTGAAGCAATACGAAGCGACGACGCGATTACGATCAATGAGAGCTTTCCGCTGGATATCCGTGGGCGAGGGACCGTTCGGTTCGGAGCCGACGGGCAGTGGGGCCTTGCAGTTGCAGGAAGTTACTTCCAGCAAACCCTACCAGTTGTCCTCAACCAGTGCGACGACTGGCGCTTTGCCGCGGGTGATCCGGGCGAGGTGGCCGAAGACTTGCAATTCTGTGAAGGGCAGCGGCTTGAAAGCGGGCAGCGAGATATCGAACGCTGGGCTGTCAATTCGACCCTCGAATGGCAACCGACCCCCGGCGCGCGTTTGTTCATCACGGGACTGTACAATGAAAGCGAGGAGGACAACGTTTCGCTTCAGACGGAGTACAACTTCGCCGACAATTTCGAAAACGTGGTCTCCATATCCCCCGAGGTCTTCTTTAACGAGGCCGTCGAGAACGAAAAGGAGCTCGACGTCGATAACGAAACGGAGGAATTCTATTTCTTCGTCGGTGGATTCGAATTTCGGGACGGTCCGTGGTTTGTCGATGCGTCTGCCAGCTATTCGCGCGGCGAGTCCAACGAGCTGGTGCGCGAATGGTCCTTCAATTCGGTCAATTTCCCCTCGACCGCCGATTTTACCCTCTCCCGACCGTTCGCCACACCCCAAGATGCAGCAGCGTTTAATGATCCAGCGAGTTTCGAATTCGATGAGATCGACATAGAACCTACTCGAACCGTGAGCGATACGGAGCAGTACCAGCTCAATATCCGTCACTCATTTGGTGACAACGGCTTTGGAGGCTTCGTCCAAGGCGGTTTCAAATATCGGACGACAAGCGCTCTGAATGATCGTGACGAGAACCAATTCGAAGCGACGCCGGGCGGCCCCCTCGACGGCGCCACTCTTGCCGATCTCAACCTCGGGATCGATGGTGGGACCGTTTTTGGTCTGCCGATCGGGCCAACGATAAACCCTGTTACCGGCGAGGCTTTTGTCGCCGCAAACCCAGGTGCGCTCTTCTTCAACGAGGCAGCTTCCATCGACGATGCAGGCGAGTCCGATTTTCAAGTTAGCGAGGACGTCCTTGCGGCCTATCTGCTCGGGCAGTTGGATATTGGCCGGGTTAGCTTGATCGCCGGCTTTCGTGTCGAATGGACGGATACAAGATCAACGGCGGCTCTATTCAATGCAAGCGACCGAACTCTTTCGGAGCTTGTCGAGACAAACGAGTACAGCGATTTCTTGCCCTCTGCGCAGATTCGCTGGGAGCCCGGCGATGCCTTGCTGGTTCGCGCGTCTTATGGACAGTCGCTCGGACGTCCGCTCCTGCGTCAGCTCGCCGGGTTCACCGAGATTGACTTTGAAAACGAGGATATCATCTCGCCTACGCAGGTGACCATGGGCGATGTCGATCGTGGAAATCCGCAGTTGCGTCCATTTCGTTCCGACAATTTCGACATCTCGCTCGAATGGTATCCGGATGCCAATTCGGTTTTCGCGATTGCTGGCTTTTATAAAGACATTGCCGATCCGGTCTTTGGTGGATCGGTCACATTAGATGATGCGACCTTCGGCGGTATCACCTTTGACGAGGTTGAGATTTCTCAGCCGCAAAATGCAGGTAAGGCCAGTATCCTGGGCTTCGAGGCTCAAATCGATCACCGCTTCAGCTATCTACCCGGATTTCTTTCGGGCTTCGGGCTTCTCGCCAACTTTGCCTATATCGATGGCGATTTGGAGGACGTTCCAGGACGCGAAGGCCAGGTTCTCCCGCTGTTCCAACAGCCGGACTACATCGCGACGGTTTCTCCCTATTACCAATCCGGGCGGCTTACCGCGCGCATCGCCTGGAGTTACACCGGAGAGCAGCTGTTCTCCGTAAACGAAGGCATGCCCTCACAAGGCGTGGACGTGCTTGGTGATGGTGAATTCGACCTGTTTCAGGATGATCGTTGGACGCTAGATTTCCAAGTTGGCTACAGGTTGCTTGAAAACTTCGAGGTCTTCGCCGCGGGCGAGAATGTAACCAGCGAGTCCTTCGAGACGTTTCAGGGTCGGGAAGCCAATCGCGAGTCTGCCATACGCGAACCCTCGACCTATTGGTTCGGCGCTCGGGTATCTTTCTGATGCCCGTTCGCCGCGACATCGTGAAGGGAGCTGGGGCCGCACTTGCCCTTTATACTGGCGGACATATCCCAGCCAGCGCGCTTGATCGCTCCGATTTTGGCACGCCGCGATTGCTGCTTGGCCCGATGATGGGTGACACCGGCGCGGACTATGCCACCATCTGGATGATGGCGAGCGGACCGTTTTCTCTCGTCGTGGAATATGCAAGAGACGCGGAGATGACGGATGCGGCACGTGTTCCGGTCATCCGCCCTGATCCTGCCCAGGATCACGTTGTAGTCGCTCGGCTGACAAGCCTTGAACCTCTGACAGAGTATTTCTATCGTGTTCTGGTCGAAGGCGAGCGAGACCGATATCGGCGCGGCATGCCGCTTGGCAAATTTCGCACTGCGCCAGCTGCAGGCAGCGAAAGCGCCTTTTCGCTCGCATTCGGATCATGCGCCCGCATACAGCAGGACGCCAAACAACCGATTTGGAACGCGATTGCGGACGCGAAACCGGATTTCTTTCTATGGCTCGGCGATAATATCTATGCGGACAGCCGCGACCCTTCTGTAATCGCGCTCGAATACCACCGGCAGCGCGGGGTTCCATCTTACCAGCGTGTCGGCCGCGATGTTCCGCAGCTCGCTGTTTGGGATGATCATGATTTCGCTCTCAACGATCATGATCGCACCAATCCAGTTAAGGTTGAGGCGCTGGAGGCTTTCAAGCGCAATTGGGCCAATCCATCCTATGGCCTCGCTGACGCTCCAGGAGTCTTCTTTCAAAAAACCATCGGAGCGGTCGACCTTTTCTGTCTAGACAGCCGTTACCATCGCGATCCCAATACGCAGCCCGACCGCCCTGGGAAGACACTGCTCGGCGAGAGACAGCGAGAATGGCTGATGGATGGGCTAAAGCAGAGCAACGCCATCTTCAAGGTGCTGGCATGCGGGAGTGGCTGGACCACCGCTAAAGGGCCCGGCGGCGACAGCTGGGCTTCTTTCCTTTCGGAACGTGACGAACTGCTAAGGTTCATTCGCGACGAGCGGATCGAAGGCATCATCCTAGTGTCCGGCGATACGCATGTCGCCGAGTTTAATTGCATCCCGCAATCGGTCGAAGGCGGCTACGACCTTTTCGAGTGCGTAAGCTCTCCGCTTGCGCAGCGCCCCTCGCAAAGCTGGCTCGAGCGTACGCCCGACATCCGAATGGTCACCCCATACAATATGAGCTCCAATTTCGGCATGCTGGATTTTGATTTTGACGGACCATCGACTGCGACGTTCTCAGTCCGCGACCTATGGGGAAGGCAGGCATGGCCGCCCTTCGTCATCGCAGAAGATATGCTCAAGATGGGAGTCACATCTTGGCGTGAGCTCTCCCGTCTTTCCGCATGACGAGCCGGTTTCCGACCTTTGCTCGACAATGCCCGGTCGTGGCGCCATTTCAGGCCCAGTAGTCAAGGTGGTCGCCACAGTTTATTGCTTCGCCCGAAACTCGCTGGGGCTTGCGCCTGTCAGTTTTCTGAAGGTCGTCGAAAAGTGGCTCGGCGATCCGAAGCGATAACGGTCGGCTATCTCCGCGATCGTCTTTCTTGTGGATCGCAGATCGTGTTTCGCGGCATCGATGCGGCTTGCCAGTAAATAGGCATACGGTGTTCGGCCGGTTGCCAATTTGAAAACGTGTACAAGGATCGTCGCATCGCGTTCGGCTGCCCGGGCAATGTCGGCCAGACTGACAGACTGCGTGAGGTTGGACGCTATGAACTGTATGGCTCGGCCTACAACTGCGTCGTCGGTCTTGAAGCGGTTTGGTAGCATCTGATTGCCGACGGATGACCAGCGCAGCAATGCTCGCATGATCGTATCGTTCACCAGAGCTTCGGCGGTGAGCTTCGAAAAGACATGCGGTGCTTCGAACAATGCCAGCAAAGCCGACTGGATCCGGTCCATCCGGGGCCACCGGCATGGTTTTCCCATTTCGACGAAGACCGGCGCACCGCCGTCAAGAATATCCGATACGAGTATATCCAGATAGTCCGGAGAGAAATTGAGGCCGATGAGACGATGCGGTGATACGCTTCCGCGCTCGCTCAGTGCCTTGCGGTAAAGACCTGTCCCTGTCGGAGCGAAGCTGGTCGTGTATTGGCCGAACTCCCAAAGCTCCTCGTTCTGGCCGTTGACGCGCATCACCGAGCGTCGATCATTGAAATTGAAGTCGATCAGGTGCCCGCGTGCATCGAACTCAAGTTCGAAGTCTTCGCCGCAAAGATATGTGAGGTCGAACCCATCGAATTCGATCCGCCTCAGATTGTCTGATTTCCAGGCGCCTGGCGGACGTCCTTCCTTGAAAGGTCTCCCATGACGGTCCCCGATCGCATCGATCGACAGCGGCTCGGCCACATCGGGATGCACCATTTGTGCTGGATTGGGACGGCTCGGATGCACGACGCTCTCCCACAAAAGTGTGAGACCTTTCAATATTTGAAAGATGCTGCACCGTCGTGACGTTTTGGGGTCATAGCCGTGTCTTAGCCCGCTTTTCACGGGAACCATCCTGTGGGGAGTATTCAAACACATGATCGCCAAAATTTCTGCCGCCGCTTTTGGCGGTGCAATATCGTTGAGAACCGGCGCAGCTGCCGCTGCCATCGCTGCCGCCATAAGCGCCTCGCCGGCCGCGGCGCAGGTCACATATGCCGAAATGACAGGCGAGGTGCGCCTTGAAGACGGCAGCGCTGCCGAGGGAGCAAGCGTGGTAATCACGCACGTCCCTTCCGGTTCGCGTGTGTCGACGCGCGTGAACGCACAGGGTCGCTTCACCGCGAATGGTCTGCGTGTCGGCGGGCCTTACACGATCGATATTCGCGGTGAAGACATCCGTTCGATGCAGCTGACAGACCTGTTCACTGCTGCCGGCGATCCGCTGGCCATCAATGTGACGGTAAAGGCATTCGACCCGAGCGACGATAATGTCATTGTGGTGACTGGATCGCCGTTCGACAGCCGCTTCGGATCGATCAATACCTACGGCGAAGACGAAATTCGCGAGCAGACGACCGTCGATCGGCGCCTGCAGGAGATCATCCAACGCGATAGCCGTGCCTTTGTCGATTTTGGACAGCCCGAAGACGATCAGGGCGTATCGATCCTAGGATTCAACTCTCGCCTCAACAACCTGGTCGTGGATGGACTTTCGCAGCAAGATACGTTCGGCGATAACTTTACCGGTCTTGCGACGCGGCGTTCGCCGATATCGCTCGATGCGATTGAGTCTCTTTCTGTCGAGACTGCACCGTTTGACGTCCAGAATTCCGGGTTCCAGGGCGGATTGATCAACATCATCACGAAGTCGGGCACGAACGAGTTTTCCGGGTCGTTCCGCTATCAGCGTTCTGGCGGTTTTCTAACCGGTGACGAGATCGGTACCGACGAGGATGGCGAGCCGATCGAGCTTGCGGATGATCCCGCCGAAAACGCTTACATAGCGATCTTTGGCGGCCCGATCATCAAAGACAAGCTGTTCTTCTTCCTGTCTTATGAGGAGTATGACGAATCCGAATTCCTTGGAAGTTGTCCTTTCGGCATACCCTGTGACAATCCGGACGATGCCATTACCGTGGACATTTACGATCAGATTCGGGCGATCAGTCAGGCCCAGTACGGGTTCGATCCCGGCGATTTCAACGATATTCTGAATATACCCAATGGCGAACGAAAGTACCTTGCCAAGCTCGATTGGAATATCACCGATGGTCATCGCGCGCAGCTCACCTTGCAACGTACCGAATCCGAAGGCATCGACGTAACCCGCGCGCCTGGCCTGGATAGTCCATCGACGGCGGTGGCGTTCGAACAGGACGTTCCCATAGGCATTTCGGGCCAAGTCTTCTCGCAATGGACCGATGATTTTTCGACCCAAGTCCAGTTCGGCTTTATCCGAACGGAGCGGACGACCGTACCGCTCAGCGGAGACACCGACTTCGGCCAGGTGCTGCTGAGCGATGTTGGTTTTGCGCTCAATGATGACGGAACGTTAGAACTTGATGAACTGGGCAACCCGATGCCTGACGGCAATCTTGCCATCGGAACCGATGATTTCGATCAGAACAACGCGCTCGATGCGGATCGCTGGCAATTCAAGGCACGCGGCGAATACCTCCTCGCCAATCATGCGGTCAGCTTCGGCTACGAATTCGACCGCCGCGATATCTTCCGACAGCGTGCACCCGGAGGCAGCGGTATCTTCCAATTCGATCCGATCACGCTGGCCGATGGCACCGAGCTCACTTCGATTGAAGCTTTCGAGCAAGGTTTCGCATCTCAAGTGACCGCGACTTTCCCAGTTTCAGGCGATATCCTCGACGCCGCGGCGGATTTCACACTCGATCAACACTCATTGTTCGTTCAGACCGACTGGGCTGCAACTGACAATCTCGATCTGCTTTTGGGACTGCGATACGAAGTCTTCAGCTCTGATGACACACCGCCTGAAAACCCGTTCTTCGTCCAGCGCTACGGGTTCTCGAACGCGTCGAGCCTGGATGGACGCGATGTGCTGCTTCCGCGGTTCGGTTTTAACTGGCGACCGGCCGAGCGAACGACACTGCGCGGCGGTGCCGGCATTTTCGCAGGTGGTGCGCCGGTCACTTGGTTCACCGAGCCCTTCCTAACAAACGGGGTTACGCTAGCAACGGCGCAGCTGAGTGCGGAAGAATTGGGCGGGCCAGTTGATCCCAATCAGCTCCCCGACGCAATTTTAGCAGAACTCTCACAGCTGGGTGATGGGTTGGTTGAGGGCCTTGATGGCGACGTATCGTTCATCGCGCCCGATTTCGACATTGTCCGAAATGCTCGTTTCTCGTTAGCGGTAGACCACATTGCCGACTTCGGTCCTTTGGGCAATGGCTGGCGGATTACCGCAGAGGCGGTCTACTCAGACGTTCTCGATGCCCTGCAATTCCAGGATATCCGCCTCGCGGAAACGGGCGAAATCCTGCCTACGGGTACGCCGAGATTTATCGTTCCGACCGACAACCCGCTCGACACCAGACCCGGCAATTCGCTGACCGTTGCGAACGGTAGCGCGATCCAGGATATCGGCATATTCAACACCTCGGAGGGCCATAGCCTAGCACTCACCTTCGAAATAGGAAGGGAATTCGATCTTGGCAGCTTGGGCGTTCTCGGGTTTTCAGCAGGGTACACCTATATCGAGTCCGTCGACGTCTCTCCGGCCAACGATACCGATGACCTCGATGACGTGTTTGAAACCGGTGCCTACGATAACGTCAACAACCCTACACCCGGCCCCTCGATCCAGGCGGTACCGCACAATGCGGTATTCAATCTTGATTGGCGCAAGGAATTTGCCGAGGATTTCGCACTTTCGATAAACGTTTTCGGAAACTATCGCTCCGGACGGGCGACGAGCTTTATCACCGACGCGAACAACGCGATTACGCCGAACAATTTCGAGGGGCTCGATCTCACCGGGCTGGAACTGCTTCAACCAGGCTTTTCCAGCCGAGCCAGCGGACGGCTTCTCGCCTACCTTCCAGATGGGCCCGATGATCCGCGGGTGCGTTATGCACCCGGCTCGAGCTATGATCAGATCGCTGCGGTCGAGGAAGCGTTCGACCTTTCGGAATTCCGCGGCCAGTTCATTCCCCGCAACACGATCCGGGCCGAGGACACTTTCCGCATCGATTTGAATGTTCAGCTAGAGGTGCCTTCGCCGCTTCCTGGCAAGTTCATTTTCGATGCCGGGATGTTCAACTTTCTCAATTTCCTCGATCGAGACTCGGGTGTCATCCGGCGTTTTTCGATCCGAGAAACGTTTTATGATTCTGTGTTCGATCCCGAAGCCAATCAGATCGTAATCGCTGACATTTCTGCGGCCGACGCGCTTGTTGAGGAAGAATTCATCGCTGCGTCGTCGGTTTGGCGTGCGCAGCTCGGCGTGAGATATTTGTTCTGAAGCGAGAGTTTCAGTGATCTTCGGGGCGCCAGCCCCTCATCTGGCGCCCCGTCAACTGCACTTTCTCCGCGCTTCGGACCCCGAACCGTAACTCCGAAAGGATAAGAGAAATCGCCATGTCTGATTTTCGGTCGAACCGTCTTGATATGAGCCGCCGCTTTGCACTCAAAGCGTTTGGTGGCAGCGCTATTGCCGGGCTGTCGCTCGGACCTTTTTCGCATGCGATCGCAGCGCCCGTGTTCCGGACTTACCCATTTCAGCTTGGCGTTGCTTCCGGAGAACCAGAACCCGATGGCTTCGTCATCTGGACCCGGCTCGCCCCTGAGCCTTTCGAAATCGGCTACGGCATGCCGTCAGCTGCAGTCGAAGTGGAGTGGCAGGTCGGAGCCGACGAGCGTATGCAAGAAGTGGTCGCATGGGGCACGGCGCTTGCCCGGCCGGAATTGGGGCATTCCGTCCACGTAGAGGTGGGCGGACTCCAGCCGGCCAGGCCATATTGGTATCGCTTCGTTGCCGGGCGCGAACGCAGCGCCATCGGGCGCAGCAAGACCGCACCTGCGCTCGGTCAGCCTACCGAGCAAATGCGTTTCGCAATCGCCGGGTGCCAGAACTACGAACAAGGGTATTACACCGCGCACCGACACTTGGCCCGGGAAGAGCCCGATTTCGTTTTTTGCTATGGCGATTATATCTATGAAGGGCGCGGCAACCGCTTCCGCAACCGCCGCGACGGTCCGGTTGAGACGGTGAGGCAGCATTTCGGCGATGAGATTTATTCGCTCGACGATTACAGACGCCGGTATGCCCAATACAAGATGGACGTCGACCTTCAGGCTGCTCACGCGGCCGCACCGTGGTTCATGACTTGGGACGATCACGAGATCGACAACAATTGGGCTGCTAATCTCGATCAGGACGACACGCCGCCGGTTGCTTTCGATCTGCGCCGTCAAATGGCGATGCAAGCCTACTATGAAAACATGCCGCTGCGTCCCTCGGCACTGCCCGTCGGCCCGGCCATGCAGCTCTACCGTCAGGCACGGTTTGGTGACCTGCTCGACCTTAATCTGCTCGACACGAGGCAATATCGCACCAATCAGCCCTGCGGCGACCGCTGGGTTGAGAACTGCGAGGAGATCGAAAGCCGCGATGCCGAAATGCTCGGCCGCAGGCAGGAAAGCTGGCTGGCCGAAAAGCTGCGCGGCACAAGTAGCCGCTGGCAGGTGTTGGCACAGCAGGTCATGATGATGGACCTCGACCGCACGCCGGGAGAAGGTCACAATCAGAATACCGACAGCTGGGCAGGATATCGCACCCCGCGCGAGCGCATCTTGCAGCAGATACGCGATGCCGGTCTCAAGAGCGCCATTATCCTTACAGGAGACGAGCATCAGAACTACGCGGGGCAAGTGCATCTCGATGGCAAGCGACCACTGGCAGAGCCGATAGCCAACGAATTCGTATCAACCTCGATAAGCTCAGGCGGCGATGGCGAAGACCAACGTGAACGCACCAAGGGCATCCAGGAAGAGAACCCGGCCAGCCTGAAATGGCACAATTCGCAGCGCGGCTATGTGCTTTGCGATGTCAGTCCCACTCAATGGGTAACGGAGTTCAAGACCTTGAATCGCGTGACTGAGCGAGGCGGCACCATCGGAACGCGCAAACGCATGATGGTCGAGCAAAGTGTGCCGTCGTCTCTTAACGAGACGTAATTGGAATGGGGCGAAGTGCTGGGCCGTTACCAACTGTCAGTTTTACGAAGGAGGATCGCAGAAGCCAGGCATCAAGGTAGTCAAGGGCAGAAGCGATGGCGCCTTGAGCATGATGCTCGACAGGCGGCCGAGGGCCAGATCCGGCAAAAGACGAAATGGTCGGCACCGCTTTGTCGGACCACATGGCAATGCTGGAAAGTCCCCACTGTCAGTCTTGCTCTCGTGTTTGTCTGTGCTCTACAAAACGTTGGCTTTTGCGAAATTCCACTGGCCACAGGGCAAGAAGTGCGCACTAACTTCCTAATTAGTTAAGCAAACAACACCGCTCAGTTGATCCACGACCAAGTTTGCGGATCGTCAAATAGGTCGGCATGACCTCGGCGCTCTATTACAGTCTGGCGAGACTTAATGCATTCGGCTTGGCGTTCGGCAGGAACACGTCGGTCTTGAGATCCGATGAAAACCACCAAGTTAGGGATCTTGCACGCTAACGCGACGCGCTTTTCAAGCCAGTCAACTAAATCCTGGCGATGTTCGCTAGTACCGAAAGCAAGTCTCTCGGCTCTTTCCTGCAAAGAGTCCTTGATCAAGGGGTGGCCTCCCATTGAGCGCTCAACCGAGAGCCGGGTCAGCGGTGCAAGCAATACCAATTGCGGATTTCCCTGCCTCTCTGACAACGTAGCGGCAAGATCCACCGCAGCCATGGACCCGAAACTCTCACCAATGACAATGATCTCCGAATACCCACTCTCATCAATCCAGTCGACGATGGTTGATGTCAAACGCGAAAGATGATCAGCCGTCACACGCGCACGGGCCTGTTTCTCGGCCTTCAAGGCGATGTCCGGTCGGCGTGCTCCAATCCCATCCACCTCGAGTACGTCATATCCGGCCGCGATAACCATTTGCGTCGTTTTGGAAGGGAAGCCGTCGCTCAAGGAGCCGAAGGGCCCACCTGGGAAACGTATAGCAAGTTGGCTAGCATTTCTCCCGCCGGACGAGGAATGCCACAGAGCAGCGACGCTCCTAACCCCAATGCGGAACATCAATGGTGCAGTTGTGCTCTGGGCAAGATCCTCACCACAGATTTCGAACGCCTTCCTCATAGAGGCCTCTTTAGGAGCGGCTCTGCGCGCGATAGTATGTATGCCGCTCGGTCCAGCGACGAGTACGGAAAGCGTGCCATCACTAAAGACTGCGTCTTTCACAACGCCGGCTAGTTCTTCGATGTTGAAGCTGCGATCCTCTGCACTCGCACTTAGCATATCCTGACTACCTACTCGTCCACCAGTCGCGGGGGCGAACACTGGCCGTGCGAGAGGATACTCCTCGAGCTCGTCTTGACCGGCACTCAAAGCTTCCGGGTAGCCCATGTCGAACAGTGTCGGCCCATTCTGGTCGACCGCGACTTCCACTAATGATCGCGAGGGCCAATAAGTCGATCGCTCCGCTAGCACCATGGTACTCGAGAAGCGACTGGCAGGATCGCTATCAGCTCTCAACGCCTTAGCTAGCGAAGGATCATCGATCGCCCTGCGAAGGGCACCCCAAGCGTGGGACTTGACGTTGGCACGTGTCCACTCCTCAGCAAGTGGCCAAACGCGCAAACGGCCAGTTCTCACATCGAGGAGGCCGTAATGACGACCGTTGAGAAGCATCTCCAGCAAATCGCCCTCACGCCGCCAGTTGAGAGCAGAGACTTCGCCTTCTAGGCTTAAGAAGCGTGGGGGAACACCATCCCCGATCACTCCGATCGTAGAACTGGTGGTTAGACCGCCCGGACGAAGAACGGTTGGCTTTCGATCGAGCCACACTGCGTAAATGCTTCCCTCGGGATGCGCCGCAATCCGATTGAAAGAGCAACGATTGGCAATCGTGTCAGGCTCGATTGATAGATTGATCGGTGCCGCCTGCTCATGCTCTGTAGGCGTGCAGGCTGCGAGACTGAGACACGCAAATAGAAGCAACCTTTCAGCTCCCATTTCAACCCTTGGGGCCCTCAACTCTTTCGACTGGCATGAAAACAGACTGGAGTGCGAAAATCCCGAAGGCGATGCTGACAAAAAGAGCGATGGAAAAACCAACTCCAGAGCTAAAGGAGTTTACGAGAAAATACAAAATGATGCCTCCCAAAGGCAGGAAGAAGTTCTTTCGGATCACCAACTCTGTTTGACAATTCCCACATCTGAAAGGGCTCCCAAGTCCCAATTGAGTTTTTGAAAACGGGATGGGCGTCCCGCAATGGGGGCATTTTTGCCGGATTTGCACTTTTCCCTCGCTACGAAATCTCGTGTTACAAGTTAGACCAGAGTTGCGATGATCTCTTGAAGGCAATGGGTGTTGGAGCCAACTGGTCCAACACCCACCTTACGTCGCTACGATGAAGATCAGGGAATATTGTAGTGCGGGTCGAAGCCGCCTCCACCTCCTCCGGGGGGTGGGTAGTATGGATCGCTACCTGGACCGGGATTATTGGGAATTCCAAATATGTACAGTAGGAAATCATATGTCTGAGTCGCAGGCCCCCAATTTGGATTAGCGGGTTGGTAGCCAGTGCTATCAACCGCCTCTGCCAACACCGTATCGTAAGCGGTTGCTAGGTGATCGACGACATAGTTGGCTGCGCCCGGAAGGAGATAGCCTGCCGCGACACCTGCTGCGAAGCCCGCTAGTGGGCCAGCGGCGGCAGTGACACCGGCACCGACGGCAAGTGCTCCGACGAATGCAATTGCATCGGCGAGTCCGGCGTCGCCGTTAAGCAGATCATCTGTCAGCTGGTAAGCCTCATAGGCGTCGAACACCTTACCCAGCTCATCGAGGCTCTCAACGAGATCACTTGCCCTGAAGGTCTGGTCACCCACCTTTATGTCGAAATCGTGCCCTAATTCATCCAAGTAACTTTGGATATCAGCCTGCAGCGCTTCGACCGTACCTTCAACAATGATCTCCGTTTCTTCATCCATTCCCGGAGGGGGAGGTGGTGGGTCGTCGTCCCCGCCTCCGCCGCCTCCTCCACCGCCATCATAGCCGCCTGAGCCGCCGCCCCCGCCATCGCCCCAGCCCCAGCCCCAGCCACCGCCGCCGCCACCGCCACCGCCGCCCGGTGGTGTTCCGGTCACGACGATCTCATTGCCGCCGCTGACCAAGGCGAGTTCCTCATTTGTAAGAGGACGAAACTTGTTGTGCATGAATCTCTCCATTTGCGTTTTCAGAACTGGAATTGAAACGATCTATTTGAATTCTTTGCGACCTCCTTTATTTTCGTGATTGCCGAAATCATGAAGCGGTAAAATTCATCTGGCTGGTCGAAAAACTCCCAAGCCCAAAGAGCGTTTAGGTAAGCTTTTTCATTTGCGAAGATGAATGGGCTGAGCGGCAGAAGCGGGGCCGGCATCAGACCTTGAGCGTGCAGGTAAGCTTGGAAAAGCAAGCGCGCGGTCCGCCCATTCCCTTCAAAGAAGGGATGCGCCACTAGAAAATCAACGAACAGCCAGATTCCACGCTCAATCGCCTGATCGGGCAGGCATGGTTTATTGAATTCCCGCAACCATTCACGCAGAAATGTCCGCGGCTCCTGATCGCAATCGAACCGGAGGAGGTGGCCGGACTTGAACCTCGTACTTACGATCTGGCCGGCCCGCATTGCGACGCTGCCACCGAGCAGGCGATTGGCATCAATTACCGCGTCAATGTCAAATCGATTTTCCGCGATCCGTAGCCAGATGAAATAAGCAGCCAGCTCGCTCGCAGGTCGCCCCTGCAAAATATCGCCCCAACGCGGGACGAAGTCGACGCCAAGATAAGCCAGGCAGTCCGTCCCGGTGAAGGGCTGGGAGAAATTTGCGAAGCGTTTCCGGTGCAAGTCCTGTTCGAAGCCGATGGGCCACCGGTCCGGTCCAAGCCCTTCGACATCGAGGCTAGACAAGTCCAAGGTCGCTAGTTGGTCCTTCAACCCGCTTGGTAGGTCGGGCTGAGGCATCCGGCGCAACTTAAGGGTGTCGTCCTCAATCCGGAACAAAACCGAACTCCTCGATAGTTGCCCGGTCGAGATCAGCGATTATCGACATCGAGCGATCTGTGAAATCCGCGCTGCCCATTCCGCGATGCGAGGGTGTCGAATTTTCGTGCGGAAGCGCACCGGTCGTACCAAAACGGTTGGCGAGTGCCTCGCGCGCCTCCGCAAGCTGATCGAAGCGGTACACTTTCGAAACGCCGCGCCACCACAACTGCTGGTCCATGCCAAACCAGTTGCTCTTCGTTTCCGATCGCGCATTGAATTCGACCCATTCGTTGAGATCGAAGCGGGCAGCGATGACCGCTGAAAAGTTGTTGCCCATCATCGCCGCGTAGGCGGGACTCCGCTGGAACCGGTAAAGCGAGGCGTAGCGTTCCCAAGGATTGCGCACGAAGGCGAATGAGAAGAATTTGTCCCAGTCGGACTGGAAGAACTTCTTACGAATTAGCTCGCTCGGCGCATGGGCGAAACGGAATGGTTCGGAATCATCCAGTCCGAGAAACTTGATAATCGAGCGACCACCCGTCTTCGGATTGTGAACGAAAATTAGACTTTTGGGGTGGTCAAAGAACATGGTGCTCAAGCCTCGCCCTGTAATTCAGTTTCGGCCTCTTGCCGCTTTGGCTGGGCTTTCCCCTCCACACGGCCTTGGAGCAACTTTTTGATTTCCTCGGACGCCTTTTGCGACCGCTGCGGTCCGTTGGGCTGCTCGCGAAAATATCCTCCGCGACATTCGAAGACGCGTTCGGCGACTTTAAGTGTCGCTGGCCGGTGCGCCACCGCGATCCGAGTGATTTCGAGACCTTTCAGCGCGTCGAGGATTTTTGCCTCATTCTCTGCGTCGAGATTAGCTGTTCCCTCATCGAGAATGAGGAGTTTGGGGTCGGGATAAAGTGCCCTTGCAAGAAGCACGCGCTGCAACTGTCCGCCGGACAGCACTGAACCCATATCACCAACGAGCGTCTCGTAGCCCATAGCCATCGCCTCGATATCGGCATCGATCTGCGCCATGCGAGCGACCTCGCGAACGCGCACCATATTTAACTCGGGATCAAAGAATGCGATGTTCTCGGCGAGCGATCCAGCATAGAGCATGTCGCCCTGCGCCACCGAACCGATCGCACGACGATACTTGGCCTTGCGATAGGAGGAGATCGGGCGTGTACCGAGCCGCACCTCTCCTTGCGTCGGTTCGAACAGGCCCATCAGTACTTTCATCAACGTAGTCTTGCCGCCCCCTGATGGACCGGTGATCGCGATAAATTCGCCAGGTTCAATCTTAAGATTGACGCCCTGAAGCACCATCTGCTCGTTCGAACCGTACCGGTAATACACCCGACTAAGCGCCAGCGGCTTCGTGAAGTCGGGATTCTCGTTGCCTTTATCCTCGTCGTTCTCCTCCAGCGGTGACAATGCAATGTCGGCAATGCGCGTAAGATGTACCTTGACGATCTGGTAATTGATTGCCTGTTCGGTGAGACGCATCCCCGCATCGAGGAATTGCTGCTTGTAGGCCTGAAATGCGAAGATCATTCCCACAGTCAGGATGCTGTCGAAAGCAAGGCCGATAGCGACATAGACGAAGATCACCCGCTCTATGCCGATCACGAACTGGCCAAGTGCGTCGAACGCGGCCTGCAACCGACCGAGCTTGACCTGCGCGTTGACCGCATCGGCCTTACTCTTCTGCCAAAGCCGCTGACGGTTCCCTTCCTGTCCGAAAGCCTTGATCGCCGAGATGCCGCGCACGCTTTCGATAAAGTTCGTGTTTTCCTTCGCCATCGTCGTGATGACGTCGAGATTGCGCAGCTTGATTGATTGTAGGAATGCTAATCTAAGGCCGGCATAGGCCGTCAGTGCCGCGCAAGCGACACCGCCGAGTAGCGGCGAGTAAATGAACATGAGTGCCAGCGTGAGGATCGCCATCAGCCCGTCGATAAATGCTGCGATCATACCTTGGCTGATCAGCTGGCTGATTGGCTGCGTCGAACCAAACCGTGAGATGATGTCGCCAACATGGCGCTTCTCGAAATAGTCGAGCGGCAGGCGAACTAGGTGACGAAAAAGGTTAGTGATCACTTGGTAGGAAAGCGAGTTACTCAGCGTCACAAGAATCAGCGATCGCAGCCAGCTTGCTAGCAGGTTCACCACCGTCAGCCCGCCGAAGCCCAGAGCTAACATCAATAGCAAGTTGGTATCGAAAGCAGGAAAGACCGTATCGATCGAGATCTGAAGGAAGAACGGCGTCGCCAGCACCACCAGCTGCATAACCAACGACAGCAATACCACTTGACGAATTGTGCCCCAAAACCCGGTCATCTTTGACCACAACTGGGTGATGTTCATTTGCTTGCGGTCGATTTTCGGCTGGAAGCTTTCGGAAGGCAAAAGTTCTAGGGCGACGCCGGTCCAGCACCGCGACACCTCCGCCTCGCTCAACACTATCGCGCCGCGCGCGGGATCGTGCATGTGATAGCGTGTTCTTCGCACCCCGCCGGTGACAGCGGTGAGGACTACGAAATGATTGAGGTTCCAGTGCAGTATGGCTGGCATCGAGAGATGCGGGAGATCGTCAATATCCCCCCGTAGCGGCCGGGCATTGAAACCGACATCCTCCGCGACCTCCATTATTTGCTTCAGGTTTGCGCCCTTCAGGCTCATACCAAAGCGCTGACGCAGCGCGATAAGGTCGGTTTTGTAACCGTGGAAACCGGCCACCATTGCTAGGCATGCGAGGGCGCACTCGCTGGCCTCCCCTTGCGGGAGGTAGGGCGTTCTCCTCCGCCCTGAGAATTCGATGAGATCGACCGGTGAATTCATCAGGTTCTGTTCAGAACAGCGTTGAGGGGCTGGAGAAGCCAGGCAAGGAATGTCTGGCGTTCGAGCACGATATTAGCCTTCAACGTCATACCAGCCTGGAGAGGCGCGGGTTTGCCGAAGCCTTCGATATTCTGCTGATCGAGGTGGACTCTCACGCGGTAGACCGGCTCTTCGAATGGAAAGGGAATATCAGTCTCTCTGGGGTCGACCGCGATGCGCGAAACTGACACGACCTTGCCGCCGAAGCTGCCAAACCGTTGGTAGGGGAAGGCGTCGTAGAGCAGGCGGGTTTCCTCACCTGGTTCGACAAATCCGATTGAGCGGGTGGGCGCGTACAGTTCTGCGGTTAGCTCAGCATCGGACGGAACGATCACCATAAGCGGTCGGCCCACCTGCGATGGCCGTCCCTTGCCAATTGCGAGCGCCGTCACTCTCCCGCTTATCGGCGCTTTAAGCACGTAGCTGCGCTCCCCCTCCAGGCGCGCCTGCTCCGCGGCCATGGCCTGCAGGTTCTCATTCAGCTGCGAGATGCCCTGCTGTGCTTCAATATCGACGCTCGCCAGCTGACTGCGCGCCTGTGAGGCCTGCGACAGACTTGCAGTTCGGCGCTGCTTGAGATTAGCCAGCGCCTGCTGCGAGGAAAGCAGCGTTTGCCTTCGCCGCTCGAACTCCACCCGTGAAACGAACCCCTTTTCGACCACTTCCACGATTTGGTCGAAAATCTGCTGGTTGGAAGCGACCACCTGTTTCTGCAGCTCGATCTGCTCGGCGAGATTGGCGGTGTCCTGAGAAGCCGACTCAATGACAGCTCTAAGACGTGCGCGCTCTGCGGAAGCCCGACTGGTGGCAAGCGACATTTGCGCTTGGGTCAGCGCTCGGCGCTCAGTCAGGGCTCCGATACCTCTACCCGCGACCTCTCCGCCCGCTGCGGTCTCGCGGTCGGAATTGATCTCAAGGAGCACTTGCCCCTGCTCAACGAACTGACCCTCGTCAACGAGAAGCTTGGTCACTACGCCAGATTGCGGCGCTACGATCTTAGCGCTGGCGATGTCGGTCTTAAGAATTCCGGGTACAGTCTCTATCCGCGCATAAGTTCCGATCGAAACCCAGACCGCACCAATTGCTAAGACTGCGAAGAGTACACCCGCGAAAAGCTTGGTCGTGACAGGCTGTGTGAAAACGACCTCACCATGCAAGCGCTCGGACGTTTGTTCCAGAGCCTCTGGACGAAAGATGTTCATCAAAAACGGCGACCCAAAGCGTTCGACTGACGCCTGAGGTGAGCATGTTCTAATCGTCAATTACTAGCCTACAGAATTCCTGTAGGGCACGGAAAACTAGGGATACTGTGCCTGTGAAGAGTTGAAGTGAACTTGTGTAAAGATGAACTGAACATCGAACTGCTGACCAGCGGTGCGCATCAGGTCGTTTTCAGTGCTCGGAACGGGCCCGTGCAACATTCGCATCTCACCGACTCACCGGTATTGGTGAAGTGAAAGACGCCCAGAGCACAGGCAAACTGTTTCGAATTGCGGGCCAGCCTGTGGGCCGATTCCGGACCGTCCGCCAACAGGCTGACATCATTGAGAAGCGGACATAGAGGCTCAGGTTTGCTCCGCAGAACCGGTCAGAACCAAGCGCGCAGTCCCACCAAGATCTTAAGCCTGTCAGGATCTTCACCCGAGGCCCGGGCTATATCGGCGGTCTCACCGAGTGCAACTTCGTATTCGATGCCGATATAGGGCGCGAATTCGGGCTGGAACTCGTACCGCAGCCTTAGCCCGGGTTCGATTGATGTGACCCCTGCGCCGATCTCACGTTCGGGAATGTCCTGCGCGGCCAGCTCGATTTCGATGCGCGGCTGCAGGATCAATTGCTGGGTGATACGCTGATCGTATTCACCTTCGATCCGTGCGGTGAGATCGCCTCGATCCGACAGAAACAGCGCGCTGTCGATCTTGAACATGTAGGGCGCAAGGCCCTGTATGCCGACCACCAGATGCCCGCGCGTGTCGGGTTCCGGATCGAAGCGGACGCCGGCCTGAAAATCGAAGAACGGGCCGATGGCGCGGCTGTAGAGCGCCTGAATCTCGGCCTCTTCGAGCTCGCCGCCGAACTCTCCTTCGCCTTCGGTCTTGAGGACAAAGCGATTGATGTCGCCGCCGTAAAAGGCTTGTGCGTCCCACAAATAGCCGTCTTCGCCGCTATCCGCAGCGATCCGCGCCTCAATCCGTTCCAGCATGACCATGCCGGTGCGCATTCCGCCATTTTCACGAGCGAGATTGCGGCGGCTGGGCGCCATTGCGTTCTCGCCCCAGATCGCATCGGCTGCATGGCGCGGGCCGTCGAACGCGCGATCGGGGACGGCGGTTTCAGGCGCTGCGCCCGGTGCGGATTTATCGACTGATCCGCCGTGCGCGCTGTGATCCATTTGCGAATGGTCCATCTGCGAATGGTCCATGCCGCCTTCATCGGTCTCGGCCCCTTGCTGATGCTGGCTGTGATCCATTTCAGCATGGTCCATGCCGCCATGGGCCATCTCGCTGTGTTCTGTTTGGCCTTTCTCGCCGTGCTGCGAATGGTCCGTGCTCTCAGGCGGGTCCGCTTCATTCTTGGGCGGGCATTTTTCGGGCGGGAGATGGCCCATCGCGCAGTGATCGACTTCGGTGTCTGGTTCAGACTGCTCCGGCTCGGTGCCGTGCTGATGCGATCCGTGCGCCGAGTGATCCTGGGCGCCAACCGGGGCGGCGGCGAGTGCCGCGGTCGCAAACAAAAGGAAACGCATTAGGAGAGCGAGCCTTCCGGGAACGGACGCACCGTCACCACCTGCATCATGCCCGCATGCATGTGATAGAGCAGGTGGCAGTGAAATGCCCAGTCGCCCGGTTCATTGGCGGTAAGGTCGAATGTCGCTGTCCCGCCCGGCTGCACGATCACGGTATGCTTCAAAGGCTGGTGCATGTGATCCGCACCGTTCACCATCTCGAAAAAGTGGCCGTGCAGATGGATCGGATGCGCCATCATGGTCTGGTTGACCAGCTTCACGCGAACGCGCTCGTCATAGCCAAAGCGGATCGGGTCATCGGTGACGCTGGTAAACTTCTTGCCATCGAAGCTCCACATATAGCGTTCCATGTTGCCGGTGAGATGGATCTCCATCTCGCGGTCCACTTCGCGGTGCGGGTTCATGTGCTTGGCCTTGAGGTCGGTGTAGCGCAGCACGCGGTGTGGAACCTTGTCTAGGCCGAGGCCGGGAAAGTCCATCCGGTCGGTCGGCATTGGCGCGACCATATCGATGCCGGGACCGACTTTGACATCGGCGGGCAGCAGCGAGGTATCGCGCATGTTGTGATCCATATCGGCCATATCGCCCATGTCGTGCCCCATCGCCGCATGCGCCGAATGGTCCATCATCCCCATATCGGTCATCGTCAGGGTAGGCGTCTCACGCAGTGCAGGCGGCGTCGCGATATGCCCTTTGTGGCTTGTTAGGCTGGCAACTCCCATACCGCTGCGGTCCATGGCTTCGGCGACGATCGCATGGCTGCCGTCAGCAGGCGCGACAATCACGTCATACGTCTCCGCAACGCCGATCTGGAACTCGTCGACCTCGACCTCGTCCACGTCCTGCCCGTCGGCCTGAATGACCGTCATCGGAACGCCGGGAATGCGGACATTGAAGAAGCTCATCGCGCTTCCGTTGATGACGCGCAGGCGAACCCGCTCGCCAGGCCGGAACTCCAGCTGGAGGTTATCGGCAGGCCCGTGGCCATTTATGAGGTAGGTGTAAGTCGTGCCCGTGACGTCCGAGATATCGCGCGGGTTCATCCGCATCTGACCCCACATGCGGCGCATTTCGCCGGACATCTCGCCCTCGCGCATGGTCTGCATCTGGCGATTAAAGTAATGCTCGCCGACCTTGAGCTTACGCATGATCTCATGCGGGTGAATCGGCGTGAACTCGCTCAGCAGCACGACGTAATCGCGGTCGTAGCGCGGGTCTGGCTCATTACTTTCGACAATGATCGGACCGTAATGACCGGCTTGCTCCTGAAGCCCAGAATGGGAGTGCCACCAATAGGTGCCGTTCTGGCGCACCGGAAATTCATAGGTGAAGGTCTCACCCGGCTTGATACCGGGGAAGCTCACACCGGGGACGCCGTCGAACTGGAAGGGAAGCAGCAATCCGTGCCAATGGATCGAGCTGTCCTCATCCAGATTGTTAGTGACGTGCAGGCGAATATCCTGGCCTTCGCGCAAACGAATCAGCGGGCCGGGCACGGTGCCATTGACCGCGAACGCATGACCAGACCGCCCGCCGGTGGTGAAATGCGCATCGCCGATCGAAAGGTTGATATCTTCGCCGGAACGCTCGCCAAACCCGTTTTTCGCATGCGCCAGTGCGCCACCCCGCGCCCAGGCGGGCATGGGAAGGGAGGCCGCAGTCGCGAGGGCGGCAGTGCTGGAAATGAATGCGCGGCGAGATGTGTTTAGGACCATCGTATCTTTGTTCTTGTGCGAATCTTGATGCTCAAATACTATACCCCCCTATGGTATGTGAAGGAGTTACCGCACGATGCCCTCCAGCGATAAGATCAAGAGGCTAAATCGGATTGCTGGCCAGGTGCGCGGCGTAGCGCAAATGATCGAGGATGACCGTTATTGCATGGACATCCTGCACCAGATCGCCGCGATCAAGTCAGCCCTCGCAAAGGTCGAGAGCCAAGTTCTCAAGGACCACGCCGCTTGCTGCGTGGCAGAAGCGATTGCAAGCGGCGACGAAACCGAACAACGCGAAAAGTTCGAAGAGCTCGTCGAGCTGCTGGAACGGACGCGCAAGTAAGTCTTTGATTTGATATGAAACAGCCCAAGATCGCCAAACTCTATCGCATGGTGATGGACGACCATGTCTGCCCCTATGGAATCAAGTCAAAATGGCTGCTCGAAAAGCGCGGTTTTGCGGTGGACGACCACCACCTCACCACGCGCGAGGAAACCGACGCCCTCAAGGAAAAGCATGGCGTCAAGACGACCCCGCAAACATGGATCGGGGATGAGCGCATAGGCGGCTATACCGATCTCGCCGCGCATTTCGGCAACCCGGTCGAGAAGGAAGGCACGACCTATCAACCCGTCGCTGCCCTGTTCGGAATGATGGCGTTGATGGCGCTCGGCGCCGCGTGGGTCGCGACAGGCGAGATCGTCTCGATCCTCTCCGCCGAATGGTTCGTCAGCTTCTCGATGTGCGGCCTTGCCTATCTCAAGCTGCGCGATATCGAGAGCTTCTCGACCATGTTCCTGAACTACGATCTGCTTGCGAAACGGTGGGTGCCCTATGGCTATATCTATCCGTGGGCAGAGGGTCTGGCCGGCGTGCTGATGACAGCGCATATCCTGAACGTCATCTCGATCCCCGTGGCGCTCATCATCGGGACCATCGGCGCGGTCAGTGTGTTCAAGGCGGTCTACATCGACAAGCGTGAGCTCAAATGCGCCTGCGTGGGAGGGGATAGCAATGTGCCGCTGGGCTTCGTGTCATTGACCGAAAACCTCTTCATGATCGGCATGGCGATCTGGATGCTGGTTAAGCCAGCGCTGCTTTAGACGGACGGAGCTTATTGGGGCATGAGAGTAGTCCCGGCCTAAAAGGAACGCCAAAAAGCGAAGGTGCTCCTCTTAGTCGAGGTCAGACCTCTGTTGCTTCGGCAAGCTCGAGCGCGACCTCGATATCGACACCGAGGTATCGCACCGTCGTTTCGATCTTGGTAAAGCGTAGTAAGATTTGAACCGCTCGCAAATTTCCTGTTCACTTGTAGATCAGAGCAGCTTTCGTCCTGCGTAGTGAATGTGTTCCGTAGTCTCGCGGGCGTAATTCGATTGCGCTCACCCGTTCGTCAACGAGGCGCGCACACTGGCGTGTGCTCAAATGGCGAGAATTGTCGATCCGACTTGGGAACGTATACTCGTCGACGCTCCCACCGCGCTCTTCCAGCCAGTCGAGGAGGCTTTTGCGCGCGGTGCTCATGAGCTCGAACCGGACCGGATTCTTTGTCTTTCGCTGAACGACCATAGCGCGATGCTTGATCTCCGGACCGTTCGTTAGGTCACCCGTCTTGATTGACACCAAGCCGCAGCCCCGGGCTTGCTGTCGAGTGCAAGATGGAAGAGAGCCCGGTCTCGAACCCGGCCTTTGCGTTCTAGCCAGAAGCGTATCTTCCAGACCTGCTTTGGCTTGAGCGGCTTGTTGGCGCCAATAATGTGTCCTGCATTCCCGGGGGTGCGTCCCATCCGGCACGATCGTAGCGTGAGTAGCCCATTTCAGGTCTCCTTTGATCGGAATGATCGCAGGAACGCTATCAGCCATATCTAATCGAGATCAGTGTGGCAGATGGTTTGGATATGTTCGACATCCGACACGGGCTGCAAACTTTGCGTGCCCCTCACTAGAAAGCGTTTGTCGGAATCCCGATCGTCATCACCGGGTCGCCTTCGCGCATCGAGGGCCCGCGTTTGCCGTAGAGCGCGTATCCATCAATCGGTGAATATAATCGCTGGACTTCTTTTCCCGTATAGTCGCGGATTGTCCCGATGAAATCTCCCTCAAACACATAGCGACGCTCGAGGTCGACCGGGAAAAACAGCCCGGAATGCGTGGCGCGAACAGCTGTTGTGCTTTCGAATAGCCGCAGCGGCGGAGGGACGTTTTTGCGAGGTTTGTTCCAAATATCAAGAATCCCCAGCGCGTTCTCGACACCCGTCGCGACAGCCTCAGCGTGCTCTTCCTTACGGCTGCCATTCTGTCCAATCTCGACGAGTACGGTGGGGATGCCTGCTGCGACTCCTTGCCGATTAAGGGAGCGGCCAGTGTCTATCTGTTCTTGCGTGTTCATCGAGTAGCGCACGATATTGGGAAAGCCGAAGCCCTTCGCCACCTCAAGCGCCAGATCGAAGTCGGTCGAAAGCGGCCCGCCATAAACGCCTAGAAAGGGCTCAAGGAATTCACCGGCATCTCCTGAGTGAAGGTCCAGCAGAAAGTCTGCCCGAGCCACGACTTCGCGAGACAGTATATTGGCGATCCGCTCAGTTGACGTCCCGTGGGGATCGCCCGGAAAACTCCGGTTGAGGTTCTTGCGGTCAATCGGGTTGAGGTGAGGCGTGCGCCACTCAAACGACGGGATGTTGGCGACACGAACAAGGATGAGTGTGCCCGATAGATCTTTAGGGTCGATGCGATCGGCAAGTCGATCCGCTGCGAGAATCGAAGCAAACTCGAACCCGTGAACGCCTGCGACGGCAGCGAGCACAGGCCCTTCCTTGTTGCCGTGCAGGACGGTCACGGGAATGAACGTATCTGGCTCACCTTCGCCACCTACAATCTCCAGACGAAGGTCAAGACGCGTTCCTGGTTCGACTTGGCGATCGCTGATGGTGAGCGCATCCGTCATCTGCGCGGATGCGGGTCGTCCCGCGATCAATACTGAGAGAGTTAGCAAAATCGCGAGGAGCGTGAAGGCGCGCTGGAAAGAAGATAATGCTTCGTCTTTGTACATGGGCTCCATCTCTAGTCGTTCCGCAGATGAAGGTCGAACCAACGGTCCATCGCCGTCCGAACGCGCTTCCAGTGCTCGATCAGCGTATGCGAGCCATCTTCCGGGATCATAACTTCAAATAAACGTTCAAGCCGCGCGAAATGCTGTGCCATTGTCAGCATGTTGTCGACTGCTACCCGATCATCGTCAGCGCCATGCACCAACAGGATCGAAGTCGAAGGGGAAATGCGTTCGGGCCAAGAGGCGGCGGACCCGGTCGCCATCGATTGCGAGGCAAGATCAAGCACGGGAAGCACAGCGCATAATTTTACGATTGCTCTCCTTGACACCAGCGATCGTGTATGCGGCGCCATACGTTCAGCTTTCTTGCGGGTCGTAGGCGGGCAGGTCGCTGAGCGCGTCCGCATCAAACGGCTCTTCGGGGAACATCAGCGGATAATAAAAGGCCCGCAACTCACCGTGATAGGCGCGCACCTGGTTTTCATAAGCGATCATTGATCGGGCGTCTGTTCCAGCCAGCTTTTCAAATGCACGTTCGACCAGTGATGTAGGCGATAGCCAAGAGGCCAAACCGGCCTGTGCGTCGCGCGCAAGCCGAGCTTCTCGGTATTGTGTCGCCAGAGGCTCGACCACCTGATCTCCGACCTGCTGGAACGCGTAGTACCACTTCCACTCGAAGCCCTCTTCGCCAATCTCAGAGTGGTCTGCATATTCGGGATGGCGCTCGACAAAAGGCTCCATCGTCGCCTCTGCGGGCAAGTCCCATGCGTCGTTGACCGTTTCGCGCTGAAGTAAGAGGATTTCGCCACCATCGGGCACGGGATTGGCCGCCTCGATGGCGGCCTTGGAGACAGCAGGAACGACAATCGCCAAAGCAAGCCATAGCCCGATCAGCGAGGTCAGCAGGATGGACGGCGAAGCATCAAGTCGACCGATGAGTTCGACGATCAGCCACCAGACAAGCAGCGAAGCGACTACGATACCGCTCGCCTGCAAAGCGAGACTCGCTGCTGTCCCTTCGATCATGGCTCCGACCCAGAGCGGTATCAACAGGAGCAGAACGAGTGCGGTGACGCGAACAAGCGCTCGGGGAAGCCAAAGGGATCGCGATGACCCAGCGGTCGCCACAAGTAGGTCATGTCGCCGCATGGTCCGCTCGGAGGCTCGGAGATCGTAGAGCAGTAGGATCAGCAGCAGTGGCGCGACAGAAGCGGCCAGGAATGCGAAGTCGAAGCGTCCGACGAGCCCGAAATCAGCATTGCGCGTATCGGCCTCGTGAATCTGTCCTTCAAGCGCGAGCATCCGAACACGGTGTTTCCATGGGCTGCTGTCACGTTGTCCCATCGCCGCGAACGCAAAGTCGGAAGGTGGCGCGTAAGTCAGGTGGAAAGCGTAATATGCTGCACTCCCCCAATCCTCTTGGCCTTCGAGAGCGTTTGCGCGATCGGCTGCGTCCTCTTTGATCAACGTGGCGATGGTTTCGCGCTGCTCGCTAACCTCGGCAATGCCGAAAGTCACTGCAACAATCGAGAGGACGAAAGCCAGCAGCAGCCAGAAGAGCGCACCGCGATCTTTGATGAGGAAGCGAGTTTCTCGCGTCAGATGGCCGAGCATCAGAGCTTCACCTTGCGAGACGCGATATAAACCACACCGGTGGCTGCAATCAGCCATGCGATAAGGATCGCGAGCGAAAGCATCGCACGATCCATGCGTTGGCTAGCGCTATCGGGTGCGAAACGGAACTCGTCGAGCACCCGCCATGCGCTCGCATTAATAGTCGCTGCCCGCGATGCTTCCTCTCCGTTGTTCCGATTGAGATCGACTTGGTAATCCAAAGCGGTGACGTGCTTCTCGTTAAGCGCCTGCACAAAGCCAAACCGCAGGTCCTCGCTCTCGCGCAGGAAGCGGTGATGTGTTGCGAGATCGGTCCCTGCCAAGGTGCGCGACGCAGAGCTGATTGCGATTGTAGGTGACACAACGCCAAACAGTCCGAATAGACGAGACTGGCTCGCCTCAAGCCCCATGCGCTTTTCAGCATAAGAGTTAAGGAGTTCGGTCAGCTCGGCTTCCGAAAAAGAAGCCACGACGCCCCGCCAGTTGATCGGCAGCTCTTCGATGGTTTCGACGCCGTATTGCTGCAGTACCTGCGCCTGAAGCTGCATGAAGGCCGGATCGGCAGCGTTGTGCCCATCGCCCAGCTTGCGCTGCTCCGCCAGCATGACAAGGTCGCTCTCGATTTTGCCCGGCGCATCGATCGCTGCGCTGCTCGCATTGATCGCGAAACGCGGGACAATCAGCGCCGCAAAGAGCCAGACGAAGATCAGCGCACCAAGCGAAACCGCGCGCTGTTTGAGGAGGATTGAGGCGGCAAGGACAATCGCTCCCCAAACGCAAAGGTAGACGAAATACCCGGCGACCAATGAGATGGCAGCGAGCGCGCTTTCGCCTAGGCTGATTGAATAAGCTGCCACGCCGATGAGGGGGATCATGAAGATGGCGATCACCGCAAGCAGGGCAGTCGCCTTGCCAAGCGCTAGCCTGGTGCCAGATTGTCCCTGCGCAAGCATCACAGCCAGCGTGCCGCTTTCGCGTTCGCGCAAGAAAATCGCATGGCCGAGCACGATGAGAAGAAGTGGCAGAAGCAGTTGATACAGGCTCGCAGGTGTAAGCGATGCAAATCCTCCGAGATCAGCGGCAGCCTTGGTATCCGCAAACATCGCTGTGTTTTGGCGGTGCCCTTCAAGAAAGATCGATTGACCGGTTACCGCGTCGACCCCAGGTTCGAACACGGCCAGCGGGGGCGGAGGACGAAATGCGTAATGACCGTAGTGGACCATCCGGTGTGGATGACGGTCAGGCTGCGCGAAGAATGTCTGTTCGGCTGCGACTTGCTGTTCGATACGCTGCGATTGCTCTGCCGCAATGCGGTTGACGGTAAGCACGCTCGTCGCCGCCAACAGCACTGCGACGATGAGCGCGGCTACAACGACAACCTTTGAGCGCAGCCAAAGACGCCACTCTTCGCGGGCGATTCGTGTGACCGTGCTCATGTTGCCTCGCGACCGGCAAAAGCGGCGTGGACCGTTTCGGTATCGATCCGCTGGCCGTTTTCGGCTGCAAAGCTGCCCACCAGTTTACCATGCCTCAACAAACCGACCCGGTCTGCAACTTGGCAAGCGCCATAGACATCATGGGTCACCATAAGGACGGTCTGACCGCCTTCGGCCAACGTTTTTACAAGGTCATGGAATTCGTCGATCGCGACCGGATCAAGGCCGGATGTTGGCTCGTCAAGCAGCAGGATCGGCGTCTCGCGAAGCAAGGCGAGGGCAATGGCGCTCTTCTGACGCATGCCCTTTGAGTAGGATTGCAGTCGGCGGGAACGCGCCTCATTCGGCAGCGCCACCCGATCCAGAGCAACGTCGATCTCATCCTTGGTCGCTGACTTCCCAGCAAGATCGAGGAAGTAGTCCAAGTTCTCATAGGCTGTCATGTGCGCGTAGAGTGAGGCGGCTTCGGGCAGGTATGCAATCGCGTTCCGCGCGGCAGCGACATCGCTTCCCACGCTTCGACCATTGACCAGCACTTCACCGCCGGAAGGTTCGAGAAAACCGAGGAAGGTCAGAAGTGTGCTAGATTTGCCGGCACCGTTCCCACCGAGTAGTGCGAAAATCTCGCCCTTGGCCACAGTGAACGAAACACCGTCGAGAACGGCATTTCCTTCACGGACCAACGAAAGTGAACGAGCTTCGAGTGGCGACGCCATGTTCATCCTCTACCAGATATCAGAATGAGAACCGCGCCGAGACGCGCGCGGTCGTCGGCGCGCCGGGCTGAACCCACACGTCGGCGAACGAGTTGGTGAAATAGGTTTCATCAAACAGGTTGTCGATGTCGCCGCGGATGGTGAAGCCGTCTGCGATTTCAATTTCTCCGAACAGTCCAAAGATGGTGTAATCCGGCAAGAAGAAGTCGAAGCCGGTAAAGCCCAGACGCTCGCCAACATGGAGCATGCGACCGCCAATCGTCACAGGCACGTTTGAGACATCGAAATCCTGGCTAACCAAAATGCTGAGCTGGTTCTCAGGTGAATTGATCAGCGGATCTCCGGCTTCGATCAATGCTCCAAAGTCAGCGTCGGGCTGTGTGGTCTGGAATTCCGCATCGGTGTAAGCGTATGACAGGAAGAAATTGAAACCGCTATCGAAGGCGAGGTTAACATCGAATTCGATCCCACGGCTCCTCGCTTCGCCCGCATCGATCGAGAAGAATCCTGCTGCCGTCGCCTCGGGACTGTCATCATTCACGAGGATATTGCTCTGATCGACTTGGAATGCTGTCAGCGTGACGATGCCCTGTACATTATCGAGATACGCAGCAAGGTCAGCCTTCACGCCGAATTCAAACGAGTCAGTAACGTTCGGAGCAAATTGATTGCCCTCAAAGGTCGATCCCGTTTGCTGTCGGAAGCCCTCGCCATATGAGGCATAGAGGCTGACGCCGTCATCGACCTTGTAGACCGCGCCGACTTGCGGAGAGAAACGGTCATCGTTGGTGGTGATTGTGGTAACCGGATCAGCGCGGAGATTGGTCAGATCCTGTTCGAAATCATCGAACCGTCCGCCGATGCGAATTTGCAGGCGATCGGTGATGTCGATCTGGTCCTGGATATAGATACCAAAGCCCTCGAGCACTTCTTCACGGTCTGTGTTCGGCCCTGGCGTGGGTATCGGGAACTGGCCGTAGACCGGATTAAAGGCATCGAGAAAAAGATACGTCGCTGGGTCGAGATCGGACACCGCCGTACCATCGGGAATGAATGGCGGACGGAAGCGTAGGATGAAAAGGCTGTTCTCGAACCGATCGTAGTCTGCGCCAAACAGCAATCGATGGCGAAACGGACCGGTGTTGAACTCACCTGCTAGCTCAGCGCGTGCGACGAAGTATTCTGAGTCAAAGTCACGGAAGCGGAAGAAGCGCGAGATCGTCTGTCCGTCGATAAAGAAGGTCTGACGACCAGCAAAATTGTTCTCTGATGCGTTGCCAATGAGCTCGGTTTCGCGATAGCCGACACCGGCGAGCAGGCTCCAACTGTCAGAAAAGTCGTGCTGCAGCTCAAACTGGTGGCCGAGGACTTCGGTTTCGATCGGGCCGTCCCCCGGCTCTCCGGTAAACGTTCGAATGGGGCTGAAACCGAACTCTTCAGAAAAAACGACACCGCGATCGAACGGGATCTCCTGATCCGTGTATTCTAATTCGTAGGTCGCTAGTGTGTTTTCACCAAGGCGCGCGGTAATCGATGGATATATGCCAAACCGCTCAGTCTCCACGGTCTCGCGAAAGCTGCCGGCATCCTCATAAAAGCCAGCGATACGGACACCCACGTTGTCGCTCAATGTCGTCTGTAAGTCGATGTCCCCGCGATAGAAATCAAAGGCACCGCCTTGAAACTGCACGTAGCCGGATGTCTCAAATTGCGGCCGTTTGGTAATTAGGTTGATAGTCCCGCCCGGTTCGCCGCGACCGTAGAGCGCGGACCGTGGCCCTTTGAGAACTTCGACCGCCTCAATGCCGGAAATGTCGCGCGGACCGCCAAATCCACGCCCAGCGTTAAAGCCGTTAAGCAAAAAACCGCTGGGCAAATTGATGTCGCCCTGAAAACCGCGCACCGAAAACGAGTTCCAAAGCCCGCCAAAATTGTTCTGCCGTGCAACCGAGGCAGACAGATCGAGCGCTTGATTGAGATCTAGCGCATTGGAGTCACGCAGCAGGTCTTCGTCAAGGATTTGGTCCGCATTGGGCGTTTCAAGCGGCTCGAAATCACCGCGATAGGCACGTCGACCAATAACGATCATCTCGTTTTCAATCGCCTCCGCCTCTTCGGCAGTCTCAAAATCCTGGGCAATAGCCGGAGCTCCGGTGGCACCGAGGACGAGAAACGAAGTGGTTACGAGAAGCCGATTGATGCGCATGAGAAATTCCATTCAGGATCAGTGATTTCGATAAAGTCGGAAGAGGTGTGCTCCGGCCAAGAGCACTGCTCCTGAAACCGTCGGAAGGGTTTCGTCGAAACCGAGCGGCTCGGCGACCAGCGCGAGCAAAAGCAGGGCAACCCCCGTAGACGCTGGAAGCACGAAGGAGGGCTGGCGCGCGCTGTGCGCTACGGAAAACGTCATGATCGCAGCAGCGATGGCGAGCGAAGTGAAGAGCCAGTGAACCCACTCCGCATCCGCCACCAATCCGAGAAACGGCATACTGATCGCGGCCAATGGCAAAACGGCGCAGTGCACCACACAGATCAGGCTAAAGCCGATTGCGGCCTGATCGATCTTCGCGGTGCGCGCCACGTCAATCCTCCTCGGGAGGGTTGAGGACCAGAAGCAAGCGCTTCTCGCCGGTTCCATCAATCGGAGGCGAGCGGTGAATGGCTGGTGTGTCTGTCGCGAGCTTGCCTTTGAAAATGCCTACGTTGCCCGGAGACATCGAGTTGATATTCCGAGGCTCGTCGCCTTGCTTCATTCGGGCAGCATCCTGTTGACAAAGCCATTGCGTGCCCGACCCGACATAGGTGGTGATCAGGCGGGCCTTCACATAGTCGGCATGCCATTTTCTGCAGGAGTTTGTTGTGACGACCTCAAGTCTGACTTCCACCTCGGCGAGGCCAAGTATTGCGCAGTAATGGTCTGCTAAAACGGAAACGTCAGCGATCAATTCGTCTCGCTCGGCTACGTCTGCATACCCTGCACTAGCGAGCTCGTCGTGCTGCCGTTCGCGCAACTGCAACGGTGCTGCTCGGAACCTAACGTCGCGAACATCACCCGACAGAAGGTCCTCGAAAGGACGATGCGACTTCCGCTCCCAAATTGCCAGATTGCAGGCAGGATCGAGAACGTCTCGCAGGATGTTGGAGGACGCGGAAATCGCGGCTGAGAATTGGAGCACTTCGGACACTTAGCTCTGCGACTGGAGAAAACGTTACAACGTATCATGCCGCTAGAGGAATGAAGCCTCGCTTGTAAATAGCTTTCTAGCTTTTCCGCTGTTCCACTGTTCGGTTTGGGATTGGTTTCGGGCCGAATAGACGCGCTGTTAGATGCGCCTGTTATAGCTTGAGACGCACGAACCGGCCTATCCCTCGGGCTTGCGTGGACGACCTGAAACTAGAGACGGGCGCTCAAGATAGATGGCGGAGCGGGTGGGATTCGAACCCACGATACGGGGTTACCGTATACACACTTTCCAGGCGTGCGCCTTCGACCACTCGGCCACCGCTCCGCATTCTTGTTCGCGCTGCCGCTTGGCTACTCGAGCACGGCGGCAGCGAGGCAAGAACCGGCGCGGATAGCGATGGATGCGGCTGGAGGCAAGGCGAACCGTACTCCGGCGGCGTCAGGGACCGAAAAACATGCTATACCGAGTCGCATTGGATGGCGCTGCGCGGAATGGCATTCCCTGCGAACGCTGTCACAAGAGCCCCTTTTCGCCCTCGAAAACGTGCGAGAAGGGGTTTTTGTTGGGCGTTTCTGCCGTTCGCTTCAAGACGCTGGACGCGAGCCATCGGGCTCGCTTGGCTTCCCCGCGGCAGCGGCAAAGCGCAGTCGCGCTTGCGGCGCGGCGCGCAGGGTGGCGTTCCTTTCCGGGTTTCCTCGCTCATACGACCTACAGGTCGCATCGCTGTGGGCGGGCGGTCGCCCTTGCGGCGCGGCGCGCCGGGTGGCAGACCTGATCTATGAAAAGAACGCTCCTTACCGCTGCTGCGGCGCTCTCGCTTTCCCTGCCCGCTTCTGCCCAGGATGAACCGGAAGGTGCACCCTCACCCAACCAGATCGTCGAAACGGCCTCGCCCAATGAATGGGTCGCGATCGACGCGGAGGACCTCCTTATCATGACGCTTGCTCCCGATGCTGATGGGAGCGAGCGCCAGGTCATTATCCAGCTGATCCCGGGACCTTTTTCGCAAGGCTGGGTAGCAAACATCCGCAGCCTCGCTCGCGCGCACTGGTACGACGGGATTTCGGTCAACCGCGTGCAGGACAACTATGTCGTACAATGGGGTCATCCCGGATACGACAACCCCGAAAGCGGCGAGGCGGATACGAAGCCATTACCTGATGGGCTGAAAGTGATGAGCGACGAAGACTATGTCGTCCAAGGTCTTCGCAACCGAAACTGGAGATCGCTTCATTGGTTGGTCGCGCACGGCGAAGATCTACGCAGGCGATCTGACCCGGACCTCTCGCCTTCGATGCCCGCGTCCATGCGCACGGCGCCCGACAGTTATGGTGCGGAGCCGGGAATTTCAGGCGGGTTCCCGATTGCGAAGTTTGCAGGCAACAGAGGGTTCGGGCCGGTCCATTGCTACGGCATGGTCGGCGTTGGTCGCGGATATTCGCCCGACACCGGAAGCGGCGCGGAGCTTTACACCGTTATTGGTCATGCCCCGCGTCATCTCGACCGCAACATCGCGCTGGTAGGGCGCATCATTGCTGGAATGGAACACCTCTCATCGCTGCCGCGCGGGACAGGTACGCTCGGTTTCTACACCGAGGACGAGGCGGAATTGCGCACGCCGATCCAGTCAACAAGAGTGGCGAGCGATTTGCCTGTCGCTGAGCGCCCCGCCTTCGAATACCTGTCGACCGAAGGCGATACGTTCGCCCGGTATGCAGATGCGCGTGCCAATCGCCGCGACCCTTTCTTCATAGTGCCTGCCGGCGGAGCGGATATCTGCAATATCCCTGTGCCTGTCCGCTCGGCGACAAGTGAGTGAGAGCCTCACCGCGCGCCTGCCGCTGAAGCGTTGGCAGGGCGACCGCGGCACCTATCATCTCGTTGTGCTCACCGGGGCCGCGGCGGAGACTGTCGCCATGCATGCGCGGCTCCACCGGCTGGAATTCGGCCGCCAGCGAGGCTTCGGATCGGTCAAGGTCGTCGCGCATGTGGGCGATACCACTTGGAAAAGCTCGGTATTCCCGCAAAAGCAGCAGACCGAATGGGTGCTCCTCATCAGCAAGAAAGTGATGGCGCGTGAAGACCTTGCGGAAGGCGACGCGGTAAACCTCGAACTGGAGCTGCTTTAGATTTTCCGCACAAACCAGACGCGATAAAATCAGATCCGCTCTGCCTGTGCGACTGCGTCGCTCGCTCTCAGGGCGCTGATGATGCGATTGAGGTGCGCCAGATCCTGCACCTCTGCATCGATCTCGTACGAAGTAAACGGATGATCCAGCTGGGTCTGGACGAGGCTGGTGACGTTGGTTTTGTTCTGAGCGAATATCCCGGCCATTTCCGCCAGCGTCCCCGGCCTGTCGTAGAGCGTGACCGATAAACGACCGACTGCGCCGTGCGATCTCTTGCCCCATGACAGGTCGAGCCAGTCGGTGTCGACACCGTTGGCAAGCTCAAGACAGTCGATAGCGTGCACCAGCACGGTTTCGCCCTTGCGCCTGAGGCCGACGATCCGGTCACCCGGCACCGGGTGGCAGCAGGTCGCGAGCTCGAAAGCGACGCCCGGCGTCAGGCCCTTGATCGAAATCGCCCGCTCGCGCACCGACCACTCTTCGTTTTCATCGAGGTCCGCAGTGCAGCCTGGGACGAGCGCTTCCATAACCTCCCGGTCGGTCAGCTTTGCCGACCCGATGGCAAACATCAGGTCCTCGGGACCCTCCATATCCAATCGTTCGATGGCAGCGCGGATCGCCTTTCTACCGATGCGAGCCGGGACACGCGCGGCGATTTCATCGAACAGCTTGGACCCGATCTGGGCGACCTCCGCCCGCTCCTTCAGCCGCACAGCGCGGCGGATCGCGGCCCGAGCCTTGCCGGTTACGACAAAGCCGAGCCACGAGAGCTGCGGCTCAGCGCCCGCTCCCTTGATAATCTCGACCACATCTCCGTTGTTGAGCGGGGTTCTCAGCGGCATGTGCCGCCCATTGATCTTCGCGCCCACCGTAGCGAGACCCAGGTCGGTGTGCACGGCAAAGGCGAAATCGACCGAGGTCGATCCCTTGGGCAGCTGGAACAGCGCGCCTTTCGGCGTGAAGGCGAAGATACGGTCCTGATAGATCGCCAGCCGGGTGTGTTCGAGCAATTCTTCGGCGTCGTGGCTTGCATCGACAATCTCGATGAGATCGCGCAGCCATCCGACTTCACCATCGGCCTTGTCATGCTGTTTGTAGGCCCAATGCGCTGCGAGCCCGAATTCGTTGCGCTGGTGCATCTCGCGCGTGCGGATCTGAACTTCGACCCGCATCGAATTCTCATACATTAGCGAGGTGTGCAGGCTGCGATAGCCGTTGTTCTTGGGCGTCGAGATGTAGTCCTTGAACCGCCCGGGCAGGAACTGCCAAGTCGTGTGCAGGATGCCCATGGCGCGGTAGCAATCCGCCTCGTTCTCGGTGATGACGCGGAACGCCATGATGTCGGTCACCTGCTCGAAGCTGACGTGACGCTCCGACATCTTTTGCCAGATCGAAAAGGGATGCTTTTCGCGGCCCGAGACCTCGACAGTCATCCCCGCTTCGGCAAGCGCCTGTTTGATCTTCAGCGCGATCGCATCGACCTGCCCGCCGTCCTGACTGCGCAATTGCTCCAGCCGCTTTGTGATGGTGGCGTAGGCTTCGGGTTCAAGCTCGCGGAAAGCCAGAGCCTGCATCTCGCGCATATATTCATACATGCCCACCCGCTCGGCGAGCGGCGCATAGATATCCATCGTCTCGCGCGCGATGCGCTGGCGCTTCTCCGGCTTCTTGATGAAGTGAAGCGTGCGCATGTTGTGCAGCCGGTCGGCAAGCTTCACCAGCAGGACGCGGATGTCCTCCGACATGGCGAGCAGGAACTTGCGCAGGTTCTCCGCCGCCCGCTCATTTTCAGGCATCGCCTCGATCTTGGAGAGCTTCGTCACGCCATCGACAAGGCGCGCGACATCGGAGCCGAAATTGGCCTCGATGTCCTCGATCGTGACCAGCGTATCTTCGACAGTATCGTGCAACAGGGCGGTGATGATGGTCTGCTCGTCGAGCTGCAGATCGGTCATCAACCCGGCGACTTCGATCGGATGCGAGAAATAGGGATCGCCGCTCGCGCGTTTCTGAGCTCCGTGCTTCTGGACGGTGTAGACATAGGCGCGGTTCAGCGCCGCTTCGTCAGCGTCAGGATCGTAATCCTTGACCTTTTCTACGAGTTCATACTGGCGGAGCATCCTCTCGAATATGTGCGCAGCGCGCAGCGGGGGCAAGCTTTTAGGCGAAGTCTGGCGGTCCGTTTCTGTATCGAAGGACCATATCTTCTACGCAAACCCTGTTAGCTTACACAAAATGACTGCAAATTAATTGGTTAGTGCCCTTTCCTTGCGTTCAGAATTTCGTAATCTATCGCCTTGGAGGGGCATACTGGCGAGTCGTTTCGCCGGAATTTCTCCTCTGTGTATCTAATGAGGGGACTTTCATGAACACGACCGCACGTCGCAGCGGATTGCTCGCCGCTGCATCCGCACTTTCTCTTGGTTTTGCCAGTTCAGCTTCGGCTAACGAGCTTGGCAATTCGGATACCGGCACGCAGCCGGTGGGCGGGATCGATATTTCCGCAATGCTCGCAGAGAGCGCGGCGTCGACCGTCTCGCTCAATCCGGGAGATTCCGAAGACTCCCCGGGTATCGTCGTGCGCGAAGGGTTCGATCCGAACCAGTTCCCTCCCGATGGCATCCTCGATCCGGAGAATATCAACGGCATCGGCCAGATGATCATCTGGAACGGCGATGGCACCGTCGGCACCTGCACCGGCTCGCTCGTGAACCCCCGCATGGTGATTTTCGCCGCGCACTGCGTCAACAGCCGCCCGCAAGAAGCATACGGCGCGGCCGCTGGCGGCGTGCCGATTTCATTCGGTTTCCAGAACGACACATTCGACGGGATCATAGGCTGGCTCGAGAGCGGATTCACCACATCCGTGGCGAACGCGTATTATAATGCCGAGCACATCTGGTACGACCGGCGCTCCGCGGAAAATCCATTCGGGGACTTCCTGAGCGCGGATGTAGCCATTGCTACTCTCGATACGCCTGCATTCGACATCCCGACTTGGGCCTTGCTCTTCACCCCTCTCGATGGCCAAGAACACGTCACGGTAACCGGCTACGGCAACACCGGTGTCGGTACCGAAGGGTCGGTCAATTCAGGTGGCTTTCGTCGCCGCGCCGCGGAGAACTATGTCTCCTTCCTCGGCTCATTCGATGATCGCGACGGTTTCCTGTTCGGCGACGAGCCCGGTGCGCTCCCGCAGAACCTATACTGGACGAGCTTCACCGACCCCAGCGGGACTTACGATCCGGACAACGGCCAGTTCGATTTCCGTCTGTTCGGTGACGATGATGTCGCCCTCCCCATCGAAGGCAGCACAGGCGGCGGCGATTCCGGCGGCCCGCTGATCGTCGATCAAAAGTACGACATCCCGGTCGTGGCTGGCGTGCTGTCCGGCGGCTCCCGCTATTTCGCTGATCAGCCCTTTGGCAGCTATGGAACACACTCCTTCTATCAGCCGCTGCATGCGTTCTGGGACCTGATAGTCGCCAACAACCCCTATGTGTATGCGACAAATAAGGCCGGTATTGGCGAGTGGACCGATCCCGATCACTGGGTGCAGGCAATCGATCCCAATTACGTGATCGACCTCGATGGCGAACTTATCAACCGTCTTCCTGACGCGCGCGGCGCTGGGATTACTGGCGACGGCGCGAAATTTGGTGAGCTCTGTTTCGACAGTCAGTTCTGCACCCCGGTTGAGCAAGACGCGGTAGTCGGTTCGGACGGGGAAGCCCTGCAGGTCGAAAACGGTCCGGGTACGGAGAACTTCGTCCCTAACAACGTAGTCGGCATCCCGGGCGTTCAGCGTCCGCGCTATTTCGACGTCACCCTGTCCGCCATTGGCTCGACCACACTGCGTGATGCGGACATCGAAATCGACCGCCTCACTGTAAGCGGGCTTACCAAGTTGAACATCGCAAGCAGCGGGTCGCTTACTACGCTGGGTGACTTCACCCAAATTGCCGGCTGGACCAATGTTGATGGTATCCTGCAGGCGCGCGAGTCATTCCTGCTAACGGGCTTCCTTACCGGAAGCGGCACGCTGGTCTCTCCATTCGTAACGACCGGATTGACCGCCATCGTCCCCGGAGGCGCCAACAAGTTCGGCACGCTGACTATCGATGGCAACCTCATCATGACCTCGGGAAGCTCGCTCTTCATCGACGCGAGCCGCCGCGGGTCTGATACACTTGCTGTTACCGGCCTTTTGTCATTGTCCGATCCAACGGACGCTGGAAGCGTGGGGCCGACGCTCGTATTCAACAAAGCTGGCCGTGCACCGCGTCACGGCGACGTCGTCACCATCGCTACAGCCGGTGGCGGGATCGAAGGTACCTTCGGCAATATCGCCAGCTTCCAGGGCGTACTTCGTCCGGAGCTGACCTACGGCGAGAATGCCATCACCGCAGAGCTGCGTGCAGGTGCACTTGTCGATATTATCGGTCGCAAGAGTCGCACGGCCAGAGCTTTTGCCCAGGCTCTCGATCAGCTTCGCGACGGGTTTTACGACAACCTCTACGATCTGTACGGCGTGATCGACGTGATGGACGGCGCCGCGCTGACGGCAACGCTCGACAGCCTCGCTCCGAGCAACATTTCGAGTTCGACCATACTGCAAAACCGTCAGAGCCAGCTGCTGAGCTTTGCGGTCAATGATCGTCTCTCGATCATGGGCAGCGGCAAAAGCGGCTCGCTCGCGATCGTGGGTGCCCCCGAAGCGATGCGGATGGGTCTCGCCTCGGCGACCGGCAATCGCGACGTCCGCATGGGCGTTACCGATCTTACGCCGCGTTCCGGCGCATCCACTCCGCTTCCTGAAGGGTTCTCCGGCTTCATTTCCGGCGGTGTCTTCGGCTCAACCGATGGCAATTCGGCTGGGATCAATGGCGGCGGCCAGTTCGGAAACTATTTCGGAATGGGTCTCGAGCGCAGCGTTTCCGATCGCGCGAGCTTCGGCATCGCGCTCGGCTATGCTGAGGGCAGCGAGCTGATTGGCTCGTCGGAAAACCGGTCGCGCACAACGCAGGTGTCGGCCTACGGCGCATACGATCTCGGCGGAAACGCTTATATCGGCGGCGTAACCACGCTTGAGACGATCGATCTCGATACGCAGCGCGACGGGTTCGACGGTGTCGCAGCGCGGCAACTCAACGGCGCAAGTTCGATGAGCCGCTATGCCGTTTCTGCCGAAGCGGGCGTCAACGTGCCCGTGATGAAGGGCGTCACCTTCACCCCGCGTGCGCAGCTCTCCTACGACCGGCTGAACCTCGGCGGGTATCAGGAGCAGGGCACGCAGACCGCACTGGCGATCGATTCGCTCGCGATGGAATCCGTCACCGCACGCGGCGGCTTCAAGCTTGCCGGGCAGCATCAATTGCGCGGCAACTGGTCGATTACGCCTGAGCTGCGTGCCGACTACGTTCGCCGGGTCGCTGGAGGGAATGACGATCTGACCGTGCGGTTCGCAGCTGCGGACCAGGTCGGCATCGTCCTGCCGCTGGCAATCGGTGAGCAAAGCTGGAGCGAAGTTCGCGGCGGCGTAAGCGTCACGAACGGTCAGTTCAGCTTCGGCGCCGGGTTCGAAACTGCCATCGACCGGAACGCCTTCCGCGATGATCGCGCAACGGTTGAGGTGGGCTTCCGCTTCTAGGAATACTGCCAATCAAGCGGGGAAGGGCTGCGGAGCAATCCGCGACCCTTTCTTTATGAGGGCTCAACGATCCCTATCCGCAATAGGCGCGGGTGATGCGATTGTCCTGATCGAGCTCGATCGAAAGCCTGCCGGTTGCGCCCTCGGCGGAGACGGGCTCGCCCACGGGCAACAACCGCAAGGACAGCGCCCCGCTTGTTGCCTCGATTTCGGCCAAGGTCCGAGTGGTGGCCTCACGCCCGACAAATTGTTCGAGACTGTCATCCGTGCACGCTCTGTTGGCGCGCAGGAACTTCTCGACCGCCTCTTCGCCGCCTTGCGCGCGCGCAGTGGTAGGCGATGGTTCGGTTGTGGAGCAGCCGGCGAGAGCGCCAGCGAGCAATAGCGAAAGCACGCGCCCCTTACAGGTGCCCGCCGCGCGCATCAGCTCCAGGTCGCTCGCGGCGGCAAACTCATCAGAATCGCGTCGATATTGCCGCCGGTCTTGAGGCCGAAAATCGTACCGCGATCGTAGACCAGGTTAAATTCGGCGTAGCGTCCGCGATATTCGAGTAACTGCGCCTCATCCTCGGGTGTGAAGTCGCTCTCCATCCGCTTGCGTACGAGCTTGGGATAGATCTCGAGAAATGCTTTGCCCACATCCTGCGTGAACGCAAAGTTGCGATCCCAGGAAGGATCGTCATCACATTCGAGATGGTCGTAGAAGATTCCGCCGACACCGCGGTGAACCTCGCGGTGTGGCAGGTAGAAATATTCGTCCCCCCACTTCTTGTAGCGATCGTAATAGGTCGGGTTGTGCGCCGTGCAGGCCGCGCGAAGCTGCGCATGAAACGCCTCGGTGTCGTCCGCATAGGGGATCGGCGGGTTGAGGTCCGCGCCGCCGCCGAACCACGCTTTGCCCGTGGTTAGGAACCGCGTGTTCATGTGGACCGCGGGCACATGCGGGTTCTTCATGTGCGCAACCAGCGATATGCCCGTCGCGGTAAAGCCGGGATTTTCGGGATCGGCACCGTTAATATTGGCCGCGAACTCTTTCGGGAAATTGCCGCGCACGGTCGACACGTTCACCCCGACTTTTTCGAACACCTTGCCTTTCATCAGGCCCTGAGTGCCGCCGCCCGGGTCATCGTTGCCCTCTTCTTCGCGGCTCCACGGTGTGTAGGTGAATTGAGCGTTCGAGCTCGCTTCGCGCTCGATCTCTTCGAACGCAGCGCATATCTGATCGCGCAGGCTTTCGAACCAGCCGCGCGCTCTTTGTGTGTAAGGTTCCCAATCCATGAATGACCTCTTGCCAAAGCCGCCAAGCCACGGCAAGTGAAAGCCATGGTTCCCGTTTCGTTCGCCCCTCTCCCCTTTGCCGGGGAGGAGCTTGTCCTGATGAAATCGCACGGCGTTTACTGGCCGCGCGAGCGCGCCCTGCTGGTCGCCGACCTGCATCTGGAAAAGGGCAGCTGGTATGCGAGGCAAGGCCAGATGCTCCCCCCATACGACAGCCGTGAGACGCTGGAGCGGATTGCCGACAGCGTGAAAGCGACAGGTGCGCGGCGCGTGATCACCTTGGGCGACAACTTCCATGATGACGCGGGCACGGACAGGCTCGATCCCCATGCCACCGGCATGCTGGAGGCGCTGACGCGCTCGCTCGACTGGGTGTGGATCACCGGCAATCACGACGAAGAGATGAGCCGCGCGTTCGGGGCCACTCTGGTCGAGGAGCTGGAGCTTAACGGCATCATCCTTCGCCACGAGGCGAAACGCGGCGAAACGCGGCCGGAGCTTTCGGGCCACTACCACCCGAAAATGCGCCTCAAAGTGAGAAACCGCCACATCGCCAGACCGTGCGGCGTCCTCAGCCGCACGGCTGGTCAGGGAGACCGGATGATCCTGCCAGCCTTCGGCGCCTACACCGGCGGAATGGATGCAGGCTCGCTGGAGATTTTGCGCGCGCTCGGCCCGGCAAGCGAGATCGACGCGGTGCTTCCGGCAAAGGGCAAATTGGTGCGCTTCCCGCTTTTTCGCGAGGCGGCTTAGTTTGCTTTCCGCACGCCATCCGGCGTGCGATTTCCTCGCGCTTACGGCGCTGCGGGCGGGCGGTCGCGCTTGCGGTCGCTACGCGCCCGTGCTCCGCGACGAGATAGCAATGTAATGCTGGCTCGACGCCGCAGGCGTCGCGAGGCCGACTGGCCGTCGCCGCTTATGCGGCGGAAGCCAAGCGAGCCGGATGGCTCGCGCCCGGCGCTTGAGGGCGCAAACAAAAGACTCCCCTAGCGTTTCGCTCTCGAAAACCTTACATAGCTGGCGCAACCCAAAGGCTTTCACAGGAGATTCCCACATAGCCCGTCCACCTCGACGTTCGATGGCCCCGCCCACTAAAAGCGGCCCTCGCTACGATCAGTTTATTCAAGTCCCCAAGGTCCGCGTTATCGATGACGAAGGCGAAAACCTTGGTGTGATGTTCACCCGCGAAGCCGTCGAGCAGGCGCAGGACAAGGGTCTGAACCTTGTCGAAGTCTCGCCCAATGCCGACCCGCCGGTGTGTAAGTTCCTCGATGTCGGCAAATATCGCTTCGAAGCGCAGAAAAAAGCCAATCTGGCGCGCAAGTCGCAGAAAACGCAGGACATCAAAGAAGTCAAAATGCGTCCCAACATCGACACGCATGATTACGACGTGAAGATGCGGAACGTGAACAAGTTCATCGACAATGGCGACAAGGTAAAGGTCACGCTGCGCTTCCGCGGGCGCGAAATGGCGCACCAGCACCTCGGCATGGACCTGCTCAAACGTGTTCAGGAAGATGTCGAGGAAATCGCCAAGGTCGAAGCGTTTCCGCGCCTCGAAGGCCGCCAGATGCTGATGGTGCTCGCGCCGAAATAAGCGCACAGCGATCCGGATTTTTGAAGGCGGGCGTCCTCTGGGTTGCCCGTCTTTTTCGTTTGGAATGATCGGGATGGAATCGCGGCCATCAACTGGTGACGAATGCTCCACCGCAGCTTGCCGCCCTGCGTTCTTCACTGATACGCCCACGTACATGGGATCAGAGGGAAGCACACCGTCATGACAGCGCGCCGGATCGGCCTGTTTCTCGGCCCGCTGGTCTTCGCGATCACGATGCTCACGCCTGCTCCGGCTGGGATGAATGCGGAGAGCTGGCTGGTCGCCGGCCTCGTTATCTGGATGGCGACATGGTGGATGACCGAAGCCATCCCGCTCACCGCAACCGCCCTGCTCCCTTTCATTTGGCTCCCGCTCGGCGGAGTGATGAGCGCGCGCGATGCCGCCAGCGCGTATTACGCGCCGATCCTGTTCCTGCTGCTCGGCGGCGCGTTCATCGCGCTCGCTATTGAGCGCACCGGATTGCACAAGCGGCTGAGCCTCGCGATCCTCAAGACCATCGGGACGGGAGGTGGTCAGACCCGGCTGCTGCTCGCCTTCATGATGTCGGCGGCGATCCTCTCGATGCTCATATCCAACACCTCGACCGCGCTGATCATGATGCCGATGGCGCTCGCTGTTTTATCTGGCGGCGCTCCCTTGTCGGGTGCGGATCGGTCATCCGACCGACCCTTGGCCGCGGCCACCCGCGCCCTCCACCCTTCCACCCGGAGCCTACCGGGATACAATCCGGGTGGAAGGGTGGAGGACGCGGGTGGCCCCGGTGCGAGCGAAAGCGAGCCGCGGCAAGAAGGCATCAACGCCGCGCTTCCGATGGGCATCGCATTTGCCGCGACTATCGGCGGGCTCGGTACGATTGTCGGCTCTCCGACCAACGGGATTGCAGTCGCCCTGCTCGACAGCATGATCGGCCTCGAAATCAGTTTCGCTCGCTGGATGGCATTCGGATTGCCGATCGTGATCATCGGCGTCCCGCTTGCCGCATTCATCATCAGCCGGGTGCAGAATATCGCAGCGCACTCCTTCGACATCGAAGCAGCGCGCGCCGCGATAGACGATCACGCGCCGTGGTCGCCTGCCGAGAAGCGGCTGGTCCCCGTCGTCGCCGTTACGTTCTTTTTGTGGACCACGCGTTTGTGGCTCGCGCCCTACTTGCCGGAAAACAGCTGGACCGACGGCACTATCGCAGTGATTGCCAGCCTCGCCCTGTTCCTGTTGCCGGACGGCACCGGACGTCCGCTGCTGGTCTGGCAGGAGGCCAATCGTGCGCCGTGGGACGTCATCATGATGTTCGGCGGCGGCCTCGCGCTAGCAGCGGGTATGCAGGCGAGCGGACTTGCCGAATGGCTCGGCAATGCGCTGCTCCCGCTCGAGACGGTCCCGCTGGTCCTGATGGCACTCGCAATCGTTGCGATGGTCGTTCTGATCACCGAATTCGCCAGCAACGTCGCAACCGCCAGCGCTGTCATTCCGGTGGTCGCGAGCCTCGCCGCCGCTCTCGGACTGGGCGAACAGGCAATCCTTATCGCGATGCCCGCAGCGCTCGCGGCGAGCTGGGGTTTCATCCTGCCCGCCGGGACCGGACCCAACGCCATCGCCTGGAGCACCGGGCGGCTGAGAATCGAAAAGCTCGTTCAGGCCGGGATCGTGCTCGATATCATCGGTATCGGTATGATCGTTGGGATGGTCTGGATGATCGCGTCTATTTGATTCTCGCACCCCAACCGGGGCGCGATATCCTCGCTCACGCGACCTTTCGGTCGCATCGATGCGGGCGGCCTTGCTGGTGGCCTTTTGGCCAGCTGCGTCTTCGACTTCGCTTCCGCCCTTGCGACACCTTCGGCGTCGTTCAACTCCAGAATTCAGCGGCCCACTTGCTCACCACATCGATCCTGTGCGCGACTTCGCGGTGTGGAGGTCCTCGCGCGAGATCCGGTCCCAGAACCGCCCGCCGACCATTTGCTCCGCATCGTAGGTCTTGACGAGGAAGCTATCGAGATCATCGGTCTGCCGCTTGTTCGGTATCTCGAACGTCCACAGGCGGAAGCGCCCGCGCTTGTTCTCCGCCAGCACGCTTTTCATGAATGCATGCGGCACAGGAACGCTGATTCCGAAATCTTCCTGCTCCTTGCCGATGCGTTCGACCTTTTCGCCGAAATAGAACACCGGGCAGGTCAGCACGTAGGTTTCCAGCGTGCTCGGACGTGCATCCAGTTCGCGGATTTCGTTTTCCAGCCTCGCCCAGATGCCGCGATTGAATTGCGGCTTCATGGGAGACATGTTGGACAGCAGGAACGTCTCGGAATTCTGGATGTCCTGTAAATCCTGGTTGGCGCTCGCGACAAGATGTCCGCGATCAAAGCCGCTGCCTTTGTAAGCTTTGAGGCCTGCTCGGAACCGTTTGGGAATACGGGTATCGGCGCGGAAATTGTCGAGCCGTTCGACCATTGCCATCTCGTTCACCAGCTCGCGGTCGCGATTGATGATTTCGAGCGTCCATTTCGCCTGCCGGAAATACCACGAATAGCCGATGGAGAAATGCCGCCCCGTCAGGATCTGGTCGCAAACCGGCGCGCCGTAACGCAGCTCGCGCTGCATCTGGAAAGGATCGTTCACGGACATCGTTTTCCCTCCGGCCAAAGCGTCGGCCATGACCATTGCCGGTCGCTGCTCCCCCCGAAGATACACGCGCCGCGGCCTATGCAAAACCAGCAAGAACCCGTTGCAACTGAAACCAGTTCTCGGTAGTTCCGAGACTAACAAACGGCCCGTGCGGAGAGGCGCTTCTGCGGAGGTTAGGAGCGGGTGCCTGGCGGTCCGATAATTGGCTCCAGCCTTCCTTGGAGCGTTGTTCAGGAAGGATATCCGCATGACGGACGCCATCGATGCCACCGACACCCCAACTCCGCGCCGCAAACCGAAGCCCGAAAAGACGAGCATTGGCGGGCGCGAGCTGAAGCCATCCACGCTGATGATGGGGCACGGCTTCGATCCGGTCCTGTCCGAAGGCTCACTGAAACCGCCGATCTTCCTCACATCGACCTTCGCCTTTCCCAGCGCCGCGGACGGAAAGAGGCATTTCGAAGGCATTACGGGGCAGCGCGAAGGCGGCGCGGAAGGCCTCGTCTATTCGCGCTTCAATGCGCCGAACCAGGAAATCCTCGAAGATCGTCTCGCCATCTGGGACGGCGCGGAGGACGCGCTGAGCTTTTCCAGCGGTATGACCGCCATTTGCATCCTGATGCTCGCCTATGTCAGCCAAGGCGATGTGATCGTGCATTCGGGGCCGCTCTATGCCGCATCGGAAGGCTTTGTCTCGAAGGTTCTGAGCAAGTTCGGCGTCAGCTACATCGATTTCCCGGCAGGTGCGACGCGCGAAGAGCTCGAAGATGTTCTGAAGCGGGCGAAGAAGCAGGCGGGAGAAAATGGCGGCAAGGTCGCGATGATCTACCTCGAAAGTCCCGGTAATCCGACCAACGCGCTGGTTGATATCGAAGCAGTCAAGGAGGCTCGCGATGCCAACCTCAAGTGGGATTGCCCGATTGCCATCGACAACACGTTTCTTGGGCCGCTGTGGCAGCGCCCGCTCGATCACGGTGCGGACATCGTTGCCTATTCGCTGACCAAGTATGTCGGCGGTCACTCCGACCTCGTGGCAGGCTCGATCGCGGGTGCGAAGAAATGGATGGACCCGGTGCGCGCACTGCGCAACACGATGGGCGGAATCGTTGATCCCAACACAGCGTGGATGTTGCTCCGCAGCCTCGAAACCGTGGAGCTGCGCATGCAGCGCGCGGGCGAGAACGCGGCGAAGGTGTGTGCTTTTTTGAAGGCCCATCCGAAAGTCGATGGTCTAGGTTATCTCGGCATGATCGAGGATGCGCGCCAGCAGGATATCTATGATCGGCACTGCCTTGGCGCGGGCTCTACCTTCAGCGTCTTTATCAAGGGCGGAGAGGCGGAATGCTTCAGGTTCCTCGACAACCTCACCATCGCCAAGCTCGCGGTCAGCCTGGGCGGCACGGAAACGCTGGCCAGCCACCCTGCCTCGATGACGCATCTCTCGGTGCCCCATGCGCGCCGCCAGCAGCTCGGCATTTCCGATAGCCTGGTGCGGATCAGCATCGGCATCGAAGACCCGGACGATCTGATCGCCGATTTCGAGCAGGCTCTGGAACACGTCTGAGGACTGGCCTACTCTCCCGGCCAAGGGAGAGTGAAATGCCAGACAGAAAGCCTGTATTCCTCGTCATCGGAGCGGGGGCCGGGATCGGTGGGCACGCCGCCATGCGATTTGCCGCGGGCGGTTACCACGCGGTGCTGGCCCGCCGATCCGACGAGGAGAGCCTTGGCAGGCTGATCGACCGGATCGAAGCGGATGGCGGCAGTGCCACCGGCACGCTGCTCAACGCCGCTGAGGACGGGTCGATCGAGGAACTGGTCGAAAGGGTAGAGCGCGATATCGGGCCGATCGAAGCCGCGCTCTACAATCTCGGCGCGCAGATCGGTAACCGCAAGCTGCACGACACGCCGCATCGCACATTCGAGCTGGGCTGGCGGCTCGGCTGCTTCGGCGTCTACCGGCTTGCGCACGCCATGTTTCCGGCGATGGTCGAGCGCGCAAAGAGCGGCAATCACGGCACGCTGCTCGTCACTTCGGCCACATCGGCGGTTCGCGGGAATGCCGGACAGCACAGCCACGCTGCGGCGATGGGAGGGCGCAGGATGCTGTGCCAGACGCTGAATGCGGAATTCGGGCCGCAAGGGATCCACGTGGCGCATATCTTGGTCGACGGCGCAGTCGACGCCCCCGACACCTTGGGCAAGCTGCTCGGCGACAAGTTCGAGGCATTCAAGGCAGCGAAAGGCGAGCAAGGCGTGATCGACCCCGCCGAAATCGCCGAGACGTACTGGCACCTGGCCCAACAACCGCGCAATTGCTGGACTCATGAAGTCGACATCAGACCGTGGACGGACGTCGCGTGGTGGAACGACAATCCCAATCCGGAGATCGATGCAAGCGGAAAGGGTTTCGCCGGACCGAAGGGCGGTTAACCGCGCCGCCTCTCAACCGACTCGCCAATCGATGTCCTCCGCCGCAATAGGCTTCCCGCACTTGTCGCATTTGAGGACTGGATGGAGCTCGTGCCCGCAAACCGTGTGTATCAAGGAAATCGTGGGTTCGGCATTTTGCGCAACCCAGTCATCGCTCCATTTCATCAGCAGCACGATCGCTGGATAGAGCGCCTTTCCCTTCGCTGTCAGGACATATTCGTACCGGGGCGGGCGCTCACAGTAGGGGTGTCGGTCGAGCAATCCGTCCGCGACCATCCGCTTCAACCGCCCCGTAAGGATACTTGGCGAAGCCTTGGTATTACGCAGCATCTCATCGAAGCGGCGGACACCGAAGAATGCTTCGCGCAGTATCATGAAGGTCCATCTGTCTCCGACCTGGGACAGCGCCAATTCGATAGGGTCATCTTTCGGCCTGGCCCCAAGCCCTGGTTCGGATGAATGACGGGCTGAACTCTTTTCCATTGACACTTTCATTTCGATAGTTACTTCCCTGACTACTGATTTGATAGTAACCTCATCGCGCGAGCATCGCAATGCGCGGCCATCATATCTCCCATTCTGAAAGGGAAATTGACTATGCTGAAATTCGCCCCGCTCATCCCGATCACTCTTGCGATCGCTCCGCCGGTGTTCGCCACTGAGGCCGCCGATCACGATGCACTGAACGGCGTGGTCATTCCGATGTTCGATGCAGTGCTGGCAGAAGATATCGAACGGGTTGAACCACTGCTTGCCGAAGATGCTCGGATCCTTGCGATGTTCAATCCGACCGGAAGGACGGGAGAAGGATCACCCCGCCAGTTCCCTCTGCTGACCTATTTCAAGATCGTGACGGAAAACTACGATAACATCGCTTTCGTCAATCGCACCTACAGCATCGCTGATGACGGGCGAACAGTGTGGATGGAAGCGGATGGCGATCTTCGCGTGGCAGCCACCGGCGAACCATATCGCAATGCCTACGTGTTCAAAGTCTCAATCGACGACAACGGCAAAGTCGCCGAGATCAAGGAGTGGGTGAATACCGTCACGCTCAATCAGCAGGGTATCCCTGCCGGTAGCGATTAAGCATGCCATGACTTTGAGCGGAATACTCCTTCACATAGGACGGGTTGCATTGGCGGCATTTTTCGTCCTAGCCGCGGTCAACAAGATCATGAACTTCGACGCGACGACCATAGGAATGGCCGAGGTCGGGCTTGAGCCTGCTGCGGTTCTGCTGCCGATGGTAATTGCCCTCGAAGGTCTGGGCGGGTTGTCCATTGCGTTGGCCCACCGACGTGCCTGGATATCTGCTGCTGTGCTCGCCGTTTTCACATTGGCTACGAACGCTTTTTTTCACCGTTTCTGGGAGCTGGATGGGCTGATGGGACAGCTTGAGCTATCGCTTTTCTTCAAGAATGTCGCGATCGCTGGCGGGCTGGTTTACATCTCAGCGCACCTATATCGCCATAGCAATCGCTTGGAAAACTAACCCCGCCACTCGCGCCGTTCTTCGGCTTGCCGCAGCACTTCGTAGGACACCTGGATCGCCTGGAACTGCTTGGCAGCTTCCTCGTCGCCCGGTTTCACGTCGGGGTGAACCTCTTTCGCCTTGGCGCGGTAGGCTTTCTTGATCGCGGGGTAATCGGCATCGGCCTCCAGCCCCAGCACCTCCAGCGCCATCATCTCGTCGGCGCTCCTGCTGCCATCGCCAGAGCCGGTCCAGCCGTAATGCGAAGCCTCGGCATAGCCTGAGCTTTCCTGCCGCTCGGCCTTGGCGCGCTCGGCCTTCTGCTCCTTGTCGAGCCCTTCGAAGTAATCCCAGCCCTTATTGTATTCGGCCGCGTGCTTCTGACAGAAATACCACCGGTCGGGGCTGTTGGGCGACTTTGGCGCTGGACACAGCCCCGGCTCCGCGCAGCCGTGACGGTCGCATTCACGCTGAGCCACCGCTTCGCGAGAGCTGTCGTAGGAGCGCCAGCGCGGGAAACCCCAATCGTTGGATCGACGCGCGGCGCTCATCGAATGCACCGTGGGACAAGGATGGGGGGAATGCAGTTGGTCGAAAGTATCACGCGGTCAATCTAGGTCATGTGGTGCGGAAAGCAAAGGCAACGCATGGAGGGGAACCAGTTGCGAGATGAAATGTTGCATTGCAACAGTTCGTTTACGAGAAGGCACCTATAGGCTGCCGACAAAGAGAGAATGATGAGCCAGCAAGTCGCCCTTTCCAGCCTATTCAGCGTGCTCGCGCTTGCGAGCCTGTGTCTTGCTGCGGCCAATGGTCAGTTCGCAAATGCCGGCGATGCTCCGCTCTCGATCAGCCAGCCCTACACAGTACAGGCCGAGCTTTCGCCCGGCCTGCAAGGGTAATCGAAGAGCCTCAGCGCGTCAGTTTATGATGACGCTGGCGGCGCGGCGGTTCTGCGCCCATGCCGCTTCATTTGAGGCAAGCGCCACAGGGCGCTCCTTGCCATAGCTGATAGTGCGGATGCGGTCTGTTCCCACACCCAGGCTGACCAGGTAATTCTTCGCCGCATTTGCGCGGCGCTCACCCAGTGCCAGGTTGTATTCGCGCGTGCCGCGTTCATCGGCGTGCCCTTCGATCGTGAAGGTCAGCTGCGGGAACTGCGCGAAATACTGCGCCTGCTCCTGCAGGGCGGCGGCATCCGAGCTGTCGATGTTGAAACGGTCGGTATCGAAATAGATCGTCGTGGATGAACCGACAGCGTTTTCGAAGTGCTGCTGACTTCCGACGACCGGTCCACTCGGCTGAGCGGTCGTTTCCGCTGGCGCCTCGACCGGAGCGGGCGGCGGCGGGAGCTCCTCTGGCGGCTCTTTGGAGCACGCGGCGAGCGTCGTGGCGGATGCGGCGACCAGAATCGCGGTGCGGAGCGGGGTTTGGGGGATTGAGTTCATTAGCGTCATCCTTTCAGTACGGGGCTGAGTTCCCCTTCAGGAGGTAACAATTCAACGCATTCAGGGCCGGATCGGTCCCCAGGCGGGGTCCGAGGCATCGACAGGCGTAGGGAGCCTGCGTTCGTTCCGGCCTGTCAAGTCGACTTGCCACAGGCCAGAGCGTCCCGTGTTCCGCTCTGTGCGGAAGAACTGGATGATCCGGCCATTGGGCGCCCAGGTCGGGGCCTCATCCTGCCATCCGTTCGTAAGGACACGAAGGTTACGCCCGTTCGGGCTCATAACCGAAACATTGAAGTCACCGGCAATGCGAGTGAACGCGATCTGATCGCCGCGCGGGCTCCATTCCGGCGTCGCGCAGCGTCCGCCGAAGAAGGTGATGCGGCGCTGGTTCGATCCGTCCGCATTCATGACATAGCATTGCTGCGAGCCCGAACGATCGCTTTCGAATACGATCCGCGATCCGTCGGGCGAATACGAGCCGCCGATGTCGATCCCGGGCGTATCGGTCAGGCGTGTCACCTGCCCGCCTGTGACGGGCACACGGTAGATATCGGTGTTGCCTGCTACAGCCATCGAAAAGAGGATGTGCCTGCCATCGGGTGACCAACGGGGGGCGAGCGTCGGGTTGCTATTCTCCGTCACCAGCTGCTGCTGACCGCTGCCGATATCGTAGACATAGATGCGCGGATTCCCGTCGACATAGGACAGGTACATGATCTTGGAATAATCCGGTGAGTAGCGCGGGGTGAGCGCGGTTGCGCTGCCCAAGGTTAGGAAGCGGTGGTTCGCACCGTCGCTATCCATAACCGCGAGGCGCTTCACCCGCTTGTCCTTCGGTCCTGTCTCCGCGATGTACGCGATGCGGCTGTCGAAGAACGGGTTTTCGCCGGTCAGCCGGGCGTAGATGAGGTCGGAGCATTTGTGCGCGGCGCGCCGCCAGTCTGCTGGAGGGACGACCCAACCTTCGCGCACAAGCTCATCCTGAAGCGCGACGTCGTACAGATAGCACCCAACGACGAGGCGATTATCATCGCGCGCGCGGACATAGCCGTGCACAAGCATTTCCGCCCCGCGCCCGCTCCAGCTGCCCCAGCTTGGCGCGGTGATCTGGCCGAAGCTCGGCTGCGGCAGGCTGTCGGGTCCGACTGGCTTGAACAGGCCGTTATTGCGCAGGTTCGCGGTGATGACGCGCGCCACTTCGCGCCCGAGTGCTTCGGTGCCGCTCGCATTCGCCGGGGTCGGCTGATCGCGGTCGGTCGCGAAAGCAGGAATTGCTACACCAATATCTGCCCAGTCGCTTTCATCGGTGACGGTAAAGGTCAGCCCACCCTCTTCCGCCTGTTCACCGGATGCCTCGACACCGGTCGTTTCGACGGTGCCGCCCTCACCCAGCGGTTCTCCCAGATCCTCGCTTTGCGCAAAGGCCGCGCTGGAACAGGCGGCAGCAAACAGGGACAGGGCAAAAAAGGTCGTTTTCATCGTGACAGGTTCCTATCGAAGCGGGCGCCGCGGATCGACTTCCACGCATTGTAATATTCGTCAGGCAGGTCGAAGGGTGCGGCGAGTTGCACGGCGCGGATTGCGCGCTCGGCATGAAGTGACTTCTGGGCGCGATTGGCAGCGTTTTCGCCGCTCTGGCGCAGTACGCGTGGACGGCCTTTTAGCGATCCATCTTCATTGAGATCGAAGGCAAGCTCGGTCACCAGCAGTTCGGCATCCACACCATTGGGCGCGTTCCAGTGCGGACGGATTTCCCGCACGATGGCCTGAATGATCGAAGCCTTGGCGCTCGGGCCGATTTCCGATGCAGGGATGCGGGCTTCGTCGGTCGATGTCGAGCTGCCGCTGCCCGGCAGGAAATCGCTGCCGATCCTGCTCCCACCACCGCTGGTTGTAGTGCGGGCGGTGTCCTGATTGCGGTTCGTCCGGGAGCGGTCGGGCGTGGGATTGGCAGGCGCGCTGGTCGTGCGGGTGGTCGCCGGCGGTGATGGCGGCGGGGTTTCCGTAGCCGCTTCGGCCGGGTCTGTTTCAGGCTCCGCGCCCAGTTGCTGGTCCAGTGTTGGGGCGATTGCCGCACGGCTTTCCGCCACGGGATCGGGTGCGGTCGCTTCGAGCCCGATATCGCTCGCGAGGCTGACGGTCATGCGCTCGGGAAGGATGGCGCCGTCATCGCGCACCGGCTGCAGGACGAGCAGCGCCACCACGCCGATATGCAGCGCGATGGCGACGGGTATCGCAACCCGGTCTTCGCTTCGCAAAAGAGCAGTCTCTCCCATACTCGCCCCTTGGCTATGGCTCCGTGCCTGAACCGCTGGTGACCAGCGAGATCGAGTTGAATCCCGCCCGGTTCAGCTCCCCCAGAACAGCCATGGTCCGCCCGTAATCGACCGCCCGATCGCCGCGGAACACGATGATGGGTTGCTGCCCGTCGGCGCCGCGATCGATCTGAGCGAGCGCATCGGGAAAGCCGCCGACCGGCACCGCTTCGTCTTCGATGTAGATGATCCCGTCGCCATCGACCGAAATCGTGATCTGTTCGGGTGTCTGGTCGACCGGGTTGGCGCGGCTATCGGGCAATTCGATCGGGACGCCGACAGCCAGCAGCGGCGCGGTGACCATGAAGATGATGAGCAGAACGAGCATCACGTCGACGAACGGCGTCACGTTGATTTCCGCCATCGGCGCGCGGCGCGAACGGCGACCCGAGCGCGAGGAGGAGAGATTCATGGCCATGCTGCATCTCCCGGCTGTGCGAGCAGCCGCAAGCGCGACCGCGCGCCCGCAGCGACGCGACCTTCAGGTCGCATGAGCGAGGAAATCGCGTTCGCGGATGCGAATGCGCAAATCATCATGCTTTGTCGAGCTCCCGGCTGAGCCCGGCATGCACCTTGTCGGCAAAGCGCTGAAGCTTCGCCTCGTAGCGGTTCACGCGGTTGGAAAAGCGGTTGTACGCAATCACCGCTGGAATGGCGGCAAACAGGCCGATCGCGGTTGCGAAGAGCGCCTCCGAAATACCCGGGGCGACGACTGCGAGCGAAGAGCTTTCCTGCGCGCCGATCTGGAAAAAGCTGTTCATGATGCCCCAGACCGTGCCGAACAGACCGACGAACGGTGCGACCGATCCGGTGGTCGCGAGGAAGGTAAGCCTGGTCGCGAGTTCATCCGCTTCCTCGGCCACCTGGCTTTCCATAGCAGCACCGATCCGGTCGCGCGCCGCGCCCCTGTCGATCGCGGCATTGGAAGTCGATTTCTTCCATTCATCGAGGCCCGCAGCGGCAACCCGGGCGGCGGGCACATCGCGGCGCTGTTGCTTCGTCAGCGTTGCCTCACGATCGCGGGTATCCCAGAAATCGGCCTGATAATCGCTGGATCGCCCTTCGAGCTTGCCGATCCGCATGCTGAACGCGACGATGATCGTCCAGACCCAGATACTCGCGAGGATCAAACCGGCCATCACCGCCTGCACGACGATGTCGGCATCGAGAAACAGTTCGAGCGGGTCGAGCCGGGCCGAAGGAACCGCAGCGAGAAGGTTGAGCGAGATGGTCATTAAGCCTCTTCATCCATGAATGACTGAAACGCCGCGCGCCAGGGCGCGGGCTGGCGCCGCGGGCGCCCCTCTGGTGTGAGAAACGCTGCGCGCACCTGCGCCGTGGCGAGTATCTCGGCCCCGCGCCGGGCGACCTGCTCCATGCGCACGCTCGCCGCGGCGATTTCGGTGCTGGCGGTGGTTATGACGACATCGTCGTCCAGCTTCGCCGGTTGCATGTATTTGACGGTAATCTCGGTAATCGCATACGCGCCATCGCCGGTCTCGATTGCATCGCGCTGATCGATGCCCAGCAACCGCAACAGGTCCGACCGCGCGCGCTCGAACCAGCGCAGGTAATTGGCGTGATAGGTGATACCGGAAAGGTCTGTGTCTTCGTAATAGACGCGAACGGCATAGAGATGACGTGTGCCGTCGATCACGCCGCCGGGGAAATTCGGTTCAACCATTGTGAAGCCACCTAGCGCAGCGGAGAATCGCTGCAAAGCGGCGTTTGCGATTAGCCACATGAATGGTGGTGAAACGAGTCCCGCATACGACGAAATTCACTTTCGCCAGATCATCGGCCCCAGCGGCTGACCGCCGAAGATGTGGACGTGCAGATGCGGCACTTCCTGTCCGCCATGCGCGCCGATATTCGCCATCATCCGGTAGCCTGGTTCGACCAGCCCCTTGCGCCGCGCGACTTCGCCGACAGCGCGCACGAAACCGCCGATTTCCTCGTCCGACGCCTTGGCGGAGAAGTCGTCCCAGCTGACATAGCGCCCCTTCGGAATGACCAAGGTGTGGATTCCCGCCTGCGGATTGATGTCTTCGAAGGCGTAGGCCCAATCGTCTTCGTATACTGTATTGGACGGGATCTCTCCGCGCAGGATTTTCGCGAAGATGTTCTCGTCGTCATACGGCAATGTCGGATCGATCGGCATCTTATTCCTTCCTGCTGGCCTTCTCTTCAAGGCCTGAAAGCCCCTCGCGCCGCTCCAGCTCGCCCAGCACGTGATCGAGCGATACGCCCTTCGCATCGAGCAGCACGAGCAGGTGGAACAGGAGGTCGGCGCTTTCCCCGACCAGTTCCTCATTGCTTCCGGAGACGGCCGCGATCACCGCCTCGGTCGCTTCCTCACCCAGTTTCTGGGCGATTTTCGGCAAGCCCTTCGCGTTGAGCTTTGCGACATAGCTGGTCTCCGGCGATGCAGCGCGCCGGGCGGCGATGGTCTGTTCGAGGCGTTCAAGCGTGTTCATGGTCGCGCTTCTCTCGCAAACCCCGCGCGCGGGCAAGCGTCATGTCCCGTTTAGATCCCACGTGCCGGCAGGCCAGCATCGCGCAGCGCCTTGTGCGCGTCGCTGATCGAGTGCTCGCCGAAATGGAAAATCGATGCGGCAAGAACGGCGCTCGCATGGCCTTCGCGCACGCCGTCGACGAGGTGGTCGAGCGTGCCGACGCCGCCGCTGGCGATCACCGGGATGCTGACCGCATCGGCGATCGTGCGGGTGAGTTCCAAGTCGTAGCCTGCCTTGGTCCCGTCGCCGTCCATGCTGGTGACCAGCAATTCGCCTGCGCCCAGCTCCGCCATCTTCTTCGCGTGTCCGATCGCGTCGATACCGGTTGGCTTGCGCCCGCCATGGGTGAAGATTTCCCACTTGGGCCCGGGGGCGCCGACCGTGGGGACGACCCGCCGTGCATCGACGCTGGCGACGATGCACTGGCTGCCGAATTTCTCTGCGATCTCGCGCACTACCTCGGGCCGCTTCACAGCCGCGCTGTTGACCGCGACCTTGTCCGCACCGGCAAGCAGCAGCGCCCGCGCATCCTCGACCGAGGCGACGCCCCCACCGACCGTCACCGGTATAAAGCAGACCTCCGCCGTTCGCCTGACGATATCGAGCAGCGTCCCGCGCCCTTCATGCGTTGCCGAGATATCGAGGAAGCATAATTCGTCCGCCCCCGCCTCGTCATAGGCGCGCGCCTGTTCAACCGGATCGCCTGCATCTTTCAAGTCGACGAAATTGACCCCCTTCACCACGCGCCCATCGGCAACGTCGAGGCAAGGGATTACGCGGATACGGACGGTCATTGCGAAGCGCTTTCCTGTTCGGCCTGCTGAGCGCTAGGCGTAGTGAATACTCCCGCAAGGCATTCATCGCCCACGCAGTCGTCCCCCGTCTTGAAACCGATAATCAAATACGGCCAGAGGAAGCTCGCGAAAAACGCGCCAGCCATGCCGTACACCATCCCGTTCGTGCCGAAGCGCGGCTCCAGGAACTTGGCCACCGCCAGCGCGAGCAGGAGAAACACCACGACATTGATCATCGCATATTCGATCGTGCCGACGGTGATGCCCGCGAGAAATGTAAGGCCGAGGAACATGCAACCCATCTGCCGCATGGTTCAAGCCCGCGCTCCCATCTGGATCGCCGCTGCCAGATCAAGCCTGCCTTCGTAAAGCGCCCGTCCAGTGATCACGCCTTCGATCCCTTCATGCGCGTTGAGTGACAAGACGTGAATGTCGTCCAGCCCCTTTACCCCGCCGCTCGCGATCACGGGGATATCGACGCGCTGGGCAAGCTCGACCGTCGCATCGATGTTTACGCCCTTTAGCAGTCCGTCGCGGCCGATATCGGTGAAGAGCAAGGCCGCGACGCCAGCATCTTCGAACCGGCGGGCGAGATCGACGACAGGTACGTCCGATACTTCCGCCCAGCCCTCGGTAGCTACATGTCCGTCCTTTGCGTCCACCGCGACGACGATGCCGCCTTCCCATTCCCTCGCCATTTCACGCACGAATTCGGGGTTCTTGAGCGCTGCCGAGCCCATCACCACGCGCGCAACGCCAAGGTTGAACCACCCCTCGACCGCGGCGGCATCGCGAATTCCTCCGCCCAGTTGCACGTAACCGGGGAATGTCTCGACTATGGCTTCGACAGCCTCGCGGTTCTCGGTTCGACCTGCAAAGCTGCCGTCGAGATCGACGACATGCAGGTGCTCTGCCCCCGCCTCGGCGAAGATCATCGCCTGCGCTGCTGGATCATCGCCATAGATGGTGGCGCGGTCCATATCGCCCTCGGCGAGCCGCACGACTTCGCCGCCTTTGAGGTCGATGGCGGGAAATACGATCATTGCGTTTCCTTTTCGCGTGCGTGACGCGCATCCGCGCGTCCCTTGATGCCGGGCCTGCCCAGCACGCGAGCGATAGCGAGCCGCGAATACATCACGGCTTCCATGTCAAAAACCTCTCCAACGTCGCGAGACCATACGCCTGGCTCTTCTCGGGATGAAATTGCACGCCCGCGATATTGCCCCGGCTGACCGCGGCGACAAGACCCTCTCCGTGATCGGTGAGCGCGGCGATGTGATGCGGATCGTCCACCGCGAAGTGGTAGGAGTGGAGGAAGTAAGCCTCACCCTCTTCGATCACCGCGTGGCCGCGCGCATGCGGCATCATTGCGACATCGTTCCAGCCCATATGCGGGACTTTGATCGCGGGATCGTGCGGCTCGATCAGCCGGACCTCGCCCGAAATCCAGTCCAATCCTTCATGCGTGCCATGTTCCAGACCTCGGGTCGCGAGCAATTGCATGCCGACGCAAATGCCGAGAAAGGGTGCGCCGCCCAGCCGAACGCGCTCTTCCAGCACTTCGACCATGCCGGAAACGGCGCGCAGTCCGTCAGCGCAAGCCTTGAACGCGCCGACACCCGGCAAAACAATCCGGTCAGCCCTGCGCACGAAACCCGCGTCGGCCGTGATCGTGACGTCCGCGCCCACAGCCTTCAGTGCATTATGAACCGAATGGAGGTTGCCTGCGCCGTAATCGATGAGCGCGACGCGGTTGGTCACCCGTCTACCCTCCAGCCGCACAGCGACCGTAGGGGCGTGCGCAAGCGAGGGGTCCTAACCACCGAGCTGCCCCTTGGTGCTCGGGATCGCGCCGCCTTTGCGTGGGTCGCGCTCGACCGCGATCCGCATCGCGCGGGCGAAGCCTTTGTAGATGCTCTCGCAAATGTGGTGGTTGTTGGTGCCGTAGATCAGCTCGATATGCAGAGTGATCCCGGCTGTCTGCGCGACCGAATGAAACCAGTGCTCGATCAGCTCGGTGTCCCATTCGCCCAGTTTTTCCTGCGTGAAGCCCGCTTTCCAGACGACGTATGGCCGCCCGGAAATGTCGAGCGCGACGCGCGAAAGCGTTTCATCCATCGGCGAATACGCGCTGCCATATCGCCCGATACCGGCCTTGTCGCCGAGCGCCTCTGCAATCGCCTGACCCAGCGCAATCGCCGAATCTTCGGTCGTGTGGTGCTGATCAACATGCAGGTCGCCCTCGACCTTCATCGCAATGTCGATCAGCGAATGCTTCGAAAACTGTTCGACCATGTGATCGAGAAATCCGATCCCGGTCGATACGTCGTATGTGCCGGTGCCATCGAGATCGACTGTGATCGCGATTCCGGTTTCAGCGGTCTTGCGCTCGATCGTGCCCGTGCGGTGGGTGTTTTCAGCGGTATTGGCCATGACCCGGCGCTATACGCCGGTCAGCGCGCAGCGCAAGCGGCGGCGGAGTGCGAAAGCGGAAGCAATGCGGCGAATTATTTATTCATGTCCCGGAAAGGCTTGACCATCGCCGCGACCCTCGTCACCACTCTTGTGCATGAGCGAAGAAACGCCCGATAGCCTGATCCCGTACGATGAGATCGTACAGGAGGCGCTGCGCGCCGTCGTCGGACGCGTGCTCGGCCAGATCGAGCAGGGCGGGAGCGAGCTTCCGGGCAATCACCACTTCTACATCACGTTCAAGACCGGCGCCGCCGGCGTGTCCATCCCGCCGCATCTGCGCGAACGGTTTCCGGACGAGATGACCATTGTACTCCAGAACAAGTTCTGGGACCTCGACGTCCGCGATGACGGATTTTCGGTCGGCCTTTCGTTCAACCAGATCCCGGCCAAGCTGCAGGTGCCCTTCGCGGCGATCACGGCATTCGTCGATCCGGCAGTGGATTTCGGCCTCCAGTTCCAGGCGACGGCGGAAGGCATGTCTCCAGAAGCGCACGAAAGCGCGGAGAATGACGAGCCCGAGGACGGTATGGATCCGGACAATGGCGGCGATGACGATGGCTCCAATGTCGTGACCGTGGACTTCGGGAAAAAGAAGTAAGCCGCGCGCTTGCGGAAACGCTTTGATCTTCGTGCGTTGATGGTCTGATATGAAGAAACCACGCCCAGACCGCTTTACCCGCACCTTGGCAAAGGCTGACGTCGAGGAAGAGACGCGCACATCGCTTCTCATCCCGAGCCCCAACCCGGCGACCAACCTGCTCATCACCGATATCGTGGTGCGCGGTGCGAGCACGCTTTTCCGCAAGAATATCGAAAAGAAAGTCGCCAAGGCGAGCTATCGCGACGAGGCAAAAGCGGAGTCTCTTCTGGATGGCCGCACTATGCTGACATCGCTTGCTCTCTACGGCGCGAGCAAGTTGGCGACACGCTCCCCGGTGGGACTTGGGATTGTCGCAAGCGGCCTCGTCGTCAAAACGCTCTACGACCGCGGAAAGTCACGCCAGCTCATGCGGAAACGGCAGACGAAGCGACTGTCCAAGCGATCGGGCAAGTAAAGGCATCGCGGGACATAACCGGCGGGCAGTTCCCCTCGCCCCTTGATTTCCCGGCGCGCTTTGCGGCATCGGGGTGTTCTTTGGGGAACCCATGGCCGAATTCAAAACCATCGATAAGCTGCATCGCCGCGGACTGCTGTTCATTCTGTCCTCGCCATCGGGCGCGGGCAAGACCACCCTGTCGCGCATGTTGCTGGCCGCCGATCCCGACATCAAGCTCTCCGTCTCCGCCACCACCCGCCCGCCTCGCCCGGGCGAGACCGACGGCGTGCACTACCACTTCGTCAGCGACGCCAAGTTCGATGCGATGGTCGAGGAAGACGACTTTTACGAATGGGCCGAGGTGTTCGGATATCGTTACGGAACCCCGAAGGGGCACATCCGCGAAGGGCTGAAAGCGGGGCAGGATTACCTGTTCGATATCGACTGGCAGGGAACGCAGCAGCTCTATCAGAAAGACCAGCAGGACGTGGTCAGCGTGTTCATTCTCCCGCCGAGCCTGCCGGAACTGCGCCGTCGCCTAGAAGCGCGCGCGCAGGACAGCGACGATGTGATCGACGGCCGCATGGAACGCGCCCGGGCGGAAATCAGCCATTGGGCGGAATACGATTACGTTGTGATCAACGACAATGTCGATGAATGCTTCGACCGGGTGCGCGAAGTGCTCGATGCAGAACGGATGCGCCGCACGCGGCAGACCGGGCTGATACCCTTCGTGCGGGAGTTGATGGGTTAAGGTTTAGCGACCCTGGTACTCAGCACACGGTATGCGACAGCGGATGGTCAGATCGCGTCGCGGCGTTGACGTTCGTCCAGCTCTTCCAACAGATCGTTCAGCTGCCGCTCGATGATCGCCCCGCTATCGCCGCCACCGTAATTGAGAACGCCGCTTGAAAAAGTCGTGCCGAAGGTATCGGCAAGCGATTTCGTCTGGAGGATGCCGCTGGCGAAATCGCGCGTGGTCAGGCTGTCGAGCGGATGGACGAAGGCACCCCAAACCAGACCCTGCCCAATCGCGTAGCGCGCATCCAGCGCGGTGTCGAAATTGGCCTGCATCAGGCGCTCCATCGCGCCCTCCGGAAGCTCGCTGGCAGCGGCGATCGGTGTAATGATCCGCATACGGTCGGCATCGGTATCCGTCACCACGACGATCATCCGCTCCTCGACCTTGAACTGCCAGTTGTTGCCGGTGCGCTGCGCATCGCCGTCGAGCGCTGCGATCACCTCGCTCATTCGGTCGAGTGCAGCCTTTGCCTCAGGAGCGAGTTCACCGCTCTCGGGCGCAGCCTCCTGCTGATCTGCATCGGGTGGCGGCGCGCCGTCATCCTGTGCTGCGAGCGCCAGCGGGAGCGATATCGCGGCACCAGCGGCGAGAACGCCAAAAGACAATCGGCGGGGTGAGCGAGCAAGCATGCAGAACCTCCTTGGAAAAACGCGTTCCAACAGGAGGTTCGGCGAGCCGCTCGCCAAGGTTACATTCGCGCTGCTACCTTATCCGGCGGGATCGTTAAAGATGTTAGGCAGGAAAGCGTTCACCACGCCGCCATCGACCGTCACGGTGTCGCCGACCACGTAATCACCAGCACGGCTGCACAGGTAGATAGCGGCGGCGGCCATGTCTTCCTTCGTTCCGATCCGCTTGGCCGGGATCATCGACGCACTGGCATCGGGCGCGTTCTTCGCGGCTTTGTTCATCTCGCTGGCAAAGGCACCGGGCGCGATCGATGTCACGATGATGTTGTCCTGGATAAGCCGCGCGGCCATCCGCCGCGTCAGCTGAATCACGCCTGCCTTGGATGCCTGGTAGGCGTAGGTTTCCCAAGGATTGATCTTTTGCCCGTCGATCGACGACACGTGAATCACCTTCGCCGGATGATCGCCTTTGCCGCCCGCGACTAGGAGATCGTGCAGCTTCTGCGTTAGGAAAAACGGCGTCTTGACGTTGAGATCCATCGTCCGGTGCCAACCAGCCTCGTTGAATTCGAGATAAGGCTGCCCCCACGCGGCGCCTGCATTGTTGATCAGGATATCGAGCTTGTCCTCACGCTTCGCCATTTCATCCGCGAGCGTCTGGATGCCGTCCATCTGCGACAGGTCGGAGGGAATGCCGATCACCTTGTCCGCGCCGAACTCCTTGATGGTCTCCTCCATCTGCTCGACCTTGCGAGCGGAGATATAGACGCGCGCGCAGCCTGCAGCGAGCAGGCCTTCGACGAACATCTTGCCGATGCCGCGGCTGCCGCCAGTAACCAGAGCGATGCGGCCATCGAGGCCGAAGAGTGATTGAATATCCATGGATCAGTACCCGCTCAGTTCGGCAACCCGGTTGGCGTGGAAATACGCATCGCCCAGGAATTCCTGCAAAGCGCGGTCGCGCTTCACATAAAGGCCGATGTCGTATTCGTCGGTCATGCCGATGCCGCCATGCATCTGCACGCCTTCCTTGACCGCAAGACCCGCTGCCTTGGCGACCTTGGCCTTGGCAACGGAGCTCATCAGCTCGGCGCTCTCGGCTCCTGCATCGAGCAATTGCTGGGTCTTGATGACGACAGCGCGGGCGATTTCCACTTCGGAATAGAGGTGGCTGGCGCGGTGCTGAAGCGCCTGGAATTCGCCGATCAACCTGCCGAATTGCTTGCGCTGCTTTAGGTAATCGACGGTCATGTCCATCGCCCCGCTTGCAACACCTACACCCTCTGCGGCGGCGCCGACACGGCCGGCAGTCAACACCGCATTCAGGATATCGCGTCCGCCATCGACGTCGCCGATCACCGCATCGCCATCGAGCTCGACCCCGTCAAACTTGATGTGCGAGGCGACCGAGCTGTCGACGAGACGGACCGCGTCCTGCGTCATGTTGGCCGCATCTTTCGGGACAGCGAACAGGGTGATCCCGTCTTCATCCTCGTCCGATCCGCTGGTGCGCGCGGCGACCACGATCATGTCCGCGCTCGCGCCCTGCACCACGAAGCTCTTGGACCCCGTCAGCTTGAAGCCATTGCCGGATTTTTCCGCCTTGGTTGCGATGCGGCTGGGACGGTGTTTGGCCGTTTCGTCGATGGCGACTGCGAACACGCTTTCGCCTTCGATCAGACCGGGCAGGTAACGCCCCTTGATGTCGTCCGAACCGTGCTTCAGCGCGGTCGCCGTAAGCACGGACGATGTCAGGAACGGCGACGGAGTGAGATTGCGTCCGATCTCCTCGAGCACGATGCCCGCCTCGACATGGCCCATGCCCAGCCCGCCATCGTCCTCGGCGACGAGCATTCCGGTGAAGCCCATCTCGGCCATCTGCTTCCACAAGGCGTGGCCGAACCCGTCAGGGCAATCGCGGTCGCGCCAATGGCGAAGTTGTTTCTGGATGTTGCCTTCTTCGGCCATGAAGCCGCTGGCAGTGTCGGCGAGCATCGCCTGATCGTCGTCGTGATAAAGGGGCATTGAAAATCTCTCTCCGATTTTCCCCTCTCGCTTGCGGGAGGGGCAGTGAGACTTGCGAGTTTGCTCGCTAGTCGCAGCGGGGTGGGTAGGTGCTACGTCGTATGCCCACCCCCGGCCCCTCCCGCGAGTGGGAGGGGAGAATGGCTGTTACGATCCCGGCAGATCGAGGATGCGCTTCGAAATCACATTCAGCATGACTTCCGATGTGCCGCCTTCGATCGAGTTCGCCTTGGTCCGCAGCCAGTTGCGCGACGGTTTGCCGCCGCTGGTTTCTTCGCTTTCCCATTCGAGAGCGCGGCTGCCGCCAGCCGACATCATCAATTCGTGGCGACGCTTGTTCAGTTCGGTCCCGACATATTTCATCATGTTGGGCTGCGCCGGATGCGCCTTGCCGACCTTGATCTCGTCGAGGAACTTCTCGCCCATCGCGCCATAAGCCAGCGCATCGACATCGAACATTGCGAGTTCCGCGCGTAGGACCGGGTCGAGTTCGTCGCCGGCTTTCGCCGCGTGGCGCTTCATCGCCGCGCCGATCGCACTGGTGCGGTCGCCGCCGCCCGCGCCCGAAATCATCTCACGCTCATGGCCGAGAAGATATTTCGCGACGTCCCAGCCGCGATTGATCTCGCCCACATAGGCAGGGATGCCTTCGCCGTAGCTCTTGGGCACCTTCACATCGTCGAAGAAAGTTTCGCAGAACGGCGAGCTACCGCTGATGAGCTTGATCGGCTTGGTCGAGCAGCCTTCGGTCTCCATGTCGAACAGCATGAAGGTGATGCCCTGGTACTTGTTCTCCTTGTCGGTGCGAACAAGGCAGAAAATCCAGTCGCATTCATCCGCATAGGAAGTCCAGACCTTCTGGCCGTTGACCAACCAGTGATCGCCCTTGTCCTCGCCAAAGGTCTGAAGGGAGACGAGGTCGCTGCCCGATCCCGGTTCGGAATAGCCCTGACACCAACGGATTTCGCCGCGGGCGATCTGGCCGAGGAAGTGCTTCTTCTGCTCCTCCGTGCCGAAATGCAGCAGCGCCGGGCCGAGCATCCAGATACCGAACGAGCTCAATGGCGGGCGCGCGTTGATGCGGCCCATTTCCTCGCGCAGCACCTTCGCCTGTGCGGGATCAAGGCCGGCGCCGCCATATTCCTTCGGCCATGCCGGAACGGTGTAGCCCTTGTCGCGGCAGGCCTCGAACCAAGCTTTCTGCGCGTCGTTCTTAAAGGTCGCGTTGCGCCCACCCCAATAGACGCCTTCTTCGTCACGCACCGGCTCACGCATTTCCGGCGGGCAATTGGCCTCCAGCCATTCACGGGTTTCGGTGCGGAAGCTTTCCAGATCGGACATCGCCGACTCTCCTCGTTTGATCTCTCACTTAACGCTTACGTTATGGTAATTGACCGGTTTCAAGCAAGGACCGATTTGCGAGCAACCAGGCGCACCGCAGTGCCGTAGCGTCAGGTGGTTTCCGTTGACGCAATGCGCGTGGCGCTTAGGCTGGCGGGCAAGAGTTGGGAGATATCGCATGATCGGATTCGGCATGTGCCACACGGCACAGGGGCAGCGATAATGGGCCTTGTGAAAGGCAAGCTGCCGATGCGCCTGAAGCTGATCCACGGCTTTGGCGCGGTCGCGTTCGGGGTCAAGGATACCGGCTTCCAGTTCTTCCTGCTGTTCTTCTACAGCCAAGTGCTCGGTATGGAGGCATCGCTCGTCAGCCTTGCCCTGCTGTGCGCGCTTTTGATCGATGCCGTGGTCGATCCGATCCTCGGCAACCTGTCCGACCGCACGTATACCAAATGGGGCCGGCGCCTGCCGTGGCTTTACGCAGCACCGATCCCGCTCGCCTTTGCATGGGTGCTGATGTGGTCTCCCCCGGGCGGAGAAGCGCCGACGTTCTGGGGGTTGCTGGCGATCGCGGTTGTGGTGCGCATTCTCCTGTCGGCCTGCGAAGTGCCCTCGATCTCTCTGCTGCCCGAGATCACGAGCGATTATGACGAGCGGACGACCCTTTTCCGGTTCCGCTATATCTCCGGATGGCTCGGCGGGATCTTGATGATGGTGCTCGCTTACACTGTCTTCATGCCGGGCGAGGACGGACTACTGAACCGCGATGGCTATGTCGGCTGGGCGATCACCGGCGGCAGCCTCATTGTCCTGTCGGTGATGGGGTCTGCGCTTGGCCAGCACCGGCTTGTCGCGCATCTGCCCGAGACCAAGCCAGAGCCGTTCACGATCCGCGCCTGCTTTGCGGAAATCGTCGAGGCCTTCCGCGAGCGCGCCTTCCTGATCTTCGCCGCCGGCGGGCTGGCCGCCTATGTCAATCAGGGTCTCACCTTCTCGCTGACCAATTACCTGACACTCTATGTCTGGCGGCTGGACACCGCGCAGATGCCGCTGCTGCCCGAAGGCGTGACTGCCCTGAGCCTCTATCCGCTCGCGCTGTTCGTGTCGGCTATACTCATGTTCTTTGTCGTCGGACCAATGCACAAGCATCTGGGCAAGCCAAAGAGCGCGGCCATCTCCGCCCTGGGCACGGCGCTGTTCACGCTCAGCCCTTATCTCGCGCTCTACGCCGGTGTCTGGCCGCCGCTCGACACGGCTTTGTCGGGACTCATGCTGCTTGCGCTGCTGATCGTCGGCAACACGCTCGGTATCGTGGTGCTCATTTCCGCAAGCTCGATGATCGCGGAAATCGTCGAAGCCTATCTGGAACGCACCGGCAGGCGCGCGGAGGGCGCGTTCTATTCGGGCAATTGGCTGATCCAGAAATGCGCGACGGGCCTCGGCATCTTCCTGACCGGGCAAGTGCTATCGGCCATCGATTTCGCTAGAGACGCCGCCCCCGGCGAAGTGCGTGCGAGCACAATCACCGATCTGATCGTTTTCTACGCGCTCGCCACCACTGTTTTAATGGCCATTGCTGCCTATTGGCTGGGCCGTTTCCCGATCAAGCGCGAGGACCATGAAGCGCGGGTCGCCGCCCTAGCCGCGCGCCAGACTGCATGACCCCACAGCCATAAATGAGAGCTTGGCGCGGCCAGATGGCTCTGCCACGGTTGGCCCAACAGATTCGATTGCAATTCAGGACTAGAGAGGAAACCCCCAATGGATTTTCAACCCACCGAACGCCAGGTCTATTGGCGCGACCGCGTGCGTGATTTCATCGAAACGCATGTCCGCCCGAATATGGACACTTACAAAGAACAGGATGCCGAGGGCGATCGCTGGAAAGTCATCCAGATCATCGAGGACAAGAAGAAGCTCGCCAAGGAAGCGGGCATCTGGAACCTCTTCATGCCGCCGCGCAATGAAAGCCACCACCACGTCGATGACACCTTCGAATTCGAAGGTCCGGGCCTCACCAACCTCGAATACGCGCTGTGCGCAGAGGAAATGGGCCGCATCGGCTGGGCTTCGGAAGTGTTCAATTGCTCCGCGCCCGACACCGGCAACATGGAAGTCTTCCACCGCTACGGCACTCGAGAGCAGAAGGAAGAATGGCTCAAACCCATCATGAACGGCGAGATCCGTTCCGCCTTCCTTATGACCGAGCCTTACACCGCGTCCTCCGATGCGACTAACATCGAAACCCGGATCGAACGCGATGGCGATGAATATGTCATCAACGGGCGCAAATGGTGGTCATCCGGCCTTGGCGATCCGCGCTGCAAGGTCGCGATTGTCATGGGCAAGACCGATTTCGAGGCGAAGCGTCACGCCCAGCAGTCGATGGTGTTGATGCCCATCGAAGCGCCCGGTGTGAACATCATCCGCCACCTCCCCGTCTTCGGCTATGACGATGCGCCGCACGGCCACATGGAAGTCGAGATGAAGGACGTGCGCGTCCCCGCCACCAATATGCTGCTGGGCGAAGGGCGCGGCTTCGAAATCGCACAAGGCCGCCTCGGCCCAGGCCGTATCCACCACTGCATGCGCACGATTGGCGTCGCCGAAGAAGCGCTTGCCAAGATGTGCAAGCGACTTCAGGAGCGCGAAGCGTTCGGCAAGCCGATCTACAAGCATTCGGTCTGGGAAGAACGCGTCGCGCGTGCCCGCATCGATATCGACATGACCCGTCTGCTCTGCCTGAAAGCGGCCGACATGATGGACAAGGTGGGCAACAAGTCGGCGAAACAGGAAATCGCGATGATCAAGGTCCAGGCGCCGAACATGGCGCTCAAGATCATCGACGATGCGATCCAGGCGCATGGCGGCGGCGGCGTGTCGAACGATTACGGGCTCGCCAATGCCTACGCCCACCAGCGCACGCTGCGCCTCGCCGATGGTCCGGACGAAGTTCACGCACGCTCGATCGCCCGCATGGAGTTCGGCAAGCATGTGCCAGAAGCGGGTCCGACCGCAAACGCACTGCGCGGTGACAGCGGACGCGCGGCCAACGATACTGGCGGGTTCAGCTCGGGCGATATGGGCGCCACGCGCTAAGGCCGATCTCCCCTCCCGCCTGCGGGAGGGGAATTAAGGGGAGAGAGAATTTGGCAAGAGCAGCAATCCTTGAAAAACCGGGCGAGGGACTTGTGATCGGCGATATCGACGTCGCCGAGCCGATGCCGCACGAAGTCCTGATCGACACCAAGGCCTGCGGCCTTTGCCATTCCGACCTGCATTTCATCGACGGGCATTATCCGCACCCACTCCCCTGCATTCCGGGGCATGAGGCTTCGGGGGTCGTGCGCGCGGTCGGCTCCGAAGTGAAGACAGTGAAGCCCGGCGACCACGTAGTCTCCTGTCTCAGCGCGTTTTGCGGAACGTGCGAGTTCTGTGTCACCGGGCGCATGGCATTGTGCCTTGGCGCGGCAACCCGCCGCGGCAAGGACGATGCTTCCCGCATGACCAGGAATGGCGGCGAGCCGGTCAACCAGATGCTCAACCTGTCGGCGCTGTCCGATCAGATGCTCATCCACGAAAACGCCTGTGTCGCGATCGACAAGGACATGCCGCTCGACCGGGCCGCCGTGATCGGCTGTGCGGTTACGACCGGCGCGGGCACCATCTTCAACGCGTGCAAGGTGACGCCGGGTGAAACCGTGCTGGTCGTCGGCTGCGGCGGAGTGGGGCTTGCGACGATCAATGCAGCGAAGATTGCCGGTGCGGGTAAAGTCATCGCCGCCGATCCGCTGCCCGAAAAGCGCGAACTGGCAAAGGTTCTGGGCGCGACCCACACGGTTGATGCAACCGCAGGCGATGCTGTCCAGCAGATCATGGAAATGTCGGGCGGCGGCGTCGATTGGGGGATCGAAGCTGTGGGCCGTCAGGCTTCGGCCGATCTTGCAGTGGCTGCGCTCAAGCGTGGGGGCACCGCCGTTATCCTCGGCATGATGCCTCTGGATTGCAAAGTCGGCCTCAACGCGATGGATCTGCTTAGCGGCAAGAAACTCATGGGCGCGATTATGGGGATGAACCATTTCCCGGTCGATCTTCCGCGTCTTGTCGATTTCTACCTGCGCGGCCTGCTGGATCTCGACACAATCATCGCTGAGCGGATCGGTCTGGAAGACGTCAATGCAGGGTTCGACAAGATGCGTGAAGGACACCATGCCCGCAGCGTCGTGATGTTCGACTGACCTTCGCCTCCGGTCTGTCCTACATTGATGGCGTGCGATAATGCAGCCGCAACTCAAGCGAACGCCAAAGGCCAATAATCGATGAAAAATGAAAGCTTACACATCCAACAGGACCTTCGGCGCGTAAACCGCAAAAATGCTGGGGTTTCGGTGGATTTTGGAATTTCACAAAGGGTACGGTTGCGTGGTCCATCGCGTGCCCTGCCAATATGGGAAAACGCAGCATGACCGACATCGATTTCGACAAGGAGATGGTGGGCACGGTCGAGGTGTCGGAGAAGGACAAGCTTGACCTCGCCAGGCTGACCGAATGGTTCGAGGCCAATGTCGAGGGCTTCGAAGGACCGATCAGCTACACCAAGTTCAAGGGTGGCCAGTCGAATCCGACCTACAAAATCGAGACGCCTAGCGCGAACTACGTGCTGCGCCGTCAGCCGTTCGGCAAGCTGCTGCCGAGCGCGCACGCGGTCGACCGCGAATACAAGGCGATGACCGGGCTGCATCCGACCGGCTTCCCGGTCCCGCGCACCTACGGCCTGTGCGAAGACCCCGAGGTCCTCGGGTCCAAGTTCTTCGTTATGAGCATGGCCGATGGCCGCTCGCTCTGGAATGGCGCGCTGCCGGACAGCTCTCCTGCCGAGCGGCGCGAGCTATACAACGCGCTGATCGACACGATGGCCGACCTTCACCTCAACAAGCCGGACGAAATCGGTCTTGGCGATTATGGCAAACCAACCGATTACTGCGCGCGCCAGATCAGCCGCTGGTCGAAGCAGTACAAGCTCTCCGAAACCGAGCACATGCCGGAGATGGAGCGCCTGATCGAATGGCTGCCCGAGACGATCCCGCCGCAGCATGAGAGCAGCGTGGTCCACGGCGACTACCGGCTCGACAACGTGATCTTCGCGCATGACGAAAACCGGATCATCGCGGTGCTCGATTGGGAGCTATCGACGCTGGGCGATCCGATTGCCGATTTCAGCTATCTGATGCTGAACTGGTTTCAGCCTGCCGATGGGCGAGCCGGGCTGCTCGGGCTCGATCTGGAGGCGCTGGGGATACCGTCGGTGGAGGAAGCAGTGGAGCGCTATGTCGAGCGCACCGGATATCCTGTGCCGCCGATGGATTGGTACTTCGCGTACAACCTGTTCCGGCTCGCCGGGATCATGCAGGGTATCAAGAAGCGCGTGATCGACGGCACGGCCTCCTCTGCCCACGCTAAGGCGATGAGCGACCGCGTGGCGCCACTCGTCGCCCGGGCTGCGGAATTCGCCCGCGCGGCAGGTATGCCCGATTGACCGTCAGAACGATGCGCTGAAGGTTACGAGCGCGCCCATATCGTCGGGAGCGGCCGCGAAATGCCCCGGCTCGCGGCGGTAGAATGCGCTTGCCCTCGCATAGCCGAACAGCAGCGGCCCGCCCCAGGTGAGCTCGCCCATGATCTCTCGACCTTCCGGCGAGAGTAAGAGCGTCTGGCGACCAATGATCGGCGTCTCGCTGGCGTAATCGTAGGCGACAGGCAGGTCGAGATTGAGCCCCCCGCCACTGACGCGCAAAGGCTGGCTCACTCTGATGCCAAGGGTGTCGCCAGCTGCAAGCGTGCTCAGCCGAACGAGGTCTATCGACCACGCATCGGTATCGATCCGCGATCCGGCACCGATCAAGGCGCCGCCGCGCGGCTGCGTGACCCCTCGCCTGAACGCCGCCCCTGCGCGCCAATTGCGCCCCAGACGCTGAGCGATGTCGGCATCCAGATAGAGAGTGTCCGCGCCCTGCAGACCCAATACGGAGTTGAAGTGCCCTCCGAGCAAAGTATCGTTCTCGGATAGCCATGTCAGCCCGATAGCGGTTTCGGTCGTACCGAACGCGCGGTCTGCGGCGAGGCTGAAACTGTTGGTCCGCCGCCTTTCGCGCACGCCGTAGACGACATCGGTCGAGCGGCGGTTGTCCCCCAGCCACGCTCGCCCGCTTTCTGCCGCGAAGGTCAGACCCCAGGCACCAATCTCGCGCCGCGCCGCAAAGGAAACGTCGCTGCTGGCGAGAAACCCGGTATCCGCTCCGGCGCGCGGCGCGATTGCAAATGCGGGTCTGCTTTGCCCCTGCAATTGCCCGACCAGGCCTCGCGCGCTTTGGGTAATGCCGAACCCCAGCTGCATGTCAGGAGCGATCCGCGCGGCCACGCTTGCGGCGAGCATCCGTGCGCCTTGCGCTTCTTCCGGTGTAAGCTGCAGCTCGCTCGACCAGCCGAGCCCGCCGCCACGCTCTCCTTCGGCAATGGTGACTGCAAAGGACAGTCCCTCACCGCCAGCAGAGCGCGAAATGCCGCCAGTTTCGACCGCGCGGCGCAGACGTTGGACCTGCGCCGCGTTCGCCGCGTCATGCCCGAGTTCGGCGTCGTAGGCCCGCTGATAGCGATCGAGTACAACCGTATCGATCGAAACAAACGTCAGTGCATCTCCCATCGCTGGCGACCCGAGCGCGAAGCTCTCACCCGGCGCCAGGATATTGGTCGATCCCGCAACGGTCGTGGTCCCAGACGGCTCGAACGCTGCGGCAATGTCGAGAATCCCGCTGCCAAAAACGCTGTCCAGACCGGCTTCGCCGGCATCGCGCGCTGTTTCCAGAAGGATCTCGACTATCTCGGAACCGGTCAGATTGGGGAAGGCCTGCGCCAGGATTGCAACGGCACCCGCAACCTGCGGAGCGGCGAAGCTGGTGCCTGAAAAAAGCGTGACGAACTGCTCCCCGTCGATTGTCTCGACGAAGATTTGTCCGTCTTCGTAAACGCAGCAAATCCGCTCACCAAGAGCGGCAATGAAAGAGGATGAGAAGTGGCCCGCGCGGTTGCTGAAATCGGAAATCTCACCCTGATCGTCGACCGAGCCGACAATGATGACATTGCCGCCGCCTGCCTGCTGGATACCCGATGCGAAGGGATCGGGCTGGTCCGGGTCGATCGACGGATTGCTCCCATCTCCGCCGTTCCCAGCTGCAACTACGACGACAACCCCGGCATTGGCAGCACGGGCGACAGCGTCCAAGATATCTTGAGAGGCCGGACCGCCGCCTAGGCTCAGGTTCACGACGGTGGCCCCGGCATCGACCGCGAGATTGATACCCGCTGCAATGTCGGTGTTTCTGAAGTTGCATCCCAAGGTCGGATCGTCGGGCGTGTCGGTGCCGCACGATCCGGGTTCGTCAGCGCGCACGGCGAGGATATCGGCATCGAATGCTGTTCCGACCACGCCGGTGTTGTTGAGTGCGGCTGCTGCAACCAGCGCGACATTCGTGCCGTGATCATCAAGCGGGTTGATCCCGCGATTTGCCACGACGTCGACGGACCGGGGATCGATCCGCCCAGCAAATTCCGGACTGTCGCTGTCTATGCCGGTATCGATCACGGCGATGATTTCGCCGTCTCCAGTTGCGCCCTCCCGCCAAGCGGTGTCCGCACCATGAAACACGGGTCCGTCTGACCGTCTTACCTCGGCCGTGTCGAAACTGACCGGCGGTGGTGGAGGCGGCGGAGATGCGGGAGGAGGAGGCGGCGGTGGCGGAGGAAGCGAAGCGATAGGCGTGCTGGATGAAGGACCTCCGCCTCCGCAGGCGCTGAGCAAAACGCAAAGCGCAGCGGATGCCACCAATTTGCCAGCACAGACCTTTGTGATCCGCAGAGGAGGCTCGGGCTTCCGGGCGACAGACGCGTTCAGGGGGTTCTGCATAAATGCGACCTCTTATAGAATTCCCCTAGTTTCCTGAGCATACGCCGGAAAAGTTAATGATCGCAACACGCGCGGCGCTGACCGGTGAATTTGCTTCTCACCTTGTGGCATTCACGTTGTGCAGCTAGCAGCGCTTCAAACTGCAAACCCTTCGCCTGCCAGAGGTACCATGACCGAAACACTCATCGCTGACATCGAAACCGCCTGGGAAAACCGCGGCGACGTAACACCGGGCAGCGAGGTTCGTCATCCTGTCGCAGAGGCCTTGGCGATGCTCGACAGCGGTGAAGCGCGCGTGGCGGAACCCGATGGGAATGGGGGTTGGCGGGTCAATCAGTGGCTCAAGAAAGCTGTGCTTCTCTCTTTCCGGCTGAAAGACAACCGCGTGGTCGAAGGTGGGTCTGCAGGCGATCCGGCTTTTGACAAAGTGCCGACCAAGTTCGCAGGATGGGGCGACAACCGCTTTCGTGAAGCTGGCTTCCGCGTGGTGCCGGGCGCGGTCGTTCGGCGCGGCAGCTTTATCGGTAAGGGCGCTGTCCTAATGCCGAGCTTCGTGAATATCGGTGCCTATGTCGGCGAAGGCACGATGGTCGATACCTGGGCGACGGTCGGTTCGTGCGCGCAGATCGGCAAGAATGTGCATCTATCCGGCGGCGCAGGGATCGGCGGCGTGCTGGAACCTTTGCAGGCCGAACCCGTCATCATCGGTGACGGCGCCTTTATCGGCGCGCGCAGCGAAGTCGCAGAAGGCGTCCGCGTTGGCGAAGGGGCAGTGCTTTCGATGGGAGTTTACCTTGGTGCATCCACCAAGATCATCGACCGGGCGACCGGCGAGATTCATATGGGTGAGGTGCCGCCATACGCGGTCGTCGTCCCGGGTACACTGCCCGGAAAGCCGCTGCCCGATGGATCGCCCGGTCCGTCTCTCTATTGCGCGGTCATCGTGAAAACGGTCGACGCGCAAACGCGATCGAAAACGGGGATCAACGACCTGCTTCGCGATTGATTTTTCAGCCTTCCCGCGACCGGGCTTTCGGCCCGGCGCGCGCTCGGCTATAGTGTTTCAAACGGAGTTCACATGGCATACGAAGACGACAAAGAAATCCACATCGAAGACGATGATGCACGCGGGGCGCACACAACCGGTGTCATGCGCTATGTCCTCGGCATAAGTCTGTTGCTTGCGATCATTGCGATGAGCGTGATCTGGATTATTCCGGCGCTTACAGGCTCTGCCAACTGACGGGGCGCATCCCGGAACCCGATTGCCGTTCCGCTCATTGATCTCCCGAAACCAATCAGGAGACCAAAAATGAGCAATTCCAACAGCTTCCAGACCAACCAGTACGTCAAATGGAACTGGGGCAACGGCGAAGGCAAGGGCCAGATCACCGAGCGGTTCGAGCGCGAGGTCACCCGCACGCTGCAAGGCACCGAAGTGACCAAGGACGGTGACGAGGACAATCCCGCATACCTGATCAAACAGGAAGACGGCGACGAAGTGCTTAAGCGCGGCAGCGAGCTTGAGGCGCAGGACTGATGCCCGAAGCCAAGAGCAAGGCGCAGCAGCAGGCTGCTGGTGCGGCCCTGTCCGCCAAGCGCGGCGAAACCGACAAGTCCGACCTGCAAGGCGCCTCTATCGGGATGTATGAAAGCATGAGCGAGGAGGAGCTGGAAGAAATGGCTTCCACCTCGCGCGAAGACCTGCCCGAAAGTGTCGACGAAGACTGAAACAGCTGACGAAGCGCGCGCTGGGGCCCTCGCCCCATGCGCACTCTTCTCTGGCCAGCTTTACTCTTCGCTCGGCAGAAGGCTCTCGATCGGAGCCCGATCCGCGACCCGCGCCGAATAGCGTTCCGCCTCTCGCAGCACCCGGATCGCATTGCGGCTCGAGATAAGTTCCAATTCCACCTGCGAGTATCCGCGCCTGGCAAGCTCAGCGAACAGCGCCGGATAGCCAGAGACGTCTTCCATGCCCACCGGACCGGTCGGCATACCATCATAGTCCGCACCGATGCCGATATACTCGACCCCGGCGACCTGTTTGATATGATCGATGTGGTCGGCCATGTGGCTGATCATCGTCTGCGGCTCAGGATTCTCCGCATCCCATTCCGCCATAGCCGCCTCCACAACGTCTGGCTGGCCCAGATATAGCGAATTCTGCCGCGCCTCTTCCGCCTGCCGCTCAGCATACCACTGGCGGCGCTCGTCGTTGAGGAAACCGGGCAGGCCGACCACCATCACGATCCCGCCATTCTCAGGCAACCTTGCGAGCACGCTATCAGGCACATTACGGGCATGGCCGTTGACTGCGCGCGCGCCGGAATGGCTGAAGATCACCGGCGCTTCGGCGACGTTCAGCGCGTCCATCATCGCTTCTTCGCTGACATGGCTAAGGTCCACCAACATGCCGATGCGGTTCATTTCGCGGATCACGTCCATGCCGAAATCGCTGAGACCGCCATGTTCGGGCTCATCGGTGGCGCTGTCTGCCCACGGGGTGTTGGCAGAGTGAGTAATGGTCATGTAGCGCGCCCCCAGAGCGTACATCTGGCGCAGCACGGCCAAGCTAGATCCGATCGAATGGCCGCCTTCCATGCCAAGCAGCGATGCTATCCTCCCATCGGCCATCGCGCTTTCGACCTGATCGGCCGTTTCAGCATAGGCGAGAGTACCCGGATAGCGCGCGATCAACCGCTTCATCACGTCGATCTGTTCCATCGTCATCTGTACCGCTTCCGGTTCGCTCAGGCTGACCGGCACGTAGACGGACCAATATTGCGCACCCACTTTCCCCTCGGCGAGGCGGGTCAGGTCGGTGTGCATCACCCTGCCCTCTGGATGGGTCGAGCCGGTTCCCGTCGTGTCGGTAAAATCGAGGTTGTTGATCTGATTGTCGAAACGCGCGCGAAGCTGAATGGGGACGTCGTTATGCCCATCGAAAACCGGTGCCGCTTCGAGCGCGGCCCGGGCGGTCACCACTGCGGGATCGGTCTCCACCGCAGGAGCAACATCTTCTGCGACGCTTTGCGATGATGCAGGGCTCGCAAGCACCATCGCAAGGGCAGCGAGAGACAGATTGAACGGGGAAATAGCGCGATATTGCATATTCGGTGGAACTCCCGGTAACTGCCCGCAACAAAAGGGGCATTACATGATCGCGACTGATAGCGCGGACCAACTGATCGAACAATTGCAGCTTGCGCCGCATCCGGAGGGAGGCTGGTACCGCGAAACTTACAGGGCCGCGCCGGAAGCATCGGGGCGAGCGCGCGGGACCGCTATTCTCTTCCTTCTGAAATCTGACGAAAGCTCCCACTGGCACCGCGTAGACGCAGACGAACTCTGGATCTGGCAGGGCGGCGACCCGCTTGAGCTGATGATTGCCGAGACGGATAGCGGCCCGGTGCGCAGCGCCTTCCTTGGGCCGGCTCCACGCCAAGGGCACTTACTGCAATGCGTCGTACCGACGGACGCATGGCAGGCCGCCCGCCCGGCGTCACCTGCTGAAAACGCTGCCGGATACACGCTCGTTTCCTGCGTGGTCGTGCCCGGTTTCGACTTTGCCGGTTTCGAACTTGCACCCGCAAATTGGGCACCGGGCCGATGATAAAGACCGCACTGCGCGTCCTTCTTGGCATATTCTATGGCTATGCGGGCTACGCGCATCTTGCCCAGCCGGAGCCGTTCCTTGCGATTACGCCGCCATGGGTGCCCTATCCGGACGCGGTGATCTGGTGGACCGGCATCGCCGAGATTGCCGGAGCCATCGGTCTGCTCCAGCCTTTCTCGCTTAAGCTGCGCCAGGCGGCGGGGATTGGTCTGGCGCTCTACGCGCTGTGCGTCTGGCCTGCGAACATCCATCACTTTGCGATGGACATGGCGAGCGAAGATGGCGGGCTTGGTCTAATTTATCATATCCCGCGCATGATCGCGCAGCCACTGTTGATCTGGCTGGCCCTTTGGACCGGCGAAGTGATTGGACGCAAAGCTGTTCAACCATGACGGCGGCTGAAAACGCGATCAGATCATTACTGGAGGAGCGCGCGGCGGGCCGGACAATCTGCCCCAGCGAAGCGGCGCGAAAGCTGGCCGGTGCAAACCCGGATTGGCGTCAGCATATGGACGATGTGCATCGCGCGGTCGATACCCTGATCGCCGCCGATGAGGTTGTCATTTCGTGGAAAGGTGAACGAAAAGAGCAGCGGCGCGGGCCGTATCGCATCGCGCGCCGCTAGCTCCTCCCGTAAGGTGTAAGGCGTGCGCCTTAGCTGAGATGCTTGGACACCGCAGCAGTCATCTTGAACATGGAGATCTGCTCTTTGCCGATCACCGCGCCCAGTTTGTCGTCAGGGTTGATCTGACGCTTGTCCTTGGAATCCTGCAGGCCGTTGGCCTTGATGTATTCCCAGACTTTCGAAGTAACCTGAGCGCGCGTCATCGGGCCTTTGCCGATTACGTTCTCGAGTTGACCTGAAAGTTGCACCGGTTTCTGCAGTGCGTTGGTCTTGCCAGCCATGGTATTTCTCCCTTTTAAGATGGCGGATTAGTCGGTTTCGTTTTCGTCCCACGCCATTCCAACATCGGCTTCAACGCCGGTGAACGGTGCGGTCAGAACTGCGCAGGCAGTGATGCTCCCCTTGATCGAGGCGACAAGGTCCTCGCGGCTTGCGCCAGGCATCAGGGTAAGCGGAAGATCGGTTGCGAACAGCTGGAACACATATTGCCGCTTCTCGCCGACAGGTGGGTCGGGAAGCAGCCATTCGGAGTTGCCGTGCGCGTTTTTACCGCTGCGCGGCGGGACCTCGCCCTCAAGTAGCTTGCCGCGCTGCCCGGCAAGCCCCCAGACGAGCCAGTGGCACTGCGGCCTATCGCCGTCGCTCGTCGCGTCTTCCACGATGAGGACAAGCTCCTGCGATCCGGGAGGCGGCGCGCTCCACTCCAATGGCGGTGCAACCGCGTCCTCTTCCTTCGCAGTAAAGCACGGGTCCAGTTCTTCACCGGCATCGAACGCGGGGCTTGTCAGCGCAAATCCGCCGCGCCCAAGTGAACGCGCATCGCCTAGCTCGGCAATGGCAAGCCCTGGATGACGCGCTGCTGGCGGCAGTTTGGCGGTGAGCCAGTCGGGAATGTCAGGCATGATTCTGTCGTTCCATATTTTGATAGTTAGTCTCATCGGGGGCAGGAAACGAGGTGCGCGCCCCCGATTTGCCCCGGTTTCTGCGGAAAACCCCGAGAAATGGGACGAAATACGGGGGTAATGAGAAGGTAAGGCCGCGCCTAGCTTGCCGAAGCGGGCCCGTCACTGCATGTTAATTGCCTCTTCTTATAGCCCAATTCCTGGATTTTCTTTGTTTTCGGAGTCGCATCCCCATGCAGATCGGTCGTAGCGCGCTTTCCGCAACCCTGGCGCTTGCGCTTGCAGCGTGTGGCGGTGGCGGCGGGTCCAGCACATCAACGACCAGCAATAGTCCGGCTCCGACACCAACCCCTACTCCGCCGCCTGTGCAGACCGGATGTTCGATCAGCGAACAGCAGCAAGTCGCATTCGACATCATAGACGAGTGGTATCTCTTTCCCGATCTGATCGCTCAGAATGTCGACCCTGCCGACTTCACCACGACGCAAGGCTACATCAACGCGTTGACCGAACCAGCGAGAGAAGCAGGGAAGGATGACTTCTTCAATTTCGTGACCGTCGCATCGGAAGAAGACGCGCTGATCGAATCCGGATCGACCGCCGGGTTCGGCATCCGGTTAAGCTACGATACGGTCAACAACCGCGTGTTTCTTGTCGAAGCGTACGAGAACGGCTCCGGATTCGGCGCAGGAATGGACCGGGGAACGGAAATCCTCGCGATCGGCACCTCATCGGCCAATCTGGAAACCGTATCGTCTCTGATGGCTTCCGGAGGTCCGCAAGCGGTGGTCGACGCACTTGGCCCGACAACCGCCGGGACCGCGCGGGTGCTCCGTTTTGCGCAGGTGGATGGGGCTATCGTCGAGGCGAACATTACGAAGACTGAGTTTTCGCTCGATCCGCTTTCCGACAGGTATGGCGCACTCACCTTGAGCGATGGCGGGAAGCTGGTCGGATATATCAATCTGCGCACTTTCATCGTCGATGATGCAACCGAGCAGCTCAGCACCGCCTTCAGTCAGTTCGGATCGCAGGGTATCGACGAGGTGATCATTGATCTGCGGTACAATGGCGGCGGGCTCGTTCGGGTTGCAGAAGCCTTGGGCAATCTCCTGGGCCGCGATGAGGTGGGTAATGTGTTCAGCCAGACCGTTTGGCGGGAAAGCAAATCGGATCGCAATCGCACCACCCTTTTCGAGAGCACGAGCAACGCACTTGCGCCGGCAAAACTGGTGTTCATAACGACGCGCAGTTCTGCATCGGCGAGTGAGCTCATTGCCAATTCGATGCGGCCCTATTTCGCGGACAGCGATATCGCACTGGTGGGAACGAACACCTCAGGCAAGCCCGTGGGCCAAAGCGGGTTCGATGTCGAAAGCTGCGACCTGCGGTTTCGGATCGTGACCTTCAAGACGGACAATGCCGTTGGCGAAGGCGAATATTTCGATGGGCTCGCACCGTTCTTCGCGACCACCTGCCGCGCGAACGACGATATCACTGTCCAGCTCGGCGATCCTTCGGAAGCATCGATCGCAGCTGCGCTCGATTTCTTGGGTGGGCGAACCTGCACTCCGATCTCGGGAACGACCGGACTGACGGTACAAAGCGTCGGCGGCCGGGAAATCCTCCAGCCCGTCAGTCCGAGTGCGGCACAACACGAAATTCCCGGGCTGTTCTAATTCGCGAAGCGAGTGCAGCGCTCAGCAATCGTCGTTGACCGCACACGCTATCGCAGCAGCGATTACCTTCTCCGCCGGGAATGGCTTGGCAACGAGTTTCGCATCGAGGGTACGGATGGTCTCATCATGGCGGTCCAGATCGCCGGAATGCAGAATGTAGGGGATCGAAAGATTCTCAAGCTTGCGTGCAACGGGAAGACACGTCTTCCCCGCGCCAAGCGATACGTCGAGAATGGCTGCATCGATCGTATCGGCCTTGTCGATAAGTTGCAGCGCTTCGCCGCACGAAGCCGCGCACAGCATCGTACAGTCCTGGTCCTCTCCGCTGAATTGCAGATCCATCATGATGAGCGGTTCGTCTTCCAGAACGAGCAAGGTGCAAGGCCGCGGCATCAGTTTGCTCCTGCCGGGAAGGTCACGACAGCGTTGAGGCCGCTTTCATTCCAGGTGCGGTTGATCGAACCTCTTCCGGTCGAAAGCAACCGGTCGACAATTGCGGTGCCGGTCCCGTCTTCAATCGCTGATGGGTCAACCCTCGGCCCGCCTGTCTCGATCCAGTCGATGACGAGACTCTCGCCATCATCCGACAGGCCCCACTTGACCTCGACCTTTCCGCCTTCGGCAGCCCATGCGCCGTATTTCGTGCTGTTCGCGGCCAGCTCGTGCAGAACAAGCCCAATCACGGAGATGGTCGTAAACGGCATGCTGACACCGTTGCCGCGCAGGTCCAGCCTCTGCCCGTCTTGATCGTAGGGCGATAGCACCGCCCGGATTGCCTCGCCGATAGCAATGCTGCCACTCGACGCTTCATCAAGAGTGGTTTCGTAGGCGCGGCCCAGTGCCTGAATTCGGGCGTTGATTTCCGCAGCCTCACTTTGGATCCCGCGAACGCGCCCGGTCACATTGACGATCCCGGAGATCACGGCGAACATATTCTTCATGCGGTGCGAAAGCTCGCGCGCCATTTCCTTGGCATGCTGCTCCTCCGCGCGCGATGCGCGCACATCGGACACGTCCCACTGGCTGCCGAAGAAGTATACCAGCTCGCCCTTGTCGTTGTAGATCGGACCCAAATGCAAGGCGTTCCAGAAAGTGGTGCCATTCTTGCGGTAATTGAGGACTTCGACGACGACGACGTCTTCGGTTTCGAGAGCCTTGCGAATCCGCGCTACCGATTCCTGATCGGTTTCCGGCCCTTGCAGGAAACGACAATTGCGCCCGACAATTTCGTCTTCGGAATAGCCGGTCAGCCTGCGAAACGCTCGGTTCGCGAAAACGATCGGCATATCTTCGGCGTGGGGGTCGCACAGGCATATCGCCATCCGCGTCTGAGCCATCGCCTGCTCGAACAGGACGCCCGATGCGCCAGAGAATTGATCGCTCGTATTACCGGCCCGAAACCGTTCAGGCGCATCGTCAAAGCGCATGGACGCCTGGTCCGCACGCGACGGACCGCGTTCGTCATCTGTATTCACTTTTACCTGCTTTCCTGCTGCTCGCGTCGCTGGCTAAAGGGGGTTGGCGCAGCGGAAGCAGTCTGTGTCTTGTGTTTCCCTCTCAACGGAAGAGTAGGGGCTCCGTTCCAAGAATTCGGCGGATTTGCGTCTGCTAGAGCCCTTCGGGAACCGTCTCGAAACCAGGAATGCTATCTAGATCAAGCCATTGCTGCTTACTTTTGGTGTAGCATTGAATTTTCGGTTCGAGGTTGGAAGTGTCATCCAGGGTGCCCGCTTTGATGAACATGAGCCCATCGGTGGTTTCGAGCCGGGTGAATACGGGTGAACCGCAAGTATCGCAGAACTGTCGTCGCACAGTGGCTCCGCTATCGCCCTTATCATTGTAAGTCTTCACCTCGCCATGGATGTCGAGGTCCGCCTCCTGCACCCCCACGATGATGGAAAGCGCGCTTCCGGCTTGGCGCTGGCAGTTCTTGCAATGGCAGATCACGCACATCACCGGGTCGGCATTCAATGAGTAGCGCACCTTGCCGCAAAGGCATCCGCCGGTCTGTGTCATGGTATTTCCCCTCTCCCCCATTTATCTTCGTTGATCGGAGCAGGTCCGATCGCAGGGGATCGCTGATGGCTATCGCACCCCGGCAGAGAATCTCAATCGCCAAAAGTGAGGATCGCCCGTTCGCGGTGGGAAAAGCGGGATTATCCTCAGTGTGAACCGGTGATCAGGGCGTTGCTTCGCCCTCGAATGGCTCGTCGCCTGTATATCCGCACCCGAACAAGGTTGCATCGCCGAAGGCCACTGTCGCGGTGTAGGGATAGGTCCGGTCGCTCATGCCGTCGCTGCACGCGCCTGGCGTTATCGCGATCTGAACCAACCGGCCATTCATATTGCCGGAAAAGCCCAGCCCATTGTTCCCGGCAAAGCGTTCAACCTCGAATATCGTGCCTTCAGAATTCTCTGGCGAGGTGTACCGGGCGAGGTGCGTGCCGCCGTGCGGCGACACTTCGATGCCCCAGAAAGGCTCTGTGCCCAGCAGCGTGATTTCGGTTTCGCTGGCTATGCTCGTGAAGATCTGGCCATCCGGATCGATATCCTGCTCCGCCGAACAGCCTGCAAGCGCCGACAGCCCGCATAAGGCGATGTGTAGTGGCTTGATTATCGATTTCACTGCTCACCCATCCTCTGTTCTGTAGCCGGGTTAGTGTGAGGCGCCCCGAAACGCAAAAGGCGGGCCCCACGGACCCGCCTTCGCAAAGTGTATTCGATCAGTAATTACTGCGGCATCAGGACCGTATCGATCACGTGAACGAGACCGTTCGACGCTTCGACATCGGTCGCCGTTACCGTTGACGTGCCGCCTGCTGCGTCGGTCAGGACGACAGCACCGTCGGTGACGTTTGCGGTCAACGTACCACCGCCTACGGTGTTGATGGTGTAGCCTTCATCACCGGCTTCTTCGATTGCTGCGGTCAGTGTGGCCGCATCGACTGAGCCTTCGACGACGTGATACTTGAGAATCTCACCCAGCGTTTCGGTGTCGTTAGTGGTAAGTTCGGTCAGCGTCTCTTCCGGAATTTTTGCAAACGCATCGTTGGTCGGCGCGAATACCGTGAAGGGGCCTTCGCCTGAAAGCGTTTCACCCAGTTCGGCGGCAGTCACCGCGCTTACGAGGGTCGAGAATGTTTCGTCACCCTGCGCGACTTCGACGATGGTGCCCGGTGCGGTTGCCTCGGCAGTCACGGCCGTGTCATCGGCGGTCACCGTATCGCCGGTGTCAGCTTCGGCGCCGCACGCTGCAAGCGCGAGAGCGATAGAAGATGCGATCGTCAGTTTAAGCGTTTTCATGGTTTATCCTTGAATCTTTGGAGGTTTTTCGTTTGCCGGGCTGCGAGTGGATGCTCGGCCCTGTTGCATATACGAACGGTCACCTCGCTCGGATGTTCCGAAATTTATGTCCGTACCGCGTAATTATGTAACGCGGCGACCGGCTGGCACTTTCCGTTCCTCGGAACCTGCATCGCCTCGTCAGGTTGTCTCATCATGCATTTTGAACCAACCCGTGCCGCCGCTCTGTCGCGTCTTCTCGAATTCGTCCCGCGCGCCGGAAAAGCCTATGCGAACAGCCGCAATTACGACGACGGCCATGAAGGCGAGGCTGCGCGGCGCAATGTCTCGCAGCTTTCTCCGTGGCTGCATGCCGGCCTGATCAACGAGGCGGAAGTGCTCGATACAGTGCTTGCGCACCACAGCCCGCGCGCAGCGGAGAAATTCATCTCCGAGGTGTTCTGGCGCATCTATTTCAAAGGCTACCTCGAACAGCGCCCGACTATATGGCAGGCCTTTGGCGAAGATCGTGTGGCGGCCTATGCCAAGATGGATGGCAATGCCGGGCTCAGCACAGGGTACACCGAGGCTATCGAGGGAAGAACAGGCATCGCCGCGTTCGACCATTGGGCACGCGAACTGACGGAAACGGGCTATCTGCACAACCATGCACGCATGTGGTTTGCGAGCATCTGGATCTTCACGCTCAAACTCGACTGGACGCTTGGCGCGGACTTCTTCCTGCGTCATCTGATGGACGCTGACGCAGCTTCGAATACGCTCAGCTGGCGATGGGTGGCCGGGCTGCACACGAAGGGCAAAACCTACCTGGCGCGGCAGGGCAACATTGCGCGCTACACCGCCAATCAGCCGGACGGCCCGCTGGAAGCCGAAGGGCTCGCGAGCGAAGCGCCGGCACTGGATGAAGAGGCCGATCACCGGCGCCAGGAGTTGCACTTGCCGAACGCTGTAGAGAACGAGCAGTTCAAAGATCCATATGCGCTACTGCTCCATGACGAAGGCGCCAGTCATGTGCCGCTCGATCTGCCTGCACCGCCTGCGTTGGTCATAAGCGCCGCTCGGCCCGAAGCGAGATCGCCCGGGCAAATCGGGGAGCGGGCACGCGAATTCGCTCGTGGCGCGGTGCAGAGCGGAGCGGAGGCGGCAGCAAGCGCCTTTGATTGCAAGGTTCGAACGTGGAGCCCGGGCGACAATCTCGCAGATATTTTGGACGAAGAGGATGTCGACCGCGTCGTACTGCCGTTCCTGCCGGTCGGTTGGACAAAAGATGCCTTGATGCCCGAACTGGCTTCGATGATCGAAGCAGGCACCGCCATCCAACTGATCGGAGAGCTGGACCGCGCGACATGGCCCTTTGCCAAGGCGGGCTTTTTCGGAGTGAAGAAGAAGATCGACAGCGTGCTGGCAGAGACCGGAATTACCGGGACCGGAATTGCTGGCGCCGAGCGCCAATTAGCCGCGATGGAAACGAGCGACTGACTGCTCGCTTGCGATGGTGACTAAGGCGGCGGAGCAACTTCGCTCCCACCGCCTCGGTGCTGGAGAGACTGTGCGGCCTAGCCGTCTATCGCCTTTTCCGGGCGCGAATCGTGTTTGTGCTTTTCGCCTTTGCCGAAGTGGCGCTCGAGCCGCTGAGCAAGGGTTGTCGCAGCTTTACGCGCGGCGCTGTCCACGTCTGCCGCTTTTCCGGTGACACCGATAGGCTTACCGCCGCGCGGACGCGCTTCGATTGTGCAATGCTTGTCATCGTCGCCGCCCTTCCGCGCATTCTCGTCCGAGACGTGAACTTCGAGCCGCGTCAGACGGTCCTCGAACCGCGCAAGCCGCTGGCGGACCTGGTTCTCGATCCGCTCCGCAACATTGGCCGTTCCCATGACGGAACTGTCTGAATTGAACTGGAATTGCATCGGGGGTGCTCCTCTTCTCATGATCTCTCCGACGAGTGCATCGTCTGAAGTATCATATGGGAAGTGAATGCCCGATGTGGAGTGCCTATTGCTGCTCCAGGGCCTCTGCCGCACGCTTCGCCGCGCGTTCTTCCTCGGCCTTGGCCCGATCGCGAGCAACGGCCTGCGCCTGGTTGGCAAGAGCGCGCCAGGTCTTTTCCGAACGCAGCTCCCGCTCGCGCACGTTTTCGAGTTTTGCTTCTTTCGCTTTCGCCGCGGCCTCATCGGCGCGGTCGCGATAGAATTCGTAAGTCTGGGCCATGAATGGCTCCTGCTGGAGTGAAGGGGCGGTCGGTCGAATGGCGGGGCGCGGCAGCTATCCGCCGCGCCCCGCCGATATGCTCAGTCGGCAGCCGACAAGTTGACGGCGCTTTCCTTGCCGTTGCGGCCCTGCTCGACTTCGAAGTTCACGCGCTGATCCTTGTCCAGCGAATGCATCCCCGCGGCCTGAACGGCCGTGATGTGGACGAAGCTGTCGGCTGAGCCGTCGTCGGGCTGGATGAAGCCGTAACCCTTGTCGGTGTTGAAGAATTTTACTGTGCCAGTCTTGGCCATCATGTGTTCCTTTCAAAGAACGTAGAAGCCCGGCTGCAAGATTGCAGATGGGGTCGTGCGTCAAATCGTTCAGGGAAAGGAAGTCGTCGTCTGGTGTCGCCGGGCCTGATGCGCGGTGGCAAGGGCGTTAGGCGAGTAGTCAAATTTCGAAGTCCGTCGCAAATTCCGACGTCGGCAAAGTCGATCTAGCACGGGTTCGCCCGAACACCTAATCCCCGCTCCCACGCGCCTAGTTCACCCTCCCTTCGTCCAGACCCGCACTTTCAGCGTTTTCAAGCGCTTACCCGAGACATGGACCGCATGTTACACGGTCCAGAGGGCAAAATCTCCGCGCCTCAAACACCGCCCGCACACCCGGCGAAATACCCTCAAACCCCCGATGTAGGAAAGCCCGCGCCCGATTAACCGACCTCCCAGCGCAAACATGGTATGATCGCTCCTTCATTGCAGGAGAGAGCACATGGCAGGCGGTTTGGCGGTGGTGTTGAGCGGCGGCGGGGCCAAGGGCGCGTTTCAGGTCGGCGTGCTCGACGCGCTAATCCGCGAAAAGGGCGTCGATTTCGAAACCGCGGTCGGCACCTCGACCGGGGCGATCCAGGCAGCGGCGGTCGCGCAGGACGATATCGGGCGGCTGATCGACTTCTGGCGCGGACTCACCAGCGAAAGCAGCATTTACCGCAAGCGGGGCGGCACATTGCTCGCCGCGATCACCGGCAAGGATTCGATCTATTCGACCGGGCCGCTGCGCAGCCTGCTCGACCAGTTCATCGACGATGCGGCGATCCGCGCGACCGGCAAGAACCTGCGCCTCGCGGTGGTCAACCTGACCAATGGCGAGCTGCGCATCGTCGGCGAGAACGCGGACGGGATCGCCAACTGGGTCTATGCCAGCTCTGCCATGCCGTTCTTTTTCCCTCCGCTGGAGACACGCAGCGCGCTGGGCGTGAGGGAGCAATGGGTCGATGGCGGCGTGCGCGATGTGACGCCGCTCGATGCCGGCCTTGCCGAGCGCCCGCGCGCAATCCTCGTCGTGCGTGCCAGCGCCCGGCCCGCCCCGGACGAAGCCAAGAAATACGACAACCTGCTGGAGATCGCCCTGCGTTCGGTCGACCTGCTTTCGCGCGAGGTTTCGCAAAACGACATCAAGAACGTCGATCTAATCAACGCGCTGATCCTGATGCGCGATCGCCAGCGTATGGACCTAATGCAGACCGGCCTCGATGCCGCGACCATCGACGCGGTGATGCGCCGGTTCGACGATCTGGTGAACCGTTTCCGGCTGGTCCCGATCAAGGTGATCGAGCCCGAAAGCAACCTCTACGACACGCTGGATTTCGAACCCGACCTGATCGAGCAGAACATCCAGCGCGGCCGCGAAGCGGTGCTGGCGCAGTGGGATATGCTCTCGACATTTCTGGGCGCGTCCGGGGATTAGGAAGGCGAAGCGTTAGCGCCCGGCGCAGTCTGCCCGCCTGTGCTCCATTTGAGCATATTTCATTTCAGCAGACGAGGCGCTTTCGCAGTCGAGCCAGCTCTTCGCCAAGCTATGACATAGGTCGGGTCACCTCTCATGGGCGCTCTCGCCGGAATGCTTTTAGGCGCGACTGTAATGCATTATTTGTCCAAATGGCGGGGGGCGCTCGTCAGGGCTCCATCCGAGTAGAGTTCGAATTTCCGGATAGCGTGTAAAGGCGGGCGTGCAGCTTTCGAAACGCTTAGAAGCTCGCCGCAACTGCGGGTACTGTAACGGCCATTGTATTGATGGCCAGTTCTCGCTCGCGCACGGTTTAATGGCCAGAGCGTATTGCCCAGCGATGATCGACGACACCGCCTTCGCGGCGAGATTCGCGAATGCGCTTCGCATAATAATCGACAAGGTCGAAATAGGTTTCGCGATCCGCGCGATCGGTGCTCTGACGCTCGTTCATTACGGCCCGCTGATGCTGATAGAGTAGCTCATTGAGATCCATGGCGGTTATCCTTCCGTGGTGCGCTCGCACGCCAAAAGCGGCGCGGATGCGCAGGCTAAGAGGCGTAATGGAAGGAAGGAAGCGCTGGTTGAGCGCCGTAGGCCGTCAATCGCGACTGGTAGCTGCGGTGTTCTATACAGGTAAAACAGGGGCGAGGCAAACTAAGAGATACCAGTTGCGCTATTCCTCATTGACCATTCTCTGTCGGTCACGTTCGGCAATAGCCTGTGAAAGATCGGTGTAGCGATACGGGCCGACGATGTATTCGCGGACGATGCGGCAGGTAATCCCATCGGGAAGAGCGTTACCGTAGGCGTCGTGAGAACCCGCTCCGTTCTCGTCGGGAACCGCAGTGTGCTTGGCCGGAGCATTATCGTTAGACTGGGTCATGACAGTTTGAATCTTTCTGCTTCGGCTTTTGTTGCCGGCTCACCGGCACCTGACGCGTCATCGCGTTTACGGATCCGGCGAAGCTTCTTTGCGATTGCTGAGATAAGGTCAAATTCAATCTCGCGCCTTTTTGGGGTGTCGGCTTTTCGCGCCCTGACAGACGCAAGCCTGCGTGCGCGCAGCAATTCCTTGATTGTCATTCGATGCTCCGTGGGTGGTCAATGAAAGCCAACAGGCCAGCCATGCCGGAGCCGCTCTTTAAAAGCGCGCCCCGACATGTTGACTGGCCTAGCCTTGCTGTTGGCGTGCCTGAGCCTTCTGGCCCTGCGGTGCATGGTTCTGCTTTGGATGCATGCTGGTCGCATGAACATTGCCGCCATTCACCTCACGCGTTTCGTAGCTGTAGGGCTGACCTTCGCGGGGTTCCTGTGCCTGGTTCTGCAGGTCGGACTTGTTGAACGGCAGGGCGGTGTCACCCTTCTGGGGCGTGATTGTGCCAGCCCCTTTGGCTGCATTGTATGATTTGATCGTACCGGAGTAGGCCATGATAATGGCATCCTTCTTTTGCGCGCAATCGGTCGGAAGCGATCGTTTATGCACGACGCTAGGAGGCGGAAAAGAAGGAAAAGGGAAACTTCAAGGCACCCCATGACCGTCGATCTCGACTGGTAGCTTAATTTATATGGGTGATTAGTTGCCGAATTCAAGTACACGAAATTTAAGAATCTCCTAGATTATGAGAGGTTACAAAGTTGGTTTTCAAGAATATGGATCAATCTATGATTTAATTATTTGAATATTATTTATTCTATGGTTCCTTCGCATCCGCTTTGGCCTCTGCGTTTTTGATAGACCTTTTTCGCCTTTCAAATCATCGTCCACGAGGTCCCTCCCCGATTTCTGATTTACGGCGAGTTTACACAGTTTCTGGCTTACCCAGATCGAGGCGGATTCAATATCATCAGCCGACCTTCTCGGCGCTTAAGGGTCTATTCGGCGCGCGCTGCTTCAACAAATCCGCTCACCCGTGCCGTCACCTTGATCTCCAGCTCCCCATCCGGTGTGAACAGCCGGTCGATGTCGATTGCGGTCCAGGCGGGAAAGGGGGCTTTCACGAAGCGGTTTTTGGCGGCTGCGAGCGCGGGCAGCGATTGCTCGATATCGACGTGATAGGTCGTGATGTCGACCACATCGTCCCAGCTCGATCCGGCGCGTTTCAGGGTTTCGCCGATTGCTTCCAGGCTGCGCGTATAGGCCTCTTCGCGGGTCAGCCCCTCGGGCGGCGGGCCGAGTATCACGCCGGAGAGATACACGGTGTCGCCGTGGATCGCGGCTTGCGAGAAGCCGAACTGTTCAAGGAACGCGCGCGCCTCCGGATCCTCGGGCATGATCGTCTCAAAGGGGGCCGGTGCGGGCGCGGGTGCAGGTGTGGCTTCTGGCGCTGCCTCGTCCTGCGCCATCGCCGACGTCGTCAATCCTGCAAGCAGCGTTGCCGCAGCGATTGCATGTGCGAACGTCTTCATAGTGTCGTCTCCTCTTGCGATTGACGGGGCGTGCTGCCCTTCCCGATCAGTCTTGCGGGTTCCACGCGATGCATTCAACCTCGATCGCCGCGCCCCCTGCGAGCGCCTTCACCGCCATGGTGGATCGCGTCGGGAAGCGCCCCTCCTTGAAGTACGTCCGGTACACCGCGTTGAAGGCGGAGAAGTCATCGATATCCGCGAGCCACACGGTGCATTTGAACAGTGCGTCATGGGTGAGATCGTACTTTGCGAGCGTTTCGCCGATCCGGTCCATCGCGCGCCGCGTTTCGGCTTCGATGCCGTTGGCTTCGCCCTCGCTGTCGCCGCGCGCCAAACCGATCTGCCCGGCAAGATAAAGCGTGTCGCCCACTTGCACTGCTTGGGAAAAGGGCAGTGTCCGGCCTTCGAGAGGCAGAAACTCCGGGCCGTCCTGCGCGCTGGCTGATATGCTCCATCCGGCTGCGATCAGCGTTGTGGCGGCGAGGCTTGCATGTGCGATGCGGCGCATCACTGTGCTTCGTCCTCGGGCAGGTAGAGCTTCTCGCCCTTTGCCTTGTACACCCGGCTCATCTCTTCCATGCCCGCCTCGTTCTCGGCGCGCTCTTGCGGGGTGTTTTCGCCCTTCAGGTCTTCGGTCGCAAGGTAGCTGTCCGAATTCTGCTTCGCCGCAAACTCGCGCACTTCCTGGCTGATTTTCATCGAGCAGAACTTCGGGCCACACATGCTGCAGAAGTGTGCGGTCTTGGCGCCTTCTGCGGGAAGCGTTTGGTCGTGATATTGCTCCGCCGTGTCGGGGTCGAGGCTCAGGTTGAACTGGTCGCGCCAGCGGAACTCGAAGCGCGCTTTCGAGAGCGCATCGTCGCGCACCTTGGCGGCCGGGTGCCCCTTGGCGAGGTCGGCGGCGTGGGCGGCGAGCTTGTAGGTCACCACGCCCACTTTCACGTCGTCGCGGTCGGGCAGGCCGAGGTGCTCCTTGGGCGTGACGTAGCAGAGCATCGCGGTGCCGTACCAGCCGATCTGGGCAGCCCCGATGCCGCTGGTGATGTGGTCGTAGCCCGGCGCGATATCGGTGACGAGCGGCCCCAATGTGTAGAACGGAGCTTCGCCGCACGCCTCCAGCTGCTTTTCCATGTTCTCCTTGATCTTGTGCATGGGCACGTGGCCCGGCCCTTCGATCATCACCTGCACGTCTTGCGCCCAGGCGCGCTTGGTGAGCTCGCCCAGCGTGTAGAGCTCTGCGAATTGCGCTTCGTCATTGGCGTCGGCGATCGAGCCAGGGCGCAGGCCGTCGCCCAGCGAATAGGCGATGTCGTAGGCGGCGCAGATCTCGGAGATTTCGTTGAAGTGCTCGTAGAGGAAGCTTTCCTTGTGATGCGCGAGGCACCATTTCGCCATGATGCTGCCGCCGCGGCTGACGATGCCGGTGACGCGCTTCGCTGCCATCGGCACGAAGGGCAGGCGCACGCCGGCATGGATGGTGAAGTAGTCGACGCCCTGCTCGGCCTGCTCGATCAGAGTGTCGCGGAATATCTCCCAGGTGAGGTCTTCGGCGACCCCGCCGACCTTTTCGAGCGCCTGGTAGATCGGCACGGTGCCGACCGGCACGGCGGAATTGCGGATGATCCATTCGCGCGTGTCGTGGATGTTGCGCCCTGTCGAGAGGTCCATGATCGTGTCCGCGCCCCAGCGGGTCGCCCAGACCATCTTGTCGACTTCCTGCGCGACGTCCGAGGCGACCGCGGAATTGCCGATATTGGCGTTGATCTTGACGAGGAAATTGCGCCCGATTGCCATCGGTTCGCTTTCGGGGTGGTTGATATTGTTGGGAATGATCGCGCGGCCACGGGCGACTTCGCTGCGCACCAATTCCGGGGTGATGACATCGGGGATTTCTGCGCCCCAGCTTTCGCCATCGCGCACATGGTCAGCGGCGATTTCGCGGCCAAGGTTCTCGCGCTCGGCCACGTACTCCATTTCGGGTGTGATGATGCCTTTGCGGGCGTAGTGGATTTGCGTAACATTGTGGCCTGCCTTGGCTCGCAAGGGACGCTTCACGGTATTGGGGAACTGCGGAACACCGCCTGAACGGTCCGGGCCGAGCTGACCGTTGTCTTCCGGCTTTACCTCGCGCGCGTCGTATTCCTCGACATCGCCGCGCGAACGAATCCAGTCAGAGCGCAGGCCGGGGAGGCCAGCATTGATGTCGATGCGAGCATCGGGATCGGTGTAGGGGCCGGAGGTGTCATAGACGCGGACCGAAGGCTCGCCGCCTTCAAGGTCAATCTCGCGCATGGCAACCCGCACGCCAGAACCGGTGCGTGCCCCAACGTAGACCTTGCGGCTGCCACGGATCGGTCCGGTGGTAACGCCGATTTCTACTGGGGAATTGATGTCGGCCATGTCTCGCTCTCCTTGTGACGGAGTGCGGGCCTCGTGCGATCATCGACCAGCCCACTCCCTCCGCCGATGCTAATCGGTTCAGGTTCGACGGGTCGGGCAGCGCTACCTGCCCCTCTCAGCCACCAGCTGGCTCCCCGGGGATGGCCGCACCTTACCCACGCAGCGGCGGATGGTCCAGTGGATTACGGCATCGGCGCGAGCGGCTTTGGTCGCCCGCCCAGCGCCGCGATTACGCCTCGGCGCTGTCCTCGCGCACCGCATGGGTCAGCGTGAAGGCAAGCAGCAATGTCGCCGCGACGCCCGCCGCGCCCGATGGGACAACATCCATACGTCCGAACGCCATCACGATGAAGTTCGTCACAACCGCAGCAATGCCTGCGAGTACGGCGAGAACGCCGATCACCTTGGCCGCGCCGGTGCCGGTTCTCATCTGGCCGAGCCCGAAGGTCAGCGCCGCAAAACCGAGCAGCACCTTGGCCGCGTTGTAGACGAAGAACGAAAACGCGACGACTGCCCCGGCTGCCGGACCCGCAGCGTCTATATTGCCTGCCATTTCGCCAAACGGGCCGAACATCGTGATGCCCACGCCCACCTGAACCACATTCAGGATCGCGCTGGCAAAGATCGCGCCCCACCCGACGGTATGCAGGCGCGATTGCACGAGAGGGCTCGCCGAAAAGGCTGCAATACCCAGGAACAGCAACGCCTCGACGCCCCAGATCGGCGTACGCACGATGTCCGGTGCACTAAGGTAAAGCGCGGTGTAGAGCGCCTGTGTCGCGACTACGGACACAAGCAGGAATGCGACGATTTGCGCCGCGCGGTGTGCGGTAAAGACCATGTTTAACCCCTGGTTCTCGATAGAATAAGCCAGCTGTTCGGTGACGGAGCCTGAAAAGTTACACCGGACGAAAAATTTTTTGCGGCACCATTATTCTGTGACGCTTGGCACCGGTACGCTCTGCCCCTCTTCTGTGAAGTATGGGCGGCCGTTATCGGAAAGCCATCCCGGCTCCTCGACCGGCACGTGCATACCGGCAGCAGCCTCTGCATTCAGCGTCCGATCGATCAGGCTATCGATCTCGTCCTCGCGCAGAAACCAGAACGGCACGATGGCAAGGCCGGTGCGGGAGCTGCTGAGAAATTCGGAATGCGGTTCGAAAAACTCGGTGCTGGTTCCGGCATCACCCAGATGCATCACGCGGTGCGTTCCGTCTGCGGCATCGCTCGCCGAGACGCGGTAGGTGATGTTGTGCACATCGGCATGGCGATCGGGCCAACCGTTATGCGGAGACCGGAACGCCTCGATAGTAGCGCCCGCGATTGTCAGAGGCGGCGCCTGCTCCCCATTGCCCAGCGAAATTTCATCGATGCGCGCGGCGAAGGCTGGATCCCAGCCATCATCCTCCCGCATCATGTCCACCGCCTGGACTGGCGCTACGAGCCTCACTTCGCTCTGAGCACCCAGCAACCGGTTCAGGTGCCGCGCGGAGAAGTGATCGCCATGCGCGTGGCTCACAAACACCGCGTCGACCCCGTCATAGGGCGGCGCTCCCGACACGATCCGGTCGATCAGACCCATGTCGAGCGGCTGGAGCGATCCGAAGTGATTGTCATAGATCGGATCGAACAGGAACTTTACCGGATCGCCAGGATCGCCGATATTCGCGCTGACCCCGGCGTTGAGGATCGCGGTCGCGTTAGCCCCGGCCTCGGTGAGCGGGGCCTGGTCGGGCAGCGAGCGCTCACCCACCTCTTCGCGCGCATGTTCCGCCGTGCAGGAGGCAAGCGAAATGGCCGCTGCGAACGCTGTCGTGTGGTATCGGAGCTTCATCGCCTGTTCTCCCATGGCAATCTTTTATCCAGCCCGATGCAGCAGCTTTATTCGATAACGCGGCCCCGGACCATCACGAAATCGACATCCTCCAGAACGGTGATGTCGGTGAGCGGGTTGCCTTCAAACGCGATGATATCGGCTGAATAGCCCGGCGCGATACGGCCGATCTCGTTGGACATGTCGAGCACCTGCGCTGCGCCCGTTGTCGCGGCCGCCAACGCTTCACGGGCGCTCATGCCCTGCTGCATCATCAGCGAAAGCTCCTGCGCGTTGCGACCGTGGTCGAACACACCGGCGTCGGTTCCGAACGCAATGGTAACGCCCCAGTCGCGCGCCTTGCCCATGAACACTTGCGCTGTTTCAGCAACGGCGCGCACCTTTTCCTCGACAACGGGGGTGTAGATGCCTTTGCCGAGCCGCTCCGAAATGCCTTGGAACGCGATCAGGGTCGGGACGAGCACGGTGCCGTTTTCGACCATCGCTTCGGCAGCAGCCTCATCGATATATGTGCCGTGCTCGATCGTATCGATCCCGGCCTTCGCGGCCATTTCGATGCCGCGCGCGCCATGCGCATGGGCCATGACCTTTAGGCCGAGCGAGTCTGCGGTGTCGGCGATGCTCTTCATTTCATCAAAGGTGAAGTGCGCTTCCAGACCGCGGCCCTGCTGGCTGAGAACGCCGCCGGTCGCGGTGATCTTGATCGTATCGGCGCCGTTTTGGCTCGCAAGACGGACCTTCTCTGCGCATTCGACCGCGCCGGTGCAGGTGTAGCCGCTGTCCAGTATCTCGTTGATCTCAGGCCGGAAGCCGCTAACATCGCCGTGTCCGCCGACAATCGCGAGCGCCGGACCGGCGGCGATGATCCGCGGTCCCGGAATCAACCCCTCCTCGGTGCCGCGCCGCAGCGAAAACGCGGTATGTTGCGCACTGCCTGCTTCGCGCACGGTGGTAAACCCGGCGAGCGCGGTGAGGCGCGCGTTCTTGGCGCCGACGACGACGCCCCAGTCATCGGGCTCGGTTGCTTCCTTCCAGAAATCGCCGCCCGGATCGCCAGTCAGGTGGGTGTGCAGATCGATCATGCCGGGCATGATCGTCTTGCCCTCGAGATGGATCATCGTCGCGCCTTCGGGCACGTCCTGCCAGCCATCTTCGATGCTTACGATCCGGCCATCGGTCACGGTCACGGTCGCGCGCCCGGTCGGCTCGCTTTCGGCATCGGCAATCACGCTTTCCGCATGGATCACTGTGGTGTCGGCAGCGGCTGGAGCCGCAAGCAGACCGATCACGGCCGCTGCGGGAACTGTGAATGCGCGCATGAATTTCATAACAAGCCCCTCTTCTCTCTTTCGCCTTGATGGCAAGCAGGAGCGCCGAGCACAAGTTCAAAGCGGGCGCGTCGCTGGCGCTTCATTTGCCATCCACCGGCTGATCGTTATGAAGGCGGGCAATATTCAGCCAAACAGGGACAACAATCAGACATGCCCAGCACCATCGCGAAATCCACTGCCTTCACCGCCACGCTGCTCGCCAGTGCATCGCTCGCCGCGACCGCGCAGGCCCGCCCGATGACACCAGAAGACGTCGCCAAGCTCGAAGGCGTAGGCGCGATGGCTATCTCGCCGGACGGCAGCCGCATCGCCTACACGACATCGGCCCTGCCCGACGTCACCGAGGGTGAAGAGAACGGCAGTTTCCAGCAAGAGCTGAAGGTTGCGACGGCGCCCAATTTCGACCGGACCTACCTGCCGGACGACATCAGCCCGGCAGGCGTGGCGTTTTCGCCCGATGGCCGGTTCGTCACATTCCTGTGGGCGGACGAAGATGACAAACGCGCCGTGTGGGGCGTGCCGGTCGATGGCGGGACTTACGTGAAGCTCGCTGGCGTGGATGATGCTGGCGTTCAGTCGTACAAATACAGCCCCGATGGCGCGACGATCTACATGTTGACCGGTGCCGCCGAGGACAAGCAGCGCGAAAAGCAGGCCGGTGGCGGCTTCAACGCGCGCGTGTACGAAGAAGAGTTCCGGCCTGCGCGCATGTTCGCCGCGACCGTCGGCAGCGAAGTTGATGAAAACCCGCGCGAGATCGCCGTGCCCGGCTTCGTCAGCGCATTCGACATCTCGCCGGACGGCTCCTTCGCGATCATCGATACGACGCCGACCCCGCTCGTCGATGACAGCTTTACCAAGAAGCGGGTCAACATCATCGACCTGTCGACCGGCAATGTCCGCGCCGAAGTCGCCACGCCGGGCAAGATCGACGATGTCGAGATTTCGCCTGACGGATCGCAGCTTTCGCTGATCGCTGGCGTCGACATGAACGACCCTGCGGCGACGACGCTGCACTTCGTCGATACCTCCACCGGTGAATTCCGTGCGCACAACCCCGATGCGGCGGAAGCGGTCGTCGATGCTGAATGGCTCGATGACGGACGCCTTGCCGCGATCGTCCATATCGGCGTTCGCAGCGTTCTGCGGATGCACGATGCCGCGGGTAATCTGCTCGAGGAAATCGACCCGGGCGAGCTTATCCTGACCCGGATCGAGGCCGAGGGTGACCGCATCGCCGTCGCCGCGAATTCGCCGAAGCACCCGACCGAGCTGTTCGTTCTCAACAACGGCTCGTTCGACCGCTGGACCACGCACAATCCCTGGCTCAGCGAGATCACTTTCGGAGAGCAGCGCGCCTACACCTACACCGCGCGCGACGGTCAGCAGGTCGAAGGCGTGCTGATCGAGCCGGTCGGCGGCGCGCCTGCTGGCGGCGCTCCGACGATCATGAACGTCCACGGCGGACCGGAAGCGCACGAATCGAATGGCTGGCAGACCGCCTATTCGAAGCCCGGTCAGGTCGCCGCGGGTCAGGGCTATGCCGTATTCCTGCCGAACTATCGCGGGTCGACCGGATATGGCGTCGCCTTCGCGAAGCAGCACCAGGGCAATTACACCGATCCCGAATTCACCGACATCGTCGATGCGAAGCGCGCACTCGTCGCTGACGGGATCGCCGACACCGACCGCACCGGCATCACCGGCGGTTCCTATGGCGGCTATGCCAGTGCGTGGGGCGCGACCTATCACTCCGACGAATACGCTGCGAGCGTGATGTTCGTGGGCATTTCAAACCAGGTATCGAAGTTCGGCACCGGAGACATTCCCTACGAAATGTATAACGTGCACAGCCGCGCTTGGCCGTGGGATGATTGGACCGCGATGCTCGAAGTGTCGCCGGTCTATCACGTCGACAAGGCCAACACGCCGATCCTCATCATGCACGGCGAGGAAGACACCCGCGTCGATCCGGGCCAAAGCCTGGAGCTTTATCGCTCGCTGAAAGTGCGCAAGCCCGAAGTGCCGGTACGCCTCGTCTTCTATCCGGGTGAAGGCCACGGCAACCGCCTCGCCGCCAGCCGGTACGATTACAACCTGCGTATGATGCGCTGGTTCGACACCTACCTGAAAACCGGCGACCGCCGCGCCGAGCTCCCGGCCTCACGCCCGCAGCTCGCAGAAGGCGCTGTCGGTGCGAGTGCCGACGAGGGCAACGGCGAGGATTAAGTGATCTTGATTTCGCACCCCATCCGGGGTGCGATTTCCTCGCTCACGCGACCTGCCCGTCGCGTCGCTGCGGGCGCGCAGTCGCGATTGCGACGGCTCGCGCCGCCGTATCTCGAGGTGATCCATTCGAACCCGCATGGGTTTGCAAGGCCGACCGGCCGCCGCGGCTAATGCCGCGTAGCCAAGCGAGCCGGATGGCTCGCGCCCGGCGCTTGAGGGTCAAGAATTAAAATGTATACCCGACCCCGATGCCGCCGATCAGCTGGTTCGCGCTCCCGCGGATCGAAGTGAACGGCGTATCCGCCGCGTCGCCGATCAGTCGCGAATAACCGGCAATGCTGTAAATGTTGAACCCGCCATTCAGCGCGTTCCCGTCCAGATCGACGGTGAGGATCGCGAGCGCGCCGACGCTGTTGAGCCCGCCATCGGCGGTGAATTCCGGCAACCCGCTATCCGCGCTCTGCTGCGGCGTCACCGTGTAATAGTAATCGGCAAAATCATCGTCGACGAAGCTGAGATTACCTGACAACTGCAAGGCGACACCGCCGCCGATGGGCGTGAAATATCCGACACTCGGTTCAACCAGCATGCCGTTATGCGCGCCAAGGATATCCCAGCGCACCTGCGTGTTGAGGGAGAGCCGGTCGCCCCTTTTGAACACGCCGGGGAAAGTCACCCCGCCCTGCGCGCCCACCTCGATCGCGGTTTCAAGATCTTCGGTGAGTTCGACCACCGGGTCTTCGATATTGCCATCGCGGTCGTTGCGGAAACGGAATGCCGGACCGAAGGAGAAGGTCGTCTCTGGCGGCGCACCCGTCGGCGCCTCGGACAGGAAATCGAGCGCGAAGCCCGGGCCATTGGGGCTGACACCCACACCGGCCACCCGGCCAACAATCAGCGGCAATGGAAAGACGATGTAATTGTCGGACCCCGAATAGCTCGGCACCAGACCTGCACCAATGCCGATGGTTGCCCATGTGTCGTCGAACACTGGTTTCCCGCCGGGAAATCCGCCCGGCGGCCCTTGACGCTCGCTGCCCTGTGTTTGTCCCTGCGGCCTGTCCTGTGGCTGCGCGCTGGTCTCGCTCTCCGCTTCGGCCAGGTCGAAGCCTTTCTCCTCACCCGTGCCGCTCGTGGCGGCGGCAGGAGCGGCAAAGGCTAGGCATGCGGCAAAGGTTGTTGCCGGCGAGAGCAAACGTAGTTTGGACATTGAAGGACGCTCCTAGAGACCGGCATCACTCTGCCAGACCGAACTTTAATGAACGCTGGCGTTTTCCGTTCCAGAGTTACTCGCCCGGAAGCGCTCCGGATGCGGCGAAATATCAAGCCGTGCCAGTGACATTGCCCGGAAGCGCCGGTTCGCCTAGGGCGAGCGTCGAATGACCGACTCACAGTTCGATATCGCGATCGTTGGCGGCGGCCTGGCCGGCGGATTGATCGCCCTTGCCCTCCATCAGCGTCATCCCGGTCGCCATATTGCCCTGATCGAAGGGGGCACCGTTCTGGGCGGAAATCACCGCTGGAGCTGGTTTGAAAGCGACCTCGACAAGGTTGGCAAGGCGCTGCTCGAACCGATCCCGCAGACCGAGTGGGACAAGGGATACGACGTGCGCTTCCCGAAATATTCGCGCACGCTCGAAACCGGGTACCGGTCGATGTCATCGGCGGACTTCCACGAAGCGCTGTCCGCTGTGCTGCCCGAAGGCACCTTGCAGCTGGGACGCCGCGCCGCGTCGCTCGATGCCGCAGGCGTCGATTTCGAGGATGGCACGCGCATCGCGGCGGGCACCGTGATCGACTGCCGCAGTTTCACCCCGAGCAAGCACCTGCGCGGCGGATGGCAGGTCTTCGTCGGCCGTCATATGCGCCTGCCCGGCAGCCACGGTGTCGAGCGCCCCGTGATCATGGATGCCGATGTCGAACAGGTGGCCCCGCACGGCAATGGCGGCGCGTACCGGTTCGTCTACGTCTTGCCGCTTGGGGAAAAGGACGTGTTCGTCGAGGATACCTATTACGCGGATGAGCCTCTGCTCGACCGCGCGATGCTGTCTTCACGGATAGACAGCTATTCGCACGCTCACGGGTGGGATGATCACGCGGTCGTCGGCCATGAAAGCGGCGTACTGCCGGTGCTGACCGGCGGCGACTTTGCCGCCTATCAGGACGAAGTGCGCATTCCCGGCGTGGTGATCGCGGGCGCGCGCGGCGGCTTCACCCATCCGCTTACCAGCTATACCATTCCGATAGCGGTCGGAAACGCACTTGCCATCGCGGAAAAGGCCGATCTACCCGCAGAGCGGCTCGCGGAAATCATGGAGTCGCGTGCGCGCCGCCATTGGCGCAGCACCGGATATTACCGCCTGCTGGGAAGATTTTTGTTCTTCGCAGCGGACCCGGATGCGCGCGTAAACGTATTCCAGAGGTTCTACAGCCTTCGCAAAGGGCTGATCGAGCGATTTTACGCGGCGCGCTCTTCGCGGTTCGACCGGGTCCGCGTCCTTTGGGGCAATCCGCCCGTATCTATATTTCGCGCGATGACCGCGATGTTCAAGCGAGGGAAACCCCTCAAATCGGAGAAAACGGCATGAACGCCGATATGCACGATACGCCCGGCCTCAACCTGTCTCCGTCGAGCGGCGCGGGCAAGGGCATCAATCCCGACATCGCGAAGAAATACGAAGGCAAGACCGCCTGCGTGATCGGTGCGGGCTTTGGCGGAATGGCGCTGGCGATCCGGCTGCAATCGGCCGGCATCGCGACCACGGTGGTCGAAAAGCGGGACAAGCCCGGCGGCCGCGCCTATTTCTGGGAAAAGGACGGCTTCACTTTCGATGCCGGTCCCACCGTCATCACCGACCCGCCTTGCCTCAAGGAATTGTGGGAGCTGACCGGCCACGACATCGCCGAGGATGTCGAGCTGATGAAGGTCCATCCGTTCTACCGGCTCAACTGGCCCGATGGCACCAATTTCGATTATTCGAATGACGAAGACGAGCTGAACGCCGAAATCGCCAAGCTCAATCCGGACGACGTTGTCGGCTATCAGCGTTTCCTCGAATATTCCGCAGGGGTGTTCGAAGAGGGCTATGTGAAGCTCGGGCACAAGCCGTTCCTCGATTTCAAATCGATGCTGAAAGCGGCACCGGCGCTGGTTAAGAAACAGGCGTGGCGCAGCGTCTACGATCTCGTATCGAGCTACATCAAGGATGAGCGCCTGCGCGAAGCCTTCAGTTTCCACACGCTGCTCGTCGGCGGCAGCCCGATGAAAACCTCATCGATCTACGCTCTGATCCACAAGCTGGAAAAGGATGGCGGCGTGTGGTGGGCGCGCGGCGGAACCAATCGTCTGATCGCCGGAATGGTGCGCCATTTCGAACGGCTCGGCGGCGTAATGCGCCTCGATGACGGGGTGAAGGAAGTCCACACGCTCGGCACCAGGGCGACCGAGGTCGAAACCGAAAGCGGCTGGAAACAGCGCTTCGATGCGGTCGCTTCGAACGCCGACATCATGCATTCCTACAAGGATTTACTGCGCGGGTCCGAGCGCGGGCGGAAATACGCCAAATCACTGAACCGCAAGAGCTATTCACCCTCGCTTTTCGTTGTCCATTTCGGCCTTGAAGGAGCATGGCCGGGAATTGCGCATCACATGATCCTGTTCGGCCCGCGCTATAAGGGTCTCGTCGATGACATCTACAAGCACGGCGTGCTGCCGCAGGATTTCTCAATCTACCTCCACCACCCGACCGTGACCGATCCAAGCATGGCGCCCGCGGGCAAGAGCACGTTCTACGCGCTCGTCCCCGTCGCGCATATGGGCAAGATGCCGGTCGATTGGGACCAGGTCGGGCCGAAGCTTGAAAAGATGATCCTCGATGAGATCGGCCGCCGCCTGATCCCCGACATCCACGACCGGATCGTGACGAAGTTCAGCTATGCGCCGAAGGATTTCAAGCACGATCTCAACGCGCATATGGGCAGCGCCTTCAGCCTTGAGCCGGTGCTGTGGCAGAGCGCCTATCTGCGCGGACACAACCGCGACGACGTGATCGACAATTTCTATCTCGTCGGCGCAGGCACTCATCCGGGCGCGGGTATCCCAGGCGTGGTCGGCAGCGCGAAAGCGACCGCAGGTATTGTGCTGGAGGACCTGGCGATTAAAGCCACCGCATGAGCACGATGAAACGTATCGCCGTCTATTGCGGCTCCGCCTCTCCCGAAGACCCGCGCTATCTCGAACTCGCTCGCGACGTCGGCGCGGGGCTTGCCGAACGCGGTATCGGCGTTGTCTATGGCGGCGGCAGGCTTGGCCTGATGGGCGCGGTTGCGAACGGGGCCAAACAGGCTGGCGGCGAGGTTATCGGTGTCATCCCGGAGGCGCTGGTCAATTCGGAAGTCGCCAACCACAATTGCGATGAACTGATTACCGTCAGCGGCATGCACGAGCGAAAGCAGCGCTTTACCGACCTCTCCGACGGGTTCGTCACCCTGCCTGGCGGCGTCGGCACGATGGACGAGCTGTGGGAGGCGATGAGCTGGGCACAGCTGGGCTATCACTCGGACCCGGTCGGCCTGCTCAACGCCTTTGGATTTTACGACGATCTCATCCGCTTCAACGCCAAGATGGCGGCGGTCGGCTTTGTCCGCCCGGCGCATCAGAACATCCTGATTTCTGCCGACACGCTGAGCGAGCTTCTCTCCAAGATGGAAAGCTACAAGCCGCACACGCCGATCTTCAAGATGAAAGCCGAAGAGCTTTAGTCATGCGTGGTCAGGCTGCGCCCATGACCGTGGATCCCGAACGCCGGGCGGCTCTGGTCGATCATGCCCACCGGGTGATCAAGCACGGCTCGCACAGCTTCTCTGCCGCATCGCGCCTGTTCGACGAGGAGACCCGCGAGCGGGCATGGCTGCTCTACGCCTGGTGCCGCCAGTGTGACGACATCGCCGACAATCAGGTGATGGGCGGCGAGCTTGGCGACCAGTCCGACCTCGAACAGCGGCTCGCGCTGATCCGTTCGCTCACCGACAAGGCGTTCGCTGGCGAGCCGACCGGCGATCCCTCTTTCGATGCACTCGGCGTGGTGTCGCGCGAATGCGGCCTGACGCGGGCCATGGCGGAGGATGTCATCGCGGGCTTTGCGCTCGATGCGGACGATTGGCGCCCGCGGACGAAGGCCGACATGATGCGCTATTGCTATCACGTCGCTGGCGCGGTCGGGGTGATGATGGCGGTGGTGATGGGCGTCGACCCACGCGATCAGGACACGCTCGACCGGGCGTGCGACCTCGGCCTTGCCTTTCAGCTGTCCAACATCGCGCGCGACATTGTGGAGGACGATGCGGCGGGCCGCTGTTACCTCCCCGCAATGTGGCTGGTCGAGCAGGATATCGAGCCCGGCCAGCATACGAAGCCGCACCACCGCGAGGAACTTGCCGAAATGGCCGCGCGGCTGGTCCACCTCGTCGAAAAGCATGAAGCCGCGGCCCGCGTCGGCGCAGCGCGCCTGCCTTTCCGCAGCCGCTGGGCGGTGCTTTCGGCCGCGCGCATTTACGGGGCAATCGGGCGCAAGGTCCGCGCGCGCGGCACCGAGGCGTGGAATTCGCGCACCTATGTGCCCCGCTGGGAAAAGGCATGGCACGGCGCGCGCGCATTCCTGTCCGCAGCAATCAACCGCGAAAAACCACCCGCCGACCCGATCACATGGGGCATCGCCGATTTTCGGCCAAATTCGGCCACGCCCTCCAAGGCTTGAAGCGAAAGGCCTGCTGGCGTAGCGCTTCGGGCCATGAGAGGATTTTCAGCTTTTGCAGCGCTCGCGCTGCTCTCCGCCGCCCCGGCAGCCGCCGATCCAGCCGATGCCGCAGCCGAGCAAGCCCGTGTGGCCGCGGCAGTCGAGGGCTTCATGGCAGCATTCAACGCGAAGGATGCAGACGCCATGGCGAGCCAGTCGATCGCAGGCGCGACCGTTACTGTAATCGAGGAACAGGATGGCGAGGACCGATTGCGGACCCAACCGCTCGAAACCTTGATCTCGGGCATATCCGCAACCGGATCCGATATCGCAGAACCGATTTGGGATATGCGGGTGATGCAAGAAGGCCCGGTTGCGACAGTCGTCGCGAATTTCGATTTCCTGATCAACGGCGTTCGCTCGCATTGCGGCACCAACGTCTTCAACCTCGTTCGGGTAGAAGGAGAATGGAAGATCGCCGGGATCGCATACAGCCATATCGAGGAAGGCTGTCTGGGAGCACCGGAGCAATGATCGCCAAGCTCCTCATCGCCAATCGCGGCGAGATCGCCTGCCGCATCATCCGCACCGCGCGGGAAATGGGCGTGGCGACGGTCGCGGTCTATTCGGACGCCGATGCCAAGGCGCTGCATGTGCGCCAAGGCGACGAGGCGGTGCACATCGGCCCCTCGCCCGCTGCCGAAAGCTATCTCGTCGGCGAAAAGATCATCGCGGCGGCGAAGGAGACCGGCGCTGAGGCGATCCATCCGGGCTATGGTTTCTTGAGCGAGAACGCTGACTTTGCACAGGCGGTTATTGATGCCGGACTGATCTGGGTCGGGCCGAAGCCGGAAAGCATCCGCGCGATGGGCCTCAAAGACGCGGCGAAAGAAAAGATGATCGCGGCGGGCGTGCCGGTGACGCCGGGTTATCTCGGCGAGGACCAGTCGGTCGAGCGCCTGAAGCAGGAAGCCGACGCCATCGGCTATCCCGTTCTGATCAAGGCCGTCGCAGGCGGTGGCGGCAAGGGCATGCGCAAGGTCGATGCTCCCGAGGACTTCGAGGCCGCACTCGAAAGCTGCCGGCGCGAAGCCAAGGCCAGCTTCTCCAATGACGAAGTCCTTTTGGAAAAATGGATCACCTCGCCGCGCCATATCGAGGTGCAGGTCTTCGGCGACAGCCACGGCAATGTTGTCCACCTGTTCGAACGCGACTGCTCGCTGCAACGCCGCCACCAGAAGGTGATCGAGGAAGCCCCCGCGCCGGGCATGGACGAAGCGACGCGCGAAGAAATCTGCGCCGCCGCCGTGCGCGCTGCCAAAGCGGTCAATTATGAGGGTGCGGGCACCATCGAATTCATCGCCGACGCCAGCGAAGGCCTGCGCGCCGACTGTATCTTCTTCATGGAAATGAACACCCGGCTTCAGGTCGAGCATCCTGTGACCGAGGAGATCACCGGTGTCGATCTGGTGGAATGGCAACTGCGCGTCGCAAGCGGCGAGCCGATCCCGCTGAAGCAGGAAGAGCTCAGCATCAACGGCTGGGCGATTGAGGCGCGGCTCTATGCGGAGGATCCGGCGAAGGGATTTTTGCCGAGCACGGGGCGGTTGGACGTATTCAGCTTGGACGAGTCACTGTTCGAACTCCGCGTAGACACAGGGGTCGAAACTGGTTCGGAAATATCTCCGTTCTACGATCCAATGATAGCGAAGGTCATCGCCCACGCACATGACCGGGAATACGCAATGATGGAATTGCAAGCCGAGTTGGCGAATACAGCCGTATGGCCAGTTACCTCGAATTCAGGATTTCTATACAATTTGCTTGGATCCGAGGCGTTTCAGAAAGCCGAGCTAGACACCGGTTTCATAGATCGAAATCTTGAGCAGCTATCTTCCCCGCCTACACCGGATTTGGACGCTTTGAACGCCGCACATCAGGCGCTAACTGGAAGCGCATCACCTTTTTCGTCTGAAGGCCCCGACCAGATGATCGAGACAGGCCTCTCAAACTTTCGATTAAATGCCGCACACAAAACAACGACGGTTCTTCGCGATCATAGTGGAGAGTCCTACACTTTCAAAATCGATGCGAAACTCGGGCACTCTTTCCGATGGGTACGTGGCGAGCAGGCGATAGTTCCGCTCGACGGTTTCACGTTTGCTTTTTCATCCGGCCCGGTTCGCGGCACCGGCCAAGCCTCCGCCGCCGACGGAGCGATCCTCGCCCCTATGCCGGGCAAGGTCATCGCGGTCGATGTGGCCGAGGGCGATACTGTCACCGCAGGCCAGCGCCTGATGGTGCTCGAGGCGATGAAGATGGAGCACGCGCTCACCGCGCCGTTTGACGGGACTGTCTCCGAGCTCTCCGCCAGCGAAGGTGGACAAGTGCAGGTCGAGGCGGTGCTGTGCGTTGTCCAACCCGAGGACGAGGGCTGAGCCGCGTGCGCGAAGCAATTGCCGGGGCGCTTTTCGCCGCCATTCTAATGCCGGCCACCATTCTGGTGCATGAGGCAGCGCATTATCTCGGCTATATCGCTTTCGGTCTGCCCAACCCCACGCTCGCTTATGCGTTCAGCGGTTTCGAGGGAATGCAGAGCTTCTGGCAGGCACTTAATTCGGGCGACACGGAGGCAGCGCGCGCGATAGCGCCGATCGTTCCCGTCGGGATCACGGCGCTGCTGGGAGTGCTGGCGACCTTGGCCATGGGAATGCTCGGCATTTGGGCATTGAGCGCGAGAGATTCGCTCGTCGGCGGAGCGCTGGCGTTCACGGCGCTATTCCGTTCCGGTGCGATCGCGCTTTTGTACGTGGCAGGTAACCCGGAAAACTCCGACGAGGCGCATATCGCAATCACCTTGGGATGGCCGGATGTCCTGCTTGTCATCGCCGGTGTGCTGGCGCTCACTTTGACCGGCTGGCTGCTTTACAAACGGTTCGATTGGAAAGTGCTTATGGGGGTGGCGCTGGGCAGCGGCGCTTCGCTCGCCGCGTGGATGACCAAGATCGGTCCGATGATGCTGCCATGAGCGCGCCAAGCACCTGGGCCAAGGAACTCGAAGAACTTCGCCGCCGCGAAGCGCTGGCCGAGGAGATGGGCGGCGCTGACAAGGTTGCGCGCCAGCATGGCCGCGGCAAGATGGATGCCCGCGCGCGGCTCGCGGCACTCTGCGATGAGGGCAGTTTCCGCGAAATCGGCAAGATCGCCGGTAAAGGCCACTATGACGAAAACGGCGACCTGCAAGGCGTCACCCCTGCTCCGTTCCTGTTCGGCAAGGCCTCCATAAACGGCCGCCCGGTCGTCGCAACCGCAGACGATTTCACCATTCGCGGCGGCGCGGCGGATGCGGGCATTGCGCGCAAGATGGTGCAGGCCGAGATGATGGCGCACGAGCTGAAGCTCCCCATCATCCGCATGATCGACGGGACAGGCGGCGGCGGCAGCGTCAAGACGCTCGAGCAGATCGGCGCGACATACATTCCCGCCGTGCCCGGCTGGGGCGATGTGGTTGAGAACCTCGATACGGTTCCGGTGGTTGCGCTGGCGCTCGGCCCGACAGCGGGGCTCGGCGCGGCGCGGACGGTGGCGAGCCATTATTCGATCATGATGCGCGGGCTCTCGCAATTGTTCGCCGCGGGACCTGCCGTGGTCGATGCAATGGGGGCCGGGTACGAGCAGGCGAAGGACCACGCGCAGGCCAAAGAAGAACTCGGCGGCGCAGACATTCACACCCGCAACGGCGTGGTCGATGACGAGGTCGGATCGGAGGGCGAGGCGTTCGCGCGCGCGCGGCACTTCCTTTCCTTCATGCCCGAACATGTCGGCCAACTCGCGCGCCGCTCCAATTGCACCGATCCCGTCCACCGCCGCGAGGAAGCACTGCTCGGCCTAGTCCCGCACGATCCGAAAGCGGTCTATTCGATGCGCCGATGCATGGAGATGGTGCTCGACCAGGGCACCGTGTTCGAGATTGGCAGGAACTGGGGTCGGGCGGCGATTACCGCACTGGCCCGGCTCGATGGCTGGCCCGTCGCAGTAGTGGCCAGCGATCCCAGCTATCTCGGCGGATCATGGGAGGCGAAAACATCCGAAAAGGTCGAACGCTTCATCAAGCTTGCCGACCAATTCCGACTGCCCATCGTCCACCTGGTCGACAATCCCGGCTTCATGATCGGGCGCGAGGCGGAGATGGCGGGCACGATCCGGTACGGCGTGCAGGCAATGAACGCGATCTACCGCGCCAGCGTACCGCTCGCCAGCATCGTGCTGCGCCGCGCCTATGGCATTGCAGGCAGCGCGATGAGCAATGCGGACCGGTATCAGTACCGGTTCTGCTGGCCGTCGGGCGATTGGGGCTCTCTGCCGATCGCGGGCGGGTTGGAAGTCGCTTACAAATCCGAACTGGAAGCGAGCGATGATCCGGCAGCCGAGCTCGAGGCGATCAAGATGCGGCTGGCGAAAGTCACCTCGCCGTTCCGCAGCGCCGAACGCTTCAATGTCGAGGACATCATCGACCCGCGCGACACACGGCCCCTGCTATGCGAGTTCGCCGAGCTCGGCTGGCGGAAGCTCGAGAGTGAGCGTTGATCGGCCCTCAGGGCCGCAAGGGCAACCGCCCGCCCGCAGCGACGCGACCTTCGGGTCGCATGAGCGAGGAAATGGCATGCCGGATGGCATGCCGAAAAATATCTATTCAGCTAGCGTAGCGCCGGGGCCCATCTCGTCTTCGGGCGGACCGAACAGCTTGCCCTTTTCGCTGAACAGCACCAGCGCAAGGCATACCAGCCCGCCAGCGAGGAGCGACAGAGCGAGCGGCTGCGCGGTGCCGTCGTAGGCGTAGCCGATGGCCGCGCCCAGCAGCGCCGCCATGGTCAGGCGCACAAATCCGTGAACGCTGCTTGCCGCGCCGGCGATGGCGAAAAACGGGTTCATCGCGATCGACCCGAAATTGCTTCCGATGAACCCAAGCAGCATCATGTTCACTGCCATCAGCGGAACGAATTGCCACAGCGTCTCATCCGGCTGGAATGCAAAATAGACTTGCACGGCGGCCACGATGATGAAGGCGATGAGCGCGCTGTGGCTTACCCGGCGTGCGCCAAAGCGTTCGACGATGCGCGAATTCGACCAGCTGGCGAGCGCCATCGACCCGGCGCAGATGCCGAACACAATCGGGAACAGGTCGCCCGCGCCGAAAGTCTCGGTGATGAGCTGCTGCGATGAGTTGATGAAGCCAAACAGAGCGCCGAATACCACTGCGCTGCCGAACACATAGCCGACGACGCTGGGAAGGCTCAGTGCGCGCGCCATGTTGCCCGCGATAACCTTGGGCCGAATTGGCTGGCGATGCTCTTCGCACAGACTCTCCGGCAGGCGGAAATAGACCCAGCTGCCGATGATGATGCCCTGCAAGGCCATGGCGATGAAGATAGCTCGCCAGTCCGCAAACAACAGGATCAGCTCACCGATGCTCGGGGCGAGCGCGGGTACCATCAGGAAGATCACGAAAATGAGGCTCATCATGCGCGCCATCTTGTCGCCGCCCACCCGGTCGCGAATGATCGCCGGGGGAAGCGCAACGATGCCTGCCCCGAAGAAGCCCTGCGCCGCTCGAACCGCAATCAACGCCTCGAACGACGTGACCAGAGCGCTCGCGAAGGATAGCGCGATATAGACGCCGATCGATCCCAGCAGGATGGGCCTGCGCCCGAACCTGTCCGCCAGCGCGCCCGGCACCAGCGCACCGATGCCCGCCGTCAGCAGGTAGACGCCGACGACGAACTGCCGGTCATTGCCCTCAACCGCCAGCGCCAGCGCAAGATCGTCCAGCGCAGGCAGGATCGCGTCGATGCCGAAGGCCTGCAAAGCCATCAGCAGCGCCATCATCCAGATGAGCTCGGTCTCGCCCATCGTCCGCTGGTCGCGCGTCGCACCGCGTTTCGCGGTTGGCGCAAGGGGGGTGGACGTGATCGCCATCGGCGGCCCTTTGCCCTGAGGCTCGCCGGAAGACCACTGTTCTTTTCGCATGTGCACAAAATCGTCCACCGGGTGGAAAGTTCCAGCAACAGTTTCTTCGCGCGCGCCAAGCTCCTATTCTCATGCAATGGCCGATGCCGCTCCCCCAACTGACGAGACTGACGAAGCAGCAGGACTGCGCAAGATCATCCATGTCGACATGGATGCCTTCTTCGCAAGCGTGGAGCAGCGCGATCATCCTGAACTGCGCGGCAAGCCGGTGGCGGTTGGCGGCTCCGGCGGGCGCGGCGTCGTGGCGGCTGCCAGTTACGAAGCGCGCAAGTTCGGCGTGAAAAGCGCCATGCCGTCGGTCACGGCAAAACGGCTGTGCCCCGATCTCATCTTCGTGCGCCACCGCTTCGACGCCTACAAGGAGGCCAGCCGCCAGATCCGCGCGATTTTCGAACACCACACGCCGCATGTCGAACCGCTGAGCCTCGACGAAGCATTCCTCGACGTGACCGAAGACCGGCTCGGAATCGGCAGCGCAACCCGGATCGCCGAACTCATCCGGCAGGAAATTCGCGCAAAGACCAAGCTGACAGCGAGCGCGGGAGTGTCCTACAACAAGTTTCTGGCCAAGCTTGCGAGCGATCAGAACAAGCCCGATGGCATTTGCGTGATCCGGCCTGGCCAGGGTGCCGATTTCGTGGCGGGGCTTCCGATCCGCCGGTTTCACGGCGTTGGCCCCAAGGCGGAGGAAAAGATGAAACGCCTCGGCATCGAAACCGGGGCCGATCTCGCGGCGAAGGACATCGAATTCCTGCGCGCCAATTTCGGTTCCTTCGCGGATTACCTTTATCGCGCCGCGCGCGGAATCGATCTGCGCCCGGTGCGCGCGCACCGGCGGCGCAAATCCATCGGCGGGGAGCGCACCTTCAGCGACGATATCTCGAGCGGCGCTCAGCTGCGCGAGACGCTGGATAACATCGTGGATATCGTGTGGGAGCGCGTGGAAAATGCCGAGCGGGACGGGAAGCGGCCGCGCGGTCGCACCGTCACTCTCAAGATGAAATTCACCGACTTCCAATTGATGACCCGCGCCAAGTCGGTGGCGCATTGGGTCGAGGACAAACGCGAGTTTGCGCGCCTTGGCAGGGAGCTTCTTGAGGAAGCGCTCCCGCTACCCATGCCAATCCGCCTGATGGGGCTTACCCTGTCGAACCTCGACCATGGGGAGAAAGACGAGCCCGCGCCCGATAGTGCGCAGCTTTCACTGCTCTAGGGCGAGGCTGTGCCCCGTTTCTTCCATGCGGCGATGCGCGCTTTCGTCAGTTCGCCGAGCGGCTCCGGTAGCGAGTGCGAAGGGAAGTATCGCGCCTCTACGACTTCGCGGCGATCGGGCTTCGGCTGAACATTGCATGTCGCCGTCAGGATATAAGCGGTGTGCGGCGAGCCGGACAGGACCTCATGTAGCCGGGCAACCTCGTGCAAGGCTTTCAGCTCGATACCCAGTTCCTCGCGGACTTCGCGCCTCGCGCATTCCTGCGGATCCTCGCCGCGCTTCAAGCCGCCGCCCGGCAGCGCCCAGACTTTCGGTCCGTAGGAATGGCGCAGCAGCAGGACGTCGCCCTGCAGATTGGTGACGACCACACTCACGCCTGCAATCGGTCTCCCCAGGAAACGCCGCCAGCGGTGGCGGAGCCTGTGCGCGATCGGCATGATGGCGCGGTGGATCGGAGCGGGGATCAGGCCGAGCATCAGGTAAAGCAGGTCACCGGAATGTCGCCGCGCGCTCCGGCACCGCGCAGCAGCCGGGCGATGGGAAGATCGTTCGCACCCTCCGCCGCCTGTTCGAACACCTCCCGCTTGTCGCTCGCCCCGCCCAGCGTGAACAGGATGGTGCCCGTTTTCAGCAAAGCAGGAAGCGTCAGCGTGATCCGGTCGAATGGCGCGTGCTCGGGCAGCGGATCCGGCGTGAGACGGCGCACGGATTGCGGATCGTCAAGCTGCGGATCGATGTTGGGGAACAGCGAAGCAATGTGGCCATCGGGCCCCATCCCGAGCCAGGTGAGCGCAAAAGGCGGCGGCTCGCTGCTCTCCGAAAGCGCGCAGACCGTGGCACCTGCCGGTTCGAGCAGCGCGCGCATTTTCCCGGTATTGGACGCTGTGTGATCCTCAGGGACAATCCGGTCATCGTTGGGCCAGAAATCAAGACGGGCCCAATCGAGCTCGCGCTTCACCAGTTCGCCGAGGATGGGAAACGGTGTCGATCCGCCTGGAATAGTAACCGCGACGACGCCTTCGGTTGCTTCGAGCGCTGCCGCCAGCCGGGCTTCAAGCCAATCGGCAATGACGCTCGCTGCGGCGCCGTGAACGAATGTGATCGGGTCCATGCACCGCGCTATAGCAAAAGGGCCGCTCCCGGCTAACCGGAAACGGCCCTTTGGAGTATTAGCGACTGAGCGCCGCGTAGCGCTTTATCCGAGGATCGATGTCAGGAACCACGTGCGCTCTTCGGCCATGTCGGTCCAATCGTCGATAAGACCGTCCGTGGCGTTATCACCTGCGTCCTCGGCGAGTGATTTCATACCCTTCAAGCGCTTGACCATCGCCGCGTTGTCGTCGCGCAGTTCGGTCACCATGCTATCGGGATCGAGCGATGTGGAATCCTGATCCTTGACCTGCGTGGCGCTGGCGATCGAACCGATCGAAGTCAGCGTATCGCCGCCGATCTTGCGCACGCGCTCACCGATATCATCGATCTGGTCGCGAATTTCGATGGCCTGCTCGTCGAAGAGTAAGTGCAGGTCGCGAAAGCGCGGGCCCTTTACGTGCCAGTGGAAGTTCTTCGTCTTGGTGTAGAGCGCGAAGTGATCTGCGAGCAGTCCGTTCAGCTCTGAAATCAGCGCGGTTTTCGAATTGTCGTTGGCGTCTGCCATTTAGTCTATCTCCTGACGTTGGATGTGCGTCGAACGCAAAGGCCGCTTGCCTCCGCATCGCGGTGTCTTTGCCAATTAACGGCGCAAGGGGCATTCGGTTTCGCGGAGAGATCAAATCGCACTTATCGCATTTGGCGATCAGAGGGCCGCGGAATAAGCGTTCAATCCGATCAGGAATGCCGCAACTATCAGACTGGCCGCAAAAACGCGCCTGATCCAGATCAGCGGCAGGTGCTCCAGACCATCCTTGCCCATGTGCCAACCGCCAGCGATCGCTATCGCCCCGCCCAAGACGCCGCCGAGCATCGGCATCCAGAGGTCGGTTGCCAGAGCGGCGATCGCAAAGATCGCCAGACGCGGCCCGCTCATCAGCTGGCGTACGAACAGGACGACCGCGATGGCGACATAGCTGCGCGTGGGCTCCTTCATGGCCTTGAGACGCACCGGAATAGCCACGTCGAGCGCAGCCAGTATCAGCGCGACAACCGGCAGGAGGCTCGCAGGGTCCGAGGGGACGAACGCGGCGATGCTCCATCCAGCATAAGCGGCCGCTGCAGCGCTTACAGCGGCGACGGCGATACCCAGCACAAGCATCGGCCCTGTGCGCCCGGCGGCGTCCGAAAACTGGCCGACAATCAGCTGGTCGCGCGCGCCCAGTGAGAGCACGAAAACCGAGATCAGGGTGGGCAGGACAATCGACATCGGCAGGCGCTTTAGCACGCGATGCTCGCTTGGCCATTGCTGGGCCGACTGCTTCATTTGGCGGGTGGCATGGCCATTCGAACCGGCCTAGGCAACGGCGAAAGATATTGAAGGAGAGACGATGAAACTCGAACAGGGCATGGCCGCAATCGTAACCGGCGGCGCATCGGGATTGGGCCGGGCAAGCGCAGCAGGCCTCGCCGAACTGGGCCTGAAAGTCGCGATCTTCGACATTAATGATGAGGCGGGCGAGCAGCACGCCGCAGCCATCGGCGGCACCTATCACCATGTCGACATCACCGATGAAGCGAGCGCAGTCGAAGGCTTCGCCGCCGCGCGCGCGGCGAACGGTCAGGAGCGCGTGACCCTCCACTGCGCGATGACATCGAAGCGCGGCAAGACGATCGGTTTCGACAAGGCGACCGGTGGCTACAAACGCCTGCCAACGGAGGATTACGCCTTCGGCGCCGAAGGCATCCTTGTCGCGAGTTACCGTATTGCCAGCCTCTCCGCGCTCGGCATGGCGAACAGCGATCCGGTGAACGAGGATGGAGAACGCGGCGCAATCACGCTCACCGCCAGCGTCGCGGCGCAGGATGGCCAGATCGGGCAGGTCATCTACGGAAGCTGCAAATCCGGCGTAAACGGCCTCGTCCTGCCTATGGCGCGAGATTTGATGGACCTCGGCATCCGTGTGAACTCGGTCATGCCGGGCATCTTCGCGACACCATTGATGCTCGGTATGAAAGACCGCAATCCGCAGATGTGGGATCAGCTCAATGCCAGCGTCCCCTTCCCCAAACGCCTCGGCGAACCGGAGGAGTTTGCCTCGCTCATCTGCGAGATTGCCCGCAATTCCTACATTAATGGGCACCAGTTCCGCTTGGATGGCGCGATCCGTATGCCGCCGAAATAGGCTGCCGGGTCGCCGTTAGAACCGTGCGGCATTGACAAATCCTGCAATTTAGTTCGTATGCGAATTAAATGGCGATCAGACTGCGACTCTTCGATCAGCTCCATGCTGCACACAGCGCGCTGTTCCGCGCCGCCGACGCACGCCTGCGCGAAACGATCGGACTTGGGACCGCCCAGCAGGCGATCCTGTTCTTGCTCGTCAAAACTGGCAGCATGCCGCTCAGCGAAGTCGCGCGCCGCGTCGGACTCGGCAAATCCGGGCTCAGCGGGATGGTCGACCGCATGGAGAAGGCCGGCCTTGTCGAGCGGCAGCGCAGCGAAAGCGACGGGCGCAGCATCATGCTCGCGATCCTGCCGCGCGGGCGGGAAATGGTCGATCAATCGCTTCCCATCACCAAAGCCATCAATGAGGAACTGCTCGAGCCGTTTTCGCAAGAGGACCGCGCGACGATTGCCCGGTTCCTGACGCACATCACCAACGCGGCCGAACCCGTGGTCGAAAACAACACCTCTCTCCAAGAAATCGAAAGCACAGCAGCATGACAGACCATATTCGCATCGAAACAAATAACCGCCTCGTCACCGTAGCCTTCTCCCGCCCGGACAAGAAGAATGCGATTACCCAGGATATGTACCAGGCGATGGCGGACGCCGTGAATGCCTACGCCGCGGATGAAGAAAACCGCGCGCTAATGATCAAGGGCGACGGGGATTATTTCACATCAGGAAACGACCTGCGCGATTTCGCGACCGCTCCTGCCGATCACGACATCCCGCCGGTTGTTCAATTCCTCCACGCTATCAAGGATTGTCCGAAGCCGCTGATCGCGGCGGTGAACGGCCCGGCGATCGGGGTAGGCCTCACTCTGACGCTCCATTGCGACCTCGTTTTCGCTTCATCGAACGCCACCTTCAGCGCGCCATTCGTCAAGCTCGGCCTGGTGCCGGAAGCGGCCTCCTCGCTGCTTCTTCCCGAAGTGATCGGAACAGCCGCCGCCAACGATGTCTTCATGACCGGTCGTACTCTCACGGCACAGGAAGCTCTGGCGATGGGCCTGGTCTCCCGGGTCATCGACGAGAGCGAGTTCGCCGATGCCGCCGCGGCCATCGCCCGCTCGGTCGCCGAAAGCGCGCCCAACGCGATGAAGCACACGAAAGCATTGGTGAGGGACAAGAACTCGGCAATAACCGAGCGCATGGCTAGCGAAGGGCGCATATTCTCCGACCAGCTGAAATCGAGCGAATTCAGCGAGAGCATCGCCGCGATGAGCGAAAAACGCGCAGCCGTTTACGCCTGAGCGATGCGGGCGGGAGGAATAGAATGACCGATCTCCCGCTCGACCCATCTCGCACCGCACTGATCGTCATCGATCCGTATAACGATTTCCTGTCGGCGGGCGGTAAGGGTTGGCTGCTCAACCGCGCGACGATCAAGGCGCTGGGCACCAATGCCAATCTCGAACGGGCAATTGATTACTGCCGCAATAACAGCATTCACATCTGCTTTGCGCCGCACGCGCGTTACCGCAAGGGGCTGTTCGATAGGCGCCGGTATTTCAATCCGTCGGTCTATCTGGCGCGCATCTTCCAGACTTTCGCCCGGAGCGGCTGGGGCGGGAAATTCCGCAAATCCGTCTCGCCCGAAGTGGGCGATTTTGTTGCCAGCGAGCACATGGTGTCGAGCGGGTTTGTCGGCACCGATCTTCACGAGCACCTAGCTTCCAGAAACATCTCGCGTTTGCTGCTCTGCGGGTGCCTTTCCAACACATGCGTCGAGTCGACCGCACGCAGCGCGATCGAGCTTGGCTACGATGTGACCATTCTGTCCGATGCACTGGCCGCTATGACTATGGCAGATCACCGTGCAGCCATGGAAAGCGGCTTTCCCGTATGCGCCGACCGGGTGATCTCGGTCGAGCAGCTGGTGACGGGCGCCGCCCGATGATCGCCCGCCTCGTCGATCGCACAGGCAAATGGCTCGTGCGCAGGAAGATGGCCACTTACGCGCGCTTTGATCCCACGCGCACATGCGTGCTCGTGCTCGGCGCTCAAAGAGCGTTTCTCGATCCCGAAAGCGCGTGGCAGAGGACGATCAAGCACCCCGTGGCGTCTGCCGTGCTGCGGACCTTTCTCGAAGCAAGCCGCACCAAGGGCTGGCACATCGTGCACTCCCCGGTCGATCTGGATGCGGCGCAGGCGAAGGGCTCAAGCGCTCGTTTCTTTCGCCAACAAATCCGGCTAGGCGCGCTGGATATCGATCGGGATGGCGGGCAAATCCCTGAAGAGCTGAGGAACGCGTCCGACAGTCTTTCTCATCCATATGCCGGCCTCAATGCGTTCACCAACACGGACCTCGCCGAGCTTTTGGAGGCGAAGGATATCGGCCATGTCATCATCGCAGGCGGCGTGGTGAATGCCGATGTCGATTCCACGGCGCGCATGGCCGTCGAGCTGGACTACGACGTGACGATTGTCTCAGACCTTGTCGCCGCATTGTCAGAGAAGGACCGGGCCAACACACTGCACATCACCCTCCCCCGCATCGTCGCGCGCGTGCTAACAAGCGCGGAGCTGGAAGGGGCGGGATAACACCCGAAAAAGAATGGAGCGGGTGAAGGGAATCGAACCCTCGTCGTCAGCTTGGGAAGCTGCTGCTCTACCATTGAGCTACACCCGCTTTTCAACGGCTTAGCCGCCTATTGGCTGCACTGTTTACAGCGTTTTTTACAGCCGCTCCCTGAAAAAGGTCGTTTGTCGATCTTCCGCTGCCTCGTCAATGCTCATTTCCAGACTAATGTGGGTGGATCTCCCAGCAACATCAGACCTCCTGCTTCAAACAGACGTCGCAAGGGTACTCGCAATAACCAATGACACTTGTGCCCCAAACCCAAGACAAGGCGATCCGAAATCTTAGTGCCCGAACGCGGCCGTCGATAAGGCCGAAATCGTATCGCGACATGCAGCAGGCGGCGATGAAGCTCTAAACGATTTGTCAGAACCTCACCTTCAATCCAACCTTTCCTCCGAAGCTGCTGTAATCGTCAGAGATGTCGCTCTCGGCCTGGAAAAAGCCCGAAAGCGGCCCGTCACCCTCTAGTGTGATACCAGCTTGTACGTTGGCATAAGTGCCGATCGCGTTGTTCTGGAACTCGACGACATCGGCGAACGCACGGAAAGCCACGTTTGCATCGCCCTCAAACTCGCGCACGGCGCTTGCATCAAGGTAATATCCAATCGTCGTATTGCCCGATGACTGACGATATCCGCCCAGTCGCAGACCCGCCGTACCGCGAAAGCCATCGACATTGTCGAATTCGAAAGCCTGCCCGGGAAATGCGAGATCGTCGAGATCGGTTCGCTGCAGATCGAGGCTGATACGCGGTTCCGCATAGAGAGCGTCACTCCCGAATCGGTAGCCGGTCTCGATACGGACGCCGAAAGCGTTTGCATCGATGTCCGCGGCAAAGTCGCGGCGCACGGGATCCGAGAAATCTCCTGTAATGCTGTCGAATTTGGCCAGGGCCTCCGCGTAGAAACCGCCCGAGGCATAGCTTGCGCCCACGCCGATATTCAACGCATCGAATAGCACTGTGCTACCGCCCGCATCCTGCCGGAAGGAAGAGCTCGAATACCCGCCCGTGATACCCAGAACGAGACCTGTCGCCGCGTCGAAATCGACGCCCGTCTGTACACCGAAGAAGTCTTGGCTGTAGCTGAGATCAGCGTCTTCCAGGCTGAGGCCGGTCGGATCGCGGAAGATCTCGTCACGCTGAGAGGAGACGCCGTAAGCGACTACCCAGACAGGCGATATCTCGTCATCCGCAAAGCGAGCATTGGCGCGGTGATCGGCCCAGGCATCGGCGCTGCGATACCACAGGGCCTGTGCCGCCTCGGCGATCTTGGTGGCCTCGAACACCCGTTCTTCAAGGTCCACCCCAACCACGAAGTCGCTTTCGATCTCATCGAATTGCAGATCGAAGGACAGGAACGGCGATGCTGAGCCTGACGCCTCGACAACGCTGAAAGCGTCCGCTTGCGTCCCTTCGCCAGCATCGGCGATGACCACGTTGTCGCCAAAGGAGAAGCTAAAGTCGACCAGGTTCAAAACCAATTCGGTGCTGCCCGTCGCAGCTCCGCCAATGGTCAGGAGGTCGCCCGCTCCTTCGGAGAAGTTCACATCGAGCTCCACTCTACCGCCGTCACCAACGAAGTCGCCGGGTGTGGTGAACACACCGCCAGTCTGCCCGTTGACGAGGCTTAGGGTGCCGGAGTTTTGCAAGCGTTCAAGTCGATCGAACTGGACGTTGCCCGCAATATTCAGCGTGCCCGAGTTTACCAGAGTATCGGAACCCTCGCCGAAGTCGCTTGTGCCTGCAGCAGCAAAAAATCCACTGTTGATGAATTGGTCATCGGCATCCGCAAACTGGATCGCGCTTGTGATCGCACCCGAGTTGGTGAGTGTGATCGGACCGGTCGCCGCACCACTTGCAAAGACCGCGAAATCGCCGCCGCTGAGATCGCCGCTATTGGTGATTGTGACAGTTCCGCCAGCGGTTGCGAAGGCGATGCCATTGGCCGCGCCGCTCGTCTGACCGCCCACATCAATCGCTATCGTGCCAGTGCCATCCGTGCTCGCCGCGATGCCGCTTTGTGCGCCCGAAATCGTGCCTGCGCTTTGCAAATCAATTGCGCCGCCCGTGCCGCCGCTTGCGACGGCAGTGATACCATTGCCACCGTTGCCGATAATCGCATCGATATTGCTGACAGTGATCGCACCGCCCTGGGTAAGAAGATCGAGGCCATCTGCGCCAAGCCCCTCAACCAGGTCGATCGTCCCGACTGTGATGTCGGCTGTCACCGGCCGCACATAGATGCCGTCGGTCGCGCCGGTTACCGTTCCGGAAGAGCCCTGGATCGTCACATCGCCGCCGGTTGATCGGGCATCGATGCCAAATCCGCTTGTCCCTGTGACCACAGCGGTCGAGCCAAGCGTGATGACCGTCGCGCCGCCGACTGCATTGGTATCAATGCCAACCGCGCCGCTGACTTCGTTCACGAGCAAGCTGATATCGCCAGCGCCTGTCTGTTGGGCCTGAACGCCGATGGTCGCGCCCGTCACCGCGCCAGCATTGCTGTCGATCCCGATATCTGCACCTGTGCTTGTCGCCAGAATGCCTGCCGCGTTTGTGCCCGTAACATTGGCGGCAGTGATGGTGAGCGCGCCAGTTCCGGTGTTTTCCGCGGTTATGCCATAGGTTGCTCCGGTGACGTCTCCGGCAGAGCTGTCAATCCTGAGCGCACTGCCTTGGCTTGCCGCGTCGATCCCCGCTTCGCTACCTCCTGAAACGGATGCAGTAACGATCGCGAGTTCGCCTTCACCAGAGTTGAGCGCAAGGATTCCGTTCCTTCCGCCGACGACTGTCCCAGAAGAGCTATCGATACGGATCGAACCTTCGCCCTCGGCGCCTTCGAACCCATCATAGGCCGCAATGCCGTTGAATGCGGCTGCGCTGACATCGGCTACCACGATCTCTACGTCACCAGCGCCATATTGCACGACACGAACACCCGATCCGGTCGCATTGATAGTGCCTCCGCTGCTGTCGATGATGACATCCTCAGCGCTTGGATCACTTGTTACCGAAATCCCGACGCCCTGCGTAATTCCCGGCTCCGCCTCAAGCGCAGCCACATCTCCAGTGACGACCCTGGTCGAGCCGGCGCCTCTGTTCAAAACGACGATCCCGCTGGTGCCGCCTGACACGTCACCGGCGCTTGTATCAACCAAGATATCGGTGCCGCTGCCGAGAGAAAAGAGGCCCGAGGAGTTGCGGCTGGTTACATCGCCTGTGACGACACTCGTTGTCCCGGTGCCATTGTTGACGGCGATAACCCCGTTACTCTCGCCGACCAATGCGCCAGCGGTGGTGTCGATTACCAGCTCCGTTCCCAAGTTTCGCGCTTCGACGGCATCACCGCCAAGTGCTGTCACGTCACCTGTCGTGATGACCAGCTGTCCGCCGCCTTCGTTGAGAGCGTCGATGCCATCATCTCCGCCCGTCACATCGCCAGCGACGCTGTTGATCACTAGGTTCGAGGCATCGTCGTCGTTGAAGCCATTGATACCATCGCCCACGGTCGCGTTGACGTCCGCAGTCTCGATAGTCGTCGACCCGGTTCCCGTATTGCTGGTCGCGATACCATCGGTGAGGCCGGTTACGGTGCCTGCCGTGGTATCGACAACCACATCGCCGCCCTCAGTTACGGCGTGGATGCCTTCACCGCCCGTACCTGTAACGTTCGCGGTGGTGATGGAAAGCCCGGCAGCACCGGGAGCACTGTTGACTGCACGAATGCCAATCGCAGCGGACACTTCATAAGCGGTGGTGTCGATGAAGACCCCGCTACCATTCGTACCGGTTGCGTTGACGCCATAGGCATCGCCGGTGACAGGGCCTGACGTGCCGATCCTGACTGTTCCGCCAAAATTGGCATAGGCAGCAATCCCAACCCCGCCCGTCGCCGTGATACCGCCGTCAAAGCCGACATTCTCGATGATGATGTCGCCGCCAAAAGTGCTGGCAAAGATACCATTGCCGCCAAGGCCGGTAATAGTGCCGATATTGCTGACGGTAATATCTCCGCCAGCTGTTGTCAGGTTTAGTGCATCACCGTTCTGGCCGGTGACGCTATCCAAGTCAGACACTGTGATGCTCGGGCCTATTGCGTTCGTTACAATAATCCCTTCATCGGTAAAATCGGCGTCCAGAACTGAAACGCCTGTGGTGATAAGACGAATACCGTCGGTTGCACCGATCACATTACTGTCTACGCCAGCGCCGCCCCTGACGACGATGTCCGCTTCACTGTCCGAGGTGGATGCGAGGATGCCTTCTGCGCTCTCCCCCCTCACATTCCCGACCGTGATTGTCAGATCACCCGAACCCTGGTGGTTCGCATAGATCCCGCGATTGCCGCCCGTCACCGCGCCTGCGCTGGTGTCGATGTCGAGGGTCGTCGAGTCTGCGCCGGTGACCATGTAAACGCCATCGCCAGTCGTACCGGTCACATTGGCGGTGACTACGGACGTCGAGCCGGTGCCGTAATTGCGAGCGTTGATACCATTAGCACTGCCATTCACGGAGCCTGCACTGCTGTCTATGGTCAAATCACCTGTAGTGTCGGCGTTCACCACATCGATACCGTCTGCACTGTCGCCTGTAACATCGGCAGTGGTGATGGTGGCATTTTGCCCATCACCATAATTGCGCACAAAGATACCATTTTGCGCGCCTTCGACAGGACCAGCGCTCGTGTCTAGCAAGAGCGCGTCGCCATCAATCCCGTTATAGATATCGACGCCGTTGTCAGCTTGTCCGGTGACGGCTGCGGTCGTAATCGAGACTGCGCCGCTGCCGAAATTGCGTACAAAGACCCCGCGATTGCCACCCATCACCGCGCCAGCGCTGCTATCGATGGTGAGATCGCCCGCAGTGGGATCATTGATAGCTTCGATTCCGTTGCCAAGGTTACTTGCACCCGTAACGTCTGCGGTAGTGATACGCGTGTAACCAGTGCCCGCGTTCACTACTACGATGCCGCTCCCGGCACCCTGTACCTCTCCCGCAGAAGTATCCAGCGTGATGTCCGTTGCAGTTGCAGCGATGTTGGTGGCGTAGATCGCGTTTCCGGAGAAGGTTGAGACATCCCCGGTTGTGATCGTTTGGCGCCCAGTGCCTCCGTTTGTCGTCACAATCCCAACGAAGCCACCATCAACCTCGCCAGCAGACGTGTCGATAATGAGATCGCCCGCGGTCGAACCGATGTTCGCCGAAATTCCCGTATCCGAACCAAAGACGTCTGCGGTCATGATAGAGGTGATGCCAGAGCCCAGATTGCTTGCTCTGACACCCACGCTACCAAAGCCACTACCGCTGACGCTGCCAGCGGTGCTGTCGATGATGACATCAACGGTGCCGACCTGATTGCTTCCGCGTATCCCGTCAGCCCCGGCGCCGATAACATCAGCGGTCGTGATCGAGAGCGAGCCGTAGCTCGAATTGCTGGCAAAGATGCCGGTTGAGCTGCCTTCGACTGTGCCAGAGCTGCTGTTTATCGTCAGGTCGTTGCTGTACCCTTCGTTCGACGCGTTAATGGCGCTGCCGCTGGTGGATGTGACGTTTCCGGTGTTGATGACCGTATCGCCGTAGCCTGCATTGGTCGTGCGAATACCGTTGGTCTGCCCGGTCACGTCGCCCGCTGTACTGTCGATGGTCAGATTGTTTGCGTCGCTGTCCAGATCGACAAAGATGCCGTAACGGCTCGTACCCACAACATCGGCGCTCGTCACATTCGCATCGCCAGTGCCCCTTTGGCGGACAACGACGCCGTCCGCTCCGCCGGTGATGACGCCTGCGCTCGTGTCAACACTTACCGTTCCCACCCCGTTGCTCGCATAGATCGCCGTGAAGTCTTGAGCCAACACATCTCCGGTGGTGATCGACACGTCTCCCGTGCCAGAATTGCTCGTCGAAATTCCGGTTGTGCGCCCCGTTACGAGGCCCGCTGTCGTGTCGATGACAAGGTCGCCCGCAGTGCCTCGCACCGAGGCGTCGATGCCGTCTTGGCTCTCGCCATTCACGTCAGCTGTGGTGATGGTCGTGACGCCGCTGCCCTCGTTCGAGGCAAAGACACCAAAGGTTGCGCCGTTCACCGCGCCCGCGCTGCTGTCGATGGTGAGAGCACCCGCATTCTCGGCGTTGCGTGCGTCGATACCAAAGGCGCTCCCGCTCGTCACGTTCGCGGCGGTAATCGATGTATCGCCTGTGCCGTTGTTGCGCGCGTTGATGCCGTCCTGTTGGCCAAACACACCGCCATTGCTTGTATCGATCGTGAGATTACCCGCCGACACGTCGTTGTATCCGTAAACGCCATCACCGCGACTGCTGGTCGCAGCGGCGGTGGTGATAACCGTATCGCCGGTGCCTTCGTTGCGCACGTTGATACCGGCGCTGGCCCCGTTAACCGTTCCCGCCGTGGTGTCGACAGAAACGTTTCCTCCGCCCTGCGACACAGAGATCGCGGCTGTGTCGAAAGAGCCGCTGGAAACATCTGCCGTGGTGATGGCGATGTCGCCAGTCGTGCCGGAATTGAAGGCGACGATACCGCCCTGTTCTGCGTTTACGCTGCCAGCCACTGTGTCGACAGAAATGTTACCGCCAGCGCCCAACACCCGAACTCCGGCAGAGACATCGGTGGTCACATTGGCGGTGGCAATGTCGATATTGCCCGTGCCGCGATGCTCGACTTCGATACCGTACTGGAAGGCAGAAACCGACCCGGCGGCCGTGTCGATGAACACGTCTCCGGCTGCCGGTCCTGCATCGAGATCGATACCGCTGTTGTTCTGACTGCTGACATCTCCGGTAGTGATGCGGGTGATGCCAGAGCCATAACTGCGCGCTCTTATGCCGTCGTTGAAGCCGCTGACTGCGCCTGCACTGGAATCGATGATCATGTCGCCACCGTCTGCGGACGAGTTAATGGCGCGAATGCCATATCCTTCGTTGCCGCTAACATCGGCGGTCGTGATCGAAAGATCGCCGGCCCCGGCATTTCGCGCCACTATGCCTTCATCAAAGCCGGTGACCGAGCCTGCGGCCGTATCGATCGTCACGTCCGCGCCGAAGGTTCCCTCACCATCGTCGTTGACATTGATCCCATCTAGCCTGTCGGCGTTCACATCGGCTGTGGTGACGGTGATATTCGCACCGACGCCTTCGCTGCGAACGTTGATGCCGAAATCGTTGCCGCTAACCGTTCCGGCGGTGCTGTCGATGGTGACATCGCCCGAATTGTCGCCGGTTGTGATGAAAATGCCGTCAAGGCCGCTGGCGGTAACGTCAGCGGCCGAGACGGTGGTGTCGCCCGTACCATAATGACGCACGTTGATGCCGTAGACATCGCCCGATACCGTGCCGGCGGTTGTGTCGATCTCGACCCCGGTCGTGTTCGCCCCGTTCCGGACATAGATCGCGTCGCCGCCTTCGCCGCTGGCATCCCCTGATGTCACGTCGGCGGTGGTAATCCGCGTTACGCCCGTACCATCATTCCTGACACGAATGGCCGCGCTGTAGGAGTCAACGCTGGAGACCACCGAACCGGCCGAGCTATCGATGATGATGTCGGTGCCGGTCGCCTCGTTTGTGGCGTAGATGCCGAAGCCTCGTTCGCCTTCCACATCGGTGGTTGTGATCGTGATGGAGCCGATTCCGTTGTGCCTGACTTCAATTCCGTTTTCGGACCCGGTTACATTGCCAAGGGTGCTGTCGATGGCGACATTGCCCACCCCAAGATCGCGGTCGACTTCGATCCCGTTACTGTCTTGGCCTTCCACGTCGGCGGTGGTGATTGTGACATCGCCATCGCCGGCCTGGCTTACACGTATCCCATCTGTGCCGCCTTGAACGAGCCCGCCGGAGGTATCGATATCGATATTGCCTCCATCACTATTGATCCGCATCCCGCTGTAATACTGACCGGTCACGTCCGACGTCGTGATAGATACGTTTCCGCCCTGATAATTCCGAACGTAAATACCGTTCGCAGCACCCAGAAGGCTACCCGCAGTGCTATCGATCGTCGTACTTCCTGACGAGTCACTTCGCACATCAATAGCTGAGCCATTTGCACCAAGGAGGCTGCTGTACTGGCCGCCGTTGACATCACCAGCCACGATCTCGACATCGCCCATAGCATTCTGGCCGACCTGTATGCCGTTAAACCCACCACTTACGGTGCCCGCTGTCGTATCGATTGTGATCGTCGCATCGGGGTTTGCGTCTTCTGATGTGCTGGCGAAAATGCCCGTCGAATCCCGACCGGTTACATCTCCACCTGTAGTGATGCTGATATCGTCGTCGGCCAGATAGACGTCGATACCGTAATCATCGCCGGTGATCGTGCTTGAGCCGCTCGATTGCTGGATCGTAACTGCGCCGGCATTTTCGATAGAGATGCCATCGCCCCCGGAGTTCGGCACATCGACCTCGAAGCCGTCTTCGATAGTGACGATCACATCATCGCCGTTGGTCGCGGGGCTTAAATCCTGCTCTGTCGTAGCCGGACCGCCATTGTCCTGACAAAGGATTTGACCCGGCGTGACCTCGACGCACTCGTCCTGCGCCTGCGCAAACGCTGGCGATTGGGCGGCGAGCAAGGCCACAGGCGCGGCGGACCATTGCAGCAGACGGCGGACCATACCTCGGGTCAGATCGGTCGACCCGCCGCCTGCTGCGGCGCCCCGCTCTGCCGCAAATGTGACCAGGCCAAGTTCAGGGGAATAGCTTGCAGCCACCCCCTTGAATTTGGTCACACGGCCACCGCGCAGCATTGCAGAGTTGCTCCAGCGCAGGAAATTCCCGGCTCCGCCAAAGATGTAACGGGATTGGGAAGCGGAATTTTGCGTTTGATCGTGATGTGCCATGTTCTTGACCTTTGGATGTCGCCGCGTGACGAAACAGCGTTGATGTGTGATGGGGTCGCCCGGCCTTGCGGGGGTGTCGCAAGGCCGGGCTGGAGATTGGCGCGTGCGCCTGTCTGTTAGTTGTTTTGTGGCCGCTCGAACGTGATGAGCGATGCCGCATCGGGCGATGTTGGAGAGACCGTCATCGGGCAGCGAAAGCCGGGGATCAGCTCAACATCGTAGAGCTCGCCGATCTTTCCATCGATCCGGAACCAGTCGACGCAGGCGCCGCTGGCCGTGTCGATCACCTGCACGCCGCACCATGGCTCACTGTCAGCATCCTTAAGCCGCTGATCGAGCGCGAGCCCTTCAAAGCGCTTGTAGCGCGGCTTGGACAGGCCGATGAAGGCGTACTTTCCGTGGAATGCCAGCCCGCGCAGGAAGCCAGGGCAAAATGCCACCGGCTTGAACTTGCCCATTTTGGCCTTGCCTTTGGGCAGTTCCACGAAGCCAAAGTTGCCCGTGCCCGCATCGAGCACCCAAAGCCTGCCGTCATGCCAGCGCGGCGAGTGGGGCATCGAAAGCCCTTCGCAGATGATCCTGTTTTTCGCGATGTCGATGACGACACCGCCATCGGCGCGGCGATCGCGCCACCCATCGATCGTGTCGGACTTGGAAACCGCCGTAACATAAGCAGGCTTGCCATCTCGCATCGCGAGGCCGTTTATGTGGCAGCGATCTTCGTCGACGATGTCGCTGATGAAATCAGGCTTCCAGATCGGCTCGAAGGAATGGCGTTGGGATGGCTTGGCAAGACAATTGTAGCGCGTGTTGACGAAGATGATTTCGCCCTGGACATCTACTCCGACATCATGCGCATCGAGCTGCCCTGTGATGAAGTTCGTGCGCGGCATGAAGCACGCGTCGTATGTCTGGTTGATCCGCTGATCCGGCTCCAGGATATTGGCAAACCGCATGAGGTGCGCGCCGGTCGAAAGCACCAGGCCGCCGTGACCATCGGTGGAAAGGCCCATCGGCTTTGGCATGGCTGATTGGTGCAGTTGAGCCGCACCCTGGGCATTGCTGCCAAGCATGTAGAGCAGCCCGGACTGGTAGGAGGTAAAAGCGAGAGAGGCGTTCATGTCCGCAAGTCGCCGGATCAGGCCGCCTGACAGAGAGTACTCGGCTGTGCCCGATCCGGGCGACGTTTGGCTGGCCGCGACGTGCTGCCGCTGCTGCGCAGTCGAGCTGACCTGCGCGCCTGTGTGCTCCGGCTCTTTTGAATCCACCTTCGGAGGAGGCGCAACTGTGGTGTTTTGTGAAGTGCTCATAGTCTGACCCTCTATGATGAGGGCACAACTGGCGCGCCCCCTTAGCGGGTCACGACATCCCAGACTGCCATGTTAGCGAGCGTGGTGGGGAGCGTTGTAAAAGCGTTGTAATCCACAGCGATTGCGTTGAAATCGCAGGCTTTCAGGGCGATGCCAGAAAATCCTGGACCAGTTCGACAAACCGGGTGGACGCGCTTTCCCGGCCAAGGAGTAAGTGATTCTGGCTGTCAACGCCCGCCAGTTGCGCCCCCGGGATACGCGATGCGAGCAAACGACCGGTTGCGAACGGTATGCGCATGTCGCCCCGACTGTGCACCACCAGCGTCGGACACTGAATCTTCGCAAGATCATCGCGCACATCGATGGTGGAAAAGGCCTCCAGAAACCGAACAGCATTCTCCGAACTGGTGGTCAGGCGCTGAAACTCATCGAACCAGTCGAGCTCTTCCATACTCGCGTCGGGCATGAAGGTTCGCGAAAACACATGCCGATAGGCGGGATTATCCATCCCCCAGCCTGTTTCGGTTAGCACCATCACTGCCTCGCGCTCGCGCACTTGCTCGGGTGTCGCATCGTATCGCCACCCTTGATCGTAGGCGCCGAATAGCACCAGTTTCGACACGCGCTCGGGATACAAGGCTGCAAACCTGATCGACACGGCTGCGCCCTGGCTGATGCCGAGGAGCGGGAAGCGATCCAGCCCGGCCGCATCGACGACATGCTCCAGATCCTCGACAAATTTGTCGAAGGTGATTTCATCGACATCCCAGTCGGACAGTCCGCAGCCTCGCTCATCATAGCGAATGAAGTGGTTGGTCCGGGACAATTCCTTGAACAGCGGGCTCCACACAGGAGCATCCCAGTCCAGCTCCAAATGATTGAGCCAATTGGCGGCCTTCACCAGCGGCGGACTGCCGGTATCGCCAACACTTGCCCAGGCAATGCTTACGCCGTCCAGACCCTCGACAAACCGGATTTGCTGCTCGGTCGGTGCCAGCTCCTGACGCCGACCCACATCAGCACCCTTCGACTGCTCGATCTCGAAGGATGGCGGCTCAATCCCCGCTTCGCCGAAGGAGTTTGTGAGATTGGATGCAAGGCTCAGGGCTGCCGGCCGCCCGGCAGCAAAGTATTTGCATTCAAATGCAGTGAAGGCTGCACCGCGCGAATACGGCGCCACCTTTATCCAGCGCTCCGCCCATTTATCGCGGATTTCCCAGGGCAGATCAGTGTCACGGGCGAACCGCTTCGCCACGCTACCCCGCAGCCTGAGATAATCCTGACGATAGCTCTCGACCCAGGTCATGTAAGTCGAAAGGTTGGGCAATTCGCAACCTTCGAGAGGAAGGCCCGTTGTCGCCTTCCAGATTTCATCGGCATCTTTCTCTGCGTAGCCGGTTTGATTGCCCAGCGCGTTGAGTCGATCCTTGTCCAAGGTGACAAGTTCCGTATCGATCCATACCGCTTCCCGGTCTGAATTCAGCACCTCGAGATCATCGATATTGAGCAGACCGCGCAGTTTGGAAAGCGACCAACGCAGGCCTGCCAGTGGGTCATCCGTGGTATCCCAGAAGAGCTCGCACAGGGACTGACGCGTGTGCCGCCTGCCGGAAATCGCAAGATAGGCGAGCAACGCACGCGTTTTGCGAGACGATGGCAATGGCATGAGAGCTTCGCCCCGCCGCAGCTCAAATGCACCAATGGTTTGGATTTCAAGCCCTGGGTCGCTCATGGCTGCGCCCACATGCGCAGCAGGTTTGCTATCGCTTTGTCGAGCTCGAGAAGTTCCTCAGCCTCTTGCGGTAACTTGCGTCGCAAGGACTGGCGCATCTGCTCCAGTTCATACAGCATCTGCCTTTGTGTGGGGTCGGCAATCATGCTCTCAAGCCAGCCAACGCAAACGATCCGCTCTCCAGCGGTGACCGGCTTCACCTCATGAATGCTTGAAGAAGGATAAAGCACCAGATTGCCAGCGGGCGCCTTTGCCGTTTGTGTAAGACCATCGGTGTAAACGACCAACTCACCACCCTCATAACTGTCCGGCGAACTTAGAAACAGCGTGAAAGAGATGTCGCTGCGCATCCGAGCATCGCCCTGTCCCATGATCGCATTGTCGACATGCGGACCATAGAATCCGCCATCTTTGGCTTTGCTCACCATGAGGTGCGAAAAACGCCGCGGACGTGCCGCTGTGCGGAGCGTGGGATTGGAAATAATATGAGGCACAGTCAGCTCGCGCAGCTTTTGCCCGGCGGGGTCATCCATCACCGCCTGCTGATTGCGCTTCACCGCCTGCGCCACCTTCCCAGCAGTATTCCGTCCATCCACCCAAGTGAGTTGCTCGGCTTTTCTTTGAATTTCGGCGAGCTTCTCAGGATCGGCTATCGCGGCAATGGAAAGGATCAACGTTTAAGCTCCGCTGGTCCGAGGGGGTTGCTGGACGACGTAAGCTTACTTGGCATTGGCATTGGACGGCGACCTCGTTTCACTGTTTGTGGCGCGCTTGATGGTGCCGCGCGATCATATCTGCCGCAGCGAGGCCCTGCACGACAAGCAATAAATCGGTTTGGTAATGACGAATTGAGCGGGGTGGTCGTTTAAGAACGAGAACGCATGACACCCTTTTTAGCGAAAACCAGGATCGATTTGGTCAAAAACGGTTCCGCAGTCCGACGGCCGCAACCACCTGATGAATAACGCGAAGACTAAGACCACTGTCCATTGCGCCATTGTCGGCATTTAGCGGTCAGAATTTATCGCACCAACGGAGTTTTGACCTTCCTTGGTCGAGCTTCAAACCTTAACATTTCAGATACTGTCAGCCGACGGAGAATAAACGGTCCTATGCGCGAAAGAGGCCTCGCCTTTAAGCATGGCCTAAATTCGGGATCGATCCAAGGTTCGCGTCCTTCGGTTCGTACCGGACAGCCGGCTCGATTGTGTGAACATGGCGCGTGATAAGACGATCTATCGCCCATCTGGGATACCCTAGCTAATCTATAACACTGAGCTATCCACCACCTACCACGGCGCGGCGGACGCACCTGTAATCGGATCATCTCTCGAGAGTCCGCACGTTTGCTCCCAACAACGCTTAAGCTTCGCGACGTAGCGATCCATGACCAAGCGAGAATCTCGTTCAGGCCGGTTTGATTCATCTCAATGCAGCGCCGCGCCGCCTTGGTCAGAAATGGTCTTAGGGATCGAACTGACTGACACTTGGCCGGGAGCATTTCGCCGTGCACATATTATTCGTCCACCCTAATTATCGTTCCGGCGGCGCTGAAATCGCAGGGACATGGCCACCAGCCTGGGTAGCCTACCTGACCGGACCGCTCAAACGCGCCGGGTTCGATGACATCCATTTCATCGATGCGATGACGGAAGGCTTCTCTGATGACGAACTTGCGCGCCGCATGGACGAGCTCCAACCCGATATTGTCGGCACCACTGCGATCACGCCAAGCATCTACGCTGCGGAACGTGTTCTCGAAATCGCCGCGCTCACTAATCCAAGTGCGGTACGCGTGCTCGGCGGGGTCCACGCCACTTTCATGTACAAGCAGGTGCTGACTGAAGCGCCTCATATTGACGTGATCGTGCGCGGCGAAGGCGAAAACATCGCCGTTGAACTGTTTAGCGCTATTCAGGAAGGCCGTTGGCCGCGTGACCGCGCGCAGATCAAGGGCCTTGCTTATCGTGAAGTCGACAAGATCATCGCCACACCCGCAGCGGAGACAGTCAAGGATATGTCGACGCTAAAACCCGATTGGGATGTGCTTGACTGGAACCTCTACACCTACCTGCCTCTGAATACGCGGGTTGCGATCCCCAATCTCGCGCGTGGTTGTCCGTTCACCTGCTCGTTTTGCTCGCAATGGAAGTTCTGGCGCGACTATCGCATTCGCGATCCTAAGGATGTGGTCGATGAGATCGAGGATCTGCACCAAAACCATGGCGTCGGCTTCTTCATCCTTGCGGACGAGGAGCCGACGATCAATCGCAAGAAATTCATTGAGTTCTGCCAGGAACTGATCGACCGCGGCCTGCCGGACAAGGTCAAATGGGGAATCAACACCCGCGTCACCGATATCTATCGCGACCGCGAATTGCTCAGCTTTTATCGCGAGGCAGGACTGGTGCATGTGAGCCTTGGCACAGAAGCCGCCGCCCAGATGAAGCTCGACCGCTTCAACAAGGAGACCAAGGTCGAGGAAAACAAGCAGGCTATCAAGCTGCTGCGCGATGCCGACATTTTCGTGGAGGCGCAGTTCATCGTCGGACTCGACAACGAGACCGAGAAAACGCTCGAAGAGACCTACAGGATGGCGTGGGACTGGCAGCCGGACCTTGCCAATTGGGCGATGTACACGCCCTGGCCGTTCACGCCGCTGTTTGAGGAAATCAAGGATCAGGTCGAGATCCACGATTTCTCGAAGTACAATTTCGTCACCCCGATCATGAAGCCCGCGGCGATGGAGCGTGGCGAGCTGCTGGACGGGGTGATGAAGAACTATCGTCGGTTCTATATGCAAAAGGCGCTTTTCCATTATCCCTGGCGGGGGACCGGGTTCAGGCGACGATATCTGCTGGGATGCCTTTATGCTTTCCTTCGAGCAGGTTTCAAACGCACCTTCTACGATCTCGGCAAGGCCGGATATTGGGGGCCGCAGACCAAGAAGCAGCTCGATTGGCACTTCGACGAGAGTCGCAAGGTGGCAGCGGATGCGGCGACCGATTGGCAAACGAACGCGGATCGCGCAGCGCAGGCCAAAGCTCGCCGCGAAGCCGTACGCAAACAGATGAAGGAGCGCGGCGTGCGCCGCACCAATGAGCGGCAGAGGGACCGGATCGATGCTGATTGAAGGGCCCTTGATTGCAGCGACCGATGCCGCCGACAGAACGGCTAATGCCTTGATCGGCCCGCACGCTGTGATCCATGCTGTTGCGGCCATGCGCGAGCATCTTGGCGAAGAAGCGACCTGTAATATCTTGAAGAGCGCTCAGCTACCCGAACTGCCATCAGGTGAACGCATGATCCCGGAGACCGATGTGTTACGCTTGCATCGCTGGCTAGCGCTACGCGAGCCGACCCGCTGCTTCACAATCGCAGGTGAAGCGGCGAAGCGAACCGCCGATTACATCATCGCCAACCGGATCCCGGTGACTGCTTCGTGGCTATTGAACGCCCTGCCTGACAGTATATCCGGGCCGATGCTCATGAGCGCAATCCGCCGACACGCCTGGACATTCGTCGGCGCGGGCCGCTTCACGCCAAACGGAGGATGGGAGTTTGCGATAGACCGGTTCGAGGCCAGCGATCCGGTCCCGCTGCCCGATTCGCTATTTCACTGGTACGGCAAGGTTTTCGAGCAATTGTTCAGACGCCTCGTATCTCCCGACTGCAGCTGCGAGCTTGATAGATCGACCTCACCCATGCCATATGGCCGCAAGTACTGCATCACCCGCAGATGATTGGCGCTGCTTGAGATCGTGAGGGCCGGTTAGGTAATAGCAGGCGCGCGCGAGGTGAGCCTGTGCTGCGCCTTCGCCCTCCTGATTTTTCAGAATTGCGACCCGCATCGTTTGCGCTCCGTTTCGACAAAGGCGCGGGCATCGGCTCCTGCGTCCGTCCCGTCATATAACCCAAGCTTTCGAGCCAGTACGAAGAAGCCTGGCGCGGGTAATTCTGCCCGAGCCTTCGACACGACAAGGCTCGCAAGCTGCGGTTCATTATCGGCAGATTGGCTGCGCATCAGGTCTTCGATCAGAAGCGCGGCCTTGTGAATCGTATGCGGCGGTTGGAGCTGTAGTGATTTTGCAATCTCGGCATAGGTGAGCGTTCGACCCGAGCGCGCCGCATCGATCAGCAGGGACTTAAGCGCCTCGCGCATTATACCAGCCAACCCTCCTGACGGTACGCGCTATCCCAGAACATCCATTCGAGCTGGGATGAACGGCGATAGGCACGATGCATGTTCTCGATACTGCGCGCCGAGCATTTGGCGGCGACTTCGTCGAGCGTCGCGATAACCGCGTCGACGGCTTCGGAGAAATCATCGCCCGCATAGGTCTCGATCCAGACGCTATAGGGATTGTCGGGCGTGGCGGTCGCATGGATTGCCCTGCCCACCTCGCGATAAATCCAGAAGCAGGGTAGAAGTGCAGCAAGGCCAACCTCGAACGGCGCCTGCGCACAAGTGGCCTGCAGATAGCTGACATAATGATTGCAGGCAGGACTGAGTTCGGTGGACGCAAAGTCTTGCGGTGAGACGCCGAATCGTTCGAAATAGTCGGCATGGAGCTCGCGTTCGACGATGATTGCCACCTCGGCTGCCTTCGTGAACTGGACCACGTGATCCGCACTCCAACCTTTGGCCGACACCAGCGCAAGGCTGCGCGCGAAGCCTTCGAGGTAATGCGCATCCTGAATCATGTAGTGCCGGAATTTCTCGGTCGGCAGCGCGCCTTCGGCAAGCTCGCGATTGAACGGCATATCGCGGGTGGTTTCGAAGAGCGGCAGATTCGCCTGCCATGCATCCTTGGTGAAGCGGGCCATTCGGAGACTCCTTATAAATATCTCTGATTCAAGCGCTACCACCCACCTATGTCCTCTTTATATGCTTGGTAATCGCCCCGGCAGCAGCATCTTCAAATCGCGCAATGAATCAGTGACCAGATTGTTAGGACGGTTTGCATCTTGTGCCCGCGAGCTTGGAAGCGGACCGTAAGTGGAAAGCGTGATTCTAGCTGATCAGTCTAAATAGCGGTCGTTGCGCTTCCGAGCCATTTGCGAGCAACTCCCAACGGCTGTGGTCTCCCAAAGGTGCCATCACGCTTATCGCACCCAGACGCACTGAATAAAGCTGCTTGTCTAGTTACTAAAGGACAAGGCAGAGTATGTTCATCATAGTAACTCTATGACATCCTGCGGGTCTAGGTATGCTTGGGGAGCTATAAAGGATGTCTGCAGTCAAACTTGCGAATTTGGCGGGTATGTTTTCATGCTTGGCGATTATTGGTGCTACCGGCTCGGCGGTTCATGCGCAAACCGATGACAATCCGAGTCAACAAGGTGATGTATCGGTCACAATCTACAATAGCGGCATAGCCTTGGTACGGGACGAAAGGCAAATAAAACTACCTAATGGCACAACCCGTGTGCCATTCCCGGATGTCTCGGCTCAAATCCGTCCTGAGACAGTTACCCTCAACGGTGTCGGGTTCGACATTCTTGAGCAGAATTTTGATTTCGACTTGCTATCTCCCGGTGCGCTTATGGCCAAAGCAGTGGGCTAGGACGTAACTCTGCTGCGCACTAACCCAGCGACGGGCATGGAAACGCGCGAAAGAGCAAAGATTCTGGCCGTGAACGGCGGTGTGGTGATGCAGATCGGCACCCGGATAGAGGTGTTGCGCGATGATGGACTTCCAGTGCGCGTCATCTTTGATCGCATTCCACCCAACCTCATGGCAAAGCCCACGCTTTCTGTGACCTTGGATTCTGAGCGTGAAGGCACTCGTCCTCTTACGCTCAGCTACCTTTCGAGCGGCCTTGGCTGGAAGGCCGATTATGTCGCCTTATTTGACGAACAACGGAGCCAGATTGATGTGCAAGGTTGGGTTACACTGACCAACAACACCGGCACCACCTTTTCCAATGCACGCACTTTATTGGTCGCAGGGGAAGTTGCGACGCTTCAACAAGGATATTCGGACCGCAGCAATCGCAACAATAGACCGCGTGGAAACCGATCCGGAGTAGAATCTGCCAACCGGGAGCGTCTTGGTGATTTCTATATCTACCCGCTTGAGAAGCGCACAACGATAGCGAATGCGCAGCAGAAACAGGTAAGCTTCCTAGACGCGGGCGGGGTCCCCGCCATGCGCGGTTATCAATACACCAATGGCTGGCGTAATCAAAGTGACGAAGCTGACAGTGTTCAGACCATCCTGAAATTCTCAACCGCTCGTGCTGGCGGCTTAGGCGATGCTCTGCCGGCCGGTATTGTACGGGTCTATCAACGCGACGCGCGAGACAATGCGCAGTTTACCGGCGAAAGCGCAATCAGGCACACACCTGGCGGGTCTGAACTGGCGATTTCGACGGGCGAGGCCTTCGATATCAAAGTCAAGCCAACCATCGTGGATCGCAGTAGGATCAGCTCGGACGAGTGGCAAAACACATATCGCTATCGCATAAACCGTTCTGATGGCGCCAGCCAAACCACTACTATCAAGCGCAATGTGACCTTTTATCGCACACAGATGCGCTACACACTCACTAATGGAAGCAACCGTGCAGTGATGGTGGATCTAGCGCAATCGGGGCTCGACAACTATTGGGATGATACGCGTGTTGTGAGCGAAAGCCTCGAAGGCACGCAACGAAACGCGGATGTTAGAGTATGGCAAGTGCCGGTGCCTGCCAATGGCGAGACTGAAGTCAATGTGACGTTCGACACCCGGTATTGACGTCATGTTGCAAGAGCTGATCCGATGCTTCAGACCATGGCTCACGGTGCCGCGAGCCCCGAAGCACTCACCCACCTATAGCTTGATACCGCTCAACCTTACTTTGGCCTGCCTTGCGGGAATTGGGACAACTCCGGTTCTTGCGCAATCGGCGGTAACGTCACCCGGCCCAGATGTGGTTGAAGTGTCGATCTACCGAGGCTCCAATTCAGAAAGTCCCAGGCTATACTTGGGGCGCCTTCAGGGTTTTGCCCTAATCAGTGAAACGCGTGAAGTGACGGTACCAGCTGGTCCCGTAATCGTTCGCTTTGAAGGGGTCGCAAGCGGTATCGAACCCGCAAGCGCTCTGGTAAAGGGTATCGGCATCGATGAGAAGAACCAAAATGCCAACTTATTAAGCCAACGCGGCCTGCTCGACCATTTTACCGGGCAGCAGGTTACCATTAGACGGACAAACCCTTTCACTGGCAAAATCATCGAAGAACAAGCAACCATACGCTCGGGCAGCGACAGATTGCTTATCCAAACAGATCAAGGATTTGAAGCTGTGGCTTGCACGGGCCTCAATCAAACCCTTGTCTTCGACCGGGCGCCTCAGAACCTATCGGCGAAGCCAACGCTTTCGGTTCGTATTCCAGACCAACCCGGCGGCACTTATACGATGACGCTGACCTATCTTGCATCCAACTTCGATTGGCGCGCCAATTACGTTGCGGAGCTAAATGATGAGGGTACGCGGGCTGACATTCTGGGCTGGCTCACCATGGCCTCTAGCGATTCGACGAGCTTTTTCGACGCGCGTGCGAATGCGGTTGCAGGCGAGGTCTACAGGGAAAATGAGGACTATGAGAACACCCTCTTTTCGTCCGGCTTTCGGCCGGTCCGCTATCAATGCTGGCCTAGTGAAAGCACAGGTCAGTTTACAGAAGGTCTTTATCAGCGACGCCCTTTCGCAATCTCGACCGCCCCTTCGCCGACTGCACGAAGGCAAGAATCGGACCTTCTGGAAGGCCCTTTTGATGGCGGCGTGATTTTGGTGACAGGCTCTCGCATCGCCCAGCGAGAAGATTTGGGAGATCTCAAGCTCTATCGAATTCCGTTTCCCACAACGGTTGCTGCGAACAGCCAAAAGCAAGTTGCCTTTATTCAAAAGCAGAATGTCGAGGGCGAAATAATCTATCAACTCGAGATAGGGCGTGGTGACAACTTTGATCGCATAAACAGAGTTTTTCGTGCTACAAACAAAGAGGAAAATGGGTTGGGCGAACCACTACCGTCAGGGCAATTTGCATTCTTCCAACAAATCCTTGGGCTACGCCAGTTGGTTGGGGAAGATCGCATGGATGACAAAGCGGTAGGCGAAGAGGTCGAGCTGGATCTGGGCCTTGCAAGCAATGTCATTGCTTCAATCGAACGTGGCTGGTGGGATGAGAAAAATGATCGTTGGGAAGAGTTCACGCTTACAGTGCGCAACGCCAGTCCGTTGCCCATCACGTTCGAAAGCGAATTCCTTGATGACGAGGATTACGAGCACAAGCGCTTTAATCAGCGAATGCGCAAACGCGATGGCAGACCGCTATGGCGCACCGAAGTTCCGGCCAATGGTGTTGTTGATCTACGATATCGTGCGTATGAGAAAGAGATGTCCGACTAGAGCTTGACCGTTGATCAGATGATCAAGACAGCGGTTTGAACGTTACGTGCTAGCATAAATCGGCCTTCGATTGAGCGGTTTGGACCTGTAATGAGCTGTGAGCCAAGTACCTGTCTCGCATACTCGTGTCGCCAAGAGCTGCTCGTCCGCTTCCATCGCTCACCAGCTCAGTCGATGCCAGCGTCGGTACGCGGTCAGATCTATATCTTCTCGGCAAGCGTGAGAGCGCCTTTTATATCAGGTCCTAAGTGCCGCACAGTGCACTCAATCTTTGAATGACCAAGCGCAAGTTGGCTTGCGCGGAGTTTGCCTGTGGCTTCGCAGATGATTGAAGCCGTGGTTCGGCGAAACGAGTGTATCCCATGTCTTTCGGGCCGCAAGCCGATAATTGCCCCCCTCATCAACAAGCCAAGCGTATTGCCACGTGCTCAAATGACGGGTGTGATCAATTAGGCCTTAGGAAGACGAAGTCCTCAATATCAAAACCTCTGAGTTCCAACCAGGCACATAGGTCGGCTAGCGGATTTGGACCATCTCGAACTGAAGGGGCAGAAGCGACATACGCTGAATGATTGCCGCCATTTTTTGTTGTCTGGGCCGCTGACCAAATCGCTGATTTTCATCTCAACCGGATCAAGCCTCGCAGTTCGCTGTCATTCGCCAAGTTAAACAACGCTCGATCTTGCATGCGCTCCCCTTGACCTGAGAATAAACGGATCGCCTGGATCGTCTTCTTGTTCAATGGCCACTTGTGACCGGCCTTGGCTCCGAAGCTCCAAGGCACTCGGGTTTGACCGGCAAGGCCGAAGTGTAAGTAAGTCATACTTATTCTCCTTGGCCGGAATGACCTCGAAGAATGTCTGCGGCGAGGAACCGACATCTCGGATGGCAAAGCCTTGAATAAGAACGCAATTCGGCCATTCGCGCACAAGACGAGCTTGAAGTGGGTTTTGTAAATCATCGAGTAACCCAGCCAGCGCAACAGTAGCTTAACAAACAAATTATAGCGTAAATACTCTCACCATATAAATTGCCAATTCAAAGAGAAAAACAGCGATTTCACATCATATCAGATCTAATTCTATTTATATTTCTATGACTTACACCCCCGCTACGGATAATAGTTAATCATATTCAAATCAAACTATTAATAAATGTAATAGCTTAATATGTTGGGAGCTATTGCATAAATTTACCATTCATTAAAAAATAGATAAACTTTGCAATTTCAATATTTCAACTTACACATGAGGGGCGTACCTTGTTTTTGCAGAATTCGCGGCTTGTTTTGGTTTTGCTGTTCGCAGCAACAACTTCGTGCACATCGCCATCCAATGTCACTTCTCCAGCTCAGACTAGCCCCGCGGAGGTGTATGCCGATGTCGAACCGGCTTCGATGGTGCGAGAGGGGCGATTAGATCAGTCTAGTTCTGAAATCGACGAAAATGGCCCTGCATTCGATGTGAGAGATGATTCCAGCATTTGCACTCGATTGACAGTTGACCCGTCGGTCTGGTCAATATCTCAGGGCTACGAACCGCCAAGCGACCTTAGCACTATGTTCGCTGCCGCATTATCCCGTGCGCACATGGCTAATGGTGGGTCGCCTCGCCTTCCGGCAGACCGAAAGATCCCTCGCATCACAAGTGATTCGTCCGGGCAAAACCCTTACTGCCGCGATGAGGGCGTCGATATCATTGTGACAGCCCGATATTCGGCTCGTGCTGACGGAACGCCGTTCCTGTTCGAATATGAGATTCGTCAAGGGCCTGTGGTACGCCGAAGGTCTTTTGAGAGAGATGCAGAGGCTGATCTGAGGGATGGAAAGCTTAAGTGGATTTACTGGCAGAGCCGCATGCAAAACGCAGTGTTCATGGACACGCAAGAACGTGCGGTGATCATATTAAATGACATTTTCCACTTGGAGTAGGAGTGCGACATGTCCGCAAGCAACATCGTAAACGTGAATAGGATTGTTAATTCTGATCGTATTTCGAGCACTGCGTCGGCAAAATATCTCTCTTTGGCGACGTTGTTTATATCGTTTTCGGTGCTCTCCGCCTGTTCCGCATTGGGCGGCGAGGCCAGTAGACCTGATGGCGGGATTGGCGGGACGATTTCCCCGGATGCCGAGCTCGCCGAATTCGACCGCGATAACCCGGATTGCCCAATTTGGACCAACTGGGAGAAAATGTGCTCGCGCACTGGACCGAATGGGGAAACGTTATGCGTGCGCGATGAGGCAAGACCAGTCGAGCCGAGCACGCCGTTTTGCGCTTCCAATTCCCGTTCGAGCCGATTGCCTCTATATCTCAATGAGTTAAATGATCGAGGGCGCGAATCCGCTTTAAGATTTTGCGATCGCATATCGTCGGGATCCGACGGTCGACAAATCGAAGCTTGTCTTTATGTCAGGGATAGGCCCTTCAGCAGCAGAAGGTTGCAAGCGCGATTGCATCCTTGGTGCTCTGCTTGGGGAACCGATACGGCTATGGCTGAGGTGCAACCAGTGTGCTCCACCAACGCACGGGACAAAGGAAAAAACTGCGCCGCGCTCGCCAAAGAAAGATACGTGCACTCCGATATCTTGCGATGTGACGAGGCGCGAGTTCCGAATTGGTGTAGCGCGCCCGCTCGTCTTGGGCGAGACAAAATTAGAGTATCACCTGACCAGTGGGCTATCCTAAAAACTAGGAATCCCGAATCCTTCGCGGTATTTGGTGTATACTGTGAGAGTGGAGTGGTTCTGCGGCAAATCCCAAGTCTACAGACGAAAGTCTGACAGTACTAGGCGATTTTCGGTCATGAAATGACAAGCCACGGCGATCACGAGCAGCTGCTCTGGAGGCAATATTCCAGTATTCCAGTCTGGTGATTTTGAGACCAACCCATTTCTCGTCAGATCACGTACCATATTGATCGAAAAATCTGAGACGGCCACTCCTAGCCATGCAGGTGTGCTGCATTAAGGTAGAAGATCGACAATGTTTCGCTCTTCGGCGGTCGTTTTTGTATCCTTGTCGATGCTGTAGGACTGGTGAGCACTTGGCGGCGAGGCCGATAGACCTGACGGCGAAATTCGCGCGATGGGTTCTCCAGATGCCAAACTCGCCGAATTCGATCGCGATAATCCAGAGTGCTAGGTGTGGAGCACCGAGCCGTGGATGCGTAACCGAAGCACTCAATGCTTCGTGCTGCAGCGATGTCACCTTTCGGCGTGATCATAGTCTCGGCAGAAGGCCCAGCATGGGGCGCTAACTCATCGTTCGTGGCATCGCGGCGCAAGTCGAGTATTGCTACCTGCGACTAAGAAATTGGTCCCTGACTTTCACACCGAAGCTGCAAGCATTTGAATTTCGTGAATGCGAAAACGCTAGACTTTACAGCGAAACCCCCAGGAATCTGCGATTGTGGTCGCTTGGGAAGGTGCTGCTCTACCATTGAGCTACACATGCATGGGCCTTGAGTGAGCGCCCAATGCACCCGCTTACCTTCATGGCAAGGTGCCGTAACCCCACTTGGCGCCTTTTTTGAGCTTAAACACTTTTGGCAGGCCGCGGGGCCTTGCCGCGGTGGCGCGTGTCGGGCATCTGCGGTTACAAATTCGACAGGAGATCCCCATGCGTCAGATCGATCATTTCATCGTCGGTGACAGCCCCGCCCCCACCCGCAAGCATCAGGTATGGAACCCGTCCACCGGAGAAGTGCAGGCCGAGGTTGGGTTGGGCGATGCGGCCTTGCTCGAACAAGCGATTGCGACCGCACAGAAGGTCCAGCCGGAATGGGCGGCAACCAATCCGCAAAAACGTGCGCGGGTGATGTTCAAGTTCAAGGAACTGATCGAGGCCAACATGCAAAGCCTCGCCGAGCTGCTTTCCTCCGAGCACGGCAAGGTGATCGACGATGCAAAGGGCGATGTTCAGCGCGGGCTCGAAGTGATCGAGTATGCCTGCGGCATTCCGCAGGTGCTCAAGGGCGAGTACACCCAGGGCGCAGGGCCCGGCATCGATGTCTATTCGATGCGCCAGCCGCTCGGCATCGGGGCTGGCATCACCCCGTTCAACTTTCCCGCGATGATCCCGATGTGGATGTTCGGCATGGCGATCGCGGCGGGCAATGCCTTCATCCTCAAACCTTCCGAACGCGATCCCAGCGTGCCTGTGCGGCTTGCCGAACTGTTCGTGGAAGCGGGCGCTCCCGAAGGTCTGTTGCAGGTCGTTCACGGTGACAAGGAAATGGTCGACGCCATCCTCGATCATCCGGCGATTTCCGCAGTGAGCTTCGTCGGCTCGTCCGATATCGCGCACTATGTCTACAAACGCGGCGTTGCTGCCGGTAAACGTGTCCAGGCCATGGGCGGCGCGAAGAACCACGGCATCGTCATGCCGGATGCCGATCTCGACCAGGTCGTGAACGATCTCGCAGGCGCGGCCTTCGGCTCGGCGGGTGAGCGCTGCATGGCGCTTCCTGTGGTGGTGCCGGTGGGCGAGGACACGGCCGAACGGCTCAAGGAAAAGCTGATCCCGGCCATCCACGGACTGAAAATTGGCGTCTCCAGCGATCCCGACGCGCATTACGGGCCCGTGGTCACGCCCGAGCACAAGGCGCGGGTCGAGGGCTGGATCGATACCGCTGAAAAGGAAGGCGCGGAGATCGTCATCGACGGGCGCGGCTTCACGCTGCAGGGCCACGAGGACGGATTCTTTGTCGGCCCGACGCTGATCGATCATGTGACGCCGAAGATGGATAGCTATCAGGAAGAGATCTTCGGCCCGGTCCTCCAGATCGTGCGCGCAAACGACTTCGAAGACGCGGTGCGGCTGCCGAGCGATCATCAATACGGCAACGGCGTCGCGATCTTCACCCGCAACGGCCATGCCGCGCGCGAGTTCGCAAGCCGCGTCAATGTCGGCATGGTCGGCATCAACGTGCCGATCCCTGTGCCGGTCAGCTATCACAGCTTCGGCGGATGGAAACGTTCAGGCTTTGGCGACATCGATCAGTATGGGACCGAGGGTCTTAAGTTCTGGACCAAGCTGAAGAAAGTGACGCAGCGCTGGCCCGATGGGGGCGGTGATAGGTCCAACGCCTTCGTCATCCCAACCATGGGGTGAAACGGATGGCTGATCGCCTCTCTCGATCGATGACATGGCTGCTTGCGGGTTCCATCCTGCTCGGCGGATGCGGATCGCCGGAGGAGGCTCCACGGGAACCGGATCAAGCGGAGATCGGGAACGCGCCGGTTAGCTCAGAACCGAAAGCGGATGACGGCGCGAGCGATGCGGTTTCAGGCGAAGCGGATAGCGCGATGATTCCTGCGCGATATCACGGGGTCTGGGATTTCGAAGGCGGCACCTGCGAGCGCACGAGCGATCTGCTGATGGAAATCTCCGCATCGGAAATTCTGTTTTACGAATCGCTGGGGCTTGTGACTGCCACCGAGCCAGACGGTGATGACGTGATCGTCACCCTCGATATGGAAGGCGAAGGTGAGACTTGGACGCAGCAAACCCGCTTTTCGCTGGTCGGTGAAGGCGACGAATTGAGGCTCCACACCTCCGATGGCGAGCAGCCAAAGGAAGCGGACACATATCCCAGCAAGCGCTGCGCTGATTGAGGAGATTGCCATGGTCCCGAAATCCTCTGCCCTAATAATCGCGGTGATGCTCAGCGGCTGCGCTGGCGCTTACGCTACGCCAGATGCGAGCGCGGCCCCTTCGGAGCCACGAGCCAAACCCGTCGGCGCGGCTTGCGATGCTGAGCCGGTCCAGCAGCATGTCGGTAAGGAAGCGACGCAAGAGGTGGGCAAGATCGTGCTTGAGCAAAGCGGGGCGCGCGCACTTCGCTGGGGTCCTCCGAATTCCGCATGGACGATGGATTACAGCGAGCAGCGGGTGAACATACGATACGACGAAAACATGACGATTACGGCGATCACCTGCGGATGATATGTTGCCGTTTGGACTTTAGTCGGATCGGATAGGCCAGCCATGATCATCAGAGTTTTTCGTGTTTGGATAAAACCCGCCAATGAAACGGAGTTCGAAGAGAAATATCGAGGGATCTCCGTCCCATTTATGAAATCATGTGACGGGATGGAAGCCGTCTGGATCGGCAAGCCAATGGAAGCGACAACCGGTAGCTACGTTATGGTGTCCCACTGGACGTCCAGGAAATCACTGGAAGATTCGCTTGGTGCGAACTGGAATGAGCCTCACATTCCCGCTGGGATGGAGCACCTAGTCGAGAATTGCACAGTCGATCATTTCGAGATGATGTGAGCAGACGATGGCTAGTGCGGATCGCAAACACGTCAGTTCCGGATCACCTTACGAGGCGCAGTTCGGCTTTTGCCGGGCCGTCCGCGTGGGAAACCGCATCATCGTCGCTGGAACCGGTCCGATCGAGCCTGACGGTGAAACCACCCCAGGCGATGCCGCCGCGCAAGCCGTGCGGTGCTGCGAACTGATCATTGCTGCGATTGAGGAGCTTGGCGGCAGCGCCAAGGATGTGGTCCGCACGCGCATGCTGCTCACGGATTTCAGCGATCAGGACGCCGTTGGCGCTGTTCACGCCCGCTATTTCGGCGGTGCAAGGCCCGCTGCGACCATGGCTGGGGTGGCATGGCTCTGCCGGCGCGAATGGAAGGTCGAGATCGAAGCCGAGGCGGTCGTCGAGGACGCCTAGGCTACATGCTAAGCAACCGCGCGCGGAAACGGATTGCGTATCCGTTCGAGCTCCAGCTTGCTCTCCACACGAACAATCAGTTCGGGCAGGCTTTCCATATCGTTGAGCTCATCGGCTGAAATGAGCATGCGCGCGGGATTGCCATGCTCGGCAAGGAGGATCGCGGGCAGCTGCGCGCTATGCGTGGGATATGCCTTTGCAAACTCGTCGCGGTGATAGAACTGCACGCCCATCCTGATACTACCCAGGAACCGCCGCCACTGGCCTCGCATGGCAACAGGGCCATAGGTCAGCGCACACAGCGAGCACGGATAGGTCGATGGCGACACGATCTTGTGCACCATATCCTTGAGCGCGTTCAGAATGCCGCTGTCGGCGTTGTAGACAATTATCAGGCGCGAATAATGCTGGGTCATATAGTGCTGTACGCGTGCAATGGCCGCGCGGTTACGGCGTCGTGCTTTTTCGCGTTGCGCTGCTCGCATCGTGCCTAGCAAAAGAAGCGGCTTTCCGGCCCTTTTCTAAGCGCGAGAAGCGCTGTAGATGCGCGGGCATGCAAGGACAATTTTCACTTACATCCGATCAGCTTGCGATCCAGGAAATGGCGCAGCGCTTTACCGCCGACAACATCACGCCCAATGCGGGCGAATGGGATGAGAAGCATCACTTCCCAAAAGACGTGATCAAGCAAAGCGCCGAACTCGGCTTTGGCGCGATCTACGTGTCCGAGGAATCGGGCGGTATCGGGCTCGGCCGGCTTGAAGCCGCGCTGATCATGGAGGCGATGGCCTATGGCTGCCCGACGACGAGCGCTTTCATCTCGATCCACAATATGGCCGCCTGGATGATCGACCAGTTCGGCGGTGCAGGTGTGAAAGAAAAATACCTCCCCGATCTGGTCACGATGGAAAAGATCGCCAGCTACTGCCTGACCGAACCCGGCAGCGGATCGGACGCTGCGGGGCTGAAGACAAACGCCAGGCTGGACGGCGATCACTATGTCCTTAACGGCACGAAGCAGTTCATTTCGGGCGGCGGGGTCAACGACGTCTACGTCACCATGGTGCGTACCAGCGATCACAAGACAAAGGGCATCACCTGCCTTGTCATCGACAAGGACACGCCGGGTGTCTCTTTCGGCGCACCGGAGAAGAAACTTGGCTGGAACGCCTCTCCGACCGCGCAGGTCATCTTCGAGGATGCGCGGGTACCGGTCGAGAACCGCGTCGGGGATGAAGGCGAAGGGTTTCGCTTTGCGATGATGGGGCTCGATGGCGGACGTCTTAATATCGGCGCATGCTCGCTCGGCGGGGCGCAGCGCTGTCTCGACGAAGCAGTCGCCTACACCAAGGATCGCAAGCAGTTCGACACGCCGATTGCCGATTTCCAGAACACGCAGTTCATGCTCGCCGACATGGCGACCGACCTCGAAGCGGCGCGCGCTCTGCTGTACCTCGCGGCTGCCAAGGTGACCGACAACGCGCCGGACAAATCGCGCTTTTCCGCGATGGCCAAACGGCTCGCGACAGACAATGGCAGCAAGGTCGTGAACGACGCGCTGCAATTGTTCGGCGGCTATGGCTACCTCAAGGATTACCCGATCGAACGCTTCTGGCGCGACCTGCGAGTTCACTCGATCCTTGAGGGTACAAATCAGGTCATGCGGATGATCGTCGGCCGCGATCTGCTGCGCCAGTGAACGCAGGGATAAGGCGAAAACCATGACGCAAGACGTTAACATTCATAAGGATGGCCGCGTCGGCCATATCTCGCTCAACCGGCCCAAGGCGCTGCACGCGCTCACGCTCGACATGTGTCACGCAATGAGCGCGGCGCTCACCGAGTGGGAGCATGACGACGACGTCGAAGCGATCATTCTCGACCATGCCGAGGGGCGCGGCTTTTGCGCGGGCGGCGACATCGCGTTCCTGCGCAATTCGGCCTTGAACGATGGTGGCGTGTCGGGCCGCAAGTTCTTCCACGACGAATATCAGCTCAACCATCAGCTGTTCACCTACCCCAAGCCCATTGTCGCCTTCATGGACGGCATCACAATGGGCGGCGGCGTGGGCATCGCGCTTCCCGCGAAGTTCCGGGTCGCGACGGAAAACACCCGTTTCGCCATGCCCGAAACCGGCATCGGCCTGTTCCCGGATGTCGGCGGCGGCTGGTACCTTTCGCGCCTCGGCGGGCGTCTGGGCCAGTTCCTCGCGCTCACAGGTGCGCGGCTCGATGGAGCGGAATGCTTGTGGACCGGGATCGCCACGCATTACGTTCCGAGCGAGATGATCGATGAGCTCAAAGCTCGCATTATCGAGCGGCCCGGCCGCATTGCCGGGATCCTGTCCGAGCCCGTCGGCACTCCGCCCGATGCCCGCATCGAAGGGAACGCGCTGCGCATCGCCAAGCATTTCGCGTCCGACGATTACGAGGAGATACTCGCCAGTCTCGAAAACGAGATCGAGACCGATGAGAACGGTAATGCCGAATGGGCGGCAAAAGAGCGCGACACGCTCGGCACCAAGAGCCCGCAGACCTGCAAGGTCGCGCTGCGCCAGCTTGCGACCAGCGAACAGATGATCGATTTTGCCGAAAACATGCGGATGGAATACCGCATCGCCTCGCGGGTGCTGACCCGGCCCGATTTCGCCGAGGGCGTGCGCGCCGTGATTGTCGACAAAACCAACGATCCGCAGTGGGATCCGCCCACGCCCGAAGGTGTGAGCGAGGAACTCCTCGACAGCATCTTTGCGCCCCTGCCCGATGACGAGGAATGGAAACCACTCGCGTAATCCCGCCCGCACCGTCATGCTGAACCTGTTTCAGCATCCATTTCGCCAGTGGCGGGTGCGGTGCAGATCGAAGAACGGACCCTGAAACACGTTCAGGGTGACGAATTGGAGAAGGCCGATGGCCCAATACGAAACTATCACCGTCGAAAAAGACGCGCAGGGGACCAAAGGGGTCACCCTGCTCACCCTCAACCGGCCCAAGGCGCTCAATGCGCTGAATTCCAAAGTGCTCGAAGAACTGATCGACGCCTTTGCCGACTATCAGGCCGATGACAGCCAGCTTTGCGCGGTCCTTACCGGCTCGGGCGACAAGGCTTTCGCTGCGGGTGCCGACATCAAGGAGATGAGCGAAAAGGCAGCGGCCGATTTCTATCTCGACGATTTCTTCTCGCCGTGGACGAGCGAGATCGTGAAGAAGACCCGCAAGCCGTGGATTGCGGCGGTCAATGGTTTCGCGCTCGGCGGCGGGTGCGAGCTTGCGATGATGGCGGACTTCATCGTCGCCTCGGATAATGCGAAGTTCGGTCAGCCCGAAATCAAGCTGGGCGTGGCCCCCGGCATGGGCGGATCGCAGCGTCTGACCCGCGCGATCGGCAAATCCAAATCGATGGAAATGTGCCTGACAGGCCGGATGATGAGCGCCGAGGAAGCCGAGCGTTCCAACCTGATCGTGCGCGTGGTCCCGCAAGCCGACCTTATCGCAGACGTCCTGAAAACCGCCGCGACCATTGCCGGGATGCCGCCGATGGCGACCATCGCGAACAAGGAAATGGTCAACAGCGCGTTTGAAATGATGCTCGACCAAGGCCTGATCGTCGAACGCCGCATCTTCCAGATTCTCACCGCGAGCGAGGACAAGGCCGAAGGCATGGCGGCGTTCATCGAGAAGCGCGAGGGCCAGTGGAAGGGGCGGTGATCTTCGCTCTAAGCATACTGCTGTTTGGCGTCTTCTTCTGCTGGGCCGCTTTCGTCGGTTGGCGCCATCGCCGCGAAGACAGCATAAGCCTGCTCGAAGCCAGCATCCTGACGGCCAGCGGCGAAGAGCCTTTGCCGCTCACCCTATTTGATCGGTTACTTCAGAAGTTCCAGCTGATCATGATGACCATTTTTGGACCGCCGATGGTCTTTCTTGGCGGCTACGGACTGCTAACCGAAATAGGTGTTTTATGAAGATCGCATTCATCGGCCTCGGCAATATGGGTGGCGGAATGGCCGCGAACCTTGTCAAGGCTAGCCACGATGTCCGCGCATTCGACCTGTCGCAGGACGCGCTTGCGGCGGCAAAGGAGGCGGGCTGCGCAACTTTCGGATCGGCGCGCGCGGCATGCGAGGAGGCCGAGGCGGTCGTCTCGATGCTGCCCAACGGCAATATCGTGCGCGATGTCTATCGAACCGATGTGATTGGCCAGGCGCCCAAAGGCGCAGTGCTGCTCGATTGCTCGACCATCGACGTCGCGACCGCGCGCGAGGTCATCGCGACCGCGGAAGAGGCGGGGTACGACATGGTCGACGCGCCTGTTTCCGGAGGGATCGCCGCCGCGAATGGCGGCACGCTCACCTTCATGGTTGGCGGCAGTGAGACCGCCTTCGGACGCGCCGAGCCGATCCTCGAGGCGATGGGCAAGGCTGTCATCCACGCAGGCGATGCGGGCAACGGACAGGCGGCGAAGATCTGCAACAACATGCTCCTCGCGATCCAGATGATCGGCACGTGCGAGGCGTTTTCGATGGCCGAGAAACTCGGCCTCGACCCGCAGACATTCTACGACATCTCATCCGTATCCTCGGGCCAGTGCTGGTCGATGACGAGCTATTGCCCGGTCCCCGGCGTTGGTCCGCAAAGCCCTTCGGATAACGAATATCAGGGCGGTTTCGCCTCTGCGCTGATGCTTAAAGACCTGAAACTTGCGATGGAGGCAGCGGAGAGCGCCGGTGCGACAACGGCTCTCGGCAAGCATGCCAAGGATATTTACGAAAGCTTCGCCGAAGAGCACGGCGCGCTCGATTTCTCCGGGATCATCAAGACGCTTTGATCTCTGCGATGATCTGATCGAGCCATTTGCGCGGGACGCTGCGCTCGCCGACATTCGCGACGAATTCCTGGCCGTTCCCGACGCGGTACATGCGATCGGGCGCGGGCCAGTTTTCATCCTTGTCCGCGAAATAGGTGATCCCTCCGCGCTCCAGCCATGGCGGGCGGCGCCATAGGCCTACAGGCCCGCCCGGCACTGTTAGCCGCAGGGCATCCGACGCGCGGCTGGCAGTCCCTCCCAGCCCGAAATACACCGCGTCATTGCCTGCGTGCATCCCGATGAAATGCGGATGATCGACGCTGATGGCGCGCTGAACGTGGGAGTCTAACTCGTCCGCTTTCGACACTTCGACAACTGCGGCGATATTCATCCATCCGAAGATCCGGTGGTGCTTACCGCCCGTCGCATCGCCCTCGAACAAACCGAAGAAAAGGAAGACGTCTCCAGGGCCTACCCCCTGTTTCGATAGGTGCCCCTGCGACGAGCTGCACTGGCCGAGCATGACCGTGCCATCGTCCAGAAACATCGGGTCGTGATGACAAAGCTCTTTCGCGCCATATTTTCCGCGGCTTGCTTTGCTGGTGAGATCACCGAGGCCAAGGCTGCCATAGGTGGTGCGCGACAGGCCTTTCGTATCCGGGATCGGCAGGCTCACTGGGCGACCATCAATGATCGGCGATGGCCCTCCCCCGGCGGTGCTATCGAAACCCTTGCGTGAAAAGATGATCCGCATCATTCTTGCATTGCCCTGCGACCGAATGTTGCACAAGCGGCTGCATTCGTTGCTTTGCGCCCGATGAGCTTTGACGGTAAAGGCTGCACACTATGAGCGATCACAAGAAAGTCACCGCACTCGTCATGGCCGGCAAGAGATCGGGGGTGCTCGATCCGCTGGCACAGCGCGCTAATGTCGCGCAGAAATGTGTCGTGCCGGTCAATGGCGTGCCGATGGTAGAGCGCGTCGTCCGGCAGGTTTCAGCCTGCGACCGCGTTGGTCAGATCCGCATCGTCGCGCACGAACCCGATGAAATCGCCGCGCTCCCGACCGTGGCGAAACTGATCGAGGAAGGCCGTCTGACCTTTGCCGAGGGCAAGTTCAATCTGGTCGACAGCGTGGTTTCTGGTGCCGAAGGCGCGGAATATCCCGTGCTGATCACGACCGCGGACAACTGCCTGGTGACGCCCGAAGGCTATGCGGAATTCATCGACAAGTGCTTTGCCGCCGATGCAGGCGGAGCCGCCGCGCTCGCCAGAAAAGAGGACGTGCAGGCCGCCGACCCGCAAGGTCAGGCAAAATTCTACCAGTTTCGCGACGGCGCCTATTCCAACTGCAACATGTACTGGATGGGCAGCGAAGAGGCACTGAACGCAGCGGAGATCATGCGTGAGGGCGGCCAGTTCGTGAAGTTCCCCCGCCGCATCATCAAGGCGTTCGGCCTCATGAACCTGCTGCGCTTCCGCCTTGGCTGGGGATCGAAGGAAAAGCTGTTCAGCCAGGTCTCGCGCAGGTTCGGGCTGAAGCTATCCCCCATCGTCGTGTCCGATGGACATTACGCAATCGACGTCGACAACGAACGAACCTTTGCCGTAACCGAGAAAATCCTTAAACGCCGTGAGAACCAGGCGCCGGTATAGGGAAAAATCCCCAGCGTCTGAGCAGGAGAACGCAGGCGCAAATGGCCAAAGGAATGGGACGCCTATTCACCAATATGGGCTGGTTGCTCGGCGGGCGCGGCATCAATGCCGTGCTCAGCCTGGTTTACCTTGCCTTGGCGACGCGCACCCTCGGCCTCGAAGGCTTCGGCAACTTTGCCATCATCGTTGCACTCGGACAGACCGTATCGGGACTTGCGAGCTTTCAGACGTGGCAATTTATCGTGCGTTGGGGCGCGGGGAGCGGGCCGGACGATATGAAGGCCGCGACCGAGGCGACCGGTTTTGCGATCGCGCTCGATTTACTTTCCATTGCGCTCGGCACAGTGCTCGCAGCGGTGCTTTGCTACACCGCGCAATATTGGCTGCCGCTTTCGACCGAGCTGCTGTGGGTGGCATTCGGGTACTGCATCATCTCTCTTCTCGCCTTGCGGTCCACGCCGATCGGGCTGCTGAGGCTGCGCTTCGATTACAGGCGGGCAACCACGGCGGAGGCGACGCAGCCGATTGTCCGCACGGCCTGCGCGGTGCTGGCGGCGGTGTTCTTCCCCACGGTTGCGGGTTTCGTGCTGGCGTGGGCCATTGCAGAGATTTGCGTGGCCGGCGCGCTTTGGTTCGCCGCGGCAAGGCGTGAGCGGATCGATCTGTCGCGTATCAGCCTGCGCAATGTCCCGCGCAGCCACCCGGACGCCTGGGGCTTCGTGTGGTCGACCAATTTCACCGAAAGCCTCAATATCAGCGCCAAGCATGTCCTTCTGCTGCTGGTCGGCGCAATCGGCGGGGAGGCCTTCGCTGGCGGTTTCCGGGTCGCCTCGCAGCTTGGCCAGGCCCTCGTGCAACTCGCCCAGACCATTTCGAAAGCGATCTATCCGGAGCTTGTGCATGCCAAGGATGACGCTGTCCGTATCGCGCAGCGGATGGCCTATATCGCCTTGGGCGGCGGAATTTTCGCTGTGGTGCTCGCGCTGATGTTCGGCCGGCTCATCATCGAAACGATTGCGGGGGAACCACTGGGCGGGGTTTACTGGACGATGGTCATCATCGCGATCGCCGGCGCAATCGAGCTGGTGGGAGCCAGCCTGCAATCGCTGCTGGTTAGTGCAGGCCGTGCCGGTACGGCGCTGATTGCGCGCGCGATCCCCATGGCGCTTGGCTTCGCATTGCTGGAATTCGCGATGGGATGGCAGGGCCTGAAAGGCGCAGCGCTGACAATGCTGGGGTCAAGCGCGCTCGCCGTCATCGGCTTCTGGATCGCGATCCTGTCGCTCCAGTCGATCAAGATCACGGTCGAGCCGCCCGCAGGCAAGGACGCGCCGGAGCCGAGCCCAGACCCACGCTGATCGCGCGAAAATCGGCGCTATTCGGGATCGGTCCAGGACAGCTTCGGTTTGCGTGCGGCGGCGGTTTCATCGAGCCTGCGGCGCGGCGCGTAATACGGCGCCTGCTTCATCGTCTCGTCACCTGCCAGCGCCCGCTCGGTGACCGACCGGAATGCGGTGATGAACTGATCGAGGCTCGCCTTGCTCTCCGTCTCGGTCGGCTCGACCAGCATCGCCCCGTGGACCACGAGAGGGAAGTACACCGTCATCGGGTGATAGCCTTCGTCGATCAGCGCCTTCGCAAGATCGAGAGTCGAGAGATCGCCGCCGAAATCCTTATCCCCGAACAGCGCTTCGTGCATGCACGGACCGCTATCGGCGAAGGGTGCATAGAGAATGTCTTCGAGGCTGCGGAGCACATAGTTGGCGTTGAGAACGGCATCCTCGGCGACCTGTTTCAACCCGTCAGCGCCATGGCTGAGCATGTATGTGAGCGCGCGCGTGAACATCCCCATTTGCCCGTGAAAGGCGGTCATGCGGCCGAAGGTCGGCCCGCATTCGTCGCCGCTTTCCTCCTCGACGAGATAATATTCGCCCTCATCGCTCTTTTTGACAAAGGGCAGCGGGGCGTAGGGCGCGAGCGCTTCGGAAAACACGACCGGACCGGAACCGGGGCCGCCGCCGCCATGCGGGGTCGAGAAAGTCTTGTGCAGATTGATATGCATCGCATCGACGCCAAGGTCGCCCGGACGCACCCGTCCAACGATGGCGTTGAAGTTCGCGCCATCGCAATAGACATATCCGCCCGCCTCGTGGACTGCATCGGCGATCTCGCGGAAGTCCTTTTCGAACAGACCGCACGTATTGGGGTTGGTGATCATCACGCCCGCGACATCGGGGCCGAGACGCTCCTTCAGCTTGGCGACATCCACGCGGCCCTCTGCAGTCGCGGGGATATCCTCCACCTCGTACCCAGCGAACGCAGCGGTCGCCGGGTTGGTGCCATGCGCGCTTTCCGGCACAAGCACCACCCTGCGCGCGTCGCCGCGCGCCGTGTGCGCGGCGCGGATCGCAAGGATCCCGCAAAGCTCGCCATGCGCGCCAGCCTTCGGGCTCATCGCGACCGACGGCATGCCGGTGAGCTTGCACAGCCAGTCGCCAAGCTCATGGATCACCTGCAGCGCGCCCTGCACGCTTTGCTGCGGTGCGAGCGGGTGAATGTCGGCAAATCCGGGAAGCCGGGCCATCTTCTCATTGAGGCGCGGATTGTGCTTCATCGTGCACGAACCCAGCGGGAAAAAGCCGAGATCGATACCGTAATTCTGCCGGCTGAGGCGCGTGTAATGGCGCACCGTTTCCGGCTCGGTCAGACCGACGAGGCCGATGGGCTCCGATCGTTCGACCCCAGCCAGCCGCGTCGGCGCGCTTTCGTCGATCTCGGGCAGATCGACGCCGGTTGTTTCCGAATGACCGATCTCGAAGATCAGCGGCTCTTCAAGCATCAGGGCGCGGTTGCCCGTCGTTGTCATCGGGCCGTTGTGAAGGCCGTCTTCGGTCACTTCCATCTGAGGCTTCCAGCCGGATTTGTTGGGCGCGTTCATTGGGCTGGCTCCTTCGCCTGCGTCCCGGCCAGAGCGTCGTGCAACTCTGTGGCCAGACGGTCGATGTCGTCTTCGGTCGTGGTCTCGGTTACGGCGACGAGCAGCGCGTTTTCCAGCGCCTCGACACCCGGATAGAGGCGACCGAGCGACACTCCGCCCAGCACGCCGCGATCGGCAAGGTCGCGCACGATCTCCCTCGCGGGCTTGCCATCCAGCATGATCGTGAATTCGTTGAAGAACGCTGTGTTGAGCAGGCTGACGCCCGGCACCTGCGCAAGCCTGTCCGCCGTCATACAGGCAAGCCTGTGGTTTTCCGCTGCGAGTTCGCGCAAACCCTTTTCGCCGAGCAAAGTCATGTGGACGCTGAATGCGAGCGCGCATAGTCCTGAATTGGTGCAGATATTCGACGTCGCCTTTTCGCGGCGAATATGCTGCTCGCGGGTCGACAAAGTCAGCACAAAGCCGCGCTTGCCCTCCGCATCGGTGGTTTCGCCGCACAAACGCCCAGGCATCTGGCGCACATGCTTGGGATCGCGCACGGCAAACAGGCCAAGATATGGGCCGCCGAACTGCAGGCCGACGCCGATCGACTGTCCCTCACCCACGACGATATCCGCGCCGAGCTCACCCGGCGATTTGATCGCGCCCAGCGCCACCGGCTCCGTATTCACAGCGATGAGCAGCGCGCCTTTCGCATGGGCGGCCTCTGCGACCTTGGAAAGATCGCTGATCCGGCCAAGGATGTCGGGGTATTGCACCACAACGCATGCCGTCTCCTCGTCGATCCGGCTGATCAGGCCATCGAGGTCGGGCTCCGTCTGGATCGATGGCTGCGCGTCGGCGATCTCGTCGCCGGTAAACTGCGCCATGGTCTTTACGACCTGAGCGTAATGCGGGTGAAGCGCGCCGGAGAGGACCGCCCGTTTCCGCTTGGTCACGCGGCTCGCCATCGCCACCGCTTCCCAGCATGCGGTCGACCCATCGTAAAGCGAAGCGTTCGCGACCGCGCAGCCATACAGGCGGGCGACCTGCGTCTGAAATTCGAAAAGCATTTGCAGCGTGCCTTGCGCGATTTCAGGCTGATACGGCGTGTAAGCCGTCAGGAATTCGCCGCGCTGGATCACCGTGTCGACGCTCGCCGGGACGTGGTGGCGGTACGCCCCTGCCCCGAGGAAGAATGGCGCATCGCCTGCTGCCAGGTTTTTGCCTGCGCGCGATTTCATGTGCCGTTCCACCGCCATCTCGCTCGCATGCATCGGCAGGTCGTGGATCGGTCCGTCGAGCTGCGCCACCGCGGGCACGTCGACGAACAGGTCGTCTATCGAGGACGCGCCGATCTTGGCCAGCATATCGGCGCGGTCGGTATCGGTAAGAGGAAGGTAGCGCATGGTGGTATCGGCCTTTTGGCAGGTGCGGCTCAGGTCAGGGGATCAAAGGCTTTCGACAAAGGTCTTGTAACCCTTGTCATCCATCAGCCCCTCAAGTTCGGAGCTGTCGGAAATCGTCAGGCGGAAGAACCAGCCATCTTCTTCAGGCGAGGAGTTAACGAGGGCCGGATCGTCTTCGAGGGACGAATTCGTTTCGGTAATCTCACCGCTGATCGGGGCATAGACGTCGCTTGCCGCCTTCACACTTTCGACCACGGCCGCATCTTTGCCCTTGTCGATGACGGTGCCGACATCGGGAAGTTCGACGAAGACGATGTCGCCCAGCTGCTCCTGTGCGTAATCGGTGATACCGACAGTGGCGCTATCGCCCTCGACATCGATCCATTCATGTTCGTCGGTAAAGTAACGCGGCATAGGTATCAGCTCCCTCGGAAATAGCGGTGCGGGACAAACGGCATGGGTGAAACTGTGGCGGGCAGGCGCTTACCGCGCACTTCGCATTCGAGCGCGGTGCCCTCTGCGGCGTGCAGAGCATCGACATAGGCCATCGCGATCGGGCGGCCGAGCGTCGGTGAGAACCCTCCGCTGGTCACGATGCCGACCTTGGTGTCGCCCGCAAACACGTCCGCGCCTTCGCGCGCGGGCATGCGGCCATCGAGCAGCAATCCGACGCGGCGACGGGCGAGCGTGCCGCCCTCGGCATCTGCCAACCGGGCCGCAACAGCCTTGTGGCCGAGATAGCCGCCTTCGCTCCGGCGCTTCTTCGACAAGGCGAAGGAGAGGTCAGCGCTCACAGGGTCGATATTCTGGTCGAGGTCATGCCCGTAAAGCGGCAGGCCAGCCTCCAGGCGCAGGCTGTCACGCGCGCCAAGCCCCGCTGGCTTCACCCGATCGTCGGCGATGAGCGCATTGGCCAGATCTTCCGCGCAGCCTTCATGGACCGAAATCTCGAAGCCGTCCTCTCCGGTATAGCCGGCGCGGCTGATCCAGAGATGCGCAGTCTTCCCGTCTCTGGTCCATTCGAAAAGGCCCGCGGTCATGAAGGTCAGCTCGCGGGTCCCGGGGATGAGTTCTTCGAGCACCGCACCAGCTTCCGGCCCTTGCAGGGCAAGCAGTGCGAAATCATCGAAATGCGTGAGCGTTATGTCGTCCGGCAGATGCTCGCGCAGGTGAGCGATATCGTCCCATTTGCACGCGCCATTTACGACCAGCGCGAGGTGCGGTCCGGTGTTGGTGACCATCAGATCGTCGATCACCCCGCCCGCCTCGGTCAGCAGCAGCGAATACCGCATCTTGCCGGGCTTAAGATTGGAAATCGCGCCCGGAAGCAGCTTTTCAAGCTCGTGCGCGGCATTGTCTCCCTTGAGGGTAAGCTGACCCATATGCGACACGTCGAACAGGCTGGCGCTGGTCCGCGTCCAGTTGTGTTCAGCGACAATTCCTTCGTACTGGATCGGCATTTCATACCCGGCGAAGGGGACCATGCGTGCGCCCTGCGCCCGGTGCCATGCATCGAGCGGGAGCGTCTCCAGCAGCGTTTCGTCTTGCGGTGTTTCGTCGCTCAAAATCTCAGTCCCCGAACAAGCAGCCAACGCCCCGAAAGGTGCGTCGTTCCTGCCCCCTCTGTCGGGAAACCTGAGAGCTTAGCGGGATCGCAAACGACCCGGCCTTCCCCTTCGGTGGTCACGGGTGGCCCGCAACGCTTTCCAGAGTGCCCATTCCTTGCGCGGTCCGTTTGCCTGAGAGTTTCCGGGGCGGTTGCTCCTTCGGCGCCTCGCCCGGAACCCCGAACGAATCTCTCCCGCGAAAGACGCCGGAATCACTTCCGGCAGGCATCGCTCATGTTGCGCATGCGAAGGGATGCGTCAATCGCCCATCGCGATATTCCGGGAAAACGCGAAACTTTCGTGCGTTCAGTCGCCGGATTGCTCGCTGAGGAGCCTCTGCGCGCGCTCCATCAAGGCGATTTCGCGCGGATCGAAGCCGCCCTCGTCTTCGGCCGACTGGCGCGGAGGAACCGCGGTCGTGAAATAGGCAATGCCTGTGCCGGCCCGCACGTCCATCCAGAGACCCGAACGCAGCCCATACGCCTCACCCGCATGGCCGATACGAATGCGTCCATTGGGGAAGAGGTTATCCTCACATCGCCCACTCGAATTATCGATCGACTGGAGCGCGAGCCCGTAGGAGCAAAAGAAGTCCTGCCCCTCATGCCTTTCAAAGATCGAGAAGAACAGCGCCATCGTCGTTTCGTCAGTCAGGAAGTTATCGTCGACCGATTTCAGGAATTGCTGCCCGATCTTGGCAAGGTCCATCATGCCAATCCGTACCCCGCCCTGCGGGCTGAACACGGAGGCATTGGTTCCGGGCACATAGTTTTCAAGGCTGCATTCGCTGTCTTCGGCGACAGGGACGGTGCAGTTGGGCGGAAGGTCAGCGGGATCATCGCGTGCGATTTCACCGGTATCGCGGTAGAGCACGACAGCGCGTTTCACCTGCTCTTCGCTGCATCCGATCCAGTTGAGACAGCCCTCGACGCCAAGCGGGCCAAAGACGGTGCGCTCGACAATTGCGTCATAGCTCTCGCCGGTTGCCGCCTCGAGCACGGTGGCGACCACCGGCGAGCCGAGATTGGCGTATTCGAAAGGGGCCTCGCCCGGCGGCGCATCGGCATACCATGCCTCCGGCTCTGCCAGCTTTTCTTGGAGGCTCTCTCCCAGCGGAATAACGTAACCAGCGCGGTCGCGCAGTCCGGAACGGTGGGAGAGCAATTGCGCGAGCGTCACTTTGGCATCGGGAAAATTCGGCGAGCGAACCTGCCAGCCCAGATAATCCGAGACATCGGCATCGAGCGCGACCTTGCCCTCATCCACGAGCCGCAGGGTCGCGAGTGCCATGATGAGCTTAGATATGCTGGCGATGCGAACCGGATCGTTCGCCTCGACCTCGCGCCCGCTCTCGCGGTCCGCCACGCCTTCGACGATGATCGGGCGCACGCCCTCGCGGTCGAAAGCGATAACCACTGTCGCGGGTACGGGCTCTGCGGCATGGGCTGTCATCGGCAGGATCAATAGCAGCGCGGCGATAAGGCGAAACGTCATGCGCGCACCATCACCGCTTAACCCGCCAATATCAATCGAGATCTGCCTAATCCAGATTGGGACGCAGCCAGCGTTCCGCCGTCGCAACATCGACACCGCGCCGCTTGGCGTAATCTTCCAGCTGGTCGCTACCGATCCGGGCAACACCGAAATACTGGGCTTCGGGATGGCCGAAATAGAACCCGCTGACCGCCGCTGTCGGCCACATGGCGAAGCTTTCGGTCAACGTCAGGCCGACATTCTTTTCGGCTTCGAGAAGCTCAAACAGGATCGGTTTCAGCGAATGATCGGGGCAAGCCGGGTAGCCCGGAGCGGGCCGGATACCGCGATATTCCTCCTTGATCAGCGCTTCGTTGGTGAGCTGCTCGCCCGGAGCATATCCCCACAGATCGGTCCGGGTGTGCTGGTGGAGCCGCTCGGCAAAAGCTTCGGCGAACCGGTCAGCGAGCGCTTTCAGCAGAATGTCCGAATAATCGTCCTTATCCGCCTGGAAGCGGGCGATATGCGGCTCGATACCGTGAATCCCGACTGCAAAGCCGCCGATCCAGTCACCGTCAGGGTCAATGAAATCAGCGAGGCACATATTGGCGCGGTCGCGTGATTTCTTCACCTGTTGGCGCAGGAAGGGAAGAACGACATGCTCTTCGCGCCCGCCTTTTCGAATGAATTCCTGGTGGATCGTCACATCATCGCCGTCGCGCGCGCAGGGCCAGAAGCCCGCAACACCGCGGGCGGTGAGCCATTTTTCCTCGATGATTTTGTCGAGCATGGCGTTCGCATCGTCGAACAACTGGCTGGCGGTTTCGCCGACCACTTCATCGGTGAGAATGGCCGGATAATTGCCGTGCAGTTCCCACGCGCGGAAGAACGGAGTCCAATCGATATAGGCGCGCAGGTCGGCCAGATCCCAATCGTCGAAAGTGTGCACGCCGGGTTGAAGCGGCGGCGCAGGCTTGTCGGACAGGTAGGCGTCGTAATAATTCGCGCGCGCGTCCTGCAGGCTCAGCAGCACACTCGGTGTCTTGCCCGCGCGTGCCTGCCGCACTTTTTCGTATTCACCAGCAGTATCGCCCACGAATTCATCGCGCTGGGTGTCGGACAGCAGCTTTGATGCGACCCCGACGGCGCGGCTCGCATCGAGGACATGGATCACCGGGCCTTCGTAATTGGGATCGATCTTCAGAGCGGTGTGCACCTTGCTGGTCGTCGCCCCGCCAATGAGCAGCGGCATCGTCATTTCGGAGCGCTGCATCTCCTCTGCCACCGTGACCATCTCGTCGAGCGACGGTGTGATGAGGCCTGACAGACCGATCATATCGGCATCGTTCTCATTCGCCGCTTCGAGGATTTTCGGCCAAGGGACCATCACGCCGAGATCGATCACGTCATAGCCATTGCACTGCAGGACGACGCCGACGATGTTCTTGCCGATATCGTGCACGTCGCCCTTGACCGTGGCCATTATGACCTTGCCTTTGGATTTGCGCTCGGCCTCCGGCAGAAGGTCCTTCTCCGCCTCGATAAAGGGAATGAGGTGGGCCACGGCTTTTTTCATGACGCGCGCTGATTTGACCACCTGCGGCAAGAACATCTTGCCGCTGCCGAACAGGTCGCCGACGACATTCATCCCATCCATCAGCGGGCCTTCGATCACTTCGATCGGTCGTCCGCCCTTGTCCGCAGTCGCGCTGCGCATTTCTTCGGTGTCATCGACAATATGCGCGTCGATCCCCTTGACGAGTGCGTGTTCGAGCCGCTTGCGAACGTCCCAGCCGCGCCATTCCTCGGCAGCTTTCTCATCGGCGACGGATTTGCCCTTGTAGCTTTCGGCGAGGTCGATCAGCCGCTCGGTCGCATCGTCGCGGCGCATCAGGATCACGTCCTCGCACGCCTCACGCAGTTCCGGGTCGATCTGGTCGTAGACGTCGAGTTGCCCTGCATTGACGATCGCCATGTCGAGCCCCGCGGGGATCGCATGGTACAGAAACACGGAGTGCATCGCGCGTCGAACCGTTTCATTACCGCGAAAGCTGAAGGACAGGTTCGACAGACCGCCGCTTGTCTTTGCATGCGGGCACTGCTGCTTGATCTCGCGAACCGCTTCGAGAAAATCGAGCCCATAGCGGTTGTGCTCCTCAATCCCCGTTGCCACGGCGAAGATGTTGGGATCGAAAATAATGTCCTCGGCCGGGAAGCCCTCGGCGACGAGCAGGTCGTAGGCGCGCTTGCAGATCTCTACCTTGCGGTCCTTGGTATCGGCCTGCCCGACCTCGTCGAAGGCCATGACCACGACCGCCGCGCCGTAGGCCATGCATTTGCGCGCTTGCTCAAGGAAGGGCTCTTCGCCTTCCTTCATCGAAATCGAATTGACGATCGGCTTGCCCGAGACGCATTTCAGCCCGGCCTCGATCACTTCGAATTTGGAACTGTCGATCATTACCGGCACGCGGGCAATATCGGGCTCTGCCGCGATCAGTTTGAGAAACGTCGTCATGGCGTGGACCGCATCCAGCAGCCCTTCGTCCATGTTGACGTCGATCACCTGCGCGCCGTTTTCCACCTGCTGGCGGGCGACTTCGATCGCGGTGGTGTAATCGTCCGCCAAGATGAGCTTCTTGAAGCGTGCGGAACCGGTGACATTGGTACGCTCACCGATATTGATAAATCGGGCGCTGCTGCTCTGCTGGTTCATGGTTCAGGCGGCCACCACGAATGCTTCGAGGCCCGAGAGGCGCATGGCAGGTTCGGGAGACGGAACGGTGCGCGGCGGCAGATCCTTAACAGCGTCGGCGATCGCCTGGATATGCGCGGGCGAAGACCCGCAGCATCCACCGAGGATATTGGCCTGACCGTTCTCGGCCCACTGCCTGACCAATGCCGCCGTCGTCTCCGGCATTTCGTCGTACTCACCAAGCTCGTTCGGTAGGCCTGCATTTGGATAAGCCATCAGCAAGGTGTCCGCGATGCCCGAAAGCGACTGTACATGCGGGCGCAGCTGGTCCGCGCCGAAGCTGCAATTTAGGCCGATGGTGACCGGGTTCGCGTGCCTCACCGCATACCAGAACGCCTCGACCGTGTGGCCGGACAGGTTTCGGCCCGACAAATCGGTGAGCGTCATCGAAATCATGACTGGGATATCGCGTCCGAGCGCCGCCTCGAGCTGCTTGACCGCCATGATTCCGGCCTTCGCATTGAGCGTGTCGAACACCGTCTCGATCAGGATGAAATCGCAGCCGCCTTCGATCAGGGCTGCGGCCTGCTCGTAATAAACCGCAGTCAGTTCATCGAAATCGATTTCGCGGTAGCCGGGGTCTTCGACATCCGGACTAAGCGACAGGGTCTTGTTGGTCGGACCGATGGCGCCGGCGACGAAGCGCGGGCGCCCGTCCTTCGATTCATACTCGTCGGCAAGTCCGCGTGCGATCCGGCCGCTGGCGATATTGATCGCTTCGACCTGATCTTCGGCAGCATAGTCGGCCTGACTGATGCGATTGGCCGAGAACGTGTTCGTAGAGATGACATCCGATCCCGAATCCAGATAGCTCCGCGTGATGTCTTCGATCACGTCGGGCCGGGTCAGCGCAAGGATATCGTTGTTGCCTTTCTGATCGGCCTTCAGCCCGAGATCGCCCGCGTAATCCTCTTCGGTGAGCTTGCGGTTCTGAATTTGCGTCCCGAATGCGCCGTCGAAGATCAGGACGCGCTCCTTGGCTGCTTCGTTGAGCTTTTCGCGCGCGTTCATGCCGTCTCTCCAACGGGACGTTTCCCAAGCATATGGCAGATCGCATAAGCGAGTTCAGGGCGATTGAGCGTGTAGAAATGGAAGTCGCGCTCACCGCCTGCGTACAGCCTGCGGCAAAGCTCGGCCGCGACCGTTGCTGCGACCAGTTTGCGTGCGGCAGGCTTTTCATCGAGTCCTTCGAACAGGCCGTCCATCCAGCCGGGGATCTTGGCGCCGCATGCGCCTGCAAACTTGCGCGCCTGCGCGACATTGGTGACCGGCAAGATGCCCGGCAAGACCGGCTGCTCGATACCCGCCGCCGCCAATTGGTCGCGGAAGCGGAAGAAGGTTTCGGGCGAAAAGAAAAACTGGCTGATCGCGCGGCTCGCGCCCGCATCCAGCTTGCGTTTCAGATTGTCGATGTCGGCCTGCGGGCAGTCCGCGTCCGGGTGCGTTTCCGGGTACGCGGCGACCGAGATTTCGAAATCGGCGATATTCTTGAGACCAGCCACCAATTCGGCGGCGCTCGCATAGCCTTCCGAGTGCGGAGTGAACGGGGCACCCGGTTCGCCTGCATCGCCGCGCAGGGCGACGATGTGACGCACTCCTGCTTCCCAATAATGCTCCGCCACTTCGCGGATTTCGGCTTTCGATGCGCCGACACACGTAAGGTGGGCGGCAGCGGGCAGGTTTGCCTCTGCAATGATCCTCGCCACGGTTGCGTGGGTGCGCTCACGCGTCGAGCCACCTGCGCCGTATGTGACCGAGACAAAGCTCGGCGCAAGCGGCTTCAATTGCTGCACCGCATCCCACAGCTGCGCTTCCATCTTTTCGCTTTTGGGCGGGAAAAATTCGAAACTTACGTCGACATCACCAGGGAGGCCGGAAAACAGCGGCGTGTCGACAGCGGTGCGCGCTTCGTGAAGTTGATCGAGAGTTGGCGTCATGCGGATCGCTCTTTGGCAGGGGTTGCGGGATTGTGGCTTTCAGGAAGATCGCGGCGTTTCCCAAGCCAGATTTTGACAATCAGCTCACCGCCTTCAAGTGCGATGGGATCGCGGGCTGTGAAGCCGGACGAGCGCAGCAGGTCGCGTACCTGCCTGTCGGAAAAGCCGAGCCGGGAATGCTGGTGCCGCGTCCGCAGCTCTTCACGGTCATGGCTGGCGAAATCGACAATCGCGATCCGCCCTCCCGGTCGCGTCACGCGCGCAGCCTCGGCAAGAGGAAGCGCCGGATCCTGCGCGAAATGGAGGACCTGATGCAGCAGCACCGTATCGAAACTGGCGGCCTGGAACGGCAAGTCCGAAAAGTCGCCCTGCACCAACTCGATTTGCGCAGTGGGAAGATGTTGCAGTTTGGCCCGAGCAACGCGGAGCATTTCTAGGTTCTTGTCGAGCGCAACGACATGCTCGGCCTTGTCGGCAAAGAATTCCGCCATTCGGCCTGTGCCGGTGCCGATATCGAGCACCGATCCGAGCGGTGCATCGCCCAGCGCCTCGGCAAGTTTCTGCTCGACCTGAGCGTCCGGGCTGTGAAGCGCGCGCAAATCGTCCCAGTCGCCGGCACTGCGCGCAAAGTACGCCTCCGCCGATGTTTCCCGGGCATTTCGAATTGCGGCAAGCTTCTGACGATCTGCCCGGCATAATTCCGCGAACTCTGCATCCTCGCGTTCGGCGGTCGCCAGCAATCGTTCGGCCGCTTCGACTATCGGATTGCTGCTGTCCGATCCGCTGGTCGAACGCAGGAACACCCAGCTTCCTTCGCGGCGGCGCTCTGCGAGACACGCGTCGCACAGGATACCGACATGGCGGGACACGCGCGGCTGGCTTTGCCCGAGCACTTGCGCCAATTCACCCACGGCGAGTTCCATGGTACCCAGCAGCCGCGCGATGCGAAGCCGGGTCGGGTCTGCCAAGGCTTTGAAGATCGTTTCGATCGCCATGCAGGATGGATATAAAGATATTTTTATATCTGTAAATGCCTTCGTTTCACAGCATGTGCCTCGTTCGCCAGCGGTTAAAAGAAGCGAATGCGCTTGCATTCGTGTTTGGCGATGTCGAAACGGCGTCTTGGCCGCGCATATCGTCGAGGGGACCCCATGAAGCTTGGATGCTGTTACTACCCTGAACACTGGCCAGAAGAAATGTGGGCCGAAGATGCCCGGCGCATGGCCGAGATGGGCCTGTCCCTCGTGCGCATCGGGGAGTTTGCTTGGAGCCGCATCGAACCGGAACCGGGCCAGCTGCATTGGGAGTGGCTCGACCGCGCTATCGAAACGCTGAGCGATGCAGGCCTCAAGATCATTCTTGGCACGCCAACCGCAACACCGCCCAAATGGCTGGTCGATACGATGCCGAACATGGTCGCAATCGACGAGCAGGGGAAGCCGCGCGGCTTCGGATCGCGGCGCCACTATTGTTTCTCGCATGGGGGTTACCGCCAGGAATGCCGCCGGATCGCCACTGCGATGGCGAAGCGATATGGCACCCATCCCGCCGTCACCGCGTGGCAGACCGATAATGAATTCGGCTGCCACGACACGGTGCTGAGTTTTTCCGAGGCCGCTGCCGCCCGGTTCCGTATCTGGCTACACGCCAGATACGGTACGCCCGATGCACTTAATCGGGCATGGGGCAATGTGTTCTGGAGCATGGAATATCGCTCCTTCGATGAGGTCGATCCGCCCAACCTCACCGTGACCGAGGCCAATCCCGCGCATTGGCTGGATTACCGCCGCTTCGCGTCGGACGAAGTCGTCAGCTTCAACCGCGAGCAGGTCGATATCATCAGGCAGCATTCGCCCGACCGCGACATTACGCACAATTTCATGGGGTTTTTCACCGAGTTTGATCACCACGATGTCGGGCGCGATCTCGATATTGCGACATGGGACAGCTACCCCCTCGGCTTTCTTGAACAGTTCTGGTTCGGTGACGCAAACAAGCGCGATTACATGCGTCAGGGTCACCCGGATATCGCCGCGTTCCACCATGATCTCTATCGCGGATGCTCGGGCGGGCGCTGGGGTGTGATGGAGCAGCAGCCGGGCCCGGTGAACTGGGCGCGCTTCAATCCCGCTCCCCTGCCCGGAATGGTTGCGCTCTGGACGATGGAAGCGTTCGCCCATGGGGCCGAATTCACCAGCTATTTCCGCTGGCGCCAAGCGCCATTCGCGCAGGAGCAGATGCATGCAGGCTTACTGCGGCCGGACAGCGAGGAAGCCGAAGCGGCGGATGAGGTGCGCATAGCGGCACGAAAGATCGCTGAGCTTGGCCCGCAGCAAATGGCGCAGGCCCCCGTGGCACTGGTGTTCTCATACGAAGCTGCGTGGGTGTGCGGGATCCAGCCGCAAGGAGCAAGCTTCCGCTATCTGGAGCTGGTCTACGAATGGTATTCGGCGCTGCGGCGGCTTGGGCTCGACGTCGATATCGTGTCAGCCGGCGCATCGCTCGACGGGTACAAGATCGTGCTCGCTCCGACATTGCCGATTATTTCCGATGAGTTCGTAGAAGAGCTTCGCGAGCTGGATTGCCCGGTGCTGATCGGTCCGCGTTCGGGCAGCAAGACGCCAAGTTTCACGATTCCCGACGATTTGGCACCAGGCGGATTGCGCGCGTTCCTACCGCTGACCGTCAGCCGCGTCGAAAGCATTCGCGATGGGTGCACGCATCGCGGCGATGGCTTCGAGATCACCCGCTGGCTGGAGCATATCGAAAGCGAGCTTGAGCCAGAGATCGCCCTCGAATGCGGGCGCGGCATTGTCTTCGCAAACAACAATTATCGCTATTGCGCCGGCTGGCCGGACGGCTCGCTGCTGACCAGCCTGATCGAACAGATGGGCAGTGAAGCGGGCATCGAGACGATGCGCCTGCCCAAAGGTCTGCGTATTCGCCGGACGGCAACGCATCAATTCGTCTTCAACTACGGTTTGGAGCCGGTGCAATTTGCGGGCACGGGCGACACGATCGCGCCAGCCTCGTTCGTCGTGACCCCGCTCACGACATGATCGCTTGCCAAGCCGCCCGGCTGCGCACATGGGGATCGCGATGAGCGCCTCACGGACATACGCGATTATCGGCTGCGGCATGATGGGCCGCGAGCATATGCAGAACCTGGCGCTTGTACCGGGTGCAGACCTCATCGCGATTGCCGATCCCGACGCTGGATCGCGGGAGGCAGCCGCGGAGCTTGCGACGCGCCTTGGCCAGGACGTGCGGCTGTATTCGGACAACACCGAAATGCTCGATCAGGCAGCGCCCGATGCGGTCATCATCGCCTCGCCCAATTTCACCCATTTCGATCTCGTCAAACCGGTAATGGAGCGAGGCGCGGCGATTTTGCTCGAAAAGCCGATGTGTACGGCGCTCTCCGATGCCAAGGCGCTTGCCAAGGCTGCAGCGGATTACCCCGGCCTCTTCTGGGTGGGGCTCGAATATCGTTACATGCCTCCGGTCACGCGGTTTATCGAGCGCCTGCACGCGGGCGAAGCAGGCGATATCAAGATGCTGGCCATTCGCGAGCATCGCTTCCCGTTCCTGGTCAAGGTTGGGGACTGGAACCGGTTCAATCGCAACACCGGCGGGACGCTAGTCGAGAAATGCTGCCATTTCTTCGACCTGATGCGTCAGATCCTTCGCGATGAACCGGTGCGGGTTTTTGCAAGCGGCGCGCAGGATGTGAACCACCTCGAAGAGCGCTACGATGGCGAGACGCCCGACATTATCGACAACGCCTTCGTGATGGTCGATTTTGCAGGCGGCGCGCGGGCGATGCTCGACCTTTGCATGTTTGCCGAGGGTTCACAGGAGCAGGAAGAGATAAGCGCTGTCGGCCCTGGCGGGAAAATGGAAGTGATGCTGCCATCCGGCGAAGTCATCTGGTCGCCGCGCGACAAGTCCGGCCCGATCGTCACGCATGTGGACACCCCGGCAGAAGCGCTCGCTGCGGGTGATCACCACGGCGCGACATACTTTCAGCAGCGCGATTTCCACGAGGCGCTTGTGCATGGCACGAAACCGCTGATCGATGCGCGCGACGGCTATCGCTCGGTTGTCATGGGCGCAGCCGCCCAGCAATCCATTGCAACCGGCCAGCCGGTCGATATCACTTTCGAGGTTTAGGAACAGACGTGCTTCAGAAAATGCCCCGCATCGGCTTCGGCCTATGGAAAATACCGCAGGACGACACCGCATCATGCGTGGTCGAAGCCGTGCGCGCAGGCTATCGCCATTTCGACAGCGCAGCCGATTACGCCAACGAGATGCAAACCGGCGAAGGTCTGACGCAGGCGATGGCGGATGGGCTCGTCTCCCGCGAGGATTTGTGGCTCACCTCGAAGCTCTGGAACACCTTCCACGCGCCGCAGCATGTGGAAGAAGCTTGCCGCAAATCGCTGGAAGATCTGCAGCTCGATTACCTCGATCTCTATCTGATCCATTTCCCCATCGCCCTCGAATACGTGCCGATCGATGAGCGCTATCCGCCCGAGTGGCTGCACGATCCGGACGCGCCAAATCCGGTGATGAAACCGGCCGAGGTGCCGCTGCAAGAGACATGGGCAGCGATGGAAGCGCTCGTGGACAAGGGCCTCGTGAAGCAAATCGGCGTGTGCAATTACAATTCGGCGTTGCTCCACGATCTGATGAGCTATGCGCGGATAAAGCCCGCGATGCTCCAGATCGAATCGCATCCCTATCTGACGCAGGAGCGCCTGATCCGACTTGCGAAGCAATACGGGATGGATGTGACGGCCTTCTCACCTCTCGGGGCGCAAAGCTATTTCGAACTCGACATGGCCGCCGAGGGCGAGAGCCTGCTCGGCGCGGCGCCAGTGATGGTCGCCGCCGATGCGCACGGGAAAACACCGGCGCAAGTGCTGCTGCGCTGGGGAATTCAGCGCGGAACTGCTATCATTCCCAAGACCACGAAACCTGAGCGCATGAGGGAAAATTTGGACGTGTTCGACTTCGAACTGTCGCAGGTGGAAATGGCGGCCATCGGCGCGCTCAATCTCAATCGCCGCTTCAACGATCCGGGGACATTCACCGAAGCGGCCTTCAACACATTCCATCCGATCTATGACTGACGCAGCGGCACAGGAATTTCCCGCGACCATCGCAGGAGGCGGTGATCTTGCCGCCTTTCTCGCTGCCAACAAGACTGCGGTAGATGCAGCCTTGAGCGATGCGGGCGCGCTGTTGTTTCGCGGGTTCGACGTCCCCGATCCGGTGGCTTTCGACGCGGCCGTTCAGGGATACGGAGAGCCGGGCTTCACCTATGAAGACTCGCTATCGAATGCCGTGCGCACCAATGTGACGCCCCGCGTCTTCACCGCCAACGAAGCGCCGCCGACGACCGAGATTTTCCTGCATCACGAGATGGCGCAGACGCCGCTCTATCCCTCGAAACTGTTCTTCTATTGCGAGATCGCAGCGGAGACTGGCGGGGCGACTCCATTGTGCCGCTCCGATTGGGTGCTCGACCGGCTGGGCAAAGAAGCACCCGCGTTCGTCGCGCGCGTCGAGGCCGAAGGCGTCCGCTACACCAACGTTATGCCGGGCGACGACGATGCTGGTTCAGGCCAGGGGCGCAGCTGGCGCAGCACGCTGAGCGTCGACAACAGAGTCGCAGCGGAGGCCCGTCTGCGCGAACTCGGCTATTCGTGGGAATGGCAATCTGATGGCAGCCTGCGCGCAACGACGCCCGCGCTACCGGCGGTGCGCACCATCGGCGACGGTCGCCGCAGCTTCTTCAACCAGCTCATTGCGGCGTTTCGCGGTTGGGCGGACAGCCGAAACGACCCGAACCGGGCGATTACCTTTGGCGACGGAACGCCGATCACGTCGCAGGACATGGCACCGGCGATAGAAATTGCCGATGAATTGACCGCAGACCTGGCATGGCAGCCGGGTGATGTGGCGCTGGTCGACAACTACCTCGTCATGCACGGTCGCAAGCCCTTCGAGGGCAAGCGCCGCGTACTCGCGTCACTGGTGGCCTAGCTCGTCTCCGCCAGCATTTGTTCGTAACGGGCGCGCAGCGTATCGCTTCCGAACTCCGGGGTCGCGGCTGCTGAATATTCACCGGTTACGGGATCCAGCACCAGCATGCTTTCGGTCGCGTAATACTTCGCGATGCGCGCATATTCGGTTTTTTCGGCGAGCCAGTCGGAGAAAGGCGAGCCTGCCGAGAGCACGCGCGCGGCGAGATCGAAAAGCGCTGGCGAAATCGAACGGTATCGCGGTTCCTTGCCGGTCAGAGCGAACAGCATCTCGCCCTGCTCGCGCGGAGAGATCGCCGGTCCTGGCCCGCCAATCGGCAAGATCTGGTTGCGCTTCTCCTGATCAGAAACGCAGTTTGCTATAAAGCGCGCAAGGTCGCGGTCGCTGATGGGCTTGCACCTCGTGAGCTCTCCATCGCCGAACAGCAGAAACGGCTTGCCTTTGGCGACCCGTGCGACCTGTCCCGAGAGCGACTTGAAGAACGCGGTCGGTCTCACGATCGTGTGATCGAGCGCGCTTTCCACCAGCTCTTTCTCGAAATCCAGCTTGGCATGCTGAAACGCCAATCGCGGTTTCTGGACGCAAATCGCCGACAGGAGAAGAAAGTGCTCCGCCTCTGCGTGTTCGGCGGCTCGGAGCAGGTTCACATTGGCCCGGTAATCGACAGCCCGAGTGTCCTTGGGCGATCCGCTACGCGATGCGAGGCAGGATACCACGCATTGCGGCGCGGCCTCGCGGACGGCTTCACGAAGGGCCTCCAGCTTTCCAAAATCTGCGAAAAGGACACCCGCGCCGCTCGCGGCACATTCGCGCGCAGCTTCCTCCCCGCTCACGGACCGGCGGAGCAGGCACACGGCGTCATGCCCGCCCTCGACCAGCGCACGCACAACCGCACGTCCAATCGTTCCGCTTGCCCCTGCGACCAAGATGCGAATGCGCTGCGTCCCGTCTTCTTCAGTCATCCAGCCACTAGCATGACCACAGCTGCCACCTGCACGCAAGTCGGCCTCTTGACTTCGCTCTGACGCTGTCGAAGGTCGCACGATGGCGCGTCTTCTTCTGTTCAACAAACCCTTCGGCGTGCTGTCGCAGTTCACGGACCGGAGGAGCCCGACCAAACGCCAAACGCTTTCGGATTTCATCAAAGTGCCGGGCGTCTATCCAGCGGGAAGATTGGACCGCGATAGCGAGGGGCTGCTCCTGCTATGCGATGACGGAAAGCTTCAGGCGCGCATAGCCGATCCGCGGTTCAAATTGCCGAAGACCTATCTTGTTCAGGTGGAGGGGGAGCCTGGCGAAGCTGCGCTCGATCGCCTGCGCAGCGGTGTTCGGCTGAAAGATGGCATCACCCGCCCGGCCGAAGTGCAGCGCATCGAAGAACCCGCATTATGGCCGCGCGACCCGCCGATCAGGGTCCGCAAATCGGTCCCGGACAGCTGGATCGAGCTGACCTTGCGCGAAGGCAAAAACCGGCAGGTGCGGCGCATGACTGCGGCAATCGGTTTCCCGACATTGCGCCTGGTGCGCTGGTCGATCGGCGAGTGGGAGCTGGGCGGCATCGCGCCCGGGACGTGGACCGAAACAAAGGCGCGCTAGCTTTCGCCGCGCTCGAAGGCGAGGCAACCGCGATTGATCAAATCACAGGTGAGTTCGCTCACGTCTGCGAAAACCTGATCTGGCGTAACCTCTACACGTGGGCCCGCGCAAATCGCTTTTGCGAATGCCGCAACCGTGCCCCCGCAAGGAATGCACTCCCCATCGACCATCAGCAACACTTCACCGCCATCCTCGCTGATATACGCAAAGCGGCTCGCCGGATTGCGCAGCACGACCTGCTCCGTTTCGAACATCGCGGAGACGTGATCGATCGTAACCGGGTTTTCGAGCCGCCAGTCGATCCGATCGTTCTTCGGCGCGGTCGCGAATTCGCCGAACCAGCGCGCAAACGCTTCCTTGTCGTTCAAGCGCTCGGCAATCATCGCTCGCAGCCGGGCGAGAGCATCATCGGAAATCTCGCCAGCATTCGCTTGCATGGCCAAGTCCGGGTCGGTGTAGCGATCATCGTCATTGTCGCCGCTCGTCACTGTGTCCGCCCAGCCCGCGATGAGCTCATCGCGTGACGGCGCGCGAAAACCGACTGAGTATGTCATGCAATCATGTCCGACCGCTACGCCGCGATGGGCAATCTGCGGCGGGACATAGAGGATGTCTCCGGGTTCGAGCACCCACTCCTGCTCGGGCTCGAACTCGGCCAGCAGACGCAGACCGTCGTGCGGAAGCAGCGGCGTGTCATCGTTGCAAAGCCCGCCCAATTCCCAGCGACGCCTGCCGAGACCCTGTATGAGAAAGACATCGTACTGATCGAAATGCGCACCAACGCCGCCGCCATCGGTGGCATAGCTGACCATGACATCGTCGATGCGCCAATTGGGAATGAAGCGAAACGGATCGAGCAACTCGGCCACCTCGGGCACGTAGTGATCGACCGCCTGCACCAGCAGCGTCCATGGGGCCTTGCCCAATTCGTTAAATCGATCTTCTGCAACAGGCCCGTGTTCCAGTGCCCATTCGTCAGCGGCTTCCGAAATAAGGCGCGATTCCACATGCGCCTCGCAGGCGAGCCCTGCGAGCTCGTTCGGCTCCAGCGGGTTTCGCCACTCGGTCCATGGATTGCGGATCAGCAGCGGCTTTTTCTGCCAATACTCGCGAAGAAATGCCTGCGCGTCGAAGTCTCTGAAACGCAGCGACACGCTCTTTAGTCCTGTCCCGCCGACGCGACGAGATCCATGAAATTGCGCGCAGCCTCACGGTCGGCCTCGTCCTCAAAAGCGACATCCAGGTCAGGCGCGGCGTCAAGCATATAAAGTAGGCTCCAGAGGCCGAACCTTTTGCCGCGGTCTTTCTCGAGCCCGAGATCGACCAGCATCCGGTCCGTTGCCGCAGGGATCGCATCGACCTGTACCTCCCCCAGCTCGGTGGTGCCGAAATAGCGAAGCAGCAGATGTTCCATGTCCATAATGCGGCGCTAAACCTCTGCGCCCGCGATGCAAGCGCGGATGTGCTGCCTCAGGTCACCGAGCGCCGGATTCGATCGTGTGCTGGGACCAAGCTGTATCTGGTTCGGATGTTCCTGGTGCCGCTTACGTTACTCCGACACGTGACCCAATCATTACGAATAGCCAAGCAAGGCGCAACCTACGCTGGCGGGGCATAGCTCAAGCGCAACTTAGTGTCAGTTGACGCCGTTTCTTGTGACCCGCCATCTTAATGCAGAGTGACTCCGGGCTTTTCACTGAGCTGATCTGTTTGAAGAGGCAGACAACGGCCTGGCACCAGGACCCATGGCACGGCAATAATCTCTCAGACCCGCCTCTTACCACTGCCGGACTTGCTTACATGGATGACGAGGATCGGGAGCCGGAAGGCGACAGTCGGCCACAAGCTGATAGGCCCGAAAACAGCTTTTCAGGTTATGACCCTGATTCCGGACGCCGAAGATCAGATGCAACTCTCCCAATATCTGCCGTCTTGGTCTAACGCTAGAACGCGATAGCCAAGCGATTGGATGCGATTACAAATTGCTCTTGCAATTAAATCTACATAGGTAGATTAGGCTTGTATGCCCCGCTCGCGTTCCCTGTCGCCTCAAGCAAAGAAGCTGCTTCAAGTTTTGGTGGAGGCAGGCCAGCGTGGTTCTCATGGCTACGAGATCATGCAGGCCGCGGACATTAAATCAGGCACCTTGTATCCACTTCTGATACGGCTCGCCGACCAAGGGTTTTTGGAAGCTGAGTGGCAGAAGCCCGACATGCCAGGTCGCCCTCCGCGACAGATATACAGACTCACGGCTGAAGGTATCGAACTCGCGATGCGCAACCGTCCCGAAGTTCGATCAGGCGGGAAGCCGGCGACTGGGACAGCTTCCGCATGATCAAGTTTGCACGGCTCGCGAGCAATCTGATCTGCGACATGCTCGTCGCGGGGCTCCCGGTAGCTCGGAAGCCTTGGGCGCACGCGGCTCGCGCGGAGGTCGACAGCATTCCTTGCGATGGAGCCGCTCTTCTCTTCGCGGCTGGTGCCGCTCGCGGTATCACGCTTCTAGTGCTGGCCGATTGGCTTTGCGCTTTGATCGACATAGTAGGGAATGCCCGGTTTCCGAGTGGTGCAGGTGCCAAGGGCCTAGACGTCGATGCTTCGCGCCGTTCGGCCATCATGGTTGTCGGGTTCTCCTGTGCAATCGGAGCTGTGCTCCTCGGCTGTGCTTACCTCCACGCTGTCGATGCCCCGACATACATGATCGCATCGAATGCGGGGGCGTTGGTTTGCGGGCTCGCGGGAGCGCTCGTGATTGCAAGCCGTCCGGCCTTTTCTCGAAGGGTCAGTGACATAGCCGTCCTGCTAATGTCGCTCGCTCTGGTGGCGACCGCGCTCACCGGCACGTCGGTCGCGGGCGCTTCGCGATGGGCTAGCTTTGGCGCGCTGGTCCTACAGCCCAGTTTCATCTTTCTTCCCGCAATTATGATAATTCACGCGCGTCAGTCCAGCCATGCTTCAATGCTCGGAGTTATGCTGACCGTGATTGCCATCGCGTTCCAACCAGACAAGGCAATGTCTGGGATATTGGTGCTCGGCCTTGCGTCTATCGCCTATGGGCAGCTCAGACGATCCAGTTTGATCGCGCTCGCAGGGAGTGTGGCAGCCTTTACATATGTAGCGACGGTGCCGGTAGAGATCCCGACATCGCCCTATGCGGACGATGTCTTCGCCATCGCATTCGATCTCCACTCCGGTACGGCCATGGCGGCCTCTATCGGAGTATTGCTTCTCCTAGCCCCTGCTATCTACGGGTGCATGTCCCGGACTATCGATCGTGCCCAGTGCGTCACGTTCGCGGCTGTATGGGGCGGCCTCATTCTTGCGGCAGTCTTTGGTCATTCTCCAACGCCAGTCATAGGATATGGCGGCAGCGCAATCCTCGGATATCTGATCAGCCTCGGCATTTTGATTTCCCCAAACTCCCGCGCCCAGCAGCTTCCTTCTAGCGCGAAGCTACTGCCGCCTCTAAAACTGATCGATGTGTCGCGGTTTGTGCGCTGCCTGGTCGCATGAAGAAGTTCGGGATGATACGCATTCAATTGGCGATGTCTTTCCTTAGAACACACCGATATTGGCTTCTTCCGTGCCTCATCTTTGTCCTTGGATATCTCGGCTGGACGGAGCTCACCCGGACGCGCGGCGCTCAAGCAGTAGTTTTTCAGCCAGCAGAAAAAGACTGCTCGGCCTCAGGGCCCCTCCGTTATTGCGTGAGTAGGGCGAAGGGGGGCACCAATGGCGACGTAGTCTACCACCTGCACGGACGCAATCTCGAAGAGACGATCTGGAATGACGATACCTATTATACGGGCCTTATCCAGGCTGAATGGCAGCGCACAGGCACTCTGCCCCCGACAGTTGTGACGATGTCCTATGGACCGACTTGGCTTCTCGCCCCAAACGGCACGCAGCCGGATAGCGGCTTGCTGGAAGACTTCATGAAGCGAATGGCGTTGATCGAGGAGGAGTTGGGCGAACCAGAGCGTCGATTGCTTTTGGGCGAGTCAATGGGCGGGCTCAATGTGCTTGTCGCTGGGCTGACCTACTCTTCGCAGTTTGATAAGGTCGCGGCGTTATGCCCGGGCGTCTATGCGCTCTCTCCCTTCGCTTCGTTTCAGGAGATGAAAGATGCGGCGCGGCGCAACGGGGCAAATGGGTGGAAGCGCCAAATCGAACAACGACGCTCGCGAGGATAGCTGGGAAATGATCTTGTCATTCCTCGCTGAGAAGCTGTCGAACCCGAGGCCTTGATTGAGCCGATTGCGGACCATCGCGTTTCGGCCCTAGATCTGCTCAGAAATTCAGAAACAAGTTCACGTTCGCAATATGGTCAATGCGGTCTTCGCCGTCTCTTATGACATACTGATTGAGATAACCTGGGACTACTTCGATACCTTCAGCCAACGGGAATGAAACGCCTACGAAGTTACGCCAGACGCTGAGGCCGCCCCGCTGGAATTCGGTTTCGTTGAGTTCGATGAATGGCTCGGTATAGGCGATGACCTTGTTGTTTTGCGTGATCGAAGCGCGAAGCTGCACGAAGTTGCGGAATCGCCATGCTGTTTGGTCCCCTTCCTCGAAGGTCCGCTGTTCTAGTCGAGTGCGAGAGTCGATTGTCAGGCCGCCCGACGTTTCTACCAACCTGACATTCAGCTCCTGATAGAAGCGGTGCTCGTTGACCTCCACGGGGCCGACTGGATCGGTGAGAATATAGGCATATCCGCCCCCGATACTGACCCGATCGTTGATCCGGTAGCCCACAAGAGAGCGGAGAAGCAGCTGTCCGAGCCGATCGGCATCGTCCGTAAAGCGCTCCTGAGCTTCGCCGCGCACGAACCAATCGCCCTCTTCGTTGAGATCGACAACGATGAACTGACCGGTCCAGATGTTGAAGTCTTCCTCGGTGGCCGAGGCCGGGGAAGCGGTGGCGAAAAGGGCGAGCGCAATGGCGCCACCCAACGAGAAGCGGGAAAAATGCATAGAAGAATTCTCGGTGCTTGCTTGGAGAGAGGGTTCCGAGAGGTTGGCGGCCAATCGCAGGGGGGCTTTCAACATAGTAAGGGGCGATTGGCCGCCGAGGTTAACTCAGAAACGGTAAGACAATCCGCCGCTGAGTATCCATGGATCGAGGTCGTGTTCGGTCCTTAGTGCGACTTCCTCGCCGGCACGGAAAGTGGCTGTCGTTCCGATGAAGTAGCGTTTGGCATCGAAAGAAAGGCCGAGGCCGCTGTCGTTCAGCGCGATATCGACACCCGCCTGAAGCGCGACGCCGAATTCGTCCGACAGATCGACATTGGTTGCACCCAGAGCCGCCGCATCAGCGCCGACACCTTCGTCGAAAATGAAGAAGTAAGCGGGACCTGCACCGATATAGGGCTTGATGGTGCTGCCGAGATCGAAGTGATACTTCGCTGTCAACGTGGCCGGCAGGATGATCGCATCGTTAATGAGCTCCGCACCGCCGAGGGTGCCGGTGCCGCGAACGTCATGCGGCGATACGCAGCAATAAGTCTCGAGCGAGAAATTGTTTGTCACAAAGTATTCGATCGTAGCTTTGGGAATGACCGAATCCGTAGCTCGCACGTCCGAGCCCGCAGGCAGTCCGATCTCGTCGATTTCGACTTCCGTGATTTCGCCTTCGGGTAGGACGGTTGTGACGAAGCCTTTGACTTGCACCGAACCCTGACGATCCTGCGCAATCGCCGGAGCGGCGAGGGGAAGCGCGAGCGCGCCGAACAAAAGACCATATTTGCTTGGGATCATTTTCGTTCTCCTTTTATGGGAGATACAGCCACGGAGGCGGACATCTCGGACAGAGCGCGCCCGCCCCACTGCTGAATTGCCGAATTAGTTCGCCGAACTGACCGTCGTCGGCTGGAACGGCATGGAGCTGTGATGGGTGTTGATCTTCAATTCACCATCGGGGCCGCGAACATAGCCGAAGGTGTATTCGACCTTCGTCACCGAACCGTCGGGTAAAGTGAAGAAGTAGTTGCCCATGGCCATCGCGTTGTCATCATCGGTGACGATGCCTTCGTTTTCGAAGCGGACATCGGTCCAGCCCTTGATCGCGAAGCCGCTGTCTTCGGCGCGCATACCCTTCACGAAGTAGCTCAGCGCTTCTTCGTAGGTACCGCGGAACTGGTCTTCAGCAGCAAGGGTCGGCTTGAAGAGGACCGTACCGTTGTCGTAGTTGTAGAGAGTGTCGAGATGCTCGCGAGCGCGCTCCTCGTAGTCGCCGCCATTCGCGTGGGCCGCGCTGATTGCGACAATACCTTCGCCCCATTCTTTCTGTGCGGCTTCGACTTCCTCGGTCGTGATGGGGGTGGTGTTGGCAAGAGCCGGCGCTGCAAGGGCGGAAACCGCGGCCAGGCCTATGGCAGTCTTGATCGTCTTCTTCATCTGTATTCTCCTTTTCACTCAGCGAGTTCGCAATTACTGCAAACATCGTTCGACTGGTGTCCGGGCGTCGAAAACCCTCGATCAAGAGATAGGGGAGGCATGAGGCGCACAAATCCGCCGAGTGGCAGGCTCGCAGGCCTAGGCCGGATGGCCTATGCAGTTTTCAGCAGACGCCCTAAAGTGGCTGCATGAACCAAGAGGCAGACATCGTAACGTCCAATAGAGAGACGATTGCAGATCTGCGCGAGCTCTATCGCGCGGCCGAAGGCCGTGCTGCGCGTATTCGTCTCATCTCTGAAACCGAGCGAGCTCTAGCGGGAGCAGACGGAGAAAGCCTTAGCGAGGTGCTCGGCGAATGCGGCCAGAGGCTGGCCTTCTTCCTTGGCTTCAAGAAAGCGGTGCTGCTCAACGCGGATGATACGGGCGGATTGCCGCTCACTGCTCCGGGACCGTATGGCGACATCGTCGGCCGCATGTCTATCGGAAACCTCGATTCGATCGATCCGATTGCCGACCCTGAAGATCGCGAAGCGGCGAGAATCCAGCTCGACCTGATGGGAGCAGCAATCGACCGGGTCCACCGCGAGCGCGAGAAGGCAGACCTGCTTGCGGCGCTGCAGGATCGAGAGCGAAGCCTTGAACGGCTGGTCGAACGCATCTTCACCGCGCAGGAGGAAGAGCGCAGACGGGTCTCACACGAACTGCATGACGGTGTCGCGCAGACTGCGACGGCGCTGGTTCGCTTACTTGAGAGCGCTCAGATTGGGGCCGAAAGCCGGCAAGGGGGAGCATGCGTGGCCAAACCGGCAGAGATTGCTCGGGGTCTCGTTTCGGAATTGCGGCGTGTCATCGCGGGGTTGCGCCCGACCCTGCTCGACGATTTGGGCCTCGTGCCAGCTTTACATTCGCTTGCGGATGGACTCGAGGCCGATCGTTGCAAGGTAACGAGGGTCCTCGATAACGACGAGACGCGCTTACCTCCACTGGTGGAAACCGCGCTCTTCCGCGTGGCGCAAGAGGCGGTATCCAACATCCGAAAGCACGCAAGCGTGCCCTGCGATGTCTCCATAGAGGCGCATCTCGCCCCGGGGAGCGAACGCATCTTGCGCATCACAGATCATGGAAAGGGTTCAGCCGCGATGCTGTCGTCGAAGCCGCCCGCACCCGGCAGCCAAGTTGGTATCGACGTCATGCGCGAGCGAATGGCAGGCATTGGCGGTAGTCTCATGTGGAAGCCGGGCGAGAATGGCGGCGTCGTTGTCGAAGCGCGGCTTCCCGGCGACTGACGAAGACTGATTGGCCGAAAGAGATTGACTTGTCCTCTACGAGTATCCTGATTGTCGATGACCACCAACTCGCGAGGGAGGGCCTGAAAGCTCTACTCGTCGAGAATGGACGCAATGTCATCGGCATAGCCTCTACCGGCGAAGAAGCCATTAGACTGGCGCAGGAACTAGTTCCCGAGGTCATACTGATGGATGTGCGCTTGGGCTCTGGAATTGATGGCTTGGAGGCTACTCGTCAGATCGCGGCATTAGGCCTTTCGAGCCAGATCATCATGCTCACGCTCCACGATATGCCGGGTTATGTGCGCGAAGCGTTAGTGGCGGGTGCTTCAGGCTACGTGCTTAAAGACACCGCTATAGATGATTTGTGCTCGGCGATTGATAGTGTTCTGGCTGGGCAATCTGCACTCCCAATCGATCTGGTAAGCGCAGCCATGAAGGAAACACCGACGCGACAGAAGGAAAAGGGCCTTGAGGATTTGCTCACGAAGCGCGAGCAGGACGTGGTGGAATTGATCGCGGAAGGTCTTACCAACAAAGAGATCGCAAGGCGGCTCGAAATCAGCCCGGCGACCGTCAAGGTGCATGTCGAACGGATCATCGGAAAATTGGGCGTGACAGACAGGACGCAAGCGGCGGTGAAGGTCGTTCAGATGAAGTCTGAAGCGCTTTGAGCGTCGCCATGACCGAAGAACCCTTGAAATCCAATCTGCGTTTTTGGACCGATCGCCCTCTAGCCTTCAAAGGCCTTGTCGTCATCGCGCTGCCGCTGGCAATCCTGCTCAGCGCACTCTTTTCGCTGTATCTAGCGAGCTCTGCCGAGGCCGAAGCCGAAGATGATGTTCGCCGGGCATTTGCCATTCAGCGCGACACCTACCAGGTGCACGCCTTGCTGGCAGAGGCGGCCGCCGGGGTGCGGGGTTTTGTCCTGACGCGCGAAGAGCGATTCTTGGAGCCTTATAAGAGGGCAGAAACCGACTTGCCTGCCACGATGAATCGCCTCGACATAGCTATCGAAGACGAGGTCGTGCGCGGCCATTTCGAATACTTGCAGGAGGTTGTGGCGACCAAACGAGATGGGCTCTCTTCGACTGTCGCACTCGCGGGCGCTCCAAACACAATCAGCGAGATAAGCCTAGAAAACGCTTTGCTGGATAACAGGCAATCGCTCGACGCCGTGCGAATGGCGGTAGAGGAAGTGCAGCGCACGGAAGCGATTGTGTTAGAGCGGCGCCAGATCCTCGTCGACAACGTGCGAACCGGATTTCTCGGTCTCACCGCCGTAAGCGCGGTTATCGGTCTCTTGGGCAGCATCGCGGGTGTGTATCTATTCTCGACCGGTATTGTCCGGCGGGTAAGCCGGCTGGAGGAGAACGCCGGGAAGCTCGCCCGCGGGGAGCGGCTTCGTGAGCTGCCGGAGGAATCAGATGAAATCGGCAGACTTGCGAAGCGCTTGACTCGCGCCAGCGCCCTTCTGCGGGCACGCGAGGAAGACCTGCGCGCGAGCGAAGAACGGTTTCGTCTCGTTATAGAAAGGGTGCGCGATTATGGCATCTTCACTCTTGATAAGGATGGCGTTGTTACGAGCTGGAATCTCGGGGCCAAGCGCATCAAAGGTTGGAGCGCGGACGAGATCCTAAATCAGCATTTTAGCCGGTTTTATCCCGAGGAGACGCGGGATTTCCTTCCTGCTCAAATGCTCGAGCGAGCACGCGCCGAAGGCGCGGCGGAGGACGAGGGTTGGCGTGTGCGAAAGGACGGTACGCGTTTCTGGGCCAATGTCGTCATTACCGCCTTGCGCGATGAGGAAGGCGAACTTCAGGGCTTTGCTAAAGTCACGCGTGACATGTCCGAACGCCGCCGAAGCGAAGAAGCGTTGCGTTTGGCGCGCGAAGAAGCCGTTGCGGCCAACCGCGCGAAGACGCAATTCCTTTCGCGCACCAGCCATGAATTACGGACGCCGCTCAATGCGATCCTGGGCTTCGGTCAGTTGCTGGAAATCTCCGAAGAAGAGTTCGAAAGTCACCACCGCGAGGCGATCGGACAGATCGCAAAAGCCGGAAGACACCTACTTTCACTCATCAATGATCTGCTCGATATTTCCAGTATCGAAGCCGGCGCGACCGATGTCGAAATCGAACCTGTGCCGGTGGCCGTATTTCTGCAGGACTTGTACGCGTTGGCGGCGCCGATCGTTGCAAGCGCAGGCCTCCGTTTCGATCTGGACATTCCGACAGAGGACTGCAGCGTCTTGGCCGACCGGCGCCGGGCAACGCAGGTCGTGCTGAATCTCATCGGCAACGCGGCTAAGTACAATACTTCCGGTTGCTCGGTGCGTCTGGGAGCAGCACTTTGGGACGATACGGTTGCGTTTATCGTAGAAGATGACGGGCCCGGCATCGCGCCCGCCGATGTACCGCGGCTTTTCACGGCATTCGATCGGCTAGGACAGCAGGATCGCGCCAAGATCGAAGGTACGGGCTTAGGTCTCGCTTTGTCGAAGAGTCTAGCTGAATCGATGGACGGAGGTCTCACCTATGAGGCCGCGAACAAAGGAGCACGCTTTTGCTTCACCGTTCGTAAAAGTGCAGCTGGGGCCGGTGCGCCCAACAACGCGGCAGGAGAAGCAACAGCATGACCAAGCGGCTGGTTGATAGCGACGAAATCCTCTCGTGCCGCATCCTCGCTATCGATGACGAAGAGGCCAACATCGCACTCCTTCGCAACGTGCTTGAGCGTGAGGGATACTCTCAGATCGAGTGCCTTACAGATCCGCGCGAAGCGCTCGCAACATACATGGAGTTCGAGCCCGATATCGTCCTTCTCGATCTCATGATGCCCGAAGTAGATGGGTTTCAGCTGCTCGAATCATTCGGACGACACGATGCCGCGGACGAATTTCGCCCGATCCTTGTGCTGACGGCGGATACGACGGTCCAGGCCCGGCGAAGGGCCCTGGCTCTTGGTGCCAAAGACTTTGTGTCGAAACCGTTCGACGTGATTGAGGTTGGCTTGCGTATCTCGAATCTGCTTGAGACGCGCATACTGTACTCCCGTCTGAAACCTTAAACAGCAGCAAATCCAAGGTCGGCCGTGCGATTTATCGTGTTTACGCGCTGCGTACAACGCTTTGCCACTCAATTAGTGTGATTAGCCCTGCATCGCCTATAAAGCCCGCAAGCCATTGATTTATAAGACAGAATGGTGCCGCTTACGTGACTCGAACACGTGACCCCATCATTACGAATGATGTGCTCTACCAACTGAGCTAAAGCGGCACTGCGGGTCGCGCTTTTCGCGACCGGGAATGGAGGCCCGAGCCGGAATCGAACCGGCGTGCAAGGATTTGCAGTCCTCTGCGTAACCACTCCGCCATCGGGCCGAGCCACCTGCTGCTTGCATCGCTTAACAGCAAACGGAGCGCGCGCACTAGCGATTCGCTGCGATAAAGGCAATCCGCCAATCGCTTTGCCCTTCGCATTGGCTGCTAATCCCCAATATATCGCGCTGTAAGCGCCGCTTTTGGAACGCGCCTTTACGCAACGTCAGTCTGGACCGACCGCGCAGAGCCGGGCAAACGGGCGCTCATGACTATCGCAAGCCTACTCGAGCCCATCACCGGGCAGCCCGGCCCGGCGCGGCTCGTCCATGCGGCCGACTGGATGCAGGGACGCACGCTTTACGGCGGGGCATCCGCTCTGGTTGCCTACACGATGGCGCAGCGCGCATTCACGGGTCTCCCTCCCCTTCGCGCGGCACAAATCGGCTTTGTGGCGCCGATTGGCGAGGAAATAGAGCTCCATGCGGAAATTATCCGCGAGGGCAGGAATGTCACGCAGGTCCGAAGCGAAATTCATTCCGGCGGCAAGACAGCGCTCACCGCGTTCTGGCTGTTTGCGGCGCAGCGCGACGCCAATGCGAAGCGGGCGGCCGATGATCTTGCCGATTGGCCGGGCGCTCCGGAGGACAGCCCGCAGGCCATGAAAGGTCAGGGCCCCGCCTTCATCCAGAACAACTTCGAATTGCGCTACGGCCAGGACAAAGAGGCCGACCACGGCGCGACCATCCGGCGCTGGGCGCGGCTGACCGAGGACCATGACCTCGATCCGGTTAGCAAGCTGGTACTGATGGGCGACGTGATGCCGCCCGGAGCGATGCGCATTATGCAGCGTATGGGGCCTATCAGCTCGATCAACTGGTCGTTCAACGTGCTCGACCCGTTCACCCAGTCAGAGGGCGGCTGGTACCTCGCGGAGAATGCGAGCCAATATGCCGATAGCGGTTACTCTTCCGAGCGTTTGCGCATGTGGGACAGCGATGGCCGCCAGGTTATCGAAGGTCTGCAATGCGTTGCAGTCTTCGGCTGAAGCGGCGCGTTACACGTCCTCGAAGCTGGCTTTGCGCTTTTCCATTCCGGCCATAACCGCCTCGACCTGATTTTTCGTCCGCATGATCGCGTGCTGCTCGATGCTTTCTTCGAGCAGGATCGCATCGGTGTCGCGCTCAAGCATGCCGGCCTGAAGCCGTTTTGCTGCACGGATGGCGTGCGGATTGCGATTCGCAATCTCGGCGGCGATCGCCGTCGCGCGCGCCAGCGGGTCTTCGTCGACATAGGTTGCTAGACCCAATTCCTTGGCATCCGCGCCAGAGAACTCACGGTTGGTGTAAATAAGCTCTCGCAGCACGTCGTCTCGCACGAGCCCGCGCCAGAGCGCGTAGCCGCCCATATCGGGGACGAGGCCCCATTTGAGCTCCATGATTGCCATTCGCGTTTCCGGATGGACGATGCGAAAATCCGCGCCACTCGCGATCTGCAAACCCCCGCCGAAACACACGCCATGCACGGCTGCGATGACCGGGACGGGAAGCTTTCGCCACTGCATCGCCACCTGCTGGAACTTGTTGGAATTTCCGTAAGTGCGCTCGGTAAGTTCCGGCTCGTCCGGGCTCGGTGCCCGGGCAAAGCTGGAGGTGTCTAGACCCGCGCAAAAGGCCTTACCCTCGCCCGACAGCACCACCGCGCGCAGCCCTTTTGTTCGCTGCAAAACGCTGCCCGCCTCGATGATCCGCTCGAACATTTCGGGGTCGAGCGCATTCATCTTGTCGGCACGGGTCAACCTGACCTGTGCGACCCCGTCATCACCCAATTCTATGGCGATCCGGTCGTTTGCGGGCATGGTGGCAGTTGGCATTTCGGTCCTCGGTATCGTGACGTTGCGATCTGTGTGCCAGTCGCATGATAGAGGCCGCGTTTCGCAAGTCCATATCCGCGGCAACCTCAAAGCCGGTCGGCGGAGCCTTTGTCGAAGAGGAAAACGCTCTGATCCGATGGAATGTCGAGGTAATATCCGCGCTCAGGGTCTGTCGCCAGCATGCCTGCGAGTCCGAACAAACCCAGCTTTGCTCGCACCCTCGCGACATGGACGGCGACGCTATTCGTTTCGGGATCGAAATTGATCCGCCAGACATCCGCAAGCAATTCCCTCCGGCTCATGGGCTCGCCGGGCTGTTCAGCCAGACGCCAGAGTAGTTCAAATTCTCTTGGATAAAGGGCAAGCCAACGATCGGCGATCCGTCCGTCACGGTGGAAGAGATCGAGGGTGATGTCGCCCGCCTCGCGAAACCGGGGGATCAGGGTATCGCTGTCAGGAAAAACACTGGTTGCGGCACTTGAATTCACAGATTGCCCCCTGCTCGCATGGAATAAACCGAGCGGTGTGTGATGATAAGATGATCGATCAGCTCGATATCGAGCGCTCTGCCAACCTCGATCAGGCGGCGCGTTGCGGAAATATCCCTGTCGCTCGGCCGGCAGTCCCCCGACGGATGGTTATGCGCAACGATCAGATTGCTCGATCCGCAAGCCAGCGCATGACCAAAAATCTCCCGCATCCTGAGCGACAGGAATGCTCCACTTCCCTGGCCCATGCTTTCGTCGGCGAGGTAACGTCGGTTGCGATCCAGAAAAATCGTATGCAGTCGCTCGCGATGAGAGCATTCATCGAGAACTTTGCCACGCAGATAATCGACCAGCGACGTCGTCTGCGCAGCTTGCGCGTCTGTGACTTCATTGAAGTGTCGCTGAGAAATAGCGGTCATGGATTCTTACCCGCCGGTCCGGCTAGGTTGCCGGGTCCGAATGGAAATCGGATTGGAACCCGCCAATCGCGATATTCGCCGTAAAGCTTCTTACGTCGGATGTGCCGAAAGAGCCCCAGGGCCATGAGGATGATCTGAAAATAGGACGGCCCTATGACAAGGACGGCGTGTGCTAATGGTGTCACCACGTCAACGGCGAAGCGCACCGCATGAGCCGAAGCCGCCACAACTTGAAAACCCGCGATCCAGAGAGTGTAGTTTCGATTGGCGTAGAGTGCGATCATCGTGAAAGCTATCGCGGTGACCGTATCCATCGTGGCAAAATAAACGCCTCCGCCTGCGAAGATCAGAGCGTCTCCGGTGATTGCCTCTATGACCACTATCGGAAGGATCAACAGGCCGACGAAGACACATGCGACCGCTCGTTCAGGCGCGCCGCCCCAGCGCAACATCGCAAGCCCAAGCAGGATGCTCACGAACTGCTGCGCCAGGGCGCGGTTCTCGAAGATCACTTCAAGCATGCCGAGCCATTTGTCGGTCAGGCGTCTTCGACTAACGCATCGGTTGCCTGCGCCTCACCAATGGCAGCTTCTGGCACTTCGGTTGGGATATTGCTTGAATCGCCGCCCATCTTTTCCCGCGCGACCTTGCTGAGTTCATCGTGAACACGCAGCAGGCTGGTCGACATTGCCATGGCCTGTGCCTCTGCCTGGTTCAGGCGCATCAATGCGCGCTGGCCGGTATGGACTTCCACGGCTGGGTTCTGACGCGCGGCGAGCATGGCCTGTTTAAGGCGCGTAAATGCGATCATGGATTCGTCAGCCAGCGCTTCTGCCTCGCGAATAAGCTTTTTAAGGTTGTGAGCATCATTCAATACGCGATCCGTCATTTTATTATCTCCGAACCCGCGATTGCTCAAAAGGCGGGACTAAGCTTGTTCCACGGGGACGCGCGCTTTCCCGTCCATTGCATCGCTCAATGCGACTGCCGCAGTCACGGATAGCACCACCGCGGCCAATATGCCGAAAGCGATGCCGATTACGGCAGCGAAGCGAAACAGGACGGCATGTTCGCCGTCGAGCACCCCAGGGACGACCTTTGGTTCGCCAGGACGCAGCCACGGCGCCTGTTCGATCAGGGGAAGAACATCGCTCATCACGAGTTCGCCTTGGTCGACCCGTTCACCGTTGTTGCTCTTCGGGTCGTTAAGCGGGACCTGATTTTTATTGTATACAGGTTCGCTGAAGGCCTTCTCAATGTCTTGAGGGGGCGCCTGCTGAGCCGAGATATCTGCGGATTCCGGAACAGGCTCGGTGGCGTTTGTCTCGCGGTAGCGCTCGACCAGATCGCCCAGATTGCTCACTTCAAAGATATTCTTAAGGGCGCGGATGTGCTGGTTTATCCGCGTCTCAGAGACGCCAAGTTCCTGAGCGATCACCTTTATTGGCATGCGGCGATCAATTCTTTCCATCACGGCCTGCTGCCTTTCGGTTAGCGGCCGCGCCGCTTGGGGCGGCATCTTTCTCTCCATTTAGTTTGCTTCTGACAACATGGTTAACGCACTGTGCGCGCGATTGCTCCGAAATAGAAGGTGAGTCTTGTTCGGTTTTCGAGCAGATCGATCATTGAGAAGGTCCATTAATGCCCAGCGACAAAAGGTATCGCTTCACGTTTCTTGCTGCTTGGCGCAGTCGTTGTTCATTTTCGACCATGGCAATTCGCACGAAGCCCTCGCCCTTTTCTCCATACCCGACACCCGGTGCGACCGCGACTTGTGCCTCGGTCAAAAGTTGCTTCGAAAATTCGAGACTCCCCATGTCGGCGAGAGCAGGCGGAAGCGGTGCCCAGGCGAACATCGATGCCGATGGAGCCGGGATCTCCCATCCGGCTCTGCCGAACGCCTCGACCATTACGTCTCTTCGTTTCCTGTAGAGGTTGCGATTGGCCTCCACGATGTCCTGCGGACCGTTGAGCGCAGCACAAGCTGCCGCCTGGATCGGGGTAAAAGCTCCATAGTCGAGGTAAGACTTAACCCGCGTGAGCGCTGCGATGAGCTGCTTGTTGCCCACGGCAAATCCCATTCGCCAGCCGGCCATGGAATAGGTCTTGCTCATGCTGGTAAACTCGACAGCAACGTCCTTGGCCCCCTCGACCTGCATGATCGAAGGTGTGGGCTCGCCATCGTAATAGAGTTCCGAATAGGCCAGATCGGACAGGACCCACACCTTGTTCTGCCGCGCCCAGTCCACCAGCCTTTCATAGAAAGCCAGATCCACCGTTTCAGCCGTGGGGTTCGACGGATAACTCACGACCAGCACACTCGGACGCGGCACCGTGTAATTCATCGCGCTTTCTAGGGACCGCCAATATTCCTCGTCCGGCGTCGTCGGAACGGCCCTGATGGTCGCTCCAGCAATGATGAACCCGAACCAGTGGATCGGATAGGACGGATTGGGGGCAAGGACGACGTCACCGGGTGCAGTGATAGCGTTGGCGAGGCTCGCGAGCCCCTCCTTCGATCCCATCGTGACGACCACTTCGCTTTCAGGATCGAGATCGACGCCAAAACGGCGCTCGTAATACCCCGCTTGCGCACGCCGCAGGCCCGGAATTCCTTTCGACTGCGAATATCCGTGCGCGTCAGGCTTCATCGCAACTTCGCAGAGCTTTTCGATCACATGCGGCGGCGGTGGCTGATCCGGATTTCCCATGCCGAGATCAATGATATCCTGTCCCGCCTGACGCGCCGCGTGCCGCATCGCGTTGACCTCTGCAATCACGTAAGGCGGCAACCGCTTCATGCGGTAGAATTGTTCGTCCATGGTGCTCCTGCCCCGATCCGCCTCGGTCAAAATGACAGCGGACTTGCAAAATACAGTAGGCCATTTGTTATCGATGTGGGAAGGCGTTTCCGCTAGAACCGTCGGCAAATATCAATCGCAGCACGCCGCCCCTTTGTTGATCGGCTGGCAAGGAAAGTTCGAGATATGGCAAACAGCGACAGCGCAAATCCGTTCAAAGCTCCCGAAGCCTTTCGCGCCTTTTTCGATATGCAGGGCGAGGCCATGCGCGAGATGGTGTCCGGCGCGATGCCCGGCCTGAAAGATGGACCGGATGCCGCAGCGGCCATGCAATCGTTCATGCCGGGGGATTTCACCGCGGCCGACCTCGCCGACTGGACCAAGGCAAGCGGCGAGTTGCAGAAGATGTGGCTCGAATTCGCGGCCTTTCAGGCGAAAAAGGCCGCCGAAAAGTCGACGGATGGCAAATACCTGCTCGACCCGGCGCAGTGGCTGATGATCTCGCAGAGCATGGTCGACCAGTTTCCCAAGGGCGCGTTTGATGCGCAGGCGAAACTTGCACAGGATTCGCTAGCGCTCTGGAAGGGTGTGTTCGAGCGCGTTGTCACTTCGACGACAAATGGTGGAAAATCGAATGACGAAGATGGTCCCGCTCTCCCGATAAAGGACCGGCGCTTTTCCGATCCGGCATGGCGCGAACATCCTGCATTCGCGCTGCTTCACCAGACCTACCTCATGCTCACCGAGTATTTCCGTCAATCGGTGCAATCGATGAACGGGCTCGACAAGGAAAAGCGCAAGCAGCTGGACTTTGCCGTCAGCGCCCTGTCGGAAGCGATGAGCCCTGACAATTTCCTGCTGACCAATCCCGTCGTCATGAAGCGCACGGTCGAAACGCGCGGTCAGAACCTCGTGCGCGGCATGCAGCATCTGATCAACGATTTGAAACGCGGCCAGTTGACCCATACCGATCCCGACGCCTTTACGCTGGGCGAAAACCTGGCCGCAACGCCCGGAAAAGTGGTTCACGAGACATCGCTCTATCAGCTTGTCCAGTACAGCCCTTCGACCAAGGAAGTGCTGGAAGTCCCGCTCGTGATCTTCCCCCCTTGGATAAACCGGTTCTACATTCTCGATCTGACGCCGAAGAAAAGCTTCATCAAATGGGCTGTCGATCAGGGCCTGACCGTATTCGTAGTCAGCTGGAAATCTGCCGACGAAACCATGCGCGATGTCGTGTGGGACGATTACATCCGCGCTCAGATCGAAGCCATCGACCACGTCCGCGATCGCCTGAAAGTGCCGTCCGTTCATGCCATCGGTTATTGCGTCGCAGGCACCACTTTGGCGGCTACGCTCGCTGTGCTTGCGCGGCGCGACGAAGCCGACAAGGTGAAAAGCGCGACATTCTTCACAGCGCAGGTGGATTTCGAGAAGAGCGGAGAGCTCAAGCATTTCATCGATGATGGCCAGTTGGAAATGATCGGAAAGCTCTCTCCGGAGGGCTATCTCGATGGTCGCTACCTTGCTGCTACGTTTAACGCGCTGCGCGGCAAGGACCTGATCTGGAACTACGTCGTAAACAACTACCTGCTAGGCGAAGACTATCCGGCCTTCGACCTGCTCCACTGGAACGGCGATGTGACGAATTTGCCGTCCAAATGGCACAACGATTACCTGAGGGATCTGTACCGCGACAACAAGCTGGTGGTCCCCGATGCGCTGACGGCTGACGGAACGCCGATCGACCTCACGAAGGTCGAGACGCCAAGTTTCGTGCAGGCAGGCAAGGAAGATCACATCGCGCCCGCCGAGAGCGTCTGGCGTCTCACCGATCATTTTTCGGGCCCGCTCGAATTTCTGCTTGCAGGATCGGGCCATATCGCCGGCGTTGTCAATCCGCCCGCCGCCGGAAAATATCAGTACTGGGTCGGTGATAGCGACGCTTCTTCATTGAAAGCCTATATCGAAAGCGCCGAAGAGCATCCGGGCAGTTGGTGGCCGCATTGGCTCGAATGGCTCCACAAGCAGGACGACAAGAAAGTCGCAGCAACCGGAAAACGCAAGCCTGGCGGGCGCGGCGACAAGGTGATCGAAGACGCTCCGGGACGTTACGTCAAAACCCGATAATTTTTTCACCCTCTGCCGTTTATTTGGGGAACTGCGGCAGCGCTTATCCGTTGAATTATCGTGCGAAAAGCCGCTATTGTGCAGTGCACAAAAAATCCTTGACTTCGCCGCTGCAATGCCTATTTTGTGCAGTGCAACATGAAGTGAGGAAATTATGGCTGAAGCCAAAACTCAATCGAAGATCGATGCCGCTGCAGAGAAGGCCTACGCTGAAGCAGCTTCCAAGACGGCTAGCGCCGCTAAGGTCGCCGACGCCGTAGAAGCAGACGCTCCGAAGCCAGCTCCGAAAGCTGCGGCTGTCAAGAAAGCAGTTGCTGCCCCGGCCAAAAAGGCACCGGCAAAGAAAACTACTGCCAAGCCAGCCGCGAAAAAGGCTCCGGCCCGGAAGGCTCCGGCCAAGAAAGCCGCTGCCAAGAAAGCACCGACCAAGACCGCAGCTAAGAAAACTCCCGCCAAGAAGCCGGTAGCTCGCAAGGCACCAGCCAAGAAGGCGGCACCGAAATCCACGAACACCAACCCCGTTACCAAACTCAAGGAAACCATCATGGCTACTGCAGAAAAGAAAGATTTCACCGCGACCGCAAAGGAAATGGCTGCTGACGTGCAAGAGCGCGTAAAGACTGCCTACGCCAACGCAGGCGAGTTCGCCGGCGAATTCGGTCAGTTCAACAAAGACAACGTCGAAGCTGTTGTCGAAAGCGGCAAGATCTTCTTCAGCGGCGCACAGGAACTGGCCCGCGACAACGTCGAAACCGGCAAGACGGTCGTCGAAACCGTTACTGAAGATGCGAAGAAGATGGTCGCTGTCAAATCGCCGACCGAACTCTTCCAGCTTCAGGGCGAACTGGCACGCCGCAACTTCGACGCAGTCGTCGGCTACGGCTCGAAGCGCACCGAAGCTTGGGTCAAGCTTTACAACGACGCGTTCGCTCCGATTTCGAACCGCGTTAGCGTCGCTGCCGAGAAGATCTCGAAGGCTGCGTAAGCACAGATTTCTAAGCCGGGCCTCTCCTCTCTCTCCCAATCCCGGTTTACGAAAGCGCGCTTAATTGCGCAGGGCCGGATGGACTACATGGTCTGTCCGGCCCTTTCTTGTGCTCACCGGGCTCAGCCGAGCAAACAGCAGGGAACCGCCGCGGCGACGCCTTGTTAAGGCAGGGCGCATTATGGTTTTCGACGAGCCCTTGCGATCACCGATACGAATCCCATAATGGAGCCTCATGGCAACGCCCCGCCCCACCCTTTATCCCGTCCGCCTGCCACTTACGCTCGTGCCTCTCGGCGCTGGCAGCGATGATCCCAGCAAAGACGGCGAAGGCGGCACTGACAACGAAGTCGGCGTTGCCACAAAGACCCGGACAAAGCCGAAAAAGCCGAGCCAGTACAAGGTTCTGCTTTTGAATGACGACTACACCCCGATGGAATTCGTGGTGATGGTGCTCAAGCGCTTTTTCTCAATGGATATCGAGCAGGCGACGCAGGTAATGCTGCACGTCCATCAGAAAGGCGTCGGCGTTTGCGGCATCTTTCCCTACGAAGTTGCCGAAACCAAGGTGAACCAGGTGATGGATTTCGCCCGTCAGAACCAGCATCCGCTGCAATGCACACTTGAGAAAGCGTGAGGCAGGGTCACCATCCCGAGCCTGATCCGGTCGGCCCAGGCCAGGAGAGTGTCTGGGATTATCCGCGTCCGGCGATCGCCGGACCGACCACCCGCCGCATCCAGATCATCCACCGCGACATCATGCTCGTCGATAGCAGCAACGCGTGGCGCACGCTCGAAACAAGCCACCCGCCGACCTATTATGTCCCGCAGTCCGATGTTGCGATGGAATACCTGTCGCCGAACTCGCGGCGCTCCATCTGCGAATGGAAGGGGCAGGCGAACTATTGGAACGTAACCATCGGCGATGAGCGCATCGAAGCGGCGGCGTGGTCTTACCCGGACCCAACGCCCAGTTTCGCGGGCATACGCGATCATCTGGCCTTCTATCCCGACCCTTTCGACAAATGCCTCGTCGATGGCGAAGTCATCACGCCGCAGGCAGGACAGTTCTACGGTGGCTGGATCAGCCAGTACGAGGCCGGCCCCTTCAAAGGCGGCCCTGGCAGTCGGTTCTGGTGAGCGCGAAGCCACCAAAAATGCGCACATGACCGCGCCGACATTTCGCGCTATGGGCGGCAAACGCAGGGAAAGCTGGTCAAACCGGCCTTCCCGATATTGATAGAGAGCAACGCGAGAGCGGATTTCCAAACGTGCTTAACGCCATCCCCAGTCTAGATCGGTATATCTTCCGGCTGGTGATCGTGCCCATGCTGGGCGTGTTCGCGCTCGCAGCATCGTTGTTCCTGCTCGACAAGATGCTGCGCCTGTTCGAATTCGTCGCGGTTGAAGGCGGCCCGATCAGCGTGGTCTTCAAGATGCTCGGCGCGCTCATTCCCGAATATGCGAGCCTTGCGATCCCACTTGGCCTGCTCCTTGGCGTGCTGCTCGCGTTTCGCAAACTCGCCACCTCCAGCGAGCTCGATACGATGCGTGCGGTCGGCCTGTCCTATTGGCGGTTGCTGCGTGTTCCTTACGCAATCACGCTGGTCCTCGTGGCGATCAATGTGGCCCTGGTTTTCTATGTCCAGCCGCTCAGCCGCTATTATTACGAGCAGATGGAGTACGAGCTCCGCTCCGGCGCGCTCGGGGCCTCGATCAAGGTCGGCGAATTCACTACGCTAGCCGATCGCATGGCATTGAGGATCGAAGAGAGCGAAGATGAAGGCAGGCGCCTTATCGGGATTTTCGCAAGGGTTGCGAACGACAGCGACCAAGTCCTCTCCATCAGCGCTCGCGAAGGCTCTTTCCTGGCAACGACCGACGATCCCAACACCATCATTCTGAGGCTGAGCGAAGGGACCATCATTCAGGACACGGGCAGCGACACACCCCGCGTCCTTTCCTTCAGCCGTCACGACCTTCCGATCGACCTGCCTGCGATCGAGCAGTTCCGCGCCAGAGGCGATGCGTCGCGTGAGTTCATTCTGCCGGAGCTCCTTAGGATAGGCTGGAACGACAATGCGGACGAAGAGACACGCGACGCGAGCCAGGCGTCGTTCAACTTCCGCCTGGTGGAAGTGGTGATGATGCTCTTGCTCCCGCTTCTGGCGGTATCGCTCGCCATTCCGCCAAAACGCTCTACCAGCGCTCTTGGCGTGTTCGTGTCGATCGTGATGGTGGTCGCTTATCACAAGGTGAATCAATACGGTGAAGACGTAGCGGCGCTCGGCAGGATTGATCCGATTATCGCCCTTTGGGGACCGTTCGTGATCTTCGCGGTCCTCATCATCTGGATGTACTACCGCGTCGCCCATGTGCCGGGCGGGCAGGCCATCGGCGCGCTCGAAACTGCTTTCGCCAAGATATCGCGGCAGCTTGCCAAGCTGTTCGGCCGCCGCCGCGCGAGGACCGCCCTGCCCGAGGATGCCGATCCGCAATTGGCTCCGGCGGAATAAGCGGATATCCGACCCGCAATGCAGCTCGATTTCTTCCCCTCGCGCACGCTCACCATCTACATGGCGAAAGCGTTCGTGGTCCGGATTCTCGCAGTCCTCGTCATGCTGGTGCTGGTGCTTCTGGCGCTCGACCTGCTTTCGGCCACGGGTGATATCCTAACGCCAGAGGGCAACGGTCAGGCTGAGATCATTCGCTATGCCAGTCTGCGCATCCCTCAGCTGGTTTCGCGTTTTCTGCCGTATTCGGTGCTCCTCGCTACGCTCATCACCCTCGTGACGCTCAACCAGAACAGCGAAGTCGTGGCGATGAAGGCTGCCGGTTTGTCCGCGCATCAGGTCCTTGCCCCGCTGCTTCTCACCGCGGCTCTCGTTTCGGTGATCAGCTTCGCCTTCAACGAGCGCATCGTTACCCGCGCCAACTCCGCCCTGAAAGCGTGGGAAGCGGTCGATTACGGGGCCATTCCCGCCGACAGCGGCACCCGATCGAACATCTACCTCACCGATGGTTCGAACATTTTGACCGCAGCCACCTTATCCGGAACCGGGGATCAGACAACGCTCTCCGGCGTGACGTGGTACGAACGCGGCCCGACCGGGATCATTCGCGAGCAAATCAACGCGGCCAGTGCGACTTACACAGCCCCCGGATGGAGGCTGGAGAACCCCGTGCGCTTCGATGTCGGCGGTGCCGAGACCCAGACTGTCTCGGGCCTCGTCGTGGGTGAGACACTGACACCCGAGCAGATCGATTTTCAGTCGATCGATCCTGACGGGCAATCCTTCTGGGAACTGTCGGAAACGATCGACGCCTATGAGGCCGTTGGCAGGCGCACGTCGGAAATGCGCGCGAGTTGGTGGCATCGCTTGTCCGGTCCGTTATCGGCGCTGCTAATGCCGCTGCTCGGTTCGGTCGCAGCCTTCGGACTGGCGCGGTCGGGCCAGCTGTTCGTTAGAGCCGTCATTGGGATGGCGCTCGGTTTCGCCTATTTCGTGGTCGACAATGCGGCTCTCGCAATGGGCAGCTTTGGCGGATACCCGCCTTTTCTTGCCGCGTGGGCGCCGTTTTTCCTGTTCCTGCTGGTGGGTGAAACCGTGCTTGTTCGGACGGAAGAATGAGCCGCGCAAATGTGAGCGGCGATTGGTCCCTGCGTCTGGCGAGACCGCAGGACGTAGACGCCATGCCGGCAATAGAACGAGCGGCGGCGGAGCTGTTCATGGGTGAGCCTAGCCTCGAAAACTTCGATCCCGACGACACTTGGGAACCGGCCGAACTTCGCCGCTTCATTGGCAAGGGGCACTGCCTTGTCAGTCATGTCGGCGAGGAAATGGCGGGATTTCTCGTTAGCGAACCCTTTGGGCGCGAGCTGCACATCTGGGAGATGGATGTTCTCCCTCGCTTCCAGAAACGCGGTATCGGTGCAGGACTGGTCAGAGCCTCGCAGATCGATGCGCGCAATTCAGGCTTCCGCGCCATTACCCTCACGACATTCCGGGACCTGCCCTGGAACGCGCCGTTTTATGCGAGACTGGGGTTCGAGGAAGTCACCGCTCTCGATGCCCACCCGCGGCTTGCCGGCGAACTGGCCAACGAAGCTGATGATGGGTTTCCGATGGATCGCCGCTGCGCGATGATCCAGTTCATCGATTGATCGAACGCTTACCGCCGGATCATCGTGCTGCGGGCAATTCGTCCGACCAACGGCAACATCCCCGCATGGTTCGCCCCTTCATAGGTGGAACCCTTCCCCAATTCGGCGTTGAGGCGGCGATGCGCTTCGGGAAGATCGTGGTACGGCATGGATGGCATCAGGTGATGCAGCGCGTGATAGCGCAGCCCGACAGGTGCCCAAAGCTCGGCAACCCGCCCCGGTGGGGGCACGTTCACGCTATCAAGGAACTGCGCGGTGACCGTCATCGGTTCGCCCTCGTTTTCCCAGAGGTGCGCCACGAGGGTGCGCAGCTGATTGAGAACGGCGGTGAGAGAGAAGATAGCAAAAGCAATCAGAACGGGACGCCAATCGAGCACTAGCGGGCTGAGCAGGATGGCAATCGCCCACACGCTCGCCGCGCTTTCCTGCCAGAGAACCCGCTTGCGAAAATCGCCGGTCGGCGCTTTTCGCCGGAACTCCGGATTGATCGAAAGCGCGGAAAAGCGCTGCCATACGAAATTGCGAACAGCCGGAATGACCAGGCCAAGCGGTACCAGTACCGCGAACCTTACGATAAGCGCGAAGGGGGCCAGCAAGGCGATCAGCACAAAAACCGGCAGGCTCCACGGCTTCATCAAGGCGAGCGGTAAGTATTCCGGGTCCTCGACCGTGCCGTATTGCGTGCGCTTGTGATGGATCACGTGCACACCTTCATACATGAAGCTCGGCGTGAGCATCGGGACACCGACCAGCATGTTCCAACCCAGCCGGAACCCGGGCAGCGCGTCTTTGCGAATGTGGGTCAACTCATGAATGAACATGAGCGCGCGGTAGAGAGCAAGCGAGGCAATCAAGCCTGCAACAACCGACACGGCCAGATTGCCTGAAAGGATCGAAGTAGCCATGCCGAGATATCCGACACCTGCGGAAACCAGCATGTCGCTCCAGTAAATGGAGGCCTTCGCCTCGCCGAGATCCTTTGTCAGATCGCGAGCAGCACGCAGCATATCCTTGTCGTCATTAGTCTGGAACTGAGCGCGCGTGGCGATGCCTTCACGGCGTTCGACCGTGGGCATATCTCGCGTGATCAGATGAGTTTGCTGCGTATTCATAACTTCGAGTTCGACATGCTTTACCGCAAACACACGGCAAGGCCAAACAGACTGTGTTGGCAAGTGTGATCGGTTGGCTTGCGCGTAATGGCCAATCAAGGGCAGAAGCCCGGAAACCAATATCAATACGGGGCGAGCCGCGTGACGGATGCACAAATAAGCATTGAAACGATCAACGACAAGCGTGGACGGGCGCGGTTCGTCGATCTTGGCCGCGATTTCGCGTCCCGTGTGAAGCATTCGGTGCCTCAGCTACGCAGCGAGCGCATCGAACTCATCACGCCGGAGAAGAACCCCTTTTTCGAGCATGCGCGGGCCGAGCTGTTCATCGCGCACCGCGGCGGGAAGCCAGTGGGGCGGATATCGGCGCATATCGATGAGCTCGCGCTCAAGATGCCCGCCGAACAGGGCTTTGGACCCGGCACAGGCATGTTCGGCTATTTCGATGCCGAGGATGAGGCCGTCGCCAGCGCCCTGCTGGAGCGTGCAGAGGATTGGCTGAAAAACGAAGGCATGACCCGCGTCCTCGGCCCAATTTCGATGGCGATGTGGGAAGAGCCGGGCCTGCTGACGAAAGGGCAAGACCATTCGCCAATGCTGATGATGGGGCACCACCCTTCACATTATGAGGCGTGGATCACGGGTGCAGGGTATCGTCCGGCAAAGACACTTTACACCTATGATCTCGACATTTCGCAGGAATTTCCTCCCATCATCCAGCGCATCGTGAAATCCGGCGAGCGCAACAAGCGGATCACGGTGCGACAGGTCAACAAGAAGCGCTGGGATGAAGAGGTCGAGGCGATCCTCGGCATCCTCAACGATGCGTGGTCCGACAATTGGGGCTTCGTGCCATTCACTCCGCACGAAGTCGAACATGCGGGCAAACAGCTCAAGCCGGTGATCCATGAAGAGCTCAACATGATCGCGGAGGTCGACGGGAGGCCGGTTGCTTTCATGCTGACTTTTCCCGACCTGAACGAGCCGCTGGCAGACATCAAAGGCAAACTGCTGCCCTTCGGCTGGATCAAGATGCTGCGGTGGCTCCGAAACCCGAAAGGGGCGGGAATGCGCGTACCGCTCATGGGCGTGCTCAAAGAGCTGCAGAATTCACGAATGGCGAGCCAACTCGCTTTCATGATGATCAGCGCCATCCGCAAGCAAGCGCACGAGAAATTCGGATCGGTGCGCGGCGAAGTTGGCTGGGTGCTTGAGGACAATCAGGGCATGATCGCGATTGCCGATGCGATCGAGAGCTCGATCAACCGCGAATACGTGATTTTCGAAAAGCCACTGGCCTGAAATAGCGAACAGTCCACGAAAAAGGCCTCCACTTCGGAAAGTGGAGGCCTCGGGATCGTATCACCAGCCGCTTGGACGGGAGGGGGGTCTCGGCGGTGACACAAGGATAATGCCTGCCGCGAAAAGCGGTTCCCGGAGCTCGGACTTTTTTTGATTTTTATTGGCTTTTTGCGGATCGAATGCGCTGCCTAAGGGTAATCCCCTTATCGGCAGTCGCTCGTCACGGGGCGGATGGCCGCTTGTTTGATGAGCGATTTACAGGCAAGCGATTTGGGGGTTCCAGACGGTTTTCACCGCGCCAGATCCACAATCGGATTGTCCAGCTCGGACTTGAAGCAATTTTTGGAGAGCGAGTTTCTATGTCGTTGGGTCAGCAAGTTGCAGCAAACCTTCCCTTCCTCCGCCGCTATGCACGCGCGCTGACAGGCTCCCAGGCGACGGGCGATGCGTTTGTTCGGGCAACTTTGGAAGCAGCACTTGCGGACGAGGAGCTCAAGGCTTCACTCGATGGCGGACGCATCCCGCTCTACAGCGCATTCAACAAGGTATGGTCGAGCGCCAATGTCGAAGTCGAGCAGGTCGATGATGTGAGCAGCGAGCACGAAGCTGGTGTGCAAAACCGTCTGGGTGCGATCACTCCGCTCAATCGTCAGGCCCTATTGTTGACCACGCTGGAGGATTTCTCCGCCGCCGAGGCTGGGACGATCATGGGGCTGGAAACCGCCGAAATCGAAGCGCTGGTAGCGGAAGCCATCAGCGAGATCGATCGCGAGCAGGCGACTTCGGTACTGATTATCGAGGACGAGCCGCTCATTTCGATGCAGCTCGAAGATCTCGTGTCCTCACTCGGCCATGAAATCTGCGGCACGGCAGCCACGCGCACCCAGGCGCGAGAGGTCGTAGAAAGCAAGACACCTGGCTTGGTGCTTGCAGACATCCAGCTCGCCGACGGATCGTCCGGCCTTGACGCGGTCGACGACATTCTGGAAATTGCGAAAGTCCCAGTGATCTTCATAACCGCCTACCCGGAAAGGCTGCTTACCGGCGATCGTCCTGAGCCGACCTATCTCGTCACGAAACCGTTTCAGGAACAGACAGTGCGGGCCGCCATCAGCCAAGCGCTTTTCTTCGGATCGACCCGCCCACTGGACTAAGGTCAACCAGGCGCTGCGTCCTCGCGGATCTGAAATTGATCGCGTTGCCGCACCGGAATGCGGAGCTTGCAACGCACGCCCTCTCTTTCAAAGCTGAGCTCGACAGGCTGTCTCAGTTCATGCGCGACGATCTTCTCGATCAGGTCGGTTCCGAAGCCGCGACTGCGCGTTGCCGGCACCGCCGGTCCGCTGCGCTCGATCCATTCAACCTCTGCGAGGTCGCTATCGAGCAGACGCCAGCTCACGGCTACTTCGCCGTGCGGGACGCTGAGCGATCCGTACTTGGCTGCATTGGTCGCCAATTCGTGGATCGCCAATCCGAAAGAGAGTGCATCGTTGGGGGCAAGATCAACCGGTGGCCCCTCGATCACGACCGTATGTTCTCCGCCTGCGCGGAAATGTTGAAGCTCCGCTTCAATCACAGCCCTCAGCGGAGTGGTTCCCCAATCGGTTCCGGTCAGAAGATCGTGCGTCGCCGATAGCGACCTGATGCGACCCTCCAAGCTGTCAGCGAACTCGTCCAGATCGGTGCTCCTGCGCCTCGTCAGCGAGAGGATCGAGAGAACATTTGCCAAAGTGTTCTTCACCCGGTGATTGAGTTCACGGCTTAGAGAATTGCGGATAGAATGCTGCTCTTCGAAAAAGGCGAGCCTCGACTGATCTTCAGCTGCCTGTTTGGTCAGCAATCGAGCCAGCAGCATCAAAAGGCTGGCGACGGCCAAGCCGAACAGCAGCGTGACCATCGACAAAGGTGCCAGCACCTGTGGATCGTCGCTCTGAACCACCAGACGCAGTTCGCGATTGGCAATCGAGACGGGGCGTTCGATTTCGTGCGCCACTTCCCCTTCGAGCGCGCGGGCGACGAGCAAGCGCTGAGAACCCTGCGATCCATCGTACAGCCGAACGCCAAGATCGCTCGAATCCGCAGTTTGTATCGCTGAATCAAGGAAGCGCGCCGCGTTGAAGGTGCTGTAGACAAATCCCGCCAGGCTGGTCTCGCTATCGCGCGTTTCCGGATCGCCGCCGTAGACCGGCATGAAGATGACGAAACCCGACGCATCGATTTCGCCATCTCTGGCTAGAGATACTTTGCCGGATGCCGTCGGGCGAACCGTCCGCTTCGCCTCATCCATAGCTTCGGCCCGCACCGGGTCTGAGTACATGTCGAAGCCGAGCGTGCGCGAATTGCGCTCATTATCAGGAGAGATGTAGGTGACCGGCGCAAACCGGGAGGCCATGGCGCGGCTACCATCAAGGGCGCCGTCATCGGCTGGCCCGGAGTTTGCTGCTGCCCAACCGATGCCTTCCGACCCCTTGTAATCGACATTGACCCGCAACTCGCTCACGAACTGGTTGAATGTCTGCTGGGTAACTTCGTCGACACTCGAAAACAGTGCGGCTCCCGCGCGCAAATAGGTCGAGAAACTGTTTCCTCGCTGCTCAAGCGCCGATGCGATCGATTCCGCGTATTTGCTCATCTGCGCGGTTTCACGCGCGCGCACGTTACTCTCAATCGAAAACACGCTGAGTATGGTCACAGCCGCGATTGCGAGGAAGATCGCGATCGGGATCGCGCGTGGGTAATCCAGTAGCCAACCGCGCGCACGGCCCCGGCCGAAAGACCGTTTGTGGCCGCCGGACCGTTCATCGCGGCCCGAACGCTGCAAGGCGGAATTGGAAGCGTGGATCCCCATGTCTTTCTTTATCGCGTGTGTCTTTGGACGGAACCAAACTCAGATCGCATCGTTCCCAAACCACAGGAATTCTAGGGTCCCGAAGGGACGAATTCTTGTTGAGCGACTAGAACTCGAAGCCAAGGGATCAAGGCAGACTGCGATATGCCGCGAAACGAACATGAAACTGAAAAAGCGCGCCGGAGCGGTAAGACCGCTGGTGGTGGCGCATCGCCAGAGTGGGCCGACGGCTTGCGACACCTCTACGATTCAGTAGTCGAAGAGCCCTTGCCCGACAGCTTCAAGGATTTGCTGGCGCAGCTGGACGAAACCGACGATGATGACCTTCCTTCAAAAGAAGGAAAGAAGGACTGATGGCCGAAAAGAAAGAACCGCCGAAGCGGACCGCTTCGGAAAAGGCCGACTTCAAGCGTGAGTTGACGGAGGTCGTTCCTCATCTGCGTGCATTCGCGCGCGGGCTGTGCGGACGGCCCGACATGGCAGACGATCTGGTTCAGGAAACCATGCTCAAGGCATGGGCTGCGCAGGAGCGGTTTGAACCGGGCACTTCCATGCGCGCCTGGACTTTCGTGATCCTTCGTAACGCTTACCTCACCGACATGCGGCGCAACCGGTTCCGCGGCGAGTATGATGAAGGCGTGGCAGAGCGCATTCTGACAGCCCCTGCCGGACAGGAAGAACCGCTTCACCTATCAGACATGCACCGTGCTTTGTTGACGCTCCCACCGGAACGCCGCGAGGCGCTCTTGCTCGTGGGGGCTGGCGGTTTCTCTTACGAAGAGGCGGCCAATATCTGCGGCTGCGCAGTCGGCACGATCAAGAGCCGGGTCGGGCGGGCGCGTGCAACGCTCAACTCGATGCTTGCCGATGGCGACATTCCGCAGCGGTCCATCGACGACGAAAGCGCACACCGGGCGATCCTCGAAGAGCTCGACGATGTGGCTGCCGGCAAAGGCGAAGCCGCCGCGAAAGCCTAATCCGCGCGGCTCCCCGTCCACCGATCCACAATCGAAGCGACCGAGACATTCATCGTCACGTTCGCAAGCGTGCGCATGATATCGGGCAGCATTTCGACCGCGACCAGCAGGGCCAGAGGTTCGATCGGAACGCCCATCGCCAGTGCGATCGGGCCAATTGAGACGACAAAGCTGATCGAACCGGGCAGGCTGACCGATCCGACGCTGATAATGACGGCAACCAATATGCCGACCACGATCAGCGGTGCGGAGACTTCAATCCCTGCGAGCGCAGCGACATAGAGCGCCACAGCGAGGTTCATCGCCACGCTCGTCGAACGAAAGATCGCCACCGCGAGCGGCAGCACGAACTCGCTCGTCGCCGGTTTCACGCCAAGCCGGTTCGAGCTGTCGAGCATTGCCGGGAGGCTCGCCAGCGAGCTTTGCGTGGACACCGCGACCGCCTGCGCAGGCAGCACAGAGGTGGCGAAGCGTAAAGGACCGATCCCGCCGAGCAGCATTGCCATCAGATAGGCCAGCACCAGAATGAAGCCGCCCATCGCCGACACCGCCAGGATGTAGTGCCCCAGCGCCGCAAAGGCACCGCCGCCGCTCCTAAGCCCAACACCGAAAGCAAGCGCGGCGACTCCAAACGGCGCAACCCACAGCACCCAGCCGATGATAAGCAGCATGGCGTTGGCGAGCGCATGGAAAAATCCCAGCAGCGTGCGGTTCTGATCGCCAGGCAATTTGGCAATCGCAACCGCAAAGACAGCGAAGAAGATCGTGAGCGGCAACATCGCGGTGTTCGCAGCTGCCGTAAAAACGTTCGATGCGATCAGCGACTCTGCAAAATCGAGGATTTCCGGCACGATCTGCTCGTCCTGCGGCATATTGGCGAGGAAGCCAGCCGCCGCTTCCGGGATCGGCACGACCTGCAGGATCAGCGGCATTGCGATCGCGGTGAATATTCCGCCGGCGATAAGGACCGCGAAAACCACCGCGAGGAATATGGCAGACGCCGCACCGGCCCTAGCAGCGCTGATCATCTGCACGATCCCGAGCACCAGCAGGCTCGCGACGAGCGGAATGATTGTCATCTGCAAAGCGCGCAGCCACAGCGTCCCGATGAGCGCGATCGTATCCCGCAACCATGGCGACAGCGCGAGGTCGGCAGAAAGGACACCCGCTGCCAGCCCAAGGATCAGAGAGGCGAAAGTCGCCAACACTGGAAGCCGAACGGCAACGAGTTCAAAACCGCTCTCTTCCAGCCCGCCATTTGAGTTTACCAAGAAAACGGCTCCCTTCGATCCCTGTCGCCCTTCCCTTCTCGCGATAACCGCGTCAGAAGCGCCTGACAAATAGTTGCGATCAATCACAGGCAGCACTTCATCATGGTACGCAAATTTTTCGGCACGGACGGGATCAGGGGCCGCACCAATGCCGACCTCATGACCGCAAAGACCGCGATGCGGGTCGGTCAGGCCGCGGGCAATTACTTCGTTCGCGGCGGGCACCGGCACAGGGTGGTGATCGGCAAGGACACGCGGCTTTCAGGCTACATGATGGAAAGCGCGCTGGTGGCCGGGTTCACCAGCGTGGGCATGGACGTGATCATGACCGGTCCCCTCCCCACGCCCGCCATCGCTCTCCTCACTCGCGAAATGCGCGCGGATCTCGGCGTGATGATTTCCGCCAGCCACAATCCTTACGCCGACAACGGTATCAAGCTCTTCGGACCGGACGGCTTCAAGCTGTCGGACGAGGCCGAGGCCGAGATCGAACGCTTGCTGGAAAGCGAGCCCGATCTGGCCGAAGCCGAAGCGATCGGGCGTGCAAGGCGGATCGAGGATGCGCGCGGGCGCTATATCCACGCGGTCAAGAACTCGGTTGCCAGCGACGTTCGTTTCGACGGATTGAAGGTCGTGGTCGATTGCGCTCACGGCGCCGCATATCAAGTTGCTCCGTCGGCCATTTGGGAGCTCGGCGCCGAGATCGTCACGCTCGGCGTGACACCCGACGGCACCAATATCAATGACGGCGTAGGATCGACCTCACTCGAAGCGCTCCAAGCGAAAGTGGTCGAGGAGAAAGCCGATATCGGCATTGCGCTCGATGGCGATGCCGACCGCCTGATCGTCGTCGATGAAAAAGGTCAGGCGGTCGATGGCGACCAGATCATGGCGCTGATCGCGACCCGGATGCACGAAAAAGGCGCTCTCACCGGGGGCGGCGTCGTTTCCACCGTGATGTCCAATCTCGGGTTAGAGCGTTATCTCGAGACGATCGGACTCACGTTAGAGCGCACGAAAGTCGGCGATCGCTATGTACTCGAGCGGATGAAAGAAGGCGGATTTAACGTCGGCGGCGAACAGTCGGGTCACATGATCCTGCTCGATCACGCGACGACCGGCGACGGAACGGTCGCCGCGCTCAGAGTGCTCACAAGCCTTGTCCATTCGAACAAGCCGGCAAGCGAGATCCTGCATCTGTTCGATCCCGTGCCGCAATTGCTCAAGAACGTGCGTTACGAAGGGGATTCGCCGCTAGGCAATGAGCAGGTCCGCGCCGTAATCGCCGATGTCGAAAGTGAACTCGTCGGCAAGGGGCGCCTTGTTATCCGTCCTTCGGGCACGGAGCCGGTCATCCGCGTGATGGCAGAAGGCGACGATGCCGCGCAGGTCGAAACCGTAGTCGACCGCGTTTGCGATGCCGTTCGCGTCGCCGCCTGAGCAGGGATCGCCCGATGCTTGAGATGCGCCCCGACTGCGAACGCTGCGGCACCGATCTACCGGCGGAGCAACCCGGCGCCTTCATCTGCAGTTTCGAGTGCACCTTCTGCGCATCATGCGCCGAGGATATGGACGATCAATGTCCCAATTGTGGGGGCGAGTTGATGGATCGCCCCACGCGCGCCAAGCGGCTTCATGACAAGTTCCCGCCGTCGACCACGCGGAAGTTCAAGGGATGAACAGCAGGCCCGTCCCCCGTATCCTCGCGATTGCAGGTTCCGATTCATCGGGCGGCGCAGGCATTCAGGCCGATATCAAAACCATCGCAATGCTCGGCGGATACGCGATGACCGCCATAACGACGGTCACCGCACAGAACTCGGTCGGCGTTCAGGCGATCGCGCCGATGTCCGGCGAGGTCGTGAGCAAGCAGATCGCATCATGCCTAGACGATATCGGGGTCGACGCGATCAAGATCGGGATGCTGCACGAGGCCGACATAATCGAGCATGTCGCCGAAGCCCTTTCCGGCGTCGCTGTCCCCATTGTGCTCGATCCGGTCATGATCTCCACCAGCGGCGCTACGCTGATCGCGCCTGATGCCATCAAGGCCATGCGCGAGAAGCTGTTCCCGCTGGCGACGCTCATCACGCCCAACCTTCCGGAGCTGGGCCACCTTCTCGAACGCAACCTCACAGACACCACTCAGATGGCTGACGCAGCCGAGGAACTCTCGCGCAAGGCCGGAGCAGCAGTGCTCGCGAAAGGCGGGCATACGAGCGATGCCCGGATCATCGATATTCTCTACGTCCCCGATGCGCGGGCGGTGCAATTCGACCACGCCCGCATCGACACCAAGCACACCCACGGCACGGGCTGCACACTCTCGTCAGCAGTCGCCACTCTGCTTGGTCACGGCCAACCGCTCGAACACGCAGTGCGGCTGGGCCGGAATTTCGTGCGCAGCGCAATCGAAAATGCGCCGGGGTTTGGCGAAGGCCACGGGCCGCTGGGCCACCAAGCGGTGAGACGCCTCGCCGACGAGGTCTAAGGCGCGGTTCCGTTCTCGAGCTCGTAGAATTCTTCGATGTGAGCCCACGCATCTTCGGCCGTTTCGCACCAGTGAAACAGGTCGAGGTCCTTCTTCGAAATCGTCCCCTCTTCGGCGATTGCCTCGAAATCGACCACGCGCGTCCAGAAATCCTTACCGAACAGCAGGATCGGTAGCGGCTTCATCTTGCCTGTCTGGATAAGCGTGAGCAGCTCGAAAAACTCATCGAAGGTACCAAATCCGCCGGGGAACACCGCTACCGCCCGCGCGCGCAGCAGAAAATGCATCTTGCGCAGGGCGAAATAATGGAAATTGAGCGACAGGTACGGCGTCACGTAGCTGTTTGGCGCCTGTTCGTGCGGCAGGACGATGTTTAGGCCGATGGATTCGCCGCCAGCATCGCTCGCCCCGCGATTGCCCGCTTCCATGATCGAGGGGCCGCCGCCCGTCGTCACGACGAACTGGCGCTTACCGTCTTCGATAATGGCCTTTTCGGAGACAAGCCGGGCAAGCTTGTACGCTTCCTCGTAATACTTCGCCTTTTCCGCGAGCCGCGCCGCAACCTTCTGCTCGTACTCGGTCCCGTTCTTTGCCGCATCCATCGTGGCCTGAGCCTGCTCCGGCGAAGGAATGCGGGCCGATCCGTACATGACCATGGTCGACCCGACGCGCGCTTCATCCAGCAGCATTTCTGGCTTTAGCAGTTCAAGTTGAAACCGGACCGGGCGCAGCTCGTCGCGCAGGAGAAAATCGTGGTCGCGAAATGCGAGCTTGTAAGCGGGATGTTCGGTTTGAGGAGTGCGATCCGGAGCTTCGTCAGCAAACCGGGATTCTTCGCCCGCGCGGTAAAACCGGCGGTCCTTTAGGTCTTTATCTGTCATCGCTGCAGCCCTAGGCGCAGCGAAAGCCATCGGCAAGGCGGAGCGTGATTACCGGAACACCGCATCGCTCGGTATTGGGTAGCAAACGCACAAAGCCAAGAAGTGCAGTATGCTCTAGCTAGTTAATCGACCGATCGAGGTGATCGCGAGTCTAGCATACAGCTTGCGCGCTGCATCGCGAGGGTCTGCGTTTCTTCGTCGGTAGCGAAAACGATCTCTTCCAAGATCGCCCGAAGTTTGTCGTAGTGTTGCAGACGTGTCCAAGTCTCATCGAAGCCTAACCCTTCTGCATGGACGTTCGCTGTGTAAGAATTGTCCTGCACATCGATACTGTATTCCGCAGCAAGTCCGTAGGGTCGAAGCATACTGCCCAGTCGATCCAAAACCTCTCGCAAGAGGGTGGCCTCATCTCCCGGTAGGTGTTTCATTGTCATCGTATCTCTTCTCTGTTTGCAGAGTGCGGACACAACCGCTTTTTACCTGATCGTGTCTTGCCCACACTTTTGAAATTGGATAGCAGGTTCGCAAAACAAATAGCGAACATTCTCTTATTCGGAATGATTGAGCTAGCAGCAGCAATATAGTGCAGGAGGTATGTGTGGTTGAGATCAAAGAAGCCAGTATCGGCTTCGGCAATGTCCGATACATCGGCAAGGTGGATGAAGTGCCGGAGACGACGCAGCGTGATGGAAATGTGACGATAGTCAACAAGGGTAGACCGGGCCAACCGGGCTACTTTGAGACATCTTTCACTCTGAGCTTTCATGCCTTTGACCAAGAAGCATCGGAGCACAATATCTTCACGGTAAGGCTTCCGATCAACCTACCGCATGACAGCCCTTACTCTGAGATCGAAGGAAAGGCAGCCGAGGACTTACCGGCAGTTCTGCGAGCAATCGCGGGTGAGGTCGAGCGGCTGGTAGACGAGGCGAAAACACCAGCGCCAGCCACGTAGTCAGGATGAATCGCTTGAAGGTAAATCGCTAGAGTATTCCCAATAAAGAAGAGGTCAGAAAAATGGAAAGAGATTCAGACGAAGGGCGAATGGCAGACGTAAGAGCGCAACTGCATTTCACGTCCGGGGCGCTCAGCTTCGGATTGGAAATGTTCGGTGACCACATTGCTGAACGAGAGGGATACAACGAGCATAAGGGGCTTGATGCAATCCGATTTTACCTCATGAACCAGTTTGGTTGGCTACCACGAGATGTAAACGCGATGAGTGTTGAGGAAATGCGGTTCCTGTTGGCCGAAGAAATGCACGGTTGGACGCTGCCCATCGAAGCGCGAGGAAGCTACCCACACTTGGATAGAAAGGCGTGGGAAAGCGGCGCGTAGTTCACATGGATGCACCTGCCTGCGGCCTCTGCCGGTAAACGCGCCATGAGGGCAAAGCGGAATGCACTTGATTTATCCGAAAAAGGTAACCCAATTTTCGTTCAATATGAGTCCGTTACCCGCAAAATGCCCTCGTCTCGCCGTAATGCTGTTTGAGTCGATCAAATATACTTCGTCACAATATCCGCACCGGTAGGCCTCACTGATCTACTCACCAGACACACCAGTTAGTTCTAGGGTAGCGGCTTCGAGCTTATGCTGCGTTCGAGATGCACCTCCACTGCACTTCGCGGGGCATGGATTGACCGATCTTCTCAACATAGCACCTTTCGAGCTAGTTCCTTCGATTATGGCGGCTGGAATTAAAATGGGGCGCTTGTGCGCCCCATTTGATTGATCGAAGTGGTCGAGTGAATCCTAATTCCGAACGTATCGGACAAGCCCTACAATATCTTCAGGGGCCTTAGGCTTCAACGCCCCATTGTTGTCATCGGCGAATTCAACGAGACCTTCGCTGCGGGCAGAAACCTTCCGAAACCGCATGGGCTTGGTTTCATCGTCCAAAGGAGACGCGATTATCACCAAATCGTCGGCTGCAATCTTCTGGCGGCTCTCGCTGGTAAGTTTGTCGGCAATTACAACCGCCCCATCGCTAATTCCGTAATTCACGCACGATTCTCCTCGCGCGACGCCGACCATACGATCGTCGAGATCAATGCTCTCGCCTTTTGCATCCCGGAAAAACCCATCAAACAAAAAACGACGCTTACGGAAGACCATTTCTTTCGAGCGAGCGGCATGGATCACTTGGCCTTGAGGGGAAAGGCTCCAAATGATTGCAAGAGCAAGAGCTGAAATGGCAGCGATGTAAATCATACAAACTCCTTAAGGCAGGGCGTCTTAATGGGTGCCTAACACCTCTCTCACCTCGATCCCGGAACCTCTTCAAAAGGCTTTTGCGAAGAGAATGATACATATCTGGGCACTAGTAGGCAAATGAATGCGAGTGCGAGTAGCCACATATGGGTGCTCTCCGAATGGTCTGCCCCATATATGGGAATCAAAGCGGCTACAACAATATATACGAGGAGAGCCAAAGCTGAGATGGTAAGTCCTGTCGGGGTCGCACGAGCGTGGCCGAGCAGCGCGGCGACCACGATGTCAACCAGTAGCAACAAAGGAATAAAGACCCGCTCAGATCGCGCTGCTTGGTCCCCATCGAAGAAATCATTGGCCAAGCTGGCAAAATCTACTGACAGAGTTTGGCTGGGAAAACCGACCATAAAAGCAAACGACAACCACAAGGTTGCGCAGAAAAACGCAGCTAAAACCGAACGCAATTGAAATCCCCCTTAATAACGGAGCCATGTAGATAGCTACATTTTTCGGGGTCAAGAGAAAAAGCGAAGTTTCCACCACACTTGAAAGATATGTTATATTATATCTGATTTGGGTTCTAATGTCAAGCCTTTCTTCGGACTTGCGGGAGTCCAGCCGTAATCGCGGCCACATCACACCGCATCGCCCGACACAGCCTCACCAACGATGCAAATGTCAGGTTATGCTCGCCGCGCTCGATCCGCCCGACGTAGCTGCGATCCAGCCCAGCTTCGTTGGCCAAGCCCTCTTGCGACATGCCGAGTTCTTTCCGCTTTGCGCGGATGCGTTGGCCAAGGATGTCGAGATATGGGTCCACGCCGCCAAATCGCGGCAAGGAGGAGTATCAGTCCACGGTGTATGAATCCCGCTGTTAACCTTTTGGCCCTAAGGAGGTTTGCGATCCATCAGCGGAGGCAATTATGAAAAGAGTATTTCTGGCCACCATCACTGCGAGCGCTCTGGCATGGCCCAGCGTTGCTCTTGCACAACCCGTGTTCTTGACATGCACCCTCACCGATCAGGGTGGCGAAAGCACTTTCGATGTCCAGTTGAACGAGGCGGCCAACACAGTCAGCTATTTCATTCATCGCAATGGAATGACCGTCAAAAAGCCAGCAATCTTCACTCCGGAGAAGGTCTTGTTCAATGGCTTTGAGATTGATCGCAAGGACCTCAGTTTCCGGAGGGACAACACCCAGAGCGCATTTTACCGCGTCACAGGCGGACCAGCTATGGATGTTGGGAAGTGTGTCATCGACCGCGAAGAGCGTGCTTTCTAGTCGGTCTCTATGGCGCACTGAATGCGGCTTGTCGCGATCATCACACGCCGACAAACACCATCCCCATCTGCCTGCGCCATGTGGCCTGTCAAATAGCGGGCTGTAGCGGACTGATCCGCAAGATCGTCGATGTCGGCACAGGGCAAGTCGATTGTGATGGGCTGATGTTGACCCATTAAATGAATTGTGAAGTTAGCCATCACGCGGCCTCCTTCCGGCGCTGCCAGTAGCCCTTCCATTGCATCGATGGTGGGTGGTGCAGCCCAGCCGTCACGAGGGTCAAGAATTGCTCACCATTGGACTTGCGCCGATGGTCTTCGCGCCAAGTCATCTCGTCGGCGTAGCCTTGTAGGTGATCACCGGAGATGCGGTGGTGAACACCCATCTGCGAGCGCTTGAGTCGCGAGTGGCTGGACTCTGCAAGGTTGGTGTGAACTCCGTCCCGCGAGTATGCGGCCTCTCCGTAGTTCTTCGTGTCGTTCCCGTCGTGATTGACGCGTTTCACATCAAACAGCGCTTCGAGCCCATCAAATGCTTTGGACTCGTCAAAGATCAGGACAGTCCCGTCCTCGACGAGATCGCGCATGACAGCGGCGGTCTGTTTCTCAGTTTGAACGAAAGCGCGAGATTTACCGCCTCGCTCGCGCAGGACGGTGATCGCCTGTCTCTTGCCTGACTGGTTCGCCAGCTTGCGTCGATCGCGGCGGTTCTTTTTGAGATTAGCAGGCTTTACATACCCACCAACATAGGTTGCGTCGCCCTCGACTTCGCCTGAGAGCTTTGCCGCGTGCTGGAGCGTGCCCATCACCTCGCGAAGCTTCTTTTCGAGAATGAACGCCGTCTTCGGATTTACATTCATGTCCCTGCACAAATGCAGGGCTGCTTCACCTTTCGCTCCGTTCACCCAAAGTGCGATCCCGAATAGGATGTCGCGGTGCTCCAGTTTGCGTCCGTGGAAGATCGTCCCTGAGGTTGGTGAAAACTGGTGGGTGCATTCGGCACATGTGTATTTGCGGCTCTTCCCGGTAACCTCACCGGTCTTGCGGTTCTTGATGGTGCGATTGATCTTGTAGGTTACCTGACACCCGCATTCCGGGCAGTATGGCTCACCATCCGTTTCTGGATAACGCAGCAAGACAAACGCATCCACTGCCTCCTCTTCGGACATGCGAGCGATGCGCTTGAGATCAAGCGTCCTAGCCCTTGCCGAAGTGAGAAAATGTTGCGACTTATCCTCCGATGCAGTGATATTGCATCGAATTTGATGAATAAGTCCGATTCTGTCAAGTGACTTTTCACCATATTTGGTGATTTAACCTCGTTAGGAGTGATATGGAGAGGGACTGGAACGTCTACGCAAAGGGTGTCCTGCAAGCCGAGATGGCTCGCAGAGGCATGAAAACGCCTGATCTGGTGAAGCTGCTTGCCGATGTCGGCGTGGAGGATAATCCGCGAAACGTGGCGAATAAGATCGCCAGAGGCACATTCTCTGCGGCGTTCCTTTTCCAGTGCCTCGCCGCGATGGAAGTTCGGAATCTCCACCTCGGCGAGGACTAACTTATTCTCTGGACTCCGAAATAAGAGTCACGTATAGCGTAATAACGCGCAGTTGATCTGCACGGGACACCTCCTTTCTACCGAAAAGGCGGTTGAAATGAAGCCACGAACACCTGCAAGTGTTCGTGGCTTTGCCCGTTTCTGGGGCTGGAATCCGTGCTTATAGCCGATTCGTTACTTATCGTAAAGTCCTTTATTTTCAGGTGTTTGTGTAAAGCAAAAGTATACATTCACTGCAATACTTGCTTTACATCATGGATCGAAATTGATTTCCGGCTTATTGATGGCTCGCCATTGGGCCGGATACTTCCCCGACGATTCTACCGTGCGCCCCCTGAACTTCCTAAGCGAGGACTCAACTGCCGTCTGGACGCGCCGCACAGCTTCGATGTCGGGCTCAGTCTCACCGGCTTGTCGCAGCAACTCCAATGTGATCTGCCGACATGTCATTGGCCGCTCAGTCTCACGCAACAGCGCCATTGCCCTTCGACCACACTGACCGAAAGGGATCGGATTCTTGAAAGACCACGGCTTGGTAGGTTCCACCACCGAGGGGTCCCAATCAGGGTCATTGTCCCGGAGCAACAAATCAGTTGCTTCGATCAGGCTTTCGAGATCAGGGATGCGGGCTTCGAGAGTAGGGAGTCTGTCTTGCTCTCGTTTGATCCGCTCGATCTGAAAATGAACGTCCTCAAGTTCGCCAGTGAGACCGGCGTATCGCTTTTGCAGAGATTTTCGAAGATTGGTTTGACCCATTGTAATTCCTTTCCGTTTGAACGGGAGGAATCTACGAATTGAGCGGGGCGCTCCGCTAGGTAGCTCTTTGTGCGTTTGCTACCCAATACCGACAAACTGGATGCCCCGTGAGGGCATGAACAATCATTCCGATTCAATTGGGTTGCAATGTCTAACCCAATTTTCGTGGCCACGCATTTCTGGGATCCGCTGGCCCCGAGTGTCTAACCTTTTGAGGCCTAATCGAAAGGCGCTCGAGCCGGTTGCCGCCAGCTCGAGCGCATGGGTTTCCGAGGCACTGGAAACTGCGGAGCACGATAGCCGCAGGGGAAGCGCTCCGCAATGAGCGGAGGCTTCATTGCGGCACATCGGGCCGTGTTCGATCATCCTCTATTCGATGGAGATTCCGCTCGCGCTGGTGCGTGGCTCTGGCTGATCGCGAAAGCGTGCTGGAAGCCCACGCCATTCGACATTGCGGGCCGGATCATCACGCTCGAGCGCGGCCAGCTCTGCGCATCCCGTGCCCAGCTCGCGAAGGCTTGGGGAATGTCGCCGAGCGCGGTGGAGCGGTTTTTGACCCGGTTGGAAACCGAACAGATGATCGAACGGGCAACCGGACAGGGACGCTCGATCATAACACTCAGTAATTACGACAAATATCAGGCGATCGGCGATGAGACCGGACAGGCAACCGGACAAGCAAGCGGACAGCCATCGGACAGCCACCGGACAACAAAAGAACAAAGGAACAAGGGAACAAGAGAACCTAGCGGTTCTAATTCCCCCTGTAGTCCCCCGGCGAAATCGAGATCGAAGCGAGCGGAGAAAATGCCCGCTGACTGGCAGCCAAATCTTACCGATCGATCAAAGCACATCGTGGCTGGTTGGCCTCCCGGAGAATTCGAGAGGCAAGTGCAGCGGTTCAAGGATCACGCTGCCGACAAGGGCCGAACGTCGAAAGACTGGCAGGCCGCTTTCCGAACTTGGATCGACAAAGCTGACGAATGGATGAAACCAAATGGCCGAGCATCAGACAATCAACACCAGCACGGCGACGGGTTTGCTCAAGCAATCGGGCGGAGACTCGGCCCTGCAGATGCTGGAAGCGCTTCCAACTACGAGCCTGAGCGACGAGCAATTCGAGCTGGTGAAGGCAATCGCCAAGGCTCCCTTGCCCTCCCCCGCGAGCGCCAATGAACAGGAATTTGGAATGGCGATGAAGCTGATGGAGGCCAGCCTACCACGCCGCAAGGATGATACGGACACGGGCGAGCTGAAATTCCGCGCCTATCGCAAGTGCCTCTCGCATCTGCCCAAGGTGCAACTCTGGTGGACGGTCGAGGAAGCGATCAAACGGCAGAGGTTTTTTCCAACCGTGAAAGAGCTGCTCGATATCGCTGATGAATGGATCAGAAGCGACGATGCCACAAAGGCCCATCGACTGGCGCGCCACCTTGTCCATCGCGAAACCAACCGCCGCCACATTGCCAGCACGCGCAAGCCAGCACCACCGCTGACACAGGACATGATCGATAAGATGGATCCCGCATTGGTGAGCATGGGCCTCAGGTGCGGTGCGCTGATCGAACGTGATGGGCGGGTGATCCCCAACCATGAAACGGAAGAGGCAAGCACATGAGACGCAAGCGATACACACAGCCGAAGCGCCGCCGGCCTCGCAACTTTCGTGGGATCTATATCGAGATGGGCTGGGGCGCGAGAGAGCACTACCGCACAACCACGCGGCAGGTTGCCAAGTGGATCGAGGAATGCGGTGGCGATGAGCTGCGCGCCGAGCGCGAGGCGTTCGCTGGTGGGCGGGCGAAGCCACGCCCCCATCTCCGCGCTGCGCACCGCAAGGCTCGCGAGAATGGCGAGGTCAACGAGCCACAATGACCACTCAGCCAAGACCACCAGTTTTACGAATGCTCGAGGATGGTTGCTCCATTCCATCTGAGAGCGGTGCGGCGCGTGTTGCGTGCCTTTCCTTCGCGCCGCACCACCAGTTTTGTTTGCTGAGAGACCGTGCTCACTGGTATCTCTCAGCGGCCCGGCAGGTGTGCTGCCCTACTTCCCTGCCGGGCCACCCCCATCTGGTCCCAATGCCCGGATGGGCGTCTTGGGGAGGGCTCGCGGAGCGGGCTGTTCAATTCTCTCTCCCAAAGTGCCCCTGATGGCGGGGCGGGCTTCAAAAAACGCGGCTGCGGCACTGCGATTTCTGCCGAAATTGGTGGTGCCGGAGGGCCGACTGGCGGGGAAAACGCTCAAGCTGGCCAAATACCAGCGGGATTTTGTGCGTGGCGCTTTTGCGCAGGGCATTGAGGCTGCGGTGCTTTCGATCGGGCGCGGCAATGCCAAAACTGCGCTTTCGGCGGGGCTAGCCCTTGGCCATCTGGTCGGAGAGATCGCGCCGCAGCCGCATCGCGAGATCCTGTTCGCAGCTCGCAACCGTGATCAGGCGAAAACGGCTTTCGGATTCCTGATCGGTTTCATCGATGGCCTGCCCGCCGAGCAGCGAGCGCAATTCACGATCCGGCGAGGATCTAAGCTCGAGGTCGAAACTGCCGAGAACGGTGGTAGCCTTGCGCGGGTGATCGCAGCCGATGGGAAATCGATCCTTGGCGGGGCGCCCACTCTGGCGATCCTCGATGAGCGGGCAGCATGGACACGCGATAAGGGCGATGCGCTCGAGAATGCCATCCTATCGGGGCTGGGCAAACGCGATGGGAGGGCGCTGATCATCAGCACCTCGGCTCCCGATGATGCCAACACGTTTTCGCGATGGCTCGATGAGCCTCCACCGGGAACATACGTGCAAGAGCATCGGCCACAGCCGGGCTTGCCGCCGGATGATCTTGAGAGCCTGTTGGTGGCCAATCCCGGCGCGAAAGAGGGCATCGGGCCATCACCCGATTGGCTTGTGGCTCAGGCCCGGCGCGCGATCGCCAGAGGCGGATCTGCACTCTCGAGTTTTCGCAATCTCAACCGCAATGAGCGGGTGGCGAGCGATGATCGCTCGGTGCTGCTGACCGTGGATGAATGGCTTGCCTGCGAGGTCGCGCCTGATGATCTTCCGCCGCGAGAGGGGCTGGTGGTGATGGGCGTGGATCTGGGCGGCTCGAGATCGATGAGCGCTGCGGCGCTGTATTGGCCCGAGACGGGGCGGCTCGAATGCGTTGGGGCATTCCCCTGCAAACCCGGCCTCGCTGATCGAGGGCAGGCCGATGGCGTGAGCGGGCGCTATGTCGAAATGGCTGATCGCGGCGAGCTGGTGACGATGGGAGATAGCACCGTGCCGGTTGGCAGGTTCCTCGCCAGCGTGGTGCAGCGGCTGAATGGACAGGCTCCGGCAGCGATCTGCGGCGATCGTTTCCGCCATGCCGAGTTTCTCGAGGCGCTGCGCGAGGCCGCCCTTGATCGCGTTCCGTTCATCTGGCGCGGTTTCGGGTGGAAAGATGGCAGCGAGGATATCGAGCGCACCCGGCGCGCTGTTTTCGAGGGCGAGGTGCGCACGGTTCCATCGCTTTTGCTGCGATCGGCGTTCGCCGATGCAATCACGCTGGTGGATCCAGCGGGCAACCACAAGCTCGCTGCCGGGCGCAGCACGGGCCGGGTGGATCCGGTTGCCGCAACCGTGGTGGCCGTGGCTCAAGGCCAGCGCATGAAGCGCGCGCCAACGATCTCGCCTGCGAGGGTGCATTGGGCGTGAGTGGGCGCTTCAAGCGGTATGGCCGATGGGTTTATCGGGATCCGCGATGGCCCGCTCTGCGCATCGCTGCGAAGCGGCGCGATGGGTGGGCGTGTATTCAGTGTGGCTCAAAGCATCGCCTCGAGGTCGATCATATCGTGCCAGTGCGCGATGCGCCCGAGAGGGCCTTCGATCTCGAGAATTTACAGACACTTTGCTGCTCCTGTCATGCCCGAAAAACCAAGAAAGAGGCGAACCTACCCGAGCTGGGGCCAGATCGCGTAAAATGGCGCGAACTCCTGAACAGACCGCTCCCAAACTGAGGACCAGAACATGCTCGAATCCGTCAAGATTTCCCGTCGCCAAAGCGAGATCCGCCAATCGCTTTCAGAGCTTGTGGGCAAGGAAAGCCCAACCGAGGATGAAACCCGCTCGATGAGCGAGCTGGATGCAGAGTATCGATCGAACGAAACCCGCTATCGCGCCGCGCTCATCACTGAGGATGAGGAAAGGCGCGAAGCCGGGCAGGAACTCGAGACGCGCGGCGATCGCGAGCTGGCTGAGCTGATCGCTGGTTTCGAGATGCGCCAAGTGGTGCTCGCGCTCGGTGAGGGACGCGCCCTCGAAGGCCAAACGGCTGAGATGGTGCAAGAGCTGCGCTCGCAAGGCGGATATCGCGGTGTCCCGGTGCCGCTGCAAGCCTTCGAGGTCCGCGCCGGCGAGACTGTCGCCAGTGGCACGCCAGACCCCGTCCAAACCCGCCCGATCATTGATCGCTTGTTCCCTTCAAGCGTAGCTGCCCAGATGGGTGTGCAGATGATCTCGATCGGAACCGGTGCTCTCGAGTATCCGGTGACAAGCTCGACTGTCACGGCAGGATGGGCCGATGGTGAGACCGGCAATGTCGCTGGGCCGACCGTGTATGCCACCACCGATAAGGCGCTCAAGCCTGAGCACAATCTGGGCATTCACATGCGGGTAACGCGCAAGGCGATGCTCCAGAGCGGTGATGCGCTCGAGCAGGCCATCCGGCGCGACATGAACGGCACAATGAGCGCCGAACTCGACAAGGCGATTTTCCTCGGCACGGGCGCAAATGGGGAGCCTCTTGGCCTCATTCCGGGTGTGGCAACCTATGGCATCACCTCCACCGATGCAGCAGCGCTTGCCACATGGGGAGCGCTGCGCGAGGCCGTGGTGCGTTTCATGAACGCGAACGCGGCGGCCAGCCCGAGTGCGGTTAGAGCACTGATCCGGCCCGAGCTGTGGTCCTATCTCGATGGCACCGAGGCATTCGCAAACACCGGCGTTACCGAATATGATCGTGCCAGCGCGCAGCTCGGCTCGATCGTCACCACCAGCAATTCACTCACGGAACCGTCTGGCACACCCCTCGAAACTCAAGCACTGCTGTCCACAAGTGCTGGCGGCGTTGCGCCAGCATTCGTCGGCATGTGGGGCGCGGTCGATATGATCCGCGATCCATACAGCGATGCGCAATCCGGTGGACTTCGCATCACTGGCCTCACTACCGCAGATGTAACTGTGGCGCGTGGTGCACAATTGCAGCTCGTTACCGGTCTCGAACTCGAGGCAGCCTAATGACCTCGCCGGTTTTCTCGGCAGGCCTCGAGCTTCGCGAGGAGGGAGACGGCACGCGCCGATTGCGCGGCTCGTTTCCCTATCGCAAACGCGCGGTAATCGATTCCGGTGGCAATGGGCGCAGGCCTCGCAAAGAGCAGTTTGCCTCGCGCGCTTTCAGCTTCGCAGTGGAGGATACCGAGCGCGATATCCATCTGCTGATCGGCCACAGCTTCGATCGGCCCCTTGCGAGCCGAAAGGCAGGGACGCTCTCATTCACCGATAGCGATGATGCCCTCACCTTTGAGGCCGTGCTCACGCGAGAGATCCAGCGCACCACATGGGGGCAGGATTTCCTCGCTGCATATGCGGCAGGCCTGATCACCGGCCTTTCGCCGGGCTTTCGTGTTGCGCCTCCCGAGGCGGTGCCCCGCCCAGAAGAAACCGTGGATGAGGATCCGGCAGAGGGTAATGCCCTCATCCGCACAATCTTTGCCGCGGTTCTGTTCGAGATGAGCCTTGTGACGCGGCCCGCATATCCCGACACTGAGGCGGACCTGCGCTCTTTCAACCCCGCCCCTGCGGCTCCGCATCCCATGACCGATATCATGAGGCGGTGGCGCTTGTGATCCGATCCATTCGCCAGATCGAAGCTTTCCCGGCGAGCTATCCCACTGTGACGGGCGTGAGCGGGGATGCACTGCCAATGATCTGGCAGCGGCTAGAGCACCACATCGCCTATCGCTACACTGAGCGAGAGGTGATTTGGCACATTGAGGCCGATGAGGGCGAATGGCTGCCACCTCTGGCTCCGATCGTCACGATCAGCGCGGTGCACGGCGATGGAGCTGCTGGCGAGCCTGATCTGGGCGCGTTCGGATACAAGCTCGCTTGTGGAAAAACCACGATCACAGCCACGGTGGGCGCCGGGCCGGTGCCCGAGGCCGTCAGTGAGGCAGCGCGGCGGCTGTCCCGCTACCTTACCGCAGAGAGCGAGCTGCCGCCCGGTGTGTCCAGCCTCAGGAGCGGCAAGCTCAATGTTGCCATCTCGAGGCGCGATATCAGCCCAGCCATGGCTTTGCAGAATAGCGGCGCTGCGGATCTGCTGCGCGGCTTTAGGAGAGTGGCCTGATGGGATGGCTCCAACGGATTTTTGGCGGCGCGCCAGAGCAGCGCGCAGCAAGCGGGACCGGATACACCTCGCAGATTATCGCTGCGCGCGAGGCCTATGTGGCCGGGCGTCTCGGGCTGGGCGAACTCACCAGCACCGTTCAAACCTGTGTTTCGCTTTGGGAGAGCGGCTTATCGCTCGCCGATGTGGATGGCACGGACCTGTTGCGGCGCCACACCATGGCGGTCGCAGCGCGCGCACTGGCGTTGCGCGGTGAGGCCGTGTTCCTGATCCGCGATCGACTCATCCCGGTGATCGATTTCGACCTCGCCACCCGAAATGGCGAGCCTGTCGCTTATCGCCTCTCCATCCCAGAGATCGGCGGTGGGCGCACCGAGACTGCGCTGGCAGGAGAGGTGCTCCACTTTCGCATTGCGCCAGATCCGGGAACGCCCTGGGCGGGCCAAGCACCACTGCGCAGAGCCTCGCTCACCGCATCGCTCTTGCATACGCTCGAGCACGCTCTGGGCGAGGTTTATGAGAATGCGCCGTTGGGTAGCCAAGTGGTGCCATTTCCTGAAAGCCAAGGCACGGACCTCGAAACGCTTGGCCACGGGTTTCGCGCTCGGCGTGGCCGGGTGATGCTTCGGGAATCCGTTGCGGTGCAGGCCGCAGGTGGACCTGCCCCATCGCACGATTGGAAACCGCAAGGCGTAACGCCGGATCTCAAAGACAGCATGGCCGTGGAAAGCCTCGATCGGGCCAGAGCCTCGATCCTTTCGGTTTATGGCGTTCTGCCGGCGTTGCTGGCGACGAATGCGCAGGGGCCGATGACACGGGAGGCGCAGCGGCACCTTGCTCAGTGGATCCTGCAGCCGATCGCTGTAACCATGGCCGAGGAGGCCAGCGCGAAGCTGGGCGCAGAGGTATCGATTGATGTGGTGCGGCCAGCTCAGGCCTTTGATCATGGCGGTAAGGCTCGAGCGTTCGGTGCCATGGTCGCGGCGCTCGCCGCGGCGAAAGAGGCTGGCCTCGATGCCGAAGCGGTGCAGGATTCTCTACAGTTCATCGACTGGGCGGATTAGTCTGAAACGATAAACTCCAACCCATTGCGTTCAACAATGAAATAATCGCGTTCCAATGGCGCTTTATCAATCTCACATGTTGTGACCACGCTCTCGGTCCCCATCCAGACCACAGACTCTCGGGCATCACACCTCTCGGACGTAATCAGCGTGGTATCTCCCTCCATTGCCAGATCATGAAGATTGAACACTACAAATATGGACAGAATGGTAGAGAAAACGAGGCCGAAATTACCGATGAAAGCGATTTCGGAGTCAGCTTTGATGAAGATCTGTTCGCGGGATACCGCAAGTGCTTCAAACCAGAACATTAGCGCAAAGGTGTAGCTGAAATACCAGATCAGACCATCCTCGGTCGAACCATCAAACCTCCAAGGAAAAAAGACAACCCAAACCATGATGGGGATAGCAGTCACGAATGCAATTATGCTTCTGGCCTTCTTGCTTGTGAATATTTCTCTTGATCTACGTCCGGCCAAAATGCCGAACATGGCTGCGATGAAAAATGGAAGGAGTAAAGAGAAGGCATCAATTCCGCCGACTATGATATCTGATGGAGTGATTACTGAAGCGTAATCTAGGCCCCACTGTCGAAACCTAAAAAAGTTCACGATCAGCGAGAATGCGGTACAGACAAGTGTAATTGCTGCCGCGTTTTCGCCGAAAAGACGAAACAAGCGAGTAACCGAGTAAGTGGACGAATCCTCGCTCACATTAATTTCCCCATGAATTTCTGACCAAGTCCAATCGTTTCATCGAAGATCGTTAGGCCAACTGGACGAAGCCCGCCAAGGGGTCGAGTACAGAAATTCCGCTCTTTGCTCAGGGCACAATCCACGATCCCACGCGGTTATCCGGTCGATCTTTGGCTTGAAGCATCCTTGGGCTTGACGTGTGAACTCTATTCCCACATAAGCTGGGATCAGAATTCACAGGATCCTGCAAATGGCTGACCAAACCTACACCAGCGCTCAACTCGCACATGCGATCAATATGAAGCACGATAACTTCCGCAAGCGGTTTGCTGCCTACCACTGGCTTGTTCTTGGAGATGACGCGATGGGGTCGGGTGTCGCCCACCGCTTCACAAAAGACAATGCGCTGGTTTACGCACTGGTCCGTGCACTTAATCTCCGAGGCTTCGATCTGGGAGACGCTTTCCAGATCGCGCAGAACGGTCTCAAAAATGAGGGCGACACGCGGCGAGATGCCTTCAAGCTCTATCCTGAGGAACTCGGGAAAACTTACTTTTTTGCATATCCCGCAGGAACATTCGGCGAATGCTATCCGTCCAGCGAGATCAAAGACCTTGGCGACCTCACGCCCTTCTTTGATCACAAAGGGGTCGAGCGAGGCGCAGGCGAAGAATTTGTAGCAATCAATCTCACCGCTTTGCGCAAACGGGTAATGTCCACGCTTGAGGGCGAGCGAGGCTAAGCATGGGCACCCGCCGCGCCCTTATCTCGAAAGACGATCTGAATCGGATGGCTTTGACCGTCGCGCAGCACGGCGTCGTCTTTCAAGGGCGCGTCACTCCCAGTGGCGATCTAACATTTCGGCTCACGCCATTCGTCACCAAACCCGAGGGCAGCGCTGACGATCTTGATGATCGGCTCGCAGATTGGGCTGCATCATGAAGCGTCCGCAATACGTCACCAAATTTCGCGATCGGCATGGCAAAACCCGCTACCGCTTCCGGCGCAAGGGATACCCTGCGCACTATTTCAAAGCTCCATTCGGAACTAAGGATTTTGAGCGCGAGTATGCAGCTTGCCTCGATGCTGAAAAGCAACCGGTGGGCGGGGACAGGATTCGCCCCGGCAGCGTATCTGATGTGATCGCGCGCTACTATGCGGACAGCGCGTTCCTCGACCTGCGGCCCGCAACTCAAGCGGTTTATCGAGGCGTCTTGGAGCGCTTCCGAGCGACTTTCGGTGATGATCCGATTTCGCGTTTTGATGCCGCGCGTATCCAGCGCCTGATGAACGGAATGCGCGATAAGCCTCATGCGGCTGCTCGGCTGCGCAAGCTCCTGCACCAATTGTTTATCGTTGCGCGGCGGGAGCGCATTGTGCCCGGCACCTTCGATCCGGTGAAAGACACCCGCCCACCAAAGGCCAGCAGCTCCGAAGGTTATCACCGGTGGACCGAGGCCGAGCTGACACAATTCGAGGCCGCACATCCATTGGGCACAAAGCCCCGGCTCGCGTTCGCTCTCCTACTGTATGGCGCGCAGCGCAGCGCTGATGTGCGGTTTCTGTCGCGCAGAGCCATAGCAGGCGGGCGGATCCGCTTGAAGCAATCCAAAACCTCCACGGCGGTCGATGTGCCCGTGGTCGAACCGCTGCGCGAAGCTCTCGAGGCTGGCCCACTCGGCGACACACTGCTGCTCGAGAACAATCGCGGCGATGCCTTCACCGCCAAAGGGTTCTACAATCTCATGCGGCGAGCCTGCGATAAGGCGGGCTTACCTCACTGCTCCGCGCATGGCCTGCGAAAGGCAGCAGCGGCGCGGCTCAGGCGAGCAGGATGCAGCGATCAGGAAGGCATGGCGATCACCGGCCACAAGTCGATTTCGATGTATCGCAAATACGCTGGCGATGCCGGCGATGCAGCTCTTGCAGATAGCGCGATGGCCAAGGCCTACGGCTCAAAAGTGTCTAACCCCGGCAAAAGGTTAGACACCGCATCACAAAAAACCGCAGAGGACTGCGAAAAATGATCGCAAGTTGGATGCCCCGTGAGGATTCGAACCTCAATTGACGGAGTCAGAGTCCGTAGTCTTACCATTAGACGACGGGGCAGTACCAGGCAGGTCCGTTGAGGGACTCGTGCTTTGCGAGCGCGCCTCCTAGTTTTGGCGCGTGCCAAGGTCAAGGCTTGTCAGCGCTTCGCGCAATGCAGCGGTGAACCTCTGCGTTTTTGGAGAGGCGCCCGTTCGCTTGCTCTCCCTGCCCGCTTCGGTTAGCATTTGTTTCAGGTGCTTGCGCAACAATAGCGTGAGTGGAATGAAAGATACGATTATGGCGGACATGCCTCCGCCGGACGAAGACAAGAGAGCGGGTAAGAAAAGGGGCGGCAGGTCCGGCAAAGTAGCCGATTTTCGCTACAAGCGTCCCTCCCAGCACGATGAAGCCCACCGCGGCGGCAAGAGCAATGGCCGTGCGCATGGCCCTTCGCCCCGGACCACTCATCCAAAACGTGTGCACCGCCCGGGGGAGGCGTATGCTGCGCTGGACCTGGGCACCAACAATTGCCGCCTGCTGATTGCGCGGCCCTCCGGGCGGGATTTCACCGTTATCGACGCGTTCAGCCGTGTGGTGAAGCTTGGCGAGGACCTCGCGAAAACCGGGCGGCTGTCGGATGAGGCAATGGACCGCGCTCTGGGAGCTTTATCCGTCTGCGCCGACAAACTTCGCCGCCGCAATGTTCGACTGGCGCGTTCGGTAGCGACCGAGGCGTGCCGCCGTGCTGCCAATGGTCCGAAGTTCATCGAACGGGTACGCGACGAAACCGGCATTGCGCTCGACATCATCAGCGCCGAAGAGGAGGCGCGGCTTGCCGTGCTCGGCTGCCACATCCTGCTCGAGAACGGGGACGGGCCCGCCGTTATTTTCGACATCGGCGGCGGATCGACCGAACTGGTCCTGCTCGAACCGGACGGTAAGATACCGCGCATCATCGACTGGCAGAGCGTGCCCTGGGGTGTGATTTCGCTGACCGATACTGTCGGGCGCGGAGAAGACACCCGCGACGCGCGGATCGATCGCTATGCGCGGATGCGTAAGATCGTGTCCGGCAGTTTCGCTCCATTCGCAGATCGGATTGCTGGCGCGGCCACGAAAGATGACATCCGTTTGCTCGGAACCAGCGGCACTGTGACCACGCTTGCCAGCCTGCATCTCGAATTGCCTCATTACGACCGCAACGCCGTCGACGGTCTGATCGTCCCGGCAACGGCCATGCGCGATATCAGCGAGCAATTATCCGGGATGTCGCCGTCCGAGCGCAGCCAGCTGCCCTGCATCGGTCAGGACAGGGCGGACCTGGTGGTTGCCGGCTGCGCCATTCTCGATTCCATTCTCGATCTGTGGCCTGCCGAGAGACTGGGCGTTGCCGACAGAGGCATTCGCGAAGGCATTCTGCGCAGCCTGATGGCGGCCGAGCGGCAGAGCGCCCGGGCATTGCAGGCGCTCAACGAAACACGGGCCGGGCAGAACCGCGCGTGACGCGTTCCGGTCGCAATCCCGATCGCCGCGTCAGGACGGCGAAGAAACGCACGGCGTCCTCGACCCGCTGGCTGGAGCGCCAGCTCAACGATCCGTATGTAAAGCAAGCCAAGGCCGATGGATATCGCAGCCGCGCAGCTTACAAGCTACTCGAACTGGATGACCGTTTCGGCCTCATCCGCGGGTCGAAGCGCGTTGTTGACCTAGGCATCGCGCCGGGTGGCTGGTCGCAAGTCGTGCGCGCCCGCGCTCCGAAGGCAAAAGTGGTCGGCATCGACCTGCTGCCGACCGATGCGATCGAAGGCGTGACGATATTCGAGATGGATTTCATGGACGATGCGGCACCTGCCGCGCTTGAAGAAGCGCTCGAAGGTCCGCCCGACCTCGTCCTCTCCGATATGGCGGCGAACACCGTCGGCCATAAACAGACCGATCACCTGCGCACCATGGCGCTGGTCGAGGCGGGGGCGTGGTTTGCGACCGAAACTCTGGAAAAAGGCGGTGCGTTCGTGGCGAAGGTGTTGGCCGGAGGGACCGATACCGATCTGCTGAAGCTGCTCAAACAGCACTTTACCAGCGTGAAACACGCCAAACCTCCCGCGAGCCGCAAGGGCTCATCGGAATGGTACGTGGTTGCTCAGGGATTCAAAGGCCGCGATTGATCGCGATCTTTCCGGGGAATCACTCGGCTGCTGCGACTTCTTCGATTTCGGCAGCTGCATCCTGTTCAGCTTCCGCTTCGGCTGCGCCTTCCGCTTCGCCTTCGGTTTCACCATCGGGGGTTTCTTCGCCAGCAGCTTCCTCGACATATTCCGGAACCGGCAGGTTGGAACCGTTGGCGTTGAGATAAAGCGCAACCGCGGCCCGATCCTCGATCTTGCCAAGGCCGGCAAAGCTCATCGATGTGCCCTCAATGTAGCGCTTGGGATTGAGAAGCCATTCGTTCATCTCTTCCCAGCCCCAATTGCCGCTCGCACCGGAAAGCGCCGAGGAATAATTGAATCCAGGCTTGCTCGCGAAGGGAGCGCCCATGATGGCATGCAGGTTTGGGCCAACGCCATTGGGGCCGCCTTGTGCGACGTTGTGACACGCCTGACACTTGGCAAAAACCTTCTCTCCTTGAGAGACCAGCTCGTCCTGCGGCATCATGTTGAGCGCCGCCGCCATGGTCATTTCAGGCTCGGCACCGCCCTCTTCTTCAGCAGCTTCGATAAAGTATCCCGGCTGCTCCGGCATTTCCGGATCATAGCCGTGGAAGAACTTGTCGCTCAGGATCGACAGGCCAAGCCCGAGGCCTGCTGCGAACAGAACCCAGCCGGCTGCCGTGTTGAAAAGATCGCCGCCACCATTCTCGGTCGCGGGATTCGCTTCTGAAGAGTTTTCTTGTGTCATCCCGGCGCTCCATTAATGCCGCCCACGCGCCTGTGCAAGAGCGATCGCGTCATCAGTTGTTGCGGGCTGTGCAAGCAGACTTGCCGCATCGTCACTCGGGTTCTAGCAACTGTGGCGAATATGCGCAGCTTTCCCGGACCAGCCCTCGCCATCGTCGACCAACTTCGCGCCGCAGCCGAGCGTGAACCGGAGCGCGCGATTGCGTTTCAGGGATCACCGGGTGCCAATTCGCACCGCGCCGCAACCGAAGCTCGGCCCGATGCGCTCCCCCTCCCCTGTTTCAGTTTCGAGGATGCGCTGGAAGCGGTGAAGGACGGGCGCGCTGGCCAGGCGATCATCCCGATCGAGAATTCGCAGCACGGCCGCGTTGCAGACATTCACTTCCTGCTTCCCGAAAGCGGGCTTTCGATCGTCGGCGAGTATTTCATGCCGATCCATCACGCCTTGATGGGCTTGGGCAAAGGCCCGTTCGAAGCCGCCTACAGCCACCCCCAGGCGCTCGGCCAGTCGCGGCTGTTCCTGCGCGAAAGAGGGATCGTCCCGCTCAGCCACGCGGATACAGCGGGCGCGGCGGCGTTCGTTTCGGAAAAAGGCGATCCTACACTGGCCGCCATCGCCCCAGCCATCGCAGCGGAGCTTTACGGGCTGGAAATCGCCGAAACCCATGTCGAAGATAGCGAGGACAACATGACCCGCTTCGTCATACTCGCAGGGGAACCGCTGCCGCCCGGCGAGTTGGCCGGGGCGGACGCGATCACCACATTCATTTTCGAGGTGAAGAACATCCCGGCAGCGCTTTACAAGGCGCTCGGCGGGTTCGCGACGAATGGCGTCAACATGACGAAGCTGGAAAGCTATCAGGAAGGGGCGAGCTTTTCGGCTTCCAAATTCTATGCCGACATAATGGGCGCGCCGGGCGATCCCGCAGTTGATCGCGCTCTGGAAGAATGCGCGTTTCATTCCAAGGAACTGCGGGTTCTCGGCACCTACAGCCAAGGCCGCGCGCGCGGCTGAGAAAGGCTGTGTGCCGCTGCGCCGTTAGGTGTTGCGCCGCTCGAAAGGCCGTGCCACCAATTAAGGCGAATGACCAATGCGGCGCCCAACCCTCCGGCCGAATTTCAGCCTTCGTCTGCCGCCACCACCAGTGAGCCGATAGGGGAAAGCTGGTCGAGCGTTCGCAATGACGGCGATATCCAGTTCGAGCCGATTGAAATTCCTGAGCCGGTGGCCGAACCACCCGGCATGTTCGAGAAGATGCTTGATGCATTTTTCGATTTTCTGGGGGAACTGCTCGCGCCCATCGGAGGATTCCTCGGATATTCCTGGCCGGTCCTGAAATGGGTCCTGCTCGCCGCGCTTGCCGGTTTTCTCATCTACTCGCTGATCAACACGTTCGGTCCCCTTCGCCGCAAGCAAAGCGACCGCCCGGATGCGCAAAGCCAGCCCGGATGGGAGCCCGACCGCGCGGAAAGCCTCGCGCTTCTTGAAGACGCCGACAGGCTGGCTGCCGAGGGACGATACGATGCGGCAACACACCTCCTACTCCAGCGCAGCGTCAGCCATATCGCCTCCGCGCGTCCGGACTGGGTCGAACCGTCAAGCACGGCGCGCGAGCTTGCCGAATTGTCCGCGCTGTCGGCACGCGCTCGCAAAGCGTTCGGCACGATTTCGCAGCGGGTGGAACGCAGCCTATTCGCCCTGCGATCGCTGGACGCCTCGGATTGGGAGGCCGCCCGCACAGCCTATGCCGAATTTGCGCTTGAGCGGATCGGACATGGCTCATGAACACGGTAGCCGGTCAGGGTAGGGACGCTTCCCCATTTACGCGCAGAACGGTGCTCGCTGTTGTGCTCGCGGGCTTCGCCATTTTCGTTGCCATGCTCTATTTCATCGGTGCCGGCGATACCGGAGGAAACCGCAATAACGGCGCCGCCCACGGCGCTGCGGTTGGGCTCAATGGCTATGCCGGGCTGGCGCGATTGCTTGAAGGGGAAGGCTACGATGTCTCGCTGTCGCGCAGCCCCGCGGGCCTTGAAACGAGCGACCTGCTGATCCTGACCCCCGGCCTTAATGCCGATGCGGAAGAGATCGGCCAGATCCTCGAGAACCGGCAATATATAGGCCCGACTCTGGTCATCTTGCCAAAATGGCTCGCCGGATCACCCCCGCGAGGCACGCCAAGCGAAACAGCGAATAAGTTCGAAGAGGGCTGGGTGGTGCTCGGCGAACCGCTGGGGCCCGATTGGACGAGCGAACTTCCATCACCCTTCACTTTCGCCCAAGATGGCGAGACGCGGGCTAGCGGCGACAATGCGCGTTGGGGCGGTCTCAATCTTTCCGGCGATTTGCCGTCAAATTCTGTCGCCTACACAGACCGGAGCGAGGGCATAGAACGGCTGGTAACCGCCCAGGATGGCCGTGTTCTCGCCTTCAGTGTTCTCGGCGAAGAAGGCACCGACTATTTCGAAGAGGCGCACTGGACGGTCTTCGTCGTTGAGCCTGACCTTATGAACAATTACGGTCTCTCAGACGCCTCCCGCGCTCGCGTAGCTCTCGCCTTGGTCGAGGAGGCTGGCTTTGGCGACGGGACGAGCATCAGTTTCGATCTCACGCTCAATGGCTTTGGCGGATCGAGCAACTTGCTCAGTCTCGCATTTCAGCCGCCGTTTCTGGCAGCGACCTTGTGCCTGATCCTTGCCAGTCTGATCGTCGGCTGGCGCGCTTTCATGCGGTTCGGATCGGTTCAGGCCGGGGCGCCGGAGATAGCGTTCGGCAAGGATCGTCTCGTGCGCAACGGTGCGGGATTGATCGTGCGTGCGAGACGTTTCGGGTTGCTCGCCGAGCCATATGCTGCCCTGTCGCAGCGACGGCTGGGGAAAGCACTCGGCATCGCTCGGCCCGACGCCCAATCCATCGATGCAGCTTTGGCAGCGCGCCTGCCCGGTGAAGAGCCGTTCTCACGCCGCGCAAACCGCTTGGCACAGGCCGAGACCGCATCGGATATTCTACACGCCGCACAGGCGCTGAAAGAGCTTGAAGGGAAACTCACTAGATGACCATGAGTCTAGACGAAGTGCGCGCTTTGGCGGAGGCTATCCGCTCCGAGGTGTCGAAAGCGATTGTCGGTCAGGATGAAATGATCGACCAATTGCTCGTCGCCTTGATCAGCGAAGGCCACGTTCTGCTGGAAGGTCCGCCGGGCACGGCCAAGACCTTTCTAGCCAATAGCTTTGCCACTGCATTGGGCCTCGATTTCGGGCGAATCCAGTTCACACCGGACCTTCTTCCCGGCGACATCCTGGGTTCGAACCTGTTCAATTTTCAGACCAGCCAGTTCACGCTCACGCGCGGCCCGATCTTTTGCGAGCTTTTACTGGGCGACGAGATCAACCGGACCCCGCCGAAAACGCAAGCCGCCCTGCTCGAAGCGATGCAGGAGAGGCTGGTGACGCTCGACGGGGAAACCCACGAGCTGCCTACCCGCTTCATGGTGATTGCCACCCAGAACCCGATCGAGAACCAAGGGGTCTACCCCCTTCCCGAAGCGCAACTCGATCGCTTCCTGTTCAAGCTGCTCGTGCCCTATCCCGACGAAAGCGAAGAGGCGCGGATCGTCAACGAATTCGGAAAGCGGCAAGGTCCGCAGCACCCTGCCGAGCTTGGGGTGACGGCAGTCGCCGATCCCGCCAAGCTTGAGGCTGCCAGCAAGGCGCTCGATCAGGTAACCGTCGCCGAAGAGATCACCCAATATGTCGTCCGCCTCGTCCGCGCGACACGCGATCACGCGGATCTTTCGGTTGGCGCATCACCGCGAGCGGCGGTCATGCTGGCGAACGCGGCGCGTGCGAGAGCTGCACTGTCCGGGCGAGACTACGTCATCCCTGACGATGTGAAAGCGCTTGCCGTACCCGTGCTCCGCCACCGCCTGACCCTTAGCCCGGCAGCAGAAATCGAAGGACGCGATCTCGAAACGCTCGTAGCGGAGTTGGTCGAAAGCACAGAGGCCCCGCGCTGATAGGCTGACACGCGAGTGATACGGATCCTCTCTCGATTTCCTCTTGTTCCGACAAGCCGAGCGGCATGGCTGATGGCCGGTCTTGCCCCGGCTGCCATCATTCTTGCGGCAATTGCGCCCGGCTTTTGGCTGGCCGCACCTGCGATAGCGGCTGGGGTGATCCTCCTCGTGGTGCTCGACGGATGGCTTGCCGGATCGTGCCGGGATTGGTCGGTAGAAGCGCCAGCCGACACCGAAGTCGGTCAAATCACTGCAATCGAAGTCGTGGCCGAGTTCTCTCGCGCAGCGCCGAACGGCCCGGTTGCCGCGCTGGAGTTCGATCCGCGCCTGGGCCAATCGGGCGCGGCGCGTTTTGGCTTGGCGACGAGTACGATCGACGCACGCCATCGAGGACAGGCCGAGCTTCATCCCGAACGGCGCGGCACAGCTGAAATCACGCGCGCCTGGCTGCGCTGGGAGGGGCCGCTGGGGCTCGGCGCAAGGCAGATCGCCCTGCCCGCCAAGCAGGGAATACGTATCTGGCCCGATCTTTCACCGGTGCGCAGCCGCGAATTGCAGACTTTCCTGCGAAACGCGCAAACCGGCCTCATCGCTCGGCGCATTCGCGGCGAAGGCACCCAGTTTGAGGCGCTGTCCGAATACGAACCCGGGATGGATCGCCGCCGGATCGACTGGAAGGCGAGCGCTCGTCACAACCATCTTTATGCGCGCGAGAACGAGAGCGAGCGGGACAACCAGATCGTGTTCGCATTCGATTGCGGGCAGGCGATGTGCGAGCCTGTCGATGGGATGCCGCGGATCGACCGAGCCGTCTCGGCAGCGCTGACATGCGCCTATGTCGCCCTGAAAAGCGGTGATCGGGTGTCGCTGTTCGGCTTCGCCCAGCGACCGCAGGTCATGACCCCGTTCGTCGGCGATCCACGCGCATTCCATCGCCTGCAGAGCGCTGCCGCCTCCCTCGATTACAGCGCGGCAGAGCCAAACTTCACTCTGGCTCTCGCGACGCTGACGGCGAAGCTACGGCGGCGGTCGCTGATCGTGCTGTTTTCGGATTTCACCGATGCAACGGCGGCCGAACTAATGATCGAAAGCATAGAGAGGCTGGTCGGCAAGCACCTCATCGTATTCGTGACGATTGCGGACAGCGAGCTCGACGCTTTTGTCGATGAAGAGCCCAGCGACATCGCCACCCTCGCCCGCAGCGTGACAGCGGACACGCTGGCGCGTCAACGCAGCATCGTCTTGCAGCGGCTGCGGCGAATGGGTGTCGATGTGATCGAGGCCCCGTGGGAGCAGATCGGTTATCAATTGATCGACCGCTATTTGCGCGCAAAGAACTCCGAGGCGATCGGGTGAAGGCGTCGGCAACCTCCAGCTTTCTCTCGGAGAGGATCGGTTCATGGCTGGGCCGCGGCGATATTGCCGCACCGGCAGACATCGAAAGCGCGGCGCTGCGCTCGGACCGCTTCCGGCTTGAGCGGGAGGGCGATTGGCGGCGGCTCGAAAGCATCGTGTCGCAGATGGAGCGGGCCGGCCTTCGCAAGATCGATGACGAGGATCTGCTCGCTCTCCCGACGCTTTACCGGACGGCGGCATCGAGCCTTTCCGTCGCTCGGGAAACCTCGCTCGATGCGGCCACGCTGAGCTACCTCGAAAGCCTCGTCCAGCGGGCGTGGTTCCAGGTTTACGGACCGCGCAAAGGGCTCTTCGCCTGGCTGCGCGAGTTCGTATTCGGAGGCTGGAGCCGCGCTGTCCGCGAAATCTGGCTGGAAATCTGCATCGCCCTGTTCGTGATGGTGTCCGGAGCGGCCGTGGGCTGGCTGCTCGTGGCGCAGGACACCGCCTGGTATTACAGGCTAGTGCCGACCGGGCTCGCCGATACCCGCGTTCCGGGGGCAAGCCGCGAGGTTTTGCTGGAAACGCTCCAGGTCGAGAACAATTCCGGCGGACTGACCGCCTTCGCCGCCTATCTGTTCAGCAACAATGCGGGTGTGTGCATTCTCGCCTTTGCGCTGGGCTTTGCGTTCGGCATCCCATCCCTGATGCTGCTCGTCAACAACATGGCCATGCTCGGCGCGATGATCTGGCTGTTCGCAGGGCAAGGGCTGGGATGGGAATTCGGCGCATGGCTGAGCGTTCACGGGACGACAGAGCTCTTCGGAATTCTGTTATCCGGCGCAGCTGGCCTGCATATCGGCCGCTCGATGGCCTTTCCGGGCTCGCGCTCGGTCCTGCAAGCCGCATCGGAAAGCGGCCGGCGCAGCGCGGTGGTCATGGTCGGTGTCGTCCTGATGATGGTCGTGGCTGCGATCCTGGAGGCTTTTCCGCGCCAGCTGGTCGGCGGGACCGAAACACGCTTCCTGATCGGAGGCATGTTGCTTACCTTCTGGCTGATCTATTTCTTTCTCTACCGGCCAGAATGGGTCGATGAGGAACAGTCGTGAACGCTGCCTCGCCATCCTTTGCGCACGCAACCGGACGCGAAAGGACGCTGGTCACTCCTGAAGGGATCGCGGTGCCCGTCACGGTCGCTTCACGCGGATCACGCGTGGGCGCGCTCGTGCTCGATTTCACGATCATCTTTCTCGGCCTCATCGCGATCCAGATCTTTCTCTACATGGTTGCAGGCGGTCTGTTCGATGAAGCCATTCAGGCTGCAGATGACAGCATTTCGGGCGCAGCAGAGTTCCTGTTTATCGTCCTTGTGCTGATCATCTTCCTCGCTCGGTATGCGTATTTTCTGGTGATGGAACTGGGTCCGCGCGGGGCTACTTTCGGAAAGCGGATCGTGGGCATTCGGGTGGCTGCGCGCGCCGGCGGTAGGCTGACACCGGAAGCGGTAATAGCGCGCAACCTGCTGCGCGATATCGAGCTCTTCATGCCTTTCGTTTTCCTGTCGATGGCGCCGAGCGGCGACACGGGAAGCGCCGGGATTGCAGGCCTCCTCTGGTTCCTGATCTTCATGGCGTTCCCGTTCTTCAACAAGGACGCGCTGCGGGCCGGGGATGTCATCGCGGGCACATGGGTGGTCGAGGCTCCCCGGACCAAACTGGCGAAGGCCATCTCGGCGACGGGAGCGGCGGCTCGCGGAACAAGCGAAGTTACCGGTATGCGGTATGAGTTCGGTGACGACGAACTGTCGGTGTATGGAGAGCGCGAGCTCCAGACGCTCGAGCGGATGTTGCGCGATGCGGATGCGAGTGCGCTTTCGGCGGTGCACGCCACCATCTGCAAGAAGATCGGCTGGGATCCCGGTGCGGGCGATGAGAGAGCTTTTCTCGAGGCGTTCTACAGCCAGCTTCGCGCAAAGCTCGAAGGGAACATGCGGTTCGGCAAGCGCAAGGCGGACAAGTTCTCATGATGAGCTATCGTATCGAGGCGGACGACCTCACCAGCCCCGATGTGCTCGGCCTGCTTAATTATCATCTCGACGAAGTGCATGGCTGGTCACCCACATGCAAGGTTCACGCACTGCCGCCCGAACGCCTGCGAGAGGCCGACATTGCCTTTTTCGCCGCACGCGATGGCGAGACACTGGCCGCTATCGGCGCGCTGAAGGAACTGAATGGGACCCGCGGCGAACTCAAATCCATGCGGGCTGCCCCTGAATATCGCGGCAAGGGCGCAGGGGAGGCGATCCTGCGCCATCTGATCGCCGAGGCGCGCAATCGCGGCTATAATTGGCTGGGGCTCGAAACTGGTCGACCCGACAATTTCATTCCGGCTAAGCGGCTCTATAAAAAGTACGGTTTCAGCGAATGCCCGGCATTTGCCGATTACGTGTCCGACGAATACAGCATGTGCATGGAGAAACATCTGTGACTTTCGATCGCCGCAGGTTTCTGGGCGGAACACTGGCGCTGGGCGCGGGCGCTTGCATCCCGCCCGATCAAAGCCCGATCGGCAGGCTTCAGGCGAAGCTGCGCATTGTCGAGGCCGCTGCCGACGGGACGCTGGGCGCAGAGATCCTCGACACGCGCACTGGCATTTCGGTTGGTATCAACCGCGACAGGCGCTTCGGGCATTGTTCATCTTTCAAACTGTCGCTCGCGGCGATGGTGCTCGCGCGCGATGCCGCGGGCGAACTAGATGCGGACAGGCGGGTCACCTGGAGCGAGGACGATCTGATGTTCGTCTCGCCCTTCACCACCCGACGCCTGGCCGAGGGTGCTACGCTCAAGGAACTGGCCGAATTCACGCAGAAATATTCGGACAACGCAGCGGCCAACATCCTGCTGCGGGAGCTGGGCGGACCGCAATCGCTCACCGATTTCTGGCGCAGCATTGGCGATAATGTCAGCCGTCTCGACCGGATCGAGCCAGCTCTCAACAATGTCCCCGTCACCGAGGTGCGCGATACAACCACGCCAGCCGCGATGGCGCGCACGGTTTCACGGCTGGTCTATGGAGGCGTGCTGCCGGACGCGCAGAAATCGCTACTGCGGCAATGGATGATCGACACACCGACAGGCGCGAGAAGGGTCCGCGCCGGTCTGCCCGAGGGCTGGATCGCAGGCGACAAGACCGGCACATCGATCTGGCCGGGCATGGGAAGCCTCTATGTCGATATCGGGTTTGTAGAGCCGGAGGATCACGCGCCGATCGCCTTTGCCACGTATTTCCGCGCGCAGGACACCCATAGCGGGATGGATCCGGCATCCGAAGAAGCACTCGCCCGTGTCGGCGAGGTCATAGCGGATTTCGTGAAGCGGGACCGTCCGTTTCCATTTTAGTGGCGATCTGATACCTATCTTTGCCGAGTGAAGATCATGGAACGCGTATTCAAAGCCATCGCCTATATCTTGCCCATGGCCTTCGCCCTGGCATTTCTGGTGCCCGTCATCGCGCAGGGAATGGAAGCGCTCGGGCTTGCCGCGCCTTTCGGGCTTACGCACCTCACCTTCGCGCTCATCGTGGGCGGCGGATGGGGGCTGTTTGCGCAAGCGACATGCCGCTGGATATGAACGCGCACGCCCCGATAACGCCCGGCGACCTGTCTGCGCTTTCCGATGGAGAATTGCGCAAGCTCGAGCTGAAGATCGCGCGTAAGTATTCGGGCCGCGTGCCGTGGATCGCGGTCTTCTGGGCGTTCGGGAACCTCGCAGTCTGGCTCTCGCTGTGGCCGCTGGTGATGTCGGGCATCCTGCCGCTGTGGCTGGCCTTCCCGATCGCGGTGATCAACCTTTCGCTGATCTATCTGCCCACGCATGAGGCCCAGCACGATATTATCGCCCGGCCCGGCACCAAGCTGCGCTGGCTCAATGAACTGGTCGGGCATGCAACAAGCTGGGTGATGGTGATGCCGTTCCAGGTCCTGCGCGTGACGCATCTCGATCATCACCGCCACACCAACGATCCGGAGCTCGACGTCGACATCACATCGAGCGCGAGCGGACCGTGGCAGGCCCTGTGGCGCACGGTGCAGATCAGGCAACCGGGGGCGAAACGCAATCAAGATTATGTCGCAAGCCTGGTGCGCAACGGGCGCGAAGACCTCGTGGCGCTCTCGCTCATCTACCGCGCCGGGTTCATCGCGATCCTGGGCACGCTCGCGTGGAGTGGATACGCGCTCGAGGCGTTTTTCCTGTGGTGGCTGCCGTACCAGATCGCGATGAGCTATATCATATTTTTCCTGTCATGGGCGCCGCATCATCCCGGCACGCACAGGGGGCGGTACGACAACACGCGCAGCTGGAAATCGGCGGTCGGGAATATCGGTTCGATGGGGATGCAGTTCCACATCGTGCACCACCTGCACCCGTACATTCCGCTGCATCTGACGCCGGCAGCCTACCGGGAAATGCGACCGATCCTGGAAGCGCGCGGTTGCCGCCTGGGCGACATATAGCGCCTATTCCGCGGCGAAGATCGCCACTTCATCCACACCTTCGCTCGTGGCGCGACCGCGATACATGCCGGTGGTGTTGAAGCTGTAGAGCGCGTTCCCCTCGGGCGTGACGAGAATGATCCCGCCATCCCCGCCGAGCTCCTTCACTTCGGCCATCACGGCGTCGGCGATGTTCTGATCGCCCCCTCCAGTTGCATCATCGCTCACTCGCAGGCGCGTGCAGATTTCCTGCGCCACCCCGACGCGGATGAAATACTCGCCCCAGCCTGTTGCTGAGACCGCGCAGCTGCGATTGTCGGCGTAGGTGCCCGCGCCGATCACCGGGGCATCGCCGATGCGGCCCCAGCGTTTCCCGGTCATGCCGCCAGTCGACGTACCCGCCGCCAGGTTGCCTTCCATATCGAGCGCGACCGCGCCCACCGTCCCGAACTTGTGATCGACATCGAACGCGGAGAGGCGATCCGCCTTCATCCGCTCGAGCGATTCCCGCCGCGGCTCGGTGGCGAACCATTCAGGCGGCGCGGTTTCCAGCCCCTGCCCGCTCGCGAATTCTTCCGCGCCTTCACCCATCAGGAAAACATGCGGGCTGTCGGTGCGGACCTTGTCGGCGAGCAGGATCGGATTCTTGATCGTCGTTACGCCCGTCACCGCCCCGGCGCTGCGATCGCGGCCATCCATGATGGATGCGTCGAGTTCGTTCGTGCCATCCCATGTGAAGACGGAGCCGCGCCCGGCATTGAACAGCGGATCATCCTCCAGCGGAATGATGGCCGCCTTCACCGCGTCCATCGCGCTCCCCCCGCCGGCAAGCACAGCTTTGCCCGCATCGAGCGCGTTCTGGAGTGCCGCCTCATAAGCTGCGCGGCGCTCCGGCGTCATCTTGTCGGGGTCGAGCGTGCCTGCGCCGCCATGGATCGCGATCGACCAGCGTGGTTCAGCACTCTCTTGCGCGTGGGCTGGCAGGGAAAAGGCAAAAGCTGCGGCGACAAACAGTCGGATCATTGTTTTCATGAGTTGAAGGACTAACCCAATCGCGGGCATGACGCCACAATGATAGTATCGATATTGAGGGAGCAGGCTGCATGAGCGATTTCGGCGCGCAATCGACCACGGACGAAGTTCTGGCGGGTAAGGACATGAGCGGCATGACCGTCTTCATTACCGGCGGCAATTCGGGCCTAGGGCTTGAGACGGGCCGCGCGATGTCTGCAAAAGGGGCGCATGTAGTTCTGGCGGGCCGGGACCAAAGCAAGCTCGATGAGGCGGTAGCCGCCATTCGCGCGGAACATCCAAACGGCGAGCTGGAAACGATTATCTGCGATCTAGGCTCGCTGGAAAGCGTGCGTAAATGCGGTGCCGACGCGGCGGAGCGTTTCGACAAGATTGACCTGCTGATCAACAATGCGGGCGTCATGGCCTGTCCGCAAAGCATGACCGCGGACGGCTTTGAAACACAGTTCGGCACCAATCACCTCGGCCATTTTCTGCTGACGAAGCAATTGATACCGCTCATCGAAAAGGGCGCGGCCAGGCGGATCGTCAACCTGTCGAGCCGCGGGCATCACTTCGCGCCGGTGGATTTCGCCGACCCGAATTTCGAGACAAGGTCTTACGATCCGTGGGTCGCTTATGGGCAGTCAAAAACCGCCAATATCCTGTTCACTGTCGGGCTGGAGCAGCGCTTTGCAGGCGGCGGCGTGCATGCCTACGCGGTGCATCCGGGCGGTATTCAGACCAATCTCGGCAGGCATATGACCGAAGCGCAAAGCGCCGCGCTGATCGAGCGCGTTTCCAAAAGCGATCCCGATTTCGCGTGGAAAACGATCCCGCAGGGCGCGGCTACCCAATGCTGGGCGGCCACGGCGGAGAAGCTGGAAGGCACTGGCGGGGTCTATTGCGAGGATTGCCACGTCGCCGAGATAAGCGACCAATCGCCGAAATCGGGCGTGCGCAGCTATGCGCTCGACAAAAGCAACGCCGACAAACTCTGGTCGCTCAGCGAGGAATTGGTGGGCGAGAGTTTCGCGGCCTAGGCGGCGAGAAACTCTCCGAGCAGCTTCAAGGTATCCTTCGATTCCTTCGTCGGCGTCACCGCCATGAATACGTGCGGCGCGCCCTCATATTCATAAAGCTTCGCATCGACACCGGCATCGCGCAATTTGCCGGTGAAGGTGCGGCTGTCGACGATGAATAGGTCATGGCGTCCGGTCCAGATGCGGGTCGGCGGGAGCAGCGCGAGATCTTCGGCGCTCGCATAGAGCGGGCTGCATTCCGCACTTCCCGGATCGCGGTCTCCCGCGAACATCTTGCCGCAGCTGCGCAAGGTGCCGATTTTCAGCATGGTATCATGCGGTTCGACGCCGCGAATGCCCTCGTCCTGCATGGTGAGATCGAGCCACGGCGCGAATAGCGCAAGCTTGCCCGGCATTGCCCCGCCCGCCCGCGCCAACCTCAAGGCGAGGCTTAAAGCCATGTGGCCTCCGGCGCTGTCACCGTTCAGAATGATGCGCGATGGATCGTGCGAAGCGGCGAACTTCGCGTAGACTTCATCAGCCAGAGCATCCTGCACCGCATGCGAGCTTTCAGGCACGACGTCGTAAAGCGGCACCGTTACGCTGACCCCGAGCCGCTCGACCATCGCGGCAATCAGCGGCCAGTGCACATCGAACATCGGCAGCACGAAGCCGCCGCCATGAAAATAAAGCATGTGCCATACGCCGGGACCGGATTTCGGGTGAAGTGTCACGACGGGCTGCCCAGCCGCCTCCCACCGCTCGACCACATATTTGCTCTCGAACTTTTCCGGCATGGGCGCGTCCTGCGGCAGGTCGCGCTGCGCCATATAGGCTTCGAATTCGCTCGCGGTGTGCGGGAACACAGGCTTGCGCCTCGCCATAAGCCACTTGATGGCGCGCATCATGAGGCTCGGCTTGGCGGTGCGCAGTTCGATCGAGGTTTCGCTCAGCATTCCGGTTCTCCCTGAGGCGCGAACATGAACCATCGCGAAGGGGCGTCAAGCCTTCAGGCTGATAATCATTCCTTCTTTCAGCCAATCACCGAGCAGCGCGCCGGCACGCATCGCCGCATCCTGCACCTGTTCGGGGGATGGCTCATTGCCGGCGAGCGCAACTATGACTTCGCCGTAGGTTGCGCCCTCCTGCATCGCGGTAAAGGCTGTCACCGCTTCGGGTTCGGTCAACTGAAAGGTAGGCCGCTCGCCCTCTCGCCACACGAGGCATCCGCGCGGCTCGGCAAGCCGAGGGTCCGGCCGCTCCGTTGCCGCTGCGTCCTCCAGAGCGTTCCAGAGACCAGTGAGATTTGTCTCCACGATCCGCCCGCACGACCGCGCCTGGAATTCCAATCGAAGCGCCATCCATTCGTTATCGCCGAATTCCCCGGTTGCCGCGGCGAACTCTTGCGGTCCAAGCGGCTCCACATCCGGACCGATAGCGACCTGAAGCATGGACCATTCCAGCCATGCGAGGTCGGCGACTTCCGGATTGTTCGCGAACAATTGCTCGCAGGTCGCATCGAACCCGGCGCCGACTTCGTCGATCGTCCACCCCGCCGGTGGATGCGTGATAGCGTGGTGTGCGCTCGCTTGCTTGAAGGCGCTCTCGCCAACGTAGAGCGCGGTCCGCTCGAACGTGTTTTCGAGCGCGCCGACAAGGGCCGAACGGTAATTCCCGCGGTACACCGCCATCCCCGCCGCCTGGCGATTGGTCCAGCCTTCAGGGAGCGGAGCCCCTTCGTCGAGAATGGCGCGCAGGAACGTCTCCTGCCGTGCTTTCAGATCGGATGCGCCGTTCATGCCGGGACGAGGGCCCGCTTCGCGATGCCGCGCGCCCGGTCGAGCTCTGTGATCAGCTCTGCCAGCGGCGGAATATGCTCGTCGCGTTCGATCATGGTCGCCACCGGCTGCGGCAGCATCGCCATGGCCTTGGCGTAGAGATCCCATACCCCGTCAGCGACTTCGCGGTCATGCGTGTCGATGATGATATCTCTCTCGGGCGTTGCCGGGTCGTGGCCTGCAAGATGGATCTGGCGCACGCGCTCCAACGGCAGACCTGCGAGGTAGTCCTCCGCTTCAAACCCGTGATTGCGCGCGCTCACATAGATGTTGTTGACATCGAGCAGCAGATAGCAGCCCGTTCGCCGCGTCATTTCGGTCATGAAGTCCCACTCGGTCATCTCGTCTTCGGGAAAGGTGAGATAGCTTGAGGGATTTTCGAACAGCATCGCCCTCCCCAGCAAATTCTGAGCCTGCTCGATATTCGCGCATACGGCGGCCAGCGCGCTTTCGGTAAGCGGCATTGGCAGCAGGTCATGGCTGTTATGCGCACTCGTGCGGGTCCAGCAGAGATGGTCGGAGACCCAGAGCGGGTCGATGCGCTGCTCCAGCCGCTTGAGCTTGTCCAGGTGATCGGTGTCGAGGCCGCCCGCCGATCCGATCGACATCGACACGCCGTGGAGGATCACGGGGTATCTCTCCCGCACCTGTTCGAGGATGCGCAGCTGCCGCCCGCCTTCGACCATGTAGTTTTCGCTGATCACTTCGACGAAATCGACCGGCACGCCCGGCTCCTCCGGGCCTGCGAGAAAATCGTCGTAATGCACTTCGCGAAGGCCAAGTCCGAAACCGCCGAACGGCTGAATGGGATCGTGATGCTGCGTCATGTCTGCCCTCCATAGCAGAAACCTGTGAATGTCGATGGCAGCAAATCGGCGCATCGTGGCGCGATCACCGGAGCAATGGCAAAAAGCGCTCAATTCCAGTGTCGCCATTGGCGCATTGTCTCGCCGAATAAGGTGCGATACCTTCCCTGCTGCGGACATGGGGGTGTTCGCGCATGAGAGCTGCCGGGTTACAAGGAACCGAGCCGAGGGGATCGCCTGCAAACTTTTTCCATATTTCTGTAACCGGCACGTGTCTCGCCGCGAATGACCCGATGAGCCCGGCACGATGCTGGGCGCATTATTTCTGACAAGTCTGGAGAAAAACCATGAATGCCAAGTCTATCGCGAACATCGCCGGCCTCGCCCTTACCGCAGGTATTGCAGCCGGTCTCGCCACAACACCGGTCGCTGCGCAGGGCGCCAAGGAAAAATGCTACGGCGTTTCCAAAGCGGGCAAAAACGACTGTGCTGCCGGTCCGGGCACAAGCTGCGCCGGAACATCAACGCGTGATTACCAGGGCAATGCCTGGACCTATGTCGACAAAGGCAGCTGCGTGAAGATCAAGACGCCAAAGGGCAACGGCTCGCTGAAGCCGATCAAGCGCTAACACGTCTGCGCCGGGGAAGCGCAGCCAGGAGTTTCAGGCTCAGCTAGGAGGAACACGATGAGCGGACTGGTTTCAATGTATAATCGTTTGACAGACATGCTGTCAGGCACCTTTGTAGAAAGCATAATGCAGCTGCTTGCTCGCATTGCTCTCGCCGGAATTTTCTGGCGCTCTTACGAGACGAAGGTCGTCGACGGCACCTGGCTGCAGATCGATGAAACGCAGTACTTCATTTTCGAGAACGAATTCTCAGGGTTGCCCATCCCGACCGATTTAGCGGTGCCGATGGCGACCTATGCCGAATTCCTCTTCCCGATCCTGTTGGTACTGGGACTTGGCACTCGGTTCTCGGCGCTCGCCCTGATGATCATGGCGCTCGTCATCCAGCTCTTCGTGTTCCCTGATGCGGCACACTTCTTTGGCTGGGCGATTACGGTCCTTGGCCTCGGCGGGTTTCTGCTGAGCCGCGGAGCCGGGTTGTTCTCCGTCGACGCCCTGATTGCCAGGGTAACGGGTTCGAAGACCGCCTAAATGGTAGCTGACGAACCCACCTTCGCCCGCCTGATGGCAGCGACGCAGAATGGCGACAAAGCCGCCGGGAATGTGTTGCTGTCAGAGGCTGGCGTCTGGTTGGAGCGGTATTTCCGCAGGCGAGTGCCACCGCACCAGATCGATGATCTGGTTCAAGAGGTGCTCATCGCCTTCTACACAAAGCGCGGGACCTGGGATCCCGCGCGTCCGTTTCTGCCTTGGCTTGCAGCCATCGCGCGGTATCGCTGGGTCGATCATCTGCGCAAGGTCTACAAGCATGACAGTCAGGAACTGATGGACGATGACGCAGCGCACGACAGCGACGAAGAGGTCGTGCTCGCCCGCGTCAGCCTCGATCGGCTTTTCGGTCAGATACCGGAGAAGCAGGCCGAGGTTATCGAAATGGTGAAGATCGGCGGACTTTCGATCCGGGAAGCCGCCGAGAAAACCGGGCAGAGTGAAAGCCTGGTAAAAGTGAATATCCATCGTGGCCTCAAGAAGATGGCCACTCTGGTCGAGAAAGCTGAGTAATATGGAAAAGTACAACAACCGCGCGGACCTGATTGCCGCCATGACAGAGGACCTTACCCCGGTACGCCGGGTCAAGCGGTCCGATGGCATCGCTCTCATCGCGTTCGCCACCATCGTTGCCGGAGTGGCCTCGATAGCGGTGTTCGAATGGTGGTCGGGGCTGTTCAGCGGCGAAGCATCTGGATATTTCCTGATCACGCACGGACTGCTGTTGATCCTGGGCGCGGCGAGCACCGTATCGCTCGTATCCGGAGCTCTGCCTCGGGTCGGCGCGCGGGCCACGGCGCCGATGTGGGGTGCAGGCATGCTTGCCACGCTGCCGATCGGTGCTGTGCTCAGCTTGCTTTCCGGTCATGAGTCTCACACACATTCCGGGCTCAACGACCCCGTTGCCTTCATGTGCACCACCGCATCGCTTTCAGCAGCCGCGCTGGTCGGGATTGCTTCGGTACTCTGGCTACGCCGCGGTGCTCCGGTTTCGATCGAGCGTTCGGGCTGGCTCACCGGCCTCGCCGCAGGATCGCTCGGCACGCTGGCTTATGGCATTACCTGCCCGCTCGACACGTTCTCGCATGTCGGACTGTGGCATGTCGCCCCGGTTGCGATTTCGGCAGTGATTGGCCGGCTGGTCGTCCCGCCGCTTATCCGCTGGTAATTTGATCCGCTGGTAATTTAACAATGAGCCGCTCGTAAAAGGGGCGGCTCATTGCATTCCGGCTTCGACGCCAACTGGTATCACAGCCATTTCCACCGCCAGAACAGAATCAGCTGAAGTGCGATGATGGCAAAGCAGATGCCGGACACGATCCAGAACGCATCGGCATCATCGACACCCGGCATTCCGCCGACATTGATCCCCATCAGGCCGGTCAGAAATCCGAGCGGCAGGAAAATCCCGGCAACAATCGTCAGCATGTAGGTCGCATGCTCATTCGAGGCGAGACTGCGTGCTCGCAGCTCATCCTGCAAAACCAATGCGCTCTCCTTGCTGATCTCGATATCGTCGATGTAGCGGCGCAGACGGGCAATCGATTCCTCGATTTCGCGCCGGTCGTCGTCTTCGAACCATTCCGGTGCATCGCGCGCAATGCTTTGCAGCGCTTCATGCTGCGGCGACATGTGCCGTTGCAGCGCCAGGCAATTGCGGCGGATTGCCGTAATCTTGGGTAGGATTTCCTCGTGATCTTCCTCGACATCCATCCCGTCGAGCTCGTCAATCCGGAGGTTCATGTCGACAATCGTCTGGTTCATGCGGACAGTAAGCTGCTCGACGATGGCAGTGATTGCGCTGCCCGCATCGGTCGGACCTTTACCCGTCTCCAGCATGGCGCGGACGTCGCGCGGTGTCTGCATGGGCGCCTTGCGCAAGGTCATCAGCCTGAGGCCGTCCGACCATACCTGCAGCGAGATCATGTCTTCGGGCTTCGCTTCCTCATTGAAGTTGATGCCGCGAAGGGTCGCCGCGATCGCACCGCCTTCTCGCAGTGCGCGCGGCCGGGTGGAATCAGAAACGAGGAATTCCGCCGTCGGCTCGGGGATGCCAAGGTCGTTTTCGAGCCACGGTTGCACCTCGGGCGCATGACGCCGCAAATGGAGCCACAAAACCTCGCCCGGATGTGCCGGTGTCCAGTTGTCGACCTCGTCCCTGCCGATCGGTGCCGCGCCCCCTTTGCCATCGAGCACGCAGCCGAAGATCAGCGGCCCGGTGCCCTCTGCCTCATCGGTTATCTTCATCTCCATGGCCTTGCACTCTGCCGAAATGCACGGGCTTTTCCTACTGCCGTTTCGCTATGTTAAAGCGGAGCCAATGCAAAAGGGTCGCAAAATCGCAGCAAAGCCGCCATATAAACACGCACGGGTCTGCTTTGGCGGGGCCCATCAATTTTTGGTTCTGGACCGTGTAACATGCGGTCCATGTCTCTGTAGGAAACGGTCAATCCGATGAGTTCAGTCCGGCCCTGGCGCGATATCGAACGGCGGCAATGCCGCCAGATCATGGTCGGCGATGTGCCGGTGGGCGGCGATGCGCCGATCACCGTGCAGACGATGACGAACACTCCGACCGAAGACGCGGTGGCGACAATCGACCAGATCCGCCGCTGCGAAGAGGTAGGCTGCGACATCATCCGCGTGTCCTGCCCGACCGAGGAAGCAACCGCCGCCTTTGACAAGATCACCAAGGCCTCGCGCATCCCGGTCGTCGCGGACATCCACTTCCATTACAAGCGCGCACTCGAAGCCGCCGATGCGGGCGCGGCCTGCCTGCGGATCAACCCCGGCAATATCGGCTCGTCCGACCGCGTCGCCGAAGTGGTCCGCGCGGCGAAGGCCAATGGCTGTGCCATCCGCATCGGTGTGAATGCCGGGTCGCTCGAAAAGGACCTGCTCGAGAAATACGGCGAGCCCTGCCCCGAAGCGCTGATCGAAAGCGCGCTCGACCACATCAAGCTGCTGCAGGATCACGACTTCCACGAATTCAAGGTCGCGGTCAAAGCGAGCGACGTGTTCCTCGCAGTCGCGGCCTATCACGGGCTCGCCGAAACGGTGGATTGCCCGCTGCATCTCGGCATCACCGAGGCGGGCGGCCTGATCGGCGGCACCGTCAAAAGCTCGATCGGAATGGGATCGCTGCTGTGGGCGGGTATCGGCGATACGATCCGCGTCTCGCTATCCGCAGAACCGGAGGAAGAGGTCAAGGTCGGCTACGAGATGCTGAAAGCGCTCGGCCTGCGCACCCGCGGCGTTCGCGTGGTGTCTTGCCCCAGTTGCTCGCGTCAGGGTTTCGACGTGATCCGGACGGTCGAAACGCTCGAAAAACGGCTCGAGCACATCAAGACGCCCATGTCGCTGTCAGTGCTGGGCTGCGTGGTGAATGGCCCCGGCGAAGCGCGCGAAACCGATATCGGCCTCACCGGCGGCGGCAATGGCAAGCACATGGTCTATCTTTCAGGCATGAAAGCGCACGCCATCGAAGACGAAGCGATGCTCGACCACATCGTCAAACTGGTCGAGGAAAAAGCCGCGAAGATCGAGGCGGGCGAGGAAACGGCGTTCGATCCGCACGCTACCGAGGCAGAAGCCGCCGAGTGATCCGCCCGATTTTCAGCATGGGATCGGCGTTGGTTCTCGCCGCAGCAATCCTCGCCGCGGACGTGTTCCTGCCGCAAGGCGGCGCGGCGCATGATTATCCCGAAGCCGAAGCCTACCTGGTATCCGACGACGCCGAAGCCGATGTCGAAGCCGCGCTCGGCCGCGCAGCAGAAAACGGCAAGCGCGCGATGATCGTTATGGGTGCAAACTGGTGCCACGATAGCCGGGCGCTCGCAGGATGGCTCGGCACGCAGCGTTTCGCCGAGTTGATCGATGCACATTACGAGCTGGTGTTCGTGAATGTCGGGATGCCGCAATCGGGCGACGGGCATAACCTCAAGATCGCCGAGCGCTTCGGCCTGGATGAGCTGCCCGGCACACCCAACGTCCTCATCGTTACGCCGGAAGGCGAGCTGGTGAACGCCGATACCGCGACCACCTGGCGCAATTCGGCAAGCCGCAGCGAAGATGAAATCTTCGACGAGCTGTCCGCGCTCGCTGATGGGAAAGCCTGACTCTGCTGCACGTCGTCCATCACGCCGATTACATGGCACCGCAGCCCACGCGCGGGACTTTCAAGTTCGACAAATACTATCTCGTGATGGAAGCACTCCGCGAAAGCGGAGCCGCCATCACCGAGCATGCTCCTGCACCCATGCCGCGCCAATGGCTCGAAGCGGTGCATGACCCGGACTATGTCGACGAAGTGTTTCGCGCCGCGGTTCCCCGCGAAAAGGAACGCCGGATCGGCTTTCCCGTGACAGAGCGGATCAGGGACCGGGTGCGCCATACCAATGGCGGCACATGGCTCGCGGCCCGATTGGCAATGGAGCACGGCTATGCTGCCAACAGCGCTGCAGGCAGCCATCATGCGCTTGCCGACACCGGCGCAGGATATTGCGTGTTCAACGATCTTGCGGTCGCATCGCACAGACTGATTGCAGAAGGCGACGTGAAGCACATCCTCATCGTCGACCTCGATGTGCACCAGGGCGATGGGACGGCCAGCCTGACCGCCGGGCGTGAGGACATCTTCACCCTCTCCCTCCATGCAGAGAAAAACTTCCCGGTTCGCAAAGCCCGGTCGAGCCGGGACATCGCCTTGCCCGATGCACTGGACGATGATGGCTACATGGAAGCACTCGGCCGCCACCTCCCCTCCATCATCGACGAGTTTGCCCCCGATCTTGTCCTGTACCAGGCAGGGGTTGATCCCCACGCGAATGACAAGCTCGGGCGGCTGGCGCTGAGCGATGCCGGGATTGCAGCGCGTGACCGATATGTCGTCTCGGAGGCCCGCAAGCGCGGCCTGCCCGTCGCTTCGGCGCTAGGTGGAGGGTATGGCGACGATCAGCGCGAGGTTGCCGAACGCCACGCCCGATCGATGCTAGAGATGGCGCAGGAAAACAGTCGCTTCGCTGCTCCGGCAGAGGTCTTTAGATCGCCTTAATCTGTCGGGCTTACTGTCCCGGGAATGCTAGGCCGGTATGCCCTTTTTGCCTTTGGCGTGGTCGCTTTCACGCTCGTTGCGGTACCCCGCGGCGAGATTGACGGTGGCGTGGCCGAGGCACCCTCTGCAGAGGGCGGCGCTACCGCTCCAGACTCAAGCTGGAGCCACGGATACCACACGCTTCAGCGGCAGTCCGACGGGCATTTCTACGCAACAGCCTATATCGATGGACAAGAAGTGCGCATGCTCGTCGACACCGGTGCCAGCGTTATTGCCCTGACCCGCCGCGATGCCGAGGCGATTGGCGTGTACTGGAACGATTCCGACGTTGCACCGATCGGTCAGGGTGCGAGTGGGACCGTATACGGTGTTCCAACCAAGCTTGACGATGTTGAGGTCGGCGGCGTTGTCCACCGCGACGTGGCAGCCGTGGTCGTGCCCGAAGGACTGCACATCTCTCTGCTGGGCCAATCCTATCTCGGCAGGTTGGACTCGGTTGAGATCAGCGGCAACGAGATGGTAATCTCCGGCGATTGATGGACGCTTAGAAATATCGCAGCTATCCGTATCGCCGCTCGCCACGTGGTGGTAAGGCTCCCCCGCTTTAGGTGATGACGAGGGAGGACGAGCATGCGGCAAATGGAAACCGATTACCTTATCGTGGGCGCAGGCGCAGTGGGCCTGGCATTTGCCGATACCATGCTGGATGAGGATCCCGATTGCCACATCACCATCGTCGACCGGCATTCGAAGCCGGGTGGTCACTGGAACGACGCCTATTCGTTTGTCGCACTGCACCAGCCAAGCGCGACCTATGGTGTGAACTCGATGGAACTGTGCCCAGACCGTGTGGACACCCATGGCCATAACGAAGGGATGTACCCTCTCGCAAAACACTCCGAGATTTTGGCCTATTACGGCAAGCTGATGAATGAGCGCATGCTCCCCAGCGGGCGCGTTTCGTATCTACCGCTCACCGACTACGTCTCGAAGGACGGCAAGGAACATACCGTGCGCGGTATCCTGTCGGGTGATGAGAAGACCATACACGTCCGCCGAAAGCTGGTGGATGCGACCTGGTTTCAGACATCGGTTCCGTCAACGCACAAACCTTCGTTCGAGATCGCCAAGGGCACGCGTTTCGCAATTCCCGGCGACCTGCCCGGCCTTTGGAAAGAGCGCGACAATCTGCCGAGCCACTACATCGTGCTAGGTGCTGGCAAGACGGCGATGGACAGCGTTGTGTGGCTGCTGGAATCGGGCGTCCCGGCAAGCAAGATCGGCTGGGTGCGACCGCGCGATTCGTGGATGTTCAACCGCGCCTTGCTTCAGCCTGCACAAGCCCGGATCGAGGGGCTGATCGAATTCCAGCAGGCCCTGGTCGAAACCGCCGCCACCTCCGAAACAGGCGATGAAATGTTTGCGAAACTGGGTGAGCGCGGCGTTATGCTCCGCATCGATCCAGACATAACACCCAAGATGTTTCACTTCGCGGTGATCTCTCAGGGCGAAATCGACATGCTGCGCACGGTCGAACAGGTCTATCGTCAGGGCCGCGTCACAAAGATCGAACCCGGCGCGATGCATTTCGCGGACGAGACTGTCGATGTACCGGAAGATACGCTTTTCATCGATTGCACAGCGACCGCAGTGCCGTTCGAAGCGCGCGACAATGCGCGCCCCATATTCGAAGGGGACCGCATCACCATTCAGGTCGTCCAAGCCCCCTTCGTACCGTACAGCGCGGCACTGGCGGCATTCCTCGAGGCGAACTTCGACACCGATCAGGAGCGCAATGCGCTCTGCCCGCCCGCACCGCTGACGGACAGCACCGAAACCTATCCCTACGCCGTCATGGCCAATCTTTTCAGCACTGGGATTCTCTCCGCGAACCCGAAAACCAACGCGTTCAACGCGCGCAGCCGCCTGCATCCGACAGGCCCGGCGATCACGAAATTGATCGCAGAGGGCAGCCCCAAGCTGGCCGGCCTGCAAGAAGTCGGCGCGGCCGTCGAAAAGAACATGCCCGGCGTAATCAAGCTCGGCATGAAGGCAAAGGCGATCCACGAAGGCGCCGAACAAACCGGTTAATACCGCGCGCATTTTCCTGTTCACGGGAACTCCATAATTGCGCTATTAGTATTGGCATTATGAAACGGCGCGATCTGCTCAAAACCGGTATCGCTGCTGGAGCGGCCCTGTCGCTACCGGCAAGTGTGGCCGCTGCCCCGCGCAAGGGCAGCGAAAGAGACAGAAAGCTGTTCGAATTGGCCAAGCGCGAGCTTGACCGCGCAGGCGATGTCATCTGGAAAAAGGACATCGTCGGCATTGCCGATTTCGGGGTGCATTCGGCGGAAAAGCGCTTTCATTTCGTCAATCTCGATCGCGAGGAAGTGCAGAGCTTTCACGTCAGCCACGGCACCGGTTCCGACCCGGAGCATGATGGGTGGCTCAACAACTATTCCAACGTCGAGGGATCCAACGCGACCAGCAAGGGCGCCTATATCACTTGGGAATGGTATGTCGGGCGCTATGGCACGTCAGTGCGATTGGGCGGCCTCGATCCCACCAACGAGGCCGCGCTGCGCCGCTACATCGTGATGCACCGCGCCAAATATGCAGAGCCCTCGCATATCGATCGCTGGGGGCGGCTTGGCCGCTCTAACGGGTGCTTCGCGCTCGGCGAAGAGCAGTTCCGCGTTGCACTGCTCAATCTTTCGGGCGGCAGGCTGCTTTATGCCGACAGCCTCGGCTGGTCGGACAATTCGCTGGAATTGCTGCAACCGGATGAACCGAATGCGACGCAGCGCTACGTGCCGGGCTCGTTCTAGCCCCCGACCCGCGGATCGTCTTCGATCACGATAACCTCATCATCGATCTCGTTGCTGCGGTTGCGCTCACGCGGCTTGTCGAGGCTCGCGAGGACCGGGGCGTCGCGGCCGTAGATGTCATCAAAGGTCTGCATTTCCCCGTCAATGTCCGACGCCATCGTGAAATAGGTGATGTAGGCGGGCAGCTCGTCCTTCATGTACACCTTGGTGTATTCGCCGGAAGTCGCGATCTCGACCGCTTCGTCCTTACTGGTCGCCTTGCCGAGGATCGCCATCGTGATCGCCAGTTCGAGCGCGCGCTCCGTCCGGATGCAACCATGGCTTAGCGCCCGGTTGTCATTGGCGAACAGATGCCGCGACGGCGTATCGTGGAAGAAAATCGCATGCGGGTTCGGCATTTCGAGCTTCATCCGGCCGAGCGAGTTGCCCGGTCCGGGCTGTTGCACCACGGTGATCCAGCCGTTCTCGCCGCGCGTCGCCTTGTATCCATTGCGCTTCGCCCACGCAGGGTTGCTCAGCACCTTGTTGCCGAGCCCTTCGCCCTTCACGATGGACTGTGGGACCGTCCAGGTCGGGTTGAAAACCACGCCCGAAACCTTCTCGGCAAGCTGCGGAGTGGCCGTGCGCCCCGGCTTGCCCACCACCGTGCGATACGTGCTGATGATGTTGTCACCGACAGTCAGCCGGAGCTGGTATTCGGGCACGTTCGTGATTAGGTACTTGCGCCCAAGATCGCGCGCCAGCCAGCGCCAGCGGTCCATATTCGCCCTGATGAGCTTGCGCTTGTCGACCTCGGTATCGGGCGTCGCCGCCAGCTCCGCCTTGAGCCGGGCATAGTCGGGATGGGTCGGATTGAGCTTCGCGAGCGTGCCGGCGACGTCGCCGCTTTCCATCGCTTCGGTCAGCAGATCGCCGGTGCGGAAGAAATCGCGGTCGGGATCGACCACGAACCACTGCTCGCGCGCGTCCATCGGCGTCCGCCCGTCACGCAGATCCTCGACCAGCCAGACGAAATTCTTCGACGCCAGCTCGTTCAGCTCTTCGGAAGGTCCCGACTGCACGGCTACCTGCAGAGCCTGCAAATCGTAATCGCGGGGATCGAGACCCTCTGCACCAATGCCATCGATGACAGCGATCAGTTCATTGGCGGCCTCGACGGTCCACGGCTGCACGATGGGCCCTGGAGGCGCGAGGTCGCCCTGCACCACCTCACCCGAAACCATCCGCGGAAACGCCTCGTCGAATGTCGCATCGGAAGCGGTTTCGGACGCTTCAGCCTGCCCATCGGAAGGCTCGTCCGATGGCGCTTCCGCAGCCTCTTCCATGGCCGCGGCCTGCTCGTCCTGAGCGAAAGCCCCGCTCGAAATCAGAGCCGTGGCCGCGATCCCGCTGGCCAAAGTGCCGATCCATTTGCGCATATCTGTCTCGTTTGTCCCAATTCTCACCGCTTTGCGCGGCTTTGCCCTTATTTTCGCACTATATCCCCGCTTGCATAGCTGTATCAAGCCGCAGCGCTTACCCTGCGATGAATTGTACGCAGTCAGGCACGATCCGGCGTGACGACAGGGCGCCTTGTCCCTATGGATTGCCGCCCATGTCCGCTTCGCAAGGTCCTTTCAGTAGATTGATGCCCTTTGCCGCAGCAGCGGCGGGGGTAGGCTTTCTGTCTTTGATGGACGCGCTTATGAAAGACGCAGCCCTCGCAACCGGGACGTATACCGCGACCGTTCTGAGGTCCCTGTTCGGTGCGGCGATCATCGCACCTTTCTGGCTTCTTCAGCGCACCGGTTGGCCGACGCGGTCGGTGTTCAAGCTTCATATCGAACGCGGCATCATCTCCGCATTCATGGCACTGAGCTTCTTTTTCGCGCTGACGAAGCTTCCGCTTGCCGAGGCCATCGCGATCAGCTTCGTCGCGCCGCTCATCGCCCTCTATTTCGCGCGCGTGCTTTTGGGCGAGGAAATCCAGCCCAAGGCGATTTATGCGAGCATATTGGGCTTTGTCGGTACGCTGGTCATTGTTGGCGGGAAATTCGGGCGCGGGGACATGACGGCGGATGTATGGCTGGGCGTTGCTTCACTCGGATTTTCCGCAGTGCTCTATGCTTACAATTTCGTGGTAATCCGCCGTCAGAGCCAGGTCGCAGGCCCGGTCGAAATCGCCACCTTCCATAGCGGCATCGGAGGGCTCGTTCTTCTGCTTTTCGCGCCGTTCCTGGCTACGGTCCCGCAAACCGGTGCACTGATCATGATTGCAGGCGCAGGCGCACTCACTGCTATCGGCGCGATGGCCATCGCATGGGCCTATGCGCGGTCGGAAGCACAGGCCCTCGTACCGATCGAATATACGGGATTTTTGTGGGCAAGCCTGCTCGGCTGGCTTTTCTTCCGCGAACCGGTCACCCTCCCCACATTGGCGGGAACGGCCCTGATCGTGACAGGCTGCTGGATCGCAACGCGAAAGCCGCGAATTCAGCCCGCCGCAGCGGCAGGCTGAACGGTCAATCGCAAGCGACTCGCAACAGCCTCCAAACCCTTGACGCAAAGGGCTATGTCTAGCAGGTGCATTGCATCGAATTCGCGCCAGAACTCGCCAAGTTCCGGCACCCCCTCTCCGCACAGCCTCCACTGATGCGGGACAGCCAACAAGGATGGGATATCCCGATGACAGCAATCGGCAAAGACTCGCTCAACACCCGCTCGACCTTATCGGTGAACGGCACCGAACACGCCTATTATTCGCTCGCAAAGGCGGCTGAGCAACTGGGCGATGTGTCGAAATTGCCGAATTCGATGAAAGTGCTGCTCGAAAACATGCTACGTTTCGAGGATGACGGTTTCACGGTCGGACGCGAACACGCGCAGGCTATCGTCGACTGGCAGAAGAACCCGGTCACAGGCAATGAAATCCAGTACCGCCCGGCGCGGGTGCTATTGCAGGATTTCACCGGCGTGCCTTGCGTCGTCGACCTTGCCGCGATGCGCGACGCGATCAAGGAGCTTGGCGGTGACACTCAGAAGATCAATCCGCAGGTGCCGGTCAATCTCGTGATCGATCACTCGGTCATGGTCGACGAATTCGGCCATCCCAAGGCGATGGAAGCGAATATGGCGCTCGAATATGAGCGCAACGCCGAACGCTATGACTTCCTGAAATGGGGTTCGAAGAGCTTCGAGAATTTCTCTGCCGTGCCTCCGGGTACCGGCATCTGCCACCAGGTGAACCTTGAGCATATCGCGCAGGGCATCTGGTCGAGCAAGGATCCGAACGGCGAAATGGTCGCTTATCCGGATACCTGTGTCGGCACCGACAGCCACACCACCATGATCAACGGTCTTGGAGTACTGGGCTGGGGCGTTGGCGGGATCGAGGCCGAGGCTGCGATGCTCGGCCAGCCGATCTCGATGCTGATCCCAGAGGTAGTAGGCTTCAAGCTGACCGGCAGGATGGCCGAGGGCGTAACCGCAACCGACCTCGTGCTGACCTGCGTGCAGATGCTGCGCGAAGTCGGCGTGGTGGGCCGCTTCGTCGAATTCTACGGCGAGGGCGTCGCCAACCTGACCCTCGCCGACCGCGCCACGATCGCCAACATGGCGCCCGAATACGGCGCGACCTGCGGTTTCTTCGGCATCGACGACAAGACCATCGAATATATGCGCCTCACCGGTCGCAGCGAAGAAAACCTCGCGCTGGTCGAAGCCTATGCCAAAGAACAGGGCATGTGGTTCGACCCGGCCCACGAGCCGGTGTTCTCGAACACACTTGAACTCGATGTTTCATCCGTCGTGCCAAGCCTTGCCGGACCGAAGCGCCCGCAGGACCGCGTGATCCTTCCCGAAGTGGACGAACTGTTCAACGGCGACCTCAAAAAGGTCTACTCCAAGGATGCGCCCGCTCGCGTGAGCGTTGAGGGTGAGGACCACGATATTGGTGACGGCGACGTCGTGATCGCGGCCATCACCAGCTGCACCAACACCTCGAACCCGGACGTGCTGATCGCCGCCGGTCTCGTCGCCAAGAAGGCGGTGGAGAAAGGTCTGAAGCCAAAGCCCTGGGTTAAGACCTCGCTCGCTCCGGGATCGCAGGTGGTCACCGACTATCTCGTCAAATCGGGTCTTCAGGACGATCTCGACGCGATTGGTTTCGACCTGGTTGGTTACGGCTGCACGACCTGCATCGGAAATTCGGGGCCGCTCGCCCCGCCGATCAGCAACGCCATCAACGGCAACGATATCGTCGCGGCAAGCGTCCTGTCGGGCAACCGCAACTTCGAAGGCCGCGTATCGCAGGATGTGCGCGCAAACTTCCTCGCCTCACCGCCTCTCGTGGTCGCTTACGCGCTGAAAGGCACCGTCACCGAAGACATCACCGAAACGCCGATTGGTCAGGACCAGGACGGGAATGACGTAATGCTGGCCGATCTGTGGCCGACCAATGCCGAAATCGCAGAGCACCGCGCGGCCAATATCGACCGCTCGATGTTCGAATCCCGCTACGCCAATGTCTATGACGGTGACGAACACTGGCAGGCGATCACGGTTGAGCCGTCCGACACATATCAATGGCGCGCAGGTTCGACTTACGTCGCCAACCCTCCGTATTTTGAGGGGATGGAAATGACGCCGGCGCCGATCACCGACATCGTTGATGCCAAGCCGCTCGCCATTCTGGGCGACAGTGTTACGACCGATCACATCTCGCCAGCTGGCGCAATCAAGGAAGACAGCCCAGCGGGTTCTTACCTCAAATCGAACCAGGTCGCGAAGAAGGACTTCAACTCCTACGGCTCGCGCCGCGGGAACCATGACGTGATGATGCGCGGCACCTTCGCCAATATCCGCATCCGCAACGAGATGGTGCCCGGCGTCGAAGGCGGCGAAACAACCTATAATGGCGAGCAGATGCCGATCTACGACGCCGCCATGAAGCACAAGGCCGATGGCACCCCGCTGATCGTAGTCGGCGGCAAGGAGTATGGAACCGGCTCCAGCCGTGACTGGGCTGCGAAGGGCACGATCCTACTGGGCGTTCGCGCGGTCATCGTCGAAAGCTTCGAGCGTATCCACCGCTCGAACCTCGTCGGCATGGGCGTGTTGCCGCTGCAATTCAAAGACGGCGACACCCGCAAGACACTGGGCCTGACATCCGAAGACACCTTCTCGATCAAGGGGCTGGATGGTCTCACGCCGGGCCAGGATGTCACGATCGAAGTCACGCGCGCGGACGGTTCGACGTTCGAGTTCACCGCGCTTTGCCGGATCGATACAGCGAACGAGATGGAGTATTACCGCAATGGCGGGATCCTTCACTACGTGCTGCGCAAGCTGGCGGCCTGACGCTTTGGCGATACGCACTCTCCTCACAGCTTTCTGCGGGCTCGCGCTTACAGCGTGCGGTCCGCAGGAGGCGGTGAACGAGCTTGTGAAAGACGAGATCAACGAATCAGCCACGCGCGGCGAGGTTTCCGGCGCGGTGGTCGATCTCACAGTATCGCAGCTCCGTGCTCGTCTGGATCGCGGTGAAATCCGATTGATCGACGTCCGCACTGATGAAGAGGTATCAGAGGGGATGATACCGGGCGCCGAGCATATCGCGCTCGATTCGTTTGATCCCGCCAGCCTGGACGCTGGCGATGGCCGAGAAATCGTCCTCTATTGCCGGTCTGGCCGCAGATCGACCGTCGCTGCGACGAAGCTTGCCGAGCACCTTGATCGCCCCGTTCCGCATCTGTCCGGCGGAATTCTCGCCTGGCAGGAGGCCGGGCAAGCTGTGATATCTCCGTAAGCGTTTGACGCGTTAGGCAAGGCCGTCGACGAGGTAACTTGCATGAAAGCGTCATGATCCTATGCTCTGATATCTCAAGGGGTATCAGGTCGACAGGAGGATATTCATGGCCATTTCATTGCTCGTAAGCTCCGCTTTGCTGGCGTCGATTCAGGCACAGGCCGCACCGCAGACAGGCGGCGAGGAACCACAAGCTGTCGAGGCGACCGCCGAAGACGATGCCCTGTTAGGCGATGCAAATGACGAGCCTGCCGTGGCTGAAGCCGCTACAGACGAAGACAAGGTCATTTGCCGTCGCACCCGCATTACGGGATCACGTTTCAACAAGAAGCTTTGTGGTACGAAGGCGCAATGGGAAGCGATGTCACGGCGTGGCAAAAATGCGACCGAGGAGTTACGAAACCGAGGTCGGAGCATCGCTCAGCCAGGCAGCTGAAACGCTAGCCATCCTCGAATAGCCCGCCCTGCGGCTTTTGCGGCGGCTGCATCTCCAGGTGCTCCCAGCCCGCATCGTTCAGCACGCGGCCCCGTGCGGTGCGCGCGAGCAATCCCAGCTGGATGAGATAGGGCTCGATCACGTCCTCCACCGTGTCGCGCGGTTCGGCCAGTCCTGCGGCCAGCGTTTCGACGCCGACGGGCCCGCCCTTGTAGGTGGTGGCGATCATTGAGAGATATCGCCGGTCCATCACATCGAGGCCGAGGCTGTCGATCTCCAGCCGGGTCAGTGCATCGTCGGCGGCTGCGCGCGTCACCACCGCCTGCCCCGCCACATGGGCGAAGTCGCGCACCCGCCGCAGCAGCCGCCCCGCAACCCGCGGCGTCCCGCGCGAGCGCCGCGCGATCTCACGCGCGCCATCCTTGTCGATGTCCAGACCCAGCAGCCGCGCTCCGCGCGTCACCACCTGGTCAAGCTCCGCATGGGTGTAGAACTGCAGACGCATCGGAATACCGAACCGGTCACGCAAGGGAGTCGTCAGCAGCCCCTGCCGCGTGGTCGCTCCGATCAGGGTGAACGGCGGCAGGTCGATCCGCACGCTCCGCGCAGAGGGGCCTTCACCGATGATGATGTCGAGCGCGCGGTCCTCCATCGCCGGATAGAGCACTTCCTCGACCACGGGATTGAGCCTGTGGATCTCGTCGATGAACAGCACGTCATGCGGCTCCAGATTGGTGAGCAGCGCGGCGAGGTCGCCCGCCTTGGCGATGACGGGGCCGGAGGTCGCGCGAAAGCCCACGCCCAGTTCGGCAGCGACGATCTGCGCGAGCGTGGTCTTGCCGAGGCCGGGAGGCCCGAAGAACAGCGTGTGATCCATCGCCTCCCCGCGCGACTTAGCGCTTTCGATGAACACCCGCAGATTCTCGCGCGCCGCCTCCTGCCCGATGAACTCGGTCAGGCTCTTGGGCCGAAGCGCTGCGTCGGGATCGCCGGGCTGCCGGTCGGGGCTGTGGAGAGGGACGGGATCGGTCATGGCATGACAGCTTTTTCGGCTTCAGGCTCATCTGCGCTCAGCGACGCGTTCAACATCCCGCTGCCGAGCATATAGAGGGCGACGAAGAACGCCATTGCGGAAAACCAACCGAATGCCTGTGTTGTCCTGCTCAAGGGTCGGATTTTGAGACTTTCTGCAATCAACTCACGTTCTAATACTTCATCGCGAGTGCCGTCCGAAGCGACACGCATCCAGTAGCCAATCTGTTTTTGAATGGGGACGAACGATTTTGCGATTGCGCGCTGACCAACAACCGCGACAATCAAAGCGAAAGCGATCCCCAAGGCGAAGCTGAAACCAGCTGCGATACGGTCGCCAACTAGCACGCCATCGATTTGCGCAGCTGCCAACAGGCCACCGCCGTTGAGGGCCAAGAGAGATGCAGTCAGCCATTTGAATGAGTGAGCATGTTGCTCCCATCCAATGGCTCTTATTTCCTTTAGGCTTTCCAACTCTTCGACCGCACCGTCGCGGTTCCGTTTCGATAAAGCGACGCCCGACGTAGAGATGAGCAAGTCTTCCTCCATAGCTTATCACCTCCTAAAACGGGTTCACCGTGTACCCGCGTTGCTGGAGCAGCGCGTGGGCGGTCATGGCGGACAGTTCCAGTTCGACACCTTCGATCAAGTGTTCGGCCTGCACCCCATAGACGCTGGCGCTTTGGCCGCAGACGACGAAGCGGATGCCGTGGTCGAGCATGGCGCGCACCATGCCGGCGCTCGCATTGGCTTCCATGTCGCGCGCGTCCAGCGCCTCATCGGTGACGAGATCGAGCACCGCCTTGCCGTGGACGACCACCACCAGCTTCATGTTCTGCGCAGGCACCCCGGCGGCGGCGTGCATGTTGGTGAAGCGGGCCGCGCTTTCGAACGTGCGGTTGCGCGTGCCGACGTCCGCCCTGTCCGCAACGTCGAATGCGATGCGGAACTCGGCATTCGGATCGAGAGCATTCGCCCCGGCCACGGGCGCGTGCGGGCCGAACTCTTCAAATATGGGACCGGTCGCGAACGCGCTGAAGTCGGGCTCCTGCGCTAAGGCTGGAGCTGACGCGATCAGAGCTACAGCAGTCACGGTGTTGCGCATTTCAGTTCTCCTCCCCATCACCCGGCCGCCTTCTTCAGCGCGACGCGGATCAGGTCGCCTTCGCTCGCGTCTTCGCCCAGCTCGCTCTGGGCGCGCGCCACCGCCTGCGCTGCCACCGCCGCCTTGAAGCCGAGGTTTTCGAGCGCGCTTACCGCGTCGGCGCTCGCCGAGCCTGCCGGGACAGCCGCGATCCCGCTGCCCGCCATGCCGCCACCGGGCAGCGCGCCTGCCCAAAGAGAAGCTTTGTCCTTAAGCTCGTTGACGATCCGCCCGGCGAGCTTCGGCCCGACGCCTTGGGCCCGCGCCACGGTCGCGGCGTCTCCCGCAGCGCAGGCATCGCGCACTTCGCCGGTCGATAGAGCGGAGAGGATCGCGAGGCCCACCTTGCTCCCCACGCCCTGCACCTGTGTCAGCAGGCGGAACCAGTCGCGCTCGTCGCTTGTCGCAAAGCCGAGGAGGCGCATATCGTTCTCGCTCACCTGCAGGTCGGTATGCACCGTGCATCCCTCGCCCACCTCGCCCAAGGCAGCGAGCGTCTTGGTCGAGCAGTGAACGAGGTAGCCGACCCCCTGCACATCGACGATGGCCCAGTCCTCGCCCGTTTCATCGAGCCTGCCGGATAGCTTTGCAATCATCGCCCAGTTTTGCGGGATGCGCGCGGCAAAGGCCAGAGCGCGGGCCGGGTTATCATCACCGCAGCGGCACACAAGCGGGCGAGACATGGACCGCGCAACCGGGTGCTTTCGAAAAAACGAATGCGGTACCAAGTGCCTGACTTTCCGGGAGAACCCCGCGATTTCCGCCAGTTTCGTGTCAGTTTCCGCGGACAAGGATGTTTTTGGGTGTGACTTTCCGCAAGCGCCCAATCCAGGCGCATGGATTGCACGGGCTTCGCTCCGCGCGCGTTGTTCTCCAGTCCTGGCCAACCTCACAGTCATATCCGCAATCTTATCGCCGCCCGGCGCTGTAGGAAATTCGCGCGCGCCCGCGCTTCTCATTCTCGACAGCCCGCCGTTTTTCGCGCATGCAGCATTTCCATGAGTGTCAACACGTTCGGGCGCGTCCTGCGCTATACCACATGGGGTGAAAGCCACGGGCCGGGTCTCGGCGCGGTGATCGATGGATGCCCGCCAGGGCTTCCCCTCAATGAACGGTACATCCAGCCCTTCATGGATGCGCGCAAGCCCGGCCAGAACCGCTTCACGACGCAGCGCAAGGAAGCGGACCTTGTGAAGATCCTCTCCGGTGTGTTCTACAATGCCGATGGCGAACAGGTCACGACCGGCACGCCGATCCACCTGATGATCGAGAACACCGATCAGCGGTCGAAGGATTATTCGGAGATCGCGCAGAGTTATCGCCCGGGACACGCCGATTACACCTACGATGCGAAATACGGCATCCGCGATTATCGCGGCGGCGGCCGGTCGAGCGCCCGCGAAACCGCGGCGCGGGTCGCTGCGGGCGCGGTCGCGCGGCTGATCATCCCCGAGGTAAGAATCACCGCCTATGTGTGCGAGCTTGGCGGCGACACAATCGACCATGAGGCGATCAATCTCGACGAGATCGGCAACAATCCGTTTTTCTGCCCCGATAGCTGGGCGGCCAAGCGCTGGGAGGATCTGGTCGAGAAGGCGCGCAAGGACGGGTCATCGCTCGGCGCGGTCGTCGAATGCGTAGCCGAGGGCGTGCCCGCCGGATGGGGCGCTCCGGTTTACGGCAAGCTCGACAGCGATCTCGCCTCTGCCATGATGAGCATCAACGCGACCAAGGGCGTGGAGATCGGAGACGGCTTCGGCGCAGCCCGACTGACGGGAGAGCAGAACGCGGATGCGATGTCTCCGGGCAAGAACGGCAAGCCGGTCTATGCCAGCAACCATGCCGGCGGGACGGCAGGTGGGATTTCGACCGGACAGCCGGTCGTGTGCCGGGTCGCCTTCAAACCGACCTCATCGATCCTGACGCCGGTGGATTCCATCAACACGGCGGGCGAAGCGACAAAGGTCCGCACGAAAGGCCGCCACGATCCGTGCGTGGGCATCCGCGGGACGCCGGTTGTGGAGGCGATGATGGCGCTAGTGCTGGCCGATCACAAGATGCTGCACCGCGCGCAAGTCGGCGGGGAATAGGCACCCGATCGGCGCGCGGGAGCTGGTGCCTTCTGTTAGTCAGCGTCGACTAACGACGCTTTAGCTGCTTGATAAAGGTCTTCCACTCGCTCTGCGGCTTTTCCTCGACGGATTCTTCGCGCTCGAGCTTGCGGGCGAGCCTGTCATGCTGGACGGCGGTCTCGCGCAGGCGGCGAGCAACCACGGGGTCGGAATGCGCGGAGGCCAGTTGCCGGGCCTTCCGTGCGAGCTGTTGATAGTGAATTGAGTCGCGCAGCGGTTCCATGCCGTAAGTTTACTTTTCAACTAACGCGGCTGCAAGACGGACTCCGGTTTTTGCACAAATGGAATGCGGCCCTGTCCCGGTTTGAACCCGATTGGCAATTCGTGCGCACGAAAAAGGGGCGAGCCTCGCGGCCCGCCCCTCGATCTTGCGGCATGCTCCTTGCGGGCAGGCAGGTTTGCTTAGTTGTTCTGCAATCCTTCGACGCTCTTGCTGACGAGGATGTTCACAGCGACACGGCGGTTCTGCGCCTTGCCTTCTGCGGTGTCGTTGCTCGCCGCCGGATCGGATTCGGCCAGACCGGTCGGGGTCAGCATGCGCCACGGCTTCCAGCCGCACTGCTGCTGCAGGTAGTTCACAACCCGGCCGGCACGCTTTTCGCTGAGCTCCTGGTTGATCTCGTAGCTGCCGGTGGAATCGGTGTAGCCGACGACTAGAAGCAGTGCATTGTCGAGGCTTTCCGCTTCGCTGGCTGCGGTGCACAGCTCGGTGCGGGCCTGGTTCGACAGATTGAACTTGCCGGTGTCGAAATAGACGTTGGTGGTGCCCTTGATGTTGTACTGGTCGATCGCGCCGAAACGTCCGCGCAGAGCTTCGGTCGCGGCCTTGTTTTCACCGATCGCAACCTTGTTGTCGCCAATTGCGGCGCCTTGTTCGGCGAACTGCTGCGACGTACCGCCGCGAACGATGGCTGCGGTTCTAAGGTCCCTGCTCTTCAGATCGATTTCGGAAGCGACGAGGCCGCGTCCCCACTGAACCGTTTCCGCTTTGATCGGCAGACCATTAAGAAGCATATCCGAACTCAGGGTATCCCGGTCGAGGCCGAGGAAACCGCCCGACGATTTGATCTTGGTGGAGGGGCCGAGGATCAGCACAGTGGTTGTACCGTCCTCTCCGGTGACCTGGATCTGGTTGTCGTTGCGGGCGGTGATCAGCCCTTCGATCTCGGGGCCGTCGGTAAGTCCCGACAAATCGCCCGGAGGCGTTCCTGTCACGGTTGTCAGCACGCGCTGATCCGCAACGTCGGCGTCTACAGCACCGTCCTGGGCAGCGATGCTGACCGGTGCGGCAGCCAGCAGCATGGCTGGCAGAATCAGCGCCTTTGGCGTGTTGGAAATAATGTTCATTGCGTTACTCCTTGAAAAACCATTTTAGCCGGTCCTGTGTCTTGCGGCATCGATATTGCAGCGCTTCAGCGCGGCCGTCTTTCGATTTTCAGGCCTGAATTAGGCGTTCCGGCTGTCAGAACCTTTGTCATCTCTTGAATAGGATGTGTGGCATGGATGTCGCACTTGCTCACCATGCGACGGATGGGTGTTCATCTCTACCTTGCTCCCACATGAACAGAAAAGAGGCGACGAACCGTTGAGCGGGTAATTGGAGAGGATCGTGCGACGAGTTGAGCCGAACGCTATGCAGCGCCCTCAATATCGCGCTTTACACGGTTAACTTTCGTCAGCGGTGAGGCACGCTTTGCCGCTCTGGCTACCGATTCTCTGATGGTGTGAGCGCGAAAATTCGCTCTCCCGGCGTCCGGCCTCGCGTCCAGAATGAGCCATGGAACGAATTCGTTTCGTTCCCGTTTGACTGATTGAAAATTCCGATGTTCGCAATCGCACAATTCGGCTTTTGTGCGCTGCAGCGCATCCTAAATGGAGCGCATCCGTTTCAACCAATCCTAACCAGGGGACATAACACCATGGGCATTATCGGCTCGACCATCAAACCGTTCAAAGCGACCGCATTCAAGGCTGGCGAAGACTTCTATGACGTCACGCAGGAAGACATTGCCGGCAAGTGGGCAGTGTTCTTCTTCTACCCGGCCGACTTTACCTTCGTCTGCCCGACCGAGCTCGAAGACATGGGCGAAAAGTACGAGATGCTCCAGTCGATGGGTTTCGAGGTGTTCGGCGTTTCGACCGATACCCATTTCAGCCACAAGGCATGGCATGACACCTCCGACAAGATCGGCAAGATCAAGTTCCCGTTCCTCGGCGACCAGATGCACACGCTGGCGAACAATTTCGGCGTGCTGCGGGAAGACAGTGGTCTGGCCGACCGTGCGACCTTTGTCGTCGATCCCGATGGTGTGATCCAGATCATGGAAATCACCTGCGAAGGCGTCGGTCGCAATGCGAATGAGCTGACCCGCAAGATCAAGGCGGCCCAGTATGTGCGCGCCAACCCGGGTCAGGTCTGTCCGGCGGCATGGGAAGAAGGCAGCGACACGCTGGCTCCTTCGCTCGATCTCGTCGGCAAAATCTAAGCCATAAAGAACGGCAGCGCAGCACCCCCTCCCTCCGCTGCGCTGCCAAACGATCCCGAGCCAATCAGTTCGGGTCGCGAACGGGTCCGGCCCGCGTCCCTGCCCTCTCCCCCTCCCTCGGGCAGGACGTGAGCCGGACCCAATGCGCCCATTTTCGGGAGAACACCGCTTCTCCTGGCCAGCACATTCAAGAGACCGATCATGCTCGATGCCAACATGCAAACCCAGCTCAAGCAATATCTCGCCAATCTGCGCGAGCCGATCGAGCTTGTCGCATCGCTCGATGACAACGAGAAATCGTCGCAGACGCGCGAACTGCTGGGCGAGATCGCCGAGCTGCACGAGATGGTAAGCGCGCGGTTCGACGGCACGCATGATCGCACGCCCAGCTTCATCATCCGCCGCGCAAGCGATGCGGATAAATGGGTGCGCTTTGCGGGCCTTCCCATGGGACACGAATTTACGTCGCTGGTGCTCGCACTGCTATGGGCCGGCGGTCATCCTCCAAAGGTGGATGCCGACCTCATCGAACAGGTCCGCGCTCTGGAGGGCGATTACGAGTTCGAAATGTTCTTCTCGCTGTCGTGCCACAATTGCCCGGACGTGGTGCAGGCACTCACGCTGATGGCGCTCGAAAACACCCACATCACCGCAACCCTGATCGAAGGCGGGACCTTCCAGCAGGAAGTCGAGGATCGCGGCGTGCTCGCCGTTCCGGCGACCTTCCTGAACGGGACAAGCTTCTTCAACGGCAAGATGGAGCTCGCCGAAATCCTGTCGAAGCTCGATAGCGGCGCAGACGACAAGGCGGCGGAAAAGCTTTCCGCCAAGGATCCGTTCGAAGTGCTCATTATCGGTGGCGGTCCTGCGGGCGCCGCTTCCGCGGTTTACACCGCGCGCAAGGGCTTTCGCACCGGCATCGCGGCGGAGCGGTTCGGTGGTCAGTTGCAGGACACGCTGGGGATCGAGAACCTGCCGGGCACAAGCTATACCGAAGGCCCCAAGCTTTCCGACGACCTCAAAAAGCAGGTCGCGGCAAACGAGATCGACCTCATGGACCTCGCACGTGCGACCCAGCTGAAGCCTGCGGGCGAAGCAGGCGGAATGCACGAAGTGACGATGGCTAATGGCGCGGTGCTCAGGGCCCGCTCGCTGATCCTTTCGACCGGCGCGCGTTGGCGCAACCTCGGCGTCCCCGGTGAGGCAGAATACCGCAACAAGGGTGTCGCCTATTGCCCGCACTGCGACGGCCCGCTGTTCAAAGGCAAACGGATCGCGGTGATCGGCGGCGGGAATTCGGGCGTCGAGGCGGCAATCGACCTCGCCAAGATCGTCGGCCATGTCACCTTGATCGAATTCGATGAGAAATTGCGCGCCGATGAGGTGCTCCAGCGCAAATTGCGCTCACTCTCCAATGTCGAAATCATCATCAGCGGTCAGACCACCGAGATCACCGGCGACGGAACGCGCGTCAGCGGCCTGGTGGTAAAGGACCGGGAAAGCGGCGACGAACGCCGGATCGAGCTGGAAGGCGTGTTCGTCCAGATCGGCCTTGTCCCCAACACCGAATGGCTCGCCGATAGCGGAATCGAGCTGTCGCAATATGGCGAGATCATCGTCGACGCGTCCGGCGCGACCAACCTGCCCGGCATCTATGCGGCGGGCGATGCGACCACGGTAAAAGACAAGCAGATCGTGGTCGCGATGGGGACCGGCGCGACGGCGGGGCTCGGCGCTTTCGATTACCTGATCCGCAACGAGCCGGTCGAAGACATCGCTCAAGCGGCGTAGTTTGTTTTTCGAAGGCGCATCCGCGCCTTGGTGGGCCTTTGGCCCGTCTGCGACTCCCTCGCTAGACGCGCATCAGAGCTGCGCCCGCTACGGACGGCCGGTCGGCCTTGCGACGTCTCCCGCGTCGGACCTGTCCCAATTTCCCGTCATTGCGAGGCGACCCAGTCGCCGTGGCAATCCAGAGCCGCGTCAGGCTTGGCTCTGGATCGCTTCGCTGCGCCCCCGGTGCCAAACCATCATTGATCGTCTAATCCAATCAATCTTCGCGTTTTAATCGATTGGACTGATTAGCGGCAAAGGATCATTCTCTTGTCACGTCGCTCGGATATCTGCCGAGTCTCACGCATAAGAGGAGAGATTTTCATGGACGCTAAAACCGGTGAAATGAGTGGGTGCCCCTTCCATGGCGATAGCCAGATGCGCACGCTGCTGGGCCGTACCAACAAGGATTGGTGGCCGGAGGCAACGCAGCTCGACATTCTGACCGAGCAAGGCAAGAGCGCCAATCCTTACGGCGAGGACTTCGATTACGCCGAAGCGTTCAACGCGATCGATTACAAGGCGCTGAAGGAAGACCTTACCGCGCTGATGACCGACAGCCAGGACTGGTGGCCGGCGGATTACGGCCATTACGGTCCGTTCTTCATTCGCATGGCATGGCACGCAGCCGGCACCTATCGCACCGGCGACGGGCGCGGCGGCGCAGGCACCGGGCAGCAGCGTTTTGCGCCGCTCAATTCCTGGCCCGACAACGGCAACCTCGACAAGGCTCGCCGCCTTCTCTGGCCGATCAAGCAGAAGTACGGCAAAAATATCAGCTGGGCCGACCTGTTCATCCTCACCGGCAATGTCGCGATTGAAAGCATGGGCGGCCCGGTCTTCGGCTTCGGCGGGGGACGCAAGGATGTGTTCGAGCCGGAGAGCGTTTACTGGGGCACCGAGGAGCAGTGGGTGAACGAAGGCGTTGCCACCCGCATCCAGCCCAAGGAAGGCATGGCGCTCGAAAATCCGCTGGCTGCGATCCAGATGGGCCTCATTTACGTCAACCCGGAAGGCCCAGGCGGCAATCCCGACCCGCTCGAAAGCGCCCGCGACATGCGCGAGACCTTCGCCCGTATGGCGATGAATGACGAGGAAACCGTCGCGCTTACCGCCGGCGGTCACGCTTTCGGCAAGGCGCACGGCGCCGAGCCTGCCGACACCTTCGGCGGTTCACCCGAGAGCGAAGCGCTGGAGCTGCAGGGCTTCGGCTGGCTCAATGATGAAGACGAGATCGGCAAGGGCCACATCACGACCTCCGGCATCGAAGGGTCGTGGTCGAACAATCCGACCTCGTGGAGCCACGATTACTTCCGCATCCTGTTCAAGTATGACTTCGAACTGGTCAAGAGCCCGGCCGGCGCACAGCAGTGGACACCGATCAATCCCGATGAAGCGGACATGGCACCGGATGCACGCGATCCTTCGAAAAAGGTTCCGACCATGATGACCACCGCCGACATGGCGCTGAAGATGGATCCGGAATATCGCAAGATCTCCGAACGCTTCCTCGAAAACCCGGAGCAGTTGGATGACGCCTTCGCGCGCGCATGGTTCAAACTGTGTCACCGCGATATGGGGCCAAAGGTCCGCTATCTCGGCCCAGAGGTGCCGAACGAAGAGCTGATCTGGCAGGATCCGATTCCTGCCGGGACCGTGCCTTCGGGCGGTGCTGTTTCCGACTTCAAGGCGAAGGTTCTCGATAGCGGCCTCACCGTTTCGCAGCTCGTGAAAGCGGCATGGGCCTCGGCCTCGACCTATCGCAACTCGGACCACCGCGGCGGTGCGAACGGCGCGCATATCCGCTTCGATGCGATGAAGAATTGGGCGGCCAATGATCCCGACGAGCTGGGCACCGTCCTCTCCAAGCTCGACGAACTGCGCGGCGACATCTCGATGGCCGATGCCATCGTCCTCGGCGGCGCAGCAGCGGTCGAGAAAGCGGCGAAGGACGCTGGCTACGATGTCAGCGTCAAGGTCACCACCGGGCGCGGTGACGCACACGAAGACCAGTTCGATGCCGAAAGCTTCGAGCCGCTTGAGCCGTTCGCCGATGGATTCCGCAACTACCTCAAGACGAAGGCGAACGTCCGCACAGAGGACATGCTGATCGACAAGGCGCACCTGCTGGGCCTCTCGATCCCGGAACTGACCGTGCTGGTCGGCGGGATGCGGGCACTCGGCGCGAACAGCGGAAACACCAGCCACGGTGTCTTCACCGACCGCGTCGGCCAGCTGACACCAGATTTCTTCACCAACCTGCTCGACATGGGCACGAAGTGGGAAATCGTCGACGGCAGCGGTGACGAGGAATATGTCGGCAGCGACCGCAAGACCGGCGAGGAGAAGTACCGCGCGACGCGCACCGACCTGATCTTCGGATCAAACTCGCAGCTGCGCGCTCAGGCGGAAGTCTATGCCGAAGCCGGGAGCGAGGAGAAGTTCGTAAAAGACTTCGTCGCCGCCTGGACCAAGGTCATGGACGCTGATCGCTTCGACCTCAGCTACGCGAAGTACCACGCCTGAAGCGCCCTCCCGACTTCAGACTGACAGAGCCCCCGGCAGCGCAAGCTCGCCGGGGGCTTATTCTTTGGCGCGAGCTGACCGTGACAGCCCCCTTTCAAACAACTCTATTGCATTTAGCTGCATATGCATCTATTGTATGGGTATGAACGATTCGTACGCCATGATTGCCTCGCAGTGCCATATGCTCGCGGCGCGCTCACGTGCCAGGAAGCTTACGGCTGTCTACGAGGCCGCCTTCGCCCCCCTCGACCTCACCGGCGGGCAATTCTCGACCCTAGTCGCCGTCGCCCAATCAGATGGTCCCGCTATCCGCGACTTGGCCGAGTATCTTGTTATGGATCGCACCACGATGTCGCGAGCACTGCGACCGCTCGAGAGGCGCGGGCTGATCGAATTGCAACCGGATCCCGACGACCTGCGCAGCAAAAGCGTCGTGATAACGCCCGAGGGTAGCGCGCTGCTCGATCGGGCCATCCCCTTGTGGCGACAGGCACAGAATTCAATCGAGGAGTAATAGCAATGTCCCAACACAGTACTTCACAAACGGATATAGATGCATATGCATCTTACGTCGCAAAGCAAAGCCCGGACGAGAGGCTCGCAGAGCGCGGCGGCTGGATTCTCGGCATAGCGTTCACGCTGTACTCCGCGCTTGTCACTTACCTAGCGGCGATTGGCTTCTTCGCCAGCATCGATGTGCGCTTTTTCGCAGCCACAGTTGTCGCCACAATGGCAGCGCTAACGATTTCATATTTCACCGTCCCGTCTATCCGAGCCTTCGTGGAACGCCTCGGTCCGTATGGCCTCGCCACGTTCCACATCTGGCGGATCGGCGCTGCGCTCGGCTTTCTTTATTATGGGTCTCAGGGCTGGCTGCCTGACATTTTCGTAAGCCTCGCCGGTTGGGGCGATATGCTCGCCGGTGTGCTGGCGGCGATCGTAATCATCCTCCCGCGATCGCCCAGGCTTGTTGCCGGAATGCACATAATCGGCTTTGCCGACTTCATAGTTGCAGTCGGGACGGGTCTCACCCTGCAATTGCTTGCGGTCCCGGCGATGGCGAACATCGCGCTCCTGCCGATCGCACTCATCCCGCTGGTCGGAGTGCCGCTGTCGGGCGCATCACATATCGCGGCCTTTCACCTGATTTGGAAGCAGAGGCAAGGCCAATAGCGCGCCAGTCCATCGGAACAAATGCTGAGGCTCCGGCAATGATCTGCCGGAGCCTCAATTGCGGACGCCTGGTGAAATCCGGCCGGAGTCTTTGGCGATGCGACCCTCGCGTCATTTAGCAGTGTTAGATCTTTGATGATTCAGGATCAGGCTAGCGCCGACGTTTCAGCACGAGATAAAGAGCGCCCTCGCCGCCATGGCGGATATGGGCGCGGCGCACGGCCGCAATGCTATCTGCATGGTGGCTCGCGGCGAGCCAATCGAGCAACTTTGCACGGATCGCGCCGCGCCTGCTGCTGCGATCTGCCGGATCGACCGGACGCTCCCGTCCGGCGATCACGAGCACGAGCCGAGCATCCATCGCGCGCGCTTGGTCGAGCCCGCTGACAATCCGGTCATACGCGGTGTCGAGCGTGTGGCCGTGCAGATCGAGCGTGTAATCGGGCGCGATCTGTCCCGCCTTCAGGCGCCGGTTCCAGTGCGAATCGAGTTCGGATGGAAACACCCGGCCCGTTGAACGCTGCGATGGCGGTGAAGGATGCGATGCGACAGGCGCACGCGGTGGACGTTTCGGAGGGAGAGGTGCCGGTGCAGGCTGCACGGTCGAAGATGTGAGCGTTGCCTTCACGGCAGGCTTGGCGACAGCGGGAACTTTGCGACCGGCGAGCGGCGTGACGCTTTGCGCCAGCCGAGCCCATGCCTGCTGCTCTTCGCTGCTCAGCCCCCGCGGAAAGCTCATGGGGCCCGGCGCAGACGCTCGGCGCTCACTTTCGGCAGCAGGACCAGCGCTTCGCCGCGCCCGCTCATGCCGCCCGCGATCGTGCGGGCGTCATCACCGGCGCCCCAGAACGTGTCGAACCGGTTCGCGCCCTTGATCGCGCCGCCGGTATCCTGCGCGATCCAGAGCCCGTCCGCCACATCGCGGTCGAGATCGAGATAGACGGGCGCGCCGTAGGGCACGAATTTGGGATCCACTGCCACGGCGTTGCGCGCGCGCACCGGCACCCCGATCGAGCCAAGCGGCCCCTCGCCATCGAGCTCACGGAAGAACACCCAGCTTTCATTCTCCCGCATGATCGCTGCGCCCTCGCGCGGATTGTCACGCAGATATTGCATGATCCCCTGCATGCTGGTTTCATAGCCTGTGTCGCTACCAATAAGCCCGCGCTGACGCATAACGCGCCCGATGCCGGTATAGCCGTGCCCGTTCTGCCCGGCATAACCGATGCGGATGACCTCGCCGGTGTTGGTCACGAGGCGACCGGAACCCTGAATCTGCAGGAAGAAGAATTCCACCGGATCACTCGCATAGGCGAGCACCGGTGCGCTGCCATCGAGCGCGCCCGCCTCGATCTCGGCGCGGGTGTAGTGAGGCACGCAGCTGCCGCTGGCCGTCCGGCGGGAAAGCGGTGCGCGCCCGGTTCGCTCGCTTTGCGGAATGTCGTCGCGCCAGCAGCGCTCTAGATCGCGGGGAACGCCGTAGACCGGCACATCGGTTGGCGAGCGGCGCGTGCGGCTGCCTTCGATCTGCGGCTCGAAATAGCCGGTGGCAAACGCTCGGCCATCGCCGACGCGCACGGGGGTAAACTGGGTTGCGAAGAACTGCGCGGCGCGCACGCGCGGCCAGCTCGCCGCCGCACGGCAGGGCTCCTGCCAATCCGATGGCTGCGTCAGTCCGGACGTGTCCGCACGCCGGGTCGCAATCGGACAGGACAACAGAAACGCATCGAGGTCCGCCGCAGCGTCGACCGAGCTGATGCTGTTGAGAAGAAGCGGGGAAAGCGCGAACGCACCCATCTGGACGGCAGTGCTCCCCGAATAGGCGGGAGCGGCGGTTGCGGGCGCACTTTGCACAGGCGCGCTGGGAGCCGGTGCCGGAAGGCTCGTGACCGGCGGCGCGGCATCGGGGATCACCCGTCCGCAACCGGCCAGCACAAGCAGGAAAGCCAATGCCGAACCGATGCGCATGTTCTTTTCCTATGATTGGCGGGCAGCGCCCAGGCTGCGATCAGCCTTCGTCGGTTTCGTCGAGCACCCAGTTCGGATCGCGCGCACCGACATTGCGCGAGAAAGTCCAGACATCGCGGCTTTCGATCGCATCGTCGAGCGAACCGGCCACCACGTTGCCGTCCTTGTCGCGCGTCACGGCAGCGATGTCCGCCACGAACAGCATCGCAATGCGCGCCATGCGGCCATCCATCGATGCCGAGTGGACGCGGGTCTCCTCGACCCTGATGAGCTTGTTATCGAGCGTGTGCCCGGCTTCTTCGCGGGCGTCGATCGCCGCGCTGAAACCTGCATAAACATCGTCGTCGCACAATTCGCGAAGCGTTTCGCGGTCGCCGGTCCAGAACGCCTCAAGGATCATTTCGTAGGCGCCCTTTGCGCCCTCAATGAAATTGGTGAGGTCGAAACCGCGGTCAGCCTCGCCAATTTCGCGGATCCCGCGTTCGACTGCCGGCATTACGCCTTCCAGCTCGACCACGCGCTGCGGCGCCGCGGGAGCGACGCCTTGCGGCTGCTGAGGTTTCGGCTGGGCATTCTCACCGGCATCGAAACGCTGCGGAATCGATTCTTCCTCGTGCTCGGCGCGGCGGCCCAGCACGGAATACAACCGAAGCCCCAGAAATGCGGCGATCATGGCGAGAATGATGATTTCTAAAATCACAATATTGGGTCCGATTACCTTTGCAGCCGGTTTCCCGGCCCTGTCATCTTCAGGATATATGATCAGGCATTAACCTCGCCTTTTCACATCTCCGGGCTCTCCGAGATTCTCCCGAAAAACGTTACGTGCCTTAAATAGGCATCAATTACAATTCGCCAACGGGCAATAGGTTGCACTTCCTTGCCATTTTGGCGAGTTTCGTCCGGTTGCTTGCACGTCCTGCGCCTGCTAGGCGCGCGCCGCAACAGATTTCGAAGCGTGGGGCGGTGGTTCGACGCCGAATTCCAAAGATTACTTACCTTTTTGCGAAAGACACAGACACCATGGCCGACGAAGGCGACATCCTCACCAATCTCGACAACCAGAACGCGGGCGCGAACGGCGCCGACAACCAGCCGAGCGCCGCGATCATCACGCAATACGTGAAAGACCTGTCGGTCGAAAACCCCAACGCTCCTTCCGTCTACCAATGGAAAGAGCAGCCGAAGATCGATGTGCAGTTCAACATCGGTGCCGAAGCGCAGAGCGATGAGGTCCATGAGGTCACGCTGAAAATCAACATTTCAGCCACCGGCGCGGAAGGCACCGCGTATCTGATCGAGCTCGATTATTGCGGCCTTGTCGGCATTCGCAACGTGCCGGATGAGCAGGCGCACGCATTCCTGTTTGCAGAGGCACCGCGCATCCTCTTCCCGTTTGCGCGCCGGGTCATTGCCGATGCCGTTCGCGATGCCGGTTTTGCGCCGCTGATGGTCGATCCGATCGATTTCAACGGTCTCTACATCCAGCAGCTTCAGCAGCGCCGCCAGCAGGAAGGCGCAGAGGGCGCCGCGCCGCCTGCTGAAGGCAACGCTTAAACACGCAGACGGCGGGCCTGACGCATGAGCCTGCTTAAAAACGTCGGGACGATCGGCGGGCTGACGGCGGTCAGCCGCGTCTTCGGTTTCGTGCGCGACATCCTGATCGCGCGCGCGCTTGGCGCGACCGCCATGGGCGATGCGTGGCAGCTCGCCTTCATGCTACCCAATATATTCCGCCGGCTGTTTGCCGAAGGAGCCTTTGCGAGTGCTTTCGTGCCGCTGTTCAATCGGCGGATGACGAAAGACGGCGACATGGCGCAGGCAGAGAAATTCGCAACCTCCGTGCTCGCCGTGTTGCTGCCGATCCTGATCGTCTTTGGCGGCATCGCCCTTATCGCAATGCCATGGGTCATTGAATTCTTCGCGCCGGAGGGACTCGCCGATGAAGGCGGCAATCTGGAGATCGCGGTCTTCATGGGGCGGGTCACATTCCCGTACCTCCTCTTCATGAGCATCGCGACGCTGATTGCCGCTGTGCTAAACTCACTTTCCCGCTTTGCAGCGGCAGCCGCGGCGCCAATCCTGCTCAATATCTGTCTCATCGGGGCGCTGGCATATGGGCTGACGCTGGGCGGCGATCTCGAAGCGCGCCGCATCACCGCGCAGGCGATGGCCTGGGCGCTGTCTCTCTCCGGGCTCTTGCAGGTCGTCTGGCTTGGCTTCTTCATGCGCCGTGCGGGCTTTCGCCTGTCACTCGCTTTCCCGCGGATCACGCCGGGCGTCAAAGAGCTGGGCGTTCTGGTGGTCCCGGCGATCTTCGGCGCAGGGGTGTATCAGATCAGCCGGTTCGTCGACCTGTTCTTCCTCTCAACCCTGCCCGTCGGCAGCTACACCTACTTGCAGATGGCCGACCGCTGGAATCAGCTGCCGCTCGGCATTATCGGGATCGCGCTCGGCACCGCGATCCTGCCCGCCTTGTCACGCTATCTCGGGCGGGAGGAAAATGAGGAAGCCGCGCGCCTTCAATCGAACGCGATCGAGCTTGCCATGCTGTTGACGATCCCGTGCGCGGTGGCACTGTTTTTCACCGGCACCGCTTTCGTGCGTGTCTTCATGGCCGGCCAGGCTTTCACCCAAGAGGATGCTTCCGTCACCGGAATGGTCGTGCAGGGCCTCGTTCTGGGACTGCCCGCTTACGTCCTCGTCAAAGTGCTGACGCCCAATTTCTTCGCGCGCAAGGATACGCGCACCCCGGTGGTTACCGCGGCAATTTCGCTGGTGGTGACGATCGGGCTCAATATTCTGCTCGTCCCGCGCATCGGAGTGACCGGCCTTGCGATCGCGGGGGCTGTCGGCGCCTGGTGCAACATCCTGCTGCTGGGAGGCATCCTCCATGCGAAACGGTTCTACCGCATCGAGCCGCGTCTGATCGGGCGAGTGGCGCGCATCGCGATAGCTGCCGCGGCAATGGGCGCGGCGCTGTATTTCCTCATGCAAAGGATCGATCCCTGGTTCACCGGCAGCGTTGCTCAGAAAGCGGCCGGGATCGCAGCGATACTTGCCACCGGTGCGATAACCTATGGTGCCGGCACGGTGGTGCTCGGCGTACTCGACAAGGCGACATTTCGGCGCCTGATGCGCCGCCAAGGCTAGCGCAGCGGCGCGCTTGTGCTATGTCGCTCGGCGATGGCAAGACGATTCTTCTCGACCGGTTCGGCCCCGCTGCGTTTTGCAGTCCGCGGGCGGGCGGCTTGGCGATGGCTGGAGCGCTCATAGGCAGAGCCACAAGCACCGGCCTGTTCGCCAGGCCCATCCCATTACAAGAAAGAGTATTTCCATGAGAGTCGTCTCCGGCATCCAGCCCACGGGCAAGCCGCATCTTGGCAATTACCTCGGCGCGATCGTCAACTACGTGAAGCTGCAGGACGAAGCGCATGCCTTGGGCGGGGAGTGCTTCATCTTCCTCGCCGATCTCCATGCGATTTCACAGCCGCACGATCCTGCCGAGCTTACCACCAACACCCGCGAAATGGTGGCAACGCTTGTGGCGTGCGGCGTCGATCCGTCCAAGACGGTCCTGTTTAACCAGGCGCAGGTTCCCGCGCATGCCGAACTGCAATGGCTGCTGAACGGCACCGCGCGCATGGGCTGGCTGGGCCGGATGACGCAGTGGAAGGACAAGGCGGGCAAGAACCGCGAAGGCCAGTCGGTCGCGCTCTTCACCTATCCGGTGCTGCAGGCCGCCGACGTCCTTCTCTACCAGGCGACGCATGTGCCTGTGGGCGAGGACCAGAAACAGCACATCGAACTCACCCGCGACATCGCGCAGAAATTCAACACCGATTTCTGCGCTGAGGATGCGCCTGTCTTCACCATTCCTGAGGTTTACACGCCGCCCACCGCCGCGCGCATCATGAGCCTGCGCGACGGCACCGCCAAGATGAGCAAGTCGGACCCTTCCGAGATGAGCCGCATCAGCCTCACCGACGATCCCGACACGATCATGAAGAAGGTTAAGAAAGCCAAGACCGACCCCGAACCGCTTCCGAGCGAGGCCCAGGGGCTGGAAGGCCGCGCGGAGGCACAGAACCTCGTCGGAATATTCAGCGCGCTGACGGGACGCAGCGTCGATGAAGTGCTCGCCGACCATGGCGGCGAAGGCTTCGGCGCGTTCAAGCCTGCGCTTGGCGAAGTACTCGTGGAGACGCTCAGTCCGATCAATGCGCGCTTCATGGAGCTCAAAGGCGATCAGGAATCGCTCGATGCAATCCTCGCCCGCGGCGCCGCCCAAGCGCGCGAGCACGGCCTGCCCACGCTCGACAAGGCATATAAGGCTTTGGGTCTCGTGCGCGGCTGAATGCCTTCTGGCTGCGTTCAAACGCGGTTCAGACCAATGCTTTACAGTCGCCGCACTCAGTGACAGATTAACGTTTGAGGTCAGGTTCCGCCCTGCGGAATTAAGCGAGGGGACCGCGCGGCTTCACTGGTGGACATATTTGTTACGTGATCAATCAATAGGGTACGTTATGACAAAACCTCTCAAGACCACCGCTGCGCGGCTAGCACTGCCTCTGCTGCTTGCAGCCGGGCTGTCGGCCTGCGCGCCGTCTTTCAAGGCCGATGTATCTCGCTTCGCAACGACGCTGCCCGCGCCTGAGGGTCAGACCTTTGCTGTCGTGGCCGAGGATCCGCAGCTCGCTGGCGGCCTGGAATTCGGGCTTTATGCCGACCTCGTCGCTGCCGAAATGGCGCGGCTTGGTTACCGCGAAGCCGCTTCGCCTGAGAATGCAAACCTGCTGGTGCGCTTCGATTACGGTGTCGACAACGGGCGCGAGCGCATTCGCAGCACCGGCGGCTTTGGCGCGGCTGGATTTTACGATCCGTTCTTTGGACCATGGGGCCGGGGTTATGGCTTCCGACGCGGTTTTGCGTTCGGGTTCCATGACCCGTTCCTCGCCGGTCCGCAGGTACGTAGCTACACCGTCTATGTCAGCGACATCGATCTGAAGATCGATTCGGCTGCCACGGGCGAGCGTTTATTCGAAGGACAGGCGCAGGCTGCATCGCGATCGAACCGTCTGCAACAGCTGGTGCCGAATCTGGTCGAAGCCTTGTTCACTGATTTCCCTGGCAATTCCGGCGAAACGCTGCGGATCACGATCAAGGAAGACGAAAAGATCGTGCGCCAGGTCGATTAATCGGCTAAGTTGCAATCCTTACAACCCTTGGATGGGAACGAAGGGGCGGCGCAAGGGATCAGCGTCGCCCCTTTTTGATTCTTGCAAAGTTTCTCGGCTAGACTGGCTCGATGTCGATTATCCTCGTTTCTTCTGGCGCAATTCTTCTATCTGTCTCGCTCGGTCAGAGCGAAAGCAGTAGACCTGAACCCATCTCTCCCGAGCAGTGGATGCAGCCCAGCGACTTCGTTTGCCCCTTCTCAGGTTGTCGAGACGAAGGTGAGGTCGAATTCGAAGCCATTATCGCTGCCGATGGCCGAGTGGTTTCATGCCGGATACTGCAAAGCAGCGGAAGCGACCTGTTCGATAAGCAAACATGCCGCGTTCTCATCGGAAGAGCGCGCTTCGAACCCGCCCGTGATGCTAGAGGCAACAAGGTTGAAGGCAGCTTTCGCTCGACTGTAAAATGGAACGTGCCAGAAGTTGCCTCCGAGCCCGATAAGCCTAAAAGCTAAAGCTTCGCGTGGCCGCCGGTCGAACCGAACCCGCCTTCGCCGCGCTCGGTCGCGTCCAGCTCGGCGACCTCGTTCCACGCGGCCTGGGTAACCGGGGCGAGAACCAGCTGGGCGACGCGGTCTCCGCGGGCGATCGCGAACGCCTCCGCACCGTGATTGATCAGGAGCACCTTGAGCTCGCCGCGATAATCGCTGTCGATCGTGCCCGGCGTGTTGGGCACCGTTATGCCGTGCTTGAATGCGAGCCCCGAACGCGGGCGCACCTGGATTTCATAGCCGTGCGGGATCGCGACGGAGAGGCCGGTCGCAACAGCATGGCGAGCGCCGGGATCGATGGTGACGTCCTCGGCCGACACGATATCCATGCCTGCGGAGCCGCTCGTCGCGTAAGCCGGTAGCTCCAGCCCTTCGCCGTGCGGCAGACGCTTGACCTGAACCGGGACTGCCGCGCTTGTCTGGTCGCCTTCTGCGCCGACCTGCCGCGCGCTCATTCGGCAGCCTCGGCCTGCAACGAAGCGGCAATCCGCTCCGCCAGAGCCATGGCAACGGCGCTTTTCGGCATCTCGTCGAGGCTTTCGACCCCGTTGGCGCTGACGATATGCACGCGGTTGTCATCGCCGCCCATCACATCGCCCGACACATCGTTCGCGACGATCCAGTCGGCGGCCTTGCGCTTGCGCTTTGCCTTCGCGTTGGCGAGCACATCGTCGGTTTCGGCGGCGAAGCCGATGACGAGTTCGGGGCGACCCTTACCGCTCGCGATATTGGTGAGAATGTCCGGGTTTTCGGTCAACATCAGCGCAGGCGGTGCCGATCCGCGTTTCTTGATCTTTTCGCCGATATATTCCTTGGGCCGCCAATCGGCGACCGCAGCAACCATCACCGCGACATCGGCGGGCATGGCCTGCTTGACCGCCTTGTTCATGTCTTCGGCGCTTTCGACATCGATCCGCTCGACCCCCGCAGGCGTCTTGAGCGCGACTGGCCCGGCAATCAGCGTGACCTTTGCGCCCAGCGCCGCTGCGGCGGCAGCGATGGCAAAGCCCTGTTTACCGCTCGAACGGTTGGCAAGATAACGCACCGGATCGAGCGCTTCCCAGGTCGGACCGGCGGTCACGAGGACATGGCGTCCATCGAGCGGCCGGTAGCCCGCATCGACATCGAAGCCCGCGCCGCCAAGCGCATCGCCTTCGGCAATTTCGATTTCGCCAGTGGCAGCCGGTGCCGCGTCGGGAATGCGTTCGGGCGCAGCCTTCCGATCGTCCACTTCGTGGTTGATCGCGCTCAGATCGATCGGCGGTGCGGCGCCTGCTGCGCCTTTCTTGGCCAGCAGCGGCCCGCCGAGATCGGGATTGAATTCCGGCGTTCCCCCTTCGGTCAGGTCGGCGAGTTCTTCTTCGCTCAACTCTTCTTCGGCCAGATCTTCCTCGCCGAATTCGCTTTCGATCTGTTCGTCGATTTCGGCATATTCCGCCTCGAGATCGTCATGCGAGCGCTTGGCGGTGGAGCGCGGGATTATCCGGGCTAGCAAGCCGCCGAGGCCGGATGGCGCGCTGTCTTCCTCTTCCGCCTCTTCAGGTTCGAGCGCTTCGACTTCGTACTCTTCATCACCCGCTTCGACTTGATGATCGTTGGCAGGGATTGGCGCAGGCTCTTCCTCGACCTCGATACCGAAATGCGCGGCGATCTCGCGCCAGATCGCTTCGGGTTCCGGCAGGCGGCCGTAGCCGAATTCACCGCAGGCCATCGGGCCTTCGTCGGGATGCAGCACGTTGACCCCGGCCTTCTGCAGCAGGTCGAGATTACGCTGCGTCGCCTCGTGCTCCCACATCCGTACATTCATCGCCGGGACCGCCATGACAGGCTTGTCGGTTGCGAGGATCAGCGTGGTCGCAAGATCGTCCGCGATGCCGGCCGCCATTTTCGCCATCAGGTCAGCGGTTGCCGGACACACGACAACCAGATCGGCCTCGCGGCTCAGCTGGATATGTCCCATCTCCGCTTCGTTCTTGAGGTCGAAGAGGCTGGTGTAGACCTGGTTTTCGCTGAGCGCCGCAAGCGACATCGGGGTGACGAATTGCTGCCCGCCTTTGGTCACAACGCAGGTAACATCGCCCCCACCCTTGCGAATAAGGCGGACGAGTTCGCACGATTTGTAGGCAGCGATCCCGCCGCCCACGACCAAAAGCACTTTGGGAGGCGCCTCGCTCACTGCGCAGCACCCGCAAGATTGATGTCTGAAAGGCCGATCGAGCCGGTCATGTGCGTGTATTTCTCCAAAGACGCAGGGCCACCGCCCGAACGATTACGCGAAGCAGCCTAGCTGTGCATCCATGATCAGCCAAGACCATACGCTAACTCGCACAGTGCCATGGGACACAATGGTTAATTTTTCTTGAGCTCAACTGTATTTCCGCGGGCAAGCGGACAGTGGTTCAGCCGATCCAGCCCATGCTCATCCCGCCCCAGACCGCGCCGGCCCCAACGGCGATAGCGAGCAGGTAGCCAAACCACGATCGGCCGCGGCGTTCGCTGCGGTCCGTCATCAGTTTGATATCGGGCAGTGGCGGGGGCTCGGGCGCGCCACCTTTGGGAGGGAATTTTTCCTCCAGCCTACGGATAAGGCCCGGAAGGCGCAGCAGCGTTTCGGTATCTTCCTTGATCCGGTCGGCCACGGCGGCTTCCGGCCCCAATTCGTCGCGAATCCAGCTGCGGACATAGGGCGCAGCCGTGTCCCACATATTGATGTCGGGATTGAGCTGCGTGGCGATCCCTTCGACCATTACCATGGTTTTCTGCAGCAGCAGCAGGTGCGGCTGGGTCTGCATGTCGAAATCGCGGGTGATGGCGAACAACCCGTCGAGCATTTGCCCGACGCTCAGCTCCTTCACCGGCTTGCCCCGCATCGGTTCGCCCACCGCGCGCAGAGCTGTCGCGAATTCGCCGACCGAGTGGTAGCTCGGCACATATTGCGCCTCGAAATGAATTTCGGCGACGCGTTTGTAATTGCCTGTCGTCAGGCCGTAGAGAATTTCCGCGAGCCATTGCCGCGCGCGCCGATCGATCCGGCCCATGATCCCGAAATCGATGGCGACAATGGTGCCGTCATCCTCCACGAACAGGTTCCCCTGATGCATGTCGGCGTGGAAGAAACCGGCGCTGATCGCCTGTGTCAGGAAGCTGATCACGAGCTTTTCCGCGAGCGCATTCAGATCGTGCCCACGCGCGATAAGTTCATCGCGCTTCGATATCTTGACTCCATCGACCCACTCGACCGTCAGCACCCGGCCATTGGTGCGGTCCCAATCGATCGCCGGGATGCGGTATCCGCCGACCCCCGACATCTCTTCGGCAAGCTCCGATGCGGACGCTGCCTCGCGCCTCAGATCGAGTTCGGAATTGGTCCAGCGCTTGAAATTCGCGATAGTCAGCCGAGGGCGGAGGCGCGCCGCTTCGCCGCCCATTTCCTCGACATGCGCCGCGGCCCATTCGTAGGTCTGGATATCGCGCGCGAATTTCTCGCGAATGCCCGGACGCAGCACCTTGATAGCCACCGTGTGTCCGTCGGTGGTGATGCCCTTGTGCACCTGCGCGATTGAAGCCGCGCCCACCGGCACCGGGTCGATTTCGGCAAAGAGCGTCTCGATCGGCTGATCGAAACTCGCCTCGATCGAAGCCTTGATCTCGCCGAAAGGTACCGGCGGCAGGCTGTCCTGCAGGCTGAGCAGATTTTCCGCCGCCTCTTCGCCGACCAGATCGGGCCGCGTGGCGAGCGATTGGCCGAGCTTGATCGCGGCAGGTCCGATTGCGCGGAATGCCTCGCCATAATCGCGGGTGCCGTTCTTGCTCGTAAAGGTCGCCCACCGCGCAAGCTTCACCAGGCGCCGTAGCTGGGAGGGCGCATTCGGATCCTCCTCGATCCCCACGAGCGCGCGGCGGCGCGCCAGCGTAACGCCCCAACGGGCAAGGCGAGAAAGGTGAGTGACGGGAGAGGTCATGGATGTAGTGCGCCTGAAGCCGCGAGCGGTTCCAGCCTTGCTATCCTTATATCTTCCAGCCGGAATGGATCGCGACCGCTCCGCCTAGGATCGGCTCGACGCGGGTGTTGGTGAAGCCGGCGTCCCGGATCATGCTTTCGAATTCGGGCATCGTCGGAAATTTTCGGATCGATTCAACCAGGTAGCGGTACGAATCGGCGTCACCCGCAATCGCCTGGCCCATGCGCGGCAGCAACTTGTCCGAATAGACGTCGTACACTTCCCTGAAGCCCGACCATTCGGTGGTCGAAAATTCCATGCAGTAAAACCGCCCGCCGGGCCGCAGCACGCGGTGCGCTTCGGAAAGGGCCTTGTCCTTGTAGGTCACATTGCGGATGCCGAAAACGATCGTGTAGGCATCGAAGCTGTTCGAGGCGAAGCTGACGTCTTCGGCGTTCTGGCAGGTGAACACCAGGCTGCCGGTTTCATCGCTTTCGGTGCGCTCCATCGCGCGCTCCGCGCCGACATCCAGCATGTCCTGATTTATATCGGCGACGGTGATATCCGCGCCGCGGTCCGCCATGCGAAACGCGATGTCGCCGGTGCCGCCGGCCATGTCGAGGATCTGTTCGCCCGGCTGCGGCTTCACTCTTTTGACGAAGCGATCCTTCCACCCGCGGTGCATCCCGATCGACATCGCATCGTTCATGATGTCGTATTTGCGCGCGACGCTGCTGAACACTTCGCCCACGCGCCGGGTCTTTTCCTGCGGAGTGACGTTTTCGTAACCGAAGGAGACGGTGTCTTCTGATGTTTCGCTCATGCGGAGTGCCCTAGATGGAATTGCCGGTTCGGCAAAGGGTGTTAGAGCGCATCACGCGAAGTTGTCGCATTGCCTCGCGCAGAAGGATGACGTTGCGACTGATTATGGAACGAGAATGCCCGAGCTACCTGAAGTCGAAACCACAGTCCGTGGGCTTGCCCGGTTCCTCGATGGAGAGCGGATTACCCGCGTCCAGCTGAACCGCCCGGATTTGCGCCGCCCCTTCCCGCCCGATCTGGTGCAGGTGATGACGGGCGCCCGCGTCACGCACCTGTCACGGCGCGCGAAATACGGATTGATGCATCTCGACCGCGGCTCGGCGATGATCTTTCATCTCGGCATGAGCGGGCGCTGGCGCATCGATCCGGAGAAGCCCGACACCCACGACCATCTGCTGCTCGAAACCGAGGGGCACCGTTTTGCCCTGTGCGATCCCCGCCGGTTCGGCTCGGTCGACTTGATCGCCGAGGGAGATCTCGACGCATGGCCGCAATTCGCGGCCCTCGGGCCCGAGCCGCTCGGCCCCAACCTCACGCCCGAGCATTTGAAGGCCGCGCTGAAAGGCAAGGTGCAGAGCATCAAGCTGTGCCTGCTCGACCAGCGCGTGGTCGCAGGCTTGGGCAATATATATGTCTGCGAGGCGCTCTGGCGCGCGGGCATTCATCCGCGCAAGGCAGGCGGAAAGGTCACGAAACCGCAGCTCGCCAGGCTGGTGCCCGCAATAAAGGATGTGTTGGAGACCTCGATCCGGGATGGCGGATCATCGCTGCGCGACTACGCGCAGCCCGATGGAGAGCTGGGCTATTTCGCGACGCGCTTCGATGTGTATGGCCGCACGGGCGAACCATGCCGCCGCGAAGATGGCGGGACGATCCGCCGCATCGCACAGGGCGGGCGCAGCACATGGTACTGCGCCAAGTGTCAGAGGTGAGCGAATCCTTGACCTTCTCGGCCCACCGCCCTATGTCGCGCGCTTTCCGGCAGTTGGGGCGAATCCCCGGCGCCGATTTTCGAGCATTACCGATTTAGACATTCGGTCGCCCCGAGGCGGCCATCACAGAACGCGAGACAGACAAGAACATGGCCAATTCGCCGCAAGCCCGTAAGCGCATCCGCCGCAACGCACGCCGGACGGAAATCAACACCGCCCGCATGAGCCGCATTCGCGGTTTCGTGAAGAAGGTCGAAGCCGCTTGCGAAGCAGGCGACAAGAAAGCCGCTGCCGAAGCGCTCAAGGCCGCTCAGCCGGAAATGGCCCGCGGTGTCGCGCGCGGCGTGATGCACAAGAACACCGTTGCGCGGAAGATGTCGCGCCTTTCGAAGCGCGTCGCCGCGCTCTGATTCGCTTTTGGCGAACGGCGATTCGCCGATCGCGATACGTAAAATTACGTTAGGTCAGGTCATGAGGCCGCGCCGAATTGGCGCGGCCTTTTTCGTTTGCGACAAATGTGACAGCGGCTCGTTTCCCTAAGCCACGGAATCCCTGCGATTCGCGTTGTGGAAAAGGTGATTCTGTTTAGATATCAACAGCTTCAACGCAGCTCTGCGGGATAGCAGTGAGTCAACCGGAATATTTCAGTTTTTTTAAAATTCAGCGCTTGCACTGCGGGCCGATGCGCTATTTATTCATAACTCATCCGGGTCGGGACAGCTCGGGTCTTAACAATCTGGTCGATAGGGGGGACCCTGAAAACTGCGGTTTTCGGGGACGGGTAAACCATACCTATCGCTTGGTGATAATACACTCCGGATGCGGCTCCGGAGGCGGGACAGTATTGGGGAAGCGAAAGTGCATAATACCGATAAGGCGCGGGCCACGCGTCGGAAAGCAGACGACGATTTGATGGAAGATGCCGAAGCCGTAAACCTCGCTGCCGATTGGGCCGATATCAGCCAAGGGCTTCGCAAGGACCTGGGTCACCAATTGCACAGCCAGTGGATCAAGCCGATCCAGGTCGGCGTCATCGACAAGGAAACGGGCGTCCTCGATCTTTTCCTGCCGACCGAATTTTCGGCCAACTGGGTGAAGGATCGCTTTCACGATCGCCTGCAACTGGCGTGGAAGATCGCCCGCAGCGAAGTGCGCACCATCAACATTCAGGTTCATCCCGGCCGCCGGCAATTGCCGGAACTCCGGCTCGACAACAGCCGCCGCCCTGCCAACGATGGTGCGAGCGCGATCGCCGTCGCAGCGGGCACGATCGGCGATGCCGGTTTCACCAGCTCGGTCGGCCTCGATCCGTCACTGACTTTCGCAGCTTTCGTCACGGGTGAAGCTAATGTGCTCGCCTGCAACGCAGCGCAGCGCATGGCCGCAACCGAACAGCCACAATTCTCGCCGCTCTATCTCAAGGCCGCGACCGGCCAGGGCAAGACGCACCTACTGCACGCGATCGGCCATGCCTTCCTTCAGGCGCACCCGCGCGCGCGGATATTCTACTGCTCGGCAGAGCGCTTCATGGTCGAATTCGTCCAGGCGCTCAAAGCCAACCAGATGATGGAATTCAAGGCGCGCCTGCGCAGCTTCGATCTGCTGCTGGTCGACGATATCCAGTTCATCATCGGCAAGGCGAGCGCTCAGGAAGAGCTGCTTTACACGATCGACGCGCTGCTCGCCGAAGGCAAGCGGCTGGTCTTCGCCGCCGACCGCGCGCCTCAGGCACTGGACGGTGTCGAACCGCGCCTGCTCAGCCGCCTGTCGATGGGCCTCGTCGCGGACATCCAGGCCGCCGATATCGAGCTTCGCAAGAAAATCCTCGAATCCAAGCTGTCGCGCTTTGCCCCGCTTTCGGTGCCGGACGATGTGCTCGATTTCCTCGCCCGCACGATCACGCGCAATGTGCGCGAGCTGTGCGGCGGGCTGAACAAGCTGATCGCCTATGCGCAGCTGACGGGTCAGGAGGTTTCGCTGAACCTCGCCGAGGAACAACTCACCGATATCCTGTCGGCAAACCGCCGCCGGATCACGATCGACGAGATCCAGCGCACCGTCTGCCAGTTCTACCGGATCGACCGCAGCGAAATGTCGTCGAAGCGCCGCGCCCGCGCAGTCGTGCGGCCCCGCCAGGTTGCGATGTATCTATCCAAAGTGCTGACACCGCGTTCTTACCCGGAGATTGGCCGGAAATTCGGTGGCCGCGACCATTCGACGGTTATCCACGCCGTCCGCCTGATCGAGGATCTGCGTCAGCGTGACGCCGATATGGACGGTGATGTGCGGAGCCTTTTGCGCCAGCTCGAAAGTTAGACTTGGTTGGCGAACCCGCATCCGCGGGTTCGTCCTCGCTAGACGTGCAGCAAGCTGCACACGCTGCGGACGGCCTTGCAGGTGGCCTCCGGCCAGCTGCGTCTTCGACTACGCTTCCGGCCTTGCGGTTCCTGCGGAACCGATCAGGTCCATTCAGCCTCGACGCCATAGGTGTCGCAAGCGCGACCGCGCGTCCGCAACGACGCGACCTTCAGGTCGCAGGAGTGAGGAAAGCCGAGCGAACGGATGTTCGCGCTGGCGCGAACAATCATTCGACAGCTTGTGCACAGCCTGTAAACAGGCTTTCCATGAGCCTGCCCACACCTTTACCCACGGGCCGATTGGACCGGTTTGCCCGTCATATCGTGCTTCCCGAGATCGGCGGCGCGGGCCAGGTTGCGCTGACCGAGAAGCATGTGGCTGTCATCGGACTTGGCGGCATCGGCTCCCCTGCCCTGCAATATCTTGCTGCGAGCGGGATCGGGCGCTTCACGCTGGTCGACGACGACACGGTCGATGTAAGCAATCTGCAGCGCCAGACGATTTTCACGAACCGCGATATCGGCCACGGGAAAGCCACGAGCGCCCGCCGTTGGCTCGCCAATTTCGACGACGCGCTGGATGTGTCGATCTCGGATACGCGCATCTCACCAGCCAATGCCGGTGAGCTGATTGCTGGTGCGGACCTGGTGCTTGACGGCACCGACAATTTCGCGACCCGCCTCGCCGTGTCGGACGCCTGCGTCGCCGAGCGCACACCGCTGCTTTCTGCTGCCGTGGGCCGTTTTCAGGGCCAAGTCGGCGCGTTTGCGGGACATCTCGCCGACCAGCCCTGCTACCGCTGCTTCGTCGGCGATGCCTTCGACGCAGAGGATTGCGACACCTGCGCAGAAGACGGAATGCTCGGCGCGATGGCAGGATGGGCGGGAAGCTTCGCGGCATTGCAGGCGGTGCGCGCTCTGCTCAGCGGCGTAAGCGCATTCGGCGATCCGCAATATGGCAAGCTGCACATTCTCGACGGGCTGAAGCCGGGCCTCAGGACGCTCAATCTTTCGAAGGATCCTGAATGCAAGGGCTGCGGGTAAAACTGGCAGTGCCGAGCCGGTAGGTCGGCTCGGCGCATGTCCGCCTCAAGTCATCCGGCAACAGCGCGATAATCGGAACCTTGCGGGTATCTCAACCATTATTCCTTTGAAACAAAAGGAGATTTATCATGGCACTTCCCGTCGCCGCACTATCACTCGTAACGCTTGGCGCTGCCGCAGCCTTCGGTGGCACCCAATATTTGAAGGCGAAAAAGGCCAAGAAGACCGGCGAAGCAGGCCCCTTCGCAAACGACGAAACCGATCCGGTAGGTATCAAGATGGACTCGCCTTACGAAGACGATGCCGAACTTCCCGGCACCCGCCAGGAGCGAAAGAACCCGACCAAAGCACCGAAATCGCCGTCCAGAACTACTCGCAAGTCCAAGAGTACGGCTTCGGTCGACACACCGCACGTGTCAGAGAACGCCTGAGCGAAGACTTTACTGACCTAAGACTTCAGCGGCCCAGTCGGGAACAAGCGTTCCGGCTGGGCCGTGCCGTGCTTGGTGAAACATGTGCGTGCCCTCGCTCGGCTCCAGATTGAGCTCGAGTGTACGCGCACCTGCCAGACGGGCCTCCTGCACAAAACCTGCAGCGGGATAGACCGCACCGCTCGTGCCAATGCTGACGAACAGATCGGCATTCGAAAGCGCTGCGTAAATGCGCTCCATCTGGTACGGCATCTCACCGAACCACACGACGTCGGGGCGCAGGCTTGGTGCCTGGCAAATGGGGCATGGCGGCCGGTCGATCATCGGCCCCTCCCATGCACTGCGCATGCCGCAAGCGCCGCACAGTGCGCTCTTCAATTCGCCATGCATATGAAGCACGCGGCTTGATCCGCCCCGCTCGTGCAGGTCGTCCACGTTCTGAGTCACCAAAAGCAGGTCACCTTCGAACTCTCGCTCCAACCGGCCGAGCGCCTTGTGCGCAGGGTTTGGCTCGACCCGTGCCAGCGCCTCACGCCGCATGTCGTAAAAGCCGAGCACCAGATCGGGGTCGCGCGCGAACCCTTCAGGCGTGGCGACATCTTCGACCTTGTGCTGTTCCCACAGCCCTCCTGCCGAGCGGAACGTATCGATCCCGCTTTCGGCGGAAATTCCGGCCCCTGTGAGGATGACGATGCGTTCGATCTCTGCCATGATCCTATAAGAAACACGGCAACCGGTTGGGGATCAATGGCACAGTTTGGCGTTATCGGGCACAAGGGCCGCATGGGCCGCGCGATTATCGAGGCGATCGGGGAAGCAGGCCATGAATTTCGCGTCGGCGTCGATCTCGGCGGCGACCCCGCGCCGCTGCTGGGTCAGTGCGAGGTGGTGGTGGATTTCTCCTCTCCCGAAGCGCTCGAGCAGAACCTCAATTCGGCGAAGACTGCGGGCATTCCGATCCTGATCGGGACCACCGGCCTCGGCGAAGAGCACTTCATCATGCTGGCCGAGGCAGCCGAAAAGATCCCGGTCCTGCAGACGGGCAACACGTCGCTCGGCGTGACCTTGCTCGCGCATCTGGTGAAGGAAGCCGCATCACGGCTCGGGTCCGACTGGGATATCGAGGTGCTCGAGATGCACCACCGCATGAAAGTCGATGCCCCTTCCGGCACGGCAAAGCTGCTGGGCGAGGCGGCGGCGGACGCACGCGGTATCGACTTGTCGGACAATATGGAGAGCGGACGCCACGGACAGACCGGCGAACGGCGCGAAGGTGCGATCGGTTTTGCAACCTTGCGCGGCGGCACGGTGGCGGGCGAACACAGCGTCATCTTTGCCGGAGCTGAGGAGCGCTTGACACTGTCGCACACCGCCGAAAACCGCATGATCTTCGCCCGCGGCGCGGTGCGCGGGGCGAGCTGGCTGATCGGCAGGCAAGCGGGCCGTTATTCCATGAATGATGTGCTCGGTCTGGCCTGAGCGCCTTCGATTCCATGACCAAGGACCAGATTTTCGAATTCTTCCGCCGCCTGGCCGAAGACAATCCCGAGCCCGAAACCGAGCTGGAATACGGCAATGCCTATCAGCTGGTAGTGGCCGTGGCGTTATCCGCGCAGGCGACCGATGTCGGGGTGAACAAGGCGACTCGCGCGCTCTTCGCCAAGGTGGAAACGCCGCAGCAGATGCTCGATGTGGGGCTCGAGGGGCTGATCGGGCACATCAAGACGATTGGCCTGTTCAACTCCAAGGCGAAGAACGTGATCGCGCTCTCGCAATTGCTGATCGACGATTATGGCGGCGAGGTGCCGGACACGCGCGAGGACCTCGTGAGGCTGCCCGGCGTGGGCCGCAAGACCGCAAATGTCGTGCTCAATTGCTGGTTCAAGCAGGAGACGTTTGCGGTGGACACGCACATCCTGCGGGTCGGCAACCGCACGGGTCTGGCGAAAGGTAAGACGCCCGAGGCGGTCGAGGCGAAGCTGGAAAAGCGCGTGCCACAGCCCTTCCGCCTCCACGCGCATCACTGGCTGATCTTGCATGGCCGCTACATCTGCAAGGCGCGCACGCCGGAATGCTGGCGCTGCCCGGTGGTCGACCTGTGCAGCTTCCGCAAAAAGGTGCTGGAGAAGCCGAAGGGTCGCTAGGCTGGTATAAGGCGCTGTTCAGCTTGCCGGGCGCTTAGTGCCGGGACAGCGAGAGGAGACGTGTGATGATCCGATATCCATTCGTAATCGCAGGCGCAGCGGCGATCGCGGCCTGCGCCCCGGTCGAGCAGGATGGCCGCGCCGATCCCGCGCTTGCCGGACCACCTGTCAAAGTGCTCGGTGAGGCGGAAAACTGCATTCAGCGCTCGCAGATCCGGAACACGCGGGTGCGCAGCGATCAGGTGATCGATTTCGAAATGCGCGGCGGACGCGTGTTCAGAAGCGTGCTTCCGCGAAGCTGTCCAAGGCTCGGTTTCGAAGAGGCGTTCACCTACACGACTTCGATCAACCAGATCTGCAACACCGAGATTATCTACGTGCTCGAACAGATCGGCGGAGGCGCGCCCCGGCGCGGAGCAGGATGCGGGCTCGGCGAATTCGTGCCGGTTGAGTATGTCGAGGACGGTGAAGAGGAGTAACTGCTCCTAAACATCATCCGCGCTGATCATCTCGGCCCGGTCGATCTCGCCTGTCAGGCTTGCGACAGTAGTAGCGACCGCCGCGTCGCCGCTCACGTTGGTGGTCGTTCGCATCATGTCCATGATCCGGTCGATGCCTGCCACCAGCGCAATGGTTTCCAGCGGCACGCCGACCGCGCTGAATACCAGCACCATCATGATCAGGCCCGATCCCGGAATGCCCGCCGCGCCGATCGCGCCGAGTGTGCCGAGAACCGAAATCGTGATGTAATCGGCCATATCGAGCTGCACGCCGAAGGCTTGCGCGCCGAACAGGGTCGCGAGCCCCAGATACATCGCGGTCCCGTTCATGTTGATCGTCGCGCCGAGCGCGATGACAAAGCTTGCGACCGAATTGCTGATGCCGAGATTGCGCTCTGCGCAGCGCAAGGTCACCGGCAGCGTCGCGTTCGAACTTGCGGTGGAATAGCTGACCGCGATCGCATCGACGATGCCGCGAAAGAAATCGATCACCGGGAGCTTGGCGATGAACTTGATCATCCCGGCATAGATCAGGCCGATGATGAGCAGGCAGCCGAGGTAGTTGAGGAACACCAGTATGCCCAGTGCCTGCAGCGCCTCGACCCCGAGCGTGCCCGCGACCCACGCCATCAGCGCGAAGACGCCGAACGGGGTAAGCTCCATCACCACCATCGTCACTTTCTGCATGACGACGCTGCCGCTTTCGAAGATCTTGAGGACGGGCTCACCGTCTTCCTTCGCCATGAGGATGCCGATCCCGATCAGGAGCGAGAAGACGATCAGCGGCAGGACGTTGACATCGGCCATCACCTGAACCGGGCTGGAGGGCACGATTTCGAGGATCATCTGCTGAACCGTGACCGCCTCTTCCTGGCGGCTTTGTGCGCGGTCCAGCGCACCTTGATCGAGCGACATCGAAGCGCCGTCGATCCCCGATCCGGGCTGCACGAATGTTCCAATGCCAAGGCCGAGCCAGACCGCCATCTGCCCCGTCACCACGAAGATCAACAGCGCCCGCCAGCCGACACTGCCGAGCTTTCTGAGATCGCCGATACTGGCAACGCCTGCGACCAGGCTGAAGAAGATGAGCGGGACCACCAGCATCTTGATAAAGGCGATGAAGATATCGCCGATGATCTTGATGCTTTCCGCACCCGGCCCCCAGACATAGCCGACGATGATGCCGAGGATGAGCGCGCCGATCACTCGCTGCCACAGCGGAATGGCGAACCATCCTGCGACCAGCCCGCGCTTTGCCGGGCTGGGGCTGCCTCCGCCGCGGGTCGAGGTTTGCGAGGCTGTATCGCTCATGTCATGTCCCTTGAAGCGCGGCCAATGCCACGCGCGTATATATTCTGGCCAACGTGTCGAGGTCATGAACTGCGACCGCTTCATCACGTTTGTGCATCGTAGCGTTGGTGAGGCCAAACTCAATCACCGGGCACACTGCGCGCAGAAATCGCGCATCGGATGTGCCTCCCGTGGTGGAGGCTTCTGGTACGAGACCTGTTTCGGCCTCGACCGCCGCAGCGATCATCGAAGAGAAGTCGCCGGGTTCGGTAAGGAAGGGTTCGCCGCTGATCACCGGGCGCGCTTTGCCGCCATGCTTTTCGGCGATCTCGGTCACCTTGCGTGAAAGCGATGCGCCGGAATGCTTGTCATTGAACCGGATAGAGATCCGCGCCTTGGCCGTTGCCGGGATCACGTTGTGCGCGCGGTTTGGCACATCGACCTCGGTGATTTCGAGATTGCTCGGCTGGAACCAGTCGGTGCCTTCATCGAGATGCAGATTATTGAGATCGGACAGCATCGCAACCATCGCAGGCAGCGGGTTGTCGGCAAGGTGCGGGTACGCGACATGGCCCTGCGTCCCCTCGACCTCCAGCCAGATATTGACCGAGCCGCGCCGCCCGATCTTCATCATGTCGCCCAGCCGGTCGACGCTTGTCGGTTCGCCGACCAGGCACAGATCGGGCTCGACTTCCTGCTCGCGCATGTAATCGATCAGAGCGCGCGTACCGTGGAGCGCCGGGCCTTCCTCGTCCCCGGTGATGATGAAGCTGATCGTGCCCGCTTCCGCTGGAACCTCGGCGACCGCCGCGACCATCGCCGCAATCGCGCCCTTCATATCGACTGCGCCGCGCCCATACAGCAGCTCGCCGCGCTCCTCCGGTTCGAAGGGCGCGCTGGTCCAGCCTTCACCGGGCGGCACCACATCGACGTGCCCCGCGAATGCGAAGTGTTTCGAGCCTTCGGAGCCGCGGCGGATCGCGAACAGGTTCTCGACCGGGGCTTCCTCGCTCCCTTCCGGCCCATCCCCGCGCGTGAAGCGATGCACCGCAAAGCCGAGCGGCACGAGCATCGCTTCCAATTCATCGAACACCGCGCCTGTGGCCGGGGTTACGCTGGGGGCCGCCATCAGGCGTTTGGCAATCGCTAGAACTTCAGACATTGATGGCTGCCTAGCAGGAGAAACTCGTCATGCCCAAGCTCGATCTCGATGCAATCGCGCAAACCAATGCGACAGGGTATCCGCCGCCATACGATGCGGACGTGGTCGGGCGGCATTATCGCAGGCTCGCACCCGCTGCCGGCCTCACGCAAATGGGCGCGAGCCATGTGGTTCTCGAGCCAGGAGCCTATTCATCGCAGCGCCACTGGCACAGCCATCAGGACGAGCTCGTCGTCATGCTCTCGGGCAAGGCTGTCCTCATCGAAGACGAAGGGGAAACTCCGGTCCTCCCGGGCGACGTGCTTGCATGGGCGGCAGGCGCGAAGAACGGCCACCGGCTGCACAATCGCAGCGATAAGCAGTGCGTCTATGTCGCGATCAGCGCTGGCGACCGCGCACTCGACAGAGGCGAATATCCCGACATCGACATGGAGTTCCGCGCGGATGGGTATTTCCGCAAGGATGGCACCCGCTACGATACCGAGCGATTGCCCTAATTTCGCTCTGGCTCCGGGAGCGGACCGGGCGCAAAGGCGCTTTCGAGCAATTCCGCGATACGGATGCCTGCCTGCTGGACGCGGCGTCTTGCGATGGGGACACCGCGAACGATATCTTCCTGACTGAGCGCGGTCTTCGATGGTAGCTCTGCTGCGCACACATCCTCCCGGTCGAATGCAGTTGGATAAACGAAGCTGCGGGCGATCTCCCAGCTTTCGCGCCCCCAATCCGCCGCATCGCCGCCGCCCAGGTCAGCGCGTTCGGCCCGCGAATAGCGCCGCACCACCGGATCGGCAGGATCGCTGATCGCGCGCTCTGCCAGCGGCCCGTCCCAGATCCAGTGGAGATTGAGGCTCGGCACGATACCGTAATCGGCTTCGCGATCGTTGCCACCGCGATCTCCCTTGTCGCCCGAGTGAAGCGGCATGTGCACGTCGCCTGCAAAATGCACCATGAAGGCAAGCGCCTGCAGCCGCACATGGTCGGGCAGGCTTTCGTCCGCAAGGATGCGGTGATTGCGTTCCACCTGCGCGGTCACGCAGTTGCCTCCAGGGCAGTTGGCGCGCGGGTTGTACGCTTCGCAGATCGGCGCGGTGCGATAATGCCATGCCGCGGTGTGGCCCCAACGCCAGCGCGTGCGGCGCACGCAATCGGGCCAGACGCTGGCATCCTCAATTGACAACAGCTCGCATTCGGGCGTGCCGAGCAATTCCTGCGAGCGGATGAGGCGACGTATCTTCGCGCGCGTCTCCGGCGAGACATTCTCCTCGGCGATTTCGGCGGTCTTGCGATGAGCGTAGAAGCCCCAGGCGTGAGCGGGCGCAGGAAGAGCGAGTATGAGCGCGCAAAGGCCCGCGAGCGTTATTGCGCTCCAACGCTCTCGTATTGCTCGATGACCCATTGTTCGTCCTCCGCCGCGGAAATCCACTCCTGTGTCCAGGCGTGTTCCCACATCGCTTCCATATAGCTTTGCGCAAAGCCGGGTACACCAATCCCGTAGGTGATGAACCGGGAAACGACCGGGGCGAAGAAAATATCCGCTGCGCCATAAGTGCCGAACAGGAACGGGCCTGCGCTGCCATGGCGTGCACGCGCTTCGGCCCACAGCTGGAGAATGCGCACAATGTCTGCCCGGGTCTGATCGGAAACCTCTTTCAGTTCCACTCGGCGGCGCACATTCATCGGCATTTCGGTGCGGAGCGATGCGTAGGAGGAATGCATTTCAGCGACCATCGCGCGGGCCATTCCGCGCGGCGCGTCATCCTTGGGCCAGAAGCGGTCGCGGCCAACCTTGTCGGCCAGGTATTCGAGGATCGCGAGGCTATCCCAGATCACGGTCTCATCGTCCCAAAGGATCGGAACCTTGCCGTGCGACGGAGCCATATCGCCCATTTGTTGCTTGGTCTTCTCCCAGTGCTCACCCAGGATCGGAACGGTGATTTCTTCGAAATGCAGGCCCGATTGTTTTGCCGCAAGCCATCCGCGCATCGACCAGCTCGAATAATTCTTGTTGCCGATAATGAGCTTCATGTGCCTGCTCCCGCGTTGGTGGTAGGTCCTGTTTGCCTGCCGTAGATATTCAGTCTTTCGCTGTCGAGGCTGAACAAGTTACTATTGCTGGCAATATAGCATGGAGAATTCGCAATGAACCTGCCGCCCTTTCACCTCGCCTTTCCTGTCGATGATCTGGCCGCAGCGCGCGCGTTTTACGGGGAGCTTCTGGGCTGCACCGAAGGGCGCAGCAGCGAAGAATGGATCGATTTCGATTTCCATGGGCATCAGATTGTCGCGCACCTTTCAACCGGTGCAGGCGATCGCGCGAGCAACCCCGTCGATGGCCACGATGTGCCGGTCCCGCATTTCGGGCTCGTCCTTTCAATGGAGGACTGGCAGGCTCTCGCAGACAAGCTGATCGCTGCCGGAACCGAATTCGTGATCGAACCGACTGTGCGGTTCGAAGGCAAGCCCGGCGAGCAGGCCACGATGTTCCTGCGAGACCCGGCAGGCAACGCGCTCGAATTCAAGGCATTCGCGGATATGGGACAGCTGTTTGCGACTTAGCCGCCAGAGCGAACCAGCGCGAATCCCACTGGGCTCACCCCGAGATTGCTTGTCTGCGCCGGCATCGCTGCGTTACAATCGCAGCATAGGAAAGGGGATCACATCGTGTTCAAGCATTTGTCCGTCCTTGCCGTTCCGCTCCTGATCACCGCCTGCGCAACCGACCGCGACGCGAACACGCTGTCTGGGGACGCAGCCAAGGGCAGAGCCTTCGCAGCGGCGAATTGCGCGAGCTGTCACGCTCTCGATGATGGTGTGTCGCCGCATCCTGATGCACCCAGCCTTCGCCGCGCGGCGAACCGCCTGCCGGAATGGATGGTGGAAGGGTCCTTCGAACGCGGAGTTCAGGTCGGTCATACAGGCGAGATGCCCGTGTTCGTTTTCGAGGATGGCGATATCGCCAATCTCCTTGCCTATATGGAGACGCTCAGGGATACAGACTGAGCGGTGTCGGCCGGGACGCTGGCTCGTCTGAGGATGGAAACGGCGAGGGTGCTCACTCATCGAAATTGATACAGCTTTGAGGGGAGCTCATAATTGCACTTGCCACAGGTGATCACCCACTACCATTCGCAGACCGATCTCCCCTTTCAGAATCTGAGCGAGCTCGGAGGCGATGAGCTGGTCCAGGTTCTCGAAAGGCTAAACCGGCGCAAAGCGGACAATCCGAGTTTCAGGCGAGTGTTCGGAAAGCGGTATATGGACCTTCGGAGAAAAACCGAGGCGAAGCTCCGCGATCTCTTTATAGCGCGCGGCGGCAAACCCGAAAGACAGTCGCCTCACTACTTCGTGCTCGGAGAGTGCGCCTGGTTTTCCGGGCTTTATCCTGACCCAGCAACGGTAACCTTGGATTGGCGGTCGCTGCCTCGCGATCAGGCTTGCTTCACCTATCCCGACAGCTTTGTGTCGATGCGCCTGGGAGCCGAATTCGGACTGCCAGCCGAACCCGCTCAGCCCTACCATGAAAAGGCGTTTTTCCTCGACGAACTCTTTGATGTGGTCGCGGAACATGGGCTGCCAGATGGTGCAACGGATGACGACTATGAGGGCTATCACAAACGAAAGTTCGAAAAGTACATCGAAGTTCAGGTCTGGAGTGATCGTCCGGTGGCCGCCTTTCTAGGCGCTTAGATTGACGGAACGGGGCCAGGTTTGCCTCGACCTAACCGGACAGGTTGCCTATCGACAGCGAAGCCCAAACAGTACGCTTTTTTACTCCGCGAACCATCCCTCACCCAAAGCATCCGCAACCAGGGCCGCTCTTAGCGCGTCGATGCCCATCCCCTTCTCCGCGCTGGTAAGGTGCAGTTCGGGATAGGCGGCGGGGTGCTTGCGCGCTTCCTCGGCGACTTCGCCGGCGACGCGTTCGAGGTGGCTCGCCTTGATCTTGTCGGTCTTGGTCAGGACGATGCGATACCCGACCGCTGCTTCATCCAGCATCTTCATCATCTCGCGGTCGACATCTTTCAGCCCGTGGCGGCTATCGACCAGCACGAGATTGCGCGCCAGCACCTGGCGACCGCGCAGATAGCTGCGCACAAGCTTCTTCCACTTGTCGACCACGGAAACGGGCGCCTTGGCAAAGCCATATCCGGGCATGTCGACAAGCCGGATCTGCACCGGCTCCCCGATCTCGAAAAAGTTGAGTTCCTGCGTGCGGCCCGGCGTCACCGATGCGCGCGCGATGGATTTGCGCATCGTTAGCGCGTTGAGCAGCGACGATTTGCCGACATTGCTTCGCCCGCAAAATGCGATTTCGGGTACGATCGGCTCGGGCAGGAATTTGAGCTGCGGGGCGGAGAGCAGGAAATCGACCCGCCCGGAAAACAACCGCGCAGCCTGCTTTTCGCGGTGCTGCTGCGCGCGCTCTTCCAGTTCCGCGTCCGATGGCTGCTGCCCGGTCACGCCTTGCTCTTTTCTTCCTTGGCTTTCTTCTTCGCCAGCTCCGCCTTGTCCTTCGCCGCCTGCGCTTTCAGCTGCGGATGCTTGGAATAGAGATAGCTTTGCTGCGCCACGGTCAGGATGTTGGACGTTACCCAGTAAAGCAGCAGGCCGGCAGCGAACGGCGCCATCACGAACATCAGAACCCACGGCATCAGGTTGAAAATCTGCTGCTGCATCGGATCCATGACGGACGGGTTGAGCTTGAAAGTCAGCCACATGGTCAGGCCGAGCAGAACCGCCAGCACGCCGATGCCAAGGAAGCCGGGCACTTCGAATGGCAGCAATCCGCCGAGGTTCAGGATCGTCCAGGGATCAGGTGCGGACAGATCCTTGATCCAGAAATCGATGAAGGGTTCATGCCGCATTTCGATCGAAAGGATCAGGACTTTGTAGAGCGCAAAGAAGATCGGAATCTGCAGAAGCATCGGAAGGCAGCCGGCGACCGGGTTCACCTTCTCCTCCTTGTACAGCTTCATGATCTCCTGCTGCTGCTTCTGCTTGTCGTCCTTGTAGCGTTCCTGGACGGCTTTCATCTTGGGCTGGATCGCCTTCATCGAAGCCATCGAGGCGAAGCCCTTTTGCGCGATCGGGAACATCAACGCGCGCACGATTACCGTCAGCAGGATGATCGCGACGCCGAAATTGCCGACGAGATCGTTGAGCGCACGCAGGAGCCAGAGGAGCGGCTTTTCGAACCATTCGAACCAGCCCCACGAAATCGCCTTGCCGAAATAGGTGATGCCGGTGTCTTCGTATTCGTCGAGGATGACGCTGTTCTTAGCTCCGGCGAACAGCCGGGTTGTCTGCGACAGCGTGCCGCCTGCAGGAACGGTCTGCGCATCGTAGATCAGATCGCTGCGGAACAATTGGTCGCCGAGCGAGCGGAAGCCGACATTGTCGACCTCGCCGTCGCCCGGGATCAACGCAGAGTGCCAATAACGGTCGGTGAAGCCGAGCCACGAGGCGGCGCCCGAGGGCGTATCGCGCCCGATCTCGGCAAGTTCCTCATAGCTGTTGGGATCATGCAGCGTACCGCCGAACACCCCCACGGGGCCGGAATGGACGATGAATTCATCGGGCGAGGCGCTGCGAGCGTCCCGCTTGATCAGCGCGAATGGCTGAATGATGGCGGCGCTCCCGGACGTGTTCTGGACCGTCTGCTGCGCCGTGATCATGTAGTTTTCGTCGATCGACAGCGCGATCTCGTACACCGCGCCGCTTGCATCGGTGCGCGTCAGCGTAACGGGGGTTTGCGGTGTCAGCCGCTCGCCATCGGCCTGCCACAGCTCGTTCGAAGAAACGCGCTGACCGCCGACGACGAAGCCGAACTCGGCGAAATACTGATTGTCGGTCCGCTCGGGCGCGAACAGGCGAACCGGTCCGCTGTCCCTGTCGACGCTCTGCCGGTAATCCTTGAGCACGAGATCATCGATCCGCGCCCCGCGAAGGTTGATCGATCCGGCCACTTTCGGCGTATCGATAACGACGCGGTTCGGATCGGCGAGCGCGGCGGAAAGATCAATCGGACCGCTCGGCATTTCGGCGCCATCGGCGAGATCAGCTGCAACCGTCGTCGTGCCCGGCGCGGAACCGGCGCTCGTCTGCGCGGCAGGCTCGACTGCTTCGGTCGGCGCGGAAAGAGATGCCGCCGGATAGAATGTCCGCATCGCGAAATCCCAGCCGAGAATGAGCAGGCCGGATAACGCGACGGCGAGCAGGAGATTGCGCTGATTGTCCAAGATGAAATCCCGTTAAGTCGTCGAATGCTGTGTTATATAGACACTACAGTGCGGAATGCTATGGTGCGGTCACGGCACTGGGTCGTGTCCATGTCCGCCCCATGGATGGCAGCGCCCTAGCCGCTTTAGCGCCAGCCATCCACCCTTGAGCGCGCCATATTTGCGCAGAGCCTGGATCGCGTACTGGCTGCACGATGGCGAGAAGCGGCAGGTCGGCGGCAGGATCAGTGACGGGCCAAGCTGCCACGCGCGGGCGATAGCGATCAGGATGTATTTCATTTTGCTGCGCCCTTCCTGTTCCCGCGCCGTGGCCGCGAAGAGCGACGCGGATCGGATTTGCCATCGCGCGCGCGGGCAAGAGCGCGGTCGAGCTCCTCCGCCATCGTGTCGAAATTACGCTCCACACCGCCCGACCGCCCGATGAGGACGTGATCGTGGTGCGGCAGCCCGCGCTCGGGAAGAGCGGCGCGCAGAAGCTCGCGAAAGCGCCTCTTCATGCGGTTGCGCACCACCGCATTGCCGATCTTCTTGGTAACGGTGACACCATAGCGGATCCCCTGCCCACCATTGGGCCGGGTCAGCAACACGAAGCCGGGCCGCGCGTTCCGAAGCCCCCTGTTAGCGGCGAGGAAGTCCGATCGTTTGGTGAGGACCTGGATCATTGATCAGATTTTAGCCGAAGCGTTTCGGCTCCCCGAGTCTTTGTTTTTCGCAGCGCATCCGCGCCGCGATATCCTCGCTCATGCGACCTAATGGTCGCGTCGCTGCGGGCGGCCTTGCAGGTGGCCTTTGGCCAGCTGCGTCTTCGACTTCGCTTCCGGCCTTGCGACCCTGCGGGCCGAGCCGCGCCAATAAACCCTCTACCGAGAAACGCGAACGGGCTCCCGGATGGGAGCCCGCAAGGGCGACTGCCCGTCGCCGCTACTGCTGCGTAGCCAAGCGGGCCGGATGGCCCGCGCCCGGCGCCTGAGGGCGCCAGAGAATTACGCGCAGAGTTTCTTGCGGCCGCGCTTACGGCGGGCGCGCAGCACTTTGCGACCACCCGTGGTCGCCTTGCGCGCGAAGAAACCGTGCCGACGGGCACGCACGAGATTGCTAGGCTGAAAAGTCCGCTTCATATCGTCCTCGATAAACTGGTTCGACAAGCTGGCGCCGCGAAGATTTGCCGCCCGCTGCTCATCGATGAATAGCGACCACCGCAAAAGGGCAGTCCGTCAGGCGCGCGCCACTATGGGATAGAGGGGCGCGAGTCAAGCCGTGACGCGCGATATTCAGGGCTGGGCCGGCCCGCTGCGACGGGCGCGCGACGTGCTGTCTGCTTCGGCACTGCGATCATCAAAGCGCTTCTATTTCCTCGACAATCCCGGTCCGACGCTGCAATACCGCCGAAATAAAGGTCGCAAATCACACGAGGATTTACTTTGGTAGCGCTGGTTAGGACTGTGGCCTATCTCGGTCTCGACGCGCGCCAGGTCGAGGTGCAGTGCCAAGTCGCCTCGGGATTGCCGCGATTCTCGATCGTCGGCCTGCCGGACAAGGCGGTCAGCGAAAGCCGCGAGCGCGTTCAGGCCGCTCTTTCGGCGATGGGCCTCGCGCTGCCGCCAAAGCGGATCACGATCAATCTGTCGCCTGCCGACCTGCCCAAGGATGGATCGCATTACGACCTGCCGATCGCTTTGGCCTTGCTTGCGGCCATGGGCGTGACCGATGCCGAGCAATTGGGCGATTGGATCGCGGTCGGGGAGCTTTCGCTCGACGGCAGGATTGTCGCCAGCCCCGGAGTGCTCATCGCCGCACTTCACGCCAGCGAAGTGGAGGCCGGGCTTATTTGCCCTGCGGATCAGGGATCGGAGGCAAGATGGGCAAGCGGCGTTCCGGTGCTCGCGCCGCGCGATCTGTCGGCGCTACTCGGTCATCTCAAGGGCTCGCAGGTTCTGGATGAGCCCGTCCGCGGTGACGTTACCGACGCGCCGCCGGTCACCGATCTAAAACAGGTGAAGGGACAGGAAACCGCCAAGCGCGCGCTCGAAATAGCCGCTGCTGGCGGGCACAATCTCCTGATGATGGGCCCGCCGGGATCGGGAAAGAGCCTGCTGGCGAGCTGCATGCCCGGCATCCTGCCTGAGCTATCCCCGTCGGAAGCCCTCGAAGTTTCGATGGTGCAGTCGGTCGCCGGGTTGCTCGATGCCGGACGGATCAGCCGCGCGCGCCCTTTTAGGGCGCCGCATCACTCGGCCAGCATGGCCGCGCTCACCGGCGGCGGGCTGAAAGTACGTCCGGGCGAAGTGAGCCTCGCGCATCTGGGCGTCCTGTTCCTCGACGAATTGCCTGAGTTTCAGCGCCCCGTCCTGGATTCGCTGCGCCAGCCGCTCGAGACAGGCCAGGTCGATGTTGCGCGGGCGAATGCACATGTGACCTTCCCTGCTCGGGTGCAGCTGATCGCGGCGATGAACCCGTGCCGCTGCGGCCATGCGGGCGAGCCGGGACACACCTGCGCGCGCGGCCCGCGCTGCGCCAGCGAGTACCAGGCCCGGCTCTCCGGCCCGCTGCTCGATCGGATCGATCTGCATGTGGAGGTTGCTGCGGTCAGCGCCATGGACCTTGGCCTGCCGCCCGCTGCCGAAGGCTCCGAACAGGTGGCGCGGCGGGTCGCGGTGGCGCGCGCGATGAGCGCCGAACGCGGCATCCGGTCCAATGCCGAGCTCGACGGCGAAAAGCTGGAGCGGTTCGCCGCCCCCGATGATGCGGGGAAGCATCTGCTCATGCAGGCCGCCGAGAAACTCCGCCTGTCCGCACGTAGCTACACGCGCATGCTGCGGGTCGCGCGCACGATTGCCGATCTGGCCGGCGAAGACGCCGTCGGGCGCACGCACATTGCCGAGGCCTTATCCTATCGCCAGATGGTCGGCCGCACATAAACAAACGCGAAAGATTCATCGCAGCGCAAGGTCGAAGCGTGTTACCGCTTGGCCCTGCGCTAATTCAGAATCGGCCACCGCAACGCATGGCAACATCCCCTCCACCCGAAGCATCCGAGGCTCCGCCGCGGCAAGGCTTGCTGAGCGCGCTGCAGGAGCGCAACATCGATCGGCGGGTGTTCGGTATCGCCGCAGCGCTGCTGATCGAGGCACTCATCATCGCACTGTTGCTCACTCTGGGGACGGGGATAATCGGCGAGCGCGATCAGGGGGAAACGCTGACCACCTTCTCCGCCATCGAACCGAGCGCGGACCAGGACACGACAGTGGAAGAAGCGCCGCTCCCCGATGCGCCGCCAGCTCCGGCCATACCTGAGCAGCCCGCGCCCGAAGTGCCGCCCCCGCCAGTTGAAGAGCAGCCCGTGCAGCCGGTCGAACAGCCGCCCGCCGTCGTTTTGCCAGTGCCTGTGCCCGCTCCCGCTCCGCCGGCACAGCCGCCCGCGCCGCGTCCAGCGCCGCCTGCCCGGCCGACGCGCTCATATGGCCCTCCCAGCACCGGCTCCTCGAGCTCGGTCGACAGCGAACGGGTCGGCACCGCCCCCAATGGCGAGCCGCTTTATGCGGCGCGCTGGTACCGCGAACCGACCGACAGCGAGCTTGCGGGCTATCTTTCGACTGCCACAGGACCGGGCGCGGCGTTGATCGTGTGCCGTACGGTGCCAAATTTCTATGTCGAGGACTGCGAATTGCTCGGCGAATCTCCGGCCGGTTCGCAGATTGGCCGCGCCGTTCTGGCAGCAGCGTGGCAATTCCGGGTTCGTCCCGCAACCATCGGGGGCCGTTCGCAAGTCGGATCGTGGGTTCGGATCAGGATCGACTACGTCGCGCGGCCATAATGCCAATCCCGTGTCAGGCGGCAAACCGGCGGATGACCTCGAAGAATTGCTCGCCGTAGTTCTCGTGCTTCTTTGCGCCGATACCCTGGATCCGGCCCATCGCCTCGAGCGAGTCCGGACGCTCGCTGGCCATGGCGCGCAGCACGCTATCGTGGAAGATGATGTAGGCCGGGATGCCCTGCTCACTCGCAAGGGCCTTGCGCTTTTCGCGCAGCGCATCGAACAGCGGATCGCCGATTGGATTGGCTTCCTGCCCCGCGCGGCGCCCTCGCACACTTCTCTGCTTCTTAGGCGGCTCGCCGATCAGTATCGCCCGCCCTCCCCGCAGCACCGGCAGCGCCATTTCGCCGAGTGCCATGCCGCCGTGCTCGGTCGTGGTCAGCATTTCGTGTGCCATCAGGTGACGCATGACTGGGCGCAGGAGCGGCGCCTCTTCTTGTTCGAGGATACCGAACACAGATAGCCGGTCATGCCCGCGCTGGCTCACGCGGTCATCGCCGCGCCCGAGCAGGACCTTCTCGATATGGCCGATGCCGAAGCTCTGGCCGGTGCGATAGACCGCGCTCAACAGCTTGCGCGCGATCTCCGTAACCTCGATCACCTTAGGTGGGTTTTCGCAATTGTCGCAATTCCCGCATGTTGCCGCCGGTTCTTCGCCGAAATGCCTGAGCAGGATCGCACGCCTGCATCCAGCGGCTTCGACCAAAGCGGCGAGCGCATTCAATCGCGCACGCTCACTCGCAAGGCGATCAGGCTCGATATCGCCGAGCCACTGGCGCGCCTTTGCGAAATCGTTCGCGCTCCAGAACAGCTGCGCTTCTGCAGGATCGCCGTCGCGCCCGGCGCGGCCCGTTTCCTGATAATACGCCTCGATCGACTTGGGCAGCCCGGCATGGACCACGAAACGCACGTCGGGCTTGTCGATGCCCATGCCGAAGGCGATCGTCGCTACCATCACCATGTCGTCCGACCGCACGAATTCGGCCTGCACCGCCGCGCGCTTTTCCGGGGGCAGGCCTGCATGGTAGGCGCCTACCGGGCGGCCCGTTGCAGCAATGCGGGCGGCGAGATCTTCGGTCGCCTTGCGGCTGTTGGCATAGACGATACCCGCGCCCGGATTGCGGCTGACAAACTCCGTGATCTGCTTCGCGCCATTCTCCTTCGCAGAGATCGCATAGCGGATGTTGGGCCGGTCGAATTCCGCCACGATCAACCCGTCTTCGGGTATGCCGAGCTGACGCAGGATGTCCTTTCGCGTCGTCTCGTCGGCGGTCGCCGTGAGGGCAAGCTTAGGGACATGCGGGAACTGATCGAACAGCGATTTCAGCTGGCGGTAATCGGGCCGGAAATCGTGGCCCCACTCGGACACGCAGTGCGCCTCGTCGATCGCGAATAGCGAAATATTGGCTCCGCCAAGCAGGCTCCGAAAGGAAGCCGTGTTGGCGCGCTCTGGCGCGACGTACAACAGGTCGAGTTCGCCGTTCAGCAAAAGCTGCGCGGTTGCGGCATTGTCATGGTCTGCCGAGGTCATCGAAGCCGCTCGTATGCCGACCGCACCGGCAGCGCGGATCTGGTCGTGCATCAATGCGATGAGCGGCGAGATGACGATTGCGGTCCCCGGGCGGGCCAATGCGGGCAGTTGATAGCAAAGCGATTTGCCCGCGCCCGTCGGCATGAGCGCGCAGGTATCCTCGCCGCGCATGACACGCGAGACCACTGCTTCCTGACGGCCTCGAAAGCCGCCGAAGCCGAACGTCGTCCGCAGAATTTCTTCCAGATCGGTGCTTACGCCCGCATCCATCGCCAGTCCGGTCCCGCTGCCTGCTTTTGAGAGGTTCAGTCCGGGTTAGCGTGTTCGCTGGATTCCCACCAAGGCGCATAGGTGGAGTTATGCACGAGCTTGCGGTTCTGATCGGGTGCGCCGTCGTCCCACCACACCGGGCCGCGCTCGCCAAGAGAGACCTTTGCGCGGTGCACGTCCGCCCTCGCTGCCTTCTCCGCCGTCTCATCGCCAGCGCGTTTCGCCGCCCCGACCGCACGCCGGGCGTCCATCAGGGCATCGACGAGGGCTTGGCGCTCCTCATTCGAGAGGTCTGGATTGCTAGCCCGCCAGAGCCGTCCCCTGACGATGATGTAGCGCCCGTCGGGTGTGCGCACCGGGCCGTCAGCTTCAGCCAGCGGCGGCTTTCTTCGCGGATTCGAGATCGACCACATCGCCCGTTGCGAGAGTACCGGCTGGCGACGCAATCGAACCATCGGCGCGCTTGCCAAGGTCTTCGCGCTTCACGAGCCACAGATCCTGATGCGAAAGGATTCGGCCATCATGGCCAAGGATCGAGACCGGGCCGATCGGCAAGCGATCGCGTTCGTCGACCAGAACCGGGTTTTCGGTCATCTCGGTGCCGTATTTCTGACCCCATTGGCGCAAAGCGAGCATTGCGGGCAGCAGGTCGAAGCCTTTTTCGGTCAGCCGGTATTCGATCTTGCGGCGATCGTCCTCGCACGGTTCGCGTTTCAGGATGCCGTGCTCGACCAGTTTGGCGAGGCGATTCGAGAGAATATTGCGCGCAATTCCGAGCTCGCTCAGGAATTCCTCGAAGTGCTTGAGCCCGTTGAAGCTCGCCCGAAGGATCATGAAAGACCAGCGTTCGCCCATGACTTCAAGCGCTTGCGGCAATCCGCATTCAATCAGTTCGCGCAGTGGTTCTCTTATGTCGCCCATATCAGTCCTCTTGTTGCAACCTATCTAACGCGATTCGTCGCAATCTCAAAATTGTGCCGGATTCCGCGCCTTCGATGGTGCTGACAGAAAATATAAGTTTTTAGTTGCAACCTGAAACCTAATCACATAGGTAGTGATTCGCAACTGGTTTCGATCTGAAACCTGATTCGCAAAAAATCAGGCTCAAACAAGGGCTGCCCCTAGAAGGAATACGACGATGACCCTCTCCCTGACCCGTTCCAGCCGTCTTTCGATCTTCGTGCTGGCTCTCGCTTACACCGGACTCACCTTCGGCACTGCAATCGCTCCTGCACCGGCCGCCGCACAAAGCGGTGCCTATTACACCGCCGAACTGGCCCAGCCGGTCGATGACAATCGCCCGGTTGCAGGCGGCGTCGCCTGGGCATGCAAGGATACCAAGTGCATCGCCAACAAAGGCTCATCGCGCCCGCTGCGCATCTGCCGCGGCCTCGCCCGTGAATTCGGCGAGATCACCAGCTTCACCGCCAAGGGCGAAGAAATGACCGGCGAAAAGCTGGCGAAGTGCAACGGCAACTAAGCCGATAAGAACCATTCCCCCGGACGCGATCTATCCCTCGCGTCTCACCGCTCCGCATCTCTCCACAGCGGACGACACTGAAAGCCCCCGATGCAGCGATCCCCAATCCGCTGCCTCGGGGGATTTTTTTTAGAGAAGGCCCGCGCTGTTCAGCTGCGCTTCCAGCGCATCCGCATCTGTAAAGATATGGGCCTCCCAGCCGCGGGATCGTGCCGCTTCGACATTCGCGGGATTGTCGTCGGTAAAGAACAGATCCCCGCCAGCACGCCCGCTGCGCGTCTCGGTGATCTGGTAGATTCTGGGATCGGGTTTGGCGATCTTCTCTGCGCCTGAAACAATGATGTCTTCGAACACCGTGAAGATCGGATGGACTGAGCGGAACTGATCGAACAGCTCGACACCGAAATTGGTCAGACAGAACAGCGGAATACCGCATGTCTGCAGGCGGTAGACGAGCGCATGGACGCCCTCTACCTCTTCGGCAGCGGTTTCGTTAAAGCGCGCAGCATAGGCCGCGATGAGCAGCGCCTGATCCGGGAATTGTGCAATCCGCGCGGGGAGCATTTCAGCCAGGGGAACGCCTCTGTCGTGCTGGAAATGCCAATCCTCGGTGACGACATTGGCGAGAAACCAGTCGAGCTCGCTCTCATCGTCGATCAGCTTTTCGAAGAGATTGCGAAGCTGCCAGTGGAACAGCACACGGCCGACATCGAACACCACGGCTTTGCTGGAATCGGTCACCTCTATGTCCCCTGCAGAAACGGCTGCGGCCCGCTCTCCAATCGGAGGCGGGCCGCTGCGTTTGCGCGGTCATCCCTTAAAGGAGACCGGCCAATCCATTCCGGTTCAGCCCTGGCGGGCTTTGAAGCGGCGGTTGGTCTTGTTGATCACATAGGTGCGACCGCGGCGGCGAATGACGCGGCAATCGCGGTGACGGTTCTTCAGCGACTTGAGGCTGTTACGGACTTTCATGATTTCTTCCCGGAAATAAAACAGGCACCGGAGTTAAGCTCCGATGCCGGAAATTCAAGCCGCGCGCCTAAGCGGCGAATCGCGCAAAGTCAATCATCTTCGCGGATTTCCGTGAGTTTTCGCTCCCATGCGAGAGCATGGGCGATGATAGTGTCGAGATCGGCGAATTCCGGCTTCCAGGGAAGCGTCTCCCGAATGCGAGAGGGGTCGGACACGAGCGAGTCGGGGTCTCCTGCGCGCCTGCCTTCGATCTTGCGCTCTATCGTGCGATTGGTCACGCGGTCGACTGCATCGAGCACCTCGAGAACAGAAAACCCGCGCCCGTAGCCGCAATTCATCGTCAGCGATCGGTCGGGCTGTTCGACAAGCGCCTGCAGCGCCAGAACATGCGCAGCGGCAAGGTCGCTCACATGAATGTAATCGCGCACCCCCGTGCCATCCGGCGTGTCGTAATCGGTGCCGAACACGCTGACATGGCTTCTCTTGCCCAAGGCCGCTTCGACCGCGACCTTGATCAGGTGGGTCGCGCCTGCAGTGGATTGCCCGGAGCGCGCCAGCGGGTCCGCACCTGCGACGTTGAAATATCTCAGCGCGCAGTAATTGAGCGCGTGCGCCGCCGACGTGTCGGACAGCATCTGCTCCGTCATGAGTTTCGACCAGCCATAGGGGTTGATCGGTTTCCCAGCCGCTTCCTCCGGGACAGGCG
>NZ_JACXLC010000001.1:0-44360 GCF_014705715.1 Erythrobacter rubeus | reverse complement strand
AAATATCTCAGCGCGCAGTAATTGAGCGCGTGCGCCGCCGACGTGTCGGACAGCATCTGCTCCGTCATGAGTTTCGACCAGCCATAGGGGTTGATCGGTTTCCCAGCCGCTTCCTCCGGGACAGACGACACCTCGGGCATTCCATAGGTCGCCGCGGTCGATGAAAACAGGAAATGCGCAACACCGCCCCTAACCGCAGCTTCGATCAGCGCGCGGCTTTTTACCGTGTTGTTATGGTAATAATCGAGCGGTTTCTCGACGCTTTCGGGCACAATTATCGACCCTGCAAAATGCATGATGGCACCCGTGCCCTGCTCCTCGAAAATCCGCGCGAGCAAGTCCGCATCCTCGATATCGCCTTCATACAAAGGCACATCATCAGGCACGGCAAAGCGAAACCCGGTGCTGAGGTTGTCGATGACGGCAACGTCCCACCCCGCATCTCTCAGTGCCAGCACGGCATGGCTGCCGATATAACCGGCTCCTCCGGTGACGAGAACGGAAGGCTTCGGGCTATCTTTCATGGCAATATGTCACCTATGTTTGCCGCATCGCGTAAGGAACCCGAGTGCATAACGGGGCGTTCTGCGTTTGAAAATGCGCTCACTTTCGAACGGCTTAAGAGGAAAGCACCATGACCCGCCCATTCTACCCCTTTCGGACATCGCTCGCCGCGCTTGCCATCCTGGCGCTTCCGGCATGCGCCGGCACCTATACCGGCCCGGTCGAGGTGACCCGGTTCGTAGCGGAAAACCCGGTTGGGCTGGGCGAGGGAAATATCACGCTCACCTTCCCGCGAGAGATCACCAATGAAATAGCGCGCGCCGCCTTTGCCGATGCGGTGGCCGGCGAGCTTGAAAGCCTTGGATACACGCTCGTCATGGAACGCGGCAGCGGCGTGCAGGAAGCCGCAATCAGCACATCGCGCGGCCCCATCGAGCGGTTCGATCGGCGCGGCCCTGTCACGGTGGGCGGCGGCGCCTCGACCGGATCGTTCGGCAGCGGCGTCGGACTGGGCGTAGGCATCAATCTCGGGGGCGGCGATGGACGCCCTGAACTCGTCAGCGAGCTGTCGGTCAGGATCACCACAGATACCGGCGAAACGCTGTGGGAAGGTCGGTCCGAACTGCCAACCTCGGTAAATTCGCCCTACTCCGAAATAGGCGCGAGTGCGCAGGCTCTTGCCGCTGCGCTTTTCCAGGATTTTCCGGGTGGCAATGGCGAAACGGTGCAAGTATCGGTCGATGAACTTGAAAGGACCCCATGACCGCAATCATCATCGACTCCGCTTTCGACAGCGGGAATATCGAAACGCTCGCCATCGACGGCAACAGCGCCAAGCTGGCGATCCGGAAAGATCATAATTCCGAATTCGCACAGTGGTTTCATTTCCGCGTCACCGCACCCGCAGGCGAGGAGATCGAGCTCAAGATAACCGGCCTCAACAACAGCGCCTATCCGGGCGGCTGGCCCGATTACGACGCGTGCGTTTCGGAAGACCGCGAATATTGGGCGCGCGCGGCAAGCGACTTCGACAAAACGGCGGGCAATGGGACGCTGACGATCCGGTACACTCCGGCATCGAACGTGGCATGGTTCGCCTATTTCGCGCCCTATTCGATGGAACGGCATCACGATCTGGTCGCTGAAGCCGCTGCCTGCGAAGGCGTCGACCTAATCAGGCTCACCGAAACGCTGGACGGCCAGCCGCTCGACATGCTCGAAATGGGCGAAGGCGATAAACAGATCTGGCTCTATGCACGTCAGCATCCGGGCGAAACACAGGCCGAATGGTGGATGGAAGGCGCGCTCGAATGCCTCACCGACCCCGCCGAACCGGTGGCGCGCGGTTTGCGCAAGCATTGCCGTCTGCACATCGTGCCCAACTGCAATCCCGATGGCTCGCGCCGTGGTCACCTGCGCACCAATGCGGCGGGCACGAACCTCAACCGTGAATGGTCCGAACCGAGCGCCGAGAAATCGCCCGAAGTCCTCGCGATCAGGAACCGGATGGACGAAACGGGCGTCGATTACGCCATGGATGTCCACGGCGACGAGGCGATCCCTGCGGTGTTCCTCGCAGGTTACGAAGGCATCCCCAGCTGGACCGACGAACATGGCGAGCAATTCTATCGGTATCAGCGCATCCTCGATCGCCGGACGCCCGATTTCCAGACGAAGCTCGGCTATCCGAAGGCGCCAGCGGGCAAGGCTAACCTGACCATCAGCACCAATCTGGTCGCAGAGCGCTATGGTGCGTGCGCGATGACGCTGGAGATGCCGTACAAGGACCTTGCTGACTTTCCCGAGCCGGAGCAGGGTTGGTCGCCCGAGCGGTGCAAGCTTCTCGCGCGCGATTGCCTCGCCGCATTGCTGGAATGGCTGGAGACGGAAGAGGGCTGACATAATTGCGTGAAGCCGTGCTATCATCGCGCCCGGTGACGGGAGAGTGAAGATGGCAGAGAATAAAATCCTTACAAGCAGAAGGACACTCATTGCCGGTTCGGCTGCAACCGGCTTGCTCGCGGCCATCCCATCGGGCGCCGCGGCACAGGGCCGATTGGGCCTTTCATCGATACTCGGACAGGCAACCGACAACGCTCTCGACAAGCTCGCGCAACCGGGCGCCTTTTACAATGACGAGGCCATCCGCATCGGCCTGCCGATCGTAGGCGATCTGGGCGGCCGCGCCGGCGGCCTGCTCGGTTCGATCTTGGGCGAAAACAGCACGGCAGGGGTGCTTGGCGGCATCACGCGCTCAATCAACGATGCGGCCGGGGTTGCCGCTGGCGAAGCCAAGCCGATTTTCCGTGACGCGATCGACGATCTTTCTTTCAGCGACGCGCCTGGGATCATTCGCGAAGATGACGGCGGCACCCAGTATTTACGGCAGTCATCGAACGACAGGCTGCACGAACGGCTCGAGCCGCTGGTCGACAGTGCACTGGAGGAACTGGGCGTATATTCGACCTTCGACGGGTTGGCCGGGCAGCACAGCTTCATCCGCGACGCAGGTCTGAACAGGCAAAGCATCAATCGCTCTGTTACCGATCAAGGGCTGGATGGAATATTCGCCTATATTGGCAGCGAGGAGCGAAATTTCCGCGAGAACCCGCTGCGCGGATTGGGCAGTCTGCTCGGAAATTAATCGAGGTGCGCAGGCCCGAAAGCGTGCGGCAGGAGCGCGGATAGCGCAACCTTGCGCACTTCGTCTTTTCCCACGCAAACCACCACCGGATCAGTGCTGCCCAGCTGAGCGATCTCGTTGAGCACCTGGCGGCACCGGCCGCATGGCGTGATAGGCGCACCGTCGCCTTTATCCTCCGGGCCGATAACCGCGACGGCCTCCAAACCGCCTCGCCTACCCTCACCCAAAGCGCGCGACACTGCGACGGTTTCTGCACAAAGCGAAAGGCCGTAGCTCGCATTCTCGACATTGCTGCCGGTCACCACCGCGCCATCTGCGAAGAGCAATGCCGCCCCCACCTGGTAATCGGAGTAAGGCGCGTAGGCATGCAAGGCCGCTTCGCGCGCCGCCGCGATCAGGCGAGCTTCGGTCTCCTCATTCAACATCATCTTTGCACCACCACCCATTCGATCGGATCGGGTGAGGCTGCGCTCACCAATTGACTGTTCGCGCTCCATAGCAGCCATGGCCGCCCGGCGTAATCAGGGCGTGCCCGGTCGCGTGCGAGCCACAGGTCGCGAGAAAAGGTACGCGCCGCATTGTAGCGCGATTGGAAGGTCGGGCTGAGCTTGAGCACCGCCGGTTTACCGGCATGCATCTCGATCTGATTGACCAGAGTGAGCAGCTCGCTTTCCACCGCCGCATCGCTCACGGATGCATCGCAGCCATCTGCGACATTGCGCAGCGCGACTGCCGGCGGAAGCAATTCGCCACTGCGCGGGACCATCCGGGTGAACCTGGCACTTTGCGGATCGGCCCGGCGGCAAGGATCGAACGGATAAATCACTCCCACCTTCAGGCCCGATGCCTGTGCGGACTTCAATCGCGCGGCAAAGCCCGGATCGGGCGCGCCACCGACCGGCGCCAATTCGAGATAAACGAAATCGCCGCCCAGCGCTTTCAGTGTTTCGAACCTGGTCCCCGATGCGCCGCTGGCAATGACCGCTCCTTGTTCCGGGTAGGCCGCTTCGTCGGGTTTCCAGTCGCGCATGTCCCACCAGAACCACCCGGCGAACACCATGCCGAACAGCGCGACAAGCGCCACGAGCCGCAGCAGCCAGCGGCCTGCACCCGCCTTTTTCCTTCGCGACGAACTCGCGCGCCTGCTCTTCGCCATGACCGCCGCTAGCCCTTGATATGGAGCACGCAGATAAGCGTGAAGAGACGCCGCGCGGTCGCGAAATCGGTCTCGACCTTGCCGCCAAGACGTTCGAGCAGCAGTTCGGCAGCGTTGTTGTGAATGCTACGGCGCGCCATGTCGATCGTCTCGATCTCAGCCGGAGTGGCCTTGCGGATGGCCTGGTAATAGCTGTCGCAAATGGCGAAATATTCGCGGATCGGGCGGCGGAAACGGGCAAGCCCGATCAGAAGCGTCTCGAGCTCCTGCTCATCTTCGTCACTGATTTCCATCGCCAATCGGCCATCGCGGACACCCAAGTGCAAACGGTAAGGCCCCTTCGCCCCGCGTTCGGCGCTGCGGACCGGTTTGAAGGTGTTCTCCTCGATCAGATCGTAGATCGCGACCCGCCGCTCCTGCTCGACATCGGCATTGCGCCACAGGATCGTCTCTTCATCGAGAGCGATGTGCGCGATGCGATGCGTATTCGCGGAATCGGAAGGCAGATCGGCCATAACGCGCTCGCCTTCGCAGATAGAAGGGTCACACTTCAAGCGTTCAGATTTGCAATCCCCGCTATCCACAGCGCAAGCGGGCCGGCCGAAAATAAATTCAGGCGCTTTGGCCTTGCAATGACAGCGCCAAAAATCGCATCAGGGGTGCATGGCCGAACCCGGAAAACTCGAACTCGTCGCGGACGATAATACAACCGCTCGCAAACTTCCCTCCAATCTCGAGGCGGAGGCTGCTTTTCTGGGGGCGGTGTTGATCGACAACCGGGTGATCGAGGAATTGCAGACCCCGATCCGGCCCGATCATTTCTTCGAACCGCTGCACCAGCGGATTTACGAACGCATCCTCACGCTGATCGAGCGCAACGCCACCGCCTCGCCGGTTACACTGCGCCCCTATTTCGAAGCGGATGAGGCGCTCAAAGAGCTTGGCGGGCCGAAATATCTCGCGCAGCTGACAGCGAATGGTGCCGGTCTGCTCGCCCCGCGCGAACTCGCCCAGCAGATTTACGATCTCGCTTTGCTGCGGGAGCTGGTCAGCGTCGGCCGCGGCCTCGTCGAAGGCGCGCTCGACACATCGGAAGAAACCAATCCGATGGACCGGATCAGCCAGGCCGAGGCCGACCTGTTCAAGGTCGCCGAAGGGGCCGCGACCGGGAACGAGGCATCGAGCTTCCGCGATGCAGCGCTGACCGCGATCAAGATGGCCGAGGCCGCGATGAATTCGGGCGGCGGATTGTCGGGTAAGACTTCCGGCCTCGAAGTGCTCGACCAGAAAACCGCCGGCCTGCACAATTCCGACCTTGTGATCCTCGCGGGGCGTCCGGGTATGGGCAAGACATCGCTGGCGACAAATATCGCGTTCAACTGCGCCGAGGCGCATCTCGATTGGCAGCGCGATGGCGGCGAGCACAATTACGGCGCGCCAACCGCTTTCTTCAGTCTGGAGATGAGCGCAGACCAACTCGCCACACGTATCCTCGCAGAGCAGGCGGAGATCAGCTCCGAAACGCTGCGGACCGGCAAGATGAGCCGCGAGGACTTCCAGAAACTCAGCTTCGCAAGCCAGCGCCTCGCCGCGCTTCCGCTTTATATCGACGATACCCCGGCCCTCACCATCGCGGCGCTTCGCACGCGCGCGCGGCGATTGAAGCGGAGGCACGATATCGGCCTGATCGTCGTCGACTATTTGCAGCTGCTCCAGGGATCGGGCCGCGCCAACGACAACCGCGTGAACGAAATCTCGGAGATCAGCCGCGGACTGAAAACGCTGGCGAAGGAATTGTCGGTTCCGGTGATCGCGCTTTCGCAGCTCAGCCGCGCGGTCGAGCAGCGCGACGACAAACGCCCGATGCTATCGGACCTGCGCGAATCCGGCTCAATCGAGCAGGACGCCGATATGGTGTGGTTCATCTACCGCGCCGACTATTATCACGAGGCGGTGCGCCCGGACATGCCGACCGAAACCAGCGGCGCCGACGTGGTCGAGAAATACCGGACATGGGAAGAACGCTATCTCGAACTGAAAAACAAGGCGTCGCTGATCGTTGCCAAACAGCGTCATGGTTCGACCGGCAACGTCCCGCTGCATTTCCAGAGCGAAATCACGAAGTTCACGTCGCCGAACATGAAAGACTATTCGGATTACGGCTACGAATAGCGGCTGTTGACAATCACCCGGCCAAACCGGCCGTGATGCGGTAATCGGCCATCGACAGCGCATAATTGAATCGCCGCCTCAGCCGTGTGAACCAGTCTGACTGCTGCTGATACCATTCGGGCGTGACTTCGCTGCTGGCGGCCTCCATGTGATCGATGAATTCCCGCAGGCGCCTGGCCAGCGCCTCGTCCTCAATCCGGACCATAAGTTCGACGTTGAGGCGCACCGATCTCTTGTCGAGGTTCGCGCTGCCGAAATAACTGAAATTGTCGATTACGAGCAGCTTCATGTGCAGCTTGCACGGCTGAAATTCGAAGATTTTCGCTCCTGCTCTGAGCAATTTGCGATAATGCATCCGTGCGACATCTATTGCAGCGTCTATGTCGGACACACCAGCGACGATCATCCTGAGGCTCCCACGCTTAGCGAGTTTGCGCATCTGCCGCCTTACGCTGCGCGGCGGGGAGAAATAGGCGGTGACGAAATCCAGCTTGTCGCACTCGGCCAAATCCTTGCGGAAACGCAGCGCCCAGCGGCTCTTCCGCGTCAAAGGACCGCCTATGAGCAATTGGACCGCGCCGTCTCCGCCATTCCAGTCCTTCACCATCCGGCGGATGCGCCGCAGCTCGGAACCATCGTGGTCGATCCAGTCGCGGAGCAGATCGTACCAATTCTTGAACTGATCCACGACCTCGCCTTCGATCTTGACGCCAAGATCGCACCAGCCGTTCCGTTGCGGGTCGTTGAAGTAGTGATCGGAAATGTTGAAACCTCCGGTCATCACGCGCGCTTCATCGGCGATGGCAAATTTCTGATGGTTGCGGATCAGATAACGCACGCTGAAACGAGCGGAGAATTTTCGGAAGGAGCCACCCGCATCGATCAGCGGATCGAAGAATTTATCGGGCGCATCACTGCCAAAATCGTCGATGATCAATTCGACCGTAATCCCGCGATCGGCCGCACGTACGAGCGCATCGAGGACTTTCTGGCCGGATTCATCATCCTGGAACATGTAATAGAAAATGTGGAGCGAACTCTCGGCATCGTCGATCAACTCGATCAGGGCTTCACGCCGAGATGCCCCATCAGGATAGAACGCAAAGGTATGGCCTGCGGCCTCCACATCAAAGCACTCGGCATCGACGAAATCGCAGGCTGCTTCGCTGCGGAGTTGTATGGAACCTTGACCAGACACATGGAACCAATGCTTAGGTCCGCGAGAAGTTGCAAAATCTTGACTCCGCTCCCTCGCAACCCTAGATGCAGCGCCTCTTCAGAAAATCCGATTGAAAAGGCCCGCCGATGGCACGCGTTACCGTTGAAGATTGCGTCGACAAGGTTCCAAACCGCTTCGACCTCGTCCTGCTCGCCGCACAGCGCGCGCGCGAAATTTCCGGTGGCAGCGAAATGACGATCGAACGCGATCGCGACAAGAACCCGGTTGTGGCCCTGCGCGAAATTGCAGAGCAAACGATCAAGCCGAAGGAATTGCACGAATCGCTCGTGACCAACCTTCAGAAAATCCTGCCCGATGACGAAGACGACGCCGATGAGATCGGTTCGCTGAGCCAGTCGGCAGAGGCGCTGCGGATCACCGCAAGCGCACCAACCCGCTCCACATCGATCGGCGCCGATTACGACGGCTGATCCGATCAGACATGATTGCGGGTCGATTGTCCCGTTTTTGGAAAAGGCCGCCAGACTGGTGGCCTTTTTTCGTTTCAGATGGGATCACGGCCAGACGGGCAGTTCGTTTGGCGTGCCAATCCTTGCGCTGGGCCTGACCGGATGTAACACTGTCTCGATGGGCAGGGCTTCCCGCCTTGCAGCCCCGGGACAACAGAGGAAACCGGTAGAACGTCATGGCGTCGATCGCAGTCTACAGTGTCAAAGGGGGGGTTGGTAAAACGACTCTTGCGGTCAATCTGGCGTGGTGCGCGGCCACCATCTCCCGGCGGCAGACTTTGCTGTGGGACCTTGATCCTGCGAACGGATCGGGCTTTCTGCTGGGCGTCGATCCCAAGAAGAAGCGGACAGCCGAAACCGTCTTTTCCGCCGATCGCAGCCCGTCCAAGCTGATCCGCAAGACCGATCACGACAATCTCCATCTGCTTCCGGCAGACGAGAGCATCCGCACCCTCGATCGCCAGTTCAGCCAGATCGGCAAGAAAAAGCGTCTGGCCAAGCTGACCGCAGCGCTGAACAAGGATTATGACCGGATCATATTCGATTGTCCGCCTGTCCTGAACGAGGTGAGCGCGCAGGTCATGCGCGCCGCCGACCTCGTTATCGTGCCGCTACCGCCCTCCCCGCTTTCGACGCGGGCGTTCGAAACGGTAGTGGACGAAGTGCGGGGGAGCGGCAAAGGACATCCGCCGATCCTGCCGGTGCTTTCGATGCTGGATATGCGCCGTAACCTCCATAAACAGGCGCGCGAGGCGAACCCGAAATGGCCGGCAATCCCGCTCGCAAGCGCGATCGAGCAATGCGCGGTATCACGGCAGCCGGTTGGTGCTCTCGCCCCGCGATCGCCCGGCGCGCGGGCCTTTGCGCAGCTCTGGACCGCCATCGAAAGAAAACTGGCCAAGCTCTAAGCATCTGCGGGCAGCGGACCGCCCCACTTCCCAGCGCCCCGCTCTCTCGTATATATAGTCCCCGAATTCGTGGGGGTCCGGATGAACGACATTTCCGAAGGCATTGGCGGTGCTATCGAAGGCGGGCTTGTCGCGAGGGCCGTCGAGCCGAAGCATGGTGAAACTGGCGTTGCCGCAGGTGACGGCGGTGCCTGCCTCAATTGTGGCGCGGATCCGCTCGGTCCCTATTGTCAATCATGCGGTCAGAAACAGCACGTCCACCGCACGCTGTCGGCAATGGCGCACGATCTCGTTCACGGAGTGCTGCACCTCGACGGCAAGTTCTGGCGCACGCTTCCGTTGCTGGTCTTCAAACCGGGGCAGCTAACGCGGCGCTACATCGAAGGCGAGCGAGCAAAGTTCGTCAGCCCGATGGCGATGTTCCTGTTCAGCGTCTTCGCGATGTTCGCTGTTTTTCAGGCGCTCGGCATAACCGCCCCGACCGATCTCGAGGAAGGCTTCGGTCGTTCGAGCGACGCACCTGTGGTCGAGCAGGGCGTGGACTTTGTTCGCTCCGAACTCCAGGAGGAGCTCGACACGCTCCCCGAGGACGATCCCCGCCGTGCTGAAATCGAAAACGAGATCTCAGAGCTGGACGCTGGCGCAGAGGAGCTCGCACAAACGGATTCAATCGATCTCAGCGGTGATAGCGGCCTGAACATAAATCTGACCGGGATCGACTCGCTCGATAAGGGGCTGGTCAAGAAGTGGCAGGATAATCCGGGGCTGATGCTCTACAAGCTCCAGGCGAACGGATACAAATTCAGCTGGCTCCTGATCCCGCTTTCGGTACCGTTCGTTTGGCTGACCTTTGCCTGGCGGCGCCGTTTCAAGGCGTACGACCACGCGGTCTTTGTGACTTACTCGCTCGGTTTCATGTCGCTGCTGTTCATCGTGGCGTCCGCAGTTTTCGCGGTCGAGCCGTTGGCGTGGCTCGGGGGAATGTTGATTGCCTTCGTACCGCCAATCCATCTCTACAAGCAGCTGCGACATACTTACGACCTCGGCCGCTTTTCGGCCCTGTGGCGGCTGCTTGTACTGAGCGTCTTTATCTGGATTGTCGTCGCACTGTTTCTTCAGGCGCTGCTGGTGCTGGGCGCGTTCTGATTTCGCGCATGAAAAAGGCCGCCCGGATCGCTCCGGACGGCCGTTGATCATCACACCATGGATTAGGCACCTTGCGGTGCTTCGCCACCTTTCGATCCGCCAAAGCGTTTACCTGCCTTGGGGATGGCGCTGCCATGCGTTGGGACGACCTTCGTCGGTCCCTTGGGCTCGTCCGGACGGTCGATCTTGCCGTTTTCGAGCAGCTGATTGATTTCATCGCCAGTCAGCGTCTCGTATTCGAGCATCGCCTGCGCGAGCAGGTGCAGCTTGTCTTCCTGATCGGTCAGGATGTCGGTGGCACGTTTCAGCCCGCCTTCAACCAGTTCCTTGATCTCGGCGTCGATCATCTTGTTGGTTTCGGCGCCCGCCATCGTGCGCGCGGTCTGGCCCATGCCGAGATAGCCTTCCTGGCTTTCCTCGTATTGCAGCGGACCAAGCTTGTCGCTCATGCCCCACTTGGTGACCATGTTGCGCGCGAGATCGGTGGCGTACTGGATATCCCCCGACGCACCCGAAGACACCTTGTCGTGACCGAAGATGATTTCTTCGGCCACACGCCCACCCATCGCCACGGCGAGGTTCGCGTGCATCTTGTCGCGGTGATACGAGTAGTTGTCGCGCTCCGGCAGGCGCATCACCATGCCCAGCGCGCGGCCGCGCGGGATGATCGTCGCCTTGTGGATCGGATCGGACGCAGGCTCATTGATGCTGACAAGCGCGTGACCAGCTTCGTGATAGGCGGTCATCTTCTTCTCGTCATCGGTCATGACCATGGAGCGGCGCTCCGCACCCATCATCACCTTGTCCTTCGCATCCTCGAATTCCTGCATGGCCACGAGGCGCTTGTTACGGCGCGCCGCCAGCAGCGCAGCTTCGTTGACGAGGTTGGCGAGATCGGCGCCCGAGAAGCCCGGCGTACCGCGAGCAATCGTGCGCGGGTTAACGTCGGGCGCAAGCGGCACCTTCTTCATGTGCACGCCGAGGATTTTCTCGCGGCCATCGATGTCGGGGATCGGCACCACGACCTGGCGGTCAAAGCGGCCCGGACGCAGCAGCGCCGGGTCGAGCACGTCGGGGCGGTTCGTCGCAGCGACGATGATAATGCCTTCATTCGCCTCGAAACCGTCCATCTCGACGAGCAGCTGGTTCAAGGTTTGCTCGCGCTCGTCATTCGAGTTGCCGAGCCCGTGGCCGCGCGAACGGCCAACCGCGTCGATTTCATCGATGAAGACAATGCAGGGCGCGTTCTTCTTGGCTTGCTCGAACATGTCGCGCACGCGGCTGGCGCCGACGCCGACGAACATTTCGACGAAGTCCGAACCTGAAATCGTGAAAAACGGAACGCCGGCCTCACCTGCGATCGCGCGGGCGAGAAGCGTTTTACCGGTACCGGGCGAGCCGACTAGCAGTGCGCCTTTGGGAATCTGGCCGCCAAGCTTGGAGAAACGCTGCGGGTCTTTCAGGAACTCGACGACTTCCTCAAGCTCTTCGCGCGCTTCATCGATCCCGGCGACGTCATCGAACGTCACCCGGCCCGATCGCTCGGTCAGCATCTTGGCCTTGGATTTGCCGAAGCCCATTGCGCCGCCCCCGCCGCCTTTTTGGACCTGGCGCAGCGCAAAGAACGCGATGCCGAGGATCAGGATGAAGGGGAGCGACTGGATCAGAATGTAAAGCAGCAGATTGGGCTCTTCGCGCGGCTTGCCGGAGAAACGCACGTCGTTCTCCTGCAGCAATTGCGTTATGCCGGTGTCTGCCGGGACGGGCACGGTCGAAAACGTCTGCCCGTTCTTCAAGGTACCCGTGATGAGGTCTTCGCCCAGCGCAACTTCCTGCACGTCGCCATTGGCCACCTGCGCGCGGAACTCCGAATACTGGATCTGGGTACCGGGGTTCTGGCCCGCATTGTTGAACAGCGAAACGACCAGAAGCAGGGCAAGAAAAATGCCGCCCCAGATCATCAATTGCTTGATCCACGGGTTCTGGCCCTCGGGTGGCTGCTGCTGCGGATCGTTAGGGTCACTCATCAGGGGATTCCTTTCTCGCCCGATAATGTAGGGTCAGACCGGTGAATGGCAAGATAACGCGGCCATTCGCGCAAGGTGCTTATTTTCGAACAGCGTGATGCGAAATATCGATCTCTGCGTCACAGGTCAGTTCGCACTGTAAGCGGCGAGGAACACCTCTACCGCTCCTGCTATCCTTCGGTCGCTTTCCTTGGCGGTGACTTGCGCGCCGAAACGGCGCTCCAAATCGCCCATTCCCTTGCACATGGAAACGAACTGTTCCGCGGCGAGCTGCGGATCATCGACGTTCAGCTCTCCATTTGCGGCGGCATAGGCCAAAAACGCGCTGAAAGCCTGCTTCATGCGCCATGGCCCTGCCTCGAGAAACGCCTGCCCAATCGCCGGTTCGTGCTCCGTTTCAGCGGCGATACGCCGCTCGAACTGGATCATCTCAGGGCGTGACAGAAATGCGAACATCGCCTGCCCGATCACCCTCAGCCGTTCACGGATCGACCCGCGCGGCATGTCTTCGATGCGGAAATGGCCGCGCATCTTTTCGCATTCGAGTTCGACAGCCGCGGTGAACAGAGCGCGTTTGTCGCCAAAATTATTGTAAATCGTGACTTTTGAAACGCCTGCATTGAGCGCGATCTGCTCAATCGAACTGGCAGCGTATCCGACATCGAAAAAGCTCTGCGCAGCCGCTTCGACTATCGCCTTGCGCTTATCGAGATCGCAGGGCCGCCCCTGCCTTCTGCGAATGACTGTTGACAAAGTGAACGGCTCCGTTCAATTAAACGCTACCGTTCAATAATGGTACCGACTACCCAACTACGCAACCCCCGCTTTCTGCAAAGGTTCCGAATACGTGCTCTGGATCGCAATCCGAATGCTGACCGGCGATGCGCAGAAGTTCTACGGACTGCTGTTCGGCATCGCATTTTCGACGCTGCTGATCACCCAGCAGCTGACCATCTTCGTCAATCTGATCGAACGCGGAGCGAGCGGGGTTTACAACGCTCCCGAAGCGGAGATTTGGGTCATGGACCCGGTGAGCCGCACGACCGATGTCAATTACGCGATGCCCTCAACCGCGCTCGACGAAGTCCGGTCCGTCCCCGGAGTCGAATGGGCGGTTCCGCATCTGCGCGCCGCCGCCTCCGTTCGGACGGGCTCAGGCGACCTTGAAGGTGTAGCGATCATCGGGGTCGATGACGCGACTCTGATCGGCCTTCCCGAACGTCTGGTCGAGGGTGACAAGAAAATCCTCGCTCAGCCGGACACGGTCATCATCGACGATGGCGGTGTGGTGAACCTGTTCGAAAACGGCGAAGACCCGATCGGACAGCGCCTCGAACTCAACGACCAGCGTGCGGTGATTCGAGGGGTTGCAGACTCGATCCCTTCCTTCACCAGCCAGGTAACGCTTTATACGAAGTACAGTCAGGCGCTGAACTTCGTGCCCGGTACGCGCAACCGCCTGACATTCGTGCTGGCAGGCGTATCGGAAGGCCTTACCGCGGACGAGGTCGCCGCCCGTATCGAGGAGCAGACGGGGCTCAAGGCTGAAACGCGCGAGGAATTCGCCGATGCCGGGGTGAACTTCATCATCGAGAATACCGGCATTCCGACCAATTTCGGCATCACCGTGGTTCTTGGCTTCGTGGTCGGCGTTGCAATTGTCGGCCTCACCTTCAGCCTCTTCATTCGCGACAACATCAAACAGTTCGGCGCCCTCAAGGCGATCGGCGTCACCAATGCGAAGATCGTCCGCATGGTCGGAGCTCAGGCGGCCTTGGTGGGAACAGTCGGCTACGCCCTTGGCGTGATCGGCACCGTCGCATTCATCTATGCCTTCAGCGGCAACCCTTTCTTTAAAGGGTTCTACATACCCTGGCAGATCCCGCTGATCAGTCTTGTTTCCGTCATCATCATTCTTGCGATCACGGGCTTCATCGCCTTGCGCAGCGTGCTGAGCACCGAGCCGGCGGCGGTGTTCAGATGAGCACCGGGCAGGACAGCGGAACCCCGATGGATACGAGCGCAATCGGCGGATGCGCGCCTGAAGCGGCGATTTGCGCGCGCGGTATCGTGCGCGACTTCGAAAGCGGGCAGACCACCATTCGCGTGCTCCACGGGATCGATACCGACATCAAACCGGGTGAGATGACCTATGTCGTCGGCGAAAGTGGATCGGGCAAAACGACGCTCATCTCGATCATGTGCGGCATCCTCTGGCCAACCGAAGGCGAGGTGAGAGTATTCGGCACCGACATCTACAGCCTTTCCGACAGCGAACTGGTGAATTTCCGGCTGAACAACATCGGCTTCATTTTCCAGCAGTACAATCTGATCCCGTCGATCGATGCCGCTGCCAACGCGGCAGTGCCCCTGATCGCCCAAGGCATGGAGATCGAGGAAGCGCGCGAAAAGGCGAAGGTGCTTCTGGATAAGCTCAATATCGGCGATCAGGCGGACAAGCTGCCGAGCCAGCTTTCCGGTGGTCAGCAGCAACGCGTCGCGATCGCCCGCGCCCTTGTGCACGAGCCGCGTCTGGTCGTGTGCGATGAGCCGACTGCGGCGTTGGATGCCAATTCCGGACGGCGGGTCATGGATCTGCTGCGCGAGGTCGCGGTCGCCAAGGATCGCGCCTGCATCATCGTCACCCACGACAACCGTATCTTCGACCTCGCAGACCGTATCCTCGTCCTCGAGGACGGCGAGGTCACCCATGACGGCACCGAAATGCCCGAAGATCACTGAACCGATTACAGAGTAAGGCACCCGAGGAAACCATGTCCATCCTTCCCAAGAATGTGAGCTTTTCGCGTCAGGTCCTGCCGATTTTGGCGGTGATCGGCCTCGTCGTTGCAGCGCTCTACATCTTTACAGACCTGCCCGATCGCTCGACCAGTGAGCCTGAGCAGCAGCCGCCCAAGGCAACCGGCGATCTCGCCAATTCTCCGCGGGTTGCCGGTACTGGCCTCGTCGAACCATCGAGCGAGATCATCGATATCGGTTCGGCGCTGTCCGGGCTCGTCACCGATCTGCGCGTGCGACCGGGCGACAGGGTCGAGAAGGGACAACCGCTGTTCCTCGTGGACGACCGCGCGGCGCGAGCCCGCCTCGCCGAAGCCAATGCTGCAATTAGCGAAGCCCGCGCTGCAATCGCCGAGGCCCAGGCTGCGCAGCGCACAGCGAGCCAGCAGCTTGCGCTCTACGACAATCTGGACGATCCGGCGGCAGTCAGCCGCGCGGAAGTAATCCGGGCCGAGGGCGATGCCACGGCAGCGCAAACCCGGCTCGAACTCGCCCGCGCCCGGCTCAGCGCCGCTCAGGCGCAAGCGGGCAGCGCGCGCACGGAATTGGGAAGGCTAACCGTTCGCGCGCCCATCACCGGTGAAATTCTCGCGGTGAATATCCGCCTCGGCGAATTCGTGTCGACGCAGGGAGGGAGCTCGGACCCGTTTATCCAGATGGGCGAGACGACGCCGCTGCACGTTCGCGTCGATGTCGATGAGAATGAGGCCGTGCGAGTAAAGCTAGGTGCCGATGCCATCGTCTCCCCTAGAGGTGCAGCCGACATCCGGGCCAATGCGAAGTTCGTGCGCGCGGAGCCGCTCGTCGTGCCCAAACGCCAGCTTACCAACAGCGCCGCAGAACGCGTCGATGTACGCGTGCTCCAGATCATCTACGCGCTCCCCCAAAGTGACGTCTTCCGGGTCGGGCAGCAGGTGGATGCTTTCATTCCCGCCGCCGAAGCCGCGGGCGAGGAGGAATAGCACTCATGCGCCACCTGATCGCTCTCTCGCTACCCGTGCTGCTCGGCGCGTGCGTTGCGGGCCCGCCGCCTGAAATTGCAACGCCGACACCCGAATTGCCCGGCGAGTTCTTCTTTTCCGGCGATGAAGATGTCGTATCGACGGTTGCTGCGCTGCTTCCGCAGGACGATCCTGCCTTCGAAACGCTTGCCGCCGATGCACTGCGGGACGGTCCGAGCTTAGCCGAAGCGGTAGCCCGGATCGAAGCCGCACGCGCCGGCGCACGCCAGGCGGGCGCCGAGCGCCTTCCGAATGTAAGCGTCGACGGAGCCGTGACGGGGACGCGGATCAATCCCAACCAGTTCGGCGATGGCGCAGCGCAGGGCGGCTTCATCGATACCGAGCAGGTCTCCTACGGCGCCAATCTCGTCGCCAGTTGGGACGCCGATCTGTTTGGCCGGCTAAAGGCCCAGGAGCGCGCGGCGATTGCCCGGATCGACGGTGCCAGCGCTTCGGCGAACGCGGTCAGGATCGCGCTGCTTGCAGAGATCGCAGGCAGCGTGATCGATTGGCGCGTGCTTTCCGCTCGTGGTGAGGCTTTGCAGCAGGATGTCGACGCGGCGCTCCAGCTCGCATCGCTCGCAAAGACGCGCGAAGACGCAGGGATCGCGCCCGGTTTCGACCGCGTCCGGGCCGAGGCCGCGGCCAGCGCATCGCGCTCCCGGCTTGCGGCGCTTGAAAGTGAGCGGGTGCGCATTGTCGGCCGCCTGATCACGTTGACCGGGCAAAGTGGCGCGCAAGTCGCGACCGCGCTCGCGCAGCCCGGCATATCGTTGGACCCCGCCCCTGCCCCGCTGGCACTGCCATCTGACTTGCTCGCCAACCGACCCGATGTCCTCGCCGCGGCGAGCGAGCTGACCGCGACCGACGCAGAGCTCGCCGCAGCGGCTCGGGCGCGCTTCCCCAGGCTGACGCTTTCGGCAGTCGTCGGGCTGCTCGCTTTCAGCCCGGGCGACTTCTTCGAAGAGGATTCGATTGTGGGGACACTGACAGCAGGTCTTGCCGCGCCGCTTCTTGATTTCGGCCGGATCGAAGCGGAAATCGATGGAGCCGCTGCCAACAAACGCATCGCTTTCGCCGCGTATCGCGGTGCGGTGTTTCAGGCGCTCGGCGATGCCGAGGCCGCATACGGTCTGATCGACGCAGCCGATACCGAAGCCGCGCTTGCCGTGCAGGAGCGCGATGAACTCGCTCGCGCCGCAAGCCTTGCCAACACGCGCTTTCGTGCAGGGCTCGCCAATTTCCTCGAAGTGCTGGAAGCACGCCGCGCAGCCGATGCAAGCGGAGAGCGCGCCGCCGCTGCGCTTGGACGGGCGGAAAGGGCGCGCGTTCTGCTATGGCAAGCATTGGGTGGCACTCCGTCCGAGAGCGAGGCGGAAGGCTAGCCGACGATCCTTTCGAACAGCCAGAAGCTGCCCGTTATTCCGATACCGTAAGTTGCGAGGCGAAGCGCGGGCGTTTCCGCAGAGGCCGCGGATCGCCTCAAGAGCGACAGCAGAAGCATCAGTACCGCGATCACCAAAAGTTGGCCGGCCTCGACACCGACATTGAAGGCGATCAGCGAGCTGGCGATCTCTGTTTCGGGCAGACCGATATCGGCGAGCGCTCCCGCAAATCCGAAACCGTGCAGCAGGCCGAACGCGAAGGCTACGATCCACGGGGCTCGGCGCGTCCATGTTTTGCGATCCGGCTCGCGAAGTGCGCGCATCACCTCGACAGCGAGAAAGACGATGGACAGCGCGATCAACGCTTCTACGGGCCGGCTCGGCAAGCCGGTATAACCCAGCGTCGTCGCGACCAGGGTGATCGAATGGGCGACCGTGAAAGCCGTCGCAGCGGTGACCACGGCCCAACCCCCACCCACGAGAAAGACAAGCGCAATGACAAACAGCAGGTGGTCCCACCCAAACAGAATGTGCTCGGCGCCGATCACGAAATAGTCGCGTGCGACTGCCCACCGATCGGGCTTTGCCGCAATGACGGCGATCGGTACTTCACGCGTCAGGCGGAACGACTGCACTGGTGCATCGAGCGGCACGTAGCGGGCGATGGCATCGTTGTTTCCGATAAGCCCGCTAAGACCGAATTCCGTCCCCGCGAGCTCATCGCTGCATTGAAGGTTCGCTCGTCCCAGCAGCGCGAGCGGCGCGGCCCGCCGGACCGGCTCGCCGAGCAATGCGCAGTTTCGCGGGATGACAGGTTCAGCCAATGGGAAGGCTTGGCCGCGGGTACTTGGCGTTACCGGAACGGTCCATTCGAGCGACCAGGTATCCTGCCCGGTCTGCGTAAGCTCCAACACAGCAGGACGAAGCTCATCGGCGGAAAGCGGTGCAGCCAGCAGCGCGAGCAATGCCGTCAGGAGAGCGCTGGCCCATAATCTCACCGATCGATCTCGATCCGATAGGCATCGCGGAGCAATTCGTAGGCTTGCCGCTTACGGTCGGCTATTTCTTCGCTGCGCCAGTCGTTTTCCACCTGCGCGCGAATTGCCTCGAAATTCGCCGCCGCGCTCGATCGCTTACGAAGGCGCACAACGTGCCACCCATACCCCGATTGCAGCGGTCCCTGCCATCCATTGCCCGGCTCAAGCTCAAGGATTGATCGGGCGAAAGCCTCGCCAAATACGCCGCCGACATCGCGCATGGATTTGCCATCTATGGTGCGCGGCAGTGTCGATCTCTCCCCCTCAAACTGCCAGCCATCGCTGGCGGCCAATCGGCCGAGCGCGGCGCGCGCCGAACCCTCATCGGAAAAAAGCAGCTGGTCGAATGTAAGCGAGGTACCCTCGGCATATCGGTCCCGATTGGAATCGAAATACGCACGCAACGTCTCGTCATCCACTGCAGCCCGCTCGGCAGCGGCTCCGGCTGCAAGGTCCATCTTCGCCACCAGCCTGCGGCGCACGACAGCGTCGCCCTGGTCCAGCCCCAGCCGCAGCGCCTCGCGGTAGAGAACCTCGTCACGAACGAAGCGGTCGATCTGCGCATCGAGTTCGGCATCGGTCGGCGCACGGCCCATGACCCGTTCGAACTGAACCGCGAGCTGCGCCTGCTGGTCTTTATCGACGTCGATCACGCGCGAGGCGGGGTCCACCTCACTCCCTCCGGACCAAGCGAAAAACGCGTAGAGCAGGGCCCCTGCAAACAGGAAGTGGACCAGAGGCTCGCGCGCCCAGCTAGGAAGTGTCACGCGGCGCCCTTCAGGCCGACGGCTTCAGCCAGATCGGGGAGGTGTAGGCCCGCTCCTGTGCCACAGCATCGGCCATCGCATCCTCCGACAGCGTGATTCCAAAGCGCACCGCATCGAACAAGGTCCATCGCGGTGTCGGAATTTCGAGCACTCGCAGATAGTAGAACGCGCGCTCGCCTTCTTCATAGTCGGGATCGGTCCAGACACTGCGCAGTTCCGCCGCGCCGATGTCGTTCGTGTAAGTGGCGTTTTCGCGGTTCACCGTGTCACCGACGGAAGGAACCTTGCCGCCGCTGCGCGCGCGGTTTTCCATGTCGCTCCACACAACGTCATAGACCTGTTCCTGCAGCTCGCCCGACGCATCGAGCCAGCCCTTCACCATTTGAACGCGGTCGAGATTGGCTCCGTCGGGGTCTTTCAGCGCGGCGATGATAAAGCTTGGTGCGGTGCCGCCATCGGTCAATTCGCCGCCCATCGGCACGCCTTCGGTATATCCCTTGCGCACCCAATCACCGTCCCAGTCTTCCTCGGTGAAGCCGAAACCGCCGAACATCCGCACGCTCATGCGGGGGCCGGTGGTGGCATAAACCTCGCGCCGGGCAAACGCATCGAAGATTTCCGCGCGCGTGTTCCCACGTGCCCAGGCCGCGGCATAACCACCGGCGAGATAATGCCAGCCGAACCGGCCCTTGCGCGTGCCGAGGTTTTGCGCCTCCATGGCGCGGTTTTCGTTCGCCGGTTCGTTCCCGGTGTGCTTACCCCAGAAATTGTCCTCGTCTCCGGTCGCAAGCGCAGTGTGGCTGTCGGTCGATCCGATCATGCCGAACGCATAGGGATTGACGCCGAGCTGTTCTTCGAGGCTCAAACCCCGCTTGAGCGCTTCGCGGATATAAGAACCCGCATACATTTCCGGAGTGCTGCGCGCGGTAAGCGGGAGGTTGCCGAGCTCCCAGCCGGTCACGCCGAACCCGGCCATCTCGTCATTGGGTGAGAGGAAGGGGTGCGTCTCGCTATCGCCCTTGATCTGGGTGACCTCCACCACAGGCTCCGCTGCCGCGCGTTTCGCGGCATAAGCCGCGGTCATCGGCGACCCGTCAGGCATGGTCATTTCGAACATCAGCCCGTTCGACAGATTCGAATTGTGCGGGATCGCCAACGCCTGTCCGCCGGTGTTCTCTGCATAGGCAGCCATGTAATCCCACAGCTGCTCAGGTGTGCTGTCGATGCCGGGAAATGGAACGACCTGACTGGTCTTGTCGCTTCCATCGCGGAACATGACCACGCGGTGCAGATTGTTGCCATCGGGCATGCGGGTCCACTCGAACCCGGCCAAGGCAGTGAACACGCCCGGGCGGTTGTACCGATCGAGCAGGCCGAGCTGCGTGTTCCAGATATCGCGGGTGTTCTCAGCCTGCGTCTCGGGGTCGCGTAAAGCTTCGGGCAGATTCCCGTTGGCCGCCGCAGTAATCAGTTCAGCGATAGCCAGCTGCGATTGCTCGGGGCTCTCATGCATCATGTCATACCAGCGCAGCAGCGTTTCGTCGTTTTGCGCCACCACGCCGATACGCGGCGCATCGTAAAGCCGGCGGGTTGCGCCCAGCCCATCGGAATGGTCCGCGATGACGAGAAAATCGAGCGGCCGCGCAAGTTTTGCCTGAGCGCCTGTGGTTGCCGTTACTTCCTCGCCGCTGGCAAAGCGCAGCGCCTCTTCAGGCCCGAGCCGGACGCCGAAGCCGAATGCGTCGATCGAGTTGTCGGTATGGAGGTGAGTATCGCCCCAATAGGGCCGGTCGGGAAACTCGGCGAGCTCGATCGTGTCGGTACCGTCGCCGGTTTGGCTGGCGTCTACCGCGACCAAGTCATCGCATGCTGCCAAGACCAGTGACGAAATGCCTACCAGCGCGAATTTCTGCCATGCTATCGGCATGTTTATTCCCCCTCATCTCTCCAGGGGGGAGTGTGCCGTTAGTATCGCGCGCCCGTCAAGCGCCCATCAACACGGGCAGGTAACCGCCGCCTGCCGCATCCGAGCCGAAATAGTAGAAACCAAGACCTACCATCGCCGCAGCGGCGAGCACCCATGCAAGCAGCATCGCAAGGCCATCCCTGACCATGATCGCGAGGCAGATGATCGAAATCGCGATCATTGGCCCCATGCTTGCCCAAGGCAGCAGCTCAAGCGGTGGGACCGCCAGAGCAAGCGCTATGATGATCGCCGCCGCGACCCTTAAGGCAGGCCCCTGAGCAAGAAACTCAAGACGCCCTTTCGCTACCGTGTCCAGCGTGTCTGCGGGCCCTTCGAGCTTGTCGGTCGCTTTTTCCAGCTTGCTCGATGTGACGGCGCGGTCCTCGATCCAATCGGGCACCCAGATATGCTCGCGTCCGATCAAGAGCTGAACCGCGATCAGGATGACGCAAAGCGCAAGGAAGCTGGGTACGCCGGGGATCACCCCGACGGGCGTCAGCTCCAGCAGCGCGAAGATCATCATCACAGGGGCAAAACTGCGATTGCCGAACTTGTCCAGCACGTCGCCGATTGAAACCTGCCGCTCGGCCTCGGCGAGTTCGCTCAACCCTTCGACGACGTCGCCGATCGAGTGTGGATCTTTGGTGTCTTCTGGCATGGCCCCGATCCAACGCGCGAATGCGGGCAATCGGTCCCCAAGTTAGCTAGATTTTTGCAACAGCGCGGATCGCTCGCATCGGCAAACAACCTCATCGCGCTGGTTCACAAGCTCATGAATAAAGGTGACAATTCCGGCTTCCGGGCGAGATTTGCTCTCGCGCAGCTCCTTGATCTCACTGCGGGCGCGTAAGGTGTCTCCGATAAAGACCGGCTTGGGCGTTACGACCTTGTCGAAGCCGAGATTGGCGACAAGCGTGCCCAGCGTGGTGTCGCCGACCGACAGACCGACGAGCAGCGAAAACGTGAAAGTCGAATTGACCAGAATCTGGCCAAATCCGCTCTCCTTTGCCGCCTCGATATCGAGATGCAGCGGCTGCGGGTTGTGGGTCATGGTCGAAAACAGAAGATTATCCGTTTCGGTTACCGTGCGCCGGATATCGTGCTCCAGCGTTTCGCCCACCTGCCATTCGTCGAAAAACTTACCGGCCATTGTTCAGCCCTCTTTCCAGTTCGCGACAATATCGGCCCCGTCATCCGTGCTTGAACGGACAGAACCAGGCGTTCGGCTGAACCGCGGCGCAGGAGCGGTGTGCCACATCCCGTCATGCTCAACGAACGCATTGCGCGCTTTCATGTGCGGGTGATCCCGTGCCTCATCCACTTCGAGAACCGGCGCGAAACAGGCATCGCTTCCCTCCAGCAATTCGGTCCATTCGGCCTGCGTCTTCGTCTTGAACATGGCGGCGAGTTTTTCTGCGTACTCGTCCCAGTTGGCGGGATTCATCTGGCCGTCGGCAAGCTCCGCGGAGGCGCCCGATTTCGCCAGGAGCTCGGCGTAGAATTGCGGCTCGATCGCACCGACCGATACCTCCTTGCCGTCCGAACATTCGAAGCAGCGGTAGAAATGCGCAGCGCCGCCGAGCATTCCCTTGCCGCGCTCGGTCGTCAGGTAGGGCCGGTCGCGCACGCCGAAGAAGAAACTCATCAGACTGGTCGCGCCGTCGACGATCGCGGCATCGACGACCTGCCCTTTGCCAGAGCGCTCGCGCTCATACAAAGCGGCAAGGATGCCGAACGCGCAATACATCGAGCCGCCACCGAAATCGCCTACGAGGTTCTGTGGTGGGACGGCCGGTTCGCCTGCTCTGCCGACGGCGGACAGAGCGCCGGTGATGGCAATATAATTGATGTCATGACCTGCTGCGTGGGCGAGCGGGCCATCCTGGCCCCACCCGGTCATCCGCGCGAAAATCAGCCGCTCATTCCTTGCAAGCAACTCGTCTGGGCCAAGGCCGAGCCGCTCCATCACGCCCGGACGGAAACCTTCGATCAGGACATCGGCTTTCGCCGCTGCTTCCAGACAGAACGCCTTGCCTTCTTCAGACTTGAGATCGACCGCAACGCGGTGACGTGCACGCTCTACGACGGGGTTGGTCACGGGCGCGCCGGGCCGTTCGATTTTCACGACTTCCGCCCCGAGATCGGCAAGCAGCATGGCAACGTGGGGACCGGGACCGATCCCGGCGAATTCGATAACCTTTAGACCGGCCAAGGGGTCTGCGGCAGCGTCCATTCCTCAATCTCCTTCTCCCGGCCTCTCTGCCGATGGCCGGGATCGCTGACAAGCCCGCGATCAACAGCCACAGGCGCGCTGCACATTGCGCCAATGATCGTCCTTCGCTAGGTTTTGCGGTGCATGGTTCGATGAAATTCGGCCCAGGAGAGGTTCACTTGAAAGTCGCAATATTCGGGCTGGGCTATGTTGGCTCGGCCGCCGCCGGGTGCATCGCTTCGCAGGGCCATCATGTCATCGGTATCGACATCAACCAGTCCAAGGTCGACGCCATCAACGCAGGGCGCGCCCCGGTATACGAACCGGGTCTCGACAAGCTGATTTCCGCCGCCCGGAGCGACGGCCGGATCAAGGCAGTCGCCGAGCTTTCGGACGAGCTTTCGCATTGCGACATCGCACTCGTCTGTGTCGGCACACCGAGCGGTGTCGACGGCGCGCACGACATGAAACATATCGAGCAGGTGACGCGCAGTATTGCCGAGGCTATCGATCCTGAGCGGCCACGTCCGCTGACCCTTGCCTACCGATCCACCATGCGGCCGGGATCGTGCGAGAAGTTCATCTTGCCGATCGTTGAAGCATCACTCGGCGATGCCGCCAGCCGGGCGGTCGAGCTTGTCTACAATCCCGAATTCCTGCGCGAAGCCTCTGCAATCGAAGATTATTTCAACCCGCCCAAGATCGTCATCGGGACGCTCGACGGGGAGCGGTCTGCAAACATGACAGCGTTGTACGAAGGTATCGATGCGCCCTTATTTGAAGTGGGCATGCGCGAGGCGGAGCTTACCAAATTCGTCGACAACAGCTGGCATGCCGTCAAGGTCGCCTTTGCCAACGAGATCGGGCGTGTGTGCCAAAATCTCGGCATATCGGCCCGGCAGGTGCATGAAATCTTCAAGAGCGACACCAAACTCAATATCTCAGCGAACTATACCCGCCCGGGCAACGCTTTTGGCGGCTCCTGCCTGCCGAAGGATGTGCGCGCGCTGCAATACATCGCCGCCGACACCGGTTCGGCAACGCATCTGGTGGACGCGCTGCTGCGATCTAACGAAGCGCACAAGCATCACCAGTTCCAGACTGCGACCGCCGGGCTGCAGCGCGGCGCGAAAGTGCTGATGGTAGGGCTTTCCTTCAAACCCGAGACCGACGATCTGCGCGAGAGTCCGGCGGTCGATATGGCGCGCAAGCTCCTCGATGCAGGGTTCGATCTGGAGATTTACGATCCGCGGATCGATCCGAAGAACCTTGTGGGGCAGAACCTCGGTTACACAACCGCCTGGCTGCCGACCATCGAAGGGTTGCTGGTCGATAGGGCGCGGGCGGAAAGCCAGGCTCACGACCGGGTGATCGCAACCAATCGGCTGATCGATGACTTGGCAATCGATGCGAGCAAACTCATCGACGTGAGCATCATCCCTTGAAGCAGCACCCGGCGGCGCAAGAAGGAATTCCGGCTGTGATCGACGGTGAGCCGCTCAAGGGGCGGCACGTGCTGATCATCGTGGAAAATCTCCCGCTGCCCTTCGACCGGCGCGTCTGGCAGGAGGCGCGCACGCTAAAGGCAGCGGGCGCTCACGTCTCGATCATCTGCCCCACCGGCAAAGGCCATGAAAAGCGGCGCGAAGTGATCGAGGGTATCGAAATTTACCGCCACCCCTTGCCTCTCGAGGCAAAAGGCCCGCTGGGCTTCTTGGCGGAATACAGCGCCGCGCTGTTCTGGGAGACGGTGCTCGCATGGCGCATCTTTTTCAAACGCCGGTTCGACGTCATCCAGGGATGCAATCCCCCGGACCTAATCTTCCTCGTCGCGCTGCCGTTCAAACTGCTGGGCGTGCGCTACATATTCGATCATCACGATATCAATCCGGAGCTTTACGAGGCGAAGTTCGAAAGGCGTGGCTTCTTCTGGCAGCTCATGCTGCTCTTTGAAAAGCTGACTTTCAAAGCCGCCGATGTGTCGATCGCCACCAATGAAAGCTACCGCGCCATCGCAATCGAGCGCGGGGGAATGGAAGCGGACCGCGTTCACGTGGTGCGCTCCGGCCCCGATCCTTCGAAACTGAAGCGCGTCCCGGCTGCCGAAAATTGGAAGAACGGGCGGGCGCACATGGTCGGCTATGTCGGCGTGATGGGACAGCAGGAAGGGATCGACCTCCTGATCGAGGCGGTGCAGTTCATTGTCAGCACGCTTGGGCGTGAGGATATTCAATTCGTCCTGGTCGGTAGCGGGCCGGCGCTCGACGAACTGCGCGCGCTGACCGAGCAAAAGGGTCTGCGGGCATACTTCACATTCACTGGCCGCGCGCCCGATCAGGTCCTGTTCGAAGTGCTTTCGACAATGGACATCGGGGTCAATCCGGACCGGGTCAATGCGATGAACGACAAATCCACCATGAACAAGGTGATGGAATTTATGAGCTTCGAAAAACCTCTGGTCCAGTTCGATGTCACGGAGGGTCGTTTCTCCGCGCAGGACGCATCGCTTTATGCGAAGCCGAATGATCCGGTCGATTTGGCAAGCAAGATCGTCGAGCTCATCGATGATCCGGAGCGGCGGAAGCAAATGGGCAGTTTCGGCAGGAGCCGCGTGCTCGAGAAGTTGAGCTGGCAACATCAGATCGATCCGCTTGTCGCCGCCTATCGGCAAGCCTTATCGCGCTAAACGCAGCTCTCAAGCGCGTTTGCGAACGATCAGGACGTAGGCGATCGCCGCGCCCGCAACCAATGCACTAAGCCCGATATCGGCGATCCAGTTCAGTTTCGCAGCGCCGCAGTCGGTTACGGATTACCCCTTGCGCAATCAGACCATGTTGGCCTTGGCGAGCTTCGCGTTTCTGGTCCTCGCAAGGATGGGAACCCGATCGAGTGAGCGCAGCAAGTGATGGGTCGCCTCGTCTGGTTCATGTCGCTCGCATTGCTGGCGGCACTTACAATCTCCGTTCAGCTAGACAGGCAATCGGCGATTGCGCCGCATTTCGCGGACCTCACGCCCGAGCCTGTCAGAAGCTTTGCTCAAGCCCAGATCGCTGCGCGAGCGCTCGCTGGAGAGGATCCTCAAGAAGCCCTCCAGGAAACCCGCAAGCTGGTCGCCCGTCGTCCTCTGCCCGCAGAACCGCTGCGAATGCTCGCGCAGGCGCAAATCCAGTCCGGGCAATCTTCCGAGGGCCTCACCACCATCCAGATCGCCGCACAGCGGGGATGGCGCGATCCGGCAGCCCAGGAAGCCATGTTGCGGGTGGCGATCGCGGCAGGAGATGAGCGCGAGGCAGCACGGCGATATGTCGCTCTCCTCGTCAGGAGGGGCACGAGCGATGACCTGCTGCAGGAATTCGGAGAAATCCTCTTCAGCAATTCCCATGGCTTAGCAACGCAAACGCTCGCCGGGATCGTGGCAAGCAGCGATCGATGGCGACCAGTCTTCCTGAGGAGGGGGATGCGCGTGCTTCCCGCTACGAGCATCGCAGGTGTCATCGCACAATCTGCCGAAGCTGGCGCGGCCTTTGATTGCGCCCTTCTGCGCCAAACGGTCCAGGCACTTGAGCGTATGGATAAGCAGGCGCACCCCGAACTGCATGAGGTAGTTCGCATTCAATGCTGAACCTCACGTTCACACTCCTGCACGCTATCGCAGCGGAAGCGCCAAGATTAGGCGGCTGGCCATGAGCCGTTCGCCGAAGGCCGGTCCGGCTACTACCTTCAAGCTTGTCAGCTACAACATTCACAAATGCGTCGGCACCGATCGTCGGCGCGATCCAATGCGGGTGCTTCGTGTCCTGCTGGAAGTCGACGCCGATATCGTGGTCCTGCAAGAAGCTGATCATCGCTTCGGTTCGAGGCGATCGGCTATTCCGCAGTTCCTGATCGAGAACCATAGCGATTACCGCCCGATCCCCTTCGACGTCCAACACGAATCGATCGGCTGGCATGGCAACACGATCCTGGTCCGCCGCAGCGTCGAGATCGAAAGCCACTCGATCGTCTCGATCCCGTATCTTGAGCCGCGCGGAGTGGTCACTGCGGATTTGAATGTGTCCGGCCGAAGCATCGCGGTGTTCGGGATGCATCTCGACCTGTCCGGATTGTGGCGCACTCGCCAGGCGCGTGCGATCGCGGAGCTGGCGCAGCAAACCTCGGCGGATCGCCCGACGCTGCTTTCGGGCGACCTCAACGAATGGCGGCGAAGTTCCGGTGCCTTCCGGGAATTCGAGCGGCATTTCGAGATACTGGACTGCGGCCGGAGCTTTCACAGCCGAAGACCCGTCGCGCAGCTGGACCGGATCATCCATAACGATCAAGTGACCGCGCTCGCTTGCGGAGTTCATCGCAGCGCGTTGGCGGCGAAGGCATCGGATCATTTGCCCGTATGGGGCAAGTTCCGCCTGAACTAAGCAGCGTATTCGGTCATTGCGGTAAATGGTGCCCAGAAGAGAACGTACTTACCAGCCTTAGTCAGCTGATTCTAGGGGATTTTCTAAGTCTATCAGCGGCCGATACCCCTGGCGATACCCTGACCCCGTCGCCACAGGCAAACACGAGTTAGGGGCAACACGGACTATCCGCTATCTACAGCTTTCTGGGAGGCCAGCTCACGACCCACTTGCTGCTGTTAGGTGACGAGGGCAGCTTTGCGTCCAATCGCTGCCCACACCTATGTGGGGAGACTGGTAGGTGAAACCAATTGTCGCGCGTGTCCAGTGGCGCTGGTGCACTTTGGAGGATGACCAACGTCATTCACCAAAAATCGATAATGCAAGTCAGACCAGTGAGCTTCTGAATGTTGAGTTTTCTTTTCTTTTGAGCCGCGCATGTATAACCATGTTTTCACTGCGTATGAGATACTGAAACTGAATGTCAGACCGAACGCTCATTCGGCTTAGTGCCTTAGTTCCGCGGCTTATGGCCTATGCAATGCTGCTGCTCAGCTGCCAGCCAGCACTAGCCGGTCGGATAGAGGCTGGGACGTTCACCGCGCACGATACGCTGGGAACCAATCGCACCCCTGATCGCGTTACCTTTCAGCAGTCTTTCGATACGCCCCCAATTGTGATTGGTATTCCTTCACAAGCAGGTAACAATTCTGCGTCGATCCGCATCACCAATGTCGACACCAATGGTTTTGACGAGTTGATCCTTGAACCCGACAATTGGGATGGCCGCCATTTGGCGATGGTCATCCATTATGTGGCGATCGAGCCAGGGCGTCATGTCTTGCCTGATGGCACCGTTATCGAAGCGGGATTTACCGAGCTTTCTAACGTCCAATTCGGCAGCGGTTTTACCGGGGGTGGCTCAAGTTGGCGGAGTGTCTCGTTTTCGGCGCCGCTTTTTGGGACACCTGTTATTCTTCATCAGCTCCAAACCGCGAACAGTGAGACGCGCGATGTTGCCAATCAAAGCTCACGCCCGCACATTACGTCTATCGCTCGCAGCCCAAGCACTCTGGGATTTGATCTTGCTATAGAGCGAAGCCAGGCAAACAGCGGCCCATTCCCGTCGATAGAACGCATTGGATGGATCGCATTCCCCACCGGTGCAGCTGGTAGTTTTCCCGATACTGGCGGATCCAGGGTCACGTGGAACACATCGACAACGGGAGCGACGATCCGGGGCTGGGATGACGGCTGTTTCAGCAACCCCCATGGCCTCAGCGCAGGCAATCCGATCGTGATCGCGAAAAAGATAAGCCGCAACAATAGCGATGGAGGTTGGCTGCGCTATTGCTCGATCACGGGCACGTCGATTTCGTTGCGCGTCGACGAGGATCGGGACCAGGACACCGAACGTTCTGTTGCCGCAGGAGATGCCGAGCAGGCCGCGATCATCGCTTTCTCACAGAGCTTCCACGCTTTGTTGGAGGCCGATCTGGACATCACAAAAGGACGGACGTCGATAAGTGACGGAGTGAGCGGCGATTTCGCAATTCCCGGCGCGATCGTCGACTATCTGATCACCGTGTCCAACGTCGGCAATTCGCCGCCCAATCAAAACAGTGTTGCCGTGACAGAGACCCTGCCAGTTGAGCTTAACCTTGTGGTCGGCGATTATGGCGGCGCGGGAAGCGGGCCAATTGCGTTTGAGCAGGGTTCTCCAACGAGCACGCTAACCTGCTCATTCACCTCTTTCGCCAGCACCAGTGATTGCTATGAATTCTCAGTCGATGGAGTCGACTTCGGCTACGTCCCGTCTGATAGCGGCGATGGAACGGATCCAGCGGTGCGCTTTATTCGCATTCGTCCGGTGGGCTTTATGGCGCCTGATGTGGGCAGCGGCAGCCCCAGCTTCCGCCTGCGCATGCGGACCGTAGTTGATTGACCGAATTCATGATCGTTTTGCCAACTATGAGCAGGATGCCTGCTTTTCCGCTCTAGCCCTCAAAGCAAGTCCAAGCTTTCAGTCTAAATCGCGAATGTCTGAGCGCAGTCGACATTGACACCTATCCCGCCGCGCTGGGCCACATTCCGCGGCCGAACAGATTCCGTGGATCGATCTTACGTTTGGGAGCTTGAAAACCGTAGAGCTTGCGCTGCAACACCCAATCGGTTGGAACATTTGAGTTGAGCAGCACTTTCCGAGTGAGGCCGGACGGCTGCGTCCCGTCAAAAACGGCGGTGACGATGTCAGGAGCCAGATAATTCAGCCGGATCAAACGAGCGAACTGCGCCGTACGACAGCCATGCATCTTTGCTAGCGCGTCGAGGTCAAGCTCGCGGTTCTCTTCCACGAGCCGCTGTGCCTTTCGCGCGCTGCGAACTAGATCAACAAGTTTCTTGTCTGGGCTGCCTTTGCAGGATTCCGTTCGCGGATTGATGTGGAGAGATGGCCAACGCTCCGCAGTTACTGCTCTTACCGCAACGACATGGTCGTACCGGGCATCGCTGCACGACCAGTTCGATGGACGCCCGCGGAAACTCATCTCGCTCTTCCACTCGAGATAACGACGCACCTCGAGCATACGAAACTCGATTGAGACTTGGTCCTCGCCAAGCTCCACACGATGCACGATAGCCTTGAAGAGATTTTGAAGATGCGATTTCGAGGTCGCCATTAGGCGGTCGGAGGCCGCTGGCCCTTTTGAAGCCAGTGTTTCTAGGTTCTCGCCGAACAGACCCAGCCCTTTGAGGGCCTTTCTGAGCTTAATGCGATCGCATAGCAACGCTGCGACTGCCGCCAAAACAACCTCGTCAAGCTGGTCGGCGCTTGAACGATACTGTCTGAGGAAAAGCTTCTGTGACCAGATCGCGTTGCTCGAAACGTAGGTCTTGTAATACTTGCCGTGCTTCCGTTTCAGGTCGAGCCGCATATGGCGCCCGAGGTCGTCCCAAAGCAGGCCTGCAAGGAAGTGGTCGGTATCGCGATTGTTCGGCTTTCGCTTCTTGCGCTCATGGCAAATTATCTGCGCTTCGTCCCAAGTTTCGCGCGAGATGAGCGGCTCGTGTTCTCCCGGATAGGTCGTATCGTGGCCCCGGATCTCTCCGACATACATCGGGTTCTGGACGATTGCGTAGACCGTGCTGGGATTGATCGGATTGCCTCCACGCGGCTTGCCGCGAGGAGAGTATTTGACAGAGCTACAATATCCGCGCTCGCGCACCGCGGTCATTACCTTTGTATAGCGCCTTGTCTGCAAGAACTCGTCGAAGATGAACCGCACGATCTCCGCTTCTGGTTCGTCGATCTTGAGACCGTCAGGCGTCGCAATGTAGCCGAATGGAGGCAGGCCACCATGCATCTTGCCGTGCCGCTTGCGGGTGCGAATGCTGTCGCGTACCCTTTCCGCGATAAGCTCGCGCTCGAACTGGGAGAAAGTTAGCAGCACGTTGAGGATCATCCGGCCCATGCTGTCGGAAGTGTCGAAAGCCTGTGAGATGGAGACTAGCGCAATATTACGGCGATCGAAGATCTCGATCATCCGAACGAAGTCAGCGAGACTGCGCGTTAGCCGGTCGATTTTGTAGACGACGACAACGTCGACCTCTCCTGCTTCGATATCCTGCATGAGCTGAGATAAGGCGGGGCGATCCATCCCGCTTCCAGAATGACCACCATCATCGTATCGGTTCGGTAGCTCGACCCAGCCCTTGTATTGTTGGCTCGTAATGTATGCACTGCTGATTTCACGCTGCGTCACCAAGGAATTGACATCGTGCTCGAGGCGGTGGTTGGTGCTTTTGCGCGTGTAGATTGCGCACCGTTTCAGCGGCGCGATAGTTTCGATACTCATGGACACTCTCCGGCAATTCCTCGACCCATCGCGCCGTTAGGATCGGTGGAGAAGGCTCGAGCGCTGGATGCGGGCATTTATGCGGCTGCGTGAACACAAATACTTCCTTTGGTCCGTGAAAACAGCTTTCCTACAGATAACCTATTTGGTTATGTCGTTGCCGAAGGAGGCAAAGATGCCGGAGATTGACGCGACTTTAATCACAGCTGTTGCAGCTCTCATCTCGGCAATAGCAACGCTGGTCTGGGCGTTGAGGCGAGACGCTAAGAGTAAATGAGGGGGCAAACACATGAAAAGTCGAGGCGAAGCAAGGACGTCATGGATTGAGAAAGCAGAGTTCGCCTTTCTACTCATTGTCCAAGTGGCCATGCTCATTAGTGCTTTGGCGTTTCTCGCCTCCTCGGCCGCATCCGCACATCCTGGCCGCACTGCCGCTGATGGCTGCCACAATGATCGCAAAAACGGCGGTCGACATTGCCATGGCGCTCCTATGACTAGCAAACCTACAAGGACGCCAAGCGGCGAAGTGTACTATCCGAATTGCGCTGCCGCTCGTGCTGCCGGTGCAACGCCGGTTCACCGAGGCCAGCCAGGCTATGGACGACATCTCGATCGCGACAATGACGGTATTGGATGTGAGCGGTGAGCTTTCTTCTCGCCATATTGGCCGCGAGCTCGCCGATAGGGATTTGTCCTCACTCAGGGGTGCGATTCACCTGCGTGCACGATGGTGGCAGTTTTATCGTAGAGCGCGAACGGATACGCATTGCCGACATAAACACGCCAGAGCTCGACGGGGCCTGCGAGATCGAGAGCCGCCTCGCGTTGCGCGCGCGAGACATGCTGGTGACACTCTTAAATTCAAAACGCTACAACATCGTCCGGCAAGGCACTGATCGCTATGGCTGAACGCTTGTAATAGTCACCAACTCGCGGGATCGATTGGTGCCCAGATGGTCCGCGCCGGTATTGCCAGAACGGTTGAGAAACTCACCGTTCCCGATACGGGTGCTTGTTTACCGCGACTCTTGGCAGAATGCGTCAACGACGCGCCTCTTCGATCTGCGAAAGCTGGCGCCAAGATCACGCTAGTTTGCGAATACTGCGACCCGAGGCCCTCCGGCTGTGCCTTTGCTATTGGGGAGTACGTCAACGTTTTGGTTGCCGCGACAACCTGAAAAGCGTCAGTAGCACCATACTGGACGATTGACCGCATTTCGAGCAACTTGTCCAAAACCATACAGGCCGCTTTCCGACCCAGATTAGTCATATCGCACGGCTAAGGTAATTTCTGCAGTGTATTTTGCTACCGCTGTTTGAGCGGTAATTTCCAACTCTCCTCCAACTTGGAAGCGATCAACACCATTAGCTCCGAGGCGAAATTCTCCCGGCGTGGACGTGCTATTGCGACTTTCAGCAAAGAGTTCCGTAACATCAATCGTGTTAGTCCGAATACCAGAAGAATGAGCCGTAACTCTAGTCGGAAGACCAACACGATAGTAGCGATGCGGAATGCCTCGCACTTCGAACTCCGCTGGGGTTCCGGTGAATGCCGGGGAGCGAGGCTTTTTTGCTTCATTGTAGCTCCCAACACCGATCGACCGGTCAGCACGAATGACATATCGGTACCTTTCTCTGATCGTTCTGGCTTCAATAGAAAACTCCAGTGGCCTTATTGCCTTGACCGTAAGCGGCTCAACAACGGTCGCCACGCCAGAACCAGCGGCTGACGAATTCCGCGCATGTGCAGGTCCAAGCAATGCGAGTGCTGCAGAAACAAGCATAATTATTCGTACGACAGCAATTACTGCAGCGCGTGCAAGCTGAAAATAGGACCCGGGAAAATCGGACTTAGGTTCGTGATCAAACATGATGTAATCATCATATTCGGTTCCACGAAGCTAGATTAGTTTCTCACCGTTTTTGCAACAAGCGTAACGGTGTCACGCTAATAATTTCAGGTACTTATTCGTTCTCAAGAGCGTAACGAAAGGTTCTTATTAAGACTTGGTAACTACGTTGAGAGGCGCAGAGTACAGCGAAATCGACCAGCCCAACGATCGCAGACCCCGCTGCTGAGATGCTCGCCTCCTGCTATGCAGGGCGATTGTCGGACTACCGATTACACCAGAAGAGTCTTGAGGACATTCTGCGTTGTGCGCTTGTTCCAAAGAAACAGGTAGATTGCCTGGGCAAGCTCTTCACGGTTGGACTTTGCGAAATCGGGATCCTCGAGCGAACGCCTCAGTAAATCGCTAGTCTCTTCGATCAATCCTTCGGGATTTTCGATTGTAGCACGCCGCGAAATTATCTCAGCGGTTTCTCTGTCATTCGCAGCTAGGAGCCCCGCAACCAGATACAGATGAAGCAACGGGTCCGGGTCTGGATTGAACCTGGCAAGAGTGCGAATTCGGCTTGCAAATGCGCGGGCCTCACTTGGTGAAGCGGCGCACGCAGCAGCATTCGTTTCGATCGCGGCGATGAGCGCAGGATAGGAACCCCCACGTTCAAGCGCCCGATTAACATAGCCGCGTGCTTCATCGCAGTCGCCATTAGCAAGTTCGATCTTCGCAGCAGAAAAATTGGCGAATGCGTTATAGCGATCCGCCTCCAGCGCTTTGCGTAAATCCGACCAGCCTTGCCCAGATTTTTCAATGGGGCGACCGTCAATGACCGCATTCTGGTAACGCGCAAATGCGCGTCGTGCATACCAAAACGCGCGATAAGAGCTGTTTGGATATCGATCGAGGCAGTCGTCAACCATTTTTGCTGTTGTGTCACCATTGGAGCGGCGGTTCTCGATCGCTAAGAAACAAGCATAATCGGAACTCGTGTGATCGCTGCGTCTGGGAAGTTCCGCCTGCGCAATCGCGCCGGTCGGTGACGTCATGTAAACAAGCGACGCTTCCAGTTCCGTCTCGAAGTCCTCTGGCGCAAGTGGGTTGAATGGAATGGAATTCAAGTAAAGTATCTCGCCTTCCACATCCGCCAGAGCGATCTGCGCTGCGATATCGGCCTTTGTTCCCGGTCCAAAATTCAATGTCAAAAAGTAATCAGCGTCGCCGGTGTCGGCGACATGGGCCAGCGGCTTTGATACGAACGAGCCCGCCAATTGGATTTCCGCGATCTGCCGTGCAGTATCCGTCAGGCCTTGAGGAAGGCCAAGTCCGGCGAGTTCCTCATCGCTGTCGAGAATCAACGCGGTCGAAGGTTTCTCAGGACCACCTGACTCGATCGGTGCTGAGCCCCCCATGATCATCAACAGTGTTGTTACCAAACCGACAAGCCCTAGCGCCGCGGCGCCGACCAGCCTCATGGGGAGCGCAGCATTCTGTCGAGCTTCTGCAACTGGCTCGCTTTCCGCGTCCCTGTTCAGATTTGTATTGGGGGTGGCCTCCACCGCGGCGAGAGTGAGGCCGTAAGATCCGGAATCCAATTGAAGCCCAAGACCATTGCCAGGCAGGTTTCTGGCGTAATAGTTTTCGAGACTTCGCCGAAGGCGTGAAATTTGCACCCGGGGGTAGCTATCGGCCTCTACGTCGTAGTCTTCGTCTTTGCCCAAGCCGTCGACTGCGATCTCATATTGAGTTGGGGGTGCGCCGCCAGCTAAGGCTTTCGCAACAAGAAACCTGAGCAGCTGGCTTTGAATTGGCGCACGCTGGAAGATCACATCTCCAAGTACACGCTCGGCTTCCAGCGTGAGCTGGTGGTTGAAGTTCATCAACGATTGCTCTTGCTGCGTTACCATCTAAAAATCCTTACCTCGTCATTCACGATTCCGAATTTTGTTGGCCCTTTTGTCTATTGGAACATTGAAAACTCTATTCAGGGGACTCCCAAAAATCCCTGAAGCGCGTGATTGTTACAGCGTTACACGCAAGAGTGTAACTTCACTTTTTCTGAAGGGGCGTCAGTTTTGACGTGACAGTCACGGTAGGACACTGACGGGGACAGATCAGCACCGCTATTGTGAAGTACATTCGAGCGGAAGTGCAGCTTTAGGCTCCGTACGTGACATCGAGTCTTTGACGACTGGGAATCACGTGCAGGACGCTAGAAGCAGCACTGTTGGTCATTTCGGCAGCTTGCTCGATTGCGGCGGTCCTTCCCAGCCCATGGTCTGGTTGGTCCCCTTCCAAGGGCGGAAGGATCGCCACAACTGATCGGTATACTTCCCGCATCCGATCGAACAAATGAGGAGAGCTAAGATGTCAAAAGCAAGCGGTCTCTTGAGCGCTGTCGCCGACACTGGACATGAGTTGATCGTCGACCGTCGTAAGAACGAACGCCATCAGGCGACCTATCGGCCATGCTGCGTAATTGCATCGCAAAAAGTCACGATGGGGCTCATCAGAAATTCATCGATCGGCGGCGCTAGAATTGAAGTCGATGCTGATCTCGATGTCGGCGACAAACTCAGCTATTTCTGGGAAACCAATTCATGCATCAACGCACGGGTCGCGTGGCGCGAAGGAAATAACTTCGGGCTGGAACACCTCGACAATGTCCGCGAACGTCGTGGAGCGTTTCCAAGTCGATCCGTCCGTGTACCCTGCAAAGCAACAGCTCGATGCTGGATCGATGGAGCAGAACATAATGCCACCATTGAAAACATCTCGATCGGCGGCATGCGATTGAGCGGTCTAAAGATGATGGCACCAGGGTCGCTCCTTTCGATCTCATTCTGCGGTATTGAGTTTGAAGCAGTTTCGATTCGTTGGTCCAGCAGCGGGCAGACTGGTGTTCGTTTCGCAAGACCAATCACCAGAGAGATTCTCGCGCAGCTCTTACTTGATGATCGCTTTAGACTGACCTGCATTCAGTTCGCTCAAGATGGCGCCGAACCGATGAATGAGGATCTCGGAATTCATCAGAGATGCGTTTCTCAAATGTAAGAAGATCCAACACAGGCTAGTCGCACATTGCGGGGGCGCACGCAGTTCCGAGCAGGCTCGGCCCAGTGCGTTGTCGAGTCTGCTCACCATTAATGCGTAAACGAAAAGCGTTCAGTCAGCTCACCAGCGTCGTTGAGGTAGCGCCGCTCGGCAGTGCGAGCTCGACGATAGATGGCCAAATCGGATTAGCATCAACTTTCGAAAACGAGTTCTGCGCTTATCCAAGCAAATCACGACCCCAAATCTGAAGCATTTATCTAAAATTCAAAAGCGAGCGTCGAACGAAAGTGTTCGCGCTGCCGAGCCTCAAAAGGGTCGTCCGCAGCTAGGCAAAAAACCGCTATTGGAACCGTGTAGCGGCGCAGCCGATTATTTGCCAATAAGTCTGCTACTACTGCAGGCTGTGCGATGATGCCGCTTTTTGAGACTTAAATAGGATTTTTATAACTGACGTCCGTTACTTAAAAGCGGTGAGGCGCTTGGCTTCATGTTGCGTCAGTCCAGAGGATTGTTAGAGAAAGCAAGAAGCGAAGAAATGTAACTATTTGATGTCTCCAATCCTCTTATGAAAATAGGTTGTTGCGGCGGTCAAAAAACTCTTCGAACCGTTCGCACAAGCTGTGTCCCAGCCCAATCTGCAAACGAGCGACCGTTAGTGCGGATTTGGACGGTGCCAGGCACAATTTGGATTAGGTGATCAGTATCGCTGAGTTCACCTTTTTCAGCAATCAGGCGCACGCGATAAAGCGCTTCGCGCGGCGCAAGTCGGTCACCCGATTCATCGACAGCAATGGGTCCACCATTCTTCGAGGCCAGAATTGGTTGTTCCAGCCGTTCGATCGCGCTCGATGAAACCTCGATAAGCTTGGCCGATCGTGATGGTCCGCCTGCGTCAGATGCTACAAAGGTCCCTAGGGCGCCCTGTTTCACGCGCCAAACATCATTTTCGGAGACATAAGCCTGCACGTCGTAATCGGATGGCGTAACAATATGTGCGATGACCTCTTCACCGCTAATCCAGCGCCCGGCATGAATCACAGTATCGAGGTCAGATACAACTCCGGCCACTTGTGCGCGCAATACTAGCTTTTCAGCGCGACGCTCCAGCCCGGCGAGCTTGCCGGTCTCACGCGCCAGCTCGCGCTCAATGACGGCTCGGTTGGAGCGATCTTCGTCGTTTGAGACAGCCCGGCCCATCTGCAAGCGAAGCTGCGCGATTCGCACCTTGGTCTGCGCCGCCTGCGCTTTGAGTTCGGGCGCGTCCAGCTCGATGATCGGATCGCCGACCGTCACGCTCTGGCCATTGCGGGCGATCACCCGTATCACGCGGGCGGGTTCGCCAGAAACTATGGGGGCAGCACCGACGGGCGTTAACACGGCATAAGCGTCAACATTTCGATCCATCGGCAGGAATGCGAGCAAAAGCATTGTTGTGCCGACCCACATCCAAGTCCTACGGCGCCGCGTCTGCATAACTCGCTCTCGCTCGTCCCACCACACACGCAGCTCGTTGAGAATTGGACGCCCAACGAACACAGTCAATTCGATCGCCGCGAGGATCAAACCGAGCGGCTGGAACAACACGTTATAAATAAGGACTGCGATACCGGTAAACAGGAACAGCCGATAGATCCAAGTGGCGTAAGCGTAAAGGATCATGCCACGGCGCAGTTTCATCGGCACGTCTTCGGCGGCCGGCTCTCCCAGTGCAAACAGCCATTCCCTCATCTTCCACTTTCCAAGCGCAAACGCGCGCGGCTGAAGGTTTGGTACGTTGAGCAGATCGGCGAGTACATAGTACCCATCAAACCGCATAAACGGATTGAGGTTGATGACCAGGCTCATCACCCAGCTAGTGGTTGCGAGTATGAATGCGACGCTACGCAGCATCCCGTCGGGGAGCAGCACCCACGCCATGGTCGCGATGCTCGCAACCATCAGTTCGGTCGCAACGCCCGCGCAATCGATGGCAAGGCGTTGCTTACGCGATTTGAGCCGCCATGCCGCCGTCGTGTCGGTGTAAAGCACCGGCATCATGACGAGAAAGCTCACGCCCATCGTCGGAACGTGGGCTCCGTATCGTGTCGCGGTGTAGGCATGGCCAAGCTCGTGCAATATCTTCACCACGAACAGGCCAAGACCATATGCGATAAGTCCCTGCCAGCTGAAAAAGTAGAGGAATGAGCCGATGAATGCGTCCCACTGGCGAGATACGAGCAAGAGGCCCGTGACCCCAAGCACCATAAAAAAAAGAAGACTGTAAACCGACCATAATAGGCGAACATGTCCGATAGTACGCTTCAGAAAGCGCGCCGGTTTAATGAGCGGAATGCGGACAAAGAGGTAATTGTCGAGCAGCCACTTCCACGCCGCTTTCTCGCCGCGGGCACGCTGTTCAGTGAAGGCAGCGACCGTATCTTCGCCCATGGGTCCGATCGTCAGCCCGTTGATCGCTGCGAACTCAATGACCCGATTAAAGGCGTCATTCCCCTCATGGCCATCTAGCCCCACGCGTTCAAGCGCTTCGCCGATCCGCGCCAGATCGCCGCTTGCCCAATGTGAGAGAATTAAAAACTCGGTCCGCCCGAGCTGGTAAAACGAATGCCTGACGGGATCGAATAGTGTCCAGCTTGGCGCTCCGTTGACCAGCGGCACGCCTGGCTCAATCCGCAATTCTTGCCGCAAGGCGGGGATCGTGGGCGGATTGGGAAGCCGCGGCAGCTGGATCGGGATGGCGGCGGAGGTCATACTCCGACAAACTGGCGCAGCGCTGCGATCGGTCGCCGCAGCAGTGAATAAATTAGCGGCACCCAACGGCCATAGACCTGAGCTGTCCCGCGAGAGCCGATGCGCGGATTATCGCCGTCGATCGTAGCCGTGAGCGCGAAAGCCAGAGTGCCGTCCGGGGTTTCCCGTGCTTGATAGCTCGCCGTTTCCAACACACCATCAATCGCCCAGAGCGGCTGCGAGTCAAGCCACATCTTGACCTTGGCGCCCTGATCGAGAGACATTTGTTCGGCTGCGGGCAAATCGATCCGGATCATCACTTCATTGGGGTTAACCACCTGCATGATCGGTTCGCCGACATTGACTGCACGCCCCTCCCAGTCGCGCCGGTCGCTGAATAATGCCATACCATCGCGCGGCGCACCGATCGCCGATTGGCCTGCAAGCTGACGTGCGTAGTTGTATTCGGCCTGCGCCACCTCAACCTCGGCCTGCATTATCGAGATGTCGTATGTCTCGTCGCGCTCGGCAAATGCCGTGCTGGTCGAGCGTTCAAGCCGCGAGCGCGCAACGGCGAGCCGTTCTTCGGCCAGTTCTAGCTCATTCGCGAGCCGTACATCGTCGAAACGCAACAGCACCTCCCCCTTTCGTACGGCTGCGTTGGGTATAACTTCGACCGATGCGATGCGGCCGGAAAACGGAGCGGCAATCACGTAGGGCCGCTCAGCCACGATCTCCGCAGGGGCGAGCGCGGTTAGGCGCACCGGGAATAGCATAACGACCGCGACACCAGCTGCGATCCATTTCTTCTTGCGGCTATCGAGCAAGGGTATTCTGCGAACCGGCCTGTTATTGGTGAGCGCACGCCAAGCATGCGCTGTCGTCTCGGCAATGCGTGCGAGGCGGTACTTCTCGCCGTCGCGCAGCGTTTCTTCGCGCGCGATCAGCAACCCGCCAAACGGCGTACCATCTTCGCCGGGCAGCGGCTGCCAATACATTTGCGAGTAGGGATAATCTGAGAGGGCTTCGTCAGTCTTGACGCGCGCGACATCAAATTCGCGCGGTTTGGCAAAGTCGAACTCGCTCGCGAGCTCTGCAAGCATCCTCTCCAGTGCATGGATTAGCGGCGCATTACGGTCGACCGTCGCCAGCGAGGATGCGCATTTGACCTCGTAGCCCTCGCCTAAGGTGGCCTTGCAAAGCACAAACATCTGCCCATAGGGAAGGATGGCGCGCGCTTCGTTCGCGACGAGATATTGCAGTTCTGGAAGGGTCGATTGGCGCCGAATGTCGGCCTCAAATTGGAGCAGCACTGCAAGCGTCTTGGCGTCGCCCGGACTGCTGCCGGTCGCAATATCGCTCAACTGAAGACGAGCCTTCGCTGGTTCAGGACGACTGGCTGCCATCGTCACCCGCTGACACATTTGCCGAGTCGATTTGTACGTCAGGCATGCCGAAAGAGGCAGTCCCGCTCATGCCTGGCAGGACAAGTGCTTCGCCCGGATCGATATCGGCCTTTACGCGTATCGTTTTGCTGACCGGATCGACCGAGGCACCTAATTGAGTGACAGCGCCGGGTATCGCCGTGCCCGTCTCGTCAATTACAAAATCGAACTCTGCCCCAGCTCTTAGCCAATTAAGCCAATTGCTCGGAACGATGAGTTCTGCCTCAAGGTCATTGCCGCTTTGAATTTTCAGCAATGGCTGTCCGCTTGCCGCAACCTCCCCGCGATTGGCGATTTGTTCAACGACAGTGCCGGAGAACGGGGCCGTGACGCTACAATCATTGAGCTGTGCTCGTATTGCGTTGGCTTCAGCGATAGCTTGTCCGAGGTTGGCCTCAGATACTTCAACCTCGTTCGTTCCGACTGCTTCGTAGGTGTCCAGCTCGACGTTGGTTTCGTGAGTTTTCCGATAGGCGGTTGTTGCGGCGCGGGCCGCTGTAAGCTGCGCCCGAATCATGGAACAGTCAAAGGTTGCCAAGGTTGCACCACGACGGAAGCTACCCCCTTCACCTACAGGTATGGAAAGTATACGCGCCGTCAGACGCGAAGCGATCGTGGACTCCTGCTTTGCAGCAATGACTCCTCGCGCCTCGAAGACGGGTTCATCCGTGCCCTCAGTTTCAGTCTCTAAAGCAGGAACCTCTGCGTTTTGCGGATTTGCCGTATCGTTTGATTCACTATTTGACCATTCCGTTTCTTCACCATTAGTTATCGCTAATGCAAAAAGGGCCAACATGCCAACACTAGCGATGCCGCCGATCGCATATTTGCGCTTGTCGCGCGCTATAGGAGTCGTGGGTTTCTCAACCCGCTCTGTTTCAGGCATGCGTCACTGCCCCGAGAGCCTTACAGCTGCTTCGCGATCCTGCCAAAGCTTTGCCAGCGATGCTCGCAGAGTGGCGACATCTTCTTGGCCCGTCACTTCAGGGCTGAACTCATCAATACCCATGGAAGCGAACAAGTTCGCATAGGCGTTCTGCGCTTCAGCATAGGCGATATCGTATTGCACTTCCGCGACCAACGTGTTCATTTCTTCGCGCAGCAGTGTTTGGCGGCTCATCACTCCGGTGGCGTGACCAGCGCGAATCTGGTTCAGTATCTTGTCCTGCACAGTCATCTGCCGCGAGACGGTCTCCAATTCTTCGCGTAGGTGCCCAAAACGCGCTCGTGCAACGTGGACCTGCGTGACAACAGCCATAGTTAGCGCCAGCTCGCGCTGCTCCAGCAAATCGTTTTGAGCGCGAACCGCTCTCTTTTGAGCTGGGAGCCGGAATAGATTGAGGACGTTCCAGCTTGCCCTTGCTCCGTAATTCACCCAGTCGTTATTGAATAGAAAGTCATTCGAATCCACATTAACACCCAAGACACCGCGAAAGCTAGGCAGCGCCGACAGTAATGCGGCATCCAACTCGCGAGCGTTTATTCTCTGTCGATAGCCTACCTCGCGCAGCTCGGCGCGATTGAGCAACGCTGTCATCATCATGTCTTCGCCATCGTACTCGACGGCGGGTAGATGATCGGTCCGATCTGGCAGCGCAAGCGAGAAGTCGGTTCCTGGCCTTAGGTTCATAAGCGCCGCAAGTTGCGATTTAGCGACAACAAGCTCACGCTGTAGCGTCCGTATCTGCGACTGGATTTGCAGCAACTCGCGCTGGTAAGTCAGAGCTGTCAGTGGTGCGGACAACCGACGTTCAGACAATCGCTCGGAATTTTCAAGCGTTGTAGTGACTGAGCTTTCGAGTTCTTGCAGCTTGGTAAGCAACCGCTCTGCGCTGACCGCCCGCCAGTATGAGGAACGCACGTCTTCGATTACACGATTGGCGACCTTTCGTCGACGCTCCTGTGATATCAGCACCTCGTCCGCCCCTTGCTTCGCTCGGACATAGGACAATCCAAAGTCCAAAACGTCCCAACTTAACGACAAATCGGCGGTGAACAGATCGCGCTCTTGGGAGGTCGACGGTTCAAGAGATTGCTGCTGAGTAATCAGGGACAATGAACTAGCGCCAGAAAAGTTGTTGCGACCTGCATACCCAGCATTTGCAACCAGTTGCGGCAGCATATCGTAACGCTGCAGATCGAGTTCACGCTCTCTCAGGGCAATTTCCATTAGTTCGACTTTATAGTCGAGATTGTATTTCAGCGCGCGAGCCATCGCTTCATAAAGGTCGATCGGCGCGGTCACCGGCTCCTGCTCGGCATCGACTTCGGCAAAGTTCCGCGAAGCCGCTTCTTGCAGCTCGGCCGACGTAAAAGGTTCCGGCACGGTCGCGCAGGCACCCAGAAAGAATGTCGAAGCGCCGAGCAGTGCGATTCCCTTATTCATGAATTTACCTTCATCCGTTCTTGTCTTCTACACGAAAGCGGCGAGCAGATCGTCGACTTCATCGCTTGTTTCAGAGCTTTCTCGTGCCATCATCGCACCGAGCGTTTCCGCACGGACGAGCGATTTATCGTGCGGCACATCGGTTTGGATTTCGCCGGTCGCACCTTGAATTCTGACCGGGATATCAATGGTTTCGCCGTCTTCTGTGATAGCGCGTACGATCAGGCGCAATTCTTCGGCGTCAGCCGGGCGCTCGATGATCGCCAGACCGCGAGGATCGATCCGGATCCAGTCGGGCAGCGGCGAGCCATCGCGCGTCAAAAGCTGGAATTCGGCGATAGGAGAGGCCGAACCCTCGCCGATATCGCGCATTTCAACATAGACGACGCGGTCGCGCACGATGGATTCGATCATCACCTGGTCGTTGCCGGTATCGAGCTGGCGCACCGAGAACCCTGTGAGCGCCTCGGGAAGAAAATCGCCGAACCGCGGATCGAGCAGACGATCGACGCCAAAACGCAGATCGCGAATGTGATCGAGGTAGCGGATCACACCATCGATAGGATGACGGCTACGATCGAAATCGCCGATCCCATTCAATGACCTGACGCCGTTTACCGCTTCGAGGAGCGGCTGTTCGACATTGAGCGAGCCGGTGCCGCCAAGTGGGCGGAAGCCGTTCACCGTATCGACGATGATCAGCGGTGTAGTGATGAATTCTTCCGACTGGTCGAGCACCTCGTCGACCAAATACGGATCGGGCAATCCACGATTGCGGTTTTCGCCGAGCAGCGCCGTCAGATCCGCACCAGCCGCCGAGATATTGACGGTCGCGGTCGAGTTTACGAACCCGCCATTGCCATCCGATATGGTGTAGCGGATCGTAGCAATACCGGTGAAACCGTCCGGCGGCGTATAAGTAAGCGTGCCGTCCGGATTGATGACAACCTCGCCCACATCGACGGTGGCAATGATCACGCTCAATGGATCGCCATCAGGGTCGCTGGCATTATCGAGCACGTCGATGATCGTAGGTGCACCGCTGAATGCATCTACTGCCTCGGGCTCATCAGTCGGCAAGTCATTGACGCTGTTGACCGTGACCGAAACCGTGCCAATTGCAACCCCGCCCTCGCCGTCGCTGATCTCGTAGGTGATCGTATCGCTGCCGTTGAAGTCTGCATTCGGCGTGTAGGTGAGCGTGCCGTCGGCCTCGATCACCACCGTGCCATTGGGAGCCGAAGCCGAG